>NZ_NKFE01000030.1:0-66401 GCF_002223195.1 Burkholderia sp. AU28863 | reverse complement strand
TGCAACCTGCGGAATTCGACTAAATAATTTGTCGAAGGCGCTGGCGATTCCACCAAGCGTCGTACCGTTCGCATCAGGTCCTGCCATGATCGCCTCTCCTGTAGCGCAACTTACGCGCGCGCGCGCGCGGTCGCTGCCGACGCCGTAGTCAACGGATGAAAGACGCATGCGCAAGGCGATTTCGGAATCGCACCCACATGCGCACACCCTGCAAAGGCGAACAGCATCACGGCCGCACCTACCCAACGTGCGTAATCGCGCACGAATTTCAGTCGGCGGTTCATTGCGTGCCCCCGGTCGTCGCACGGCCGAAGAACTTCGCCCGCGTGGCCTCGGCCTGGTTATCGCGGTTCGCTTGCGCGGCGAGAACCTGCGCGACCAGTCCCGTCATCTTCACCTGCGCGGCCTGCGCAAGCCCGATCTCCGCCGACATGCGGTTTTGCAGATCCGCGGCATCCTTCACGTTCACCGTTGAGTCCACCTGCTTGAGCAGCGACGTGAAATTGTCGATGTGCGTCTGGGCTTCGCTAAAGAGTGCGTCGCTGCCCGCGAGCGCCGATCGCGTCGTATCTGTGTTGAGCTTGTACGACGATCCGCGCAACTGATCAGTGAAAGTCTTCGGATCGATGGTCTGCATAACTTGCTCATACTTCGATTGCAGCTGCGCATACACACCGTCCTTTTGTTGCTGAACCATTTCCTGCCAGCTACCAGGGATCGCCTTGACCGAATTAATCGTGTCCTGCACATAGGCCGCGCCGCGCTGATACGCACCCGTCACGGCCTTGTACTGATCCTGGGCCTGCGCGAGCGCCTTCTTCAGCGTGTCCAGCTGCGCCGTCAACTGCGCGATCTCGGTCGGACTGATGACGGGCACGCCATCCGCATGAGCGGTCTGCGCAAACAGGACGAACGCAACGCCAGCGGCGGCCGCGATCGCGCGTTGATGTAAAGAGGTAGTGATTTTCATTGCTGAACTCCCGATGCTGAGTGTCCAAAGAATCGCGCGCGCATGGCGCTGTCTGCTGCATTGCAAGTCCGAGCTTCCGGCGTATCCGCAAGCAAGCTGATACCCTTGTTCCTGCAATCCTTCTGCGTGCTCTTAATTTCCGATGGGTGCTGCATGAAGTACTCCACCGTCTTCGACTCACGCTTATCGCAAGCTGCCATGCCGATCGCCGTGAGCACCATTACGATCGCCGTCGCATGCCTCATTTCTTTGCTCCCTGGTTGTGCGTGCCTGCCGCCATCGCCCGCTCCATGAACACCGGAACCCAAACTCCCGGATCGTTGGTGCCGAGGTCTTTCTTCAGCTCGCGCATCAAAGTCACCGACTTGTCGTTCGACGAAAGCACGGGGACCAAATCTGGCATGTCGGACATGTCAAACGATGCGTGCACGGAGGCGCCACCCGCGCGCTTAATCAGCATCCAGAACTCCGGCATCGTCCGGATGTATTGGCGCTCGCTCTCCGTACAGTCGAGATTTGCCACGTAGTCGGTCGTGCTGGCCTTGTCGTTACCCAGGTAGATCGATACAACTGCCTGATTCTTCACGGCCAACACCGGGTTGTAGAGCGCATTCGGCTCAGGCGTGATGAACACTGTCACGCAATTTCGACGACGGAAGGTCTCCCGATACGCCTCGATCTTCGCCGCCCAGAATCGATTGCGAACTAGCAGCTGCGCCTCATCCCATACAACCATCGCAGGCGTACCGTCGAGAGATTGCTCGAAGCGATGCGTCAGGTAGTACGCGAGGACCGGCAACTCGGGACGCGCCTGGTTGTCCTTCATCAGGTGCCGCATCTCGACACGAATGTGACGATGACGTGCCATGTCCACGCCATCCTCATCGTTGTCGAACACTGCGGCATTGGCCCCATTCGAATGCCAGATGGCCATTGCCTGATAGAGACCTGAGTCCGGCAATCCAAACCGCCAGGCGTGCGAACTGAGCTTCCGATCGGCGAACGGTGTCTTCTCGTCGTCGAAGTTGTCTTCGACGACCTTAGCGATCCGGCCTATGTCACTCTCGGTCAACGTATAGCCGTAGCACGTTGCCATCATCATCAGCATTTCACGCAACGTTGCGCGGTTCTCTACCGAATCGGGCATCTTGCAGGGATTACCCAGCGGCGTTTGCGTCGACAGGACAATCTCGTGCCCGTTCATCGCTTCATTGAAAACGGTCGCGCCGTTCTCGCGGTCAAACCACAGGACGCGCGGTTCCACCTTGTCCGCTTGCGAGACCAATATCGCCACAAGCAACGTCTTGCCCCGGCCCGTCAGCGCACAAATATTGAGGTGGCCCGGGACCATCCCAGGACGCTCTTCATGGAAGTTGAGCGCGTAACCAGTACGCCCTTCCGTTTCGAGCAAGAGCAGGCAATCGCCCCAAAGGTTTCCCGACATCTTTCCCTTCGGGAAACTATGCAGCGAAGCAAACGACGCAAAATTCAACGCTTCGATCTTGCCGACACGGCCGTTGTGCCTCTTGGAAGCGCCCGGCACTTGGGACCACACCGCGCGCTCCATGCCAACCGTCTCGATGATCGGCGGCACGCCCCAAGCCTTAAAGCATTCGCCCACATGCCCCGTCGCGAGATCCAGCCGATCGAGCGTGTCGTCAATATTCGCCGGATCAACCGCGACGTGTACCAACACGCTCATGTGATGTTCGCCAGCAATCGTGCGGCCCATCAGCATCCGTTTGCGAAAACTGCTCATCTCGGCCTGGACTTCCGACTGCACTGCATCGTGCGACGCGCGACGTTCGCGCATCGCCGAATCTCGATTCGTATCAAGCTTGTTGACCGGGAAAAACTTCTGCGTGACGATCACTTCCGCCTTGACCTTCTGAAATGGGTCCGTCATCCCCGCGAAGGTCCCGCTCGGCCACTGCGACATCGCCATCACTTGACCGATACGCCAGTGATTGATGCCCTTAACCTCGAACACGTCGCGCCCGAGTACCACGTTCTTGTCAAACGACAGGTACGCGGTCGAGAGCGCGCGTCCCAAGTGGTACGCGTCGGCACGGATCGGCCCGTCTTCGAGATTGATCAGATAGCGCAGGAAGCGAGCCATCTCGCAGAAGGTGCCTCGCTCCGTCGTCACGCGCGACAAACGGCGTGGCCCATACACCTTCAACGACTTCATGAGCGACGCAACCTTCTCATCGAGGTCGCGCAGCTGCCGGCGATCGCTGTCCATTCCGGCCATGCTCGACGAAAGCTTGCCGAATATCTTTCCGATCGCACCGACCGCGCCCGACATATGCCGGTAGCGACACAATGAGATATAGATGTCGTGCCGATAGAGCTTGCGATCTTTCTGCTGGTAACGGCCCTTCAAACGTTCGTTCAAATAGTTCGGAAACCAGTTTTTGTACGTACCGCTCGGCCACGCATCGCTTTCGCGTCGAATTTCATGCACGTAGATTCCCAGGTCCGGACTCGATATCGACTGAAGCGCCGTGTCACGACGCATCTTGTAATTGTCGATATCGTCGTCGTTCAACATTTCCGCATACAGCCCCTCGATCTTGATGATCTGGACCTTGGTCCCATCGAGCGTATTGAGCGTATGGTCATTCACATACGCGTCGATACCGAACGGGATTTCCGACGTGGTGTGAAGATTTTCTTCGACGTCTCGATCGGTATCTGCCTTCGGCTCGACGAGCGGCGCATCGAACTTTCGTTCCAGCAATTCACCGAGGTTCATAGGTCTTGGCCCCTTCCCAGTTTTCGCGGCTTCGAACGCTCGCCATCCGCGCTCGGTTCGTCGAGAACACCTCGATCTTGAACATGTCTTTCGCCGTTGCCAGATACGACAGATAAAGCAGGAAGGGAATCGCCAATCCCACCCACAAGACTCGCGTCATTACCCAGGCCACGGCCGGCGCCATAATGGACGCGAAAAACAACACCCAATGAATGTCCGCGACCATAAATGGTCGGACATTCGCGACGGGGATGTGGTCGACGGTACGCATTGCTCAAAGGCTCGCGGCCGCTTGCTGGGACATATACCGCACGATCGCCGGAATGCAGAAAAACACGAAACAGGTAATGATCGTGATGACGGCAGTTTTCATCTGCACCCAGCCTTTCGGCACACCAATGACCAAGATGGCGGAAATCGCCATCCAGATATACGGCCCGCCGTCGAAGAAAATCCATTGCAAGAACGCTTTGACGATACCGGTCGCCGTCGAGTAGTCGGCGGCGTATGCAGTCATAGGCATCGCGCCGACCAGGACGCAAGCCACAATCATGCTGATGCATTCGCGCAGCATGCGTTGGCGCTTCTGATAAACGGCGAGCAGTCGGTATTGCAGGGTAATAACCAGCGGATTCATGTTGGTCGATCCTCTATTAATGAAAAACAATCAGAGCCGTTCGGCGACTTGAAGCGCAAAGCGTTCGCCGGACGACAAGTTTGATAACGCAACCCCACCCATCCTGTTTCGGATCATGTGGCGATACAAAGTCGTCAATTGCTCGCGCTGACGATCGTGGAATTCGATCACGATCCCGTTCCCGTCCACGTCGAATCGCCGGCGGCGCAGCCGATTGATGGCAGCCTCGAGCTGGGCGATCGCGATCATCGGATCGCCGACCTGATGCGCCTCCGGTTCTCCTTGCGACGGGTTGTTCATCCCGTGCGGATCGCTTCGGCGATTCGCCGCGTCTATCGACACGTCGTGCTTCTGCGCGAAGTACGCAGCGGACTGCGCGATCAGCTTTCCAACACGCAGCGCCTGTCCGCTGTTGGTCGACGAACGACCTTGGTCACTCCGGCTCATGTCGGCTCCCAGGTTGGTCATGCCGCTTCGGTCAGCAGTCGACGTTGTTCCTCCGTCAAGTCACGGAGATCAACTGCCGTCGCGTGCTCGCAAATCATCTGGCCGTACAGTTCGCCCAGCGTCGCAAGCTTCATCTCGACGGCTATATCGACGGCGACAAATCTGCGCTTCGCCTTCAGACTGTTGATCGTCGTTTCGACGTGCTCGATCGTGACTGAGCTGACCTTGGCGGGCATGACCTTCTCCGTTATTTCGTGCCGGTCGTGAACGACCAGGTGGTGGACACCGGCTTGCCGTCACGCGCACCGGCAAACGTCACCGTGTACTGCGTGATGGGCTTCAGCGGTGCAAGAGGCAACAGGAACGCGACGCCCGGTGACAGCATGTTGTTCGGATCGGCCGTTACCGCTGCGGCCGATCCCGACACCGCGCTCTGCGGCACGAGAATGCGCGCCGGCACCACCGCGCCGGTGCTGTCAACCAGCTGAAAGTTCGAAACCGTCAGCGTGTCGTTGTTCGCCGCATTCACTCGAACCATGATCGGGTGCCCCGGTGCACTCAGATCCGGCGCCGGGTTGGGACTCTCACCCGGCGCGATGGCCAGTGCTACGCTGGTCTCGTTGCTATACGGCGCGTGGACCACCAGGTCCGTAGCAAACTGCTGCCCGCCGCTCGTCGGAATCGAATTAACCTGCGATGCCTGATTGACATCCGGCGCACCCGGCACACCCGTTGTCGTCCCCATATCAACGACACAGAACGCCCACATCGCCGGCTGCTGCCCCGCCGGCGGCGTCGTCACCGTCGTGGCGACGCCCACACCCATGCTTTCCGAATTCGCCGTCACGCCCTGCAGGTGATATACGCTGTTGATCCAGGTGTTTCCGCAATCCGTCCCGGTGGTCTGAACCACCGGGCCATAGCTACCCGAGATAACTTCGCCTACCCATTCCGCGGCCGGAGCACCGGCGGCCTGCGCACGCTGGAGCGGCCACGCACCCGTAAATCCCGGCAGCGATGCGTTTTCATCGTGACCGAGGAAATTGATCGCGCGACTCGCGACGTTTTGCAGACCGTAGTTCGCGTGCGCATTCGCCGCCTTATCCAGCGCGGCGTCCTGCTTCATCAGCCCCACGCCGAGCGCCTGACGATAGGCATTCAGTTGCGCGAACAGCGCGGCGCTCGGCGAATCACTCGGATAGGTCGGTGCAGGCACACTGGTTTGCGGCGGCACCGACGGCGAGCTCGGCGAAGTAGGCGGCGTTGTCGGCGTGGACGGCTGGCCCGTTCCCGTCGAAGAGGTATTACTTCCTCCGTCGCCGCCGCCCCCGCACGCGGACAATACGAAAGTCGCAACAACAGAGATCGCTACCAGCTTGATGATTTTCTTTTCGGTCTTCATGAAAGTCCCTCGGACAGTTGTTTTGCACAATGTTGAAGATGCCCTGCCTTACCCCAAATGCACCGGGCACACTGCAATGCCCGGCCCCCTACATCAACGCCCACACGGCCCCGACGAGCCCTCGGGCTGCTTGCCGCCGCACCGTGCGAACCCTATAGCCATTCCGACGCTGATTACGGCACCCGTCGTCGGGTTGGCCTCGCACACAGCGGCCACGAAGTTCTGCTGTTCCATACCTGAGCCCGGATCAACACCACCGTCCCAGCGCGTTCCCTTCACAACCAGGAAATGACCGTTGGACGTGAACGAAAAGAGGTTTCCCTGTTGCTTCGGCGGCGCATACACGCCGTTCCAGGTGATCTTCCAGTCGCTGTAGTGATTCGCCGTCCAGTAGTGCCAGCGCAGCGTGTTGTTCTCCTCGAGCACCGGCGGATCCGTCGCAGCGTTTGCATCGGTAATGCCGTATCCGGCCTGACGCTGTTCAATCGCTTGCGCGCATTGGGCGGTCGTGTCGACAGGCGGCAAGATCGGTTGCTGGCAACTCGGCTGGGTCCACTGCGATCCCGTCCACGTCGGCGCCGCCGTCTGCTGCATGCCGGCCGGACAGCTCGGAGGCGCTTGATAGACGCACTGCGGCTGGCTCCAGTGCGAGCCTTGCCAAACGGCGCTGCCCGTCGTGATCCACCCCGGATCAGTCGGACACTTCGGTGCGGGTGTCGGATCGTGATGAATCGGCGTCAAGCACGTGTTGTCCTGATACCCAGACGAGCACGACACGGGCGCTGCGTGCGCGTTCTGGATCCACAGTCCCGCTGCGATCAGGATCGTGAACAGCGCGAGCACGGGCCAACCGAATCGCTCGAATCCGCGCTTCACTTCGCGCGATGCTGCGTTGCTGCTGTTGCGTAACATGGTCCAACTCCTTGATCGTCAATACGCGCAGTACGTCGCCGCAATTCCCTGCGCACCGGGAATCCCGTTTCCGCTGCCATCGGTCAAATGCACCTGCCAACCGTTACCCGTCCACGTCGCCGGTCCTGCGTTCACGACGCTGGTGTTGTTCACCGTGAAGTTTTGCGGCGTCACTTGAATCTGCATTGATCCGCCGTTCGGACAGGTCGGTGCCGGCACCCACCAGGCGTCATAGACGGTGTAATACCCGTAACGCAGCCAGCGGCCGCCGATTGGCAACCAGGTTTTGTATTGGCACGACAGCATCTGGCCGGAACCGTCGCTGTTGCCGGCGATAAGTCCATTTGTGGGGCACGTCGTGCCCGGTGTCGCAACATCGCCTGCTTTCAATGTGTTTGCGGCAATGACATTGCCGTCCTGGTCCACCGAGAAGGTTTGCTTGTTCCAAGCCGAGTTGACCAGGCGGAACGTGCCGTTGAGGCTTTCCACATGAACCCACTGCCCATTCGCGCCCTGCAAACTCAGCACACCACCTTCCGGAACCTGGTTCCACGTGATTACCGTTCCGCCCGCCGTCTTAATCGACGGCGTGGCCAGCGAACCTCCCGACAACGCGTTCAAGCTCTGCGTCGTGATGACGTTCGCGCCGCTGATGTTGTGTGCGTTGCCCTGCGTATCCGTCATGCTCAAATCCGTCTGCATCGCATTCAGGTCCGGCCGTGCCGGCTTCATGTCGACGCGATACAGAAAACCGTTATCAGCTTGAGAATTCGCAATCCCGAGCATCGCTGCGAGGTGCCCGCTACCCGGATTTGCATAGCTCCCTAGCGCCTGGCGGAACGTCCCATTCGCGCCGACTGCTACCGTCGGTTGCAGCGACGCGTCGCCGAACTGATTTGCATACGGCACAAAGCCGCCTAACATGCCTTGCGCACTCGTTTGTGCTGCACTCGGCACCAACACTGACGGCGGCATCTGACGCCCACCCGTCGTAAACAAAAGTGCCTGCAACTGACCCGGCACTGGCTGTAACACCTGCATCTGCCAATCCTGGCCGTACGCGTTGCGCATCGACACGCTCTTCGGCAGATAGCCAGCTTGAGCGAGCTGGTCGACTGTTACCGTCGCCGGCGTCGTCGGTGTCGCGATCTGCGCGAGCGCCGTGCTCGTATCGTTCAGATACTTGTTCATCGCCTGCCCGATCACGACGCCTTGGCTCGCGATCACCGCGGCCTGCACGTTCGCGAAGCCGATCTTCGACCACGCGTACAGACCCGACATCGCCGTCACGGAGATCAACATCGCGTACAACACGCCGAAGAACGAAGACATGATTTCAATCCATCAAGAGACACGTGCATCCGGTCTAGTTATTGTGATTCAAAAACTAAGCCTACTCAACAAGTTTTTGTGATTCTTTTTCCGCGGTACAATCGCGGCATGAAAACGAACCCTAAGCACGCCGGCGGTCGCCCCAAGCTCCCCGACGGCCAGAAACTTATCCAACGCTCGATCAGGCTATCGGCCGAGCAGTGGGCCAAAATCGACCTCTACGGGCTGGAGTGGCTACGGCAACTCATCCAGCGCGCCAAGCCGCCACGCCCACCCGAACCGCCCGACGAAAAATGACCGACGCCTTCCATCACCCACCGCATCACGGCTCAATACGCACCTGATACAACAACGTGCCCGATACGAAAGATGCCGGCACACCGATCGTCTGGCCGCTCACAATGGCCACCGCCTGCCCTGCATTCGATACCCGATACCAAAGCGCGCTGCCCTTCAGCATCTGTTCCAGCGTTGCCGCTGCGCCCGGCACGCTCGGCACACCGGCATAAATCAGTCGTGCTGTGCCGTTCCGCACCGCCGTACACCGCGAACCAACGATCGGGCTCATGCCCGCGGGCAAGATCACTGTCATCGGATCGGCGACCGTCCCCGGCTGCTGCTGCGCGGCCGTCAGGCACGCGGCCGCGAATACCTCGGCCTGCGTCGCCCGCTCCATCGCGCGCTGCGCGAGCTGGCCCGTGAGTCCCGCGCCTGGCACCGTGTTCGCCCACTGCGCGGCCTGCGCGATCAATCCCGCGTACGCCATCAACATAACGATCGGTAGCAGCACGTAGCCCATGTCAGAACACCAGGTTCAAATCAGGGTTGTGCAGCACGCGCCTTTGCCGATCGATCTCCGAAATCATTTGCCGGAAATCCGTTCCGTGCAGTTGCGAACGAAGTCCCCTCTCGTCCTCAGCTCCCTTAATCACGAGCGGCGACACATCCAGTTCGCGAATCAGCACGTCGTCTTGCCACCGCGCACTGAGCCGCTGATGTACGACGGCTGCGAGGCCGCTTGCAAATAACCCAGCGTCATAACCCGCGTCGCGCAGCATGCTCGAAAGACGCTGCAAGCCCGTCAGCTGATCATCGGTGTGATACGTCGCGATCACGAGCACGCCGCTGGTCGCCGCGAGAAACGCTTGTGCGACAGCCTCGGCCGTGCGCAATTCACCGATCATGAGAACGTTCGGCGCACCACGAAGCCGGCGACGAATCTCAAAAGCGAACTGCGCGTCGTCATCAACCTCGGTCTGGTAACACGTCCCGGTTACGCCGCCTTCCCCCTCGTACTCGCCTTCGATGTCCACCTCAATCGGGTTCTCGATCGTGTAGGCACATCCGCCATAGAGTTTCAAAAACGCCACCAGGAGCGCCGTCGCGCCAACCGTCTTGCCGCTCGACGTGCCACCCGTCAACAACACCAGACCGCCGCCGCACAGCTCACTCGACAGCAGCGCCGTTTCGAGCCGATGCCCGTAGCCCAGTGATTCGAACTCAATCGCCCCTTCTTGATGTCGCCGGCACACGTACAGCGCACCCTGTGCCGTATCGAGCCGAGCGCCCCGCATCGGCACGCCTTGGTACGTCACCCTGAAGTCCAGTTTCTGGACACCCTTATCGAGGTTTGCACGCAGATCGAGCGCGTCCGCCAGCGCAGCCCCCGTCACTTCGTGACGCACCGGATCGCGGGAAAACGTCTTGAACCATGCGCTGCCCGATGGCTCCAGATAAAGATCGGAGAACGGCAGACGGGCAAGCGCGTCGGACTGAGTCGCCACTGAACGAAGCTGCGCTTCGGAAGTGTGTGCACTGACTGCTTGCGCGACATCCCAGTCCGTCGCCGCATGTGCCGCGTCGTGCATTTCGTTGTGTGTCATTCCCGTCTCCGCTGCCGGTACGCGTCTTGGTTACGAGAAAACAACCGTCACGGTGGTCTGCCCATTGCAGGCCGCTCCCGCCCTCTGTCCATCGGACGGGTTATCCTTGTTGAAGGTCGTACCACCTACGATCACGCTGTCGTAGCCGTTACCCAACGTCGTCACAAGCTTCGCGCAGTCGGCCGCAATATTGATACCGTTCAACGTAATAACGCCCTGCCCGCCATTCGACTGATTCGAGAGATTGATCGCCCCTTTCCATCTATCGAACAGCGCACCATTGCGCACCATCGTGGCTGGAATGACACCTGCACGAATCAGGTCGGCGACGTTCGCATCAGTAAAACCCACATAGCCGTTGGGCGACGCGCCCAGCTGCTGTCGCGCGTTCGTTACCAGCACACCAACATCGGTTGCCTGGGAAAGACCTTTGTCAGTACTGAAGATGTTGCCCCCCAGCGTGATGATGGCAACGAGGCCGAACACCGTGATTATTTGCCCGTAAAGCGACCCGAAGAATTCCCGCATGACCTGCTCCTTTACTAATCAAAGTTTCGGGCTCGCTTAGAAGCCCACCGCACGTGCCACGTCCGACATCAAACTGTTCACGCTCGCGTTGATCATCAAGCCAACAGTGAAAACGAAAAGCGTGAACACAGTTCCCAAAATCACACTGGCCCGTCTGATGCGACGCTCGACCTTCTCGCCGAACTGCTGCGCGGCGACCTCGATCACGTTCGCGAAGTTGCTTTTGCCCTGCAACATCGCGATTCGTTCGATCAGGTCCATCGAAGGAAAGCCATGCCCCGTCGCACGCATCACAACGGAGAGTTTTTCGCCACGACGGATGCCCTGCCAGAGTGGCCGAAGCCGAGACGCGAGCCAGGGCGCCGCCAACTTCATCTGCTGCTCGAGCGCGCTGCCCTCGGCAATGCCCGACTTGATCTGTCGAGAAAACGTATCGAGCCAGGCCGCGCCGTTCAGCTCGCGATAGAGCGTGAACGGAAACACGTGCTGATCGAAGAACGCTCTGCCTCGTCCAGTCCAACGCGGCAACGCGATCACGCATGCGATCGCCAACATCAGCACGATCACACCGGCAACCGGTGCGAACCAGCTGGTAGCAATCCAGCCGAGCACGTACAGCGTTCGCGTTGAGGTCGACCAGTTCTCAGGGGGAATCGCATCAGTCAATGTCGGCGTCACCTGCGAGCCAATCACGTAACAGAATCCGTACAGCCCGGCCATGTACACCGACGGCTCGGTCACCGCCTGCGCGATCAGGCCCGTGATGCGACCGACCCGCTCGCGCAGTTCGAGAATCTGCTGCATCGCCTTCGGATAGGAGCCAGACGCCGCTCCCGCAGCCAACATCGATGCTTCGGTCGGCGGCAGCTTTCCCAGCGCCACAAGGAGGGTCTTGCCGCTCACGACGGCGAGGTAGACTCGATGAATCGCCTGCGCATCGGCGATCTTCTTGCGCTTTTGAAGATTCGCGCGCAGCGCGCCGAGAATCGCCGTCTCGTCTTCGCCTTGCGGCAACAAGTCGATCATGTTCTGGTAAACCAGCTTGCGCAGCGGCCACGGCAGGCTCGCCTTCGCAGGATCGATTGACTTCGGTGGCGTGCCCGTGATCGACAACGCGTCGCCGAATGCGGACCGGCGTCCCACAAACGGAATCTTGAAGGTCGGCATTACAGGTGATCTCCGTTGGCTTCGATCTTGTCCACGATCGTCACTGCGCTATGGGCTTCGTCCGGCGCAAGTTCGCCCGTGGCCACCAGCGCCAGCGCATGTTCCAACATGGATTTGTCTGCGCCCTTACGTGCGCGCTGGTAGCGCTTCGCCTCGGCGATTTCGCCACGCTTGAGCAACGACATCAGCGTCTCGTTCGTCTCGACGATTTCGGCGATCGCCACACGCTTGACCGTCCCCTTGCCCAAGCAGGTCGGGCAGGCCGGATCGTTGCCTTGCACGCACACGTTCGCAAGGTCGACATCCCACGAGCGCAGCGCGTCGCGCAGGTACATTGGCACGACCTCCTCGCTCGCCGTGTCCAGTGATTGTTTACAGTCGTCGCACAGGATCGACACCAGGCGCTGTCCGATCAGGCCGATTACCGAACCGGCGTCGCACGTCACGCGCGGCGACAGGCGGTCGAAATCGAAGCCCTCAAGCCGCACTGCGAACCGGTACAGGTCGCCCTCGTGCAGCGTCGACAACACGAAATGGCCCGTCTCGGCCGCGCCCCGCATTGCCTGCGTTTCAGCCGCGTCCCGCACCTCGCCCGTGAGCAGGGTGTCCGGGTCCATCCGCATCGTGTGCTTGAGCAGCTTCAGGTGTGTGTGTCGCTCTTCCTCTTTCTCCGGTGTCTCGTCGACCACCAGTTGCGTCGCCCACGGCATCTTGAATTCGGGCGGGTCTTCCATCGTGATTTGCTTCTTCCACGGGAAGAGTTGCGCCTGACGACGCATCACGGCCTGGATCGTTCGTGACTTGCCCGCGCCAGTCGGGGCGCAGGTGATCACGATCCCGTGATCCCGGCGGGCAATCCTCTCCAGGAGCGCCATCTGTCCCGGCGTATAGCCATCGATCCTCCACTCGCCATCCGGCTTCTTTGGCGACATCAGATCCAGCGCGCGCCACGCTTCTTGCGCCGAGATCTCGTTCACGAAATCGGCCTGATGTTGCAGCCGGGCGACGAGAAAGTTGCCGCCCTTCGACACCGGCTCGCACGGCCCGCGAATGATCCGCGCCATCTCGATGCCGGTTTGCGCAAGCTTGTCGCCGTCGATCTGCGCGTTCTGGAACTGGCGCTGCCCGAACTGCGCTGGCTTGTTGCTCGCCAGCGCGTTATAGATCGCGAGGATGTATGCATCGCCCTCTTGAGCGGTCATCATTCGCGCGTTCACTCGGAAGATCTTGCCGTCGATACGCAGCTCCATATCAGTGTGCTCGGAGCGACGCGTCACGTGCATGTCGGACGCGTTCACCGCTCGCGCATACGCAAGGAACCGCAGGATGTCGCGATGGATCTCCGGCGTGTCGGCCGCCAGCGCTTCGACGCGTCGGTGCTGTCGGCGCAGCGCCTGCAGCTCGTCGGCCGGCACCGACACCAGTTCCGGATCGTGACCTGCGTGCCTCAGGTGATGCAGCCACGTATCAAACACCGACGTGCTGCGCTTGCGCACGTCGACGTAAACGGTCAGCGCGTCGGCGGCCTGCACACATACCACGTGGTCCGCGAGGTGGTCGGGCACGCGCGGCGACGAAGCATGCGATACAGGCAACGCATGTTTTCCGTCGTCCGACGACGCGACGGCAGTCGCGGGCGTAAATCGGCTGCGAGGCAACAGAGTGCCGGGAAGCTTCATGCCTTCGCTCCCAAGGTCTGGGTCGGCAGCTTGCAGCCCATCGTCTGTTGCTCGATCGCACCACTCGGCCGCCAGCTGTAGAGCGTGCCGCTCGCCTGCCAATCCTTGCCAACCATCCACGTCACCGTGTCCAGCACGAAGCCCGGCACACTGTTCCACGACCGACCGTCGTGACCGATCGGTGCTTCCAGCAACGTCTCGCCCGCGAGCGCAGACAGCGGATACACCCAGGGCGGCATGGTATTCGTGAGCGATACGCTCTGAATCTGCCACGGCGGAAGATCCTTCAGCACCTTCACGTCGCACGGCAGCGCGGGAATCGTACCGAGCGTCAGTTGACCGCTCACCGTGCTAGCTAATGCCCATATCGCGCGGTGCGCCTCTTCGCCCGACCCCGCCGCCGCGTTCATCGCGGCGCCGGGGCCCGGGCGCGAGCCGGCGCTTTGCGAATGCTCGCCATCAATCAACCTCCCAGGCGCGTCTACGGGCGAGCCGCCCGCGCGCACCCAGTTCATCGTCAGATTCAAAGTCGCGCCGGCTTGCTTGCACTGCCAAACCGCCAGTTTCCAGCCGTCCTGGGCCAGCGGTTGCGCGAGCCATGACTGATGGCACGCGTCGATCAGCTGCGCGGGTGCTGCAGCCAGCTTCCACGGCGGCGACGCAAGCAACCGCGCTCGCTTGGCATGTTCGGCCGCAATCTGAGCGCGTTGCGAAGCCAGTGACGCAGCTTCCTGCATTAGGGCCTGCCGCCAGGTCCACACGGCCACACCGCCGATCGCGACGGCACAGACCGCGGCGGCGATCAACCCGTTGCGTACCAGCGGGGAAATTCTTGCGCGCCAGTCACGCAGACCCGGTTGTTTGCCGGCCAGCCGTGCCATCTCGGCAAGATCCGCCGAGGAGCCGGAAACGCTCGTCCAGCGCTCTCCAGCCTTCAGCGCCGCGGCCGCCGCTTGGATCTCGTCGTGCGAGCCAACCAGATCGCCGTTCGGCGCAATCCCGTCAGCGCGCACGGCGATGAGCCACGACAGTTCGTCGTTGAGCCGATAGACACCGAGCCAAGGCGTCGGGTGATAGTCGGCAACGACGCTCGCCAGCGCCCGGATCGCCGTCGGCCGACGCGTATCGTGCGGCAGGTCGCCAAACCCCAACTGCACGCCGTCCGTCGTCTTGCGCGCAACACCCCAGATCCCGCGCACGCGAGACAGTTCGCGCAGTTGCGCGGGCTTCGGCATCGCCGGTTCCGCCAGCCACGTGAACCCGACTGCGTACAGCGTCGGATTGTCATTCGCCAGTGTCAGGATCTCGGCCATGTCGTTACATGCTCACGGTCTTCGTTGCACGCCCGCGCCCGAGCGTCACACGCTGGGCGAGGATGCTTTTGACAGTCCAGCCGTCGATCGTGTCGCCCACGCGCACGTCGCGCGCCGCACCGTTCACGGCAATCGTCGCGGTCTGTCGACCGTCATACGCGCCGGTGCCGATCAGCACCCAGTCGCTCGCGAGCTTCAGCGGCGCGACCGGCGCACCTGTCGCGATCGGCGAAGGAAGCGCATCTGCCGGCGGCATGCCCGACACGTTCGTGCTCGAGCCGGAATCGCGCTGCACCTTGCGGATATCACGCTTGAGCGTCTCGTTCTTCAACCGAGCTTCTAGTACACGCGCTTCTCGCGTAAGCGCGTCGACCTCGGCGTTTTCCGACTGCACGACCACCGGCGCCGCAACATTCGCTTGCGGTGTCGTGCCCTGGAGCGGCGGGATCACTGAAGGGACAGACGCACTAGCAAGCGCGGCGCTCGCCGGATTCACCGGCGACGTCGACGCACGCGGCGCAGATGCGCTCGCATGCGGAGCGCTGGCCGACGTGCTGGCGCTTGCCGCGTGCGCGTGCGGCGTAGCGAGAGTCACGAACGCGAGTACCGCACCAGCCGCCATCGCGGCTCGGATCGATCCACGCGAAGAACTCAGAGGGAAATTCAGCAGGTTCATCTCAATCATCCCCGATTACAAAAGGCGAGCCGACAACACGATCGCGATGACCGTATCGTTCTTCTGCGCGTCGGCACCGCCGCCGAGCAACGGCACCCACGGTGAGCCAACGCCGTTGCCAGCCGTGCTCAGGGTCTTTTGCTGCATGCCGGTCAACACCAGTGTGTCGCCGGGCTTGAGCGTCACGCTCTGTTGCAGCTGCGTGTTCTGCGTGGTGGGTGTCTGCACGCACGACTGGCCAGCAGTGCAGCCCGGAGGGAACGTCTGCATGTCGATCAGCTGGCTCAACGTCAGATTGAAATCGATGAGGATGTTGCCGTTCACGAGTTTCGGCAGGAAACCGGACGTAAAACCCGTCGTCAAAGTCGCGCTCTGCATCGACGTGGTGGAACCGACGTTCGACGCGAGCGTGCTTTGCGTCTGCGGTACGTACCCTTGCTGACGCGCATCTTGGAGCGACATCAGCTTGCCGTTCTGCGTGACACCGGCCTTGGAAAGCACCGTTGTGACATCACCCAGCGACGAAAGCGCCTGGATCGCGCCCTTCGTCCCGGAAAACGGGCCCGACAAAATGTTCGCTCCGAACGTGAACGGCGTGGCCGTCCCCTGGATCTTCGGCACCGACGCGCCCGAGATCCCGACGCTCGTATGGCCGCTCTTGCTCTTGTACGCAAGCGCCAGATCGAGCCCATAGTTGTCTTCGCGCGACAGGCGTACCTCGTACACGTGCACGTCGATCTCGATACGCTTCGCGTAGGTCGCGTTCAGGGTCTTGATCCATGCCTCGACGCGATCGCACATCGGCGGCGTTCCCGTAACCGTCAGGATGCCCGCGTCGGGATCGGCGACAACCTGGCCGCCGCCCGAGATCGCCTTTGCGGTCGTTTGCAGGTTCTTCCACGGATTAATGTCCGCCGTCATCGTCAGCTTTTGACTGCTCGCGCTATTGCCGCCTGAACTGGTGCCGACCGAAGAACCACCGCTAACCGATCCGCCAGCGCTATCGCCATTGCCCGTCGAAATCGAGCCCTCCAGACGACCACCTTCGTTCAGCCCTGGAAGGGCGAACACACGCGTCTCGCTACGAAAGAACGTAATCACGCCATCCTTGTATGCGGACCAGACGCCATAATGGCTGTTGACCACATCAAGAAAGCCCCTGACATTGCCGTCATATACCAAGTAGCTCGGTGCGCTCGTGGACGGCCAAGTGACCGCACCTGGAATGCCTGCGGGCAGCGCCGCACCACCGCGAGCTAACTCGTTGAATCCGCCCGGAGGCAGCGGACCACCGGCAGCGCCTGGCACGCCAAGCGGCAGCCTAGCTGCCGGCGAGGCCACCGCAAGCGTCGACGCCGCGGCGTCGGTAGCCGACGAATCGACAATCGCCGGGATACCCGTCTGTTTCGTAAAGCGCGCAGCGAGGTCGGATAGCGAGCCGGCCTGATACGAATAGCGAATCGGCTTATCGAAAATTGCCGGTTGCGGCTTGCTCGCCGCGATCTCTTCGCCGCGCAACCAGTTAGACGCGTGCGTCCGCACGATCGGGCGTGATGGATTCACATTGTTCGCTTGGTCGCGCGCGGTCTGGACGTCTTGCAGCTGTTCGTTGCGCACGTCGCGGATAGCGCAGCCTGCGAGCGCAACAGCGACCAGTACGCCCAGCGTGATTTGGCTCATTTTCATTACTCGCTCTCCCCTGCTTCGTGCACGACAAGCGTTCTGTTACCCGTGTACAGATCGGCGCGCACATCGATGCCGGCGGCCGCCAGGTCCTGGACTACCCGTGTCGCCGCCGTCTGAAAATCCGGGCCGTATGCGGAATCGCCCGGTACGATCCAGTCACGCGGCAAATTCCAGATCACATTCCAGCCGCTCTTTTGCGCCCACTCGCGCAGCTGCGTCTGCAACGACATGCCCGCGGCCAGGCGATACGCATTGTCGAAGTCGAGCGATGGCACCGGCGCAGTCGTCACAACCGTTTCAGAAGGCGACAACGATGCCGGCGGGACAATCGACGCGGCGATCGAGCCGGTAGCCGCAGCTGACGCGCCGACTGGCGCAGCTGCTGCTACCGCCGCCGCGGCCGGCTTCGTCGCTGGCAACTTGGCGGACCGCGCAGCTTGAATCGGGTGATACGGCGCGATGTGGACCGCTGACGACAAGTCGCTATCGGCGGCGTTGGCGGCATGCATCATGCTCGCGATCGCGAACACGATCAGGCCGAGCGCGAACGAATGCACACGCGGTTGAAGAGGCAAACGCATCATGAGGAAACCTCGGCAAGCGCTGTGGAAGAGGCGGGTTGATAAACCCGGTAGGTACGTGTCACGGGATCGGGACCGCTAACCGCAAGCGGGTAGCCCGCTTGTTGCAGCGCGCGCACCACCGACGTAATGGCGGTATCGAACGTACCGGTCAACGTCGAGTCAGCCGTGATCGGCGCGACGATCGCGCTATCCCACTGAACGGGATTTCCCGACGCCGCACCCCATCGGGTGAGTGCCTGCCGGATGTCGTGATCGGTGCGACGCAACGTCCAGCTCGCTGCACTGAAGGCGTTCCTATTCCGGGATAAGGAGCGCGCCGCGATTTGCGTGTCGCTCGCTTGCGACGTCGACACAGAATTCGCGGCAAGGGCCGTTTCGTCGTCCACCGGCGGAACGACCGGCGCGTCGACGATGACCCAGGTACGATGGCGTGCCGCTTCCGCGACCACCAGTGGATAACCGCCGGCGGCCAGCGCCTTCGTCACCGAACGCATCGCGTCCGCGATCGTGCCGCGCAAGCGACTAGCCGCCGTGACAGGCACTGACACCGAACTGGACCAGCGAATCGTTGCGCCCGACTCCTGCGCCCATCGCGCCAACGCATTGGCGAGCGTCAAATCGGACTCACGGATCTCGAAACTCGCGATCGTCGGCTGCCGAACGGCACGCACGATTCCCGCCGACCAGGCGGGCTGATCGGCCGTGCGGATACGACCGCTCCAGGACTGGCCGAGCGGGTGGAAGGCTGATTCGTCGCTCCAGGCAACGGTTGCGGTCGTTGACACGGGCGCCGCGCCATCGAGCGCGTGATAAGACAGCGAGCCGCACGCGGGCAACACCACACCGGCACATACAAGCCCCAGCGCCAGACGGCCATGCCGCAGCAGTTGAACACCCTTGCCCCCAACCACCTTTGATGTAAGCCGCGAAGCGTATGCTCGAATCGGCGCCGACTCGGCGTGCATGGAACGAGTTGTCCACGCGAAGCTCGTGCACAACCAGCTGGAATCAAAATCCACTGCCTGCTGGAACCGCACACTGAGGAGGTTATAAAAAGCGCCGGGAGCGGGGCCTACGCGGCCGGCGAAGCCATCAAGCCCGGCATCAGGGGGGATGGGGCTGACGGGACGCGAGTGAGGTAGCTCGCGTCGGCTGGTAAAAGATTCGGTCGCCGCAACACTCAGCGACGCGCAACAATACTTAGTATTGCTATTGATTTGCGAAACAACCGTGAGATCGTGCGGCTTCATCGGATGCCCCTATTCCGTGTCGGCCACGGACAAACCGCTAGCCATGTTGCTTGACGGGGCTTGCGCAGCGGTCACCGGGATCACGGGCTGTGCAGCCGTCACGCCCTGCTTAAATTTGAAGAGTTCCGCGTAGACGCGTCGCGCGTACTGGACGCGCTTGTTCGGCGACATCGCGTTGTACGCGCCGACCGCGTTCCATGTCAGCCCAAGGCGGGAAATGTTTTGGGAGAGAATCCAGGTGCCAACGTAGGCATTCACGCAGGCATTGAAGAGCGAGGCGCGCGAAACGCCGAAGCGCGCAAGCGTTGGCAACCAGCTCGAATTGATCTGCATCAGGCCGATGTCTTCGCTACCGTTCGCGTTGCGGTGGTAGGCGATCGGCGAGAAGCGCGACTCGACCGCAGCGATCGCGCGCGCGAGTGCAGGATTGACGTGATGGTAGGCGGCCGCATCGTCGATGCAGTCGGCGCGCGCATTCGTTCCTATCAGGAGCGAATTCAGGATAACTACGGATATAAGAAATATCCGATAGCGATCAAGATCGCATACAATACAGCCAGCCATTGATGGGCCTCGCTCGATAACCTAATGGGCCTCGCTCAGAACTCACTATGTTCTCGCACGAGCGCCACTGTGGCTAGGTTGGCGTCAGTGCTACCAACACTGACGCCAACCGCCTCTATCTCTACCAGTCTTTTACTTTCCCCGAATCTCTTTGGGATTCCACTGCAAGCTGATCACATTTACGTTCAGCTCATGCTTCTCGAAATACGTCACCATCCGATCCAGGCTTGCCCACGTCCTCGGTTCATTCCGGAACGTATACAGTGTGTGCATGCCCTCTTTCCAAGACAGCTCGACCACGAAGAGATAACCCTTATCCGTGCGCACCACCGACGCATGTTTGATGGCGTTGTTCTTCGCGGCGTCCCTAAATTCCGCCTCAGTAATTTTGCTCAACCCACCCTCCAATGTGCTCAACTGGAGGATAGTAAAGCGATACTTACCGATTCGGATGGTTCGGGTCAATTTCGAGCAATGCCTATCTTAATGCACTGCATTACAACACAAATCGCATTGCAGAACAACATATTTTGCAAGTCTTCCCCAGAAGCCTATGATCGCCCCTTCGCCGCGACCAACACCCCATCACCACTCGACTCGCAAACGTTGTCACCAACTGTAACAGGCTGTTGAAAATTTTCAACTGGTTTGTCGAACTAGAATTGGGGCAAGATGGAACGCGTCAAGAAAAAAGAAGATCTTGCGAGCTTAGCGGCCACGTTCGTGGCAACCGTCAAACATCTGCAGCAGGCAGCTGGCGTCAACGACGCGGAGCTGTCGCGCGCGATCGACCTCGACCGAGGGACTCTGAGCCGTCTTTTGTCAGGGGAAACTACAGACCCTCGATTGAGCACGATCTCCGCAATTGCCAGGTTCTTCGCCGTCCCGATGTCCACGCTCTTCGGCGAGGAGAACAAGGGATTCGTGCCGGTATACGAGCAACATAGCCTGCGCGCGGCACGCAGCGCGGCAACGGCCACACGACACGACCAGCTCTGGATCAAGGTCTCAAATATAGACTCGAGCCGCTTCGCTATTAAACTTGCCCCCAAAAACCGGACTGAGCCCCTGCCGACCAATGCCACCCTGGTCATCGGAGAATATAAATCACTTCACTCAGGTGATTTAGTCCTGATCGAGGTAGACGAGCAAACGTATCCGATCGTCAAAATAAATAATGGGGAGACGCTCATCGGATTCGACATCGAATCGCCATCAAAGCGTCGCCCCATAGAAATCAAAGAACAAATGATCGTCGGAAAGGTCTTGGAAATTGTAATTGGCCGCTAACTGCCGATGAAGCTCACCTTGTAGTCGTAGTGATCGACACCGTCGCGCGACTTTATCCAAATAACAATTTTAGAGAACAGAACCGAAAAAATCATTTCGTACAACATCTTTATCGTTATCTGCGCGGCAATAATTTTCAAGAGCACATTATGCGGCACCGTTCCGTAAAACAAGAGAGTTCCGAACAACACGCTATCCAGGACTGCACCAACGGCATTGGCAGCAATGAATCGAAGAATCAACTTACGTCCTTTCAGAGCAATCTTCAACCGAGACACCACCAACGAATTAGAAAGCTCCCCAGCAAAATAACCAATCGCGGATGCACCCAACGCCCTCATCATTTGTTGAGACACTCCCAAAATACTCCCTCCAAGCAACCCCGCCTTCTCTAGAGAGATGATGATCGCCACAACCACGGCATTAACCAAAAAGGCACCCCATATAACATGCCTACTTACAGCAAAGCCATATGCCTCCGTTATGCAAGCACCGAAGCAATAGGTCAATGGAAAAACAACAAGTGCCGTTGGAAACAGAATACTGTATCCCGGGAGAAAAGAAAGACTGAAGGTGCTGATGCTATCCCCGATCAGATTGGTAGTCACCAACATGACACTGAAAAGTGCGGTGAGATATATTATCGCGTACGGGAAATGCGGTTTCTGCACGGTGACATTTCTTATATGTACGTCGTTCGCATTTACTGTGGCGAGCAGTGCAACATCATTTACGGAGAATTTTCCAATCCAGTTCGCTTCGAGCAGCTCGCGAACCGGAAGCTTCATCAAGACGCCCGTGTCATTCACCCGCACTCTTGCCACCGCCTCGTGCCGCTCACCGTCTTTCTGAAAGATCGCCTCTACTTGGCAGGTTGGAATATTGCTCGCTAGCGACATGATTGACCCCGCACAAAATCCACACACAATCGACAACCAAACCACGACATTCCGCCGACGCGATCAGCCGGGGAGACTTTGATACGCCATCTTCATTATGACGCTACGATACTCCGGATATTTTCCCAACAATTCAGACTGCGTCAATATTCTATAGTCGGACTCGTCAAAGCCAGGCACGACAGCACAACTCACCAGCGTGTAATCACCCGAATCGACCGACGCACCAAAAATCCATCCCCCGTGCATGACTACGGATAGCACCTCTCCGTGCTCTGGATTTGGCCCGAGACGGGTTGTATGATATTTCCCCTTTTCGTCGATGAAGTGCATCGTTAACGCGTTGCCAGCATGGTAATACCAGATCTCATCAGATTTCATTTGATGAAAGTGAGACGGGCTATCGTGCGTCACCATGAAATAAATGCCGCTGTAATCCCTTCTTTCGTCTCCGCTCGCTGTCTTTCTCACGACATCGGAACCAAACGCGTATTTGAAATATCCACCTTCCGGATGAGGCGCCATATCCAGCCTCTTAATCCAAAATGACCTCGACCTTTCAATCACATGCCTATCGTCTTGCGCCATAACATTTCCAATGTATAGAACAACAATCGCGAAAATTAACGTAGTTATACCGACTCGTCTGACCGCCATAACCGACCCTCTCATGGTAGTTATTTTTATGCATCGAACAGCGATATATTTTTCTAAAACGCACTAACCCATGTTTCAGTCGTGCCATAGAACTGCCTCGATGCAACTCCCGCACGCAAGATGCGCTCTCGCAACTCATGGGGATCTGGCATGCCGTCCATCACGAACAGGCGATTCCCCCGGTCCGTTGACTCGACAATTACAGTTCCAATGCCGAACGGCCGTTGCCACCAACGCTGATATGAAGAAACGTTCTTCACGCGCGTCATTTCCAGACTTCGTACTTCACGATTCAAGACGCCTCGTCTGAATGTAAGGCGCGCCGGCTCTACCGTGATGCTCCTGCTCTTCGTCGCCAGAATACCCCAGCCGAACCGAAGCAATACGAACCCGCCAGCGGCCGCAAACAGCCACCAGCTCGGGATGTTCGTCGGATTGGACGCCGCTCTATCGCCTGTTGGTTGCTTATGGACTCGCCCATGCTGAGCCTGCGTCGAGGGCACCGACATCGATGGCTTGTAGTTGCTCAGCAGCCCATAGCCAGCCACGATGGCGAGCAGTAGGACCCACGTTTGAATTGCAGCCGGAATGCACGTGAACAACGATGGAACAAATCCCAGTTGATGGCGTGCATCCGCCTTCGCGTAGACAGGGGGCAGTTCGGCACCGTGTCCGCTGAAAACTTGCCGCCCTTTGCTCTTCGTACTCTCCATGACAGATCACCTCCCTCGGGGATCATAACGTCAACATCCAACACAATTTCTCGCATGCGAGAAACGAGGCGGGGCAAGCTACTCCCCTTTTTGCGAGAAATACTTGATCCGCTCTTGCTCGACTTCGACCATGAACCTCTCAAGCAAGTCTTGCGGGGCACATACTGTCGCCCTAACCCACTTTGGGGGAAACATTGACGACTGTAGATATTCGGCGAAAAAGCGGTTCCGAATAGCCAGCACTTGCTGTCGCTTCATTCCGTGCCGCTCTCCGACCTCGGACAGTCCCCGACCCTCAACCAAAACTTCACGCGCGACCTGCAGGCTGCGCTCCTTCATCCGAGTTTGATCCGCCACTCTCCTAAAATCCTCTTCGGGTAAGCGGTACATATCGGCCAACGGTTGCATGTAGATCCCTTATGCAATACCTACGATCGACCTTGCCAATCGTAGATATTCGGTTTATTTGGATTCCGTCAATTTCGTCAGCGCTTGATGCGTGCGATCAAGATCAGTCCGCGCATGGGTAATACTTTTCTCGACATCCGGAGGCATCGCGCCAAAAACATCGCGACGCTCCTGGAATAATTTCGTCAGCGCGCCAAGCTGTTCGCGCAGTGCCTGCACCTGCGACACCGCATCGGTCACGATCACAGCTGCATCTGTTGTCGCTTTGGGCTTCTTTCCCTTCTCGCTCGCGTCATCGGCACGCGTGGATTCTCGCATGCGAGAATTAACCCCGCTTTCCCCCTTCGTGCTCGGCTTCGCGTCTTTCAGCTTGCCTCGAATCGCTTTCCGCACATTAGCGCCCGAGTCGGTTTTCGCCTGTTCGATTACCGCTTGCGCGGCGGCCGGGTCGACCTTTTCGAGACGATGCAAGTCATTGATCGTGGTGATATCGGCAGTGACCCCCTCTGTGACAGCTTGACTTGCATGCCCGCCCGCCTCCACGACCTCAAGAAACTTGATGCGCTCGGCCACCCAGTTCAGCCCCTTGTTCCATTCCGCCGCAACTTTCTCTAACGTGCCGAGTCGGGCTTTATCGTCTCGCAGCGCAACAGCTATTTCGAGTTGCGTCAGATTCTCCCGCTGGATGTTTTCCGCGCGCTGCACGCGACGCGCCTGCTCATCATCCATGTCCCGCACGACGGCCTGGAGCTTGATGCCCACGATCTTGCACCCGCGCCAACGTCGCTCACCCGCCACCATGAGGTAGCGCCCGGGCTTCTTGGGGTTCTTACGCAGCACCGCTGGCTCGTGCTGGCCATCCCGCTTCATGTCATTGCCCAGTTCAGTCAATGATTCGATCGTGAAGCCAGGATTATCCTTGCTACGAATTTGCTTCTCGCAGTCGACCAGATCCGGGTCGATCTCTTCGATTCGCTCGCCCGGCAACGCGGCCGCAGCGCTCTGCTTCTGAATTTCCGATAACTTGCTAATCTTGTTTCCGAATGCGCTCACGACATTCCCCTTAGTTCATTCCAAGGCGCGACAGTACCGCATCGCATGCTTGCCGCATTTCCTTCCCCGCGGCACGTTGGTTCCCGCTACGAGCCTGATGCCATACCGCACGCCCTTGCGCCAGCGCAGTAGCAACACACGCGCGAGCAATAATCGCCTCATCAAAGATCAGATCACCGTATGCCTCTCGCAGCTCCGGTAACGCCTCGACTTCGTTCACCGACTTACTGTTGACCATGTTCGGCAGAAAGCCGAGGTGACGTAGGTCCGGGTTGTATTTCGACTTTACGCCGGCGATCGTGGCTTGCAGCTTCGGCATCCGCGCGAATGAAAATGGCGAAATGTTGAACGGCGATACGATCGCATCCGACGCTGCAAGCGCGCCAAGCATGCGGCGCTGCAAATTCGGAGGCGTATCGATAATGCACAGATCGTAGTCGGCGGCCAGCTTTGCGAGTGATGCGCGCGGCTGCTCGATAACTTCGAGCGGCATATCATCTACGTCCAGAACATCAACATCGGCCTCGATCAGAGCGATGCGCTCATGCACTTGCCTCGGGCGGCGACCATCGACCGCGCCAGTGAAAAGGTGGCTCGCTTTCAAATAGTCGGTGTCGTCACCTTCCTCTATCTCCGCGAACACTTCGGAAATATCGCCCTCGTCAATGTCTATTAGCAGAACGCGATAGCCGAGTTCGGCCGCGCGAAATGCCAGATGGACACTGATCGTGCTTTTACCGACACCGCCTTTCTGATTGCCAACGGTCACGGTCTGCATGAGAGCTTGCACCAGCTTCTTGATTGCGTGATTTGCTCGCATAGGGAATCAGCCTTACGAAATCAGGTTGAACATGAAACGGCTCTCGCCGAACTGTTGTCATCCTATTTTCAGGTAAACACTTTGTCAACACATTTATTTCTCGCGTGCGAGAAATCACTCCATCGGGCGTAACAAGAACACCTCGCATTGACCCACCGTTCCCGCGTCCTTTTATCAATGATTGTTGCGTCCCTATATATTGCGGGGCGTTTCTCGCATGCGAGAAATCTCCAATAGGTAACAGCAGCTGTCGAGAGTCACCGGCCCAATTCAGGGGCGATTCTCGCATGCGAGAATCTTGCCGCCGATACACTGCCCGCAGAGTCTTGATATTGACCAGCTGGGCCAATCGGACTAACATGGACTTAGTCTTTATTAGTCCGCAAGGAGCATATCATGCAGACGGTTAACATCCACGACGCAAAAACCCACTTCTCACGGCTCGTTGACGCCGCAGCAAGCGGGGAAGAAATTGTGATCGCAAAGGCTGGCAAGCCTGCCGCGCGCCTCGTACCAATGGAGCCGGTCAAGCCGAAACGGCGCTTCGGCGGCCTGAAGGGCAAGGTGCAGATCGCGGAAGACTTCGACGCGCCTCTGCCCGACGACGTCCTGGCTTCGTTTGAGGGTCGGTAATGCGCCTGTTGCTGGATACGCACGTCTACCTCTGGGCCGTCCTCGACGACCGCAAACTGTCCAAGCACGCCCGCCAGCTCATCATGGACGCGGACGAAGTGTTCGTAAGTGCCGCGACCATTTGGGAGGCGTCGATCAAAGCGGGGCTCGGCAAGCTCAACGTCGACGTGGATGACCTGGTCGCCGAGATCTCGGCGGCCGGCTTCGTGGAATTGCCGGTGCGCGTCGCGCACGCTGCGCTGGTGCGTGATCTACCCGATATTCATCGCGATCCGTTCGACCGGCTGCTCGTCGCGCAGGCGATGCTCGAACCACTACGGCTTGTCACGGCAGACGGGCATCTCGCCAAGTACACGAATCTTGTCATTGAGGTTTGACCTTGTCCGGGAGGACGACGGATGACAGACACCCTGCAATTGGCATTCTTCGCGTTGCCGCCCACGTTCCCGCCAGAACTTGTGCCCGAAGCCTGCGCTCAATTTGTGCGAGACTGCGTGCCGGGCCTGACTAAGCGCCAGCTGCTAGCGCGCACGCGAGCGCGTGGCTGGCGGCCGACTTGGCAAGCATTGCCACACCTGACCCGCGACGGGCTGGAGGCATTCGGCTTCGGCCTCACCGTCGACGGTTGCGCGGTGCCGCTGATTGTGCGTATGCGCAGAGGCGGGCAGGGTGTGCAACCTACGCCCAATCCAATACGTGATCCACGACAGCTGAACCTGTTCTGAGGTACGCATGGGCCGCAACTACATCGGGGAGCGCACGCTCTGGGATCCGCGGCAACGCGAGACCGAGAAGGCGCGCCGCAAGCGGGCCGCGGCCAAACGGCGGGCCGCCGAACAACAGGGGATGGCCGCGTATCTCGAACGCGCGCGCTGGTGCCACCGCGCCGGCTGCGACCAGCTGGCGGAGCGTCAGCCAGGCGGCTGGTGGCCGTGCTGTTCCGAGGCGTGCTATCACGCGTGGTTCGACGCGCTGCCGGAGCCAGGCGCGCGCCGGCGGCGCTAGGAATGGCGGGATTGTGAGGGGCGAACCCTGTTTAGCTCCAATGCCGATAACTCCCCTTATCGGCATTGCGTTTAATGCCTCAAAACCCCGTAGGACCGCTTTACACGACACTTGACACGTCTAAAAGACGTGCTACGCTGTCACCATACGTCTTTAAGACGCGTTTCTCTCAGGAGGCATCATGTCGGTGTTGTACGTGTATCGCTGCCCGGCCTGCGGCCATCGCGGCGAGGTCCATCACCCGGACGACAGCCACGACGGCGCGGCCGCCACCTGCGCGCAGTGCTATGGTCCGGTCACGCTCGAGTGGGATGGCGGGGTAACGCTGGCGGTCGCGCCGCACCGCGCACCCACACCGACCGAGATCAAGCACATGCGCGTGATCAACGGCCGCACGCAGGCCGAAGTCGCCGATCGCCTCGGCGTGCTGCCGCGCCAGGTGCAGCGCTGGGAAGCCGGCGAGGTAGCGATGCCGATTGGCTACTGGCAACTGCTGCGTCGCGTGTGGGGCTTCCGCGGCTCGCCGGACCTGCAGCGCGCGGCACACCCCACGCGCCGCTGGGACACGCAGCGCGACACCGAACGCGACACCATCGAGCGCGGCGACGTGGTCGAGCTGCAGCCGAAAGCGGGGCCGCGCCTGCGCGCGACCGTCAGCTACGCGGAGCCGCGTGACGACCTGTATCAGGCGCTGGTGACGGAATTCGTCGGCGCCGGCGACGTCGGTGATGAGCTGGACGGCTACTGCCTGGGCGAGCGCGTCCAGTTCAAGCGCGAGAACGTGCTGCACCTCGAGCAGCGCGCGCCGCGCTCGCCCGAATGAATGGAGGTGGAGCTATGTCGCTTGAAGCGTTGGGAGGCGTGTGGGGATTTTGTGCAGTGCTGCCGATCGTGGTGGCCATCATGTTCAAAGCAAAGAAATGGCGACTTTGTTTGATAGCGACTGGAGCCGCGGTCGGGTGGGGCGTGATGGGGTTTTCGAGCCTCTCGTGGCTCGCGCTCGCGGTCGCGACGGCTTTGGTTGCATCGGATCTGTGGGACACACGTAGGAGCACGTGATGGCAACGATGATCGAACGCATCGAATCACGGGCATGGGTCGCGCATGTCGACGACGAGCGCGACGCAGGAAACGGCTACATGGTCATGCTCGCGCAGGGGTATGACTTCGCGGACGATCCGGGCTGCGGTGTTCGGGGCTTCGACACGCTGCGCGATGTCGAGCGGGAAACGCGGCGCTGCAACGTGATCGAGTCAGCCAACCGGTCGGCGGAAGCAGTGCCGACCACCAATGGATGAAAGAGGAGAATGGGATGGCAACGAGTTGGTTGCTGGCCTTGATGGCGAGCGGATCGATTTCTGGCGCAGGCGCCGTGGCGATCGCCGATGGCGGTTACAAATCCGAAGCGCTGTGCCAGCGCACGGGCAGTGAGGCCGTGGCCCGCCTTGAACGACACGAGGCGGAGGTGGCAAAAGCCAATACCACGTACTCGCCAGGCGTCACAGTGCAAGCTTATCGGGCGCGCAGCTGGTCGTATCAGTGCTTGCCGACCGACAAGGGGTAAGAGAGATGCGCAAGGAATACGATCTGCAGACCGACGTGCTGGCGACGATCGTCGCGACCACACGCGTCACCCCCAAGCACGCCGACTTGCTGACCGCGTTGGCGACCCGCACCGACTACCGCAGCGCGCGATACGTGGTGACCCGCGACGAGTTCGGCTCGCAGCCGGCGCGGATCCTCGATGCAGAGGGGCGCGAGATTGCGGCCGACTACCGCGCGTGGATCGACGCGCAGCTTGACGCGCACGGCGGGTCCGCGAGCGCCGTATGGGAAACGCACAAGGATGCCGGCTACCAACTGGTCGAGTGCCAGCCGGTGCTGCATTACTTCGTCCACGATCGCGGTGGCGACCCGGACAACTTCGTGCAGATCGAGGTGTGGGAAGAACAGGAGTTTGTCGAGCGCGAGGTGTTTTCTCGCGAAACAATCTGGGGCCTGCCGACTGCTGACGAATTGCGTGACGGCCGGAGCGGCGTGCTGATCGAGGGCATCGAACGGCGCACGCTCGGCGCGCCGCACTATCGGCTTGCGGCCGCGATCGACATGCGGCAGTTCGCATTGCTCGCGGAGGCGACTGAGCGCGATCGGCGTCAGCGCGAAGGCGATCGTCGGTTCGTCGAGACCAACCTGGAGACAGGCGAAGAGCGGGTGATCAGCGTGCGCGAGCTCACGCCCGGCTACGATCGGCATCAGTGGCGCGGCCGGCGGTTCTTCGACGATTGGGCCGCGTCGAGCGCCGGCCGGGCTGGCGAGCGCGTCTGTTCCCGTTGGGTGTTCAGCACGTCGGATTACACGGATGCCCGTGGCGTGCGTTACATGGATTTCGTGCCGCGCTGGACTCATACCCGCAAGGTTGCGGAACTGAAGACCGCAAAGCTCGACGCGTACGGTCTGTACGGGAAGCTCAACCAGTTCGACGAACGGATCGGCCATCGCTTCGCCTGGTTCTTCTACGGTGTGCACGGCAACCTCATCAAGGAAGGGCAAATGAGGCGCGTGCTCGAGGCCGCCGAGGCAGGGTTGATCGTGCTGCCCGAACACGATTACCAGGTGCTGCGCCGCTGGGGTGCTGATTCGTACTGGTTTTGACGGAGGCGCAATGACGACGCTGACTCGCCAACACTACAAACGCCTGCGGTTCTACTGGCAGGGCCGGGCGAACGGTGGTGCCGGGATGACTGACGGCATTGACCTGGACCTCGCCGCACTCGGGATGGTGGAGCGCTTCGAGCGCTTCGGCTACGGCGTTTGCTTTCGCATCACGCAAGCGGGTGAGCAAGAGCTTGCTGCTGAGAAGGCGCGCGAAGTCGAGCGGCGTCAGCCGCATCACGCTCTGGCCGGACGCTTGGCGCAGTGGCGTCAGAGTCAGGGGCGAGTGACGTGGCAGAACATCGAATTGCTCGTCGACCTTGAAAGCGGCGGCCGGCAAGCGATTCGCCCCGACGTGTTTTCCGTCGCTGCGAACTACGACGAAAAGCGCATCAATCCGTGTGTCGATGAAGTGAAGGTGAGCCGCGCGGATTTTCTCGCGGACGTGGCCCGCCCCGAGAAGCGGGCCGGATACGGGAAAATCGCGGAGGTGCTGTACTACGCAGCGCCGGCCGGCATGATCGAGGCGTCGGAGGTGCCGGAAGGATGTGGCTTGCTCGTCGAAGTGGCGCCTTGCCAGTTCGAGATCTTGAAGCGCCCGAAGAAACGGCCGGTGTCATTGACGACGCACCACTTTATGAATCTCATTTTGAAGCCGGGCACGTTCGCACCGGCCTGGTAGAAAAACAGCAATGCCGAGATACACCGGAGCGGTTCCTGCGACCTCCGATAGCTCTAACCCGTCACCTGAAAATCCAACGTGCACAACTACACCGTCTCGTACCTTGATCTGACCGCATCCGCCGAACGCCAGATCCGCGACTATATGACGTTCGCCGCAGCCGCTGGCGACGATGCCGAACGCAGGGCACTGCATGCATCCGCTGTCAGCCTGTTCGCGTACTGGCTCGGCTTCGTGAACGCGGCGCGGAAAACCGTCGATGCCGCGGGACGGCAAGCATTGCAGCGCGACGAGCATCGGCTGCTGGATCTGGTCAGCGCGGCGGCTGCACCGTCCGTGCGTAACACACCGGAGGACCGCGCATCATGACCGCGGTCTTCGATCGGAACGCCGCGCTTGACGTTGTGAAGGCGACGCTCGCCGACGCAATCGCGCGCGACTATGCGAACGCTCTGTCGATTGACCGTTACGCGGGCGCCGGCGCGCTGGCGCATTGGCCGCCCAATCCGCATCGCTGCCACGAGCAGGTCGCGCGCTGGCTGCAATCGCATCCCGGAGATACGCCGGTCCGCGGCTGGCTCGCAGACGGTGGCGACGGGGCGCAACAACGCTTCGTCGCGCACTCATTGGTCCGCAGCGCATCGGGTGCGTTGCTGGATGTCGCGTTTGCGCGGCCGTCTTATGAGCAGCGTTTCATTGAACACCCGGCGGCGGCAGGCGACTTTCTCGCACTCGTCCTCGGCGACCCGCCGGTGTCCGAACTCTACGTGTCGATTCCCTGGAGTTAATTCCATGGCCCGCTCTTCCCGCAAAAAGCCACCAGCCCGACCGGCACCGCAGTACGTCAATGGCGTGGTGTTCACGCTCGCCATGCGGACCGGCGATGTCGAGGTGATCGGCATCCCGTTCGAGCACCGTGGACGGACATGGGCCGTTCATGCCATCGTCGGGCTCGATGATGTCCTGTGCTTTTCGGTTTCCGACGTGCTGACGGGCGGGCACGTACCGAAGAGTGAGGCGTCGAGCATCGACGCGTCGCGCGCGGCGGCGATTGCCACGCTCGACAAAGTCACGGACGAGAGCTGGGCCGATGCCTTCGGGCCCGCTCAAACCGCGACGCTCGAGTAACAACCTGCAAGGCACCCTGAGAGCGTCCCGATGCGCTACCCGAATCGCGCCGCAGCGCCCGTCGAGCTGCAGACGAAAACCGAACTGAAGCAGGCACGGCGCAATCTCGCCGGCGGCCAGGCACCGGTTGCGCATTACTGGCAGGGGCATACGTGGATCGCCCTTTACGATCCCGCGTCGACGGTGCCGATGCGCGCGGCTCGCGCGCCGAGCCCCGCGCAAGCGGCGGCGCTCGCGGCCGGCCGGGCGCTGGCCGGAACCCGGCCATGCGTGATATGCCGCGCGCGCACGGCGATCGAATGGCTGGATCGATACGGATGCTGCGACGCGTGCCTTGAGGACGTCGCCCGCGAGAAGCGGGACGACGCGGCCCGCAGCCTCAACATCACCGCGAACGCGTGGCTGGCCGCTGATCCGCTGTTCATCGATACCGAAACGACCGGCCTCGATCTTCGGGCGGCGATCGTCGAGATCGCGATTCTCGATCGCGCTGGCGCCGTGCTGCTCGACACGCTCGTGAAGCCTGCGATGCCGATACCAGCGGCCGCGACGGAGATCCATGGGATTACTGACGCGGACGTCGCCGGTGCGCCCGGCTGGACCACGATCGGCCCGCAGGTGGCCGAGCTGGTCGCGGGCCGGCTGTTGATCGCCCACCACGCGGCGTTCGACGAGCGCTTGCTGTACCAGACGTCGAGATCCCACGGCGTGACGTTGCCGACGCTGCGCGTGGAATGCACGATGGAATTGCTGAACGGCTGGGCCGGTCGCTGGCTCAGTTTGGCCGACGCCGCACTGATGCTCAGTGCTGACGTGCCCGCGACCCGTCATCGGGCGTGCGCGGATGCCGAGCAATGCCGGCAGATCGTGATTGCTGCGGCGCGGGCGGCTCCGGTCGCCGTTCAGCCCTGAACCAAGCGCCGCACGAGCGGCATGCCACAACCGGTCCGGAGGACATCATGTTTCGCAATTGGATAGCGCGGTTAGCGTGTCTGATGGGGGTGCATCGCTGGGTGCAGCATACCCATTACCACTACATCCTGAACGACAGCGGGCTCCACGCATATCAATGCGAGCGCTGTGACAAGGTGCGGTCGTCGAATTTTCCGGGCCGATGAGAAAAGCTTCTCCCCATGGACGCCGGCCACTGACCCGAGCGCAGCTACTGCCGCTGCCGCCGGCCGAGCTGCGCCGGATCCAGCTGAAACACCATGTGGCGCTGGCCGCGCTACGCGCCGAGCACGCCGACGTCGCGCAACTGGCCACGCTCCTGAACGCGATCTACCTCACGTATTTCCTTGATCCCGCCAATCCGGCACCGTGTCGGCGGGCCGAGTCGGCCGTCAATCAGTGCGCCACGCGCGCCGAGCAGGGCGAGCCGTGGGCGCTGACCGATCTCGAGCGCGCGGCGATCGAGCACGTGCTCACGCGGCTCGATGCGCAGCTGGCGGCGGTACCGATGCACCAGTATCTCGCCGCATTCGAGCGGCTGCAGCGTGTCACCACGACCGACGCGATTGCGTCACCGATTCCCGATAATTGACCATGGCCAATCGTCCGCAAGAGCTCGCGCAACTGCCGTTGCGAACCTACAGCCGAACCGAGTTCACCGCGCTGCGCGCGCGCGTGAAAGGGCTGCCGCTCGCGACGATCGAGCGGCTGTACTTCGATAGCAACGCCGATGAGCCGGTCGACGTCGCGCAGCTGCTGCGCACGATGCGCGACGACCTGGTCGCGGCCGCGCTGCGCGACGGCTCGCCGGTACTGAAGTCGCACCTGCAGGCGACGATCGAGAAATACGGCGAGGCACGCCTGACGCCGGTCTCGCTGCAGATGATCGAGCAGGTGGCCGGGCAGTGGACGGCCGCGGCGCCGGCCGCGGACCACCCGATCGGGCGCTGGCTCCGCCCACTCGTCACGGCGCGGCTGGCGGGCGAAGGGATCCACACGCTGGGCGAGCTCGTCGCCTTCGTGAACCGCCGCGGCGGCCAGTGGTGGCGATCGGTACCGCGCATCGGCGTGGGCCGGGCCCGCGTGCTGGTCGCGTGGCTGCGAACGCACGCGGCGTCGATCGGCGCCGCGGTCGAACCCGACGTCGACGCCGGCGACACACTGGCGCCGACGTCGGCCGGCGTGATTCCCGGCGCCGGCCTGCTCGCCCCGCTCGAGCGCCTGGCGCTGCCGGACGAGTTGTCCGGCGCGCAGGGCGCAAATCGGGCGCCGACGTTCGCGTACCTGACGGCCGCGCACGATCTGGATGCGGTACGCGCGTACCTACACCGCTACGACGACCGGCCGGCGACGCAGCGGGTCTACAAGAAGGAGCTCGAGCGCCTGGTGTTGTGGTGCGTGGCCGAGCGCGGCGTCGCGCTGTCGTCAATGCGGGTCGAGGATTGCGAGGCGTACAAGGCGTTTCTCGCCGCGCCGGGCGAGCGCTTCACTGGGCCGCCCGGCGCGCGCACGAGCGGCCGCTGGCGGCCGTTCGCGCCCGGTGGCTTGGCACCGGAGAGCCAACGTTATGCGATCCGCACGATTCGCGCGGCGTTCAGCTGGCTGGTCGCAGTGCGCTACTTGGCCGGCAATCCGTGGCAGGCCGTGACCGATCCGAGCGTCGTGCGACGCGTGCGCAAGCTGCAGGTCGAGCGTGCGTTGCCGCTCGCATTGTGGGCCCGCGTGCGTGTGACGCTGGCCGAGCGCGGCGAGCTGCAGGGCCCAAGCGGCCCACGCTGGCGCGCCGCGCGCGCGCTGCTGCTTATCATGGGTGACGGCGGTTTGCGGATCGCCGAGGCGGCGGCCGCCGAACGCGCGACGCTGCACTGGTTGCCGGCCGACGATGACACGCCGGCGAGCTGGCTGCTCGAGGTGATCGGCAAGGGCAACAAGCAGCGCTTCGTGCCGATCAGCGACGAGTGCGTCGACGCGCTGCGCGCGCACTGGCGCGATCGCGCCCTGGACTTCGACGCGGCCGACTCGGCGGGCCCGCTGGTTGCGCCGCTGATCCTGCCGCCGACGCCGCGGGCGCGCGAGAAATTCGGCGTCGAGGTCGATGCCGACAGGGAAGGGAAGCCAACGAAGCCGGGCGGCTACTCGGTGCGCGGTGCACGCGGGCTCACGCAGTGGGCGATCGCGCAGTTGCTCGACGTGATGCCGGATCTGAGCGAGGCCGAGCGGCGCAAGCTGGCCAGCACGTCGCCGCACGCGTTCCGGCATACGGTCGGCACGCAGATGCTGGCCGCCGGCGTCGCGCTCGAGGTCGTGCAGCGCACGCTCGGGCACGCGTCGCTCGGCACGACGTCGATCTACGTATCGCCCGAAGAGGCGCGCATGCGTCGCGAGGCGGCCAAGTATCACGCCAGACTGACGCGCCAGACCTGACCGTATACACAATCATCGTCCAACCATGGAACAGACCAAGCACAAGCCAGAGCCCGTTCAACCGGGAAACCCGCACCAGTTGACGCGAAACCAGCACATTTTCCCGCGGGCGAGCATTGAGCGGTTCCGCAATCCGAAAACAGGCGTGACTGCGCTATGTTTCTCTGAAAAAAAAGTCATCCCCAACCTCGACGCCAGGAACAAGCTCTTTTGCGCCAAGCACGTGTGGGATCAGCGGGCCGAAGGGGGATTCGGCGCAAGCATTGAAGGCGATTTTCAATCCCTCGCCGAGCGGTTGATAAAGGGTGACACGCGGTGGCTGAGCTTGAATCATCGGCTGATCACGCGGTTCTACGCACTATGGGAAGGCCGAGCGCGGTACGCTGATAATCCCGAACCTGCAGTCAAGTTCAATGCCGGGCGCGGCACTCCAGACCTGACCAGGGATTTTAAGGAGCGCTTGGAGGCGGGGCATACGTCTTACATTGACGAAGAGAACTCGCTACCGAGTCGTCAGGCCACCGGGCTTCATATCGAATTTGGGATCATGATGGCGATGAGGGAGCATGGTGCGTTGGAGTGGCGCTTGTGCCACGCGAGCCCGGACGCGGGGGAATTCCTCGTGCCCGATACACCGGCGAACTTCTATATCCCCCTCACACCGACTCTGGCCTTGCTCGGCGCGTCAGACATCGACGTCGCGCGGCCGAACGTGATGAAGATCATCAATCTGACAGCGCTGGCCCACAGCCGTCGATTCGTGATTGCACATGATTGGACCCGCTGCTTCGTTGCCTATAACCAACATCAATTTATGCATTCGCGATTGCGACTACGGTCCCGCCTCAATCTGTTCCCTGACGATTGCGTGGCCGCAAGCGCTGCCGCAAATTAAGACTGACCGAGCCTGATGGCTGGTCAGCGTAGGGGCGAGCGACGGTGGAGCCGTTAGATGGCTGTCTGGGCGGCTGCTCTCAGCGAAGCCAAATCGGAATTCTTGCGAAGATCCGATCGCTCGCGGTGGGCGGCAGCGAGATCGAACGCATGCTGTCGTACTGATCCGACGCGTCGAAGTAAATCAATTTGCCATCGCGGATTTTGATCGAATCTTCACCCGGCCGGCCGTCCCAAAAAACGAAAAATAAGCGCGTGGCGAGCGTCGAGCCCTTCGCATCGGTGATGACGAGTTTCACCTGCTCGTTCTGATCCGCAAAAAATCCATGACTGCGCGCACCACTTCCGCAGATGTTGACGATGTAGGTCGTGCCGTCGACCTGTTTGATTCCACCATTCATCTTGGCGTTGTAGTTGAAGCGCTGACAATCGGTGTCGTCTGTCGTGACCCCGCCTAAACTGATGAGCGCGAGGCACGCCAACAAGCCAAGTGTCACGATCGCCAGTCCCGCGCGCTTCGCTCGGCCGAAATGGGCGATATTTCTAAGAAGCCAGTAGAAGTAGGCTGCAAAGATGACCGCGGTGACGACGAAGATCGCGGTCTTGCCGTTCTTGAGCGCGAAAATCGCGATCGCGTTCGTGGCGCCAAGCGGCAGGAACAGCCACACGATGGCGGCAACCAAGGCCACGGCCCCGACTACCAAGATCGCTCTGAGGATGAGGCGGATCATCTTCATTGTTCCGCCGGGATGGGTCTGCATACGGTATCAAGTTTCAAAACAATCGGCTTGTCCAGTTTCACGAGTTTGGGCCTACTGTAAACCATAAAGTCACCGCCACGATTGTGTGCCGCTCTCCACTCGCGATATGTCTTGTTGTGCACTGGCCAGTACACATCCTTCGCCATAAATTTCCGAAAGAGACTCGTCCGTTTGTCGATCGGTTTGTTGACCTCTTCGCCCTCAGGAAGATAGTGCCACTTTTCGATGGTTGAATTTCCGACGTTCAAGTTGCTGCTCTTGAAGAAATCGTTGGCGGCTGCCACGTACGACAGCACCATTCCGTTCTTGTTCCAGTGGCCAAGATACTGGCTCTTGGAAGGCGAATCATCGTTAAAAGAGTAGCTATCCTTGATGTAGACATAGATGTGTGTAATCTGCACAGCCGGTTCGAGACAGAATATTTTGTTCGTGCCTTCGTACTTGTAGTAGCGCTCACCGGTAACGGTCGCCTTCCCAACAGCAGCGTAGAAGTTGAAGTTTGCCAGTGCTCCAGTTAGATCGGTCAACGCCGTACCGTCGAGTGTGTCGACGGATGATACCGACTGGTACTGAAATCTCCAGGCGATATGAAACTGAAGCAGATCCGTCAGAAACGGCGTAGTGTCGATCACGATACCTGCCGCGTTCATTTGTCCGGCCGCGAAACTCTTCTCGATCACGGGCGTCAGCGTATTCCTCGCCGATGCAGCAGCATTCGGAGTGTAAATTGCTTGTCGGACGAGTTGATTGAACCGCTCAAGTGCTCCGCGAAACCGCAACGCCCATTCCAGAGTGACTGTCCTGTCGTCGATCGGCTGCACCGAGTTGAGCTGGTCGTTATAGGCGTGCTTAGGGCTTGCAAACCACTCTCGCGCAAGCTTGGCCGAGATCGGCCAGCCCATCTTGTCCATGGCTTTGGGAATGTCCTGCAGATCGAATTCGGGCAGCTTGTCGGCTTGCTCGGCATCTTGAGGCTTATCGCTCGGTTGTGGCCTGCCGGGCGGCTTGGCCGGTGCTGGAGCAGGGGCAGGCGGCTTCTGCGGCGCGACTGGACCGGCTGCCTTCGGTGGTGGCGGTGGCGGCGGCTCGTTCGGCGCAAGTCTATCGAACGAGATTTTTTGCTGCGTGTCGATCGGAACGCATCCGACCACCCCGGAGTAGCATTTCCATCGCTTGCTGGAATATAAAATTCCGGATTCCAGCTGATAATACGTGGCCTTCTTGACAACTGGCATGGGTGGATAACGCCTCTGATTGAACTCACATCAGAATAATCGATACCCAGACGCATCCGGCGATCATAATGAAAACAACTGTTAGATCAGGCCGCGTACGCGAAGGTCGTAAAGATAGGGACAATCGTCCGGTGGCACAATTGATACGGGCGGTTTTTTCGCCAATCGTGCCAACATCGCACTCTCGAGTTCCGTTGCTGCCTCATCGAGCCATTCAGGTGACCGCGACAACACCCACGCGTACCACGCAGAAGCTGAAAGTAACCTCTCGCCGGCAGGTCTGGACGGCACACTGACCGCGTTTCGCCACGATAGTCCCGCACTGAATCGCACACCGGTCAGCCGCAGATGCCTGTTGGTACAAACAAAGACGAATGCACGATGCGGCCGATCGTCATAAAGCACGTTCGGCTCATGTTCGGCATACGCGCCGAGCTTGATCGGTCCGGTCCATTCAAAATCCACAAATGCGCCCGTCCGCTCGGCTTGATCCGGATTGTATGCGACGCCTTCAATACAGGCGTTCAAGCCAGCGTCGCCCAGTAAAGGGCCGGCGGCGATTTCGCCAGATTCAACGATCCTGCGTGCAATTTCGGGCCCGGTTTCGTGCGTCAGTTTGATTGCCATAGGGATGTGATCTCAATTTTGTGAACACCGATCCTGTAGCGCAGCGGTAACGTAATCGACGGTATTCGTGATTATGCCGGTAATGTATTGACCTCACCGGTTTTGCCGACTAGCCTAGTCGCTCGATGTTCAACCGAGAATCCTTTATCTTTATGGCGACTTATCTCGAACTGAAAAAGCAGGCTGACGCGTTGGCACAGCAGGCGGAAGAAGCACGACGCGCGGAATTGGACAGCATCATTGCAGCGATGCGCGCGCAGATCGCCGAATACGACATCACACCCGAGCAGCTGTTCGGGCGCCGGCGCGCGACTGCATCCGGTGCACGCACACCCATCGCGCCCAAGTATCAGGATCCGAAAACGGGTGCGACCTGGAGTGGCCGCGGCAAGGCGCCTCACTGGATTGCCAACGCGAGGAACCGCGATCGCTTTCTGATCCCGGTTACCGAGTAAGAACGTCAAGCCTGTCGCCGGCGCAAGCAGCTGAGAAGTTGCGTGCGATTGCCACGCCGACTCGGTTGACGACTACGACACGGGCGGACTTCTTTCGGTTGCGCAGCAATTTGACCGAAGCGCAAAACACCGCCGATTGAGCTTCAGTCGTGCGTCACGGACCGAGGACGTTGCCCGCGATGCACGAGCACCAAACCACGGTGCTGATCTCGAATATCACTACACGGGTCGGTACTGCTGTGTTCCCCGTGTAAGTAAGTGCCGGCCGCATCGAGCGGCCGGCACTTACTCATCTCGGTCGATCCGCCAGAATGGCGAGAAGCCCGCCGCATCGCACAGCAACACCCACGCCGAATAGGGAATCGGTGCCTCTTCGGCCATCCACTTTCGCACAGTCCGACCGTTGCTCTTGATCGAGATCCCCAGGTATTCCGATGCGTCCTGAGGTGTCAGCCTTGCCCGGCGAAGTATCTCCTGGACTTCCGCCCCTTTCGGCTGGGCCCAAAATCTCGCTGGCTGCAAGCACTCGCGCCGAATTTCAATGGTGTGGTTGCTCATAGGTTTCTCTGCAAATAGATCTCGTCGGGATGGCCAGCATCCAATATCCAGCCCCCAGCGCTTCGCGCTGGAGGAATCACGCCTGGTATGCGATCGCCATGCGATCGCATACCAGGCTTGACGACCCCGCCATCGGTCCGCCGGCGCCTCTCCGGATTGCCCCTCCGCTTCGCTACGGGTCGGGCCTCTCCCCACGCCGGACAAAGCCGGCGCGGGTCCCCGTGTCCCTCAATCCGGGCGCGCGGCGCGCGCGAACCGTGCTCGTGCCGGACGCCCCCAGCTTGCAGGAAGGGAGGTCCGGCCGACCATCGTGACAAGACCGCAGCACTGCGGGAGGCAAGGGGCGGCTCCGCCCCTATTATCCCATCGGCATTACCGCAGCGCCGCCAATGCGCCGCGCACTGCGTCGATCTGATCGGTCGTCAGTTCGGACGCCGCGACACGCTCGCGTTTTTCCAGAAACATCAACGTATACGGCTCGACCAGAATGCGCGCCTGTCGGCACACGGTCATGCCGTCGTCGGACGGGTAGCGGTCGCGCCAATGATTGATCGCAGACTCTAAATCGTTCAGGGTGAATTCCATGTGTGCTCACCCCAGCCTTGCGGCCGGGGTGCCTTGTCGTTAGAGCGTCACGTTATCAGTTCACGTCGGCGCGCGGCTGGTCGTCGCGCTGGACGTCGATCACCTCGACGCCGGACAAGCCGTGACGCGTGGCGCATTCATCAGCCACCACGCCCGCATGCGTGACCGACATAGCAGGCACGAAACAATCAACCGTGACGGGAAACTCACGGCACTTCACGACGACTTTGAAACGTTGCTGTTGCATGTCCGCCCCCTTAGTCGATTGCGCGGAAGATTTCGCGCTCTTCGGGATGCTGCAAAGCGAATCGACGCAGCGCGTGGTAGGCATTCGTGAATCGCCCTGTCCGGTCGTCGTGTGACAGTCGGCACAGCACATACAACGTGACGACAATCCCGAAGGCTTCCGCCCCCATGTGCCCTTCATAGCTGTTCTCATTGAAACAGACGTACAGCTCACCTTCGTTCGCGGGCGCGGCATAAAACCCGCCGTTATCCAGCTCGAAGAACAGCCAGTGACCGCCCGAGTATTCCGGCGACAGCCGACGCGCCCACGCATAGATCAGGTTTTCGCCGCGCATGTACGACGGGCCGAAATGCTTCGGCAGGAATCGCATACGTTGCTCCTCGATGACAAGCGAGGATTGAATCAGTGCTTCGGTTTGACACATGGAGATATCTCCCGGAATCGGCCAAGCGGGATGCCCGGCCACAAAACAATAATATGCCTTAAAGGCCATAAAAGCAATCACCAAGAGAAACTTTTTATCTTGATGTTTTGGCCTTTAAGGCATATACTAAAAACATGGCCGAGCATCCCGCTTGGCCGATTCCGGGAGTAACGACAGTGAGTGCAAAGCAAAAACAGCAAGCCGTAGTCGACCTGATCGTCGGTAGCCGTGCAGCAACCACCGTGCCGTTTTCGGCGCTGATCGATTCGCCGTACAACGTGCGGCGCGGCGAGCCGCAAAACATCGAAGGCATGGCGCAGTCGATCAAGAGCGCCGGCGGGATCATGCAGAACCTCATCGTTCACGAAGTGAAGGCCAAGCGCGGCAACAAGGTGAGCTACGGCGTGTGCGCGGGACGCCGCCGCAAGGCCGGTTACGGACTGCTGGTCCAGCGCGGCGAAGCGTCGGCCGACGCACCTATCAACGTCGTGATCGTGACGGATGCCGAGGCGCGTCTTATGTCGCTGATGGAAAACACGGCACGCGAGGACATGCACCTTGCAGACGTGTGTGAAGGCATCCGCGACCTGCACGCCGACGGGCGCACGCTCGAACACATCGCCGAGGTGTTCTCTGTCTCCGTGCTGACGGTGCAACGGCGGTTGAAATTGGCGCACCTGTCGCCGATGCTGTTCGAAGCATTCCGAAAAGACGATATCGAACTCGGCCAGTTGCAAGCGCTTGCGCTCTGCCCCGATCCGGCCGAACAAGAGCGCATCTGGGCCGAAGTGAAGGACGGCCCGGCATGGATGCAGGCACCGGCGAAGCTGCGTGAAATCATCACGCGCGCGGAGGTGTCGAGCGAACACGCGCTGGCTCGGTTCGTCGGCATCGAGGCGTATGAAGCGGCCGGGGGCGAGGTGCGCCGCGACCTGTTTTCGGATACGGGTAGCGGCTATCTGGCAAGCCCCGATATCCTGAACGGCTTGGTTCGCGCGAAGCTGGACGAAGCGGCCGATGCGCTGCGCGCCGATGGCTGGTCATGGGTAGAAGCGGACCTGAAAGCCAACTACGAAACGATCTATGCGTGTACGCGCCTGAGCGCTGGAACGCGCGTCTTGAGTGCCGACGAGCAGGCAGAACGCGACGCACTCGAAGCCCGCGTGAGCCGTGCGAGCGAAGCGCTCGAAGCCGCGTACGACAGCGACGACGAGTCGATCGACGGCGACGCACTCGAAGCCGAGGTTCAGGCGGCAGAAGAAGCACTCGAAGCGTTCGATGAGCGAAGCAGGGAATGGACGGCCGAACAGAAGGCCGTGTCCGGTGTGTATATCGCGGTCGCGCAAAATGGCGGCTTGCTCGCCGAGTTCGGCTTGGTGAAGCGCGCAGACATGAAGGCGGCCGGCCAGGCACTCGGCGCGCAGGCTCCCGGTGCGCTCCAACGTGCGGCGCAAGCGCCGGAGCAGGTCAAGCCGTTGCATAGCGAAAGCCTGTGCGCCCGCCTGACGGCGCACCGCACGGCCGTCGTGCGGCTTGAATTGAGCCGCCGCCCGGAAATCGCGTTGGTGACGCTGTTGGCCCGGATGGTGCCGGACGTGTTGCCGGGACATTTCGGACGCGATACGCGCGGCATGCTGTGCATCCAGTCGGAATCGTCCTCGAGGAAGCTGGCGAACGTCGCGGATGACATGGTGGATAGTCCGGCGTGGATCGCCTACGACGAGCGCGCCGAATTCTGGCGCACGCGAATCTCGAACGAGGCGAGCGGCGATCTATTCGGCTGGCTGATGGCACAGACGGGCGACACGGTGCGCGACCTGTTCGCGTTCTGCGTGGCGGCCACGGTGGACGGCGTGAGCCACAGCGACCACCCGCACGTCGTCAACCGCTTGGCCGATGTGCTGAACGTCGATTACCGGACCTACTGGAAGGCGACGGGTGCGAGCTATTTCCAGCACGTGCCGAAGGCGCGCATCCTCGACGTGGTGAAGGAAGCCACGACGCCGGAAACGGCCGCCTCGCTCGACAAGCTGAAAAAGGCCGAACTGGTCGGCGCGGCCGAACGCGCCGTATCGGAAACCGGTTGGTTGCCCGAGGTGCTGCGCAACCGCGAGCAACCGGAAATCTGGCAGTCGACCGACGATGAGGAAGAGGAAGAGGAAGAGGAAGAGGAAGAAGCGGAAGCCGACGACGTGACGGCTAACGAGTAAACCGCTACCGCGCGCCCGTCCGATAAGGGGCGGGCGCGTACACGACATCGAATGACCTTCGGAGTACGTCCATGAGCACGATAACCGACCGTCTCTATGCACACGCCCGCATTGTCCCGATCCAGCCGCAGAATCGCGTCAAGACTGTTAGGAAGCTCGACAGCGGCGCGCTGGAAGTGACGCAATACAGCGGACAGGCTTTTACCATCGAACCGACAGACGCGCTTTTTCAGGCGTTCGTCGTGTACACCGTCCTTAACCCAAATACCTAAACCGGACCGCCCGCGAACATGCGGGCGTCAGGTGGCCTACCAGGAGAACCAGCCATGTCCGACAGTCCCGACTACTGGCGCGACGAAATGAGCGAAGCAATCGCCCGCCGCGTGCTCGGCACGCATTTCCACTATGCCATCGTACAAGGCGTCGGCTTTTGTGCCAGCCACGCGGCCGGGGCATGGCAAGCGAACCTGGCCGAATCGTTCGGTGCATACAAGACGGCCGAGCGCATCGCGTCGCACACCAAGGCCCGGATCGGCAATAAGGCCGACGACTTCAGCGCGGCCATCGTTCACACCGGGGCGATGGATTACTGCGTTCATCTGAGCAGTGGCGATGAGGTAGGCGGCTTTCGTCAGCTTGGCGAGGCTGTCACATGGGCGAATCGAACGGTGCAACTCGGCAAAGCCGAGTGGGCCGAGCGCAAGCGCCACGCACCGAAGTGAAACCGCGCCCGCTTCGGCGGGCCATAACCGCGAAGCTGCTACGCCGATTCCAGCTAATCGTCCAGGTCGAACAGCGCCCGGTCCGCTGGCCGGGACAGCGCGTCATTCATCATCGCGCGAAAATCCGCGTCGTCCCATTCTCCCCGCTCGACCCGCCGAAGCACGGCCTCACCGACCAGCACAATTCGTCGCTCGCGATCCGCGCGCGTTTGCTTGACCTGCTGACGCTGCGCCTTGGCGGCGACCTTGCGTGCTTCCTTGAATTCCTTCACTTTGTCGTCGGTCGCGGCGACGCGTCGCTTGAGTAAATTCATTTCCGCTGCTGCCAGATAGGTTGGACGGAATGATAGCTCTGGTCTGCTATGAGCCGATCCAGTCGCTCTTTCGCGCTGTTGATCGCGGCAATCGGCGCGGTGCGCAGCTGGTGATCGTGATGCGTGAGGATGGCGGCGCACAGTTCGACCGCATCGGCGTCGAGCGCCCATTCGCATCTGTCCTGCCCGTGATCGATCGACGCGATGATTGCCTGTTCGGCGGCAATGAGCACTTCGGGCCGAATGGGGGAAACGTAAGCGTCGCCAATGAACCCAGTCAGCACAATCATGACCAACAGGGTACGCAGGTGCTCATGCGTTCCCTGCCGATTGCGCAACGCGGCGAGCGACGCGTGATAGCGAATCGACAGATCGTCGGCATCGCGTCGGGTCATGGGTGACCACCAACGCTTGCTTTTGCGAGCCGATGCCGCTTGTCGAATCCGCGCAAAGGGCGGCGACTGTCTAGCCACTGGCGTTACCCTCGCGATACCGAATTGCGTTAGCCCGCGACATTTTCCGGAAGGCGCTCGTCGGCAACCGGATCGCCTTTGCTGCCACCGGTCTGTTTCTCAGCTTCGCGGTCGGCAATGAAAGTGTCGCCACGCGTCTTGAGTTGCTTGAGCGCAGACGGGTCGGTTTTGGCCTGATCGAGCGCCCACAGCAACGCGCCACACAGCGTACCCCGGTCCACCGGGAAATCGAGCATTTCAACGATCCCGCCCAGTTCGATCAATTGGCGGGTGCGGGCCTTGCGCGCAGCTTCCTTGCGCTCGGCCACAACCCTGAGTGCCGCCACTTTTGCCTCTTCGGCGCGCTCGTTCAATTTCTCCAGTTTGACCAGCGCATCGAGGTCGCGCGATTCCTGTTTGGTCGGCTCTGCGATACTGGCGAGTTCGACCAACATCCGCTGCGATTCGGTCGGAGCCTTCAGAGCGTTGATGAAGGCGATGCGCTTGGTGAGCCATTGATCGATCGGCATGAATACCTCAAAGGTGAGAATTTTCAGGAAAAGGATTCGGTGCTCGCCACTCGGTTTCGTGTCGAAAGCACCACGTCGTATTGAGCAGCACGGTTGGAAAATCGTTCAACCCGGAACGCGTGCGCTGAAGGAAAACATCGGAATCGGGCATCAACTCCCATTGGCCGTTGATCTCCAATCCGCCATCCGGATGGACGAGCCGCGCGAAATCCAGTTGCCAACCGATCTCATTGGCCGCATTCCATCGATCGTACACCAGTTGCTCATACTGGAAAATTTCGTCCGCCGACCAGTTGTTCAGCGCCCGCAGCCGGGCGAGTGCTTGCTTACCGCGACCCCGTGAATTGGCGAAGCCGAGGTGAAAGCAGAGATGGCAGGCAGAGCAGACCGAAATCAGGTTTTCGAGCTTCTGAACACCCATCACGTACCAGCCTTTATCGCGGCACAGATCAATGTCGTCCTGATCGGGAAACGCGTAAGACCAGAGTTCGTGCACGTCGAGCGAGGTTCGCTGAAGCCCGCAGCACTGACAAACGTGATGATTCCGTTCGATGATCAACTCACGCACGGTCTCCCAAGAACGCGAGGTGAGCAGATTCGCCAAGCTGGCTCCCCACGACGTTTCCGGGATCAGATCACCACAGACGATTTTCTCTTCATCGAACAACACGGGACGTCGCCGCATGAACGCGTCGGACGGCTGGTCCCCTCTGAACAACGACACGCCATCGAGCGAAAAAAACACGTCGCCAAACATCGGATGCACGTCATCCCACGACCTCACAGGCTGACGACTGATCAACGATGACAGAGGCAATGGCGACGGCATCAATACTCCGAAGGCCCCCTTCCTGCAAAGCCAAACAGCCAAAAAATCGCCGGCCACCAGAAGGGGATAAAGGCGAAAAGCGTCTCCAGGGAGGATCGTAGTGCCGAAACGGTCGAAGACCATTTCGGCACTACGCGCGGTTACTCGTTTCTATGCTAGCATAGAAACGACGCGAAACACCGTGCCGCCTAGACGCCGGCACACCAACCAGCCAAAAGCGCAAGGAAACCACGCTCGCATGTATCGCATGGAAGTGAAGCACGGCAAGAAAGGGCAAGCTGGGCAACACAAGCGCTATCAGGATCGAGAAGAACACTACGCTTACATTGCTCGCGAAGGGCGATTCGAAGAGCGTGGCGATCTCGAGCTTAGCGAAAGCGGCAACATGCCGGAATGGGCAGCCAATGATCCGACCGTATTCTGGGACATGGCAGACCGCTACGAGCGGGCCAACGGCCGCACCTATACGGAAATCGTCTTCTCGCTCCCGCGTGAACTCAATGCGGAACAGCGCGTCGAGCTAGCGCGCGAGTTCGTTCAGAACGTGCTTGGCGAGCGGCATGCCTATTCCTGGGCGATTCACGCACCGCTCGCCAGCGATGGCCTGGAGCAACCGCACGTTCACCTGATGTTCAGTGAGCGCGTGAACGATGGGATCGCGCGCGATCCCGAAAAATTCTTCAGCCGCTACAACGCGGCCAATCCCGAACAAGGCGGTGCCGGCAAGGATCGCTATTTCAACACGAAGGCGTTCGTTCGTGAGGTTCGGGAGGAATGGGCGATCACCGCGAACCACTTCATGTCGCGCCACGGCATCGAGGCGCGGATCGATCATCGAAGCTACAAGACACTCGGTATCGAACTGGAGCCGACCCGGAAGGTCGGTATCGCCAAATACGCGGGCGAGCGCGTCGCGATGGCCGAAACGCTGGCGCAGAACCGCGAGATCGCCAAACGGAACGGCGATCGACTGCTGCTGAATCCGGCGATCGGCGTGCACGCGTTGTCGACGCTCAATTCCATTTTTTCGCGACACGACGTCGAGCAGTTTGTGTTCCGGAACACGGATTCCGCGGAGCAGTACCAACAGGTGTTGGCGCGCATGCTCAATTCGAAAGAATTGCTGGCGCTGGCCGCGCAGGGTAAAGAAGGCGAATGGTTCACGTCGGCCGAACTGCGCTCCGTCGAAACCCGGTTGGTTTCGCGAGCAGAGCGGATGGCCGGAATCGCGGTCGATCCGGTCGCCGCGGCGACGGCCGACCGAGTGCGCGATGAGCGAAGGTTGAAGCCGGCGCAGCTGTCGGCGTTTGAGCTTCTGGTCGGCGATCGGCAACTCGGCGTGGTGAACGGCGCGGCCGGCACCGGCAAGAGTTATGTGATGGGCGCAGCACGCGAAGCGTTTGAAGGTGAGGGTTTTCGGGTGCTCGGCGCAGCATTGCAGGGCAAGACTGCCGAGGACATGCAACGCGACGCCGGCATCTCGTCGCGCACGCTCGCCAGCTTTTTGACGGCGATCGAGAAAGGGCGTTTGACGCTCGACCCGCAAACGGTCGTGTTCATCGACGAAGCCGGGATGGTCGGATCACGCCAATTGGAAAAATTGCTGGGGCACGCCGAATCGGCTGGCACGCGCGTGCGCCTGGTCGGCGATGCGTGGCAGCTGCACGCGGTCGAGGCGGGTGACGCATTCCGGGCTGTCTCGAAGGAAGCGGAAAACGCCGGGGCATTGGCCGGGCTCACGGAAATCGTTCGGCAGAACGACGACTGGCAGCGCGAAGCGTCGGTCGCGCTGTCCAGACACGATGTGAGCACGGCGCTGAACGCGTACATCATGCGCGGCTCCGTGTTTCTGCCCGAATCACTCGCTGCGGCGAGCGACGGTCTGGTCGCGTTCGCGCTCGAGGCGCGCGACGCCCATCCGGAAGATTCCCAACTGCTGATCACGCACACGAATGCGCAGCGCGACGGACTGAACACGGCAATGCGCGCGGCGCTTTCCGCTCGTGGCGAGCTCGGCACCGATCAGCCAGTGTCACTCGTGACCGAGGTCGACGGCGAGCGGTCCGTGACGGTCGTGCCGTTCGCGGTTGGCGAGCGCGTCGTGTTCGGCCGCAACGACTACGGGCTGGATGTGCGCAACGGCACGCTCGGCGTGATCGAGGGAATTGCGTCGCGGCAGCAAGACGGCGCAACACCTCCCGAGCCCGGCTCGCTGGTATCGGTGCGCCTGGACAGCGGCAAACACATCGTCGTCGACACCGGGCGATACGCGGATCTCGATTACGGCTACGCGCTGACGATCCACAAGAGCCAGGGCGTGACAGTCGATCGCGCGTATCTACTGGCGACGCCTTCGATGAATGCCGAACTGTCGTATGTCGGGATGACGCGGCACAAGAAAGAACTCGTCGTCGCGTCAGGCCGGGACGCGTTCGACGACGCGAAATCACTGGTGCGAGGCTTAAGCAAGCCGGTCGAAAAAGCGTTCAGTGCGTCGCACGACGTGCGGCCGGTGATCCGCGACAATCCTGAGTACACGCATCGGCAGACCTTTGCAAAGCGCCGAGAAATCGCATTCGAAGCGGCGGCCGAGCGCCGGCGCGATCGATCGCCCGACGGCTTGCGCGCCGAGCTCGGCGCCACGCTCGCGAAGGTGTCCGCCAAAGACCGCCCGACGCTCGCAAGCGAACAGGCGCGCATTCGCCAGCTGACGACGGCACTGCGCCGGCGCGATCAGGTTCAGCCTGGCGTGTCCTACGACGGGCGCGCATGGGATGCGCTGGTCGCCCTATCGGGCGAGACGCGTGCACGTGAATTGGTCGAAGCAGCCACTGCGCGGCGCGAGCGCGAAGCGGCCACCCGATACCGCTCGGTCGAGCGGCCGCTGTCGATCGCCGGCGAATTCGCGCAGCGGATGTCGAAGCGCGCCGAAGCGCGCGAGGCAGCGATCGCGGCGCCGGCCGCACCGGTCGAAGTTGGACCGCCCAAGTTGCCGGTCGCGCAGCGCGACCAGTTCTCGTTGTCGGTCAATCGGTACGTCGACAGCTGGAACGACCTGAAGCGAATCCAGCGCAGCGGCATCGCGAGCCCGCCGAAGTGGACAAACGAGTTAACGGAAAACGGTCGACGGCTCGACGCGATGTGGCCCAGCTCGCACGTGCATCTGCTGCAGGCGATCGAGCGCGATCGCGACACGCAGCGCGCGTTGGCTTTACCGAGCGGAAAGCCACGCGCGGATGCGATGATTGCGGGCATCGAACGGGCCGCCCAGCGTGAATACGAGCGGCAGCACGGGCGAGCAGCTGACGGCCAACAGCTCGGCCTCGAGCGCGAGGGCCGCAAGCCGTATCAGGCGATGACGCCGGCCGAGCGTGTCGCGCGCCGCGACGAGTTCATGACGAACGTGGAAAGCCAGGCGCAGTCGCTCGACGAGCGCGAACGCCTGCTGCGCGAGCAAGGCCGTGGTGTTGATCGCGGCAAAAAAGGTTACGGCCGCGGCGACTGATCGGCAATCAGTGCAACCGCTGCCAGGCCGACCAGAGTTCCGCCATCACGACCGGCATCGCGCCGTGCGAGCTGAGATTGGCGGGTGCGTCCGAAATGGGATAGGCAAACACGCCGGGATCGTTCCGGATCAGGTGCAACAGCGTCGGGGAGTGTTTGCGCGACGTCTTCAACTGCGCGATCGCGCGGAGTTCAAGCTCGTGCAGCATGCGCCAGGTCAGCGGCCGCCCGGCGTAGTTCAGCCGATGCTCGTCAATCAGGCTCGCGGCCACGGCCGCGAGATCCGTCATCAGCGTCTCCCAGCCCGGAAATGCAAAAGCATGGTTCGAGTTTTCGTCGGTTATCGGGCGCATGATGTCCTCACGAGGTAGCTGTATATCCATACAGTATCAATCCCCTTTCCTGTAGACAAGTGGGCGGTTCGTGTCCGATGGCAGTTCAGGCGATGGGCGAGCGGAGCGAGCGCGGTGAGCGGGCGGCCGACTTGTCGGCCGCGCGTGATTTCCGCGCACTTGGCCGATGGCGGCCGTAGGCCGTCAGCGGCTTAGTGCCAGCCGGAGGGTGTGGGTGGCGGTTCGAGGGTGTTGATTCATGCAAGCGGGCGAAGCCCGCGTGACGCGGCGGCGTAGCCGTCGGTGGAGTTGCTTCTAGTTAGAGAAGGCTTCTGAATAAGTCCCGACAATTAAACGAGATCCGACCCGACAATTAATTTAAGTTATCCACACATTCCGGTGGCCACCGCCGCGCCCCGTGCGCAAAAACCGCGCGCTACGCGGCAAATTCGTGCGCGCGCGCACGGGAAATCGCTCGGAATTCTGTGCGCAGACGAGCGCACCCCTCGCGAGCGCGATAGGTGAACGTTTATGGGGGTGCTTAGTGGCTGGGCGGCGCCAGCTGCTGTCGCGCGATCCGGTAACAGCGATCGCGGTCCCAATCGGGGTATTGCATCTTCAGCTGGCCTGCGCGCAGCGTGATTGCGCGCTCGAGCTCGGCCTGGCGGTCGACGTCGGCGGCCTGCGCGCGCTGCTTGACGCGTGACTGGACGTTTTTGAGTTGTTCGCCCAGCTGCTCGCCCAGCTTGACTGCCTCGACGCTGGCCTTGCGATCGCGCTTGCGTTGCGCGTCGCGCCGGCGCTGCGCGCGCAGGTGCGCGCGCGTGCGCTCGTGGTTCAGCCACTTGCCGAGGCCGAACTGTTCGAACAGCGCCGGCGTCAGGTATTTGATTGCGGCGAAGCCGCGGTAGCGCACGCCCTGCTCGCTTTCCTGCACTTCGCACTGCGGGCGGCTCTTGATCAGCCGGGCGCGGATCAGATCGCGCAACGCACGCTCGGCGCGTCGCAGCGATAGGCCCGCCTGTTCGGCCAGGTACGGTAGCGTGAAGTCGATCCAGCCATCCTTGCCCGGCACCGCGACGCGCAGCGTCACGAGGTCGCAAAACTTCACCAGCGCGCGCATCAGCTGCACGCACGCCACGCGGCGCTCGCTACGCTGCTGACGCGCGCTACCGTTCGCGATGTTCAGCCGCGGCAACCATGCTTGCGGTGTGTCGAGATAGCGGCCGAGCCGCACCTTCAGCTCGCGCAGCAGCTTCGGCGCGCTCGCCGGCGCTGGGTGCGGGATGTCTTCCGGCCAGATCCGTTCCGGCAGCGCGGCCGCCGGCTTCGGTGCCCCCTTCAGGCCCGCGCCCTGCGCACGCAGCCCCGCGTGCGCGCCGCGCGCGGCCGCGACAATGCCGCCGAACAGATCCTGTTCAGACGCAGCGTCGACGTGCGCGGCCGTGCCTGCCTGACCGGAGGGATCAGGCGGGAACGATGCGGAGGCGAAGGGGTATTCCACGGCGCGGCCTTAAGCGGGTCCGCGCTCCGATCCGGCTGGCGGCCGGGAAAAATTTTGGTAGGCGTCAGCCGGTGGCCGACTAGGCGAGGCATGGCCAGAGTTCGTGACGAGCCCGCCGCGCCTCGGCTTAACCTGCTGATTTGAAAGGATAAAACGCGTGGCGTTTTGGTATGCAAAACGCCCAATGTGCCAGCCAGTAGCCATTGGAATCATCTGTCGCCCATTTTTTAGAGACGAGTTCGGACAGACGACGCTTGACAGAGAGTTTCGATGGGCTAGAATCACGACACCTCTGACGTAATTCGATGCCCCGCGACCTTCTCTCTGTTGCGCGTCATCAAGAACAAGCCCCCGTTTGCAGACGGGGGTTTTTCTTTTGTGCGAACGGTTTTACGGTTCGTTCTTCAAGTACTTTCTCCAGGTCCGAACAGACGGACGCAAATTTGTCAGATTCTAGCCGCTCGCCCGATGTTACGGAAGCGTGAACGGTGAAATTTCGCATCTTTTCTCCGCTCACCATTCGAATAGCGAACGAATTGACGACGTGACGGCTACGCGTCACGCCGACCGGCCACATCTCATCGGCGAATGCGCCGCGCTGATCGATCACCACGCCGATTCCCCATAGCCAGCTTCATCATCCGGCCGCTCGTATCGCGACGGCGCCGGCAGCACCGGAGATGCGGCGGGCCGGCGCATCGTGTGCGCTGCTGCGTTCGGCTCCGGCAACGGCGGCATCGCGTCCATCACCGACCAGATCCACGACGGCAACTCGCTCGCATCGATCACGTGCTGGATCGTCTGCGCGACCGGATCTTCGTCGCTGTCGACCGGCAGGTCGAGATACAGCGCCGTGGGCGGCGTCGTATCCGTCAGCACGGCGCTGGCCAGCGGCTTGTTGCGTGCCAGGTTGTAGCGCAAGCCCTTCAGGTACTTGCGTTTCTGTGCCGCGAGCGTGTCGAGCAGCATCACGTCGAAGCCGTGCTCGATCGGAATCCAGTTCGCCGTCGTCACCATCAGCGACAGCGTTTCGAGCGTCGCGTACCCCGCGCGCGTGAGCCAGAACGTGCCGATGAACACCAGGTGCGCGCCTTCCACACCGTTCCAGAGCGCCAGCTCGTCGCCAAAGCGTTTGTTCAGCTTCTTGTACAGCTCTTCGTCGATCATGAACGGGAAGTTCGGCAGGTGCTTCGCCACCAGCTTGAACCCGTATCGCGACGGGCCGATCTCCTTGACCTCGCCGATCGCGATCATCAGCTTGCGCGCCTTGTTGTCACCCGATACGAGCGTCGCCATGCGCGCCACGCGCCGCTGCGTGATCTCGGCCTCGCGCTCGACCGCGAACACCTCCGGGATATACAGCTGCTCGGCCAGCGCCATGTCCTTCGCCTTCTTGCCGAGCGCCGCTTGCAGCAGATACTTTCGTACAACGTACCAGTTGCGTTTGCCTTCCATGCCCGGCGTCCAACGATTCAACGCCGCCTGGTCCCACAGATAATGCAACAGGCCGCGCAACGTCAGCTTCGCACCATCGGTACGCACCGTATCGTGTTCGCTGCCGGCTGACGGCGTCGCGGCACGCTTACCCATCTTCGTCAGGCTGAAATCGAGGCGCAACGTCGTGGTGCCGGTCGCTTCGTCTTCCTGGATCGCACGATCCTTGACCTCGCCGAAGCCAGACAGCTCCGCCGGCGGCTCGTAGGAGGCGCAGTCCGGCGTGTGGTGGCCGCCCGTGCTCGGCATGCGCTTGATCACGTAGCGCTCGCCGACCTTCGCCACGTACATCGGCACCCCTTCCGGCTGGCAGAGACACAGCGGCCGCTCGGCCCCACCGTGCGCATCCTGAAGATATGCCTGAAGATCGTCGGCGTCGGCCGACACGATCACGTCGTCAAATCGGAATTCCTGCATGATTTCTCCTGAGGCGCGTTACGCGCCACGTCCCGGCGCTGGAGGCTCGGGCGTATTCGTTGCGGTGACGTCGCCGGCGTGCGCGACACCCGCCGTATCGTCGTCGGTTCCGTCGCCCGCGTCGGTAGGCACCGGCGCCACGTCGTCATCCGGTTCGTCGTCCACGATTTCGTACTCGACACCGCGTTCGTCGACCAGCCGCATCTCGTCCATGCGTGAGCGTTCAATGAACGGCTCGACGCGCTCGGGAAAATTGCGCACCTTCATCTTGACCTTGGTCACGGGCCAGTCCTTCCCGTACTTCAGATAGCCTTGCAGGTCCGGCAGCGTCGAGATCTCGGAGGCGATCACGATCTGCTCCGACTCGTGACGCCGCTCACGCGTATTGTTCCGCCACCCGCCCTGCACCGGCAGCGGATGCCGCTCGACTTCGTGCTTGCCGAGCATCACCGAGGCACGTTCCGTCGCCTCTGCGTTTGCGCCACCCAGCACCAACATGCTGCGGTAGCAGTCGAGCACGTCCTTTGCGCCCTCGACACCAAGCATCTGATCGAGCTGCACGAAACCCTGAATGCCGCCCACGTCGCACAGGCCATGCTTCCGGCCCTTCTGCATCGCGCCCTGGAAGCTATTCAGCCGGCCGATCGATGCCAGTTCGTCCTTGAATACCCACAGACGACGGCTGAAGGTCGGCGCTTCCGACAGGATCATGGAGTACACGAGATCCAGCCAGATCGGGATGGTGGGCTCCAACGCCACGCGCTGATCCTCGCGCCACGTGATCCAGATGTTTCCGCCATCTTCATTGGACATCCATTCGCGAATCGAAAAATCGCCATCGGGGATGCGGCGCAGCGGCCTGATGTATTTGTTCAGCGTGAAGATGATGCTTGCCGTCGCTCGATCCGCATCCTTCGCAAAAAAGCCCGCCGAGTCGGTATCGCGCAAATACGCCTGAAGCAGCCGGCGATCGCGACGCACCAGCAGATCGATCAACACGTCGACGTCACGGAGGCCGTTCATCTGCATCTTCTTCATCGTGTCGGCCAGCACGTCACGCGCGAATCCGGCCCAGTCTTCCTGATCACCCGATTTCTGTGGCGGAATCGCCGATCGCGAGAGGCGTTCGAAGTCGAATCCTTCCGCGACTTCGTTGAAGAGAGACCAGCCGATGCAGCGCTCGTCGTAGGGATTGATGATGCGATCGCCCGGCAAGTAGAAGCGCGAACACAGCGTGCCGTTCGGATCCACCACCACCATCCGGTCTTCACGGTTAAATGCGGCCGCGACGAGCCCCTGGATGGCCTGACTCTTGCCGGTACCGGGCGAGCCGACGAGGATGATGCCCTGCGTTTCCAGATCGGTCGGAAACTCGATGCCAGCGACCGACACAGGCGGACGCGGGTAATCATGCGGCGGTTTCGCGCGTCGACGATATTTGTTGTTGTGCTGACGGATTCGACCGTTCAGCTGGTGCCGGTTCTCCATCTTCGTGCCGCGGATGTACTTCTCGTAACGATAGCCCTCGAAGCCGCTGAACAGATGTTCGTGGCAAGCCCAACACAGGAAGACGGCCAACCCTGCACCGGGAATCAATCCCCACAGCATCGCCGGATTCGCGGACGCCGCCATCGCGCCATGCACGATGCCTGCCGGGAACGGCATCGGCGGATAGCCGGCGATCGTGAACGACAGCAGCAGACCCAGGACCAGCGATACGACGGCGGCCACCCACTGCATCATCACGATCTCGTGCTTCTGCATGATCAATCCTCGAGGTTGTTCGAGCAAACGGTCGTGGTCTCAGCGCCCACCGTCGACGTCGATGGCAGCACCAGAACGCCATTGATGGGACGCGCCGGCTTGTCGTACTGCGGGGTATTCCACGGCTCGCCCGAAAAATGGTGCTTCCGAAACGCCCCGATTAGCGCCAGATAGTCCGCGCCGTGTTGATTGGCAATTTCGAGAAGTCGCGTGTAGTTCTCTTCCCCTCGCTGTTCAACCGAATAGTCGTCAGAAAATCCGCAGTACCAGTCGTGCCGATTCAGCTCGTCGTAATACTGTTCAATCGTCATCGCCGGATGAATGATCTTCCCGGCCAGCGCATCACCAACGGTCGGCACGACTGCGGTATCGTGCTCGTCGCCGGCGAGCCGAAGGACCGTGCCGGCTGCGGGAGCATCACCGTCTACGACGACGAAATAGCCCTCCCCGGTGCATTCGTCGTAGCGCACCAGGGTGGCATCGACAATGGCGAGATCGAGGACACCGCTCATCACATCTCGGCTCGGGGCAGTACCAGCGGTGACGCGAAACAGCGCACCATCACTGCCGGCGCCTGGAAATAGATGACTCGGAAGATCGGGCGCTCGGGCGGCATCAGCCCTGAGAATCGTGATCTCCAGTATTTCAGCACCGTCAAAACCCCTATCGAAATCGTAGTTGCAAGCATCACTCTCCATGCACTCATGCTCCCGTAGAAGATCAATAGGCCAAACCATGTATCCGTCGTCGGTCGGATGGTTCTTCCTGAATTCCCCGCCGACGCTTCGCCCCAGCTCGGTAAAGTGATGCCGTCCGTCCCGAACCTCGATGTAGCCGAGATGAATAAACCTCCTCTGAATCTCGGCTGCCGAAGTGTTACTTCTTCGTGCAAGTTTCGTGGCAGACAATTTTTCGGTTGCCATGACGGTCTTCCTGTTCATCGTCCCGCATCATCGAGTGCCGACCATATCCGGTGGCGTTCGTCGTATCGCTGGTGATGCGGTCATCAGCCTCGTAAAAGCGCTCACAAAGCGTGCCTTCCAGATCGAAAATAACCTCTCCGGCACCGCGCCTGATTCTCGACGTCATAGCCTCACGAACCGCCAAACTCATACCAATTCCGGGCGTGACGACCACCGCATCACCGACGATCGTCACGTCGACCGCTTCTTTGCTTCCCATATCGTTCTCCCGCAACAAGCGGCCGTTTCGTAGATCCGATATCACCCGATCCCGTAGCCGTCTCCTTTCGCGGCACGCCCCGTCGAACGGCCACGCTCCTGCTGGATCTCCTTCCCGTCTCGCGTAAGCCCTGCCTGCTCGTTCAGGTTGCTGAAGAACTCTTCGCGTCGAGCAACGCGCTCTGCCGGAGTCATCGCTTCATGCGACTTGCGTTGCATCTTCTGGACCTTCGCGCTGCCGTCGGCGGCCTTGCCATCCTTCTCAACCGCCGGCGCTTTCTGCCCGACCGCTTTCTTTTGGGGCGCCCGCCGCTGCTTGGTCGTCTTCGCTTCCTGCGTCTGCCCGTCCGCCTTTTGTGTTGCCCGCTGCGCGGCCTCCCCGGCCTCGACGATCGCCTTCGCATCCTTCGCGCTCGCCTTGCCGAACAAGTCTGCGGCCGCGACAACTGTTCCGCGCATCGCGTTGCCGGCATCCTGCCCCACCGCGCCAGCAGCTTTACCCTCGACCACAGTGGTCTCGCGCTCGGTTCCACGCGTGAAAAACTTCTCCCGAGCCTCACGGATCGCCGCCGCTTCCTGCACTTCACGGATACCTTGGAGCGTTTCGGTCGCTTTTGCGACGTCAATGCCGCTCGCCGCGGCATACGCCTTCGCGGTCGCCTCGAAACGCTCGGGCGTCAGCGCCTGTGGCGACAGGTCGACAGGCTCTTTAACTGCGACAGAAGCGTCACGAGAAAGGTCAGCCGACGCCTTGCCGGCCTCAGGTACGGTCCGCTCGGCATGCGCCGCTTGCTCCGCTACGCCTTGTGCCGGCACCGCCTGCGCGACCTTCTCCGCTGCCACGCGCGCGGCTTCGACCTCGCGCGCAATCGTTGCGGTTTGCTCGGAGGGCGTCACGACCTGCCGTTCGGCCTTTTCGATCGCCTGCTCGACCTGCTGCCGCAATGCCTTCTCGCTCGCCTCGAGCCTCCGCTCCGCTGCGTCCAGCTCACGTGTGCGATCGGCGATTGACTCCGCCCAGCCGTCCAGCGATTTCGGATATGAGCGGCCGGTGCCGTTCTCTCTCCGATCGATCGCCCCCTTGAAAAGCGCCGTGACTTCCTCGGGCTGCCGATTCAACGCGGGCCGGTCGCTGAAATCGTTTAGCAGCTCTGCCGTGCGATTCGCATCGAGCATCGCCAGCTGCTGCAAGCCAGCGAGCACCGCTGCGCGATCCTGCACACGCTGCGCGCGCTCTTTCAGCTCCGCTTCCTTCTCCGCTAACGTCGATTCCAGCGCCGCTCGCATCTGCGGCGTATCGATCTTGACGTTCGCATCCAGGCCGAAGGTTCGCTGGATCTTGCGCGTTTGCTCGTCGAGCGCCTTGTCCTGCTCCCGCGCCGCAAGCTCCGCATCCATCGCCGTCTTGACACCGCGCGGGTCAAGCTTGGCGTGGTCCTGCCAATGCCTAAGATTGCGCTGCCGAATGGCGATTTCTGACTTGCGATCGCGAAGCCGTTGTTCGTCTTCGGCGAGATGCTGCTGGCGTTTCTGATCCGACATCCGCAGTACAGTGTTTTCAAACATGAATAGCTCCATTCAGGTTGTTGGTTCACGGCCGTGTCACCGTTGTGGCATCCGATGCGTTCACCTCATCCGCGCACCACCTGCCGATTGCCCTGATGCCTCTCGCTGCTTGTTATCTCTCTTCAGCTTTCGCAACACCGTTGTCAGCCCCAACTCACAGGCCACACTGATTTCATTCCATGCACGCCGCACGATGCGCGCCGCAATGAACAAGAGCACGATCCAGACAATCGCAATCGCGCATCGCACCTGTCCGCCGGCGCCGGCCTGGTCGGCTGCTGACACAACAACAAATGGGATTACACGAGCAATCCCGTAGACCAATGCGAGCTTCACCCCATAGCCGAGCAGACGACGGGCCAGACGAGGACTTTTCCCCTCTACCATTCCGCTGGGTCTCATCGTTGGTGCCGTCGATCGGAAAACCAATTGACTAGTCGAATCGCTACGTCGCCTATCTCATCGACGACAGATCCAAGTGGTTTGAGGACCAATATCGTGCAGACGGTTGCCCACATCGGCCAAACCAGCATTTCCGTGCCATGCCACGGCCACGCGCGAATACTGTCCGTTACGACCAATGGAAGCGAGCACGCGCACAGGAGCACCAGAGCCACATTCGTGAGAAACAGCACAACCCGCCACATTCGAGCGCGCATAATCACGTCCTTCTCCATCGCTTCTGACTCCATTAGTCCGCGCGCCCGAGTGCTACGCCCTGATCCCATCGCGACTGCCAATGCCGCATGAACGCCTGCGCGATTGACGGGCATGACGCGATCCACAGCGCGTTCTCGGAATTCTTGGTTGCGGCGCTGGTGTAATTGAAACTGCCGGTCTCGACCGATTCGTTGTCCACCACCATGTATTTGTCGTGGCTCGTTTTGTAGGCCGACACGGCGCGCACCGGGATACCTGCTTGCAACACCGTCTGCATAGCTCGACTCGCGTAACCCCGCGTGCTCAGATCTCGCGTTTCCTTCGCGTCAACGAGCATCTCGACCTTCACGCCACGCGCCTGTGCTGCCGCCAGTCGCCGCGCGATCTCGGTCGACGTGAACGCGTAGGCGGCCACCTTCACCGACGTGCGCGCACTGTCGATCGCCGCATCGACGAGTCGCGCGGCCGCGCCATCCGGCGCAAAGCCGACATCGATACGACACGAGCCGGACGCATCTGACATTACGCCCCCCGACTGCATCCCGCGCGCATCGAATTTCGCGGCCCGCACCGCCCAGCTCAACAAGTCAGCCGCCAGCGCCGCATGGGCGGTGCCGGCAAACAAAACAGCAGCGATGCCGAGACGCGACCAGCACTCTCGCGTAATACGGAAAGGGGTCATTTACACACCTCCGATTCACGGACGATCATTCCTATCTCCAGTGCACACGTCGCGAGAACCGGCCGCTCTGATACACATCGATCGCCCACGGCGACTGCGGCTTCTGCCACACGATCTGGTCGTACACGGTCACGCTGACTTCCTGGTAATCGCGGCTGTACTGCCCAACATAGGTCGTGTACGTCCCCATCAATTTGCCAACGCACGCGAGCGAAGCGTTCGGCCCCGCGTCGCCACCCGCCGACTGCTGCGGTGACGCTGACGGCGAGATCCCATAGGACGCCGGGTCCGCGTAGAACCACGTCGGCTGTTTCGGACGCGACTTGCCTTCGATCACCCATGCGCCTGGCCCCGCTTCGTTCAAGCCGCCCTGGCAGGGATCAAATGGCGTATTCACGTAGTTCATGCTGACGCCCGAGCCTTCGCACGTCGGCCATCCGCGCCCGTGCGCCAGGTCGTCGAACAAGCGCTCGAGCGCCGGCACACATGCTGCAATGCCCCACGGGTTCTCCGGTGACGGTACGCACAAGGCCACCCGGCACGGATAGTCGTCCGCATACGCGGACGGCCCCGCCACAGCAAGCAACGTCCACACGGCACACGCCGGCGCCACGCGGCGCAAGAGCGTCGCGACGCTCGCATCGAAAGAGGCTTTCATTTCCACACTCCGTTGTTTTGCTGGCGGCGAATCAGTCGCCAATCGCCAAACGCATTCGCGAACATGAAGGGCGCGGCGATTGCCCCGCCAACGAACCACACCGGCAGCAGCAGAAGCCCCAAAAGCGGCGAGGTACGCGGCGCAGCGTGCGCGATCAATCCGCCGCCGGCGATCATCGCGAAGGTCAGAAACAATCCGCCGATCGGCGACTCGTCACGCAGCATCGGCCCGAGCGTCACGCCCAGACCAATCGTCACGATCAACCAGAACAACATCTTCCGCCGCGCTTTGCGGCATTCCGGCGTCTCAGTCATCGTCGTGCTCCCTCGCGGCCCCTGCCGCGTTGTCATTCAATTTGCGCACCCGGACGGTACCGCCCGAGTTCGTATCGTCCGCCGATGTGTTCGACAGCCGCCCGCCTTGATCAACCGCCGTCACTTGACGTCGACGCACGTTCGGCGAGGAGCGAGGCTCATCGTCGCCCCCATCGAACCAGTCATCGACTGCGCCCATTTCCCGCCGTTCTGCCAGCACACGCCCTGCTGAACGGGCCCCGCGCGACGATGCGCGGGGTGCCACACCGTCCGACACAATGCCAATCGCATCCGGCACGCGGACCGAATCGATCGGCGCGGCGGCCGCGACCTTCAGCGCATAAGCCCGCCCTGCCTTCAGATCGCCCGAGTAGTAGCAAGACAGCGCCGCATGCACTGCGCGCTGCTCGTTGCGTGGATCGGCTGCGCGGGCTCGCGTGTAACATTCCGTCAGGATCGCCGCTCCGGTTTTCAGGTTGCGACATGGATCAAACATGTCCGCCGCACTCACCCCGTACCGATCGAAGTTGTGCACGTTGACCTGCACGATGCCGAGGCTGTAATTCCAGCCCCCAGCATTAAGGGCTTTCACCGTCGCGAGCGCTTCGGCGCGGTTCGTCGGCTGCCGCACCAGGTGGCCCCCGACCACGCCGATCGCATAAGGATTGCCGCTGCTCTCGATCCGGCCGATTCGTCCCATCAGCTCGGGATGGACGCCGGGTGCGCAAGCCTGGGCCATTGCCGAAAACCCACCTTCGCCAAACGGTGCCGATGTCGGCGCTTTTATCGACACGCCGGCCAGCGCATCACCTGCACACCCGAACATCGCAAACACGATCATCGTCCCGCCCGCGACGGCTACGCTCGCGCGAGCCCGATTACCACTAGTGCCCCGCATACCACACCTCCCGAACACCACGCAGACCATCATCAAAGCGATGCATCTGGATCACCACGTCGATCAGCCCCTTCGCGTATTCGATGATCTCGGCGCGCATCATCGGCGTACCGAAGCGCATCACCATCTGCGCAAGACGGTCCCACATGTGCGCCGGGCTTTTCGCATGAATCGTGGACAACCACCCGTCGTGCCCGGAGTTCAACATCTCAAGCGCCACGTAGGCTTCAGCTCCACGCAGTTCGCCCGGAATCACACGATCCGGAGACATCCGCAACGTCGCTTCCATCAACTCGACAGGCGTCGCCTTCGCGACGCCTTGCTGACCGCGCGAATACAGCAAGTTCACGACGTTCTTCTGCTTGTTCAGGCGAATTTCCCGTGCGTCCTCGAGCGTCACCACTCGCTCATCAGGATTGGCAAGCGTCATCAACATATTGATGAACGCCGATTTGCCCGTATTGGTCGCAGCGGAAACCAAGATGTTCTTGCGGGCCTTCATGATCAATCTGAAGAAGGTCGGCCAATCCTTTCTCTCGTACGCTTCGCGAACTAACCGCTCGTCATCCTCCTGCTCGGGCAGTGGTTCGTTAATTCGGCTGAAGGCTCCTGACTTCACGTAATAGTCCAGGTCGAACTCCAGCCGGGACGGCTTGCGGATCGTGATCGACACGGTGCCGACCGGCACCGCAGGTGGCTGCACATATTGGAACCGATAGTCCCAGCCTTCAGCCCCGGTCAAATCGGCCGGAATCGTCGCTGTCAGCAACGGATTCTTCGCGTTCGTCTCCTGTACCGAGTGGTGTGCGATCAGATCCGCGATGTCGTGCAGCGTGTCAGTCTCCAACCGACGCGTCAGTTCAACGCGCGTCGCATAGCGCTGACCTTGTCGCATGATCCAAACGTCGCCAGGACCGTTCACCTCGATCTCAGTGACCGTGTCGTCCTCGAAGAACGGTCTCAGGGCGGCAGTCCGATTCAGGAAAGCAGGCAAGATCGACATCAGCGCCCCTTCTTCATATGCTCAGCGCGAGCGCGAGCGCCGGCCGCCTGCACCGCGTTCGAGTCCAGACATTGACCCGCGTCGTAGCAGCGGCGCGCCACGTCGGCGACACGTGCATTCGCCAGTTGCAGCCGATGCTCGCCATTCTCCGCCACGCCGACGTGCATGCGCGCCTGCAACTGCTCCGTCAGCGCCTCATCCAGCTCCGCGCGCAGCGACTTCGCCCGCAGCTGCCCCGCGTCCGATTCCGATTGGTTTGCGTTCATCATTCGTCCACCGCGACGCGCTTCTTCGCGCACGTATCCGAAAAATCCAGCACCTTTTCCACAGTGATCCGCACGCGTGTGCCCTGATCGTTCTTGATGGTCGGTTGAATGTTCGCGTACCCATTCAGTTGCTGCTGTGCGCCTTGCGCGAGGGAACCCTGTACGCTCTGCCGATAGTTCGAAATTGAGTTGTTCTGGTCACCCGCGTTCACGCCACCTGTCGCTGCGCCAGCACCCAAGACAGCCATCACTGCACCGACGCCCAATACCTGGCCGAGATGGCGGTCGACGTCGCCGTCAATGCCGGCAGACCCCAGTTGATCCGCCACGCCAGAGTCGAGCGCGATGTGTTCGCCGTTCGGAAGGTACGCTTCGGCCGACGCGATGAAGTTGCGCTCCTGCCCCGCCTTCGTCACCGGGTTCGCACGCGCCGTGATCGTCGTGCCCCACGGCAGCAACGGAATCCGCCCGCGCTCGCCGTAGACGTCACGGCTCACGTCGATCGTCAGCATGCCAGGCAGATCGGAAATGACCCGCGGTCGCATATAGCCATCGATCACGCGTCCCGGCTTGATAATGCAGGCGAGATTCGCGAACTTCTGCACCTTGTTCACTTCGACGCCTTGCCCTTCCACCGCGCGCTGGAATGCCGAGTTGGGATCGTTGACAGGTCGCCCACCTGCGCGACTGCTGCTCGCGAGCGCCGCAGTCGCACTCGCCGCGTCCGTGGCTCCTGCTGGCTCACCGCCATCCTTGTCGCTATCCAGGCTGGCATCATCAGCAAACACGGACGACTTCCGACGCTGTTCAGCCTCCTGCTCGGCTGCGAGTCGGGCCTTCTCTGCCGCCAACGCGCGCTCTTCTGCCAGCCGGCGCGCTTCACGCTCGGCCGCACTATCCGGCTGCACGTTGATCGGAGCCGATGACGCCTGCGGAGCGGACGCCGCTCCGTGTTGCAAATCCGGATTCAACTGACCGGGAGAATTGGGGCGCTCCACCACCTTCGGCTGGTTCTGCACCGGCGCGGTCGGCGCCGGCGCCGAATGCTTGAGGAACCAGACCAGTCCGAAGCCGGCGATGACTACGACCACCGCGCCACTGATCAACATCTTCTGCGACTGGACGCGCTTGGGGTCGCCCGACATCATCCGGCCGCTCATCGCAGCACGCGCACGCGCACGCGCGGCCCGAACGTCCTCCGGCCCGTCGACATCCTCTCCGTGACGCGGTTCGCGTCGGTCCGGCTGCTCGTCGTCGTGCAGATCGCTCATCACAGTGCTCCCGATGCGCCTTGCCGCGCGCTCGTCAGCACCGCACCACGTGCAATGCACAGCGTCCGTTTTCCATCCCGAACCGTGTATCGATCGGACAGTTGCGTAACCACCAGATACGGCCCTTCACGACGCGGATCCAGCAGCAGTTCGGTTCCGTCCGCACCGACCGAATACAACTCCGGCTTTGGATGATTGCCGACGAACAGGAAATACGTGAACTGCCCGTCATCGAACACGCGCTGCAAGCCAAACTGGCGCTCGTCGCCTGCAGCCCGATAGTCCTGGTTCACTACACGCGGCTGCTGGAATGCATCGCCGTCGTCGGCCGACGCCTCGACAGCCGTCATCGCGCCACCAGCGTCATCGGCATTCATGTCGCCATCTTCATCGGACGACATCACATCGAGCGCGTACGTCAGCCGTGCCGGGTCGTTCGAGCTCGTCAAATCGAACTGGTAGACGCCACGCGTTGTCGTCACCATCAGGTTCGTCTTCGCATTCGGCAGGACCGGCTTGGCGAACACATGGTTCTTGAAATATCGCACCTGCCACCCTAACGTGTCGCCCAGGACGCGCTTGAGCACGCGCTCGCCGCGGGGAAAGTCGATGCGCGACACATAGCCGTACACGCCCGTCACGCTGTAGACCTGTTGCGGATCGTATGGCACGCGCTGCACGCGCGGATCTTGTTGGCCAGGAGGTGGCACCACGGCAGCATGGGCGGACGCACCGAGCGTCAACACGCCGACCACGACCGCCGCGCCTGCAGCCAGTCGCTGGAAATTCCTACGCGCCACGCACACACTCATGATGGGTCGATCGTTGTTCATGTCAGTCCTCATCTCATTCGCTCGCTTCATTCGCCTGCGGTCAGGTTGCTGGGCCCAGGCTCGGTATTCGCCTGATGGGCCGTCATCACGAAGCCTGTGCTGTTGATATAGCGATCGGCAGGCGACAGCGCCTGCTTCACCACGTCGTACTGGAAGCGAACATGCCAATAGGTCGGCTTGCCGTCGGCACCTGGCCCGTCCTCCACCGTCACCAGCGTTGCCTCGCCTTTCTTCGCCTCGCGGTCGAACACGCGCACGCGCACATCCTTGACTTTGCGACTCACACCTTGCGGCAGCTTGTAGTACGGGTTGTCACGATTGTTCACATCCATCTCATGATCAAATGCAGCCGCAACGTCAGGCGTCGAGTGCAAATCGACATAGCGCACCATGTCGTCGCGAAACGCCCGGTTCAGCGAAAAGCGCTCAGTCAGGTAGCGAGCGATCTCGCCGTCGATGATCGCGTCTTTGGACAGGATCACCTCGGGCGTGCCGATCTCGCTCTTCTGCACGTGATTGTCAGCACCGATGGTGAGCACAACTGGCGGTACATAGTCCGCGTTCGCGCTCTGAAACACGTTTCCGACAATTGACAGACCCGCGATCGGCCAAGCCGCGATCGCCAGCACCCATGCGCGAGCGCGCGATACGCGCATCGCCTGATACGACTCAACGGGCGGACCGTTACCATCGTCTGGCGGCGCAGCCTTCTTGCTCTTCAATGCGCTGAGTCGCCTGGACGGCTTGCTGGCCATCTCCGCCCGGGCCGCTTCACGCTCGGCTCGGTGATCATCTGGCTCGGTGCGCTCGGGCGCCTCAGCAGCTCGAGCAAACGGTTGTACCGGCGGGACCGGCCGCTCCGCCTCTTGAACCGGCACATCGCTTTCGCCCGCGCGGATCGGCGCACGGCCAGAACTCAATCGGGCTGTCGTGGGGGTCAGGGTTTCGCGTTTCACGACGAAGCCTCCTGCGTCACGGCGGTACTCATCGACGCGCCGGGTTGCCCGGCACTCGACGGCTCACGCCCAAGCGCGCCGTGCGACGAGCCACCTTCTACGCCCAGGTGCTTGTTCAGCGCCTCGATATTCCTGGACATCGACTCCATCGACCGGCCCATCTGCTGCATCGCAGTCGCGGCCTGGGTCGCCGGCGAAGCGCCGCCACCGACACCAAGCGCCGTGCCAAGCGCACGACCCGCCGCTCCGAGTGCCATCCCGCCGATCGCGCCGGCAACGCCACTGCCAGCTGCACCGCTCGAGGCCAGCGCCGATGCAAGCGGTCGCAGGCCGAAGGCAACGAAGATCAGCGAGAAGATTTCAAGCGCGATCGCAAGCGCGGCATCCGAAACTTTCTCGATGAAGTTGCCGCTCTGCGTAATCAGTTCTCCAACGAATTCGTAATTGATCTTGAGCGACACCATCAACAAGATGCCGACCAACGCAAACTTAACCATCGCACCTACCCAGCTCATCCCATAACCCCGCGTTTGCTCCCATGCAAGGCACGGCACAAACAATGGAAACAACACCATCGTCATGGCCAGCCCCAGATCAGAGGTAATCTTCAGCAACAGCACGACCGCGACAATCAGCGTGTTCAAGATCATCAGGAACGCCCCGAGCACGATCATGTTGATGCTCGTCCACGACTGATCCATCAGCTGAGCCGCCGCCGTGTCGTAACTAGTGATCTGGTTCGCAATGTAGGTATGCACGTCCTTCGACCCGAGCAAGGCGGTGATCGTATCGTCGCGAAGCTCCGTGAAAAACGAATAGACCTGGCTGCCCATGCCGCCCCACGACAGACACCAGAACACCCAAAACGTGACGATCATCATCCCGACGATGGTGCTACCGTCCATCGGCACCCTGCCGCTGTACATCTTGAGGACACGCCAGGCCCACCACGCGATCATCAGCGACAGCGCGACCGGATACACGCTGTGCGCAAGCTTGTCGTAGTTGTTGAACACGAAATCGTGTGCAACCTGCGGAATTCGACTAAATAATTTGTCGAAGGCGCTGGCGATTCCACCAAGCGTCGTACCGTTCGCATCAGGTCCTGCCATGATCGCCTCTCCTGTAGCGCAACTTACGCGCGCGCGCGCG
>NZ_NKFE01000005.1:0-2208630 GCF_002223195.1 Burkholderia sp. AU28863 | reverse complement strand
GACTAGATCCCCTTGAAGGGTCGTTCGAGACCAGGACGTTGATAGGTCAGGTGTGTAAGCGCAGTAATGCGTTCAGCTAACTGATACTAATTGCCCGTAAGGCTTGATCCTATAACAAGTCTGCCTTAACAGGACTTGTGGATTCTCGTGTGTGATACACACAACTCAAGATTACTGCTTCTTCCAAGATTGGTTGCGCTGCGAAGCAACGCAACAACCCCCTTTGCCTGATGACCATAGCGAGTCGGTCCCACCCCTTCCCATCCCGAACAGGACCGTGAAACGACTCCACGCCGATGATAGTGCGGATTCCCGTGTGAAAGTAGGTAATCGTCAGGCTCCCTAAGCCAGAAACCCCCGCCCGAACAGGCGGGGGTTTTTGCATTTCGGCGTCCAAAAAAGCATGTGGCGAAGCGTTCCGAGGCTACTCCGCTTTCCGCTTACGCAATCCATCGCAGCGCCGATCTCCTCATTCAGCGCTCTGCCGTTCTTGAGCCCCTCCGCGATTGTGTCGTCTGGATCTCTCGCTCCTCCCGCCAACCAGAGCCGTCCATCTTCAGACCGATTCCGGCCAACGCCATACTTCGCATGACGATGTTGTGATGATCGGTGATGAGCGATATTGATCGACAATGATCAATAAATACGGCTTTTTGGCGAGAAATATCCGCACCTGCGCGTTCTCGAGCACCGTGTCATATGCGTCACTCGGCGAATGCAGCGCGAAATCATCACAAAAATCTATGCGCATAAAGTTTATTCGCGCAACAGGCACGGCAGAGCGGGGAGCAAGCCCTTCGGGGTAATATCATCGTTCGTCCCGATTCCCGGGTGCTTGCCCGCATCCACCGGCGATCGGCGCTTTTTGCATTCCGTCTCCCGCATCGTTCATGACTGACAGCCCCGCCCAAGGTGGTCGGACGACCGACTTCTTGCCGTATCTCGTCGCCGCGACGTTCTTCATGGAGTATCTCGACACGACAGTGATCGCGACCGCGCTGCCCCAAATGGCGCGCTCGTTCGACGTCGGGCCGAATGCGCTGAGCCTCGGGATGACGGCCTATATGCTGGCGCTGGCGGTGTTTATTCCTATCAGCGGCTGGATCGCGGATCGCTATGGTTCGCGCACCGTCTTCGCGAGTGCGATCGTCGTCTTTACCGGCGCGTCGGTGCTGTGCGGGCTCTCCGAAGGCGTGATCTCGTTCACGGCTGCCCGGCTGCTGCAGGGTGTCGGCGGGGCGATGATGGTGCCGGTCGGGCGGATGATCGTCGTGCGCAGTACCGAGAAGGCGAAGCTGATGCGTGCGATCGCGACGATCACGTGGCCGGGCATCGTCGCGCCCGTCGTCGGGCCGCCGATCGGCGGCTTCATCACGACCTATGCATCGTGGCGATGGATCTTCCTGTTGAACGTCCCGTTCGGCGTGGCCGCGCTGGTTTGTACCTGGCTGATTGTCCGGAATACGCGGGCCGACGAGCAACGGCCGCTCGACTGGGTCGGCTTCGTGCTGGCCGGCGGCGCCTTGACCTGCCTGCTGATCGGCACCGAAGCGGCCGGCCAGCAGGATGTCGACTTCATGCGCGCGGCTGTCCTGTTGGGCGCAAGCGTGTTGTTCGGCATCGCCGCATGGTTGCATGCGCGACGCTGCGCGCATCCGCTGCTCGATTTCACGACGCTGAAGGTGCCGACGTTTTCGGTGACGGTAGTCACCGGCTCGATCACGCGGATGGCGATCAACGCCGTCCCGTATCTGCTGCCGCTGCTGTTCCAGATCGGTTTCGGGCTGTCGCCGTTCCAGTCAGGGCTGCTGCTGCTCGCGAGCGCGCTCGGCAATCTCGGGATGAAGGCGGGCACGTCGTGGATCCTCGACCGTTATGGTTTTCGGCGCGTTGCGCTCGTTGACGTGACGATCGTCGGCGTCTTCACGATCGCATGCGGCTGGCTGACCGCGTCGACGCCGCTGGCGATCACGTTGTTCGTCGTATTCGTCTACGGGCTTACGCGGTCGATGCAGTTCACCACGCTCGCGACGCTGGCTTATGCGGATATCCCGGCTCAGCAGACGAGCGCGGCCAGCACGCTGTGGAGCGCCGCGCAGCAGATGACGATCGGGATGGGGATCGCGTTCGGTGCATTGTCGCTGCGGCTCGCGGCATGGGTGCGCGGCGATGCGGCCGGCATGCATTACGTGCTCGACGATTTCCGCTGGGCGTTCGTCGCGGCCGGCGTGCTCGCGCTGCTGACGTTGCCGGGCTACGCGCGGCTGGCTCTCGATGCCGGCGACCGACTGCGGGCCAGCGTGGCGCGAGGATAGGCCGGACCGCAAATCATATTGGTGGGGCGACAGGTGAGTGCGCATGTTTTGCCGTGCTCACCGGCAGCGCTGATTCATTGCGACCGCGATCCCTTGACGGTCTGCGCAATCGGTTCTCAATCGCCGCGGGGGAGCGGCGTTCTGGCCCACAATGCTCGTCCGGAACGCTTTCCTAACGATGACCTGCGATGCCCGGGACGAGCTGAATGCGAGGCGCGATAAGCGGCGCGGCAGCAGCGCAGCTGTCCCGGCTCCCGCTACTGCGCGTCATGGAAGATGATGCCGACCGTGTGACGATGGCCGCTTCGGATCCGGCTCACGCCGTGGCGCAGGTTGACGCGATAGACGCCACGCGTTCCCTGCACGGGCCGGCCGTGTACCGCGAAGATCACTGCGTCGCCTTGCGTCAGCGGCACCACTTCCGCACGCGACTGCATGCGGGGTCGCTGCTCCGTCAACACGAACTCCCCGCCACTGAAATCGCGGCCCGGCACCGATAGCAGAATTGCGACCTGCAGCGGAAACACGTGCTCGCCATACAGGTCTTGGTGGAGGCAGTTGTAGTCGTCGGCGCCGTATTGCAGGATCAGCGGCGTCGGTCGCGTCTGTCCCGCCGCGTGGCAGCGACGGAGGAACATCGGATGGTCTTTTGGATAACGGACATCGATCCCGAGCGCCTGATTCCAGCGATTCGCGATCGGCGCGAGATGCGGGTAGATCGTCGTGCGCAGCTCGGCGATGATCGCAGGCAGCGGATACGCGAAATACTTGTACTCGCCGCGACCAAAGCCGTGCCGCGCCATCACGACTTGTGAACGATAAAGCGCGTCGCGCGGATAGAGCGACGCGAGCGCATCGCACTCGCTTGCCGACATCAGGCCCGGCACGCGCGCGCATCCGTAGCGATCGAGTTCGGCAGCGACGCCCGGCCAGTCGAGGGAGTCGACGCGTTGCGCGATGTTCACCGGTTCGACGGCAGGTTGCAGATCGAGAATGTTCACGGGCGTACCTCAGGGCATCGGCAGTGTGGCGCCGTGCGGTCGCGCACGGTCGAATCCACGATGAAAGCTGATGAACCCAGTCTAGCGGCGTCCGGGCGCCGGTACGTTCCAGATCTTGCGCTTCAATTCCGGCCAGGAAACGGGGAAACGTCGAAGGCGCGGCGTCGACACACTGAATGTGGCGACGGGCCGGAGCAGAGAGGCAGAGCGGCGGAGAAGCAGAGAAGCAGCGAAGCGCCAGATCCAGCCTGCCGCGGCGGGTAGCCGGCTATCGCCCGCCACCCGCCGCATACACGATCAGGCCAGCGACCGGAACAACCAGTAAAGCCCTGCCGCCAGCGCGATCGACGCCGGCAGCGTCAGCACCCATGCGAGGACGAGGCTGCGCACCGTACTCCATTGCAGCCCGGAGCCGTTCGCCGCCATCGTGCCTGCGACACCCGACGACAGCACGTGAGTCGTCGACACGGGCAGCCCGTACATGTCGGCGGCGCCGATCGTCAGCATCGCGACCAGTTCGGCCGATGCGCCCTGTCCGTACGTCAGATGCTGCTTGCCGATTTTTTCGCCGACGGTCACGACGATCCGCTTCCAGCCGACCATCGTGCCAAGGCCCAGCGCGATCGCGACGGCGACCTTCACCCATGTCGGAATGAACTTCGTCGCGTGGTCGAGCTGCTTGCGATAGTTGTCGATCGCGAGCTTGTCGTCGGCGGCGAACGCGGGCTGGCCCGACTTCTCCATCAGACGAATGGCTTCGGACACTAGATACATCGTGTTGCGGACGTTGTCGACATCGCGCTGCGGCACGGCCGCCATCGAGCCGGACGCACCCACGGCGGTTGCGAGCGACGTGGACAACTGCGCGACGGCCGGCAGCACGGCGGGCGTCAGTTCGCGATGCTGCACGTAGTGTTCGACATCGGCGCGCGGGTTCGCGGACGGCGCGACGCCGTTCGTATACTTCCCGAACGTCGCAGCCGCCTGGTTCGCGACGGCCACGAAGGTCTGCGATTCGGCGGGCGTGACGGCCTTGTTCAGCGCATACGCGGTGGGCACCGTGCCGATCAGGATCAGCATGATGAGGCCCATCCCTTTCTGCCCGTCGTTCGACCCGTGTGCGAACGACACGCCGGTGCAGGTGAGGATCAGCAGGCAGCGAATCCAGAACGGCGGCGGCTGATCCTTCGGCGGCTCCTTGTACAGCTCAGGAATCCGCACGGCGGCCTTCAGCACGAGCAGCAGCAGCGACGCACACAGGAAGCCGACGATCGGCGAGAACAGCAGCGACTTGCCGACGCCGAGCGCCTGGCCCCAGTCGACGCCGCTCGTGCCGGACGGCCCGTGCAGCAGCTGGTTCATCAGCCCGACGCCGATGATCGACCCGATCAGCGTATGCGAGCTCGACGACGGCAACCCGAAATACCAGGTCGCGAGGTTCCAGACGATCGCGGCGATCAGCAGCGCGAACACCATCGCGAAGCCCGAGCCGCTGCCGACCTGCAGGATCAGCTCGACCGGCAGCAATTGCAGGATGCCGAACGCGACGGCGCCGCTCGAGACCATCACGCCGAGGAAGTTCCACATGCCCGACCAGATCACCGCGACGTTCGGCGTCAGCGAGTGCGTATAGATCACGGTCGCGACCGCATTCGCGGTGTCGTGGAAGCCGTTGACGAATTCGAAGCCGAGCGCGATCAGCAGCGCGGCGCCGAGCAGCAGGTACGGGAACAGCGTCCCTTCGCGGACCGGCGCCAGATCATCGACCAGGTGCGTGGCGATATAGACGGCGCCGAGTACGAGCACCAGCAGGAACGCGGCATAGCCGATCTGCCGGGTGCGTGCGACGGAACCCGGATCGTTCGGGGCGGATGAAGCAGGTTGATTCATGACGGCATCTCGTGAGGGAACCGCGTCCAATCCTAGCTGCGGCTAGCAGTCAGTTTGATGACAGTCGGGACGACGAACGGTGTGTCTTACAGAGGTGTAAGGCGAGCGGTGGCATGCGACGCGTCGGCGCGCATCGTTCGCTCACATAGTGAACAGCACAGTGGCCTACGCGCTGGCGTCGCGCGGGTCATTGCCCGTCTCGGCCAACGTCCAGCCGGCCGACGATGCGACGAATGTCGTGCACGACAGCGGCGCGACGTCGACACGCGCGGCCGCCTCGAGGCTCGTCCGCCGCACGTGCGCGATGGCCGCGCGGACGATCGGCGCATGCGTGATCGCGACGACATCGCGATCGGTCGGCAGCGTGCTCAACCATCTGCCGACCCGATGCGCGGCGGCGTCGAACGATTCGCCGCGATGCGGCGACGCGGACGGCGTGCCGATCCACGCAGCAAGTTCGTCGGGCAGGTCGCGCGCGAGATCGTGCAGCCGTTTGCCGCGCCAGTCGCCGTAGTCGATGTCGCGTAGCGCATCGTTGATGTCGGCGTGCAGCCCGAGCGCTTCGGCGGTCTGCGTTGCGCAGCGTGCCGGGCTGCACAGCACGAGCGAGCCGGCAGCACCCGCCCACCGGCCGCGCAGCGCAGCGGCTTCGGCGAGCGCGTGTGCGTCGAGCAGGTCGTCGTCGGGAAACGTGCCGGTGCGCATCGCGCGGGTCGATGCGTGTGCGATCAGGCGGAGCGAGGCAGGCATGGTCATGTCGGTTGTCGGATGATCCGGAACGGGCCGCGCCGACTCGTGTGTCATCGCTTCAATACGCGAACGTTCGCGCGTACAATTCGCCCGATACGAAGCGCGGAAGCCGGTGCAATTCCGGCGCGGTCGCGCCACTGTAACCGGGGAATCGACGATCCCGGAAGCCAGACCTGCCTTCGTACCCATCCATCATTTGTCGGGGCGCGATTCCCCTGAGGTGCATCCATGAGCGAAGCAGTGCTGAAGCCGGCGGTCGTGCCGGCACCCATCCCCGTCCGTGAGCTGTTGCCGTGGGCCGTGTTCGTCGGCCTGATCCTGCTGCTCGCCCTGTATTTCGTCGGTGCGGAACAGGGCGCGACGTCGCTCGTGCCGGGCATGGTCGTCCACGAATTCGTCCACGACGGCCGCCATCTGCTCGGCTTTCCCTGCCACTGACGCGGAGCCTACGATGGTCGGAAAGCTGCTCATGCGCGGGATGCTCGCAGGCATCGCCGCGGGCCTCCTCACGTTCGGTTTCGCCAGGATCGTCGGCGAACCGCAAGTCGATCAGGCAATCTCCCTCGAAGAAAAAACCGCCGCCGCTCAAGGCGAGGCGCCGGAACCCGAACTGGTCAGCCGCCATACGCAGGCCGGCCTCGGGCTGCTGACGGCCGTCGTGACCTACGGCGCGGCATTCGGCGGGCTGTTCTCGCTGGTCTTCGCGTATGCGTACGGACGCGGCAGCCGCCTGCCGGCACGGCCGCTGGCCGCGTGGCTCGCGCTGGCGGCGTTCGTCGCGCTCGTGATCGTGCCGAGCCTCAAGTACCCGGCCAATCCGCCGTCGGTCGGCGACCCCGACACGATTGGCTATCGCACGGGGCTGTTCTTCCTGATGATCGCGATCTCGGTCGCGACGATGGTGTTCTCGGTCAGCGTGCGCCGCCATCTGCTGGCGAAGCTCGGCCAGTGGAACGCATCGATCGTCGCCGGGCTCGTGTTCGTTGCGATCATCGCGGCCGTGCAGATCGGGCTGCCGTCGGTCAGCGAGCTGCCCACCGATTTCCCGGCGGCCTTGCTGTGGAAGTTCCGCGTGGCGGCCATCGGCATGCAGGTGATCATGTGGACGACGATCGGCCTGCTGTTCGGCGCGTGGGTCGAGCGCGGCGAACGCGCCGGCATGCGCGCCGCCTGACGCGCAGGGCAACCGGGCGCGCCTAGCGCAGCATGCGCGGCGCGCTCCAGGTCGACTCGCGCGCCAGCGCGACGAACGCGGCCAGATAGTCGATTGCTGCGTCCGCCTCGCGGATGCCGAGGAAGATCTGCTTCGCGATGCCGTTCTTGCCGAGCTTGACCGGCACGACGGGCATCCGGTCCGCATACTCGTCGGCAAGCCACCGCGGCAGCGCGGCTACGCCGCGCCCGCTCGCGACCATCTGCAACATGATGTCGGTCGTCTCGATCGACTTGTGCCGCCGCGGCACGATGCCGGCTGGCGTCAGGAACTGGTTGTAGATGTCGAGCCGGTCGGTTTCGACCGGGTACGTGATCAGGATCTCGTCGGTCAGTTGCTCGGGCGTCACGTAGTCGACGTTCGCGAACCGGTGCGAATCCGCGACCACCAGCACCTGTTCGTAGTCGAACACCGGATCGAAGCGCAGCCCCGGCTTGTTCAGCGGATCGGGCGTCACGAGCACGTCGATGTCGTAACCGAACAGCGCGCCGATGCCGCCGAACTGGAAGCGCTGCTTCACGTCCACGTCGACGTCGGGCCAGCGCGACAGGTACGGCGACACGACCTTCAGCAGCCACTGGTAGCACGGGTGGCACTCCATCCCGATGCGCAGCGTGCCGCGCTCGCCCTTCGCGTACTGCTTCATCCGTTCCTCGGCGAGCTCGAACTGCGGCAGCAGGCGGTTCGCCAGCTTCAGCAGATACTGGCCGCCCTGCGTGAGCCGCAGGCCGCGGCCTTCCCGGTCCCAGATCGGTGTGCCGAGCTGCTGTTCGATTTTCCTGACGGTATGGCTGAGTGCCGATTGCGTGAGGTGCAGCGCGTTGGCCGCCGCGGTCAGCGAGCCCTGGCGCTCGACTTCACGAATGACGACGAGATGGAATCGTTCGAGCATGGATCGCGTGCATCCCATCGATGCATGAAAAATGTTAATGGATGAATGAAATAATGCCATTTTATTTCATGGTTTGAAATCCCTATGATGGCTGCCGGATCTTCATTTTTTCTCTGGACGGCAGCTTCATGGTCACGACACACAACCTCGGTTTTCCGCGCATCGGCGCGAAGCGCGAACTCAAGTTCGGTCTCGAACGCTACTGGAAGGGCGAATCGTCGCGCGACGAACTGAAGGCGCTTGGCGCCGAGTTACGCCGGCGTCATTGGCACGACCAGCGCGATCTCGATCTCGCGCCGATCGGCGACTTCGCGTTCTACGACCAGGTGCTCGACATGAGCTTCACGCTTGGCAACCTGCCGAAGCGCGTGCAGGATTTCCACGGCGATGCGCTCGACAACGCTTTCCGCGTCGCGCGCGGCCGTTCGGCGCAGTCGACGGAAGAGCATGCGGCATGCTGCGGCGGGGTGGCGGCCGGTGAAATGACGAAGTGGTTCGACACGAACTACCACTACATCGTGCCGGAGTTCCATGCGGACACGAACTTCTCGCTCGATCCGTCGCGTCTGCTCCAGCAGCTCGCCGAAGCGAACGCACAGGGCGTGCGCGCAAAGCCGGTGATGCTCGGCCCCGTCACGTACCTGTGGCTCGGCAAGGCGAAGGACGATTTCGATCGCCTCGCGCTGCTGCCGAAGCTGCTGCCGGTGTACGGCGCGCTGCTCGACACGCTGACCGCGCAGGGCGTCGAATGGGTACAGATCGACGAGCCGATCCTCGTGACCGAGCTCGACGCCGAATGGCGCGATGCATTCCGCACCGCGTATGAGGCGCTGGAAACGCGCCGCATCAAGCTGCTGCTCGCCACGTACTTCGGCCAGCTTCAGGACAACCTGGCGCTCGCGGCGTCGCTGCCGGTCGACGGCCTGCATATCGACGCGATCAACGCACGCGACGAAATCGACGCGCTGGTGCGCGAGCTGCCGAGCGATCGCGTGCTGTCGGTCGGCGCGATCAACGGCCGCAACGTCTGGAAGACCGACCTGAACGCCGCGCTCGACTGGCTCGAGCCGCTTGCGAAGCAACTGGGCGACCGGCTGTGGCTCGCGCCGTCATGCTCGCTGCTGCACGTGCCGGTCGATCTCGCGAGCGAGGAGACGCTCGACGCGGAAATCCGCTCGTGGCTCGCGTTCGCGCTGCAGAAGCTCGACGAGCTGAAGGTGCTCGCGACCGCGCTGAACGAAGGCCGGGACAAGGTGGCCGATGTGCTCGCCGCGAATGCCGCCGCGATCGATTCGCGCCGCCGCTCGCCGCGCGTGAACAACCCGGCGGTGAAGGCCGCGCTCGCGCGCATCGACGCGCAGCTCGGCAACCGCGCGAGCCCGTATACGCAGCGTGCATCGAAGCAGTCGGCGCGCCTGAACCTGCCGGCGTTCCCGACGACGACGATCGGCTCGTTCCCGCAAACCGCCGAAATCCGCCAGGCGCGCGGCCGGTTCAAGGCCGGCGCGCTGGACGAAGCCGGCTATCGCGCGGCGATGCAGGCCGAGATCGAACGCAGCGTGCGCGAACAGGAATCGCTCGAACTCGACGTGCTCGTGCACGGCGAAGCCGAGCGCAACGACATGGTCGAATACTTCGGCGAGCAGCTCGACGGCTATGCATTCAGCCAGTTCGGCTGGGTGCAGTCGTACGGTTCGCGCTGCGTGAAGCCGCCGATCCTGTTCGGCGACATCAGCCGCCCGAAGGCGATGACGGTCGAATGGATCGCCTATGCGCAGTCGCTGACGGACAAACCGATGAAGGGCATGCTGACCGGCCCCGTGACGATCCTGAACTGGTCGTTCGTGCGCGACGACCAGCCGCGCTCGGTATCGTGCTACCAGCTTGCGCTGGCGATCCGCGACGAAGTGCTCGATCTCGAGAAGGCCGGCGTGCGCGTGATCCAGATCGACGAAGCGGCGCTGCGCGAAGGGCTGCCGCTGCGCCGCGCGCAATGGAGCGACTACCTGAAGTGGGCGGTCGAGTCGTTCCGCATCACCGCGAACGGCGTGCAGGACGATACGCAGATCCACACGCACATGTGCTATTCGGAGTTCAACGACATCATCGCGTCGATCGCCGACATGGACGCGGACGTGATCACGATCGAGACGTCGCGCTCCGACATGGAGCTGCTCGATGCGTTCGACACCTTCAAGTATCCGAACGAAATCGGCCCGGGCGTGTACGACATCCACTCGCCGAACATCCCGACGCAGGATCATATCGTCGGGCTGATGAAGAAGGCGGCCGAGCGGATTCCGGCGGAACGTCTGTGGGTGAACCCGGACTGTGGGCTGAAGACGCGTCAGTGGGCGGAAGTGATTCCGGCACTGACGAACATGGTCGCCGCCGCGAAGACGCTGCGCAGCGAGGTGCGGTAACCACGCAGCGAACGCCGTGCGGTGCCGTCGCGATCGACGATCGTCGATCGTCGATCGGATGGAAAAAAACGACCCGCGGAAGCGGGTCGTTTTGCGTCATGCATGCCTTTGCGACAGGCGCTACGCGGTGCGCGTGCCGCGCGGCAGCGCGTCGTCCGCCTTGCCGGGCGCGCCCGCATCGTCGATGCCGACGCGGCGCGAGATCAGCCACACGCACAGCGACGACAGCATGGCGGCGCTCGTGTACTGGAGCGCGAGCGGCCACCATTGCGGCGCGGTGTTCTGCGCGATGATGGTCGCGACGAGCGGCGTGAGACCACCGGCGAGCGCGCCGCACACCTGGTACGCGATCGAGATCGCCGTATAGCGGATTCGTGCGACGAAGATGCCGCTGACGAAGCCCGCGACGACCGAGTAGTAGCCCGATTCAGCGAGCGTCGCGAGGCCGACGCCGACCGTGATCGACACCGGCGTGCCCAGGTGCACGAGCGGCAACATCACGAACGGGACGATCATCGCCCATGCGCCGGTGATCAGCAGCACGCGCGTGGTGCCGAAGCGCTGCGCGAGGAACGCGGCCGCGAGCTGCACGACGAACTGCAGCACCGCGACGATGGTCATGCAATGCAGCACCATCGACCGGTCGAGCGACAGGAACTGGGTCGCGTAGCTGATCATGAAGATGTTGCTGAAATACACGCCGGCGATCCCGTACACGTTCGCGCCGATCGCGAGCAGCAGCAGCGGCCAGACCTTGAGCGCTTCGCGCAGCGGTTTTTGCGCGATGTTGCCGCTCTTCCTGACTTCCTCGAACTCGGGCGATTCCGACACGCTCGCGCGGATCACGAAGCCGACGATCAGCAGCACCGAGCTCGCGAGGAACGGCACGCGCCAGCCCCAGCTCATCATGTCGTCCTTCGACAGCGTGCTGATCGCGCCGAACGCGAGCATCGACAGGATCAGGCCGCTCGCGCTGCCCAGCTGCGCGAACGACGCGAAGAACGTGCGCTTGCCTTCGGGCGCATGCTCGCCGGCCAGCAGCACCGCGCCGCCCCATTCGCCGCCGACCGCGATGCCTTGCAGCACGCGCATCAGCACGAGCAGGATCGGTGCGATCACGCCGGCTTGCGCATGCGTGGGCAGCAGACCGATCGCGACCGTCGACACAGCCATCAGCATCAGCGTCGCGAGCAGCGACCGCTTGCGGCCGAAGCGGTCGCCGAGATAGCCGAACATCACGCCGCCGAGCGGCCGCGCGAAAAAGCCCACCGCGAACGAGCCGAACGACGCGAGCAGGCTGATGAAGCGGTTTTCGCCGGGAAAGAACAGCGGCCCGAACACGATGGCGGCGGCGGTCGCATAACTATAGAAGTCGTACCACTCGATCGTCGTGCCGACGAACGAAGCGAGCGCCGCCCGCTTCGGTTGCTTGACGGAAGTCCCCATCTGTTATGTGCTCCTCTGGAATCCTCTGATCTGGAATGGGTCGTGTGGCGGGATCGGTCGTCAGTCGCGATAAGCGACGCCCGGCAGCACGCACAGCAGCTCGTACGCGAGGTTCGCGCCGAGCAGCGCCGTGGTGCCGAACGGGTCGTACGGCGGCGCGACTTCGACGAGATCGCAGCCGACGATGTTCAGCCCCTTCGCGCCGCGGATGATCTCGAGCGCCTGCGGCACCGTGAGGCCCGCGATTTCCGGCGTGCCGGTGCCCGGTGCGTAGGCCGGATCGATGCCGTCGATGTCGAACGTGATGTAGACGGGCGTGTCGCCGATGCGTGCGCGCACTTCTTCCATCAGCGGCGCGAGCGACTTGTTCCAGCATTCCTCGGCCTGGACCACGCGGAAGCCCTGCTCGCGGCACCAGTCGAAATCCTCGGCCGCGTAGCCGGTGCCGCGCAGGCCGATCTGCGTGACCTTGTCGCCGTGCAGCAGCCCTTCCTCGACCGCGCGGCGGAACGGCGTGCCGTGCGCGATCTTTTCGCCCATCATCGTGTCGTTCACGTCGGCGTGTGCATCGACGTGGATCAATGCAACCTTGCCGTGCTTGCGGTGGATCGCGCGCAGGATCGGCAGCGCGATCGTATGGTCGCCGCCGAGCGTGATCGGCTTGCAGTCGTGCTCGAGAATCGCGTCGTACGCGGCCTCGATGCGGGCGATCGAATCGTGCAGGTTGTACGGGTTGATCGCGACGTCGCCGATGTCGGCGATCTGCAGCGAATCGAAGGGTGCCGCGCGCGTGGCCATGTTGTACGGGCGCAGCAGCACGGATTCGGTGCGGATCTGGCGCGGGCCGAAGCGCGCGCCGGTGCGGTTGGACGTGCCGAGATCGAACGGCACGCCGACGAAACACGCGTCGAGGCCTTCGGCGCTCGACACGTGCGGCAGGCGCATCATCGTCGCGATGCCGCCGGAGCGCGGCATTTCATTGCCGCCGAGCGGCTGGAAATGGATGGGGTCGTTCATGGGGTCGTCTCTTCCGGTGTGGGGTTGCCGTATCATGCGACGCGGCCTGGCGCACAGTTTTACGCGCTCCGCCGGGAAAGAAGAATGCGAAGATATCGACGTAAACATCGATCTTCATCGATGTATGGAAGGGGATGAACGTGCTGGGGAACCTGTCGACCCTCGATCTGCGGTTGATCCGCGTGTTTCTCGCGGTCACGGACGCGGGCGGCGTGTCGGCCGCGCAGGCGATGCTGAACGTCGGCCAGTCGACGATCAGCGCGCAGCTGTCGTCGCTCGAGACGCGGCTCGGCTACCGGCTCTGCGAGCGCGGCCGCAGCGGCTTCCGGCTCACGCCGAAGGGCGAGCGGTTCCATGCGATGAGCCGCAAGCTGCTCGCGGCGCTCGACGAATTCGGGATGGCCGCGCGGCACATGGATCGCCAACTGGTCGGCACGTTGAACATCGGCCTGATCGGTCATACGCCGGTCAGCCAGAACGCGCGGATCGCCGAAGCGATCGCCGCGTTTCGCACGCGCGACGAGGCCGTGCGCTTCTCGATCTCGGTGCGCGCGCCCGGCGATCTCGAGGAAAAGCTGCTGAGCAACGAGATCCAGATCGCGGTCGGCTATTTCTGGCATCGCGTGCCGACGCTGCACTACACGCCGCTGTTCATCGAGCGGCAGGTCGCGTACTGCGGCCGCGGCCATCCGCTGTTCGATCGCGCCGGCACGCTGACACCGGCCGACGTCGCCGGCTTCGAGTGGGCCTGGCGCTCGTATCCGTTGCCGGAGGCGCAGATGTCGACGACGCCCGATCGCGTGACCGCGACCGCGGACAACATGGAGGCCGTCGCGCTGCTGATCCTGTCCGGCCATCACCTCGGCTACCTGCCGCAGCACTTCGCGGCGCCGTATGTCGCGCAGGGGCTGCTCGCGCCGCTCAATCCCGATCGACTGCGCTACGAGGTCACGTTCCACATGGTCGTGGCGCGCGACGGGCGTGGCGATCCGGTCGTCGAAGCGTTTCTCGAGGATCTCGAACGCGCGCATCAGGCGCCCGACGTGGTGTGACGCCTGCGCGGCCGACACCGTGAACGAGCGTTGCGCGCGGGTGGCTTGCCGGCCCGGCGTGCATCAGGGCACCGGCAACCCGGCGTCGTGCTTCACCTCGCGCAGCGACAGCGCCGATTCGATCGACGTGACGCCCGGCAGCATCCGCAGCGAATCCCGCAGGAACGTGCCGTAGTCGTCGAGATCGCGCGCGACCACCTGCAGCAGGTAGTCGGCCGTGCCCGCGACGTTGTGGCACGCAAGGATTCGCTCGATGCCGAGCACTTCCCGTTCGAACCTGTCGGCGACCTTGCGGTCGTGCGTCGCGAACCGCACGAGCACGAACGCGACCACGCCGAAGCCGAGCGCCTGGCGCGACAGCTGCGCGCGATAGCGCGCGATGTAGCCGTCGTTTTCGAGACGTTTCAGGCGCCGCGCGCAAGGCGTCTCGGACAGGCCGACGGATTCGGCGAGCCGCGCGATCGGCAGGCGGCCGTCGCGTTGCACCGCGGCGAGGATCGCGCGGTCGGTTTTATCGAGGTCGGTCATATTGGCGGAATCCTTGTCGTGATTCCATGATTGTGGCGGATTCCCCTATGAATCGCCATTCCCGAGCCAAAGTTGGCCAATAATCCCTCTGCCTTCAGCGGCAACATATCGTCATTGAAGGACGGGGGCAGACCATGATTTCCACGCATTTGGTGTTGATTTATCTCGCCGCGCTCGCGGCCATTTACGCGGTGCCCGGGCCCGACATGGCGCTCGTGCTGCAGACCAGCATCGGCCGCGGCGTGCGCCCGGGAATGGCGGCGGTGGCCGGCCTGTCGCTCGCGCGCACCGCGCACGTGACGCTGTCGGCGTGCGGCGTCGCGGCGCTGATCCGCAGCGCGCCGTGGCTGTACGAGGTGATCCGCTACGGCGGCGCGGTCTATCTCGCGTATGTCGCGATCCAGGTGTTCCGCTCGCCGGTGTTCGCGCTCGGCGACGGCGACGCGGCGGCGGGAGCGTTGCGGCAATCGTTCGTGAAGGGGCTGCTGACCAACCTGCTGAACCCGAAGGCGCTGCTGTTCTGCTCGGTGCTGCTGCCGCAGTTCGCGCGGCCCGAGGCCGGGCCGGTCGTCTGGCAGATGTTCGAGCTCGGCGCGCTGCTGGTGGCGACCGGCGTGTGCTTCGACCTCGCGTGCGTGTTCGGCGCGTCGCGCATCGCGGCGTGGATGCGCGCGCATCCGCTCGCGCAGACGGTGCAACGCTGGACCTTTTCCGCTGCCTTGATCGGTTTCGCGCTGCGGTTGTCGATGGACTGAGACTGAGCGCCGCTGCATGGCCGCCGCGCGGGTAGGTAGGCCGCGCGGGCACGCCATGCGCGAATCGACACAGGCCGCGCGCGATGCCGGCCTTCGCGCGTGCGCGTTGCCGCAGAAGGGCGTGCGCGCAAATCGTCTGACTGTTCTAAACTTCCTCTAGCTTCGCGATCGCAAACGCGCCGTCGCAAACGCGCCGTCGCAAACGCGCCGTCGCGAGTCGACTGACCGAACGGAACCGTCTTCCGCGGGCTATGTCCGATTTCCTGGCTGTTCCGTGCAACGCGGTACCAAGGAGGGTCTGAACATGGCAAGGCATCTTCAAGCCGACCGTGAACCCCGTATCGTCGCCGAGTCCAAGTGTCTCGGCCGGTGCGATCCGGCAGAACGCATCCACGTCACGATCATGTTGCGGCGGCAGGAAGAAGGGCAACTCGATGCATTGGTCCACCAGCTCGCCACCGGCGACGCCGGCGCGAAACCGCTGTCGCGCGACACGTTCGCGCAGCGTTTCTCCGCCAATCCCGACGACATCCGCAAGACCGAGGACTTCGCACACCGTCATCAACTGACGGTCGATCGCGTCGACCCGGTCGAAAGCGTCGTCGTGCTGTCCGGCACGATCGCGCAGTTCGAAGCCGCGTTCAGCGTGAAGCTCGAGCGTTTCGAGCATCGGTCGATCGGCCAGTATCGCGGCCGTTCGGGCCCGATCGCGCTGCCCGACGAGCTCGGCGATGCGGTGACGGCCGTGCTCGGCCTCGACAGCCGGCCGCAGGCGCGGCCGCACTTCCGCTTCCGTCCGCCGTTCAAGCCGGCGCGCGGCGCGGCGGCCGTCACGTTCACGCCGATCCAGCTGGCGTCGCTGTACGACTTTCCGCCCGGCGACGGCGCAGGGCAATGCATCGCGATCGTCGAACTCGGCGGCGGCTATCGCGCGGCCGACATCCAGCAGTATTTCCGCGGGCTCGGGATCACGACGCCGCCGACGCTCGTCGACGTGAACGTCGGCACCGGCCGCAATGCGCCGACCGGCGAGCCGAACGGCCCGGACGGCGAAGTCGCGCTCGACATCGAGATCGCCGGCGCGATCGCACCGGCCGCGAAGATCGCGATCTACTTCGCACCGAACAGCGACGCGGGCTTCATCCAGGCCGTCAACGCGGCCGTCACCGACAAGACCAACCGGCCTTCCGTGATCTCGATCAGCTGGGGCGGCCCGGAAGCGATCTGGCAGGCGCAGTCGGCGCACGCGTTCAACCGCGTGCTGCAGGCGGCTGCCGCGCAGGGCATCACCGTCTGCGCGGCGTCGGGCGACAGCGGCTCGGGCGACGGGCTGCAGGATGGCGCCGATCACGTCGATTTCCCCGCGTCGAGCCCGTACGTGCTCGGCTGCGGCGGCACGCAACTCGACGCGCTGCCCGGGCAGGGCATCCGCAGCGAGGTCACGTGGAACGACGAGGCGGCCGGCGGCGGGGCGGGCGGCGGCGGCGTCAGTTCGCTGTTCGACCTGCCGGCATGGCAGCAGGGGTTGAAGGTCGCACGCGCCGACGGCACCACCACGCCGCTCGCCAAGCGCGGCGTGCCGGACGTGGCCGGCGACGCGTCGCCGCAGACGGGTTACGAAGTGTCGGTCGCCGGCACGCCGGCCGTGATGGGCGGCACCAGCGCGGTCGCACCGCTGTGGGCCGCGCTGATCGCGCGAATCAATGCGGCGGCCGGCGCGTCGGCCGGCTGGATCAATCCGATGCTGTACAAGCATCCGGGCGCGCTGCGCGACATCACGAAAGGATCGAACGGCACGTATGCGGCCGCGTCCGGCTGGGACGCGTGCACCGGCCTCGGCAGCCCGAACGGTGCGCAACTCGCCACGATCCTCGCGCGCAAGCCGTCGAGCTGACGCGCCGGCGCACGCCTTTCCGTTCGACGCGGGTGGTCTGCCCGCGTCTTTTTTCACCTCCAGGAGCAGCACGATGGGCATCGATTCCGCATCTTCCGGCGGCGTGTATCCGCTGCATCACGGCGATCACAATTCGCATGGCGTGCCGCCGACCATCAATCCGGTCGCGCTGAGCCACGGCCGCGACCAGCCGTTCTTCGATCCGGTCGCGTACGGCAACGGCCCCGACGACTCGGTGACGGACACGACCGAGGCGGCCGCGATCACGCATCACACGATCCTGATCGACGGGAAGCGCATCGCGTACACGGCGACGGTCGGCCACCTCGTGACGGTCGATCCGAGCAGTTCGCAGCCAGCCGCGAAGATCTTCTACGTTGCGTTCACGGCCGACGGCGCGAAGGAGGAAACACGGCCCGTGACGTTCTTCTATAACGGCGGGCCCGGTTCGTCGTCGGTGTTCGTGCTGCTCGGCTCGTTCGCGCCGAAGCGCATCAAGACGTCGATGCCGGGTTTCACGCCGCCCGCGCCGTACCAGATCGAAGACAACCCGGACAGCATGATCGACCACAGCGACCTGGTGTTCATCAACCCGGTCGGCACCGGCTATTCGGCGGCCGTCGCGCCGAACAAGAACCGCGACTTCTGGGGCGTCGACCAGGATGCGGATTCGCTGAAGCAGTTCATCAAGCGCTATCTGACGAAGAACAACCGGTGGAATTCGCCGAAATACCTGTTCGGCGAATCGTACGGCACCGCGCGCAGCTGCGTGCTCGCATACAAGCTGCACGAGGACGGCGTCGACCTGAACGGCGTCACGCTGCAATCGTCGATCCTCGATTACCGGCAGGCCGGCAACCCGGTGGGCGCGTTGCCGACCGCCGCGGCCGACGCGTGGTATCACAAGAAGCTCGGCATCAAGCCGGCGCCGAGCGATCTCGGCGCGTTCGTCGAGGAAGTCGCGCAGTTCGCGCGCACCGACTACCTGAGCGCGCTGCGCGCGGTGCCGCATGCAAACCCGGCCACCGTGCAGAAACTGTCGGCATACACGGGCATCGATACGGCGACACTGCAATCGTGGAGACTCGACATCGCCGGCTACGACACGCGCGGCAACTCGCTGTTCCTGACGACGCTGCTGCATGCGCAGGGGCTCGCGCTCGGTTCGTACGACGGCCGCGTGACCGGGATCTCGTCGGGCATCGCCGGCAAGATCGACCCGAATTCGGGCGGCAACGATCCGACGATGACGGCCGTGACGGGCGTCTATACGGCGATGTGGAACAGCTACCTGAACGAGCAGTTGAAGTTCACGTCGAACTCGGCGTTCACGGACCTGAACGACCAGGCCTTCAAGAACTGGGATTTCAGTCACATCGACCCGACCGGCGCGCAGCAGGGCATCGATGCGCAGGGGAACGTGATCCTCTACACGGCCGGCGACCTCGCCGCGGTGATGGCGCTGAACGTCGACCTGAAGGTGCTGTCGGCGAACGGCCTCTACGACTTCGTCACGCCGTTCTACCAGACCGTGATCGATCTGCAGCAGATGCCGCTGGAGGACCAGAAGGTGCGGCAGAACCTGTCCGCGCGGTTCTATCCGTCGGGGCACATGGTGTATCTCGACGGCGGCTCGCGCACCGCGCTCAAGCGCGATCTCGCGACGATGTACGACGCGACGGTCAGCGATACGGGCGCGCGGCTGAGGATTCGTGCGCTGCAGGCGAAGAAGACGGGCGGGAACGCATAGCGTTGCCCGGCGCCGATGTGCCGCGCGCAGCCCTGACGGAGCGCGCGGCGATATGCCGGTAGCGGGGCGGCCGGCTTATGCAGCCGGCCAGTCGAACATCGTGTACGGCAGTGCGCGCTTGTGGCGCGAGCCGTCGTAGAAGCGCAGCACCGTTTCGTAGACGCGGTCGGCGACCGGCTTGCCTTCGAGGAAATCGTCGATCTCGTCGTAGGTCACGCCATACGCGTGCTCGTCGGGGCGCAGCGGGCGCAGCTCCTCGAGGTCGGCGGTCGGCACCTTCATCACGATCAGTTCCTCGCCGCCGAGCGCGCGTGCGACCCCGCGCACGCGACGCTTGCTCAGGCCCGCGAGCGGCAGGATGTCCGCGCCGCCGTCGCCGAACTTCGTGAAGAAGCCCATCAGCGATTCGGCCGCGTGATCGGTGCCGATCACGATGCCGCGCCGCGCGCCGGCCACCGCGTACTGCGCGATCATGCGCTCGCGCGCCTTGATGTTGCCGTGCACGAAATCCTGCTGCGCGGGAGTGTCGAATGCGTGGCCGGACGCGACCAGCGAACGGAGCATCGCATCGGCGGCCGGCTTCACGTCGACCGTCAATACCTCGTCCGCGCGCACGAACGCGAGCGCGCGCTGTGCATCCTCTTCGTCGTTCTGCACGCCGTTCGGCAAGCGCATCGCGATGAAACGTGCGTCGTAGCCACCGGCGCGCAGCTGTTCGACCGCGAGCTGTGCCAGCCGGCCGGCCGTCGACGAATCGACGCCGCCGCTGATGCCGAGCACGTAGGTCCGCAGGCCAGTCGAGCGAAGGTATTGCGCGAGGAAATCGACGCGGCGGTCGATTTCGGCCTCGGCGTCGAAGTGCGGGGCGACGTTCAGTTCGGCAATGATCGCGCGTTGGCGGCTGGCGTAATCGGCGGATGTCATGACGGGAAGTTCCGGGACGAAATGCAAGGCGCTCATCATAAGCGCAATCGCGGCGCGCCGCCGCGCCGGGCCGGCGATCCGGCGGTTTCGCGTTGCATCGGCGAGACGCGGCGCATCGCCGTGGTGCGCGGTGCGCCGGACGGGTGCGGGAGTGCCGCGCGAAGGGCAGCCGTGCGCGCGGCTTCGACGAGTCGGGATGGAGGCCCGATGACGGGCGTGGCCGGGCGTGGCCGCTCGATCCCGCATGGGTCTTCGCCCCGTCAGCGCCGCGCGAGCACGACGCCCACCAGCGCGAGCGCGAAGCCGGCGAGCTGGATCGTCGAGAGCGTTTCGCCGAACAGCGCGTAACCCTGCAGCGCGGCCAGCGGCGGCGCGAGAAACAGCAGCGACGTCGCGCGCGCCGCATTGCCGCGCCGCAGCATCCACATCAGCATCGTGACCGCGCCGCCGGACAGGAACACGACGCCCCACACGAGCGACACCCACAGCGCCGGCGCGTCGATCCAGCGGGTCTCATGGAGCAGCACGACGAAGACGGCCGCGACGATCGCCGCGCCGAAGTTCTGCACGGCGACCGCCGTGCGCAGGTCGCTCTGCGCGAGCTTGCCTTTCTGGTACAGCGAGCCGGCGGTGATCGCCCCGACCGCCAGGACCGACACGGTGACGACGAGCCACGCAGGCGCGGCACCCGGCGACGGCGCGACGCCGCCGGTGACTTTCGGCGCGAGCACGAGCGCGACGCCGGCCAGCCCGAGCGCCATCCCGAGCCAGCCGCGCGCGGGCAGGCGTTCGTTGAACAGCGGAACCGCGAGCACGGCGGTGGCAAGCGGCTGCAGCGCGCCGAGCAGCGCCATCACGCCCGCATTCAACCCTTGCGCGACGGCCCAGTAGCTCGCGCCGAGATAGACGCCTTGCAGCAGCGCGCCGGCGATCAGGTGGCGCGGCCATTCGCGGCGGGCCGGCCACGGTGCGCGCGCGGCGAGCGCCACCACGCCGAACAGCGCGGCCGTGCCCGCGAAGCGCGCGAGCAGGAACAGGTTCGGATCGGCGTAGGGCTTGATTGCCCGTGCAACGATGAAGCCGGTGGACCAGAGCGCGACGAAAACGGCGGCGACGATCGAGTTGAGCATGCGTGACGGGCCGCGACGCGGCCGGACAGAACCGGAAAGTCGGCCAGTATCGACCGAACCGGCGTCGGCGTCTTGTCGAATCCTGCACTCATGCCGCGCGGCGCGTGAGCGGGCCGGCGGGGATGATTGTCCGTGACACTGCACCGCACGGCGCTGCGCGGATGGGCGCGCAGCAGCGACGGTCAGTCGATCGAGAACGTGTCGAGCGGCTGGTTGGCGCGCGCGTCGGTCGCGAAGCGCGCGGCGAGCTGTTCGTAGAGCCGGCGCGCTTCGTCGAGCGTCAGGTCGATCCAGTACGGATCGCCTGCCGCGTCGTTGAGGCGTTCCGGCGGAAACTGGATTTCGATCACACTGCCTTTGCGATACATGGCGCAAGCCCCTTTGTCGGTCGGTCGTTCGGCGAAGCGCCAAGTGTAGCAACCGGCGCCACGCGGATTCGCGCGCGCCGGGCAATACAGAATTTCGCTTTCGGGCAACGCGCGCGGCCGCCGCGCGGCCGTGTTTCCCGGCCCAGTCAAATGGTCGTCAAACGTCCGTAATACAATGGCCGGCTTACCCATTACCAGTCGCCTCGGGCGCACACGCGATGCTGGCGGAACAACGTCATCAATACATCCTGTCGGAGCTCGGACGCTCGGGCGCGCTGTCGGTCGCGGAACTCGTCCGTTCGCTCGACGTGTCGCGCGAAACCGTGCGACGCGACCTGAACGCGCTGGCCGCGCGCGGCCTGCTCGTGATGACGCATGGCGGCGCGCTGGCCGTGGATCGCCGCGAGCCGAGCCTGTCCGAGCGCGAAGCCGCGAACGCCGACGCGAAGCGCACGATCGGGCGGCGCGCGGCCGAATTCGTGCCCGACGACGCATCGGTGCTGATCGATTCGGGCAGCACGCCGCATGCGGTCGCGCTGGCGCTCGCCGACCGGCACCGGCTGTCGATCTACACGAACGACTGGCGCACCGCGTTCGTGCTCGCGCGGCGCAACGGCAACCGCGTGACGCTGCTCGGCGGCGAGCTGTCCGATGACGAGGACGCGACGTTCGGGCTCGACACGATCCACCAGCTCGCGCAATACCACGTCGATTTCGCATTCGTCGGCGCTGGCGGCATCACACCGGACGGCGAGTGCACCGACTACTCGCGGCTCGCCGCCGAAGTGCGCAGCAGGATGATCGCGGCGGCGGGCACGGCGATCATCGTCGCCGATCATTCGAAATTCGGCCGCGTGACGCCGGTGCGGATCAACGGCACGGCCGCCGCCCGCTATCTGGTGACCGAGCGCGCCCCCGACAAGGCCGTGCGCCGCGCGCTGACGGCGCGCGGGATCGAGCTGCTCGTGTGCGACTGACGCGCGTCCGACATACAAGGTTCATCGAACGGTCATCGCGCGGGAAGAACCGCCATCAAGACTGACGCATTCATCTCGACCGGCCGCGAGGCCAGGGAGCAACGAATGACCGTCAGCGTGCGCAGCTATCTTTCCCCCACCCTGGTCCTGCTGGCTTTCGACTGGCCCGATGCGGCGTCGCGGTCCGATTTCCTCGGCTTCGCGATCCGGCGCACGCCGGGCTTCTGGTCGGCCGACGGCAAGACGCGTGCGCCGGACAGCTGGCTGCCCAACCGCCTGACGTTCGACGGCCCGGCCGCCGATACGCAGGGCGATGCGCCGACCGACCAGGCGCCGATCCAGAAATTCATGTGGTGGGACGCGCGCATCGATCCGCAGGACCGCGGCGCGTCGTTCCGCTACGACGTCTATCCGGTCGTCGGCACGCCGGCGAACCTGCAGGTGCTCGACGCGCAAGCCGGCGTGTGCGACGTCGTGCTGCCCGCGCACGTCGAGGACGGCATCGGTACGTGGTTCAACCGCGCGGTGGTCAGCTCGCAGGCGTTCGCGAAGCAGGTCGCGGCGCTCGGCCTCGCGCCGAACGCGGCGCCGAGCGCCGCCCAGGCGCTGAAGCTGCGCACGTGGCTCGCGAACGACATGGAACAGGTGTTCGCTCAGATGCTCGATCCTGCGTCACGCGCGGTGTCGGCCGTCTATCACCTGACCGACACGCTGTGGGCGCTGCCCGCGTTCGACGCGTTCGGCCGCAAGCACGGCGCAGCGTCGCTCGCGATCGTCTACGATGCGCACACCACGGCGCGCAAGGGCAGGCCGCCGCTGCCGTCGCCGAACCAGCCGGCCGTCGAGGCGCTGCAGGGCCTCGCGACGCTCGCGCCGCGCGACCGGACGCACATCATGCACGACAAGTTCATCGTGACCGATACGCCGTCGAGCCCGGCGCCCGCGCGCGTGCTGACCGGTTCCGCGAACTTCACGACCGAGGGGCTGACCGAGCAGGCCAACGTGCTGCATGCATTCGACTCGTCCGCGCTCGCCGCGCTGTACAACGATCGCGCGCATGCGCTGGCCGCGAATCCGTCGATTGCGGAGACCGCGCGGCTGTCGGCCGGCTGGTCGGCGCCGATCACGATCGGCAGCGCGCAGGTGCGCGTTGCGTACTCGCCGGAGCCGGCGGGGCAGCGTACCGAGATCGATACGATCGTCGCCGCGATCGCCGCCGCGAAGCATTCGGTGTCGTTTTGCCTCTTCATGCCGACCGACGCGGCGCTGCGCGATGCGTGCTTCGCGGCCGGCGACCGCGGGCTGATGATGTTCGGCCTCGTGAACCGGATCAACGTGGGCAGCGCGACGAAGGCCGACACGGCTCGGCAGAACGGCCAGACGCTCGATGCGGCGACGCTCGCGAACCTCGAGCTGTACCACCGCGGCCGCGACAACCACGACGTGATCGACGCGTCGTATTTCTCGCCGGCCACGGTGCCGAAGGGTTTCGAGCCGGAGTTGCGGCTTTTCCCGGGCGAACCGGCGCCGGCTTTTCCGCCCGTCGTGATCCATCACAAGTTCGTCGTGATCGACGCGGAAGGCGCGAATCCGGTCGTCTATACGGGCTCGGCGAACATGAGCCGCAATTCCGAGCAGTACAACGACGAGAACCTGCTCGAGATCCGCGACAAGCGGATCGCGGCGATCTATCTCGCGGAATTCCTGCGGCTGTACGAGCACTACCGCGCCCGCGCGCTGGCGATCCATGCGAAGCAGCAGCACGGCACGGGTACGCCTGCGCGGCTCGCGCTTGCGCCCGATTCGAGCTGGGCGAAGAAGTATTACGTGGCGGGCAGCCCGGAAGAGAAGGCGCGGATCGCGCTGGCGTCGACCGCACCGACGGACTGATGCGCTGACGTGCTGAATGAAGTGCGCGGGGGGCGCGGATGCCGCGTGCCCCGGCCGGCGACTACCGCCGCTTACGCGGCGACGTAGCGGAGCACCGCGTCGGCGATCGTGTCGCGATGTCGCGCGCGCAGGCGCGGCGCCGACGGGTCGCGGCCGAATGCGGCGCCGAACGTGTAGCGGTTCGACACGCGGTGGAAGCAGAACGAGCTGATCAGCAGATGCAGGTCGAATGCGTCGATGTCCTTGCGGAACGCGCCGCTGGCCGCGCCGCGCTCGACCAGTTCCTCGAGCGTCTTGATGATGCTGACGTTGCGGTTCTTGAACGATTTCAGCTGTTCGAGATATTTCGCGCCGTGGATGTTTTCGATCGACACGAGGCGAACGAAATCGCGATGCTTGTCGTGATAGTCGAACGTGAATTCGACGAGACGGCGCATGCCTTCGCGCGGCTCCATGTCGCCGACGTGCAGTTCCTGCTCGAGCGCGCGGATGTCGCCGTACACCTTCTCCAGCACGGCCTCGTACAGGCCCTCCTTGCTTTCGAAGTAGTAATAGAGCATCCGCTTCGTCGTGTTCGTGCGCTCGGCGATCGCGTCGACGCGCGCACCGGCGAGACCCATCGCGGAGAATTCCTGCGTGGCGACATCGAGGATGTTGCGCTTGGTTTGCTCGGGATCGTATTTACGCCGCGCATCGGACGCAAGCGCGCGGGGGTCGGACGTGGCGGCCTTGCTTCCTGCTTTCATGTGACTTTGTTGTGGTTCGCGGCGGCTTGGAAAAGGCATTCTAGCATGTGGAAAATGCCCGCCCGGCCGACCTTCCGCTCTAATCGGCACGGCCGCGGCGGGCGCTCAGCGGCGGCAGGACGCGAGCGCGTCGCGGGCCTGGTACGCCGTATACGTGAGCTGCGCGGCGGCGAGGCCGGCCAACCCGAACGTGCGTGTGAGCCCGAACGCGGCGAAGCCGTCCGGCACCGGCCGGCCTTCGGCCAGCGCGGCGGCGAGCGCCTCGCCGGCCACCGTGGTCGGCGCCATCCCGTGGCCGCCGAATGCGATCGCGTGCCACACGCCGTCCGCGTCGCGGCCGATCTGCGGCATCTTGTGCCGCGCGTAGCTCATCAGTCCACCCCACGCGTAGTCGACCTTCACGCCTTCCAGTTGCGGATACACGCGCAGCAGGTCGCGCCGCAGCAGGCGCACGATCGCGCCGGGGCCGCGGTCGAGCACCGAGATCCGGCCGCCCCACAGGATCCGCGTGTCCTGCAGCGGACGGTAGTAGTCGAACGCGAAACGCGTGTCGTAGATCGCGTACGGCGCATCGATCGCGTCCGGCAGGCGCGTGCCGAGCGGTTCGGTCGCGATCACGTAGGTCGCGATCGGCAACACCGCGCGCTCGATGCGCGGCGACACGCCGCGCGCGTAGCCGCCGCCGGCAAACACGACGTCCTTCGCGCGCACCGCGCCCTGCGCCGTGCGCACGACGTAGCCGGCGCCGTCGCGCGCGATGCCGAGCGCGGCCGAGCGTTCGTACACGCGTGCGCCGCCGCGTGATGCCGCCGCCGCGACGCCGAGCACGTACTTGAGCGGATGGAAATGGAATGCGTTCGGCTCGAACAGGCCGCCGTAATAGCGCCGCGTCTTCAGCCGCTCGCGCAGCGCGCCGGTCGGCACGGGTTCCCAGTCGACGCCGAGCTCGTTCTTCATCAGCGTGCGCACGCTGTCGAGCCGCGACGGATCGTCGAACCAGTTCGCGAGCATCACGCCCTGGTCGACGATGTCGCAGTCGATCCCGTAGCGGGCGATGCGCGCGCGGATCAGGTCGACCGCGTCGACGGTGAGCCGGTACAGCCGGCGCCCTTCGTCGCGGCCGAGCGTGCGCAGCAGGTCGGCGTTGTCGAGGCTGTAGCCGCCGAACACGAAGCCGCCGTTGCGGCCCGACGCGCCGAAGCCGACCCGTTCGCTGTCGAGCACGACGACGTCGTGCACGCCGCGCTCGACGAGACCGAGCGCTGTGCACAGCCCGGCGAGGCCGCCGCCGACGATGCAGACCTGCGTATCGATCGTGTCGGTCAGTTGCGGGTAGGGCTGGCGGGTAACGGTGGCTTCGTAGAAGTTCTGCATGCGTGTTCGGTGACTCGTGACGGCGGAAAAGCGGACGGCGCGCGTCGATCTTGCCTGAACGCGCGCGCCGCGTCGAATGGGGTTTTCGGTGCGCCGGCCGCCGCGAAGGGCGGCCGGTGCGTTACAGGGCGTCAGGCGCCCGGCGTCGGGTTGGCCGGACGGACGACATAGGCCGGATAGCCGGCGTCGGCCTTTTCGGCAGCTTCATGCGTCGCGTTGCGTTCGATCCACGGCGCGATGTCCATGTCCTCGTAGCGCACCAGCCGGCATTTGCGCGCGAGCGCGTAGCCGAGCCAGATCGCGAGGAAGAACGGCAGGCCGATGTAGGTCGCGGCGACGCCGGTCCAGTCGATCTTGTCGGCGAGGAACGCCTGGTAGTCCTGGCCGAGCGCGACGGCCGCGCACAGCGCGAACGCGAACAGCGGGCCGAACGGGAACCACTTCGACCGGTACGGCAACTGGTCGAGCCGGTAGCCCTGCTTCAGGAAACCCTTGCGGAACCGGTAGTGGCTGACCGCGATGCCGAGCCACGTGATGAAGCCGGCCATGCCCGACGTGTTCAGCAGCCACAGGTAGACGGTCTTGTCGCCGTACAGCGACGTGAGGAAACACAGCGCGCCGATCGCGGTGGTCGCATACAGCGCGTTGCGCGGCACGCCGCCGGGCGACAGCTTCGCGAACAGCTTCGGCGCGCGGCCTTCGACCGCGAGGTTGTAGAGCATCCGCGTCGACGCATACATGCCCGAGTTGCCGGCCGACAGCACGGCCGTCAGGATCACCGCGTTCATCACGCCGGCCGCGAACGCGAGGCCCGCGTGGCGGAACACGAGCGTGAACGGGCTCACGCCGATGTCGGTTACGTCGCTCTTCAGCAGGCTCGGATCGGTGTACGGAATCAGCACGCCGATCACGAAGATCGCGAACACGTAGAACAGCAGGATGCGCCAGAAGATCTGGCTTACCGCGCGGGGAATCGTCGTGCGCGGGTTTTCCGATTCGCCGGCCGCGACGCCGATCATCTCGGTGCCCTGGAACGAGAAGCCCGCGATCATCGCGACGCCGAGCATCGTCGCCCAGCCGCCGACGAACGGCGCGTCGCCGATCGTGAAATTGCCCCAGCCGGCGCTCGGGCCGCCCTGCATGATCCCGAAGATCATCAGCAGGCCGACGCCGACGAATGCGAGCACCGTCAGCACCTTGATCAGCGCGAACCAGTATTCGGCTTCCCCGAAGCCGCGCACCGACAGCGCGTTGAGCGCGAAGATCAGCGTGAGGAACAGCGCGCTCCACCAGACGCCCGGCACGTGGGGGAACCAGTAGTGCATCACGAGCTGCGCGGCGACGAGCTCCACCGCCAGCGTCACGGCCCAGCTGTACCAGTAGTTCCAGCCGAGCGCGAAGCCGAAGCCTTCGTCGACGAACTTCGCGCCGTAGGTCGCGAACGAGCCGGACACCGGCATGAACGCGGCCATTTCGCCGAGGCTCGTCATCAGGAAATAGACCATCAGGCCGATCAGCATGTACGCGAGCATCGCACCGCCGGGCCCGGCCTGCGAGATCGACGCGCCGGACGCGACGAACAGGCCCGTGCCGATCGAGCCGCCGATCGCGATCATCCGTAGATGGCGGGCCTGGAGCGCACGGTGGAGGGACGGCTTCGCGGGCGGCGGGCCGGACGGGCGGGACGAATCGGGGCGGGCGTCTGAATGCATGGCGGGCGCTGGGCGCTGTCTCCGGGATTGTTTTTCGGTGACGAAGCACGACGCGCTGCCGGCCGCGGGCCGGGCAGCGGTGATGCGGTGCGACGCGGGCCCGCTGAGCCGGGCCGTGGTGCGTGTCGCCTTCGTCGGTCGTCCGGCGGCGGTCGTGGCGGCCGGCGGCGCGCCGGGTGCGTTGCACCTCGACGTCGCACCGATTGTGTGGGGTCGAATGCGCGGGCGGCAAACGATATTTCCGCACAGGGTGATGCGGGATCGTCATCAACTTGTGTCGGATCGGGACGTGTCCGCGTACCCGTCCGTCGGCTTTGGAAGCGTCCGATATCGGCGCGGGAACCGGCCCGTCCGCGCGGCGGACTTCTTGCGTTTTGGGAATGAAGTCGTGAGTTAATATCAATAGCGGCCGGACTTGTGGCCATCGACAATGTGTTTCATGGATCGTGCCTCGCGAGGCTGGGGGCGCGCCGTCCGGCCGGGCCTGCCGGCGGCGGCGCAGCGCGATGCGCCGGATGGTGCACCGGGCCCGCCGCACGGCGCATCCGCTTGCACGAGGCGCTCGAACGCGCTCCAATCGAATCACGCGGGCGGCGCTGCCGCCGCACCGATCAATCTGTCCCTGAAGAGGAAGTGATGCAATTCAACGACATTCTTGCCGCGCTCGACATCGATCTCGCCCAGTGGAAAGGCAATGCGCTGACCGCGCGTTCGCCGCTCGACGGCGCGACGCTCGCGACGCTGGCCGTCGACTCGCCCGCCGACGCCGAGCGCAAGATCGACGCCGCGCACGACGCATTCCTCAAGTGGCGCACGGTGCCGGCGCCGGTGCGCGGCGAACTCGTGCGCGTGTTCGGCAACGTGCTGCGCGAGCACAAGGCCGAGCTCGGCCGCCTCGTCACGCTCGAGGCCGGCAAGATCACGTCGGAAGGGCTCGGCGAAGTGCAGGAAATGATCGACATCTGCGATTTCGCGGTCGGCCTGTCGCGCCAGCTTTATGGCCTCACGATCGCATCGGAGCGCCCGGGCCACCGGATGATGGAAACGTGGCACCCGATCGGCGTGTGCGGCGTGATTTCGGCGTTCAACTTCCCGGTCGCGGTGTGGGCGTGGAATGCGGCGCTCGCGTTCGTGTGCGGCGATTCGGTCGTGTGGAAGCCGTCCGAGAAGACGCCGCTCACCGCGATCGCATGCCACGTGCTGCTCCAGAAGGCGCTCCGCGAGTTCGACAAGACGCATCCGGGCGTCGCGCCGGCGGAGCTGAGCCAGCTGGTACTCGGCATGCGCGATGTCGGCGAGGTGCTGACGGCGTCGAAGAAGGTGCCGGTCGTCAGCGCGACGGGCAGCGTGCGGATGGGCCAGGAAGTCGCGAAGGTGTTGAGCCAGCGCCTGGCACGCGGCATTCTCGAACTCGGCGGCAACAACGGGATGATCGTCGCGCCGAGCGCGGATCTCGACCTCGTCGTGCGCGCGGTCACGTTCGCGGCGGTCGGCACGGCCGGCCAGCGCTGCACCACGCTGCGCCGCCTGATCGTCCATCGCAGCCTCGTCGAGCAACTGCTGCCGCGCATCGAGAAGGCTTACGCGTCGGTGAAGGTCGGCAACCCGCTCGAGGAAGGCACGCTGGTCGGCCCGCTGGTCGATCGTGCGTCGTTCGACGCGATGCAGAAGGCGCTGGCCGATGCGCGCGAGCAGGGCGGCGAAGTGAAGGGCGGCGAGCGCGTCGACGTCGGTCACGCGGATGCGTACTACGTGCGTCCGGCCATCGTCCGGATGCCGAAGCAATCGGCGGTGGTCGAGCGCGAGACGTTCGCGCCGATCCTGTACGTGATGGTCTACGACAACTTCGAAGACGCGATCGACGTGCACAACGCGGTGCCGCAGGGCCTGTCGTCGGCGATCTTCACGAACGACATGCGCGAGGCCGAGCAGTTCATGTCGGCGGCCGGCAGCGATTGCGGGATCGTCAACGTGAACATCGGCACGAGCGGCGCGGAAATCGGCGGCGCGTTCGGCGGCGAGAAGGAAACGGGCGGCGGGCGTGAGTCGGGTTCGGATGCGTGGAAGGCGTATATGCGCCGTGCGACGAATACGATCAACTACAGCCGGCAGTTGCCGCTGGCGCAGGGGGTGAAGTTCGACGTGTGATGCAGGCGCCCGGCCAGGGCGCTTCGACAGTCGAATGAAAGGGCCGGTTGCCGCGGAAGCGGTAACCGGCCCTTGTCGGTTATTGCGATGCGTGCGGCGCGCCGATCGATCGTGAGCGTCGCCGCGCAATGGCTCGCTTACGATTCGGGCCGCGTGGAACCATCGTTCGTCGGCATGTTCTGCACGACCAGCATCTGCGGGCTCGACAGCGTGATCCCCGCCGCGCGCAACTGCTTGAGGATCTCGAACAGCAGGTCGCTCTTCGTCGAACTCGCGATCCGCGGGCTCGACACGTAACCCGTCACGCTCAGCGTGATCCCGTCCGGCGCGAGCTGGCTGAACGTCACCGACGGCGCCGGTTTGTCGAGAATCGCCGGGTGCTCGCGATACGCGTCGAGCAGCAGGTCGCGCACCTGCTCGGGATCGGTGTTCAGCGGGAACGTCAGCACCAGCGTCGCGACGCCCTGCGTGCTGTTGCCCATCGTCACGTTGCGCACGTTCTGCGAGATCAGCTGCGAATTCGGCACGATCACGGTCGAGCGGTCGCTGAGCTGGATCTCGGTCGCGCGCACGTTGATGCGACGGATGTCGCCTTCGACGCCCGCGATGCTGACCATGTCGCCCACCTTCACCGGGCGCTCGGTCAACAGGATCAGCCCCGACACGAAGTTCTTCACGATTTCCTGCAGGCCGAAACCGATACCCACCGACAACGCGCTGACGATCCACGCGAGATTGCTCCACCGGACGCCGAGCAGCCCGAGCGTCATCAGCACGAGCAGCACGTAGCCGACGTTGGTGAACAACGTGATCAGCGACACGCGCATGCCCGTATCCATGCCGAGCGCGGGCATGAACTCGCCGTCGAGCCAGCGGCGCAGCGAGCGCAGCAGGTAGAAGCCGATCGCGAAGCCGATCACGGCGTTCATGATCCGGTCGGGCATGATGTTCAGGCTCTGCAGCCGCTGGCTGCCGATCATCGCGACCGCGCTGTCGAGCAGGTCGCCCGGCGTCGTGCCGAAGCCGCCCGTCAACAGCGCGATCGCCGCGATCAGCATCAGCAGGCTCGTGCCGAAGCCGGACAGCACCGTACGCGCCTGGTCAAGGTGGCGATCTTCGAGCGCGAACAGGTGCTTGATCTGCTGGCCCGTCGACAGGCTCGACGAGAACAGGCTTTCGCTCGCGTCGCGCGTCAGCTGGATCAGGATGTAGGTCGCGCACAGCACGATCTCGAACCACACGAGCTCGTACGTGATGAAGCGCGCGACCGTGATGTAACCGATCAGGAGTGCGATCAACGACGCGACGATCGCGAGCGTGACACCGGCATGGATCAGGCCCGCGAGCGTCGAGCGTTGCTCGGGCGCCTCGCCTGCCGCCGCGAGGGCGCTGCGCGCGCGGTTCGCGCGCAACAGCGACGCGCCGACCGTCAGTGCGACGACGAGCGATACGATGCCGCGCCCGAACAGCGTGACCGACAGGCTGGTGTCGACGATCCGGTTGATCGATTCGAGCGTGCCCGACACCAGCAGCAGCCCGGCCAGGACGGCGGGGAACGGCTTCATCGCGAGCGCGACGGGATCGGCCAGCGCGGGCAGGCGCCACGACGGATGCTTCGTGCAGAGCAGTGCGCGGCCGAGCCCCGCGATCAATGCGCAGGTCGCGGCGAGCTTCGCGAACTGGTCCCACAGATCGGTCAGCGACGGCGTGAGCTCGTAGTGGCGCGCGACGGCGAGGTAAAGGATCTGAATCGCGACGGCCGTCGCCAGGAAGGTCGACAACGCGGTCGACAGCGCCAGCGCACTGCGGCGCAAGCGGGTGGGCGGCAGGCGGTTCAGCGCGATCCAGGCGAGCCCGCGCTCGATGAGCCGGCGGCCGCCGAGCCATGCGGCGAACGCGGCGATCAGCAGCAGCGTGGTGAGCACCCGTTGTCCGGGCACCCACGACGAGCGCAGCATGTCGAACAGTTCGCCGTTGAAATCGTCGAGCCGCTGACGGTCGTCCGGCGACAGGTGGAACAGCGGCAGCCAGAACTGCGCGCTGAAGATGCTGCCCGAACGGAACGCGAGCTGGTTCTTGAGCAGGCTGCGGTGCAGCTTCGCGAATTGCTCGGTCAGGTTCGTGAGGCTCGTCTTCTGGTCGGCGGCCTGCTTCAGCGCCGCATCGATCTGCGTCTTGCGTGCGTCCAGCGCGGCCCGCTGCTTTGCGACGGCCGGCGTTTCCGGCGCGGCGCCCTCGGCCGGCGGCGGGCCGAGCACGTCGAGTTGCGCCTGAACCTGCGTGCGTTGCAGCGTGAGATCGCTCTGCAATTTCGCGACATCGGTGCTCAGCTCTTGCGCCGAGTCGTCGAGCCCGTCCAGCTCCTTGCTGTTGGACGCGGTCGAGGTCTGCTGCTTGATGCGGTCCAGCTCGGCCTGCATCTGCTTGAGCTGCGCGATGGCGTCGGGCAGCGAGATGGCGGGCACGGTCGCGCCGACGCCGCTCGCGACGGGCGCGGAAGCGGCCGCCGGAAACGCCGACGCGGTCGCGATCGCCGCGAACTGCAGCAGCGCGATCAGCGCGATCCGGCAGGCATACGTGGATAGTCGTTGTATGGACATGGAATGCTTACGATTTGCCGACAATGCCGGTTGCCGAAAGGCAGCCGGAAGCCGGTAGTTGGCCCGGTAGCATGTTACCGGGGTGCGGAACGCGTGGTTGTACCGATTGCGTATCCTCGGTCGTGGCGATTCGGACGGTGCGCGCCTGTGCGAAACAGCGCGGTAGGACCCGTTGTTGCCGGCCTGCGCGGCCGGCGCGCGAGAGCGGAAGGCCCGGGAACGGCCCGCCGGCGCGCTTTCCGAAGCGGACAGACGGTTACGCAATTTACACAATGTCCGGCGGAAAACGGGGCGTCGAACGGTTTCGGCGCCCGGCGCCGCCGTCCTGCCGGCTTGCCCGTGCGCCGGACGGGCGTGCCGGTACAATGCAGCGATTCGCCCGGCGGCGGTTCGGCGATCCACCCGAGAACGACGCACAACACGACACGACACGATCAGGAGACGCGCCCAAGATGGCCTCAACGGACAGCCTTTCCCAGGCACCTGCCCAATTCCCCTCCATCGACCCCGGCTCCATCTCGGCCCGTCTCGATCGCCTGCCGCCGACGCGCAGCGTCTGGAAGCTCGTCGTGTTGCTGAGCCTCGGCTTCTTCTTCGAGCTCTACGACTTGCTCTACAGCGGCTACGTCGCGCCGGGCCTCGTGAAAAGCGGCATCCTGTCCGCGACGACGCACGGCCTGTTCGGCACCACGGGCGTCGCGAGCTTCATCGCCGCGCTGTTCTCCGGGCTCTTCATCGGCACGATCGCGTGCGGCTTCCTCGCCGACCGCTTCGGCCGCCGCGCGATCTTCACGTGGTCGCTGCTGTGGTACACGGCCGCCAACGTCGTGATGGCGTTCCAGGACACCGCCACCGGACTGAACTTCTGGCGCTTCGTCGTCGGTCTCGGCCTCGGCGTCGAGATGGTGACGATCGGCACGTACATCTCCGAACTCGTGCCGAAGCAGATCCGCGGCCGCGCGTTCGCGTGCGAACAGGCGGTGGGGTTCGTCGCGGTGCCAGTGGTTGCGTTCCTCGCTTACCTGCTCGTGCCGCACGCGCCGTTCGGCCTCGACGGCTGGCGCTGGGTCGTGCTGATCGGCGCGCATGGCGCGCTGTTCGTGTGGTGGATACGCCGTGAACTGCCTGAAAGCCCGCGCTGGCTCGCGCAGCAGGGGCGGGTCGACGAAGCCGACCGCATCATGCGTGCGCTCGAGGCGAAGGTCGAAGCCGAATACGGGCGGCCGCTGCCGCCGCCCGCGCCGGCCGAACCCGTGCCGCCGCGCGGCAGCTTCCGCGACATGTGGGTACCGCCGTATCGCAGCCGCACGATCATGATGACGATCTTCAACGTGTTCCAGACGGTCGGCTTCTACGGCTTTGCGAACTGGGTGCCGACGCTGCTGATCAAGCAGGGGATCACGATCACGTCGAGCCTGATGTATTCGAGCGTGATCGCGCTCGCGGCGCCGATCGGCCCGCTGATCGGCCTCGTGATCGCCGACCGCTTCGAGCGCAAGTCGGTGATCATCGCGATGGCGGCGGCGATCGTCGTCTGCGGGCTGCTGTTCAGCCAGACGACGGTGGGCGCGTTCCTGATCGTGCTCGGCATTGGCCTCACGCTCGCGAGCAACATCATGTCGTACAGCTTCCATGCATACCAGGCCGAGCTGTTCCCGACGTCGATTCGCGCGCGGGCCGTCGGCTTCGTCTATTCGTGGAGCCGCTTCTCGGCGATCTTCTCGTCGTTCGTGATCGCGGCCGTGCTGCGCGGTTTCGGCACGTTTGGCGTGTTCGCGTTCATCGCGGGCGCGATGGTGGTCGTGATGGCCGCGATCGGGGGGATGGGGCCGCGCACGAAGGGCATCGCACTCGAAGCCATCTCGAAGTAGTCGGCAGGTGCGCACGCATGTCGCACGATTCGTGCGGGATGTGTGCGACACGGTTGCGTCCCGGTGTGCCGCATCGTCAAAATGATTTGCGGTGCGAATCAACCCGCAAACGCGATCGAATCCGGATGAAGCACGCAAACTTTCGGACGCGCGCCGACAACGTCCAACACGCCAACCTGCCACGCAAAGAAAACCCCGGCGGCAACGAGTTGAAACAAAGCGTGACGAAGCGCAATTACACGTAAAAGCGCGCGTCCGGGCGCTGCCGATTCGCGCATCGACGAGTAGAATGAAGGGCCTGACGACTCATTAGCCGCCATCGGAGCACCCGCGTTGCATCAGCGAACGGCTCCGCCGCGAAGAGGCGTCGGCGCCGGGCGCGCACGATGCGCCGGACGTGTCGATGGCTTGCGCGGAAGATGCGCCGCTCGCACCAGCAGCATGCGGCGGCCGGATCGGCCGATGGCTTCGAACGTATGATTCTTGTCCCTCTGACGCGGCGCTTTGCGAAGCCGCGTTGCCTCAACCGTGCAGTTGCCGCATACGTGTGGCTCGCTGTCGCGATGTCGATTTCCGTTCTCGCCGAGCAGCCTGCCTTTGCCGCGTCCGACGGTGCATCGTCTGCTGCGTCATCTTCGTCCGCTGCGTCGCCTGCTTCGGCAGCGTCCCGCACGCAGCCGTCTGCGCATGCGGTGTCGGGCGCATCGGCCGCAGCGCCGGCATCCGCCGCGTCACACGCGAATCACATGAATCACGCGGAACCCGCGAATGCGGCATCGGGGGCGTCGGCCGCTTCCTCGGCTTCCGCCGCGTCGGCCGCCGCGCCTGCATCGGCCGCATCCGGCGCGCCCGCCAGCGAGGCCGAGCCGCCTCCGCCCACCCCGCCGCGTCGGCATCCGCCGCTGTCGGCCGAGGAGGCGCAAAACGCGACGACCCGTGCGCTCGACATGCGCAAGCGCTTCACGCAGGAAGTCACGCGACGCCTGAACGTACCCGCGAACGAACAGCGCGCGTACGGCGACCGCCTTCAGAAAGCGCTCGCCGATGCGGATCTCGGCGATCTCGCCGGCGAATACGTCGCGATGGTCGATCGCGCGCCGAACGTGCAGGCGCTGTTCATCTATTTCCGGGCGACGCCGGCCAATGCGTGGCTGATGATCGGTGCGTCGCCGGTCGGCACCGGGCTGCCGGGCCAGTACGACCATTTCCTGACGCCGCTCGGCGTGTTTCATCACTCGCCCGACACGATGGATTTCCGCGCGGAAGGCACGACGAACGAGAACGGCATTCGCGGCTACGGCCGCCGCGACATGCGCATCTACGACTTCGGCTGGGTGGATGGCGAGCGCGGCTGGGGCAAGGGCGGCGTGTCGCCGATGCGCTTCCAGATGCATGCGACCGACCCCGACCGGCTCGAAGCGCTGCTCGGCATCCGGCATTCGAAGGGCTGCGTGCGGATTCCCGCGTCGCTGAACACGTTCCTCGACCAGCACGGGGTGCTCGACGACGACTATCAGGCACGCGTCGAGGCCGGCAAATCGCTGTGGGTGCTGCGTCGCGATCGCGACGTCACGCCGATCGCGGGCCGCTACCTGGTCGTGATCGACAGCGCCCGCAAGACCCGCCCGGCCTGGTCGCCGATGCCGGGGCGCGGCGCGTGGTCGAAGCTGCCGAAGGGCGGCGACACGGCGGACTGAGCGTCGGTTCGCCGAGAGCGGATTGCGTGCGGATGAGAATAAATCCGATTTATTGACATATAAGGAAAGCAAACTTTTATTATCCGATCCGGGTTCGTATAGTCGAGTCCAGTTTCGCGGAACCCCTGCCGCGCCTGGACCACCACCGACCACACGACCCGCATGAAAACTCTCTACAAGCTCGCCCCGCTCGCGATGCTCGGCGCTTTCGCGACCCATGCCGGTGCGCAAAGCAGCATCACGCTGTACGGTCTCATCTCGGCCGGCGTCGGGTTCGCGACGAACCAGGGCGGCAAGAACGCGTGGCAGGCGTTGTCCGGCACGAACCAGAACCCGCGCTGGGGGTTGAAGGGCAAGGAGGATCTCGGGCAGGGGCTGTCCGCGGTCTTCCAGCTCGAGAACGGCTTCAACGTGATGACGGGCACGGCCGCACAGAACGGCCGCGAGTTCGGGCGCATGGCGTACGTCGGGCTCGCCGATCGTACCTACGGTTCGCTGACGTTCGGTCGCCAGTACGATGCGATCCACGACTACATCGGGCCCGTGATCATCGCGAGCAATGGCGTGAACATCGGCGACAACGACAACGGCTACAACGACATCCGCGTGCAGAACTCGGTGAAGTACGTGAGCCCCGTCTACTCCGGGCTGAAGTTCACCGCGCTGTACGGCTTCAGCAATGCGACCGGTTTCGCGAACAACAGCGCGTACAGCTTCGGGCTCGGTTATGAGCGCGGCCCGCTGCGCTGGAGCGTGGTCTATGCGCAGTACAACCATCCGTATAGCGCGACGAACCAGGATGGCGCGATCGCGAACGACTATGCGTCGCCGCTGCTGATCTTCAGCAAGAGCGCGATGTCGCCGGCCGCATACGCAAGCCGGCAGCGGATCGCGGGCACGGGCGGTTTCTACACGATCGGCCGCGCGCAGTTCGCGGCGATGTTCACCGACGTGCGCTACGATTACCTCGACAATTCGCACCTGCACCTGCAGAACCTGGGCGTGAACGTCGTCTACACGATGACGCCGCAACTCTTTCTCGGCGCCGCGTATGCGTTCACGAACGGCAAGTACGACGTGATCGACAAGCGTCCGAAATGGCATCAGGTGAACCTGCAGGCCGATTACTTCCTGTCCAAACGCACCGACGTCGCGCTGACGGTGATCGTACAGCAGGCGGCTGGCGACGCGGACCATGCGCAGATCTTCGCGTATGCGGGTTCGACCGGCACGCGCCAGATGATGGCGACGCTCGGCGTCCGGCACGTGTTCTGAGCGCCCGACCATGACCCATTCGATCGCCTCCCGCCGCACCTTCCTGAAACTGTCCGCCGCGCTGGCCGGCACCGCGCTGCTGCCCGAAACCGGCGCATTCGCGGCCGGCGCCGACGCCGCGCGCCGCACGGTGATCATCGACACCGACCCGGGGCAGGACGACGCCATCGCGATCCTGTTCGCGCTCGGCGCGCAGGACCGCCTCGACGTGCGCGCGCTGACGGCCGTGGCCGGCAACGTGCCGCTCGACCTGACCGAACGCAATGCGCGGATCATCCGCGACTGGGCCGGCCGCACGAACGCGCTGCCGGTGTATGCGGGCTGCCCGCGTCCGCTCGTGCGCGATCTGGTGACGGCCGCGAACGTGCACGGCAAGACCGGGCTCGAAGGCGTCGAACTGCATGCGCCGCGCGCGCCGCTCGCCGCCGGCCACGCGGTGTCGTACCTCGTCGATACGCTGAGCCGCGCGGCGCCGAACAGCGTGACGTTGTGCGCGCTCGGCCCGCTGACGAACCTCGCCACCGCGCTGGTCGAAGCGCCGCAGATCCGCGGCGCGCTGCGCGACATCGTGCTGATGGGCGGCGCGTTCTTCGAGCGCGGCAACATCACGCCGGCCGCCGAGTTCAACATCTACGTCGATCCGCAGGCGGCCGACGTGGTGTTCGGCAGCGGCGTGCCGATCGTCGTGCTGCCGCGCGACGTCGCGGTGAAGGCGCCGATCACGCCGGCGCGCGTCGCGCCGTTCCGTGCGCTCGGCAACCGCTGCGGCGCGATCGTCGCCGACATCATGGAGGCCGAGCTTGCATACAACAAGAAGCGGCGCGGCGTTGAAGACGCGCCGATGTACGACCCGACGGCCGTCGGCTATCTCGTCGATCCGACGCTGTTCGGCGGCCGCAAGGTGAATGTCGTGGTCGAGACGACCGGGCAGTGGACGCTCGGCGAGACGATCGTCGACTGGAACGGGCGCAGCGGCCGTACGGCGAATGCAACGTGGATCAACGAGGTCGACGCGGACCGCTTCTACGCGACGCTCGTCGCACGCATCGCGAATCTTCCCTGAGTGCGGGCGGCCGCGCGCGGCGAACGGAATCAGATGTGCTTCTCGATCCACTCGCGGCACGCCCGCACGTGCGGGCCGCGATCGTCGGCGGCGAGCGAGATCAGCGAGATCGCACGCGTGACGCGCGGCTTGTCGACGCGCAGCGCGACGAGTTCGGGATCGTGCAGATGCATCGTGTAGAGGCTCGGGAGCACGGCGGTCGCGAGGCCGTTGCGCGCGAGCGCGTAGAGCGGCTCCGTGTATTCCATCCGGTACGTGACGTTCAGGCGCAGCTTCCCGGCGCCGCCGGTGCGATGCAGCGATTCGCTGACGCTGCCGCGCACGAACACCGCGAGGTCGCGATCGACGAGCTTCGCCCACGTGACGCTCTTCGCGCGGGCGAGCGGATCGTCGTGCCGCACGACGATCACGATCTCGTCCTCGAACAGTTGCCGGTAGCGCAGCGTGCCGTCGTCGCCGTCGGGCTCGCGCACGCCGATGCCGAGATCCGCGACGCCGTCGCGCACCGCTTCGACGAGCGCGCTGTTCGGCAAATCGGTGAGCGTGAAGCGCAGCGTCGGATGCGTGCCGCGCAGTGCGTTGAGCGCGGGCAGCAGGCGGCCCGCGACCGACGGGATGAACGCGATGCGCACGGTCTGGATGCGTTCGCCGATGAGCCGCGTCATGTCGTCGAAGGTGCCGCGCGCCTGGTTGAGCAGACGCTCGGCGAGCGGCAGCACGGCTTCGCCCGCGGTGGTCAGCGTGAGCCGGTGTGCGGTGCGTGCGAACAGGCGGCCGCCGAGCAGGAACTCGATCTGGCGGATCGACGCAGTGAGCGCGGGCTGCGTGAGCGACAGCGCTTGCGCGGCTTGCGTGAAGCTGCGTGCGTGTGCAAGGACGACGAAGTGCTGGACCTGCCGCAGCGTGAGCGCGGGGAGTAGCGACGAGCGGTCGGACATCGGGCAATGACGGTCGGGATGCGGTACGCGGCAGTATAAGACCGCGCTGCACGCCCCGACACAGGACAATATTCGGAATCACAGGAGAACCACCATGTCAGCGACTGACACGATGCCGGCGCGCGCGCCGGCCAACTGGCTCGAGCGGCGCTTCGCGCTCGCCGCGCGCGGCACGAGCGTGCGCACCGAGACGATCGCGGGCGTCACGTCGTTTCTCGCGGCCGCGTACCTGCTCGTCGTGATCCCGTCGCTGCTCGCGACGGGCGGCATGGACCGCGGCGCGGCCACGACCGCGACGATCGTCGTGTTCGTGCTGTTCACCACGCTGATGGGGCTCTACGCGAATCTGCCGTTCCTCGTCGGCCCCGGTATCGGCGGCTCGGTGATCATCGGCGTGACGCTCGCGACGACCGAGCACGTCGGCTGGCAGACGGGCCTCGGCATCGCGTGTGTGTCGGGCGTGCTGTTCTTCCTGCTGACGATCCTCGGCGCGCGCGGTGTCGTGGTGCGGCTGATTCCGGTGCAGATCAAGCTCGGGCTCGGCGCGTCGATCGGACTGTTCGTCACGATGCTCGGGCTGCGCAATGCGGGGATGGTCGTCGCGAACGCGAAGACCAACGCGTTCGCGCTCGGCGACTTTTCGCGGCCGGGCGCGCTCGTCGCGCTGATCGGCCTCGCGGTCGCGATCGTGCTGCAGGCGCGCAAGGTGCCCGGCGCGATCCTGATCGCGATTCTCGTCGCCGCCGCGGCCGGCGTGCCGCTCGGCGTCACTCACCTGCCCGCGTCCTTCATGTCGCTGCCGCACGGCATCGCGCCGATCGCGTTCAAGCTCGACATCGGCAGCGCGTTGAGCCTGGCCGCCGCACCGTACCTGTTCGCATTCTTCGCGGCGGAGTTCTTCTCGACGCTCGGCACCGCGCTCGCGGTCGGCGCGAAGGCGAACCTGCTCGACGAACAGGGCAACCTGCCGAACATCAACCGGCCGTTTCTCGTCGACTCGCTCGCCGCGACGCTCGGGCCCGTGTTCGGCATTCCCGCGCTGACCGCGCTGATCGAATCGGCGGCGGGCGTCGAGTCGGGCGGCCGCAGCGGGCTGTCGTCGGTGGCGGCGGCCGTGCTGTTCGCCGCGATGCTGCTGTTCGTGCCGGTCGCGCTCGCGATCCCGAAGGAAGCGACGGCGCCGGCGCTGATCCTGATCGGGCTGTCGATGTTCGCGACGATCCGCCATACGCATTTCGACGACTTCACCGATGCGCTGCCCGTGATGTCGATGGTGCTGCTCACGCTGATGTCGAACAGCTTCGGCACCGGCATCGCGGGCGGGCTGCTGTGCTACGTGCTCGTCAAGCTGCTGGCCGGCCGCTGGCGCGACGTGTCGTGGGGGCTCGTCGTGCTCGCGATTCCGCTCGGCTATTACTTCTGGACCGTCGTGAAGCCGCACTGAGAGACGGCTTCGCGACGCAATGGCACTACCGAAAAGAGACTGACATGAAGGGAACACCAGGCAACGTCCCGGCCGCGCGCACGGGTATCGACATCACGCCGGCCCATCGGGCCTTCTTCCGCGCGCTGCCGAAAATCGAACTGCATTGCCACCTGCTCGGCGCGGTGCGGCATGACACGTTCGTCGCACTGGCCGAACGCAGCGGCGCGCCGATCGAGCGTGCGGAGATCGACGCGTTCTACGCACGCGGCGAGAAACCGGTCGGCGTGCTGCACGTGCTGCGCGCGCTCGACAAGTATTTGCTCACACGCCCCGACGATTTGCGGCGCATCGCGTATGAGTATCTGGAAGACGCAGCCGCCCACAACGTGCGGCACGCGGAATTCTTCTGGAATCCGACGGGAACGGTACGCGTGTCGGGCATCGCGTATGCGGATGCGCAAGCCGCGATCGTGACCGGGATCCGCGATGCCGCGCGCGACTTCGGGATCGGCGCGCGCCTGATTCCGAGCATCGACCGTGAGCAGGATCCTGATGAAGCCGTGGCGATCGTCGAGTGGATGACGGCCAATCGCGCGGACGAAGTCGCAGGGATCGGCATCGACTATCGCGAGAACGACCGGCCGCCGGAACTGTTCTGGAAGGCATATCGCAACGCGCGCGCGGCCGGCTTTCGCACGACCGCGCATGCCGGCGAGTTCGGGATGCCGTGGCGCAACGTCGAGACGGCCGTCGACCTGCTGCAGGTCGATCGTGTCGATCACGGCTATACGATCGTCGACAACCCCGAGCTGTGTGCACGCTATGCGGAGCGCGGCATCGTGTTTACCGTCGTGCCGACGAATTCGTACTACCTGCGCACGCTGCCGCCGGAGCAATGGGCCGAGCTGCATCCGATGCGCAAGATGCCGGGGCTCGGGTTGAAGATCCATCCGAACACCGACGATCCGGCGCTGCACAAGGTCAATCCGAGCGAGGCGTGGGAACTGATGCTCAGCCATTTCGGCTTCACCGTGGCCGAGTTGAAGCAATTCATGCTGAACGGGATCGACGGCGCATGGGTCGACGATGCGACGAAGGCGGTGTGGCGTGCGACGTGGGCGCCGGAGTTCGATGCGCTGGCCGATACGCTCGCGGCGGGCTGAGCGCGCCCGGTCGGCACTTCGTCCAGACGGCCTCGGGCCGTGCACGGCGGGAACAGGATGCCGCGCACGCGTCCTGTCGTCTGTCCGCACCACGCTGTGCGTGTCGGGTTGGCATACCTCGATCGCATTCGCTATATTGGCGTCCGGCAGCGCTCGAGCGTGTCGCTGCCGCCGCGCGCGCCCGCGCCGGCATTCCGACAATAATTCGAATCCGAGAGGCTCCACGTGCGTATCCCTGTCTTCTGTCTGATGTTGTTCGTCTCGCTGTCCGCGCGAGCCGGCGGTGCCTGCGATGGGCTGCTCGGCGATTACGCGCCGGCCGCCGGCAAGCCCGCGACCATGCGGGTCGAGAAGGTGGGGGGCGACATCGTGCTGCGCGGCCGCGAAGCTGGCCAGTGGAGCGCCGAAACCGCACCGACGCACGTGGCGGAACTCGATATGGACGGGCCGGAGAAGCCGCCTGCGGACGCATGCGTGCTCGAGGTGCCGGGCGGCCAGCTGATCAGGATGCGGATCGGGACCCCGTATCAGGTCACGTCGATCACGGGCAGCAACTTCACGACGAAGCATTCAACCACCGGCGTTCTGCTGCTGATGACACAAGGCTTCCAGGTCGACGGCATCGAGCTGTATCGGGTCGCGCGCAGCGGCGATTCGCCGACGGCGCCGTGAAGGCGGGCGCCGCGCGCTGACGGCGAGCGGGCCGGCATGTTGCTGCACACGACGACACAACAACGAGGCGACCCCTTCCGATGGGCAATCGAGCATGGCTGTATCTCCAGTCAGGTGACGGAGACGACGCGCGAACGATCGGGTTCGCGGAATCCAACAATCACTTCCCGCTTCTGTGGCGCGTGCTGCTCGCCGACGGCGGCGCGGGCGGCGCGATTACTGACCAGCGTGTGTTCGGCGACGCAGGCACGCCGAATCTCGCCAGCGACGCGCGGGCCGCGCATGCGCGCCTGAGCCGGCTCGCATCGTTCGTCGTCGCGCATCCGCTGCACGGCGACGATCCCGCACTCGCGCGTCAGTTCGATGCGCTCGTGCGTCATCTCGGCGAATCGATCGACGCGCTCGGCGATGCGCATGGCGCGCCGCGGTTATCCGCGAACCTCGACGAACTGTCATGGCTCGACGACGGCGATCCGAACGACTACATCGACGAGGAGCGCGATGCCTGTACGCGCCTGTGGTGGCGCGTCGCGAACTGCATGGACTTCCGAGACGTGCGCGGCGTGCGCGAGGTACTCGAGATCGACACGCCGGCCGACTGGCGCGACTGGGCGTGGGGCTTCGGGTTCGGCGGGGTGTCGCATCACTATTTCGTCCGTCAGAATCCGCCGCGCCGCGTGACGTTCGCCGAGATGTTCGACGCCGGCGAGCTGCACGGCAACTGGCTCGGTCACGGCACGTTCAGCTTTCGCGGACGCAACGGCCTCTGGGGCGTGCGGCGCGAAACCGACGACGCGTGGGACGTGATCGTGCCGCCCGAGTGGACGAACCTGTGGGCCAGTGGCGCGCGTGACGACCGGCTGTTGTGGGCCGCGCGCGACGGCAAGGTCGGCCTGCTGCTTGCCGATGGCGACGATGAAGGCGACGGTGTCAGGATCGTGCGCGAACCGGCGTTCGACGCGGTGTGGGATTTCAACGGCGACGTCGCCTGCGTACGCGTGGGCGAGCGGTTCGGGCTCCTGCGCACGGATGGCGTGTGGGCGCTCGAACCGTTGCTCGACAACTTCGGCGAATTCACGGGCGGGATTGCGTCCGCGAGCATGGACGGCCGCTGGGGCTTCGTCGATACGCATGGCGCGTGGGCGATTGCGCCGCGCTTCGACGATGCGCACGAATTCGTGAACGGCGCCGTCGCGGCGGTCGCCGAAGGCGAGCAGTGGGGGCTGATCGGGCGCGACGGAAAATGGCGCGCGGAGCCCGAGTGGGCGGCGCTCGAATGGTCGTCCGAGTGCGGCGCGTTCGTCGCACGGCGCGACGGTCGCGTCGGTCTCGTCGATGAGAAAGGTCGGATGATCGTCGAACCGCATTACGCGGAAGTCGCTCCACTGACCGACGGCGAACGAGCGGAGATGCTCGACGAACTCGGCGCGATCCGCCATATCGTGCGGCGCGAAGACGGCCGTTGCGCGATCGTCGACGGGCAGGGCCGCGTGCTCACGCCGTTCGACTTCGTCAACATGGGCGCGCTGTCGTGGCTGCCCGACGACGAGATGGTGCCGGGCGAGCTGTTCACGCGTTATGCGATCGGCGTCCTGCCGGGCGAGCCGGTGCAACTGGCGATTTGCGATCTCGAGACGGGCGCGACGATCGCCCTGGGGCGCTACGACGATGTGGCCGGCCTGTTCTGGGGCGCCGACCATGGCTGGCTCGCCAGCGTGCAGGACGACGACGGCCACGACGTGCACGCGACGGCATTGCGCGCGGACGGCACCGTGCTGCATCCGGCGCGTTACACGCGAATCGGCGACGATGCGCTGTTCGACGACGATCGCGACGACGATGCACGGCATGCGACGTTGATGCCGTGGTTCGTTCGCCGTGTCGAGATCGCGCGGCGCTGGAGCACGGACGAACCGGTCGCCGCATTGCGCGACGACGGCGTGCCCGTGTGGCTGTACGCGGACGGGCACGCGACGACGACGCCTCGGTAGCCCGGTACGCAGCCACCCCGATCAGCGAAACAACCTCAGCCAGTCGAACAGGCCCGAATGCTGCGGCGCGCGCCGCCTCGACGCCGGCGCGCTGCGCGGCCGGAAATCGGGCGAGAACTGCACGTGCGGATCGATCGCCTGCGCACGCAGCGCCGCATCGTAGAACGACCCGACGATCGGCAGCGCGCTGTGCGCGCCCGCGCCCCAGTAGTCGCTGCGCAGCGTCACGCTGCCGTCGTCGAAGCCGACCCATGCGCCGGCCACCAGTTGCGGATGCATCAGGATGAACCAGCCGTCCGTGTTGTCCTGCGTCGTGCCGGTCTTGCCCGCGACGTCGATCCGGATCCCGTAGCGCGAGCGGATGTCCGCGCCGGTCCCGTAATCGACGACGCCACGCATGGCGTCGACGAGCGTCTGCGCGGCAGGCGCGGGCAACGCGCGTTCCGGCGGCGCGCTGCCGAACGCGGCGAGCACCTTGCCGTCGCGATCCTCGATGCGCGTGATCATCTGCGGCGCGACGTACACGCCGCGGTTCGCGATCGTGCCGTACGCGGACACCATCTCCTTCAGCGTGACGGGGCTCGTGCCGAGCGCGAGCGACGGCACCGCATCGAGCGGGCTGTCGCGCACGCCCATCGCGCGTGCAAGCTGCGCGACCTTCGCGGCGCCTTCGTGCTGCATGACCTGTGCGGTGATGCGGTTGCGCGACAGCGCGAGCGCGTCGCGCAGCGTCATCGGCTCGCCGGTCGGCGGTTCCGCATCGGTCGGCCGCCACACGGCGCGGCCGTCGATCGGGATCGCGACGGGCCGGTCGACGAACGTATCGCCCGGCCGCATCCCGTCCGCGAACGCGGCGCCATAGACGAACGGCTTGAACGTCGAACCCGGCTGGCGCCGCGCCTGCACCACGTGATCGAACGGCTCGCTGCCGAAATCGGGGCTGCCGACCCACGCGCGAATCGCACCGTTGCGCGGATCGATTGCGACGAAGCCGGCCTGCACCTGCGTCTTGCGCTCGCACAGTGCACGCATGAATTCGCGATTCGCGCCGAGCTGCTTCAGCGCTGCCCCATCGGCGAGCCCCGTATCGCGCGCCTGGCGATACTCGGGCGTCTGCCGAACGAAGCCGAGGAACAGGTCGTTGCGCAGCCCGCAACCGGACGGCCCGCGCCATGCGCTGTCGGCGACCGCCTGCAGTCGTTCGGTCTGCCGCGTCAGCGCCTGCGTGGCCATGTCCTGCAGACGCGCGTCGAGCGTCGTGCGCACGACGAGGCCGTCCGAGTACAGATCGTAGTTGTTGCGGTCGGCCCATGCGATCAGCCACTTGCGCAGTTGCACCGCGAAATGCGGCGCGAGGCCCGGCTGCGCCGTCTGCGGTTCGAAGTCGACGCGCAGCGGCCGGCGCTGCAGTTTCGCGAGCTGCTGCGGCGACAGCATGCCCATCTGCGCCATCCGGCCGAGCACGATGTTGCGCCGCTGGACCGCGCGTTCCGGGTTCAGCACCGGGTTGTAGTAGCTGTTGCCCTTCAGCATTCCGACGAGCGTCGCGCTTTCCGTGATGTCGAGCTGGTCCGCCGACTTGCCGAAGTAGGTGCGCGCGGCCATTTCGACGCCGTACGCGTTGTACAGGAACGGCACGGTATTCAGGTAGGTTTCGAGGATTTCGTCCTTGCTGTACACCGCTTCGATCTTGAACGCGGTGATCAGCTCCTTCAGTTTGCGCGTGAGCGTCGGCGCGCGGCCGACTTCGTCGGGATACAGATTGCGCGCGAGCTGCTGCGTGATCGTCGAGCCGCCCTGGCGGTCGCCCGAGAACGTACGCAGCCCGGCCGCGAGCGTGCGACGCCAGTCGATGCCGTGATGCGCGTAGAAGCGGTGATCCTCGGTTGCGATCAGCGCATCGACCATGTGCGGCGAGATCTGCTTGAGCGGCACCCATTCACGGTTCACGGGCCGGAATTCGGCGATCAGCTGGCCGTCGGCCGACAGCACGCGCGCGGGGCGGTCGATGCGCGCCTTGCGGATGTCGCCGATACTCGGCGTGAACGGAACGAACGCGAGCAGGACCAGCAGGCCCAGCACCGGGATCGCGGCGAGCGTCAGCGCGACGCCGCGTCGGGTCGGATGGCGCAGGCGATGCAGCGCGCCGGCGCCCAGCGCGCGGACGCGCGTGCGGCACGCGGCGGCGAGCGGCGCGACACGGGCGCGGCAACGGAGCCACGCGTCTCGGAGAAACGGCACGAAGCGGTTCAAGGCGGCAGGGGCGCGGATGGAAGACGCGCGATCCTAGCAAACGGAACCCGCGCGCCGACGGCCGAAACGGCCGTTTGCTTGCAGGATTTACAGACGATTACGTTTGTTGCCCGTCGCCAACCTTTTACCGCGCGCGGGGCCGCGATTCCGCCGACGAAACGACGTCCGCGAGCCGCTGCGCGGCCGCTTCCATCTGCGCGCGGCCGAACCCGCCGAAGCCGAGCACGAGCCCGGGGCGCGCGGTGCCGGGCGCGAACATCGGCGACACCGCGCGCACCGCGACACCGGCCCGGGCGGCGCGCGCGACCACGTCGAGATCGTCGATGCCTTGCGCGAGCCACAGCACGACGTGCATCCCCTGGTCGCCGGGCTGCACCCACGCGCGTTCGCGCGGCAGGCGCGCGCCGAGCGTGTCGATCAGCAGCGCGCGCTGCTCAGCATAGACGCCGCGCACGCGGCGGATGTGGCGATCGAGGTGACCCTCCGCGATGAACGCGGCGAGCACGTGCTGATCGGCGGTCGGCGCATGGCGGTCCATCAGCACGCGCGCGCCGCAGAACGCGGGCACGAGATCGTCGGGGGCGATCACGTAGCCGAGCCGCAGCGACGGAAACAGGATCTTGCTGAAGGTGCCGAGATAGATCACGCGGTCGGGCGCGAGGCCTTGCAGCGACGGGAACGGATAGCCTTCGTAGCGCAACTCGCTGTCGTAGTCGTCTTCGACGACCCAGGCGCAGTGCGCGCGCGCCCACGCCAGCAGCGCATTGCGCCGCGCCATGCTTAGCGGCATGCCGAGCGGGTACTGGTGCGACGGCGTGACGAATGCGGCGCGCGCATCGGGTGCGACGCGGATGCCGGCGTCGACGTCGAGGCCGTCGGCGTCGACCGGCACGCGCACCATCGCATCGCGTCGCCCGGTGCTTTCGAGCAGGGCGGTGATGCCGCGATAGGCCGGATTCTCGACCCATGCGCGGTCGTTTTCGCCGAGCAGCACCTGGCTCGCGAGATGCAGCCCTTGCTGCGTGCCGCTCGTGATCACGACCTGGCCGGCGTCGCAGCGCACCGAGCGCGACCGGCGCACGTAATCGGCGATCGCGTCGCGCAGCGGCAGCGCGCCTTGCGGGTCGGCATAGCCGGACGGCGCGCCGGCGCCGCGGGCGCGCAGGCGATTGCCGAGCCGGCGCCAGATGTCGTCGGGCGCGGTGAGGCCGACCGGCACCGAGATCGCGAACGGCATGGCCGGCAGCGGACTGAATTCGCGGGCGATCCGCGCGAAGGTGGCGGCCGGCTCGGGCAGGCGGTCGCGTGCCGCGTGCCGACGGCTGGCAGCGGGAGCGGGGGCTTCGACGGGCGGCGGTTCCGCGAGCGCGTTCGCCACCCGCGTGCCCGCGCCGCCGCGTGATTCGAGAAAGCCTTCGGCGATGAGCTGCGCATATGCGTCGACGACGGTGCCGCGCGCCACCTGCAGCGACGCGGCCAGCAGCCGCGTGGACGGCAGCGCGTCGCCGGGCCGGACGTCGCCGCGGCGCACCGCGTCGCGCAGCGCCTGCGCGAGTTGGCGGCTCAGGTCGCCGGCCGCGCGGTCGAGCGCGCCGAGCGACGGGATTTCGACGATCCGGGCCGTTCTTGCCATGATTCTGGTCCGCTGAAATTGTTTCAAACCGGCTCTACAGAATAAACCAGTTCGGGCTCACAATCGGCGCATGACGGGCCAGCACCCGCGCCATTTCCCACCCCGCACGATCGTGGAGCCGACATGTACGTCCCCGCCGATTTCAACGAACCCAACCCCGACGTACTGCGCGAACTGATCGTGCGGCACCCGTTCGGCAGCCTGATCACGCACGGCAAGAGCGGGCTCGACGCGAACCACCTCCCGTTCGAGCTGATGCCCGACGACGACGGGCTCGGCGAACTGCATGCGCACGTCGCGCGCGCGAATCCGGTCTGGCACGACGTCGCGGACGGCGACGAGGTGCTCGTGATCTTCCGCGCCGGCGACGCATATATTTCGCCGAACGGGTATCCGAGCAAGCACGTCGCGCACCGGCAGGTGCCGACGTGGAACTACCGGGTCGTGCATGCGCACGGCCGCATCACGGTGCGCGACGACGCGAAGTTCGTGCGCGGCGTGGTCGCACGGCTGACGCGCACGCACGAAGCGTCGCAGCCGGTGCCGTGGAAGATGGGCGATGCGCCGCCGGACTATATCGATACGATGCTGCAATCGATCGTCGGGCTGCAGATCAAGATCACGCGGTTCGTCGGCAAGCGCAAGCTCGGGCAGAACAAGGCCGAGGCTGATATCCGCGGCGCGGGCGAAGCGCTGGTCGCGGCCGGCAATCTTGCGATCGGCGAGGCGATGCTCGCGGAGGCCGACGCGAAGCGCGAATGAGCGCGCGACGCGAGCGGGCGCGGCGAGTATCGCGCCCGCTCGCCGCTCAGGTCACTGCGTGCGCGTCGAACCCTTCGCCCCTTCGCCCGCCTGCGCGAGCGCCCCCCGAATCGCCGCCTCCGTCTTGTCGTACCCGCCCTCGCCATACCGCGTATAGACGATCTTGCCGTTCGCATCGATCAGGTACAGCGCGGGCCAGTACTGGTTGCCGTACGCGCGCCACGTGTCGTAGTGGTTGTCCTGCGCGACCGGATAGCGGATGTCGAAGCGCTTGATCGCATCGGCGACGTTCTTCGCGTCGCGTTCGAACGGATACTCCGGCGTATGCACGCCGACCACGACGAGCCCCTGGTCGCGATATTTCCGATACCAGTCGTTCACGTACGGAATCGTATGAATGCAGTTGATGCACGAGTACGTCCAGAAATCGACGAGCACGACGTTGCCGCGCAACTGGTCGAGCGTCAGCGGCGGGCTGTTGTGCCAGCGGTCGATGCCGGTGAGACCGGGCGCCGTCATGCCGGCCGGCGACGCCTGGATGCCCGCGTCGTCGCGGGTGCCGGCGAACGCGGCAAGCCCGGCCGTGGCGGCCAGGGCGAGGACGAGGGCGGCGGTCTTGAGTCGGGACAGCATGGCGTTCTCCTGATCTTTGGCGGCCGCGGCGCGAGGGCGGCGGCCCGACGTGTTTCGACAGGCCCCATTAGGCGGCGCCGACGTATCTGCGATGTGTCCGGCCGGTCGCGCGTGTGCAATGTTGTGTGTCGTCGCGGTCGCGCGATACATTGGGATACAAACGCGTGCCCGCCGTGCGGTATAAAAGCGGACATCGCCCGCCCGAACCCCGATACCGATACCGACCACGACTCATGGACAAGATCGACCACGTGCTGATCGTCGACGATGATCGCGCGATCCGCGAACTGATCGCGGACTACCTTGAGAAGAACGGCATGCGCGTGTCGCTCGCCGCAAACGGCCGAGAGATGCGCAACGTGCTGGACGACGGCGCGCCCGACCTGATCGTGCTCGACCTGATGCTGCCCGGCGAGGACGGCCTGACGCTGTGCCGCGACCTGCGCGCCGGCAAGTTCCGCACGGTGCCGGTGCTGATGCTGACCGCCCGCGGCGAGGAAACCGACCGCATCATCGGCCTCGAGATGGGCGCCGACGACTACCTGGCCAAGCCGTTCGCGGTACGCGAGCTGCTCGCGCGGATCCGCTCGGTGCTGCGTCGCGCGCGCATGCTGCCGCCCGGCATGCAGGTGACGGAAACGGCCGCGCTGCTCGCATTCGGCGAATGGCAGCTCGACACGACCGGGCGCCACCTGCTCGACGCCGAAGGGACGCTGGTCGCGCTGAGCGGCGCCGAATACCGGCTGTTGCGCGTGTTCCTCGACAACCCACAGCGCGTGCTGACGCGCGACCAGTTGCTGAATCTCACGCAAGGGCGGCAGTCCGATCCGTTCGACCGCTCGATCGACCTGCTCGTGAGCCGGTTGCGCCAGCGCCTGCGCGACGGTGCACGCGAACCGCGCTACATCAAGACGCTGCGCAACGAGGGCTACGTGTTCTCGTCGACCGTCACCGCCGTCGACGGTACGCCATGAGCGCGCGCACGCCGTGGCATTGGCCGCGTTCGCTGTTCGCGCGGCTCGCGCTGATCCTGTGCGTGGGCCTCGCGCTCGCGCAGACGCTGTCGTTCTGGCTCACCGTGACCGAGCGCGACCAGGCGACCACGAACCTGATGATGGGCTACATCGAGCGCGAGGTCGCGAGCTCGGTCGCGCTGCTCGACCATCTGCCGCCGGCCGAGCGGGCCGCGTGGCTGCCGCGCCTCGCGCGGCGCAGCTATGCATTCATCCTCGGGCCCGGCCAGACCGGCACGCCGCCGGAAGCGCGGCTGTCGGCGCGCGTCGAGCGCTCGATCTCGGACGGCATCGGCGGCGACTACCCGTTGACCGCGAATTCGATCCCCGGCGACAGCGAACATCTGCAGGTGCATCTGCGGCTGACCGACGGCTCGCCGCTGACGATCGACATCCACCCGATGTCGACGGTGCCGCTGTCGGGCTGGCTGCCGGCCGTGCTCGTGGTGCAGCTCGCGGTGCTGGCCGCGTGCTGCTGGCTTGCGGTGCGGCTCGCGACGCGGCCGCTCAAGCAGCTCGCGCAGGCCGCCGACGCGCTCGGCCCCGACCTGAAGGGCGAGCGGTTGAACGAAGACGGGCCGTCGGAAGTCGCGCGGGCCGCGCGGGCATTCAACGCGATGCAGGACCGCATCGCGCAGTACATGGCCGAGCGCATGCAGATCCTCGCGTCGATCTCGCACGATCTGCAGACCCCGATCACGCGGATGCGGCTGCGCGTCGACGTGATGGACGACGACGCGCAGGGCGCGAAGCTGCGTCAGGATCTGCTGGAGATGGAGCATCTGGTGAAGGAGGGCGTCGCGTATGCGCGCACGCTGCACGGCACCGAGGAAGCCGCTCGCCGCATCGATCTCGATGCGCTGCTCGACAGCATCGTGTACGACTACACGGATGCGGGGCAGGACGTCGCGCTGCACAGCGATGCGCCGCTCGCGCTCGTCACGCGGCCGAAGGCGCTGCGCCGCATCGTCGGCAACCTGGTCGACAACGCGCTGAAGTTCGCGGGCGCGGCCGAGATCGACGTGCGGGCGGCGCCGGACGGCGGCGCGGTGATCGCGGTGCTCGACCGCGGGCCCGGCATTCCGGACGATCAGCTCGACGCGGTGTTCGAGCCGTTCCGGCGCGTGGAGACATCGCGCAATCGCGACACGGGCGGCACGGGGCTCGGCCTCGCGATCGCGCGGCAACTCGCGCTTGCGATGGGCGGCACGCTTACGCTGAACAACCGGGCGGACGGCGGCGGGCTCGAAGCGCGGCTGACGCTGAGGAACGCCGGGTGATGCGACGCGGCGCGCGAGCGTCGCGGTGTCGGACGCGTGCCGAACCGTGCAAGGTATGCGGCGTCACACGCGTTGCAGATGTGCGTCGACGAGCGGCGCGAGCGCTTCCGCGTGCACGGCCGCGAGATCGTGCCGGCTGCCCGGCACGACATGCAGCTGCGCATCGGGCAGCCGTTCGAGCAGGCGCCGGCCGGCCGCGACAGGGCTGATCGGATCGTCGTCGCCCCACAGCAGCAGCGTCGGCTGCGCGATACGGCCGATGTCCTGCGACAGGTCCGCGCGAAACGTGATGAACCAGTCGGGCAACTGCGGGTTCGCTTCAGCGAAACCGGCGCGCCAGTCCTGCGCGCCCAGCCCGGCCATGTCGAGGCCGCCGGACGTGACCGTCAGCACGAGATGCGTGACGAGATCCGGCTTGTCGAGCGCCGCGCGCATCGCGATCACGCCGCCCATCGATTGCGCGATCACGGCGGTCGGCCGATCGACGCTCGCGAGCACATGACGCACGAGACTGTCGAAATCGTCGACGGCCGGGTCGTGCGGCGTGTCGCCGAAACCCGGATACGTGACGATCCGCCGCTCGGCCGGATGCGCGAGCATGCCGGCCAGCGGCTGCCAGAACGCGGTACTGCCTGATGCGCCGGGCAGGAAGAGCAGTTGAGACGGGACGGGCATGACGTTTCGTGTTCCTGTAATCGAAGCGAAGCGGGAGGGGCGGGCGGTACGCGCGCGTCAGCAGCGGCCGGTGCGCAGCGCGACGGTCCAGTCGTCGCGTCCGCGCGACGCCGCGATGGCGGCGGCCGTGTGCCAGTCGTATTCGACCGCATGGAAGGCGACGTTCCAGCCGGCCGCCGTGCGCGACACCATCGCGTAGCGCGCATGCGGCGAGCCCGTCTCGATCCGGTGCGGATGCGGCAGATCGTCCGCGTACGCCTGCAGCCCGACACTGCCCGGATTGACGATCAGCCGGCCGTCGTCGAGCTTCGCGGTGCGCGGCACGTGCGTGTGGCCGCACAGGATCAGCGAGGCCGCCGTGTCGCCCGCGCGTTGCGCGACTTCATCGGGCGTGGCCGCGCGGCAGCCGTCGGGCGTGACCGTTTCGAGGAAATAGACGAGGTCGCTGGCCGGCGTGCCGTGCACCATCAGCACGTCGCCGTCGAGCATCAGGCGTTCGGGCAGCGCGGCGATCCACGTGCGGTGGTCGGCGCGCAGCGTGTCATGCGCCCAGCGATCCGACAACCCCATCGCGTCGCGCTCGAGCGTCAGCAGTTGCCGTTCGTGATTGCCCTTGATGGTCGGCACGTCGAGCGCGATCAGGCGATCGGCCGTCTCGGCCGGATGGAGCGCGCCCGACAGGATGTCGCCGAGGTTGACGATCACGTCGGCGCCGCGGCGGCGGACGTCGTCGAGCACCGCGTCGAGCGCGGCGAGGTTGCCGTGAATGTCGGACAGCGCGGCGATTTTCATGGCGGAGCGTCGATGAGGGGAACGGCGATTGTCGCCAATTCGGCGCGGCGCGTCCAATTGCGTCACGGCATTGGCGCGCGATGCGCGGCGGCGTGGCGTGTCAGTCGGTCGCGAGCCGCGCGTACATCGCGAAATCGCCCGGTGTGCCGCGCACCATCTTGTATGCGCGCAGCAGCCCTTCGTAGCGGTAGCCGCACTTCTGCAGCACGCGCGCGGAGCCCGCGTTGCTGGTCAGCACGACGGCCTGCATGCGGTTGAAGCCGCCTTCGGCGAACGCCCACGCGGTCACGGCTTCGCACACCGCGCTCGCGATGCCGCGCCCCCAGTGCGACGGCGCGAAGTCGTACGCGAGCTCCGCCGAGCGGTTTACGGTGGACACCGTATGCAGTCCGATCGTCCCGGCGAGCGCACCCGATGCGGTGTCGACGATCGCGAGGCGCCGGATCGAATCGGGATCGGCCGATTCGATGTTGTCGAACAGCGGCAGCAGGTCGTCGGGCGAGCGCAGGTTCCAGCTCGTGTGGCGGAAGACGTCGGGATTCGACAGGTACGCGTACCACGCGTCGAGGTCCGCGCGTTCGAGTTGCCTGAGCGACAGGCCGGGGAATCCGGCGTCGGGCGGTGCGGCGATTCTCATCGAACCGAGCGCCTACGTGGCATGGCGCCGGTACAGCGCGAGCGAACCGGCGAGCGCGAGCAGCATCGCGCCGCACGTGCGTTCGAGCCACAGCGCGCCCGAGCGCTTCAGCAGCCGCACCGCGCGTGCGCCGAGCAGCGCGTAGCCGAACATCACGATGCCGTCGAGCAGCGCGAATGTGACCGCGAGCGCGACGTACTGCGGCGCGAGCGGCGCCAGCGGATCGAGGAACTGCGGCAGGAACGCGGAGAAGAACAGATAGCCCTTCGGGTTCGTCACCGCGGTCAGGAAGCTCTTCGCGAAGATCGACGCGTTGCGCCCGGAGGCCGTGGCTGTGCCGCCCTGGGCGGCCGCGACGTCGAGCGACCCTTTCGACGTCAGCAGCCGGATGCCGACATAGCCGAGATACGCGGCGCCGAGCCACTTCACGACCGAGAACCAGAACGCCGACGCCAGCAGCAGCGCGCCGAGGCCGAGCGCGACCGCGACGATCAGCACGAAGTCGGACAGCATCGCGCCCGCGAAACCATAGGCCGCGCGGCGCACGCCGTAGCGCGAGCCGTTGGTCAGCGCGAGCAGCACGGTCGGGCCGGGTGTCGCGATGCCGACGAACGCGACGGCGGCGAAGATCAGCAAGGTCGTTTCGTGCATGAAGAAGCTCCCGATGGACGGCGCGCAGCCGATTATCGTCCGCGTCGCCCCGCGCTGTACAGGCGCGGCAGTCGCGTTTCCGGCCGTTCGCCGACTATCTCAATTTTGACAAGAAACTGTTGCCATTATTCCGCTTTGGAACGGAACCGGTTCCAACTACCATACCGGCCGCAGCGGGCGTGCCCGCCGCGTCGTCGCGCGCGGACGTCGCCGGGCTCGGACGCCGGCGGATGTCGGCGCCCGCGCGTGCCACTCGCAACAGCCAGAACAACGGGTTCAGCGCCCGGAGACACCAAACCATGAACAAGCAACTGATCGCAGCGCCGCTGCTGCTCTCGCTCGCGGGTATCGCCGCCGCGCAAAGCTCCGTCACGCTGTACGGCATCGTCGATGCGGGCGTGACCTATCGCAGCAACGAACGGGTCGGGTCGGCGGGCGCGTACACCGGGCATTCGAGTGTCGGGCTCACGACCGGCAACCTGTCCGGCAGCCGCTGGGGCATCAAGGGTTCCGAGGATCTCGGCGGCGGGATGCGCGCGCTGTTCGTCCTCGAGAACGGCTTCGACATCACCAACGGCACGTCGGGCCAGGGCGGCCGCCAGTTCGGCCGGCAGGCGTTCGTCGGCGTCGGCAGCGACCGCTACGGCACGATCACGCTCGGCCGCCAGTACACGTCGCTCGACGATTTCGTGAGCCCGGTCGGCCCGTCTTCGTTCATCGGCGGCTTCGGCGCGCATCCGGGCGACATCGACGATCTCGACCAGACCGCGCGCGTCGACAGCGCGATCAAGTACACGAGCGCGAACTACTCGGGCTTCACGTTCGGCGCGCTGTACGGCTTCGGCGGCCAGCCGGGCAGCATGAAGCAGCGCAACACATGGAGCGTCGGCGCCGCATACGCGGCCGGGCCGCTGCGCGTGGGCGTCGGCTACGAGCGCTCGGACAACAGCAAGACCGGCGCGACCGATCCGACGGCGGGCAAGTGGCAGAGCACCGACGACGGCCTGTTCAATTCGTCGATCAACGAAGGCTATGCGAGCGCGCAGTCGCAGCAGGTGATCGCGACCGGTGCGACGTACGACTTCGGCCCGGCCGTCGTCGGCGTGAACTACAGCAACGTGCAGTACCGCGGCGGCGGCCAGTCGCTGTTCTCCGGGCATGCGACGTTCAACGTCGCGGGCGTGTTCACGCGCTGGAACGTGCAGCCGCAGACGCAGCTGTTCGCCGGCTACAGCTACACGCGCGGCAGCGACGTCGACGGCATCGACAACCGCGCGCAGTATCACAACGTCACGCTCGGCGCGGCTTACGACCTGTCGAAGCGCACCAGCGTGTATCTGCTCGGCGCGTATCAGCATGCGTCCGGCACGACGCTCGACGCGCTCGGCCGGCCGGTGGCGGCAACTGCGTCGGCGTCGGACAAGGCGAACGGCCATTCGTCCGACTCGCGATCGCAGGCGATCGTGAGCCTCGGGCTGCGCCAGAAGTTCTGACGCGGCGATCGTTGCGCGTGCAACGGCGCCCGTGGCTACGGCGGGCGTCGTTGTCGGCATGCTCGCCAGCAACCGACGATGCACCTGTTCTCCGGGCAACGCGTGATCGACGTCGTCGATGCGCTGACGAAATACGTCGACGGCTGGGACGGCCCGACGCTCGACCGGCCGCGCTGAACGATCGCCGCCGCGTGCCGGTCCGGCCGGCGCGCGGCTTTTCCCGCCACATTCCTCCTTTCCCTGCCGCTTTCCCTGCCGCTTTCCCTTCCGTGTCCGAAATCGCGAAAAGCCGATCGCGCCGCACAATATTTTTTCTCTTTCATTTTAATTTCGATTTGTAATAATCGAAAAGAATTCCGGGATGAAAAGGCGATGCGGCATGTCAGAAAAAATGACGTATTTGCATTGGCGGTCCGGAAGAAAATGCCGGGGAATGCGCCGAAACCGCGCGGCTGGCAGGCCGTCGTGGCACGGTTTCGAAGATTTTGCGATCGTTGACGAAAAAGCGCCGGACGGCAAAGGGCGTGGAGTGAATAATTCGATGGAACGGCGAATACGCATTTGTCGGAATCACCAACATTTCATGCGCCGCGATTTACAGTGTCGACCATTGTTCGTCTGGGAGCATTATTCATGTCAATGAAACAAATCCGCGCAGCGTTGCTGGGAATGTGCATGGCGATGCTGGCCGCGGCAAGCCATGCGCAGGCGCAATACTCGACCGACTGGCTCGCGAACACGTACGGCACGCTGGCCTCGCACGTCGGCAACGGCGCGCGCTCGATGTGGGTCGCGCCCGAAGGCGTGATCTACACGGCGTCGCGCTGGGACGAGAACGCGGGCGGCGTCGCGATCTACCAGAACGGCCAGCCGCTCGGCACCATCGGCATCCACGACGAATTCCAGGGCGGCGCGATCACCGGCAATTCGACGTCGCTGTTCGTCGCGCTCGGCTACAACCGCACGTTCGGCAGCGGCTCGGTGGGCCGCTACAACCGCAGTACGAACCAGCGCGACCTGCGCATTCCGGTCAGCACGTGGACGGGCATCCAGTATGCGGACGTGATCACCGGCCTCGCGACGGGCGGCAACCTGCTGTACGTGAGCGACTTCTACGGCAACCGCGTGCGCGTCTATACGACCGACGGCGTGTGGCAGCGCGACATCGGCGTCACGGGCCCCGGCGCGCTGGCGCTCGATGCGGCCGGCAACCTGTGGGTCGCGCGCAAGAGCGCGGGCGTCGTCGCGCAGTTCAGTGCGACCGGTGCGGCGATGAACACGCTCCAGATGGCGGCCGGCGCGCGGCCGGCGTCGCTGTACTTCGATGCGTCGATGGGCCGGTTGATGGTGGGCGACGAAGGGCCCGACATGAACATCAAGGTGTACGGCGGGCTGCCCGGAATGCCGGTGCAGGTCGGTACGTTCGGCGTGCAGGGCGGCTATCTCGACACGACGACGGGCATCAAGGGGCAGGTCGGCGACAAGCGCTTCACGCGCGTCGCGGCGCTCGGCAAGGATGCGGCGGGCAACCTGTACGTACTGAACAACGCGTGGGGCGGCGGCTGGGATCTCGGCCGCAACGGCAGCACCGATCTGCATGCGTACAGCCCGGTCGGCACGCTGCAATGGAAGCTGCAGGCGCTGAACTTCGAGGGGATCGCCGCACCCGATCCCGCGACCGACGGCGCGTTGTTTTTCAGCGGCAACAACGTGTATACGGGCACCGCGGGCGGCACGTTCGTCGCGAACACGATCGACCCGTTCACCTATCCGAAGGACCCGCGCCTCGACATGAACGACTATCAGCGCGGCCAGCACTTCGGTCAGCTCGTGACGGTCGGCGGCAACCGGATCCTCGTCGCGTCGGGCCAGAACCCGGGCAACTTCAACTTCTATTACTTCACGCCGGCGACCGGTTATATCGCGATTCCGGCCGGCTCGCTGCCCGGCAAGCCGTTCAACACGACGCTGCAGGTGACGGCCGGCTTCGACATCGACGGCAACGGCGACGTGTGGGCCGGACTGAACGGCTCCAACGTGATCACGCGCTACCCGATGACGGGCTTCGACGCGACCGGCAAGCCGTCATGGGGCAAGCCGGTGACGACGGCCGTGCCGAGCAGCGTGGCGCCCGTGACGCGCATCCTCTACCAGGCCGACAGCGACACGATGATCCTCGCGCAGGGCCTCGCGGGCAACTGGGACTGGACCGCGATGAACGGGCACATCGAGGTCTATCGCGGCTGGAAGAACGGCAACACGAGCACCCCGAACCCGGTGATCAACCTGACGAGCGCGAACCCGAAATCGATCGCGGCGGCCGGCCACTACCTGTTCGTCGGCTATGTGCATACCGTGCCGAACATCGACGTATTCGACCTGAACACCGGCGCGCTCGTCACGACGCTGACGAACTCGAACGCGTCGGCGATGGACGTCGGCAACGACGTCGACTCGATGTACGGCGTGCAGGCGTACCTGCGCTCGACCGGCGAATACGTGATCACGAAGGACAACTACAACGGCTCGAGCATCGTCGTGTATCGCTGGCGGCCGTGAGCGCGCCGGGGCGTCAGAACGATACCGTCGTCGTCAGCGTGACGAGCCGCGGCTCGCCGACCGCGACGATCAGGTTGCTGTTGCTCGACGGATAGTAGGTCTTGTCGAGCAGGTTCTTCACGTTGAGCTGGAAGCGGGTCGGGAACTTGCCGATCGTCGTTTCGTACGCCGCGAACGCGTCGACGGTCACGTAGCCGGGCAGCGAGAAGCTGTTCGCGGTGTCGCCGGGCCGCGCGCCGACGAGCCGCGCGCCGCCGCCGAAGCGCCAGCGCCCGGGCAGATGCGCGATGGCCGTGTCATATACCGCGAACAAGCTGCCCGTGTGGCGCGCGACGTTGACGAGCGGCGTGTTGCTGTCGCGATCGTTCGCGTTCGTATACGCATAGCTGCCGATCACGCTCAGGTGGCGCGTGATCTGCCCGGCGACGTCCAGCTCGACCCCGCGCGAGCGCGCGGTGCCGATCGTCGACGTGATGTCGCCGACCGTGACCGCGACGTTGCGCTTGTCGATCTGGTAGACGGCGAGCGTGCCCGTGATCGCGGGCTTCAGGCTGAACTTCAGCCCGGCCTCGAGCACGCGGCCGTATTCCGGCGCGAGCGGCGCCGCGACGTTCGACGCGACGTTCGGCTTGAACGAGCGGCTCACGTTCGCGTAGGCGGTCAGCGCCGGCGTCAACGCATACGCGAGCCCGAACTGCGGCAGCCAGACGCTGCCGCGCGAGCGGTCGGCGAACGCGAACGGCCGGCCCATCCCCGATTCCTGCTGCCAGTTTTCCCAGCGCAGCCCGCCTACCGCGGTGAGGCGATCGGTGATCTTCACCGAGTCCTGCACGATCGTCGAATACGCATGCACGACCGAGCGCGAATCGCTCTGCTTCGGATTCGGCACGCCGCCCGGCGCGAGCAGGCCGTACACGGGATCGTAGAGATTGAAGCCCGTCGTCGCCTTGCCGCGGATCGTGTCGCCGCGGAAGCTGCGCTGCCGCTCGTATTCGCCGCCGACGTAGATCGCGTGTTGCATGCCTGCGAGCGTCACGTTGCCGAGCAGGCCGAGCGTCGCGATCTGGTCCGAATCGTTGCGCCCGAGGTTCGCATCGGACGAGCGCGTGAGCGCGCCGGTCCTGCTGTTGAACGCGGTGGCGCGGGTGAGGTATTGGTCGTAGCGGTCGCGGCCCCAGCCGTAGGTCGCGCGCACGCGCCACGCATCGGAGAAGCGGTGCTCGATACGCGTACGCAGCGTTTCCTGGATGCCGCTGCTTTGCGACCACGCCTCCTCGTAGCGGCGATAGCGCAGCGCATCGTCGAGCTGGCCGTTGACGAGCACGGTGCCGCGGTCGAACGGCGTCGTGTAGTCGACGTACTGGTAGCTGACGTCGATCGACGTGTTCGCGTCGTGCCACGACAGTGCGGGCGCGATCAGCGCATTGCGTTCGCGGCCGAAGCTGCGCCAGTAGCGACCCGTGTCGTATTCGCCGGTCAGCCGGAATGCGAGCGTGCCGCCCGCGACCTGCCCGGGCTTGCCGAGCGGCCCCGTGAGATCGAACTGGGCGGTGCTGCCGCCGTGGTTCGTGCGCGACGCGGAGATCGAGCCGCCGAACGTATCTTCCGGCTTGCGCGTGACGAGATTGATCACGCCGCCCGGGTCCTGCATCCCGTACAGCAGCGAGGCCGGGCCCTTCAGCACTTCGACGCGATCGATCGTCGCGAGATAGCTGTGCAGCACCGGCGTGCGTACGCCGTCGACCAGCACCGAGCCGTCGTTGTTCGACCCGAAGCCGCGCTTGATGAACGCGTCGCGCGTGCCGCCGAGCGTGTTCGTCTGCGTGATGCCGCTGACGTTGCCGAGCACGTCGTCGAGCGAGCGCGCCTGCTGGTCCTGCATCACGCTGCTGCTGACCACCGCGACCGATTGCGGGATCTCCTTCAGCGGCCGGTCGTCGCCGCCCGCGATGCTCGTCGTGCGCGGCTGATAGCCGATCGTCGGATCGACGGTGGCCGATGCATTGACGCTGATCGCCGGGAGTTCGTGTTCGGCGGCGGTCGCCGGAGCCGATGCGGGGGCAACGGGTTCGGCGCCGGCCGCATGCGCACCGGTCGCGGCACACAGGGTGAGCAGGGCAGGCAGGCGCGTGCGCCACGGACGCGGGGTCCGGACACGGCAGGGCGTTCGACGGGATGGCATGAATCGATGCGGGAAGAGGAAGGCGAAGGATCGTGGCGTGGGCCGCGACATTGCGTTGCGTACAGGACGCGCATGATATATGTAATGAGAACCATTTGCAATTGTAATGGGGCGACCGGGCAATGCCCGGCCCTCGGTTGCCGCCCTGTCGGCCGTCTGCTACCGTAGCGGCCAAAATCAGACGCAGTGAAATTCAACGAGAGAGCCGGGGGCCGCACCATGTCATCTTCCTGTCACGTCGCGCTCGGCGCGACGCCATGCGCCGCGCACGACCGCGTTGGCGACGAAGCGATCGCAGCCGTTTACCGCCGTTCGAACGATTAAAACGACGCAAGCGAATTCAACCGGCATCGCGCCGGGCTTCGATCATTCCAACCACCACGCTAGACGGGAGAGACCACCCATGAAGAAGATTTCCGCGCCGTTCGCGGCGGCCGCGCTTGCGGCCTGCGCGCTGCTGGCGGGCGTACACCAGGCCGCGCGTGCGGCTTCGAACGCCGAACCCGCGATCGACGCGCACTACGGCGCGATGATCGAGGCCTATACGCAGGACATGGCCGCTGCGAAGACGAAGTACGACGGCAAGCGCGTCGCGTTCGTCGGCGCCGTGATCCGGATGGGCAGCGACCCGGGCGGCACGTACTTCGGCGCGCTGACGGCCGACGGCGAGCAGTTCGACACGCATTTCGACGTGGCCGACCAGGAGGCGCTGAAGCCGAAATTCCCCGGCGGCGAGATCAAGCCGTTCGTCACGTCGGCGGCGTTCCGGTTCAGTTGCGTGAACGAAGGCTATGTCGATGCGCCGGTGCTGCCGGGGTTGAAGCTGTCGCATTGCCGGCTCGCCGATTGAGCTGAGCGATGGACGGCGCGGCGTGCGATGGTCAGGCGGGTTCGGGTTGCAGCACCATCGATCGTCGCCATGACGGCGGCTGGCCGCCGCGTGTCGGGCGGTCCGTCTACCGATCTACAGATCGAGGACCAGCAGGTCGGTTCGCGATCGCGAGCAGCACGGCATGAACTGGTCGCCGGCCGCTTTTTCATCGTCGGTCAGATACGCATCGCGATGATCGGGCTCGCCTTCGAGCACGCGGGTCAGGCAAGTGCCGCACACGCCTTGCTCGCACGACGTCAGCACGTCGACGCCGTTCGCCGCCAGCGCCGCGATCACCGTGCAGTCGGCCGGCACGTCGATCACCTTGCCGCTGCTCGCGATCCTGACCTGGAATGCACGATCCGCGCCGGACGATGCCGCCGCGCCGCCGAAGAACTCGTAGTGCAGCCGTGCGTCGGCCCAGTCGCGCTCGCGCGCGGCATTCAGCACCGCGTCCATGAAGCCGCGCGGGCCGCATACGTACAGATGCGTGCCTTCGGGCGCGGCCGCGAGCACGGCGGCCAGATCGAAGCGTTGCGCGGGATCGCCGTCGTCGACGTGGAAGCGGACGCGATCGCGAAACCCGGCCGCATTGATCCGTTCGACGAAGGCCATGCGGTCGGCCGAGCGCGCGCAGTAATGCATGTCGAACGGGATGCCGGCCGAGAACAGCCGTTCCGCCATGCTCAGAACCGGTGTGACGCCGATCCCGCCGGCGAGCAACAGATGGTGCGGCGCGTCGGGCGCGAGCGGGAATCGATTGCGCGGCAGGCCGATCCGCACGGTATCGCCTTGCCGGACTTCGTCGTGAATCGCGCGCGACCCGCCGCGGCCGTCGGCCTCGCGCAGCACCGCGATCTGATAGCGATCGCGTTGCTGCGGGTGGTTGCACAGCGAGTACTGGCGCACGAGCCCGCCCGGCAGATGCACGTCGATATGCGCGCCGGCGTCGAAGTGCGGCAACGGCGAGCCATCGTCGCTGACGAATTCGAAGCCGCAGATGTCGCGCGCTTCCTGCCACTTGCGGGCCACGCGGACCGTCAATGTCGCGCCGCTCATGACGCTGCCTTGACCTGCGCGACCGGCATCACGGGCCGCTGCGGGCTCGCCGCGTTTTCGGCGGCGAGCAGCCGTTCGATCAGCTTGCGCGACAGCACGCCGCCGGCGTCGATGTTGAGCTTCAGGAGCGTGCGCTCGGGCCACTGCTCGAGATTGCGCTGCTGGCGTTCGAGCATCTCGAGATCCTCCGCGAAGATCTTGCCCTGGCCTTCGCGGATCTCGGCGGTCAGAGCGTCGTCGTCGGGCCGGAAGTTGCGCGCCATCCCCCAGAAGTACCAGATCGACGTGTCGGTCTCCGGTGTGATGAAGTCGACCACGATCGACGACGCCTTCTTGTTCGCCGGCGCGTCGTAGCCGCCGTGGCCCGCGTGCGCGACGCCTACGTCGATCATCACGTGGCTCGGCGGCGTGAAGCGGCAGATCTGCCAGCGGTCGACCGGCACGTCGTCGGCGAGCCCGTTGCCGCGCAGCGCCATCCGCCAGAACGGCGGCGGCATCACGTTCTCCATGAAGCGGCTCGTGACGATCTCGTCGCCATGGCTCGCCGTCTTCGGCGGCGCTTCGTCGATTTCCTTCTGGCCGATGCTCGACGCATGCACGTAGGTCTCGTGCGTGAGGTCCATCAGGTTGTCGATCATCAGCCGGTAGTCGCAGCGGATCTGATACAGGCCACCGCCATACGCCCAGGCTGGATCCTCGGCCCACGCCAGCGCGGGCAGCCTGGCGGGATCGGCTTCGGACGCGTCGCCCGGCCAGACCCACACGAAGCCGTACCGCTCGACCGCCGGGAAGCTGCGAATCGGCGGGAAACCGCCGACGCGCTGGCCCGGCATGCCGGCCGTCTTGCCGTTGCAGCCCATTTCGAGCCCGTGATAGCCGCACACGAGCACCCCGTCGCGCACGAAGCCGAGCGACAGCGGCGCGCCGCGGTGCGGGCAGAAATCCTCGAGCGCGGCGACCCGGCCGTCCGCCGCGCGGTAAAACACCATCGATTCGTTGCAGATCTTGCGGCCCAGCGGCTTGCCGTCGATTTCGTCGGGCGTGCATGCCACGTACCACGCGTTCTTGAGAAACATGTTCTTGTCTCCTTCGGGGCGGTGCCGCCGGGGATGCGGCCCGATCATCATTCCGTGTACTGAATGAGATTCAGTGTACTCATTGATATGGGGCGGGACAAGGCGAGCGGTATACTGGTTTTCCCGGGAAATGGCGCGAGCAGCGCCATGCCGACGGCGCGCGCAACCGTGCGCGCCGCCTATGTCATCGACTCATCCATGGAAAAAACGAATCCCGCCGACCTGCCGGCTTTCCCGATCGACCTGTACGACGAACCCGGGCACCTGATCCGGCGCGCACACCAGATCGCGGTCGCGATGTTCTACGAGAAGCTTGGCCGGGACGTGACGCCCGTGCAGTATGCGGTGCTGCGGATGCTCTACGAGAATCCGGGGCTCGACCAGGTGACGCTCGCGCAGCGGGTCGCGCTCGACACGTCGACGACAGCCGATCTCGCGGTTCGGCTCGAAGCGAAAGGATTGATCGTCCGCGAAGTGCTGCCGCGGCGTCAGCGGCGTCTGTTGTTGACGCCGGCGGGTGTCGAGCTGCTCACCCACCTGATGCCGTCAGTGAAGGAACTGCGTGCCGGGCTGTTCGACGGCATGGGCGAGGACGATTCGCAGGAGCTGATGCGCCTGTTGCGCAAGTTCGTCCATTTGAACAACGAGCAAAGCCGCGCGCCGCTGCGGGTGAGCGAGGATTCGTAGCAGCGCCGCACCGTGAGCGATGGCGCGGAAGCCGCGGCGGGGCGGCCGCCGCGCCGCCCATCCGCGTCACGCGCGTGACGCTTCCCCTTCCAGCCGCCGCACCGCTTCCGCCACTTCGTTCCTGAAGCGCACCAGCGCTGCCTGCTCCGGCGCGGGCGGCTGCATGGCGGCCCACAGCATGTCGATCAACTGCGTGGCCGTCGTTTCCGTATCGAGCTTGCGGTGCCCGAGGATCGCATCCCACAGCACGTGCTCCATCGGCCCGAACACCATCGAGCGCAGCAGGCTCAGCGGCAGATCCGCACGCACCTGCCCGGCCGCCTGGCCGCGCGCGAGCACGTCCATCAACGGCGCTGTGTAGCGGCGCTGCAGCGCGGTGAGTTCGTCGCTCAGCGCATGCTGCTTCGCGCGCCCCTCGGACAGCACCAGCGCGCACAGCCCCGTGCCGTTCACGAGCATCAGCCGCAGGTGGGTGCGCACGATGAACGCGAACTGCTGCTGCACCGACGCGTCCCGCGGCATCCCGTGTTCGAACGCGGCGATGATTTCGTCGTACCAGTCGGCGATCACACGCGCGCACAGCTCGCGCTTGCCGCGGAAATAGCTGAACACCGTCGCTTCCGACACGCCCACGCGCTGCGCGATCTCCGCTGCCGTCGCATGCTCGTAACCTTTTTCGGCGAACACTTCACGACCGGCGCGCAGGATGTCCTGCACGCGCTGCTGGGATTTGCGTCCGGCGGGTGCGCGCGGCGTGTCGGCGCGGTCGGCTTTGGCGGGGGCGGTCATGGTGTCGGCGGGAGCGGCTGTCATGCTCGCATGATATCTGAGTATCACTCAGAAAACTATTGACGCAGAACCCGGCGAGGCGCGAAACTGTGCAAAATTTCTGCTGTATTGGTCAATGAATACCCGTATTCATTCGATTTGAGTGAAACTCAGAAATCGGTGAGTGCGACACACTTTCTGGAGACGGAGGAGACATGATCAACCTGCCCGGCGTGCAATTCATGCTCGGTGAAGACATCGAGATGCTGCGCGACGCCGTCGCGACGTTTGCGGCGAAGGAAATCACGCCGCGCGCGGCGGAGGTCGACCGCACCGACCAGTTCCCGATGGATCTGTGGAAGAAGTTCGGCGATCTCGGCGTGCTCGGCATGACCGTCTCCGAGGAATACGGCGGCGCGAACATGGGCTACACCGCGCACATGGTCGCGATGGAGGAGATCTCGCGCGCGTCGGCGTCGATCGGCCTGTCGTACGGCGCGCACTCGAACCTGTGCGTGAACCAGATCCACCGCAACGGCACCGAAGCGCAAAAACGGAAATACCTGCCGAAGCTCGTGTCCGGCGAACACATCGGCGCCCTCGCGATGAGCGAGCCGAATGCCGGCTCCGACGTCGTCAGCATGAAGCTGCGCGCGGACAAGCGCGGCGATCGCTACGTGCTCAACGGCACGAAGATGTGGATCACCAACGGCCCCGACTGCGACACGCTCGTCGTCTACGCGAAGACGGACGTCGAGGCCCATTCGCGCGGCATCACCGCATTTATCGTCGAGAAGGGGATGAAGGGCTTCTCGGTCGCGCAGAAGCTGGACAAGCTCGGCATGCGCGGTTCGCACACGGGTGAGCTCGTGTTCCAGGACGTCGAGGTGCCGGAAGAGAACATCCTCGGCCAGTTGAACGGCGGCGTGAAGGTGCTGATGAGCGGCCTCGACTACGAGCGCGCGGTGTTGTCGGGCGGCCCGACGGGCATCATGGCCGCGTGTCTCGACGCGGTGGTGCCGTACATCCACGACCGCAAGCAGTTCGGCCAGTCGATCGGCGAATTCCAGCTGATCCAGGGCAAGGTCGCCGACATGTACACCACGTTCCAGGCGTGCCGCGCGTACCTGTACGCAGTCGGCCGCCATCTGGACTCGGCGGGCAGCGACCACATTCGCCAGGTACGCAAGGACTGCGCGGGGGTGATCCTCTATACGGCCGAGAAGGCGACGTGGATGGCCGGCGAGGCGATCCAGATTCTCGGCGGCAACGGCTACATCAACGAATACCCGGTCGGCCGCCTGTGGCGCGATGCGAAGCTGTACGAGATCGGCGCCGGCACGAGCGAGATCCGCCGGATGCTGATCGGCCGCGAGCTGTTCGCGGAAACGATGTAACGCCCCACGTCACGCGAACGGAGCCCCGTCGATGCCGATCATCGAATCGAAACTGAACCCGCGTTCGGAAGACTTCCGCGCGAATGCCGCGGCGCTCGAGGCGGTCGTTGCCGACCTGCGCGCGAAGATCGAACGGCTCGCGCAAGGCGGCGGGCAGGCCGCGCGAGACAAGCACCTGTCGCGCGGCAAGCTGCTGCCGCGCGACCGCATCGCGCAACTGCTCGATCCGGGCGCGCCGTTCCTCGAGTTCTCGCAGCTCGCCGCGAACGGCATGTACAACGACGACGCGCCGGGCGCGGGCGTCATCACCGGGATCGGCCGCATTGCCGGCCGCGAATGCGTGATCGTGTGCAACGACGCGACGGTCAAGGGCGGCACCTACTACCCGATCACCGTGAAGAAGCACGTGCGTGCGCAGGAAATCGCCGCCGAAAACCGGCTGCCATGCGTGTATCTCGTCGATTCGGGCGGCGCGAACCTGCCGAACCAGGACGACGTGTTCCCCGATCGCGATCACTTCGGCCGCATCTTCTTCAACCAGGCGACGATGTCGGCCGCGGGGATCGCGCAGATCGCCGTCGTGATGGGCTCGTGCACGGCGGGCGGCGCGTACGTGCCGGCGATGAGCGACGAGTCGATCATCGTGAAGGACCAGGGCACGATTTTCCTGGGCGGCCCGCCGCTCGTGAAGGCCGCGACCGGCGAGGAAGTGAGCGCCGAGGATCTCGGCGGCGGCGACGTGCATACGCGCCTGTCGGGCGTGGCCGACCATCTCGCGCAGAACGACGCGCATGCGCTGTCGATCGCACGCAACATCGTCGGTCACCTCGCGCCGAAGATCGCGCCGCCGATCGCGCTGCGCGAGCCGAAGCCGCCGCGCTACGACGCGAAGAGCCTGTACGGCGTGATTCCGGTCGACACGCGCAAGCCGTTCGACGTGCGCGAGGTGATCGCACGCATCGTCGACGATTCCGAATTCGACGAATTCAAGGCGCGCTTCGGCACGACGCTCGTCACGGGCTTCGCGCACATCTGGGGCCATCCGGTGGGGATCGTCGCGAACAACGGCATCCTGTTCTCCGAATCGGCCGTGAAGGGCGCGCATTTCATCGAGCTGTGCTGCCAGCGCAAGATCCCGCTCGTGTTCCTGCAGAACATCACGGGTTTCATGGTCGGTCGCAAGTACGAGAACGAAGGCATCGCGCGGCATGGCGCGAAGATGGTGACGGCCGTGTCGAACGCGAAGGTGCCGAAGTTCACGGTGATCATCGGCGGCTCGTTCGGCGCCGGCAACTACGGGATGTGCGGCCGCGCGTTCGGCCCGCGTTTCCTGTGGATGTGGCCGAATGCACGAATCTCGGTGATGGGCGGCGAACAGGCTGCGTCGGTGCTCGCGACCGTGCGTCGCGACGGCATCGAGGCGAAGGGCGGTTCGTGGTCGCCCGAGGAAGAGGATGCGTTCAAGCAGCCGATCCGCGACCAGTACGAACGCCAGGGCCATCCGTATTACGCGAGCGCGCGGCTGTGGGACGACGGCGTGATCGATCCCGCGCAGACGCGCGACGTGCTCGGGCTCGGCCTCGCCGCGTCGATGAACGCGCCGATCGACGACACGCGCTTCGGCGTGTTCCGCATGTAACGCCCGGGAGGACCGACCGATGCGATACGAAACGATCAAGGTAAGCGAAGCCGGCCGCGTGGCGACCGTCACGCTCGCGCGTCCCGACGTGCGCAACGCATTCAACGAGACGACGATCGCCGAGCTGACCACCGCGTTCGAATGGCTCGATGCGCACGAAGGCGTGCGCGCGATCGTGCTCGCCGCGGAAGGCGCCGCGTTCTGCGCGGGCGCGGACCTGAACTGGATGAAGAGGATGGCCGGTTATTCGGACGACGAGAACCGCGCCGATGCGCGCAAGCTCGCGCGGATGCTCGAAGCGATCCATCGCTGCGGCAAGCCGGTGATCGCGCGCGTGCATGGCGATGCGTATGCGGGCGGCGTGGGCCTCGTCGCGGCGGCCGACATTGCGATCGCCGCGGACGGCGTGAAGTTCTGCCTGTCGGAAGCGCGGCTCGGGCTGATTCCCGCGACGATCGCGCCGTACGTCATCCGTGCGATGGGCGAGCGCGCGGCGCGGCGCTACTTCACGACGGCCGAAGTGTTCGACAGCGCGCGCGCCGCATCGCTCGGCTTCATTCACGATGCGGTGCCGGCCGACGCGCTCGACGAAACGGTCGCGAAGCTGGCCGCGACGCTCGTCGCGAACGGCCCCGATGCGGTGAGGGCGTGCAAGCGGCTCGTTGCGGACGTGGCCGGGCGCGCGCTCGACGCGACGCTGATCGAGCAGACCGCCGACTGGATCGCGAGGACCCGCGCCGGCGCGGAAGCGCGCGAAGGGATCGCGTCCTTCCTCGAAAAGCGCACGCCATCGTGGCGCGAATGATCGCGTGACCTTAACCTTCCGGACGACATCGAAGCCATGTTCGACAAGATTCTGATCGCCAACCGCGGCGAAATCGCGTGCCGCGTCGCCGCGACGTGCAAACGTCTCGGGATCGCGAGCGTCGCCGTCTATTCCGACGCGGATGCGAACGCGAAACACGTGGCCGCGTGCGACGAGGCCGTGCATATCGGCGGCTCGGCCGCGGCAGACAGTTACCTGCGCGTCGAGCGCATCATCGAAGCCGCGCGCGCGACCGGCGCGCAGGCAATTCACCCCGGCTACGGCTTTCTGTCGGAGAACGAAGATTTCGCGCACGCGTGCGAAGAGGCCGGCATCGTGTTCATCGGGCCGCCGGTCGACGCGATCGCGGCGATGGGCTCGAAGGCTGCCGCGAAGGCGCTGATGCACGCGGCCGCCGTGCCGCTCGTGCCGGGCTATCACGGCGACGACCAGGATGCGGCCAATCTGCATCGCGAAGCCGACCGGATCGGCTACCCGGTGCTGCTGAAGGCGAGCGCGGGCGGTGGCGGCAAGGGGATGCGCGTGGTCGAGCGCTCCGACGATTTCCCGGCGGCGCTCGCGTCGTGCCAGCGCGAAGCGGCCAGCAGCTTCGGCAACGATCGCGTGCTGATCGAGAAATACCTGACGCGCCCGCGTCACGTCGAAGTGCAGGTGTTCGGCGACACGCACGGCAATACCGTCTACCTGTTCGATCGCGACTGCTCGGTGCAGCGTCGTCACCAGAAGGTGCTCGAGGAAGCGCCGGCGCCCGGTTTGCATGCGGACGTGCGCCAGGCGATGGGCGAAGCGGCCGTCGCGGCCGCGCGCGCGGTGGGCTACGTCGGTGCGGGCACCGTCGAATTCATCATGACGGGCGAAGCGTTCTACTTCATGGAGATGAACACGCGCCTGCAAGTCGAGCATCCGGTGACCGAGATGGTCACGGGGCTCGATCTCGTCGAATGGCAATTGCGCGTCGCGTCGGGTGAGCCGCTGCCGCTGAAGCAGGAAGAGTTGCACGTGCACGGCCATGCGCTCGAGGCGCGCCTGTACGCGGAGAACCCCGCACGCGGCTTCCTGCCGTCGACGGGTACGCTGAAGCATCTGCGGTTGCCGGCAGGCGTCGAATTCGACATCGGGGCGGCCGTGCGCGTCGACAGCGGCGTGCGCGAGGGCGATGCGATCACGCCGTTCTACGATCCGATGATCGCCAAGCTGATCGTGCACGGCGCGGATCGCGCGGAAGCATTGAGCCTGATGCTGCGTGCGCTGCGCGCGTGCGAAGTGGTCGGCCTGCATACCAACGCCGCGTTCTTGCAGCGGATCGTCGCATGCGCGCCGTTCGCGATCGCCGATCTCGACACGGGCCTGATCGAGCGCAACCACGATGCGCTGTTCGCGCCGCAACAGCCGCCGCGTGCGATGCTCGCACTCGCATGTGCCGCGCTCCTGGCACGCGAGCGTGGCGGCGCCGCGCAGGACGGCGCGTCGCCGTGGTGTTCGCTGCCGGACTGGCGGCTGAACGGCGGCTATCGCCGCACGCTCGAATGGCGTGCGACCGATCGCGAAGCGGACGTGACGGTTGCGTACGAGGACGACGGCGCCGGCACGCGCGTCGCGATCGGCGACGCCGCCGCGCAACCGTTCGCGTGGACGCGCGGCGCCACGCCGCTCGATTTCGACGTGACGCTGGGCGGCGTGCGCAGCAGCGGCCGCGTGTATGCGGACGGCGACACGTTCCACGTGTTCACGCAGGGCGCGGCCGAGACGTTCGAATGGCGCAACCTGCTCGCGCATGCGGGGGACGCCGAGCAGGGCGGCGGCCGCCTGACCGCGCCGATGCCCGGCAAGGTGATCGCGGTGCTGGTCGAGCCGGGGCAGAAGGTCGAAGCCGGCACGCCGCTGATCGTGATGGAAGCGATGAAGATGGAGCACACGATCGGCGCGCCGAGCGCGGGCGTCGTCGCGGAAGTGCTGTACGGCGTCGGCGATCAGGTCGCGGACGGTGCGCAGTTGCTGATGATGGCGGAAGGCTGAGCGTTGCATACGCGTGAGGGCCGTTGCCGGCTCTCACGCAGGGGCCATCGTGCCCCGTATCATCCGAGCGCCCCGACGCCATCCGGCTGTGGATACTTGATGTGCCTGCATCAGGACGACATTGCATTCTTGTGTCGCGACCGTCGCACTCGTCGCGCATAGACAAAAACAAATAATTCGCGTGTCGCATCTTCCAGATTTTTGAATAATCCGGAGATTCTCGTCGGTGACCGGCCGCTCGACATGCGCTGCCTTGCACCGGATTGCCCATTGCAACAGTCGTTCAAAGATCGAAACCGGACCCTGTCCAACTTCTTCGCCAAAACGCACTGCCTGCTTCCTCTTGTGGAGAAAGGCCACACGCGATCGCGACTGCTTTCCGGAGTGCCCGGAAAGTCAGGCTCGATTGGAGAAACAGCTGCGCGTTTCCGCCCATGTGCGACATGGCTGCGTTAGCGTAACCGCCGGGATGTGCAGCCCGGTGTCCTGCGCAATGTAGCCGAGAGAAAGACTGAGATGGCGAACAAATATAAATACGGGATTCATATCGACCGTACCCCGCCAGAGCTTTTCTGCCTGATTGTTATCGACGTGGCCTGTGATGAATTGGGTATCGATGATGCTGTCGGGATCGCAATGATTTTGTTAGGTCAGAGGTTCGTGCCGACCAGAGGGAAATTCGGCGGAACGGTCAAGGGGCCTTCGATCGCATCCAGGACATCGAGAAAGGTGTTGCCCTATGAACTCAAGTACAAAATTCTGCCGACGGTAACGTCATTCAGGAGCCTCCTGCTGCTCAAGATCAAATTTACCCGGGAGTTCGGCGCCTTTGTCGGGCGGGCCGTACCGGTGGTCGGCTGGATCATTACCGCCATCGATATATCAGTGATCATGTATCGCTCGACAGTCACGTACAATGGCTTGGTCAAGCAGGAGGATCGCTTTTGATGGACGGTCGTCTGACAGAGATGGTGCGGGATGAGGCCGATTCGCCACTATGGGGTGAGCTCGAGATTACCGAGGACACGGATCTCTGCATCGATCTTGAAATTTCCGACAGGGCCATGTTGAGATTGATACGGAGATTTTCGGAAACGTTTGGTGTCGATATTTCCGATTTCGACATTGATTATTATTACCCGTCCCGGAAACTGGGATTGGGTCGATTCTTGATGACGGTATTCAGGTCGCCATTCAGCGCCGACGCCAGGGACAAAATACTGGAGCGTCCGCTCACGATCAAAATGATGGAGGCGGCGATTGAAACCGGGCGGTGGACGATGTAGCGGCTCGAAAAAGGGCCAGTCGATGGCGCACCTGCGATTTCCGCACCAACGCGGGGATCTGTCTGCGCGTCGGCTGCTGTCGCTCGACACCGTCGTGTAACAAGTCGAACATAGCATCTCGGCGTCGATATGACCGGCGCGGGTTCGCGTCCGCGTCACGTCATCATCCTCACGGAGAACCGTTATGCGAACGTCGGCCCTACGGCCTTTCGCGGTCGCCGGTCTGGTCGTGCTGAGCGCCGTCCTCGGCGCCTGCAACGACGACCTGACCGCACCCGCCGCGCCCGTCGCGCAGCAGAAGGCCGCGTGCGGCGGCGCCGTGGTCGCCACCGCGCAGATGCGCTGCCCGCCGGGCTTCACCGCGCCTGCTTCGTCGCCCGCTTCCTGATACCGGCCGTTTCCACCAGAAATCCCATCAAGCGCAACCAGCATGGCCATCCATTCTCGACGCGATTTTCTGAAGTTCTCGGCCGGCCTCGCCGGCGCGACCGCCGCCACCGCACTGCTGCCGGAATCGATCCGCAAGGCGCTGGCGATCGAGCCGAACACCGTGACGGGCACGATCCAGGATGTGCAGCACATCGTCGTGTTCATGCAGGAGAACCGTTCGTTCGACCACTACCTCGGACACCTGAGCGGCGTGCGCGGCTACAACGACCGCTTCCCGGTCACGCTGCCGAACGGCAAGCCGGTGTGGTTCCAGCCGCGCCAGGAAGACAAGTCGAGCGTGATCGCACCGTTCCGCTACGACACGACCAACCCGGGCGTCAACGCGCAATGTATCGGCGGCCTGCCGCATACGTGGGCGACGACGCACGGCGCGATCGACAACGGCCGCGCGGACCAGTGGGCCGTGCAGAAGTCGAACATGACGATGGGCTATCACGTTCGCGACGACATCCCGTTCCATTACGCGCTCGCGGATGCGTTCACGGTGTGCGACAACTACTTCTGCTCGATCCCGGGCAACACGCACCCGAACCGCATGTACCTGATGACGGGCATGGTCGATCCGCTCGGCACGGGAGGCGGCCCGCTGCTCGACAACACCGACTACATCGACAACCAGTTCGACAAGGTCCAGTTGCCGCCCTTCAACTGGGCGACCTACCCGGAGCGGCTCGAAAAAGCCGGCATCTCGTGGCAGATCTATCAGCAGGGCACCGGGTTCGACAACTTCACCGGCAACTACGGCACGAACATGCTCGCGTGCTTCAACAACTTCGTGAACGCGCCGGCCGGTTCGTCGCTGCAGACGCGCGGGATGAGCACGCGCCCGATCACGCAGCTCAAAGCGGACGTGCAGGCGAACGCGCTGCCGCAGGTGTCGTGGCTGCTGCCGCCGGCCGCGTATTCGGAGCATCCGAAGTTCACGCCGCTGTACGGTGCGTACTACCTGTCGACGATCCTCGATGCGCTGACGTCCAATCCGGACGTGTGGAGCAAGACGGTCCTGCTGATCATGTACGACGAAAACGACGGCTTCTTCGACCATGTCGTGCCGCCGTCGGCGCCGACGCTGCCCGGCTCGGGCATGAGCACCGTGGACGTATCGCTCGAGCGGCACAACGTCGTGACCGCGACGCAAGCCGGCACCTATACGGCCGACAACCTGCCGTACGGCCTTGGCCCGCGCGTGCCGATGTTCGTCGTGTCGCCGTGGTCGAAGGGCGGCTTCGTGTGCTCGCAGGTGTTCGATCACACGTCGGTGCTGCAATTCATCGAGAAGCGCTTCGGCGTGATGGAGACCAACATCTCGCCGTGGCGCCGCGCGATCTGCGGCGACCTGACGTCGGCGCTCGACTTCTCGAAGTCGGATGCGACGCTGCCGACCCTGCCGAGCACGCAGGCGTATGTCGCGCAGGCGGATCTGCAATGCTCGCGCGCGTCGTCGCAGACCGCGCCGGCCAGCACCGCGCAGCAGATCGTGACCGCGCAGGAACCCGGCACGCGGCCGGCCCGCGCGCTACCGTACGAATTGCACGTGACCGGCCAGCTGCAGGCGCAAGGCTATGCGGTGACGTTCGCGAATACCGGCACGCAGGGCGCGCACTTCTGGGTCTATACGGGCGACCCCACCGCGATGCCGCGCCGCTATACGGTCGAAGCGGGCAAGCAGTTGACCGATACGTGGGCGCTCGATGCGAACGGCAACTACCTGGTGAGCGTGTGGGGGCCGAACGGCTATTTCCGGCGCTTCGCGGGTTCGGCCGCCGCGGATGGCGCTGCCAAGCCTGAAATCATGCCGTGCTACGACACCGCGAACGGCGACGTTTACGTGACGATTGCCAATGCCGGCACCGGCCCGCTCACCGTCACGGTAACCGATGTCGCGTACGGCGGCGTGGCGCGCACGCTGACGGTCCCGGCGGGGCAGCGCGTCGAAGCGCATTGGGACCTGTCGTGCAGCAGCCACTGGTACGACCTGCAGTTCGCCGTGGCGGGCAATGCCGGCTGGACGCGCCGCATCGCGGGTCACGTCGAAACCGGCAAGCCGAGCATCACCGACCCGGCGGCCGTCACGCCAACGATCGCGGCGATCTGACGACGGCAACCGATGCGACGACGCGCCGGCCGGTCGCATTCGGCCGGCGCGTCGCGTTTACCGGTCGATGACGGTGCGGCGGCTGCGTCGGCGATTCGCGCGGTGCGCTTCAGCGTGGCGCCGCGCCCGGAAGCGCTTTCCCGCGAGCGCCGCGCCGGTTCGTCGTGGAGGATCTGGAGGACTTGCGCGGCGTCGTGTTCCATTCGATGATCGCGGTGCGTTGAGGTCGCCAGTTGCCCGCTCGAATGCCGCGAGAAAAACCGGCTGCCGGGCGGCGCGAGCATCGCATAACGGTCGGGCGGATGGGCACGGCCGGACCGGCCGCTGACCATCCCTGACAGTGTGCGGCCGGCGCTCCGCTAGAATGCGCCATGCCATCCCCATTCAACTTTCCATCCCGCCGACGATGACGTCTCCTGTCCTGACCGGCCTGCGCATCGGTATCACGATCGGATTGCGTGCCCCCGACGAAAGCCTGTGGATCAACGGCATCAAGCAGAACGCGCTGTTTCTCGCGAAGCTGTTGATGGCGTCGCCGCACGGTTACCGTGTGACGCTGGTCAACACGACCGACGTGCCGCTGACCGACGCCCTGCCGTGGGATCGCGGCGTGTACGACACGCGCGCGTTCGCCGACATGAAGGATGCGCTCGACGTGGTGATCGAACTCGGCGGGCAGATCGATGGCGAGCAGACGGCCTACCTGAAAGCGCGCGGCGCGAAGCTCGTCAGCTATTGCTGCGGGGTCGAGTACATCAACGCGATGGAGTCGATGCTGTTCGGCCGCCGGTTGTGGGAGTCGCTGTTCATCAACCGCGGCTACGACGAGGTGTGGGCGATTCCGCAGATCGCGCCGTCGTCGCTGCCGTTCCTGCAGTCGCTGCGCCGCTGTCCGGGGCGCGTCGTGCCGTTCGTGTGGGATCCGATGTTCCTGACCGAGCGCGCGCAGTCGCTGCCCGAGCACGGCGAATACCGGCCGCGCAGCGAGCCCGGCAAGCGGCTCACGGTGATGGAGCCGAACCACAACGTCGTGAAGTTCTGCGTGTATCCGATGCTGATCATCGACGAAGCGTATCGCCGCGACCCCGACGCGATCTGCTTCACGCACGTGACGAACGCCGATCGCCTCGCACACGACAGCCCCGAGTTCGTGATGCTGATGAACTACCTGGATATCGTGCGCGCCGGCAAGGCGAGCTTCGTCGGGCGCTTCGATACGCCGCTGTTCCTGGCCGACCTGACCGATATCGTCGTGTCGCACCAATGGTCGAACCCGCTGAACTATTTCTATTTCGACGTGTGCTGGCAGGGTTATCCGCTCGTGCACAACGCGAGTCTCGCGCCCGATCTGGGCTACTACTATCCGGACAACGACGTGCAGCAGGGCGCCGATGCGCTGCTGCGCGCGCTCCATACGCACGACGACGATTGGCAAGCGTATGCGCGGCGCCAGCGCGAGATCCTTCGCCGTTACACGTCGGCGAATCCGGCGCTCGTCGCCGAGTACGACGCGCTGCTCGCGAACCTGATCGGCGCGCCGGCCGCCTGAGGCCGGGTTTCCGCGGCGCACGTTCGTTGCGCCCCGCCCGTCTTGCGCCGTCGGGTTTGTCCCGCCCTCATGTCTGACGAAATGATGCCGTTAAAAAAGAAACCGACGAACCCGATGGGTTCGTCGGTTTTGAAGGCACGAAATTGACGGCTCCGAGGGAAGTCCGTCAAAAACAAGTTTATAGGTTAACAAATTGGAAAGATTGTTAAATATGTTTCGATCTATAATCTTCATATAATTGAAGTTGGTATTATCGGTTAGGCAGTGGATATTCCTGTTAGGCATTCAATAATATCGTTTGAAACGTGAAAATTGCGTGCTGCGATGATCGAATGGCACGCGGCGGCAGGCGTGGCGCGGGAGACCGCATGCAAGGAGAGCGGCATGTCGCCCCGACATATCGAGCGCGGGCGCTACTTCATTGCATGGTATTTATCTGATCAATTGACGGTTTCCTGTTTCTCGCAACAAGCAAATTCGGGAAAAGACGATTCGGATAAAACCGTCTGAATGAAAAAAAGTAAGCGATTCGGATTTGAGGTTCGCGTAATTCGCGTTGTGTAACCTGTCGCACTGTCGGCAGTGTGCGTGCGTGGTGTATTTCAAGTAATCGAATATCGTAAAAATATCGAATTTGACGGCGCCGAAGCGACCAGTACGCTCCCCGGAAAAAATCGACATACAGGATGGGCCGGGTAGGCGGCGGAGCGCGTCGAGGTTGGTGCGTTCCGCCTGGGTGTTGAGGTCGAGCCGCGATCGGCGGCTCGCCATTTGCCGGAGCGCCGGATGAATGCGGTCGAAGCTCGCCAGGAGGCGAATCGGAAAGCGAATCGCGACGAAATCGATCTCGTGTTCGGCGCGCGCGACGATCACCCCGACCTTGCGTCGGTACGCAGTTTCGTCGAAAGCCGGCTCGGATTCGCGCACGAGCCCGTGTGCCGCGCCGACCTGTCTGGCGGCGTGCTGTACGAGGAGCGCCTGGCGCGGTTGCGGTGGGGCGAGCGCGATGCGCTGCCGCCGCTCGCCTTCCTGCCGCGCCTCGAATCGCTCGGGCTGATGCGCTGGTTCGACCGGCTGGTGGTCGGCCGCACGATCGATGCGCTGCGCGCCGATCCGGGCGCCGTGTACGGTTGCAACGTCGCGGCGGCAAGTGCGGTCGTGGACGACGCGTGGCTCGCGATTTTCAGGCGGCTCGAGCGCGAGCCGTCGGTGGCGGCGCGGCTGGTCGTCGAGATCACGGAGACGGGGCCGTTGAACCCCGTCGCGGGCCGGTCGTTCGTGTACCGCTTCCGGCAGGCCGGGTGCCGGATCGCGATCGACGATTTCGGTGTCGGTTTCAGTGCATTGAACAATCTGGTGGTCGGCAATCCCGACATCGTGAAGCTCGACCGCTCGATCCTGTCGATGATCAAGCACAACGCGATCGGGCGCTACCAGTTCCGGCGGCTGATCGCGTTTGCGCATGAAGGTGCGCGGCACGTCGTCGTCGAAGGCGTGGAAAGCGAGACTGACCGGCAGATGATCGTGGATGCCGGCGTCACGTGGGCGCAGGGCATTCGCTTTTCATGGCGATCGCCGGCCGCCGCGTGACCGCGGGAACGGGCAGGGCGGCGCGCGGGGTGCGCGTCGGGGGCGGGACGAGTCGCAAAAGGAGCGTGGGCATGGCGGGGACGAAAGCCGGAGGCGGAACGGGCACGCAGGCAACCGATGTGCGCGACCTGGTCGCGATCGCCGAATTGGCCGACATACTGGGGCAACTGGGCGCCGAATCGACCGATGCGCCGATCGACGTCGCGCCCTGTCTGGACGGCCTGACACGCGTCGCGCGCCGCATTCGGCGGATGAGCCTGCTCGATGCGGGTGGCCGCGAGCTGGCGGCCCGGCACTATTATGCGGGCGTCATCGCCGGCGCGTGCGGCGACGAGTCGGCGATCGCGCGCGGCGTATCCGACAGCCTCGTCCGGCAATCGGCCGACGCAGGCCGGCCGGCAGCCCGTTGTTTCGCGATGCTCGCGCGCATCGGGCGGCGGCATGGCCGTGCGTTCGCCGCACAAAGCGGCGACCGGGTACTGGCGTAACGCAACCGGCGCGTGCGCGGGCAATCAGCCGAGCGGGCGGCCGGCAAACAGGTGCTGGATCTGCGTGGAATAGGCGCGGACGTTGTGCTCGGCGAGCGTGTCGACCTGGTGCAGGCAGTGGCGGGCGGCCGCCGCGTAGTCGTCGAGCCGTGCGTCGTGCGTCTGCGCGGCGGTCGCGATCGCGCGCGCCGCATCGAAGATCTCGAAGTCCGGATAGTAGTAGCCGACGTCGCGCAGGAACGGCGAGTTGTGCACGAGCGGGTAGTTGCCGTACAGCGCGTCGTACAGCAGGTAGTTCAGGCCGTTTTCCCAGTGGTGCGACACGACGATGTCGGTGTGATGCGCGGCCCACGCGACGAACGGCGCGCGCACGTCGGCGGTGGCCTTGCCGTCGCGCACCATCTCGAGCCCGAGCGCGAGATGCTTGAAGGCGACGTTTTCCTTCTTGTCGAACGTGTTGGTCATGTACACGTGCTCGACGAGCTCCGGATGCTCGACGTAGCACGCGTTCGCGGCGAGCATCGGCACGATCGCGCTCTTCACGACGTTCAGGTTCGGCTCGAAGAACGCGATGCGCTTGGCCGGGCCGTGGTTGCGATAGCCGAAGCGTGCCTTCAGTTCAGGGTCCGCGTCGAGGCTGCGTTCGATGAAATACGGCGACCAGATATGCGGCAGCTCGATCACCGGCGCGCGGTACACGGCCTGGAAATACGCGGCGCACGTGTGCATGTGCTGCGGATTGGTCCAGATCTCGTCGAACTGCACGCGGTGCGGGTTCGGCCGCCAGTCGTTCTTCTCGAAGTTGATCGTCTCGACCGCGATCACGTAGTCGTTGCCGAAGCGATACGACACGCACTTGCCGCCGCGCTGGCGCACGACGTCCGTGTGCGACGGATCGACGAACGCGTTCATCTCGATCAGCAGGTCGGTCTGGTGGACGACGGCCGACAGCGGCCGCAGCGCGTCGCCGAACGCGTCCATCATCAGCGCCTGCGGATACCCGGCGATGCCGTCGTCGTGCGCGAGCCAGACTTCACCGATCAGCGGCGATTGCTTCAGCAGCATGTACAGGTACACGCAGTGCTGGTTCGCGCCGTTGTACCAGATCGACTGCGTCGCGTCGCGCTGCACGTTGATCGTTATCGCGACATTGAGTTTCATCGGCTCGGCTCCGTGGGGCGAGGATCTGTCATGCGTCGCGATAGAGCGTGGCGATCGCGTCCGTATAGGCCGCGACGTTGTCGGGGTTGTAGATGCTGACCGAATCGAGCACGTGCTTCGACTGCTCGCGATACGCGTCGAGGTTCGCGTCGTGCTCGGCGAACGCCTGCAGCAGCGCGCGGCCGCCGGCCTGACAGTCGAAATCCGGATAGAAATACCCGGCCTTGCCGAGGAACGGCGAGTTGTGGATCAGCGGATAGTCGCCGTACAGCAGCTCGTAATACAGGTAGTTCTGCGCGTTCTCCCACGTGTGCGACACCACCGCATCGCCGTACGCGGCCATGAACTCGTACACCGCATAGCGGCTTTCGAACGTCGTGATGCCGTGGTTCACGATGTCGAGGCTCTTCGCGAAGTGGATGAACGTCGCGTGATCCTTCAGGTGGATCGTGTTGCACACGCGCACGAATTCGAGGAATGCCGGATTCGCGCGGTAGGCTTCCTCGGTGACCAGCATCGGAATGATGCTCGTCTTCACCATGCAGATGTTCGGCTCGAACATCGTCACGCGCCAGCGCGGCTTGCCCGGTTGATAGCCGAACGACAAACCGGCACCGAGCGTCGCGCGCGCCTTGTCGAACAGCATCGGATGCCAGATGTGCGGAACGATCGTGACCGGCGCGCGCAGGCCCGTCTGGTAGTAGTGCAGGCACGAGCGCTCGAACTCGGGGATCGTCCACACCGCGTCGTACGGCGCGCCCGAGAACAGGAAGCCCGACGGCTTGTCGAACATCGCGCGTTCGATGTCGATCACATAGTCGTTGCCGACCCGCATCGTGACGACCTTGCCGCCGCGCTCGCGGAACGCGCGCAGATAGTCCGCGCCGAACTGCGCGCTCATTTCGATCAGCACGTCGCAGCGCTCGAGCGCTTCGTCCATCGACAGCAGCGGCACGTTCCACTCGCCGAGCATCATCTGTGGATCGGCAACTTGTTCACCGCCGTTCACCATCACGGCATCCGCGACGAGCGGCGACTGGCGCAGCAGCAGGATCAGCAGCAGGCAGTTCTGGAAAATGCCGTTTTCCCACAGCGACTGGCCGGCGCCGCGCACGAACAGCGACACGCCGACGACGAGACGCTTGCCCTCGCCGGGCGCTTGACGGGCATTGGAGTCCGACATGCGTATGCTCCGGTTCAGGCGACCAGACGCGAGACGAACGCGTCGAGGTTCGCGGGGTTGTCGATCGAGACCGAGTGCAGCAGCCGGTCGGCCTTCGCACGGTAGTCGTCGACGCGTTCGTCGTGATGCAGCCACGCCTCGAGCAGCGCGCGGCCGCCGGCGGCGGCGTCGAAGTCCGGGTAGTAATAGCCGGCGTCGCCGATCAGCGTCGAGTTGTGGATCAGCGGATAGCCGCCGTACAGCACGTCGTAATACAGATAGTTCTGCCCGTTTTCCCAGTGGTGCGACACGACCGCATCCGCGTGGCGCGCCATGAAGCCCGGCAGGTCGATGCGCGGTTCGAACGTCGCCTTGTGCTGGCGCACGAGATCGAGGCTGTTCGCGAAGTGCACGAAGGTCGGATGCGCTTTCATGTGCATCGCGTTGACGACGAACATGTGTTGCACCGCATCAGGCCGTGCACGGTAGAACGCGTCGCACGCGAGCATCGGGTAATGGCACGACTTCACGACCGAGATGTTCGGTTCGAGCATCGCGAGCTTCCATGGCCGCGGGCCGGGCCGATAGCCGAACGTCGCGCCTTCGTCGGCGAGCGCGGCCACGCGGCGCTCGAGGAAGTACGGCGACCAGATGTGCGGCATCAGGTGCACGGGGGCGCGCAGGATCGTCCGCAGCATCGGCGCGGCGGTCTTGTCGTATTGCGGCAGCAGCCACACTTCGTCGAAAGGTGCGCCGTTGAACACGTGCCCCGACGGTTTCCCGAAGATCGGCGTTTCGCCCAGCCCCGCATACACGTGCCCGCAGAAGAACGCGGCGGTCTTCTTTCCGAGCGCCTTCATGTGCCGGAGCCATTCGACCGGCAACTGCGCGCCCATTTCGATCACGACGTCGAGTTCGTGCGTGACGTCGGCGGGTTTCACGAGCGGGATATCGAGGCCGTCGAGTTCGAGGCCGGCCGGCAGTGCGTTGGCGTCGCCACCGTTCAGGAAATAGACGGGGCCGACGCGATCCGAGCGTTTGAGCATCATCGCGAGGAATGCGATGTTCTGGTGAATGCCGTTTTCCCAGATCGCCTGGCCGTCGCGCGCAAACAGCGAGATGCCGACCGCCGGCCGTTGCTTGCGGGTGCCGCCCGCGGCGGCTTCATTGATGTCCGTCACCGGTTGTTTCCTCTGCGGCGTCGTGCGTCCGGCATCGCGTCGAGCGTCTGGCCGGCAGCGGCGCGCCGTGGATCGTCATGGTTGGATTCGCGCCGGTGCGCTGCGGTGCGCGAATCGGGCGACGAGATTCGCGAAGGCGGCAGCCGGATTCCGGCGTGTCGTCGGGCACGCGTGGCACGGCGCGCGTCGGGCAGGCTGCCCTGGCGACTGTTTGCGGCGATTGTGGCATGGAAACCGCCGGTTTTGGCGGCGCGTGACGAACTTTGACATAGCCGCCGGCCAACGGGAGCGGGCGCAGGCGAAGCGGCGCCCGGCGGTCCGGCGGAATTCCGGCGCGGCGCTGTGGCCTGCCGGATCGCGCGGCCGCATGGGCGGCCGCAGGCGCCTCAGTGCTGCAGCCGGATTTCGACGCGACGGTTGCTGGCGCGGCCTTCCGGCGTCGCGTTCGAGGCGACCGGATCGGCCTTGCCGCGGCCTGAGACCGTCATCGAATCGGTCTTCAGCCCATGCGCCTTCAGATAGGCGGCGACCGATTCGGCGCGGCGCTTCGACAGCGCGAGGTTGTAGTCGTCGCTGCCCACCGAGTCGGTGAAGCCGGTGACCGTCACCAGCGAGTACGTGCGCTCGGCGCGCTCGCTCAGCAGCCGGTCCAGCGATTCGCGCGCGGTCGGCGCGAGCGTCGCGCGATCGGTCGCGAACAGCGCGTCGCCCGACAGGTTCACGCGTTCGACGACCGCGGCAGCGGGTGCGGGTGTGGCGCTCGAGGCCGCCTCGGCCGGCGCGGCGCCGCACTGGAAGACCAGCGTGGCCGGATCGGATTTGTCGCGCAGCGCGCGGGCCGAGTCGACGGCGCGCACGGGCGCGTCGCCGCAGATCTTGCGGGCGGCCTTCATGCAGGTCTGCGGGCCCGACAGCAGGCCGTGGCAGTCCACCTGGAAGGTGCGCACGCCGTCGCGCGGCTGCAGTTCGGAGGCGCTGAAGGTCGGGCCGGATGCGGTCGAGCACGCGGCGAGGACCGTTGCGGAAAGCGCGAGCGCAAAAGCGAGTTTGTTCACGGTGACGTCCTTAAAGCTTGGGTTGACCGAGGCCCGCCGCGCGGCGCGCGGCGGGCTCGTCCTGCCGTCGGCGCCGCGGGCGTCCGGCTGGCAAGCCGGACGCGCGGGCGGTGCGACGCGTTACTTCCACTGATACAGCATGCCGGCGCCGATCACCTTCTGACCGCCGCTGAAGCCGCCGTTGACCGACGCTTTCAGGTTCTCCGTGATACGCGCCTGCATGCTGACCGCCATCGCCTTCTGGCCGAGGAAGGTCGACGTGCCCACGCCCATCCCGAAGTTGGCGTCGCGGTCGAGCTGCGGGATCGACGCCATCGCGCCGACGGCCGCGATACCCTGCTTCGCCATCTGGTCGGTTTGCTGCAGTTGCGAACCCAGCGAGTTGATCTGTGCCTGCTGGCCCGACAGTGCCGTCGACAGCGTCGTCTGCACCTGCGTCAACTGGTTCACGTTCACCGCGTCGGTGCCTTGCGTACCCGGCGCGACGTTCGTGATCTGGCGCTGCTGCGTGTCGCTGCCGACCGACACCACGTTCGAACGGCCGCCGTCCGTCGAATTCGCGCCGATCGCCACCGAGTTCGAGCCGGCGGTGACGGTCGGGTGATCGTTGCCGGTGCCGTTCATGTCGGCCGCCACGCCGTTGTTGTTCGCCGCACGCGTCGTGTTGTTGTTGAGCGTCGTCGACAACTGATTCAACTGGTTGTTGATGTTCGTCACGCCAGTCGACAGCGAGGCCACCGTGCTGTTGGTCGAACTCAGGCCGGTCGACAGCGAGCCGAGGCCGGTCGAGGTCGACGTGGACAGCGACGTGAGGTTGCTGTTCGTCGAACTGAGGCCCGTCGACAGCGAGTTGATCGCGGTCGAGGTCGACGTGGACAGCGAGGCCACGTTGCTGTTCGTCGTGCTCAGGCCGGTCGACAGCGAATTGATGCCGGTCGACAGCGACGCGACGTTCGACGCGGTGGACGTCGACAGCGTGTTGAGCGCGTTGTTCGTCGCGTTCAGCTGGCTGCCGTTGATCGCGTCCGTGCTCGTGGCCGAGATCCGGCCCGCGGCGACGTTCGTGATCTGGCGTTCCTGGCCCGGTGCGCCGACGCTCACCACGCCGACCGGCGAGCTGCCCGCGAACGGGTAGGTGACGCCGCCGATCGTGGCGCTCGGGGTGCCGACGGCTGCCGCCGTGACCGAGTTCGCGCCGAGTGCGATCGAGTTCGCGACGTTCGCTTGCGCGTTCGTGCCGAAGGCGAGCGCGTCGGCGGCCGTGGCCTTGGCGGCCGAGCCGTAGGCCTGTGCGCCGGCGGCGCTGGCCGTGGCCTGGCTGCCCAGTGCGATCGTGTTGTCCGCGGTGGCCTGGTTCGAGCTGCCGAGGGCGAGCGCGCTGGCGCCGGTTGCCGTGTTCTGGTTGCCGAGGGACACCGTGCCGTCGCCGGTCGCCGTGTTGTTCGCACCCATCGCCACGGCGCCGGTGCCCGTCGCCACGTTCGGATCGCCGATCGCGACCGCGCCGTCGCCGGACGCCGTGTTGCCGGATCCGATCGATACGGCCTTGCCGCCCGTTGCCGATGCGCTCTGGCCGATCGCGACCGCGCCTGCCGTCTGCGCGTTCGAACCGTCGCCGACTGCGACGCTGCTCGCGCCCGCCGCGCTGGCGTTCACGCCGGCGGCGAGGGCGTTGGTGCCCGTTGCACCCGTATTGTCGTAGTTGGCTTGCTGCACGCCGTTGTCGTTGACGCTGTAGTAGTGCGTCTTCGCGGCGTTGATCGCGGTGGAGGTCGACGTGGACAGCGATGCCACCGAGCTGTTCGTGCTGCTCAGGCCGGTGGACAGCGAGCCGATGCCGGTCGACGTCGACGTGGACAGCGACACGATCGTGCTGTCCGTGCTGCTCAGGCCGGTGGACAGCGAGTTGATGCCGGTCGAAGTCGAGGTCGACAGCGACGTGATCGAGCTGTTCGCCGAGGACAGGCCGGTGGACGTGGAGGTCGACAGCGACGATACCGAGCTGTTGGTCGAGCTCAGGCCGGTGGACAGCGAGTTGATACCGGTCGAGGTCGAGGTCGACAGGGACGTGATCGAGCTGTTCGCCGAGGACAGGCCGGTCGACGTGGAGGTCGACAGCGACGATACCGAGCTGTTGGTCGAGCTCAGACCGGTGGACAGTGAGCTGATGCCCGTCGAGGTCGAGGTCGACAGCGAGGTGATCGAGCTGTTGGCTGACGACAGACCCGTCGAGGTTGAAGTCGACAGGGAATCGATCGAGCTGTTAGCGGACGACAGGCCGGTCGAGGTTGAAGTCGACAGCGACGTAATCGAGCTGTTGGCTGACGAGAGGCCCGTCGAAGTCGAAGTCGACAGGGACGTGATCGAGCTGTTGGCCGAAGAAAGGCCGGTCGAGGTCGAAGTCGACAGCGACGTGATGGAGCTATTCGCCGACGACAGGCCGGTCGACGTGGAGGTCGACAACGACGTCACCGAGCTATCGGTCGAGCTGAGGCCCGTCGACAGCGAATTGATACCCGTCGAGGTCGAGGTCGAGAGCGAGGTGATCGAGCTATTGGCCGACGACAAGCCGGTCGAAGTCGAGGTCGACAGGGACGTGATCGAGCTATTGGCCGACGAGAGGCCCGTCGAGGTCGACGTGGACAGGGACGTGATCGAGCTGTTGGCCGACGAGAGGCCCGTCGAGGTCGACGTGGACAGGGACGTGATCGAGCTGTTGGCCGACGAAAGGCCAGTCGAGGTCGAAGTCGACAGCGACGAGATCGAGCTGTTAGCCGACGAGAGACCGGTGGACGTGGAAGTCGACAGCGACGTCAACGAGCTATCGGTCGAGCTAAGGCCTGTCGACAGCGAGTTGATGCCGGTCGAGGTCGAGGTCGACAGCGAGGTGATCGAGCTATTGGCCGACGACAAGCCGGTCGACGTAGAGGTCGACAGCGATGTTACCGAGCTATTGGTCGAGCTGAGGCCCGTCGACAGTGAATTGATACCCGTCGAGGTCGAGGTCGACAACGAGGTGATCGAGCTGTTGGCCGACGACAAGCCGGTCGAAGTCGAGGTCGACAGCGACGTCACCGAGCTATCGGTCGAGCTGAGGCCTGTCGACAGCGAGTTGATGCCCGTCGAGGTCGACGTGGACAACGACGTGATCGAGCTATTCGCCGACGACAAGCCGGTCGACGTAGAGGTCGACAGCGACGTCACCGAGCTATCGGTCGAGCTGAGGCCGGTAGACAGCGAATTGATACCCGTCGAGGTCGACGTCGACAGTGAGGTGATCGAGCTGTTGGCCGACGACAAGCCGGTCGACGTAGAGGTCGACAGCGACGTCACCGAGCTATCGGTCGAGCTGAGGCCCGTGGACAGCGAGTTGATGCCGGTCGAGGTGGACGTGGACAGCGACGACACCGAGCTGTTCGTGCTGCTCAGGCCGGTAGACAGCGAGCCGATACCCGTCGAGGTCGAGGTCGAGAGCGAGGTGATCGAGCTGTTCGCCGACGACAAGCCGGTCGACGTGGAAGTCGACAGCGACGTCACCGAGCTGTTGGTCGAGCTGAGGCCGGTCGACAGCGAATTGATACCGGTCGATGTCGAAGTCGACAGGGACGTGATCGAGCTGTTGGCGGACGAGAGGCCCGTCGACGCCGAGGTCGAGAGCGACGTGATGGAGCTGTTAGCCGACGAGAGGCCGGTCGAGGTCGAAGTGGACAGGGACGTAATCGAGCTATTCGCCGACGAGAGGCCGGTCGAGGTCGAAGTGGACAGCGACGTGATCGAGCTATTCGCCGACGACAAGCCGGTCGACGTAGAGGTCGACAGCGACGTCACCGAGCTATCGGTCGAGCTGAGGCCCGTCGACAGCGAATTGATACCCGTCGAGGTCGAAGTCGACAGCGAGGCGATCGAGCTATTCGCCGACGACAAGCCGGTCGACGTAGAGGTCGACAGCGACGTCACCGAGCTATCGGTCGAGCTGAGACCGGTGGACAGCGAGTTGATGCCGGTCGAAGTCGACGTGGACAGGGACGCAATCGAGCTATTCGCCGACGACAGGCCTGTCGACGTGGAGGTCGACAGCGACGTTACCGAGCTATTGGTCGAGCTGAGGCCGGTGGACAGCGAGTTGATGCCGGTCGAGGTCGACGTGGACAGGGACGCAATCGAGCTATTCGCCGACGACAAGCCGGTCGACGTGGAGGTCGACAGCGACGTCACCGAGCTATTGGTCGAGCTGAGGCCGGTGGACAGCGAATTGATACCCGTCGAGGTCGAGGTCGACAGCGAGGTGATCGAGCTATTCGCGGACGACAGACCCGTCGAAGTCGACGTCGACAGCGACGAAATGGCGCTGGTCGCGGTACCGACTTGTTGGGCGACGGAGTAAAGCTGGCTGCCGTTGATGGCGTCGGTACTGGTCTCGGTTACTTGGCCGGCGGCGACGTTGGTGATCTGCCGTTCCTTGTTGAGGTCGCCGACGCTGACGGTGCCGACCGGCGTGGCGCCGGCGAATCCGCCGAACGTCACGCCGTTGACGGTCGCGCTGCTCGTCGGGGTGGCCGCGGCGGTCGCCGAGTTCGCGCCGAGCGCGACGGAGTTGTTCGTGCCGGCGACGGCGCCGGTGCCGATGGCGACGGCGTCGGTGCCCGTCGCGGTGCTGTCGGCGCCGGTCGAGTTCGCGTGGAAGTACTTGATGCCCTGGCTGTTGATGTTGTTGATCGCCGAGCCCACGCTGTTGGCCGTCGATGTCGTGCCGTTCGCGTTGTACGTGGTGTACGCCGGAGCCGAGACCTTGCCCGTCGTCGGGTCGTACGTCGAACCACCGCCCAGTGCTGACGCGGTGCTGTTACCCAGGTTGTCTGTCTTCGTCGAGACCGAGCTGAGGCCGGTGGACAGCGAGTTGATGCCAGTCGAAGTCGAGGTGGACAGCGAGGTGATCGAGCTGTTGGCCGACGACAGGCCCGTCGACGTGGAAGACGAAAGCGACGTCACCGAGCTGTTTGCCGAGCTGAGGCCGGTGGACAGCGAGTTGATGCCGGTCGAAGTCGAGGTCGACAGCGAGGTGATCGAGCTGTTGGCCGACGACAGGCCCGTCGACGTGGAGGACGAAAGCGACGTCACCGAGCTGTTAGCCGAGCTGAGGCCGGTGGACAGCGAGTTGATGCCGGTCGAAGTCGAGGTCGACAGCGAGGTGATCGAGCTGTTGGCCGACGACAGGCCCGTCGACGTGGAGGACGACAGCGACGTCACCGAGCTGTTTGCCGAGCTGAGGCCGGTGGACAGCGAGTTGATGCCGGTCGAGGTGGAGGTCGACAGCGACGTGATCGAGCTGTTGGCCGACGACAGGCCGGTCGACGTGGAGGACGAAAGCGACGTCACCGAGCTGTTGGTCGAGCTGAGACCGGTGGACAGCGAATTGATGCCGGTCGAGGTGGAGGTCGACAGGGACGTGATCGAGCTGTTGGCCGACGACAGGCCCGTCGACGTGGAAGACGAAAGCGACGTCACCGAGCTGTTGGTCGAGCTGAGGCCGGTGGACAGCGAATTGATGCCGGTCGAAGTCGAGGTGGACAGCGAGGTGATCGAGCTGTTGGCCGACGACAGGCCCGTCGACGTGGAAGACGAAAGCGACGTCACCGAGCTGTTAGCCGAGCTGAGGCCGGTGGACAGCGAGCTGATGCCGGTCGAAGTCGACGTCGACAGCGAGGCGATCGAGCTATTCGCCGACGACAGACCCGTCGACGTGGAAGTCGACAAGCTGACGATGCTCGACGTCGTGGTGCTGGCCACCGCGTAAAGCTGGCTGCCGTTGATCGCGTCCGTGCTGCTTGCACCGATCAAGCCGGCCGCCACATTCTGGATGCGGCGCTCGGAACCGGCGGCGCCCACACTCACAACGCCAGCGGCCGAATTCGCGCCGGCATAGGTACCGAATGTCTGACTTCCGATCGTCGTGCTGCTGACAGCACCGGTGCCGCCCGTCGCTGTACCGGCGGCAGCGGTCGTGGTCGCACCTGGGCCGAGCGCAACCGAGCCCGTCACGTTCGCATTGGCGCCAGCCCCGAAGGCCAGTGCATTCGTCGCGCCGGATACTGCGGTATCGCCGATCGCGATGCCGCCGGCCGCCGTAGTCGTACTGCTATTGCCCAGTGCAACCGAGCCCTGGCCGATCGCACTGTTGCTGTTGCCGATTGCCACGGCGCCGTTCGCCGCCGTCGTTCCCGCTGCATTGCCTGCGGCGACGTTGTTTGCACCCAGCGTCACGGCACCCGTGCCGTTCGCAATGTTCGGATCGCCGATCGCCACCGCGCCGTTACCGCTCGCGGTCTGTTGACTGCCGATCGCAACGGCGCCGACCCCGGACTTGACAGTCGAACGGTAACCAATCGCCGTTGAACCCAAACCGGCCGTCGACGACACGCTCGAGGTATCGCCGATTGCAACCGACGAATTCGCCCCCGCCGTTGAAGTATTTCCCAGTGCCACAGCGGCGGAACCCGCGGCGGTCGACTGATTGCCGGCAGCCAGCGTAGCGAAATTCGACGCGACGGTTCCGATACCCAGCGCCGTTGCGTTCGTGCCGCTTGCATTCGCGCCGAGGCCAAATGCCGAGGCTTGTCCGGCCGACGCGGTAGCGGTCGCACCGACGGCGGTTGCATTCGCGGCCGTTGCGGCCGCTTTGTTGCCGAGCGCGATCCCGTTCCCGCCCGACGCAACGGCCGTCACACCGATGGCGGTATCCTGTGCACCACTTGCAGTGGCTTGATTGCCGATAGCCGTTGCATCCGTGTTCGACGCAACCGCAGCAAAGCCGGCCGCGTAACTCGTGGGCCCGGTGGCGCTTGCGTTGAAGCCAGTTGCCATGCTGTTGGCCCCGGATGCCTTGGCGCCACCACCCAGTGCAATTGCATTGCCACCTGTCGAAGATGCTGCAGCCCCGACTGCGACGTTATTCGTTATCGAGGTGTTCCCCGCGACCCCCGCAACCGCGCCGTCGCCTTGCGCGATGCCGTATGCACCGTTGACGGTCGCGCCGCGGCCGACTGCAATACCCGACGTGGCGGCCGACGCGACGGACGACTGCCCGCCGATCGCGATGCCGTCCGACGCGGCGGACTGCGCGCCCTTCGTTGCGTTGCTGCCGATGGCGACTGCGCCCGCGCCCGAAGCGATGGTCGAGTTTGCCTGCGACAGCGGCGTCGTTCCGTTGCCGCCTGCGCCGCCGATCGCGACGGAGTTCAGCGCGTTCGCCGTCGAGCCGAAGCCGAGTGCGGTCGCGCCGGCACCGCTGGCGGTGGTTTCGAGGCCGGCCGCGACGCCCCAGAGGCCGGCCGACGATTGCATGCCGGTGGCGACGGCGCCGTTGCCGGTCGCCTGCGCGAACGAGCCGTATACCGTGACACCAGTCCAGCCGTTGCCGTTGGAGTTACATCCGGCTACGACCGAATACGTGCCGGAGCCGTCGCCGGCCTGGTTTTGCGTACCACCCGGGTTGACGCGGCCGACCGCGCCGTTGCTTCCGGTGAAGCAGGTTTGCTGTGTGTTGAGCGTATTGGCTTCGGCCAGTCCGGGCAGGCTGATCGCCAGCGCCGCGACGGCGGCGACCACGACGGCCGACTTGTTCGGCTTGCCCCGTGCCGAATCGATTTCCGATGCAGCGACCCAGGCGCCAAGTGCCTCGTTCCAGATCGAGCGGTATGTGCGGTTCATGTCCTACCTACCTCCAAATGTGCACGCCACACACCGGTCTCTTTTGTTAGAGGATTGCTCCGTGCGCTCGCGCGAATCTCAAAATTGATGGGCGGAGTTTATTGGAGGTCGATTTTGGAGATTGATAAACAGTGATAAATGAAGTGGTTTTAAAGTTAAAGAATGGTTAATACGCTGCGTTTTGATGTGCTGGAGAAAAGCGAATGTCAAGGATGTGAGATTGTGTCGGGCAGCCCACGGACTACTCCGGCAATGAGGGTGATTTTCTATAAAAATCAAATGGTTACGATGGTTTTGTGCGGTGGATAACACAACTCAGAGGCATAAAAGTAAGATGAATGAGGCCGCAAACGTTTGCGCGCAGTCGAAGTCTTTCATGTTTGTAATGTTGAAAGGTGGGTTTGCGAATAATGCTTTTGATATTTTATTAACTTGTTAATGTTTTTGTTTGAATCGAATTGTTCTTGGTATTGGCTGGTTATCTGATAATTGGATTGGTCGGATGTCGAGCGTATTGGTTTGTGCTGATTTGCGCATCTCGCGCGGCGCAGGGGCCCGAGCGGCGGGCGTTGCGGCCTGCCCGGACCGTGGAAGTTGTAAAAAAGTGCTACAGAGGCGACAGAGGAAACGATTCGCGTCAATTTATCGGTTTTGTCCTATTGACGATCGCATTGACATCGGTATCAGCGCGGAATCGGCGCGCATGCCGGAACTCGAGCGGGCGCGCGCGCGGCGGGCGTTTCGCGGGGTGTCGACAGGCCGTCAGAGACCGAGCGTCGAGGGGAGCGGCGGTGGCTGAAATGTCAGATCCGGAGGGCGGCGATGTGCCCGCCATGCCGCTGGCGCCCGACGTGTCGAGGAAAAAGAGGGAGGGGTCGAATGTATCGGGCGCGCCACACCCGAGCGGGCGTGGGCCCATTCGGGCGCTTGCCGCATCACCCGCGGCAAGCGCCTGACTTCACTTCTTCAGAAACCGCAGCGCAAGCCGCGCCATCCGCGGCACGAACATCGGACGCAGCAGGCGCTTGTCGTAACCGGCCATCCGCCGGTCGTTCTCCACGAGACACAGCTCGATCAGTTCGCGCGGGTTCAGCGCATCGCCGATATCGGCCGTGCCGGTCGCCGGAAAATTCGCGTCACGCGCGGCGCCGTCGGCATCGATGCCGCGCGCGATGTTCATGCGGTCACGGATCAGTTGCACCCACACGGCCGCGACACGTGCGAAAAACCACGGCCGGCGCCACCACGGCATCGTGCGCCAGTACCATGCGTACCAGTTCACGAAGAACAGGATGTGGCGGCCTTCTTCCTGGATCACGGGCTCGAAGGTCTCGACGAGCTCGGGCGGGAAATAACCGGAGCGCTGCGCGGAGCGGAACAGGCCGAATGCGAAGAAGCTGTCGATGCATTCGCTGAAGCCCGTCATCATCCACGACCATTCGGGATCGGTCGGCGCCGGGTAGGCCGGCTCGGGCGCGAGCCGGATGCCGTACGCCTCGACGAGCTTCGACAGCACGACCTTGTGGCGGGCTTCCTCGCCGCCGTCCATCTCGAGCGCGCGGCGCAGCAGCGGATCGTCGACCGTCGCGGCGTAGGTCGCGACGCGAATCGACGCGCGGCCTTCGGTTTGCACCGCGATGTCCCAGATCGGCAGCGACGTGAGCCGTCTGAGTTCGGCCGGCTGGAGCGCCGGCCAGTCGATTACCGCCGGCTTGTACGGATTGTGTGTGTCGAGCAGCATCCGACAGAACATCTGCTTGTGCGCATCGGAACCGATCCGGACCGGGCCTTGCCTCTCGAAGGTCCAGTTGCGCATCGCGTGATCTGCCGCGGCATGCTCGTCCTGCAGCGTGTCGGTCATGGCTATTGTTATGCGATTACGGATCGAAAGATTCTTGCACAGCTTCCGTCATCGCGTATTTTCGAGTGGCCATGTGCACGCCGGCCCCGCGGTCACGCGTTCGTGTCGACCCAGAGGCGGCCCCAGCGCGAGGCGTACGCGAGGGCGTGCTCTTCCTCGAAGAAGAAATCGATCGCGTCGAACGACACGGAGCGCGGCGACGGCCCGCCGCTCGCGCGTTCGATCGTCAGGTTGGCGGCGAACAGCCCGTTCGGCAACCGGGCGGCAGCGGGAGCGACTTCATAGCCCTTGTAGCGGATCGTACGGTTCATGGCGTGCGCGTAAAAAGTTCGGACTTTCAGCGTACGAAAACCTGCCGGCCGCGTGAACCAATCTTTCGGCCAATGCAAATCATGCGGCGGGCTGAATCGTTATCGGGGCGGTACGCGCGAACGACGTGTTCGAGAGGCGAGACGGGCACGCCCGGCACATCGCCGCGCGTCGGAAGACGCGCCGCGCACCTGCGTCGAATCGTGTCGACCGGAGGGGCGCGGCGGAATGCGGAGGTTACTGGTTGGCGACCTTCAGCACGGGCGCGAGCGCATCGACCGATGCCGCATGCGAGGCCGCACGATGCGACGCGAACGCGAGCGCGAATTCGGCGGCTTGCGCGCCGACCGTCTCGAGTTGCGCGACGACCTTCGGATCCGAGCAGCTATCGGCGCTTTCGAAGCGCGTTTCCAGCGTGTTGACGGTTGCGCCGAACGGCGTCGGCCACCCGCGCAGCGCATGGACGATCGAGCGCAGCGACGTCAGCACGGTGCCGGCCGCCTGCCAGCCGTACGCGGTGACGATCAGGCCGACCGCGCGGCCGTCGAGATACGGGCGGTCGTCCGCGCGCAGTTCCTCGAGCGTGTCGAGCGCGTTCTTCACGAGGCCGGACACGCCGCCGTGATAGCCGGGCGTCGCGATGATGATCGCGTCGGCCTCGCGCACGGCGTCGATCAGCTCGCGCTGCGCGTCGGTCAGCGTTTTGTGCTCGGGTGCGTAGTGCGGCAGCGTATGCAGGAACGGGCCGTCGAACAGGCGCGTGCGCGCGCCGGCGGCTTGCGCACCGCGCAGTGCGAACGACAGCGCGCGTTCGGTGGACGACGCGGCCCGGGTGGTTCCGCCAATGCCGACGACGAACGGACGGCGGTGTTGATCGAATGCAGTCAAGGGGCGCTCCTGGAGTGGCTTGCCCGGCTAAGCACAGGCTTAAAACCAGATGGTAACGACCCCGTCGCCACTCTGAAAACGACTTTTCGTTCTATCGATATGCCGCGCGGCGAGGCAACCGTGTGCGCGGCCGCGCAGATCGATAGCAGAAATGCTTGGTTGGGACGGTGCGCCGGGCTCGATAAGATGGGCTCGTCTCCTCCATGATGTCTCTACTGACATGGGTTGGCCCCGCCGCGCGGATGCTGGCGGGGCTTTTTTTCGTCGTCGGCCGGAAAACGGGGCGCGATGCGCGGCGACGCGCCCGTTACTCGAACACCGGCCGGAAGAAGCTGCGCTCGTAGCTGACGATGCACCGCGTGTCCTCCGCGTAGCGGAATGCGGCCTGGCAGGCCGGATCGTCCTTCGAGCGTTCGCGGTAGCGCTCGTAGTCGGCGAGGCTGGGGAACGAGAACATCGCGAGCGCGATGTTGCTCGCGCCTTCGGATGGCAGGAAGTAGCCGTGATGCGTGCCGCCGAACTGCTCGACGAGCGGAATCCACATCTTCCCGTAAGTTTCGAATTCGACGAGTTTGTACGGATCGACGACGTAGCGGAGGAAGCAGGTGACCATGGGCGCTCGCGATGCTGTGACGGAGCAGCGAGTCTGGAGCGCGGGGCAGTACGTGTCAACGGCGTGCGCGCCGGGCCCTCGATCTCGTCCACTTGATGCGTTGCTTGCGCGTGCAACGATCGGTGCTTCGAGGCGTTCGCCGCGACGTGCGCACGGCATCGAAACGCACCGTACCCGGCACTTCCGTCAGCCACGTTACCGCGGCATTTTTACGACATTTTTTCTTGCGATGGCGACCGGCGCGCTCCTAGACTTCGGGCATCTTCACCACGGAGCATGGCCATGTCGATACCCTGGAACGCGATCGCCGAACGCACCCCTGCCGCGCCGCCTTTCGCGTGCGCCGATCGGGTGATCGTCCGGCGTTTCGATCCGGCAATCGACAGCTATGCGCAACTCACGCCGATGCTGCATCGTGCGTTCGCGCGGCTCGGTGCGATGGGGCTCAACTGCACGTGCGTCGATCAGGACGAAGACGTCACGCGCCGTCGCGCGGAAGCCGGCGAGTGTTATGTCGCCGTGTGCGGCGGGCGTGTCGTCGGCACGGCCACGCTGTATGCGACCGATCCTTCGTCGGCCTGCTCGCTGTACCGGCGCGAAGGCGTCGCGAGCGTGCGCCAGGTGGCGGTGGACCCGGCGTGTCAAAGCCGCGGGATCGGCGCGTTGCTGCTGTCGTTCGCCGAGCAGTGGGCTGCGTTGCGCGGCTATGCGCTGCTCGCGCTGGACACGCCGCATCCGGCTTCGCACCTGCTGGCGTTCTACGGCGCGCAGGGCTTCGAGGTGGTCGACGTGATGCGCTTTGCCGGCAAGCGCTACGACAGCGCGATCCTGTGCAAGCGGCCCGTTGCACGCGCCGCGCGGCGCGTGTCGCCGGCGTCGCGGCTGGCGGCGCGCGTGGCGGCCGTGCGGCGGGTCATGCATGCGTGGGCGCCGCGCATCGTCGCGATCGGCCGGCGCGAGTCGGGCCTGCGTCGCGGCGGAGGTTTCGCGGCGCGCCGCGCGGCCGGTGCGGCCAGTTGCCGGTCGTCGCCGTGGCGGCCGCGTCAGCATGGCCGCTTCGTGGCCCGATGGCGGCGGGCGGGTTCCGATTCGCGCCGCTGACGCGTCGCATGGCCTTCACGTAAAGACGGGGCGCGGACCACTCGATGAATCGGTGCGATCGCGCGTGGCGATGGCCCAAGGAACGGGCCGGCGCGTCAAGCGGCACGCAAATGCGTGCGGACGTCACTCGTCGCGGCTGCGCGTGTCGCCGCCGCCTTTCGCGAGGCGCCACGCGATCGTGCCGAGCACGCCGACCGCAACAATCAGCGCGCCCCACAGCACGTAGCGACGTCCGGCATCCGCATCGGCGGCTGCCGCCGTCGCGACCGCCGATGCGGGCAGCGCCGCGCCGACGCGGGCGGGCCGTACTTCGGGCGCCATGCCGACCAGCAGCGCGTCGCGGCTCACGGCCGAGGACATGAGCGATGCATCGCCCACGCCGAGCGTAAACGGCGGCGTGCCGCGCGCGACGAAGGTCAGCGCGGCCGGATGCCAGCCGATAGCGACCGCCGGCCGGCCGCCGCCGAGGCCGCCGTTGCGCATGTCGACGACGATCCGCCACGCGCGATCCGTATTCGCCGCGAACTCGAGCGGCGGATTGCGCTGCTCGCCGCCCTTGCCCTGCAGGCGGAACAGCACCGCGGCCGAGACGTCGCGCCACGGCGCCTGCGCATCGGCGCGGCTTTGCAGCGTCGCGCGCGCGACGGTGTTCGGCTGCGGCAGGTCGATGCGCACGCGGTCGACCGGATACGCGCCGTCGGTGTCGAACAGATACTCGCCCGGCGCAGCGCCCGCGCGTATCCGCACGGCGTCGCGCCACTGGCGCGGCACGGACGCCGTGTCGGCGCCGCGTGCGTCGCGCGGATGCGTCTCGACGTCGACCGACGCGATTGCCGGCGCGCCGTCGAGCCAGTCCAGCCGCAGGTAGCGCGGCGTCGCACCGTCGAGCGCGATGCGTTCCTGCACCAGCAGGTCGTTGCCGCGGCCGACTTTCAGCAACTGCGTGCTGCCGAGCGGTCGCCAGTTGCGCAGGTCGTCGCTGGCTTCGACGGACACGCGGCCCTGGTAGCTGTCGTCGCCCACATGCACGACCAGCGCATCGATGCTGCCGTCGGTATGCGACAGGTCGACGAGGTCCGCGCCATGCCGGGTGGGCGAAGGCGGCGCGACGGCCGCGCGCAGCGCGCCGTCCGGGCCGACCGTCACGCCGAGCGGCGCGCTACCGTTCTCGGCGCGCGCGGGCGGTAGCGGGAACCAGTGCACCGGCGCGCGTGACGGCGGCACGGCGGGCGCGGCCGGCGCGTCGAGCGAATACGGCACCGGCTCGCCCGCGCCGTTGAAGATGCGCACGTCGCCGAGATCGTCGCGCCGGCTCGCCGCATACACGGGCTGCGGCACGGTGAGCTGGTAATACGCGGCGCTGCCGTCGAGGTCGAGCGCGAAGCGCTGCGTGACGCGCCCGGCGTTGGGTACGCCGTCGGCCGTCGCGAACGACGCGAGCAGGCTCAGCCCGAGCAGGGCGGCGAGTCGTTTCATGGCTGGCCGTCCTGTCGCGCGGCGGCCTTCGGCGGCAGCGGCGAGAAATAGCCGATCAACAGCAGCAGCACGCCGATGCCGATGAACGACACGATGCGCTCGATGCCGGTGACGTGCGACAGGTCGAACAGGAAGAGCTTGACGACCGTCAGCGCGAGCAGCGCGGCGCCGACGAACCACAGCGGCCGCAGCCCGCGGCGCGTGGCCCAGATCGTGATCGCGAGCGCACAGACTGTCCAGTACACGGACACCGATGCCTGCACGAGCGTCGATTCGGCCATCGCGCCGAATTCGTACGGCACGCCGGCCCAGTGATGCAACGTGCGTAGCAGGATCGCGTTCAGCCACAGGAACCCGGTTGCACCGGCCGCACCCAGCAGCTCGACGCGATGTGTGCCGAAGGTCCAGCCGAGTTTGCGCGCGCGCACGAACCACGACGCGGCGAGCGCATAGACGACCGCGAGCACGAGATCGAGCGGGTTGAACAGCGGCACGCGCGCCCAGCTTCCGCCGTCCTGCGTGAAGTTCGCGTAGAAGGTCCACGCCCACATCACGACGATCAGCGGCAGCGACGCGAATGCGCAGAGGCGTGCGATGCCGTCGCGGCGCGTGAGCCACATCCCGGCGAACGCGAACAGGCTCCAGCCGACCATGAACACCTGCTGGATGCCGAACGACGACAGCACGATGTCGATGTCGTAGCCGAGGTGGAAGCGGTGATGCAGCGTGCGCAGCATCAGCGCGTTGAACCACAGGAACACGGTCGCGATCGCTACATAGTCGACGGCGCGCGGATGCCACGCGATGCCGAGCGTTCTGAGGCGGCGCAGCCACGCGGCGAACGCGACGAACACGAGACCTTGCGCGATGTCGAGCGGATTGAGCAGCGGCAGCCAGAAGAGCGGCGCTGCGTCGCCGTCGCTGACCGTGCTGGCGATGCTCCACAGCCACAGCAGTGCGGCGAGCGGCGCCGCACCCCACACCTGGTATGCGCGCGGGAACGCCGCGACCGGCCAGCGCGGGCGGGAGCCGGGGCCGGACACGAGCAGGAGCAGCGCGCCGAAGCCGTACGCCCATGCGCTCCAGCTCCATGCGCCTTCCGGGACGAACGCGCGCAGGCGCCAGAAACCTTCGAGCGACAGCAGACCGCACACGGTCCAGAACGTCAGCGTATGCAGCGGCGCGAGGATGCGCGTTGCAACGGAGGGCGTCGCGCCGTTCGCGGCAGCGGCGCCGGTCGTGCCGCGCGACTGGCGCCACAGCAGCGCAAGCCCCGCGCCGATGGCCACCGGCCACGCGAACGCGCCCATGCCCGACAGCGGCGCTTCGTGCGCATCGAACGCGCGCAGCGCGAGCAGCGCCAGCACTGGCGTGAGCGCGAGCGCGGGCCATTCGGCGAGCGGCCAGGCGAGCCGGCGGCGCGCCACGTGCGCGAGCCAGGCGGTACCGGCGGCGAACAGTGCGGTCGTATCGACTACGAAGCGATCGGCATGCAGATCGACGTGACGGCTCGCGTGGACGAGGATTTCGTGCAGCCCGCCGCTGACCCACCACAGCAGCCCCCACGCGGCGGCCGCGACGCCGATCTCGGGCATCCACCCGTGCCATGCGCGGGCTTCGCCGCGCCCGTGCAGCCACCAGCCGGTGAACAGGCCGGCGAGCGCGATCAGCAGCATCGCGATAGTCGGGCTGTTGAGCACCGGCAGCGCGGTCGCGTCGGCCGGACTCAGCAAGCTCGTGAAGAACGCGCCGGCCGCGGCGACCTGCATCAGCAGCCCGAAGCCGAACGCGAGCAGGCGTTTCTGGCGCACGCCGAGCCACACGACGGCCGCGCCTTCGATGGCCCACGCGGCGCTGGTCGTCGGCCCCGAGAACGCGAGCGGCACCGCGAGCGTCGCGAAGATGACGGCGAGCGCGAGCATCGATTCGAACAGCAGCCCGAGGCGATCGCGGCGCCGCGCGAGCCATGCGGCGACCGCGACGTAGAACGCCGACAGCGCGACCGCGCTCCACGCGAGCGCGAACGGCATGCCTTTCACGAGGGACGCCTGCAGCGCGGTCGCGACGATCGGCGTGCCGAACACGAGCGTGCCGTCCACGTAGTGTCGCAGCGCGAGTTCGCGCTTCACCGCATACAGCAGCGCGATGCCGACGTACATCAGGAAGAACAGGACGAGGAACGGCTCGGTGCTTGCGAACAGCGCGGGGCGATAGGCCGTCACGCCCCACGCGGAGCCGATCGTGAACGTGAACACGAAGCCGAGCAGGTTCAGCGGGCGCCAGGCCTTGAACCACGCGATCGCGAAGATGCCCGCGTTCAGCAGTGCGTAGTAGCTGAACAGCGCGACGTGATTACCCTGGCCGGTCGACAGCAGGATCGGTGCGAGAAAGCCGCCCGCGCTGCCCATGAACGCGAGCGGCAGCGCGTTCTGCCGCACCGCGAGGAACGCGCTCAGCGCGCAGACCGCGACCATCAGCGGGAACGCGGCGCCGATGGGCAGTAGTGCGTAAAGCTTGGTCGCGGCGAAGATCGTCAGGTACAGGATGCCGACGCCGCCGCCTTGCAGCACGAGGCCGTATGCGGCGCGGCGCGGCCGCACGCGCCAGCCGATCGCGAGCAGCGCGGCCGCGGCGAGCGCCGTGCCCGCGAGGCGGAATTCGATCGGCAGCATCGCGTTGTCGGCCGCGTACTTGAGCAGGAACGCGACGCCGAAGAACAGCACGATGATCCCGACACGCACGACCGTGTTGCCGCCGAGCAGCCAGTCGCGCGCGGCGCCGAATGCGCGTTCGGCGAGGCCCGGTTCGCGCGGCGCTGGCGGTTGGGGCGGTTGGAGCGGGGCAGGGCGGATCGGGGTGGCGGGTGCGGTGACGGTGGCGTGAGCCGGCGCAGCCGAGGTGCGTGCTGCGGTGGGCGGTGCGGGCGGTGTCGCGGGCGTCGTCGTCGAGATGGATGCCGGTGTGTAGGCACGTGCGGCGACAGGTTGTTGCGCGGGCGGTGTCGGGAAGTGCACCGGCAGTGGCGCGGAGGCGTCGGCCGAAGCCGTGGGTGCGATGCCGCCGGAGGTCGCCGCGCCGGCCTTCGCGCCCGCCAGTTGAGCGCGCAGCGCGTCGAGTTCGCGCGTGAGCGTGGCGACGGTTGCTTCGAGGCGCGCGACGCGATCGGCGAGCGGTAACGGCGTGGGTGGCGGCGTCGCGGCGATCGCGAATGCATCGGGTGCGGCGCGCGGGTTGCGCGGCTTGCGTTGCCGCAGCGTGTGCCCGACCCAGAACCCGACGGCGGCCCCGAGCAGCGAGCCGCTCGCGGCAGAGAAATCCCCGATCAACGCGGCGATGCCGCCCACGATGAAGCCGATTACGGCGAATGCCCAGTTCAACGCCTTGCTCCCTCTCACTATCGTTATCGTCCTTCGATCGCGGATCGCACCGGATCGAGGCGGTTTCGGCACGGCCGGCAGGCGAACCGGCATGCGCGCGCCATGCGGCCGGCCCTCGTGCGCAAGGCCCGCGGCAACGTCGCGGTCGGCGTGTTTGCGGGAATGTATCACAGCGATCGTTCGCCGATTTCCGGGTTTGGCGCGGTATCGCGGCGTGCGCCCTCGGGTGTCGCCATCCGGCTTTTTGCACGGTCATGCTTTTTACTGACGACGCGGCGGCCGCTTTCGTCTGAATAGATCGACGCCGGAACGGACGTCAACTTGTCGCAAAGCGACGCGTGCGCGATACGGCCTGGCGCAAAACCTCATGTGCCGTTCGCCGCGCTGCTGCGCACAAGTCCGGCGGGGGATGCCCGTCGTTGCTGGGTGTGAGCGTATTGCGCCGCCGCAATCGGCGGCGCGGCCCGCCGGGCGGGGCTGGCGGGTGTGTCGTATTTGCGCAAGCGTTTGTCGTAATTCGTCGGCAGGCCGGGGTTTTTTCTGGCAACTATGTAGGCACGCTATGACAAGCGCGAGTCCCCGCTACACGAGGAGAAGGTTTCGATGGATGCCCCCAAGGTTGTGGTCGAAGGTCTGTGCAAGGTGTTTGGAAGCAATCCCCAGCAGGCGCTCGACATGCTCGCCGCCGGCGCGACGAAGGACGATGTGCTCAAGCGCACCGGCCAGGTCGTCGGCGTGCACAACGTCTCCTTCGATGTGCAGGAAGGCGAAATTTTCGTGCTGATGGGCCTGTCCGGCTCCGGCAAGTCCACGCTGATCCGCCTCGTGAACCGGCTGGTCGATCCGAGCGCCGGCAAGGTGCTGATCGACGGGCTCGACGTCGCGTCGGCGCGCCGCTCGGCGCTGACCGCGCTGCGCCGCAAGGACATGAGCATGGTGTTCCAGTCGTTCGCGCTGATGCCGCATCGCACCGTCGTGTCGAATGCCGCGTTCGGGCTCGAAGTCGCGGGCATGGGCAAGAAGGAGCGCGAGCGCCGTGCGATGGAGGTGCTCGAGCAGGTCGGCCTCGCGCCGTTCTCGCACAAGCTGCCGTCCGAGCTGTCGGGCGGCATGCAGCAGCGCGTCGGCCTCGCTCGCGCGCTGGCCGTGAACCCGTCGCTGATGATCATGGACGAGGCGTTTTCCGCACTCGATCCGCTCAAGCGCCGCGAAATGCAGGACGTGCTGCTGCAACTGCAGAAGGAGCAGCGCCGCACGATCATGTTCGTGTCGCACGATCTCGAGGAAGCGCTGCGCATCGGCAACCGCATCGCGATCATGGAAGGCGGCCGCCTCGTGCAGGTCGGTACGCCGCAGGACATCATCGCGAACCCGGCCGACGATTACGTGCGCGCGTTCTTCGACGGCATCGACACCAGCCGCTATCTGACGGCGGGCGACCTGATGCAGACGGGCGCCGTGCCGACCATGTCGAAGTGCGATGCCGCGAACGTCGCGGCTTCGCTGAACGGCAGCGCCGAATACGCGTTCGTGCTCGATGCCGCACGCAAGATTCGCGGCTTCGTCACGCGCGAGGCGCTCGGTCAGGACACGCCGTCCGTGCGGCCGATCGAAAGCATCCGGCGCGATGCGTCGCTCGAACATGTCGTCGCGCGCGTGGTCGCGAGCCCGAATGCACTGCCCGTCGTCGACGACGACGGCTGCTACTGCGGCTCGGTCGATCGCGCGCTCATCCTGAAGGCCATCACGCGTTCGCGAGGTTCCCATGTCTGAAATGATTCCGCTCGGTACCTGGGTCGACCAGTCCGTTCACTACCTGCTCGACCACGACGCAAAGACGTTCGACGCGATCGGTCAAGCGATCGAGGGGCTCGCGGCATTCGTCGAGCATGGCCTGCAGGCGATCCCGATGTGGCTGATGATGGCGATCTTCATCGGCGTCGGGCTGTGGCGGGTGGGCTGGCGCTTCGCGCTGTTCACCACCGCATCGCTGCTGCTGATCTTCGCGACCGGCTTCTGGGACCAGACGGTCATCACGCTCGGCCTCACGCTGTCGTCGACGATCATCAGCCTCGTGCTCGGCATCCCGCTCGGCATCTGGGCGGCGAAGAGCAAGTGGGTCGCCGCGATCGTGCGCCCGGTCCTCGACCTGATGCAGACGATGCCGGCGTTCGTTTACCTGATTCCGGCCGCGATGCTGTTCGGTCTCGGCCGCGTGCCGGGGATCCTGTCGACGGTGATCTTCGCGATGCCGCCCGCCGTGCGTCTCACGAGCCTTGGCATCCGCCACGTGAACCGCGAGATCGTCGAAGCCGGCCAGGCGTTCGGCTGCACGCCGTGGCAACTGCTGTACAAGGTGCAGTTCCCGAACGCGCTGCCGTCGATCATGCAGGGCGTGAACCAGACGATCATGATGGCGCTGTCGATGGTGATCATCGCGTCGATGGTCGGCGCGGGCGGCCTCGGCAACGACGTGCTCGCGAGTATCCAGCGCCTCGACATCGGTCTCGGCTTCGAAAGCGGTCTGTCGGTCGTGCTGCTCGCGATCATTCTCGACCGCATCACCGAGAGCTTCGGCCGCGCGCCGGGCACCGCGAAGGCGCCGCTGTTCTCGGGCCTCAAGCAGCTGTTCCGCGTGAAGGCCGCGCCCGCGCAGGCCTGAGCCCAGGCGGCCGGACCCGGCCGCTCACCCTGTATATGGATAACGACTTCCGCGGCTTCGGCCGCGGAGTTGGCCCCCTGCAACCTCCTCGCCAGGAGACCGATGTGACGTCCGCCGTCGCTGTCGCGCCCGCCGCCTGCGTTTCACCGGTTTCGTCCCTCGCCCATTTCGGCTTCCTCACGCTGCCGAACTTCTCGATGATCGCGTTCTCGAGCGCGGTCGAAGTGCTTCGGATGGCGAACTACGTCGGGCGGGCGGATCACTACAAGTGGTCGATCTACTCGCTCGACGGCGCGCCCGTGCATGCCAGCAACGGCATCGCGGTGCGGCCCACGCAGGCGCTCGACTACGAGAACCTGCCCGACGTGATGATCGTGTGCGGCGGCATCCGCATCCGCGACGTGGTCGACGAGCGCGCGCGCGATACGCTCGCGGCGCTCGCCGAACGCGGGCTGCCGCTCGGCGGCATCTGCACGGGCGCGTACGCACTGATGTCGAGCGGGCTGCTCGACGGCTATCGCTGCACCGTGCACTGGGAGAACCTGTCCGCGCTGCATTCCGAATTTCCGCAAGTGGGCTTCGCCGACGAGCTGTTCGTCGTCGATCGCGACCGGCTGACCTGCACGGGCGGCACCGCGCCGCTCGACCTGATGCTGAACCTCGTCGGCATGCGGTTCGGCCAGCAACTGGCTGCGCAGGTCTCCGAGCAGTTCATCCTGGAGCGCATCCGCAGTTCGACCGATACGCAGCCGATTCCGGTCGACGCGCGCGTCGGCTTTTCGCGCGCGGAGCTGATCGAGGTCGTGCGGCTGATGGAGGCGAACATCGAGGAGCCGCTGTCGCTCGAGGAACTCGCGCGGCTCGTGCGGCTGTCGCAGCGGCATCTGCAGCGCATGTTCAAGGTGTACCTGAACGTATCGCCGACCCACTATTACCTGACGCTGCGCCTGAAACGCGCACGCGACCTGCTGCGCACGACCGACGCATCGATCGCGCGCGTGACGACGGTCTGCGGCTTTCATTCGCCGTGCCATTTCAGCAAGGCATACCGCGCGCAGTTCGGCCACGCGCCGAGCTACGAGCGCCGGCTGCCGGGGCGCTGAACGGGGCCTCATTCGGTCCGCGACGTCGCCGGGATCGCGGCGCGCGGCTTCAATAAACGATCCCGGATTCAAGCAAACGACATCACTTTGAGGAGAAGCAAGATGAAGCGCCTATTGATCGCAGCGGTGTGCGGGATCGGGATGGCCGCGCCGATGTCGGCCGTTTATGCGGCCGATCCGCCCGTGTGCAAGAACGTGCGCTTCGCGGATGTCGGCTGGTCCGACATCGCGGCGACCACGGGCCTCGCGTCGACGATGCTGCAGGGACTCGGCTATAACCCGACGAAGACGATCGCGTCGGTGCCGATCACGTTCGCGGGGATCAAGAGCAAGCAGATCGATGTGTTCCTCGGCTACTGGTCGCCGACGATGGACCCGATCATCCAGCCGTTCACGAAGGCCGGCACGATCAAGGTGCTCGCGACGCCGAACCTGACCGGCGCGAAATACACGCTCGCGGTGCCCGACTACGTGTACCAGGGCGGCCTGAAGTCGTTCGCGGACATCCAGAAATATGCGGACAAGCTCAACGGCAAGATCTACGGGATCGAGCCCGGTAACGACGGCAACGCGCTGATCAAGAAGATGATCGACGGCAACCAGTTCGGCCTCGGCAAGTTCAAGCTGGTCGAGTCGAGCGAGGCCGGGATGCTCGTCGAGGTGAATCGCGCGATCCGCGACAAGCAGTGGATCGTGTTCCTCGGCTGGGAGCCGCATCCGATGAACGTGCAGATGAAGATCGACTACCTGACCGGCGGCGATGACGTGTTCGGCCCGAACTACGGCGAAGCGAAGGTGCTGACGGCGACGCCGCCCGACTACGCGCAGCGCTGCCCGAACGTCGCGAAGTTCGTGTCGAACCTGCAGTTCACGACGGCGATCGAGAACCACGTGATGGTGCCGATCATGAACAAGCAGGACCCGAACAAGGCCGCCGCCGCGTGGCTGAAGGCGAACCCGGACGCGCTCGACAAGTGGCTCGCGGGCGTGACGACGATCGACGGCAAGCCGGGCCTGCCGGCGGTGAAGGCGTATCTCGGCGCGCATTGAGCATGACGTGTCGGGCTTTGCGGCTGCGGCCCGAAGCCTGAACGTGAATGTTGAGCCGGCGTAAGCGGGGTGACCTGCTTGCGCCGGCTTTTTGCTGCGTGCTTCGCGCTCGCGCCGACGGCCCGCGGACGATGCGCTAGACTGCTCGATCCCCCATCGAGGAGACGGCAATGACCCGCAACACGCTTGATGCATCCGGACGGCAACACGCAGGCCGCATGCGGCCGAATCACGCGACCGCGTCGGCCGACACACGCTGGAACCGGACGATGCAGCGCTTCGGCCATTCATTCGCATGAAGCGCATCGAGCAAGTCGTGCTCGCCGCCGATCTCGCGGGCACGGCGGTGTTTGCGATCGAGGGCGCCAATGCGGCGATCGGCGCCGGTCTCGACCTGTTCGGGGTGATGGTGCTGTCGCTCGTCGTCGCGCTCGGCGGCGGCGTGATTCGCGACCTGCTGATCGGCGCTCGCCCGCCGAGCGCCGTGAGCGACTGGCGTTATCCGGCGCTCGCGTTCGCCGCCGGGCTGTTCGCATTCGTGTTTCATGCGCGGGTCGCGTCGTTTTCGCCGTCGCTGCTGACCACGCTCGATGCGGCCGGCCTCGCGTTGTTCGCGGTCGCGGGCGCGGTGAAGGCGCTCGAATTCCGCGTCCCCCCGTTCATTGCAACGCTGATGGGCGCCGTGACCGGTTGCGGGGGCGGCGTCGTGCGCGATCTGCTGCTCGCGCGGATACCCGTCGTGCTGGTCACGGACATCTATGCGAGTGCGGCCCTGCTCGGCGCGGTCGTCGTCGTGGTGTGCCGGCGGCTCGGTTGCCCGCCGGTCGTCGCGGCCGGGCTCGGCGGCGTCGTGTGCTTTGCGCTGCGGATGGCGGCGGTTCGGTTCGGCTGGCAGTTGCCGAAAATCGCCGCGGGCGCATAGGCGCCCGGCTCACGACCCCTTCGTCGCCGCCGGCACGTCGAACACGCGATCGAACGCCCACTGGAACACGAACGCGTAACAGAAGAAGAACGCGAACAGCGCGATATCGACGACGAACGCGTCGAACCACGAGATGTCGAGCCACCACGACACGACCGGCACGAGGATGAAGATCAGCCCGCCCTCGAATCCGGTCGCGTGCAGGATCCGCCGCCCGAGCGTGCGCGTCGGCTGCCGGCGCGACGCTTCCCAGCGCTCGAACAGCGCGTTGAAGACCATGTTCCACAGCATCGCGATCGCCGACATCGTCGCCGACAGCGCGCCCGAGTAGACGAGGTCCTGCTTGAAGATTGCCGCGATCGCGGGCGAGATGCAGGAAATGGCGATCGCTTCGTAGAGCACCGCCTGCGTGATCCTGCGCGGTAGGCCTTGCACGGTTCCTCCGGCTCGAGAGTGACCGTCGCGGCACCATGCCGCAACGTCCCGCAAGGCTAGTCGCGTTGCGCGCCCGCTTCAATTCACCTAATCTCAACCCGATTGAATCGAATTCAACCCGGCCGCATCCTGCCCGCGAGGCTCCGTGTTCTCGAAAATTCCCCTGACCGCATTGCGTGTATTCGAATCGTCGGCGCGGCTCGGCACGTTCAAGGCCGCCGCGGAAGAACTGTCCGTGACGCCGGCCGCCGTGTCGCATCAGATCAAGTCGCTCGAAAGCCGCGTCGGCGTGCTGCTGTTCGAGCGTGGCGCGGGCGGCGTGCGGCTGACGGAAGAAGGCGAGCAACTGTTTCGCGCGAGTCACGATGCGTTGCTGGCGTTGAGCCGCGGGCTGGATGCGCTGCGGCCGGACGCGGCCGAGGCGCGCCCGCTCGTGCTGACCACGACGCCCGCGTTTGCGGCGATGTGGCTGATTCCGCGTCTCGGTGCGTTTCGCCGCGTCGATCCGTACCTGCACATCAAGGTCGAAACGGGGAACGCGCTCGTCGATCTCGAACGCGATGCACGGATCGATCTCGCGATTCGCGCGACGTCGCGCACGTTTCCCGCGCTGCACGAGATTGCGTTGATCGACGAGTATTTCGGCGCGTATGCGGCCGCCGGGTTCGACGCGCATCGCACCGACGCGCCGCTCGACCTGATCGAAACCGTGTGGGATACGCCGCTGCCGGTGTCGGTCGACTGGGCGTCGTGGTGTCGTGCGGCGGGCCGGGAAGCATGGCTCGAACGTGCGGTGTTTCGCCATTACGACGACGAGCACTACGCGTTGCAGGCCGTGCTGCACGGGCAGGGCATCGCGCTGCTCAGCTCCGTGCTGGCCGCCGAGCATGTCGAGCGCGGTGCGTTGACGCCGATCGAGCCTGCGGTGCGCGTCGCCGGTGCGCGCTTCGTCGCGCTGTGCCGGCCGGGGCGCGAGCGCGAGCCGCAGGTCAGACGGTTTCTCGACTGGCTCGAAGCGGAAATCGCACGGACGCGCGGCGCGGTGGCGCGGATGGCGCCTGACGATGCACGCGTCGCTATCCGAACCTGACGCAATACACCGGCGGCAGGTGCGCCGATACCTGTCGCCAATGGTCGCCGCCATCGGCGGACGTCCATAACCCGCCGGTCGTCGATGCCATCGCGAGGCGCGTGCCGGAATCGTCCACCGCGAGTCCGTGCCGGTACACGAGGTCGTACGCGGGCGCGGCCGGCAACCCGTTCGACAGGCTCTCGAAACTGCGGCCGCCGTCGCGCGTGCGCGTGACGACGAGCCGGCCGTTCACCGGAATCCGGCACGCGTCCTTCACGGCCGGCACGAACCACGCGGTATCGGGATCGTGCGGATGCACGGCCACCGCGAAACCGAAGCTGGACGGCTGCGCTTCGATCCGCCGCCAGTGTTCGCCGCGGTCGGTTGAGCGGAAGATCGCGCAGTGATGCTGCGTCCACAAGACGTCGGGGTTGGCCGCGCACTGCACGACGCGGTGCGGGTCCTGCATGTTCGGCTCGCCGCGTCGCTCGGGCGGCATGTAGTCGGCTTCCATGCCTTCCGCCGTGACGCGCCACGTCGCGCCGCCGTCCTCGGTCTGCCACACGCCGCCGCACGAGACGCCGACGGTGACGTGCCGGCTGTCGCGCGGATCGATCATCACCGAATGGATGCCTGGCGCGTCGTACCCGCCGCCGCCCCATTCGGCGCGTTCGGGGCGATCCCACAGCGGGCGGTTCAGTACCCACGAATCGCCGTGGTCGTCCGAGCGGAACAGGCCGCCGGGAATCGTGCCGGCCCACAGGGCGCCGGGCTCGTCCGTGCCGCCGGCTTCGAGCGACCAGATTTGCTGAAGCGTCCACGGCGGCTGCGGCGTCCCGGCAGCGGCAGCCGCGTCGTCGGTTTCGCCGCTGCCGGCGTGCGGTTCGGCACGGGCGGGTGACGCATCGGCGGGCTGCGGCGGATAAACCGGGACTGCGCATTCCTCCCAGCCGGCGGCGCCTGCGCGCAGGCGATGCAGCTTCACGCCGAAATGGCCCAGATTGAGCGCCGCATACAGCGTGCCGTCGCGCGGGTCGGCGAGCGCCATGCTGACGGGCTCACCGATGAAATGCGGTTCGCCGAGCGTCCAGCCGCCATGACCGTCGGGTTGCAGGACGAACAGGCCCTTGCGGGTGGCGACGAGCAGTCGATCGTTCATGGACGATGTCTCCGGATGGCCCGCCTGGCGCGACGGCGCTTGGTATGGGGAATGCGCCGGTGCATCGGTCCCTTTATCCGCCGGTCAGCGCCTGCACGACATACACGCGGCTGGTGGCCGCGAGCGCATCGGACAGGTGTTGGCGGTCGCGGATCGGCTGGCCGTCGATGAACACCGACAAGTGCTTTCGCAGCGCGCCCTGATCGTCGACGATGTAGCCGCGCAGCCGCGGCTGCGCACTGAAAATGGTGTCGAATGCTTCGCCGACCGTGTGCGCGTCGATGTCGCGCTCGGGCGTTTCGACGTGCCGCTGGATCGACGCGGCGAAGAAGAGGTGCGCCATGGCGGTAGCTGGCAGGAGCCGCACGAAGGGACGGCTTGTAGTTTAGGCGATCCGGCGGGCGCCGAAAGGCGGAACGGAGCCGCCGTGCGCCGCGCGGCCGCTAAACCGGAATCGACCGCCCCCTGATCCGGATCCCGAGCCGCACGACGCCGATCACCGCATTCGACAGCCACGTGAGCCAGCGCGGCATCCCGCGCCGGCGGATATCGAGCAGCAGCACGATCCGAACCGCGTCGCTGGCATTCCACACCTCGTGCGTGAACGTGTCGTCCCACAGCAGGAAGCGCCCTTCGTCGAGCCGGTATTCGCGCCCGTCGACCTTCAGCACGGCGGCCGGCGTGCCGTCCGCGCGCGTCGGCATCGACAGCACGAGATACCCGCGCAGGATGCCGCGAAACGGCCCGCGATGCGGCGGGATGTGCTTGCCGGGCGCGAGGAACGACAGCGACGCGGACAGCACGTCCGGCGACGCCGCGACGAGCGCCGCGACGGTCGGGCAGCGCGACAGGTTGCGCGCAAACGGCTGACCGTACGCCTGCATGATGAACATCCGCCAGTCGCGGGCGTCGTTGGCCGAGATGTCGTACTGCTCTTGCATGATTTCGTGAAAGCGCGGGATGCGCGGCATGTCGCGTGCGACGTCGAGCGCCTCCGCGCGGATCTCGGGCCACGCGCGCACGAAACGCTCGGCATCCGGGAATGCGGCCGCGTCGAGCACCGCGCCGCTGTCGATATGGCGGTCGTACAGCCTGCGCAGCAGGGCGGCTGCATGGTCGTAGGCGGCGGACATGATCGATCGATGGGCGGTCCGGACGAAGTGGTGGTCAGTCTGCCCGAAGCGCGACGGGCACTGCGTTACGTCAGGTTACGCCGGCTGACGAATGAATGACAGTTCGATAAAAAACGGCCGCGGCGAATGGAACCACCGGGAATAAACCGCGCCTCTCCGTCGTCATACGGGTGTAGCACATCGTTTCGTTGACTGATGAAGGAGTGGAACATGAACACGCACTGGCTGGTGGCCGCCACGGTGGCGGCGATTTCTCTCGCAGGTGTCGCGACGCACGCGTCGGCACAGGCGCTCACGCGCGAACAGGTCCGGCAGGAGCTCGTCGATGCGGAAAACAACGGGCTGCGCTTCGTGACCGATACGTCGTATCCGGACGTGAGCCCGCTGTTCCGGCACCAGGCCGATCAGATGCCGCAGCGGCAAGCGAGCACGGCAGTCGGCGGCGATCCGGCCATGTCGTCCGAAGCGGGCAAGCCGGCGGCGATGTCGCCGCGTCGAAGCGCCGCCGCATGCGTCGGCCCCGCGAGCTTCTGCACGATCTATTTCGGAAGCTGATCCACCCGCCTGCATCCGCCGGTCACGCCTGTCCCGTGGTTGATTGATACGTCACATTCAAGGAGTTCACGATGAAAACTTATATCGCACTACTGACGATGATCGGGGCGATCGTCGGTCAGTCGGCATTCGCGCAATCGGTCGCGCCGCTGACGCGTGCGCAGGTTCGCGACGAACTGATGCGCGTCGAAGCGGCCGGGTACGATCCGGCGAAGGGCGATGACGGCGAGTATCCGGCCGATATCCAGGCCGCGGAAGCGAAGCTCGCGGAGCAGGACCGCGCGCGGCTGGCGGCGTCGGCCGCGCCGGCGGCCGGGCCCGGCATGCCGGCGCAGGTCGTCAACTAGGCGCCGACATGTACCCGTGTCGTACTAGACCGTCGGCGTCGCGGCAGAACGAGGCACGCGCGCAGACGAATCGTGGAGAGGGGGCGTGCGGTGTCGACGCGGCGCCGATACGCTCTTCATGCAGGCGGGCGGGATGCAACGTGCGTCGTTGCGCGTCGGGGAATCGGTCGGGCCGCGTCGATGCGGCCCGACCCGGCGCCGATCAGCGCCGCTCGTCCGCGATATGGCTGCGGATCACGTCCTCGAACGACGCGTCGCCTTTCAGCCCGAGCGCTTCCGCGCGCGACGTATCCCAACGGCCCGGCCAGCTGCCGACGATCTTCTCGACGCGTTCGTCGGGCGCATGACGGATCAGCTTCACGACCTCGTCGCCCGCGACTTCGCGCAGCGCCGCGATCATCTCGTCGACCGACACCGACAGCCCCGGCAGGTTGATCACGCGCTTGTTGCCGAGCTTCGCGCTGTCGATCTCGCACCCGGCGACGAGCGCATCGATCGCGCCGCGCGGCGACAGCAGCCACAGCCGCGTCGAGCCGGGCACCGGGCACACGCTTTCCTCGCCGTTCAGCGGCTCGCGGATGATGCCGCTCGCGAACGACGACGCGGCCGCGTTCGGCCGGCCGGGCCGCACGCTGATGGTCGGCAGCCGCAGCACGCGGCCGTCGACGAAGCCGCGCCGCGCGTAGTCGCACAGCAGCAGTTCGGCGATCGCCTTCTCGGCGCCGTACGACGATTGCGGGTTCAGCGCGGTGTCGTCCTGCACGACGTCGGGCAGCGTGCCGCCATACACCGCGACGGAACTCGTGAACACGACGCGCGGCTGGTGGCCGCGTGCGCGGCATACCTCGAGCAGCGTGCGCGACGCGTCGAGGTTGATCCGCATCCCGAGATCGAAATCGGCTTCGGCCTGCCCGCTGACGATCGCCGCGAGATGGAAGATCGCACCCGTGCGCGTGTCGATCGCGCTTTCGAGCACTGCGCGATCTGCGATGTCGCCGACGATCGACGTCACGCGCGCGTCGCCGAAATCGCTGCCCTGGACGACGTCGAGCAGCACGAGCTCGTCGATCTTCTCGATGCGACCGTCGGGGCCGGTGAGTTCGCCGCGCTCGAGCAGCTTGCGCGCGAGACGCTGGCCGAGAAAGCCGGCGCCGCCGGTAATCAGTACTTTCATGTTCGTTGCCCTTTGAGGAATGCTTGAATTACAGGTACGGCCTGATCCAGCCCAGGCCTTCCGACGTGCCGGCCTTCGGACGATATTCGCAGCCGATCCAGCCGTCGTAGCCGAGCGCGTCGATCAGCGCGAACAGATACGGGTAGTTGAGTTCGCCGACGTCCGGCTCGTGGCGTTCGGGCACGCCCGCGATCTGGATATGACCGATGCCCGCGAAATCGCGCTTGAGCTTCATCGCGAGATCGCCTTCGACGATCTGGCAGTGGTAGCAGTCGAACTGCACCTTCAGGTTCGGCGCGCCGACTTCCGCGCGGATCGCCTGCGCGTCGTCCTGGCGGCTCAGGAAATAGCCGGGCATGTCGCGCTGGTTGATCGGCTCGATCAGGATCGTGACGCCGTGCGCGGCGGCGGCCTGCGCCGCATGACGCAGGTTCGCCAGATACGTGTCGCGATGGCGTGCGCGGTCGGCGCCCGGCGGCACCATGCCGGCCATCACGTGCAGTTTCTTGTTGCCGAGCACGCGTGCATAGTCGAGCGCCTGGCCGATGCCGCGGCGGAATTCGTCCTCGCGGCCCGGCAGCGATGCGATGCCGCGCTCGCCCGCGGCCCAGTCGCCCGGCGGCGCGTTGAACAGCGCCTGTTCGAGGCCGTGCGCGTCGAGGCGCGCGCGAATGTCCTCGGCGGCGAAGTCGTACGGGAACAGGTACTCGACGGCCTTGAAGCCGTCGCGGGCGGCAGCGGCGAAGCGGTCGAGAAACGCATGCTCGGTGTACATCATCGAGAGGTTGGCGGCGAAGCGTGGCATGGCAGCGGGTCCTGTGTATGAATGGGGCGGAGCGCCGTGCGCCCCGCGTCGAATGATGAATCGGCCAGCGGCGGATCAGCGGTTCACGAGCTTGGGCGGCGTGAGCCACACGGCGATCGCGCCGATCACCAGCATCGCGGCGAGCACGTACATGCCGGACGCGGTGCTGTGCGTGGCGTCCTTCAGGTAACCGATCACGTACGGGCTCGCGAAACCGGCGAGGTTGCCGACCGAGTTGATGATCGCGATCCCGGCCGCGGCGGCGGAGCCCGCGAGGAACGCGGTCGGCAGCGACCAGAACAGCGGGGCGCAGGTCAGCACGCCGCCTGCCGCGAGCGACAGGAACACGATCGACACCGCCGTATTGTGCGAGTACGACGCGGCGACCGCAAACCCGACCGCGCCCATCAGCGCCGGCACGATCAGGTGCCAGCGACGTTCGCGGCGCTTGTCCGCACTGTGGCCGAACAGGTTCATCACGACGATCGCGACGACGAACGGAATCGCGGACAGCAGGCCGATCTGCAGCGTGTCGGTGATGCCGGTCGATTTGACGAGCGTCGGCATCCAGAACGTGAGCCCGTACTGGCCGGTGACGAACGCGAAGTAGATCAGCGACATCCACCACATGCGCGGGTCCGAGAACACGGCCTTCAGCGAATGGCCGTGCTGCTGCTGTTCCTGCGGTTGCGCGGCGATTTCGTCCTCGAGCAACTGCTTCTCGCGCTCGTCGAGCCATTTCGCGCCGCGGATGTTGTTGTCGAGATACAGGATCGTCGCGATGCCGACGAGCACGGCCGGCACGGCTTCGATCATGAACATCCATTGCCAGCCGTGGAAGCCCGAGCCGCCGTGGAAGCGCTCCATGATCCAGCCCGACAGCGGGTTGCCGAAGATGCCCGACACCGGAATCGCGGACATGAACACCGCGATGATCTTCGCGCGGCGATGCGACGGGAACCAGTACGTGAGGTACAGGATCACGCCCGGATAGAAGCCGGCTTCCGCGAGCCCGAGCAGGAAGCGCAGCACGTAGAATTGCGTCGGCGTCTGCACGAACGCGAACAGCGCGGACAGCAGACCCCACGTGATCATGATCCGCGCGATCCAGATGCGCGCGCCGATGCGGTGCATCAGCAGGTTGCTTGGCAGTTCGAACAGAAAGTAGCCAAGAAAGAAAATCCCCGCGCCGAGGCCGAATACGGTTTCGCTGAACGCGAGATCCTGCGACATCTGCAGCTTGGCGAATCCGACGTTCACGCGGTCGAGATACGCGACCACGTAGCAGAGCATCAGGAACGGCACGATGCGCCAGAACACTTTCCTGTAGGTGCGGTCGAGTTCGCTTGATTGGGCGGCCGCGGCGGGCGAGCGGCTTGCGGCCGCGTCGAGAGCAGTCATCGTCGTCTCCAATGATGTCATGTGCCGGCGGCGCGTACGCCGCCGGTCGTGTGTGCTGACGGAAAGGCCCGCGCACACGGCGGGCATGAAAATCGGTACGTACTACTGCGTGATCAGGTCGCGACGCGTTACCAGCGCGCGCCGAAGCTCTGGCGCAGTTCGTCCAGCGCGGCGTCGGACAGCGGTTCGGGCTTTGGCTGGGTCATCAGCCACAGCCGCGCGGTTTCCTCGAGCTCCTCGAGCGCATATGACGCGTGCGAGACCGACGGTCCCCACATCACGGGACCGAGGCGATCGAGCAGCACGCCGCGCACCCGGTCGGCCAGCGCCGCCACTTCGGCCGCGACGGCCGGGTCGCCGGGGCGGCGGTAACGGATCAGCGGAATGTGGCCGACCTTCATCACGTAGTACGGCGTGATCGGCGGCAGCACGTCGGTGTCGCGCCACACGCCCGCGAGCGTCAATGCGACGAGATGCGTCGAATGCGTGTGGACGACGCCATGCGCCTCTGCGTTGCGCGCGTAGATACCGCGATGCAGCGCGAGCGTCTTCGACGGCTTGCCGCCCGATACGGGCTGGCCGTCGGCGCCGACCTTCGCGATGTCGTTCGGATCGAGCCGGCCGAGGCAGGCGTCGGTCGGCGTGATCAGCCAGCCGTCGTTCAGGCGGGCGCTGATGTTGCCGGCGCTGCCGACCGCATGGCCGCGCGCATACAGGCTCGCGCCGACCACGCAGATCTCTTCGCGCAGTTTTGCTTCGTCGCTCATCGTGCGGCTCCGTCCAGCGCGCGCAGCGCCTTGTCGAAAAAGTCCGTGGTGCCGAAGTTGCCGGATTTCAGCGCGAGGCCGAGCGGCTGTGTATCGATCGTGGCCGTGGCCGGCACGCCCGGATCGATCTGCGCGCCGATCTGCAGCGACTTCACGTCGAGCGCCTGCACGACCGCGCCGGACGTCTCGCCGCCGGCCACGACGAACTTGCGCACGCCGAGTTCGCGCAGCCCGCGGGCGATCGCCGCGAGCGTGCTTTCGACGAGATGACCGGCCGCGTCGACGCCGAGCGCCTGCTGCACGGCCTTCACTTCGTCGGGCGTCGCGGTCGCGTAGATCAGCACGGGCTGCGGCAGGTGCGAGCGGGCAAAGGCGAGCGCCTGCTCGACGACGGGCTCGCCGCGCGAGGCTGCGAGCGGATCGATGCGGAAGCTCGGCCGCGTCGCGCGCCACGCGGCGACCTGCGCGTTGGTGGCCTTCGATGCACTGCCGGCGAGCACGGCCGACAGGCCTTCGATGCACGGCAGCGACGCCGCGTTGTCGCGCTCGGGCAACTGCTCCGCGCGGCGGAAATTCGCCGGCAGGCCGAGCGCGATGCCCGATCCGCCGGTGACGAGCGGCAGGCCCGCGCACGCTTCGCCGAGGACGTAGAGGTCGCGGTCCGACAGCGCGTCGGCGATCGCGACGCGCGCGCCCTCCGCGCGCAGCTGGTCGATCCGCGCGCGCACGGCGGCCGCGCCGAGCGCGATCGTGTCGTAGCGAATCAGGCCCACCGGGGACCTCGTCTGCCGTTGCAGCACGCGCACGAGGTTCGCGTCCTTCATCGGTGTGAGCGGGTGATGCTCCATCCCCGATTCGTTCAGCAGCACGTCGCCGACGAACAAATGGCCGCGATAGATCGTGCGGCCGTTCTCGGGGAACGCCGGGCACGCGATCGTGAAGCCGCCGCCGGCCGCGTCGAGCAGTGCGTCGGCCACCGGCCCGATGTTGCCCGCGTCGGTCGAGTCGAACGTCGAGCAATACTTGAAGAAGAACTGGCGGCACCCTTGTGCGCGCAACCATTCGTATGCGGCGAGAGATTGCGCGACGGCGTCGGCGGCGGGGATCGTGCGCGACTTGAGCGCGACGACGATCGCGTCGGCGTCGACGATCGTGTCGGCCGCGCCGTCGGCGGGCACGCCGATCGTCTGCACGGTGCGCATGCCGCTCTTGACGAGCATGTTCGCGAGATCGGTCGCGCCGGTGAAATCGTCGGCGATGCAGCCGAGCAGGGGACGGGAAGCGGAAGCGGTCATGGCAGGCACGTCGTTCGAATCAGCGGGCGGGCGGCAGCGTGATGCCGGGGAAAGTCTTGATCACGGCGGAATCGTCCTCGCCGCCGTGGCCGGCGCTCGACGCGCTCATGAACATCTGGTGCGCGGTGGCGGAGAGCGGCAGCGGGAATTTGCTGCGGCGCGCGGTATCGAGCACGAGGCCGAGATCCTTCACGAAGATGTCGACGGCCGACAGCGGCGTGTAGTCGCCGTTCAGGATGTGCGGCACGCGGTTCTCGAACATCCACGAATTGCCCGCGCTGTGCGTGATCACGTCGTACAGCGCGTCGGCATCGACGCCTTCGCGCAACCCGAGCGCCATCGCTTCGGCGGCGGCCGCGATATGCACGCCGGCCAGCAACTGGTTGATGATCTTCACTTTCGAGCCGATGCCGTGCGCATCGCCGAGACGGTACACCTTGCCGGCGATCGCGGCGAGCACGTCCTCGCAGCCTGCATAGGCGGCTGCCGGGCCCGACGTCATCATCGTCATCTCGCCGGAAGCCGCGCGCGCGGCGCCGCCCGACACGGGCGCGTCGAGCATTTGCAGGCCGGCCGCTTCGACGCGTGCGCCGAGCGCGACCGCGAATTCGGGCGCGACGGTCGCGCTCGCGATCACGACGCCGCCCGGCTTCATCGCCGCGACCGCACCGTGTTCGCCGAACAGCACCGTTTCGGTTTGCGCGGCATTGACGACGAGCGTGACGACGACGTCGCACTGCGCGCCGAGTTCGGCCGGCGTCGCGCACGCGATGCCGCCTTCGGCGGCGAACGCCTGCAGCACGGTGTCGCGCACGTCGCATGCGTGGACGCGCAGGCCGGCGCGCAGCAGCGAGCGTGCGACGCCGAGGCCCATCGCGCCGAGGCCGATGACTCCAACATTTCGTGACATGGTCAACCTTGATCGATTCGAAAGAGGGTTCGGGACAACGGCGGCGGGCGCCGCCGGCTTCAGCAGATGCCGGCTTCCGCGAGACGGCGGGCGGCGTTGTACATGTGCGTGCGCGCCGCGTTGCGCGCGGCCATCGGGTCGCGTGCGCGGATCGCGTCGGCGATCGCCGCGTGCTCTTCGCGCACCTGCCGCGAGAAATCCTCGCGCGTCGCTTCGTTGCTGCGCGTGACCTTCACGCCGGCTTCGAGGTACTGGTTCAGGAACTGCAGCGTCTTCAGGAAATACGGGTTGCCGGTGACGGCCGCGATCGTGCGGTGGAACGCGACGTCCTCCGCGACGCCGTCACGCCCTTCGGCCACCGCTTGGTCGATCTTGCGCAGCGCGTCGTCGATGTCGGCCATGTCGTCGGCGGTGTGGTGCAGCGCGGCTTCGGCCGCGACTTCCGCCTCGATCGCGCGGCGCACCGCGAGCAGATGCGGCAGCGAGCTCGCCTCGACGGCTTCCGCGTAGTCGATCCGCAGCGGACGGATCGCGCCGTGCTGGTTCACGAATACGCCGCTGCCCTGGCGCGGCTCGACCACGCCTTCGTTCTTCAGCCGCGAAATCGCCTCGCGGATCACGGTACGGCTCACGCCGAATTCCTGCGCGAGCACGGCTTCGGTCGGCAGCTTGCCGGTGGCCGAGAAGCTGCCCACTTCGATCTGCTTGAGCAGTTGCTGCGCGACGTGGTCGCTCATCGCACGGGCGGGAATTTTCTCGAACATGATGCTCATGTTTGTAAGGTGATGTGGTCATCATACAAATTTGAGCGAGCATCAGCATCCGGGATAACCCTCGTTCAAGGAGTGCAACGTCGGCTAAATTGATTGGAACCGGTTCCAAAAGAATCGAAACCGACGCGAACGGTGTCGTTCTGCAGTCGGTCAGGGGAGGGTGGGCCGCCCGGGCCCGTCAGTCGGCGATGTCCTCGACGGCGTCGGCCGACGGATCGTGCATCGCGGCCACTTCGGCCACGTCGCCGCCGCGCTCGCGATACGTCGCCGGCGGCACGCCGAACTGCTTGCGGAATTCGCGCCCGAGGTGCGACGCATCGGCGAATCCGCAGCTCGACGCGATATCGGCGACCGTGCGGTCCGAACTCGTCAGCAGCCACGCGGCCGTACGCAGCCGCACCTGCTTCGCGAATGCCTGCGGGCTCCTGCCGGTCTCGGCCTTGAACAGCCGTTCGAGCTGCCGCGTCGACAGGTCGAGCTTGCACGCGAGTTCCTCGAGCGGCAGCGCACGCCCCACATGCTGTTCCATCAGAAGAATCGCGCGCTTGACCTTCGGGTGCGTCGCCGGCTCGAGCCCCGGCGGATGCGGCTGCGGCGCATTGCCTTTCTGCATCTCGCCGACGAGCAGGATGCGCAGCGCCTTCTGCACGGTCGCGTGATCGAAATGGCGCAGCAGGATCGCGGCGGCGACGTCGATCGACGCACGGCCACCCGAGCACGTAATCCGGCGCCGGTCGATCACGAACAGCCGGTCGGCGATCAGCAGGTCGGGATCGGCGGACGGAAAGCGCTCGATGAAATCCCAGTAATGGAACCAGCTCACGCAGGTGCGGTAGCCGTCGAGCACGCCGGCGCGCATCAGCGTGAACACGCCGGTGCAGATGCCGACGACCGTCGCGCCGCCCGTCGCCGCGCGGCGGATGAAATCGAGCGTTTCAGGGCCGGCCTGCGGCCCCGAATGCAGCAGCCCGCCCACCACCACCACATAGTCGAACGGCTCGGCCGCGTCGAACGTCTCCCACGGCGTGATCTGGATCCCGCAGCTCGCGCGCACCGGCGCGAGCGTGTCGCCGATCACGCTCCACGCGCAGCGCACGGGCTTGCTGTAGTCGCCGTCGTCGGCCGACAGCCGCAGCATGTCGACGAAGCCGGAGAAGGCCGTCAGCGTGAAGTTCGGCAGCAGCACGATGCCGAAGCGGATGCGCCGCGGCGCGGGTTCTGCGAGGGGGGAAGCGGGTACGTCGGGGGTCATCGCGGCCAATCTCGTCACGCCGGGCAGGCGGTCTCACTCGTTTCACACTGTTTGCGGGTTGCGGCTGCCGGAGGCGGCGCGGATGCAGCCAGCGTCGCCGATCGGCCGCGGCCGGACTTGTGGTTTTTCGTCGCGAACCATCGCCAAAACGCACTTTCGGGCCGGCCGGCACGGCGCTTGGCGGTGGTATCCCACGCCGATGCCGTTTTTGTTCTATCGGCCGATTTTACGCTTTGATGTACTGGTGCCCAACGACATTTCACGCATGCAACCCAAAGGAAGCCAGATGAACGTCAGCGCGTTCGACCTGTTCAAGATCGGCATCGGCCCGTCCAGTTCGCATACGGTCGGCCCGATGATCGCCGCGTGCCGCTTCGCGTCGCACGTCGAGGACGCGAACCTGCTCGGCTTCGTGCGCCGCGTGCGGGTCGAGCTGTACGGCTCGCTCGGCGCGACCGGCAAGGGCCACGGCACCGACAAGGCCGTGCTGCTCGGTCTCGAGGGCCACCTGCCGGACACGATCGATCCGGACCTGATCGAACCGCGGCTCGCCGCGATCCGCGCGGAGAAGTCGCTGTCGCTGCTCGGCAAGCAGACGGTGCGCTTCGACGAGAAGGAGCACATCGGCTTTTATCGCAAGCTGATGAGCGGCACAAGCATCGTGCACCCGAACGGGATGCGCTTCCAGGCATTCGACGAGCACGGCCAGCTGCTGGTCGAGAAAGAGTATTACTCGGTCGGCGGCGGCTTCGTCGTGAACCGCGATGGCGATCGCGTGAACGGCGTGCGGGCGGCGGTCGAGGTGCCGTATCCGTTTCGCACCGGCGACGACCTGATGCGCCAGTGCCGCGAACACGGGTTGTCGATCGCCGAACTGATGCTGCGCAACGAATGCGCGCTGCGCCCCGCCGACGAAGTGCGCGCCGGGCTGCTCGCGATCTGGCGCACGATGGCCGCCTGCGTCGAGCGCGGCTGCAAGGTCGAGGGCGACCTGCCGGGGCCGATGCGCGTGAAGCGCCGCGCGGCCGAGCTGAACGGCCGCCTGCGTTCGCGTTCCGAAGAGTCGCTGCGCGACCCGCTGTCGATGCTCGACTGGGTCAACCTGTATGCGATGGCCGTCAACGAAGAGAACGCGGCCGGCGGCCGCGTCGTCACCGCGCCGACCAACGGCGCGGCCGGCGTGATCCCCGCGGTGCTGCACTACTACGTGAAATTCGTGCCGGGCTCGAACGAAGCCGGCATCGTCGAATTCCTGCTGACGGCCGCCGCGATCGGGATCATCTACAAGGAAACCGCATCGATCTCCGGCGCGGAAGTCGGTTGCCAGGGTGAAGTGGGCGTCGCGTGCTCGATGGCCGCGGCCGCGCTCGCCGCGGTGATGGGCGGCACGCCGGATCAGGTCGAGAACGCGGCCGAGATCGGCATGGAGCACAACCTCGGGATGACTTGCGACCCGGTCGGCGGGCTCGTGCAGATCCCGTGCATCGAGCGCAACGCGATGGGCGCGATCAAGGCGCTGAACGCGTCGCGCATGGCGCTCAAGGGTAACGGCCAGCACTACGTGTCGCTCGATTCGGTCATCAAGACGATGCGCGAGACGGGTGCCGACATGAAGACGAAATACAAGGAAACGTCGCGCGGCGGCCTCGCCGTGAACGTCATCGAATGCTAACGAAGGATCACTAACATGAGCCGCTACTCGATATTCAGCCTGTTCCGCAACGGCCTCTCGTATCACGAGAACTGGGAAAAGCAGTGGAAGAGCCCGGAACCGAAGAAGGAATACGACGTCGTGATCGTCGGCGGCGGCGGCCACGGCCTGGCGACCGCGTACTACCTCGCGAAGGAGCACGGGATCACGAACGTCGCGATCCTCGAGAAGGGCTGGATCGGCGGCGGCAACACCGCGCGCAACACGACGATCGTGCGCTCGAACTATCTGTGGGACGAATCGGCCGCGCTGTATGAAAAAGCGATGAAGCTGTGGGAAGGGCTGTCGCAGGATCTCAACTACAACGTGATGTTCAGCCAGCGCGGCGTGATGAACCTCGCGCACACGCTGCAGGACGTGCGCGACACCGAACGCCGCGTGAACGCGAACCGGCTGAACGGCGTGGACGCCGAATTCCTGACGCCCGCGCAGATCAAGGAAATCGAGCCGACGATCAACCTGAACAGCCGCTACCCGGTGCTCGGCGCATCGATCCAGCGCCGTGCGGGCGTCGCACGCCACGACGCGGTGGCCTGGGGCTTCGCGCGCGGCGCGGACCGCGCCGGCGTCGACATCATCCAGAACTGCCAGGTGACGGGCATTCGCCGCGAAGGCGGCGCGGTGGTCGGCGTCGACACGGTGAAGGGTTTCATCAAGGCGAAGAAGGTCGCGGTGGTCGCGGCCGGCAATACGACGACGCTCGCCGACATGGCCGGCATCCGCCTGCCGATCGAAAGCCACCCGCTGCAGGCGCTGGTGTCCGAGCCGATCAAGCCGGTCGTGAACTCGGTGATCATGTCGAACGCGGTGCACGCGTACATCAGTCAGTCCGACAAGGGCGACCTCGTGATCGGCGCCGGTATCGACCAGTACACGGGCTTCGGCCAGCGCGGCAGCTTCCACATCATCGAAAGCACGCTGCAGGCGATCATCGAGATGTTCCCGGTGTTCTCGCGCGTGCGGATGAACCGCCAGTGGGGCGGCATCGTCGACGTGTCGCCGGACGCGTGCCCGATCATCACCAAGACCGACGTGAAGGGCCTGTATTTCAACTGCGGCTGGGGCACCGGCGGCTTCAAGGCGACGCCGGGCTCGGGCTGGGTATTCGCGCACACGATCGCCCGCGACGAACCGCATCCGCTGAACGCGCCGTTCGCGCTCGACCGCTTCTACACGGGCCACCTGATCGACGAGCACGGCGCTGCCGCCGTCGCGCACTAACCGCACTGAGGAGAAGGAAACATGTTGCTGATCGAATGTCCGTGGTGCGGGCCGCGCGCCGAATCCGAGTTCACGTGCGGCGGCGAAGCCGACATCGTGCGTCCGGTGGCGAACGAGACGATGACCGACCGCGAATGGGGCGAATACGTGTTCATGCGCGAGAACAAGCGCGGGCTCCACAAGGAGCAATGGCTGCACACGCAGGGCTGCCGCCGCTGGTTCAAGGTGACGCGCGACACGGTCACCTACGATATCAAGGGCTACGAAAAGTTCGGTGGGGCTGCCGTCAGCGGCGCCGCTGCCGGCAACGCACACGAAGAGGGCACGAGCAAATGAGCCAGAAAGACCGCCTCGGCACCGGTGGCCGAATCAATCGCGCGATTCCGTTGACGTTCACGTTCAACGGCCGCACGTACCAGGGCTTCCAGGGCGACACGCTCGCGTCCGCGCTGCTCGCGAACGGCGTGCACTTCGTCGCGCGCAGCTTCAAGTACCACCGTCCGCGCGGGATCGTGACGGCGGACGTCGCGGAGCCGAATGCCGTCGTGCAGCTCGAAACCGGCCCGTACACCGTGCCGAATGCGCGCGCGACCGAGATCGAGCTGTACCAGGGGCTCGTCGCGACGAGCGTGAACGCCGAGCCGACGCTCGAGAACGACAAGTACGCGATCAACCAGAAGTTCTCGCGCTTCATGCCGGCCGGGTTCTACTACAAGACGTTCATGTGGCCGCGCAACATGTGGCCCAAGTACGAAGAGAAGATCCGCGAAGCGGCCGGTCTCGGCAAGGCGCCCGAGGTGCTCGACGCCGATCGCTACGACAAGTGCTACGCGCACTGCGACGTGCTCGTGGTCGGCGGTGGCCCGTCGGGCCTCGCCGCCGCGCATGCGGCCGCCACGGCCGGCGCGCGCGTGATCCTCGTCGACGACCAGCGCGAACTCGGCGGCAGCCTGCTGTCGTGCCGCGCGGAGATCGACGCGAAGCCCGCGCTGCAGTGGGTCGAGAAGATCGAGGCCGAGCTGCGCAAGCTGCCCGACGTGACGATCCTGTCGCGCAGCACCGCGTTCGGCTATCAGGACCACAACCTCGTGACGGTCACGCAGCGCCTGACCGATCACCTGCCGGTGTCGATGCGCAAGGGCACGCGCGAGCTGCTGTGGAAGGTCCGCGCGAAGCGCGTGATCCTCGCGACCGGCGCGCACGAGCGGCCGATCGTGTTCGGCAACAACGACCTGCCGGGCGTGATGCTGGCGGGCGCGGTGTCGACCTACGTGCATCGCTTCGGCGTGCTGCCGGGCCGCAACGTGGTCGTGTTCACGAACAACGATCGTGCGTACCAGACCGCGCTCGATCTGAAGGCGTGCGGCGCGAAGGTGACGGTCGTCGATTCGCGCGCGTCGTCGAACGGCGCGCTGCCGGCGGCGGCCAAGCGGCAGGGCGTGACGGTGATGAGCGGTGCGGTCGTTACGGCTGCTTCGGGCAAGTGGCGCGTATCGTCGGTCGACGTCGCGTCCTACTCGAACGGCCAGACCGGCGGCAAGCTGCAGACGCTGCCGTGCGACCTCGTCGCGATGTCGGGCGGCTTCAGCCCGGTGCTGCACCTGTTCGCGCAGTCGGGCGGCAAGGCGTGCTGGAACGACGAGAAGGCGTGTTTCCTGCCGGGCAAGCCCGTGCAGGCGGAAGCGAGCATCGGTGCGGCGGCCGGCGAATTCGGGCTCGCCCGTGCGCTGCGCCTCGCGGTCGATGCAGGCGTGGAAGCGGCGAAGGCGGCGGGCTTCACGGCCGCGCAGCGCCCGGCCGCACCGCAGGTTGCCGAAACCGTCGAAGGCGCATTGCAGCCGTTGTGGCTCGTCGGCAGCCGCGAGGCCGCCGCGCGCGGACCGAAGCAGTTCGTCGATTTCCAGAACGACGTCGCGGCGGCCGACATCCTGCTCGCGGCGCGCGAAGGCTTCGAATCGGTCGAGCACGTGAAGCGCTATACGGCGATGGGCTTTGGCACCGACCAGGGCAAGCTCGGCAACATCAACGGGATGGCGATCCTCGCGGGCGCGCTCGGCAAGACGATCCCGGAAACGGGCACCACGACGTTCCGCCCGAACTACACGCCGGTGTCGTTCGGCACGTTCGCGGGCCGCGAGACGGGCGATTTCCTCGACCCGATCCGCAAGACGGCCGTGCACGAATGGCACGTCGAGCACGGCGCGATGTTCGAGGACGTCGGTAACTGGAAGCGGCCGTGGTATTTCCCGAAGAACGGCGAGGATCTCCATGCGGCCGTGAAGCGCGAATGCCTCGCGGTGCGCAACAGCGTCGGCATCCTCGACGCGTCGACGCTCGGCAAGATCGACATCCAGGGTCCGGACGCGGTGAAGCTGCTGAACTGGATGTACACGAACCCGTGGAACAAGCTCGAAGTGGGCAAGTGCCGCTACGGGCTGATGCTCGACGAAAACGGGATGGTGTTCGACGACGGCGTGACCGTGCGCCTCGCCGACCAGCATTTCATGATGACCACCACCACCGGCGGCGCGGCGCGCGTGCTGACGTGGCTCGAGCGCTGGCTGCAGACCGAATGGCCCGACATGAAGGTGCGGCTCGCGTCCGTCACCGATCACTGGGCGACGTTCGCGGTGGTCGGCCCGAAGAGCCGCAAGGTCGTGCAGAAGGTGTGCCAGGACATCGACTTCGGCAACGACGCGTTCCCGTTCATGAGCTACCGCAACGGCACCGTCGCCGGCGCGAAGGCGCGCGTGATGCGGATCAGCTTCTCGGGCGAGCTGGCCTACGAAGTGAACGTGCCGGCGAATGCGGGCCGCGCGGTGTGGGAAGCGCTGATGGCGGCCGGCGCCGAGTTCGACATCACGCCGTACGGCACTGAAACGATGCACGTGCTGCGCGCGGAGAAGGGCTACATCATCGTCGGTCAGGATACCGACGGATCGATCACGCCGTTCGACCTCGGGATGGGCGGGGTCGTCGCGAAGTCGAAGGACTTCCTCGGCAAGCGCTCGCTGTCGCGCTCGGATACCGCGAAGGAAGGCCGCAAGCAGTTCGTCGGCCTGCTGACCGAAGACGAACAGTTCGTGCTGCCGGAAGGCGCGCAGATCATCGCGAAGGACACGCAGGTGTCGGCAACGGATCCGACGCCGATGATCGGCCACGTGACGTCGAGCTACTACAGCCCGATCCTGAAGCGCTCCATCGCGCTCGCGGTCGTGAAGGGCGGCCTGAACAAGATGGGCGAGAGCGTCGTGATTCCGCTGGCCAACGGCAAGCGCATCACCGCGAAGATCTCGAGCCCGGTTTTCTACGATACCGAAGGGGTGCGTCAGCATGTGGAATGAAACGAGAAACCAGACGCAGGTGGCGGGCGCGGGCGGCGTGACGCTTGAATCGCCGTTCGTCGGCGCGGCCGACGTGCTGAAGCCGCACCAGGCGCGCGCTTCGAAGAAGTTCACGCTGCGCGAGCGGCCGTTCCTCGATCTCGTCAACGTGCGCGGCGAGTTGAGCGATCCGGCATTCGTCGCCGCGTTCGAGCGCGTGGTCGGCTGCCGGCCGCCCGCGGAGCCGAACACGGTGGCGCGCGGCGCCGAGTACGACGTGCTGTGGCTCGGCCCCGACGAATGGCTCGTGCGGTCGAACGGGCCGGTTCAGGCCGGCGTGCTCGAAGCGAAGCTGGCGGAGGCCGTGCAGGGCTTGTACGCAGCGGCCGTCGACGTCGGCAGCGGCTACACGGTCGTCGAGATCACCGGCGAACGCGTGCGCGACGTGATCGCGCGTGGCTGCCCGCTCGATCTGCATCCGCGCGTGTTCAAGCCGGGCCAGTGTGCGCAATCGCATTACTTCAAGTCGCCGATCACGCTGATCCCGACCGGCGACGACACGTTCGAGATCGTCCTGCGCCGCAGCTTCGCCGACTATTTCGTGCGTATCATGCTCGACGCCGCGGCGCCGCTCGCATCATGAAGCCGTTCGACGAACCGTTCGTGGCGATCGACGCGCCGCGCCTGCGCGGGCGCGGCTGGAGCGTGTTCGTCGACGAACTGAAGGTGCCCGCGCGGATCGGCATTCATGCGCACGAGCATGAAGCGCCGCAGCCGATCGTGATCGATGCGCGGCTCGGGTATCGCTGCGAGCCGAGCGAGCAGGGCGAGTGGATCGACTACGACGGGTACTGCGCGCGCGTCGCGTCGTTTCTGTCGCACAAGCCGCATACGCGGTTGCTGGAGACGCTCGTTGCGGATATCGCGGTGCTGTCGTTTCGCGAATGGCCGGCGCTGGAGTCGCTGACGCTGTCGGCGTACAAGCCGAAGATCCGGCCGGGGACGAAGCGCGTGGGTGTGTCGCTCGACTGGACGCGCGGGGATTACCTGCGGTGGACAGGGGCGGCGGGGCAGTTGTGATTGGAGGGGGCCGGATCAGGGCACGAGGGAGGTGATCCGGCGATTCCATGGGGCGGCGGCGCGAATGCGCCGCCGCACTCGTTTACAGTTCCTGAAATATGAGAATAATGGGTCAACGCTGGCCTTTGGCGTGTTTTATTCCTGAAACATCGGAATAATTGGCGATATGGCATGGCCGGCGGTCAGTTCGGCTGCGTCAGTTGCGCTTCCCACTTCTTCAGGATGCGCACGCGTGCCTGACTGAAATCCACCCAACAGTTGAGCCAGGCGTCACTCGGAATCGTCTGCTGCGGATTGGCGGTCTTCACGTAGTCACAAGTATCGCCGGCAAAGCCGGCCCAACTCGTCTGCGATTTCGCGAGTCGGGCGGCAGCGTCGGGATTGCGTTGGCGCAGCTTGCGCGCCAGCGACCGGTACGCGCTGTCGACTTGCTGCTGCTGATCGAGCACGCAGCGTCGCACGGCTTCCATCGTCGGCCCTGCCTGTTCGCAGTCGACGACAGCGAAAGCCGATACAGGGCCGGCCGACAGCGCGACCATGGCGAACAGCCGGGCCGCGCAGCGTCGGGCCGGAGCCGTGCGAACGCGGGTACCCATTGCTTACTTCGCGTTGCGGTTCGCGGCCGGCGCCGCTGACGGATCGCTGACCGGCACCATGTGCGCCTTTGCGTTGTTCGCATCGTTCGCGGTATTCGCGCTTTTCGCATCGTCATCGGGTTCGAGCACGAACCGGAACGAATCGACCCGCTGCATCACTTTTGCCGCATATGCGCTGGATCCACCGCTATAGCTTTTCAGTCCGGCCTGCACGTTGCCGCCGGCCGCCTTCACATAGCCGGACAGGATCCGCGAGCCGACCTCGACGTTCGCATTCGGCTCGGTCAGGTCCTTCACGTCGCGCAGCATGCCGCGGTGCGCGGACGGCACGACCTGCATCAACCCGGTCGCGCCATGCTGGCCGCGCGCCTTTTCCTGGAAGCGCGATTCGATCGAAATAATCGCGTAAACGAGTGCCGGCGGCAGCGAATATTTCGTGGCAGTGACGCTCACGATATCGGCGAGCTTCGCGGCCTTTTCTCTTGCGACGCCGAATTTCTTCGTCAGGTAGGACGTGATCCGGCGGTTTGCTTCGTTGGGCTGATCGTTGGCGTTCGCGAGCGGCGCGGACGCGACAGTCGGCGCCGATGCCAGTACGTCGGGCGCGGAGGCAGGCAATGCGGGCGTCTGCTGCGCCGCGGCCTGTTGCGCAATGCCGAGCGAAAGCACGATCAGCCAGAAGAACCGTCGTCGCATGGTCGAGTGCGGGGAAATGGGAGGCGCATAGTATATCGGCCAATCGCGGAAGACGGTCGAGCGCCAGCTCGAATGAAAGCGATGTGTAGGCTTGTGACGTCCGCAACGATCGACGCGCCGATCGTTGCGCGGACACGCATCGGAGTCCGGACGAACGCTAGTTGATGATCTCGCCGATGCCGGTTTCGATGCGGATTCTGAGCTGCTGGATGAACGCCGGATCGTACGGTTCCCAGCTATCGAGTTCGCCGACGATCCTCAAAGGCGATGTGCTTCGATACGATCGCGTCGGATTGCCCGGGAATTTCTTGTCCGTGACGTTCGGGTCGTTTTCGAACTCGCCGGTGGGCTCGACGATGTAGACGCGCGGCGGGCCATCGCCCTTGGCCATCTCCGCAGCCAGGCCGGCGCCTTTGGGCAGGGCCGTGAAGTAAATGTGATTCATCACGACGTCATCCCGATAATTCGATCTGAAGCCTGCCGTCAGCAAGTCGCCGATCCGCAAATCCGCTTTCGTGCCATGAAAAAACGGGCCGGTGTCCAGGGCAGCCATGGTGTCTCCTTCGAAAAATGTCGCAACGGCTTCTACGCGCGCCGCGCGCTCGCCACCCGCGCGATCGCGCCGATCGCATCGCTGACGAGCACCGCGAGCAAGCCGACGATCACGCCGCCTTGCAGCACGAACGCGGTGTTCGATGTCTGCAGGCCCGCGATGATCACGTCGCCGAGCCCGCGCGCGGCGACCGTCGAGCCGATCGTCGCGGTGCCGAGATTGATCACGACCGCGAGGCGGATGCCGTTGACGATCACCGGAAACGCGAGCGGCAGCTCGACGGATACCAGCTGCTGCCAGCCGCCCATCCCCATCCCGCGCGCGGCGTCGACGACGTCGCGCGGCACGTCCTCGATCCCTGCGATCGTGCTTTCGAAAACCGGCAGGAGTCCGTACAGCACGAGCGCGATCAGCACGGGCTTCAAGCCGAAGCCAACGGCCGGCACGGCCAGCGCGAGCACGGCGACCGGCGGGAAGGTCTGGCCGATGTCGACGACGCTGCGCGCGACCGGCAGGAAATCCGCGCCGAACGGCCGCGTGACCGCGATGCCGGCCGCGACCGCGACGATCGTGCCGATCAGGCTCGACAGTGCGACCGTGCCGAGATGCGCAAGCGTGAGATCGAGCAGGCTCGCGCGATCGTAGATCACCGGCGCGCCGTTGTCCGCGAACGGCGCGAACACGCCCTGCAGCCAGACGGGGCGCAACAGCAGCACGAGCAGCAGCGCGAGCGCCGCCGCGCGGGCGACGTACGCGGGAAGCGAAGACCGCTTGGGTCGCACGTTGCCGCGCGTCGTCATGCGGGCTGCCTCGCGTGCGAGCGGATCGCGTCGAGCGTGATGCGGCGGGGGCCGTGCGCGTGCTGATTGCCGTTGGCCGTATCGTCGACGGGCAGCGCATCGACACCGCGCCACAACAATTCGGACACCGCATCGCGCAGCGTGCGCGTCGCCGCGATCGGTTCGCCGTCCGCATGGCCGGGTTCGGCCACGGCGTCGATCGGCGTGAGCGCGAGCAGGCGCAGCGGCCGGTCGACGCCCGCGACGAGCTGTTCGACGACACCCGCCGCCGGCTTGCCGAGAATCTCGGCCGGCGACGCGACCTGCAGCAGCCGGCCGCCGTCCATCACCGCGATCGTGTCGCCGAGCTTCAGCGCTTCCTCGATATCGTGCGTGACGATCACGACCGTGATGCCGAGGCGGCGCTGCAGCGCGAACAGGTCGTCCTGCGCCTTGTTGCGGATGATCGGATCGAGCGCGCCGAACGGTTCGTCCATCAGCAGCATCGCGGGCTCGGCCGCAAGGGCGCGCGCCACGCCGACGCGCTGCTGCTGGCCGCCCGACAGTTCGTGCGGGAGCTTGCCTGCGAATTCGGCCGGCGCGAGATGGAACAGGTCGAGCAGTTCGTTCACGCGCGCGTCGATGCGCTCGGCCGGCCAGCCGAGCAGGCGCGGCACGGTCGCGATGTTGCGCGCGACGCTCCAGTGCGGAAACAGCCCGTGCCCCTGGATCGCATACCCGATGCCGCGGCGAAGTTGCTCGGGCGCGACGCTCGCCGTATCGACGCCGTCGATGCGAATCGTGCCGCTGGTCGGCGCGATCAGCCGGTTGATCATGCGCAAGAGCGTCGACTTGCCGCTGCCCGAGGCGCCGACGAGCGCGGTGATCGTGCCGCGCTGCATCGTCAGCGATACGTCGTCGACGGCGACCACGTCGCCGAAGCGTTTGCCGACTCGTTCGATCTCGATCATCCTGCACGCCCTTTCGCGAGCGACGTCGCGGCTTCGAACACGACCGCGGCCGCCAGTGCGAGCGCGATCGTCGGAATCGCGCCGAGCAGCACGAGATCGGCGGCCGATTGCCCGATCCCCTGGAAGATGAAGGTGCCGAACCCGCCGCCGCCGATCAGCGCGGCCACCGCGGTCAGCCCGATGTTCTGCACGAGCACGATGCGCACGCCGCTCAGGATCACCGGCAGCGCGAGCACGAGATCGACCCGCAGCAGCCGCTGCGCGCGCGTCATGCCCATCGCGCGCGCGGCTTCGGTCACGTGCGGCGGCACCTGTTCGAGCCCGACCACGACGCTCGATGCGATCGGCAGCAGCGAGTAGAGGAACAGCGCGAGCACGGCCGGCGCGACGCCGATGCCGCGGATGCCGAGCGCGGCCGCGAGCGGCACGTGCGCGGCGAGCAGGCCGAGCGGCGCCATCATCAGCCCGTACATCGCGATGCTGGGGATCGTCTGCACGATATTGAGGACGGGCATCGCGACGGTGCGCACCGTCGCGATGCGCGCGCAGGCGATACCGAGCGGCACGCCCGCGACGAGCGCGGCGGCGACCGAGCCGCCCGCGAGCGACACGTGACGGATCGCCTCGCGCCAGAAATCGTCGCTGCGCACCGCGTATTCGCGCATCACCGAGAGGCCGTCCCACCAGCCGCTCGCGAGCGGCACGGAAACCGCTGCTATCGCGACGGCGAGCGCGGCGAGGCGCCGCCACGGGCCGAACGCGAGGCGCGCGAGCGCGTCGGCGATCAGCACGGCCCACGCGAACAGCAGCAGCCAGACGCCGGCGTCGGGCGACACGCGGGCCAGCATGTCGTCGGGTGCGACGACGTGCGTCGCGGCCGCGCCGACCGCATACGCAAGTGTCGCGAGCCCCGCGCAGCCGGCCGCGAGCCGCCACGCGGGACGGCTCGCCGTCGTCGCCCACAGCGCGCCGACGGTCCATAGCGCGGCGAGCACGGCGCCCTGTATCGGCGGCAGCGCGGCGAGCACCGACAGTCCGGTGCCGGCCGCGATCCGGTTCGGCCGCAGCACCGCGAACGACAGCCCGAACACCGCGACGAGCGTCAGCATGCCGATCAGGATGCCGACCTTGTCGAGCGTGACGCGCCGCGCGGACGCCGCCGCGCGCGCCGTCATTTCACGAAACCCTTCGCTTTCAGGTAGCTTTTCGCGACGCCGGCCGCTGGCTCGCCGTTGAGCTGGATGCGGGCGTTCAGCGATTGCAGCGTCTTCAGGTCGAGGCTCGCGAACACGGGCTTCAGCAAGTCGGCGATCTGCGGATGCGCTTTCAGCGCGGCTTCGCGGATCACCGGCGCCGGCGCGTAGACGGGCTGCACGTGCTTGTCGTCGTCGAGCACCGCGAGGCCGCTCGATGCGATGCCGCCGTCGGTGCCGTAGACCATCGCGGCGTTCACGCCGTCGGTCTGGTTCGCGGCGGCCTTGATCGTCGCGGCCGTGTCGCCGCCGGAGAGCACCACGAGCTGCTCGGGCTTCAGCTTGAAGCCGTACGCTTTTTCGAACGACGGCAGCGCGGACGCGCTGTTCACGAATTCGGCCGACGCCGCGAGCTTCACCTTGCCGCCGCCGGCGACCCACTTGCCGAAGTCGGAGAAGGTCTTCAGGTGCTGCGACTGCGCGACGGGCGCGAGCAGCGCGACGCCCCAGGTGTTGTTCGCGGGCGCCGGTGCGAGCCACACGAGATGGTTCGCCGCGTAGTCGAGCTTCTTCGCGGTGTCGTAGCCCTGGCTCGCGTTCTTCCACACAGGATCGTCGGCCTTGTTGAAGAAGAACGCGGCGTTGCCCGTGTATTCGGGGTAGAGGTCGATCTCGCCGCTCGTGAGCGCCTTGCGCACGATCGGCGTCGTGCCGAGCGCGATCTTCTCGGTGACGGGAATGCCGTGGGCTTTCAGCACCTGTGAAATGAGGTTGCCGAGCAGGTTGCCTTCGGTGTCGATCTTCGACGACACCACGACGGGCGTGTCGGCGTGCGCGCCGGGCGCGACGATCGCGGCGGCGAACGCGAGGCCCAGGATCCGGGCGGGCAGGGCGAGCTTCATCGGGGCCAATCTCCAGGACGGGGGCGTACGCCGAAAGTTACTTGACTGAGCGGGCTTTGGCAAACCGCGTGCGGCGGCGTGTCCACAGCCGGTGTGGGGATAACCCGCAACCGTCGTACGCGCTTGTTACACTGGAATTCACTCCCGCCTGCGGACATTTGCTGACATGAAGCCCGAGCTGCTGGTCCTCATCGCATTGCGCGGCGACGCGCATCGCGAGATCGCCGCGTCGTTCGACGTGCGTTATGCCCCGACTCCCGACGCACGCGAACGCGCGATCGCCGAACACGGCAGCACGATTCGGGCGGTGCTGACCAACGGCAGCACGGGGCTGACCGCCGCCGAGATCGACCGGCTGCCGCAGCTGACGTTCGTCAGCGCGCTCGGCGCCGGCTACGAGCACATCGACGTCGCGCACGCGAAGGCGCGCGGCATTGCCGTGGCCACGGGCGCCGGCACCAACGACGATTGTGTCGCCGATCACGCGTTCGCGCTGCTGCTCGCGACGGTGCGCAACGTCGTGCAGCTCGATGCGAAGACCCGCGCGGGCGTGTGGCGCGACGGGCTGTCGATGCCGCCGAACGTGTCGGGCAAGAAGCTCGGCATCGTCGGGCTCGGCAAGATCGGCGAGAAGTGCGCGCGTCGCGCGGCCGGCTTCGACATCGAGACCGGTTATCACAACCGGTCGGAGAAGCCCGTGCCGTACCGCTATTTCGATCGGATCGACGCGCTCGCGCAGTGGGCCGATTTCCTGATCGTCGCGACGCCAGGCGGCGCGGGCACGCGGCATCTGATCGATCGCACCGTGCTCGACGCACTCGGCCCCGGCGGGTTTCTCGTCAACGTGTCGCGCGGCAGTGTTGTCGATACCGCTGCTTTGGCAGACGCGCTGCGCGAACGGCGCATCGCGGGCGCGGGGCTCGACGTGTACGAAGGCGAACCGGAACCGCCGCGCGCGCTGACCGATCTCGACAGCGTCGTGCTGACGCCGCACATGGGCGGCTGGTCGCCCGAGGCGCTCGATCGTTCGGTGCGGCAGTTTCTCGACAACGCGGCGCGGCACTTTGCGGGGCAGCCGGTGTTGACGCCGGTGTGAGCGCCGGGCGGCGCCATCGAAGCAGTCCGCCTGTTTGCAGGACTCCCGGTCGAAATCCGGCCGGTTCGCCGGCTTGTCGGCATCGAGATCGATCCGAACCGGTCGTGTTCGCCGCTCGGAACGATTTCGCGGCGATCGACCTGGCACTTCCTTCATCTAGCGATCCCCCGCCCGCATCCACGGGCATGCAGGCGGGGGGGCGCGGCGCCGTTACGCCGGCAGCCGGCGCACGGTTACACGCCTGTCGACGGCGACGCCAGCGGCACCGTCACCGACGTGCCGGCCGGATCGAGCGTCAGCCCGGTGCCCGGCGTTGGCCGCAGCGTCGCCTCATAGTCGCTGGAGAGGACGACGAGCCCCAGCCGATGGCCGGCTTCCAGCTTGTAGTCGCGCGGCATGAACGTCAGCTTCAGGTCGTACGGCATGCCGGGCAGCACCGGTTGCGACACCCACTCGGACAGCCGGTTGCGCGGGTCGGTCCATGCGCGCGTGACGATCGTCGCCGTGCCGTCCGGCGCGCGGTCGACCAGCAAGGCCGTCACGTTCGCGACGCCGGTGAAGGTCAGCCGGACGCGCGCGGTCGCGGTGCCGGACAGGCGTGCCGCGGCCGTCAGCGGAGCGGTCTCGAAGCGGCTGCGGTTTTCGCCGGTCGGCGTGTTCGCCAGCGTGAGCGCGGGAATGCGCGCATCGTCGGTGAAGCGCGCGAGCGGGCCGCCGCTCGGCAGCCGCAGCAGCGTGCCGGTGCTCGCGCCGTCGCCGCCCGCGAAGTACGTGACCGGCGTCGCGTGGCGCGCGGCCCAGTCGGCTTCCTTCAGCAGCGTGCCGTCCGCCTGCGCGATCACCGCGCGCGGATCCTGCTCGACGCCGTTGTCATAGCCGATCAGGTAGCGCGTGAACCACCGGTTCACCTCCGCCGTCCATGCGTCGGCCATCGCCGGCACGCGGGTCGGATCGGTATGCTTCAGACGATGCAGCCACAGCTGGGTCGGCACGCCCTGGCGTCGCATCGCCAGATACCACGACGTCGACTGGTCGACGCGCACGTTATCGTCGGTGAGCCCTTGCGCGACGAGCGCCGGCGCGACCGCGAACGCGGTCGGAATGTCGCGCGCGGCCCAGAACGGCGAATAGTCGCCGGTCTTGCGGTCTTCCTGCTGCAGCGCTTCGTCGATCAGGTGCGTGCAACGCTCCGGATGCGCGTTCGTCAGCAGCGCCTTGATGTACACGTCGACATCCTCGCCCTGATAGCCTTCCGGCGCGCGCACGAGGCCGCCCGAGCGGTAGTAGCCGTACATGTTCGACAGCCCCGCGATCGGCACGATCGCGTCGAGCCCGCGCGTGCGCAGGCTCGCGACCATCTTCGGCAGCGTGCCGTCGTACGACACGCCGTACATGCCGACGTGGCCGGTCGACCAGTTCGCGACGACCGTCTTGCCGTTCGCGTCCTTCGCGGTCGCGTCGCGGCCGAGCCAGCGGATCACCGACGCCATCGCGACCGATTCGTCGCGCGTCAGGATCGTCGGGCAGCCGTCCGAGCCGGCGGTGCCGAGCGAATCCGCATAGACGATCGTGAAGCCGCGCGGCACGAAGTAGCTCTCGATCCACGAGCGGCCGGCGGCGGCCGCCTCGACCTGCTGCAGCATCCGAGTTTGCGGTGCGGCGGCGAGGATGCGCGTGGATGCCGATGCCGGGGCGCCGGCGGTCGCGGCCGGATGCGGCGTGCCGTCGAGTTCGACGTCGACGTCGTGGTTGGGGCTGTCGGCGAGCCCCGCGTAATACGGGCTCGCGAGCACGATGACGGGCGTGCGCGCGCCGTTCGCGGTCTCGGACGGCCGCACGATGCGCACGTGGATGCGGTCGCGCGTGCCGTCGCCGTCGGAATCGACCGGCGTGTCGACCCACGCGTTCTCTTCGATCGTGCCGCCGGACAGCGACGGCTGCACCTGACCGTTGCTGATCACTGGCTTGTAGCGTCCGCCGCTCGCCGGATTCGCGTAAGGCACGCCGGACGGCGAAAAACGCGCCGCGAGCGATTGCGTACTGGACTGATCGGCCGCGGCGGCGGCCCCCTCCTGTTGGCCCTGTGCGAGCGCTGACGCGCCCGCCACGCTGCCGCCGTCGTCGCCGCCGCACGCGGCGAGCGTCGCGGCCGCCACGAGCGCGGGCAGCCATGCGCGCCGCACTCCGGTTCGATGAATGTTCATTGAATCGACCTCGTCTCTTGTGATTGTCTGGAACCGGCCGGCTCGCGATACGCCCCCTGCGGCCTGGCCGGGTGCTGCGTCGGATGAAGCGGAACTGCACCATCAAAAACGGCGGACGACACGTGCGAACGCCTCGCCCTGTGCCGATGCGCGTCAGGCGGCGCGCATCCGGCCGGCGTCGGGGCGAGCGCATCGCCCCGAACGGAAATCGTCAGTGCGGCGGTTCGCCGTGAATGCAGGAGTGCGAATCAAATGCGGGCATGCCCGGACTTCCTTCAGGTTTCGGATGAAACGGAACGGCACGATGCGATGAGGCGGGAATGTTGCGAACGACGGTGCTGCAACGGCAGGAAAGCGCGACGCGAGTCGGCACGCTGGCCGGATTGCTTTCCGGAAGCTTGCGCAAAAGTTATCGCAGTGAAATGTCCGTGTCAAACTTTTTTAGCTTGAATCAAACAAAGTTTCGATATGGGTGCGCATGTGCGCTTAACTTCCCGGCAATCCGTCCGTAAACAGGGAAAAACAGGCTCAAAACGAGAGAGAACGAGGGCAATGACGATACCGGTTACGGCGGCGGGCGGCCTTACGCTCGCGCAAATGGCGCAGGCGGCGCTCGATGGGCGCCAGACGACGGACACGACGGCGTCCGGCGCCCCGCAAGACAAGCCGATCGGCATCCGCGCAATCGATCCGGACGCGCTGCAGGCGGCGATGACGAAACAGTTGTCGATGGTGGGTGACTTGACGATGAAGCTGCGCGGCGTGACCGATGCGCTCGCGACGAGCCTGCAGGACATCGTGACCAACCGCCCGGATCTGGCCGATGCGCAGTTCGACTTCACGACCGACGACGGCCGGATCCAGGTCGTGTCGAAGACGCTCACGGACAGCGATCGCGCATGGATCGAGTCGACGCTGAATTCGAACGCCGGCCTCGTGCTTGCGACGCGCGCCTTTCACGAGCAGGCCGTCGATCTCGCCGCGCAAGGCGCGGCCGTGCGCGGCGACACGTTCACGGATACCGATCGCGCGGCGGCGAGCCAGGGCGCCGATGCGCGTTTTCACTTCATGAGCCTGCTCAACCGGTCGGTCGCGGACAACCCGCCGTCCGTGCCGCCGGGCGGCCACTTCACCACGCAGGACGGCACGACGCTGACGATCGAGCCGTCGGCCGGCACGGCGCGCGGCACGCTCGCGCTGCTGAACGCCGCGCGCCAGCTGTCGTCGGGCACGGCGATTTTCGTCGATTCATCCGGCAACAAGTCCTACGGCATGCGTATGGAACTCGTCAACGTCGGCTTCGACGTGCTCGCCGGCTACGCGCCGGACGGCGGCAACAGCGTCGGCTTCCACGAGATCGCGTAACGCCGCGCCGCTCGCGCCTACTCGTCGCGCAGCGCCTCGGCCGGCCGCACCCGCGCGGCGCGCCAGCTCGGGTACAGCGTCGCGACGCACGACATCAGGAACGCGGCCGATGCGATCTCGATCACGTCGAGCGCCGACAGCTTCGACGGCAGCGCGCTGAGGAAGTACACGGACGGCGTCAGGAAGCGGATCCCGAGCCACTGCTCGACCGCCGGCAGCACCACCGGGATGCTCACCGCGATCGCGCAGCCGAGCGCGACGCCTGCCAGCGTGCCGGCGAGGCCGATCGTCATCCCCTGGATCGCGAAGATCTTCATGACCGAGCGGGGCGGCGCGCCGAGCGTGCGCAGGATCGCGATGTCGCCCTGCTTCTGCGTGACCGTCATCACGAGCGACGACACGAGGTTGAACGCGGCGACCGCGACGATCAGCATCAGGATCAGCGACAGCATCCGTTTCTGCAGCCGCTCGGCTTCGAACCACGTGCGGTTCTGCCCCGTCCAGTCGCGGATATACAGGTTGCCCGACAGCGTGCGCGACAGCGCCAGCGCGATCTCCGGCGCGCGCTGCAGATCGTCGACGCGCAGCCGCAGGCCGGTCGGCGCGCTCACGTTGAACAGTTGCTGCGCGTCGCGGATGTGGATGTACGCGAGCGCGCTGTCGTACTGGTAGTGGCCCGACTCGAACGTGCCGACCACGTTGAACTGGCGGAACCGCGGCAGCGCGTCGCCCAGGCGCGCGGTGTTGCCGGGCGCGAAGAACGTGATGCGGTCGCCGATCTTCACGTGCAGCGCGTCGGCGAGCGTGGCGCCGAGCACGATGCCCATCTCGCCCGGCACGAGCGCGTCGAGGCGCCCGGTCTTCAGCTTGCGCGCGATCTCGGACACGCGCGGCTCGAGCACGGGGGCGATGCCGCGCAGCGCGACGCCCGTCACGTTGCCCGCGTTCGTCAGCAGCGCCTGCGCGTCGACATAGGGCGCGACGGCACGCACGGCAGCATTCTGTAACGATTCGTGCGCGGTCAGCCGCCAGTCGGACATCGCGCCGGACGGCGCGAAGATTTCCACGTGCGCGAGCACCGACAGCATCCGGTCGCGCACCTCGGTGCGAAAGCCGTTCATCACCGACAGCACGACGATCAGCGCGGCCACGCCGAGCGCGATGCCGGCCATCGCGGCGCCGGCGATGAACGATACGAAGCCGTCGCCGGCCGAGCGCCGGCCGCCGCGCGCGTAGCGCAGCCCGATCTGCCATTCGAACGGGAGTTTCAAGCGGTTTCCTTTCATTTCGATTCGATCCTGCCGAGCCGCGCATTCTAGCGAACGCCGCGTCGCCGTGTGCAGCGCTCGGGAGGCGGACCCCGCACCCGCGGAAATCCGCCCGACCGGCCGGTCATCGGTCGGCGTTGCGCGGCGGCACGCCGATATTTCCATCGTTTCGGGTCTGATCGATAATGGCGCCCAGCATCCGGTCGAACATACCAAATCATCACGGCGCAACCGGGCCGCGCCGTCACAGACCCATAACGATTCGGGGAAGGTTGCCGCTTGGGCAGCATGTCCTTGACAAGGAAATAACAAAATGGATTTGCTGCGTTTCTTGCTGCTCCTGCCGATCCGGGCAGCGGGCTTCGTGTGGTGGCTGCTCGGCTGCGCGCTGCGGCCGCTGGTCGGCGACGTGTCGTGGACGGCGCCCGCATGGATGGGCGTCACCGCCGCGGCCGTGCGCCGCCGCCCGTGGCATGCCGGCGGCGTCGTGCTGCTCGCGGCCGCGCTCGGTTACGGCGGCTACTGGTTCAAGCATCGCCCGAAGCCGCCCGAGCCCGAAACCGTCGGCTTCACCGTGAAGGCGCCGGCGATCACGACCTACGAGGTCGACGACACCGACAAGCCGAAGATCACCGTGCATCCGCTGGAAGTGGCGTTCTCGCAATCGGCCGCGCCGATCGAACAGGTCGGCAAGCCGGCCGGCGACGGCATCGAGATGACGCCCGCGCTGAAGGGCGCGTGGGAGTGGGCCGACGACAAGACGCTGCGCTTCACGCCGGCGGCCGACTGGCCGGTCGGCGCGCACGTCGAGGTGCGCTTCGCCGTGCATCGCGTGTTCGCGCCGCAGGTGACGATGCGCGACGACCGTTTCGCGTTCGACGTGCCGGCGTTCGCCGCGACGGTCGGCGACAACCAGTTCTACCAGAACCCCGACAATCCGGCGGAGAAGCAGGCGCTGCTGCAGTTGCGGTTCAACTACCCGGTCGATCCAGCCGAGTTCGAGAAGCGCATCGGCCTGGTGCTGGTCGGCCGCGACGGCAAGACCGTGTCGCCGCTGCGCTATACGGTCAACTACGACAAGATGAAGACGAGCGCGTGGGTCTACTCGCAGCCGCTCGAGATTCCGCGCGATCCGCTGGCGGTGCGGCTCGACGTCGACAAGGGCGTGAAGAGCGCGCGCGGCGGCAACGGCACGGCGGACGTACTGCACGCGTCGGTCGACGTGCCGGGGCTGTACAGCCTGTCGATCGGCAATATCGCGCCGACCCTGGTCGACAACGAGCGCTACGAGCCGGAGCAGGTGCTCGTCGCCGAAGCGTCCGACGGTGTGCGCAGCGCCGAGCTGGCCGCGCGCGCGAAGGCGTGGGTGCTGCCGAAGCGCAAGCCGGGCGTCGATCAGTCGGACGACGATCCGCCGTACGAATGGAACCTGGTCGACATCAGCGACGCGGTGTTGAAGCAGTCGAAGCCGCTGCCGCTCGAAGCGGTGCCCACCGAGAACGACTATGCGACGCTGCAAAGCTTCAAGTATCACGCGACGCCGGGCGATCGCATCGTCGTGCGAATCGAGGGCAACCTGAAATCGGCGGGCGGTTACCTGCTCGCCGAGGCGGCGACGACCGCGTTCACGGTGCCCGACTATCCGAAGCTGCTGCGCTTCATGGCCGACGGCTCGCTGCTGTCGATGAGCGGCAGCAAGCGGCTGTCGGTCGTGTCGCGCAACCTGCCGGGCATGAAGGTCGAGATCGGCCGCGTGCTGCCCGACCAGATCCAGCATCTCGTGAGCTTCAACAACGGCACGTACGCGCGGCCCGAGCTGTCGTATTCGTTCAGCGAGGATCACATCGTCGAGCGCTTCGTGCAGACCCGCGCGTTCCCCGCCGGCGACCCCGGCCGCGCCCATTACGAAGGCGTCGACCTCGGCCAGTATCTGAAGGACGGCAAGCGCGGCGTGTTCCTGCTGCACCTGTCGAAGTACGATCCGGCGGCCGAGAAGAAGAAGGCCGACGACGCGACGGACGGCGACGCGGCGTCCGATGAGGGCGGCCACGATCAGTCCGACAACGCCGATTCGGGCGACAGCAGCGGCAACGGCGACGACGGCGACAACGCACTCGGCGATACGCGCCTGATCGTCGTGACCGATCTCGGGATGCTGGTCAAGAAGGCGCTGGACGGCAGCCAGGACGTGTTCGTCCAGTCGATCCGGTCCGGCAAGCCGGTTGCGGGCGCAACCGTGTCGGTGCTCGCGGTGAACGGGCAGGCGCTGTTCACGCAGACGACCGGCGCCGACGGCGTCGTGCATTTCCCCGCGTTCAAGGGGCTCGACCGCGAGAAGCGTCCGCAGCTGTACGTCGTGAAGAAGGACACCGACCTGTCGTTCCTGCCGGTGGCCGGCCGCGACCGTCAGCTCGACTTCTCGCGCTTCGACGTCGACGGCGAACGCAACGCGACGGGCCAGGGGCAACTGTCCGCGTACCTGTTCTCGGATCGCGGGCTGTACCGGCCCGGCGATCCGTTCCACATCGGCCTGATCGTGCGCGCGGCCAGCTGGGCGCGCAGCCCGGCCGGCGTGCCGCTGCAGGCGGAGATCGTCGATCCGCGCGGGATGACCGTCGAGCGCAAGCCGGTGACCGTCGACGCGACGGGCTTCACCGAGCTCGGCTACACGACCGCCGAAACGGCGCCAACCGGTACGTGGACGGTCAACCTGTATATCGTCAAGGACGGTCAGCCGGGCGCCGAGCCGATCGGCAGCACGACGGTGCAGGTGAAGGAATTCCTGCCCGACCGGATGAAGGTCGACGCGAAGCTGTCGCAGCAGGTCGTCGAAGGGTGGGTGAAGCCGAAGGGCCTGAAGGGCATCGTCGATGCGCAGAACCTGTTCGGCACGCCGGCCGAGAAACGCCGCGTCGCGGCGACGCTGACGCTGCGCCCCGTGTGGCCGTCGTTCCGCAGCTGGCAGGGGTATCACTTCTTCGACGCACGCCGCGCGAAGGAGGGCTACACGACCGCGCTGCAGGACGGCACGACCGACGACAAGGGCCATGCCGAATTCGATCTCGATCTCGACAAGTACGCGGACGCGACCTACCAGCTCTACTTCCAGGCGAAGGCATATGAAGCGGAAGGCGGCCGCAACGTCGCCGCGAACGCGCAGACGCTCGTATCGAACAACGACTGGCTCGTCGGCTACAAGTCGGTCGACGATCTCGGCTACGTGAAGCGCGGCAGCCCGCGCACGGTGCGGCTCGTCGCGATCGATCCGGGCGCGAGGGCGATCGACGTGAAGGACCTGCGCGCGCAGCTCGTCGAGCAGCGTTACGTGTCGGTGCTGACGAAGCAGGATTCCGGTGCCTACAAATACGATTCGCGGCTGAAGGAAGTGCCGGTCGACGAGAAGCCGCTGTCGATTCCGGCAGCCGGGCTCGACTACGCGCTGCGCACCGACAAGCCGGGCAGCTATGCGCTCGTGATCCGCCGCGCCGATGGCGCCGCGGTGAACCGGATCGAGTATTCGGTCACGGGCGCCGCGAACGTCACGCGTTCGCTCGACCGCAACGCGGAGCTTCAGGTGAGCCTCGCGAAGCACGACTTCAAGCCGGGCGAGCAGGTGGAAATCGCGATCCGCGCGCCTTACGCGGGCAGCGGCCTGATCACGATCGAGCGCGACAAGGTGTATGCACATGCGTGGTTCCATGCGGACACGACGAGCTCGATCCAGCACATCACGGTGCCGGCCGGCTTCGAAGGCAACGGCTACATCAACGTCCAATACATCCGCGATCCGTCGTCGGACGAGATCTTCATGAGCCCGCTGAGCTACGGCGTCGTGCCGTTCTCGGTGAACCTCGATGCGCGCCGCAACGCGGTCAGCGTCGATGCGCCGGCGCTCGTGAAGCCGGGCGATACCGTCAACTTCACCGTGCATTCGGCGAAGCCCGCGAAGGTCGTGGTGTTCGCGGTCGACGAGGGCATCCTGCAGGTCGCGCGCTACAAGCTCGGCGATCCGCTGAAGTTCTTCTTCCGCAAGCGGATGCTCGAAGTCGGCACGTCGCAGATCCTCGACCTGATCCTGCCGGACTTCGAGAAGCTGATGGCGATGGCCGCGCCCGGCGGCGACGCCGACGACGCGGTCGGCCGCCAGTTGAACCCGTTCAAGCGCAAGCGCGACGAGCCGGTCGTCTACTGGTCGGGGATCGTCGACGTGAACGGCGACACACGCCTGAGCTACACGGTGCCCGACTACTTCAACGGGAAGCTGCGGGTGATGGCCGTGTCGGTGTCGCCGGACCTCGTCGGCACGTTCGAAAGCGCGACGACGGTGCGCGGCGATTTCGTGCTGTCGCCGAACGTGCCGACGACGCTCGCGCCGGGCGACGAGGCCGACGTCAGCGTCGGCGTCGCGAACAACCTGACGGGCGTCGGCAACCAGCCGGTGCCGGTGGCGGTCACGCTGAAGACGGGCCCGCAGTTGCAGGTGATCGGGCCGGCGACGCAGAACGTCGCGCTCGCCCCGCAGCACGAAGGCGTCGCGCTGTTCCGCGTGAAGGCGACCGATACGCTCGGCTCGGGCGCGCTGTCGTTCGGCGCGCGCTACGGCGCGAAGGGCGCGCAGCAGCGTGTCGACGTGTCGGTGCGGCCGGCCGCCGCGTTCCGCACGCAGCTCGACATCGCGCGGCTCGACCCGGGCAAGAAGACGGGCGTGCCGAACCTGCGGTCGATGTACGACGCGTATGCGTCGCGCGACGCGAGTATTTCCACGGCGCCGCTGGTGCTGACCGAAGGGTTGTCGTCGTTTCTCGTCAACTTCGATCACTACTGCAGCGAGCAGATGGTGAGCGCGGTCGTGCCGCGCGTGTTCGCGGCGAAATGGCTGTCGGCGCGCGCGCTGACGAGCGCGATGCATGCGCCCGAGGCCGGCGTCGATGCGGCGAACGCGAGCGCGATCGCGCAGTTCCTCGGCGTGCTGCGCACCCGGCAGAACGCGCAGGGCGGTTTCGGCCTGTGGAGCGCGACACCCGATGCTGATCCGTTCGTGTCCGCGTATGCGATGCACGTGCTGCTCGACGCGCGCGAGCGCGGCGTCGCGGTGCCGAAGGACATGCTCGACGCGGGCAATCAGTACTTGCAGCGGCTCGCCGCGAACGATTCGCTCGGCTCGCTCGATCTGCTGCGGCAGCGCGCGTACGCGGTGTACCTGCTGACGCGCCAGGGCAACGTGACGACCAACAGCCTCGCGGCCGTGCAGAAGCGGCTGCAGGCGGCCTATCCGAACGACTGGAACAGCGATCTCGCGGCCGCGTGGCTCGCTGCGTCGTATCAGTTGCTGAAGCAGGACAAGGAGGCCGCCGCACTGATCGCCGGGCCGCAGGCGTTGCTCGAACGCAAGCGCGCGTCCGACGGCGGTGATGCGACCGGCTATTACATCGATCCGCTGACGCGCGATGCGAGCGTGCTGTACCTGCTCGCGAAGCACTTCCCGGAGCGCGTGCGCAAGCTGTCGCCGCGCGCGATGGACAACCTCGCCGCGCCACTCGTCGACAATCGCTACAACACGCTGTCGTCGGCGATGACGATTCTCGCGCTCGACGCGTATGCGGCATCGAACGCGGGCCAGCTCGACCGGCTCGCGATCAACGAGATGCGCGCGGGCGCCGCGCCGAAGGACGTGTCGTCGATCCAGGCGAACCTCGTGCGCTCGGGCACGTGGGCGGCCGGCGCGTCGCGCGTCGAGTTCGTGAACGGCAGCGCGCTGCCGGCATGGTGGGTCGCGAGCCAGTCGGGCTACGACCGCGGCACGTCGACGAAGGCGATCAGGAACGGGCTGGAGATCGTGCGCGACTACACGGATACCGACGGCAAGCCGCTCGCCAGGATCGCGCTCGGCCAGGAGATCGACGTACACCTGAAAATTCGCGCGACCGGTTCGGCGAACGTCGGCAACGTCGCGATCGTCGACCTGCTGCCGGGCGGCTTCGATCCCGTGATCGCGCCGCCGCCGGTGATCGACACGCAGGACGGCGACGGCAACGGAGACGGCAGTGCATCGGCGCCGGCGGCCGACGCACCGTGGCATTCTCCGATCGGCGTGAAAGGCTCGACGTGGCAGCCGCAGTTCGCCGATATCCGCGAGGATCGCGTGGTGATCTACGGCACCGCGACGACCGACGTGCGCGAGTTCGTCTACCGGATCAAGGCGAGCAACGCGGGCCGCTTCGTCGCGCCGCCCGCTTACGGCGAATCGATGTACGACCGCCGCGTGCAGGCGCAGGCGCCGGGCGGCACGGCGCTGACGGTGGAGCGCGTGCGATGACGGGGCCGTCGTACCGGTGCCGCGGGCCACGGCCGTCGTCAGGCGCGAGCGGGCATGGCTGACGCATCCGTGCTCCGGCGCGCGCTGCACGGCGCCGGCCGCTGGCTGCATCGCTGGCAGAACTGGCTGGTCGGCACGCTGCTCGTGTTCGGCGTGCTGGCCGCGTGCAGGCTGTGGCCGCATCCGCCGCTGCGCGACTGGAAACCGTCGTCGGTCGCGGTGACGGACGCTCACGGCCGGCTGCTGCGCCTGACGCTCGCGAAGGACGATCGCTACCGGCTGTGGGTGCCGCTCGACCGGATGTCGCCGCAGCTCGTCGAAGCCGTGAAGCTGCACGAGGACCGCTGGTTCCGGTGGCATCCGGGTTTCAATCCGTACGGGCTCTTGCGCGGCGCGTGGATCACCTATGTGCGCGGCGGCAATCCGCAAGGCGGCTCGACGCTGACGATGCAGCTTGCGCGTTCGCTGTGGAAGCTGAACACGCGCACGCCGGCCGGCAAGCTCGAGCAGGTCGCCCGCGCGGTGCAGCTCGAACTGTTCTATTCGAAGCGGCAGATTCTCGAAGCGTATCTGAACGACGCGCCGTACGGCCGCAACGTCGAAGGCGCGGGCACCGCGAGCGTCGTCTATTTCGACCGGATGCCCGATGCGCTGACGCTGCCCGAGGCGCTCGCGCTCGCGGTGATTCCGCAAGACCCGGCGCGGCGCGTGCGCGGCGGGCAGGACGAGATCAACCGCGCGCTGGCCGCGTCGCGCAATCGGCTATATGCGCGCTGGCTGACGAAGCACCCGGGCGATGCGTCGCTCAAGCCGTTGTTCGCGTTGCCGCTCGCGATGCGGCCGCTGTCCGCGCTGCCGTTCGACGCGCCGCATGCGGTCGATCAGGCGCTGGCCGCGCGCAGCGCGTGGCGCACGATGTCGCGCGGCGCGGCGGACGATGGCAACCGCGACAGCGATGGTGGCGCGCGTCTTGCGACGACCGTCGATCTCGACCTGCAACGCACGCTCGAACGGCAGATTTCACGCTACGTCGCGCGCAACGATACGCGCGGCGTGCGCAACGCGGCGGCCATACTCGTCGATACGCGCGACATGGGCGTGAAGGCGCTGGTCGGCTCCGCGAACTTCTTCGACCGGACGATCGACGGGCAGGTGAACGGCACGCTCGCGCGGCGCTCGCCGGGCTCGACGCTCAAGCCGTTCATCTATGCACTGGGCTTCGACCAGGGCGTGCTGCATCCGCAGACCGTACTGCGCGACGTGCCGACTTCGTTCGGCCCGTATGCGCCGGAGAACTTCGACGGCCATTTCCTCGGGCCGATCACGGCGACCGACGCGCTGAACCGCAGCCGCAACGTGCCGGCCGTGTGGGTCGCGTCGCAGCTCAAGTCGCCCGACCTGTACCGGTTCCTGCGGGACGCCGGCGTGCGCCGGCTCGCAAGCGCGCAGCACTACGGGCTCGCGCTCGTGCTCGGCGGCGGCGAGGTGACGATGCAGGATCTCGCGGCGCTGTATGCGATGCTCGCGAACCGCGGCGAGTTCCGGCCGCTGCGGCTGCGCGCGGACGAGCCCGCGCTGCCCGGCCGGCGCCTGCTGAGCGCCGAAGCGAGCTACATGACGATGGACATGCTGCGCCAGCACCTGCGCCCCGACGAAACGAGCGGCGCGCAGCCGTCGAGCGTGCCCGTGTACTGGAAGACCGGCACGTCATGGTCGTTTCGCGATGCGTGGACGGCCGGCGTGTTCGGCCCGTACGTGCTGGTCGTGTGGGTCGGCAATTTCGACAATTCGACCAATACCGCGTTCGTCGGTGTCGATGCGGCGGCGCCGCTGTTCTTTCAGGTCGTCGATGCGCTGAATGCCGAGCGCACGCTCGTCGAGCCGCCGCGCGCGGTGCCGGCGAAACTGAAGCGCGTGCGCGTCTGCCTCGCGAGCGGCGACCTGCCGAACGAGTGGTGTCCGCAGCAAGGCTGGACGTGGTTCATCCCCGGCACGTCGCCGATTCGCGTGAGCACCGTGCACCGGCCCGTCGTGATCGACGATGCGACGGGGAAGGCCGCCTGCCCGCCGTACGACGGCAAGCGCACGCATACGGAGGTCTTCGAATTCTGGCCGTCGGACTTGCAGCAGGTGTTCGCGCAGGCCGGCATTCCGCGCCGGCGGCCGCCGCAGAATGCGGATTGTCGCGATGCCGGGCAGCTCGAAGGCGATCCGCCGCGCATCACGTCGCCGCTGCGCGGCAGTACGTATGCGATGCGCGTGAAAAGTACCGACGAAACGCGCATCGCGTTCAACGCGACCGCCGATGCGAGCGCGCATGCGCTGTACTGGTTCGTCAACGACGCGTATGTCGGCCGCAGCGCACCGGGCGACGCGCTGTTCTGGCAGCCGCGCACGGCCGGCAGCTATACGGTGCGGGTGGTCGACGATCACGGGCGCAGCGACCAGCGGCCGCTGGGCGTGGGGCTCGAGCAGTAAGGCGCGGCCCACCCGCGCCGGTTCAAACGGTGTAGCCGATCCGCAGGACACCCCATGGCCGTCCGCCGACGACGATCGGCGCGGACACGTCCTTCATCAGCACGAACTGCCCGTTGCCCATGTCGCGCCGATAGGTCTGCAACAGGAACGGCTTGTCATGCGCCACGGACATGCGCGCCGTGCGGTCCGTGTAGATTCGGCGATTCCGGCAATTCGCCGCGTTCCACGCGGCGTCCGCGCGCTGAGGCAGCGAGAACTTGCGGTTGTGGGTCGGCAGGTAGCACTGCCGGTCGAAGCTCGCGCAATAGACGACGCGTGCGTCGACGTCGAGCACCGGCTCCTGGATCGCCGGCAGCACACGGTCGGTGAACGCCGTGAAGCGCGTCATGAACTGTTGCGGGTCGGTGCCCGGAATCGGTTCGTAGTGCGCGTCGAAGAGCGCGTCGAGTGCGATGTCGCCGCGGGCGACCGCTTCCTCGAAGAGTTTGCTGATCGTGGCGGCCGTGCTCCGCGCGGTATCGATCAGGCGCGTGTCCGGCGATTCGATGCCGGTCGCGGCGGTGAGCTCGATCAGCGTCTCGGAGACGGAGAGCAGATTGCCGAGGCGGTCTTTGGCCTGCGAGAAGTTGTCGGCCGAGTTCTCGACGCCGGACGCCATCTCGCCCACCTGTTCGTCGAGACGGTGGCACTGCGCCTCGATCTCGTCCGTCAACGATGCGATCTGTTCGGCTTCACCCGCGAGCTCGGTGATCGCGTGCCCGGTCGCGTGCACGACCTCGCCGATCGTGCGCGTGCCCTCGCGCACGCGATGCGCGCGGGCGGCGTTGTCGGTGCCTTCCGCGAGCAGGTGTTCGGTCTGCTCGGCGAGCCGCGCGAGCGTCGTCTCGATCTGGGCCGTCGCCTGCCCGGTCTTCGCGGACAGGTTCTTGACCTCGGCCGCGACGACCGCGAAGCTGCGGCCCGACTCGCCGGCGCGCGCGGCCTCGATCGCGGCGTTCAGCGCGAGCAGGTGGGTCTGGCGCGCGATGACGGAGATTTCCTCGGACACGGCTCGCACATGATCGAGCGCGTCGCGCAGCGCGCCCATCTGATCGCTGATCGTGGTGACGCCCTCGACGAGCCCGTGAATGTCGGCGAGCGACGCCTCGATCGTCTGCTGCGACTGCCGGACCGCATTCGACGCATTGGCGCTGACGTCCCGCACCTGCTGCGCGGCCTCGGCGATCCGGTGGTTGCCGCGCAGCGTGAGGGCGGCCGATTCGCGCAGCGTGTGGCAGACCTCCGCCTGCCGGGCGACGCGGGCCGCGACTTCCTCGACGTGGCCCGACACGTCGCAGATCTCGATGCCGAGCCTGCCGGCCTGCTCGGCGATGTCGCCGACGAGCGCGCGCGACGAACGGCGGCCGCGGCCGATTCCGAAGAGGTTCACGTTGGTGGGTCTCCTTGAGGGCACGCGCGCCGGGTTCCCGGTGGATGTCGCGCATGCGTTCCTGACTTGACGGCCGCACGGCCGCGGACTTGAGGTCGGGTAAACATCGAGATCGGCGCGCCGGATGGCGGGGCCGGCGCCGGGCGGGGCGCGTTTGCACGACGTTCGCGTGAGGAATCCGTGGTCGGACTGGCGGCGCGAGGCGGCCGCCCGTGCTCGGGCGCCGTGTCAGAACACGTGATGGATGCCGGCGTTGACGCCGACCGTCGTGCCCGGCAATCCGTACAATGCGCCGCCCGTGATGCCGAGGCCCGTATTCATCGCGCCGTGGTTGTTGACCACGCCGACCTGCGCATACAGGCCCGTTCGTTTCGACAGGCTGTAGTCGGCGCCGATCGCGGCGAGCAGCGAATGATTGTGCGAATCGTTGCGGTCGGTCGTGTACCACGCGCCGGTGTTCAGGTCGAGGGCCGGCGTGACGCGATAGTCGAGGCCGGCGCTATACACGTTGTTGCTGAACGAGCCGGCGACCTTGTAGCTCGTGAACGATGCCTTGCCGGTCACCGGCCCGAACGTATAGGCGGCGCCGATCGTGCGGCCGACGAACGCGACCGTGCTCGGCACCGGCGTCGGCGACGTGCCGCCGTTGCCGTCGTAGAGCGCCGCGTTGAGCATGAAGCCGCCGTTCGTATAGGTGACGCTGCCGGAATACTGGCGTCCCGCCTGGAAGTCGCCGGCCTTTCCGCCGAAGCCGAACATCGCGCTGGCCGTCAGCCCGGCGATCGTCGGGCTCGTATACGAAATCGCGTTCGGGTTGAAGAGGCCCGTGACGAGCACGTTGTCGACATATGGCACCAGCGCGGCGCCGAAGTGCGAAACGTTGCGCGGATCCGATCCGAGTATCGCGAGCACGAACGGCGAGAACTGCAGACCGACCTTCGTTTCGCCGAATGCGCCGTCGATCCCGACCCACGCCTGGCGGCCGAAGAAGTTGCCGTTCGAATGGCCGAACGCGCCGTCCGTGATGTTGAAGCCGCTTTCCAGCTTGAATCGTGCGTGCAGCCCGCCGCCGAGATCCTCGGTGCCCGTGATGCCGAAGTTGGTCGGCGTCATGCCCGTATCGGTCAGCGCGAACTGGCGCCCGGCGTTGCCGTCGGTTGCCGAATCGAGCGACCGGCTCGTATAGAGCAATGCGGCGTCGAGGTCGCCGTACAGCGTGACGCTGCTCTGCGCGAAGCTGCTCGTGCTCGCTGCCGTGCCGAGCAACGCCGCGCAAATCGTTTGTGTCATTTTTTTCATCGTCTGTCTCCGTTTTGTGAATGTTGTAATACGTACGACTAATTAAAAATGCAATGGCGGAAGCGATGCGAGCCGCCTGCATGCCGTGCCGTCGGGGAACGCACGGCGATGCTTGTCGCCGGCGCGAACGCGGCCGCGAGCCCGGCGTGGTAAACGGGCAAGCGGTCGTGCTTCGGCGCCGCGGTGAAGCGATAGGCCCGCCGTGGCGGGCGGTGTCACATCGAGCGGTTCAGCTGCTCCAGGATGGCCGGATTCTCGAGCGTGGACGTATCCTGCGTAATCGCCTCGCCCTTCGCGAGCGATCGCAGCAGGCGCCGCATGATCTTGCCCGAGCGCGTCTTCGGCAGGTTGTCGCCGAAGCGGATGTCCTTCGGCTTCGCGATCGGCCCGATCTGCTTGCCGACCCAGTCGCGCAGCGTCTTCGCGAGCGCCGCCGCTTCGTCGCCTTCCGGGCGCGAACGCTTGAGCACGACGAACGCCACGACCGCCTCGCCCGTCGTGTCGTCCGGACGGCCGACCACCGCCGCCTCGGCCACGAGCTCGTGCGACACCAGCGCCGACTCGATCTCCATCGTGCCCAGCCGGTGGCCCGACACGTTCAGCACGTCGTCGATCCGGCCCATGATCGTGAAGTAGCCGGTCTCCTTGTCGCGTACCGTGCCGTCGCCGGCCAGATACAGCGTGCCGCCGAGTTCTTCCGGGTAATAACTCTTCTTGAAGCGCTCCGGGTCGCCCCAGATCGTGCGGATCATCGCGGGCCACGGACGCTTGACCACGAGAATCCCGCCTTGCCCGTTCGGCACGTCCTGGCCCGTCTCGTCGACCACCGCGGCCATGATGCCCGGCAGCGGCAGCGTGCACGAGCCCGGCACGGTCGGCGTCGCGCCCGGCAGCGGCGTGATCATGTGGCCGCCGGTTTCGGTCTGCCACCACGTGTCGACGATCGGGCAGCGCTCGTGGCCGACGTGTTTGTGGTACCACATCCACGCTTCCGGATTGATCGGCTCGCCGACCGTGCCGATGATGCGCAGGCTCGACAGGTCATAGCGCTTCGGGTGGACCGTCTCGTCGGCTTCGGCCGCCTTGATCAGCGAACGGATCGCGGTCGGCGCGGTGTAGAACACGGTGACCTTGTGGTCGGCGATCATCTTCCAGAAGCGGCCGGCGTCCGGATAAGTCGGCACGCCCTCGAACACGACCTGCGTGCCGCCGCACGCGAGCGGCCCGTACGTGATGTACGTGTGGCCCGTGACCCAGCCGATGTCGGCCGTGCACCAGAACACGTCGTCGGGTTTCCAGTCGAAGGTCCACTTCATCGTCTGCGCGGCCCACAGCAGGTAGCCGCCGGTGCTGTGCTGCACGCCCTTCGGCTTGCCGGTCGAGCCCGACGTATACAGGATGAACAGCGGATGCTCGGCGCCGACCCAGGTCGGCTCGCACGTGTCGGACTCGCCGTCGGTCAGCTCGTGCATCCACAGGTCGCGCTCCGCATGCCAGTCGATCTTGCCGCCGGTGCGGCGATAGACGATCACGCTCTTGAGCGCGTCGCAGCCGCCCATCGCGATCGCCTCGTCGGCGATGCTCTTGAGCGGCAGCGTCTTGCCGCCGCGCGCCTGCTCGTCGGCGGTGATCAGCGCGACCGCGCCGACGTCGACGAGCCGCTCGTTCAGCGATTTCGCGGAGAAGCCGCCGAACACGACCGAGTGCGTCGCGCCGATACGCGCGCAGGCCTGCATCGCGACGATGCCTTCGATCGACATCGGAATATAGATGACGACGCGGTCGCCCTTGCCGATGCCGCGTTTCTTCAGCGCATTGGCGAAGCGCGACACGCGTGCGAGGAGATCCGCATAGGTGACGCGGGTGACGGTGCCGTCGTCGGCCTCGAAGATCACCGCGACGCGCTCGCCGTTGCCGGCTTCGACGTGGCGGTCGAGGCAGTTGTACGACGCGTTCAGCTCGCCGTCGTCGAACCACTTGTAGAACGGCGCGTTGCTCTCGTCCAGCACCTTGGTGAACGGCTTGTGCCACGTGAGGCCCTCGCGCGCGAGACGCGCCCAGAAGCCTTCGTAATCCTGCTCGGCCTCGGCGACGAGCGCGCGATAGGCCGGCATGCCGGAAATGGTCGCCGTCTTCTCGAGCGCCGCGGGCGGCGCGAACTGACGGGTTTCGTGAAGAACCGATTCGATCTTGGACAAGCGTGTCTCCCTGCGTTCGTGTGATTCCAGACGGTGCTCGGGAAAACGCAACATGCATGCCAGTTGTGCGACCGGTGCGCGGCTGCGGCAAAACCCGCGACAGCCGGGCGCGTGATGCCCGATTCAGCCAGGCCGTCGGGTTTGCGGACGGTATCGCGATGCGGCGAGGCGTTCACAAATGCAGCAGGCGTGTTGCAGTCCTGAGCAGTCGGGTGTGCGATCCGGCTGGCGCTCGTCCGGCACCGCCGCGTCAGGCAAGCAGCGAGCGCAGTGCCGGTGCGTGCCTGAATTGCCGGATGCGTTCGAGCGCCGCCACCTCGAGCTGACGAACGCGTTCGGCCGACAGATTCAGTTGCCGGCCGATCTCGCGCAGCGAATACTCGTTGTCGACGTCGATCCCGTAGCGCAGGCGAAGAATCCACGCTTCGCGAGCGGGGAGGCAATCGATCAGTGCAGTGACCGCCGTGCGCAACTGGCCGGCGCTCGCGGCTTCTTCAGGCGTCGGCGCGTCGGGGTCGATCGTGACGTCGCACAGCGTGAGGTCGTGATCGGGCGAAACCGGCAGGTCGGCCGAGATCGGTTCGCGCACGATGCCCATCAGCTCGCGCACTTTGTCGACCGGCAACCGCATCTGCGCGGAAAGCGCGCGCGCGTCGGCGACGTCGCCGGTTCGTTGCCGATGGACGCGCGCGAGCCGCGACAGCTTGTTGAGCGCATCGACCGTATGCGCGGGCACGCGTATCGTGCGCCCCAGATCGGCGAGCGCATGGGTGATCGCCTGCCGGATCCACCAGGTCGCATAGGTCGAGAATTTGAAGCCGCGCCGGTGATCGTAGCGATCGACGGCCTTCATCAGGCCGATATTGCCTTCCTGGATCAGATCGGAGAACGGCAGGCCGCGATCGGTATAGCGTTTGGCGACCGACACGACGAGCCGCAGGTTGCTCTGGAACAGCTTCGTTCTCGCGGGTTGCATCGTCCGCTCGATACGCGAGAAGCGCGCGTCGAGCGCGATCGCGATGTCGAGCGGCAACGGCGACTGAGCGGCGACGCGCGCGAGCGCGCTGCGTGCGTCGATCAGCGCCGGCGCATGGCGGGCGAGGGCGGTGGCGCAGTCGGGGTGCGCGGCGCTGCGTGCGTGCAGCCATGCGTACACGTCGTCGCACGGCGTGAAGAGGTCGTGGCGTGCGGATGGCGTACGGATGCCCGAGGCGGCCAGCGTGTCGACGAGCCGCTTTTCGAATGTGCGCGCCCGGGCCGCGCGCTCGCGGTTCGCTTGCCCGATGCGTTCGATCGCGCGCGACGTGAAGCGGATGGCGCCGGTCAACGCGGCAGCTTCGCGCAGCAGCGCCCGGCAAGCGGCCGACGCGAAACCGTCCGTGTGCAATGCATGCTGCATGGCCGGCGCCAGCGCACCGGCGCGCTCGAGCGCTTCGACGACCGTATCGTGCCACGCGGGGCTGTCGACCGAAGGGCCGGCCGCATCGTCCGACATCGGCGACACCATGGCCGGATCGTCGGGCAACATCGTCAGCATGTTTGCAGGCGATTCGACATCCCCGGTAAGCCCCGTCACGTAAGCCGACGCCGCCACCTTGCCGGCACGGATGTCGTCCGCGATCGCCGCGACGGCGGCGAGTGCCGCCGGATCGCGGCTCAATGCGTCGACGCATGCGGCGCGTCCGCTTTCCAGATGAAGCGCGAGCGCGATCTCTTCGTCGCGTTCGAGCAGCGGCGTCGCGCTCATTTCCCGCAGGTAGAGCCGGACCGGATCGTTGGTCCGGCCCGCGAGCAGGTCGTCGGCCGCGAGCGGCGTCGATGCGTCGGCGAGCGACGACGCGACTTCCGACACCCGCGCAAAATGACGTTCGAGCGTCCATGCAGCGTGCTCGCCGGCATGCTCGCGTACGTCGATGCCGAACTCGCGCAGCATCGACGCGGCTGCGTCGACGTCCGCGCGTTCGACCGTCTCGTCGGGCAACGCGTCGGCGATTTCGCCGGGCGTCACGTATCCGCGGTCGATGCCCAGCGCGATCAGCGCATGCAGATTTACCGCGCGTTCGGCATCCGCGCCGCGACGCGACGCGTCGTCGCGCTCGCGGGCGGCCCCGGCATCAAGCGAGCTTGGCATAGACGTTGCACCAACCTTCGGCGGCAACCGTCTTGCCCGCGAACATCGGGCACGTACCGACCGATTCGCCGGCGGCAGCCTTGTAGAAACGGCAGTTCGAACACGTCTGGCCGGCCTGATATTTCGGAAACTTGCCCGCGTCGACGGTGGTCGCCTTGGCGCGGTAGCCGAGCGTCTTCGCTGTCGCGTCGTTTTCGTCGACGGGCGGGGCGGCCGCGAATGCGCGTGTGCCGGCCGCGAGCGTGGCGCACAGGCCGGCGGCCTGCACGATGAAGGTTCTGCGATGGCGGGAGATCATGGTGTCGTCCTGAACGAAATGAAAGGAAAGGAAAAAGCCGGGCCCGCGCGCCGGGCATGCTGCCCGGCGCGGCGGTCGACCGAAACGAAAGCGGGCGGGAAAGTTACTTGCGCGGCCCGGCGATGAGCGGCGCCTTCGACGCGTTGGCGATATCGGCGGTCAGCTTGCTCTGCGACGCGTCGTAGCCGTTCGAGTAAAGCAGGAACGCCATCAGGTCCTCGTATTCCTGTGCGGTCATCTTGCCGGGGCGATCGGCCGGCATGTTGCTCGACATGTACAGGAAGATGCCGCCGACCGTGATGTGCGACTTGCCCTCGGGCGCGAACGATTCCCCGCTCAGCGCGGGCGCGGTATTGCCCTCGAGCTGGTCGCCGTGGCATTTCGCGCACGCATCGCCGTAGAGCTTCTTGCCGTGTTGCACCTGCGCCTGGTCGAACGACGGGACGCCGCTGCCTTCGCTCGTCGAAACCTTGATGAAGCCGCTCCTTGCCGGCCGCTGCGCGGACGCGACCGCGCCGTCGAGAAACCGGCCGGGCGCGTGCGTGGCGGCGGCTTGCGCGATGTCGGCGGGAAGCGTCCAGCCGCGCGTGAGCGATGCGAGACGGCCGTTGCCGCTCATCTGCGACAGCGTGGCGTCGATGCGCTTTTGCAGCGCGTCCTTGCCCGGCCCGAATGCGAACGACAGTTGCCAGTCCGAGTACGGCGACGATGTCGCCGCAACCTTGAACCGCTGTTTCGGATGGGCACGCTCGTACGCGACGACGCTCGGATACCAGACGATCGCGCGCTGCGCGCGGCCCGCGGCGAGCGCGCCGATCGTTTTCTCGCTCGTGTTCTCGAGGTCGAAGCGCGCGTTTGCCTGCTGCGCGGCGATCAGTTGCGACGGGCTCCCGTACGTGGCCGCGATCGTTTCCTTGGCGCCGGACGGCGCTTGCGCATCGGGCAGCGACACGCTGACGTAGCCGGAGCGCAGATAGCCCTGCGAGAACGTCATTTTCGATCCCGACGCATCGGCGATCGCCGAACGCGGGAAGCCGGCGATCACGTCGCAGTCGCGTTCGAGCGATTTCGTCAGCTCGCTGGCGGAGATGCCGTCGTCGTCGCCGTTGTCGTCGACGCCGCGTGTGTTGAAGGTCGCGACGATGCCCGCGGCGCGGAATACTTCGCGGGCAACGGAGCGGTCGAGCGCGGTGGTCGGGCTGCCGGGCAGCGTGCAGACGCGCACGCCGGCCGACGCGGCTGCCGGTGTCAGCGCCACGCCCACGGCGAGCAGACTGGCGACGGTAACGAAAGTGAGGCGAGTATTCATGGTCTGTGTCCGGTTGAAGCGGGTGGGGCGTCGCGCCCGCATCGGGCGCATGCGGGCGCGACTCGGGCGTGGCGCCGGGTCAGTTCAGCGCGAACACGTAAAGCGTGCCGCCGCGCGGAACGTCCTTCGCGATGTCCGCCATCGGGCCGCCCCAGATCGGGTTCGCGCCGCCGTAGCCGGCGAGCACGGCGACATACTCCTTGCCGTCGACCTCGTACACCGACGGCTGCGAGATGATGCCGCTCGCCAGTTGCGGGCTTTCCCACAGCACCTTGCCGGTCGCCGTATCGAACGCATACAGGTGGCCGTCGAGCGAGCCGCTGAACGCGAGGCCGCTCGCGGTGGTCGCGACGCCGCCGTTCCACGGCTTCTTCGACCAGTGGCTCCACAGCTTCTTGCCGGTGTTCACGTCGATGGCCGTCAGTTCGCCGTAGCCTTCGCTGCCCGGTTCGGGCTTGATCTCGAAGCCTTCGCCGAGATACGGCAACCCTTCCATGTAGCTGACCGACTTGCCGGTCAGGCTCATGCACGCATGCAGCGCGGGCACGACCGCGATGTTGCGTTCCTGGTCGTACGAGATCGACCACCAGTTCTTGCCGCCGAGGAAGCTCGGGCACGTCTCGATCGTCGTGCCGGCCTTCGGGAACTTCGATGCGTCCTGGATCGGCTTGCCGTCTTCCGTGTAGCCGGTGACCGACAATGCCTTCACGAACGGCGTCGCGTAGATCAGCTTGCCGGTCGTGCGGTCGATCGCGTGGAAGAAGCCGTTGCGGTCCGCGTGGATGATCGCGTCGTAGTCCTTGCCCTTGTACTTGATGTCCGCGAGGACGGCCGCGTTCACGCCGTCGTAGTCCCACGTGTCGTTGTTCGTGTACTGGTAGTGCCACTTCAGGTTGCCGCTCTTCGCATCGAGTGCGAGCAGCGAGTCGGAATACAGGTTGTCGCCGGGGCGCAGCGCAGCGAGCCACGGGCCGGGGTTGCCGACGCCCCAGTACAGCGTGCGCGACGCGGCGTCGTACGTGCCGGTGAGCCACGCGGCGCCGCCGCCGTGGCTCTGCATGCCGTCGGGCCAGGTTTCCGCGCCCTTTTCGCCGGCGGCGGGGATCGTGTAGCGTTTCCAGACCTGCGAGCCGTCCTCCGGATTCAGCGCGGCGATGTAGCCGCGAATCCCGTATTCGCCGCCGGACGTGCCGACGACGATCGCACCGTCGATCGCGAGCGGCGCAAGCGAGAACGCGTAGCCGAGGCCCGGCTCGAACATCTGCTTCTTCCACACGAGATTGCCGGTCTGCGCGTCGAGCGCCGCGATTTCGCCGTTCAGCATCGCGATGTAGACGTTCTTGCCGTACAGCGCGACGCCGCGGTTGACGACGTCGCAGCACGCGGTCTTGAACGAGGCCGCGCCGAGCTTCGGCTCGTATTTCCACAGCTGCTTGCCGGTCTTGGCATCGAATGCGTAGACGTTGTCCTTCGGCGTCGTCACGAACAGGTAGTTGCCGTTGACGATCGGCGTGGCCTCGAAGCCCTGCTTCAGGTCGGCGGGGAACTTGTACGCCCACACCTGCTTGAGATCCTTCGCGTTCGACGTGTCGATCTGCTTGAGCGGCGAATGCGAGCGGCCGTCGTAGGTGCGGTAGTAGGTCAGCCAGCCCGGATCGCCGTGTGCATCGGTCAGGCGCTGGTAGGTCACGGCCGGGTAGTCCGCGGCCGCTTCGACGAGGCCGGGGTTCAGCGCGACGGCGGCTGCCACCGCGATGCCGATCGTCGCCAGCCGGCTCGCTGAAGCCGAGAGTTTCTTCATGGTTGTCTCCTGGGTCATTGTGGTCGCACCGTCGCGAACGATTCGTCGCGCCGGCACGGTGGGGTTTCCGGGCCGAGTGCACTGCCCGTTACGCAAATCGCATGCCATCGCGGCAGGAAGGCGGTGTGGCGCGGCACGCCGGCGCATCGCGTGCGATGGGGCGATCGACGACGCGCGCCATGGCGTCAGCGCAGGTGTTGCATTCAGGTACACCGTCGCGCGCGAAGTGTTGCCAAACATGACAGGTGGCGCAGTCTGCTGAACAGCGGGCCGCCGGTTGCACGCATGCCTTTCACAAAGCGAGGTGCGGCGCAGCGCGCACCGCTTGCGCTCGCGGTGCTGGCACGGTTCTCGCACGCGGGCTTCGCGACAACGCGGCGCCGCGCGGTGCATCGCACGGCCCGGCGGAATATAAATGCGGAGACAACGGAATGATCAGGAGACCAAAGGCAGCCGCGCGCGACGGCGCGACGCGGCGCGGCCGGCGTGCGCGATGCATCGGTACGACCGTCGGCGTGCTGGCGCTGTTCGGCCTGCCGCCCGGCAGCGTGCGCGCGCAGCAGCAGGCCGACGGCGGCGCGATCGCGCCGCCCGAGCCGGCCATCGTGCTGCCCGCGGTGGTCGTCGTCGGCACGACGCCGCTGCTCGGGATCGGCACGCCGCTGTCAAAGGTGCCGGCGAACGTGCAGACGGTGCGTGCGGCGGAACTCGACGTGCAGCACCGCGCGACGCTCGCCGATTTCTTCGCCGCGAACCTGCAGAGCGTGACGATCTCGGATGCGCAGGGCAACCCGTACCAGACGGACGTCAACTATCGCGGCTTCACCGCGTCGCCGCTGCTCGGCACGCCGCAGGGGCTGTCGGTGTTCGTCGACGGCGTGCGCGTGAACGAGCCGTTCGGCGACGTCGTGAACTGGGACATCCTGCCCACGCAGGCGATCGACCGCGTGCAGCTGATTCCGGGCTCCAACCCGGTGTACGGGCTCAACACGCTCGGCGGTGCGCTCGCGATCACGACGAAGAACGGCAGGTCGAGCCCGGGCGGCGAGGCGGAGGTGTCGGGCGGTGCGTGGGGCCGCAAGACCGCCAGCATCGAGCAGGGCGGCACGATCGGCCCGAATCTCGACTACTACGCGACCGCGAACGTCGCGAACGACGGCGGCTGGGCCGACCATAACGCGAGCCGCGTGCGACAGGCGTTCGGCAAGCTGCGTTACACCGATGCGGATACGACGCTGTCGATCGCCGCAGGCGGCGCGGACAACACGCTGTCCGGCACCCAGACGATCCCGCGCTCGTTCCTCGACAACCGGAAGCAGGCGTATACGTACCCGGACCGGAACCGCAACAGCGCCGGCTACCTGACGCTGTCGGGCGACCGCTTTTTCGGTGAAAACGTCGAATTGAGCGGCAATGCGTACTACCGGCACCTGCGCAACGCCAACACAAGCAGCAACAACAATACGGATTACGGATCGGTGAACGACGACGGCACGGTCGACATGGTGCAGGGCAGCAACGCGCAATCGACGATCGTCACCGACAGCTACGGCGGCAGCATGCAGCTCACGCTGCTCGGCAAGCTCGGTGGGATGGCGAACCGGCTGGTCGCGGGTGTCTCGGCCGACGTCGCGAACTCGAGCTACGTTGCATCATCGCAGGACGCGTCTTTCACCGATGCGCGCGCGGCGATCGGCATCGGCGATTTCGTCCGGCAGACCAGCGCGAAGACGCGCAACGCGAATGTGGGCGTGTACTTGAGCGACGCGCTGTCGCTGACGCCGCACTGGACGGTGACGCTGTCGGGCCGCTACGACTGGTCGAAAGCGCAGATCGGCGACGAGAGCGGCGTGCAGCCGCTGCTCGACGGCACCCATGTGTTCTCGCGCTTCAACCCGGCGGTCGGGCTCAACTGGAACCCGGTCGCGGGCTTCACCGCATATGCGGCCTACAACGAAGGCATGCGTTCGCCGACCGCGATCGAACTCGCGTGCGCGGATCCGGCCGCGCCGTGTTCGCTGCCGAACGACTTCATCGCCGACCCGGCGCTCAAGCCGGTGATCTCGAAGACGTTCGAAGCCGGTGTGCGCGGCCGCATCGGCGCGGCGACGACCTGGAGCGCCGCGGCCTACCGCACGACGCTGACCGACGACATCCAGTTCATCAGCAGCCCGGCCAGCGCGCAGGGCTACTTCCGCAACGTCGGCGATACGCGGCGGCAAGGGATCGAGCTCGCCGGCCGCACGCGGTTCGGCCCGCTCGGTGTCGGGCTGTCGTACAGCCATGTCGATGCGACCTACCGATCGTCGTGGATCGAACATAGCCCCGCGAATTCGACGGCCGATGCGAACGGCAACGTGACGGTCAGGGCGGGCGACCGCATCCCCGGCATTCCCGCGCATACGGTGAAGCTGCGGCTCGACTACGCGGCGACGCCCGCGTGGGACATCGGCGCGAACGTCGCATGGCGCAGCGGCGTGTACGCGCGCGGCGACGAGAACAACGGGGACGTGAACGGCCGGATCGCGGGCTACGTGCTGGTCGATCTCGACATGCGTTACCGGGTCACGAAGCGGTTCGAGGTGTTCGCGAGCGTGACGAACGTGTTCGACAAGCGCTACGCGAGCTTCGGCGCACTCGGCCAGAATTTCTTCAACGGGCCGAACCATACGTTCGACGGCGCGAATCCGGTGAACGAGCAGTTCGTCGGGCCGGGCGCGCCGCGCGGCGCGTGGGCCGGTATGCGCTATGCGTGGGATTGAGCATGATGCGGCCGCGTGGGCGGTCCCGTCGTGACACGACCGGGCTCCGGGCCGTCACGTGAACGGCACCGTCGCGAACATCGCATGCACGGCGCGGGCGACGCTGCGCGCCAATGCCGGGTCGCTTGCCAGATGCCCGGCCTTCACGCGCTCGACGTTCGCTTCGGGCACGGCGCGCGCAAGGCGCTCGACGTTGCCGACCGGACAAACGGGATCGTCCGTCCCGTGCGCGGCGAACAGCGGCACGCGGGCCTGTGCGGCCCGTCGCGCGAGCGCGAGCACGCGGCGCTCGCCGAGCCAGCAATCGTGTTGCAGGTAGTGCGCCTGGATCCGGTATTTGTCGATCAGCCGGCCGATGGTCTTCTCGGACCGGACCGCGCGCACGGGCGAGCGGCGTGTGCGTGCCGACCCGAGGACCGCGTTTTCGTATGCGTGCCACGCGAGCGCGACGGCGCGCTGCCGGGCTGTGTTCGCGCCGTGGCGCAGCCCCGCCGCGCAGCGCGACAGCAGGCGATCCGCCCGGCCGCCTGCCGCTGCATGCAGGCGCCGCCATTCGCGCGGCGCACGCGTGCGGGACGTCATGAACAGCCCGCGAACTTCGCGTGGCGACGTCAGGAACAGGCCGCGCAGCACGACGCCTGTCACCCGTTCCGGATACGTGCCCGCATACGCGAGCGCGAGCGCGGCGCCCCACGATCCGCCGACGACGCCCCAGCGTGCAATGCCGAGCTGCGCGCGCACGGCTTCGAGATCCGCGATCAGCCGCGCGGTGGTGTTGTGACGCGTGCCGCCGCGCGGTGTCGACGCGCCCGCGCCGCGCTGGTCGACGAGCACGACGCGCACGCGGGCCAGGTCGAACAGCCGCAGGATGCCGGCCTGGCTGCCGCTGCCGGGCCCGCCGTGCAGCACGACGACCGGATGGCCTTGCGTGGCGCCGGCCACGGCGAACGCGATCGATTGCGCGTCCCGGTGCAGACGTCCGCGAACGGGCGTGACCGGTGACGCCGATGCGTCGGGCAAGGCCCGCATTGCGTGCGACGGCGTGGATCGATTCGGGCGACGTGTCATGTCGATAGGGGTCCGGGGAATCGGGAGGCAACCGCCATGCGGCCGGGCAGCGGCCGGATGGGTTCTGCGATAAAGCCAGAAACGCGCCAGCCGCGAGGATCCGGATTCGCACGGGTAGTCATGCGCCGGGAATTCGCGGTATCACGAAGGCCTGGCCGTCGCGCGACGCGACACGCCCGGCCGCATCCGGATGATTCATTACATCATCCTTTCAATTCATTGCGTGGCGCCAGCGTGGCCCGATGCTTGCTTGCAATGACGGCAAAGAGTCCGGCAGTTGACCGGAAGGATCCCCCGGAGGAGACAATGCGCGATGACGTAGAGCAGGCGGCCGGGTCACGGGCCGCGCATCCCGCTGGCTGGCCCGCGCCGTCGATCCAGAAGGCCCACGAGCGTTCGGAGACGTTCGGCCTGCAGGTATCGGCACGGCCCGACTACGACGTGCTGTCGAACGCGGCGCTGGTGCTCAAGCGCGAGCAGAGCCGGGTGCTGTGCGTGCACGCGATGCCGGTGATGGAGACGCTGCACGAGCAGATCGTCAACACGCAGAGCATGATCGTGCTGACCGATGCGGAAGGGCTGATCCTGCATTCGATCGGCGACGACGATTTCCTGCGCCGCGCGGAGAAGGTCGCGCTGCGCCCGGGCGCGAACTGGGCGGAGAGCCGGCAGGGCACCAATGCGATCGGCACGGCGCTGGCCGAGCTGTGCCCGATGGTCGTCCACGGCGACCAGCACTTCCTGGCCGCGAACCGCTTCCTCACCTGTTCGAGCGTGCCGATCCTCGATCCGTACGGCGACGCGATCGGCGTGCTCGACGTGACGGGCGACCACCGCAGCTATCACCAGCACACGATGGCGCTCGCGAAGATGTCGGTGCAGATGATCGAGAATCATCTGTTTACGACGACCTTTCAGGAAACGCTGCAGGTGTCGTTTCATGGCCGTCCCGAGTTCCTCGGCACGCTGATGGAGGGGATCGTCGCGTTCACCGCCGACGGACGCTTCCTGTCGGCCAATCGCAGCGCGCAGTTCCAGCTCGGCATGCCGCTCTCGGCGCTGCGCGCGCACACGCTGTCGTCGCTGTTCGACATCACCAGTGCGCAGCTGATCGACCGCATGCGTGCGAGCACCGACCGGCACCTGATGCTCAATCTCGGCAACGGCGCGGTGGTCTGCGCACGCGTGCACTTCCGCCGCGCGACGCTCGCCGAAGGCAGCCGGCCGACGGACGTCCACGACGCGGGCGCGCCGGCCGCGCGCGCGAACGCGGTGCCCGCGCCGGCGGCCGGCCTGTCGCGGCTCAACTATCTCGACACCGGCGATGCGCAGGTCGCGTGCGTGATCGCGAAGGTGCGCAAGGTGATCGGCAAGGACATCCCGATCCTGATCACCGGCGAGACCGGCACCGGCAAGGAACTGCTCGCGCAGGCGATCCACAACGACTCGCCGCGGCGCGACGCGCCGTTCGTCGCGGTCAACTGCGCGTCGATTCCGGAGACGCTGATCGAGTCCGAGCTGTTCGGCTACGAAGAGGGCGCGTTCACCGGCGCGCGTCGCAAGGGGGCGATCGGCAAGCTGCTGCAGGCGAACGGCGGCACGCTGTTCCTCGACGAGATCGGCGACATGCCGTATCCGCTGCAGGTGCGGCTGCTGCGCGTGCTGCAGGAGCGTCTCGTGAATCCGCTCGGATCGACGAAGACGATTGCCGTGGACATCGCGATCATCTGCGCGACGCACCGCGACTTGCGCGAGATGATCGCGCAGAACCGTTTCCGCGAGGATCTCTACTACCGGCTGAACGGCCTCGTGGTGCGCCTGCCGCCGTTGCGCGACCGCACGGATCTCGCGGTCGTCGTGCAGAAGATGCTGCAACGCGAGGCGTTTGCGGGGCCGGGCGGGCCGTCGCTGTCCGTCGCGCCGGACGTCATGGAGTTGTTCGTGCGCTGCACGTGGCCGGGTAACTTCCGCCAGCTCGGCAACCTGCTGCGCACGGCGGCGGCCATGGTCGACGACGATGGCGAAATCCGGCGCGAGCACTTGCCCGACGACTTCTTCGACGACCTGCGGTGCGGCGGTGTCGTGCAGACCGGGCACGCCGTGCCGGCCATGCCCGATTCGCCCGCCGCGGCGAGCGCCGGGGCCGGGCCGGGCGCCGCGGACGCGTTGCCTTCCGTCGATGCGCGCCTGCAGGACGTCGCCGCGTCCGCGATCGCCGCCGCGCTGGCCCGTCACGGCGGCAACGTGTCGGCCGCCGCGCGCGCGCTCGGCGTCTCGCGCAACACGATCTACCGGAAGATGCCGGCCGCCGACGCGGGGCGCCAGCCGTCCGACGAAAGCTGACGCGCTCGTCGCGCTGTGCGCGACCTGTCACAGCCGGTGTGTCAAGTTGCAACACCCGTGTTCAACGATTCAACACCTGTGACCACCCGCGGACATCGTTCCGCCGGGGTGGCCGAACGCATTCGCGCGAATTGTGTCGGCGATTCGTAAGGATGGCGCCCCGATGCCCGGATGATGGCCGTCTACCGCGGCCGGGCCGCCGAAATGCGGCTTCGGCACGCTCCTTGCTGAAGATGAATCGACCGCTCGATTGCCGCGGTTGTTCGACTCACCCAGCAACGCATCCATCATCAACTCGACAGGAGACACACCATGCAGTGGACGACACCGTCTTACACCGACCTGCGCTTCGGCTTCGAAATCACGATGTACATCGCCAACCGCTGATCGCCGTGCGTGCCGCCCGTTTCGCCGTGATCGGCACGGGCGGCCTCGGGAGCTGACGCCATGAAGATCAAGATACTCGGCTCGGGAGCCGGCGGCGGGCTGCCGCAATGGAACTGCAATTGCGCGAACTGCCGCCGTGCGCGCAGCGGAAGCGGCCATGTACTGCCGCGCACGCAGTCGTCGATCGCGGTCAGCGACGACGGCGTCGACTGGGTTCTCGTCAACGCGTCGCCCGACATCCTTTCCCAGTTGCGCGCGGATCCGGACCTGCAACCGGCGCGCGCGATTCGCGACAGCGGCATCGCCGCCGTCGTGCTGTGCGACGCGCAAATCGATCACGTGACGGGCCTGCTGATGCTCCGCGAGCGCTCGACGCCGCTGCCGCTTTACGCGAGCGGGCCGGTGCTCGACGACCTGTCGACCGGCTTGCCGCTCGTGCCGTTGCTCGGCCATTACTGCGGCGTGGCCGCCCACACGATCGTGCCCGGCGAGCCGTTCGCGGTGCCGGCGGCGAGCGGGATCCGTTTCACCGCGCTCGCCGTTGACAGCAAGCCGCCGCCTTATTCGCCGCGGCGCGCGTCGGCCGCGCCCGGCGACAACATCGCGCTGTCGATCGAAGACGTCGCGAGCGGGCGGCGTGCATTCTATGCGCCGGGGCTCGCGTCGGTCACCGACGAGGTACGTGCGGCCATGGACGGCGCCGATCTGGTGCTGGTGGACGGCACGTTCTGGACCGGAACCGAGATGATCGATCTCGGCCTGTCGGGCAAGCACGCGGCCGACATGGGGCATCTCGCGCAGTGCGCGGAACCCGGGCGGCCCGGCATGATCGACTGGCTCGACACGCTGCCCGCGCGAACGCGCAAGGTGCTCACGCACATCAACAACACGAACCCGATTCTCGATCCGCATTCCGTCGAGCACGCACACCTGCGCGCGCACGGCATCGACGTCGCACACGACGGCATGCAATTCCAGGTCTGACGATGAACGCACCGATCCCCGCTACGGCGTTGCACGCGACGCCCTGGACCGCGACCGAATTCGAGGCGCGCCTGCGTGCGCTCGAATCGCGCTATCACATCCATCATCCGTTCAACCGGCGGCTCAACAGCGGCGCCTGTTCGCCCACGCAGATCCGCGGCTGGGTCGCGAACCGCTTCTACTACCAGATCTGCATCCCGCTCAAGGATGCGGCGATCCTGTCGAACTGCCCCGACCGCGAGACGCGGCGCCGCTGGATCCAGCGGCTGATCGACCACGACGGGCAGGGCGACAACGAAGGCGGCATCGAGGCATGGGTGCGGCTCGGCGAGGCGTGCGGTCTCACGCGCGACGAGCTGTGGTCGCTCGAACACGTGCTGCCCGGCGTGCGTTTCGCGGTGGATGCGTACGTGAACTTCGCGCGGCGCGCGCCGTGGCAGGAAGCGGTGTGCTCGTCGCTGACCGAGATGTTCGCACCGCAGATCCATCTCGACAGGCTCGCGGGCTGGCCGTCGCATTACCCGTGGATCGAGCCGGCCGGGCTGCATTACTTCCGCAGCCGCGTGCCGCTCGCGCAGCGCGACGTCGAACACGGGCTCGCGGTCACGCTGCAGCATTTCACGACACCGGACGCGCAGCAGCGCGCGCTCGGCATTCTGCAATTCAAGCTCGACATCCTGTGGTCGATGCTCGATGCCGTCGAAAAGGCCTACCCGTTATGAACGCGATCGAAGCCGCCAGCGGCGTGCCGCTGCGCCCCTGCCTCAGGGGCATGTACCGCCTGCAATGGGAGGCGGCCCAGGATGCGTACGTGCTCCTCTATCCGGAGGGCATGGTCAAGCTGAACCCGAGCGCGGGCGAGATACTCGCGCGCTGCGACGGCACGCGCGAACTGGACGACATCATCGGCGAGCTCGAGCGCCTGTTCATGCAATCGGATCTCGCGACCGACGTCTACCGTTTCCTCGATCATGCGCGACTGCGCGGCTGGCTGGACTGACATGACACCCGACACGCCCCGTCCGTCCGCGCCGCTGTGGCTGCTCGCGGAACTCACGTACCGCTGCCCGCTGCACTGCGCGTTCTGCTACAACCCGGTCGACTTCGCGACGCACGGCGCGGAGCTCGACACCGACGCGTGGCGCACGGTCATCAGCGAGGCACGCGCGCTCGGCGCCGCGCAAATCGGCTTCTCGGGCGGCGAGCCGCTGCAGCGCGGCGACCTCGAGACGCTGGTCGCGCATGCGCGCGGGCTCGGCTTCTACACGAACCTGATCACGTCGGGCATCGGGCTGAACGTCGCGCGCATCGAGCGGCTCAAGGCCGCCGGGCTCGACCACATCCAGTTGTCGCTGCAGGATTCGACGCGCGAGCTGAACGATTTCCTGACCAGCACGCGCACGTTCGAACTGAAGCGCGACGTCGCGCGGCTGATCAAGGCGCACGGCTACCCGATGGTGCTCAACTGCGTGCTGCATCGCTACAACCTGCCGCACGTGGGGCAGATCATCGAGATGGCGCTCGATCTCGGCGCCGATTACCTGGAACTCGCGAATACGCAGTACTACGGTTGGGCGATGCTCAATCGCGACCAACTGATGCCGACGGTCGAGCAGGTGCGCGAGGCAGAGGAAACAGTCAACCGCTATCGCAAGCTGGTCGGCGAGCGCTGCAAGATCCTGTTTGTCGTGCCCGACTATTTCGAGCGCCGCCCGAAGGCGTGCATGAACGGCTGGGGCTCGGTGTTCCTCGGCGTCGCGCCGGACGGCACCGCGCTGCCGTGCCATGCCGCGCGGTCGCTGCCGGGGCTCGCGCTGCCGAACGTGCGCGACTGGTCGCTGCGGGAAATCTGGTACGACAGCGATGCGTTCAACGCGTTTCGCGGCGACGACTGGATGCGCGAGCCGTGTCGCACGTGCGACGAGCGGCATGCGGATCACGGCGGTTGCCGGTGTCAGGCCTACCTGCTGGCCGGCGATCCGAAGGAGGCCGATCCGGTGTGCGCGAAATCCGCCCATCACGGGCAGGTCGAACAGGCCGTGCAGTTCGCGCGACGTCGCGCGCCGAGCGACGAACAGCCGCTGGTTTTCCGCAGCAAGGAGAATTCGCTCGCGCAATGCGGCGCGGCGTGCGACGGCTGACGGGGCGCCGCCAGGACGACGCCAGGGGCGAGCCCGGCACCGCGCTCGTCGAACTGGAAACCGATGCGGCAGGCCGGATGGTCGCCGCGCATGTCGTGACCGGCAGCGACTATCCGCGCCGCGATGTCGCGGCCCGCGATGCGGCGCTGGCGGGCCGCTGCGCGGCGCATGCAGAAAACGGCGCGCCGTCGCCGATGCGGGCGCGCGTGCCGATCACGTTCAATCTCGATGAATGACCGGGCACGTTGGCGACATCACCCGTCGTCCGCCTTCGCCTGCAAACCCTTCAGCCCCTGAATCACGACCAGCAGCGCGCGCCCGTGCTCGTCCGACCCGTCCCACGCGTCGACGATCGCGTCGCGCAGCAGATCGTTGTACCGGCGGCGCGACGGCTCGGTATCGACACCATAGAAACTGCATAGCTTGTTGAATGGCGCGCTGCGGCGCAGCCGGTGCCCGTTCGACAGCCGAAGGCGCGATACGGTTGGCTGGCTGACCCCGGAAAGTCGCGCAATTTCGCTGGACGAGCGTGTGTCTGCCATCAAGCGGCGCAACAGGTCTTGAACGGGAAAATCTTGGTCCGGGGCTTCCATGCGATGCATTATACCTATACAGTTACGGCTGTTGAATGGGCTTGCTGTCAGCAGCGAGGCTGTATCCCGAGAAAGTTGATGACACTGAAACACCTCCCTCCCACGTTCTGCTGGACCAAGATCGGCGCCGAGTCCGGCGAGGAACTGCCGACCGTCGTGCTCCGCAAGGAATGGGAGCGCAGGCTCGGGGGCGGGCGTTTTCTGTGGGGCATCAACCAGCCACTCGGCAGCAGCGCGCAAGTCGCCGCGCATCGCACGGGTTCGCTGCTCGCGTTGTTTTCGCCGGTCGCGTCGCGTCCGCGCGCGGGCGAGCGCAAGGACGCGCTGTTGTGGAATGCGTGGGTCGACGCAAGCGGTCAGGTGCGGCCGTTGCCGCCGCACACGTTCATCGCCAGCCGCTCGACGTTGCCGTCGGGCCGGCGTCGCGAGCAGCACTACGCGCTCGTGTGCGCGTCGTCCACCGCGCTGACGGTCGGCACGCAGTTGCGCGTGTTTCCCGACCATCTTCGCAGTGTGAGCACGGGCAGGCCGCTGGGCGCCGCGCAGGGCGCGGCCGTGGTCGACTGCATCGGGCGTGCGAAGGAGCAGACGGGCAAGAGCTATCCGCTCGCGCTGTCGGTCGAGCTCGAGGCGCCGTATTTCGTGCGGCTCGCGCAGCCGTGCGTGCTGAAGGCGCGCGATCTCGCGGAAGTGAACAAGGCCACGCGCGCGGGCGATTTCGATCGCTTCGTCGAGCTGGTCGCGCGCTTGCGCGGCCGTTCGCCGACGGACGCCGTGCGCGGCGTCACGCGCGACCTGTTCGACGTGCCGCCGATCGAAACGGCGGCTGCGTACGTGGCGCCCACGCATGTCGCGCGCCTGCGCAACCGGCCGGCGGCCGAGCATCCGCGCGATCTCACCGGCGATCTGTTCGACCTGTCGCCGGGCGAGGCGGCCGCGTTTGCCGGGCTGGCGCATCCGCGCATCGGGCGCGCGTGACGCCGGGTGCGATGTCGTTCGCGCAAGAATTTGTTGCAATCTCGCCGTAGCGGATCGTCGAGCGCGGAGCGACAATCGGCACGAAGCGCGCGGTGCGGCGGCCAATGCGTCGACGTGCGACGGGGCGGGATTCACGCCGCCGACATGCGTACCACGCACACTGAGCGTCGGCGTGCTTCACACTGCAATCCTGACGGAGGAGTGTCGATGTCGACCCAGACCCACATCTGTTCGCCGGAAGCACGGGCCGCACAACGCTTCGTCGAAGCCACGCGCAACGTCGATCAGGCGTTTCGCGCGGTGCGCGGCGAAAGCGACGACGACGGCTCGTCGGCCGAATACGCACGCGCGATGTCGCGTCTCGATCGCGCGCTCGACGAGCTGGCGCGTGCACAGGAATTCTTCGATCGCGTCGTCGGCGCGGACGCCGCGCACGGCAACTGACGGCTTCGTCGTTTCTCTTTTTCGCACGTCGGGCGACGCGCATTCGTCTTTCGGCCAGGCGCGCTGCCCGGCCGGTTCATCATTCCGTTTCGATTGTCGACGCGAGGCCGTGCGGCCCTCAACCGGATCGGCGCGTTGAGCGTCAGCCGCGCATCAGCCCGCGCGCGTCGTGCCCGCTGCCGGCGGCGCGGCACGGTACGCGTAGCCGCGATGCTGGAACGACGTCGCGAAGAACCGCATCTGGTAGCGGATCGCATTCGCCCAGTAATCCCAGGTATGGCCGCCCGGCCGCTCCGCATAGTCGTGCGGCACGCCGAGCGCGACGAGCCGTTCGTGCAGCGTGCGGTTCGAGTCGACGAATGCATCGTCGCGGCCGCAATCGATCGTCAGGTCGAGATGGGCGCGCACGAACGCCCGCGCGCTTTCGACGATCACGTTGCGGTTCCAGAACGACGGATGGCGATCGGGATCGCCGAACACGTGGGCGATCCCCGGCTCGCCCGTGCAGCAGCGCGGATCGACCGCGCCGCTGATGCTGCCGACCGCGCCGAACGTGTCGGGCCGGTCGAGCGCGATGCGCAGTGCGCCGAAGCCACCCATGCTGAGGCCGGTGATCGCGCGCGCATGCTGGGTGGCGATCGTGCGGAAATGCAGGTCGACATAGGACACGACTTCATCGCCGACGAAGGTCTCGTAGCGGCTGCCCGAATCGAAGGGGCTGTCGATGTACCAGCTTTCATGTCCGCCGTCGGGCATCACGAGGATCACGCGATAGCGGTCGGCCAGCGCGGCGATGTGCGTGTTCGACGTCCAGTCGGTATGGTCGCCGCCCGAGCCGTGCAGCAGATAGACGACGGGGTAGCGCTCGCCGCGGTTGTCGCGCGCGTAATCGTCGGGCAGCACGATGGTGGCCTTCAGCGTTTCGCTCATCGCGGCGCTCGGAATCGCGACGACCCGCGCATGAAAGGCGAACGCAGGGCTCGTGACGGCGAGCAGCAGTAGCAGCCAGAAAGTACGTGCCAGGTTCATCGATCCTTGCATGTGTCGATCCAGTCCGGGGCGGGGGGCCGGGAAAACCCTGTTTCGACGACTTTAGCAATCGCGCCTTTCAACCATATTTCGATAAACCCTACGGGTTGTCAGCCGGACGGCTTGCATCCGATGCGCGCGACGGCGGCGCGCAACGCATCGGGCCGCTCGGCCGCGATCAGGTGCGCGCAACCGGTGATCGTGTCGGGCGGCGTGGCGCGATGTGCGCCGTAGTCGAGCAGATCGGGCGCAGATGCGGGCCGTTCCATCCGCGCACGTCGAACGTGCCGATGAAACCGTGAATGAAGACGACGGGCGCGGGCGGGATCATGCGGCCGCCGCTGAAGGCAGGGGCGGCAATTCGAGTTCGGCGAGCAGTTCGTCGAGTTCGAGCACGTGCGTGCGGTCGTGATCGAGCAGTTCGCGCACGAGTTCGTCGAGCGACATGCGGCGGATGCCGTCGCGCAGCCCGCAGCGCGCGAGTTGGGCCGGCTCCAGCGCGGCCGCGGTGGCGCACAGCGCGGCGCGCCCGCTGCCGAATGCCGCGACGGCGAGATCGAGCGGCTGGGCGAGATAGTCGCGTTGCGCGGCGAGCGCGGTGCCGTCGACGGATTCGATCACGGGAAGCTCGGCCGTGCGCACGGCGTCGATACGCGCGGCGAACACCGCATCGAGATCGCGCAGGTGGCACGCATGTTCGACGAGCGAGAAGCCGGTGCCGGCCGGGCGGCGCGTGGCCAGCGCGGCCGGTACGTGCGCGGCGTAAGCGGCGAGCCGCGCGGGCATGCGCGCCAGCGCGGCGACGACGTCGGCGAACGGCAGCCGGTGCGGGGATGCGCTGAACACCGCGCCATAGCTGAACAGCGCACCGCCGAGCCGCCCGCGCGGCTGCGCGACTTCATGGCCGTGGCGGCGCATGACTTCCGCGACCATCGCGCCGCAGAACTGGCGGGCCGTCGTGTCGGCTTCGATTTCGGGGAATTTGCGCGCGATCTCGTCCTGGATCGCGCCGATCGCGGCGACACCGACGCGCGACAGCGCCGCGAACTCGAGATAGCGTTCGGGCTGTTCGATCAGCGCTTCGAGTTGGGCGCCGAGCGGGGTCAAGCGGAAACGGTCGAAACGGGAATGCATGTCGAAACCCTGTCTTGTAACGTATCAAAACGATACGTTACTAAGCGGGGCCTCGTCAACCGGCCCGTCCGGGCACCCCGCGGGCCCCGCCCGCGCCGCCCGGTTGCCCCGCTCAGCGCGTCTGCCGCGCGTCGATTTCCGCGAGGATGCGCGCTTCCTGCGCCTGAAGCTCGGGCGTAAACGCGTCGCCGAATTCGTCGAGTTCGTACAGCGGGCGGATCTCGATGTCGGAGTCGCCGGGCATCGGGTTCGGGCAGCGCCTCACCCACTCGACGGCTTCCTCCATCGATTTGACCTGCCACAGCCAGTAGCCGGCGACGAGCTCCTTCGTTTCGGCGAACGGGCCGTCGACGACCGTGCGGTTCTTGCCGGAAAAGTGCACGCGCTTGCCGCGGCTGCTCGGGTGCAACCCGTCGGCGGCGAGCAGGACGCCCGCTTTCACGAGTTCCTCGTTGAACTGGCCCATCGCGGCCAGCATGTCGGTGTCGGGCAGCCGGCCGGATTCGGAATCGGCGGTGGCCTTGACGATGACCATGACGCGCATTGTCGTCTCTCCTTGAAAGGGAACTGGGCGTTTGCCGACGGTGCGACGGCAAAACGATCGGTTACGACAACACGACGCGCGACGGCGACGCGAATCGACATCGCGGGCGAGAAATTTTCACGCGCGATCGGGTCGGTGCGTCGCGCGGCCGCTGTCACGGAGCGCATCGGCAAAACTGGTATGCTGATCCGCATCACGTGCACGCGGAGGGCGCCATGGCTGCTAAGGAAGTCTCGAAGAAGAAGTACCTGAAAATCCTGAACAAACGCCTGCGCGCGGAGCCGGCGGCCCCGGCCGGCGCGTCGTTCGTTTTTTTCCCGCTGGGCGCGAAGGCGAAGCACGCGACGGGCGTCGTGTCCGGCGACACGCGCAGCAAGCGCGAACTGGCCGTGATGGCCGCGGTCCAGCGCAAGGCGGCTGAAGAGTTCGTCGTCGCCGACGCCTGACGGGCGCCGCTGTACCCGTGCCGGATGAGCGCCGCCGCGGCTTACTCGGCGGCGGCTTCGCACCGGGCGATCCGCCGGCGAGCACGCAGGGAATGTCATGCGCGATCGCCGGGCTGTGCATCGGCAGGATGAGGGCGAGATCGAGCGCCTGGATCCCGCCCGAAACGGCTTGAAAACCCCGCCCGGCGATCAGGACGCCTCGTCCGCCGCCGCCGGATACCGGCCGTTGCGGCCCGCTTCGTCGCCTGCCGCCAGTTGCTCCAGCGCGAGCCCCTTCGTCTCGATCCCGAGCGTCCACACGGCGATGGCCGCCGCGACGAACGACAGCGCGCCGAGCGTGAACACGCCACCCTGACCGAATACCGGCAAGACCACGCCGACCACGTAAGGCCCGATCAGCGAGCCGATCCGACCGATTGCAGACGCGAAGCCCGAACCCGTCGCGCGTGCGCCGGTGCCGTACAGCTCGGGCGTGTACGTGTACAGCGCCGCCCACATCCCGAACAGGAAGAACTGCATCGCGAGGCCCGTGACGATCAGCAGCGTCGTGCTGCCGCCGTACAGCGCGCTCTGGCCGTACGCGTACGCCATCGCGCCGCCGCCGATCAGCGACGCGATGCAGGTCGGCTTGCGTCCCCAACGCTCGACGAGCCACGCGGCGCACAGGAAGCCCGGCACGCCGCCGAGCGAGATCAGCACCGTGTAAAACACCGATTTCGTGACTTCGAAGCCGGCCTGCTGCAGCAGCGCGCCGAGCCACGACGTGAGGCCGTAGAAGCCGAGCAGCGCGAAGAACCACAGCAGCCACACCATCACCGTGCGGCGGCGGTACGCGCCGCTCCAGATCTCGCGCAGCGCGCCGCGGCCGCGCGCGGCGGCCGGTTCGGCAAGCCGCGACGGCGGCGGCAGCGTCGTGACGCCGGCCGAGCGCATCACCTTCGCCTCGATCGTGTGCATCACCGCGTCGGCTTGCGCGTGCCGGCCCGCATGTTCGAGCCAGCGCGGCGATTCCGGCACGATGCGGCGCACGACCAGCACGAACACGGCCGGAATCGCGAGCAGCGCGAACACGGTGCGCCAGCCGAACTGCGGCAGCACGAAATACGCGACGATGCCGGCCGTGATGAAGCCGAGCGGCCAGAAGCCGTCCATCAGCGCGATCAGGCGGCCGCGTTTCTCGGTCGGCACGAATTCGGACAGCAGCGTCTGCGCGACCGGAAACTCCATCCCCATCCCGATGCCGAGCAGCACGCGGTAGACGATCAGCGCGTCGACGCTCTGCGCGGTCGAGCACAGGTACGACGCGGCGCCCCACAGCACCATGCTCCACTGGAACACGGGCCGGCGGCCGAAGCGGTCGGCGAGCAGGCCGGCCACGGCCGCGCCGAGCACCATCCCGAAGAAGCTCGCGCTCGCGACGAGGCCGGCGGCGGCCGTCGACAGCCCGAACTCCTTGCGGATCGAGCCGAGCACGAACGTCATCGTGCCGAGATCGACCGAGTCGAAGAAGAACGCGATCGCGATGATGAAGAAGATCCGCTTGTGATAGCCGGAGAACGGCAGGCGTTCGAGCCGGGCGGCGGCGGAGGCGGGAGCGGTGGCGGCGGGCATGGCGTCCTCTGAAATGAAAAAGGGGCCGCGCAGCGCATGCTCGACGGCCCCGATGCTTCGTATTCAGTAGACGCGACCACAAACTGCCGCATCAGAGGAAAAGCGCCGCCTGCTTGCCCAAATGCGTCATCGTCAGGCGGCGCGCGTGATGCCCGCCGGCGTCAATTCCTCAGCTTGTATCCGGTGCGGAACATCCACGCGACGATCGCGAGCAGGATCACGAGGAACAGCGCGGTCGCGGCGAGGCTGATCCACACGTGCACGTCGGCGATCCCGTAGAACGACCAGCGGAAGCCGCTGATCAGGTAGACGATCGGGTTGAACAGCGTGACGACGCGCCATGCGGGCGGCAGCATGTCGACCGAGTAGAAGCTGCCGCCGAGGAACGTGAGCGGCGTGATGATCAATAGCGGCACGAGCTGCAGCTTCTCGAAGCTGTCGGCCCAGATGCCGATCACGAAGCCGAACAGGCTGAACGTGACGGCCGTCAGCACCAGGAACAGCACCATCCAAAACGGATGCAGGATGTGCAGCGGCACGAACAGGCCGGCCGTGGCGAGGATGATCACGCCGAGCAGGATCGACTTCGACGCGGCCGCGCCGACGTACGCGATCACGATCTCCCAGTACGATACGGGCGCCGACAGGATCTCGTAGATCGTGCCGGTGAAGCGCGGGAAATAGATGCCGAACGACGCGTTCGAGATGCTCTGCGACAGCAGCGACAGCATCACGAGGCCCGGCACGATGAACGACCCGTAGCCGATGCCGTTCACGTCGCTGATGCGCGAGCCGATCGCGGAGCCGAACACGACGAAATACAGCGACGTCGAGATCACCGGCGCGATGATGCTCTGCATCAGCGTGCGGCGCGTGCGGGCCATTTCTGCGCGGTAGATCGCGCGGATTCCATGCCAGTTCATGTGTCAGGCTCCTTGCACGCCGTTGCGGCGGTTGTCGATCAGGCTGACGAAAATGTCCTCGAGCGAGCTCTGCGTCGTGTGCAGGTCGCGAAAGCCGATGCCGGCCGAGCCGAGCGCGTTGATCAGCTTCGCGATGCTCGCGTCGTCGCGCTGCGAGTCGTACGTATAGACGAGCGCGGCGCCGTCTTCCGCGCGTTCGAGCCCGAACGGCGCGAGCGCGGGCGGCACGTCGGCGAGCGGCTGCTCGAGCTGCACGGTGAGCTGTTTCTTGCCGAGCTTGCGCATCAGTTCGCGTTTTTCCTCGACGAGCACGAGCTCGCCGCCGAGGATGATGCCGATCCGGTCGGCCATTTCTTCCGCTTCCTCGATGTAGTGCGTGGTCAGCAGGATCGTCACGCCGCTTTCGCGCAGCGAATCGACGAGCTTCCACATGTCGCGGCGCAGCTCGACGTCGACGCCGGCCGTCGGTTCGTCGAGGAACAGGATGCGCGGCTCGTGCGACAGCGCCTTCGCGATCATCACGCGGCGCTTCATGCCGCCCGACAGCGTCATCAGCTTGTTGTCGCGCTTGTCCCACAGCGACAGCGCCTTCAGCGTCTTCTCGATGTACGCGGGGTCGGGCGCCTTGCCGAACAGGCCGCGGCTGAACGATACGGTGGCCCAGACGGTTTCGAATGCGTCGGTGGTCAGCTCCTGCGGTACGAGGCCGATCATTTCGCGGGCCGCGCGGTATTGGTCGCGGATGTCGTGGCCGTCGACCGTCACGCGGCCTTCGGTCGGCGTGACGATGCCGCAGATCGAGCCGATCAGCGTCGTCTTGCCGGCGCCGTTCGGCCCGAGCAGCGCGAAGATCTCGCCGGGGCGGATGTCGAGGGTCACGTGCTTCAGCGCCTGGAAGCCGGACGCGTAAGTCTTGGAAAGGTCGGAGACGGAAAGGATCGGTTGCATGCTCACGGATGGCACGGCCGGCCGGCGCGACGGCCGGCGCCGCGCGTGCCCGGCGCCGCCGCCGCTGCGCAGCGGCCGGGACCGGGGACGGCATGGCGAACGGGCGTCATGTCGAACGGTAGGGTGGTGCGGGATCGCGGGACCGCCATATTAGCAATCGGCAGATCGAAATGCATTCTGATGGAAAGGCTGGCGCGTACCGGTGCCGAATTTGCGTGAATTGCGGCGATATTGCTCAATGATTCGGTGCTTTATTTGAGTGACGCGAACAATTCCGGTTGTTTTCCGTCACTCGGCCCGCGCTCGCGTGGCCGCCCGGCAGGCTGGCCGACTGTGCCGCCCGCCGGCCCTCGCGCCGTACCGGGACGCCACGCGTGGCGCTCGCGATAATGCGTTCCTTTCCTGGCGATACGGAGCGGCGCGCATGTCTTTGATCGATTTGAAATCCGTGGCGCAGGCGCAGGCCTGCGCATGGCAATCCACGATCGTCGGCGAAGTCGGTCCGGCCCGGATCAAGGTGCTGCGCATGGATGCCCAGCCTTACGAAGCGGAAGTGCACGATTACAACGAGGGGTTGCTGGTGCTCGACGGCACGCTGATGCTCGAGGTCGAAGCGGAAACGGTCGTGGTCGGCGCCGGGCAGATGTATCTCGCGCGCGCCGGCACGCGCCACGCGGTGCTGCCCGGCAGCCACGGCACGCTCGCGATCATCGACGTGTGAGGTTGCGCCGCAGCATGCATGCTGGCCGCTGAAGGCCGGCCGGCTTGGCTCGACGCGGATTCGCGGGACCGTTCAAACGCCTGTTTCACGCGGCGTTTATTTGTCTGAGCAAATAAAATGAAGGCCGTTTGAAAATCTGTTAAATACCGTATAAACGCTAGGATCGCGCGGTGCCCGTCGTTTGGAACTCTGCATCCATTTACTTGCGGGAATGGTCCGATCATAGTCTCGACACACGACGCATCACGAAAACGAATCAAGCGTACGTATGGAGACCAACATCATGAGACGCCTATCCGCCGGGCCGGCGGGACTGCCGCTTCCCGATTTTTCGCTGAATGCAGGCGCGACGCAGGTCGCATGCCTGCGCCGTCACCTCGCCGTGTAGCGGCGAGCCGTAGCGGCAAGCCACTTTCCGTTTCGATCGTTCCGACGGCGCCGTGCCGCATGACGGTGCTGCGGGAGCGCGTTTGTCCGCCGCCGCCGCGTGTGCCGCATGTGCCCGATGGGCATCGCGGCGGTCCCGCGCGCAGCGTCATGCGCCGCGCATTCGTGCGGCGGCGCGATACCAACCGGCAGGCCATGCAGCCCGGCCGGACGAGACTTGTCGTACCTGAAAAGGAGGGGTTGATGATTTGCATTCCTGAATGGCGGAAGGCGATCCTGTCGTGCGCGGTGCTGATGCTGCCGTTCGTCGCCGGTTGCGGCGGCGGCGACGATCCGGGGCCGATCACCGTGCCGCAGTGCTCGGGCAGCGCATGCGGGCCGAGCGGCGCCGAAACGACGCCGCCGGTCGTGACGAAGCTGTGCCCGGACGCGCTCGATTACACGACCACGTATACGGGCGGCGCCGGCAGCGGCGAATACGTGAAGGTCAAGTTCGACACGACGAAGCTGACTTACCAGATGCAGTTCATCGACTCGTCGGTGCCGACCTCGGCAGGGCAGATCAACGACACGCGCGCGGGCCTGACGATCAGCGGCGCGTTCCATCATCCGACCAATCTCCCGACGGCCGAGCAGAATCGTTGTGCGTTCGTGCTCGACAGCGGCGCGACGAGCGACGGTGCGTATTCGGTGACGATCAATCGCGCCGATCCGCCGATGCTGTTCGTGGGCAACGGCGTGGTCGGCGGCGGAATTCCGGGCGCGACGATCGCGTTCCAGGGCATCGAACTCGCGCCCGGCTTCTTCCTCGGCTCGGTGCCGTCGCGCACGTTCGACTTCTATCCGTTCATCGGCTTTACCGACACCGAAACGGACTTCACGAAGGTGGCCGGCGTGTACAACGAAGTCGGCATTCATCTGTCGCCGACCGGCACCACCTATCAGACCACCACGCCGCAAGGCTGGCAGCCGGACGTCGTGAACTGGAACCAGACGCTCAATGCGGACGGCTCTTGCACGATCACGCCAGGCAGCGACTATTCGTGTCAGACGACCGGTTCGCCGTGGACGTTGCGCAAGAATGCGGACGGTACGCCCGACAACGTATTCGTCAGCAATGCGCCATCCGGGCAGGCCTATCCGTCGGCAGGCCAGGGACAGCCGCTTGTGATCCTCGTGCCAAGCCAGGCGCACGGCGTGATGATCGTCGGCAAGCTGAACGGCGCGCTGGTGCCGGTCGTGATCCGCGTCGGGTATGCATATGCGGCGCCGGGCAATCCGCTGGGCTCGGTGGCCGATGCGGAGGTCGGCATCTCGATGCTCGCGCCCGCCAAAGCCGTCGCGCCCAACGTGCTGAAGGGCGGGTTCATCGGTGCGACGAGTGCATCCGCGTGCGGCGTGGTGACCAACAACGGGCCGTCGAGCAGCGCGGCAGGCCAGGGGCCGAGCTTCAATCCGTTCGTTCCGCATCCGGACCTGCCCGGCACGTTCAACACGGCTTTCAATTACTTCACGCCGTCTGCCGGCAACTGCAGCGATGGCACCGCCGTGTCGACCATCGCGGCGAACTATACGTCGACGCTGTTCCAGGGCAATACCGCGGCGTTCATCGATCCGCAAACGTCGTCGCCGACCGCGCAGTTCGGGCTCGACTACACGCAGGTATCGCCCGGCAAGGTCAAGGTCACGGCCAACAGCGACTTCAACGCGAAGGGCGCGGCCGGCAACGTGGCGATCTTCAAGAAGGGCGATACGGGGTGGATCGTGACGGCCGGCAACGTCTACGCGATGGTCGTCAACAACAGCCAGGTCAATCCGTTCTTCACGGTCGGCGCGTTCGTCCAGTAACCCGGCATTGAACACGTAACGCCGGCGGCGCATACGCTGCCGCCGGTGAACCGAATTTCAAGAGGATTCCTATGAATTTGAAGCATTGGATGGCCGCGGCATCGCTCGCACCCGTGCTGGCCGCATGCGGCGGCGACGGCGACCCGCCGCCCGCGCCGGTGGTCCGGCTGTGCCCGCAGACGATCGACTACAACACGGTATTCATTGGCGGTTCCGGATCGGGCGAGCTCGTGAAGGTGCAGCTCGACACGACGAAGATGACGTACCGGATGACCTACCTCGCGTCGCCGGTGCCGACCACCGCGGGTACCGTGCAGCCGACCCGCGACACCGCGCCCGCGAACGTGGTCGACGGCACGCTGGCCGACGAGACGGGGCTGCCGACGGTGAAGCTGAACCAGTGCACGTTCCGGATGCAGAACGCGAGCCTCGACCCGAGCCGGCCCGCGCGGCTGTTCCTCGGCGAAGGCGTGCTCGGCGGCGCGATCCCCGGTGCGACGATCCAGTTCGACGGCGTGATCGGTGTCGGCAAGATCCCGAAGACGACGTTCCCGTACTACCCGTTCATCAGCTTCTCGTCGCTCGAAACCGACCTGACGAAGATCGCCGGCACGTACAACCAGCTCGGCTATCACCAGGTGCCGTCGCAGAACTTCCAGCCGGTGGCGCTCGACCAGAAGGTGACGATCAATGCGGACGGCAGCTATACGGAAACCGACAACTTCGGCAAGAAGAACGGCGGGCAGCCGCTCGCGTCGAGCGCGACCGTGAACCAGCCGTTCACGCTGCGTCCCGACGCGCCGGCATTTCAGTCGCTCAACTACCAGCCGCAGATTCCACCGACGCTCGCCGCGCTCGATCCGGCGAAGGCCGGCAAGGGAATCCTGATCGTCGGCAAGCTGCGCAACCAGCTCGTGCCGATCTTCATCCGTACCGGCGCCGCGAACGCGGACCTCACGCAAGGGCCGCCGAGCGCGGACGACGAATCGGGCATCTCGTTCCTGAGCCCGCAGATGGCGATCGCGCAGGGCTCGCAGAACGGCGAGTACACGGGCGTCGACAGCGCGTTCAACTACCGCGCAACCGCGCTCGTCGGCGCGCAGGCCACGCTGCTCGATCCGTTCAACGCGTCGCAGGCCGCGCTCACGCGCGCGCTGAACCTCGACTACACGCAAAAGGTGCCGGGTGTCGTGACGACCGTGCATGCGGACGCGGCGTCGGGGCCGGCGACCGGCAAGTTCGTGTTCACCGGCGGCGTGTTCGGGTTCCTCGACATGGCCGATACGAGCAACCCGTACTTCACGGTCGGTGCGTTCGTGCAGTGACCGCGTGTGGATGGAGACACGGCGGCGCCGCGCGCGAATGCGCGGCGCCCCGACAGAATGAGGGGGAGACTTCATGAAGAAGCTGATTGTCGCGGGTGTCGTCGCAGGCGTGTCGACGCTCGCATCGGCCCAGCAGGCGGGCGACAACGTCGCGACGCTGGGCTGGCTGCACATCATGCCGCAGGATTCGACCAACGGGCTGACGACGAATCTCGCAAGCATGCCGATCAACGGGCCGCTGCGCCTGCCCGGTTCGTTCACGTCGCCGGGCACGAGCCTGACGGTCAACAACGCCGATACGGTCGGCCTCACGCTCACGCACTTCTTCACCGATCACATCGCGGTGACGTCGGTGCTCGGCGTGCCGCCGGAATTCACGCTGACCGGGCACGGCGTGATCAAGCCGCCCGGCCCGGCCGGCGCGCTCGGCAACGTCGACATGGACAAGTCGGCGAACCAGCCGGCAGTGAAGAACGCGCGGCAGTGGAGCCCGACGGTCATTCTGCAGTACTACTTCAATTCGCCGACGGCGAAGTTCCGCCCGTTCGTCGGGATCGGCGTGGCCTACAGCTGGTTCAGCAACATCGAACTGAACGGCAACTTCGCGAAGGACATCAACGAGAACCTCGGCAGCGTGCTCGCCGCCGGCGCCGGCAAGCCGGGGGCGACGTCGGTCGAGGGCAAGGCGTCGTCGTCGTTCACGCCGGTCTACAACGTCGGCGCGAGCTACGCGATCGACAAGCACTGGGGGCTTACGGCGACGCTGACGTACATGCCGCTGAAGACCTACTCGTCGCTGGTAATCAAGGCGGCCGACGGCTCGACGCTCGCGACCACGCGCACGCGGCTGAAGGCCGACCCGTTGATCACGTTCGTCGGGATTTCCTACAAGTTCTGAGCCGACCGGCGCGCATGACGCGTGCCGGCGGCTTCCTGCGACCGGCTGGCGGGATCGTTCCGGCCGGAAGGTCGCGTTCCTGGCGGCGTGCCGCCATTTGTGAAGAGAGGGGGCAGTTCAAATGAGCATTCGCAAAATCGTATCGCTTGTTGCTGCAGTGGCTTTCACCGCGGTTTCGGCCGCGCCTGCTTTCGCGGTCACCGTTTCGCGCGCGGACGGTCAGCCGATGAACCCGAACGGCGAGCCGTTCTCCGCATCGGGCCTCACGAACCTGAGCAAGGGGTCGATCACGGCGGGCTGTACCGCGACCTTCAACGGCACCATCACGTCGACCGGCATCGTCAACATCACGTCGACGACGTTCACGGGCGGCGCGACGTGCTCGCTGATCAGCGGCAGCGCGAGCAGCACGTCGCCTTGGACGGGGCAGGCCGACAGCACGACGCAGCTGTCGATCAACAACGTGAAGGTGAACGTCACGCTGCTCGGCGCGTGCGGGCCGAGCAAGGTCGTGACGGCGTGGAGCGATGCGAACTCGTCGCTGACGTTCAACAACGCGACGCTGACGCCGGACTGCACGGTGGGCGGCACGGTTCTGACGTCGCCGAAGTTCCACGTGCAGTAAGCGCCGCGCGATCGGAGCGGAACCCGCCGCGCGACGGCCGTGCGGCAAGCGCGGCGGGTTTTCGCGGCTTCGACGAGTTCGAGCCGTCGCGCGTATCGGCGCGGCGGCCGGTTGGCCCCCCGTGTCGCGATCCGGTACGGGCGGCATGGCAGGGCGGCGCCGTTCATCCTGCGCCGCCCGATTCGATTGAAACATAACCAGATCAATTAGCCCGAACCATCCCGGACGACCCATGCTTACCGATCCAGCAAAGTATGGCGACGCCCGCGGCGCGACGCCCGACCGGCTGCGCACGGCCGCGTGGCTGCAGTACCTGATCGAGCATCTCGATGCAGCGGCTGGCGCCGGCGACCCGGCTGTCGTCGCGTCGCACGCGACACGTTTGGGGGCTGGCGCGAGCCTGTCCCGCGAAGTATCGGCAGTGCTTCACCGGCTGGTCCCGTGGATCGCAACGGACGGCGGCGGCTGCGCGTGCGATCCGGCCGACCCGCTCGGCGCATGCTCGCACGTGCCTTCCGCGCAGCAGCTCGCGGAAGCCGAACGTTGCTGCCCGGGCTCGCGCGCCGTATTCGACACCGCGCACGGCGTGATCGATGCGTGCGCATTCGACGATCCCGATGTTGGCTGGGCCGCGCTCGAACGGATTGCCGGCGGCGTCGAACGCAGCGGCGATGACGCGGGCGCATGCACCGCGAACGAACCTGACGGGCCGCGTGAGACGCCGCCCGCGAAGAACCTGAGAGAAAGGCTGACCGCGGTCGCGGCAACGAGCACGGAAACGCCGGCCCGTCCCGGCGCCGTGATCGACGCGATCGTGCTGCGCGCCTGTGGCCCGCGCGACGCCGCCACGCGTATCGACGAGATGACCGCGCTCGCGATGTTCTCCGCTGAATTGGCCGTCGGCCACGGCGTTTCCGTTCAGGCGTATGGCGGTCAGCACAATCTCGTCGCGCGCGCGATCCGCACGCATCGCGCCGATCTCGCATCGACGGACGGGTTGCTTGCCGCGCTCGCGGTGTGCCGGCTCGACCGGCTCGTCGGTGGGGGCAGCTTCTGGGCCTACTACCTGTTGGCGGGCATCGCGATCGCCGCACCGGATACGGTGCGGGGAATCGGCCGCGGGTTTCATGGCGACACATGGCAGACGTGGCTCGACCACGTGCTCGCGTGGCCGGCGGTCAGCCGCTTCGGGCCGACGGAGGATGCCGCGTTCGAGCGCCTGCGCGACGCGATGAGCCTGACGTCGCGCTGGAACCCGATCGTGCGCGGCAAGCGGAGGTGGGCGGGGGGCGTGTCGGCCGCCCGGCCACGCAGCGCAAACGAGCCGCCCCAATGAAACGCGGCTCGCGGCGAGAATGCCGCGAGCCGCAGGGGGTATCGCGGCGCCCCGTGCGGGCGCCGGATCGATCAGACCGTCTCGGGTTGCCGCAAGGCCTTCGCGACGTTGCGCGCCGGTGCGCCGTTCGCGACGAAGTACGGCACGTCGACACGCGCGAGCGGCGTGCGGCCGCGGATCTTGTCGGCGATCTTCTCGGCGATCATGATCGTCGGCGCGTTCAGGTTGCCGGTCGTGATGATCGGCATGATCGACGCATCGACGACACGCAGCCCGTCGAGCCCGTGCACGCGGCCTTCTTCATCGACCACCGCCATGTCGTCGTAACCCATCTTGCACGAGCACGACGGATGGAACGCGGTTTCCGCGCGGGCGCGCACGAACGCGTCGAGTTCCTTGTCGCTCTTGCAATCGGCGCCCGGATTCAGCTCGCGGCCGCGATAGCGATCGAGCGCCGGCTGCCGCATGATCTCGCGCGTCGCGCGGATCGCATCGCGGAACTCGCGCCAGTCGAGCGCTTCGGCCATGTAGTTGAACAGGATGCTCGGATGGTCGTTCGGGTCGCGCGAGCGCAGCTTCACGCGGCCGCGGCTCGGCGAGCGCATCGAGCCGACGTGCGCCTGGAAGCCGTGCATCTCGATCGCGTTCGAGCCGTTGTAGTTGATCGCCACCGGCAGGAAGTGATACTGGATGTTCGGCCACAGATCGTCGTCGCGCGTGCGGATGAAGCCGCCCGCCTCGAAGTGGTTGCTCGCGCCGAGGCCCGTGCCGTTCAGCATCCATTCGAGGCCGATCTTCGGCTGGTTCCACCACTTGAGTGCCGGGTACAGCGACACCGGCTCCTTGCACTCGTACTGGATGTACATCTCCAGGTGGTCCTGCAGGTTCTGGCCGACGCCGGGCAAGTCGAGCACGACCGGAATGTCGAGCGCCTTCAGCCATGCGCCGGGGCCGACGCCCGAGCGCTGCAGCAGTTGCGGCGACGCGATCGCGCCGCTGCACACGAGCACTTCGCGGCGCGCATGCGCGGTCGCGCGCTCGCTGCCGCGCAGGTACGTGACGCCCGCCGCGCGCTTGCCGTCGAACAGGATGCGATCGGCGAGCGCATGCGTGACGATCTCGAGGTTCGGTCGAGCCTTCGCTTGGTCCAGATAGCCGCGCGCGGTGCTCGCACGGCGGCCCTTCGGCGTGACGGTGCGATCCATCGGGCCGAAGCCTTCCTGCTGATAGCCGTTCAGGTCGTCGGTGCGCGGATAGCCGGCCTGCACGCCCGCATCGACCATCGCCTCGAACAGCGGGTTCGCGCCCGGTTTGCTGGTCGTGACCGACACGGGGCCGCTGCCGCCGTGATAGTCGTTCGGGCCGACGTCGCGCGTCTCGGCTTTCTTGAAGTACGGCAGACAGTCGAGATACGTCCAGTTCTCGAGGCCCTTGTGCGTCGACCAGTTGTCGTAGTCGAGCGCGTTGCCGCGGATGTAGCACATCCCGTTGATCAGCGACGAGCCGCCGAGCCCCTTGCCGCGCCCGCACTCCATCCGGCGGTTGTCCATGTGAGGCTCGGGATCGGTCTCGTACGCCCAGTTGTAGCGGCGGCCCTGCAGCGGGTACGCGAGGGCGGCCGGCATCTGCGTGCGGAAGTCGAAGCGGTAGTCGGGGCCGCCCGCTTCGAGCAGCAGCACCGTGACGTCCGGATCTTCCGTCAGGCGCGTTGCGAGCACGTTGCCCGCGGAACCCGCGCCGCAGATGATGTAGTCGTATTCGCGTGTCGTCATGACGGATCTCCTAGTCTTAAAACACCGGGTTGTAGCGGCCGAGTTCGACCTGCACCGACTTGATTCGAGTGTAGTGCTCGAGCGTCGTGATGCCGTTCTCGCGTCCGACACCGGATTGCTTGTATCCGCCAACCGGCATTTCGGCTGGCGATTCGCCCCACGTGTTGATCCAGCAGATGCCGGCTTCGAGGCGATGGATCGTGCGGTGCGCGCGCGACAGGTTCTCGGTCACGACGCCGGCCGCGAGCCCGTAGTGCGTGTCGTTCGCACGGGCGATCACTTCGTCCTCCGATTCGAAATCGAGGATGCTCATCACCGGCCCGAAGATTTCCTCGCGCACGATCTTCATGTCGTCGCGGCAATCGCCGAACACGGTCGGCGCGACGTACTGGCCGTTGGCGAAGTGGCCGTCGGTCAGGCGCGTGCCGCCCGCGAGCAGCTTCGCGCCCTCGGCCTTGCCGCTTTCGATGAAACCGAGCACCTTGTCGAGCTGCGCGGCCGACACCAGCGGGCCGAAGTTGGTGTCGGCATCGGTCGGCTTGCCGACGCGGATGCGCTTCACGCGTTCGAGCACCTTCTGCGTGAACGCGTCCTTGATCGAGCGGTGCACGAACACGCGCGTGCCGTTCGTGCAGACCTGGCCCGAGCTGAAGAAGTTGGCGGTGACCGCGATGTCGGCCGCGCGGTCGAGGTCCGCATCGTCGAACACGATCAGCGGCGACTTGCCGCCGAGTTCCATCGTCACTTCCTTCAGCGACGACGCGCCGGCGAGCGACATCACCTTCTTGCCGGTTTCGACGCCGCCGGTGAACGACACCTTCGCGATGTCCGGATGGCCGGTGAGCAGCGCGCCGACCGAGCCGTCGCCCTGCACGACGTTGAACACGCCGGCCGGTACGCCGGCTTCCGTATAGATTTCCGCGAGCTTGAGCGCGGTGAGCGGCGTGACTTCGCTCGGCTTGAACACCATCGCGTTGCCGGCCGCGAGCGCGGGCGCCGTCTTCCAGCACGCGATCTGGATCGGGTAGTTCCATGCGCCGATGCCCGCGCACACGCCGAGCGGCTCGCGGCGCGTATACACGAACGACTCGGCGCGCAGCGGCACCTGCAGCCCTTCGATCGCGGTCGCGAGGCCCGCGTAGTACTCGATCACGTCCGCGCCGGTGACGATGTCGACCGCGAGCGTCTCGCCGATCGGCTTGCCGGTGTCGCGCGTTTCGATCGCCGCGAGTTCGTCGTTGCGCTCGCGCAGCAGGTCGACCGCGCGGCGCAGGATGCGCGAGCGCTGCATCGCGGTCATCGCGGCCCATTCGCGCTGGCCTTCCTGCGCGGACGCGACCGCGCGGTCGACGTCGGCCGCGCTCGCCTGCTGCACCTGCGCGAGCAGTTCGCCGGTGGCGGGATCGAAGGTGTCGAAAGTCTTGCCGCTGGTGGCGTCGACGTAACCGCCGCCGATGTAGAGGCGCTGCAAACCGTATACGGACATGAGAATCTCCTTGAGGGCGACTGCGTCGCGCGTCAGTCGGACGCGAGCAGCAGGTCGATGTAATCGTGGGCGAGCTTCAAAGCGGCCCGGGTGTCGATCGGGCCGCCGGCGAGTGCGCCGCGCAGCCACAGGCCGTCGATCAGCGCGGCGAGGCCGCTGGCGGCTTCGCGCGCCTTCGCGGGCGGCAACGCTTTCGCGAATTCGGCGCACAGGTTCGAATGCAGGCGCCGCGTGTTCACGTGCTGCAGGCGCTTGAGCATCGGGTCATGCATGCTCTGCGACCAGAACGCGAGCCAGGTCTTCATCACCGGCGCGCTGACTTGCGTGACGTCGAAGTTCGCCGCGACGACCGCGCGCAGCCGCGAACGCGGGTCTTTTCGTGCGGCGACGCGGCGGCGCGTGGTGGCCGACCACAGGTCGCGCAGCACGTGCCGCATCGTCGCTTCGAGCAGGCCGTCCTTGTCGCCGAAGTAATGGCTGACGATGCCCGTCGAGATGTTCGCGCGTTGCGCGACCGATGCGAGCGTCGTGCCGGGCAGGCCCGCTTCGTCGATCGAGCGCAGCGTGGCATCGATCAACTGCGCGCGGCGTATCTCCCGCATTCCGACTTTCGGCATCGCGACTCCCTTCGCCCGGACGGGCCGTCATGGAAGTCGAGAGCTTAGCGGTTTTTTATTGATCGTTCAATCAACAAAAAATCGGGGCCGAACGGCGGGCTGCGTTCCAAACGGGAAGGATCGCCGCCGTCGGAGCCATGTGCAGGTGCGGAAAAAGGAGTTGAAAGAAGATTAATAAAGTTTGAATCTGTTTAAAACGGTTCGTGAAAACATGATGCAATGTGGAGGACCATTTCGACGCTTGATTTCATTACAAATAGAAAGAATGTCGAAATATGAAAAATCATTCATGATGTGAAATCATAAAGTGGGATGGTGAGGGTGGGTGGTTTTGTATAAACCGTTTAAATTCGTCGATTTAAACTAAATAACTCATTGATAATAATGGAAAAGTACTGATTTCTTCGCGATGATGTGGATTGCTCGCAAACGATTGCTATCATCTTTTTGGAGATTCCGCATACCATAGAAATCGATAAATAAATTTGAATCTGCCGGATTTCCGGACCGAGTAGAGGGATTTTTGGAATGGCTTGAGTAAGTAATATCGACCGTATTAGTATGGCGCCGCACCACGAGGAATGAATGGCGCCGCCGGCAATTGCCGCGGTGCGTCGGCAATCGTTGCGTCCATCGACCGCGCACGGGGCCGACGCCAGCCATTGCGCAGTTGCAGCATGCCGCGACGTCGAGACGCCGCATTCACCGGAGAACGACGATGCCGACCGAAAAACACGTGGTTCCGCTGCCGAATGGTCTGAAGGTTTACGTCGAACGGAACGTGTTCGATCCGGCCTTCGACACGGCGATGCTCGTCAACGGCGCGCTCGCGACGACCGCGTCGTTCGGCCAGACCGTCCAGTATCTCGGCGAGCGGATCAACACGATCTGCTTCGACCTGCCGTATGCGGGGCAGTCGCGCCAGCACAATCCCGACTGCTCGATCCTGACCAAGGACGACGAAGCCGCGATCCTCCAGTATCTGGTCGAGCGCTTTGCGCCGGCGTTCCTCGTGTCGGTGTCGTGGGGCGGCGTCGCGTCGCTGTTCGCGCTCGCGCGCGGCTGCCCGAGCGTGCGGCGCGCGGCGATCTGTTCGTTCTCGCCGTTCCTGAACGACGCGATGATCGACTACGTGACACGCGCCCGCGACCACATCGCGGCCGGCGAGAACCTGAAGGCCGCGCAGCTGCTGAACGACACGGTCGGCCGCTATCTGCCGCGCATCATGAAGCTATACAACTACCGCTATCTCACGCGCCTGCCGCGCGACGAGCAGGACCAGGTCGCGTTCCACGTCGACCAGATCCTGTCGCTGCAGCCCGAGCGCTACTTCAGCGAGTTCTCGAACATCGGCTGCGAGCTGCTGTTCCTGAACGGCGAGCGCGACGAATACACGACGCCGGCCGACGTGCGGCAGCTCGGCGCGCACGTGGCGCGCGCACGGTTCGCGACCGTGCCGGACGCAGGCCATTTTCTCGACATCGAAGGCCGGGCTCAGCGCGAATCCACCCGTACCGCGTTGCTCGATTTCTTCTGCGGCGAAGCGCCCGCCGCGGCCGGCATCGCACGCGCTACCGCGCACGCGTGCGTGCCCGCGCCGATGCACGCGCTGTCGTCGTGACGTGCTCCGTCGTGCAGCGGGCGCGTCCCGCGCATCCGAATTCCCATCCCAACGAGGCAGGCCAGCCGTGAATATCGTTCAGACCATCGCCATCGTCGTTCCGTGGGCCGCGTGGCTCGCTTACTGGATCGCCACGTCGCAGGGCGTCAAGACGACCGTGCGCAAGGAGGCGTCGCGCTCGCGCACGCTGCAGTCGATTCCGCTGATCGTCGGCGGCGCGCTGATCCTCCTGCCCGATCCGTCGTGGCAGGCGCTCGCGCCCGACTGGCAGCGCTTCGGGCTGCAGGCGCAGTGCGGGCTCGCGGTGCTGGTGGCCGGACTGCTGTTCTCGGTATGGGCGCGGCTGCATCTCGGCACGAACTGGAGCGTGTCGGTCACGCTGAAGGAAGACCACGAACTCGTGCGCACGGGGCCGTATGCGTTCGTGCGTCACCCGATCTACACCGGCTGCCTGATCGCGCTGGTCGGCGCCGCGCTGATCGGCGACGAATGGCGGGGCGCGATCGGCGTGCTGCTCGTGTTCGCGTCGCTCGCGTACAAGGTGCGTGTCGAGGAGAGCTGGCTGACCGGATATTTCGGGCCGGCGTATGCGCAATACCGCCGCGAGGTCGCGGCGCTGATTCCCGGCTTCTACTGACACCCGCGAGGCGCGCGATGGCGAAGATGATCGTGACCGCGATCGGTTCGGCGGGCGACGTGCATCCGTTGCTCGGCGTCGCACGCACGCTCGCCGCGCGCGGCCACGACGTCGTGTTCTGCACGCATGCGCCGTTCGAGGCGGCCGTGCGCCGCTGCGGGTTCGCGTTCGTGCCGGTCGGCACCGCGGCGGAATACGACGCGGCGATGGCGAACCCCGCGCTGTGGGATCCGCGCACGTCGTTCCGCACGCTGTGGCGGGTGATCGCGCCGACGCTGCGCCCGCATTACGACGCGCTGCGCGCGCTGACCGATGCCGACACGGTGTTGGTCGGCACGCTGTGGGCGTTCTCCGCACGCTTCATGCAGGAATTGCACGGCACGCCGTACGTGTCGGTTCAGGTATCGCCGTCGACGCTGCTGTCCGCGCATGCGCCGCCGACTCACCCGCGCCTGACGATTCCCGCGCGCTGGCCGTTGCCGGTGAAGTCGGCGCTGATGACGCTGATCGAGCGCCAGGTGCTCGACCGCGTGTGCGGCCCGGCGCTCGACGCGGTACGCCGCGAACTCGGGCTCGCGCCCGCGCGGCGCGTGCTCGGCCGCTGGCTGCATTCGACCGACGGCGTCCTGTGTCTGTTTCCGCGCTGGTTCGCGCCGCCGCAGCCGGACTGGCCGTCGAACCATCTGCAAAGCGGTTTTCCGTTGTTCAACGATATCGCGACACCCGACGATGACGGGGCACTCGATGCGTTTCTCGCGGCCGGCGAGCCCCCGGTCGTGTTTACGGCCGGTTCGACGCTCGTCGATCACGCGGCGTATGCGCGCGCGGTGGCGGACGCGCTGCGCGCGACCGGCGCGCGCGGGATCCTGTTGACGCCTCACGACGCGGCGCAGGACGGCGGCCGGTTGCTCGTGCGCCGCTTCGTGCCGATGCGCACGCTGCTGCCGCGTTGCCGCGCGCTCGTGCATCACGGCGGGATCGGCACGGCCGCGCTCGCGTGCGAAGCCGGGATCGTGCAGGTCGTCACGCCGTTCGCGCATGATCAGTTCGATAACGCGCAACGCGTCGTCGCGAACGGCTGCGGCGTGCGGGTCGACGGTCCGCTCGACGGCGCGCGGCTCGGCGCGGCACTCGCGCGCGTGCTCGACGAACCCGCGTTCGCGGTGCATGCGGCGCGTACGCGTGCGCTGCTCGCGGCCGCGCCGGACGGCTGCGGCGCGGCCGCCGATTTCATCGAACGCTTCGTGCCCACGCGCGGACGGACGGCCGCGCGGGCCGATGTCGCGGTGGCCGGCGCATGAGCACCGCGTCGCCGCTGCACGACGGGCCCGTCGCGCCGTCCGCGTTCGACGCGCCGGCGCCGACACCCGCCGCGCAACCGGTGCGCGGCATCCGGCTCGCGCTGCTGACGTTCGCGCTGTCGCTCGCGACCTTCATCGAAGTGCTCGACTCGACCGTGACGAACGTCGCGGTGCCGGCGATCTCCGGCAGCCTCGGCGTGTCGAACAGCCAGGGTACGTGGGTGATCAGCTCGTATTCGGTCGCGGCCGCGATCGCGGTGCCACTCACCGGCTGGCTCGCCCGCCGCGTCGGCGAGCTGCGGCTGTTCGTCGGCGCGGTACTGCTGTTTACGCTGACGTCGCTGCTGTGCGGGCTCGCGCGCGACCTGCACGTGCTCGTGATCTGCCGCGCGCTGCAGGGGCTGTGTTCGGGGCCGATGGTGCCGCTGTCGCAGACGATCCTGCTGCGCACGTTCCCGCCCGACAAACGCACGGTCGCGCTCGCGCTGTGGGCGATGACGGTGCTGCTCGCGCCGATCTTCGGGCCGGTGGTGGGCGGCTGGATCGTCGACAACTTCTCGTGGCCGTGGATCTTCCTGATCAATTTGCCGATCGGGCTGTTCTCGTTCGCGGTGTGCACCGCGATGCTGCGCCCCGACGCGCAGCGCGGCGCGGCCGGCCCGATCGACGTGCCGGGCATCGTGCTGCTCGTGATCGGCGTCGGCTCGCTTCAGGCGATGCTCGATCTCGGCCACGACCGCGGCTGGTTCGATTCTCCGCTGATTGTCACGCTCGCGGTGGTCGCGGCGCTCGCGATCGTGTCGCTGCTGATCTGGGAAGCGGGCGAAGCGCATCCGGTGGTCGATTTGAGCCTGTTTCGCGACCGCACGTTCTCGTTCTGCGTGCTGATCATCTCGCTCGGGATGATGAGCTTCTCCGTGGTCGGCGTGGTGTTCCCGCTGTGGATGCAGGCCGTGATGGGCTACAACGCGTTTCATGCGGGGCTCGCGACCGCATCGCTCGGCGTGCTCGCGCTCGTGTTCTCGATCCTCGTCGGGCTGCATGCGCACCGTTTCGACGCGCGCGTGCTCGCGACGTTCGGCTTCCTCGTGTTCGCGGCCGTGCTCGCATGGGACGCGCATTTCACGCTGAAGATGACGTTCGCGCAGATCGCCGCGCCGGGGCTGATCCAGGGGATCGGGCTGCCGTGCTTCTTCATTCCGCTGACGGCCGCGACGCTGTCGCGCATTCCGGACGACCGGCTCGCCGCCGCGTCGAGCCTGTCGAATTTCCTGCGCACGCTGTCGGCCGCGTTCGGCACCGCGATGAGCGTGACGCTGTGGGACAACCGCGCGACCTATCACTACGACGTCGTGTCGCAATCGGTCACGCATGCATCGGCGAACACGCAACGCTTCGTGCATGCGCTGAACACGATGGGCGTGGACGGCGTGCGCGAGCTGACGACGCTGCATCACGTCGTGATGCAGCAGGCCTACATGATGGCGACCAACGACATGTTCTGGATGGCGAGCATGACGTGTCTCGCGCTCGCCGCGATGATGTGGCTGACGCGGCCCAAGCGTGGCGCCGCGGCTTCGTTCGGGCATTGAGGAGCAGACCATGACGACACTCGGCGCACTCGTGATCCTGTATCACCCGAGCGACGCGCAGCTCGACGCGCTGCGCGCATGGCGGCACGCGTGCGACGCGTTGCTCGTCGTCGACAACACGCCGCAGCCCGATGCGCGGGCTCGCGAACTGTGCACGCGCGAAGGCATCGCGCTGCTGCATCACGGCAATCGCGGCGGCATCGCGGGCGCGTACAACGCGGGACTCGCGGCGCTGTTTCGCGACCGCATCGATGCGGTCGCGCTGTTCGACCAGGATTCGTCGGTGCCGGCCGCGTATTTCCCGACGATGCGCGATGTCTGCGCGGGACTGGCGGGGCGCGCGTTCCTGGCCGGCCCCCGCATTTTCGACGAGAACGCGCGCAGCTTCCTGCCCGAACTCGCGACGAACGGCATCGGCGTGCGCCGCCTGCACATCGAGCCGGGCACGCCGATGCAGCGCTGCGCGTTCCTGATTTCGTCGGGCTGCGTCGTGTCGCGCGACGCGTTCGACGTGCTCGGCCGCTTCGACGAACCGCTGTTCATCGATCATGTCGATACCGAGTACAGCTTCCGCGCGCTGTCGCGCAACGTGCCGCTCTATGTCGTGCCGTCGCTGGTGCTGACGCATCGGATCGGTGCGAAGCAGCGGCACGCGATCGGCCCTTTTGAAATGACGTCGATGAATCACTCGTGGCAGCGGCGCTACTACAGCGCGCGCAACGCGGTGCAGCTCGGGATGCAGTACGGGCTGCGTTTTCCGGTGGCGCTCGTGCCGAACCTGCTGACCGTGTGGCAGGTCGTGCAGATCGCGCTCGTCGAGCGCGACAAGCGCGCGAAGCTGGCCGGCATCCTGTTCGGCGTCGCGGACGGCCTGTTCGGCCGGCTCGGCCCGCTCGAGCGCACGCGGCCGCGTCTGGCCGCGCGGGCGCAGCGCGTTCGGCAGGGGTGACGATGCGGCGGATGAAGCAAGCGGCGGGTACGCCGCGCGGCGTGAGGGGCGGCTCGATGATCGCGGCCGCGGCGGCGTTGCTCGCCTTGGGCGGATGCGTGCCGTCGGGCTTTATGCCGTCGCTGTCGCTGCGCGCGCCGGCCGACGATGCGCTCGTGCATACCGCCGGCCCCGGCGCGAACGGCGCGTGGCCGGCGCCTGACTGGGTGAAGCAGTTGCAGGATCCGCAGCTCGACGACCTGGTGGCCGAGGCGTCGCAGAACAACCCCGATCTTCAGGTCGCACAGGCGCGGCTGCGGATCGCGCAGGCGCAGCTTCAGCAGTTCGATTCGCTGACCGGGCTGACGGGCACGGCCGGCGCGACGATCAGCCGCGCACGGATGCCGAAGCCCGGCGACATCGCCGACGTGACGGCCGGCGGCTATCGCGTGCCGGTGCAGATTTTCGGCGATCCGAACGTGTCGCCGTCGTCGATCTTCGTCGGGCTGAACTACCAGCTCGACCTGTGGGGCAAGAACCGCGCGGCGACGAAGAGCCTGATGTCGTTGCGCGACGCGGCCGGTGTCGAGGCCGAACAGGTGCGGCTCACGCTCGCCGTCGCGATCGTCACCGTGTACTGCCAGCTCGACCAGGCGTACGCGGTGCGCGATCTGTTGCAGCAGAAGCTGAAGATCAGCCAGCGCGTGACGGCGGTGCTGCGCGAGCGCACCGCGCGCGGCCTCGACAATGCGTACGACGCGAGCGACGCATCGATCAAGCGCAGCCGCCTGCTCGAACAGATCGCGTTGAACGACGAGCAGATCAAGCTCGCGCAACTGCAACTCGGCGTGCTGTCGGGCCGCGGCCCGGAGCGCGGGCTCGCGCTGCAGCGGCCGCGCGTCGGCGCGTTCGCGGGCGGCGCGGTGCCCGCCCGGCTGCCGGCCGACCTGCTCGGCCGCCGGCCCGACATCGTCGCCGCGCGGCTGCGGGTCGAGGCCGCGTTCGCGAATGCCGACTCGACGCGCGCGCAGTTCTATCCGGACGTGAATCTCGTCGCGCTCGGCGGCGTGTTCGCACTGACGCCCGCGTCGCTGTTCTCGCGCGATTCGCTCGCGGGCTCCGTCGGCCCCGCGATCTCGCTGCCGATCTTCGATCGCGGCCGGTTGAAGGCGAAGCTCGGCGCGGACGTCGCGCAGGCCGACGTCGCGATCGGGCTGTACAACAAGACCGTCGACGACGCGCTCGGGCAGGTCGCGCAGCTCGTCACGTCGCTGCAGACGTCGCGGACGCTCGTCGCGCAGCAGCAGGACGCGGTCGCGGCCGCGCAGAAGATCGTGCAGATCGCGGCGGATAGGCATCGGCGCGGCGTGCTGATGCAGAAGGACGTCGATGTCGCGGATCTCACGCTGATCGACGAGCGCGCGCAGATGATCGCGCTGCTCGGCAAGCAGCGGACGCTGCGCGTTGCGTTGATCGGCGCGCTGGGCGGCGGGTTCGATGCGGGCGCAACGGTCGCGCAGGCGCAGACGCCGGCAGTGCAGCGGGTGCGTAGTGGGGCTGCGAGGCGCGATGCGGAAACGGCTCTGGTCGCGAACCGGTCGGAGGTGGCGAGTCCGTCGAATGATCGACACGCGGGGAGCAGCGCAGTGTCACCGCACGGCGCCCCGACGCGTAGTGCTCCCGCGCCCGAATCCGCACGACGCGCCGACACGGCACGCCCGTCGACCGTCGATACGACCCAACCGGACGCAACGCCGCGCGGTACACCCGTTCTCGCACGCACGGCCTCGGCGAACCCGACGCGGGGCTTGTCGCCGATGCCCGCGATTCCCGTCTTCCAGCACGATCGTCTGATCGTTACGCAAAGCGACTGATGCACCACGACAACCTTCATTCCGCCGCGCCGCCGGCCGCGCTGAACGATCCGGCACTCGACGCGCGCCGCGCGACGCGCCGCAAGCGCTTCACCGTCTTCTTCGCGATCGTGCTGCTGGCCGCGCTCGCATGGATCGCATCCTGGCTGTTGAGCGAGCGCTACTACGAAGACACCGACGACGCGTACGTCGCCGGCAGCATCGTGCAGGTCGCCGCGCAGATCCCGGGCGCCGTGACCGACGTGGTGGTCGCCGACACGCAGGCCGTGCGCGCCGGACAGACGCTCGTGCGGCTCGACGACACCGAGGCGTCCGTCGCGTTCGCGCAGGCGAAGGCGCAGCTCGCACAGGCCGTGCGCCAGGTCGCGAACGCGAGGATCTCGAACACGATGTACGTCGAGGCCGTGAATGCGCGGCGCGCCGACCTGTCGCTCGCGCAGCGTGCGCTCGCCGCGCGTTCCGGCGCATCGGTCGAGATCGTCGCGCCGGAAGAGCTGGCGCGGGCGCGTGCGGCGGTGGCCGGCGCGCAGGCGAGCCTCGCGGCCGCGCAGGCACAGCTCGACGCGGCGCGCGCGCTCGGCAGCAAGCTGCCCGTCGACGAAAGCCCGGCTGTCGTCCAGGCGGCCGCGCAGTTCAAGCTCGCGTACCGGAACCTGAAACGCACGACGATCGTCGCGCCCGTCGACGGCACGATCGGGCAGCGCTCGGTGCAGGTCGGCCAGCAGGTCGGGCCCGGCGTGCCGCTGATGTCGATCGTGCAGCTGGACCGTCTGTGGGTCGAGGCGAATTTCAAGGAAGGGCAGATCCGCCACATGCGCGTCGGGCAGCCGGTCGAGGTCGTGTCGGATCTCTACGGCTCGCGCATCGCCTATCGCGGCCGCGTGCAGGGCTTCTCGGCGGGCACGGGCAGCGCGTTCTCGATGCTGCCGTCGCAGAACGCGGCGGGCAACTGGATCAAGGTCGTGCAGCGCGTGCCGGTCGTGATCGCGCTCGATCCGCGCGATCTCGCCGCGCATCCGCTGCGCATCGGGCTGTCGATGCGCGCGACGGTCGACACGCACGACCGCAACGGTCACGCGCTCGACAGCGAGCCGCCGACGCCGGCCGTCAGCACGCGCGTGCACGACGGCGTCGCGAGCGATGCGGAAGCGGCCGCCGCCGCGATCATCCGCGAGAATCAGGGCGGGTAGCGGCTGCCGGTCATGGCGTGGCCGGCAGCCACGGCCGGGCCGACCCCGGTGCGTCTCGCGCCCGGTAGATTTCCGCCCGACTTTCGTCTTTCCGCCATCGATGTCGGCGTCGATCAAACGCATGTCGCGTTTGAGACATCGGCGCCCCTGCCTCCCGGACTACTCTCGAACAGCACGTTGCGCGTGCGCCGCATGGCGCCGGCGCGCCGCGGCGCCATCCAACGAGACATGGAGACAATACGATGAGCAGCAATCGAGGTGTCGTCTATCTTGGGCCGGGCCAGGTCGAAGTCCAGAAAATCGATTATCCGAAGATGGTCGACCCGAGCGGCCGCGCGATCGGCCACGGCGTGATCCTGAAAGTGGTCAGCACGAACATCTGCGGCTCCGACCAGCACATGGTGCGCGGCCGCACGACCGCGCCGGTCGGCCTCGTGCTCGGTCACGAGATCACCGGCGAAGTGGTCGAAGTGGGCCGCGACGTCGAGACGCTGAAGATCGGCGATCTCGTGTCGGTGCCGTTCAACGTCGCGTGCGGCCGCTGCGCGATGTGCAAGGACACGCATACGGGCGTGTGCCTGAACGTGAACCCGTCGCGTGCGGGCGGCGCGTACGGCTACGTCGACATGGGCGGCTGGATCGGCGGCCAGGCCGAGTACGTGCTCGTGCCGTATGCCGATTTCAACCTGCTGAAATTCCCGGATCGCGACCAGGCGATGGCGAAGATCCGCGACCTGACCTGCCTGTCCGACATTCTGCCGACCGGCTATCACGGTGCGGTGAGCGCGGGCGTGAAGCCCGGTTCGACCGTCTACATCGCGGGCGCGGGCCCGGTGGGGATGGCCGCGGCCGCATCGGCGCGCCTGCTCGGCGCGGCCGTGACGATCGTCGGCGACATGAACGCGGAACGCCTCGCGCATGCGCGGGCGATGGGCTTCGAGACGGTCGACCTGTCGAAGGACGCGTCGCTCGGCGAGCAGATCGAGCAGATCCTCGGCGTGCCCGAGATCGACTGCGCGGTCGACTGCGTCGGCTTCGAGGCGCACGGCCACGGCTCGTCGGGCCATTCGGAGGAAGCGCCCGCGACGGTGCTGAACTCGCTGATGGAAATCACGCGCCCGGCCGGCGCGATCGGCATCCCGGGCCTGTACGTGACGGACGATCCGGGCGCGAAGGACAAGGCGGCGCAGCACGGCAGCCTGAGCATCCGCTTCGGTCTTGGCTGGGCGAAGTCGCATTCGTTCTTCACGGGCCAGACGCCGGTGCTGAAGTACAACCGCAACCTGATGCAGGCGATCCTGTTCGACCGGCTGCCGATCGCGAAGATCGTCAACGTCGAAGTGATCTCGCTCGACCAGGCGCCGGAAGGCTACAAGAAGTTCGACGGCGGCGCGCCGCGCAAATTCGTCATCGACCCGCACGGGTTGCTGGCCGCGTGATGCGCTAGCGTTCGACACGCACCACACGAAGCGGGCGGTTCCGGAAACGGGCCGCCCGCTTTTTTCGTGGCGGGAGCGAAGGCGAAGGCAGTGCAACGCGGCGACCGCCGAGCCCGAGTCGCGCTCAGTGGCCGCGATAGAGTTTCGCGAGTTCGGCGTTGCTGGCCGGGGCGCGACGTGTGCGCCCGGCGTGCTGGCTGACGCGGCGGATCGTGCGCGTGGGGCGATGGGCGGTGTCGCGGTTGCCTTTCCAGTCGGCGACGCGGACCGCGCCGGCGCGCGTCCGGTCAGGCGCGCGCAACGATGGCGCGGCTTGTGCAACCGCCACCTTGCGAGCGGGCTTGCCGGCGAGTGGGGCGCCTTGTGGCGGACTGGCCGCCACTTGTGTTTCATCAGGCGAATGAAACGGATAGACGGGCGCCGGCACGACCGGCAGCAACGGATCGTTCGACGCGGGCAGCATGGCTTCGGTCGCGACGGCGGCTGGCGCACCGGATCCGCGACAAACGGGATCGGCCTTGCAGGTCTGGTCGACCATCACGTAGCCGCCGACCAGCAGCACGAGCGTGAGGATGCTCAGGATCGGTGCGCTCGACGCGCGCGGCCGCTGGAAGGCCGCGTTGCGCCACGCGCGGGCGATGCGTGACGACCACGTGTGAAACGATCGCGGCGCATGAGAGGCGTGCGCGTCGGCCGGCGTGTGGCGGATTGGTTCGAACGGCCAGTTCCATCGACCGCAGACGGGGCAGTGCTCGAGCGCCCGGAACGCCACGAACCCGCATTCGCGGCAGCGGCAGCACGTCGCGTGCCGCGATTCGGCGCGCGCATTCAGCACGGCGCGCCAGGCGTCCCGCGGGCGGACGCTCCGGCTAGGCAGGACGCGCATGTCGGCGACCGGTGGGCGCGATCGTCGGGCTGGAGATCGGCGGTCGTTCGCATGCGGTGCTCATGGGATTCTCCATAACATCGGACGGGAGGAACCCGTTCGTCCACGTCTGCCTGCCGCTTCATTCTTGGTCGTTCGCGCGCGAAACGCAAGGCGCATGTCTCGCGTTGCGTTCCGCACGTTTCGTACTAGCCGCCATGCCGCTGTCGAGCCGCGAGCGTGCCGAGCGTCTCCAGCGCGCGCTCGACCGCCGGTGTCCACGGCCGCCCGTAATTGAGTCGCAAATAGCGGCGGAAGCCGCCGGTCGCGGAAAAGATCGGCCCCGGCGCGATGCTCACGCCGTTTTCCATCGCTTCGCCGAACAGGTGCATCGCATCCATGTGCGGCGGCAGTTCGATCCACAGGAAATACCCGCCGCGCGGCGCGAACACTTCGGTATCCGTCGGAAAATACGCGCGCACGGCGGAGAGCATCTGCGCCTGGTGCGCGGCGAGATTGCGGCGCAGCTTGCGCAGGAAGCGATCGTATGCGCCGTCGCGCAGGTAGCTCGAAATCGCCATCTGCGCGGGTACGTCGGCGGCCGGCGCGCTCGCGCCTCTGGCCTGTCGGATCTGCCGGACGAAGCGGCCGGCCGCGACCCAGCCGATCCGGAATCCGGGCGCGAGGCATTTCGAGAACGATCCGCAATGCAGGACGAGCCCGCGGTCGTCATACAGTTTCGCGGGGCGCGTGGGCGCCGTGCCGAACTGCAATTCGCCATACACGTCGTCCTCGATCAGCGGTACGCCGCGGGACGCGAGCAGGTCGATCAGCGCGCGCTTGCGCTCGTCGGTCAGCGTCGCGCCGGTCGGGTTGTGGAACGACGTCATGAACCAGCACGCGCGCACCGGATGCGTGTCGAGCGCCTCGGCGAGCGCGTCGAGGTCGAGGCCCGTGCGCGGATCGACCGGAATCTCGACCGCCTTCAGATGCAGGCACTGCACGGCCTGCAGCACCGCGTGGAATGCCGGCCGTTCGATCGCGACGATGTCGCCCGGGCGCGTCAGTGCCTGCAGGCTGAGCGTCAGCGCTTCGGTCGCGCCCGTCGTGATGACGATTTCCTCCAGCGGTAGCGACGCGCCCGCGTTCAGGTAGCGCAGCGCGATCTGACGGCGCAGCGCTTCGTTGCCGGGCGGCAAGCCTTCCAGCAGTTTCGTGCGGTCCATGTGGCGCGCGGCCGAGGCCACGTGACGCCACAGGCTGCTCATCGGAAACAGCGAATAGCTCGCGAATGCCGAGCCGAGGGGCACGATGTCGTCGCATTTGAGCGAGTCGAGCAGGCGGAACAGCGCATCGTCGTCGCCGGCTTGCGCGACGTCGTTCTGCGCGGCGCCGGGCTTGCGCGGCGGATCTCGGGCGAACCGCACGTGCTTGTCCGCAACGTTCGCAACGAAATAGCCGGAGCGGGCCCGCGCGACGATCAGGCCCTCGCTTTCGAGCGCGTAGTACGCGCGAAACACCGTGGACGGGCTCACGCGATACGCGCGGCATGCCGCACGCACGGTGGGGATGCGCGCGCCGGGCGTCAGGTCGCCGCGCCGGATGGCGTCGGCGATGGTCTGTGCCAGTACCGCATAGCGCTTCATGCGCGTTCTCCCGGCCGTCGGACCTCGATGACAAAGAGTAGTACGGCAGCCGGCACGTGCAAGCGCGCCCCAAAACCGCTGATCCGTATGTTTTATCGGCGCTCTGATCCTGTTCTTTCGTCTGACAAACGGGCATCCTCCCGCAAGCTTTGTTCCCGCTGTCCGACCGATACGGAATTCACGCTGCCCGACCGCGAATCCGAGACGCCCGCGCGTGTCGCGCGAGTCCTTTTCTGCGGCGTCCGCACCTTACCCGGAAGTATCCAGCGTGACATTGAAGACCCTCGTCGCGGGCCTCGTGGCCGGCATCGCCCTCAATATGTTCAGCGGCGTGGCCGCCGCAGCCTGCGTCAACAATCCCGCCGCCCAGCCGAACGCGACGTTCCCCGCCGCACTGACCGGCAAGCTCGTCTATCACAGCTACGTCAAGTACGGCGACGGCACGAGCCAGTTGTTCCTCTACGATTTTTCGGCCCGTACGCTGACGCAACTCAGCAAGAGCGCGTGGGGCATCACCGATCCGATGAACGGCGTGTTCAGCCCCGACGGCAAGTGGCTCGCGTTCATGGGCATCCGCAACGGCGCATGGAACGTGTTCATGCTGCAGCTCGGTGCCGGCACGCCGCCCGTCAACATGACGAACAGCACGGGCGCCACGCGCAACGAAGACCCGAAGTTCAGCACGGACGGCAAGACGCTCGTGTTCAAGCAGAACGGCGACGTCAAGCAGGCGACGCTGTCGTACACGAGCGCGGGCCCGGTGTTCACGTCGGTCGTGAGCCTGACGAACGCGCCGGCCGGCGCCGAATATTCGATGCCGTTCCTCGCGCCGGACGCGAGCGCCGTGTACTACGCAACCGGCACCGGCTCGAACATGGGACTGATGAAGCGCACGATCGCGACCGGCGCGACCGCCGTGTTCGACCGTCCGTCCGGGCTGCAGACGTACTACCCGGCCGTGCGCGCGGACGGCATGGTGTACTACGCGCGCTGGAAGGACAGCGGCGGCGCCGACCAGATCTATGCGAAGACGGCCGACCCGGCCTCGACACCGAGCGCGCTGGCGCTCAACGACTGCATGAGCAACAACTCGGACCCGGCGCCCGTCAACGGTACGAACTACCTGTTCTTCTCGTCGACGACGGCGGGCGGCTATCAGCTCTACGTCGGCGACGTGACGACCGGCCAGCGCTGGAGCCTGTCGCAGTTCGGCGTGAATGCCGATGCGACGAAGGCGAAGCTCGGCGCGAACTACTACGGCGGCGCGGCCGCGGCACGTACGCTGCTGTCGCAGGGGCGGCCGGCCGCGGCGTCGGCGAGCTACAACGCGTCGCTCACGCCGGACAAGGCGTTCGACGGCAACACGACGAGCACGCGCTGGGATTCGCCCGAGGGCGCGGGCGTCGATCCGCAATGGATCTCCGTCGATCTCGGTGCGACGAAGACCATCAGCAGCATCGATCTGTACTGGGATGCAGGCGCGCTCGTCTACCAGATCCAGACGTCGAACGACAACGCGAACTGGACGACGATCTACTCGACGAGCAACGGCGTGTCGTATGGTCACGTCACGCTGCCGAACCTGAACGGGCACGGCCGTTACGTACGGATGCTCGGCACGAAGCGGGCGACGCAGTGGGGGTATTCGCTCGATGAAATGCAGGTGTGGGGATCGTAAGCGCAAAGGAAAAAGCGACCTTCAAGGTCACTTTTTTTGCTTCATGCGCCGCCCGCCTCACGCATGCAGCACATGCGCCGGAAATGCCGGCGCAGCACTCGCCGCCCCCTGCGCGAGCGGCGCGACCTGCTTGCGGCGTTCGCGCGTCGGCGCGACGCCGAACGCGTCGCGATAGCTCTTGCTGAAGTGGCATGCCGACTGGAAGCCGCACGCCATCGTGATGTGCATGATCGACATGTCGGTCTGCAGCAACAGCTCGCGCGCACGGCGCAGCCGCAACGTCAGGTAGTAGTGCGTCGGCGTCATCCCGAGATGCTCGCGGAAGAGACGCTGCAATTGCCGTTGCGACATGTTCGCGAGCCGCGCGAGTTCCTCGCGCGACAGTGGTTCCTCGATGTTGTTCTCCATCAGCGAGATCACTTCGAAGAGCGACTTGTTCGCCGAGCCGAGGCGCGCGACGAGCGGCATGCGTTGCTGCGCGCTCGTGTCGCGCACGTGTTCGACGATGAACTGCTCGGCGATCTGCGTGACGCGCGCGGTGCCGACGCGCGCGGCGATCAGGTTCAGCATCATGTCGAGCGGCGCGACGCCGCCCGTGCAGGTGATGCGGTCGCGGTCGATCACGAACAGTTCCTTCAGGAAGCGCGTGTCCGGAAACTCTTCCTTCAGCGCCGACATGTTCTCCCAGTGGATCGCGCACGCGTAGCCCGCGAGCAGCCCGGACTTCGCGAGTGCATAGGTGCCCGTGCACAGGCTGCCGAGCGGCATCCCCAGGCGCGCGAAACGGCGCAGGGTCGACAGATGGGCGGGCGTGGTCGCGCGCTGCACGTCGACGCCGCCGCACACGAATACGATGTCGGGTTGCCCCACGCATTCGGCCGGCCCCGTGTCGACCGTGAGGCCGTTGCTCGCCGTGACCGGACCGCCGTCCGGGCTGATCACCGACCAGCGGTAGAGCGGCTGGCCGCTCAGGTAGTTCGCCATCCGAAGCACCTCGATCGCATTGGTGAACGCGATCATCGTGAAGTTCGGTAAAGGCATGAACGCGAAGTGGGACAGCGACGCTGTGCGGTCGGGCGACATGGGGAGCGTTCCTTGAATCTCTAATAGCTTTTGGCCCGAGGCACGAATCGGGCTGCGGTATTGTGTGAGCGAGTGCAACAAGCGTGCCATACGGCTAAACCCTAGCTCCATACGTTGTCTGGGCATCGGGCCGTTGCTGCACTGCACCGTATCCGGGACAAGCCGCACTCGAACGTGCGGCAAACGCACTGCCGGTGTGCGTGTCCATAGGTGAACCATCGACATCGTTTCGGGCGCCCGTCCCGAAAAGCACGATCGGTCACTTGTACAAAACGGACGCGCATGGCGGAAAAGGCAAAGAACGCGTCTAAATTCATCAATCCGCCGAAAATCCGAACGACAAGAATAGAGCCGTCGGCAGCCTTGCACTGGACGAGCGGGAAACCCAGTCACGGCGGGCCTTGAGCTTCGGTTGCAGCCCTTTATTCTTCGTCACGGACGCACTATGTCGAACACCCAGCCTTTCTTCTCGCAGACCCTTGCCGAGCGCGACGCGCCGGTGCGCAGCGCCATCCTGAAGGAACTCGAGCGTCAGCAGTCGCAAGTCGAGCTGATCGCGTCGGAAAACATCGTGTCGCGCGCCGTGCTCGAGGCGCAGGGCTCGGTACTGACCAACAAGTACGCGGAAGGCTATCCCGGAAAGCGCTACTACGGCGGCTGCGAATTCGCCGATGAAGTCGAGGCGCTCGCGATCGAACGCGTGAAGCAGATCTTCAACGCCGGCTATGCGAACGTGCAGCCGCACTCGGGCGCGCAGGCGAACGGCTCGGTGATGCTCGCGCTCGCCAAGCCGGGCGACACGGTGCTCGGCATGTCGCTCGACGCGGGCGGCCACCTGACGCACGGCGCGAAGCCGGCGCTGTCCGGCAAGTGGTTCAACGCGGTCCAGTACGGCGTGAACCGCGACACGCTGCGCATCGATTACGACCAGGTCGAGGCGCTCGCGCACGAGCACAAGCCGAACCTCATCATTGCCGGCTTCTCGGCGTACCCGCGCGCGCTCGACTTCGCACGCTTTCGCGCGATCGCCGACAGCGTCGGCGCGAAGCTGATGGTCGACATGGCGCACATCGCCGGCGTGATCGCCGCGGGCCGCCACGCGAACCCGGTCGAGCACGCGCACGTCGTCACGTCGACCACGCACAAGACGCTGCGCGGCCCGCGCGGCGGCTTCGTGCTGACCAACGACGAGGACATCGCGAAGAAGATCAACTCGGCCGTGTTCCCCGGCCTGCAGGGCGGCCCGCTGATGCACGTGATCGCCGGCAAGGCCGTCGCGTTCGGCGAAGTGCTGCATGCGGACTTCAAGACCTACATCGACAGCGTGCTCGCGAACGCGCAGGCGCTCGGCGAAGTGCTGAAGGCCGGCGGCGTCGATCTCGTCACGGGCGGCACCGACAACCACCTGCTGCTGGTCGACCTGCGCCCGAAGGGCCTGAAAGGCGCGCCGGTCGAGCAGGCGCTGGAGCGCGCGGGCATCACCTGCAACAAGAACGGCATTCCGTTCGACACCGAGAAGCCGACCGTCACGTCGGGCATTCGCCTCGGCACGCCGGCCGGCACGACGCGCGGCTTCGGCGTCGCGGAGTTCCGCGAGATCGGCCGCCTGATCCTCGAAGTGTTCGACGCGCTGCGTGCGAACCCGGAAGGCGACCCCGCAACCGAACAGCGCGTGCGCCGCGAGATCTTCGCGCTCTGCGAGCGCTTCCCGATCTACTGATCGACCCCACAAGAACAGTCACACGAGCGAGAGCAGATATGAGCACGCTGCATCAGGACAGCATCATCATCGACGGACTGAACATCTCCAAGTTCGAGAAGCCGGTGTTCGAGGACATGCGCAAGGGTGGCATCACGGCCGCGAACTGCACGGTGTCGGTGTGGGAGAACTTCACCAAGACCGTCGACAACATCGGCGTGATGAAGAAGAAGATCCGCGACAACGGCGAGCTGCTGACGCTCGTGCGCACGACGGACGACATCTTCCGCGCGAAGAAGGAAGGCAAGACCGGGATCATCCTCGGCTTCCAGAACGCGCATGCGTTCGAGGACAACCTCGGCTACATCGAAGCGTTCGCCGACATGGGCGTGCGCGTCGTGCAGCTTTGCTACAACACGCAGAACCTGGTCGGCACCGGCTGCTACGAACGCGACGGCGGGCTGTCGGACTTCGGCCGCGAAGTGATCACCGAGATGAACCGCGTCGGCATCATGGTCGACCTGTCGCATGTGGGCGGCAACACGTCGTCCGAAGCGATCGCGTTCTCGAAGAAGCCGGTGTGCTATTCGCACTGCCTGCCGTCGGGCCTGAAGGAACATCCGCGCAACAAGAGCGACGCGCAGCTGAAGGAGATCGCCGATGCGGGCGGCTTCGTCGGCGTGACGATGTTCGCGCCGTTCCTGAAGCGCGGCATCGAGGCGAACATCGACGACTACATCGAGGCGATCGACTACGTCGTGAACCTGATCGGCGAAGACGCGGTCGGCATCGGCACGGACTTCACGCAGGATTTCGCGAAGGAGTTCTTCGACATGCTGACGCACGACAAGGGCCGCTATCGCCAGCTGACGAACTTCGGCAAGGTGATCAACCCGGACGGCATCCGCACGATCGGCGAATTCCCGAACCTGACCGCGGCGATGGAACGCCACGGCTGGAAGGAGTCGCGGATCCGCAAGATCATGGGCGAGAACTGGGTGCGCGTGTTCAAGGACGTGTGGGGCGCATAAGCGCCCGCCGAGCCGAACCGCTACCGTCGTTTCAACATAAAAAAATCGGGACGTGCCGGCGCTTGATGCGCGGGCACGCGGACGATGTCGCGCCTGCGCAATGAGCCGCGCGGCCACTTTCCTCACGGAGTCACCACGATGCAACCGCAACTGCCGATCAACGTCGATCCCGATACCGGCGTCTGGACCACCGACGCGCTGCCGATGCTGTACGTGCCGCGCCACTTCTTCACGAACAACCACGTCGCCGTCGAGGAAGCGCTCGGCGTCGATGCGTATGCCGAGATCCTGTACAAGGCCGGCTACAAGTCCGCCTACCACTGGTGCGACAAGGAGGCCAAGCTGCACGGCCTGACCGGCATGGCCGTGTTCGAGCACTACCTGAAGCGCCTGTCGCAGCGCGGCTGGGGCCTGTTCTCGATCATCGAGGCCGACCCGGCGAGCGCCCGCGCGAAGATCGAACTGCGCCACTCGTCGTTCGTGCTCCAGCAGCCGGGCAAGGAAGGCAAGCTCTGCTACATGTTCGCGGGCTGGTTCGCGGGCGCGATGGACTGGGTCAACGACACGACGCCGGAAGGCAAGGGCGCGCCGCGCGCGTACTCGAAGGAAGTGCAATGTGCGGCCGAGCATCACGACCACTGCATCTTCGAAGTGTCGCCGATCGCGCACTGACGCACTGATTCACTGAAGCAGAACAACACCCGCAACACGAGACATTCGAACGCCAGAGGTCGCCAGCGATGCGTTATCCCCACCTGTTCAAACCCATGCAGCTGAACCAGCTGACGCTGCGCAACCGGATCGTCAGCACCGCGCACGCGGAGGTGTATGCCGAGCCGGGCGGCCTGCCGGGCGACCGCTATATCCGCTACTACGAAGAAAAGGCGAAGGGTGGCGTCGGCCTGGCCATCTGCGGCGGGTCGAGCCCGGTATCGATCGACAGCCCGCAAGGCTGGTGGAAATCGGTGAACCTGTCGACCGACAAGATCATCGATCCGCTCACGCGCCTGGCCGACACGATGCACAAGCACGGCGCGAAGATCATGATCCAGGCGACGCACATGGGCCGCCGCTCGTCGTTCCACGGCGAGCACTGGCCGCACCTGATGTCGCCGTCGGGCGTGCGCGAACCGGTGCACCGCGGCAATGCGAAGATCATCGAGATCGAGGAAATCCGCCGCATCATCGGCGATTTCGCGGCGGCCGCGAAGCGCGTGAAGGCGGCCGGCATGGACGGCATCGAAATCTCCGCCGCCCACCAGCACCTGATCGACCAGTTCTGGAGCAAGCGTTCGAACCATCGCACCGACGAATGGGGCGGCAGCCTCGAAAACCGCCTGCGCTTCGGCATCGAAGTGCTGACGGCCGTGCGCGAGGCGGTCGGCAAGGACTTCTGCGTCGGCCTGCGCATGTGCGGCGACGAATTCCACGAGGACGGCCTCGATCACGAAGCGCTGAAGGAAATCGCGCAGGCGATGTCGGAGACGGGCCTGATCGACTATCTGAGCGTGGTCGGCTCGGGTGGCGATACGCACAACACGATCGCGAACTGCATGCCGCCGATGGCGTTGCCGCCGGAGCCGTTCGTGCACCTCGCGGCCGGCATCAAGTCGGTCGTGAAGATTCCGGTGATGCACGCGCAGAGCATCCGCGATGCGGGCCAGGCCGAGCGCCTGCTCGCGAACGGGATGATCGACCTGGTCGGCATGACGCGCGCGCAGATCGCCGATCCGCACATGGTGATCAAGATCCGCGACGGCCGCGAGGACGAAATCAAGCAGTGCGTCGGTGCGAACTACTGCATCGACCGCCAGTACAACGGCCTCGACGTGCTGTGCATCCAGAACGCGGCGACGTCGCGCGAAGCGACGATGCCGCACATCATCGAGAAATCGCGCGGCCCGAAGCGCAAGGTCGTGGTGGTCGGCGCCGGCCCGGCAGGGCTCGAGGCCGCTCGCGTCGCGAAGCTGCGCGGCCACGACGTCGTGCTGTTCGAGAAGAACGCGGAAGTCGGCGGCCAGGTGATGATCGCCGCGAAGGCGCCGCAGCGCGAGCAGATGTCGGGGATCATCCGCTGGTTCGACATGGAAACGAAGCGCCTGGGCGTCGACCGGCGTCTCGGCGTGGCCGCCGACGAGAAGATGATCATGGCCGAGAAGCCGGACATCGTCGTGCTCGCCACCGGCGGTTCGAGCTTCACGTGGCAGGTGCCGGCGTGGGGCGTCGCCGAAGGCCTCGCCGTCAGCTCGTGGGACATCCTGACCGGCAAGGTCGAGCCGAAGCAGAACGTGCTGCTGTTCGATGGCGTGAGCACGCATGCGGGCGCCGGCGTGGCCGACTTCATGGCGAGCCGCGGCTCGAAGGTCGAGGTCGTCACGCCGGACGTGAAGGTCGCCGACGACTGCGGCGGCACGACGTTCCCGATCTTCTATCGGCGCCTGTACGCGTTCGGCGTGATTCCGACGCCGAACACGATGCTCGATCGCGTCTATGAAGAGAACGGCAAGATGATCGCCGTGCTGCGCAACGAGTACACGGAAGAACTGGAAGAGCGCGCGGTCGACCAGGTGGTGATCGAGAACGGCTCGTCGCCGAACGACGAACTGTACTGGAAGCTCAAGCCGGAATCGGTGAACCGCGGCCAGATCGATCCGCACACGCTGTTCGCGGCCGAGCCGCAGCCGTGCCTGTCGGAAGAACTCGGCAACGGCCGCTTCCTGCTGTTCCGTGTCGGCGACTGCATCTCGATGCACAACGTCCACGGTGCGATCTACGACTCGCTGCGTCTCGTGAAGGATTTCTAAAAGATGAACCCGTCCTTCCTCATTACCGCCCTGTTGTGGCTGTCGGTGGCGGGGCTTGCGTTCGCGGTCGCGAAGCGCTCGTCCTACTGGCGCCTGGGTCGGGCCACGGCGCCCGGCTCGTTCGGCGTCGCGAACCTGTTCGCGATTCCGAAGCGTTATTTCGTCGACCTGCACCACGTGGTCGCCCGCGATCCGTACATCGCGAAGACCCACGTCGCGACCGCCGGCGGTGCGATCGGCGCGCTCGCGCTGGTGTTCGTCAACTACGGCCTCGCGATCTACTCGCCGTGGCTCGATAAGCTGATCTTCCTCGCGGCGCTCGCGATGCTGGTCGGCGCGGTGTTCGTGTGGCGCCGGCGCGCGGCGAAGGACGTGCCGGCGCGCCTGTCGCGCGGCCCGTGGAATACGCTGCCCTGGCTGCTCGGTTCGTTCGCGCTCGGCCTCGTGCTGTTCATGCTGGTGCCGACCGGCGCGATGTCGGGTGCGTTCGCGGTGCTCTGCGCGCTGCTGATCGGCGTCGGTGCGTTCACGATGACGGTCGGCGCCGCGAAGGGCGGCCCGATGAAGCATGCGATCGCCGGCCTGCTGCACCTCGCGTTCCACCCGCGCCAGGAGCGTTTCGCGGCCACGCGCGAATCGTTCACCGGCAACGGCACGGCCACGCCGCCGACCGCGCTGAAGCTGCCGGACATCGAGCATCAGGAGTACGGCGTCGCGAAGCCGGTCGAATTCCGCTGGAACCAGCTGCTGAGCTTCGACGCGTGCGTGCAGTGCGGCAAGTGCGAAGCCGCGTGCCCCGCGTTCGCGTCGGGCCAGCCGCTGAATCCGAAGAAGCTGATCCAGGATCTCGTCGTCGGGATGGCCGGCGGCACCGATGCGGCGTACGCGGGCAGTCCGTCGCCGGGCATTCCGGTCGGCCAGCATCGCGGCGAGCCGAACGGCCCGATCGTGTCGGGCCTGATCGAGGAACAGACGCTGTGGTCGTGCACGACCTGCCGCGCGTGCGTGCAGGAATGCCCGATGCTGATCGAACACGTCGATGCGATCGTCGACATGCGCCGCAACCGCACGCTCGTGCACGGCACGGTGCCGGGCAAGGGCCAGGAGGTGCTCGCGAACCTGCGCGAGACCGGTACGATGGGCGGCTACGACACGGCCGCGCGCTATGACTGGTCGGTGGACCTGAGCGCGCCGGTCGCGCAGCCGGGCAAGCCGGTCGACGTGCTGTTCGTCGCGGGCGAAGGCGCATTCGACATGCGCTACCAGCGCACGCTGCGCGCGTTCGTGAAGGTGCTGAACAAGGCGGGCGTCGACTACGCGGTGCTCGGCCCGACGGAAACCGACACGGGCGACGTCGCGCGCCGGCTCGGCGACGAAGCGACGTTCCAGCAGATGGCGAAGCGCCTGATCGGCACGCTTGGCACGCTGTCGTACAAGCAGATCGTGACGGCCGACCCGCACGTGATGCACAGCCTGCGCAACGAATACCGCGCGCTCGGGCTGCGCGTGACGGTCAAGCATCACACGACCTATCTGGCCGAACTGGCCGACAGCGGCAAGATCGCGCCGAAGGCGGTCGAGGCGCTGCAGGAGAAGCGCACGACCTATCACGATCCGTGCTACCTCGGCCGCTACAACGGTGAGACGGAAGCGCCGCGCAAGCTGTTGAAGACGATCGGCATCCAGGTCGTCGAGATGGAGCGCAACGGCATGCGCGGCCGCTGCTGCGGTGGCGGCGGCGGTGCGCCGCTGACCGACATCCCCGGCAAGCAGCGCATCCCGGACATCCGCATCGCCGATGCGCGTACGATCGGCGCGGACGTGGTCGCGGTTGCGTGCCCGAACTGCACGGCCATGCTCGAAGGCGTCGTGGGCCCGCGCCCCGACGTGCTCGACGTCGCCGAACTCGTCGCCGCCTCGCTGGAGTGAATCGATGAATACGATCAAACGAATCGATCCGCGCCGGCCGTTCATCATCACGGCCGCCGGCCTGAAGCGCATCACGCTCGGCGAGGAAGGCAGCGCCGATGCGAACGCCGCGCAATGGTCCGCGCACGGTCATGGCGCCGCGGCCGCGAAGCCGCGCCGCGTGCTGCAGGACCCGAAGCACGTGATGCTGGTGGTCGCCCATGGCGAGCGCGGCGCGCTCGACGACCATTCGCGTCAGGCGATTGCCGCCGCCGCCGTGCTCGCCGATGCGCAGACGGAAGTCGCGCTGCTCGCGTTCGGCGAATTGAAGGACGACGTGGCCGAACTCGGCGTCGACAAGCTGCTCGAGCTGACCGGCTTCGATCGCCGTGCGTTCGATCCCGAAAGCGAACTGCAAGCATTGCAGGCGTGTGTTGCCGCACTGGCGCCGAAACACGTGTTCGTGCCCGACAACGCGACGGGCGACGGCGATCTCGGCCGGCGTTACGCGGCGGCCGCCGGCGCGAGCGTCGCGACTCACGTCGTCGAAATCGACGCGAAGCATGTGGGTACGTATGCGCAGGCCGGGCGGGCGTTCGCGACCCGCGCGCTGCCCGACGTGATCCTGCTCGCGCAGAACGCGGTGGAAGCGAAGCTGCCGTTCGTCGGCGCCGGCGAGCGCGTGGCGGCCGATTTCATCCGCCCGGCGCATGACGCCGCGCAGCCGTACCGCGATCTCGGTGTCGACGAAATCGACGCGGCCCAGGTCGCGCTCGAGGAAGCCGATTTCATCGTGTCGGCCGGCAACGGCGTGTCCGACATCGGCGCGTTCGAGCGGCTGGCCGAGGTGTTCGGCGCGGCGATCGGCGCGAGCCGCGTCGCGGTCGACAACGGCCACTTCACGCGCGACAAGCAGGTCGGCGCGACCGGCAAGACGGTCGAGGCGAGCGTGTACATCGCGTTCGGCATCTCGGGCGCGGTGCAGCATTTGCAGGGGATCAAGGACTGCCGCCACGTGATCGCGGTGAACCTCGACGGCAGCGCGCCGATCGCGAAGCGCGCGAACCTGACGGTGGTCGGCGACGCGCAGGCGACGATCGCCGCGCTGATCGAACAGGTCCAGGCCGCGCGGGCCGCGCGCGGCGAATCGCCGGCCGCGGTCGGCACCCGCGAACCCGAAGGAGTCGCCGCATGAACGCCCCCCGCCCCTTGCAACGCATCGCGGTGCTTGTGTCCGTCGGCCGGCATCCGGTCAGCGGTGTCGCGCGCTACAGCCGCAACGATGCGGCCGCGCTCGAAACCGGCCGGCAGCTCGCCGAGAAGCATCGCGCGACGCTCGACGTGATCCACGCGGGCGACCCCGCTAATGCGGCGCTTGCCGAATATCTCGCGCTCGGCGCACGGGAGGTCGAAGTGCTGGCCTGCCGCGACGGCGACGATGCCGTGCACGCGCTCGCCGCGCGTGTCGAAGGCTACGACCTCGTGCTGACCGGCACGCGCGCCGAGGGCGCGTACGACACCGGGATGCTGCCGTACCGCGTCGCCGCGGCGCTCGGCTATCCGCTCGTCGGCTCGGCCGTCGACGTGACGGTCGAAGACGGCCGCGCGGCGGTCCGGCAATTTTTGCCGAAAGGGCTGCGGCGGCGTGTCGACGCGGCGCTGCCGGCCGTCGTCGCCGTCCACCCGCTCGCCGGTGTCGAGCCGCGCTATGCGTATGCGCGGCTGCGCGCCGGCGCGATCCGGCCGGCGCTCGCGGCGCCCGGCGCGGATGCCGATGCGGCCGCGTGGACGGTCGGCCCGGTCGAGCGTAAACCCGTAAAACTGGTCGCCGCCGAGAAGCGCTCCGGGCATGCCCGGATGCTGTCCGCGACGACGACCGAAAGCCGTGGCGGCAACGTCGTAAATGAAGGGAGTTCGGTCGAAAAAGCACAAGTGATCCTCGCGTATTTGCGCGAGCATCAGCTCATCGACTACTGATTTTGATGCCTGTCGGCAAGAAACCCAGGGATGCAAGGAATCCGGAGCAAACGATGAAAGTATCGGCAGACATTCGTGCATTGATCGAACGCCGCAAGGCAGGCTACAGCCTCGAAGCGCCGTTCTACACGAGCGAGGACATCTTCGCGCTCGACATGGAGGCGATTTTCCGCCAGCACTGGATCCAGGTGGCGGTCGAACCGGACATTCCCGAGCCGGGCGATTACGTGACCGTGGAACTCGGCAGCGATTCGATCCTGATCGTGCGCGACGACGACATGGCGATTCGCGCGTTCCACAACGTGTGCCGTCACCGCGGTGCGCGCCTGTGCAACGAAGACAAGGGCTCGGTCGGCAACATCGTGTGCCCGTACCACAGCTGGACGTACAACCTGACGGGCCAGCTGATGTTCGCCGAGCACATGGGCGAGAAGTTCGACCGTTGCAAGCACAGCCTGAAGTCGGTGCACGTCGAGAACCTCGCGGGCCTGATCTTCATTTGCCTTGCCGACGAGCCGCCGGTCGATTTCGCGCAGATGCGCGCGGAGATGGAGCCGTACCTGCTGCCGCACGATCTGCCGAGCACGAAGATCGCCGCGCAGATCGACATCATCGAGGAAGGCAACTGGAAGCTCACGATGGAGAACAACCGCGAGTGCTATCACTGCGTCGCGAACCATCCGGAGCTGACGATCTCGCTGTACGAATACGGCTTCGGCTACCAGCGCTCCGACGCGAACGCCGAAGGCATGGACGCATTCGCTGAAACGTGCGTGCGGCGCGGCAAGGAGTGGGCCGAGATGGGCCTGCCGTCCGCCGAAATCGAAAAGCTGCTCGACGTGACGGGTTTCCGCACGCAGCGCCTGCCGCTCGACCGTCACGGCGAATCGCAGACGCTCGACGCGAAGATCGCGTCGAAGAAGCTGCTCGGCGGCTTCGACAAGGCCGACCTCGGCGGGCTGTCGTTCTGGACCCAGCCGAACTCGTGGCACCACTTCATGAGCGATCACATCGTGACGTTCTCGGTGATCCCGCTGTCGGCCGGCAAGACGCTCGTGCGCACGAAGTGGCTCGTGCACAAGGACGCGAAGGAAGGCATCGACTACGACGTGAAGAACCTGACGGCCGTGTGGAACGCGACCAACGACCAGGATCGCGCGCTCGTCGAATTCTCGCAGCGCGGCGCGACCAGCAGCGCGTACGAGCCGGGCCCGTATTCGCCGTACACGGAAGGCCTCGTCGAAAAATTCTCGGCCTGGTACATCGGCCGGCTCGCCGAACAAACCGGCGCGTAGTCGTCAGCGGAACAGCAAGCGGAGTTAGAAATGATGCGAGATGCGGCCAATTTCGAACCGGCGGACAGCCGGGTGACACACCCGGCCTTCTGGAACGCGCTGCCCGAGCGCTGGACGAGCGACGTCGAGGAAACGCTGGTGTGCTGCCACGTGCGGCAGGAAACGCACGACGTGAAGAGCTTCTTCTTCCGTTCACCGCAGGGCCGCACGTTCTCGTTCGAGCCCGGGCAGTTCATCACGCTCGAGCTCGACATCGACGGCGAGACGATCAACCGCTGCTACACGATTTCGTCGTCGCCGGCGCGGCCGCACACGATTTCGATCACGGTGAAGCGCGTGCCGGGCGGCAAGGTGTCGAACTGGCTGCACGACAATCTGCAGCCGGGCGCATCGGTGCGCGTGCTCGGCCCCGCCGGCGAATTCACGTGCGCGCGGCATCCGGCGCGCAAGTACCTGTTCCTGTCGGCCGGCTCGGGCATCACGCCGCTGATGTCGATGAGCCGCGCGCACCATGATCTCGCCGAAGATCGCGACATCCTGTTCGTGCACAGCGCGCGCACGCCGGACGACATCATCTTCGCGCGCGAGCTCGACCTGATCGCGTCGAACCACACGAATTTCCGCACGTCGTTCGTCGTCGAGCGTGTCGGCGCACGGACCAACTGGCCGGGCGTCACGGGCTTCCTGACGCTGCCGCTGCTGAAGCTGATCGCGCCGGATTTCATGGAGCGCGAGATCTTCACGTGCGGCCCCGCGCCGTACATGAAGGCCGTGCGCGACCTGCTCGACGAAGCCGGTTTCGATCGCAAGCAGTATCACGAGGAAAGCTTCTCGTTCGAAACGCTCGCGCAGACCGCGAGTGACGAAGTGCTCGCCGAACTCGTGCCGCCGGCGGAAGGCGGCGACGCCGCGACGAAGCAGTACACGGTCAGCTTCGCGAAGAGCAACCGCGAGATCGCGTGCGGCTCGGAGCAGCACGTGCTCGACGCGGCGCGCCAGTCGGGCGTGCGGCTGCCCGCATCGTGCACGCAGGGCATGTGCGGCACCTGCAAGGTGAAGCTCGTGTCGGGGCAGGTCGAGATGAAGCACAACGGCGGTATTCGCCAGCGCGAGATCGATCAGGGAATGGTGCTGCTGTGCTGCAGCAAGCCGCTGTCGGATCTCGTGATCGACAAGTAGTCGAGATGCGCCGTCGGCGGTCCGGGCGCGTCGCGTCCGGACAAGCATCTGTCGGAAAACAACGATACCGCGGATTTGTGGTTGAAGAACCTAGAGAGACAACGCGCACGGTGCGCAGACCAAGGAGATCGACCATGAAATTGTTCGGAAAACTGTTTTGGACCGGCACCCTGTCGGCGATGGTGGCATTGAGCGCATCGGCGCTCGCCGATACGAAGCCGACGCTGAAAATCGGCTACGTCGAAGGCTGGGACGACAGCGTCGCGACGTCGAACGTCGCGGCCCGCGTGATCGAGAAGAAGCTCGGCTACGAGGTGAAGCTCGTGCCGGTCGCTGCCGGGATCATGTGGCAGGGCGTCGCGCGCGGCGATCTCGATGCGACGCTGTCCGCATGGCTGCCGGTCACGCACGGCTCGTACTGGAGCGAATACAAGAGCAAGGTCGTCGACGTCGGCGCGAACTTTCCCGACGCGAAGATCGGCCTGATCGTCCCGGATTACGTGAAGGCGAAGAGCATCGAGGATCTGAACGCCGAGAAGAGCAGCTTCGGCGGCCGCATCGTCGGCATCGATGCCGGTGCGGGCGTGATGCGCAAGACCGACGAAGCGATCAAGAACTACGGGCTGAGCTACACGCTGATGCCGAGCTCGGGCAGCGCGATGACGGCCGAGTTGTCGCGTTCGGTCGGCGCGAACAAGCCGGTGATCGTGACCGGCTGGGCGCCGCACTGGATGTTCGCGAAGTGGAAGCTGCGCTTCCTCGAGGATCCGAAGAAGGTGTTCGGCGGTGCCGAGCACGTCGACAGCGTCGTGAATCCGGGCCTCGAAACCAAGGCGAAGCCGGTCGTCGCGTTCCTGAAGAAATTCCAGTGGAAGCCGGGTGAAATCGACAGCGTGATGCTGGCGATCCAGAACGGTTCGAAGCCGGAAGCGGCCGCGGATGCGTGGATTGCAGCGCATGCCGACCGCGTGAATTCGTGGACGGAAGGCGCGCAGTAAGCACCTCGACATACGTCGTACGAATCGTCATAAAAATACGCCGGGAATGGCATGCAGGAATCCGAAATAATCAGGATGCAATGCGGCCATATCCCGGAATTCTTTTGCGGATTCTGCAAAAAAGCGCGTAAGTTGCTACACTAGCGCCCTTGTGCGGAATCATCTGCTTTGCATCGGAGCAGCGTAAACGCTGAAGCGCTTACGTTGATCGAGAGGAGGAATTGGATGAGTCAAGCAGGACTGCGTGCGAATCGCACCAGTGATGTCGAGGCAACCATCTCACATGATTCGACGGGCCACACGCTGCATCGTGGCCTGACCTGGAAAGACGCTTTTTGGGTGACGAGCGGCGTGCCGGCAGGTGTGCTGTTCACGATCGGCGGCGTATGCGCGACGATCGGCCAGCCCGCGTGGGCGATCTGGATCGCCGCGATCACGATGGGGCTGATTCAAAGCGCGACTTATGCGGAAATATCCGGGCTATTTCCCCATAAATCGGGCGGCGCGTCGGTGTATGGCGCGATTGGCTGGGTCCGTTACAGCAAGCTGATTGCCCCGGTTTCCGTGTGGTGCAACTGGCTCGCGTGGTCGCCGATGCTTGCGCTCGGCTGCGGCCTCGCGGCGAGCTATGCGCTCACGAGTCTCTTTCCCGCCAATGCGGCGGTGCTGCACTGGCAGCTCAAGGTGGCGGATCTCGGGTTCATCAAGCCGGGTCTATCCCTGCGAATCAACGCGACGTTCATCATCGCGACGATTCTGCTTCTCATCACGTTCAAGCTTCAGCACAGCGGCGCGTCGAAGGCCGCACGTACGCAGCGCATTCTCGGCATTGCGTCGCTCACGCCGCTCTTGATCGTCGGCATCGTGCCGTTCGTCACCGGCGACGTGCCGATGTCGAACCTGCTTCCGCTGCTGCCGCTCGGTCACGACGCGCAGGGCAACCTCACGGCCGCGACCTTCGGCTCGTGGAACGGGCAAGGCGTGACGATGGCGCTCGGCGCGATGTTCATGGCCGGCTGGGCGTCGTACGGTTTCGAGACGGCCGTCTGCTACACGCGTGAATTTCGCGATCCGCGGCGCGATACGGCCAAGGCGATCTTCTGGTCGGGGGCGCTGTGTCTCGTCGTGATGACGCTCGTCCCGCTCGCGTTCCAGGGCGCGCTCGGCACGCAGGCGATGCTCGATCCGGCGATCGGCGACGGCACCGGCGTCGCGGCCGCGATGGCGAAGATCGTCGGCGGCGGCGCGTGGGTCGCGAATGCGGTCGTCGTGATGCTGATGCTGTCGATCCTGCTGATCGTGATGACGTCGATGATGGGCTCGTCGCGCACGCTGTACCAGGCGTCGGTCGACGGATGGCTGCCGAAGTACCTGTCGCACGTGAACGAGCACGGCTCGCCCACGCGCGCGATGTGGACCGACCTCGGTTTCAACCTCGTGTTGCTGATGATGTCGGACTACATGACGGTGCTGTCGATTTCGAACGTCTGTTACATGCTGTTCGTATTCCTGAATCTTCAGTCGGGCTGGATCCACCGGATGGATCGCGGCAACTGGGATCGGCCGTTCCGCTGCCCGACCTGGCTGCTCGTCGGCGGCGCGATCTGCGGGTACGCGAACCTCGTCTACGTCGGCGCGGGCGCGAACCTGCAAGGCGAAGGCACGCTGCGCAACGGGCTGATCGCGATGCTGCTGATCGTGCCGGTGTTCCTCTATCGCCACTACTGGCAGGATCGCGGCCGTTTCCCGGCGCAGATGCAGCGCGACATGGAGCTGGAAGTGCCGAAGCGCGCGCTGTGGCTGAGCCTGATGCCGTATGCGGCGCTGATCGGTGCGGCGTTGACGATCGGGTTGTCGTACTACTTCGCGTGGATGAAGTGACGCGGTAATGCGCGCGTGTCACGGCACGCGATGGCTTCGGAAACCGCACACGGGGCCATCGCGCGAAGCGCCGGCGCAGCACGACGACAAACAAGGCCCAACCGGTTGCGTGCCGGTTGGGCCTTGTTCGTTTACACCGCGTTCGAGCGCGGCTGCGATGATCGGGTTACGGGAACACCACAGTCCGATCCCCGTTCAAGAACACCCGTCGCTCGATGAACGCCTTCACCGCACGCGCGAGCGTGAGGCTTTCGACGTCGCGCCCCACCGCGAGCAGTTGCTCCGGCCGCAGCGCATGATCGACGCGCTCGACGACCTGCTCGATGATCGGGCCTTCGTCGAGATCGTCGGTGACGAAGTGTGCGGTCGCGCCGATCAGCTTCACGCCGCGCGCATGGGCCTGGTGATACGGCTTCGCACCCTTGAAGCCGGGCAGGAACGAGTGATGGATGTTGATCGCGCGGTTCGCGAGCTTCGCGCTCGTCTCCTGCGACAGCACCTGCATGTAGCGCGCGAGGATCACGAGCTCGGCGCCGCTCGATTCGAAGAAGTCGAGCCATTGCGCTTCCTGCTGCGCCTTGGTGTCGGCCGTGATCGGGAAGTGGCGGAAAGGCAGCCCGTGCTGTGCGGCGAGCGGCTCGAAGTCGGGGTGGTTCGACACGATGCCGACGATGTCCATCTTCAGCTCGCCCATCCGCCAGCGGAACAGCAGATCCGCGAGGCAGTGCTCGAGCTTCGACACCATGATCAGCACCTTCGGGCGCGCGTTGACGTCGTGGATCGCCCATTGGATGTCGCCGTCGTGGCCGCCAAGTCCGGCCGCGATCGGCCCGAATTCCTGGCGCAGCGCGTCGATCTGCAGCGTCTCATCCGTCGGATGAAAGACGCAGCGCACGAAGAAGCGGTTGCTGAGATCGTCGTCGAACACGTTCAGCGCATCGACGTAGCAGCGATGGCGATCGAGAAAGCCGACGACGGCGGCGACCTGACCGGCCGCGCTCGGGCACGACAGTGTCAGGACGAATTGATCGGGGCGGTGCTCGGCGGTCATGAGACTCCTCGGATGGCATGGGGGCGCATGGCCGCGCGACGGCGCACGACAGCGCCGCGCCGCGCGGGTAGCGGGAGGCTCAAGTAAATCAGGACGATTCCGGGGCGGATAGAACCAACGCGCCGTGTGGCTGGTATCGGCGCGCCAGCGGGGCCTGGGGCGGGGAAGGGGAACGGGGCGGGCGCGCCGCGTCAGGCCGCCGCGCACGCGTCCAGCAGCCAGCGCCGGAACACGTGGGTCGCGTCCGGCTCTGGCCGCTGCGGCGGGCGCACCAGGAAGTAGCCGCGCGACGTGACGACGGGCGCGTCGACCAGCTTCACGAGCTGGCCGGACGCGACGAGTTCGTCGACGAGCGGCGCCCAGCCGAGCGCGACGCCTTCGCCGAGCAGCGCCGCATGAATCACGAGCGCATAGCTGTTGAAGGTTACGCCGCGGGCGGCGGCCGGCGGTTCGAGCCCGTGTGCGTCGAACCAGCCTGACCACGACAGCCAGCGCTCGGGGCGGGTCGGCTGCACGTGCAGGAGCGGCAGCGCGAGCAGGTGGTCGGCCCGCGCGACGTCCGGGTGCGCGTCGCGAAACGCGGGCGAGCAGACGGGCGTGACGGATTCCGGAAACAGCCGCGCGGCCGTGCACGACGGCCAGTGGCCGTCGCCGAACAGGATCGCGATGTCACCGTGGTCGCGCTGCGCGTCGTAATCCTGTGACGTGACGACGCGCACGTCGACGTCCGGCATCACGTGCTTCAGCCCGCCGAGGCGCGGCATCAGCCAGTAGGTCGCGAAACCGAAATCGGTGACGATCGTGAGCGCGCCGTGCTCGCGGCGCGCACGCAGCGTCGCGGTCGCGCCGCGCAGCGTGTCGAGGCTCAGCCGCACGGCTTCGTACAGGCACTGGCCGTCGGCCGTCAGCGTGACGCCGCGCGGGCTGCGTTCGAACAGTGGCACGCCGAGTTCGGCTTCGAGCTGGAACACCTGCTGGCTCACGGCCGGCTGCGTCGAGCCGAGCTCGCGCGCGGCGGCCGTGAAGCTCGCGAGCCGGGCGGCCGATTCGAACGCGCGCAGCGCCTGCATCGACGGTAACGGTTCGGATTTCGACATAAGTCCCTCTAATGGCCCCATAAGGACCGGACGGCTACCCGCGCGAATTCGGGCGGGCGATAGTGCGGCGGACGGTGCGGCAGATGCGCTTCATGCGCGGCCGCGCAACGTATGCCGCGATTCTAGCCAGCGCGGCCCCGGCGCGCGGCGGTTTCTGCGGATCGCCTCCGTCATGCCGGACGTCTCGCTGCCCGAGCGGCGAGCCGTTTCATTCGAACACCGCTTTCCCCACGATCGCCGATGACGAACCCGACACCCAACATCCTGATCCTGATGGCCGACCAGCTCACGCCGTTCGCGCTGCCCGCGTACGGCAACCGCGTCGCCCGCACGCCGACGCTCGACCGGCTCGCCGCCGAAGGCGTGGTGTTCGACGCCGCGTACTGCGCGAGCCCGCTGTGCGCGCCGTCGCGCTTCTCGCTGCTGACAGGCAAGCTGCCGTCGGGCATCGGCGCCTACGATAACGCCGCCGAATTGCCGGCGCAAACGCTGACGTTCGCGCATTACCTGCGCGCGGGCGGCTACCGGACGATGCTGTCCGGCAAGATGCATTTCTGCGGGCCCGATCAGTTGCACGGCTTCGAGGAGCGCCTCACGACCGACATCTATCCGGCCGATTTCGGCTGGGTGCCCGACTGGGACAGCCCGATGGAGCGGCCGAGCTGGTATCACAACATGAGCTCCGTGCTCGATGCGGGCCCGTGCGTGCGCACGAACCAGCTCGACTTCGACGACGAAGTGACGTTCGCCGCGAAGCAGAAACTGTACGACGTCGCGCGCGAACGCGCGGCCGGACACGATGTGCGGCCGTTCTGCATGGTCGTGTCGCTGACGCATCCGCACGACCCGTATGCGATCACGCGCGAATACTGGGATCGCTACGACGATGACGAGATCGACATGCCGGCCGTGCGGCTCGATGCGGCCGAAAGCGATCCGCATTCGCAGCGGCTGCGTTTCGTCTGCGAGAACGACCGCACACCGCCGACCGACGCGCAGATCCGGGCCGCGCGCCGCGCGTATTACGGCGCGACGTCGTACGTGGACACGCAGTTCGGCAGCGTGCTGGCCGCGCTCGAGCAATGCGGGTTCGCCGACGATACGATCGTGATCGTCACGTCCGACCACGGCGACATGCTCGGCGAGCGCGGGCTCTGGTACAAGATGACGTTCTTCGAGGGCGGCTGCCGCGTGCCGCTGATGGTGCATGCACCGGGCCGCTTCGGCGCCGCGCGCGTGCGCGGGCCCGTGTCGCACGTCGACCTGCTGCCGACGCTCGTCGAACTGGCCGGCGTGGCGCCGGCCGGCGGCTGGCCGGACCCGGTCGACGGCGCGAGCCTCGTGCCGCACCTGCACGGCGCGCCCGCGCACGATGTCGCGCTCGGCGAATACCTCGCGGAAGGCGCGCTCGCGCCGATCGTGATGATCCGGCGCGGCGACTGGAAATACGTGCATTGCCCGGCCGATCCCGACCAGCTTTACCACCTGTCGGACGACCCGCGCGAGCTGACGAACCTGGCCGGGCAGCCGGAAGCCGCCGACGTGCTCGCCGCATTCCGCGCGCAGGCCGCGCAGCGCTGGAACCTGCCCGAGCTGGACCGGCAGGTGCGCGCGAGCCAGCGGCGCCGGCGCTTCCATTACGCGGCGACGACGCAGGGCCGCATCCACGCGTGGGACTGGCAGCCGTTCACCGACGCGAGCCAGCGCTACATGCGCAATCACGTCGAACTCGATACGCTCGAAGCGATGGCGCGTTTTCCGCGCGTCGGGCGCTGAACGTCCCGCATCGCGGTCATTGAAGAACGACGGAGGAAACGAACCATGAAACGGCAAGGCAATGCAGCAATCCGAAGGATCGGCGCGGCGTTGGCCGCCGCGTGCGTGGTGGCGACGCAGCCTGCGTCTGCCGCCGATCCGCAGACGTGCGGCGACGTGAAGATGGCGGCGCCCGGCTGGACCGACATCGACGCGACGAACGCGATGGCGGGCGTCGTGCTGAAGGCGCTCGGCTACCGGCAGGACGTGGCGAACCTGTCGGTGCCGATCACGTACCAGGGCTTGAAGAAAGGGCAGGTCGACGTGTTCCTCGGCAACTGGATGCCCGCTCAGGCGCCGCTCGTGAAGCCGTTCGTAGACGAGAAATCGATCGACGTGCTGCACGCGAACCTGAGCGGCGCGAAGTTCACGCTCGCGGTGCCCGACTATGTGGCCGCGGCCGGCGTGCATACGTTCGCCGATCTGGCGCGCTTCGCGGACCGTTTCGGCGGCAAGATCTACGGGATCGAGCCCGGCGCGCCCGCGAACCAGAACATCAAGCGGATGCTGTCCGACCATGCGCTGGGGTCCGCGAACTGGTCGCTCGTCGAATCGAGCGAGACGGGCATGCTTACGCAGGTCGAGCGCGCGGTGCGCGACAAGCGCTGGATCGTGTTTCTCGCGTGGGAGCCGCATCTGATGAACACGAAGTTTCATCTGACGTATCTGTCGGGCGGCGATGCATACTTCGGCCCGAACTACGGCGGTGCGACGGTCAACACGGTCACGCGTGCCGGGTTCGCCGGCCAGTGCACGAATCTCGCGCGGCTGTTCCGGCAGATGACGTTCTCCGTCGACGTCGAGAACCGGATGATCGCCGACATGCTTGACCACAAGACGTCGCCCGCGCTCGCGGCGCAGCATGCGCTGAAGGCCGAGCCCGCGCTGGTCGCCGGCTGGCTCGACGGCGTGACGACGGCCACCGGCGCACCGGGCCTGCCGGCCGTGCGCGCGGTCCTCGACGGTCGCTGATTGCCTCCCGCCGGGCGGCCGGTCTTTGCCGTGCCGCCTGTCTCGGTGTTTTCCCGACCCGTCGCATCGTGACCATTTAGTGTCGCCTTCAGACGGGTGACCGGAAATATGGGTTTGTATTTTTCGCCAATGGCTGCGTTATTGCGGAAAACGAAATACCGGAGCCAGCGGGGCGGTCTGAATTCGAATCCACCGGCGCACCGCGGCACGCGCCGGGACGAGATTCTATCCATCGAACGGTTCAGGGAGGGTGGTCGACAATGAAGCACACGAAAGTTGCCGTAGCTGCCGCGCTTGCATGCGCGGCCTGTATTCCCGCCATCGGCCATGCGCAGAGCAGCGTGACGCTGTACGGGATTCTCGACGCCGGTATCACCTACGTGAACAACACGGGCGGCTCGCACGTGGTCAAGTTCGACGACGGCGTCGCCTACGGAAACCGCTTCGGCCTCAAGGGCACGGAAGACCTCGGCGGCGGCCTGAAGGCCGTGTTCGTGCTCGAGAGCGGTTTCCGTCTCGGCAACGGGCAACTCGGCTTCGGCGGCGCCGAATTCGGCCGGCAGGCGTATGTCGGCCTGCAGAACGACTGGGGCACGCTGTCGTTCGGTAACCAGCTCGACATCACGAACGAACTCGTATCGATCTACAACATCTCGGCGTGGGGCAGCGGTTATGCGATCCACCAGGGCGACTTCGACCGCTTCAACGGTGACCGCCTGCCGAACTCGGTGAAGTTCCTGTCGAACGACATGAGCGGCTTCAAGTTCGGCGCGATGTACTCGTTCGGCAACGTCGCGGGCAACTTCCATCGCAACAGTGCATGGAGCGCGGGCGCGAGCTTCACGAAGGGCGATTTCTCGATCGGCGCCGCCTACACGCGCCTGAACAACCCGAACGGCATCTACGCGTTCGACCCGTACGCGATGATCGGCACGCACACGTTCCTCGGCCAGCAGACCGTTACCGTCGATCCGGCGACCGGCGCGCGTACCGACCTGTTCGCGAACACGCCGATGGGTGTCGACAGCCAGGGCACGTTCGGCATCGGCACCAGCTACACGATCGGCAAGCTGACGCTCGACGCCAACTACTCGTACACGACGATCAAGGGCTTCGGCCAGTCGTCGCACATGCAGGTGTACGAAGGCGGCGGCCTGTACCAGTTCACGCCGGCGCTGAGCTTCATCGCGGGCTACCAGCACACGCGCTTCGAAGGCCACCACTGGAACCAGGGCACGGCGGGCCTGCACTACCTGCTGTCGAAGCGCACCGACATCTACATCTCCGGCGATTACCTGCGCGCGTCGCAGGGCGTCGATGCGGTGATCGGCTACAGCTTCACGCCTTCGACGACGCAGACGCAGGCCGACGTTCGGATCGGGATGCGGCATTCGTTCTGAGCGAGCAGGTGCAGTTGATGTAGTGACGTCTTCAGCGAGGTCTCTCTTTGGCGCGAACCGCGGTTCGCGCTTTTTTTTGTGCGATGCGCCGGCTCGACGGGGCGCGTGGCCGGCGGCCGACCGGTTTTCCGCGGTTGGCATATCATCGCGGTTTGGCCGCGTCCGCACCGTTGCCGCGCGCACGCACTCGCGTGTGTCGTCGTTTCCCGAACGGTCGCGGTGCGCAGCGCCAGCCGCCGAGATTCCGATGACCACCCCCGTGCCCGATTCCAGTCCTTTATCCCCGTTACCCGCCAACCTGTTCCGCCACGCGCCGTTCCAGCGTTTCTGGGGCACGCGCGTGATGTCGTCGCTGGCTTTCCAGATCCTGTCGGTCGCGATCGGCTGGTATGTGTACGCGCTCACGCACAGCGCGTTCGCGCTCGGTCTCGTCGGCCTCGCGCAGTTCGTGCCAATGTTCGCGCTGACGCTCGTCGTCGGGCAGGTGGCCGACCGCTACGACCGCCGGCGCATCGCGACGATCTGCCAGAGCGTCGAGGCACTGGCCGCCGGCGTGTTCCTGCTCGGCGCGGCCCAAGGGTGGCTGGCCGCGCCGGCCGTGTATGCGCTCGCGGCGGTCGTCGGCACGGCGCGCGCGTTCGAGTCGCCGTCGGTGTCGTCGTTGTTGCCGGCCGTCGTACCGCGCACCGACCTGCCGCGTGCGACCGCACTATCGACGTCCGCGAACCAGGCCGCGCAGATCCTCGGGCCCGCGTTCGGCGGGTTGCTCTATGGTGTCGGCGCGCCCGTCGCGTTCGGCACGAGCGTCGCGGCATTCGCGATCGCGGCGATGCTGAGCGGCACGATCCCGCTGCGCAGCGCACCGCCCGCTCGCGAGCCGGTGACGCTGCGCTCGGTGTTTTCGGGCATCGCGTTCATCCGGCGCGAACCGGCGATTCTCGGCGCGCTGTCGCTCGATCTGTTCGCGGTGCTGTTCGGTGGCGCGACCGCGCTGCTGCCGATCTACGCGCGCGACATCCTGCAGGTCGGCCCATGGGGCCTCGGCGCGTTGCGCGCGGCGCCGGCGGTCGGCGCGCTCGCGGGCACGCTGTGGCTCACGCGTTTCCCGTTGAAGGGGCGGCCGGGCCGCGCGATGTTCGGCGGCGTGATCGCGTTCGGCATCGCGACGATCGTGTTCGGGTTGTCGCGGCATTTCGCGTTGTCGCTCGTGGCGCTGGCCGCGCTCGGCGCGTCGGACGTGATCAGCGTCGTCGTGCGCCTGTCGCTCGTGCAACTGCGCACGCCCGACGACATGCTCGGTCGCGTGAGCGCGGTCAACTCGCTGTTCATCGGCACGTCGAACCAGCTCGGCGAATTCGAATCGGGCGTGACGGCCGCGTGGTGGGGCGCGCCGGCCGCGATCGTCGTCGGCGGCGCGGCGACGATCGCCGTCGCGCTCGCATGGATGCGGCTGTTTCCGCAGCTCACGAACATGAAGTCGCTCGAACGCGACGGGTGACGCGCGTCACACGTCATGCATCCTGTGTCACGCGCACGGCCGTGCCGTAGCAGATGACTTCGGTCACGCCGGCGCCGATCTCGGTGGAGTCGTAGCGCATCGCGACGATCGCATTCGCGCCGAGCGTGCGCGCCTCGACGAGCATCTTGTCGAACGCCTGCTCGCGCGCCTTCTCGCACAGCGACGTATAGAGCGTGATGTTGCCGCCGAAGATCGTCTGCAGCGACGCGCCGAACGAGCCGACGATCGAGCGCGAGCGTACGACGATGCCCTGCGCGACGCCGAGCGAGCGAACGGTCGTATGGCCGGGCAGGTCGAAGGCGGTCGTGACGCGGGCGGGCGACAGATCGTCGATGGAGCGGGTGGGTTCGGTCATGGTGGGCAAGCGTGTGGCGAGTGGTCGAACGGCGATTCTAGCCGGACGGACGAAAGGCATTCGAACGGGCGCACCCACGCGAGTGAACGCCCGTCTCGTTGCCGAACGCGAAAGCCGCTCGACGAAGCACGCTCAGCGCTTGACCGTCGCGCCGGCAATGCCGCCGAGATCGACCGCATAGGCCAGTGCCAGCTTGCCGAACTTCAGCGCATGGTTCGCCTGTCGATCCGAGTTCTCCAGCGTGTCGTTCACCGTGTGGATGTACGGGCTGTCGTTCTGGTCGGCCTCGAACGGGAACGATGCCGGATACCCCTGCGCGTTCCACGACGCGTGATCCGAGCACGCATAGCCGCACTGCGACGTGCCGATCGCGAGCTCAGGCAGATAGGTCGACGCCAGATTCTTCACATAGGTGTTCTGCGCCGCGTTCGTGTAGTCGGAGATCAGGTAGATATCCTTCGGATCGCCCTTGTAGTTCGTCATGTCGAGCTGCAGCACGCCGACCACGTTCGCATTCTGCGTGCGGAACTGCTTCGCGATCGCCTTCGAGCCGAGCAGGCCGGCTTCCTCGGCCGCATACCCGACGAACTTGATGGTCCGTTTCGGCCGGTAGTTGTTCGCGAGCAGCACGCGCAGCGCCTCGGTCAGGCTGGCGATGCCCGACGCATCGTCGTCGGCGCCGGGCGCGCGCGTGTTTTCCGTCGTGCGGCCGACGGTCGAATCGAGGTGGCCGCCGAGCACGACCGTGCCCGCGGCCGGATCGCTGCCGCGAATCGTCAGGATCACCGATTTCTGCGGAAAGCCCGTGTGCGAGAACTGTTCGACAGTGATGTCGGTGCGTGAGCCTGCCAGCTGCTTCCACTGCAGTGCGAGCCAGTCGGACGCGGCGACGCCGTGCGACGTCGTGTAGTAGCGGTTCGTGAAGCCGGACAGCGACGTGATCGTGCCGACGATGTTGCTGGCTTGCAGTTGCTGGACCCACGTGCCGATCTGCGGCACGTTCGATACCGTGTACGCGGAGGCGGCGGCCTGTTTTGCGAGCGTCGCCGGCAACGGTTGCAGCGCCTGTCGCGCGTCGTCGAACGAATCGTGCACGACGTAGCCGGGCCCGTGGCCGCGCGTGCGATGAACGGCGCGGGCCAGCTCGCCGAGCCGCGCATCGTCGATCTCGACGACGTGAACGGTTTCGCGGCGCGCGGCGCCGTCGGTCGCCTTGCCGGCATCGACGCTCGTGCTGTACTGCGCGGTTGCGGTCGCATCGATGCGTTGAAGCTGGCGGAACGCGGTGTCGCCGAGCGTGATCCAGACGGGTGTCGCGTGCGCGGCGGCGGTCAGCAGCATGCCGCCCAGCGCGGCGCTCAGACGGGTCGGTTTCAGAGTAGGCATGTTCGATCTCGTGAGGATGGCGATGTCGATGAAGGGAGCGCGCCGCAGGTCGTGCGATGCGCTCCCGCCTGCTGCGGGATTACGACTTCTGCGGAACGGTCACGCCGTACGTGCAGCTCTTGTTGTACGCGTTGCCGATCGCGGTGAGCTGCGCGCTGCTGTAGCCGAGCGCGGATGCGGCCGTCAGCACGGCCTGCGCGGCGGCCTTCTGGTTGGTCGAGCTGTTGGTCATCGACAGCCCTTTCAGGAACGCCTTGTCCATCGCCTGCGCGCCGATCGCATCGCGCGCGACGAGGTTGCACGACGCCCAGTACTGGCCGGCCGTGTGGATCTCCGCGCCGCGCGCCTGCGCGTAGGTGCGGCCGACGTTCCAGTTGGTCACGCGGCCGCCCCAGAACTCGTTGTGACCGTCCCAGTTGTAGACCCAGTGATACTGCGCATCCGACGGGCTCCACTGGTTGAAGTCGCGGCTGTACGCGGCGGCGAGATAGTCGCCGGTGCCTTCCGACAAGCCTTCCTGTTGCGACAGGCCGCCGTTGGTGACCCAGTCGTGGATGCCGTGGCCGAGCTCGTGGATCACGACGTCCGCGTCTTCCGCGTCGTCGACGCCGCCCTGCCCGAACGTCAGCCGGCCGCTGCTCGACGAATACGACGAGTTGTCGTCGCCCGATTCGCCGTGCGGGTCGTACTGCACGCCGCCCGTGTATTGGTACGGCAACGCCTTGATGCCGAGCGTCTGGTTCACGTACCGCAGGAACGTGTCGATGTGGTAGTACACGTTCACGGCCTCGAAATACAGGTTGCCGCGCGTGAATTCGAACGCGGGCGTGGACTGCGACGGGCAGGCCTTGTCGAGCGGCGCATCGAAGTCGATGCACGCCGCGTACGGGCCCGTCAGCGTGTAGCGCGTGCCCGACTGCGCGAGATCCTTCAGCGTCACGCGTACGCGCGCCGCCGTGAGCTGTGTCGAATCGGCGTCGTTGCTGTCCTTGTAGCCGGTACTGCCGTAGCTGCTTTTCGTCGGCGACAGCGGATCGGGGCGGAACACGAAGCCGGTGCCGTCGGTCGCGTAGAACGCCTTGTCCTCCGCGCGCAGCACTTCGCCGCTGCCCGAGTCGATCAGCAGTTCCCAGTCGCCTTTCGGGCCGTCCTGCGGGCGGCCGCGCACCTTCCACGCGGTGTGCGTGCCGGCCTTGTCGACGAATGCGACGAGCTGCGCGTCGAGATGCGTGAAGCCGCTCACGCCGAGATACGCACGAGCGCGTTCGAGCGCCTGCTGCTGGTCGACGGCCTGCGACTTGCGCGTCGTCGCGACCACGCCGTTGATCGTATTGCTCGCGACGTACAGGATGCGGCCGTCCTTCGCGACGGTCACCGCGATGTCGCTGCCGTACACGGGCAGCCCGGCGGCCTGCTGCTGCAGGCGCACGACGGTGAAGTCGGCGTCGTTGCGCTCCGACGTGACGACGAGGCTCGCGAGCGCGGCCGCGTCGAGCCCGAGCTGCGCCGCCTGCGACGCGACGAAGTCGCGCGCGGTCGCGGCGGGCGTCGCCGCGGCCTTTTTGGCGCGATAGGCCGGGTTGTACAGCGTGACGGCGACGCCGTCCGCACGGAATTGCCCGGCGGCCGTGTCGGCCTTCGCGGCCGGCGGCGCGACGCCGCGCGTCAGGCTTTCGCGCAGGCTCGCGGCCTGCGGATTCGACACTTTCGTATCGGCCTGGGTGCCGCCGACGATGCCGAAACCGAGCACGAGACCCAGGGCGAGCGGCAATGCTTTGCGTGATGTCTGCATACGTGATCCTCATCTCAACGGTTGGACACGCCCGCGCGCTCGTGGCGAGCAGGCACGACACGGCCCGCGCGCCGGTTCGATGGAACCGGTGCGGCGAAGCGGTGCTGGGGGGCTCGACTGACTAAGGAAACCTAACTGTCAGGTCGAAAAGAAGCGGGCAGGCGAGGCGGAGGAGAAGCGAACGGCAGGCAGGTGCGGCGACGGCGAATCGAGCATCGTCATGTCATACCCCTCGGATCGATCGTGATATCGGCAGGCAGCCTGCGTGGCGCGACGCGCGCGAGATGCGGCATGCGTGTCGTTAGGCTGCCTATCTAACTTTTTTTGGTATGTTACAGAATATTTTCAACGACATTCCAGATTATTTTCGACGACCGCTTCGGTTCGTCGACCAGTCGTCGACATTGTTCAGCGAACGGAAGGAAACGCTGCCGGAACGCGCAATACCGCGCCCGATTGTGATCAAAAACCGGGACGATCAGCGCGTCGCGCGCCGGTCGCTGCGCGGGCTCATCCCGAATCGGGCGCGATAGGTGCGCGAGAAATGGGACGGCGATTCGAAGCCGCATGCGACGCACACCGACGTGATGCTCATGTCGGTCTGCTGCAGCAGTTCGCGCGCGCGATCGAGGCGCAGGTTCAGGTAGAAGCGCGTCGGCGTGTCGTTCAGCGTCGCGCTGAACAGCCGTTCGAGCTGGCGCCGCGTGATCGACACCTCCTGCGCGAGCGCGTCGGAGCCGAGCGGGTTCTCCATGTGCCGCTGCATCGTGCCGATCACCTGGATCAGCTTGCGGTTGTGCACGCCGTAGCGCGCGGCGATCTCGAGCCGCTGGCTGTCCGAGCGCTGCCGGATGCGGCTGACGACGAACTGCTCGGAAATCGCGGCCGCGAGATCGGCGCCGTGCCGGCGGCCGATCAGGTCGAGCATCATGTCGATCGACGCGGTGCCACCCGCGCACGTGATGCGCCGGTCGTCGATCTCGAACAGTTCCTGTGTCGCGTTCAGGCCGGGATAGCGCTCGCGGAACGCGGCCAGCGCTTCCCAGTGCAGCGTGAGCGATTGCGATGCGTCGAACAGCCCGGCTTCCGCGAGCACGAAGCTGCCCGTGTCGATGCCGCCGAGCGTGGCGCCGTGCCGGTGCTGGCGGCGCAGCCAGTCGCCGAGCGTGCGCGTGTAGCACACGAGCGGATCGAAGCCGGCGACGACGAACACCGTATCGACCTGCGGGACGTCCGCGCACGCGGCTTCGGCGGCGACCGGAATGCCGTTGCTCGCGGCCACGGGCGCGCCGTCCGCGCTGATCACGTGCCAGCGATACAGCTCGGTGCGAAAGCGGTTCGCGACGCGCAGCGGCTCGACCGCGGACATGAAGCCGAGCGCGGAGAAGCCGGGCAGCAGCAGGAAGTGGAAATCCTCGGGCATCGGGGCGTGGGGTGGAGGCGGGCGCGGCACGCGCGCCGAACGTTCAAGCCGGGATTATCGCGGGTTTTTTCGGCGCTCAGCGCGTTTTTGCACGATGCACCGTCCGGCGCGCCGTCGTCGACGGCAATTCGCCGAATTGCGCCTTGTACGCGTTCGCGAAATGCCCGAGATGCATGAAGCCCCAGCGTGCGGCCGCTTCGCTGATCGGCAGGTCGGATTGCCGCGTGTCGAGCAGCAGGCGTCGCACCTGCGCGAGGCGCAGCGAGCGCGTGTAGTTGAGCGGGCTCGTTTGCACGACCGACTGAAAGCTGTTCTGCATCGTGCGGCGGCTCACGCGTAGTTGCGTGCACAGGCTCAGGATGTCGACGGGCGCTTCCGGATGCTCGATCACGTAGTCGTGCACGCGGCGCACGATGTCGGCGTGGCAGGCATGCGTGAGCCGGTTCGACGGCTCGGGCATCCGGTACGTGAGGAGATCGACCAGCACGTTGCCTACGTCGGCGCGCAGCGCGTGCTGCGCGGGTGGCGCGTCGAAGGCATCGGGCGCCGACAGCACGCGTTCGAGCAGCGTCGCGAGCTGCATGCTCGCGCGGTCGCGCGCGGCGACCGGCACCTCGACGACGCCGCGCCGCAGCGCGCGGGCGTCCAGCCGCACGTCGGCCGCATCTTCGATCTGCTGCATCAATTCGGGTTCGACGACCACGCCGATCAGCGACATGTCGTCGGGCGAATGGAGTTCGAACGGTGTGCCGCCGCGCGCCATCACGATCGTGCCGCGCTCGAGGCGCGCATCGCCGAACGCGAAGGTGCCCGAGCCGGTGAGCGGCATGCCGAACACCGTATGGCCGTGCGGCAAACATCCGCGCTGGATGATGCGCACGTTCGCCGCTTCCTGGAACAGCTGCGCGCCGTCGAACACCGCGTGTTTGACCGCGCTGCGATACGAGCCGGACCCGATCTGGTCGTAACGCTGATTCCAGCCGCGCAGCGCCTCCGCATGCCGGTCTGCGTCGTCGAACCTCTGATGTAACACGAGCACGGCGCCTCCGGCGATCGTTCGGACCGCGCAAGATTAAACCGACCGGGAAGTCGGCGCAATACGGGGCGGCGCTATTCCGGGCGCGGGTTTCAGAGGGTCGGAAGGGGCGACGTGACGAGGCTTTCACACGCATTTCCAATATCCCGAATCGGCACGTACGCGTTGCCGGTCCGGGTGCTGACGGGATTTATTGTCGAACTACAGTCGCCCCACATAACGTGAATCCCCACTGGAGGCGGCATGAGGACAAGGCGACGAACCGCGGCGCTCGCGGCGACGCTGGCGTTGGCGGCGGCATGGGCCGGCAGCGCGAGCGCGACGGAAAAACCCGAAGAGCTGGTCGTGCAGAAGATGCCGCCGTGGCATCCGCACGAGGTCTATATCGTCGACATCTCGATGCCGTCGATGACCGACGGGCGCATCTATGTGTACGACGCGGATGCGAACAAGCTGCTCGGCCAGATCGACGGCGGCTTCGCCCCCGGCTTTGCGATCTCGCCCGACCGCAAGACGAGCTTCGTCGCGACGACCTATTTCTCGCGCGGCTCGCACGGCACGCGCACCGACGTCGTCGAGATGATCGACAACACGACGCTCGATCACGCGGGCGAGATCATGATTCCGGCGAAGCACGGCCAGCACGTGCCGTCGCCGTACAACACCGCGTTCAGTGCCGACGGCAAGCGGCTGTACGTCGCGAACATCACGCCGGCCGCATCGGTGACGGTGATCGACGCCGTCTCGAAGCAGGTGCTGTCGGAGATCGACATGGCCGCGTGCGTGCTCGCGTACCCGTCGGGCAACGACCGTTTCACCGCGCTGTGCGAAAGCGGCAAGGCCTTGACCGTCACGCTCGATGCGAACGGCAAGGAAACGAAGCGCACGATGTCGGACGCGTTCATCGACGTCGACAAGGATCCGGCGTTCGTGAACGCATCGCGGTACAACGGCGGCTATCTGTTCACCACGTACGGCGGCAACGTGCGCAGCGCCGATTTCAGCGGCGACAAGCCGGCGTTCGGCAAGGCGTGGCCGCTGCTGACGGACGCCGAGCGCGCCGAAGGCTGGCGTCCGGGCGGCCTGCAGCAGACGGCCGTGCACGCGAAGCAGCACCGTTACTACGTGCTGATGCACAAGGGCGCCGACGGTTCGCACAAGGATCCCGGCACGCAGGTGTGGGTATACGACCTGAAGACGAAACAGCGCGTCGCGCGCTGGGATCTCGCGCAACAGAAGGTCGAGCCGCTCGTGTCGATTCAGGTCAGCGAGGACGACAAGCCGCTGTTCTACGGGCTGACGGCGACCTCCGACCTCGTCGTGATGGATGCGCGCACCGGCACGCTGCGGCACGTCGAGAAGCAGATCGGCAATACGTCGTCGCTGCTCGTCAACCCGTGAGGCCGCGATGACCGTCGATCCCGTACTCGCCACCAGCGCGCAGGCTGGCGCGGCCGCCGTCGTGCTGCTCGGCGCCTTCGCGAAGATGCGCCGTCCCGCCGCGTTCCGCCAGGCGCTCGCCGGCTATCGGCTGCTGCCCGATGCGTTGACCGCGCCCGTCGCGTTCGCGATTCCGCTCGCGGAATTCGTCGCCGCCGTGGCGCTGCTGTTTCCGGACACGCGCACGGCTGGCGCGACGGGGCTGATCGCGCTGCTCCTGGCGTTCGCGGCCGGCCTCGCGATCAACCTGCTGCGCGGCCACACCGACATCGACTGCGGCTGTTCCGGCTTCACCGCCGCCCGTGCGGACGCGCCGCACGGCATCGGCTGGCTGCACGTCGGCCGTGTGCTGCTGCTCGTCGTGCTCGCTGCGACCGCATTCGTCGAACCGGGTACGCGCGCCGTCGTGTGGTTTGACTACCTGACGCTGTCCTTCTCCGTGCTGCTGATCGTCTGCGCGTTGCTCACCGTCGACGTGCTGCTCGCCAACGTCCCGCGCCTTTCTCATCTGAGGAATTCATGATGCAAACCGCTCTTACCGTTTCCACCGCCCTGTTGTGGGTGGCCGTCCTCGCGCTCGGCGCGATCTGTCTCGCGCTGGTGCGCCAGATCGGCATCCTGTACGAACGCATCATGCCGGCTGGCGCGCTGATGATCGACAAGGGGCCGGCGGTCGGCGCGATCGCGCCGACGTTCGAACTGACCGACATTCGCGGCGCGCAGGTCAAGGTCGGCGGCATCGATGCAGCGGGCAAGGCCACGCTGCTGTTCTTCCTGTCGCCGACGTGCCCGGTCTGCAAGAAGCTGTTGCCGCTGCTGCCGTCGCTGCAGGCCAGCGAGGCGACGCCGGTGAACATCGTGCTCGCGAGCGACGGCGAGCTTGGCGAACACGCGCGCTTCGCGCAGAAGCACGACCTTGGGCGCTTCCCTTACGTGCTGTCGCAGGAGCTCGGCCTCGCGTACCAGATCGGCAAGCTGCCGTATGCGGTGCTGCTCGACGAAACGGGCGCCGTGCGCGCGAAGGGGCTCGTCAACACGCGCGAGCATCTCGAGAGCCTGTTCGAGGCGAAGGAGCGCGGCGTCGCGTCGCTGCAGCAGTTCGTGCACGGCGATCACGGCCACGGCGCGCACGACGCGCACGCGCGGCACGCATGACCGGCCGGACCTTTTTCAACGTCATTGGAGAACGACGACATGGGCGTGTTTGATTCATGGTTCGAGCGGTCGGCGCGCGGCGTCGCGCAGCACAGTTCGCGGCGCAGCGCGATGGCGAAGCTCGGCAAGGTGCTGGTGGGGTCGGCGCTGCTGCCGCTGCTGCCCGTCGATCGCACCGCGTATGCGGCCGATGCGGCATCGGGGGCGTCGGCCGCATCCGGCGCCGCCGCGGCGGGCGCGAGCGACGACCCGACGAGCTGCGACTACTGGAAATACTGCGCGATCGACGGCTGGCTCTGCAGCTGCTGCGGCGGCACGTCGAGCAGTTGCCCGCCGGGAACGACGCCGTCGCCGATCACGTGGATCGGCACCTGCCGCAATCCGCACGACGGTTCGGACTACATCGTGTCGTACAACGACTGCTGCGGCAAGACTTCGTGCGGCAAGTGCTTCTGCAATCGCAACGAACGCGAGAAGCCGCTGTACAAGCTGTCGCTGAACAACGACATCAACTGGTGCATGGCGAACGGTAATTCGAATTACCACTGTTCGGTTTCGGTTCTGCTCGGAGCGGCCAAGCAATGAAAGTGAAGCAGGCAGGAAAGATCATCGTTGCATGCATGGCGGCCGTTGCGGCCAGCGCGTTGCCCGGCGCGGCCCGCGCACAGGAAACCGTGCATGACCCGGCCGGAAAAGGCCTGTTCGATGCACAGTGCGCGGTGTGTCACCAGGCGGGCGGAAAAGGGCAGGACGGCCTTGCGCCGCCGCTGACCGAGTATCCGGGCAAGTACGCGACGGCGGAAGCCGGGCGGGCGCAACTGATCGCGACGCTGCTGCACGGGATGTTCGGCGAGATCCAGGTGCACGACAAGCGCTACAACTTCAAGATGCCGTCGTTCGCGAGCGCGAGCGACGACGACATCGCGCACGTGCTCAACTACGTCGTGTTCGACCTCAACGCGCAGCACGGCGACGCGAAGCCGTTCACCGCGGCCGATATCCGGGCGGCGCGCGCGAAGCAGATGGACGGCACGGCCGTGCATGCGCAGCGCGCGGTGGTGATCAAGGGGCTCGGCCTGTGAACGGCATCCGCGCGTCCTTGCAGGGCACGCGGTGCGCGCCGCCGTCGCGGTTCGACGGCGTGGCGCATCGCGTGTCGTGCTGGCTGCTGCTGTCGGGCGCCGCGGTCTGCGCGTTCGTCGCGTCCACGCCAGCACAGGCCGACGGCGCGGCCGACACCGCGCTCGCTCGGCAGCACTGGGTGCTCAACTGCATGGGCTGCCATACGGCGACGGGCGGCGGCATTCCCGGCAAGGTGCCACCGCTCGCGAATTCGCTCGGCTATTTCACGCATCTGCCCGCCGGACGCGAGTACGTGATGCGCGTGCCCGGCGCGTCGAACTCGGCGCTGTCGGATCGGGAGCTGGCTGACGTGCTGAACTGGGTGCTCACGACGATGAACCGCGATGCGTTGCCGCGCGACTTCAAGCCGTATACGGCCGCCGAAGTCGCCGCGCACCGCCGCCCCGCGCTGTCCGACGTCGCGACCGTGCGCGCCGGTCTCGTCCGCGCGTTGCAGGCGCGCGGGATCGACGGCGTCACGGAGCGCTACTGACCGACTCACTCAACGAATCAAGGAAACGTGAACATGGAGACGAACGAAACCTTTGCGCTGCTCGACGCAACGCGTGCGTTTCTCGCGAAGCCGAAGAAGATGCTGATCGGCGCCGAGTGGAGCGACGCCGCGTCGGGCCGCCAACTCGATGTCGTGAACCCGGCCGACGGCGCCGTGATCGCGCGCGTGCCCGAAGCGGACGAGCGCGACGTGCAGCAGGCGGTTGCCGCCGCGCGCCATGCATTCGATGCGGGTCCGTGGCGCAACGCGAAGACCACCGAGCGCGAGCGCCTGATGCTCGCGCTCGCCGACCTGATCGAAGCCAACGCGCGCGAGCTTGCCGAGATCGAATCGCTCGACAACGGCAAGCCGGTGACGGTCGCGCAGGGGCTCGACGTCGCGATGGCCGCGCAGTGTTTCCGCTACATGGCCGGCTGGGCGACGAAGATCGAAGGCAGCGTGATCGACGCCGGCATGCCGTACCTGCCGGGCAGCGAAATTTTCGCGTATACGCGCAAGGAACCCGTCGGCGTGGTCGGCGCGATCATTCCGTGGAATTTTCCGTTGCTCATGGCCGCGTGGAAAATCGCGCCGGCGCTCGCGACCGGTTGCACCGTCGTGCTGAAGCCTGCCGAAGACACGCCGCTGAGCGCATTGCGGCTCGGCGAGCTGATCCAGGCGGCCGGGTTCCCGGACGGCGTCGTCAATATCGTCACCGGCTACGGTCACACGGCCGGCGCGGCGTTGTCGCGCGATCCGCGCATCGACAAGATCGCGTTCACCGGGTCGACGCAGACGGGCAAGACGATCGGCCACGCGGCGCTCGACAACATGACGCGGATGTCGCTGGAACTCGGCGGCAAGTCGCCGGTGATCGTGCTGCCCGACGTCGATCTCGACAAGGCCGCGCAGGGCGTCGCGAACGCGATTTTCTTCAACCAGGGGCAGGTGTGCACGGCCGGTTCGCGCGCGTACATCCACTCGAAGGTGTTCGACGGCGTGATCGAGCGCGTCGCGAAGCTTGCCGCGAACCTGAAGATCGGCCCCGGGATGGACCCGGCGACGCAGATCGGCCCGCTCGTGTCGGCGAAGCAGCTCGAGCGCGTGTGCGGTTACATCGACTCGGGGTTCGGCGAGGGCGCGCGTGCAGCGGCGGGCGGCCGCGCGCTCGATGGCCCCGGCTTCTTCGTCGAACCGACGGTGCTGGTCGATACGACGCAGGCGATGCGCGTGGTGCGCGAGGAAATCTTCGGGCCGGTGCTCGTCGCGATGCCGTTCGACGACGTCGATACGGCCGTGCGGCTCGCGAACGATACGCCGTACGGCCTCGGCGCGAGCATCTGGTCGAACGATCTTGCGGCGATCCACAAGCTGATCCCGCGGATTGCCGCGGGCACCGTGTGGGTCAACTGCCATTCGCTGCTCGACAACGCACTGCCGTTCGGCGGGATGAAGCAGTCGGGCTTCGGCCGCGAACTCGGCCGCGCGGTGATCGACCAGTACACGGAGAGCAAGTCGGTGATGATGAACTACGCGTGAGCGTCGCGGCACGTGCGTGCGTTGCCGATACGCCGGCCCCGCACGCGCGCGCCGCCGTCACGCGCGGATCAGCACGACCCCGACGATGAGGCACGCCGCGCCGGCAATGCGGATCGCGCTCGCCGAATGCTGCGGGATGCCGAGCACCCCGAAGTGGTCGAACACGAGCGCGCCGGTCATCTGCCCGACGACGATCAGCGCGAGCGTCGTCGCCGCGCCCAATCGCGGCACCATCAGGATCGCGACGCCGACGAATACCGCGCCGAAAAATCCGCCCGTCCAGCTGAACCACGACCCCGCACCGGACAACGTGCCGCTCACGCGCGGGTGAGGCGACAGCAGCGCGACCGCCAGCATCGCGGCGAGGCCGACGACGTAGCTGACCGACCCGGCCCACCATGGCGAACCGATCTGCGCGCGCAGGTTCGCGTTGAGCACCTGCTGCAACGCAACGCTGATGCCGGCCGCCACGACCAGCAAATAAGACAGGACGGTAGTCACGAAGATGAACGCTCCGAAAGCGTGGCCGCAACGGTGATGCGGGCACGGAAGGCTTTCATTCTGCGGAGCGCGCCGGTATAACGCAAATATCGAATATGGCGCTCATCCATCTCGTTTCGGTATGCCATCACTCCGACAAATCCAGTATTTCCTGACCGTGGCGGACCTCGGCGGCTTCACGCCGGCCGCGGGTGCGCTCCACGTCGCGCAGTCGGCGCTCAGCCGGCAGATCGGCCAGATCGAGGACGAACTCGGGTTCGTGCTGTTCGACCGCGAGCCGAGAGGCGTGCGGCTCACGCCGGCCGGCGCGCTCTACCGCGAACGCGTGGCGTCGATCCCGGCCACGCTGACGGCGGCCGCCGACGAAGGTGCGCAGTTGTCGCGCGGGGAGGCCGGCGTGCTGCGGCTGCTGCATTCCAGTACCGTGCCCGTCGGCAGCCTGATGCCGGATCTCGACCGCTTCATGCGCGATTGTCCGGGCGCGCATCGATCTCGACCGCGCATCGTCCGAGGATCAGGTGACGGACATCGCGAACGGTCAGGCCGATGTCGGGATCGTCCGGTTGCCGGTGCTGCGGCGCGATGCACGCGTGCGTTTCGTCGAACTGGCGGCCGAACGCCTGTGCGTGGCGGTGCCGGCCGATCATCCGCTCGCGGGCCGCAAGCGCGTCGCGATCGCGCGGTTGCGGCGCGAGCCGTTCGTATCGGCCGTGTATCGGGAGCGGGGCGGCCTCGCGCGCGTCGTGATCGATCTGTGCCTGAAGCGCGGCTTCGTGCCGGCGGCCGCGCGGATCGTGTCGCCGAAGACGTCGATGTTGAATCTCGTCGCGGCCGGCCGGGGCGTGGCGATCGTGCCGGCGCGGATGGCGAGCATCGGGATCGACGGCGTCGTGTTCGTGCCGATTTCGGACGAGGATGCGAGATCGGTGTGCGCGCTGGTGCTGCCGGTCGAACCGACGATGCTCGCGCAGGCGTTCGTTCGAGTGGTGACGGCGGGTTAAACGCGCCGCATCGCCACCGTACCGGCTCGCGAGTTCGGCTGGCCTGCGCCCGACGTCGATACTCAGACGCGGTACCCCGCATCGTGCATCAACCGGCGCGACGCGTCGCCGCGCGGGCCTTCCGCATCGAATTGCGCGCGAAGTTTCGCATCCGCGCCGCGCATCACGCCGCGCTGCATGGGCACGATGAGGACGACAAGGGCGACGACGAAGAAAGCGGCAAGCATCATGGTGTTCCTTGGCGGAAAGACCGGAGACGGACATCGCGACGGCCGGCCGTGTCCGTGCGCGTCCGTTACAGCGACGCGCAACGGCCGGACACGAGGCGGCACGGCAACAGGCGGGCCGCGCGCGATCGCCCGGCGACTGCCAGCATAGGGCCGGTCAACCGGATCCGGCGACCTGTCGGAAATCCGTCAGCAAAGCCATGGCGGAATCGAAAGGTGTACGCCGCATCCGGGCAATCCCGCCGCTCCCAAGAAAAACCCTAGACCCCCGTCCATCAAGCCTCAGACGAAATCTAGTGGTTTCCACTCATAGTCGCAAACAGGCAAGAACAGGTCGCCGCCGGTCTTCTCGCGGCGAATATGGCTCGTTACTTTTACTCCCACGATGCAGGCCGGCGCACACTCCGCGCACCGGCTGCCGCGAGACCAACCGGGAGGAACCGAACCATGAAGTCGACGAAGATCGCCGCGCTTGCCGCGGCCGTGCTGGCGACCGGCGCGTTCACGCAAGCCGCGCTGGCCGAGACGGAGGCCGCGACCTGCCGCACCGTGCGTTTCGCGGATATCGGCTGGACCGACATCACGTCGACCACGGCGCTCGCGTCGACCGTGTTCGAGGCGCTCGGCTACAAGCCGACCACGACGATCGCGTCGGTGCCGATCTCGTTCGCCGGTCTCAAGAGCAAGCAGCTCGACGTGTCGCTCGGCTACTGGTGGCCGGTGCAGCAGAAGCAGCTGCAACCGTTCCTCGACAGCAAGTCGATCAACGTCGTCGAACCGCCGAACCTGTCCGGTGCGAAGGCGACGCTCGCGGTGCCGAGCTACGCATACCAGGCCGGCCTGAAGACCTTCGACGACATCGCGAAACACCGCGCGGAACTCGACGGCAAGATCTACGGGATCGAGCCGGGCAGCAGCGCGAACGCGACGATCCAGAAGATGATCGACACGAACCAGTACGGGCTCGGCGGCTTCAAGCTCGTCGAATCGAGCGAAGCCGGGATGCTGGTGACGGTCGAGCGCGCGGCACGCGAGAAGAAGTGGGTCGTGTTCCTCGGCTGGGAGCCGCATCCGATGAACATCCAGCTCAGCATGAACTACCTGTCCGGCGGCGACGCGGCGTTCGGCCCGAACTACGGCGAAGCGCGCGTGTACACGCTGACCGCGCCCGACTTCATCGCGCGCTGCCCGAACGCGGGCAAGCTCGTGACGAACCTGCGCTTCTCGACGCAGCTCGAGAACCAGCTGATGCAGACGGTGATGAACAAGACCAAGCCGGCCGATGCCGCGAAGGCGTACCTGAAGAAGAACCCGCAGGTGCTCGATCCATGGCTCGCGGGCGTCAAGACGTTCGACGGCAAGGACGGCCTGCCTGCCGTGAAGGCGTATCTCGGCCTGTAACGGCCGCGCCCATACGCTATCAGCAATGCGACACAACCCGAATCAAGCGAGGCATCCAGCATGAATCACGAAGTCATCATCACCTGTGCCGTGACCGGCGCGGGCGATACGGTCGGCAAGCATCCGGCGATTCCGGTCACGCCGAAGGAGATCGCGGCCGCCGCGATCGAAGCCGCGAAGGCCGGCGCGACGGTCGCCCACTGCCACGTGCGCGATCCGCAGACCGGGCGCGGCAGCCGCGACCCGAACCTGTATCGCGAAGTGGTCGACCGGATCCGCTCGGCCGACGTCGACGTGATCATCAACCTGACGGCCGGCATGGGCGGCGATCTCGAGATCGGCCCCGGCGAGGACCCGATGCGCTTCGGCAAGGGCACGGATCTCGTCGGCGGCCTCACGCGTCTCGCGCACGTCGAGGAACTGCTGCCCGAGATCTGCACGCTCGACTGCGGCACGCTGAATTTCGGCGACGGCGACTACATCTACGTGTCGACGCCCGCGCAGTTGCGTGCCGGCGCGAAACGGATCCAGGAACTCGGCGTGAAGCCGGAACTGGAGATCTTCGATACGGGCCATCTGTGGTTCGCGAAGCAGTTGCTCAAGGAAGGGCTGCTCGACGATCCGCCGCTGTTCCAGCTGTGCCTTGGCATTCCGTGGGGCGCGCCGGCCGATACCGGCACGATGAAGGCGATGGTCGACAACCTGCCGCCGGGCGCGCACTGGGCCGGCTTCGGGATCGGCCGCATGCAGATGCCGATGGTCGCGCAGGCGATGCTGCTCGGCGGCCACGTGCGCGTCGGCCTCGAGGACAACATCTGGCTCGACCGCGGCGTGCATGCGACCAACGGCACGCTCGTCGAGCGTGCCCGCGAGATCGTCGAACGCCTCGGCGGCCGCGTGCTGACGCCGGCCGAAGGCCGCCGCAAGCTCGGCTTGCCGGCGCGCGGCGAACGTCCGCTCGAACGTCGCGCGCTCGCCGAATTCGCGTGAATTTTTTCACCGACTGACTGACATGACAGGGTGGCCTGCGCGCACGCGCGGCCGCCCACCGATTTCCCCTGATTCGAAGGATGCGTTGACATGGCTGTGAAGACCGACATCAACACGTTTGCCGCGATCGGCACCGGCGTGATCGGCAGCGGATGGATTGCCCGCGCGCTCGCGCACGGTCTCGAGGTCGTCGTGTGGGACCCGGCGCCGGGCGCCGAAGCGCGGCTGCGCGCGAACGTCGCGAACGCGTGGCCCGCGCTCGAACGCGTCGGCCTCGCGCCGGGCGCCGATCCCGCGCGGCTGCGGTTCGTGTCGACGATCGAGGCATGCGTCGCCGACGCCGATTTCATCCAGGAAAGCGCGCCCGAGCGCGAGGCGCTGAAGCTCGAACTGCACGAGCAGATCAGCCGCGCGGCGAAGCCCGACGCGATCATCGCGTCGTCGACGTCGGGCCTGCTGCCGACCGATTTCTATGCGCGGGCCACGCATCCGGAGCGCTGCGTGGTGGGCCACCCGTTCAACCCCGTCTACCTGCTGCCGCTCGTCGAGGTGCTCGGCGGCGCGCGCACGTCGCCGGAAGCGGTCGAGGGCGCGATGGAGGTCTATCGCAAGCTCGGCATGCGGCCGCTGCACGTGCGCAAGGAAGTGCCGGGCTTCATCGCGGACCGTCTGCTCGAAGCGTTGTGGCGCGAGGCACTGCATCTCGTCAACGAAGGCGTCGCGACGACCGGCGAGATCGACGATGCGATCCGCTTCGGCGCGGGGATCCGCTGGTCGTTCATGGGCACGTTCCTGACCTACACGCTGGCCGGCGGCGACGCGGGCATGCGACACTTCATGCAGCAATTCGGCCCTGCGCTCGAACTGCCGTGGACGAAGCTGGTCGCGCCGACGCTCACCGACGCACTGATCGACCGCGTCGTCGAAGGCACGACCGAACAGCAGGGCACGCGCAGCATCAAGGCGCTCGAACGCTATCGCGACGAGTGCATCACCGAGGTGCTGAAATCGATCGCCGCGGTGAAGGCGCGGCACGGGATGCGATTCGACGAATAAAGGACAGGCGATGACGGGCGATACCCCGCTGACGATTTACCGCGACGTGGTGCGGCCGGAGTGGGTCGACTACAACGGCCACCTGCGCGATGCGTTCTACCTGCTGATCTTCAGCTTCGCGACCGATGCGTTGCTGGATCGCATCGGCCTCGACGACGCCGCGCGTCGCGAACGGGGGCGCTCGGTCTATACGCTCGAAGCGCACGTGAACTACCTGCACGAGATCAAGGAATGCACGCCGGTGCGCGTCGATGCGCGCGTGCTCGCGCACGACGCGAAGCGGCTGCACCTGTATCTCGAACTGTTCGCCGACGGGCATGACGACGCGGTATCGGCGAGCGAGCAGATGCTGCTGCACGTCGATACGCGCGACGGCGCGAAATCGGCGCCGTTCGACGACGACGTGGCCGCGCGGGTGGCTGAACTGCATGCGTTGCAGCGCGATTGCGCGGCGCCTGCTTATGCGGGCCGCGTGATCGGGCTGCCGCCGCGCCGCTAGCGGCGCGCTTCGTTTCACGATCTTCTACCTTCGATCTTCGACCGCGGAGCGCACACGATGCTCGAACCGGAAATCGCGGCGTTCGTCGCGTCCGTCGACGCGTGGTATCCGGCCGATGCGGCGGCGCGTTCGCCCGACGAGCAGCGCCGCCTGTACGACCGCTTCGCGGCCGAATGGACGCCGGCCGCGCTGCCGGCCGGCATCGTGCAGCAGGACGCCGTGTGGCGCGCGCGGGACGGCCGCGCAATCGCGCTGCGGCGCTATACGTCCGCGCCCGGCACGTCGCGCGGCACGGTGCTGTTTTTTCATGGCGGCGGGTTCGTCGTCGGCTCGCTCGACAGCCATGCGCTGATCACCGCGCGACTGGCGGCCGATACGGGCCTCGACGTGATCGCGGTCGACTATCGGCTGGCGCCCCAACATCGTGCACCGGCCGCGCTTGAAGATTGCGTGGAAGTCACGCGTGCCGCGCGCGATGCACGCTGGCCGTTCGGGCCGTGCGTGCATCCGCTGACGCTCGCGGGCGACAGCGCGGGCGGGATGCTCGCGGCGGCGGTGGCGACCGCGCTGCGCGATGCGGGCGAAGGGAGCGTGGACGGCATCGCGCTCGTTTATCCGATGCTCGGTTTCGAACCGCAGTCGCCCGCGCGCGAAACGGAAGCGCACGCGCCGATGCTGACGCTCGACGACGTGCATCGCTATCGCGCGCTGTACTGGGATGGTGACTTGTCCGACGTGCGGCGACACGGTAACCCGTTGTTGCGCGCGTCGGTGCCGCTCGAAGCCGGGCGTTTCGACGGCTTGCCGCCGGTGCTCGCGATCGGCGCGGAACACGATCCGCTGCGCGACGATGCGCGCGTGTACGTCGAACGGATTCGCGCGGCGGGCGGCGTCGCGCGCTACTGGATGGGAGAAGGGCTGGTGCACGGCTGCTGGCGCGCGCTCGGGACGAGCCCGCAGGCGGCGCGCATGCACCGGGCGGTCGGCAGGTTCTTGCTCGCTCCACACGCGTAGCGGGCGTTTTCCGGGAGGCAACGATGCAGGCGGCAGCGCAACACCGTATCGAGGACTGGCGGACGTTTTCGGCCGACGCGGCGATCGCGGCGGCGACGATTGGCGATGGCGCGGTGGAGGTCGAGTGGAGCGACGCGCGACGATCGCCGTTCCATTTCGACTGGCTGCGCGACAACTGCGCGTGTTCCGCGTGCGTGCATGCGATTACACGCGAACAGGTGTTCGAGATCGCCGATGCGCGCGAGGATCTGTCCGCGCTCACCGTGCACGTCGAAACCGACGGCGCGCTGCATGTCGAATGGAACGACGGACACCGCAGCGCATGGTCGCCTGGCTGGTTGCGTGCGCATGCATACGATGACGCGTCGCGCGCGGAGCGCGTGGCCGCGCACGGGCGGCACGTATGGACCGGCGACGATGCGACGGCGATCGGCGTGTTCGCGTGGCGCGACGTGATGGAAGACGATCACGCATTGCTCGCGTGGCTCGGCGCGTTGCAGCGCACGGGGCTCACGCTCGTCGAAGGCGTGCCGGCCGAGCGCGGCCGCGTCGACGAGGTCGCGCGCCGCGTCGGCCTGATCCGCGAAAGCAATTTCGGCGTGCTGTTCGACGTCGAATCGAAGCCGCGCCCGGACAGCAATGCGTATACGTCGCTGAATCTTCCGCCGCATACCGACCTGCCGACGCGCGAATTGCAGCCGGGCGTGCAGTTCCTGCATTGCCTCGCGAACGACGCGACGGGCGGCGACAGCATCTTTCTCGACGGCTTCGCGCTCGCGGACGCGCTGCGGCGCGAACATCCGGACGATTTCGAGCAGCTCGCATCGACGCCGTTCGAGTTCTGGAACAAGAGCGCGAACAGCGACTACCGCTGTTCGGCGCCGGTGATCGGGCGCGATGCGCGCGGCAACGTGACGGAAGTGCGTGTCGCGAACTTCCTGCGCGGGCCGCTCGATGCGCCGGCCGGCTCGGTCGCGGCGGTCTATCGCGCGTACCGGCGGTTCCTCGCGCTCGCGCGCGAGCCGCGCTTTCGCGTGCAGCGCCGGCTGCGGGCCGGCGACATGTGGGCCTTCGACAACCGGCGCGTGCTGCATGCGCGCACCGAGTTCGATCCGTCGACGGGCCGCCGGCACTTGCAGGGCTGCTACGTCGATCGCGACGAATTGCTGTCGCGGTGGCGCGTGTTGTCGCGGGCGGCGCCGGCCGACGTTGCGCGCTGATCGACACCCGCCGCGCATTCACGCATCCCTCGTCGGGAAAAAGCACCCGGACGCGACGCGCCCGGGCGAAGCCACCCGCTGCCGGGCGGCGGAGGTATGCGTTTCACAAAACAGACGAGCCCCGCGAAGGGGGCTCGTCCGGACTGCGTGACTTCATCGCGCGACGCGCGGCGCCCGCCGAGGGCGCATCGGCTTACTGGCCGAAGAAGATCGAGTCGCGTGCGTTCGACGAAGCGGCTGCCGGCGCGCCCGAGTGGACGAGCGGGGCCGGTTGCGCGCCGTAGCCGCTGGTGTCCGCGCCATGAACGCGCGCCTCGGCGCTCTGGATGTCGTTCGGGTAGTACGGGCTCGACACGCCCGGCTTGTAGCCGGCTTGTTCGAGCTGGACGAGTTCGTTGCGCACTTGCGCGCGCGTCACGGTGCTTTGAGCGAATGCGCCGAACGAAGCGGACAGGGCGGCAGCGGCAACGACTGCGGAAACGAGCGATTTCATGGTGACCTCCGGTGTTTTATTGAGTTCGCTCCCGACACCATGTCTTGAGCGATTGATCAAATCTTAGTCACCGGCGTGTTCAGGGTAAACGCTGATTTTGACGATAAATTGTTTCCTGGCCGGTAACAGTGCGGCGGCGCATCAGTCTTTCAACGGGCTTTCTTTTCGGGCTGCGCAATAAGTGTGAAGAATGTTGCGATCGCCGGCGCACGACTCAGCGCACTTCCGTCGCCGTATCGAACGGCCGGCCCGGCGCACGTCCGGCGGGCGCGCCGGCGCTGAGGAAGCGCACGCCCGTCGCGGCCTCCGACGCTTCCCACAGCAGCGCCGCGGCCGCCACGCTGCGCGCCGCGCGCGGCACGCTCGCCGGCGCCGGCAGCCCGCGCGATTCGAACCAGCCGGACGGACCGATGTATGCACCGCCGGCCAGATCGGGCGACGTGGCCGCATGAATCGCGGGCAGCGCGCCCTGGTCGGCCGGCTGCGCGAGATAACGGTTCGCGGCGCGCATCAGCGCGGCGCGGGCGGGCGACTGGTCCATCGCCGGGCCCGCGAACTGCAGGTTGGTCGCCGCATAGCCGGGATGCGCGGCGACGCTGATGCCGGCGAACGCCGCGCGCGCGAAGCGGCGCTGCAACTCGATCGCGAACACGAGGTTCGCGAGCTTGCTGTCGCAGTAGGCGAGATAACGGTTGTAGCGCTGCGCGGCACGCAGGTCGTCCACGCGAATCCGGCCGCCGCGGTTGAAGCCGCTCGACATCGTGACGACGCGCGCCCGGTGCGCGGCGCGCAGCGCCGGCAGCAGATGGCCGGTCAACGCGAAATGGCCGAGGTGGTTGGTGCCGAACTGCATCTCGAAGCCGTCGCGCGTGTGCCGCAGCGGCAGGAACATCACGCCGGCGTTGTTGCAGAGGATGTCGACGCGGCCGTGGCGTTCGCCGACGTCGGCCGCGAAGCGTGCGATCGATGCGAGATCGGCGAGGTCGAGCGGATCGACTTCGACGCGTGCATGAGGATGAAGCCGGCGGATTGCGTTGGCAGCCTGCGTGCCGCGTGCGGCGTCGCGGCAGCCCATCACGACCGTCGCGCCTTTCGCCGCCAGCGTTTCCGCGAGATGCCAGCCGAGCCCGCTGTTGGCGCCGGTCACGATCGCGACCTTGCCGCCTTGCGCCGGGACGTGGCGCGCGCTCCATGCATGCATGTCTGCCTCCATCGGCGCGGCCGGTCGGCCGCGGCACTTAATCGTTACATTGAACGGTGTAACGATAGTGCGGGCGGACGGAGCAGACAAGCGGGGGAATTAGACCGGCGCTTCTAGGGTTTGTGGCTTAGGGCGTGGCGTCGCAAGCCCGGCGCAGGACCGGCGCGTGTTACCTGCTGCCCGCCAGCGCGAGCACCTCGGCGGCGGAAATCATGGCGGCAGCGTTCGCGGGGGCCGGGCGCTCGGCCGGGCGGAACACTTCGTCGCCGCGGTGAATGACCTGGCGCGACAGCGCGCAGGTGCCGGTGCGCTGCGCGAAGCGACGGCGCCAGCGCTGCTCGCCGTAGTGACAGCGGCCGGGTTCGACCCAGCGGACGACGAGCAGCGTATCGGAACGTTCGAGGATTTCGACGTGGACGTCGGCGGGATCGAGCGCAGGCAGGGATTTGGAGGCCTTCATTTTGCCGTTTCCTAAAGCTCGTGCGGTTTCGGCCGTGGCAGTGGATGTCACTACCCGATGGCGAATCCGTAGCGGTTTCCATGAGTGGTGCGCTAAATGTAAGCGTCTGTGACCGGAAAAAACATCCTGTCCGGCTCGAATTACCTTTTGCCGATTTAGAAACAATCCACGCTTATTTTCTTGGAAAACCAAAGACAAAAAGCCCCGGACGGGAAGCCCGGGGCGGAAAATCGGCCCGCGCACCGTGTCTGCTCGCCCAGTCACGGGATACATCGCCGGGGGACGGAGGTGCCCGCAGGGATCCAGAGCGGGCGGGGAGGCGATGTACCGGAAGCGCAGTCCGGCAACACCATGATGGCGTGCGGCACCCGTTGGCACCCTGACGCGAACATGACTTTTTTGTCAGTTTGGCGCGGCCGCCTTGCCGGACGTTGCGCCAGAATCGGCTGAAAAGCCCACCGGTATTGGGTTTTGAGCGGATCGCGAAGCAGCACTTAAGCGCCGCTCGCGCGCCGAATTCTCGTGCGCCGCCCGGATTGACCAGCCCTGGGTAAATACTGAATCCCAATTTCGTGACAAACGCGCGATCCGTTTCTATGATTGGTTGGACCTTTAGTCCTTTGTGCCAATCGGCCGACTGTCGGCCGCCTTTTCGGGAGAGGTGCTCATGAGATTGCAGGGCAAACGCGCGCTGGTGACGGCGGCCGGGCAGGGCATCGGCCGCGCGACCGCGCTGCGGTTCGCGAGCGAAGGCGCCGACGTGCTGGCGACCGACATCAACGAAGCCGCGCTGGCGCGGCTCGAAGCCGACGCCGAGCGCGCGGGCGGCCGGCTGGCCACGCGGCGGCTCGACGTCACCGACGCGACCGACATCGCCGCGCTCGCCGCGACCGAACGCGCGTTCGACGTGCTGTTCAACTGCGCGGGCTACGTGCATCACGGCTCGATCCTCGATTGCGACGAAGACGCATGGGCGTTCTCGCTGAACCTGAACGTCACGTCGATGTACCGGCTGATCCGCGCGCTGCTGCCCGCGATGCTCGAAGCCGGCGGCGCGTCGATCGTCAACATGGCGTCGGCGGCGTCGAGCGTGAAGGGCGTGCCGAACCGCTTCGTGTACGGCACCACCAAGGCGGCCGTGATCGGGCTGACCAAGGCGGTGGCCGCCGATTTCGTCGAGCGCGGCATCCGCTGCAACGCGATCTGCCCAGGCACGATCGAGTCGCCGTCGCTGGAGCAGCGGATCGCCGACCAGGCGCGCACGCGCCACGTGTCCGCCGACGAGGTGCGCCAGGCGTTCGTCGCGCGCCAGCCGATCGGCCGCATCGGCAGCGCGGACGAAGTGGCCGCGCTCGCGCTGTACCTCGCGTCCGACGAAGCGTCGTTTACCACCGGCACGATTCACCTGATCGACGGCGGCTGGTCGAACTGACCCTGTCGACCTGATCGCGCTCCCCATTCACATTCCGTTTCCATTCAGACAACGCTATGAAACTGCTGAGATTTGGCGACAAACACCATGAAAAGCCGGGCCTGCTCGATGCGCAAGGCCAGATTCGCGACCTGTCCGGCGTGATCGACGATATCGCCGGCGACGCGCTGACCCCTGCATCCCTCGCGCGGCTGCGCGACATCCCGCCGTCGTCGCTGCCGCTCGTCGGAGGCACGCCGCGGCTCGGCGCGTGCGTCGGCCGCGTCGGCAAGTTCATCTGCATCGGGCTCAACTACTCCGATCACGCGGCCGAATCAGGGATGGAGGTGCCGAAGGAGCCCGTCGTGTTCGGCAAGTGGACGAGCGCGATCTCGGGCCCGAACGACGACGTCGAAATCCCGCGCGGCTCGGAAAAGACCGACTGGGAAGTCGAGCTCGGCGTGGTGATCGGCCAGGGCGGCCGCTATATCGACGAAGCCGATGCGCTGTCGCACGTCGCCGGCTACTGCGTGGTGAACGACGTGTCGGAGCGCGAATACCAGCTCGAACGCGGCGGCACGTGGGACAAGGGCAAGGGCAACGACACGTTCGGCCCGATCGGCCCGTGGCTCGTGACGGCCGACGAAGTGCCCGATCCGCACGCGCTGCGGTTGTGGCTCGAGGTGGACGGCCACCGCTACCAGAACGGCACGACCGCGACGATGGTGTTCCGCGTGCCGCATCTGATCAGCTACCTGAGCCGCTTCATGAGCCTGCAGCCGGGCGACGTGATCTCGACCGGCACGCCGCCGGGCGTCGGACTCGGGCAGAAGCCGCCCGTCTACCTGCGCGCCGGACAGGTGATCACGCTCGGCATCGACGGGCTCGGCGAGCAACGCCAGCGCACCGTGCAGGCCTGATTCCCTTCAACGGACGGTTCGTCATGCCTATCATTCGATCGATGCGCGTCCTCGACGTGCGCTTTCCGACCTCGCGCCAGCTCGACGGTTCCGATGCGATGAATCCGGACCCCGATTATTCGGCGGCCTACGTCATCCTCGAAACCGACCGCGACGGGCTCGCCGGTCACGGGCTCACGTTCACCATCGGGCGCGGCAACGAAATCTGCTGCGCGGCGATCGACGCGATGCGCCACATCGTCGTCGGCCTCGACCTCGACTGGATCCGCGAGGACATGGGCCGCTTCTGGCGGCACGTCACGTCGGACAGCCAGTTGCGCTGGATCGGCCCCGACAAGGGCGCGATCCACCTGGCGACGGGCGCCGTCGTCAATGCGGTGTGGGACCTGTGGGCGAAGGCGGTCGGCAAGCCGCTGTGGCGGCTCGTCGCCGACATGAGCCCGGACGAACTGGTGCGGGCGATCGACTTCCGCTACCTGACCGATTGCCTGAGCCCGGACGAAGCGCTCGACCTGCTGCGCCGGCAGGCGCCCGGCAAGGCCGCGCGGATCGCCGCGCTGGCGCGCGACGGCTACCCGTGCTACACGACGTCGGCCGGCTGGCTCGGCTACAGCGACGACAAGCTGCGCCGGCTGTGCCGCGAGGCCGTGGACGAAGGTTTCGACTACGTGAAGCTGAAAGTCGGCGCGAACCTCGCCGACGACATCCGCCGCGTGACGATCGCGCGCGAGGTGATCGGCCCCGACCGCAAGCTGATGATCGACGCGAACCAGGTGTGGGAAGTCGACGAGGCGATCGACTGGGTGCGCGCGCTCGCGTTCGCGCGGCCGTGGTTCATCGAGGAGCCGACGAGCCCCGACGACGTCGAAGGGCATCGCAAGATCCGCGAGGCGATCGCGCCGGTGCAGGTCGCGACCGGCGAGATGTGCCAGAACCGCGTGCTGTTCAAGCAGTTCATCGCGCGCGGTGCGATCGACGTCGTGCAGATCGACGCGTGCCGGCTCGGCGGCGTGAACGAGATCCTCGCGGTGATGCTGATGGCCGCGAAGTACGGGCTGCCGGTGTGCCCGCATGCGGGCGGCGTCGGGCTGTGCGAATACGTGCAGCACCTGTCGATGATCGACTATGTCTGCATTTCCGGCACGAAGGAAGGGCGCGTGACCGAGTACGTCGATCACCTGCACGAGCATTTCGTCGAACCGTGCGTGGTGCGCGGCGCGGCTTACATGCCGCCGACGGCGCCCGGTTTCTCGATCGAGATGAAGCCCGAATCGCTGGAGCAGTACCGGTTCCGCGGGTGAGTAGGGCAACGCGCGACGGCGCGCGACGCACGGCGTGCGCATCGCGCGCGGCGACAACATGAACGACGGAGACGCGAAGTGGATTTGAATCTGCAAGACAGGGTCGTGATCGTGACCGGCGGCGCGTCGGGCATCGGCGCCGCGATCTCGATGCGGCTGGCCGGCGAAGGCGCGATTCCCGTAGTGTTCGCGCGCCACGCGCCCGACGACGCGTTCTGGCGTGCACTTGCGCACAAGCAGCCGCGCGCCGCGTGCATGAACGTCGAACTGCAGGACGACGCGCAGTGCCGCGACGCGGTCGCGCAGACCGTCGCGCGCTTCGGCCGCATCGACGGCCTCGTCAACAACGCGGGCATCAACGACAGCATCGGGCTCGACGCGGGGCGCGACGCGTTCGTCGCGTCGCTCGAACGCAACCTGATCCATTACTACGTGATGGCGCATTACTGCGTGCCGCACCTGAAGGCGACGCGCGGCGCGATCGTCAACATCTCGTCGAAGACGGCCGTGACCGGGCAGGGCAACACGAGCGGCTATTGCGCGTCGAAGGGCGCGCAGCTCGCGCTGACGCGCGAATGGGCGGTCGCATTGCGTCACGACGGCGTGCGCGTGAATGCGGTGATTCCCGCGGAGGTGATGACGCCGCTCTACCAGAACTGGATCGCGGGTTTCGACGATCCGGAAGCGAAAGTCGCGGAAATCGCCGGCAAGGTGCCGCTCGGCCAGCGCTTCACGACGGCGGACGAGATCGCCGATACGGCGGTGTTCCTGCTGTCGGATCGCGCATCGCACACGACGGGCCAGTGGCTGTTCGTCGACGGCGGCTATACGCATCTCGATCGTGCGATCAGCTGAGGGCCGCGCGCGATGCAACCCGACCTGAACCCGAACACCGCGCCGCCGCTGATCGCGCTGACCGGCATCGGCAAGCGCTTTCCCGGCGTGCAGGCGCTCGACGATTGCCGTTTCGACCTGCTTGCGGGCGAAGTGCATGCGCTGATGGGCGAGAACGGCGCCGGCAAGTCGACGTTGATGAAGATTCTCGCGGGCGTCTATCCACGCGACGCGGGCGAGATCCGGATGGACGGCCGCCCGGTGGAGATCGCCGACCCGCGTGCCGCGCAGGCGCTCGGCATCGGCATCATCCATCAGGAGCTGAACCTGATGAATCACCTGAGCGTCGCGCAGAACATCTTCATCGGCCGCGAGCCGCGCGGCCGCTTCGGCGTGTTCGTCGACGAAGACCGGCTGAATCGGGACGCTGCCGCGATCTTCCAGCGGATGCGGCTCGATCTCGACCCGCGCACGCCCGTGGGCCGGCTGACGGTCGCGAAGCAGCAGATGGTCGAGATCGCGAAGGCGCTGTCGTTCGACTCGCGCGTGCTGATCATGGACGAGCCGACCGCCGCGCTGAACAACGCGGAGATCGCCGAGCTGTTTCGCATCATCCGCGACCTGCGCGCGCACGGCGTCGGCATCGTCTACATCTCGCACAAGATGGACGAGCTGCGCCAGATCGCCGATCGCGTGACCGTGATGCGCGACGGCAAGTACGTCGCGACCGTGCCGATGGCGGACACGTCGATGGACACGATCATCTCGATGATGGTCGGCCGCCAGCTCGATGCGGAAACCCGCACACCGCCCGATACGTCCACGAACGAGATTGCGCTCGAAGTGCGCGGGCTGTCGCGTGGCCGTGCGATCCGCGACGTCGGCTTCACGCTGCGGCGCGGCGAGATCCTCGGCTTCGCCGGGCTGATGGGCGCGGGCCGCACCGAGGTCGCACGCGCGGTGTTCGGCGCGGACCCGGTCGATGCAGGCGAGATCCGCGTGCACGGCCGGCCCGTGACGATCCGCACGCCGGCCGACGCGGTGAAATATGGCATCGGCTATCTGTCCGAGGATCGCAAGCATTTCGGGCTCGCGGTCGGGATGGACGTGCAGAACAACATCGCGCTGTCGAGCATGCGCCGCTTCGTGCGCCGCGGCGTGTTCCTCGATGCGCGCGCGATGCGCGATGCCGCGCAGTCGTACGTGCGTCAGCTCGCGATCCGCACGCCGTCGGTCGCGCAGCCCGCGCGGCTGCTGTCGGGCGGCAACCAGCAGAAGATCGTGATCGCGAAGTGGCTGCTGCGCGACTGCGACATCCTGTTCTTCGACGAGCCGACGCGCGGCATCGACGTCGGCGCGAAAAGCGAGATCTACAAGCTGCTCGATGCGCTCGCCGCCGACGGCAAGGCGATCGTGATGATCTCGTCGGAGTTGCCCGAGGTGCTGCGCATGAGCCACCGGATTCTCGTGATGTGCGAAGGCCGCGTGACCGGGGAATTGCGCGCGGCCGACGCCACGCAGGAAAAGATCATGCAGCTCGCGACGCAGCGCGAGTCGACCGTGTTGTCCTGATTGTCCCGATTCAGACGCCTAACGATCATGTCCAACGATACGCATCCCGTTCCGCCCCTGGCCACCGGCGACACGCCGGCAGCCGCATCGCGCCTGAAATCGCGCTTCTTCAACCCGGCCGCGCGGCAGAAGCTGCTCGCGTTCGCGAGCCTCGTGCTGCTGATCGCATTCTTCAGCTTCGCGTCGTCGAACTTCCTCGACGTCGACAACCTCGTGTCGATCCTGCAGGCGACCGCCGTGAACGGCGTGCTGGCCGTCGCCTGCACGTACGTGATCATCACGTCCGGCATCGATCTGTCCGTCGGCACGCTGATGACGTTCTGCGCGGTGATGGCCGGCGTCGTGCTGACGAAATGGGGGATGCCGCTGCCGCTCGGCATCCTGGCCGCGTTGTGCTTCGGTGCGCTGTCGGGCTGCGTGTCGGGCTTCGTGATCGCGAAGATGAAGGTGCCGCCGTTCATCGCGACGCTCGGCATGATGATGCTGCTCAAGGGGCTGTCGCTCGTGATCTCGGGCACGCGGCCGATCTATTTCAACGACACGCCGGGCTTCACGTCGATCGCGCAGGATTCGCTGATCGGCAGCCTGATTCCCGCGCTGCCGATTCCGAACGCGGTGCTGATCCTGTTCCTCGTCGCGATCGGCGCGTCGATCGTGCTGAACCGGACGATCTTCGGCCGCTACACGTTCGCGCTCGGCAGCAACGAGGAGGCGCTCAGGCTATCCGGCGTGAACGTCGATGCGTGGAAGATCGCGGTCTACACGTTCAGCGGCGCGGTGTGCGGGATCGCCGGGCTGCTGATCGCGTCGCGGCTGAACTCCGCGCAGCCGGCACTCGGGCAAGGCTACGAGCTCGACGCGATCGCGGCCGTCGTGATCGGCGGCACGTCGCTGTCGGGCGGCGCGGGCAGCATCGTCGGCACCATCATCGGCGCGTTCATCATGAGCGTGCTGACCAACGGCCTGCGCATCATGTCGGTCGCGCAGGAATGGCAGACGGTCGTGACGGGCGTGATCATCATCCTCGCCGTCTATGTGGACATCCTGCGCCGGCGTCGCCGCTGACACACGCAGGCATGCGCTTCACCGCCGGTTTCGGCCGGCATTTCATTCGATACGAAAAAAGGAGACGCGAAGTGATCAGGAGCAAGGTGTTGAACGCGATCGTCGGGCTGACGTTCGCCGTTGGCGTCACGGCCGGCGCGCACGCGCAGGAAACCTACATCCCGCTGATCTCGAAAGGCTTCCAGCATCAGTTCTGGCAGGCCGTGAAATCGGGCGCGACGCAGGCCGCGAAGGACTACAAGGTGAAGGTGACGTTCGAAGGGCCGGAAACCGAGGCGATGGTCGACAAGCAGATCGACATGCTGTCGGCCGCGATCGCGAAGAAACCGGCCGCGCTTGGCTTCGCGGCGCTCGACAGCAAGGCCGCGCTGCCGCTGCTGAAGAAGGCGCAGGCCGAGAAGATCCCGGTGATCGCGTTCGACTCGGGCGTCGACAGCGACATTCCGGTGACGACGGCCGCGACCAACAACAAGGCGGCCGCCGCGCTCGCCGCCGACAAGCTCGCCGCGCTGATCGGCGACGAAGGGCAGGTGGCGGTGGTCGCGCACGACCAGACGAGCCGCACCGGCATCGACCGCCGCGACGGCTTCCTCGACCGGATGAAGTCGGCGCACCCGAAGGTGCAGGTCGTGACCGTGCAGTACGGCGAAGGCGATCAGTTGAAGTCGACCGAAGTGACGAAGTCGATCCTGCAGGCGTATCCGAAGCTCAAGGGGCTGTTCGGCACCAACGAAGGTTCGGCGATCGGCGTGGTCAACGGCGTGCGCGAGATGAAGCGCAAGGTCGTGATCGTCGGCTACGATTCCGGCAAGCAGCAGAAGGACGCGATCCGCAGCGGGCTGATGGCCGGCGCGATCACGCAGAACCCGATCGGCATCGGCTACAAGACGGTCGAGGCGGCCGTGAAGGCGATCAAGGGCGAGAAGCTGCCGAAGGTCATCGATACCGGGTTCTACTGGTACGACAAGACCAATATCGACGATCCGAAGATCGCGGCGGTGTTGTACGACTGAACGTGGCGGAGGGGCGACGGCGCGGCGGGCCGTCGCCGCCGCGGTGATCGGACACGAGGGCATCATGGGCGCAGTGCGTATCGATTCGCATCAGCACTTCTGGCGTTATCGCGCGGCCGACTATCCGTGGATCGGCCCCGGGATGGGCGTGCTCGCGCGCGACTACCTGCCCGACGCACTGTGGCCGCAGATGCATGCGCAGGCGCTCGGCGCGTCGATTGCGGTGCAGGCGCGCGCCGGGCGCGACGAGACGGCGTTCCTGCTCGATCTGGCGCGCGACGACGCACGCATCGCGGCCGTGGTCGGCTGGGAGGATCTCGGTGCGCCGGCGCTGGCCGACCGCGTCGCCGAGTGGCGCAGCCCGAAGCTGCGCGGTTTCCGTCATCAGGTGCAGGACGAAGCCGACGTCGGCGCGTTCGTCGCGGATCCCGGCTTCAATCGCGGCGTCGCGTGGCTGCAGGCGAACGGCTATGTCTACGACGTGCTCGTGTTCGAGCGCCAGTTGCCGGACGTGCAAGCGTTCTGCGCGCGGCACGATGCGCACTGGCTCGTGCTCGACCATGCCGGCAAGCCTGCGCTCGCCGAGTTCGCGCGCGACGACACGGCGCTCGCGCGCTGGCGCGCGTCGCTGCATGAACTCGGCGCGCTGCCGCACGTCGCGTGCAAGCTGTCGGGGCTCGTGACCGAAGCCGACTGGCGGCGCGGCCTGCGCGCGCAGGACATCCGGCATATCGAGCAGTGTCTCGACGCGGCGCTCGACGCGTTCGGCCCGCAGCGGCTGATGTTCGGGTCGGACTGGCCCGTGTGCCTGCTCGCGGCGTCGTACGACGAGGTCGCGTCGCTCGTCGAACGCTGGGCCGAAGCGCGGCTGTCGGCGGCCGAACGCGCCGCGTTGTGGGGCGGCACGGCCGCGCGCTGCTACGCGGTGCCGGGCGATGTGAAGCGCGGCATATAAAATAGGCGCGAACGGCCCAGGCAATGTTCGGGCCGTCCGGAACGAAACCGATTACCAGCGTCAACGTATGTCCATCCAGCCGATTCAGAACCGCCGCCTCTACCAGCAGATCGCCGACAAGCTCAGTGCGATGATCGAGTCCGGCGATTTCCCGCCGGGCAGCTATCTGCCGCCCGAGCGCGAACTCGCCGAACGGTTCGGCGTGTCGCGCACGTCGGTGCGCGAGGCGCTGATCGCGCTCGAAGTGAACGGGCTCGTCAGCGTGCGCGTGGGCGACGGCGTGAAGGTGCGCCATCCCGAGACGGCCGCCGCGCCCGAACCTGCATCGGCGCCCAACGCGACGGTCGCGCCGTTCTCGATCGTCGAGATCGATCCGGAGCTCGGCATCGCGCTCGACCTCGACACCGAAATCCCGCCGTTCGCGCTGCTGCAGGCGCGCCGGCTGATCGAGCCGGAAGCCGCGTCGCTGGCCGCAAAGCATGGCTCGGATGCGCAGATCGAAGGGATTCACGAAGCATTTCTGCGCAATCAGGACGACAACCGCAGCGGCTCGCTCACGCACCCGGGCGACCGGCTGTTCCATATCCGCATCGCGGAAGCGAGCGACAACGCCGCGTATGCGCTGATGATCAAGCAGTTGCTCGCGCACAAGTACGACCCGATGTTCCAGCGGCTGCAGTCGCTGTACATGCCGAACGACATGCCGCACCGGTCGGAGCGCGAGCATCGCGCGATCCTCGATGCGATCCGCGCGCGCGACCCCGACGCCGCGCGCCGGGCGATGGCCGAGCATCTCGACGAAGTGATCCGCATTTTCGGCCGCACGCTCGATTGACCGCGCGAGTCGATTTTCTGCATGTTCGCCAGCGGCGGACGCGATGCGGTGCTTCCCGGCTGCTGACGCGCCCTCCGTACCGCGCGAGGACACCGGCCGTCGGGACCGAACGAACGCCGCGATGCGAGCGACGCGCGCCGACCCACCGGCATGCCGCTCGCGCGCCGAATGGAGTGTGACGAATGCGCGTGAACGATTGCCACAATTTCCACGACTTCCGCGAGCTGGCGCGACGACGGTTGCCGGGACCGATCTTCAATTACATCGACGGTGCGGCCGACGATGAAACCACGTATCGACGCAACACGAGCGCGTTCGAAAGCTGCGATCTGGTGCCGAACGTGCTGCGCGGCGTGCGCGATGTCGATCTGTCGGTGACGGTCATGGGGCAAAGGCTCGGTATGCCGGTTTACTGCTCGCCGACCGCGCTGCAACGCCTGTTTCATCATGACGGCGAGCGGGCCGTCGCCGCCGCGGCCGCGAAATTCGACACGATGTTCGGCGTGTCGTCGCTCGGCACCGTGAGCCTCGAAGAAGCCCGTGCGATCAGCCCGGGCCCGCAGGTGTACCAGTTCTACTTCCACAAGGACCGCGGCCTCAACCGCGAAATGATGAACCGCTCGCGGCAGGCCGGCGTGAACGTGATGATGCTGACGGTGGACAGCATCACCGGCGGCAATCGCGAGCGCGACAAGCGAACCGGCTTCTCGATTCCGTTCCGGCTGACGCTCGCGGGGATGACCGAATTCGCGTTGAAGCCGGCCTGGGCGGTCAACTACCTGACCCACGAGCGATTCCGTTTGCCGCAACTCGACCGGCATGTCGACATGGGCGGCGGCGCGATGTCGATCAGCCGCTACTTCACGGACATGCTGGATCCGTCGATGTCGTGGGACGACGTCGCCGCAATGGTGCGGGAGTGGAACGGGCAGTTTTGCCTGAAAGGCGTGATGTCGGTCGACGACGCGCGCCGGGCGGTGGACATCGGTTGCACCGGCATCGTGTTGTCGAATCACGGCGGACGGCAACTCGACGGTTCGCGCGCCGCGTTCGACCAGCTTGCCGAGGTGGTCGACGCGGTGGGCGACCGGATCGACGTGATGATGGACGGCGGCGTGCAACGGGGTTCGCACGTGCTCAAGGCGCTGGCGCTCGGTGCGAAGGCGGTCGGCCTGGGGCGCTATTACCTGTTTCCGCTCGCCGCCGCCGGGCAGCCCGGCGTCGAGCGTGCACTGCAGCTGATGCGCACGGAAATCGAACGGGACATGCGGCTGATGGGCTGCGCGTCCGTTTCGCAACTCGGGCGAAATCAGCTTCGCTTTCGCTGACGACGGGTTTCGGCGCCAGCCGGGCCTTCGTGCCGGCGCCGGTATCGCGTGCTCAGAAGCGATCCGCGCGATACGGCGCCGGATCGGTGAACGGCGCTTCGCCGGTCATCATCTCGGCCAGCAGGCGGCCGGTGACGGGGCCGAGCGTCAACCCGTGATGGTTGTGCCCGAACGCGAACCACAGCCCGCGATGCGCGGGCGCGGGCCCGATCACCGGGCGCATGTCGGGCGTGCACGGGCGGAAGCCGAGCCACGGATGCGGGTCGAGCCGCTCGCCGAACCCGAACACCGGCCGTGCGACGCGTTCCGCGCGTTCGAGCTGCACGCCCGTTGGCGGGAGCCCGCGCCGCGCGATCTCGACGCCGGTCGTCAGCCGCAGCCCGCGCCGCATCGGCGCGATCACGTAGCCGTATTCGCGATCGACGATCGGCGCCGACGGCACGCCGCGCGCGGACGGCGCGTAGTGCATGTGATAGCCGCGTTTCTCGCGCAGCGGGATCGTGTAGCCGAACTTGCCGAACACCGTGTCGGACCACGGGCCGAGCGCGACCACGACGGCCGGCGCGGCCGCCGGGCCGTCGTCGGTCCGGACCTGCCAGCCGGGCGACAGCGCGTCCAGGCTCGCGGCGTCGCCGGTCAGCAGCGTGCCGCCGCTCTGCACGAACAGGTGTGCATACGCTTTGACGAGCGCGGCCGGATCGATGACGCTCTTCGGGTCGAGCCAGTGCAGCGCACCGCAGAAGCCCGGGGCGAGGCTCGGTTCCTGCGCGCGCAGCGCGGCCGCGTCGAGCGGCGTGATGCCGAGCCCGTGGCGGCGCGCGGTGAGGCCGGCCTCCGCGACGCCGCGTTCGAATGCGGCCGGCGTGCGGAACGCTTCGAGCCAGCCACTCGCGCGGACCAGTTCGCCGGCGCCGGCGCGCGCGATCAGCGCATCGTGTTCGACGATGCAGCGCTCGATCAGCGGCAGCATGTCGCGCGACGCCGCCGCGTGACGCAGCGGCGCCGATTCCCACCAGAACCGTGCGAGCCACGGCGCGAACGCGGGCAGCGACGCGCTGTGCCAGTAGAGGTCGGTCGAGCGGTTCAGCGCATAGCGCATCAGCGTGAACGGGCTGCGCGGGAACGGGTACGGTTCGACCGACGAGCGCTCGATCAGCCCGGCATTGCCGAAGCTCGTGCCTTCGCCGGGTGCGCCGCGATCGACGAGGGCAACCTTGCGGCCGCGATCCTGCAGGTGCAGCGCGGCGGAAACGCCGACGATGCCGGCGCCGAGAACGATGACGTCGAAATCCATCGATGGTGAGTGACGGTTGGCGGGGCGCGTGCCCGCGGTACGGTGCGCGCCCGGGTTGGGAATCGTTCGAACCGCAAGCATACTCGCGCCGGCGTGGGGGGCCAAGAGGGGCACGCGGTCGATACGTGGCGGCTGGCCCGTGCGCGACGATCGCCGCTGGCCGTGACGATGTGGGCAGCACGCTGCGCCGGTACGCGCATTCCGAGGCGCGTGACGATCGAATTGTCCGCACACGCACATGCATACGCGGCGCCGCTGACGATCGGAGCCGCGCGTGTCGCGATCGCGCAGCACGCGAGTACATATGAAGTTTGCCGTGCGCGGACGGTCAATCAGCCGATCAATTCGCCGACGTCGAGATCGAATCGATGTCGGCCGACGCGTGCGTCCGTCTCATCGGGCAGCCGCGCTGAATCCGCATACTTTCCGACGTTTTCGCGGGTGATTCCCACTGCTTGGGGAGCCGAATTTTTACCTAAGATGGAAGGAATCGTGCGCGTGATACGGTGCCTGCACGCGCATGGCAGGCAGGAGGCAGGGCCGGGAACGACTGCGGCAGATGTTTCCATCATGGATGCGAGTGTGTGCGCGGCGGCTGCGAGTCTTGCAGTCGCATCGACGCCAGCGTGTGCGGCGGCAATCGCCGCGCGAAAGGCGTCCGGCCAGCAGGGCCGAGTCGCCACGTTCCGCCATGCGTTTGTCGCAATCGTTTGCGTTCTGAGCGCGATACCGGCCGTCCTCGCCGGCGCGCCCGGGGGTGCCGAGCGTCCGGTCGATACGGTGCAATTTGCCGCCACCACCACGCCGACCGGTCCCACGGGTCCCGCCTTTTCGTCACACGACTCCGCCGTGCGTCAGGTGGTGCTCGGCATCATCAGCTTCACGCGCTGGCCGACGACGCCCGTGCGCCTGCATCTGTGCGTGACGGGCAGGCCCGACTACGCGGGTGGCCTCACCGACACGCTGCAGGCCGGCTCGACCGTGCTCGACGTGCAGCGCATCCGCTTCGACGACCCCGCGCTCGGCATGGCGTGCGACGTCGTGTATCTCGGCGCCCTCGGCAACGACGAGCGCGCACGGGTCAGGGCCGTGCTGTCCGGCCGCCCGGTGCTGACCGTTGCCGAACACGATATGTCCTGCACCGCGGGCGCGATGTTCTGCATCACGGTCGAAGGCGAACGCGTCACCTTCGACATCAATCTCGATGCGGTCGCGCGCAGCGGCGTGCGCGTGCATCCGAACGTCCTCAATCTCGCACGACGGCCGGTGGCGCCATGACACGATCCGTGCTCCCCGTTCCCGCTTCGCGCCCACCGCGCCCGACGCTGCAAAGCGTGCTGCGCCGCGCGCATCTGCGCCTCGCGTTCGTCGCCGTGACGATGGCCGCCGTGTCGTTGATCGTCGTCGCCGTGATTGCGTTGCGCGCGTATGCCGGCAACAACCTGAATCTGCTGGCGCGCTCGCTCGGTTATACGGTCGAGGCGGCGCTCGTGTTCGGCGATCGCGTCGCGGCGAACGAGGCGATCGGGATGATCGCCGGCGACGAGGACGTCGCGCAGGTGGTCGTCACCGACAGCAGGGGCCAACTGTTCGCGACGTGGCAGTTGCCGGCCGGAAACGGGGTCGCCCGGCTCGAGCGCGCCGTCGCCGATGTGGCGCTGCCCGGGCCGGTCACCGCGCCGGTGATGCATGACGGCATCATCGTCGGCCACGTCGTCGTGCGCGGGCGCGGGCACCAGTTCTTCGGCTTCCTGCTCGGCGGCGTCGGCGGCATTCTCGGCTGCCTCGCCGTCAGCGTGTTCGGCGCGTACGTCAGCTCGAAGCGCCTGCTGCGCAACATCGTGTCGCCGCTGCGCGCGCTGGCCGGCGTCGCGCACGCGGTGCGGCGCGAGCGGGCGTTCGCGCGGCGCGTCGAGCCGACGGCGATCGCCGAACTGAACCAGCTCGGCGACGACTTCAACGCGTTGCTCGACGAATTCGAAGACTGGCAGAACACGCTGCGCGACGAGAACGCGTCGCTCGAGCACAAGGCGACACACGATGCGCTCACCGGGTTGCCCAACCGCATGCAGTTCGAATCGCGCCTCGCGCTTGCGCTGTGCGATGCCACGTTGACCGGGCAGCGGGTCGCGGTGCTCTATCTCGACTGCGACCACTTCAAGGAGATCAACGATGGTCTCGGCCACGACGCCGGCGACGCGGTGCTGATCGGCATCGCGTCGCGGCTGCGCACGCGGGTGCGCGAGACCGATCTCGTCGCGCGCCTGGGCGGCGACGAATTCGCGGTGATGCTGGCGGCGGTGCCCGAAGCGGGCAGCGTGTGCCGGATCGCCGACGAGATTTTGTCCGGCATGGCGCCGTCGATCGAGCTGTCCGACGGCCGCGTGGTGGCCACCATGATGAGTGCCGGCGTTGCGCTGTATCCCGATCACGCGTCGGACGCGAGCGGCCTGCTGCGCGCGGCAGATATCGCGATGTACCGCGCCAAGCGCGCGCGGCCGGGGTCGTGGCAACTGGCGGAGAGCGTGGCAGGGCCGGTGTGATGTCGATCGACTCGCGCCGCGGACGAGGCCGCGGCGACGGTTAAAAGAAGCGCTTGCGGAGCGGGCGCGATGGAAGGGGATGCGAAATGAACCACTCGTTTCCTGTGAGCACGGGGCGGATGTGCGTCGGGAGCGCGCTGCTGCTGTGCATGCTGCTGGGGGGCTGCCAGACGCCGCCGCTTCATCGCGGGCTGACGCAGACGCAGGTCACGGCGCTGAAGTCGGCCGGGTTCCAGGAGACCGGGCAGGGGTTCGAGTTCGGCTCGACCGGGCCGATCCTGTTCGATTTCGACCGGTACAACCTCAAGCCGGATGTCCGGCGGATCGTCGAACGGATCGGACGGACGTTGCAGTCGGCGGGGATCAACGGCGTGCGCGTGTATGGGTATTCGGATAACGAGGGGACGGAGAAGTACGACGTCGAATTGTCGAGGCGGCGGGCTGAAGTCGTGGCTGTCGAGTTGGTCGACGTGGGACTCGATGCGAAGCGGATCACGATCGTCGGGAAAGGGAAGCGCGATCCGGTGGGGGATAACAAGACGCCGGGCGGGCGGGCGCAGAATCGGCGCGCGGCGATCGTGGTTTCGCCGAGGTGACGCGACGCGTTGTGCGTGGGTGGACGCGCTGACAAGCGAGCTGTGCCGCCTGTTGTAACGGTTCGCCACCATTGGCGCGAAAATTTGCGAGTGACCGTTCGCATGCGGCGAGCCTTGATGTTCGCGGCATTCGGGAGGGGCATCGACTGCGTCCGTCATCGCCGGAATGACGCGCTTTCGATTCGTTGTGAATGAAACAATCGGTCATCCAAATAAAATCGTTCCGCCTTTTATTGAACGCTGCATCGCCATCCGCACATGCAGCGACGGACGGAACGAGTATGGCCATCGAACCCAAGGATCTGCTGCCGCACTTCGAACGCGAGATGACGCTGCTGCGCCATTCGATGCAGACGTTTGCTCAACGCTTTCCCAAAATAGCCGCTCGGCTGGCGATCACCGGCGAGCATTCGGACGATCCGCACGTCGAACGCCTGTTGCAGTCGTTCGCGTTGATGGCGGCGTGTCACGACATCCGTCTCGAAGATGACGTGCCTGCGTTCACGGGCAGTTTTCTCGATACGCTCGACGGCGCTTTCCTGCGCCCGTTTCCATCGTGCGCGATTGCGCAATTCCATGGCGACTGCAGCAGCGAACTGACCGCGCCGCGCATCGTTCCTCGCGGCGATCGGCTGATCGCGCCGATTGGCAAGGAAGTATTTCGCATTGCGGACGATGTCGCGATCGCGCCGCTGAATGTGTCGGCGGTGCGTTACACGACGTCGGCGATCGCGCCACGCGATGCCGCGTTGCTTCTTGCCGGCCGGAGCTTCGTCGAAGCAGGCGATGCAACGCGCTGGAAGCGTCTGCCGGACGCGACGTTCACGGCCGTCGGCTTCGATCCCGCCGATGCGCTGCTCGACGTGCGGCCCGACGATGCGCTCTGGCCATTCCACCTGCTGATGGCGTATTGCGCGGTGCCGGAGCGTTTCGACTTCGTCGACCTGGACATGCGGGCGATCAAGCGAAGCGCCGGCGTCAGCCGTCGCGTCCTGCTCCATCTGGCGATCGCGGGCGTGCATCCGGATTCGCATCGCGCCCAACGCCTGGCCGCCGCAACGGCCGACCACGTCCGGCTGTTTTGTACGCCGGTCATCAACCTGTTTCCCGACGACGCCCAGCCGATCGAGACGCGCGCCGGTTGCGCCCATTACGCGGTGAAGGCGCTTGCGCAGGCCGGCGCGTCGCGCACGGCCATCTGGTCGATCGACACCGTTCGCCATGTTTCCGACTCGGGCGCGTCGACACTGGCACCGTTCCGGTCGCTGCAGCATGGCACGGGCATGCGTCCCGGATTGTTCTGGACGGTGTTGCGCGACGAGGCACGGCGGGCGCCGAAGGAGCCTGTCGATTCCCGAACCAAGGAGGCGGAGACGACTCCGCCACCAGCCCCGGCCGACACTGCCGAGTCGCTCCGCGGCGTCGAACTGGCACTGGTCGATCAGGACGGACGACCTGCCGATCCCGGCCATCGCAAGCTGGAGATCCGGCTGTCCTGCACGCAGGGCGATCTGTCCGGGATGCGTGAGCGCGAGCTGGCGTTGCCCAGCGGCGACCCGGTGGGAACGATTTCGCTGCTGAACCGGCCGACGCGGAGCCAGCCGCCCGCTTTCCGCTACGGCGAGCTATGGGATCTGCTGTCGCTCCTCGTGCCGCAGGCGACACGGCTGGACAAGGGCGGGCTGACCCAGCTCAGGCGGCTTTGCGCGCGCTGGGCGGAGGATGCCGTCGACGCCGGCCGGCGTTTCGATGCGCTCGTGTCGCTATCGACGGCGCGCGTGCGGTGCTGGCTGCCCGGCAAGCCGGCATCGGCGTTCGTGCACGGGCTGGAAGTGCGGCTGGTCGTCGACGAGCAGCGTTTCGCCGCGTTCAGCCTCAGCGGGTTCGCGCACGTGATGGACCGGTTTTTCGCACCACATGTGCCGGTCACGAGCTTCGTGCAGGTCGTGCTGCTTTCGGCCGCTACCGGCGCGCTGCTTCGGCGTGGGGCGCTACGTCCGGGCACCCAGCCGCTGGTTTAGTTTCTCGATTTTCAGGGCTCGAACGAAAACGTTTGCGCACGTCTTTCAAGCGCCCGGGTTTTACCCTACATTATCGGGGCCGCGGACCGGCGAGCCGGCCGATGGAACCTGAGATCACACGCAAGGAACAAGAATGAGTTTCGCTCCGAACGGGGGTATTCCCAGTGGATTGGGCGGCAGTGCGCTCGGCTCGTTGAGCGCGCTCGGGGGCCTTGCCGGCCCGGTGGCGTCGAGCGTGGCCGGCAGCCTCGGGCCGCTCGCGGGGCTGGCCGGGCACGTCGACACCGTCCAGCGCGCACTGCAACTCGCGCAGACCGGCTTCTCGCTGATGGAGAAGACACCCGGCGCCATCGCCGAAGCGATCAACGGCGCCGCCAACCCCGCGCGCCTGACCCAGCTCAACCGCTACGTCACGCTCGACACGCCGCTCGGCCCGGATGTGCTGCTGGTCAGCGCGGCCGTCGTCGACGAGCACGTGAACCGCTTGCCGGAAATCCACCTCGACCTGCTGTCGCATCGCCACGACCTGCGCCCCGAGGATCTGATCGGCCAGCAGGTCAAGATCCGCTTCGACCAGCAGGCGCGCCTGTCGACGCTCGAACGCGTCGTGGCGTCGGGCGCGGGCGACAACGATCGCTACTTCGACGGCTACGTGGCATCGTTCGATCGGGCCGGCAACCCCGGGAACGTCACGCAATACCACCTGACGGCCGTGCCGTGGTTCTGGTTCCTCACGCGCTCGACCGACTGCCGGATCTTTCAGAACAAGACCGCGCAGGACATCCTCACCGAGATCTTCCAGGAACACGGTTTTTCCGATTTCACGTTCGACATCCGGACGAGCCAGAAGCCGCTCGAGTACGTCGTGATGTACCAGGAGAGCTACTACAACTTCTGCGCGCGGCTGATGGAGCAGGAGGGGCTCGTGTGGACGCATCGTTACGAGAAGGACAAGCACTTTCTCGTGATCGGCGATACAAACCTGCTGTTCCGCCCGATCGACGGGCTCGCCACCGTGCCGTTCGCCGCGACCGAGGCGAGCGAGGATAGCGGCATCGACCAGTTGCACGAAGGCCGGCGTTTCGGCGTCGGCAAGGTCACGTTCCGTGACTTCAACCACCAGAATCCGTCTTCGCCGCTGATGCTGGTGGAGGCCGGCCCGCAAAACCTCAAGCACGCGCGGCTCGATGCGACCGAGCGGTTCGAGCACCAGTCGCTGTACGACCATGGCGACGACGGCAACCGCTACGCCCGTTTCGCGATGGAGGCCGAGGAGGCGCAAGCCCATCGCTATACCGGCGGCGGCTACGCGTGGCGCATGACCACGGCCGGCGCCGTGACCGTCGCGAATCATCCCGTGCTTGAAAACAACCAGGAGTACGTGATCCTGCACGTGCGTCACGAAGCCGTGAACGACTACACGCAGCACAGCGCGAAGCTGCCGTACCGCAACAGCTTCGCGCTGCTGCCGAAGAAGATTCCGTACCGTGCGCCGCGCGCGACGCCGAAGCCGGTGATTCACGGCACGCAATCGGCGATCGTCGTTGGGCCGAAGGGCGAGGAAATTTATACGAACGGCAGCGCGGTGAAGGTGCATTTCCCGTGGGACCGGCGCGGCAAGAAGGACGGCTCCGATTCGATGTGGGTGCGTGTGTCGCAACCGTGGGCGGGCGACGGCTGGGGCGCGGCCGCGATTCCGCGGATCAAGCAGGAAGTGCTGGTGGCGTTCAATCAGGGCGATCCGGATAACCCGGTGATCGTCGGCCGCGTGTTCAACGGCGAGCAGGGTAATCCGTATCACGGCGCGGCCGGGCAGACGATGGGGATCAAGAGTCAGACGCACAAGGGGCAGGGGTCGAACGAGATCCGCATGACCGACACGAACGGCATGCAGGAATTCTTCATGCATGCGCAGAAGGACATGAACACCGTCGTCGAGAACAACGAGACGCACAAGGTATTCGGGCCGATGCGTACCGTCCTCGTGGCGACGGGCAGCGAAGAAAAGCAGATTCCGCAGGGCAACCTGACCGAGACGATCGCCGAGAAGCGCAGCACCACGGCGACTACCGTCGAGGTGACGACGCCGGCGAAGGACGGAGGCGGCGGCACGCAGGTCTACATGGCCGAGCGCGGCATCCTGCTGAAGGTGCAGAACAGCTCGATCTCGCTCGCGCCGGAAGGCATCCGCCTGGAGCACAACGGCTCCGTGATCCTGATGACCGACGACGGCGTGATGGTCAACGGCAAGCGCATCGATCTCAACAAATAACTCGAACGAAACCAGCCATGCACTACGCAATCCATGAAGGCACCTTCGAATTGCCGGACGCGGCGCTTGATCGCACCGTCAACATGCTGATTCTTCCCGTCGGCCCGGGCGGGCTGAGTCTCGTCGTGTCCCGCGGCCGGTTGCGCGAGCAGGAGTCGATCGACGCGTTCGTCGAGCGCGAATGGGCGCAGGCGTCGCGCACCGCGCAGAATCTGAACGTGCAGTCGCGACGCCCGGTGACGGTCGGGCGGGCAGAATGCCCCGGCGTGCAGACGGAATCGACGCATGAACAGGACGGCCGCACGTTTCATCAGATGCAGACGGCGTTTCGGCTCGATGCCGGCGGGCAGGTCATCGTGATGACGTTGACCAATGCCGCGCCGCTCAACGACGAACAGCGTGCGCTGGCCGCGCGCATGCTGGAGAGCTTCCAGCCTCGCCCGGTTGCGCCCACGCTGGTTTCGGATGCCGGCCGCCCATGAGTCAGCCGGCCGCTCGTAAGGACGATCCCTTTACCCACACGACGCTCGCGGGCGACCTGCTCGGCATGGGCGGGTCGCTGCTGGGTGGCTTGGGGATCGGATGGGCGCTGACCACGATAGCGGAAGGACTCGTGTTCGGTGCATTGGGTGCGCTCGAAATCGGCACGGGCGGGCTGGCGACGCCGATCGTGCTCGCGATCGGCGTCGGCGTGGCCGCCTACATGCAGGGCTCGGGCCTCAACGACAAGATCGACGAGGCCGCGAAGGGGCTCGGCAACGCCATTTCCCCGCCCGAGGAGAAAGGCACGATCCAGAACGGCTCGCCCGATGTGTTCATCAACGGGAAGCCGGCCGCGCGCGCGGCCGACGGCGCGGACATGGATCCGGTCCTGTGCAGCGATCATCCCGGCCCGCAATTCGTCGCGCAAGGGTCCGACGTGGTGTTCATCAACGATCTGCCCGCGGCGCGGGTCGACGACAAGACCACCTGTGACGGCACGATCTCGAAGGGCTCGCCGGACGTTTTCTTCGGCGGCGGCACGAAGACCGTGCGCGACATCAGTGCGGCGCGGCCGTGGGTCGCCGGACTCGGCGCGGCGATCGGTATCGCGCTTGCGCTCTGCGGTCGAGGCAAGGGAAGCTGGGGCGATTTCGTCAAGGGCAAGCTGCCGTGTCTCGCGATGAACTTCGCGGCCGGCATATTCGGCACATGGCTCGGCAGCAAGATGCAGCCGTCGGCCGGCCATCCCGTCAACGTGATCACCGGCGGCAAGATTCTCGACGGCAGCGACGATACCGACTTCGTGTTGCCGGGCCCGCTGCCGATCGTCTGGCGGCGTTTTTACAGCAGCCACGACGATCGCGCCGACGGCCTGTTCGGTGCTGGCTGGAGCGTGCCGATCAGTGTCGAGTTGCGGTTGGCGCGGGAGAACGGCGTCGTCACGTCGATCACGTACTGGGACGAACAGGGGCGCGACATCGAGTTTCCGGCGGTGCCGCCGGGTGAGAGTCATTTCAGCGTGCCTGAAGGCATTTACCTGATTTGTACCGCCGGCGGGCACTATGTGGTCGAAACGGTCGATGGTTTGTATCGCGATTTCGGCCCGGCCCGGGCACCGGCGTTGGATGCTGAAACGCTGGGCCTTCGGCGGCTCGAGGACCGAAACGGCAACTGGATCGAGGTCGAGCGTGCGGCTGCCGGGGAACGGGAGCGGCCGGTTCGGCTTCACGATAGCGCCGGCCGGGTGCTGACGCTGCATTACGATTCGGAGCATCCGCGACGCGTCGCATCGATTGAACTGTCACGCGGCGTCGATGGCGAATTGCCCGAGATTCTGGTTCGTTACGGCTATACGCGCGCCGGCGAACTCGCATCGGTCACCGATCGCAGTGGCCATACCGGGCGGCATTTCGGCTACGAACACGGCCTGATGACACGGCATACGCTGCCCGGCGGACTACAGTGCTTTTACGCGTGGAACGGCGTCGGCCGCGACGCGCGTGTCGTGCGCCACTGGACCGACGACGGCGAAGCGTACACGTTCGACGCGGACCTTGCGCAGCGTTCGGTGACGATCACCGACCAGATCGGGCGCGTGACGCAATGGACGTGGAACGAGGATCGGCAGCCGACGAGCCATACGGATGCCGAGGGCAACGTATGGCAGTTCGAATGGAACGCGATGCGGCAGTTGGTCAGCACGACCGATCCGGCTGGCCATGTCACTCGCTTCGAATATGACGAGCGCGGGCGGCAGACGCAGCGGATCGACGCGCTTGGCCAGGTCGAGCGGACCGAATGGAACGGGCACTACGATCTGCCGGTTGCGGAAATCGATCCGACCAACGCGCGATGGATTTATCGTTACGACGCGCGCGGCAACCTGACGATGACGCGCGATCCGGTGGGTTCCGCGACCGAGTATTACCGGGACGAGCGCGGGCTCGTGCACACGATTCGCGATGCGCGTGGCGGCTATAAGTTCCTCGAATGGAATGGCCGGGCGCAGTTGACGTCGTATACCGATTGTTCCGGCAAGGTCACGCGTTTTGCGTATGACGCACGCGGTGCGCTCGCGCGGGTGACGGATGCCGCCGGCCATGCCACCGTGTACGAAGCGGATGCGATGGGGCGGGTCACGGGGATCGGCACGGCAGACGGTGCGCATCAGACGTTTCAGTACGACGCGGCGGGACGTCTCGTTGAGGTCATTGATGCGAATCAGCGCAGCACGCGTTATGAGCTCAATCCGCGTGGATTGTTGCTGGCACGCACGGATGCGGCTGATCGTGTCGTGCGGTTCGGCTATGACGATGCGTTCCGGTTGGCGAGTCTGACCAACGAGAACCGTGAGACGTATCGCTTTCAGTATGACCGTCGCGATCTCGTTTCCGCGCAGATCGGTCTTGATGGCCACAAGCGTACGTACGGGTACGACGTGTGCGGTCAAGGCACGATCGTACGCGATGGGCAGATCGAGACGCGATACGAGCGCGATGCGGTCGGGCGGTTGACGGCGAAGCAAGCCGCGCACGAGCGTTGCGAATACCTGTATGACGAGGCGGGCCGGATCACATCGGCCGAGTTATACACGCTCGCCGCGCGCGGGCCAGCGCTGAAGAATCGCGTCAGCCTGAAGTACGACAAGCGTGGTCAGGTCGTGGAGGAATACACGCCGACCGGCTGGCTCGCACACACCTACGACGAGCTTGGCAATCGGGTCAGCACGACGATTTCCGGCGAGCGTACGATCGATTGGCTGCATTACGGTTCGGGGCATGTGCATCAGATTCGTTTCGATGGTGCCGCGGTTGCGGACATCGAACGGGACGATCTCCATCGCGAGGTGCTACGGACGCAGGGCAAGCTGACGAGTCACTTCGGGTATGACGCGGTGGGGCGCCGTGCGCGGCAAACTGCGCAGCGAGGTACGGCGGGCGGCGAATTGCTTGCGAAGCAGTGGCAATACGATGCCGCAGGTGACGTGATCCAGAAGCGCGATCAGCGTTATGGCATGACGAGCTATCGGTATGACCCGACAGGACGTATCGAACAGGCGGCAGGGCCGGGACTGCCGTCGGAAGTGTTTCGCTGGGATGCGGCGGCCAACCTGGTGTCGAGCGATCACCCGGGCGGCTACGTCGAGCACAATCGGCTCAAGGTGTTCGAGGACAAGCGCTTCGAGTACGACGCGTATGGGCGGTTGGTTCGCAAGCTGAGTGGGCATGGGCCGGCTAAAGAGCTCGCTCTTGAATACGACGATTGGAACCAGCTCAAGACCGTCGTGACGAAGGACCGGCTCGGCATCGCGACAACGCATTTCGAGTACGACGCGTTCGGCCGGCGGATCCGGAAGCTCAACGGCAGTTATGCGAGTACGGATTTCCTGTGGGACGGCATGCGGTTGGTGCAGGAGACGTATCACGACCGTCAGGGTGAGGAAGCGCTGACGTACTTGTACGAGTCGAATAGCTATGTGCCGCTTGCCCGGATCGATCAAGGGAAGGCGGCCGCTAACGATGCGGATGTACGGGATGCGGTTTACTACTTCCACAACGATGTTTCGGGGTTGCCGGAGGAGTTGACTGACGCGGGTGGCGAGCTGGTTTGGCAGGCGCGCTATAAGGTGTGGGGCAATGCGGTGCAGGAGGAGTGGGTTGCGCGCGCGCCGCAGCGGTCGGCGCCCGCCTGGGGTGAAGTGTCGGTGGCCGCGCCGACGTCGACGCGCGTACCGCGACCACAGAACCTGCGTTTCCAGGGGCAGTATCTGGACCGCGAGACCGGGTTGCACTACAACACTTTCCGGTTCTACGATCCGGATATTGGTCGATTTATTACACAAGATCCTATTGGTCTGAATGGTGGCGTAAACTTATATCAGTACGCACCTAATTCACTGACATGGATTGATCCTCTTGGGTTAATGGTTTTGTATCGGTCCATGAGTCTTGATGAGTATAGTGGGCTTATGGAATCCGGTAAGTGGACAATTAATGGCAATATGGAAGGTAAGTGGTTTGCTGAGTCTTATCAGGATGCGGTCAAGTGGGGTAATACGATGGGGCATGGCGAGGGTGCTTTTAGAGTGGTGCAAGTAGACGTGCCTGATGACATAGCAGGAAAAATGCACAAGGATCCACACCTCGATGGCATTGGGCCTGCGCGATATGCTGAGATAGAAGATCTTAATAATCCGAGATCAAGGGTCACTTGGAGTAAAGAGGTTAATTATTCGGGCTGTAGGTAAGGATTGGAGGTGTCAAGTGCATTCCGTCAGAGTGGTTTGGGTTCCTGAGGCGAAGGGGGGGAGGAAAAAACCTCCCGCGGCAGGGAAATATTATTCCGTGTCTCGATTTCCTGAGGATGTTAATTGGCAAAATAATGCATGGAGTGTTGTTTTTGATTTGGGTGATCCTTTTGAGTCAAATGAAGAAATGGTGAGTCTTGGTGGGGTTGATTTTCTTGTGGATAATGCCCCGAAGGAGCGAATGCTAAATCATAAAGCATTTGACATTTATGAGGGTCCCAAGAAGGTCGCGGCGGTAACTATACTTGATTAATGTGAATTAAGAAGGATGCATCGTGCAGGCACAGCGGAAAATGACGCTGTGCTTGGGGTCATATGTCACCACGCCCACAGTGCCCGTGCGTCTTGGCCATAGATCCGGTGGCGGGTTCGCAAGCTGAGTGGGCATGGGCCGGCTAAAGAGCTCACGCTTGAATACGACGACTGGAATCAACTCAAGACCGTCGTGACGAAGGACCGGCTCGGCATCGCGACGACGCATTTCGAGTACGACGCGTTCGGCCGGCGGGTTCGGAAGCTCAACGGCAGTTATGCGAGTACGGATTTCCTGTGGGACGGCATGCGGTTGGTGCAGGAGACGTATCACGACCGTCAGGGTGAGGAAGCGCTGACGTACTTGTACGAGTCGAATAGCTATGTGCCGCTTGCCCGGATCGATCAAGGGAAGGCGGCCGCTAACGATGCGGATGTACGGGATGCGGTTTACTACTTCCACAACGATGTTTCGGGGTTGCCGGAGGAACTGACTGACGCGGGTGGCGAGCTGGTTTGGCAGGCGCGCTATAAGGTTTGGGGTAATGCGGTGCAGGAGGAGTGGGTTGCGCGGGCGCCGCAGCGGTCGCTGCCGGAATGGGGCGCGGTACAGACTACGGGGCCGGCTCTTGCGCAAGTGCCAAGACCGCAGAACTTGCGTTTCCAGGGGGAGTATCTGGATCGTGAGACGGGGCTTCATTACAACCTGTTTCGGTACTATGACCCTGATACGGGGAGATTTATTACACAGGATCCTATCGGCCTCGCCGGTGGGGCGAACCTATATCAGTACGCACCCAATCCGAACACATGGATCGATCCATGGGGATTGTGCAGGACCAGTCCGAAAATAAATTCTGAACATGTTTTCCACGGGGAAATAAACAGCCGTGGACGTGCTGTTGGCTTCCACCACGAAGGCAGCATCGGTCATGTTGGCAAAGCTCGAGTGGCTGGGGTCACCTCGCCAGAAAATGCCCAAGGGGTTTATAGAGGTAAGGTTGAGATATTCGATCCGAGAACGGGTACATGGGTGGCGAAGGGGCCAGAATCGTCGTTCTTCCCGAAATCGTGGAATCGTCAACAAGTCATGTCTGAGATTAGAAGTGCGTTTGATAACGGAGTAGTCTCCCCCAACGGAAAATGGGAAGGAGTTTCAAGAAGTGGTGTAAAGATTGAAGGTTGGTTGAATGGCGGTGGGGATATTAATACGGCATATCCGATATATTGATAGAGATGCGAATGAAAATTTATGTTGATGAGCGTGGATTTTTACATGCGGAGATGGCTGAGGGGCAGAAAATCGTAGGTGATTTTTTGTCGGGTGATGTTCAGGGGAGCATTTATGCGGTCGATGAATACATAAATGCTTGTTTGTCTGTTGAAAATGGGGAGATTGAAAAATGGGAGGGTACGGGGAATGCTCATACAGTGATCATCGAGAAGGGGGGGGTGGAGATATTCAATGAATATACTGAAGAGTCGTTGAGAATAAGTGGTATAAAAACATTTCGATCTTACTTGGAAGAGTGGAGGAAGTATTTGCTTAAGGCGGGTGCGACCGGAAAATGATGCGGCTATGCGTTAACTCGAAGTCAGTTGGGTAATGGTCTTTGCGATGAACTGCGCGAAATATATCCAGACTTTGATTGAGCTGAGGCCTGGAACGTAGCTTCATCGGCTGCGCGCGAGGTGTTGCTGGCTACCACATATCAGAGGATGCGTCGTAGATATTTTCCGCGCTGCAAAGAGGTATTTACTAATGAGTAGAGTTCCATCCGAAACGCCGAATGTTGAGGCGCATAAGCAAGATCTCAGGTCGTCTCTCGTTGCTGTCGGCCGCCAGGATCGCCTTGCTCGCTTTGGCGTTTGGTGCTGTGTTGGTCTTGCACGTGATGAGTCGGTTTTTGAGTTCCTCGCAAAGCATGCGGAGGCTACAAATGTGCAGATTCGGCAACGCGTGGATGACTACTTGGATCAAGTGTGGAACGGAAACGAAAGCTCCAATCCGCTAGCCGATCTAGAGCAAGTGGACTGGGACCCCGATGCAGTTGAAATGGATGACGATGCTGCTGCCCAGAGTGCGACCGATTTGCTAGCAGGGCTGTCTTTTTTGGCGAAATGGTGCGCTGAACACAACGTGGAACGGTTGATTGCATGTGCCGAGATTCTGATAAATCGAATCGACTACTTGGAGAGTTTTGAGTTGATTGGAGGACATATTGTGAATCCAGTCGATCATGAAATGAACGTGCAGAAGGATTTTGCTCGTGAACTCGTTGCAGGTACCTTGACAGATCGTGACAAGATGAAATATCACGAGTGGTTATTTAATCTTGGTTCTCCCTGAATCATGAATTCATGGGGCAATCATACGAACGATTGACGTGTTGATTTCCCATAGTCAAATCACAGTTCGATCGAGGCCGTACCAACGCATTTCGAGTACGACGTGTTTGGCCGGCGGATCCGGAAGCTCAATGGCAGTTATGCGAGTACGAATTTCCTGGGGGGCGGCATGCGGTTGGTGCAGGAGACGTATCACGACCGTCAGGGCGAGGAAGCGCTGACGTATTTGTACGAGTCGAATAGTTATGTGCCGCTTCCCGGATCGATCAAGGGAAGGCGGCGGCTAACGATGCCGATGCGCGCGACACCGCCTACTATTTCCACAATGACGTGTGGGGGCTGCCGGAGGAACTGACCGACGCCGGACGGTGGCCTGGTCCAACAGGCGTGCTACAAGGTTTGGGGCAATGCGTGCAGGAGGAGTGGGTTGCGCGGGTGCCGCAGCGGTCTACACCAGCTTGGGGCGAGATCCAGGTAAACGCCCCGCCTGCCCAGTTGCTGAAACCGCAAAATTTGCGCTTTCAAGGACAGTACCTAGACCGCGAGCCTGGGCTGCACGATAACACTTTCCGGTTCTACGATCCGGATATTGACCCGGTGTACAGATTCGATAATGTGGGCTGAGATCCAGCGCATCGGGCAGGAAATATTCGGATCGAAGTGAACAAAGCTTACGGACTCACGGACACGCACCATGAATACTTAAGATTTGATTGAACATATTGCTCAAGCAACAGCTTCAGTGTTTTCCGCTCTAAAGAGCGAGCACCCCAACGAGCATTTCTATGCTTTTGCGCTGTATACGGACAGTAGCGCAATGTCTGTGCTGGCGGCAGGAAACTCGGAGCAAGCGCTTGAGGACATACTAAAGAGCGCTGATGATCGCAGCCCGGAATCAGATGCGTACTATCGATGGGCCAGTTCGGAGTGGGCCTATGAAGCATTTCACGGCGCAGAGTTCAAGGGAGTCTCGAACACCGTCCGAGAGTCGCCCGATCGAAGCAATTTCAGTAAATTTAAGGCTGATGTTCATGCAGCTATGATCGAAGCGCTCCGAAAAGTGGACGCTGGCGGACTGTTTGGTACTGGAGCAGATCGGGAAAATATCGTCATTTTTGTGACCATCACGGATGATGGCAACGCGGAGCAGCTTGAGAACGATTCTGAAAAACTACTAAATTCGCCGGCTGCCTATCAAAAATTTATGAATAGGTATGATGTGACCGGGTCGTGAAACATCTGTCGTCATTTTTGCAGTGCAGATAAAATCGAGGCGAGATGCCAAGGTCAGGTGAAAATTGTGGCTTGAGATGTCGGATGCCGGTAAATCAATTGATTTAACTTAATAAAAATAAGGGGGGGTGGAGTCGCAAGGAATTGCTATTACGTTGTCGGGTATGAGGCGCGTGATTGTCCAGTCGAGGGGGTATGAGTACAGGAATCGTAATTTACGGAACGGATTCGACTCGGGCGGCGGTCGTTCTGGAAATGGCTGAAAGCCTCTTTCGTCAGCTTGGTGAGAAAGTAGCTGAGGCGGCCTTTATGGAGTTCGTCGATCGAGATGGCGACAGAATTATTGAGAATCATGAGGTTTCTCTCAATGATTTAAGGAAGTGTGTATCCAATGGGGGTGCTGTTGCGTTTCAGATATGGAGTGATGGAAAAAATGCTGGGGTTCCCGTTGTTTCATTTGGATGCAATGCTCGAAAGTTTGGGGGGCTATCATTTCTCGATGTCCAGATTGAAGGGTCGGTTTGTGAAGTAAAAGACGATATAGAGCGTTTTTTGGAAAATTTTGTGATTCGTTCGGGTTGTAAATATGCAATCGCTTACGACGCGAAAGATTCGTCGACTGCGTACAAGTATTCGACTGGCATCAATCTGGTTAGAATTTTTCCTTTCGAGAACACGTCCTTTTTTACAAGGGAACTCCCCGGGAGGGTGCCGGGGACGGCGAGTTATGAAAGAGTGAAGCTCAGGATGATTTATCCTCTGAATTTACTCAACGAGGAACATCTGGAAATTCGTGTAGGTGATCTTTCGTTGAGACAATGGATTATGGCTGATTCATCTCGGGGATCCCTAAGGAGTATTCCAAACAAGATGTGGCTCTGGTCCGTCAAGGAGAAGGATTTGGCTGAAATAAACAACGCTTGCGGAGAGGCGGGAATATTGATCGCCTGGCAAAAGACGTCTGCGAATAAGCCAATGCGTAAATTGCCGTGAGCTTGGTTCCCGAACGGGGCGATCCTTAAGCAAATCGTCTTCTTTCACCTTGGCTCGCGAAGGAGAGTACATTTTCTGTTCTCGATGGCGCTGAGTGGATTAAAATTTATATGGTGTCGATTAAAGAAATCGTCGAAATTATACGGGCCGATAGCAAATGTCAAGTATTGCCCGCGAACGGGAGCCTTCCGCTATTGCCGAGCCCGGACATGGTGTATCCGAGTGAGCTCGTGGAGTTCTACAATCTTTGTGGTGGTATCGTTTTGTTTAGGGCCGGCAAGGAAAATGTATCATTCAAGATATTGTCTGCTAACGAGGTGATGCAGGCCAATATGATTATTGTCGGTGAGCCATGCGAGAATGATATTTCCTTTTCGTGGTATGTCATTTGCAAGGTGGACAGTGGAGATTATATAGCCATCGACACCTCCAAGGAGAGGAGTGGGAGGTGTTATGACAGTAATTTTGAAATTCATGGCGTGGCCGGGAGTTGTCCAATCATAGCGCTAAGTTTTTCTGAGTTGCTTTGTGAGCTATATAAAAGTTCTGGAGTAGATGTTTTTTGGAAGGCGAAGAATTACGGCGACGCTTACGCATGACGTCAGATCGAAGTCCCGATACTCGACGAAGTGCTCGTCGGAGTTGAGGGAAGCATATCTCGAGCGTAACCCAGCGTGGTGAGAGCTTCGCGCTGTCCCCCTGACCCTAAGCGTCGAGAGTGTGGCCATTTGAGAGGCCTGCAGGAAAACCGCAGGTGCGATTCGACAGATGATCGACCACGCGGTGTGACGTTGCTGGATTCGCACGCCTAGCACAAGTGGCGTCCACATGCGCGCGCGCTCAAATGCCTTGCATTGGCTACACAAGTATCGAGCCCAGCGCACATCGTCGGGTCCGAACTCGTGGAAGTGTTTCAAATCGTCACGTTCGGATCAATCGTGTTTCGAATGGATGGCGTAGGCGTCGACATGCTCGCCATTATCGTCAACACGCGCAATGACCAGAAAGCTGACCAAGCCGCGTACCTATGCCCAATGGCTAACGTGCGCTTAAATGCGCGCAAACGATGGTTTAATGTGCAATGTCCAACTGATGATGATCGTGTCGCCTGCGGTGCGCGCAGCGGAAGTGCCACATGCGCTGATCCTTAATCGAAGCATCGCTCCCATCGATTCACCAACAAAGGAGGAATCCGAACCATAAAAACGCCGCGGTAAACGAGCGCGGGCCGCAAGTGCTACCAACACTCACGACCCGCTAACCACAGCCAACTAGACAGGAGTTGCCCATGGCTAAGCCGAATCATAAAGCACGACCACCGAAGACGGAACGTTTCGTCACGATCCAGGAGATGTGGGGTACCCCGAAGACCATGGATCCGAGGCCGGAGACGTTTTATCCGTACATGAAGATTGGTGGAATGTGGCTGATCAACGATGCGTGTTTTGTTCCGGGCCGCAGGGCGCGGATCGATATTGAGCCGGGGAGGCTGATCATTACGCAGCTGTAAGCGCAACGCCGCGGGATGCGGCCGCGCTGCGCGACGTCGCGCAGCGCGCCGGACAGGGTAGAGCAGCCGCAAGCGGCAGCCGCCCAAAGCGCGCATCACCAAGCGATATCGCAAGACGACCGCGACGTCCCCGCGCCGCCGGTAGCCGTGCACTTCGTCCCCGATCCGTTGTCATAGAACGTCCGCGTCTCCGGCTGCGGTACCGACGGATCGAATGGATTCGGCGCCCCGTGCGGACCGCGCGGCGCATCGTACGGCCGCTGGGGCGCATACGAGCCGCCACTCCCAGCCGGCCGGGCACCGTTCGCGCGCAGGTATTCATTCCAGTTCTGCTCGCGCTGCTCATATCCGGGCACTGCGCGACCCAAACTATCGCTCCCGCCCGCGCCAAGCGCGACGCGGTTCGGAGCCGAGACAAAATCGGGTTCGTGTTTAAAAGAAGGCGGCGCTGCCACGAGCGCATCGCTTGTCACCCGCACCGGCCGCGTATCCGGCGTATCGAACGGGCTACGTTCGGCAGGCGTAGCGAACTGCACCCGTCGACGGCTCATTCGCGCCGCATGTCCATCATCCCGAGCAGCCGCACGCCGCTCTGAGCGAAACACATTGGTACCGACTGACCGATCGGTCAGCGTATCGCGTCCCGAAGCATGGGAGGCAGAAACAGAAAGCGCGCACGCGATCGCGGCGGCGGAAGACAGGCGGATAGGGCAATTCATGGATGGGCGATCCGAAGCAGGTGATGTGCATTGAACAAAACGGCAGATCACTGGCTGGCGGCTGGGCGACGACGGGGCGTCGAAGCGGCCCTGAAGCGACTGCGAGGCGCGGCGAACGCGACTTGCAGGGGGAGGCTGGCTGGATTGCAGAAGCGAATTCGTATTATTTCATGGAAATATCAAAAAGCTTTCAATGTGTTTAGAAATCTTCGATAAACAGAAAGATTTACCGCCTCCCCGAGCGCCCCGTCCCTGGTGCGTGCTACCGCAATCATCAGTCGATTGATTTCCGACGACCGGGCCCTGTGTAGCCCGAAAAATGCGAAGCCGAGAACCACCCATCGCCAAACACCAAGTCCAGAAAGGAACCCACCCCGATCCCCCTACCGAATAGCAACCCGATTGCACCCAAATCAACCGCCCCAGCCTCCCACAGGTTGCGCCCCCATCGCCACCCACCCATCTCAAAAACGTACGTGTTTTCCCTCAGTCGACAGGCATTTTTGACAGACGATTGAAAAACGCCCATATAATTTCGGCTGCCTTGCCAACAGCTGTCGGACCATCCCTCCGAACGAGCGATTTGGCAAGCGGGGCAGGCGAAACGCTTGCGCAATGCAAGACGCATCACGATGTCTTTCCGAACCAGACGTCCCCTTCGGGGACTGCAAGAGCCGGGCCCCGCTACGCAATATTCCGCTGGAGTTCCGTCTTCTATGTGTCTCGGGCGTGTCCCATGTCCTCGCCCCGGGTGCTGTTCGATTGCGCAAGTCATGCCGCCTTTGCCCGTATGACTAAACAACATCGAGGAGCTCCCAGATGACGCTGTCCCGTCTTACGTCCATTTCCGTCGCCGCCGTGCTGTTCGCCGCCGGCGCCGCCGCCGCGCAAGCGGAAACCGTGAAGATCGCCATCGCCGGTCCGATGAGCGGCTCGGTCGCCCAATACGGCGACATGGTGAAGGCTGGCGCGCTGACCGCGATCGAACAGATCAACGCGGCAGGCGGTGCGGGCGGCAACAAGTTCGAAGTCGTGCTGATGGACGACGCGTGCGAACCGAAGCAGGCCGTCGCCGTCGCCAACAAGATCGTCAGCCAGAAGATCAAGTACGTGATCGGCCACGTGTGCTCGGGTTCGACGATTCCCGCGTCCGACATCTACGAGAACGAAGGCATCGTGATGGTCACGCCGTCGGCCACCGCGCCGCAGCTGACGGAAGGCAAGAAGCGTCACTTCATCTTCCGCACGATCGGCCGCGACGACCAGCAAGGCCCGGCCGCCGCGCACTACATCATCAACAACGTGAAGCCGAAGAAGGTAGCGGTCCTGCACGACAAGCAGTCGTACGGCCAGGGCATCGCGTCGTCGGTGAAGAAGGACCTGGAAGCCGCGAAGATCCCGGTCGTGCTGTTCGAAGGCGTCAACGCCGGCGATTCGGACTACTCGGCGATCATCACGAAGCTGAAGTCGCAAGGCGTCGATTTCGTCTACTTCGGCGGCTACCACCCGGAAATGGGCCTGCTGATGCGCCAGGCGCGCGAGCAGGGCGTGAAGGCGACGTTCATGGGGCCTGAAGGCGTGGGCAACAAGGACGTGACGGCGATCGCCGGCCCGGCTTCGGAAGGCATGCTCGTGACGCTGCCGGCCGACTTCTCGGCCGACCCGGCCAACGCGGCGCTCGTGAAGGCGTTCGCGGACAAGAAGCGCGACGCGAACGGCCCGTTCCAGATGCCGGCGTACGCAGCGGTGAAGATCATCGCCGACTCGATCGCGGGCGCGAAGACGACCGACCCGACGAAGGTCGCCGCGTACATGCACAAGACGACGTTCGACACGCCGATCGGCAAGGTCGCGTATGACGCACAGGGCGACCTGAAGGCGTTCAAGTTCGTCGTCTACACGTGGCACAAGGACGCGACGAAGACCGCCGCCAAGTAACAACGGAGTATCCGCCCGCGCACCCGCCCCGTCCGAAACCCGGACGGGGCGGGTGCGTATTGGTCGCGCCTCTGACCCGTGCGCGCCAAAGGGCGGCCCGAGACGACACCGTGCGTTGCGCGCGGCCGATCGCCGTGATCCGGCGACGGCATGCGACCCAGCGCCAACGGGAGCTTCCCGCACATGACTGACTTCTTTCCCCAATTCGCCCAGCAGCTGGTCAACGGCCTGACGCTGGGTGCGATCTATGCGTTGATCGCCATCGGCTACTCGATGGTCTACGGCATCATCGGCATGATCAACTTCGCCCACGGCGAGATCTACATGATCGGCGCGTACGTGGGCCTCGTGACCCTCACGGCGATCGGCATCTCCGCCGGCTATCCGCTGCCGCTCGTGCTCGGCGCCGCGCTGATCGTGTCGGTGATCGTCACCGGCCTGTACGGCTTCGCGGTCGAGCGCGTCGCGTATCGCCCGCTGCGCGGCGGCCCGCGTCTCGTGCCGCTGATCTCCGCGATCGGCATGTCGATCTTCCTGCAGAACTACGTGCAGATCGGCCAGGGCGCGCGCGACGTGTCGGTGCCCGTGCTGATCTCCGGCGCGTTCGAGATCCATCTGGGCGGCGACTTCGACGTGACGATTCCTTATGCGCGCCTGCTGATCGTCTGCGTGACGCTGGTGCTGATGATCGCGCTCACGCTGTTCATCTCGCATTCGCGGATGGGCCGGGCGTGCCGCGCGTGCGCCGAGGACATGAAGATGGCGAACCTGCTCGGCATCGACACGAACCGCGTGATCTCGTTCACGTTCGTGCTCGGCGCGATGCTCGCGGCCGTCGGCGGCGTGCTGATCGGGCTGACGATCGGCAAGCTGAATCCGTATATCGGCTTCGTCGCGGGCATCAAGGCGTTCACCGCCGCAGTGCTCGGCGGGATCGGCAGCATCCCGGGCGCGATGCTCGGCGGCGTGCTGCTGGGCCTCGCCGAAACCTTCGCCGCAGGCTACATGCCGGCCGAGTACAAGGACGTGGTCGCGTTCGGCCTGCTCGTGCTGATCCTGCTCTTCCGCCCGACTGGCCTGCTCGGCAAGTCGGACATCGAAAAGGTTTGACGGAGACGCAGATGAGTCAAGTCATTTCCGTTCGCCGCCCGGCCGCCGACGCGTCGGTCGGCCAGGCGCTGAAGAATGCGGTGGCCGCCGCGATCCTGACGGCGATCCTCACGATTCCGGTGCTCGGGCTGCAGTTGAAGCTCGAAGGCTATCAGGTGGTGCTGACGCCGCACTGGCGCCCGGTATGGATCGCGGTGGCGGCCGTGTTCCTGTTCCAGTTGTTCAAGCCGTGGCTCGTGCGCGCGAAATCGGCGGTGAAGCTGCCGGCGATGCCCGCGATGGGCGCGCAGCAGCAGCGCGTGATCATCTGGGTGCTGCTCGCCGTCGGCCTCGTGTGGCCGTTCTTCGGCTCGCGCGGCGCGGTGGACGTCGCGACGCTCGCGCTGATCTACGTGATCCTCGGCCTCGGGCTGAACATCGTGGTCGGTTTCGCGGGGCTGCTGGACCTCGGCTATGTCGGCTTCTATGCGGTCGGCGGCTATACGTACGCGATGCTGAACCAGTATTTCGGGCTGTCGTTCTGGGAATGCCTGCCGATCGCGGCGATCGCCGCGGCGACGTTCGGCTTCCTGCTCGGCTTCCCGGTGCTGCGCCTGCGCGGCGACTATCTCGCGATCGTCACGCTCGGCTTCGGCGAAATCATCCGTCTGCTCGCGAACAACCTGACGAGCCTCACCGGCGGCCCGGACGGCATCTCGAGCATTCCGAAACCGACGGTGTTCGGCTTCGAGATGGCGCGCTCGGCGAGCGTCGAAGGCGCGAAGACCTTCCACGAACTGATCGGGCTGGAATACAGCGGCGAGCACATGGTGATCTTCCTGTACCTGATCGCGCTGGTGCTGGTGGGCTTCACGCTGTTCGTGACGAGCCGCCTGATCCGCATGCCGATGGGCCGTGCGTGGGAAGCACTGCGCGACGACGAGATCGCATGTCGTTCGCTGGGCCTGAACCCGACGCGCATCAAGCTGTCGGCGTTCACGCTCGGCGCGGCGTTCGCGGGGATCGGCGGCGCGTTCTTCGCCGCGCGTCAGGGCCTCGTGAATCCCGAATCGTTCACCTTCATCGAATCGGCGCTGATCCTCGCAATCGTCGTGCTCGGCGGGATGGGGTCGCAGCTCGGCGTGATTCTCGCGGCGATCCTGCTGACCGTGCTGCCGGAAGTCGCGCGCGGCTTCGCCGAGTACCGGATGCTGATCTTCGGTCTGGTGATGGTGTTGATGATGATGTGGCGTCCGCAGGGCCTGCTGCCCGCGAGCCGTCCCCACGTGGAGCTGCCGCAATGAGCGCGAATGCAGAACTGTTGAAGGTCGCCGGGCTGCAGATGCGCTTCGGCGGGTTGCTCGCGGTGGACGGGATCGATTTCGATGTGCGCCGCGACGAGGTGTTCGCGATCATCGGGCCGAACGGCGCGGGCAAGACCACGGTGTTCAACTGCGTCGGCGGCTTCTACAAGCCGACCGGCGGCGACGTCGTGCTCGACGGCCATGCGATCGCGGGCCTGCCGAGCCACCAGATCGCATTGAAGGGCCTCGTGCGGACGTTCCAGAACATCCGCCTGTTCAAGTCGCTGACCGTCGTCGAGAACCTCCTGGTCGCGCAGCATCGCAAGGTGAAGGCCGGCCTGCTGCACGGCCTGTTCGCGACGCCCGCGTATCGTCACGCGGAGAAGGAAGCGCTCGAACGCGCGGCCGTGTGGCTCGACCGGATGGGACTGACGTCCGTCGCCAACCGGCCGGCCGGCACGCTGTCGTACGGGCACCAGCGGCGTCTGGAGATCGCGCGCTGCATGATCACCGAGCCGCGCCTCTTGATGCTCGACGAGCCGGCGGCTGGCCTCAACCCGCAGGAAAAGATCGAGCTGCAGCACCTGATCGACAAGCTGCGCCGTGAATTCGGCGTATCGGTGCTGCTGATCGAACACGACATGAGCCTCGTGATGGGCGTGTCCGACCGCATCCTCGTGATGGAGCACGGCCGGCCGATCGTGATCGGCACGCCGGAGGCGGTCCGCAACGACCCGCGCGTGATCAAGGCGTATCTGGGGGAAGAGTGATGCTGAAGCTGGAACAGGTCCATACGCACTACGGCGCGGTCGAAGCGCTCGCGGGCGTGTCGATCGAGGTGAACAAGGGCGAGATCGTCACGCTGATCGGCAGCAACGGCGCCGGCAAGACGACGCTGATGATGACGGTATGCGGCACGCCGCGCGCATCGTCGGGCCGCGTGCTGTTCGAGGGCAATGACATCACCGCGATGTCGACGCACCAGATCATGCGGCAGGGGATGGCGATTTCGCCGGAAGGGCGGCGCGTGTTCCCGAGCCTGACGGTGCTCGAGAACCTGAAGATGGGCGGCTTCTTCGCGAGCCGTCACGAGATCGACGACGGCATCGAGCACGTGTTCAAGCTGTTTCCGCGGTTGAAGGAGCGCGCGGCGCAGCGGGCCGGCACGATGTCGGGCGGCGAGCAGCAGATGCTCGCGATCGGCCGTGCGCTGATGAGCAAGCCGCGTTTGCTGCTGCTCGACGAACCGACGCTCGGCCTCGCGCCGCTCGTGATCGCGCAGATCTTCGACATCATCCGGACGATTCGCGACGAAGGCGTCACGGTGTTTCTGGTCGAACAGAACGCGAACAAGGCGCTCGGCGTGGCCGATCGCGGCTACGTGCTCGAAACGGGGCGCGTGGTGCTGGCCGACACGGGCGCGAACCTGCTGGCGAACGACCGGATCAAGCAGGCGTATCTGGGCGGGTGATCGACGGGACGCCACCGGCCTGCAACGGGCCGGCGGTTTTTTGCATCGTTTCCGGATGCATCGGTATTCGTTCGGTACGGCAGGCGCCATGCCCGTTTATGCGGAAAATCCGTAGCCGATTCGGCTTCGATCGTAGTCAAATCGGCTACATCCTTGCTTCGCGGAGACAAGCGATGAAAGTCAAACGAATCGTCGCCAACATCGACACACGTTCCATCGACGACGCAAAGCGCTTCTATCAGCACATCTTCGGTCTCGACCTGCTGATGGATCACGGCTGGATCGCGACCTACGGCAATGCCGAACGGATGGACGTGCAGATCAGCTTCGCGTCGCACGGCGGGTCGGGCACGCCGACGCCCGACCTGTCGATCGAGGTCGACGATCTCGACGAAGCGCTCGCGCGCATTCAGGCAGCGCGCATCCCCGTCGAATACGGCCCGGCCGACGAGCCGTGGGGCGTGCGGCGCTTTTTCGTACGCGATCCATTCGGTAAGCTCGTGAACGTGCTCGTTCACCGCTGATTGCCGAAACGGCGGCGTTGCACGACGCATTTACGCATGCAACGCCAGCCCCTTCACCGCCTTGTCGACGGCCTTCTTCGGCCCGTGCAACGCGAGGCCGACCAGATCGGGATTGTCCGCATCCTCGGCGCGAAACGCTTCGCGGTTGGCCGCATCGTGCCCGGTCGAGAACATTGCGCGCACGTAGGGCACGATCGTCAGCTCGCGCGACAGCGCCTGCCGGTGCGCGGCCTGCAATCCGTTCAGGTCGGCCGCGAACACCAGCATCGGCTGGCCGAGCATCCGGCCGTAGCGGCGCCCGGCCGCATCCTCGTAAGGCTCGCCGAGTGCGTCGGGCGCACCGGCCGCGACGCCCGTCGCGAGAAACGCGACCACGTTGAGTTTTTGCCACGCGGCGAGATCGTCGCGCACGATCAGCGCTACTTTGGTATCGAACATGCTTGCTCCTGGTTGGAGCGCCCATGATCGGACGTCGTGCGTGATCAGTCTGGAACGTTTGTGCAGAGTTGCCGGTACGCGGCCGGCGTGATCCGGTACGCGCGTCGGAACCAGCGGCCGAGGTGGCTCTGGTCGGCGAAGCCGACGTCGGCAGCCGCCTGCGCGGGCGTGCGGCCGGCCGCCAGCAGCTTTCGTGCGGCGCGCAGCCGCAAGCGCACGAGGTACGCGTGCGGCGACGTGCCGAACGCGCGCTGGAACATCCGCGTCAGCCGGAACCGGTCGATGCCGGCGACGCTCGCGAGTTCGTCGAGGCCGATGTTGCCGTCCATGTGTTCGTGCAGCAGATCGCGCACGCGTACGATCGCGGGCGGCACGACGCCGCTTTCCAGCGGGGGCGGGCCGCCCAGCTGGCTGCCGAGCCGCATCAGCAGGCGATCGAGCGTCTGGTCGCGCGCGAGCCGGCCTTCGTTGTCGTGGATCGCGAAGAATGCGTTCCGGATCGCGTCGACGAGGCCGCGATCGTCGACGAGCGTATGGCCGAACGTGGCTTCGACGCTGCCCAGGCCCGGCAGGTCGAGCCGGCGCGCGGCGCGCTCGACCCACGCTTGCGGCAGGTACAGCATCCCGTACGTGAAGCCGCCGGCTTCGGGCGCGTGGCCGTCGTGCATCGCGCCCGGCTCGATCAGGATCGCGCGGCCCGGCACGCTCGTATGCAGCGAGCGGTGACACTGGAAGCGCTGCACGCCCTGTTCGGTGAAGCCGACGAGCATGTCGTCGTGGTCGTGCGCATCGTACGCGTGGCCGTTGAAATGCGCGTGCAGGCTTTCGATGCCGGTTTCCGCGTCGCGGCGCGCGACGAGCCAGTGGTCGGCCGCGCCGACGGCCTTGGGGTCTGTCGTCATCGGGCGCCTCGTACGTCGTCGTTGCGTGACGGAACGGGGTTGCAGGTGGCGGAACGGGGCAGGCGAGCGCGGTTCATGCTTCGCTCACCGTCGCCTGTTCGTCGCGCGCGTATTGCGCGGGCGGCCGGCCGACGTGCCGCGCGAACGCGACGCTGAAGGTGCTCGCCGAACTGTAGCCGACGCGCGCCGCGATTTCGGCGATGCGGCCTTCGTTGCGGCGGAGCAGATCCTTCGCGAGCGCCATGCGCCACGTGAGCAGGTATTCCATCGGCGCGACGCCGACCGCGCGGCTGAAGCGCTCGAAGAACGTCGAGCGCGACAGCGCGGCTTCCTTCGCGAGCTCGACGATCGTCCACGGGTGCGCGGGGCGTTCGTGCATGCGCCGCAGCGCCGCCGCGAGCCGGCTGTCGGCGAGCCCGCGCACGAGGCCGGGCGACGCGTGCGTGCCGGTCGTGAAGCGCATCGCCTCGATCAGCAGCACTTCCAGCAGGCGCGCCAGCACGATTTCGCGGGCAGGCCGCTGCGCGCGCGATTCGTCGCCCACCAGTTGCACGAGCGTGGTCAGCCGCGGCTCGTCGCGTACGTGCACGAAGCGCGGCAGCAGCGACACCAGCAGCGATGCATCGGGCGAACCGAAGCTGCAGTTGCCGGCCATCATTCGCGTGTCGACCGGGTTCGCGGGATCGCCGATCCGGTATTCGCCGGGGGCGACCATGACGGGTGGCGCGGTGTCGATGCCCGGCGGTGGCGGTTGGAGGCTCGACATCGCGACGCCGTAGGCGGCCGGAATCAGCATGAAATCGCCGGCCAGCAGCTCGATCGGCGCGTGCCCGTCGATCGCGATCCGGCAGCCGCCGTCGAGGACCGCGCAATAGAACGGCTCGCCGGCGACCGTGCGGTTGATCGCCCACGGGCTCGCGCCGCGCACGTACTTCGCGTACCGCGCGCCCGGTTGCAGCAGCGTCACGACTTCGGTCAGCGGGTCGATCATCGCCGGACTCTCGCAAAAGAAAAGCGGATTTTAGATTGTAGCGAATACGGCGCCGGCCCTCTATCGTACGGACACATGCTCAACACACCCTAGGAGTTCGCATGAAGACCGTACTGATTACCGGCTGTTCTTCCGGCTTCGGCCTCGAAATCGCCCGCTATTTTCTGGCGCGCGACTGGCAGGTCGTCGCGACGATGCGTACGCCGAGCGACGACGTGCTGCCGCCGTCGGAGCACCTGCGCGTGCTGCCGCTCGACGTGACGAACGCGGACAGCATCCGCGCCGCCGTCGACGCCGCCGGCCCGATCGACGTGCTCGTCAACAACGCGGGCTTCGGCGCGGCCGCGCCGGCCGAACTCACGCCGCTCGACACGGTGCGCGCGCTGTTCGACACCAACACGATCGGGACGATCGCGGTGACGCAGGCCGTGCTGCCGCAGTTTCGCGCGCGCGGCGCCGGCGTGGTCGTGAACGTCACGTCGAGCGTTACGCTGAAGGCGCTGCCGCTGGTCGGTGCGTACCGGGCGAGCAAGGCGGCGGTGAACGCGTTCACCGAATCGATGGCGATCGAACTCGAGCCCTTCGGCGTGCGCGCGCATCTCGTGCTGCCGGGCCGCGCGCCCGATACGCGTTTCGCGGACAACGCACGGGGCAACATGCACGGCTTCGAGCACGAAGCGTATGCGGACTTCGTCGGCAAGGCCGTCGCGCGGATGCTCGATGCATCAGGGCCGATTACCCATGCGCAGGACGTCGCCGAGGCCGTGTGGCGCGCGGCGACCGATCCGTCGAGCCCGATGCGGATGCCGGCCGGCGCCGATGCGCTAGCGTGGGCGGCGGAAGCGGGCTGAACCAAACGGCATCCGTCGCACCGATCGATTGAACCGGTGCGGCGGATCGCGTGAGGTCGAAAACAGCGTTACGTTAAAGCGCGCGCGTGATCGCCTGCTCCAGCAGCGACAGGCCGAGGTCGATCTCGTCTTCGCTGACGGTCAGCGGCGGCGCGATCCGGAACACGCCGCCCATGCCGGGCAACTGCACGATGTTCATGCTGAGCCCGAGCTTCATGCATTCGCGCGTGATCTTCGCGCCGAGCCCGTCCGCCGGCTCCTTGGTCCGGCGATCCTTGACGATCTCGACGCCGAGCAGCAGTCCGCGCCCGCGCACGTCGCCGATGCAGTCGAAGCGCTCCATCAGGTCGAGCAGCCCGCGCCGCAGCCGCTCGCCGACCGTGTTCGCGCGCGCGACGAGGCCGTCGCGCTGCACGACGTCGAGCACGCGCAGGCCGACGGCGGCCGGCAGCGGGTCGGACACGTGCGTCGTGTAGAACAGGTAGCCGAGCTCGTGCGCGCGTTCCTCGATGGCCGCGGACGTGACCATCGCCGCGAGCGGCAGCCCCGCGCCGAGCGTTTTCGACAGCGTCAGGATGTCGGGCGTCACGCCGTCGCGCTGGCACGCGAACATCGTGCCGGTGCGGCCGACGCCCGTCTGCGCTTCGTCGAGGATCAGCAGCATCCCGCGCGCCTCGCACTTGCGCTTGAGCGCGGCCATATAGCCTTCCGGCAACTCGATGATCCCGCCCGAACTGAGAATCGGCTCCGCGATGAACGCGGCGAGGTTGCCGCTCGACTGGCGGTCGATCAGGTCGAACGCGTAGTCGAGTTCGGCGAGCGGGTCGTACGCGCCGTTGCGCTCGAAGCGCGGCCGGTACGCGAACGGCGCCGGAATCGCGAACGAGCCGACCGACGCCGGTCCGACGCCCTTGCGGCCGGCGCTGTACGTGGCCGACGCGGCGGCGCCCGTCATCCCGTGCCACGACTGAGCGAAACCGACGATCTCGTACTTGCCGGTGACGAGCTTCGCCATCCGGATCGCCGCCTCGTTCGATTCCGCGCCGGTGCTGAGCAGCAGCGCGCGGTCGAGCCCGGCGGGCGTGATGTCGGCGAGGCGCGTCGCGAGATCGACGACCGGCCGCGACAGCATCCCGCTGAACAGGTGATCGAGCTTGCCCGCGTATTCGCCGATCACGGACACGATCTCGGGATGGCTGTGGCCGAGCACCGCGCTCATCTGGCCCGACGTGAAATCGAGGATCGCGCGGCCGTCGGCGTCGTAGACGAAGCTGCCTTTCGCGCGCTCGACGATCATCGGCTCGAACGTGCCGCCGTAGCGGACCAGATGCTGCCTGGCATGGCGCCAGAAGGTTGCGTCGTCGTTCAGGGACATGGGCGTCTCCGGGCAAAAGGGCAGGGATCGCTTGCAGTCTAGGCGCGCGTCTGGTTTGATGGAAACGAATAGTTCTAATGCAAGCTAGAAAAGAGGCTAATACCTTGGCGCTTTCGCTCGAAATCGACCTGCTGCGCTCGTTCGTCGTGATCGCCGAGGTGCGCGCGCTGAGCCGCGCGGCCGTGCGCGTCGGCCGCACGCAATCCGCGCTCAGCCAGCAGATGAAGCGGCTCGAGGAGGCCGTCGACCAGCCGCTGTTCCAGCGCACCGGCCGTGGCGTGGTGCTCACGCATCCGGGCGAGCGGCTGCTCGTGCATGCGCAGCGCATCCTGCGGCTGCACGACGAGGCGATGGCCGATCTGTGCGGCACGGGGCTGTCGGGGACGATCCGGTTCGGGTGTCCGGACGATTACGCGCAAGTGTGGCTGCCGTCGCTGCTGCGGCAGTTTTCGAGCCAGCATCCGCAGGCGATCGTCGAAGTCGTCTGCGGGCCGACGCCGCGGCTCGTCGAACACCTGGAGAAGCGCGCGGTCGACCTGGCGATGATTTCCGTGCCGGACGACGGTGCGACCGGCGACATCATTCGTCGCGAGCAACTGGTCTGGATCGGCTATCCGGGGCTCGAGCCCGCGCATTTCGATCCGCTGCCGCTTGCGCTGTCCGACCGCGATACGCTCGATCACGTTGCAGCGTGCGACGCGTTGAACCGCGCCGGCCGCGACTATCGCGTCGCATATGCGAGCAGCAGTCTCGCCGGGCTGATCGCGCTGGTGCGTTCGGGACAGGCGTTCGCGGTGATGACGCAGACGGCCGTGCCGGCCGACGTCGCGATCGTCAACGGCGATCCGCATTTGCCGCCGTTGCCGGCCGTGGGCATTACGCTGCGGTTCGACCGGAAGCGGCCGTCGCACCTGACGGCCGCATTCGCCGACCATATCCGGCAAACGCTGCCGTTGCTTTGACGGTCGACGCGGATCAGTCGACCATCGACGAAGCCGACACCTGTGTGCGGCCACGCGTCTGCGCGGCCGCATCGCGCACGCGGATCGTCGCCTGCATGCTCGACAGCTTCAGTTCGGTTTCCTGAAATGCGTTGACCGGCTCGGATTCGGCGACGATGCCGCAGCCCGCGAACAGCCGGCGCGCGCCGTCGGCGGGCGCCGCATCACGCACGGCTCAACCGCCGCGCGGCCATCCATGCAACGACGAGCAGCACCGCGACATACGCGGCGACGCTCGTCCACGCGCCGCGCTGCCAGAACGCGCCGCCGACCGAGCCGAGCACGCTCGACCCGACGTAGTAGGCGAGCAGATACAGCGAAGCCGCATGCCCCTTCGCGGCGCCCGCGAGCGCGCCGACCCAGCCGCTCGCGACCGAGTGCGCGACGAAGAAGCCGATCGTCACGAGCACGATGCCGACGACGATCGCGACGAGCGAGTGCGACAGCGTCAGCGCGAGGCCCGCCGCGAACACGACGATGCCGCTGACGAGGACCGGCGCCCGCCCGAGACGATCGGCGAGCGCGCCGGCGCTCGATGACGACACCATCCCGAACAGATACGCGCCGAAGATCAGCCCGCAGGCGGTCGGGCTCAGGTTGAACGGCGCCGCCATGAGCCGGAACCCGGCGTAGTTGTAGATCGTCACGAACGCGCCCATCACGAGGAAGCCGATCGCGAACACGAACGGCAGGCGCGCGTGACGCAGTTGCGCGTGCCACAGCCGCAGGTGGTGACGCAGCGTCAGGTCGGTGCGCTTCACGAAGCGTCGCGACGCCGGCAGCAGCATCACAAATGCGAGCGCCGCGAGCAGATCGACGACACCGATCGACAGCATCGCCGTTCGCCACGAAAAGTGCTCCTCGAGCGTGCTCATCCCGATCCGTCCGATCATGCCGCCGAACGCGGTTCCGCCGACGTAGAGCCCCATCGAGAAGCCGAGCCCGTCGGCGGCGATTTCTTCCGCGAGATAGGCCATCGCCACCGCCGGCACGCCCCCAAGCGCGAAGCCTTCGAGCGCACGACAGACGAGCAGCAGGTGCCAGTTCGGCGACAGCGCGGCAAGCAGATTGAACAGCGCGGCCAGCGTCATCGACGCGAACATCAGCCCGCGCCGCCCGACCCGTTCGGACAGCGCGCCGGCGCACAGGATCGACACCGCGAGCATCCCGGTCGACAGCGATAGCGACAGCGAACTCGACGCCGCACCGACGTTGAATTCGCGGGCGAACGCGGGAAGCAGCGGCTGCACGCAATACAGCAGCGAGAAAGTGGCAAAGCCGGCGAGGAACAGCGCGAACGCGATGCGCTTGTACGCGGCCGAGCGCGGGGACACGCCGGCCGGCAGCGCATCGGGCGCGGAGGGTTGCGTACCGGGCATGGATCGGGAAATCGAAGCGGGGGACATGAAGGCACTCGATGTGCGACGGAATACACGAATTCTTGCGCACGGTCATGTATATGTCCAATATATGAAATGAACCGCAGCAATATGTTTTAACACTGGCTGGCAGGCCAGCCCCGACTCACCGCGAGGTCACGTCACGCATGGAACTCCGGCATCTCCGCTACTTTCTGGCCGTCGCGGCCGCGTCGAATTTCACGAAGGCCGCCGAAACGCTCGGCATCGGCCAGCCGCCGTTGAGCCAGCAGATCAAGGCGCTGGAGAACGAGCTCGGCGTGGAGCTGTTCAAACGGACCGCGCGCGGCGCCGAGCTGACGCTGGCGGGCGAAGTCTTCGCGGAAGAAGCGCGACGCGTGCTCGACGATGCCGAGCGCGCGGCACGCGCGGCGAGACGCGCCGCGCGCGGGGAAACCGGCCATTTGCGGGTCGGCTTCACCGGGACGGCGGCGTTCAATCCGAAAGTGTCGGATCTGATTCGCCGCTTTCGCGAGGCGTTTCCGGATGCGGAGCTGACGTTGCAGGAAGCGACGTCGGGCGTGCTGCTGGAGGCGCTGGAGGCCGGGCGCCTCGACGTCGCGATCGTGCGGCCCGAGCGCCGCGTGGCCGCGACGCTGCAGGTATCCGATTGGGACGAGGAGCCGATGTTCGTCGCGCTGCCCGTCGCGCACCGGCTGGCGCAGCGTCGGCGCATCGAACTGGCGGAACTCGCGGACGAGTCGTTCGTGCAGGTGCCGCGCGCGGCCGGCGCCGCGCTGTTCGACGAGATCGTCGCCGCGTGCAAGGCTGCCGGGTTCGAGCCGCGCATGGGTCAACCGGCGCCGCAGATCGCGTCCGCGGTGACGCTGGTGGCGGCCGGGCTCGGCGTGTCGGTCGTGCCGAAGGCGATTACGCAGGTGCAGGTTCCCGGGGTCGTGTACCGGCCGTTCGCGGGCAACCGGTTTCGCGCGAGGCTGGCCATTGCGTCGCGCTGCGACGAGCCGTCCGCGGTGGTGCGGAATTTTCTGCTGCTTGCATAGCAGACAACAAAAAACCCGCGAAGCCATGTGCTGTCGCGGGTTTCGGATCATGCTGGAATGCGCGGAAAACGCATCTGGTGCCGACGGCGAGACTCGAACTCGCACAGCTTTCGCCACTACCCCCTCAAGATAGCGTGTCTACCAATTTCACCACGTCGGCACTGCAAGGGGCGCAATTCTAACGTCACATCGCGCGTTTGTGAAGGGGGCATGACAAGGTCGTGTAGGGGCACGCGATCGATCCCGGTAGAATTCGTCCGATCGACCTGACGATCACCGCAACCGCCACCCGTTTTCTCCCCGTGACCCACACCCTCGAACACCTGCAGGCCGGCCAACTGTCGGGCGCGCGGCAACTGAAGCTCGCGTGCGGACTGACCGAATTCCCGCGCGAGATCTTCGATCTGGCCGACACGCTCGAAGTGCTCGACCTGACCGGCAACGCGCTGTCCGCGCTGCCGGACGACCTGCCGCGGCTGCATCGCCTGCGCATCCTGTTCGCGTCGGGCAACCGCTTCACCGCGTTCCCCGACGTGCTCGGCGCGTGCGAGCGACTCGACATGATCGGCTTCAAGGCGAACCGGATCCGCACCGTGCCGCGCGGCGCGCTGCCGCGTGCGCTGCGCTGGCTGATCCTGACCGACAACGCGATCGACGAACTGCCGGCCGACATCGGCGACTGTGCGCGGTTGCAGAAGCTCATGCTGGCCGGCAATCAGCTGCAGGCGCTGCCCACGGAAATGGCCGCGTGCCGCGCGCTGGAGCTGGTGCGCCTGTCGGCGAACCGGCTGCACGCGTTGCCCGACTGGCTGCTGCGACTGCCGCGGCTCGCGTGGCTCGCCGTTGCCGGCAACCCGTTCGGCGCGGCGCCGGAGGCCGCGGCGTCCGCCGGGCCGGACGTCGCGGAGATCGACTGGGCCGCGCTGTCATGCGAACGGAAACTGGGCGAGGGCGCGTCGGGCGTCATTTATCGCGCGCAATGGCGGGCGGACGGCCATCCGCCGCGGACGGTCGCGGTCAAGCTGTTCAAGGGCGCGGTGACGAGCGACGGCTTGCCCGATTGCGAAATGGCCGCGTGCCTGCATGCCGGCCGTCACGCGCACCTGATCCCGGTGATCGGCAAGGTGCGCGGCCATCCGGACGGCACGCACGGCCTCGTGATGGAGCAGGTCGATCCCGCGCTGACGAACCTCGCCGGGCCGCCGAGCTTCGCGTCCTGCACGCGCGACGTCTATGCCGCCGAGGCGGAATTCGATCCGGCGCACGCGTTGCGGATCGCGCACGGCATCGCGTCGGTCGCCACCCAGCTGCATGCGCGCGGCATCATGCATGGCGACCTGTATGCACACAACATCCTGCACGACGGCGCAGGCGGCGCGTTGCTCGGCGATTTCGGCGCGGCGTCGCTGTACGACGTGAACGAGCGCACGCGCGGCGCGAGGTTCGAGCGGCTCGAAGTGCGCGCGTTCGGCTATCTGCTCGGCGAATTGCTCGAGCGCTGCGAACCGCACACCGGCGCGCTCGATGCGCTGGCGGCGGCGTGCATGAACGAGGACGTCGACGCGCGGCCGTCGTTCGACGAGATCACGGCCGCGCTGGCCGCGCGCATGCGCTGACGGGGAGGCGGCTTACGCCTGCCGCGCGGTCAGCAGCTTGATGCCGAGCCCGACGAACAGCAGCCCGCTCGCACGCTTGAGCGCGCGCACCGCGCGGCTCATGCCGACGCCGCGATGCAGGCGGCGCACGCCGGCCGAATAGACGCTGTGAACGACCACGACCGTGCAGGCGATCGTCGCGACGGTGCCGTGCGCGCCGTAGCGCACCGTGTTGCGAATCACGAGCAGCACGTTGGGGCCCGGCGACAGCGTCGTGGCGAGATAGGCTGCGGCAAACAGCATCCAGGTCTGAACGGACATGCGGCGCTCCGAAAGGCGGTTCCGGCGGTCGGGATGAAGCGATGATGACACGCTAATAATGGCGCGGGCCGCCACCGCCGGAACCGTGCGGTCGCGGCGCGTCAGCGCGCGTCGCGCATGCAGTACGCGGGAATCGACGGCGGCGTATCGATGGCGGCAGGCCGCGTCATCCACGCGATCCACGCGGCCCATGACCCGCAGGCGATCAGTACCGCGACATTCAGCGGGGTACGGTAGCGGACGATCAGGTCGGCCAGCGGCAGGCGGTTTTTCATGTGCGGCTCCTTCGGTCGTGAGGTCGGCGGCGTTACTGGCCGGCGTAGGTCGGCGCCTTCGCGTCGCAGGTCACGGACACGGTCGAGCCGTCCGCGAAATGCAGCCGCATCGGCACCTTCGCGCCGGGCGCGACGGCCTGGCGCGGTTCCTCCAGCATCACGTGATAGCTCTTCGGCTTGAACGTCAGCGTGCCGTGCGCGGGCACGACGACCGAGTCGACGTGCACCATCTTCGCGGTGCTGCCGCTCGTCTGCGTTTCATGCACCATCGCCATCCCGTAGGCGGGCGTGTCGATGCCGGTCAGCGTCGCGGGTGCGTCGCCGCCGTTCTTCAGCGTGAAGTAGCCGGAGGACGGTACCGTCGCCGGCATCGTGCGGATCCAGCACGCATCGGCCTGGATGGCAGGCGCGGCGAAGGTGGCGGACGCGTGCAGCGCCAGCGCCATGAGCAGGGCGGTCGGAATCGGGCGTTTCATCATTTGTTCTCCTTATCGGGTGCGATGCCGGCGGCATCGATGCGAATGCGATCGGCATCGAGCGCCGACGCGCATCGCGCGCGTGACATGGGTTACTTCAGCGTGAATGCGTAGCGGCCGTGCGTGCGATGGCCGTCGCTGGCCACCGCGATCCACGCGACGGTATAGGCGCCGGGCTTCAGGCTCGCCAGCGCGACGTGCATCCGCTTCCGGTTGCCGGCATCGACGGCCGTCTTCCCGTCGACGACCGATTGCCCTTGGCTGTCGGTCACGGCGATCGAGCTGAACGCGGGCTCGAGCGCCTCGCCGAAATCGATCGTGACCGCGTGCGGCGCGCTCGACAGCGTGGCGTTGGGCGCCGGGTCCTGCATTTTCGGGAGCGCATGCGCATGCGCGGCGTGGAGGGCGACGAAGCCGAGTGCGGCGAGTGCGCCGCGAACGAAAGTAGCGGTTTTCATGGCTGGATGGGACGAATCGGATGGAAAAAGACGGATTCGGCGGACGGCTGCGCGAGCGGCATCGATATCGGCGGCGCGCGGCGCGGACGTGCGAGGGCGGGCATTCGCATGCGGGCGAATGCAGGCACGGCAATCCGAACCGGTAGCGGCCAACCGCGCGCCCGGCACGACGCCGCGCGCAGCAGGGTGAGACATGATCGTCCTTCGAAACGTGACAGATCGCGCACGCGGGCGGCATGCGCGGGCGACGCGATGCACGACGGCATCACGCGCAATGACGACCGATCAGGACGTGAAGGGCGGGGCGCGCGGTTGCGCGGCCGTGAGCGGCAGCGCGCGGCGCAGGCTTTCGAAGCGGGTTGCCGCGCGATGCTCGATTGCGTGCACATGGGCCGCGAACGTCAGTTCGGGGGCAGGCAGCGCGGGCGTATGGGCAAGCAGGCTGCAGTAGCCGCATGCCTGCAGATGGGCCTGCAGGTTTTTCGTCGACGCATCGGCGGAGCGGTCGCCGGCGGCCGGCGCGGCCGAACAGTAGCCGGCCAGCAGCGCGTCGACGCGCCCTTGCGTGGTCAGCGCCTGCGAGATCGTCGGCGCGAGCGCCGTCATCAGGATGGCGAGCATCCCGATCAGACTGCCGATCTTCCGGAGGCGACGACTCAGCATGCGATGCGCGGCGGCGGGTGGACTGACGATGCGGGCGATTATGCCACGCACGCCGGTTCGCCGGTCGGCACCGACGTGCGGCATCGCGGCGCGCTACGCGTGCAGCGCCAGATACTTCGCGATCAGCGTCATCTGCACGGCCCAGCCCTGGTCGTTCATGTCGCGGGCCGTCGCGCGACGCGCTTCGATCAACTGGTCGAAACCCGTTTCGGTGACCGTGAGCAGCGTGCCGCCGGCCTGCGCCGCGAGCGTGAACGTGACGAGCGTCATCGGCTCCGACGCGTAATCGAAAGCCGGATCGATTGCGAACGGATGCCAGCGAAACGAGAACAGTTGTTTGGGCTCGATACGGTCGACGACGATTTCGAACACGGTGCCCGCATAGGGCTCCTGCGCCTTGGCGACGTCGTCGTCGACGCGGGTCGGCGTGATGCGGCCGAACAGCGGCTGGCCGGCCTCGAACGGGCCGTCGAACGACACGCCGAACCATTGGCCGAATTCGTCGGATTGGCTCACGGCTGCCCAGACGCGGTCAGGTGATGCGGCGAGCAGCGTCTGTTTTTCGATGCGATCGGTTTGCTGGACCATCATGTCCTCCATGCAGGATCGAGCGTTGCAGAGCACCGCACGCGGCCGCGCGCGATGTCTAGTCGAGCATGGCCGCGTCGGGCACGTCGAGCACGAGGTCCGACGTCGCGACGGCCACGCACGGCAGCGTATAGCCGTCGGCTTTTTCGTCGCGGCTCAGCCCCGGCCATTCGATCGTGTAGCGTACGCTGCCGCTGACGATCCGGCAAAGGCAGCTTCGGCACGTGCCGTTGCGGCACGAGCGCGGCAGCGACACGCGCGCGAACGCGGCGGCTTCGAGCACGGTCAGCGTATCGGGTGCGTCGAAGCTTGCGCCGAGCGGCTCGATGCGCACGACGGGCGGGTGTTCTGGATCGGTCATGAGTGAAGCGGGCGGCGGTTCGGCGGCAACGCGCCAAGCATACCCGAAGCCGCCGGCGGCCGAAGGCCGCCAGCCACGCCACGGGCGTCAGTGCCGCCGCAGATACCGGTACACGGTGTTGCGGGCGAGGCCGAGCTCGCGCGCGGCCGCCGATACGTTGCCGCCATGCCGCGCGAGCACCGCATCGATCATCGCGGCCTGGTGGCTGTGCAGCGTCGTGCCTTCGCGTTTGCCGGCCGATGGGAGCGATGTGGCCGGTATGGCTGCCCCCGACGTCGTGGGCGCATCGTCGCAGTCGAGCCAGAAATCGTCGGGCAAATGCGCGAGCGTGATCTCGGCTTCGTCTTCGGCGAGCATGCCGGCCGTGCGCAGCACGTTGGTCATCTGCCGCAGGTTGCCGGGCCAGCGGTGGCGCGCGAACGCGTCGAGCACGTCGGCCGCGAGGTGGCGCGGCATCGGCTCGCTGCGCGCGAGCCGCGCGAGGATCCGCTCGACGAGCGCCGGCAGGTCGGTGCGTGCGGCGAGCGCCGGCAGCGTGACTGCGAGGCCGTTGATCCGGTAGAACAGATCCTCGCGGAACGTGCCGTCCGCGATCATCGCGCGCAGGTCGCGGTGGGTCGCGCACACCACGCGCACGTCGACCGGCACCGCGCGTGCGCCGCCGAGCGGCATCACCGCGCGCTCCTGCAGCACGCGCATCAGCCGAACCTGCTGCGCGAGCGGCATGTCGCCGATTTCGTCGAGAAACAGCGTGCCGCCGTCGGCCTGCGCGATCTTGCCCGGGCTGCCGCGCTTGCGCGCGCCGGTGAACGCGCCGTCTTCATAGCCGAACAGCTCGGCCTCGATCAGCGAATCGGGCAGCGCCGCGCAGTTGACCGCGACGAACGGGCCGTCCGCGCGCGGCGACGCCTGGTGCAGCGCGCGGGCGAGCCATTCCTTGCCGGTGCCGGTCTGGCCGAGGATCAGCAGCGGCAGGTCGCGCCCGCGAATCTTCGCGACGCGTTCGAGCACGGCGGCCATGCGCGCGTCGCCGGTGTCGAGCGTCGCGAACGTGATCGCATCGGGGTCCGGCGCCCGCACGCGGGCGGCCGGCGTCGGCGGGGTGACGGCGACGGTCGTTTTCTGCGCTTCAGGGAATTCGCAGCGGGCGAGCACGCGCACGCCGGTCGACAGCGTGAGGCGGAACGTGGCGCCCGGCGTGCGCGCGGCCTGCTGCGCGAGCTGGCTGAAGCGCATGCCGAACAACGCGTCGCTGGCCTGGTGCTGCAGCGCGTCGAACGACGCGCCGAGCTGGAATTGGGCGCTGCGGTTCGCGGCGATCAGCCCGCCGTCGGGGCCGAATGCGACGAGCCCGGCGAACAGCGAATCGACGCAATCCTCGTGTGCGTGAAAGCGCAGCCGCAGCGCTTCGCCGCACTGGTTCGCGAACAGGTGGTTCTCGATCAGCTGCGCGGACATCCGCACGAGCGCGAGCGTATGCGGGCTGGAGCCGCGCGGATCGCCGCTCACGTCGAGCGTGCCGAGCGTGCGGCCGAACGGATCGACGATCGGCGCGCACGCGCAGGTGAGGATGTGGTTCGCGCGCAGGAAGTGTTCGGAACCGTGCACGACCACGGCCTGGCCCGATGCGAGCGCGGTGCCGATCGCGTTGGTGCCGCGTGTGCCTTCGGCCCACGACACGCCGTTGCACAGCGCGACGCGGTTGGCTTTCTCGATGAAGTCGGCGTCGCCGATGCTGTGCAGGATCACGCCGTCGGCGTCGGTCAGCAGCACGAGGCTTTGCGTCTCGGCGATCTGCGCGTGGAGATCCTCCATCACCGGGCGGGCGTGCGAGAACAGCGTGTGGTTCGTGTCGAGCAGTGCGCGCAGCGCGACGCGCGACAGCGGCGCGAAATCGGGGCGCTCGTGCGCGCGCAGGCCGACCGCGGTCGAACGCGCATGCGCCTGCGCGAGCAGGTCGGTACGCCCCGCGGTGGCGGGCAGCACGAAGGGTTGCGGCATGATGTGTCTCCTGTTCCCCGGAGCCGCCGGGGCCGACCGGATCGGAAGCGGCGGCGGAGTGTGTCTCCGCTCGCGGCGCACCATTCGGCGCGACAGCCGTTCGTCCGGGTACGCATCATCATACAAGCGCCACGTGCGATGCGCGACTGCCGACAAAATCCCCTTGCTTTTAAGCGCCCGCCTGCAATGATGGAAATGGAGCACGCACGCGCCGTGTTCCGCACTGCAACATGCATGCGACGCGACATGCATCCGTTCGGGAGAGGCATCATGGTTCGGACGGAACTGAGAGTCGTGCTGGCGGCCATCGCCACCTTCATCATGCTGGGCGGCATTGCCGTGGCGATCCACGGATTGCTGTTCGATCTGACCGATGCGGTGAGATACGGGGCGGCCGCGATTGCGGTGGGCGTCACGACCGCCGCGATCGCGCTCAACATCTGGCCGACCGATCCGCACTGACGCCGTTTTCCGAAACGGTGCCGGATGCCGCGCAGATCAGACGAAATGCGCGTCGGAACGACGCACACCGAAATTTTTGTGTCCCGCGCGAAACCGTCTAAAGTGGAATTCAACCGGCATGCAGCGACCGCGCCACACTCCGCGGTAGCGGCCTCCGCCGGCGAGCCCGCGTACATTTCGTCCGGCCGGTAGCGGACGACGGACGCGGTCATTCGTTTTCTACCGGTCGAGGCGGCTCCCATGCAGATCCATTTCACGAACGAGAAGCCGGAGTATTCGGGGCGTGACCTGATGCTGGGGTTCACGGCGCTGGTCAATGGCGAGCGGGTCCAGTGCCAGATCACCGCCGAGGCGCTGGAAGACCACTTCGGCGCGGCATCGCCGCGCTTCGAGGACATGGTCGGCGCATTCGACCAGCACCGCGAGCGTATCGAGGCGGCCGCGCGGCGCCTGCTGTCGGAAACGCGCGCGCAATGCGTGACGCTGCGCAGCGGCTACGTGCGTTTCTACGAGGCGAACTGGCGCTGACGACACGACGCTCGTCTCGCGGCGCGCCCGGGCGCGGCGCACGCGAAGACGTTGTCTTTCACGCAATGCCGTTCGGTGGGGCCGGGCGGCATTTTCGTATGCGGGCCGTGCGGGATCGACCGGGCGTCGGCCCCGGGGCATGCGCGTCGATTCGTGAAGAGCGCGAAAGCGTCGTGCGAAAACACGAACGCCACCCGAAGGTGGCGTTTGCATCGTGCGTCGCCTCGGTGCGCGCGCCGCGCTTACTCGCTGCCGAGATAGAAGAAGCGGAACAGGAACACGGCCGCGATGATCCACACGATCGGCTTGACCGTGCGAGCCTGGCCCGTCAGCAGCTTGAGGCCGCCGTACGCGATGAAGCCGAATGCGACGCCGTTCGCGATCGAGTACGTGAACGGCATCAGCAGCGCGGTCAACGCGGCCGGCACGGCTTCCGTCGCATCGTCCCACGGCACCTCGACCATCTCGCGCAGCATCAGGCACGACACGTACAGCAGCGCGGGCGCCGTCGCGTAGCCCGGCACGACGCCCGCGAGCGGCGCGATGAACAGGCACGCGAGGAACAGCACCGCGACGGTGATGGCCGTCACGCCGGTGCGGCCGCCGGCCTGCACGCCCGATGCGCTCTCGATGTACGCGGTGGTCGACGACGTGCCGAGCACCGAGCCCGCGACGATCGCGGTGCTGTCGGCGAGCAGTGCCTTGTTCAGGCGGTTCATCTTGCCTTCGACGAGCAGGCCCGCGCGATTCGCGACGCCCATCAGCGTGCCCGTCGCATCGAACAGTTCGACGAGGAAGAACACGAGGATCACGTTGATGATGCCGGTCGACAGCGCGGCGCCGATGTCGAGCTTGAACAGCGTCGCGTCGATCGACGGCGGTGCCGAGAACACGCCGTGGAACTGGTTGCCGGCGAAGAAGAACGACAGGATCGTCACGCCGATGATGCCGATCAGGATCGCGCCGCGCACGCGCAGATGGTCGAGCGTGACGATCGTGAAGAAGCCGACGATCGCGAGGATCGTCTCGTGTTTGTGCAGGTCGCCGAGCGTGACGAGCGTGGCCGGGTTGCCGACGATCACGCCCGACGTCTTCAGCGAGATGATGCCGAGGAACAGGCCGATGCCGGCGGTAATGGAAATCCGCAGCGATTTCGGAATGCCGTTGACGATCGCCTCGCGCACACGGAACAGCGTGACGAGCAGGAACAGGCAGCCGGAGATGAACACCGCGCCGAGCGCCGCCTGCCATGTGAAGCCCATCCCCTTGACGACCGTGTACGCGAAATACGCGTTCAGGCCCATGCCGGGCGCGCAGGCGATCGGGTAGTTCGCGTACAGGCCCATGATGATCGACGCCAGCGCCGCGACGAGGCAGGTCGCGACGAACACGGATTCCTTCGGCATGCCGGCGTCGCCGAGGATCGCGGGGTTGACGAAGATGATGTAGGCCATCGTCAGGAACGTGGTGACGCCCGCGAGTATCTCGGTGCGGAAGTCAGTGCCGGCTTCAGCGAAGCCGAAATACCGCTTGATGAATTCCATGAAGGCGTTTCTCCGGTCGGATTGTCGTGTTGATTGTTGTGCCGAATTGTTGTAAAGGCAGCGCGGCCGGCTAACTGTAACCAGCCACTATTGTCCGGCTATCGGCGGATTGTAATAGCGCGGATAGCTCGGACGATATAGTTGGAGGGCGCGATCGGTTGCCTGCGCGAGAACGGTCGGGTACCCGCCCCGTGACGAAGGCGCGCATTTTACCGGTTCGAGCGGCACGGTCCGGCAGAAATGGGGAAACGCGGGAAATGCGCGGTAGAGGCGCGAGGCAGGCCGGCGAGACCGGTCATGCGTGCGCCACGCGGCCGATGCGTGCGCAACGGCCAGCCGGCTGCGTCGCGTGCGGCCGGTGTGCGATGACATGCGACTGAAACGGTGCGCCCGGATGCTGCACGCACGCGGTGCAGGCGGCGCGTGCCGGCGAACGCACGTGTGCCGCCGGTGCGGATACACGACACGGCACCTGCGTGCAGCGGCCATTCGTCAGTCCAGGCGGCCGCAGGTATCGGGCTATCCTGCGCCGAAGCCGTCCCGTCCGCAACTGTCATTTCGCGATGCGAGGGCGACTGTGGTTTCTGTGTAAAAGATTGCAAGACCCCATCGCATAAACCGGCAAGTCTTTCTAGGATAGATACACCGCGCATGCACACGCCGGCCGGTAATTGCCGACGCGGGGGAGTCGCAGTCCGTGCAGGCCAGGCGGTGAATGGCGGTCAAGGCCGTTGCGCGTTTGGGCAGGCACGGCTAGTTCGGCACCGCCGGTCAGGCGCGGCCGATTGCGATTGCCCGATGCGGGTTCGTCCGTAATCACGGAGGTCAGCATGTTGAACTGGATCAGCCGTTGGGCGATGCGACACGCCCCCACGCCGGAAAAAACCGCTGCGTCGATGCTCGTGACGGCGCGCATGGAACTGTTCGCAGCCGAACAGCGCGTCATCGATGCGAAATTACAAGCGGATTACTGGCGCACACGTGTGTCATTCCTCGAAGAGGTGCAGAAGCAGGGCATCGATCCGTGGGTGACCTCGCAGGCTGCGCAACGCCCCGACTTCGATGCCACTCCACGAAGCACGGGCCCGCGTCTCGCCGCCAGCACCTGATGCCTCTGCTGCATCCCGTCGCTGCGCACGGCGCGCGATCGCTCGCGGCACGCATCGGCGTGCCGCGTCCTTCGATGCGCACCCGCGGCGCATTGCGCCGCGGGTGCGTCCGTTTCCGGTCGCGGCCGTTCCGCGTGTCGCGCGCTTGACGCGTGCGAAACGGCGCGCCGCTCATCCGCTCCTTCTCCCTCTCCCGACGAGCAAACGTTGCACGTGCGCGAGCATGCGCCTGATGCGTTCGCCGCGCCGCACGTACGCGGTCGTGATCGTCGCTTCGGCCGGCCGGTCGGCATCGGTGCCGAGCCAGATGCGCTCGCCGCGCGCGATGCGCAGCACGTCGCCGGGCCGCACCCAGTAATCGTCGACGCCCGGCGGGCGGGTGATCCACAGCGCCGCGCCGTGCGCGCGGATCTCCGCGTCCTGCGGCGCGCGCCAGGTCATCGTCGTGCGCGGCGCGACCGCGAAGCGGATCACGACGGTCGGTAACGCGATCGTGCCGGCGACGCGCCGATCGGGACGGTCAAACAGCGGGCTTGCCTGGTCCATCGTCTTCTCCATTCAGTGAGCCGGACGGATGACGTGCACCAGAACAAAAAGGCCTCATCCGTTTCCGGCGAGGCCTCGTGTGACATGCGGTACTGCTCGATTGCTAACGCACAAGCGCCTCCCGTGATCCATTCTTTCGAATGTTCACCGGGCAATGAATCGCGATGGCGACGAGCTTGAACGTAGGCATGCGAACGATTTTGTTGCGGGTGTGCGGTGTTGTCAACGACAATTTTCGGGATATGCGCGGGCGATGCGTTGCCGCGCGCATGCGGCGTTTCGCGAGGTCGGTGCGCACAGGGATCCGGGATCGCGTGTGCAGCGATGCGTGCATCATGCGCGACGCCGCCATTGCCCGCTCAGCCGGCCGCGCGTCCACGCGAGCGCACGCGTCAGCCCCGTATCGCGCTGCATGACGTACACGGTCGTGATCGATGCTTCGGCAGGCCGGTCGTCGCCGCTGCCGATCCAGACGCGCTCGCCGCGCTGCACGCGCAGCACGTCGCCGGCGCGCAGCCAGTAATCGTCGACGTTGCCGAGTCGCGTGATCCACAGCGTGGTGTCGTGTACGCGGATCTCGGCGTCGTGCTGCGCGCGCCACGTCAGCGTCTTGCGCGGCGCGACCGTGAAATGCAATTCGACGCTCGGCAATGCGATCGTATCGGTGCGGCACCGATCGGGGCAGGCAACCCGCCGGCTTGCTGGGTCCATCGTCATCTCCGTTCCGTTGAGCCGGGCGGGATGACGCGCACCAAAACAAAAGGCCTCATCCGTTTCCGGCGAGGCCTTGTGACATGCGTGACTGAATTTCGATGCTAACGCACAAGCGCCTCCGGTGATCGCCGCGGGTGGGCGTTCACTCGGTTTTTATGCGCGATGGCGATGGGCTTGAGCATGAGCATGTGAACGAGTGTGTCGTGGCCGCGCAACCGTGTCAACGGAAATGTCGACAGACGTGGCGGTTACGCGTCGCGTTGCGCGAGGCCGTTCACGAGCAGTTCGGACAGCAGGCCCGTCATCCCTCCCGGGTGCGTGGCCGCGCGAGCCTTCAGCTGTTCGACGAGCTCGGCGTTGAGCTTGCACGCGAACGGCACGAGGCCCTGCTCCTGGTCGAGCTTGCGCTGCGCGCGGCGATCCAGCTTGGCCGCTTCGTCGGCGCCCTTGCCGAAACGCGCGGAACTCGACTGTTTCATCGCGTGCGTCAGCTTGAGCGCCTTGTTCTTTTCGAGATCGGTTTTCTTCATGGCCATCGCGGCACCTCCGGGAAATTGAAGCCGCGATTGTACGCATTTCGGCGGGCGCCGCCCGCCGAACCGGCCGGCGACCCGGTCACGCGCCTTTCGTCGTGCCCCAGTTGCCGCCGTGCGCGGCTGCCTGCGCGGCCGGCGAGCGCGCGAGGTAGGCGAGCGCCTGCTCGGTCGAGCCTTCATGGTGCGGCGTATAGCCCGGCTTGAAATAGCGCAGCGCCGCGCCGAGCACTTTCCAGAACGACGGCAGGTGCCCGCGCCGCGAACCCTGCCACCACGCGAGCACGAAGCCCGGGTAGCGGCCGGCGTCCGGGTCGCGCCGGTACATGAACTTCGCGCCGGTCGTGATGTAGTAGAGCAGCAGCAGGATCACGAATGCCATGTGCACGCAGCGCTCCGGATAGGTGCCGCCCAGGTGCCGGTAGATGTCGAACGCGACGGTGCGGTGCTCCACTTCCTCGGCGCCGTGCCAGCGCAGCAGGTCGACCATCGTCGGGTCCGCACGGCCTTCGTCGAGCCCGTGCGCGTTCAGCACCCAGTTGCCGAGATAGCCGAAGAAATGCTCGAGCGACGCGATCACCGCGAGTTGTTGCCGCAGCCAGAAGCGCGTGTGGCCGATCTTCAGCCCGAACGGCTGCTCGCCCAGCACGCGCGTGAACAGCCGGTTGAGCTTCTGCGTGAACGGCTTCGTGTCGATGCCGTGGCGGTCGTAGTAGTGCTTCAGCACGCCGGCGTGCGAGCGCGAATGCACGGCTTCCTGCCGCAGGAAGCCTTCGGCTTCGTCGCGCAGGCGTGCATCGGCGATCAGCGGCAGCGCCTTGTTGTACACGCGGCAGAACCACAGCTCGCCTTCCGGGAACAGCAGGTTCAGCGTGTTGATGATGTGCGTGCTGCCCGGATCGTTCGGCACCCAGGTGACCGGCGTGTCGCTGAAGTCGAACTTCACGTGCCGGGCCTTGATCTTGTGATAGTCGGCGGTATCGGTCATGTTGTCTCCCTGTCCTGTGCGGCGTCGTGCGCCGTCAATGCGATGCCATGCTGATGCGCGCGATCATCCGGCCCAGCCACGGCATGAAACGGCCGACGAAGCGTAGCGCGTGCGCTTCGCCGCCGACCGCGACGACGGGGCGGTTGCGCAGCACGCCGTCGACCATCGCCTGCGCGACGGTTTCGGGTTTCAGGCCGCGCAGCTGGTACAGCCTGGTCGCGCGCTTGCGCAGCCGTGCTTCGTCCTGCGCGTTGGCGCCCGCATAGTGCGTCGACGCCATGATTCCCGTTTCCGCGAAACCGGGGCATACGGCCGTCACGCCGATGCCTTTATCCGCGAGCTCCGCGCGCATGCATTCGCTGAGCATCAGCACCGCGGCCTTCGTCGTCGCATACGCGGGCAGGTCGCGCGACGGCCCGAACGCGGCGGCCGATGCGGTATTGACGATATGCCCGCCGGTGCCGCGCGCGGCCATCTGCTGCGCAAACAGCCGCGAGCCGTGGATCACGCCCCACAGATTCACGTGCAGGATGCGCTCCCAGTGCCGCGTGCTCGTGTCGAGGATGCCGCCGGCCATGCCGATGCCCGCGTTGTTGATCACGACGTCCGCGCCGCCGAGTTCGCTGCCGACCCACGCCGCGAGCGCTTCCATCTCGTCGGCCGACCCGACGTCGACGCGTTTCGCATGCGCGTGCGCGCCGGTCAGCCCGATGAGCAGCGCGGTGCGTTCGGCGCTCGCGAGATCGATGTCGCATGCGACGACCGTCGCGCCTTCGCGGGCGAAGGCCAGCGCCGCGCAGCGGCCGATCCCGCTGCCCGCGCCGGTGACGACCGCGACCTTGCCGCCGAAGCGCCCGCTGGTGGCGCGGCGGCGCGCGTTCGCGAGCGCGGGCGGTTCGTTGCCGGATTCGACCGCGTCGATCAATTGCCCGGCGAGATCCGCGAAGCGCGCGGGATCGGCGAGCGGCAGCCAGTGGCCGGCCGCGACTTCGCGGCGGTAGTACTGCGGCACCCAGCGCGACAGGTTCTCGGACAGCGCGGGGCTCACGTATTTGTCGCCGAGCGGCACGATCGTCTGCACCGGTGCGTGCGCGTAGCGTTCGCGCGGCGCGAACAGGCAGCGGATGAAGTTCGCGCGATACAGGCGTACGCCGCGCGCGCCGTCGTCGGCCTGGGTCGGGCGCGGCGGGGCAGGCGTTTTCTCGAGCCGGCGCAGCAGGCCCGGCCACGCGCGGCCGAGCCACAGCCGCCAGCCGAGCTCGGGAAGAAACGGCAGATGGAACAGATACACGTACCACGAGCGCACGAGCTGGCCGCCGAGCTTGGCGAGCGACGCGGGCGTCGGGCGCAGCACGCGTTCGCGCAGCCAGAAGCCGACGTGGTCGAGGCACGGGCCCGAGCACGACGTGTACGACGCGATGCGGCCGGCGAGACGCGGATCGGTGACGAATTCCCAGCCCTGGATCGACCCCCAGTCGTGCGCGACGAGGTGCACGGCGCGCCCCGGGCAGAGCGCGTCGATCACCGCGACGAAATCGTCGGTCAGCTTCGCGAGATGGTAGTCGGCCGTGCGCGTCGGCACGCCGGACAGGCCTGCGCCGCGCACGTCGTACGCGATCACGTGATGCCGGCGCGCGAGCAGCGGCGCGACGTGCTGCCAGACGCTGCTGTCGTCGGGATAGCCGTGCACGAGCACGACCGGCGAGCGGGCCGGGTCGCCCCAGGTCCTGACCGCGAGCGTCAGGTCGCCCGAGGCGACCGCCGTTTCGCCGTGAACCGATTCGAACAGGGCCAGCGGCGCTTCGTCGGAAAGAGGCTGCATCGTGAGTCCGTCGTTCAGGGAGTCGAGGGGAGGTGCGGGCGCGTCAGGCGGCGGCCGGAACGTTCGCCGCGGCCTGCGCGCGTTCAGCCTGGCGGCGCTGCCAGCGGCGCACGTGCGGCAGGTCGTCGTCGAGCCAGTACGCGTCGTCGTCGGTGATCACGAGCAGTTCCTCGAATTTCGCGCCGACGCCGGCGAAGCCGAGATGCGGCTCGACGGCCCACAGGCCCGGCACGGGTGCATGCTCGGAGCGGCGGTCGATCGACCACAGCGGCGACCAGCCTTGCTGCTTCGCCGCGCGGCCCTGGTCGAGCAGCAGGTTGCGCGTCGCGTTCAGCCCGAAGCGCGCGACGAAGCGCGGCTTCGACAGCTTGTGGATCTTCGCGACGCGATGCGCGAGCACCTTGAACGGATAGGCCTTGTGGCGCGGCTCGACGCCCTGGCGGCGGCACAGCGCATCGACTTCCTGTGCGACTTCCGCCATGGGCCGGCGCGCCTTCACGAGCCGCACGATCAGGTCGCGATGGTCCAGCAGGTCGTCCTGCAACTGCTCGAGGATCGGGTTGCGGCCGAGACAGTGCGCGTAGCCGACATCGGCGACGATGCCGTCGAGCACCGGCGCGACGTCGAGGATCACCGGCATGTCGGTTTCGAGCTGCCGGTTGCTCGGGAAGAACGCAAGGTTGAAGCCGCCCATGTGCTTGAGGCCCGAGAACCCGTCGAACGCGGTGCGGTCGCCGAACCACGCGAACGGCTTGTGCAGCCAGTCGTGCACGCCGTGATCCTGCAGCCATTCGGTCAGCAGGCGCGCGGCTTCCTTTTCCGTGATGCCCGGATAGAGCATCGCGCCGACGGTCTCGACGCAGCGGTAGGCAAGCTGCTGAACCGCGCGGAATTGCGGCAACTCGTCGAGATGGACTTCCGGCAGCGGATGGTGGGCGGTCATGAGGCGTCTCCATGTGTCGGCCCGCGTTTGCGTCTCGGCGCGACGCGGGTCCTGTGCAAGGCGGGGCGCTGATCGGAACGCATCCACCGATGATCCCGGGCGGATTATTCAGTCAGCATTTAATGTGCCATTGGTTGATGTAATAATCATAGCCGGTTCGGGCTCGTGCGCCACCCCCCGGGGATGAGGGCTTCTCCTAATGAAGTGCCGAAATGGAGGGGAAGCTCTAGGTTTGCGGCGGTTGGGACTGGATGGTCGGCGCGTACTCATGCGTCCCGAGCGGGGGAGCCGGCCGGGAGCGCCAGGCGAGATCCCGGCGCAGGCCCGCAATGTCGCGCCGGATCAACTCCCCGTCGCGTCGCGGCACGACGCTGTCAAATTGCCGAAATAATTTCGTCACATCATCCGCCCCGATTCGAAGCTTTTTCGGCTTCGCGAGGCCGGTGTGCCACGCGTCGCGCGGGGCGACCGAAGCCGATTCGACATTCCACGGAGAGAGACCATGCAACGCCGCCGGTTCATGAACACCCTTGCCGCGGCGACCGCCGCAACGCCGCTGATGCTCAAGGCCGGCATGGCCGGCGCGAAGAGCGCCACCGCGCCGGACGCGCTGGACCCGGGCCGCTGGTCGCCGTTCAACGCCGCGCGCCTGCAGGCGGTGCTCGACCGGCATGGCGTCAAGAGTGCGCGCTACGACGCGAAGCGCCGCCCGTATGCGGTGTTCGACTGGGACAACACGTGCATCATGAACGACTGTGAAGAAGCGCTGCTGATGTACCAGATCAACCATCTGCAGTACAAGCTGACGCCGGACGAGTTCGTCGCCGTGATGTGGAAGGACGTGCCGAAGGGTGCGTTCATGAAGGACTACACGACCGTCGACGGCAAGCCGGTGACGATGGAGGACCTCGCCGCCGACGTCGAGTCCGACTACCGCTGGCTCCATGCGAACTACCAGGGCTTCGGCGGTGACAAGCGCCTCGACGAGATCCGCGAGACCGACCAGTTCAAGGATTTCCGCGCGAAGCTGTACTTCATGTACGACGCGATCTGCGACACGCATCCGCTCGAAGTCGGCTACAAGTGGATCATCTACTTCTACAAGAACATGACGACCGCCGAGCTGCAGGCAATGGCGGAAGCGTCGAACAACTACGGGATCGGCGACGCGCTGCGCAAGGTCCGCTACGAAAGCCCGAAGACGCTGCCGGGCAAGGCCGGCGTGGTGGCCGATACGCATTTCCACGGGATCCGCATTCACGAGGAAATCCGCGCGGTGATGCATACGCTGCGGGCGAACGGCATCGACGTGTACGTGAGCACCGCGTCGCTCGACGACGTCGTGCGCGTATTCGCCGGCAATCCGAACTATGGCTACGGCGTGCCGCCCGAGAACGTGATCGGCCTGCGTCTCGACATGCAGGACGGCAAGTACACGAGCACCTATCCGGCCGGCTGGCATTTCAACTGGGGACCGGGCAAGACGGTGGGCATTCGCACCGTCCTCGCGTCGAAGAAGGGCTACGGCCCGCTGCTGGTGTTCGGCGACAGCGACGGCGACGCGTGGATGCTGCGCGATTTCAAGGACACCGCGGCCGGCGTGATCGTCAACCGGATGAAGAAGGGCGAGATCGGCGCGGATAGCAAGCTCGCGGCCGAACAGATCGGCAACCCGGACGCGCGCTTCCTGCTGCAGGGCCGCGACGAGCACACGGGGCTGATGATCCCGGACGAGAAGTCGATCAAGTACGGCAAGACCGAGCGCAAGCTGCTGGCCTGACGCGGGCGGGGCGGCGCAGCCCACGCCCCCGCGCTTATCGGTATCGGCCCGCGATGTCGCGCGGGCCGGCCCGCGCGCGTCTCAAGGCTCGCGCTTCGCCCCCAACCGGTCCAGCAACGCGCCCAGCAGATCGATCGGCAGCGGAAACACGATCGTCGAATTCTTGTCCGCCGCGATCGTCGTCAGCGTCTGCAGGTAGCGCAACTGCATCGCCTGCGGCTGCAGCGCGAGCCGCTGCGCGGCCTGCAGCAGCTTCTCCGACGCCTGCAATTCGCCTTCCGCATGAATCACCTTCGCGCGTCGCTCGCGTTCGGCTTCGGCCTGCCGCGCGATCGCGCGGATCATCGTCTCGTTCAGGTCGACGTGCTTGATCTCGACCGTCGACACCTTGATCCCCCACGCATCGGTCTGCGCGTCGAGCGTCTTCTGGATGTCCGCGTTCAATTGTTCGCGCTCGGCGAGCAGCGCGTCGAGTTCATGCTTGCCGAGCACCGCGCGCAGCGTCGTCTGCGCGAGCTGGCTCGTCGCCTCGAAGAAGCGCGCGACCTGGATCACGGCCTTTTCGGGATCGACGACGCGGAAATACACGACCGCATTGACCTTCACCGACACGTTGTCGCGCGTGATCACGTCCTGCGCCGGCACGTCGAACACGACGGTGCGCAGGTCGATCCGCACGACCTGCTGGACGATCGGGATGATCAGCACGAGCCCCGGCCCCTTCACCTTCCAGAACCGGCCGAGCATGAACACGACACCGCGCTCGTACTCGCGAAAGATGCGGATCGACGATGCGACGAGCACCACGACGAAGACGACCAGGACGCTGCTGAAGCCGAACGTGTAACCGATCATGAAGGTTCTCCCTGGGGATGGGCGGGGGCGGGCGCGTCGTAGAGCGGCGCGACGGTCAGCGTCAGCCCGTGGCGGCCGGTCACGCGCACGCGGCAGCCGGCCGCCAGCGGCGTGCTGCTCGCCACGCGCCAGCGCTCGCCGTGCACGCGCGCCCAGCCGGCGGCCGACGGCGCGGCGCCGGCCGCGCCCTGCGGCTGGTCCGGCTGCAGGCCGTCGTCGAGCACTTCGCCGATGCTGCCGAGCATCGCCTCGGCGCCGGTCACGACCGGGCGGCGACGCGCGCGCAGCGCGACGTTCGACACGCCCGCGACGAGCAGCCCGCCGCCGAGCGCGAGGCTCGCGATCACGGGCCACGGAATCCCGTAGCCGGGCACGTCGGTGTCGATCAGCATCAGCGCGCCGATCGTGAACGCGACGATTCCGCCGAACCCCAGCACGCCGAAGGTCGGCAGGAACGCCTCGGCGACGAGGCAGCCGAGCCCGAGCAATATGAGGCCGAGGCCCGCATAGCTGACCGGCAGCAACTGCATCGCGAACAGCCCGACCAGCAGGCAGATCGTGCCGACGACGCCCGGCAGCACGAAACCGGGATTCGCGAATTCGAAGAAGAGGCCGTAGATGCCGATCGTCAGCAGGATCAGCGCGACGTTCGGATCGGCGATGATCGCCAGGAAGCGGCTGCGCCAGTCGGGGGCGAGCACGACGAGCGGCGCGTGCAGGGTCGCCAGATGCAGCGTGCCGGCGGTCGTCGTCACGGCGCGGCCGTCGAGCTGGCGGGCGAGATCGGCCGGGTCCTGCGCGATCAGGTCGACGACGCGCTGCGCCCGCGCCTCGTTCGCCGACAGGCTCACGGCTTCGCGCACCGCGCGCTCGGCCCATTCGGCATTGCGCCCGCGCAACTGCGCGAGGCCGCGGATGTACGCGGACGCATCCTGCATCGCCTTGCGGATCTCGGTCGATTGCGTATCGGTCGGCAGTGTGGCCGGCGCGTCCGACACGCCGGATGCACCCGATGCACCGGTCGGTCGCGGCGCAGCGGGGTTCGCGCCCGGCGGCGCGGCGCCGCCGATGCCGAACTGCACGGGCGACGCCGCGCCGAGATTGGTGCCCGGCGCCATCGCCGCGAAGTGGCTCGCATAGACGATGTAGGTGCCCGCGCTCGCCGCCCGCGCGCCGCCCGGCGCGACGAACGCGGCGACCGGCACCGGCGAGCCGAGGATGGCCTTGATGATCTGCCGCATCGACGTATCGAGGCCGCCGGGCGTGTCGAGCTGGAGAATCGCGAGCGGCGCGTGCTCGCGGGCCGCGCGGTCGAGCGAACGCACGATGAAATCGGCGCTGGCCGGGCCGATCGCGCCGTTGACGGGAATCACGACGACCGGATGCGCGGCAGGCGCATCATGGGCCGATGGCGGCGCGGCGACCGCGGCGCATACGACGAGCAGCGCCGCGAACAGCGCGGCGCGCGCGACCCGCGCGGACAGCGGGTGACGGGGGCGGCCGGCCGGCGCGGCAGGCGCCGGCGGCTCATGACGGTGAAAACGCATCGGGACGTCCGGGCGGCGCACGGCCGCGTGCCGTCCGGCTCGCGAAAAAGGGCGTGGGCCCGATGCTTGAAGATTAGGCGGTTTCGGCCGAAAGCGCGAAGGTGCGGCCGCACCGGCCGGCGTCAGCTCGCGCCGCCGCCGCGCGCGAGCACTTCGTCGCGATAGTCGGCCGGACTGCGCCCGCTCCATTTGCGGAACGCGCGGTAGAACGCGCTCGGCTCGGCGAACCCGGTCGCGGCCGCGACGTCGGCGATCGTGCGGGCAGGGTCGGCCAGCGCCTCGAACGCGAGATCGCGCCGCAGCGTGTCCTTGATCGACTGGTACGCGTGGCCTTCCTGGTGCAGCTTGCGGCGCAGCGTGGCCTCGGCCACGTGCAGCCGCGCGGCCATCCCGCCCGCGCCCGGCCACGCGGCCGGCGGCATCCCGCGCAGCACCGCGCGCACGCGCTGCGCGAGCGCGTTCGGATTGCGGTACTTGACGATGAAGCTGGCCGGCGCGTTGCGCAGGAACGTCTTCAGCGTCTTCGCGTTCTGCACGACCGGCAGCGTCGCGAATTCGGGATCGAAATCGACATACGAATCGGGCTCGTTGAAACGCATGTCGTCGCAGAACATCGACGGATATTCGTGGTCGGCGGGCGGCGTGTCGCAGCGGAAGCTCGCATGCAGCAGCGGAATGCGCCGGCCGATCAGCCAGCAGGTGAGCCCGTAGACGATGATGAAATAGGTCGCGTACGTGAACATCGCGGGCGTCGCGCCGTTGTTGCGGTGCACGAAACGCAGCCGCACGCGCTGCGGATTCGCGTCGAGTTCCGCGTGCAGGTCGTCGAGCACGCAGTGCATGAAGTTCACCGCGCGCGCCATCGCATGCAGCCCGTCGCGTGCGGACAGCGCCGCCTGGCTCATCGCGATGAAGCTGCCGCTGCGCATCGGGTGACTGTCCTGCCCGAAAAACTCGTCGTCGAGCGTGCGCGCGATTGCGTTCCACAACGCGCCGTACTGCTGCGCGGACACACGTGCGCGCGGCTGCGCGAGCAGCGCCGGGGCGATGCCGGCCCGCGCGAGCAGCGGCTCGGCCGCGACGCCGCGCCGCGTGGCGAGCGCGACGCTGTACGCGACGAGGCTGACTGCGACGGTTCCCTTGTCTTCCTGCTTCATCGGTGTCGCCGGTGTGGCAAAAACGCTCAGTGTAAATGAGCGACGCGAGCATCGAACAGTCGCGCGCGCTTGCCTACACTTGTTGCATCGAAACGCAAGGACGGTCGCGCCCGGCGGCCGCGGGAGACTGCAGCACCATGGACGAGCTTTACACCGAAGACCAGCGGATGATCCGCGACGCCGCGCGCGCTTTCGCCACCGAGAGGCTGGCGCCGAACGCCGCGCAGTGGGACCACGACGCGCACCTGCCCGACGCGATCGTCGCGCAGCTCGGCGAGCTCGGCCTGCTCGGGATGATCGTGCCGCAGGAACTGGGCGGCTCGTATACGGACTATGTGGCCTATGCGCTCGCGATGGAGGAAGTCGCGGCCGGCGACGCCGCGTGCGCGACGATGATGAGCGTGCACAACTCGGTCGGCTGCGGGCCGATCCTCGGCTTCGGCACGCCCGCGCAGAAGGATCGCTGGCTGGCCGACATGGCGGCCGGCCGCGTGATCGGCGCATTCTGCCTGACCGAGCCGCATGCCGGTTCCGAGGCGAACAACCTGCGCACGCGGGCCGAACTGCGCGACGGCCAGTGGGTGCTGAACGGCGCGAAGCAGTTCGTGACCAACGGCCAGCGCGCCGGTGTCGCGATCGTTTTTGCCATGACGGACCCGGAAGCCGGCAAGCGCGGCATTTCCGCGTTCCTGGTGCCGACCGACACGCCCGGCTTCATCGTCGGCAAGCCGGAGAAGAAAATGGGCATCCGCGCGTCGGATACGTGCCCGATCACGCTCGAGAACTGCGCGATTCCGGAAGAGAACCTGCTCGGCAATCGCGGCGAAGGGTTGAAGATCGCGTTGTCGAACCTCGAAGGCGGGCGCATCGGCATCGCCGCGCAGGCGCTCGGCATCGCGCGCGCGGCATTCGACAAGGCGCGCCGCTATGCGGGCGAGCGCGTGCAGTTCGGCAAGCCGATCGCCGAGCATCAGGCGATCCAGCAGAAGCTCGCCGACATGGCCGTGCAGATCAACGCCGCGCGCCTGCTCGTGCATCACGCGGCGAAGCTGCGCACGGCCGGGCTGCCGTGCCTGTCGGAAGCGTCGCAGGCGAAGCTGTTCGCGTCCGAGATGGCCGAACGCGTGTGTTCGGATGCGATCCAGATCCACGGCGGCTACGGCTACCTGGTCGACTACGAAGTCGAGCGTCACTATCGCGACGCGCGCATCACGCAGATTTACGAAGGCACCAGCGAAGTGCAGCGGATGGTGATCGCGCGGCAGCTTTGAGTCGCGGCGCGCTCCATCCGACACCACGCAATCGAACGAGCAGGCACACGAGCAGGCACGAGGGCAGCGCGGCGAACGCGGCACGCAACGACGTGACCGTGCGCCGTGCAACACGGAACGGCGCAGGTGCTGCGGCACCTGCGCCGGTTGACCGCTGGGCATGGAGACTGGACGGAGACGACACATGACGGTACAGGCATTCCTGGACGCACGCGACTTTCTGCTGCGCCATCGCACCGACTACGACACCGCGTACCGCGATTTCGAATGGCCGGTGCTCGATGCGTTCAACTGGGCGCTCGACTACTTCGACCCGATGGCGCGCGGCAACGACCAGCCGGCGCTGTGGATCGTCGACGCGGCGACCGGGACCGGCGATCCGTACTCGTTCGCGCAGATGTCCGAGCGTTCGTCGCGGATCGCGAACTGGCTGCGTTCGATCGGCGTCGTACGCGGCGACCGCATTCTGCTGATGCTGCCGAACCGTGTCGAGCTGTGGGACGCGATGCTGGCCGCGATGAAGCTCGGCGCGATCGTGCTGCCCGCCACCACGCAACTGTCGCCCGACGACGTGCGCGACCGCGTGCAGATCGGCGGCGCGACCTATGCGATCGTCGACGAGCACGAAACCGCGAAGTTCGAGCAGGCCGGGCTCGGCCTCAAGCAGAAGATCGTCGCCGGCGCGCCGCGCGCGGGCTGGCTCGCGATGAACGACGGCTATGCGGCGAGCGCCGCGTTCGAGCCGGACGCCGTCACGCACGCGAACGATCCGATGCTGCTGTACTTCACGTCGGGCACGACGTCGAAGCCGAAGCTCGTCGAGCATACGCACCGCACCTATCCGGTCGGTCATCTGTCGACGATGTACTGGGTCGGCCTGCAGCCGGGCGACATCCACTGGAACATCAGCTCCCCGGGCTGGGCGAAGCACGCGTGGAGCTGCTTCTTCGCGCCGTGGAATGCACAGGCGTGCGTGTTCGCGTTCAACTATGCGCGCTTCGAACCGAAGGTCGTGCTCGATGCGCTCGTCAAGTACCGGGTGACGACGCTGTGCGCGCCGCCGACCGTGTGGCGCATGCTCGTGCAGCAGCCGCTCGCGTCGTTCGACGTGAAGCTGCGCGAGATCGTCGGCGCGGGCGAGCCGCTGAATCCCGAGATCATCGAGCGCGTGAAGAAGGCATGGAACATCTCGATTCGCGATGGTTACGGCCAGACCGAGACGACCTGCCTGATCGGCAACTCGCCGGGCGAGCCGGTGGTCGCGGGCTCGATGGGCCGGCCGCTGCCCGGCTACCGGATCGCGCTGCTCGACCCGGACGGCGCGCCGGTGACCGAAGGCGAAGTCGCGCTGCCGATCGGCGACGACGTCACGCGCCCGGTCGGGCTGATGAAAGGCTATGCGAACCATCCCGACGCGACGGCCCACGCGATGCGCGACGGCCACTACCGCACGTCGGACATCGCGATGCGTCGCGACGACGGCTATTACGTGTACATCGGCCGCGCGGACGACGTGTTCAAGTCGTCCGACTACCGGCTGAGCCCGTTCGAACTCGAGAGCGTGCTGATCGAGCATCCGGCGATCGCGGAAGCGGCCGTCGTGCCGAGCCCGGACCCGGTGCGGCTGTCGGTGCCGAAGACGTTCATCACGCTGCGCCAGGGCTATGAAGAAAGCCCCGCGCTCGCGCTGGAGATTTTCCGTTTCTCGCGCGAGAAGCTCGCGCCGTACAAGCGCATTCGCCGGCTGCAATTCGCGGAGCTGCCGAAGACGATCTCGGGGAAGATCCGCCGCGTCGAACTGCGCCGCCGCGAGATCGAGCGCGGTGACGATGCGACCGCGCGCATGCCTGGCGAATACTGGGAAGAAGATTTCGCCGCCGAACTGAAATGACCGGCCGCGGGCCGCGCGCGCCGCATTTTTCGGCGCGCCATCCGCAGCCACACTGAACCGAACCGGCCGCGCGTTGCCTGACGCCACGCGGCTCACTGCAAGGAGAGTGCACTGATGAACGCGAATCCGACGCCCCGTACGGGGCAAGACGTGCCGACGGTCAAGCTGCTGATCGACGGCGCTTTCGTCGAGTCCGCCACGAGCGAGTGGCGCGACATCGTCAACCCGGCGACGCAGCAGGTGCTCGCGCGCGTGCCGTTCGCGACCGTCGCGGAAGTCGACGCGGCCGTGCGGGCCGCGCACGCCGCGTATGCGACATGGAAGAACACGCCGATTTCCGCGCGCATGCGCATCATGCTGAAGTTCCAGGACCTGGTGCGCGCGAACCAGCAGCGCATCGCGAAGACGCTGACGGCCGAGCAGGGCAAGACGATTCCCGATGCCGAAGGCGATATCTTCCGCGGCCTCGAAGTGGTCGAGCATGCGTGCTCGATCGGCACGCTGCAGCTCGGCGAATTCGCGGAGAACGTCGCGGGCGGCGTCGATACCTACACGCTGCGCCAGCCGATCGGCGTGTGCGCGGGCATCACGCCGTTCAATTTCCCCGCGATGATTCCGCTGTGGATGTTCCCGATGGCGATCGTCTGCGGCAACACGTTCGTGCTGAAGCCGTCCGAGCAGGACCCGATGTCGACGATGGAACTCGTCGAGCTCGCGCTCGAGGCCGGCGTACCGAAAGGCGTGCTGAACGTCGTGCACGGCGGCAAGGAAGTCGTCGACGCGATCTGCACGCATCCGCTCGTGAAGGCGATCTCGTTCGTCGGCTCGACGGCCGTCGGCACCCACGTGTACAACCTCGGCAGCCAGCACGGCAAGCGCGTGCAGTCGATGATGGGCGCGAAGAACCACGCGATCGTGCTGCCCGACGCGAACCGCGAGCAGGCGATCAACGCGCTCGTCGGCGCGGGCTTCGGCGCGGCCGGCCAGCGCTGCATGGCGACTTCCGTCGCGGTGCTCGTCGGCAACGCGCGCGAATGGCTGCCCGATCTCGTCGCGAAGGCGAAGACGCTGAAAGTCAACGCGGGCTCGGAAGCGGGCACCGACGTCGGGCCGGTCGTGTCGCGCGGGGCGAAGGCGCGGATCCTGTCGCTGATCGACATGGGCATCAAGGAAGGCGCGAAGCTCGAACTCGACGGCCGCGACGTGAAGGTCGCGGGCTTCGAGGAAGGCAACTTCATCGGCCCGACGATCTTCTCCGGCGTGAAAACCGACATGTCGATCTACACGCATGAAATCTTCGGGCCGGTGCTGGTCGTGATGGAAGTCGACACGCTCGACGACGCGATCGCGCTCGTCAATGCGAACCCGATGGGTAACGGCGTGGGCATCTTCACGCAGAGCGGCGCGGCCGCACGCAAGTTCCAGAGCGAGATCGACGTCGGCCAGGTCGGCATCAACATCCCGATCCCGGTGCCCGTGCCGTTCTTCAGCTTCACCGGTTCGCGCGGCTCGAAGCTCGGCGATCTCGGCCCGTACGGCAAGCAGGTCGTGCAGTTCTACACGCAGACGAAGACGGTCACCGCGCGCTGGTTCGACGACGACACGACGGCCGGCCCGGTGAACACGACGATCCGGCTGCATTGAGCGGCGGAGGAACCCAACATGAAAATCGGATTTATCGGCCTCGGCCACATGGGCGCGCCGATGGCGCTGAACCTGCTGAAAGCCGGCCATGACGTGCATGCGTTCGACCTGAGCGCCGACGCGTTGCGCGCGTTGCAGGACGCCGGCGCGCAGGTGGCCGCGTCGCCGCGCGATGCGGCATCGGGCGCGACGTTCGTGATCACGATGCTGCCGGCCGCGCCGCACGTGCGCTCGGTGCTCGCCGGCGAGAACGGCGTGCTGGCCGGTCTCGGCGCGGGCGCGACCGTGATCGATTCGAGCACGATCGACCCGGCGAGCGCGCAGGCGTTCGGCGCGCTGGTGCGCGAGCACGGCGGCGCGTTCGTCGATGCGCCGGTGTCGGGCGGCACCGGCGGCGCGGCGGCAGGCACCTTGACCTTCATGGTCGGCGGCAGCGACGCGGATTTCGAGCGCGTGAAGCCGGTGCTCGCCGGCATGGGCAAGAACATCGTGCACTGCGGCGCGACGGGGATGGGGCAGGTCGCGAAGGTCTGCAACAACCTCGTGCTCGGCATCTCGATGGCGGCGGTGTCGGAGGCGATGTCGCTCGGCGTCGCGCTCGGCATCGACCCGAAGGTGCTGGCCGGCATCGTCAACACGTCGACGGGACGCTGCTGGAGTTCGGATACCTACAACCCGTATCCGGGCGTGATCGAGACCGCGCCGTCGTCGCGCGGCTACACGGGCGGCTTCGGCACCGACCTGATGCTGAAGGACCTCGGCCTCGCGAACGATGCGGCGAAGCAGGCGCGCCAGCCCGTCTATCTCGGCGCGCTCGCGCAGCAGCTGTACCAGACGATGAGCAGCCGCGGCGACGGCCAGCTCGATTTCTCGGCGGTGATCCGCCTGTATCAACCGGCCACGAAGAAGGACGCCTCATGATCGAACTCGACTACGTCGACGACGGCGCGATCGCGTGCGCGACGCTCAAGCGTCCGCCCGCGAACGCCTTTACCGCCGACGGGCTGCGGCAATTGCAGCAAACCGTCGCCGAACTGAATGCGAACCCGCGCGTGCGCGCGCTGGTGATTACCGGCGACGGCCCGAAATTCTTCAGCGCGGGCGCCGATCTCAACACGTTCGCCGACGGCGATCGCGCGGTTGCGCGCGCGATGGCGTCGCGCTTCGGCGCGGCGTTCGAGGCGCTGCACGACGCGCGCGTGGTGACGATCGCGGCGATCAACGGCTATGCGATGGGCGGCGGACTCGAATGCGCGCTCGCATGCGACCTGCGGATCGCCGAGACGCATGCGCAGATGGCGCTGCCCGAGCCGTCGGTCGGCCTGCTGCCGTGCGGGCTCGGCACGCAGACGCTGCCCTGGCTCGTCGGCGAAGGCTGGGCGAAGAAGATCATCCTGACCGGCGCGCGCGTCGATGCGGCCACCGCGCTGCGGATCGGCCTCGTCGAGGACGTGGTCGAAAGCGGCGCCGCGCGCGATGCGGCGCTCGCGCTGGCGCGCAACGTCGTGCGGCAAAGCCCGCACGCGGTCGCCTACAGCAAGGAGCTGATCGGCCTCGCGCGCCGCGGCGTGCCGCGCGGCGCGGCGCTTGCCGTCGAGCGCGAACGCTTCGTCGACCTGTTCGACACGGCCGATCCGCGCGAAGGCGTGGCGGCATTCCTGGGCAAGCGCGCGCCGCAGTGGCGCACCGATGGGGAGGAGCCGCAACGATGAGCACGCCGGTGACGAATCACGATGCATTCGCGGAGCATGCGCCCGAGGTGCTGTTTCGCGTGGTGAACCGCGTGGCGCTGATCACGCTGAACCGGCCGGCCGCGCTCAACGCGCTGTCGTACGCGATGATCGGCGAACTGACGGCGCTGTTCGAGCGCTGCCGCCAGGACGACCAGATCGTCGCGGTCGTGCTGCGGGGCGCGGGCGAGAAGGGTTTCTGTGCGGGTGGCGACGTGCGTGCGTTGTACAGGATGGTCGCGCAGCGCGAAACGTGGCTGCCGTTCTTCGTCGACGAATACCGGCTCGACTACGCGATCCACACGTTCCCGAAGCCGGTGGTCGCGCTGATGGACGGCGTGACGATGGGCGGCGGCATGGGCCTCGCGCAGGGCGCGGCGCTGCGCGTCGCGACCGAGCGCAGCAGGATCGCGATGCCGGAAACGCGCATCGGCCTCGTGCCCGACGTGGGCGCGACGCATTTCCTGTCGCGCATGCCGGTCGAACTCGAACTGTACGTGGGGCTGACCGGCGCGATGCTGTCGGGCGCGGACGCGCTGAGCGCGAAGCTCGCGGACCTGTGCGTGCCGTCCGCGTGGCTCGATACGTTCGAGACGCGCATCGAAAGCGTGAAGTGGGACGGCGACGCGCTGCCATTGCTGCGCAAGGTGTTCGAGCCGCCGTGCAACGTGGTGCCGCATGCGGCGCTCGACAGCCAGATGCCGTGGATCGTCCGCCACTTCGACAAGCGCTCGACCGTCGAGCGGATCGTCGCGACGCTCACACAGGAGTTGGCGCGCGACGAACTCGCGCGCGAGCACCGCCAATGGCTGCAGGCGACGCTCGATGCGCTCGCGAGCCATTCGCCGACGATGCTCGCGGTGACGCGCGAGGCGCTGCTGCGCGGCCGGCAGATGACGCTCGCGGAGTCGTTCCGGATGGAGCTTGGCATCGTCGCGCGGGCGATCGAGGAAGGCGATTTCTGCGAAGGCGTGCGCGCGCATCTCGTCGACAAGGATCGCAAGCCGCGCTGGGCGCCCGCGTCGCTCGTCGAGCTGCGCGCCGAACGCGTGCGGCATTTCCTGACGTCGCCGTGGAAGCTGTTCGCGCATCCGCTCGCCGATCTCGGCGCGGCGTGATCTCTGCGTGATGACCCGACGCGCCGCGCGGCGCGTCGGCTTCGACCCGTCTCAGCGCGCTTCGTCCGGGCGTTCGATCATCGGCGGAATCGCCTGCGCGAGTGCGTCGATCACGCAGCGCGTCTTGCGCGGCAGGTAGCGCGTCTTCGGCCAGATCGCGTGAATGTCGCCTTCGCAGACGAAGCAGCGATCGAGCACGACCACCATCTCCCCGCGCTTCACGTACTGGTCGAGCAGCCAGCTCGGCACCCACGCGATCCCGAACCCGGCCGCCCCGGCCGCGGCGATCGCCTGCACGTCGTCGAAACTCAGTTGATGCGGCATGTCGATGTGGACCGTCGAGCCGTCCGGCGCACGCAGGTACCACGGCTGCACCACGCCCGAACGCGAATACGCGATCGTCCGGTGGTGCTTCAGGTCGTCGAGCGTCTTCGGCATCCCGTGGCGCGCGAGATAGGACGGCGCCGCGCCGAGGCTGCCGTATTGCGTGCCGAGCCGCCGCACCGCGAGGCTCGTGCTGTCCGCGAGCGTGCCGATCCGCACCGCGAGATCGATCCCTTCCTCGACGAGATCGACGAAGCGGTCGGTGATCGATACGTCGATCCGCAGGTGCGGGTAAGTGCGCGCAAGGTCGAGCACGATCGGCGTCACGCAGTGGTGCCCGAACGCGAGCGGCACGCTCAGCCGCAGCTTGCCGCGCGCCTCGTGGCGGCCGCAGTCGAGATCGGCTTCCGCCGCTTCCAGCTCCGCCAGTGCGCGCACGCAGCGGTCGTAGTACGCCTGGCCGTCGTCGGTCAGGCTCTGGCTGCGCGTCGTGCGCTGCAGCAGCCGTGCGCCGAGCCGCTTCTCGAGCCGCGCGATCGCCTTGCCGACCGCCGAGCGCGTGATGTCGAGCCGCTCCGCGGCCAGCGCGAAGCTGCCCGATTCCACGACCTGGACGAAGGTCGTTACGCCGTCGAGTCTGTCGGTCATCGTGGGTTGCGTCGATTGGGTCCGGAGATTCCCCAGTGCATGGAAGTGCGTGCGTCAATGGAGATGCAAATTCTCACTATAGTACCGATTCCCGTCCAGCGTGCGTTGCCGGCCGCACGCGGCGAATCCTACTGACCTGGAGGCGCGCGGCCTGTCGCCGGGCCGCCGCGCAACACGCATGACGCTATCCGACTCCCGCAGGAATGCGGTCGCGCTCGCGGCCGTCTGTCTCACGTCGCTGATGTTCGGCCTCGAAATATCGAGCGTGCCGGTGATCCTGCCGACGCTCGAACACGTACTGCATGGCGATTTCAACGGCATGCAGTGGATCATGAACGCGTACACGATCGCCTGTACGACGGTGCTGATGGCGGCCGGCACGCTCGCGGACCGGTTCGGCCGCAAGCGCGTGTACGTGATCGGCACCGTGCTGTTCGGCGCGACGTCGCTGCTGTGCGGGCTCGCGCCGAACGTGCCGGTGCTCGTCGCGGGCCGGCTGCTGCAGGGCGCGAGCGGCGGCGCGATGCTGATCTGCCAGATCGCGGTGCTGTCGCACCAGTTCCGCGAGGGGCGCGAGCGTGGCCGCGCGTTCGGGATCTGGGGGATCGTGTTCGGCATCGGGCTCGGGTTCGGGCCGATCGTCGGCGGCGCGATCGTCGCGCTGGCGAGCTGGCCGTGGGTGTTCCTCGTCCATGCGCCGCTCGCGGCCGTCGCGCTCGTGCTGATCGGCGGCGCGGTGCAGGAATCGCGCGATCCGCATGCGAGCACGCTCGACGTCGCGGGCATCGTCACGCTGTCGCTCGCGGTGCTCGGCCTCGCGTTCTACATCACTCAAGGCGCCGAGCTCGGGCTGACGAGCGCGGCCGGCCTCGGCGTGCTCGGCGCGACCGTGCTCGCGGTGATTGGCTTCTTCATCGCGGAGCGCGCCAGCGCGCGGCCGATGTTCGACTTCTCGGTGTTCCGGATCCGCGCGTTCACCGGCGCGATCTTCGGCTCGATGGGGATGAACTTCAGCTTCTGGCCGTTCATGATCTACCTGCCGATCTGGTTCCAGGTCGCGCTCGGCTACGACAGCGTGACGGCCGGCCTCGCGTTGCTCGCGTACACGCTGCCGACGCTGATCGCGCCGCCGTTCGGCGAACGGCTCGCGCTGCGCTACGGGCCGGGCGTCGTGATTCCGGGCGGCCTGTTCACGATCGCGGCCGGGTTCGTGCTGATGCGTCTCGGCAGCGCGGCCGATCAGGCGAGCTGGCTGACGATGCTGCCGGGTTGCGTGATCGCCGGCATCGGGCTCGGTTTGACCAACACGCCGGTCACCAACACGACGACGGGCGCGGTGCCGAGTGCGCGGGCCGGGATGGCGTCGGGCATCGACATGAGCGCACGGATGATCTCGCTTGCGCTGAATATCGCGGCGATGGGCTTCGTGCTGGTGGCGGGGATCGTCGCGAGCCTGCAGGGCGGTCCGGCCGGTGCGATCGGCGATGTGGCGCTGCGCCGGCTCGCGCAGGAGATCGCGTCGGGCCGCACCGACGGGCTGCAGGCGATCGCGCCGGCGCTCGCGCACGCCGACCCGAGCGGCGCGGCACTGCACGCGGCGCTCGTGCACGGCTTCGGCTGGGTGATGGTGTACGGCGCGGCGGGCGTGGCCGTGCTCGCGGCCGCGAGCGCGGTGGCGTTCGCGCCGGCGCGGCGCGGGGCGGCCGTGTGCGAATGACGCGGCCGGACCGTCGCGCGGCGCGTGGCGTGTGACGGCCGGTCAGGAGATCCCGCCGCCGAGCGCGCGGTACAGCTTCATCTGATTGTTGAGCCGGTTCAGGCGTGTCAGTTCGTTGGCGCTTTGCGCGCTCCTCAGCACCTGCTGCTGGTCGAGCCACGGCTGCACGGCGGTCGCGCCGGCCGCGAAGCGCGCGGCGGCCAGCCGTTCGGCGCGCTGCGCCTGCGCGAGCGACAGCGCGCGCTGTTCGGCTTCGCGTTCGAGCTGCACGCGCGCCGACAGCGCATTCTCGACTTCGGCGAGCGCGGTGTGGAGCCGCTGGCGGAAGCCGACCACCGCTTCCTCGTACTGCGACTTCGACACCCTGATCTGCAACTGCATCGTGTTCCACTGGATGAACGGCAGCGCGAGGCCGAGCCCGAGCGTGCCGACCGGGTTCGCCAGCACGCGCTCGAGGCTCGTGCTCGTCGTGCCGGCGCTGCCGGTCAGCGTGAAGGTCGGATAGAAGCTCGTGCGCGTCGCGTCGACCTGCGCGAGCGACTCGCGCAGCCGGAATTCCGCCGCGCGCAGGTCGGGGCGCCGGCCGAGCAGGCTGGCCGGCAGGCCGGCCGCCACGTCGGGCGGTGGGGCGTCGGGCAGCGCCGACGGTTCGGCCGCCCGCTGCTGCGGCGGCCGGTCGAACAGGATCGCGAGCGCGTGGCGGTTCTCGGTGCGCTGCTGGATCAGCTGCGTTTGCGCGGCACGCTGCGCGGCGAGGCTCTGTTCGGCCTGCGCGAGGTCGAGCCCCGACACGGCGCCGGCCGTGTGGCGCGACCGCACCAGCGCGAGCGTGCGTTCCGCATACGCGATGTTCGCGTCGCCGAGCGCAATCTGCCGGTTCAGATAGCCGATCTGCCAGTACAGCGCCGCGGTCGTGCCGATCAGCGACAGCCGCGCGGCCTCGAGATCGGCGGCCGTCGCGTCGGCTTCCCAGTGCGCGGCATCGCGCAGCGCGGCCAGCCGGCCCCACAGGTCGATTTCGTAGCTGAGCGAACCGTTGACGCCGCTCGAGCGGCTCGTCCGGTGCGTATCGAGCGTACGCGACACGGCGCCGTTCGCGCCGAGCGTCACGTTGGGCGTCAGGTTCGTATCGACGAGCCCGGCCTGCAACTGCGCGCGATACACGCGGATCGCCGCGATCGCGAGATCGTTGTTGGCGCGCAGCGCATCGTCGATCAACGCGTCGAGTTGCGGATCGCCGAAGCTGCGCCACCAGTCGCGCGTGGCGGCCGGCGCGTCGGCCGCGACCGGCGCGGCCCAGTTCGCCGGCATCGCGACGGCCGGCAGCGGATCGTGGCGCGTGCCCGCGCAGCCGGCGAGCAGCGCGGCCGCGCACGCGAATGCGCCGAGACGGTGAAGCGGGGAGGAATGCGTGATGGCCATGTTTCGTCAGTCGCGCGCGAGCGCATCGATCGGATCGAGCCGCGACGCGTTGCGCGCGGGCATGAACCCGAAAATCACACCGGTGAGCGTCGAGCACACGAACGCGGTCACGATCGCGCCGGCCGAGAACACCATCTTCCATTGCGCGACGAACATCGAGAACAGCGCGCCGAGCCCGAACGACAGCGCGATGCCGATCGTGCCGCCGAGCAGGCACACGAGCACGGCCTCGACGAGGAACTGCTGCAGGATGTCGGACTGGCGCGCGCCGACCGCCATCCGGATGCCGATCTCGCGCGTGCGCTCGGTGACCGACACCAGCATGATGTTCATCACGCCGATCCCGCCAACCACGAGCGAGATCACCGCGATCAGCGACAACAGCAGCGTCAGCGACTGGCCGGTTTTCTCGACGGTCTTGACCACGCTGTCCATGTTGTACGTGAAGAAGTCCTTGCGGCCGTGGCGCTGGATCATCAGCTTCTCGAGGCTTTTTTCGGCTGCGGCGCTCGGCTGCCCGTCGCGCACGCGCACGGTGATGCTGTCGAGATGGCGCTGGCCGAACAGGCGCCCGCTCGCGGTCGTGTACGGCAGCCATACGTTCAGGCTCTTCACGCTGCCGAATGCGCTTTTCTTGTCGGCCGTCACGCCGATCACGACGCACGGCACGTTGTCGACCAGGATCGCTTCGCCGACCGGATTGCGCGTCGCGCCGAACAGCTTGCGGCGCGTGTTCTGGTCGATCACCGCGACCTGCGCCTGGCGGCGCACCGCATCGTCGTCGAACGGGACGCCGAGCGCGAAACGCATCCCGCGCGCGTGGAAGTAGCTGTCGCCGACGCCGCTCACGAGCGCGTGGACGTCGATGTTGCGGTAGCGCAGCAGCAGCGTGCGCGACGTTTCGGGCGTCGCGCTGTCGACGTACGGCTGCTCGGCGAGCGCGGCGACGTCGGCGGGCACGAGCGTCTGGATCGCGTCCGCGCGGCTGTCGCCCCAGTCGGTGCCTGGATAGAGGCTGATCGTATTGGTGCCGATGCTGCCGATCTCTTCGAGCATGTAGCGCTTCGCGCCTTCGCCGACCGCGACGATCGATACCACCGACGTGATGCCGATGACGATGCCGAGCATCGTCAGCAGCGTGCGCAGCCGGTGCGATACGAGCGCGATCCACGCCATCCGGCACGCTTCGGTGAAGCGGCCGGTGCCGGCTGCGAAGCATCGGGCGCGCGGGGCGGGATCGGTGTCGGCGCCGGCGGGCGACGGGGCATCGTCGGAAGCCGGTGCGGACGGCGTGCCGGTTGCCGTTTCGGGCGTTACGGCCTTTGCGGCCGCGGCGACGCCGGATTCCGCGAGCGCTTCCGCGTACTGGCGGTTCGGCCGGTCGGCGACGATCTCGCCGTCGCTGATCTCGATGATGCGCCGTGCATGGCGCGCCACGGCCTTGTCGTGCGTGACGATCACGATCGTATGGCCGAGCGCGTTCAGTTCGTGCAGGATGCGGATCACGTCCTGGCCGCTTTTCGTGTCGAGCGCGCCGGTCGGTTCATCGGCGAGGATCACCTGGCCGCCGTTCATCAGCGCGCGAGCGATGCTCACGCGCTGCTGCTGGCCGCCGGACAGTTGCCCGGGCCGGTGATGCGCGCGATCCGCGAGCCCGAGGCGCGCGAGCAACGCGCGGGCGCGGGCGTGCCGCTCGGCGCGCGGGGTGCCCGCATAGATCGCCGGCATTTCGAGGTTCGCGACCGCGTCGACGTGCGCCAGCAGGTGATAGCGCTGGAACACGAAGCCGAAATGCTCGCGGCGCAACTGCGCGAGCTCGTCGCTGTCGAGCATGTGCGTGTCGCGTCCGCCGACCGTGTACGTGCCTTCGCTCGGATGATCGAGGCAGCCGAGGATGTTCATCAACGTCGACTTGCCGGACCCCGACGCGCCGACGATCGCGACGATCTCGCCCGCGTCGATCGACAGGTTGACGTTGTTCAGGACGACGACGTCCTTGTCGCCGGCGGGAAATCGCCGCGTGACGGCCGCGAGCTTGAGCAGGGGCTGGCGCATCGTTACACCACGTCCGCCAGCGGTGCGCGTTCGTCCGCCGATGCTTCGCCGATCACCACGCGCTCGCCGTCCTTCAGGCCGGCCAGCACTTCGACGCGCACGTTGTTGTTGATGCCGATGCGGACATGGCGCGTTTCCGTGCTGCCGTCGGCGCGCAGCACGCGTACCGCGACGGTGCCGTCCTTGCGCTTTTCGCCGAGCGCGGCGGCCGGGATGATCAGCGCGTTGCGCGCGTCGCCGAGCACGATGTTGACCTGCGCGGTCATCGCGATGCGCAGCCGGTGCTCGGGATTCGGCACGTCGAACAACGCGTTGTAGAACACGGCGGCGTTCGGCTTCGCACCGCCGCCGAGCGGGCTTTGCACGTCGGCGTAGTTCTGCGGCGCCGGTTCGATCGCGCGCAGCTTGCCGTAGTGCCGCTTGTCCGGTTCGCCGAGGCTCGTGAAATACGCGGTCTGGCCGGCGCTCACGCGAATCACGTCGGCCTCCGACACCTGCGCCTTCACGGTCATCGTGTCGAGATTCGCGAGTTTCAGAATCACCGGCGCCTGCTGCTGCGCGATCACGGTCTGGCCTTCCTGCGTGACGATCGCGACGACCTCCCCGTCGATCGGCGCGACGATGCGCGTGTAGCCGAGGTTGGCCTGGGCGGTCTCGATCTGGATGCGGGCCGAACGGATCTGCGCGGCGAGCGACGCGAGGGTCGCGCGCTGCACGTCGAGCGTCGCCTTCGCGGCCTCGAACGATTCGCGCGACGTCGCGTCGTCGGGCAGCATCGCCTGCTGGCGGCGGAACGCGAGTTCGGCCTGCGTCAGCTGTGCCGCCGCCGATTGCTGCTGCGCGCGCAGGCTTTCTTCGCTGGCGCGCGCCTGGCGCAGCGCGTTTTCGGAGATCACGGGATCGATCTCGGCGAGCCATTGACCTTTCGTGACCTTGTCGCCGAGCTTGACCTTCAGCGTCTTCAACTGCCCCGACACCTGCGCGCCGACGTCGACCTGCCTGAACGCCTGCAGCGCGCCGGTCGCGAGCACCGCGTTCTCGAGATCGCCGCGCGTGACGGGCGCGGACAGGTATTGCGGAGGCTTGGCGGGCGCGCAGGCCTTCAGCGTGAGGCCGGCGGCGATCGCGACGACGGCAAGGGTAGCCAGCACGAGGCGCCGGCGGCGATGGGTCTTCTGGGTCATGAGCATGCAGCGAGGATGAAGCCGGCGCCGGCGATGCGTGCGGCCGAACGGAACGATCCGGTCGACGTCGCATGTCGGGCGTGTTGCCCGCGACGGAAGCCGCGTACGCGTCGCGCAGGCGTGCCGAATCGAATCAGGCGCTCATGGTAAGCGACGAATTCGCGCCGCATCGTGTGGAAATTGTGCTGAATTGTGCGGATGCCGTACCCATGCGGTCGGCCAGACCGCGCAATTGTTGCGATCTGTGAAAAGGCGGCGCCCGGCGTTACCGCCGCGCGGCGAAGATCGTCGTCATTGGCCGGTCGCGTTCCTCATCGAGCGCGGTCAGCGTGTCGACCTGCTCCGGCGTCGATGCCCATTCGTCCCGGTGCGCGAGCGTGAAAGTCGGCCGATGCCGCGTGCTTACGCGCGATGTCCGCCCGCATCGATCCTGCGCTGCGTATCGGCGTCGACGATCTCGCGGATCGCGCTGAACAGCGGCGCGGCGTCGGTGTAGCGCCGGCCGTAGCCGAGGTTGAACGCATAGTCGAAATCGGGCGGATTGCTGCCCTGGTTGTGCTGCAGGATCGTTTCGAGCTTGTCGAACGCCTTCGCCGCGCGGGCCTCCGGCGACGCGGCCGCCTCGTATTCGTCCCACAGCGCGACGATCTCGTCGCGCAGCGTGCGGTCGAGCGACGCGGTCAGCGTCAGCAGATCGTCGCGTTCGTGTGCGCTCTTGTCGGGGTGGGCGGCTTGCTCGATCGCGGGGATGTCGCCGTGCAGCGCCTCGCCGAGGTCGTGGACGACGCACAGCTTCAGCAGCTTCAGCGTGTCGACGCCGCGCAACGCGTCGGCGAACGCGAGCGCCATCAGGCATAGTCGCCAGCTGTGCTCGGCCGTGCTTTCCGGGCGTCCGGCCGACGTGTAGCCGCTGCGCAGCACGTTCTTCAGGCGTTCGGCTTCGCGCAGGAAATCGAGCCGCGCGTGGATCGTGTCGGAATTCATGGTCGGAGTCCTTGCGATGAGCCGTCAAGCGTACGCGGGCCGGCCGCGCGTCGTCCACGCATGAAATATGCGCGGCGCGTCAGCGGGCGTCGAGCGTTTCCACGAGCCGCACGGCCGAGCCGTCCGATAGCGTCATCCGCGTCCATCGGCACCGGCTGCCGCGAATCGGCACGATGCGCGACGCATTCGCACCGGTGTCGAATTCGACGCTCGGCGGCCCCGCGCGATCGTGCCAGCCGAGCGGGTCGAGCGCCGCTTCCATGCGGACGATTTCCGGCGTCGCGTAGCGCCACAGCGACGTGCCGAGCAGCATCGAAAGCGGCTGCGAGAACTCGGCCGCGCGCGCCGGCGAGCCGGCAAGCAGGCGGTGCGTGAGGTCGCAGACGAGATGCATGCGGCCCGCGCTGCCGGCGATCAGCCGCGCGAGCGCGCGGTCGCCCGCCGAATCGATGCGCGCGGCGAGCAGCCGTTCGGCCGTCGCGCGCTCGTCGGGCGACATTTGCTGGAGGCCGGCCTCCCAGCGCGAAATCGTCGATTGCGCGACGCCGAACAGTTCGGCCGCATGGCTTTGCTTCACGCGGTGCAGCGCGCGCCAGCGCTTCAGTTGCGGGCCGAGCGAGGACGCGTGAAGCGGTGAGGCGGTCATGGCGATGCTCCTGTTGGTCGTGCCGGGCGCGTCGTTACCGCGCCGTTACATGATCCGGATGCCGCCGCTTGCCTGGATTGCGATTGCCGCGAACGGCACGAGCACGATGCCGCCCAGCACGAGTACGCCGTCGGCGGCCACCGTGATCGGCGTGGCGAGAATCCGCATACCCATGCCGACGACGGACGGCGATTCCACGATGTAGACCGAGTACGGGCGGTTGAAGGGTTGCGCGGCCGCGTTGTCCTTCTCGACGAAGCCTTCCGTCGAGTAGCGCTTGCCGTCGATGTCACCTTCGAGCACGAGGCCGGCCGGCTCGCTGGCGAAGCCGTCGGCGGAGGCGGCTCGTCGATCGTCGTCCGATGCGTCTTTCGGCAGCACGATCCGGTAATGCCCGGTGACGCTGCCGCCGCTCGCGTGAAAATCCGCGAATGTCGTGCGTACCGATTTCCGGTAGCCGGACAGCAGGACGGGCCGCAATCGGGCCGGCAGATCGAAGATGTAATGGTAGCGCGTGCCGAGGACGACCAGTTTCTTGCCGTCTTCGGTCATCATGAATGCGGATACGTGTTCGCTGTACGCGTCGTTCTTGTACAGCTTCGGCGTGAAACAGCCCGACAGCGCAACGCTGCTCGCGGCGACGCCGGCGGCCAGCAGGCGCCGGCGCGTGATGGATAGGCTCATTTCTTGTTGTCCCGTCTGTGCGGTTCGGTTGGGTGGCTTTCGCCCTCGGAAGCCGGATTCTCGCGTATCCGCCGCACGTTGTCGAACCCGAACCCTGCCGCGGCAGCGGGCAGCCGCGCCCGTCCTCGCTCCATCGAAAACGTTTCCGCGACGCTTTCAACCGGCTCCGCCATATCTTATTATTCGGCCAGAGCGGCGCGTGCCGGCCGACACGACAGGGAACGCGAGGCCGCGCGTTTCCCAAAAAGATACGAGGGCGCAATGGTACGACTGGTGTTGCTGCTGCTGGGCATCGAATATCTGCGAACCCGCTGGCGCGGGCTGACCGTGCTCGGCTGGCTGTGGGTCGTCGCGGGTATCGGCATTTTCGTCGATGCGCTCGACGGCGCACTGCATTTCCCGATCGAGCTGTTCGCGTGGCTGTTCCTGATCGAAGGGCTCGCGACGCTCGCGGTGGCCGGCAGCGGTGTCGGCGGGCAGCGCATCCTGCGCTACGTGAAGGGCATCGCGGTCGTGGTGGCCGCAGGGCTCGTGTTTGCCGGCCATCATCACGGCCACTTCCTGCTGTCGATGATCTTCGGCACGCTGTTTCTCGTCGACGGGCTGCTGCAGTGCACGTCCGCATGGATGGTGCGCTATCGCCGCTGGCACGTCGCGTTCTCGTGGGGCGTCGTCGAGATCCTGCTGGCGATCTTCTTCTTTCAGCCGTACCCGACGCACTACGCGGGCACCGTGCCGTACTGCCTCGGCCTGCTGCTGATGTTCGGCGGCATGCACATGCTGAGCCTCGCCGCGCGCGTGCGGCGGCTGACGCGCAACCCGGCGTTCGCGACGTCGCCCGCGCCGGCTCTCGCGCCGGATCTCGACGATGCGCAGGGCCTGCCGCAGTTCGCCCAATCCGAATGGGACGGCCCGCCGGCCGACGGCGAGCGCGCGCTCACCGTGCACGTATGGACACCGACCGGCACGTCGAAGGCCGAAGCGCAGCGCTATCCGGTGATCGACCGCTACATCGCGGCGGTGGACGTCAACGGCGTGATCTCGACCGGGCATGCGGCGCTGGAGTCGCCGGAGGGCATCTACATCAGCCTGTATCCGGGTGTCGAAATCGATCGTTCTCCGGACGAGTTCACGCGCATCCTGCGCGCAACGCGCGAGAACGACGTGCCCGGCCTGTTCCAGCCCGACTATGCGACCGAGTCGAAGGCGTGGTGCCCGTCGACCGTGCGCGTGCGCATCCGCAACTACGATCCGGCCAAGCTCGACGCGTTCTGGTCGTCGTACCGGCAGAACACGACGTACAACCTCACGCACCGCAACTGCTCGAGCACCGTGTCGAATGCGCTCGAGGCCGCGCTCGACGGCGCAGTGTGGCGGTTGAAGGGCGAGCGGGCCGGGTGGGGCGCATTCGTGCGGCTGCTGCTCACGCCCGAGCTGTGGGTGGCCGCGCAGATCCGCAAGCGCGCGGTGACGATGGCGTGGACGCCCGGGCTCACGCTCGACTATGCGCGCGCGCTCAGCATGCTCGCCGATCCGCGTCCGTTCGCGTGGTGGAAGGTCGCGCGCTCGGCGGTGAGCGCGATCATGGCGTCGCGCCGCGCGTGGCGCGAGCAGGACAGTGCGGCGCTGTCGCCCGGCGGATCGGAGGCAGCATCGATGAAATGAACGCGTGGCGCCGGATGAGGGCCCGGTATCACAAGGGGCGCCACCGTGCGGCCCGGCGAGATTGCCCGCCATAAAAACCCACGGACGACAACGATGAACGAGACGAGAGCGTTCCGCATCCTGACGCCCGCCGCGCTGACGCTGGTGCTGGCGCTGGCGAGTACCGGCCTCGCGCAGGCGGGCACGGACGACGTGCCGCGCATGAGCAACGACGTGTACCGGATGTCGGTGTCGTTCTGCTCGAACGTCGCGGCCACCGAGAAGATCGCGTGCCAGGGCGACATGATCGCCGCCGGCAGCCGCATCGTCGCGGCGATCGGCGGCCTGCCGCCGGCTTCCGCCACGGCGATCGACGAAGGCGCGCGCAACAAGCTGCCGCCCGCGGAGCGCGACGGGCTCGTGCCCGTCGAGCCGGCCGCGATCGACAAGGACGATACGCTGGCCGGCCTCGCCGGCATGGTGCGCCTGTGCGACGTGTACGAGCCGGAACCGGCGGCGCGTGCGCGGCACCACGCTGCGCTGCAGCAGAAGGCGCCCGATGCCGCACCGCGTGTCGAGGCGTTGCTGGCCGATCCGTCGACGGCCGCGCGCCGGCGCGTCAGCGTCGGCGTGTGGCAGATTCTCTCGCTCGAAGGCCCCGAAGCGTCGGCACGGGCGTGCACGCAGCTCGGCACCTGAGCGATCGCGAATTCTTTCGTGCACCTTCACATTCGTGCCACGTTGCGGCGGCAACAATCGCGGGCAGACATTCGACAATCTTGCGGCGCATCCCGCGACCGCAAGCCTTTTCCGAGGAAACACGCCATGCTCAAGACGCTCGCCCGCGCCGCTGCCGCACTCGCCGTCGCTTCCGTTTCACTGCACGCCGCCGCCCAGACCAGCTACGACTACCTGTTGCTCGCCGCGTCGTGGGAGCCCGGCTTCTGCGCGTCGCACGACACACCGGAATGCACGAACCTCGCCGGCTCGTATGCGGCGACGAGCCTGTCGCTGCACGGGCTGTGGCCGAACCGCTACGACGGGAACCAGCCGTTCTACTGCGGCGTGCCGCAGAACGACATCGACCTCGACAACGCGCACGAGTGGTGCAGCATGGACGCGTACCCGATCAGCAGCGCGACCCGCAACACGCTGTCGACGTACATGCCGGGCGTCGCATCGTGTCTCGACAAGCACGAATGGTTCAAGCACGGCACCTGTTCGAATTCGGCGACGCCCGATGCTTACTGGAACCAGGCGTCGGGCATGATCAGCCGGTTGGGCAACACGTCGTTCAACGCGTTCCTGCAGGCGAACGCGGGCAAGACGGTCACGCGTAACCAGTTGCTGTCGGCGTTCGAAGGCGCGTTCGGCAGCAACACGCGCAGCGCGGTGTCGCTGAAATGCACGAAGACGAACGGCGTGAGCTACTTCACCGAAGCATGGATCGCGGTGAAGACGAATGCGACCGCGCAGTTTCCGAGCGCCGCGTCGCTCGTGACGGACGGCAATACGCAGGGCACGTGCCCGACGTCGGGGGTGTTTATCGCGAAGTGAGGGGGGCGGCCGACGTGCGCGATATCGCGCACGTCGCGGGCTGTGGGCACTCGAGGATGTCGGGCGCGCCGTTGCCGGCGCGCATGCACGTTTGGCGGTCGGCGACACACATTCGTTTCCTGCGTTGGGCGGCTGCGCTCAATGTGCCGCGCAAGGCGCGCCGAACCATCGCGTGACCGCCTGCGTGGCGGCGTCGACGTCCACGTCCGCATCGTCGCCGCAAGCCCACGCGACGAAACCGTCCGGGCGCACGAGTACCGCGCGCAATCCGAGCCGGTCTTTCGCGTCGCTCGCGATATAGGCGATGCGGTCGCGCCAGCGGCCTGCCACGGCCCGAAGCGGCTGGTTCGCATCGAAGTCCAGCAGCACGCCCTTGCCGTGCCTGACGTGTTCGCCGAGCCGCGTGCCGTCGACCAGTTCGAAGTCGGGAACGCCGCGGCCCACGAGTGGATGGCCGCTGCCGGAATCGTACGCGAGCGACACGCCCCACAAACGTTCGGCGAAGTACGTCGCGCCGTCGCGCGTGTCGACGAGATCGCGCATGATCGCCGCGAGTGCGCGCGAACCCGGCGACGGCCGCATCAGCGCGACCTGCGCACGCGACCAGTCGAGCACGCGCGCGCCCACTGGATGTCGTTCGTCCGTGTAGCTGTCGAGCAGGCCCGGCGGCGCGTCGCCGCGAATCGTCGCGGCCAGCTTCCAGCCGAGATTCATCGCATCGCCGAGCCCGAGATTGAGCCCCTGGCCGCCGAGCGGCGAATGGATGTGCGCGGCATCGCCCGCGAGCAGCACGCGGCCGTCGCGGTACGTCGATGCCTGGTACGCGCGATCGGTCCACGTGGTGGCGAGCCGCAGCGCGGTCAACGTGACGCTGGTGCCGGACACGCGGCGCAGCACGGCCTGCGCATGCTCGAGCGTGATCGGCCCGCTCCGGTGGAACGCGCCGCCGTCGAACTCGACGAGCGCGACGGTCCCGGGCGGCGTGTACGTGTACATGCCGGCCGACGTGGTGTGACGGCCCGGCAGCAGCGCGCCCGGATCGGCGAGCTCGGCTTCGATCGAGTAGCCGGTGAACTCGGCGTCGGTGCCGGCGAACGCGAAGCCGCCGGCCTTGCGGACCGCGCTGCGGCCGCCGTCGCAGCCGACGAGCCAGCGTGCGTGGAATGTCTCGCCGCCTGCGTGCAGCATGACGCCATCGTCCGACTGGTCGAAACCCTCGACGATCAGACCGCGCCGAATCTCGACGCCCGTTGCGTGCGCACGGGCGGTCAGCACGGATTCGATTCGCGCGATGTCGGTCGCCAGGTGCGTGCCGGCCGGGCCGGGCAGATGGTACGGCCACTGCGACGCATCGATGTCGTCGTGGAAGAACGGGATGCCGGCGAAATGGCCGGCCGGACGACGCGCTTGCTGCATCCAGTGCGCGGTGTCCGTTGCGCGGGCCGGCAGCGCGATGCCGTCGAGCAGGCCGCGGCGGTAGAGCGCGTCGATCGCCGGCGCGGACAGGCCGCGCATGCCGAACGGGAGATGCTTCAGCGGGGATTCCGGATCGTCCGTTTGCTCGACCACCCGCACGGTTGCACCGGCAAGGCGCAGCTCGCACGCGAGAAACAGGCCGACAGGGCCAGCGCCGGCAATCACGACATCATGGGTGACGGACAGATTCATCGATGGCTTGGTTTTGGGTCAAAGCGGCCCGGCGTGGTCGAAAGGGCGGTACGCGCCGGCATTGCGCACTCTTCGGGAAAGTAATGGAACATTGTTCCATCGGCGAGATGTTGGAACGATGTTCCAGATGTGTCAAGCTAGCGCGCATGAAAACCAGCAAACGGACCGAGCGGCGTGCGGACGCGCTGTCGAAAGAGCGGATCGTCGAGGCCGCGATCGCGATTCTCGACCATGCAGGCGAGGGCGCGCTGACGTTTCGCGCGCTCGCCGCGCACCTGGCGACCGGAAGCGGCGCGATCTACTGGCATGTCGCCGACAAGCACGATTTGCTGGCAGCGGCCGCGGATCAAGTGATCGCGGCTGCGCTGACGGACGTGCCGACGCAGCGTGACGGTGATGCGGCCGAAGCGCTCCGGCGCATCGCGCTGCGCCTGTTCGACGCGTTCAGCGCGCATCCGTGGGTCGGTGCGCAGTTGTTCCGCGAGCCGTGGCAGCAGGCGGTGCTGCGGATCCTGGAGCGCATCGGCGGTCAGCTTCAGGCGCTGGGCGTGCCCGAGGCTGCGCAATTCAACGCGGCGTCGGCGCTGATGCACTACATCTTCGGGCTGGCCGGCCAGTATGCGGCCGGCGCGCGGCTGCATCCGCGCGAGACGGGGCCGACGGAGATCGTCGCGACCGTTGCCGAGCGGTGGGCGCAGCTCGAATCGGCGCAGTATCCGTTCGTGCATAAGGTGGCGGCGCAACTGGCCACGCACGACGAGCGCGCGCAGTTCCTGGCCGGCATCGACCTCATTCTGGCGGGGATCGGGGCGGCAGCCCGGTAAGCCGCCGTCTGGAGGACGGTTTCGAACGGCGGTGCCACGAGTCCGTCGTTACGCCAGCAGCCGCAGCGCATCCGCGAGCGACAGGACCGTCGTGCGCGATTCGAACGCGGTGGCGAACAGATGCTCATGGACCACCGGGTCCGGGTCGTAGCAGCAATCCTTGACCGTGTAGAGGCGGAAATCGGCGTCGCTCGCATGCGCGATCGACGACAGCATCACGCCGGTCGACGCGATGCCGACCATGATCAGCGTATCGACGCCCTGTGCGATGAGACGCGCCTGCAGATCGGTGCCGAAGAACACGCTCGCGCGGTGGGCCAGGATCAGCGGTTCGTCGGGCTGCCTGACCAGTTCGGGGCACGGGGCATCGTCGATGAACAGGCCGAGCTGCTTGATGCCCTGGCCGTTCTTGTTCAGCGGGCTGACTTCCGGATAACCGGGGCTGAACCGGAGATTCGCGAACCAGACGCCGACGCCGGCCGCTCGTGCGGCATCGCATAGCCGGCGCGTATTGGCGAGCAGTTCAGGCGCGACCGACGGGAAGAGGCCGAGGATGTCGGTCTGGTAATGCATGACGAGCAGCGCGGTTTGGGAAGGCGCGATGCGGGGAATCCGGTCGATCGTGCTTTGAGCGCGCGCGTTGTCATCAGTGGCGGGTGAGTGGGTTGCCATTTCGATATCCGGTGCGTTTTCCTCGTTCATGAATGACGTTCTCCGTGCTGTTGGCAAATCGCATCTGAATGTTTCGTGCGTGTCGTTCCAGGAGTCGACCGCTCGGTATAAGCCGTCAACGACTCCAGCGTCAACATGGATCGGCGAAACGGTCGCTCGCGTCGGTTGCAGCCCGACGTCCAAAATGCTGCACGCTGCGGACGCGTTTTGTCCTTTCTGCAAGCCGCTATCATGGACGTTCAACTTAAAGGAGAAAACCCGATGAGCCGGCCAGATTTCATTAAGCACTGGACTGAACTCGAAGAACCGGATGCCCACTCCTATCGCGGCGATACCGAGCCAATGGCGCTCGACGCGCCGCTTTCCGCCGCGCTCGGCATTACGCGTATCGGAATCCATCATGTCAGGCTGCTGCCCGGACGGCGGACGTCATATCCGCACGCCGAAAGTACCGAGCAGGAGTTTGTGTACGTGCTCGAAGGCAAGCCCGATGTATGGATCGACGGCGTGCTTCACCCGGTTGCCGAGGGCGATTCCGTCGCGTTTCCGGCAGGCACCGGAATTTGTCACACCTTCATCAACAATACGAACGATGAAGTCAGGTTGATGGTGATCGGCGAACGTCCTCGCGACGACAACCGTATCCGTTACCCGCTCAACGAAGCGTACGAACTTACCCGCGCGGACCGATGGGTCGACTGGCCCACCCGACCGCTCGGAGACCATGACGGGATGCCGGACTGACGCGTACGCGTGAGAGCGCCTCGGCCTGCGGATTCGACCCGTCGATACGGCGAATGGATGAAATCGCTCGGCCGGTATATCCGGGGGTTCAGCGCGCTATTTCTTTAAAATCAATCCAGTCATATATTGATTCAGATCGCGAAAATCTTTAACCGTCCATGGATGTGGAGGCAGCTTTACGCCATTTTCCCGCAAGGTTTTTGGAATCAGGTCTCCGTTTGGGCGAAGTATGACGGATGAAACGATGACGCCCGGATAGTCATTAAGCCGTTTTTTGAAGGCGGGTGTCGTAAGGTCGGGCGTGGGCGGGCGGCTTTTGTTGGCCAACGGTCCCGTTCCTCGGGCGTCTGCTCCGTGGCACATGGCGCATCTCGCCAGGAAGATCCTTTTCCCGTTGTCACTATCCGCAAAGGCTGCGGATGGTTGGGAAAACAATGAAATTCCTAGTGCGGCGATCGGCAATATTTTCATCTTTTAATCTTTTGTATGAGCCATCAGGGGGTACGCCGATATTTACCTGTCGCCGTTGCTGCAAATGACGCGCGCTCAACTTCGCCCCTTCAAAAAATCGACCTTCCCGTATAAGTCGTCAACCACTCCAGCGCCAGCGTGCCCGCCAGCGAGTTCCCGTTCGCATCCAGCCCCGGCGCCCACACGCACACGGCCATCTCCCCCGGCAGCACCGCGACGATCCCGCCGCCGACGCCGCTCTTCGCCGGCAGCCCCACCCGATACACGAAATCGCCGGCCGCATCATAGGTGCCGCAGGTCAGCATCAGCGCCGACAGCCGCTTCGCGGAACTCGAATCGACGATCCGCTCGCCGGTTGCCGGCGCGACACCGCCGTTCGCGAGAAACAGCGCGGCGCTGGCCAGCTCGACGCAATTCATCTCGATCGCACACTGCCGACAATACGCGTCGATCACGGTATCAGGCGGCATCTGCATGTTGCCGAAGCTCGCCATGAAATGCGCCATCGCGCGGTTGCGCTCCGCGTGCTGCAGCTCCGACGTCGCGACGCGCGAATCGTAGTTGATGTCGTTCGCGCCGATCAGCCGCCGCACGAATTCGACGAGCGCCGTCTCGGCCTTCACGAAGCGGCGGCACAGCACGTCGGTGACGACCAGCGCCCCGGCGTTGATGAACGGATTGCGCGGCTTGCCGCGCTCGCTTTCGAGCTGGACCAGCGAATTGAACGCGGTGCCGGACGGCTCGCGGCCCACCCGTTCCCACAGCGCGTCGCCCAGCAGTTGAAACGCGAGCGTGCACGCGAACAGCTTCGAGATGCTCTGGATCGAGAAGCGCTCGTGCGCGTCGCCGACGGTGTAAACGTTTCCGTCGAGCGTCACGACGGCCATCCCGAACTTGTCGGCGGGCACTTTCGCGAGTTCGGGGATGTAGTCGGCGACCCGGCCCTGGCCGATCCAGGGGGCGAGTTCGGTGTGGATGCGTTCAAGAATCGATTGGTAATTCATCACGTCAGGCAGGGTAGAGGCACGGCCGGATTCCGGCGAGCCCGTATGGAACCGTCCCGGCGCCGATTCGTCAAGCGCGGCCCGAATCGCGCCCTTATTTTCAAGACCGGCAAACAGGCGAGCGGCTGGCGCAGTATCATGCGGTACGTTTCGGCCGAGGGCCGGCGTCCGGCACCCGCCGGCGCCCCCGTGGCTTCCCCGATGATCCGACCGCCGCCCATGTCTTTTCGCATCCTGCTCGTCGAAGACGACACCCGCTTGTCCACGCTGATCGCCGGCTACCTGCGCAAGAACGACTATGAAGTCGACACCGTGCTGCATGGTGATGCCGCGGTGCCGGCGATCCTGTCCATTCGTCCCGATCTCGTCATCCTCGACGTGAACCTGCCGGGCAAGGACGGCTTCGAAATCTGCCGCGAGGCGCGCAAGCAGTACGACGGCGTGATCATCATGGTGACGGCGCGCGACGAACCGTTCGACGAGCTGCTCGGCCTCGAATTCGGCGCGGACGACTACGTGCACAAGCCGGTCGAGCCGCGCATCCTGCTCGCGCGGATCAAGGCGCAACTGCGCCGCGCGCCCGCGCGCGCGGCCGAGAGCACCGCGCCGCAGCCGGAGCGCTACGCGTTCGGCAAGTTCTCGATCGACCGCACCGACCGCACCGTCGTGCTGCCCGACGGCAGCACGCCCGATCTGACGTCGGCCGAATTCGACCTGCTGTGGGCGCTCGTGTGCCACGCGGGCGAAGTCGTCAGCCGCGATGATCTGATGCTGCAGCTGCGCGGCGTCGAATTCGACGGCCTCGACCGCACGATCGACGGGCGCATCTCGAAGCTGCGCCGCAAGCTGCGCGACGACGCGAGCAACCCGCAGCGGATCAAGACGATCCGCAGCAAGGGTTATCAATTCAGCAAGCACGCGTGGGAATGACGCCGCCGTCGCGCGACGCCGTCACGTTCCGCGCGGGCATTCCGCCCGCCGGCCGGGAGCCGCGATGATTCGACGAACCCGTTCGCACCCCGATGCACCGCCGCTACCGACGCTGCGCTACGTCAAATGGCGCTGGCTGCATTTCCGCCGCGCGTGGACCGACACGCGCGCCGACCGCATTCCGAGCTGGTCGCGCCTGTACGTGCGCACCTACCTGCATCTGATCGGCCTCGTGTTGCTCACCGCGCTGGTGCCCGCGCTCGCGCTGTGCGTCGAATTGTCGCCGCAGGTCGTGTGGCATGCGTTCGACTCGCTGCCGGGCGACATCTGGATCGTGCTCGCGTTCGTGTTCACCGCGCCCGCGCTCGCCGCGTACCGGTGGATGCGGCCGGTCTGGTCGGATCTCGTGATGGTGCGCGAGCGCGCAATCGACTTCACCGGCGGGCGCTTCAACACGCGCGCCCGCGAATCGCACAGCGTGATCATCGGCCCGCTCGCGCGCACGCTGAATGCGCTCGCGATGCGCATGGAGCGGCTGATCGCCGCGCAGCGCGATCTGACGAACGGGATCTCGCACGAACTGCGCACGCCGCTCGCGCGCGTGCGCTTCGCGCTCGAAATGCTGCGCGAACCGGGTTCGGCGGCCGAATACCAGGGCGCGCTCGAGAGCATCGCGCAGGACGTGACCGAGCTCGAGGAGCTGATCGACATGAGCCTCACGTACGCGCGGCTCGAATACAGCTCGCTGCAGTCGAACCTCGAGATGACCGCGCCGGTCGCGTGGTTCGAGCACCAGGTGAACGACGCGCAACTGCTGTATCCGGACCGTACGATCGAGGCCCGCGTCGCGATCGAATCGGATCTGCGCGTGAAGATGGACCGTCGGCTGATGTCGTATGCGATGCGCAACCTGTTGCGCAACGCGAGCAAGTACGCGAACGCACGGATCGTCGTCGGGATCGCGCTCGTGCACGGCAACATCGGGATCTTCGTCGAGGACGACGGCCCGGGCGTGCCGGAAAGCGAGCGCGAACGGATCTTCGACGCGTTCGTGCGTCTCGACCGTCGCACCGGCGGCTACGGGCTCGGCCTCTCGATCACGCGGCAGGTGCTCCACGCGCACAACGGCCGGATCGCGGTCGTCGATCCGGTCGAACTTGGCGGCGCGCGGTTCGAGATCAGCTGGCCGGTCTAGTGCGACGTCGCGCGACGCTCGGCACGGATGCCGCCGACGCGGCATCCGCGCATGCTCAGTAGGTGCGGCCGAGCTGCAGGTAGAAGTTGCGTCGGCCGCCGGGTGCGAGCGCCACGCCGATATAGACGGGCCCGAACGCGGTCGACAGGCTCGTGAAGAACGTGTAGCTCTGCTTGAGCGCGCCGCCGCCGATCTTCTGGCCGCTCGACCACACGTTGCCGACTTCCGCGCTGGCGCCCACCGACAGCGCCTTGACCGGCGACGCGTTGAACGTCATCAACTGGTTCATGTACGTGATCTGCCCGTACGCGAGCTCGTTGCCGTTCAACTGGTCGGCCGCATAGGCGGACAGATGCTGGAAGCCGCCGAGCGTGAAGTTGAACGCGTTGATCAGGTTGGTGCCGCCGATGCTCTTGCCGCCTTCGATCGTCGCACTGACGCTGTGCCGGCCGAACTGCTGCGCAATCATCGCCTTGCCGTAGATCTCGGTATAAGGCGCGTTGCTGGTCTCGTCGGCGAATGCCTGCGCCGAGCCGCCGTTGCGCGACACCAGCGAGCGTTCGACCCGCAGTTCGCCGAAATAACCCTTGCGCGGGAACATCGGATCGTCGAGCTGATCGATGACGAGCCGCGCCCGCGCGATCAGCGCCTGCGACGTGAAGCTCGGCCACAGCAGGCTCTGGCCGCTGCCGTCGTCTGCCGGGAACGGCAGGTTGTAGGTCGGCGAGCCGTGCCCCGTCACGTAACCGAGGCCGACGCGGAAATCGCCGAGCCGCGCGATCGGCAGGCCGAGGTCGATCCCGGCGCGCGCCGTCTGCATCAGGTACTGCGTGATCTTCACGTCGCCGGAGTCGTCGTACAGGTTCGCGTAGCGACGCTGGTATTCCGCGTACGGCGACAGGTACACGCCGTACGCAGTCGACAGCGGCTGGCGCAATTCGACGCGCGCCGACTGCAGGTCGCTGCCGATCGTCGTGTCCGCGCGGAATTCCAGCCCCGACTCCGTGAGCCACGGCCGCCGGTAGCCGACGTGCAGGCGGAAGCCGCCTTCGTCGGTCGAACTGCTCGACATGCCGAGCCCGAACAGCAGGAAGTTGGGCCCCCAGTACTTCTCGCGCGCGTCGATCTCGAGCACGTTGTCGTCGCCGCGGCTCACGATCTGCTGCGTGACGCTCTCGAAGTTGCCGCCCGTCGTGAGCCCGAGCAGATCCTGGCTGACGGTCTTCGGATCGTAGATGTCGCCGGGCTTCACGTGCAGCGCGTTGCTGACGACGCGCTTCGGCACGCCGCCGCTGGTCTTGATGTCGATGCGCGTGATCCGGATCGGCGGCGGCAGCGGCTGCGCGTGCGCGGACCGGTAGGCCGCGTACTGTTCCGGCGTGAGCGCGAACCGCCGCAGCTTCGGCAGCGCCGCGGTCGCGGCGATCTCGCCGGCGGCGATCGCCTGTTTCGCGTTCTGGAAATCGGTGAACGCGAGCGCGCCGAGGTCCGGCGTGAGCAGCACGTCCTGCGCGTCGAGCTGCTTGCGCTGGGCGGTCACGTTCTGGCGGATCAGGATGCCGACCATCTGCTGCATCACGTCGGCCGGCGACGCGAGCGCGTCGAGCGGGCGCAGTTGCGAGCCGATGTCGACGGCGATCACGACGTTCGCGCCCATCTGCCGCGCGGTGTCGACGGGCAGGTTGCTGACGAGGCCGCCGTCCACGAGCGCGCGCCCGTTGATCTCGGCCGGCGCGAACAGGCCCGGCATCGCCATGCTCGCGCGAATCGCGAGCGGCAGCGAGCCGTGGTCGAGCACGACCATCTGGCCGGTCTGCAGGTCGGTCGCGACCGCGCGGTACGGGATCGGCAGCTGGTCGAACGGCTGGTTGGTCGGCACGGCGGCCGTCCAGTTCGCGAGCAGTGCCTGCAGCCGGTTGCCCTGGACGAGGCCGACCGGCGCCTTGACGCCTTTCTTGCCGAAGCCGAGCGTCAGCCCGTTGATGTACAGGCGTTCGTCTTCGCGGCTGGTTTGCGGCAGGTCCGCGCGGTCCGTCACGTCGAACGCGATATCCGCCAGGTTGACCTCGGACAGCCGCTTCTGCATCTCGTCGGCCGCCATCCCGCTCGCGTACAGGCCGCCGACCACGGCGCCCATGCTGGTGCCCGCGATGCAGTCGATCGGAATCCGGTTGTCCTCCAGTACTTTCAGGACACCGAGATGTGCGTAGCCGCGCGCGCCGCCGCCGGACAGCACGAGGCCGATCGACGGCCGGCCGGCCGGGCCGCCGTCGGCCGTGCAGGTGTGCGCCGCCGCAGCGGGTGCGGCGGGTGCGGGGGCAGCCGGCGCATTGGCGGCAGTGGTCTGGGCGGCGGCGGGTTCGGCGGCCGGCAGCGGTTGCGCGAAGACCGTGCAGCACCAGAAGGCAACGAGCGTCGTGCAGAGCGGGCGCACCGGCGCCCGGCGGAAGGAAACGGTCGCTGTCATGGTGAACATACCTGGCGTGATCGTGCGTCTGAGGCCTGCCGGGAGCAGGCAAGACCGAGAGATTACCGTGTTTTACAGGCCCGACGCGAGCGGCCGTTGCGTGGACGGACGTGCCCGAAACGCCCCATCCGGCAATTCCGCCGCGAAAAAATCATCGGAATTGCCTAAAGTATCGGAACGATTTGCCGCTAAGCTCGTGATGGGGCGGCATGGACGCGCGGCAAAACGTGCGGCGCGGCTGTCCCGGCCCGTTCCCTCACAAAGGTTTGATATGTCGACACCGCTGTTCGGAAAGTTGTTTGCGCAACCCGTTGCGATCGACCCGGGAACGGCGAGTACGCGGATCTATACGCACGAACGCGGCGTGGTGCTGAACCAGCCGTCGGTCGTCTGCTTCCGCAAGGGCGGCGCGAGCGACGCGCGGCCGACGCTCGAGGCCGTCGGCGAGCTCGCGAAGGCGCTGCTCGGCCGCGAACCGGGGCATCTCGAAGCCGTGCGGCCGATGCGGCACGGCGTGATCGCGGACGCGCATGCGGCCGAGCAGATGATCCGCAGCTTCATCGACATGTCGCGCACCCGCTCGCGCTTCAGCCGCCGCGTCGAGGTCACGTTGTGCGTGCCGTCCGACGCGACGGCCGTCGAGCGCCGCGCGATCCGCGAGGCCGCGTTCGCGGCCGGCGTATCGGAGGTCGAACTGATCGAGGAATCGCTGGCGGCCGCGCTCGGCGCGGGTTTGCCGGTGACCGAGCCGGTCGGCTCGATGATCATCGACATCGGCGGCGGCACGACCGAAGTCGCGGTCGTCGCGCTCGGCGGCATCGTGTACCGGGAGGCGATTCGCGTCGGCGGCAGCCAGTTCGACGCGGCGATCGTCAACCACGTCCGCAACCTGTACGGCGTGCTGCTCGGCGAGCAGACGGCGGAGCACGTGAAGAAGACGATCGGCTCGGCCACCAGCGCGGTGCCGCGCACGTCGACCCGCGCCGTCGGCCGCAGCATCGGCGACGGCCTGCCGCGCTCGGTCGAGCTGTCCAATCACGACGTCGCGGACGCGCTGGCGGCGCCGCTCAAGCAGGTGATCGGCGCGGTGAAGTCGGTGCTGGAAAATGCGCCCGCCGAACTCGTGACCGACATCGCGAATCGCGGCGTGGTGCTCACCGGCGGCGGCGCATTGCTCGCCGATCTCGAACGCCTGCTGTACGACGAGACCGGGCTGGTCGCGCGGATCGCCGACGAGCCGGCCACCTGCGCGGTGCGCGGCGCCGGCGAGGCGATGGGGCGGCTCGCGATGTGCCCGGCCGATTGAGCCGGCCGGTGCTGCCGGCCGCGGCCCGGCGCACGCCTTCACATTCTTTCGATCTCCCGGTGGCCGGCCCGCTCGGCGGGCATCGGTCCATCGCATGGACAGGCGCGGGCGCGCCGTGCTAGCGTGACGCGCCCGTTCGGGGCCGGGCCGGCCGACGCGCCCGACGACACCTGAGAGACCGAATACCTTGAAACATCGAACCAAACGGGGCTTCGCGGCCCGGGCCGGCCGCGTGCTGGCCGTCGTCGCGTGCGTCTGGGCAGCGGCGGCCGCCGCGATCGTCGTCCATGGCATGCGGATGCCGAGCGACCCGGCGGACGTCGCCGTAATCTTCGGCAACGCGCTCGACGAAACCGGCGCGCCGAAGCCCGTGCTCGCGGCCCGGCTCGATGTCGGCGTGCGTTGTTACCGCGCGGGGCAGTGCCCGGCGTTTCTGGTCAGCGGCGCGATCGACGGCCCCGGGCTGAACGAGGCGACGGCCATGCGCGACTACCTCGTGGCGCGCGGCGTGCCGGCGGACCGGATCGCCGTCGACGACCAGGGCGACAACACGCTCGCGACCGCGCAGCACACGCTTGCCTACCTGCGCGCGCATCGCCTGTCGCGCGTGCTGATCGTCAGCCAGTATTACCACCTCGCGCGGGCGCGCCTCGCGTTCGAGCGCGTCGGCATTGCGCGGTCGAACATCTCCGCCGCGTATCCGCGCCGCTTCCAGTGGCGCGATCTCTATTCGAGCTGGCGCGAGGTGCCGGCCTACGCGGTGTATGCGGTGCGGCTGTGGGTGAATCCCGATGCGCGGCCGGTTTCGTTTCGGCCGATGCTTTATCTGATGCGCCTGTTTTCGTGACGGGGCGGCCCGCAAGCGCGCGCTTCCGGTGCGGGCGGTTTCGTTTGTTTTCTCCGGTTTCCCGTCGTCTCGCGCCGGCCGCGCGAATGTCACGGGCAATGAATAAATAATAACGATTCGCGTTACAGATTCTTGCGAGCGAAAAATCAAAACAATTTCGCCGACAGTTCCATAATCCGGATTCGATCGATTTATTAAGCGGACGTTGATTATCTGCATGGATCATTCGTCGCGGTAAAAATATTGCGATGCAAAATCCGCGCGTATTGAATCAGGACGATATATCGGTGTTTCCACCGATGCGGAACAACCGCTGTCTTTGCGAAAAATCAAGGAAAGCCGGCGAAGAGTGCGTCGCATGTTTTTACTGCGTGTCCGTCAGAAAGTAAAAAAAGTACATAATCGTCGGCCGTTGATCCGTTGGGAAAATATCGACTGGAAAACGGTTTGACTTTGATATAGCCTAGTCTGACGAAAGCGGGCAGTAATCAAATCAACCAGAAAGTCGCTGCAGAAACCAGGGGCCGCCATCATGTCATTCGACTAGTTCCGCAGCTGCATTCCCGGGCCGATAAAAAAACTCATCACGAATAAACCGACAGCGCATCGCGATTGCCGGGGAGGACGCTTTTATCCGCGATTTTCTGCTGCGTGCCGTCCGTTGCGGCCGCAATACCAATACCAAAGCCGAAATCAATAAAGAGGGAAAGCATGAACCCTGTCCGTCCGAAAAAAACGAGTGAGCCGTTTCCGCGACTGCTGTTGCCCACCGGCGTGTTTCTGGCGCTGTCGGGCGCGGGCATTGTCCCCGCCTATGCGACCTGCAGCACGGCGGGCACCACGGTGACCTGTTCCGGCGTCGCGAATCCGCTGGCGCCCAGTTATTCGAACAGCGCCAACAACCTGAACGCGACGGTCAATCCCGGTGCAACCGTCGGCGTGCTGCTGGGTGTCGGCGGCACGGCGATGTCGTTGACCGGCAGTAACGTCACGCTGACCAACAACGGCACGATCGACCCGTCGGCGCTCGGCTCGGGGCTCGGCGTGCTGTCGAGCGGTGCGGTGGTCGGCAACGCGGCGGCGAGCACCACGACCGTGACCAACAACGGCACGATGATGGGCTCGACCGGCGTCGCGGTCAGCGGCGTGACGGGCATGGCGCTGTCGGTTCAAAACGGCACGGGCGGCACGTCGACGATTACGAACACGGGTACGATTGGCTCCTCCCCGCTGGTCGGCGCGACCCTCGTCGGCGCCGATGCGCCGGTGGTCGCCGCGTACGGCGGCGGCACGGTCAACATGACGAACAGCGGAACGATCACCGGTCGCGTGTCGCTGGGTTCGAGCGGCACACCGGGACAGGGCAATACGTTCACCAACTCGGGCACGATCAACGGCGGCGTGTCGATGGGGGCGAACAGCACGAATACGTTCAATGCCGTGACGGGCTCGTCGGTCAATACGGCCGGCGGCACCGGTGGCGCGTTCAACATCACGGTCGGCCCGGTCACGCTCGGCGTGGCGGCAACCGGCGTCGTCGACGGCGGCGCGGGCGGCAACAATACGCTCAACCTGCAGCAGGGCGTCGCGGCGAACGGCACGATCGCGGTCAACAACTACATCAACTTCAATCACCTCGACGTCACGAGCGGCAACTGGACGATCAACGGCGCGTCCACCGCGCAGGACGCGACGCTGACGGGCGGCGTGGCGATCATCAACGACAACGCGTCGCTCGGCACCGGTACCGTCACGGGCAACGGCGGTGCGTTGCAGGCGGGCACGGCGGGGCTCGACGTGTCCAACAACGTGTCGCTTGGCGCGGGCGGGCTGACGGTGCAGGGCGCGACCGGGCTGACACTGTCCGGCACGGTGTCGGGCGGCGGTGCGCTGACGAAGAACGACGGCGGCACGCTGACGCTGTCCGGCGCGAACAGCTACACGGGCGCCACGAACCTGAATGCCGGCGGGCTGATGGTCGGCAACAATTCGGCGCTCGGCACCGGCGCGCTGAACGTCAACGCGTCGGCGTCGCTCGACACGAGCACGAACGTGACGCTCGGCAACGCGGTCAATCTCGCGACCGGCTCGACGCTGACGATCGGCGGCAGCAACGATCTCGGGCTGACCGGCGCGATCAGCGGAAGCGGCGGCCTCACGAAGAACGGCGCGGCAACCACGACGCTGAGCAGCGTGAATACGTATACGGGCGACACGACCATCAACAGCGGCACGCTCGCGCTGAGCGGGGCCGGCAGTCTGTCGGCGACCGGCACGGTCAACCTGACCGGTGCGGGCGCAACGTTCGACATGAGCACTGCGTCGGGCGGGCGGACGATCGGCGCGCTGGCCGGCGCGGCCGGCACGAACGTGGACCTCGGCGCCAATTCGCTGACGCTCGGCGGCAGCATCAATGCCACCTATGCCGGCACGATCGGCGGGTCCGGCAGCTTGACGCTGTCGGGTACCGGTACGCAATCGCTGACCGGCACGAACACGTACACGGGCGGCACGAACCTGAACGGCGGCAACCTCGTCGTCGGCAGCAATACGTCGCTCGGCCTCGGCGCGGTGAATGTCAATGGGTCGTCGACGCTCGATGCCACTGCCAACGTGTCGCTCGCGAACGGCGTCAACATCGCGACGGGCACGACGCTGACGCTCGGCGGCAGCACCGATCTTGGCCTGGGTGGCGTGGTCGCGGGTGGCGGCGGTCTCGTGAAGAACGGCGCGGCGGCGCTCACGCTGTCCGGCGCGAACACCTACGCGGGCGGCACGGTGCTGAACGCGGGCAGCCTCGTGCTCGGCAACGGCGGGGCGCTGGGCACCGGCGCGCTGACCGTCGGCGGCGCGGCGACGCTCGATACGACCACGAGCCTGTCGGTCGGCAATGCGATCACCGTCGGCACGGGCGCCGCACTCACCCTGGGCGGCAGCAACAGTCTCACGCTCGGGGGCGCGATTTCCGGCGCGGGCAGCCTCGTGAAGGACGGCGCGGCGACCACGACGCTGACCGGCGCGAACACCTATACGGGCGGCACGACGATCAACGCGGGCACGCTGGCGCTCGGCGCGGGCGGCAGCCTCGCGGCAACGGGAACGGTGGATCTCGCCAACGCAGGTGCGGCGCTCGACATCAGTACGGGCAGTGCGCAGGCGATCGGCGCGCTGTCGGGCGTGGCGGGTACGAGCGTGAGCCTCGGCGCCAACGCGCTGACGCTGGGCGGGACGGCCAGCGGCACGTTCAGCGGCACGATCGACGGCACCGGCAGCCTGACGCTGGCGGGCACCGGCACGCAAACGCTGAACGGCGCGAGCACCTACACGGGCGGCACGAACCTGAATAGCGGCAGCCTCGTGCTCGGCAACGGCGGGGCGCTCGGTTCCGGCGCGCTGACCGTCGGCGGCGCGGCGACGCTCGATACGAATGCCGCGTTGTCGGTGGGCAATGCGGTCAATCTCGGCACGGGCGCCGCACTCACCCTGGGCGGAAGCAACAGCCTCACGCTGGGCGGTGCGATTTCCGGCGCGGGCAGCCTCGTGAAGGATGGTGTGGCAACCACCACGCTGACCGGCGCGAACACCTATACGGGCGGCACGACGATCAACGCGGGGACGTTGGCGATCGGCGCGGGCGGCAGCCTGGCATCGACCGGCACGATGAACCTTGCCGGTGCGGGCGCGACGCTGGACCTGAGCGGCGCGACAGGCGGTCAAACGCTCGGCGCGCTGTCGGGCGTCGCGGGAACGAACGTCAACCTGGGGGCCAACGCCCTGACGCTCGGCGGCACGGCCAGCGGCACGTTCGGCGGGGTGATCGGCGGCACGGGCAGTCTGACGCTGGCGGGCACCGGCACGCAGACGCTGACCGGCACAAACATCTACACGGGCGGCACGAACCTGAATAGCGGCAGCCTCGTGCTCGGCAATGGCGGCGCACTCGGTTTCGGCGCGCTGACCGTCGGCGGCGCGGCGACGCTCGATACGAATGCCGCGTTGTCGGTGGGCAACGCGGTCAATCTCGGCACGGGTGCCGCACTCACCCTGGGCGGCAGCAACAGTCTCACGCTCGGTGGCGCGATTTCCGGCACGGGGAGCCTCGTGAAGGACGGCGCGGCGACCACGACGCTGACCGGCGCGAACACCTATACGGGCGGCACGACGATCAACGCGGGCACGCTGGCGCTCGGCGCAGGCGGCAGCCTCGCGTCGACCGGCACGATGAACCTTGCCGGCGCGGGCGCGGCGCTGGACCTGAGCGGCGCGACAGGCGGTCAAACGCTCGGTGCGCTGTCGGGCGTCGCGGGAACGAACGTCAACCTGGGGGCCAACGCCCTGACGCTCGGCGGCACGGCCAGCGGCACGTTCGGCGGGGCGATCGGCGGCACCGGCAGTCTCACGTTGTCGGGTACCGGCACGCAGACGCTGTCCGGCGCGAACACCTATACGGGCGGCACGACGATCGGCGCCGGCAGCACGCTGGCGCTCGGCGCGGGTGGCAGCCTGGCGTCCGGCAGCACGCTGGACCTCGCGGGCGCGGGGGCGACGTTCGACTTGAGCGGCGCGACGGCCGCGCAGACGCTCGGCACGCTGACCGGCGCGGCCGGCACGAACGTGAACCTCGGCGGCAACGGGCTGACGCTGAACGGCAACGGCAGCAGCACGTTCGGCGGCGCGATCGGCGGCACCGGCGGCCTGACGCTGGCCGGCAGCGGCACGCAGACGCTGACGGGCGCGAACACGTACACGGGCGGCACCACGATCAGCGGCGGCGGCACGCTCGCACTCGGTGCGGGCGGCAGCCTCGCATCGACCGGCGCGGTGGACCTCGCCAGCGCCGGTGCGACGCTCGATCTGAGCGGCGCGACCGGCGCGCAGACGATCGGCACGCTGACCGGTGCGGCCGGCACGAACGTCGACCTCGGCACGAATGCGCTGACGCTGAATGGCGGCACCAACGGTACGTTTGGCGGCACGATCGGCGGGACGGGCGGCGTAACCGTCGCCGGTACGGGCACGCAAACGCTGACGGGGGCGAACACGTATACCGGCGGCACGACGATCAACGGCGGCAGCACGCTCGCACTCGGCGCGGGCGGCAGCCTCGCGTCCGGCAGCGCGCTGAACCTCGCGGGCGCGGGGGCGACGTTCGACGTGAGCGGCGCGACGGCCGCGCAGACGCTCGGCACGCTGTCCGGCGCGGCCGGCACGAACGTGAATCTCGGCGCGAATGCGCTGACGTTGAACGGCAGCGGCAACGGTACGTTCGGCGGCGCGATCGGCGGGACGGGCGGGGTGACGTTCGCCGGCACCGGCACGCAGACGCTGACGGGCGCGAACACGTACACGGGCGGCACGACGATCGGCGGCGGCAGCACGCTGGCGCTCGGCGCGGGCGGCAGCCTGGCGTCGACCGGCACGGTGAATCTCGCGGGCACGGGCGCGACGTTCGACGTGAGCGGTGCGACCGGCGCGCAAACGATCGGCGGGCTCTCGGGTACGGCCGGCACGAACGTGACTCTCGGCGCGAATGCGCTGGCGCTGAACGGCAGCGGCAGCAGCACGTTCGGCGGCACGATCGGCGGCACGGGCGGCGTGACGCTGGCCGGCACCGGCACGCAGACGCTGACCGGGGCGAACACGTACACGGGCGGCACGACGATCAACGGCGGCAGCACGCTGGCGCTCGGCGCAGGCGGCAGCCTCGCGTCGACCGGCGCGGTGAATCTCGCGGGCACGGGCGCGACGTTCGACGTGAGCGGTGCGACCGGCGCGCAAACGATCGGCGGGCTCTCGGGTACGGCCGGCACGAACGTGAATCTCGGCGCGAATGCGCTGGCGCTGAACGGCAGCGGCAGCAGCACGTTCGGCGGCACGATCGGCGGCTCGGGCGGCGTGACGGTGGCGAGCGGCACGCAGGTACTGACCGGCGGCAACACGTACACGGGCGGCACCACGATCGCAGCCGGCGGCACGCTGCAACTCGGCAACGGCGGCACGTCGGGCAGCGTGGCCGGCGACGTCGTCGACAACGGTGCGCTGGTCGTCAATCAATCGGGCAACGTGACGATCGCGAGCGTACTGTCCGGTACCGGCTCGCTGACCCAGGCCGGCACCGGGCAACTCACGCTGACCGGCACGAGCACGCTGAGCGGCCCGACCACGGTCAGCGCAGGCACGCTCGCCGTCAACGGTTCGCTCGGCCAGTCGACCGTCACCGTGCAGAACGGTGCGACGGTGACGGGCACCGGTACGATCGGCGGCCTCGTGGTGCAGGGCGGCGCGACGGCGGCCGCCATGCAACCGGGCGCGGCGCTGAACGTGGGCGGCAACGTCACGTTCCAGCCGGGTTCGACGTTCCAGGTCGCCGCCACGCCGCAGCAAAGCGGCAGCCTCGCGGCGAGCGGCACGGCGACGCTGAACGGCGGCACCGTGCAGGTGCTCGCGAACCAGAGCACCTATCAGCCGGGCACGACGTACACGATCCTCAGTGCGTCGTCGGGCGTGCAGGGCGCGTTCGCCCAGGTGAGCGCGAACTATGCGTTCCTGACGCCGACCCTCAGCTACGATCCGGGTCACGTGTATCTGCAACTGGCTCAGAACGGCACGGCGCTGCCCGACGTCGCGACGACGCCGAACCAGCGCTCGGTCGCAACCGCGGTGGCCGCGCTCGGCACCGGCAATCCGCTGTACGACACGGTGCTGACGACCGACGCGCCGACCGCACGCCGCGCGTACGGGCTGCTCGACGGCGAGCTGCAGGCGAGCCTGAAGAGCATGCTGCTGCTCGACAGCCGCTACGTGCGCGATGCGGTGACCGATCGCGTTCGTCAGGGCCTCGCGCCCGGATCGGGCCCGCTCGCGGCCCTGTCGTCGGGCGGCGCCGCGCTGTGCGGCGACAACACGGCCGGCGTGGCGGATCCGACGCTGCCGCCGGAACGCCGAATCGGTTCGCGCGCCGGGTGCTACGGCGGGACGCCCTATCAGCCGGTCGTCTGGGGACAAGCGTTCGGCGGTCGCAGCCGGCTCGGGGGCGACGGCAACGCGTCGTCGATCAACCGCAGCATGACGGGCTTCATCGCCGGCGCTGACATGGCGCTCAACGACAAGTGGCGCGCGGGTCTGGCCGCGGGCGTCACGCACAGCTCGCTCGACAACGACCAGAGTTCGTCGGCGGCGGTGAACAGCTACTACGTGTCGCTGTACGGCGGCGCGCAGTATGGCGCACTCGGCGTGCGCGGCGGCGCGTCGTACACGTGGTATCGGATCAACAGCGACCGCTATCCGGGCTTCGCGGGCTTCTCCGATCACAATTCGGCCGGCTACAACGCGCATTCGGCGCAGGTGTTCGGCGAAGTCGGCTACGCGGTGCCGGTCGGGCCGGTTGCGATTGAACCGTTCGCGGGCCTCGCGTATGTGAACCTGCATACCGACGGCTATACGGAAACCGGCGGCGCGGCCGCGCTGCGCGCCGGCGGCGAGACGACCCACGTCGGCTTCTCGACGCTCGGCCTGCGTGCGGCGTCGCAGCTCGGCTCGATCGCGAGCGGCACGTTCACCGCGCGCGGGACGGTCGGCTGGCGGCATGCGTTCGGCAACGTGCGGCCGTCGTCGGCGTTCACGTTCGCGAACGGCGGCACGTCGTTCCAGGTGTCGGGCGTGCCGATTGCTCGCGACAGCGCGGTGCTCGAAGCCGGCATCGACGCGAACATCACGAAGCGCCTGACGCTCGGCCTCACGTACAGCGGCCAATTCGGCAGCGGCGTGCGCGACAACGCGATCCTCGGCAACATCCTGTGGAAATTCTGACCGGCAACTGATGTGCCCGTACGCGGCGCGAGGCGACGAAGCAACGTCGCCCCGCGCCGCGGCCGTTTCGTCGCTGCGCACGTTCGCCGTTCTGGCCTATCCTGTGCGAAACACGCGACGCGCGCCGCGCGTTGCGCCTCGACACAGGAGCATCGATGCCGAACCACGCCGAAGCCACGACGACGCAGGCGCCGCAAGTCGCGCCGATTGCCGCGACCCCCGCGTCGGGTCCCGCCTTCATCGCGCCCGAAGCCGATCCGCAGGTTCTCGCGCGCAACAACCAGTACGTGCTGAAATCCGGCGACGCGTTCGTGGTCAGCGACGCGCTCGGCGACATCGGCGGGCATGACGACGGCCTGTTCGTCGACGACATGCGCGTGCTGTCGACCTGGCGCCTGACGTTCGGCGGCCGCGCGCCGTCGCTGCTGTCGGGTGCGACGAGCGCCGACAACGCGTCGTTCACCGCGCACCTGACGAACCGCCCGCTGCCGCCGCTCGGCGGCAAGGAGACGCCCGAGGGCGTGATCCATATCGAGCGCACGCGCGTGCTCGCGGGCGACGTGCTGTACGAAGCGCTGACGCTGACGAACTACGGCGCGAGCGAAGCCGAGGTGCCGCTGTCGCTGTCGTTCGCGGCCGATTTCAAGGACATGTTCGAAGTGCGCGGCACGCAGCGGCCGAAGCGCGGCACGGTGGGCGCGCCGCGCGTCGACGCGGGCGCGGTGCGGCTGCGCTACGACGGCCTCGACAGCGTGGAGCGCAACGTGACCGTGCATTTCTCGCCGGCGCCGGACGCGCTGTCGGTCGATCGCGCCGACTACACGCTGACGATCGCCGCGCAGGCGTGCGTGTCGATCTACCTGACCGTCGATGCGACGCTCGGGCCCGCGCAGGCCGAAGGGCCCGGATGCGGCCGCGTCGCGCTGCGCACCGCGCTCGTCGGCGTGCATCGCGAAATGCGCGCACGGCGCGAGTCGATGGCGCGCGTGAACACCGGCAATCCGCTGTTCGACGCCTGGCTCGATCGTTCGCTCGCGGATCTCGGGCTGCTCACGACGCAGCTCGACACGGGGCCGTACCCGTATGCGGGCATTCCGTGGTTCTCGACGCCGTTCGGCCGCGACGCGATCATCACGTCGCTGCAGATGCTGTGGCTGCAGCCGTCGCTCGCGCGCGGCGTGCTGCGTTTTCTCGCCGAGCATCAGGCGCGCGAGACCTCCGCGTTCCGCGATGCGGAGCCCGGCAAGATCATGCACGAGTTCCGCCGCAGCGAGATGGCCGCGACGGGCGAGGTGCCGTTCGCGCTGTACTACGGCGGCGTCGATACGACTCCGCTGTTCATCGTGCTCGCGGGCGCCTATGCCGAACGCACCGGCGACGATGCGCTGATCGACGAGCTGTGGCCCGCGCTCGAGCGCGCCGCGCAATGGGTGATCGACAAGTGCGACCGCAACCCGTACGGGCTGCTCGATTACCAGCGTACGTCGGAGCGCGGCCTCGCGAACCAGGGCTGGAAGGACAGCCACGATTCGGTGTTCCACGCGGATGGCCGTTTCCCGGACGGGCCGATCGCGCTCGTCGAAGTGCAGGCCTATGCGTGCGCGGCGCTCGACGCGATGTCGGCGTGCTCGCGCCGGCGCGGCCATGCGGCCGACGCGACGCGCTATGCGTTGCGCGCGAAGACGCTGCGCGACCAGGTCGATGCGCTGTTCTGGATGCCGGAAGGCGATTTCTACGGGATCGCGCTCGACGGTCATGGCGAGCTGTGCCGCGTGTCCGCGTCGAACGCGGGCCACCTGCTGGCATTCGGGCTGCCCGACGCCGAGCGCGGCGCGGCGGTCGCGGGCGTGCTCGGCTCGGCGCTGTTCCAGACGGGCTGGGGCATCCGCACGCTGGCGGCCGGCCAGCCGCGCTTCAATCCGATGGCCTATCACAACGGTTCGGTGTGGCCGCACGACAATGCGCTGATCGCGCGCGGCCTGGCGCGCTACGGCGACAAGACGGCCGCGGTGAATCTGCTGCGTGCGCTGTTCGAGGCGGCGGTGAGCTTCGAGATGCGCCTGCCGGAGCTGTTCTGCGGGTTCCCGCGCCGGCGCGGCGAACCGCCGACCGCGTATCCGGTGGCCTGCCTGCCGCAGGCGTGGGCGGCCGGCGCGCCGTTCATGATGCTGCAGGCGTGCCTCGGCGTGAGCATCGACGCGTCGCGCCACGAGGTGCGCGTCGAGCGCCCGGCATTGCCGGAAGGCGTCGACTGGCTGCGGATCGATGCGCTGCGCGTCGGCGACGAAACCGTGTCGCTGACGTTCCGCCGTGTCGACGGCCAGGTCATCGCGGCGGCGGAGCAGCCGGGCCGCGTGCAGGTGGTCGCGGTGCTGTAGCGCGGTGCCGCGCGAACGTTGCGCGATGTCGCGCCACGTTCGCGCGCAGCGGCATAGAATCGTGACATGACCCTTGAACGATGGCGGAGGTAGACGATGACGACCGACAACCGGCCCGACGACGGCGAGCACAAGCTCGAGAATCTCGAAGCGGCGGTCGACCACCTGCACAAGTCGATCGAATCGCAGAGCATTGCGGTCGGCGCGGCGAAGGGCATCCTGTTCAGCCTGATCGAAACGCTCGGCGCGCTGATCGGCGATCCCGATCTGCCCGAGCATGCGCGTTCCGGCTACGAAGCGCTGCGCGACAAGGCGAGCGAATTGCGCGGCGGCCTCGACCGTCACTGATGCACGGGCCGCGCACGCGCTGCCCGATTCGGTGGACGCGGCACAAAACCCCGTGCGCTCAATCAGTTAGGTGCCCGATACGCAGGATATCCACAAGCTTGCCAACACAATCTGTGGAGAACCGCCCGTCCCCGGGCCGGGCGGGCCGCGCGTGCAAGGCGTGCGGTTCGACAACCATTCCGGTGCCACACCATTGACCGGTCAAGGTCCGTGGATCGAATCCCCTTGTGTATCAAGATGTTATGCGTCCGATCTGACGGATATCCACAGGCTTGCCAACAAAATCTGTGGACAACTTGCAATCGATTGCGTCGCAATGGTTGACGATCCGATCGGCAGGGGCCGCGTGCGCGAAGCCCGCGCGCCAAGGCTGCCCGCTCCGTGCATCTGCACGTGAATGCGTGCGCGATCAAGGGCTTAGGCCGCGGGTACCCAGGATATCCACATCCTTGCCAACACTTTCTGTGGACAAGCGACGCCGCGTTACCCGGCCGCCGCCGCGCCGGCCGCTTCCGCGACGATCCAGTCGCGAAAGAGCGTCATCGCGGGCGTCAGCGGTTTCGACTTCAGCGACGTGAGCCAGTAGCCGCCCGCGCGCACGTCGATGTCGAGCGGCCGCGCGAGCTGGCCGAGTTGCAGTTCGCGCGCGAACATGCAGGCAGGCGCGAGTGCAACGCCCGCACCCTGCATCGCGGCCTCGACCATCAGCCGCGACGAATCGAACACGGGCCCGTTGACGGCCCACGGTTCGAGCCGCGCGGCGTCGAACCAGCCGTGCCACTCGTCGGTGCGATACGAGCGCAGCAGCGTTTCGTTCGCGAGATCGGCCGGCTGCGCGATGCGCCGCGCAATGTCCGGCGCGCACAGCGCGGTGAGCGGCGCATCGAGCAGCCGCTCGTTGCGCGTCGCCGGCCAGTTGCCTTCACCGAAGCGGATCGCGAAGTCGAGGCCCTCGGCGGCGAGATCGACGACGTTGTTGTGGGTCCGCAGCCGCAGCTCGACGAACGGGTGCGTGTCGCCGAACTGCTTCAGCCGCGGCATTAGCCAGCCTAGGGCAAAGGTGCCGACGACGCCGAGCGTCAACACCTCGTGGAAACGTCCGCCGTCGAACTGCTTGAGCACCGTCTCGATGCGACTGAACGCGTCGCTCAGCACCGGCAGCAGCGCGCGGCCCTCGTCGGTCAGCCCCAGGCCGCGCGGCAGCCGCGTAAACAGCGTACAGCCGAGTCGCTCCTCGAGCGAGCGCACCTGCTGGCTGACGGCGGCCTGGGTCACGCTCAGCTCGAGGCCGGCGCGCGTGAAGTTCAGGTGGCGCGCCGACGATTCGAACGCGCGCAACGCATTGAGCGGAAGATGAGGGCGGAGCTTAGTCATAAGAATTTCTTTTGTCAGCGCCCAATTATCGTTGCTTGTCAGTCAACCGTAAAGTCTCGATAGTGCGGTCTCGGCGGCCGGCCGTTTTCAACGCGTCGACCACGTTTCGCCGCCATTCCACCACGAGACAACCGACATGACCTACTCATCGAAACGTCGAACCCTGTTGCTGGCCGCCGCGACGGCGCCGCTCGTTTTCACCGTCACCGCGTGCGCGTCGCGGCCGGCCGCCGCGCCGGACGAAGCCACGGCGGCAGCGGCGGCTGCCGCGGATGCCATCGCGCCCGCGGCGGCCGCGGCGACGCTTGCCGATCTCGAGCGCGACGCGGGCGGCCGTCTCGGCGTGTGCGCGATCGACACGGCGAGCGGCCGGGTCATCGAGCATCGCGCGAGCGAGCGCTTCCCGTTCTGCAGCACGTTCAAGGCGATGCTGAGCGCGGCGGTGCTCGCGCAGAGCGTCGAGCGGCCGGGCTTGCTGCAACAGCGCGTGACGTATACGAAGGCCGACCTCGTCAACTATTCGCCGGTGTCGGAGAAGCATGTCGGCGCGGGCATGACGGTCGCCGCGCTGTGCGAGGCCACGATCCAGTACAGCGACAACTCGGCCGCGAACCTGCTGATGAAGCTGATCGGCGGCCCATCGGCGGTGACCGCCTACGCGCGCTCGATCGGCGACGACACGTTCCGGCTCGATCGATGGGAGACCGAACTGAATACCGCGCTGCCGGGCGACACGCGCGACACGACGACGCCCGCCGCGATGGCCGCCAGCCTGCGCGTGCTGACGCTCGGCGACGCATTGCCGGCCGCGCAGCGTGCGCAGCTCGTCGCATGGCTGCGCGGCAACAAGGTCGGCGACAAGCGGATTCGTGCGGGCGTGCCGGCCGGGTGGGCGGTGGGCGACAAGACCGGCACCGGCGACTACGGGACGACGAACGACGCGGGCGTCATCTGGCCGACGTCGCGCGCGCCGATCGTGCTGGCCGTGTACTACACGCAGGCTCGCGCCGATGCGCGGGCGAAGGACGACGTGATCGCGTCGGTCGCACGGATCGTCGCGCAGACGTTCGGCTGAGCAGCGTGGCACGGCGCGCGTGGCGAGTTCCGCGGACGCGCCGTGCCGCAGTCGTGACCCGCGCGCTCAAACGTTGTGCGATCAACGACTTGGAACACGCATGCTCAGGATATCCACATGCTTGCCAACAAAAATTGTGGACAAGCCTGCGCGCTGCGTCGTGCGGCGTGACACGCGCCGTCGTGCCGTGTTCGAAGCAGCGCGGACAAAGCCTTTCGGATCAAGCGCTTGGTCGCGGTATGCGCAGGCTATCCACACGCTTGCCAACAAAAATTGTGGACAAGCAGGGCAGCCGGCGTGGCAGGCGGCGCGCCACGCGCCGAGGCGGCATGCAACCGGCTATTGGGCGGCCGCGCGCCGCTTTCGAAGCAGCGCGGACAAAGCCTTTCGGATCAAGCGCTTGGTCACGGTATGCGCAGGCTATCCACATGCTTGCCAACACAATCTGTGGGTAAGTGCCGCCTGGCAAGTCAGGCCCGCGTGCGGCGGTTATGGCGTGCATCGGACTCGCATCGGCGCGGCGTCGTTGGCATCGTGATGCGAAGTGCGGCGAAGCGGTGTGCGCGATGGCCATGACGCGCGCCGCATCTGCATCACGCGTGCCAAAGTCCATCGGATCAAGGGTTTAGCGTCGCGGTGCGCAGGATATCCACAAGCTTGCCAACATTTTCTGTGGAGAAGTCCGCGTTCGCGATTCGGCCGATGCCACGCGTTGCCACGATTCGCACGCCGGCTCAAGCGGTGCAGATACCGGCCACGCCGACCTTCTGGAACAGGGGCGGACTGACGACGGTGGACGACGGGTAGGCCGACAGCTTCGCGACGAATTCCGGATGCGTGAAGGCCGCGCGAAACGCGTCCGTCGATTCCCGGATCGCGTCGTTCAGGTAGGTCGGGCTATTGCCGAGCGCGCGATGAAGCTGCGTCGAGATGAATCCCGGCTGCCGCTTCATGAATGCCGCGTCGTCCTTCCAGACGGCGAGAAAGTCGGCTTCGTCGGCGGGCGCCAGCGTGAACACGTTGACGAGCACGACCGGCCCGGCGTCGATCGCGATCTGTTGCTGGATCGGGCAGGCCGGATCCATCGGCTTGAACCGAGGCATGGGCACTCTTGGGGGGAGAGGGTGAGCGGGCGGTCACGCGTGGCGGTCCTGGCCGTGCGCGGCGGACATCGCCGACAGCACGCGCAGCGCTGCGTCGAGGTCGGCGGAACTGAAGTCGCCGGCGATGTCGCGGACATGCCGTTGCCACTGCTCGACCACGGCCTGATAGGCCGCTTCGCCACGCGGCGTCAGCGCATACAGCGGCGAGCGCTTGTGCGCCGGATTGGGCAACGACAGCACCAGCCCTTCGTCGGTCAGCACGTTGATCTGTTTCAGCACGGCTTGCCGCGTGATGCCCATCGCATCGGCGATCTGCGGAATGTTCGGCGCGTCCGGCGCCATCGAGATCGCGCCCAGCACCTGCCAGCGCGCACTGGTCAAGCCGTGCGGCCCGGCAAAGGTGTTGCCCCATTCGATCAGCAGGCCGTTCAAGCGGAATACGGACAGCGCGACGGCGGTCAATTTGTCGGATTTCGTCATATTCCGCTCGAGTCGTAAATTGACAACTAATTTACGAAATTGACAATAGGTTGTCGAATTGGCGAGTCGGGCGGATCGACAACGACAACTGACGCGAACGCGTGCTTGCCCCGCGCCGGCGCGTTTGCCGCGCACGCACGACAAACCCTTTCCGATCAATGACTTGATGCCGTTAATGGAAGCTTGTCCACAAGCTTGCCAACATAATCTGTGGACAAAAGCCGCCCGCCACGCGCATCAGGCCGGCCGTGGAAAGCGCACCGTGACGGTCAGCCCGCGCCCGCCGCGCGTGGTGCCGAGTGCGACGGTCGCGCGATGCTGTTCGGCGATTCGCTTGACGATCGACAACCCGAGCCCGCTGCCCGACGACGTGACCGCCTGTGCGCCTTCGCCGCGATAGAAGCGCTCCCACACGTCGGTGCGTTCGGCCTCCGGAATGCCGGGGCCGTCATCGGCGACCTCGAGCACGGGCGTCTCGCCGTCGATGCGCGCCGACACGTCGATGCGCGCGCCTTCGCCCGCATAGCGGATCGCGTTGTCGACGAGGTTGTTCAGCAGCACGCGCAATGTGTCGACATTGCCTGCGGCCATCACGGGTGCGTCGACGATCGCGCCGAGATCGATGCGGTGCGCATCGGCGACGCGCGCGCGGTCCGACACCACCGAGCGGCACAGCGCCGCGAGATCGACCGGCGCCGATGCGGCGACGGCCGCTTGCGCATCGGGTTCGAGGCGCGCGAGCGTCAGCAACTGTTCGGCGAGGTGGCCGAGGCGCGTCGTGCCCGCATGGATTTGCGCGAGGATATGCTCGCGTTCCTCCGCGGTCGCTGCACGCCGCAGCAGTTCCGACTGGATCGACAGTCCCATGATCGGCGTGCGCAGCTCGTGCGCGGCATCGGCGATGAAGTGCCGCTGCAGCGTGAACGAGCGGTCGAGGCGTGCGAGCAGGTCGTTGATCGCTTCGGCGAGCGGGCGAACCTCGTTCGGCATCGATGCGACGTCGACCGGCTCGAGATTGTTCGCATTCCTGCGTTTCAGGCCGGCCGCGATCGCCCGCAATGGCCGCAGCCCCGCACCGATGCCGAACCACAGGCCGAGCGCGAGCAGCGGCAGCATCGAGAACACGGGCCACAGCAGGTGGACGGCGATGCCCGCGATCGCTTCCCAGCGCGCATGCCGCGCCTGCGCGAGCCGGATCGTCGTGCCGCCGCGCTCGGTCACGTAGGTGCGCCACGGCTGGCCGCCGACGTCGACGCTCCCGATGCCCTGCTGCGCGGGCGGCGGCAGTTTCGAATCGCGGTCGGTCGAATACACCAGCGTGCCGTTGCGCCACACCTGCAACAGCACGGCATCGGGGTCGCTCGCTTCGAAGCCGTGCTTGCCCTTGGCGTGGTTGCTGAACGACAGCTCGCCGTTCGGGCCGACGACGATCTGTTTCGACATGCTGCGCATCTGGTCGTCGAGCAGATCGTCGAGTTCGCGCAGCGCGCCCCAGTAGGTGCCGGCGCTCGCGACCAGGCCGATCACGCACGCGGCCGGCAGCAGCCACGTCAGCAGGCGCCGCCGCAGCGACGCGTTGCGCCAGCGCGCGACCGCGCGTTGCATCCGCGTCACGTGCCGTCACCGATCCGGTAGCCGACGCCGCGCACCGTGCGGATCATGTCGTGGCCGAGCTTTTTACGCAGGTTGTGGATATGCACCTGCACCGCGTTGCTCTCGATTTCCTCGCCCCAGCTGTACAGCCGTTCCTCGAACTGTTCGCGCGAGATCACCGCGCCCGGTTCGCGCATCAGCTCGTGCAGCAGCACGAATTCCTTCGGCGACAGCGGCACTTCGTCGTCGTCGAGCCAGACGAGGTGCTTGACGGGATCGAGCCGCAGCGGGCCGATCGCGAGCGTCGTCTGCGCGCGGCCCGCATGGCGGCGGGTGACTGCGCGGATGCGGGCGAGCAGTTCGTCGAGCTCGAACGGCTTGACGAGATAATCGTCCGCGCCGCTGTCGAGGCCCGCGATGCGGTCGGGCACGCCGTCGCGCGCGGTGATGATGATCGCGGGCAGGTTTTCGTCGCGGCGGCGCAGCGCGGCGAGCACCGACAAACCGTCGCGGTTCGGCAGCCCGAGATCGAGCAGCAGCAGCCCGTAGCCGGTCGTACGCAGCGCGAGCGACGCGGCGTCGCCGTCCTTCACCCAGTCGACCGCGAAGCCTTCCTGTTTGAGGCCCTGTTCGAGCCCGCTACCGATCAGCGGATCGTCCTCGACGAGCAGTACGCGCATGGATTTCGTGCCTCTCCAACGGGGGCGCCTCGGCGCCCGGGGTACTCATGATAAGCGCACGCGTCTTAGGCGAAGCTTAAATGCGCGCGGTGCGCGACCCGCTTGCGTACTCGTCCAATGCAGCACCGTGTCACGTCGGTACGCCCTTCAGGTTTGCTTAATCTTACGGTCCGTAATATGGCGCCGTCGCGTTCAACGGAGCGCGGCGCCACATCAACAAGAGGACCGAGATCATGAAACACCTGGCCAGCATCCTGGCGGTTGCGCTCGTCGCGCTGCCTGCCGCCGTCTACGCGCAATACACGGGGCCGTCCGCGCTGACCACGACGACCGTGAAGGAATTGCTCGCCAACGGCCGGGACGACCAGCACGTGCAGTTGCAGGGGCGCATCGTCAAGCACGTCGGCGGCGAGGATTACGAGTTCGCCGACGCCACCGGCACGATCCGCGTCGAGATCGACCACAAGTTGTGGGCGGCGGGCCAGCCTGTCAGCGACCGGAACGAAGTGAAGCTGACCGGCGAATTCGAGCGCAAGTGGTCGGGCAGCGTGAAGGTCGACGCCGATCACGTCGAAGTGCTGCGCTGACCGGTGGGCGCGGGGCCGGTGATACCATGGACGACCGGTTCCCGTTCCCACCAAGATGGCCGCCAATTTCGACGAACTCGCGTCCCGGATCCGGGCGCAATTTTCCGAGCTGAGCCCGCAATTCCAGGCGGGCGCCGCCTTCCTGCTCGATCATCCCGACGAAGTCGCCACGTCGTCGATGCGCAAGGTCGCGCAGCGCGCGCAGGTGCAGCCTGCATCGCTCGTGCGGCTCGCGCAGCAATTCGGTTTTCCCGGCTGGAACGAGCTGCGCGACCTGTGCGTCGCGCGCGTGCGCACGCGTCCCGAGCCGCTCACGCAACGCGCGCGCTCGCTCGTGCGGCCCGACGCGAAGGCGTCGCTCGCGCACGATCTGCTCGCCGCGCAGCAGCACAACCTGTCGGCGACCGCCACGCAGAACGAGCACGCGCTCGCGGATGCGGCGAAGCTGATCCGCAAGGCATCGCACGTGCACGTGGCGGGGTTTCGCTCGTGCTATCCGGTCGCATTCGGTTTCGTCTATGGCTACCGGCTGTTCCGTCCGACCGTGTCGCTGCTCAACGGCGTCGCCGGTTCGCTCGAAATGGAGCTGCGAGCGATCGCGAAGCAGAGCGTGACGGTGATCATCAGCTTCGCGCCGTATTCGGCCGAGGCGACGCGCGTCGCGCAGGCGGCAAAAGCCCAGGGCAGCAAGATCGTCGCGATCACGGACAGCGCGGTGTCGCCGATCGCGCTGCACGCGGACGCGCAACTGATCTTCACGCACGACAGCCCGTCGTTCTTTCCGTCGCTGGTGGCCGCGCATGCGATGGCCGAGGCGCTCGTCGCGCAGTTGCTGGCGCTTGAAGGCAGCGATGCGGTCGCGGCGCTCGAGCGGACCGAGGCGGAACTGCACGCGAAGGGCGCGTACGTCGTTTGACGGGCGCGATCCATGCAGCTTGTTGGGCCCACTTTCAATGACGACCCGATGCAACCGATGACGTTGACCTACGCAGTGACCGACACGGCCGACGCGGACGTGCGCAAGCAGATCGTCGCGCCGCTCGTCCGCTTCAACGAAAGCCAGGCCGGCCCGGCCGATTTCCGGCCGCTGGCCGTGATCGCGACCGACGCGGCCGGCGCGGTGGTCGGCGGCCTGTGGGGCGGCACGGCGTTCGGCTGGCTGCATGTCGACCTGCTCGTGGTGCCCGAGGCCGCGCGCGGCCAGGGCGCCGGCACGCGCATCATGGATCTGGCCGAACGAGAGGCCGTCGCGCGCGGCTGCCACAGCGCGTGGCTCGACACGTTCGACTTCCAGGCGAGGCCGTTCTACGAGAAGCGCGGCTATGTGCGTTTCGGCGAGCTGCCCGATTATCCGGTCGGGCACACGCGCATCTTCCTGACGAAGAAACTCGCGGGCTGAACGGCGCGGCACGGTTGACGATGCCGGTGGCCGTCGCCTACGATACCGGGCAGCGATGCAGGTCGCTTCCGGGTCCGCGGAAAGGGTTCAACCCACCTGTCGTAGCCAATCCAGTCTTCCCCATCCTTCGTGCTGGCGGTATTGCGGACCTTCGGCCATCCATGCACGAGGATCCGCATGAAAAAGCTGCCTCCGAACGCCCATCCCGATCATCTGAAAAAGCAGGCGAAGGCATTGTTGCGCCTGTACCGGCAGGGCGACGCCGATGCCGTCGCGCGCTTCGTCGAATTCCTGCCCGCCGCCGCACATCGCACGCATGACGAAACGCTCGCGCTCGGGCTGCGCCTGCACGACGCGCAGTCCTGCATCGCACGCGAGTACGGCTTTGCTTCGTGGGCCGATCTCGGCGTGTTCGTCGAAACGCATGCGCTCACGCGGCAACCGCGATCGCGGCTGATCCGGCGCTGGCTCGATCTCGCCTACGGCGCCGACGTGACCGGCGGCTTCGACGCGGCCCGGCCGCGCGTCGCCGCGCAATTGCTGCTCGATCATCCCGATCTCGTGTCGGCGGACCCGATCGTCGCGTGTGCGGCCGGCGATCTCGACGCGGTGAAGGCGGCGGTGGCGGCCGATTCCGGCTGGATCGCGCGCGCCGACGGTGCGCTGAAGTTGCCGCCGCTCGTCGCCGTCACGCATTCGCGGCTCGCGCAGCTTCCCGAATTCGCAGCCAGGTTGCGTGCGTGCGCGCGTCATCTGCTCGATGCGGGCGCCGATCCGAACCAGCGGATCGGCAACCGGTATCCGCCGGCCTCGCTTGCCGAGCCCGACGAGTCGAAACCGTTGTCGGCGCTATATGGCGCCGCCGGCGTCAATCGCGATCCGGTGCTCACCGCGATGCTGCTGGAAGCCGGCGCCGATCCGAACGACGGCGAATCGCTGTATCACTCGGTGGAGAATCCGGCGTGCACGCGTCTGCTGCTCGAGCACGGCGCACGGGTGGGCGGGACGAATGCGTTGCGGCGCGCCCTCGACGTGCCCGACGCGGCCGCGCTCGAGTTGCTGCTCGCGCACGGTGGCGACCCGAACGAACCGGCCGGCGAAGGGCCGACGAAGCTGTGGGGGGCGCCGTTGCTGCGTGCGATCGCCGTGCGTTGCCCGGCAGGCCATGTCGCGGCGCTGCTCGCGGCCGGCGCCGATCCCGGCGCGCGGACCGCGGCGGGCGTCGGCGCGTACCGGCTGGCTATGCAGACCGGGTTGTCCGACGTGGCGGCGTTGTTGCGCGCGGCCGGCGCGGACGAGGCGCTCGATGCGCACGACGCGTTCATCGCGGCCTGCGCGCGTGCCGATGCCGACGACGCGCGGCGCATCCAGGCGGAACACCCCGAACTCCCCGGCGCGCTGTCCGGCGACCGGCTGCGGCTGCTGCCGGATGCCGCCGCATGGGGCTCGCGCGATGCGGTGAAGGTGATGGTCGAGCTGGGCTGGCCGATCGCCGCGCGCGGCGGCGACTGGGACGCGAGCGCGCTGAATCACGCGGTGTTTCGCGGCGATGCCGAGCTGCTGGCGTTCCTGCTTGCACACGGCGCGAGCTGGCGCGACCTGCACGGGTTCGGCAGCGATGCGCTCGGTACGTTGTCGTGGGCGTCCGTCAACGAGCCGGCCGGCGTCGGCGATCCCGACTGGGAAGCGTGCGCGCGCATGCTGCTTGCGTACGGCGTGCCGCCGGCGGTGCGCGATCCGTCGAATCCGGAAGGCGTGGTGATCGACGGTCGCGCGATGCGGTTCTCCGAGGCCGTCACCGACGTGTTGCTCGGCGTCGACGACGGGCAGCCCGCATCGACGTGACGCGACGCGGGCGACCGTGCGCGGGGGGCCGCATTCGGCACGGGCGAGTTTTCCCGTTGCGCGACGACATTTCGGCAAACGCTGAAACGTCGCGTGCACGACCGGCGTAAGCTCACCGTCAACACCTTCCCGGAGTTCGCGATGACCCGTTCCGACCAGCAAGCCCGCCACGCCGAAGCTTTCCGTGCACTGCACACGCGCCCCGGCGCGTTCATCATCCCGAACCCGTGGGACGCCGGCACCGCGCGCCTGCTCGCGATGGCCGGCTTCGAAGCGCTCGCCACGACGAGCGCCGGCTACGCGTTTTCGAAAGGGCGGCCCGACAACGCGATCGACCGCGACGCGATGCTCGATCACATCGCCGATCTCGTCGCCGCGGGCGGCTTGCCCGTCAGCGCCGATCTCGAGAACGGCTTCGGCGACGCGCCCGACACGGTGGCCGAAACGATCCGGCTGGCGGCCGAGGCGGGCGCGGTCGGCGGCTCGATCGAGGATGCGACCGGCCGCGCCGATGCGCCGATCTATGCGCGCGACGCGTCGGTCGAACGCATCGCGGCGGCCGTCGACGCGGCGCGCGCGTTGCCGTTTCCGTTCACGCTGACCGCGCGCTGCGAAAACTACCTGCACGGCCGCCGCGACCTCGACGACACGATCGCGCGGCTCGTCGCCTATCGCGACGCGGGCGCCGACGTGCTGTATGCGCCCGGCATCACCGACGCCGACGAGATCGCGGCGTTGACCCGCGCGGTCGGCGCGCCCGTCAATGTCGTCATGGGTCTGCAGGGCGGGTTGCTGAGCCTCGACGAGCTGGCCGCGCTCGGCGTGAAGCGCGTCAGCGTCGGCGGCGCGCTGGCGCGGGCCGCGCTGGGCGCATTCCTGCGCGCGGCGACGGAGATGAGGCGCGACGGCACGTTCACGTTTGCCCGGGCAGCCGTGCCGGGGCGCGATATCAACCGCTGGTTCGCGGCGCCGGATAATTCGCCGATTTTGTCCGGCGAATGAGCCCCAATAAAATCCGGAATCGTTTCCAATCAAGCATTGATTGACAATAATCAATCGGTTTCGCGTCCGCATTAATCGTCGATGCTGATGCGAAAATCGTCGTTTATTCTCCGCATTCCGCCCGATCAGCCGCCGCCGGCGCGCAAACGACGCCGGATCCGAGGCCCGGTGGGCCCTCATGCGCGACGATACCGCCCATTGTTGCAGGTTCCCGTTCAGAACGTTTCAGTCCACGGGAGTTGCCGGATGATTTTTTGATTGATAATCTGCGTCACGTTCGAATGGCCGGCGAGTGGGTTGCCGGGAATATCAATATATTCAATATATAAAAAGCTGAGAGAGCGATGACGATCCGAGAAAATCACCGCGTCAGGTTTCGCGTGGGCGATGTCGTGACGCTGAAAACGGGCGGGCCGCGCATGACCGTCACCTATGCCGGGCCGGTCGTGTTCGACGACGGCGACTGGCTGATCTGCCAGTGGTTCGACGAAAACGGCGAGTTCCGGCAGGAAATGTTTCATCACGACACGGTGGCGCCCGAGCCGCGCGCGATTTCGGCCGGGCGGGTCCGGCTGCGCATGCAGTCGCACCGCTACCGGTCGGCGGCCTGACGCCGGCCGGCCGCCGCGATGCCGCGACGCGCGGCGGCCGTGCGACGACATTTCACGCCATACCGAAACATGCGGCGGCGCGCTGCGCCGATACTGAACGCATGAACCCGACCGATCCCATTGCCGCGGTCACGCACCGCGATCCCTATCCCTATTACGCCGCGCTCGTCGACGGGCCGCCGCTTGCGTTCGACGCCACGCTCGGCCTGTGGGTCGCGAGCCGCGCGGCGGCCGTGACGGCCGTGCTCGGCCATCCGGCCTGCCGCGTGCGCCCGCTCGACGCGCCGGTGCCGCCCGCGCTGCGCGGCACGACGGCCGGTGCGCTGTTCGGCGAATTGGTGCGCATGAACGATGGCGCGTCGCGACACGACCTGCCGAAGCAGGTGTTGCGTACGGCGTTCGCTCCGATCGACACGGACGCGCTGCGCGCTCGCGCCGACGCGCTTGCCGCGCGGCGCTTGCCGACGCCGGGCGATGCCGATGCGCTGAACGCGTGGTGCATGACGGTGCCGGTGTGCGCGGTTGCCGATCTGCTCGGCTTCGACGACACGCAACTCGACGACATCGCCGCGCGGGTCGTCGAGTTCGTCGCCGCGCTGTCGCCGCTGTCGGATGCCGCGGCGCTGGCGCGCGCGAGCGACGCGGCGCGGCACCTGCTCGACCGGATGACGGAACGCGTCGCGCAGTCGCACGCGCACGACGGCACGCTGGTCGCCGCCGTGCAGCAGGCGGCCCGCGCGTCGGGCTGGCACGCGAGCGGCGCGCTGGTCGCGAATCTCGTCGGGTTGCTGTCGCAGACGTGCGAGGCGACGGCCGCCTGGCTCGGCAATGCAATCGTGGCATGGAACGGCGAAGCAGGCGCGGTGCCGGACGCGGCCGCGCTCGACGCATTCGTCGCCGAAGTCGGGCGTTTCGATGCGCCGGTGCAGAACACGCGCCGCTTCGTCGCGGCGCGCACGTCGATCGAAGGCGTGAGCGTCGAGGCCGGCGATGCGATCCTCGTCGTGCTCGCGGCGGCGAACCGCGATGCGGCCGTGCACCGCGATCCGCACCGGCTGATGCCGGGGCGCACGGCCGGGCCGAATTTCGGCTTCGGCACGGGGCCGCACGGGTGTCCGGGCGAGCGGATCGCACGGGCGGTGACGGCGGGGGCGTTCGCGGCGCGATTGCGCGCGGGCGGCTGGCCGCCGCACGGCGCACTGAGGTGGGATTACCGCGCGTCGACCAATGTCAGGATGCCGAAGTTCGACGCGAGTCGGTGAAGCGGAAAGAGGGGCTTAACGGCAGCCTTGTTTTTCCGCCCATTGCTCCTGGGCGGCGACGCGGCGCTGCACGCGTTCGACGAGGCCGGTCGAGAAGGTCCGCATGCTGACGCCGCGGCGCGTCGCGAGGATCGTCTGCGCGACGTCGGTGCGCGGGTTCGGCTGGCACGCCCAGTACAGCGTCATCAGCCAGCCGATGCCCGTCCACGCGAACAGCGCGTTGAACATCGCGATCGTCAGTTTGTCGTGCCGGCCGCGCCGGTCGGCAATGACGGCCGGCAGGAAATAGAGCGCGATCGCCGCGACTGAACCGGCCACTTGAATCAGGACTGCATCATGCATGGTGCTGCTCCGTCCGAACTGCAATGAGGCTGATTGTCGCGCTTTTTCCGTTCGTGTGCAGGCAATTGATTGTTGCGCTTTGGGTGACGATCAGGCGGCTTCGGCGTCGGCTGGCTGCGCGTCCTTGCTCAGCGCGAAACCTTCGTCGAGCCAGCCCGTCACACCGCCGATCATCAGCTTGACCGGCCGGCCGAGGCGCGCGAGCCGGATCGCCGCGCGCGCGGCGCCGTTGCAGTGCGGCCCCGCGCAGTAGACGACGAACAGCGTATCGGCCGGGTAACCGGCGAGCTTGCTTTCGATGATCTTGCGGCGCGGCAGGTTGCGCGCGCCGGGCACGTGGCCGGCGGCGAACAGGTCGGGGCCGCGCACGTCCAGCAGCACGAAATCGGGCGTGCCGGACGCGAGTGCGTCGTGCACGTCCCAGCAATCGGTCTCGAAGCGCAGCGATGCCTCGAAGTGCGCGAGCGCGGCGGGGCTGTCGGCGGCGGGGACGTCGGTGACATAGGACATGGTCGGGCTCTCCTGGTTGAGCGGGCACGGAACGCGCCGCAATGAAGGGCAGTATCGCGGTTCGGGCCGTTTCGCGGCAGTGGCGCGATCGACAAGTTCCGGTAACATCGCGCCATGCACAATCATCTCGTCGTCGCGCTCGCCTACGATCGTCTCTGCACGTTCGAATTCGGCTGCGTGGTCGAACTATTCGCCCTCGAGCGCCCCGAACTCGGCGTCGGCTGGTATCGCTTCGCGGTATGCGCGAGCGAACCGGGGCCCGTGCGCGCGGCGGGCGGCATTACCGTTGCCGCGCCTTACCGGCTTGCGACACTCGATCGCGCGGACACCATCGTGATTCCCGGCTGGCGGGATCCGGACGAACTGCCGCCCGAGCCGTTGCTGAAGAAGCTGCGGGCGGCCCACCGGCGCGGCGCGCGGCTCTGCTCGATCTGTTCGGGCGTGTTCGTGCTGGCGGCGGCCGGCGTGCTCGACGGTCTCACCGTGACGACGCACTGGCGGTATGCGGAGCGCCTGCAGGCGCGTTATCCGGCGCTGCGCGTGAATCCCGATGCGCTGTACGTCGATGAAGGACAGATCGTCACGTCGGCCGGCTCGGCGGCGGGGCTCGACATGCTGCTGCATCTCGTGCGCCGCGATCACGGCGGTGCGATCGCGAATCGCGTCGCGCAGCGCCTCGTGCTGCCGCCGCATCGCGACGGCGGGCAGGCGCAGTTCGTGCCGCGTCCGGTTGCGCCGGGCGGCACCGACCGGCTCGCGAAGCTGATCGACTGGATGCGCGCGCATGCGGCCGAGCCGCACACGCTCGCGTCGCTCGCCGCGCAGGCCGCGATGAGCACGCGCACGCTGCAGCGTCAGTTCGCGGATGCGACCGGGATGTCGCCGCTCGCATGGCTGATCCGCGAACGCGTCAACGTCGCGAAGGACATGCTCGAAGCGCACCCCGCGTTGCCGCTTGCGCAGGTCGCGGCGCGTGCCGGATTCGGGTCCGAGGAATCGCTGCGCCGGCATTTCCGGCGCGTCGCGGCGACGAGCCCGGCCGCGTACCGGCGCGGGATGGATCGCGGCGGCACGTAGCAGGCGCCGGGCCGGATCGCACGTGCGCGACGAAGAAAAGCACCCCCGACGTGGCGCGGCCACTCATTCAAAAAAAGGGATTCCGATGACGATGCTGCCTTCCCGTTTGCCGTTGATCCAGGCCCCGATGGTGGGCTCGCTGAGCCCGCTCGCGATTGCCGTGTGCGAAGCCGGCGGACTCGGTTCGCTCGCGTGCGCGGCGCTCGGCCCGCAGCAGTTGCGCGACGAGATCGCGGCGATCCGCGCGCGCACGGCCGCGCCGTTCAACGTGAATTTCTTCTGCCATGCGCCGCCCGCGTCCGATGCCGAGGTCGACGCCCGCTGGCGCGCGGCGCTCGGCGGCTACTACGCGGAAGCCGGGCTCGACCCGGCCGACGTGAAAGGCGGCCCCGGCCGCGCGCCGTTCGACGATGCGATGTGCGCGGTCGTCGAGGAACTGCGGCCGGCCGTCGTGAGCTTCCATTTCGGGTTGCCGGACGACGCGCTGCTCGACCGCGTGCGTCGCACGAGGGCACAGGTGGTGTCGTCCGCGACGACCGTCGAGGAGGCGCGCTGGCTCGATGCGCGCGGCGTCGACGCGATCGTCGCGCAGGGGGCGGAGGCCGGCGGCCATCGCGGGATGTTTCTGACCGACGATATCCACGCGCAACCGGGCCTGTTCGCGTTGCTGCCGCAGATCGTCGATGCCGTCCGCGCGCCGGTGATCGCGGCCGGTGCGATCGCCGACGGGCGCGGCATCGCGGCCGCGTTCGCGCTCGGCGCGAGCGCGGTGCAGATCGGCACCGGCTACCTGCTGACGCCGCAGGCCGGCCGCTCGGCGCAACATCGAGCGGCCGTGCGCGCCGCCCGCGACGACGGTACGCGCATCACCAACCTGTACACGGGCCGCCCCGCACGCGGGCTGCTGACGCGCTTCATGCGCGAACAGGGGCCGATGAGTGCGCTCGCGCCCGCGTTTCCGCTCGCGACGGCCGCGGTCGATCCGCTGCGCGGCGCGTTCGAGCGGCAGGGCCGCGACGATTTCTCGCTGCTGTGGTCGGGCGAGGCCGCGGCGCTCGCGCGCGAAGAAGATGCCGGCGAACTGACGCGGCGCCTGTGGCGCGACGCGCTCGCCTGCGCGGCCGGGCTGCGCGACGCGTTTCCGAAGGCTGGCTGAACGGTCGGGAGGGGCGCCGGCGGGGGAGCATCGGCGTATGATCTGGATTTTCGTCAGCCCGATCCAGGCACCCCACCATGACTTCCGTCGACACTACCCCCGTCCTCGACCATGACAAGCTCGTCACCTTCATCGAGCGCAAGTGGAACGATGAAATCCTCCACGCGCTGACCGACTACATCGCGATTCCCGCGAAGAGTCCCGCATTCGACCCCGACTGGGCGAAGCGCGGTTATCTCGAACGCGTCGTCACCGATGCCGCGCAGTGGGCCGAACGGCAGCCCGTGAAGGGCCTGAAGCTCGAAATCGTGCGTCTGCCGGGCCGCACGCCGGTGATCTTCTTCGAGTCGCCGGCCACGCGTTCGGGCAGCACCGACACGATCCTGCTGTACGGCCACCTCGACAAGCAGCCCGAATTCGACGGCTGGCGCGCGGATCTCGGCCCGTGGACGCCGAAGTTCGAGAACGGCAAGCTGTACGGCCGCGGCGGCGCGGACGACGGCTATGCGATCTACGCGAGCCTCGCGGCGCTCGGCGCGCTCGACGAGCAGGGCGTCGAGCGGCCGCGTTGCGTCGGCCTGATCGAGACCTGCGAAGAGTCGGGCAGCTACGACCTGCTGCCGTACGTCGACGCATTGCGCGACCGGCTCGGCCAGGTATCGCTCGTCGTGTGCCTCGATTCGGGCGCCGGCAACTACGACCAGATGTGGCTCACCACGTCGCTGCGCGGCCTCGTGTCCGGCGACCTGCAGGTCGAGGTGCTCGAAGAAGGCATCCACTCGGGCGTGTACGGCGGCATCGCGCCGTCGAGCTTCCGCGTGATGCGCCAGTTGTTCGAACGCCTCGAAGACGCGAAGAACGGCAATCTGCTGCCGGGCGTGTTCCATTGCGAGATTCCGTCGAGCCGCGTGCGCGAAGCCGAAGCGGCCGCCGCGATTCTCGGCGATACGGTGTGGAAGGGGCTGCCCTGGGCGTGCGGCCAGGACGGCAAGCCCGTGCTGCCGACCACGACCGATCCGCGCGAGGCGCTGCTGAATTCGACGTGGCGTCCGTCGCTATCGGTGACGGGCGCGGCCGGCATGCCGGCGCTCGCCGATGCGGGCAACGTGCTGCGTCCGCGCACCGCGTTCAAGCTGTCGCTGCGGCTGCCGCCGCTCGTCGACGCCGTGCAGGCCGTGCAGCAGCTGAAGGAACTGCTCGAACTCGATCCGCCGTACAACGCGAAAGTCACGTTCAAGCCCGACGCAGGCGCCGCGACGGGCTGGAGCGCGCCGGATCTCGCGCCGTGGCTCGCGTCGTCGCTCGACGCCGCGTCGCGCCGCCACTTCGGCGCCGACTGCGCGTACATGGGGCTCGGCGGCACGATCCCGCTGATGAACGTGCTGCAGGAAGGCTTTCCCGCCGCGCAATTCATGGTGTGCGGCGTGCTCGGGCCGAAGTCGAACGCACACGGCCCGAACGAGTTCCTGCACGTGCCGTATGCGAAGAAGCTCACGGCGGCGGTGGCCGACGTGATCGCGACCGCGCGCTGAGCGTCGCAGCGTTCGACGTACCGATTCGACGTACCTATTGCCCGACCCGAACCGACTGGATGGAGTGTTGCCGATGACCGCACTGCCGACGCCCGACACCGAACCGCTGCGCATGCGCGCCGAACCGCTGCATGCATTCGTCGCGGCACTCTGGGAGCGGGCCGGCAGCAATCCGCGCGAGGCGACGCTCGTCGCCGATCATCTGGTCGGCGCGAATCTCGCGGGCCACGATTCGCACGGGATCGGGATGATCCCGAATTACGTCGCATCGTGGCGGGAAGGGCAGTTGCAGCTGAACGCGCACGCGTCGATCGTCCGCGACGGCGGCGCGGTGCTGACGATCGACGGCGGGCGCGGCTTCGGCCAGGTGATCGCGTTCGAGGCGATGGTCGAAGGGATCGAGCGGGCGCGGCGCATGGGCATCTGCGCGATCGGGCTGCGCGACGTCCATCACCTCGGCCGCATCGGGCACTGGGCCGAGCAGTGCGCGCGCTCGGGGCTCGTGTCGTTCCATTTCGTCAACGTGCCGGGCGACCTGCTGGTCGCGCCGCTGCACGGCACCGATCCGCGTTTCGGCACGAACCCGTTCTGCGCCGCGTATCCGCGTGCGGGCAAGCCGCCGCTGCTGCTCGATTTCGCGACGAGCGCGATCGCGTACGGCAAGACGCGGGTCGCGTACAACCAGCGCAAGCGCGTGCCGGCCGGGTCGCTGATCGACCACCGCGGCGAGCCGACCGACGATCCGGCCGTGATGCACGAGCAGCCGTTCGGCGCGTTGCTGCCGTTCGGGCTGCACAAGGGATATGCGCTCGCGGCGATGTGCGAGATCTTCGGCGGCGCACTCGTGGGCGGGCATACGACGTACGGCGATACGCTGCAGAAGACGAGCGCGATCGTCAACGGGATGCTGTCGGTGCTGATCGATCCGAAAGCGTTCGACGCGGCCGATGCCGAACGCGAAGCCGATGCGTTCGTCGCGTGGGCGAAGGCGTCGCCGCAGGCCGGCGATACACCGGTGCAGATGCCCGGCGAACCTGAAGAAGCGAGCCGCGCCGCACGCGGCACGACCGGCATTCCGGTCGACCGCGCGACGTGGCGGCAGATTCGCGAGAGCGCGGCGGCCGTCGGCATCGACGCGGCCGCGCTCGATGCATGGACGCAGCGCTGCGAGGTGCCCGCATGAGCTGGCAGGCGGAGAAGGCGCACGGCGAGGAAATCGCGTACCAGCTTGCGCCGCTCGGTACGGTCGCCGTTGCGCGGTTCTTCAGCGGGGCGGCGTTGCGGCTCGATGGCGTGATGTTCGGCTTCATGTCGCGCGGGTCGCTGTTCCTGCGTGTGGATGACGTGAACCGGCCGGCGTTCGTCGCGGCGGGGATGGGGCCGTTCTCGTACGCGCGGCCCACGCGCACCGTCTCGCTCGAGGGCTATTACGAGACGCCGGCCGACGTGCTCGAGGATGCGGGCGCGCTGTTCGACTGGTGCCGCAGCGCGTATCGCGCGGCGCTGCTGGCCGGGCCGCCGAAGCGCAAGGCGAAGGTGGCGTCGGAGACGGTGTCCGGGGTGGGGCCGAAGGCCGCGTCGAAACGTGCAGCGAAACCGGCAGCGAAGCCGGCAGCGAAATCGGTAACGAAACCGGCAGCGAAGCCTGCGACGAAACCGGCAACGAAATCCGCGTCGGCACGGAAAACGAAACCGGCGGCGAACGCAGCATCGAAACGCGCGTCCGCGCAGAAAGCGAAACCGGCATCGCAATCGTCGACCGCGCCGGCACCGAAACCCGCGACGAAGCGCAAGCAGGCGTAGTTCCCGATCACGAGAAGCGACAGCGTCGCGGTTTTCGCCTTCCTTACTTTTTCAGGCGTGCCCGTCGCGGCCGACCAGCACGCTGCGCGACCAATGTGCCCGCACGATCCGGTGCGTGAATGCATCGAGCTTGACGCACCGCACGTCCCGCATGCTTCACAACGGCGGCCCCGGCGTTTATGATCGGCGCGGGTTGCGCCCATGCCTCGCGCGACCCGCGCCGGCCCCGCCGCCGGCCCCGCGAACGGCGCACCGGACGCCGCGCGGAACGCTTCCCCACCCATCATTCCAGACGGAGACAGCGGATGCTCGTCCTGATTCTCGGTTTAGCGATCTTCCTCGGTGTGCATTCGATCCGGATCGTCGCCGACGGCTGGCGGTCCGCGACGATCGAGCGGATCGGCGAGAAGGGCTGGAAGGGCGGTTACGCGATCGCGTCGATCGTCGGCTTCGTGCTGATCGTCTGGGGGTACGGGCTCGCCCGCGCGGGCGCGACGCTGCTGTGGGTGTCGCCGGTCGGCGTGCGCCACCTGACGGGCATGCTGACCGCGGTCGCGTTCGTGCTGATCGCCGCATCGTACGTGCCGCGCAACCGGATCAAGACGCTCGTCGGGCATCCGATGCTGGCCGGCGTGATGGTCTGGGCGGTTGCGCACCTGCTCGTGAACGGCACCGTGCACGCGGTCGTGCTGTTCGGCGCGTTCTTCGTGTGGTCGATCGTCGATTTTGTCGTGTCGCGTGCGCGGGATCGCCGCGACGGTGTCCGCTATCCGGCCGGCGCGCTGGCCGGCGACGTCGCGGCCGTTGCGGCCGGGCTCGTCGCGTGGGCCGTGTTCGCGCGGTTCCTGCACGGCCCGCTGATCGGCGTGCGGCCGTTCGGCTGAACGCGCACGCCGGGCCGGACCGGCTGCCGCGGCAACGGCGCGCGTGCATCAGATCGGCTTGACGAACAACCCGACGGTCAGCAGCGCGCCGATGCAGACGATCGCGATGCGCAGCACGCGTTCGTTCACGCGATGCAGCGCCCACGCGCCGAGCAGGCCGCCGACGATTGCGCCGGCGCCGAGCGCGATCGCCGCGCGCCAGTGCAGTTGGGGCGACGTCACGAACAGCACGACGGCCGATGCGTTCATCACGCCCGCGAGCGCATTCTTCGTCGACATCGCGTGACGCGGCGGCAGGCCGGCCATCGTCAGCGCGGCCATCATCAGGAACCCGATGCCGCCGCCGAAGTAGCCGCCGTAGACCGCGATCAGGAACTGCGAGACCCCGGCCGCGACGGGGCCGAGATGTTGCGCGCCAGCGCGCGGTTTGCGAAAGAAACTGCCCCACGCGAACACGACCGTCGCGAACAGCACGAGCCACGGCACCAGATGCGAGAAGATCGACGACGGCGTTTTCAGCAGCAGCAGGCCGCCGAGCGCACCGCCGGCCACGCTGATCGCGAACAGTGCGCGAAACGGCAGCCTGCCCACGCCGCTCACCATGTTCCGGCTCGCCCAGCCGGTCGTGACCTGACCGGGGAACAGTGCGACCGTCGACGTGATGTTGGCCGCGAGCGGCGACATGCCCGACACGATCAGCGCGGGCAGCGTGATGAACGAACCGCCGCCCGCGAGGGCGTTCTGCAGGCCGGCCCAGAGGCCGGCGAGGATGATGAGAGCGAGCATCGGTGCGGGAACGGGAACAGGTTGGGCGTGCTTGCCGGATGCGGGCAGGCGCGGCGGACGCACGATGGTAATGCAGGATCGCGGGCGCGGGAAGAAACGACGCGGCGGGATAATCAAAACATCACCTGCCCCGGTGAAATGCCGATCGAGTCGCAAAAGGGGCATGCCGGACAATCCGGAGCATTTTCTCGGATCGCGGGAAAATCTGCGCGAATCGACCCGCCGACCTTGTTTTCGTGAAACGCATGCGAACCGAGGCGGAATATCGGTGTGAAAGTCAATAGAAGCGTCTAAATGTTCTGATATTCGATCGCGATGTGCGGGAATGTGCGGTGCTTCGCGCGGAAGCCGTGCCGGCCGGGCATGCAGCGCCCGGTGACGCCCGCCCAGGCTTTGCCGCCGCGGGCCCTGCTTCACTGCCGGCTTGCGTGCGCGATGCGCGGATCGACACAGTCGAAAACGGTTTTGTTTTATTGTTCATTCGCGCGCATCGTTTCATTTAAACCCGATACGCATCGCGTCAGGTTGCGATTTATTGCAGCGCGGTGCACAATCGTTCACAAGTGCAATAAATCCGTAGCGGATTTTCTCAGTGGCACGAATACTCCCCGCCATTCGCTGCCCGCCATTTCGGCGGACGCACGATTCGTGCGTCGGGCTCGGCGGCGCGACTGCCGATTTCCGGTCTATCGCGAATCACGGAGCACATGCGCCCGAGGCACGATGCCGTCGGCCCATCGGCCGGCCGGTCCCGACAGTACAGCAAGAGCGCAACATGGCGACTTCCATCGACCTCAATCTTCTCGTCGTTCTGGACGCATTGCTGTCCGAGAACAGCGTCGTGGGCGCGGCCAACGCGCTCGGCCTCAGTCCGTCCGCCCTCAGCCGCTCGCTCGCACGCTTGCGGGTGATGACGGGCGATCCGTTGCTGGTGCGGGCCGGGCGCGATCTCGTCCCGACTCCGCGCGCGCTCGAGTTGCGCGACAGGGTGCATGCGCTCGTCGTGGAGGCGCACTCGGTCATGTGTCCGTGCGAACGGGTCGACATGAGCACGCTCAAGCGCACGTTCTCGATTCGCGCGAACGAGGCATTCGTCGAGACCTTCGCGCCGGCGCTGCTCGAACACGCGTCGCGCGCCGCGCCCGACGTGCGGCTGCGCTTCGCGCCGAAACCCAACAAGCATGTCGACGCGCTGCGCAACGGCGACATCGATCTCGAGGTCGGCGTGATCGGCCAGGCCGGCCCCGAGCTGCGCGTGCAGGCGCTGTTTCGCGACCGCTTCATCGGCGTGGTCCGCGCCGATCATCCGCTGGCGACCGGCGAAATCACGCCGCAACGCTTCGCATCGTTTCCGCAAGTGAGCGTGTCGCGCCGCGGGCAGTTCAACGGCCCGATCGATACGCTGCTCGATTCGCTCGGCATCGCGCGCTCGGTGACCACCGTCGTGTCGAGCTTTCCGACCGCGCTGTCGCTCGCGCGCAGTTCGGACTTCGTCGCGAGCGTGCCGGAGCGGCAGACCGAACGGTCCCGCGTCGGCATGTACAGCTTCACGCTGCCGTTGCCGATCGCGGACCTGACCGTCTCGCAGATCTGGCACCCGCGTTTCGATCGCGACCCCGCGCATCGCTGGCTGCGCGATTGCGTGCGCGGTATCTGCGCGCCGCGCGTGGCCGAGGCGATCGCACCCGCTTGTCATGCGGTCGCTTCGATGTGACGCGTCATGCAACTCTGGTGGCGTGCGTCAACGTCATTGATACATTGCGTCTCGTGCATCTTCCGCAGCGTAAATCGATTCGGTATGCTCGAATCCATTGTGACAACGCCGGAGATAATGCGTGGGACGATCGTTGCATGTGAATTCGCCGAATATTCGTGACGCCTTTAAAGAATAAATATCCAATCCGAGGGGTATGTGAATTGAGGTGAACGGTGGAAATAACGAATCTGAAACATTGGCGTCTTATTCTGGATGGAGAAACGAATGATTCAGTGTGCGGCGAATATAGCGGCTCCCGTGGATGTCGCGCTGAGCATGCGCGAATGCGAGGTGTTGCGATGGGCGGCGGAAGGGAAGACCGCCTATGAGATCGGCATCATTCTCGGCCTGACCGAGCGGACGATCAACTTCCATATTTCGAGATCGATCGTCAAGCTCAACGCGTCCAACAAGACCAATGCGGTCGTGAAAGCCGTGTTGATGGGCCTGATCGTGTTTGCTTGAACGGTACCGGGGCGTCCGTCGCGGACCCCCGGTTGCGGCATCAGATCGCGCCCTGGAACGACAGCACGCGCGTTCTGAACTCCTCCGGCACCGGCACCGTGGTCTTGCTGCCGTAGTCGAACATCACATGCGTGGACACGGCCCGCGCGACCACGGCCGGATCGTCGGCCGAATCCTCGGTGCCCGCCTGCCCGTCGCGCACCATCAGGTATTCCAGTTCGAAGCTCTTCGAGCCGAAGCGCGTGACGCTGCTGCGGACCGTGATCGTATCGCCGTACTGCGCGGGCTTCAGATATTCGCACGAGGTCTTGACCATGATGTGCGGCAGCTTTTCCGAATAGGGCAGCTCGAGCAGATCGTGCATGTAGGTCAGGTATGCGTGCTGCAGATAGTCGTAATAGACGGGGCTGCTCACATGGCCCATCGCGTCCGTTTCCCGATACTTCACGTCGATTCGGGTTTCAAAATATTTTCTTGTCATTACGAGGCTCCTTGGCAGAACGGCTGGTGAGAACGTTTTTGGCAGGAGTTAAGTTAGACGTGAACCGCATATCGGAATACTGTCGGAAATCACAGATATCCACTATGTGAAATGCTTCTGAGATAAATGACAGTATCACCGGGGACTTGACCGCGCTCTAATTGGCTCCGTAAATCGGCATCCGATCAGCGAGAGTGGAGCGTTAAATGGAAAAATCCGTTGAGGCAGCGGTGACGCAAGGCGTGGCGGTGATCAGTGCGCAGCGGTTGCGCACCGAGTTGCCCTGCGATCCCGGCCTGGCACGGTCGATCGGCGATGCGCGGCGCGCATTGGCGCGCATCATCGCGGGCGACGACGACCGGCTGGCGCTGATCGTCGGCCCGTGCTCGATCCATGATGCGGACGCCGCGCTGGCGTTCGCGCGCCGGCTCGCGCCGCTGCGCGAGCGGTACGCCGACGTGCTCGAGATCGTGATGCGCGTCTATTTCGAAAAGCCGCGCACCACGGTCGGCTGGAAAGGGCTGCTGAACGACCCGTATCTCGACGGCAGTTTCCGGATCGAGGACGGCCTGCGCGTCGCGCGCAAGGTGCTGCTCGGCATCAATGCGCTGGGCTTGCCGGCCGCGACCGAATTTCTCGATCCGATGACCGCGCCGTATCTCGACGACCTCGTGTCGTGGGGCGCGATCGGCGCGCGCACGACCGAATCGCAGATCCATCGCCAGGCGGCATCGGGGCTCGACCTGCCGGTCGGTTTCAAGAACGGCACCGACGGCAACGTGAAGGTCGCGATCGACGCGATCCGCGCATCGCGGGCGTCGCACAGCTACCTGAGGTCGTCCGTGTCCGGCAGCGTGGAAATCGCGACCACGCGCGGCAATCCCGACACGCATATCGTCCTGCGCGGCGGCAAGACGCCGAACTACGATGCCGCCAGCGTCGCGGCCGCCTGCGCCGCGCTGCGCGACGCCCATCTTCCCCCGTATGTCGTGATCGACGCCAGCCATGGCAACAGCGGCAAGCAGACCCGCGCGCAGATCGACGTCTGCGGCAACGTCGCCGCGCAACTGCATCGCGGGGAGCGCGCGATCGTGGGCGTGATGATCGAGTCGTTCCTCGTCGAGGGGCGGCAGGACCTGGTGCCGGGCACGCCGCCGGTATTCGGCCAAAGCATCACCGACGCATGTCTCGGCTGGGATCACACGGCCGAACTCGTCGAGCAGTTGGCTGCCGCGGCGGTTGCGCGGCGGCGTTCGCCAGCCGGCTTCATCGCGCACGGCGCCGCCGTCGCGATGCAGGCCGTTTCTTACTGAATGAAAGGAGCTCTCTTGAACTCACCCATCGACATCGCCCGCGCGCTCGACTGGAAAGGCGACGGCGCCAGCCGCACGCCATACGAGGCGTATACGAGTGAAGCGCTGTACCAGCGGGAACTCGAGCGCCTGTTCTATGCGAATCACTGGTGCTACATCGGCCTCGAAGCCGAAGTGCCGTCCCCCGGCGATTTCCAGCGCACGGAAGTCGGCGAGCGATCCGTCGTGATGACGCGCACGGAGGACGGCGAGATCGTCGTCTTCGAAAACGCGTGCGCGCACCGCGGCATGCAGTTCTGCCGCGAGCGCTCGGGGAAAGCGAAGGATTTCCACTGCCCGTATCACCAGTGGAACTACGACCTGAAGGGCAACCTGATCGGTGTGCCGTTCCGGCGCGGCGTGCGTCAGGGCGGCACGATCAACGGCGGCATGCCGGCGGATTTCGAGCCCGGCAAGCATGCGCTGCGGCGCCTGCGCGTGTCGACGCGCGGCGGCGCCGTGTTCGCGTCGTTCGACGAGAACGTCGAATCGTTCGAGGACTTCCTCGGCCCGCGCATCCTGCCTTACTACGATCGCCTGTTCCACGGCCCGAAGCTGACCGTGCTCGGCTACACGCGGCAGCGCGTGCCGAGCAACTGGAAGCTGATGGTCGAGAACATCAAGGATCCGTATCACGCGGGGTTGCTGCATACCTGGTTCGTCAACTTCGGCCTGTGGCGCGCGGACAATCCCGCCCGGCTCGTGACCGATGCGCATCACCGGCATGGCGCGATGGTGTCGATCCGCAGCGGCGGCGGCGGCGGTGAAGTGACCCACAACGTGACGAGCTTCAAGGAGCGCATGACGCTGCACGACGACCGCTTCCTCGATGTCGTGCACGAACCGTGGTGGGGCGATCCGACCGTCGTGATGCTCACGCTGATGCCGAGCGTCATCATCCAGCAGCAGGTCAATGCGTTGTCGACGCGTCGCATCCGGCCGATCGGCCCGGGCGTGTTCGACTACGTGTGGACGCATTTCGGTTTCGAGACCGACACGGAGGAGATGACGCGGCGCCGGCTGCGTCAGGCCAATCTGTTCGGGCCGGCCGGCTTCGTGTCGGCGGACGACGGCGAGGTCATCGAATGCGTGCAGCAGAGCTTCGAGCAGATTCAGCACGGCAACGTTTACAACGAGCTCGGCGGCCGGCAGATCGACGAGCAGACCGAACACATGGTCAGCGAAACGCTGGTGCGCGGCATGTACCAGTACTGGCGCCAAGTGATGGAGGCCTGAATGAGCACGATCACGACACGAACGGGCCGACCGTCCGCCGAGCCGCACGCGGGCGGCGCGAACTTCGAGGATTTCTATTCACTCGTCCAGTTCAATGCGCGGTACGCGGCCGTGCTCGACGGCGGCGACTGGGACGCATGGCCGGAATTCTTCGTCGAGCAATGCCGGTACACGGTGGTGCCGCGCGAGAACCACGAGCGCAACCTGCCCCTCGCGGTGATGGACTTCGAGAGCAAGGGCATGCTGAAGGATCGCGTCTACGGGATCAAGGAGACGCTGTTCTTCGATCCGTACTACCAGCGCCACGTGATCGGGCTGCCGTTCATCACGTATCTCGACGACGCGGTGATCGAGGCGGAGACGAACTACGCGGTGCTGCGCACGAAGACCGAGCAGATGAGCGACGTGTACAACACCGGGCGCTACCTGGACCGGATCGTGCGTACGCCGCACGGGCTGCGTTTCGAGTCGCGCATTTGCGTGTACGACAGCGAGATGATTCCGAACTCGCTGATTTATCCGATCTGAACGAGGTGCCGAAAGTGACTACGGAATGGATCGATGCGGTCGCGCCGGAAGCGGTGCGCGCCGACGGAATACTCGGCGTCTGGGTGGGCGGCCGCGACATCGCGCTGTATGCGGTCGGCGACGAGATCTTCGCGACCGAGAACCAGTGCACGCATGGCGACGCCCGATTGAGCGACGGCTTCCTGCTCGACGACGAGATCGAATGCCCGCTGCATCAGGGGCGCTTCAGCGTGCGGACCGGCATTGCGCTGTGCGCGCCGCTGACGACGTGCGTGCACACCTATCCGGTGAAGATCGAGAACGGCCGCGTGTTCGTGCAGCTCGCGCCGGCCGATGCGGCGACGCCGGCGGAGGCGCGATCATGAGCGCGTACGTGGTGTTCGATATCGACGTGCACGACGTCGATGCGTACCAGGCCTACCGCCGGCTCGGCGCGCCGACGGTGGCCGCGTACGGCGGGCGCTTCCTGGTGCGCGGCGCCGAAGTCGAGACGCTGGAAGGAGACTGGGCGCCGAAGCGCGTCGTCGTGCTCGAATTCGAGTCGGCGGAGCGCGCCCGCGAGTGGTATCGGTCGGAGGGCTATCAGGCGGCCAAGCGTCTGCGCGAGCCGGCCGCGCGGACGATCGGCATCCTGGCCGACGGCTACGTGCCGGCGGCCGGCGATCCGCGTTAAGCGAAGTCGAAGTTGAAGTCGAGGGGGTGCCGCGCCGTGTCGATCGGCGCGGCACCCTTTTTTCATTCGGGGCGCCGTCGAATGCGGCCCGCGCCGTCGATTCATCGATGACGGCAATGCGATCCGGCGGAGACTTCCGCCGCCTGTCGCCTGTCGCCCGGTTACCCGGTCGATCGCTCCGCCGGGCGACACGGCTTCCGGCGGTTTCCGTTCACGACGTCACGCATGACGGTAGCGGATCGACCAGACCGCCAGCAGCGTCGCGCCGAACAGCAGCAGGCAGCCGAACGAGAAATCGTTCAGCGCGAGCATGTGCGCTTCGACGTCGATCGCATGCGAGACCGACGCGAGCGCGCCGGACGGCGACAGCCCCGCGTGATCGAGCCGCGCGAACCAGTCGCCGGACGCGAAATCGTACGGCGTGATGTGGTCGACGAGATAGGTGTTGTGCACGCGGGAACGACGCTCGAAGTAGGTTGGCGCGACCGAGGTCGCGACGCTGGTGCCGATCCGGCGCAGCGCGTTCTGCAGCCCGGATGCCGCGGGCAGCCGCTCGCGGGGCAGCCCGGCAAGCGACAGCGACACGAGCGGCGTGATGAAGAACGCGGTGGCGGCGCCCATCAGCAACGAATTGGCGGCGATGTCGCCGAGGGTCACGTCGCTGTTGAAATGCATGCGCCAGAACGACGCGGCGCCCCAGCCGACGAGCGCGACGGTCGCGAGCAGGCGCGGGTCGGTGCGGCCCTGGAAGCGGCCGAGCAGCGGCGCGATCACGATCCCCGCGACGCCGAGCGGCGCGGTGGCGATGCCGGCCCAGGTGGCCGTGTATCCCTGCTGGGTCTGCAGCCACAGCGGCACGAGCACCAGCGCGCCGAAGTAGAGCCCGAAGCCGACCGTGATCGCGAGCGTGCTCGTCGTGAAGTCGCGGTCCGCGAACAGCCGCAGGTCGACGATCGGATGGTTGTCGGTCAGCTCCCAGAGGATCAGCGCGACGAACGACACGATGCTCACGACCGCCAGCATGCGAATTTCGTCGGAGGCGAACCAGTCGAGGTTCTGGCCGCGATCGAGCAGCAACTGGAACGAACCGAACGCGGCGGTGAGCAGCAGCAGCCCGACGACGTCGACCGGCAGCCGCCGCGTCGCGTTGTCGCGTCCCTTCAGCAGCCGCGCGAGCACGCCCAGCACGAGCACGCCCGGCGGCACGTTCACGTAGAAGATGTACGGCCAGCTCAGGTTGTCGGTGATCCAGCCGCCGGCGATCGGCCCGAGCACCGGCGCGACGAACGTCGTGGTCTGCCACACGGCCAGTGCGACGTGGCGGCGCGCCGACGGGAATACCGCGAGCAGCAGCGCCTGCGACAGCGCGGTGATCGGGCCCGACGCGGCGCCCTGGAGCGCGCGAAACAGCAGCAGCGACTCGAAGTTCGGCGCCATCCCGCACAGGACCGACGTGAGCACGAACAGCAGCACCGACACGCGAAACAGCCGCACCTGGCCGAAGCGCTGCGTGAGCCAGCCGGTGAGCGGCAGCGTGATCGCGAGCGGCGTCGCGAACGAGGTCAGCATCCACGTGCCCATGTCCGGGGCGACGCCGAGATCGCCCGCGATGGTCGGGACGGCGACGTTCGCGATCGTCAGGTCGAGCGTCTGCATGAAATTCGCGACGCTGACCGCGATCGCGACGAGCGCCAGCGGCATGCCGGCGAGCGGCTCCAGCGGCAGTTTCGGCGCCGCGTTCCGGGTGAAGAAGCGCATCGTCAGGCTCCCGGTGCGAGCGGGCGTGCGCCGCTGTTCGCGCGAATTGTCTCGGTGACGAGCGCCTCGCCCGCTTCGTCGTCGTCGCGATAGATCGACGTGGCGTCGATCGACCGGCGCGCTTCGGGCGGACGGGCGGGCGGCGATGCCGATGCGGTGCCGGGGCCGTGATCGACCGGCACCGATGCCGTCATCGACAGGCCGATACGCAGCGGATGCGCGCGCAGTTCGGCGGGATCGAGCGCGATCCGGACCGGCACGCGCTGGACGACCTTGATCCAGTTGCCGGTCGCGTTCTGCGCGGGCACGGCCGCGAATGCGGCGCCGGTGCCGGCTTCGAGCCCGACGACGCGCCCGTGGAACACCACGTCGCTGCCGTACAGGTCCGAGAACAGCTCGACCGGCTGCCCGGCGCGCATGCCGCGCAGTTGCGACTCCTTGAAGTTGGCCTCGACCCACACGTGATCGAGCGGCACGAGCGCCATCGACGGCGTGCCGGGCGACACGTGCTGGCCGACCTGCACGACCCGGCGCGTGACGAGCCCGCCGAGCGGCGCGTGTATTTCGGTGCGGCGCAGCGCGAGCGCCGCGCTGCGGACCCGGGCGGCCGCCGCGCGCACGAGCGGATTCGTATCGATCGATGTGCCGTCGGTGCGCGCGAGGGTCGCGTCGTAGGCAGCCTGCTGCGCGTTCAGCGCGGCTGCCGCGCCGTCCATCGCATCCCGCGCATGGCGCAGATCCTCGCGCGACACGCCGCCGTCTTGCGCAAGGCTCAGCCGGCGCTGCAGGTCGTCGTTCGCCTTCGCCCATTCGGTGCGCCGCACCCGGATCTGCGCTTCGTCGCGCACCGCGTCCGCATGCGCGGTGCGGTATTGGCGCACCGCATGCGCGAGTTGCGCGACCGCTTCGTCCAGCGCGAGCCGGGCGTCGGTCTTGTCGACGCTGAACAGCAGGTCGCCGGGGCGGACCCAGTCGGCATTCTGCACGCGCACGGCGTCGACGGTGCCGCCGATCTGCGGCGAGATCTGCACGACGTCGCCGGAGACGTACGCGTCGTCGGTCGTCTCGGTGCCGCGCGTGGTGGCCCACGCGACGGCGGCGAGGCCGGCCGCGCCGGCGAGCGCGATGAAGAACCAGCGGAAGTAGCGCCGGCGCGCGCGCTGCAGCGCGGGCTCGGCGGCGGGGGATTCGGGACGGTTCATTGGGTGACTCCAGTGGAAGTGGCGCCGCCGAGCGCGGCGATCAGGCGGGCATGCTCGATCGCGAACGACGCGTCCGCGCGGGCGACCGATGCGCGGTCCTCGAGCAGCCGGCCTTCGGCGAGCAGGACGTCGAGGTAGCCGGAAATGCCTTTCCGGTAGCGCTGCGTTTCGATGGTGTAAGCCTGTTGCGCGCGCGACAGCGCCTCGCGCTGAAGCGCGCGCTGCCGGCCGAGGGTGTCGATCTGGACGAGGGTGTCGCTGACCTGCGCGAGCGCGTTGACGACCGTGTCGTCGTACGTCGCGACGGCGGCGTTGTACGCGGCGGTTTGCGCGCGCAGGCCGGCGCGCAGGCGCCCGCCCTCGAAGATCGGCAGCGTGATCGCGGGGCCCGCGCCGAGCGTGCCGCTGTTGCCGTGGAACAGCGCGCGGAAGCCGAAGCTCTGCACGCCGGCGAAGGCCAGCAGGTTGACGTCCGGATAGAACGCGGCGCGCGCCGCGTCGATGTTCGCCGCTTCGGCTTCGACCCGGTAGCGCGCGGCCAGGACGTCGGGCCGGCGGCCGATCAGCGCCGCGGGCAGGACGGCCGGCATCGGCAGCGCCGCGGCCGGCGGCGCGGCGGGCGTCAGCGCATCGGCGTAACCGGGCCCCCGGCCGACGAGCGCGGCGAGCCGGTGGCGCAGCCGGGCCGACGCGGCCGCATGCATGTCGATGTCGGCTTGCGCGTGCGGAATCGGTTCGCTCGCCCTGAGCACGGCGACCTGCATGTCGAGGCCGGCGTCCGCGCGTTGCGACGTGAGGCGCAGCAGATAGCTGTGTTGCTGCAGCGTATCGCGCGCGATCGCGAGCAGTCGCTGTTCGAGCGCGAGTTGCAGATACGTTTCGACGATCGCCGCCTGCAGCGACACGGCGGCCGCGCGCTCGAGCGCGCGCTGCTGGTCCGCACGCAGCGCGGCGGCGCGCGCCAGCGCGTGCTGCCGGCCGGCGATGTCGAGATCCCACGACGCGCCGAGCAGCGCCTGCGCATCGACCTGCCAGTGCCCGGCCGCGGGCGGCGGCGTCCGGTAGCTGCCCGGCAGGCGCGTCGGCACCGCGCTCGCCGTCGCGCCGAGCTGCGGCAGCAGCGCGGCGTTTTCGACGTCGGCTTCGGCCAGCGCCTGCGCGACCCGTTCGCGCTGCGCCTGCAGCGTCGGTGCGCCGGCCAGCGCATCGTCGACGAGGCGATCCAGCTGCGCATCGCCGAACGCGGTCCACCAGCGTTCGGCGACCGTCGGCGAGCCGGCGTCTGCGGCGCGGATCGCGGCGCCCGCATCGAGCTGCTCGACGGGCGTGATCCGGGCCGCCGGGCGTTGCGGGCCGAACGGCGCGCAGCCGGCAATCGCGAGCGCGGCGAGCGCAGGAACCAGGCGGCGGGCACCGCGCGCTCGATCGATGAATAGGGGCATGGTCGGTTTCCTGTCGCGTGAAGGCAAACGATCTGTATCTAAAAATATATCTTTAGATATTATTTGGCGATCGGCAACTGGTAGAAATGGCAGTCGGCCGCATCGGCCGGCATCGTTGAAAACAGCGGAGGGGGCGGGTTACGCGATGGCGAGTGCGTCGAGCGCTGCCGCGAGCGTTTGTGCGACGGACTGGCCCGAGGTATCGATGCGGCAGTGCGCGCAGGCGCGGTACAGCGATTCGCGCGCGTCGTGCAGCGCGGCGAGCGCCGCGCGCGGGTCGGCGACGTTCAGCAGCGGCCGGGACGCGTCGCCGCGCGTGCGGTGCCACAGGGTGTCGAGATCGGTCGCGAGGTGGATCACGAAACAGCGCTGGCCGAGCCGGGCGCGCGTGTCGTCGCGCAGCACGGCGCCGCCGCCGGTCGCGAGCACGAGCGCCGGCCCGCGCGTCAGCGCGTCGATGACGTCGGCTTCGCGTGCGCGGAAGTCGCCCGCATGGAATTGCACGGCGACGGGCGCGCCGAAGCGGCGTTCGAGTTCGCGGTCGGCGTCGACGAACGGCAACGCGAGCGCGCGGGCCAGTGCGCTGCCGATCGTCGTCTTGCCGGCGCCGGGCATGCCGACGAGCGCGATGCGCGTCGGGCCGGCCTGCGGGCGCGGGTTCACAGGCGGCTCCGCAGCGACGGCGCGCGGCGCGTCACGGCGGCGATGCGCTGCATCCGGACGTAGTTCGCGAGCGGGTCCAGCGCATCGGTGATGAAGGTGTGCGGCGCGCCGGCGGCCGTGTCCAGCGCAATGCCGGCGACCACGAGCGTGCCGTCGCACAGGGCGTCGGCGAGCGCGCCGATGCGGGCACCAAGCGCCGGCGACGCAGCGCCGAGATCTGCAATGACGCGACGCGAGCGCGGCCAGTCGACCGGCTCCGCCGGGCGTATCGGCCAGCGTGCCAGCAGGCCACCGGGCAGCGGCGTCGCGGCCCGTGCAGCGGACGTTTCGAGCACCCGCCAGGTCAGCGGCGCCGCGGGCAGGCTTGCGCGCCAGCGGCCGTAGGCGGTCGCCGCGGTGTCGCCGACCGCTACCGCCGGAAGCCGGAGACGCTCGCAGCGCCGCAGCAGGCATGCGATGCCGGCGGCGTCGGGCGTGCCGCGCACGAACGGCAGCAGCTCCAGTTCGTCGTCGTATTCGGCGCGCAGCGCGCGCAGCCATCGCCCGGCGGCGAGCGGCAGGCAGTCCGCCGCGGCGATGCCGCACAGCACGAGCAGGCGATCGTCGCGACCGTCGCGAATCGCGAGCAGCCGGGTGGCGACGCGGGACGAAGCGGGCGCCGTCGTCATGATGCGTCGGGGCCGTCGGTGTGCCGGTCGGTACCGCCCGCGGCACGCGGATAGGCGCCGAGCACGCGCAGCTCGGAAGCGGCGAACGCAATCTCGTCGAGCGCCGCGCGCACGTTCGGATCGAGCGGGTGCCCGCCGAAGTCGATGCAGTACCGATACGCATGGCCGGCGTCCCGTGCCGGGCGCACGTCGACCCACAGCAGCGGTGCGCGGTGGTGGGCAAGCGCATCGAACACGCGCGCGAGCGCGTCGGGCGCATCGGTCGGCCGCAGCACGATGCTCGTGCGGTCGTGGCCGGTCGGCGCCGGCGTCTGGCCGCCGACGATCACGAAGCGCGTGCGATTGTCCGGGTGATCCTGGATCGCGCTGGCGACGATTCGCAGTCCATAAAGCGCGGCCGCGGGTTCGCCGGCGATCGCCGCGCAGTCGTACAGGTGCGCGGCCTCGCGTGCGGCCACCGCGTTGCTGGACACCGGGATGCGGCGCAGGCCGGGCGCATGCGCGTCGAGCCACGCGCGGCATTGCGCGAGCGCCTGCGGATGGCCGACCACGCTGTCGACGCCGGCGAGCGAGCCGCTGGCGCTCAGCAGGCAGTGCGCGACCGGCAGTTCGATTTCGCCCGTGACGGGCGCCGCTTGCGCGATCAGCAGGTCGAGCGTGCGGGTCACGGTGCCTTCGGACGAATTCTCCATCGGCACGACCGCGCATTCCACGTCGCCGCGCGCGAGCGCGTCGAATACCGCGTCGATCGTCTCGTGCGCCTGCCCGCGGGCGAATTCGCCGAAGTGACGCAGCATCGCGGTTTCGGTGTAGGTGCCCGACGGGCCGAGGAACGCGACGGACGGCAGCGATTGCGCGTCACGGCTCGCGCTGAACAGCGTCTGCCAGATGGCGCGCAGGTCGCGGTCGCGCAGCCCCCACGGCGCGCGCGTGCACAGCTCGGCGACGATCGACGCTTCGCGGGCGGGCTGCCGCACCGCGAGCCCCGCATGCCGCTTGAGATGACCGATCTCGGTTGCGTGAGCGATGCGTTGGCCGATCAGCTCGAGAAGCTGGTCGTCGATCACGTCGATCTGCGCGCGGCGGCGTGCGATCGCATCGTCGATCGACGATGGGGCGGCAAGTTCGGTCGGCGTCATGGCGTGTCGATCCGTGAAGTCGCGGAAACGGCCGGGCGGTGCGTGGCGAGGTGTGTCGCCGCGCCCGGCTGCATGCGTGCGACGGCGCGCGCGTATTCGGCCTCGAGCCGTTCGACGATTTCGGCGACGCTGAGCACCGCGTCCATCGCGCCGACGCCCTGGCCGGCCCCCCAGATGTCGCGCCACTGCTTCGCGCCGCCGTCCGGCGAGAAATCGAGCTGCGCGCCGTCGACCCGGGCGAGCCGCCGCGCGTCGAGCCCGGCCGCCTCGATGCTCTGGCGCAGGTAGTTGCCGTGGACGCCGGTGAACGCGTCGGTGTAGATGATGTCGGCCGCGCTGGCTTCGACGATCGTGTCCTTGTAGCGCTGCACCACGTTGGCTTCGTGCGACGCCAGGAAGCGCGTTCCGATATACGCGAAGTCGGCGCCGAGCGCGCGCGCGGCGGCGATCGCGTCGCCCGTCGCGATCGCACCGGACAGCGCGATGAAGCCGTCGTAGAAGCGCCGTACTTCCGTGACCAGCGCGAACGGCGACAGCGTGCCGGCGTGGCCGCCCGCGCCCGCCGCGACGAGGACGAGGCCGTCGACGCCGGCTTCCAGCGCCTTCTGCGCATGTCGCACCGTCGTGACGTCGTGCAGCACGATCCCGCCGTACGCGTGGATCGCGTCGACGACGTCGCGCGACGGGGCGCGCAGGCTCGTGATCATCAGCGGCACGCGCCGCTCGATGCAGATGCGCAGGTCCTGTTCGACGCGCGGATTCGACGGATGGCAGATATGGTTGACCGCGTACGGGCCGACCGGCGCATCGGGATGGGCATCCCGGTACGCGCGCAGCGTGCCGTCGATCGTGTCGATCCAGTCGCCGAGCTGCGCGCTGAGCCGCGCGTTGAGCGCCGGAAATGCGCCGACGATCCCGCTCCTGCACTGGGCGAGCACCATCTCGGGATAGCTCGCGATCAGCATCGGAGACGCAATCACCGGCAGCCGGAGACCCTGCAGCGGAAGCGGAATCATGGTCGGGCTCCGGCTCGTCAGCGTGCGAGCGCCGCGCTGTCGCGCCGCTCGGCCAGGCGGCGGTGGAAGCCGTCGCGGCTCACGGCGCAGCGCGTATGCACGCCTTCGCCGACGACGCCCACCGCGTCGCGCACCTCGACCCGGTACGTCATCATGCGACCGTCGACCTCGATCAGTTCCGCATCGACCGTCACTTCCCATTCGGGCGGCGTCGGTGCGAGATGCTTGATCTCGAAGTTGTAGCCGACCGTCATCTGCCCGGCCGGCAGCAGATGGTCGGTCGCCTGCATGCAGGTCTGTTCGATGAAGATGATCATGATCGGGCTCGCGAGCGCGTGCGCTTCGCCTCCCCATTGATCGGCGAGCGAAATCGTGTCGACGCGGTGGGTGGCGCGGGCACGCAGGCCAGTCTGGATAGTCAAGGGCAGCTCCTGAACGGGTGAGGGAAGGGTAGGCGGTCACGCCGCGCGCGCCGTGGCGGCCGCGCGGCGTTGCATCTGGCTGAAGATGTTGCGGTAATGCATTTCCTCGGTGCCGCCGGCCGAGCCCATCGCGAGCGCGTCGGCGACGAAGGTGGCGAGCGGGCCGCGCCGGTAGCCGTCGCTGCCGTGAATCGCGAGCAGGTGCAGCGCGGCCTGCGCGAGATCGCGCGCGCCCGCGAGCTTCGCGATCGAGCAGTTCGCGAGCGCCTCGGGGCGCTGCGCGACGAGCAGGTCGAGCGCCGCGCGCGCGGTCCAGCGGGTGCGCTCGATGCCGACCTGGATGTCGACCAGCCGGCGCTGTACGTGTTGATGCGCGTCCAGCGCGACGCCGAGCGTTTTGCGGGCGCCGGCGTGCGCGAGCGCGTCGGCGAGAAACGGCTGGGTGACGTTCGCGCACAGCAGGCCGAACAGCGCGCGATTCATCGACGCGATGTCCATCAGCAGGCGCAGCCCGTCGCCGGGCGTGCCGAGCAGTTCGTCGGCGTCGACGCGCACGCCGGACAGTGCGAGATCGCCGATCGGAAGATCCGCGACGCCGAACGTCGCCTGCGGGGCGCTGCGCTGCACGCCCGCGCGTTCGGGATCGATCAGCACCAGCGCGGTGGCCGGCTTGCCGTCGCCGGTCAGGGTCGCGACGATCATCATCAGGCGCGCTTCGGGCGCGTGGCTGATGTTGTACTTGTGGCCGTCGAGCCGGTAGTGGTCGCCGTCGCGAACAAGGCACGTTTCGAGCGCGCGCACTTCGGTGCCGGTCCCTTTCTCCGAGATCGCCGTGGCGCCGATCGCGCCGGACAGCAGCGACGGCAGATGCTGTGTGCGCTGCGCGTCGGAACCGTATGCGACGAGCGCGCGAATCAGCGTCGCCTGATTCGCGAGCGCCATCGCGAAGCCGACGGAGCGCAGCGCCGCGGCGACCGCTTCGAACGCATCGACGAAGTCGTGCCAAGTGCCGCCCGCGCCGCCGAGTTCGCGCGGCACCGGCACGCGCCACAGTCCCGCGTCGGACAAGGCATCCCATGCTTCTCGATGGAAGGCGCCGCAAGGGGCGGACCGCGCATGTCGTTCGGCGATGTCCCGGTATGCGGCGGTCGTCGTGTGCTGTGCTTCGCAGGCGGTGAGAGTCATGTCGGGGCGCGAGACTTTGCATGGATCGTGTCGCCAATCTAATGAAAAGCCCCCGGACGAGAAACTGTCAGTTATTGCACTTCGACGCGGTGCGCGGCGGCGGATGATTCGGGCGCAAGCGGCGAGGCGATGGGAGGCGGAGCGAGATTGCCGGACGTGATCGTGATATCCGTCGCGCATCGGCGCGAGCGAGGGCTGCCGGACGATGGCGGTCACGCCGTGCCGTCGTCGGCGGTATCGCGGCGCTTCGATGACGGGAGACGATCGCGCGTCGGTGGTGAGGCGACACGCGGCGGGATTGCCGACGCTTCGTCGTTCAGGTCGATTCGGTTGACTTCGCAGTCCATATCATTCGGACGACGTTGAATGCATTCGCGTCGAATTCCCGATGCTCGTTTCGTTGCCGTCACACCAGCCGGGCGTCGAGCACGCGTCGGTGGAGCGTGCGACAAATAAACCGCCAGTCGATTCGGACAGCCCGACCCCGTCGCACCGACGATCGGCGACATCATGTCCGGCCTTGCCTCCGTGAAATTGTCGTGCTAGTTTTTCATGAAATTTATCGGCGTAATTTTCACGGAATCCGCATGTTCGTGCAGTCCGACCGTCACGTCGCAAGCTACTACGCCGGCACCTACCCGGCGCCGATCCCGCATCGGCCGGCGCTGGACGAACGTGTCGACGCCGACGTGCTGGTCGTCGGCGCGGGCTTCAGCGGGCTGCATACGGCACTGCGGCTCGCGCTCGCGGGCAAGCGCGTCGTCATGCTCGAAGCGAGCCGCGTCGCCTGGGCCGCATCGGGCCGAAACGGCGGACAAGCGCTGCTCGGCTGGTCGTGCGACATGCAGCCGCTCGAGGATGCGCTCGGCCGCGACGGCGCGCGCCTGCTCTGGGACAGCATGCGCTGGGCAGCGGCCGAGGTGCGCGAACTGCCGGCGCGGCATGGTTTCGACATCGATTACCGGCCCGGCAGCCTGTGGGCCGCGGTGCGGCCGCGGCGCGTCGCGATGCTCGCGCAGGCCCGCGACGAAGCCGCCGAGCGGTGGGGCTACGACCGGCTGCGCGTGATCGGGCGTGACGAGATGCCCGAATGGATCGGCGGCACGCGCTATCTCGCCGCGCTCCACGATCCGGAGGCCGGCCACCTGAACCCGCTGAAGCTCGCGCTCGGCCTCGCGCAGACGATCGAGCGCGCGGGCGGCCGCATCTTCGAACAGAGCCGCGTGCTCGACTGCCGCGAGACGGCCGGCGGCCACGTCGCGCGCACGGCGCGCGGCGAAGTGCGGGCGGACGTGCTGGTGCTCGCCTGCAATGCATACGTCGACCGGCTCGATCGCGATCTCGCGCGCCGGCTGCTGCCGGTCGGCACGTACCAGGTCGCAACGGCGCCGCTCGCGCCCGACGTCGCGCATGCGCTGCTGCCGCGCAACAGCTGCGTGATCGACAACCAGTTCGTGCCCGACTATTTCCGCCTGAGTCCGGACAACCGGCTGCTGTTCGGCGGCGGCTGCACGTATCTCGGCGGCATCCCGGCCGATATCGCGGCGGCGACGCGCCCGCATCTCGAACGCGTGTTTCCGCAACTGGCCGGCGTGCCGCTCGACTACGCGTGGGGCGGTCACATCGACATCAGCATGCGTCGCACGCCGGACATCGGCCGCCACGGGCAGCGTTTCTGGTTGCAGGGTTTTTCGGGGCACGGCGTGCTGCCGACGCTCGCCGGTGCGCGCGCGGTGGCCGACGCCGTGCTCGGCGATGCCCACCTGCTCGAGCACTACCAGCGCATCCGCAACCCGCGCTTTCCCGGCGGCGACCGGCTGGCCGCGCCGCTGGAGGCGCTCGGCAAGGCCTGGTACCGCCTGCGCGATACCGTTTGACTGCATCGGAATCCTTCATGAACGAACAGGAAGAGATAGAAAGTCTGGCGATCCTGATCCGCGACCTGCGCAAGCATCGCAAGGTCACGCTGAGCGATCTCGCCGAACGGATCGGCCGCTCGGTCGGCTTTCTGTCGCAGGTCGAGCGCGGGCTGTCGCGTCCGACGGTTGCGGATCTCACCGCGATCGGCGAAGCGCTCGGCGTGCCGACCACGTATTTCTACAGCCTGAGCAAGCCGCGCAGCGTGCCGTGGGTCACGCGGCCCGACGAACGCCGCACCGTGCATTACGCGGCCGGCATTACCGACATTCTCGTGTCGCCGAACATGCGTTCGCGCTTCTCGATCCTCGAAAGCCATCTCGGGCCGGGCGCGAGCAGCGGCGATCGCCCGGTCGACGACAGCGACGAGCAGGGCGGCTTCGTGCTCGAAGGAGCGCTGACGATCTGGATCGACGGCGACGACACGCCCGTCACGCTCGGCCCGAACGATGCATTTCAGCTTCCCGCGCACAAGCGCTTCCGGTATGCGAACCTGACCGACGCGCCGACGCGCGTGATCTGGGTGTTCACCTGAGTCGAGCGGTCGGCGTCGCTGCCCGTCGCCCCGCGCAGCCTGTTTGCAGTACTGATCGACATGCGGCATGCGTTGCGCGGTGCGCCGCATGAGTCCGGTTCGCCGCGTGGCGGCACCGCCCTACAAGACATGGAAAGGATGAGACATGGCTGACGTCGTTCCCGCGCTGGTCAGTGAAGTCCGCGCATTCCGGCAGGCGCACCCCGAGATCCGTTATGTCGACCTGATCTGCCTCGACCTGCCCGGGCATTTCTACGGCAAGCGCTATCCGATCGACGCGCTCGAGAAAGTCGCGTCGGGCTCGCTGCTGAAGCTGCCGCAGAACTGCGTGCTGCTCGGCACGCAGGGCGGCCTCTACAAGATCGGCGATTACTGTTTCAACGACGGCGATCCCGATGCGCCGCGCCGCCTGATCCCCGGCACGCTGAAGCCCGTGCGCTGGGAACGGCAGCCGCTCGCGCAGATGCTGATCAGCTCCGACGGTACCGATTCGCCGATCGAATTCGAGCCGCGCGAGGTGCTCGCGCGCGTGCTGCGGCGGTTCGCGGCGCGCGGCATCCGGCCGGTCGTCGCATTCGAGCTCGAGTTCTACCTGTTCGCCGCGCAGCTCGCGCAAGGGTTGCCGCAGTATCCGCGCGATCGCCTGAGCGACGACCGCGACGATCAGCCGAACATGCATATCGAGCGCCTGACGCGCTTCTCCGACGTGCTGCACGAGATGGTCGACGCCGCGTGCGAACAGGGCGTCGATGCGACGGTGATCACCGCCGAGCTCGGGCCCGGCCAGTTCGAGATCAACTTCGGGCATACCGACGACGCGCTGCGCGCGGCCGACTGGTCGGCGCTGTTCTGCCGCAGCACGCGCGGCGTCGCGTTGCGGCATGGCTATCGCGCGAGCTTCATGGGCAAGCCGTATCTGCATGCGCCGGGCAGCGGGATGCACGTGCACGTGAGCCTGTATGACGACGCGGGGCGCAACGTGCTTGCCGCTGACGGGCAGCGGCCGTTGCGGCACGCGGTGGCCGGCTGCCTCGCGCTGCTGCCGCATTGCATGCCGGTGTTCGCGCCGAATCACAATGCGTTTCGCCGCTACGGGTCGATGGTGAACGCGGCGAGCCGCGCGAGCTGGGGCTTCGAGGATCGCGACGCGTGCATCCGGATTCCGGAGTCGGATGCACGCAACCTGCGGATCGAGCACCGGCTCGCGAGCGCGGATGCGAACCCGTACCTGGTGCTGGCGGCGATCCTGAGCGGGATGGAGCACGGGCTCGATGCGCGGCTCGAGCCGATCGCGCCGCTCAACGACGATCGCGGCAGCGGCATCGATTTCCCGAAGGAGATGCTGTCGGCGGTCGCAGCGATGCAGGATCATCCGGCCGTGCGCGAAGGGCTCGGCAGCGAATTCGTGATGGTGTATTGCGAGAACAAGCGGCAGGAGGAGCTGGATTTTCGCAGCGAGATCGGCGCGCGGGAGTATCGGTGGTTTCTGTGATGGCCGCGCGCGTCGAAGCAGCCGGCTAGGGAAGTGCGCGCCAGTAGCGCACTTCCTCGATCGGCGTACCGTCGATCTCGAACGTCTTGACGTCGCATTCGGCGACGAAACCTTCGCGTTCGTAGAACGCCCGTGCCCGACGGTTTTTGACCAGTACCCACAGCGATACCCACGCATGGCCCGCGTCATGCAGTGATCGGCATGCGTGGTCGACCAGCAACGCGCCGATGCGTTGCCCGCAATGCGACGGATGCAGATAGATCGCTTCGATTTCGCCCCAGGCTCGATCCTTGTCGGCGTCGCGCGTCGGACCGTATGCGATCCAGCCGGCCAGTGCGTGGTTCGTGAACGCCAGCGCGACGCGCGGCCGTCCCGCGTCGAGTGCCTGGCGCCAGGCCGCCGTCCGTTTTTCGACCGACAGGCCGGCGAGGAACGGGGCCGGCATGATGTCCGCGTAAGTGGCCTGCCACGACGCGACGTGGATGTCGGCGATGGCCGGTGCATCGGCGGAGGTGGCCGCGCGGATGTCGATCGTCGTCGTGTTCGGTGCCATGCGCCCCTCGGTGTGGCCGGTTGCCGTATGCCGCGCTGTTGTCCGCCGGGTTCACGCCGCCGGATCCGGACTGCCGTCGATGGTGAAACGGTAGTGGATGTCCACGTGCGATGCGTCGCCAGGTGCATCGGTTTTCTTGAACACGAACTCGAACGCGGGTTCGAACCAGCCGTCGCGTGCGATTTCCCCGCCGAGGATCTCGACGTCGTACCAGCCGTTGTCGATTTCAACGACGGGCCTGCCCGGTTCGCGATAGCGCGCAAGCAGCGCATTCACCGTGTCGTCGGTGAAACGTTCGAGAATGCGCCACGTGTAGAGCATCACCGCACGATGCTCGACGCGCAATACGTATCCGCCGCGCCGATGCTGCAGGCGGCTGCCTGATTTCAGCAATTCGGGCGTGTCGCCGTCCAGCGTGAAGATGATCGTATACGGATGATTCTCGATGCCGGCCAGCGGAATGACGATGCCTTCCAGCACCGCGTGGTCGCCGCTGTCGCCGGTCGTGAACGCCGATGCGACGTCGTCCGGTAGCCCGTGTTCATTCTTGTAGCGCTTCAGCAGCAGAAGATCGCCGACGAGAAAGTAGTCGATCAGATCGTTGAGGACTTCAGAGAACTCATGCCGCATCGTTGTTCCTTTCGAGCAGCGTGCCGTGCCGCGACATGCTTCGCGGCACGGCACGCGTGGCGATTTTATTCGCCGAGCTTCGATGTCACGCACCCCGTGCTCGAGCATTCGCGCTCACGCTCGCGCAGGAACGACAGCCGCGATTGCGTCATGTCGTTCGCGCACTGGATATCGACGAGGTAGCTGCTGCCGCGTGTTTCGCTGCATTGTGCGTCGCGTTGTTTCAGCCACGCGAGCTGACCGGCCTTCAGCGTCGCCTGCTGGTCGCCGCTCAGTTGCTTGCGCAGCCGGCCGTATTCGTCGTTGAGATCGCGGTCGGATTGCGAGAACTGCGTGCTCGTGCAATACACCTGGTCGAACGCGCTGCGCGGCTTTCCGCAGCCGGCCGCGTGCGCGGTGAACGGAACGGCAAGCGCGAGCAACGCACAGGATGCGAGCAGATTCTTCTTCATGGTGAGGCTCCTGACTGGGTGAAAACCGGTGAATCCGACGGGCGATACCGTCGCTTATCGGGGTGTCGTACACGCGTCGATGCCGCCCGCGATCGCGGTGGACAGGCGCTGGATCGTCTCGCGCCGCGCGAGCCGCGCTTCCTCGTCCGGATTGACGATCACGCCCGCTTCGACGAGCACGGCCGGAATCGGCGCGGTGCGCAGCACGACGAGATCGTCGAAACGGTGGATGCCGAGTGGCGGGTCGATCAGCGGGCGGTTCTCGCCCTTGATCGGTTGCGCGTGATACAGCGACGGCCGTTCGCCGGCCGCGACCAGCCGCTCGGCGATCGCCTTCGCGCAACGCAGGCTCTCCGTATAGTGCGGATTACGTTCCGACACGAACACCGAGAAGCCGCGGAATTCGCGCTGGCGGCCCGCGTCGATGAACTGCTGCTGCATCGAGTCGTGGTGGATCGATACGAACAGGTTCGCGTCGGGCGCCTGCGTCGAACGCCGATCGAGCGCGATCTCGCGGCCGTCCGCCGACGTGCGCAGCACGCGGTCGCCGTGCGCGGCGAGTGCGTCGGCGACCGCGCCGGACAGGTCGAGGTTGTACAGGTATTCGACGCGGCCGCTCGCGCCGGTGGAGCCCGGATGCGCGGGCGTATGGCCGGTGTCGACGACGATGTAGCGCCCGCTCGCGGGCTCGGCAACGGAAGCGCCGGGAGCGCCGCGGATAGCGGCGGCGTCGGCTGCGTGCAGCGCCGGCGGTGCGCCGAGCAGCGGGGCGCACGCGAGCACGCGCGCGGCGGCGCGCACGAGCGGGCGAAGGCGTCGGAGGGTTCGGTTCGTCATTGTTGTTGTCGAGAAGGGCGGTCGGCGCGTCGAACGGCGCGCCGCCGTCGGCCTGCTCAATGCAGTCGGAATGTCGCGCGATTATAGCGGGTGGCGGCGACGCCGCAATGACGAACGGCGGTTGTCAGGCCAGCACGCGCCGGGCCGCCAGCATGCCCCAGTACGACGCTTCCTCGAACAGCGACAGCCCCGACAGGTCGGCATGCGCGAACAAGACGGGGCCGTCGGCATCGCGCAATGCGAGCAGCCCCGGCCGGCTCAGGAAGCCGACGTCCGGCGTGGCCATCGCATGGCCGCGCACGGTGATCTCCAGTGCGGTCGCATGCTTCCACAGCTCGCGTCCGTATACGGCCTGCAGGTCGATTGCCGCCTGCTCGCGCAACGCGTCGGGCCTCGCCTGCGCGAGCCAGCGGCGCGTCTCGTCCGGCGTTTGCGTGCTCAATGCCTGATAGGCGGAGAACACGGAGCGCGTCGGCGGCGACATCCGGATCAACTGGTGCGTCGACACGACATAGCCGAGCCCCGCGCCGTCGTAGACGACGTTGTCCCACGCGAGCGGCACGCCGGCTTCCTCGGCGGGCATGCCGTCGAGCAGGAAATTGGACACGAGCCACGGCGCGCGCGGCGGCAGGTCGCGCGCGGGTTCGAAGCCGTACGCGGCAAGCTGCGGAAACACGCGCGCCGCGACGAACAGCGGCATCGCGCATACGACCCGGCGCGCCTTCAGCATGAACGTCGACAGCGCGCCGTCGTGGCCGACGCGGGCGCACAGCACGTCGACGCCGCCCGCGCGTTCGGTCGCGCGCACCGCGAAGCCGTCCCGCGACCATGCGTTCGAGCCGGTGCGCGCGGCGATCGAATCGCTCAGCTTCGTCACCATCGTGTGCAGCCCGTCGGGCCAGGTCAGCACCGCGCCGTCGCCCGCGTCGCCCGCATGGCCGCCGCGCGACGAGAAATAGTGCAGCCCGGCCCATGCGGAGACGTGCTCGTAACCGGCGCCGTAGTCGTCGCGGCAGCAGTAGTCCAGATACCAGTGCAGCGCCTTCGCGGTGTAGCCCTCGTCGCGCAGCCACTGGCGAAACGAGCGCCGGTCGAGTGCGCGCCAGCGTGGGTCGCGCGACGAATCCGCGATCGGGATGCAGAACACCTTGCGGCCGTCGGCACCGTGCGCGGTGCGCAGCCCGTCGGTGTACGCGAAGAAGCGCGCCTGCTGCGCGAGTGCGTCGGCGTCGAGGCCGGCGGTCGGCACGATGCCGTCCTGCCACTGCCCGCCGATGAACAGCCGTTCGTCCGGTGCGTGGACGAGGGCACGCTCGTCGTACACGGGGCGCGCGGAGAACGGCGCGGATTCGATCACGCCGAGGTCGGCGAGCATGTCGCGCAGATGCACGGATTCGCGCGACGGCAGCGGCAGGTAGTGCGCGCCCTTCGGATAGCCGAGCGCGCCGAAGCGCCCGCCGGCCGCGTTACCGCCGAATTCGGGGCCGGCGAGCACCGTGAAGCGCGTATGGCCGGCGCGCGCGAGCTGCCATGCGCACGACAGCCCGGCCGCGCCGGCGCCGAGAATCGCGACATCCGTCTCGATCGTGCCGGACGGCGGCGGCAGCATGGCATGGTCGCGCAGCGCATGGCCTTCGCGCATGCCGGGGTAGTCGACGCGCGGCGTCGTCTCGATCCAGCCGGTGCGGCCGCAGGCGGCGAGCGACGCGGCCGCCGACGCGACGAGGAACGTGCGACGGTCCATCAGCGCAGCACGTGCTTCCAGTCGTCGTCGAAGCGGCGCACGAGCGGCTGGTCGTTGAGTTCGTTCGGCGACATCGGCAGCGCCGGCATGTCGGCCGGAAAGTGGAACATCTCGGCGGCCGTTTGCGGATCGAGCCAGCGCGTCGGCACCGAGTAGTGCGTCGGCACCGTGAAATCGCGGCGCTTGCCGGCGATCACGAAGCCCCAGTCGCCGAACGACGGCACGTAGCAGTGGTACGGCCACGTGTTGAACCCCGCTTCGCGCAGTGTCGCGATGATGGTCCAGTACGCATGCGGCGCGAAATACGGCGACGTCGACTGGATCACCGTGTAGCCGTTCTCCGACAGGTGCCGTGCGAGCAGCCGGAATACGGGCACCGAATACAGGCGGCCGAGCCCGAAGTTGGTCGGATCGGGGAAGTCGACGACGATCGCGTCGTACACGTCGGCATTCGATTCGAGCCAGCGCACCGCGTCGTCGTTGATCACCTGCACGCGCGGATCCTTCAGCGCGCCCTGGTTCAGCTTGACGAGCGGCGCGGACGTCGAGAACAGCTTGGTCATCGCGGGATCGAGATCGACGAGCGTGATCCGTTCGAGATTGCGGTGCTTGAGCAGTTCGCGCACCGCGAGGCCGTCGCCGCCGCCCAGCACGAGCACGCGCTTCGCCCACGGCAGCGCCTCGATGGCCGGGTGGATCAGCGCTTCGTGATAGCGGTGCTCGTCGCGCGACGAGAATTGCAGGTTGCCGTTCAGGTACAGCCGCATGTCGTCGTGCCACTGCGTGAGCACGATGCGCTGGTACGGCGTCGTTTCCGAATAGATCGTCTCGTCGCCGTACACGCCGTGCTCGGCCCAGTGCGTGATGCGCTCCGACAGCGCGAACCCGGCAATCAGCAGCCCGATCACGAGCGACGCGCGCATCAGCTTGCCGCGCACGTTGCGGATTTCGTCGCGGAACAGGTGGGTCGTCCACAGTGCGACGAATGCGTTCAGGAGACCGAACAGGAAGCTCGTACGCAGCAGGCCGAGACGCGGCGCGAGCACGAGCGGGAAGATCAGCGACACGGCGAGCGAGCCGAGATAGTCGAAGGTCAGCACCTCGCTGACGGTATGGCGGAACGCCTGGCGGCGCTGCTGGAACGCGCGCATCACGAGCGGAATTTCCATCCCGATCAGCAGGCCGAGCGCGAGCACCAGTGCGTAGAGCGCCGCGCGAAACGGTGCGGCGAGCCATGCGAACACGACGAACAGCAGCGCGGCCGATACGCCGCCGAGCAGGCCGACGAGCAGCTCGATGTCGACGAAGCGGTCGAGCACGTCGTCGTCCTCGACGAATTTCGCGAGCCACGAGCCGATCCCCATCGCGAACAGGTAGCAGCCGATCACCGACGAGAACTGCAGGATCGAATCGCCGAGCAGGTAGCTCGACAGCGCGCTGCTGATCAGTTCGTAGCCGAGCCCGCACGACGCGAGCACGAGAATCGACAGGACGAGCGCACGCTTATGCAGCATCGCGCATCCGTTGTGCAGTGTTCGGCAATGTGGATATACTGGCGCGGATTTTCGTCTGGCGGCCCCGTGCGGGCCGACCGGCCACGGGGCGGCGAACCGAGCACAAAATCCGAGGAAAAGAATGAATAGTGCCTATCTTTATGCGGTTCATTTACTGTCGGCGTTCGTGCTGCTTCTTGTGTTCGCGGCAGTGTACCTGAAGGTCACCCCGTTCGACGAACTCGCGCTGATCCGCGACGGCAACGCGGCCGCGACGCTGTCGTTCGGCGGCGCGCTGATCGGTTTCTGCCTGACGCTCGCGTCCAGCATCGCGCACAATTCCACGCTCGGCGAAGTCGTGATCTGGGCCGTCGGCGCGATGATCGTGCAACTGATCACCTATGCGGTGCTGACGCGCGTGATGCCCGGCATGAATCACGCGATCGAGGATCGCAACGTCGCGATGGGCGGCCTGATGGGCACCGCGTCGCTCGTCGTCGGCATCATCAATGCCGCCTGCCTGACCTGACGCGCCACGCGTTTCGAGGAGACCGACATGAGTCTGGGTTCATTCATCCGCAAGCAGTTCATCGACGTCCTGCAATGGACGGAAGACACCGACGGCGTGCTGGCCTGGCGCTATCCGATGGAAGACCAGGAAATCCAGTACGGCGGCAAGCTGACCGTGCGCGAAACGCAGGTCGCGATCTTCGTCAACGAGGGCAAGGTCGCCGACGTGTTCCAGCCGGGGCTCTATACGCTGGAAACGCGCACGCTGCCGGTGCTCACGAACCTGAAGAACTGGGACAAATTCTTTCAGTCGCCTTTCAAGTCGGACGTCTACTTCTTCAGCACGCGGCTGCAGCTGGGCCGCCGCTGGGGCACCGCGCAGCCGGTGACGATCCGCGATCGCGAGTTCGGCTTCGTGCAACTGCGCGCGTTCGGCATCTACTCGTACCGGATCGTCGATGCGGCCGCGTTCCATCGCGAGGTCAGCGGCACGCGCGCGGCCTATACCGTCGACGATCTCGAGCAGCAACTGCGCAACCTGGTCGTCACCGCGATGAGCACGACGTTCGGCTCGGCCGACGTGGCGTTCGTCGACATGGCCGCGAACCAGTCGCTGCTGTCGCAGCGCGTCGCCGACGCACTGGTGCCGGTATTCACGCGCTACGGGCTCGCGCTCGACGCGTTCGCGGTCGAGAGCGTGTCGCTGCCGGCCGAGCTGCAAAAGGCGCTCGACCTGCGGATCGGGGCGGGGATGGCCGGCGATCTCGCACGCGCCACGCAATACCAGACCGCGCAGGCGATTCCGCTCGCCGCGCAAAACCCGGGCGGCATCGCCGGGGTCGGCGCGGGGCTGGCCGCCGGCGCGGCGATCGGGCAGGCGATGGCCGGCCAGATCGCGGGCGCCGCGCAACCGGCGCAGGCCGCGCCGCCCGCGCCCGTTGCGGCGCCGGTAGCCGCGGCGGCGACCGAGGGCGCCGATTACGTGCAGCGGCTCGAGCAATTGAAGGCGCTGCTCGACAAGGGCCTCGTGACCGAAGACGACTATTCGCGCGCGAAGGCCGAGATCCTCGCGAAGCTCACGCGGTAAGCGTCGCGCATGTTCCGTACCTCGTGCCCCCAATGCGGCGCGCCGGTCGAGTTTCGCTCGGCCGCGGCCGTGATGGCCATCTGCGCGTTCTGCCGCAGCACGCTGCTCAAGCGCGGCGCCGACGTCGAGCGCATCGGTGAACTGGCCACGGTGCTCGACGACGCATCGCCGGTCCAGATCGGCACGGCCGGGCGCTGCGGCAACCGCGTGTTCACGGTGCTCGGCCGCATCCAGATGACCTACGACGCCGGCGCGTGGAGCGAATGGTACGTCGTGTTCGACGACGGCGCGTTCGGCTGGCTGTCGGATGCGTCGGGCCAGTACGCGATCACGGTGCGGGAGCCCGACGATGCGGCAGGCCGAACGTGGCCCGCATTCGGCACGCTCGAACCGGGCATGCGGATCGACCACGGCGGCCGCGCGTATCTGGTGTCCGACGTGCGTACCGCACGCTGCACGGGCGGCGACGGCGAGCTGCCGTTCCGCGTCGATGCCGGCTGGGAGGCGCGCGTCGTCGACCTGCGCACCGGCAATGCATTCGCGACCTACGACTATTCCGACGCCGAGTCGAACGGCGGCATCCCGGCCGTCTATTCGGGCGAGGCGCTGGAATTCGATGCGCTCGCGTTCACGGGCTTGCGCGATACCGAAAACGATACGCGCGAGAAACGCGGCGCGGAGATGGTGCCGTTCGCGTGCCCGAGCTGCGGTGCGCCGCTGTCCTATGCGCCGAACGTGGCCGACTACGTCGTGTGCGGCAGCTGTCATGCAGGCGTGCAGTGCACGGCCGAGCAGCAGATCGTGTTCGCGGCGCAGCGCAAGCTCGAATCGGTGAAAGGCGCGCTCGAACTCGGCGCGATCGGCACGTTCGACGGCGTGAAATACACGGTGATCGGCATGATGCGCTGCCGCGTGCCGGGCGACGCCGAGACATGGGACGAATATCTGCTGCTGAACCCGAAGCGCGGCTTCCTGTGGCTCGTGCAAAGCGAAGGGCGCTGGGAACGCGTGCAGGTGCTCGACCATTGGCCGACGATCGGCAGCGAATCCAGCGTGACCGATGGCGGCAAGACCTACCGTTTGCGCGAGGAATACGAATCGGAGGTCGTCTACGTGGTCGGGGCATTCAACTGGCGCGTGCAGGCGGGCGACCGCACGTCGATCATCGACTACGGCTGGCAGAAAGACAAGCTGACGCGCGAGCGCAGTGACGCGGAGATCGTCTGGTCGCGCGCGCGGCCGCTGTCGGGCAGCGCGCTCGCCGAGCGTTTCGGCACGCCGGCGCTTGCGACGGCCACCGCGGCTGCCGCGGGCGCCACCGAATCGATGGGCCTGTTCGGCAGCAAGGGGTCGCACAGTTTCGCGCCGCTGCCGTTCATGTTCAGCGCGTTGCTCGTGATCTTCAACCTGGGTTCGCTGTTCTCGTTCACCGGACGCTCCGTCTACGTGCTGGTCGGCCTGCTGGTGCTGTGGCTGCCGGAATGGCTGTGGGCGCGTTTTGCGTCGGACGGGGGCAACGCGTGATCCGGTACATCCTTTACGGCATCTACGGCCTGATCGTCGTCACGCTGTTCAGTTGCGCGTCGATCGGCGGCGGTTCGGGCGGCGGCGGGTGGGGCAGTTCGTCGGCGCGCAGCGGCTACTCGTCGTACGGGTCGCACAAATGACCGCGCGCGACGGGATCGCGCCGCCCTGCGCGGTGCTCGGCTCGCACGTGCTGGCCGACCTGGCCGGCATCGACGCGGCGCTGCTGCGCGACGCCGTGCGGCTCGAGTCGATCCTCACCGACGCGGCGCAACGGGCTGGCGCGCGCGTGATCGGCGCGCACTTCCATCATTTCGGCGGCGAGCATGGCGTGACGGGCGTCGTGCTGCTGGCGGAGTCGCACATCACGATCCATACGTGGCCCGAGCATCGTTTCGCGGCCGTCGACGCGTTCATGTGCGGCGCGGCGCGCGCGGCCGACGCGGTGGATGCGATCGCCACGGCGCTCGGCGCGCAGGCGCAGGTTCGGCAGCAGGTGGCGCGCGGAGGGGCGCCGGTCAGCGCGGCAGCGCTTCGGCCTCGGCCCAGCGCTTGAACGAATCGAGACGCCGGCGCGTGTGCACGAGATAGAACGCGCCGATCAGCGGTTCGAGCAGCCAGCGCAGCCAGGACGGCTGCGCACGGAAGTGGTACGTGAACTTCACCTCGGTCGACCCCGGCGTGTGCTCGGTGAAGTTCCAGCTGCCGCTGAAGCGTTCGAGCACTTTCGGCCCTTCGACCATTTCGACGGCGGCGACCTGCGGCGGGCGGTACGAGATGTAGCGCGACACCATCGTCGCGCCCGACTGGCTGCGGCAGAACGCATCGACGCCGACATCGGCGGTCGTTCCGTCGAGCAGATAGGCATCGGTGAGGAAGCTGTCCCACACGAGCCGCCGGCCGTAGTCCTGCGACCACGTGAACAGGCGTCTGCGATCGACGCCGACGGTCCGGCTGACTGAGATCCTCATGAGGGCGGGCGCCAAGGTTCGGATTGGGATGCAATCGAGTGTACCGCGCCAATAACCTGTGTTTCGTCAGACTTCGTCAAGTCGAGCGCGGGCTCGAATGGGATCGATTGACGCACTTCGGGAATTCCCCTACGATTTATCCCAACCCTTCGGGACAGACCCGGAGCGTTTCAATCTCTTGAGGGAGCCTCATGAGTACGCAACAGAACCGGCGCTTCGACGCGCTCGTTTTCATTGGTCGTTTCCAGCCTCCGCATCGTGGTCACCTGAACGTGCTGAAGTCGGCACTGAGCCGGGCCGAGCGCGTCTGCGTGCTGATCGGATCGACCGACAAGCCTCGCACCATCAAGGATCCGTTCTCGTTCGACGAGCGCCGCCAGATGCTGGCTTCGCTGCTCGACGCGTCCGAGCGCGACCGCGTGACGATCGCCCCGCTGCAGGATTCGACCTACAACGACGGCGACTGGGTGCGCTGGGTGCAGGATGCGGTGGCCGGCGCGCTCGGCGACGTCGCGCAGCGCAAGGTCGGGCTGATCGGCCACGAGAAGGACGCCACGTCGTATTACCTGCGGATGTTCCCGCAATGGGAACTCGTCGACGTCGACGCGACGGAAGACATTTCCGCGACCGAGATCCGCGACCAGTACTTCGCCGAACGAACCAACAGCTTCGTGCAGTGGGCCGTGCCGGAACCCGTATTCGGCTGGCTCGAGCGGTTCCGCACGCAGCCGGAATTCGCGCAACTGAAGTCGGAAGCCGAATTCATCGCCGCGTATCGCAAGGCCTGGGCGGCCGCGCCGTATCCCGTCACGTTCGTGACGGTCGACGCGGTGGTCGTGCACTCGGGGCATATCCTGCTCGTGCGCCGCCGCAGCGAACCGGGCCGCGGCCTGTGGGCGCTGCCGGGCGGTTTCGTGAACCAGGACGAGCGGCTCGATGCGGCGTGCATTCGCGAACTGCGCGAGGAAACCGGCCTCAAGCTGCCGGAGCCCGTGCTGCGCGGCTCGATCAAGGATCGCCAGGTGTTCGATCACCCGACGCGTTCGCTGCGCGGCCGCACGATCACGCACGCGTGCCTGTTCAACTTCCCGACCGGCGAGCTGCCGCGCGTGAAGGGCAGCGACGACGCCGACAAGGCGCGCTGGGTCCCGCTCAACGAATTCGCGCAGATGCGCAACGTGATGTTCGAGGATCACTTCGACATCGCATATCACTTCCTGGGGAAGCTGTGACGCGCTGATTCCCCGCATTCGGTCCGCCGCGACAGACGCGGCGGCACTTCAACGGCCTAGAGGAGCTCTAGCCATGCAAAACGATCCCGGCGGCTTTGCCGCGGTTCTCGCCAATCCGATTCTCAACACGGATTCGTACAAGGCTTCCCACTTCCTGCAATATCCGCCGGACGCATCGGCGATGTTCTCGTACGTCGAATCGCGCGGCGGCCGTTACGACCGAACGCTGTTCTTCGGGCTGCAGATGCTGCTGAAGGAGTATCTGTGCAAGCCGGTCACGCACGCGATGATCGACGACGCGCGCGATTTCTTCGCCGTGCACGGCGAGCCGTTCAACGAAGCCGGATGGCGTCATATCGTCGAGCACTACGACGGCTATCTGCCGGTGAAGATCCGCGCGGTGTCGGAAGGTTCGATCGTGCCGGTGCACAACGTGCTGATGACGGTCGAATGCGACGATCCGCAGGTGTTCTGGCTCGCGTCGTATCTCGAGACGATGCTGTTGCGCATCTGGTATCCGGTGACGGTGGCGACGCGCAGCTGGCATCTGCGGCAAACGATTCGCCGCTTCCTCGAAAGGACCGACGACGACCTCGCGCAACTGCCGTTCAAGCTGCACGACTTCGGCGCGCGCGGCGTGTCGAGCGCGGAATCGGCCGCGATCGGCGGCGCCGCGCACCTCGTGAGCTTCATGGGCTCGGACACGGTGCTCGGCGTGCTGGCCGCGAACCGCTTCTATCGCGAGCCGATGGCCGCCTACTCGGTGCCGGCGGCCGAGCACAGCACGATCACGTCGTGGGGGCGCGAAGGCGAGGCCGATGCGTACCGCAACATGATCAGCCGCTTCGGCTTGCCGGGCGCGATCGTATCGGTCGTATCGGACTCCTATGATCTGTTCGCCGCGCTCGATCTGTGGGGCGGCGAACTTCGGCAGGCGGTGATCGATTCGGGCGCGACGCTGGTCGTGCGTCCCGATTCCGGCGACCCGGTGACGATCGTGCTGCAAACGGTGCGGGCGCTCGACGCGTCGTTCGGGGCGACCGTGAACGGCAAGGGGCGGCGCGTGCTGAACCACGTGCGCATGATCCAGGGCGACGGTGTCGACGAGCAGTCGATCGAAGCGATCCTCGTCGCGCTCGACGATGCGGGCTATGCGGCCGGCAACGTGGTGTTCGGCATGGGCGGTGCGCTGTTGCAGCGGGTGAATCGCGATACGCAGCGCTTCGCGATGAAGTGTTCGGCCATCCGGCGCGGCGGCGTGTGGCACGACGTCCGCAAGGACCCGGTCACCGATCAGGGCAAGCGCTCGAAGCAGGGGCGGTTGACGTTGCTGCGCAATTGGCGCACCGGCGAGTATCGGACGGTGACGCTGCCGGTTGCGTGGGACGATCGTGTGCTGGAAGGCGAATGGGACGAGGCGCTCGAGACGGTGTTCGACACCGGGCGTCTGCTCGTCGATACGTCGTTCGCCGAGGTCAGGGCGAGGGCGCACGCGGGGGAGGTGTGACGCGGGCGGCGGGGTAACCCGTCGCGGGACGGCCGGCTCGCGTCACTTGCCGGCCAGCAAACGGCCGCCGGCATCCGCCGGCGCGCCGCCGCGCTCTCCCACCCGCGCCGCGTCCATCGCCCGCGCGAGCGCATCGAACACGGCGGGACCCTTGCAGCGCGACACGTTGAAGCGCAGGTACGACGTCGCGTTGCGCGACGCACTGAACACGTCGCCGGGTGCGAGCACCACGTCGTGGTCGAGCGCATGACGCGCGACGCGCGCCGCGTCGAGCCCGTCCGGCAATTGCGCCCACACGAACAACCCGCCGCGCGGCTCCGTCCAGATGCCGAGCCCGGCTCGCGCGAGGCGCCGGATCGTTTCGCCCATCGCATCCGCGAGACGCGCGCGCAGGCTGTCGAGATGGCGCCGATACGTGCCATCGATCAGCAGCCGATGCACGACGTTGGCGCCGATCTGCGCGTTGCCGAACGACGTCGCGAGCTTCAGGTCGACGAGCGCGTCGATCCATTCCGGCCGCGCGGCGACATAGCCGCAGCGGATCGCGGCCGACAGCGTCTTCGAGAAGCTGCCGATCGACACCACGCGCGACAGCCCGTCGAACGCCGCGAGCCGCGGCGCGGGCGTGCTCTCGAAATCCGCGAAGATGTCGTCCTCGACGATCAGCAGCCCGTGCTCGGCCGCGAGCGTCAGCAGCCGGTGCGCGACGGGCGGCGCGAGCGTCGCGCCGGTCGGGTTGTGCAGCGCGGCGTTGGTGATGTAGAGGCGCGGTCGATGCTCGGCGAGGACTTGCTCGAAGCGCACGAGATCGGGCCCGTTCGGCGTGAACGGCACGCTGACGATTCGTGCACGGTGCGCGCGCAGCAGCGCCTGGAAGTTGAAGTAGCACGGATCGTCGAGCACGACGGTATCGCCGGGCTCCAGCAGCAGGCGGCACACGAGGTCGAGCGCGTGCGTGCCGCCGTCGGTCAGCATGATCTGCGCGGGTTCCGCGTGAACGCCATGCTGCGCGAGCCGCCATGCGAGCTGCTGGCGCAGCGCGGGCAGGCCGAGCGGCGTCGCATAGTCGGTCAGCGCATCGGCTTCGTCGCGCGACACGGCGCGCAGCGCGCGACGCAGGCTTTCGTCGGGCAGCCACGACGACGGCAGCCACCCGCAGCCGGGCTTCACCGACGTCGGCGCCGCCTCGAGCGACTGGCGCGACAGCCATAGCGGATCGAGTTCGCGATCGAGGCGCGGGCCCAGCTCGGCGAGCGCGAGCGGCGGCGCGTGGCCCGACACGTAGAAGCCCGAACCGCGCCGGGCGACGAGCACGCCTTCGCTCGCGAGCCGCTCGTACGCATCGACGACCGTCGATTTCGACACGCCGAGCCCGTCGGCCATCATCCGGATCGACGGCACGCGCGCACCCGGCATCAGCGCGCGGCTCGCGATCCGTGCGCGCAGGGTGTCCATGACGGTTTCCACGCGCGTGCGCGACGGCGCGGGCGGAGCGGGCATCGGGGCGGAAGGGCTCATGGCGAACGATGAACTGTACGGTTGGTTGTCCAGTACAGTTTGTCTGAATTGTATTGGGCTGTAGCTTACGCCGTTTTCGCCGGCGGCGGATCATCGGTCATCCATTCTCCATTCAGGGTTGACCGTGCAAAAGACGACCGACGGATGGCTCAGCGGCATGCTGGGCGTCATCATCTTCAGTGGCTCGCTGCCCGCGACGCGGGTCGCGGTGCAAGGGCTCGACCCGTTGTTTCTCACGTTCGCCCGCGCGACGATCGCCGGCGCGCTCGGCCTGCTGCTGCTCGTCGTGCTGAAGCAGAAGCGGCCGTCGCGCGCCGAGGCCGTGTCGCTGGCCGTCGTCGCGCTCGGCGTCGTGGTCGGTTTCCCGTTGCTGACGGCGCTTGCGCTGAAGCACGTGACGTCCGCGCATGCGATCGTGTTCGTCGGGCTGCTGCCGCTCGCGACCGCGCTGTTCGGCGTGTGGCGCGGCGGCGAGCGGCCGCGGCTGCCGTTCTGGATCTTCTCGATCGTCGGCAGCGGCGCGGTGGCCGCGTTCGCGCTGCGCAACGGCGGGCAGGCGTCGGTGGTCGGCGACGCGCTGATGCTGGCCGCGATCGTCGCGTGCGGGCTCGGTTATGCGGAAGGCGCGCGCCTGTCGCGCCAGCTCGGCGGCTGGCAGGTGATCTCGTGGGCGCTCGTGCTGTCGCTGCCGCTGATGCTGCCGCTCACGTGGCTGACCTGGCCCGCGTCGTTTGACGGCGTCGATGCCGCCGCGCTGGGGGGGCTCGCGTACGTGTCGCTGTTCAGCATGTTGATCGGCTTCGTGTTCTGGTATCGCGGGCTGGCGCTCGGCGGGATCGCGGGCGTCGGCCAGTTGCAGCTGCTGCAGCCGTTCTTCGGCTTCCTGCTCGCGGCCGGGCTGCTGCACGAGACGGTGCCGCCGTCGATGGTCGTCGTGACGGTAATCGTGGTCGGCTGCGTGGCGGGCGCGAAGTACTTCTCGAAGATGGCGCCCGTGCAGCGCGCGGGGTGACGCAGACGCCGCGGCGTGCCGCGCATCGGGCCGACGTTACCCGATGCGATGGCGGCAAGCCGGTTGCGATCGACGCGCATGATCGCGATCGTGAGCCCGACGGCGAGACGCCAAGCAAAACGGCCACGCTGCCGGCAGCGGCAAGCCTGGCCGTTGGCGTTCGTCACGCCGGACGCGGGTTACTCGAACGTTTCGAGCGCGAGCAATTCGCCGATCGTCTGCCGGCGACGGATGAGCCGCGGCGCGCCGCGATCGACCAGCACTTCCGGCGCGAGCGGCCGGCTGTTGTAGTTCGAGGACATCGACGCGCCATACGCGCCGGCGTCGTGCAGGAACAGCAGGTCGCCGATCTGCGGCTGCGGGAGTTTGCGGTGCGTGACCACGCCGCCTGCGTCCTGCGTGAACACGTCGCCCGATTCGCACAGCGGCCCGGCGATCGCGAGGTCGACGAGCGGCCGGCCGGCGGGCAGCGCGCCGTCGTGCGCGTGCACCGACACCGCGTGATAGCTGCCGTACATCGACGGGCGCATCAGGTCGTTGAAGCCCGCGTCGATCAGCACGAAATCGTGCTTCGGCCGACGGTTGACGGCCTGCACCTCGGTGACGAGCGTGCCGGCTTCGGCCACCAGAAAGCGGCCCGGCTCGATCTCGATGCGCACCGGATGGCCGAGATGTCGTTCGATCCGCTTGCGCGCGGCGTCCCACTGGCTGAAGTAGTGTCCGACGTCGACGCGCGGCTCGCCGTCGCGATACGGAATCGACAGGCCGCCGCCGGCCGAGATCGCGTCGATGTCGTGGCCGAGCGACGTGACGAGATCGACCATCGCATCGCACACCTGCGACAGGTGGCCGTAGTCGACGCCCGAACCGATGTGCATGTGGACGCCGACCAGCTTCAGCCCGTACTGGCGCACGATCTCGATCGCACGCGGGACGTCGTCGATCCAGATGCCGTGCTTGCTCTGCGGGCCGCCGGTGTTGGTCTTGTTGCTGTGGCCGTGGCCGAAACCGGGGTTGACGCGCAGCCACACGCGGTGGCCGGGCGCGTGCTCGCCGATGCGCGCGAGCATGTCGAGCGAGCCTGCGTTCACGGTCACGCCGTGCTTCAGCACCGCCGCGAGCGTCGGGCGGTCGATCAGGTCGGCCGTGAACACGACGCCTTCCGGCTCGCCTGCGGGGCTGAACCCGGCCGCGAGGCTGCGCTCGATCTCGCCGAGCGACACGGCGTCGACGCATGCGCCTTCGTCGCGCATCAGCTTCAGGATATGGACGTTCGAGTTCGCCTTCTGTGCGTAGCGGATCACGTCGAACTGGCGCAGTTGGGCGATGCGGTCGCGGATGATGTCGGCGTCGTACACCCACAGCGGGGTGCCGTATTGCTGCGCGAGCGTCGCGAGCTGGCGGGAATCGAGGGACATGGCGGATGAATCGGATCGAATGAACGGATAGCCGGATGATGCGCCTGATTGGCTATACAGTAAAATGCCTGTTTATCTTCATTCGATTCATTTCTGATATATAAGATCATGCTGACGCACCGTCATATCGAGGTCTTCCGTGCGCTGATGGTCACCGGCAGCACGATCCGCGCGGCCGAGATGCTGTACACGTCGCAGCCGACGATCAGCCGCGAGCTGGCGCGGATGGAGCAGGTCGTCGGCTTTGCGTTGTTCGAACGCGCGCACGGCCGGCTGCGCCCGACGATGGCCGCGCTCACGCTGTTCGACGACGTGCGGCTCGCGTATGTGGGGCTCGAACGGGTCGCGGCGACGGCCGCGCGCCTGCGCGAGTTTCGCGACGGGCAACTGTCGGTGATCGCGTTGCCGGCGTTCTCGCACGCGATCCTGCCCGGGGCCTGCCGGCGCTTTCACGACGCGCATGCGGGCGTCAGCGTGTCGGTCGCGACGCAGGAGTCGCCGGTGCTTGAAGAATGGCTCACTGCGCAGCGTTACGATCTCGGGCTGACCGAGCGCGACGTCGCGCCGGCCGGCACCGTGCTCGCGCCGCTGCTCGAAGTCGATGAAGTGTGCGTGCTGCCCGATGGCCATCCGCTGCTCGCGCAGGACGCGATCGACCTGCTGGATCTCGCCGATCGCCCGTTCGTGAGCCTGTCGCTGAACGATCCGTATCGCATCCTGATCGACGAGGCGTTCGCGCAGCTCGGCGTCGCGCCGCGCTCGGTGGTGGACACGCCGTCGGCCGTGTCGGTGTGTGCGTTCGTGCGGCAGGGGCTGGGGGCCGCGATCGTCAACCCGCTCACCGCGCTCGATTTCGTCGGCCGCGACCTGCACGTGCGGCCGCTGACGCGGTCGTTTCCGTACCGGGTCAGCGTGATCGTGCCCGAGCACCGGCCGAAGAACCTGCTCGTCGACGCATTCGCCGATGCGCTGCGCGCCGAAGCGAAGGCGATCCGCCGCCGGCTGGCCGCCTACCTCGGCTAGCGGTGCCGCCGTATGATGGGCGTCGCCGCCATCGCCGTCATCGCCATTTTCCGGAATCCCGTCATGACCGACGCATCGTCTTTCCTCGAACAACCGACTCTCACCGGCGCACGTGTCGTCCTGCGCCCGCTCGACGTATCCGACCGGCAGGCGCTGCTGGACGCCGCGGCCGACGGCGAGTTGTGGAACCTGACGGTCACGGTCGTGCCGGGCGCGCAGACGGTCGACGCCTACATCGACGCGGCGTTGCAGGGGCGGGCGGCCGGCACCGTGATGCCGTTCGTGATCGTCGATCGCGCGTCGGGCCGCGCCATCGGCAGCACGCGCTTCTGGAAGATCGACCGCCAGAATCGCAAGCTCGAGATCGGCCATACGTGGCTGAGCGAATCGGCGCAGCGTACGCGCGCGAATATCGAAGCGAAGCGATTGCTGCTGGCCTATGCGTTCGACACGCTGCAATGCGTGCGCGTGCAGTTCACGACGGACGAGCTGAACGAGAAATCGCGCGCGGCGATCCTGCGGCTCGGTGCGAAACAGGAGGGCATCGTGCGTCACGAACGGATCATGCCGGATGGCCGCAAGCGCAACTCGGTGCGCTTCAGCATCATCGACGACGAATGGCCGGAAGTACGGGCGCGACTCGACGCGAAGCTGGCGACGTAACGTGTGACGGATGACGCGGGGCGCTTGATGCTTCAGTCGTGCGTCGCGCCGCCGGCAGGGGAGGCGGCGGCGCGACGGCGGGGGAAACGGTGCGCCGCGCGCGATGCGCGGCGCCGCACAGGATGAATTACTGCGCCGATGCGAGGTGATGACGCTGCGCGAGCTTCTGTGCATCCGCGTAGTGCGCCTGCAGGATCGGCAGCGCCTGGCGTGCGACGTCCTTCAGCTTGGTGTCGCGGCCCGATGCGATTTCGGCCTGGAACGCCGAGATCGCCTTCTGCTGGCCGGCGAGCGCGACCTGTTCGATATACGCCTTGTCGAACTCGGCGCCGCGCAGGCTCTTGATGCTGTTCAGCACTGACGTGTCCGGGTCGTTGGCCGGCACGTCGACGCCGCGCGGGCTGGCCGCGCGCATTGCCTGGATGATCTTCGCATCGTCGGTCGACACGCGTTGCGCGAACGCCTTGACCTGGCTGTCCGACGTGCGCGAATCGGCGATGCGCGCGGCGTCGTGCTGGGTCGACACGGTCTTCGTGCCGTCGGTGATGAAGGTCTGGTCGGCTTCGTGGATGCGCGTCGTGGTCGCGGCCGGCGCCGCCGATGCGCCGGGTGCCGGTTGCGCGGTTTGCGCGGTCGCCGTCACGGCGACGAGAAGCAGGCCAGCGGCAGACAAGGCAAGGCGCGAAATATGGGGAAAGCGGTTCATGGGACCTCCTTTCGATCGGGGCTCTGGTTAAAAAACGGATCGTGCGATCCGTCGCTGTGCGAGAGACCGGGCGCGCCCGGGCCGGATTCGACTGCCGCTCTGCCGCGGCGGCGTTCGAAGTGCTTTCCGGCCCGACTGATTCTAGGAGAGCGGTCGGGTAGCAGGTGCAACCGTGCTGTGGCTTGTGTAACGGTTGGTAAGACGAATCGATGGGCACGCGCGCAGGCCGGTAGCGCGTACCTGATGCGCGTGCGGCGGTGGCAATTTTTGCGTGCGCGTGGCGCATGCAATGGATGAGATGCGCGTGCGCGTCATCGGCACTTCAGCGACGTGATGCCGTCGCGGCTGTTGCCGTGGCGGCGCGTCGGGCGAGGGGCGGTGTGTGAGCGTGGCGTGCGTGAAAGCGTTACACGCGATCGAGCAGCGCATCGAGGCGCGGCAGCAACGGCGTCGCGCAATGTGCCTGCAATGCGTCGGGTGCCGTGTAGCCCCACGCGACGCCCTGAAATGCGATATGCGCACGCCGCGCCGCGTCGGCATCGCGGATTTCGTCGCCGACGTACAGCACTTCGTCGGCGCGCACACCGGCCTCGCGGACGAGCGCACGCAGGCGGCGCGCCTTGCCGAACAGCGGAATGCCGCATGCGAAATGGTCGACGCGCGCGCCGGCGCGCGGGCCGAGCCGGTCACGCACGATCTCCTCGGTATTCGACGTGGCGATCGCGATGCGGATGCCGCGCGCGGCGAGCGCGTCGAACGTTTCGGCGACGCCGGGAAAGAGCCGCACGTGCGCGACGCGCGGCCGCATCAGGCGGCGTATGTCGATCGTCACGCGCGGCACTTTCCACATCGGCACGTCGAGCGCGCGAATGATGTCGCGCGCCGACATCCCGCGCAGCGCCGGGCGCAGTTCGGGCGTGGCGTCGTGAAAGCCGTGCAGGCGCGACGCTTCCGACAGCGCGGCGAGAAAACTGTCGAGCGAATCGGCGAGCGTGCCGTCGAAGTCGAAGGCGATGAGGCGGTAGGTCATGAAGCAGCATCTCGGGTTTATCGGCGGATGCCATTGTCGCCGAATCGAGGGTGGCAGTGCGGCTGTTCGTCCACGGCGGATTCCAGTGCCCCTTGTCCCGTACTCCACGGCGCGGTATCGTCGATGCTCCGCTTGCCGCCCCTCGAACCGGAGAACAGACGTGCCCGCAGCCACTCCCGCCACGCTGAGAATTTCCACCGACAAGCGCGAGCTCGACATCGACACGATCTTCGATTTCCTGCATCGCGACGCGTACTGGTCGCAGGGCATTCCGCGCGACGTGGTCGAGCGGGCGATCGAGGGCTCGCTGTGCTTCGGCGCGTATGTCGGCGACCGGCTCGTCGGGTTTGCGCGGCTCGTCACCGATCACGCGACGTTCGCGTATCTGTGCGACGTGTTCGTGCTGCCGGCCGAACGCGGCAACGGCTACGGCCGCGCACTGATCGACCATATATTCGCGCAGGGGATGGTGCAGCGGCTGCGCCGCATCATGCTCGTCACGACCGACGCGCACGAACTCTACCGGCCGGTCGGTTTCGGTCCTTCCGCGAACCCCGAGCGGCTGATGGAGATCCGCCGGCCCGACATCTACACGAAACGCTGACGCGGCGCAGCGCATACAATACGCGCTTTCCGTTTTTGCCGAAGAGAAGCACACCATGACCGAACAGGAAGCCGAACAGCTCGCGACGCACCGCCACTACAAGGGTGGCCTGTACCGCTACATCGGCGTTGCCCGCCATTCCGAAACCGAGGAATCGGTGGTCGTCTACGAGCATCTGTGGCCGCATGCGCGCGGGCTGTGGGTGCGCCCGGAAGCGATGTTCAACGGCAACCTCGAAGACGGCACGCCGCGTTTTCGCAAGCTGCGCGACTGAGCGGGCGGCACCGGAGCCGGTGTCTAGCCGGCGCTGCCCGGCTTGTCGTGCGGCGCCTGTTGCCGCAGCGCCATCGCAAAGAAGCGCCGGATTTCATCCATCAATTCCGCGCGGGCCGACGCGAAATCGAACGCGCGCCGGTTTTCATGCGCGTAGCGCTGGCGCCAGTCGTCGGCCGCATGCCGCGCTTCGCGTGCGCGCAGATCGTCGAGTTCGGGCGTGCGCAACGCGTGATCGGCGATCAGCGTCACGCCGTCGCGGCTGACCTCCAGCACGCCGCCCGCGACGAGCAGGCGGCGATGCTCGCCGGTCGGTGCATCGACGAGCATCACGACACCCGGCCGGATCCGCGTGAGCAGCGGCGCGTGGTGCGGGTAGATCCCCAGTTCTCCGCTTTCCCCCGGAACGACGACGAAATGCGCGTCGCCGGCATACAGCACCGCTTCCACGCTGACGATGTCGAGCCTCATCGACGTTTTCATGCGTATTCCTTCAGACCGCCGCCGCGCCGGCGACGATTTCGCACAGCTCGGTGGTGATCTGCGCCTGTCGCGTCTTCTGGTACAGGTGCCGCAGTTCGCGCAACACGCGGTCGGCATTGTCCGTCGCGGTCTGCATGCTGAACATCCGCGCGCATTGCTCGCATGCGTAGTTCTCGACGACGGCCTGATAGAGCGTCGCCTCGACGTAGCGCAGCAGCAACGTGTCGACGACCGGTTTGGGCGCGGGCTCGTACAGATAGTCGGACGCGGCCGCGCCGTCGGTCGGCGCGCCGGTGTCGAGCCCCACGATCGGCAGCATCGCATCGATGCGCGGCTCGTACGCGAGCGGGCTCGTCAGCCGGTTGTATGCGACGTGTACTTCGTCGAGCTCGCCGTTGACGAACGCGGTCAGCGGCACGAGCAGCGCACCGAGCAACTGCTCGAAGTGCGGCTCGGCGGCCAGGCCGCTCGCACGTGCGGCGATGGTCGCGCCGTGGCGCAGCAGCGGCGCGAGGCCGCGCGCCCCGATCACGCTCAGTTCGCACGCGACGCCGGCCCGGTCCCAGCGTTCGAGCGCATCCACGCATTCGACGAGCAGCCGCGCATTGAGCGGGCCGCACAGCCCGCGATCGGTGCTGACGACGATCAGGCCGACGCGGCGCACGATATCGCGTCGCGCCATCAGCGCCGATACGTGGTCGGGACGGTCGCGCAGCACGCGTTCCGCCATCGCGCCGATGCGCGCCGCGTACGGGCGGAATTCGCGCGCGCGTCGCTGCGCGCTCGCCATCTTGGTGCGCGCCATCATTTCCATCGCCTTGGTGATCTTGCGCGTGGACGAGGTACTGGCGATTTTCGAGCGGATTTCGCGTATGTGCATGTCAGGGGGGGCGTCGCGGCCATCCGGATGTCATCGTGCGGATTCATGCTATCGGGACTTCACCTGAAACAATTGACGGAAATCAAACGACTTCACCCGGTCCCGCACCAGAATCCGTTCACATGATCCTTGCGAAGGGGCAGCCGATGACCGAGTTGCGCACGCATCAGAAATACGAAGCGCTGATTGCGCGTTGTCGCGCATTGCGCCCGGTGACGGTCGCGGTCGCGCATCCCTGCGACGAGGTATCGCTGCACGCGGCGGCCGCCGCCGCGCGGGCCGGCATCATCGTGCCCGTGCTGGTCGGCCCGGTGGCGCGGATCACGATGCTCGCCGCGACGCTCGGTGTCGACCTGTCCGGCTATCGGCTCGTGGACGCGCCGCACAGTCATGCGTCGGCGGCGCGCGCCGTCGAGCTGGTGCGCGCGGGCGACGCGCAGGCGCTGATGAAGGGCAGCCTGCACACCGACGAGTTGCTGGCGGAGGTGGTGCGCGCCGACACGGGGCTGCGCACCGGGCGGCGCCTGAGCCACGTGTTCATCATGGACGTGCCGACTTACCCCAAGCCGCTGTTCATCACCGACGCGGCCGTCAATATCCGTCCGACGCTCGAACAGAAGGTCGACATCGCGCAGAACGCGATCGATCTCGCGCATGCGCTCGGCATCGCCCGGCCGAAGGTGGCGATCCTGTCGGCGGTCGAGACGGTCAGCTCGAAGCTGCCGTCGACGCTCGACGCGGCCGCGCTGTGCAAGATGGCCGAGCGCGGCCAGATCACCGGCGCGCTGCTCGACGGGCCGCTCGCGTTCGACAATGCGATCAGCCCGGAGGCCGCGCGGCTCAAGCATCTCGGTTCCGCGGTCGCGGGCGATGCGGACATCCTGCTCGTGCCCGACCTCGAGTCCGGCAACATGCTCGCGAAGGAGTTGACGTTCCTCGCGAATGCCGATGCGGCCGGCATCGTGCTCGGCGCGCGCGTGCCGGTGATCCTGACGAGTCGCGCCGACAGCGAACGCACGCGCCTGGCGAGTTGCGCGGTCGCGGCGCTCGTCGCGGCGGCGGCGCGCGCCACGGCGGCGCCCGTGGACGCGCCGGCGGTTGCGGCCGACGCACACTGACGAGGCCGCGATGCGACATCCCGTCCTGGTGCTCAACGCCGGCTCGTCGAGCCTCAAGTTCTCGGTCTACGACACGCGCGACGATCGTTCGCTCGATGCGGGCCTGCACGGACAGGTCGAGAATCTGCATGGCGCACCGCATCTGTTCGTGGCCGATGCGCACGGTGCGACGCTCGCCGATGGCCCCGTCGCGCGACCAGGGCATCAAGGCGCGATCGAGGCGCTGCACGCGTGGTTCGCGGCTCACGTCGGGCGGGAGGCCGCGTTCGACGGCGTCGGGCACCGGGTCGTGCATGGCGGCCCGTATTTCACCGCGCCGGTGCGGATCGACGCGCGCGTGCTCGATGCAATCGCGTCGCTTTCGCCGCTCGCGCCGCTGCACCAGCCGCATCACGTCGACGCGATTCGCGCGGTTGCCGCGGTTGCGCCGAACCTGCCGCAGGTCGCGTGTTTCGACACCGCGTTTCATTCGACGGTGCCGGCGCTCGAACGGGAGTTCGCATTGCCGCGCGCGCTGACCGGGCAGGGCATCGTGCGCTACGGGTTTCACGGGCTGTCGTACGAGTACATCGCGACCGCGCTCGCGGCCCTCGATCCGTCGTGGGTGCAGCAACGGACGGTCGTCGCGCACCTCGGCAACGGCGCGAGCCTGTGTGCGCTCGCGAACGGCCGCAGCGTCGCGACGACGATGGGGTTCACCGCCGTCGACGGGCTGCCGATGGGCACGCGTACGGGCGCGCTGGACCCGGGCGTGATCCTGTACCTGCAGCGTCACGCAGGCCGGTCGCTCGACGAGGTCGAGCATCTGATCTATGCCGAATCGGGCTTGCTCGGCGTGTCCGGCGTGTCGAGCGACATGCGCACGCTGCTCGCGAGCGACGCACCGTCGGCCGCGCATGCGGTCGAGCTGTTCGCCTATCGCGCGGCCCGCGAACTCGCCGCGCTGGCCGGCGTGCTCGGCGGTCTCGACACGCTCGTGTTCACGGCGGGCATCGGCGAGCACGCGCCGCCCGTGCGTGAACGGATCTGCAGTCGCGCGGCGTGGCTCGGCATCGTGCTCGACGACGCGGCGAACGCCGCCGGCCTGCCGGTGATTTCGAGCGACGCGTCGCGCGTGACGGTGCGCGTGATCCCGACCGACGAGAACCTGATGATCGCGCGGCACACGCGCCGCGTGCTGGACGACGCGACTCCTTCCACGCCGTATCCGACCCGGTGAGACTTCCGATGACAGCACGCGACACGCCTTCCCCTGCCGTCAGCGCCCCCGCGCTGCCGATTTTCTGGCCGATGGCCGCCGCCACGGCGATGTTTGCGGCCGGCTCCGAGATCGCGGCGCGCAATCTCCGCTTCCTCGCGGAAGAGGAGAAGCTCCATTTCGAAGCGCATCCGGCGCTGGCATCGGCGAACCGGCCGTTGCTGGAGCTGCGGACGATGACGTTTCGCGATTATTCGGCCGCGCCGGCGCACGGGTTGCCGACGGTCGTCGATGCGCCGTACGCGGGGCACAGCGCGATGATCGCCGACTACCAGCCGGGGCAGAGCCTGATGCAGACGCTGCGCGAGCACGGCGTGACACGTCTGTACCTGACCGACTGGCGCTCGGCCACCGAGGACATGAAGGACCTCGAGATCGACCAGTATCTGGCCGAGCTGAACGTGTGCGTCGACGAACTGGGCGGCCGCGTGAATCTCGTCGGGCTGTGTCAGGGCGGCTGGATGTCCGCGATGTATGCGGCGCGTTTCCCGCACAAGGTCGCGAGCCTCGTGCTGGCCGGCTCGCCGATCGACACCGACGCGGGCGACGGCCCGATCAAGCGGATGGTGCACACGTATCCGACGTCGTTCTACGAGGAACTCGTCACGATGGGCGGCGGGCTGATGCGCGGGCGCTTCATGTTGCGCGGCTGGAAGAACATGCATCCCGACCAGCACTATCTCGCCGAGCACGTCGACCTGTACGAGCATCTCGACGATCCCGAATACCTGCGCAAGCGCGAGGTGTTCGCGAACTGGTACGAAAGCCCGATCGACCTGCCGGGGCGCTGGTACCTGCAGGCGATCGTGCAGATCTTCAAGGAGAACCGGCTCGCGAAGGGCACGTTCGTCGCGCTCGGGCGCACGCTCGACCTGAAGGACGTCGCGTGCCCGACCTATCTGCTCGCCGGCGAGGCCGACGACATCACGACGCCGGAGCAGGTGTTCGGGGCGCGCGATCTTCTCGGGACGCCCGCGTCGCGGATCGAGAGCCGGCTCGTGCCGGGCGGCCATATCGGCCTGTTCATGGGGACGCGCACGCTGACGACGGTGTGGCCCGACATCGCGCGATGGATCGCGGCGCAGCGCTAGATCGACACGGGGGCGACATGACGTTGCGACACAAGCGGGGGCTCGTCGTCGGCATCGCGAACGAACAGAGCATCGCGTGGGGATGCGCGCGCGCGTTTTGCCGGGCCGGCGCCACGCTCGCGGTGACCTGGCAGTCGGACAAGACCTTGCCGCACGTCGAGCCGCTGTTCGCGCAACTCGACGCGCCGATCCGGATGCCGCTCGACGTCGGGCAGCCCGACCAGATGGCGGCGGTGTTCGATGCGATCGCGGCGCAATGGGGCGAGATCGACTTCGTGCTGCATTCGATCGCGTATGCACCGAAGGCCGATCTGCAGGGCCGCGTGGTCGACAGTTCGCCGGCAGGCTTCTCGTTGGCGATGGACACCTCTTGCCATTCGTTCATCCGGATGGCGAGGCTCGCCGAGCCGCTGATGACGCGCGGCGGGAGCCTGATGGCGATGAGCTATCTCGGCGCGGAGCAGGTCGTCGCGAACTACGGGGTGATGGGGCCGGTCAAGGCGGCGCTCGAAGCGAGCGTGCGGTACCTGGCGGCCGAACTCGGCGGCGCGGGCATTCGCGTCAACGCGATTTCTCCGGGCGTGCTGCCGACGCGCGCGGCGTCGGGCCTGCCGGACTTCGGCCGGCTGCTCGACGACACCGCGCGCCGGGCCCCGCTGCATCACACGCTGGATATCGACGACGTCGGCGCGTTCTGCGCGTTTCTCGCCAGCGACGGCGCACGGGCGATCACGGGCGGCACGCACTATATCGACGCCGGCATGCACATGCTCTAGCGCGCCGGCGGCACGCGGTGTTCAGGCTCGCGCGAATGCCTGCACGAGGGCCGGCGGCGCGTGGGCGACCGTGACCTCCGGCGTGCCGTGCCACGCCGCGAGTTTCTTCACGGCTTTCGCGACGTCGGCCGCGAGCCCGGTGCCGAACCGCACGCCCGGCTCGACATGCACGGCCTTCAGCTCGAACGTGCCGAGCGTGCGATGCGCTTTCGCATCGACGCGGCCCACCAGCCGGCCGCGATGCAGCACGGGCAGGCAGAAATAGCCGTAGCGCCGCTTGTGCTCGGGCGTATAGCACTCGATCGTGTAGTCGAAACCGAACAGCGTCGACGCGCGCCGCCGGTCCCACACGACCGGGTCGAACGGCGACAGCAGCGTCGTGACCGTCGAGCGCAGCGTGTCGGCAGCAGCCGCCGGCAGCAGCGCGTCGAGCGAGCGATGCACGTAGGCCGGTTCCTTCCAGTCGTCGATCCGCACCGGAATCAGGTCGCCGGCCTCGGCGAGCTGCTCCAGTTCCGCGCGGTACGAACGGCGCGGCAGCCGATAGTAGTCGGCCACCCAGTCCGCGCGCACGACGCCGAGCGCGCGGCACGTGTAGTCGAGCAGCGCAGGCAGCACCGCATCGCGCGGCGGCAGGTCGCGCGTATCGTCCCAGTCGGGCAGCACGCGTTCGCGCACGTCGTACACGCGCTGGAAATTGCGGCGCTCCGACACCATCAGGTCACCCGTCGTGAACAGCACTTCCAGGTGACGTTTCTCGGGCTTGCGATCCCACCAGCCGTTGCCCTTCACACCATCCTCGCGCGCGAAATCGGCCGACCGCACCGGGCCTTGCTCGCGAATCCGCGCAAGCAGCCGTTCGATCTCCGGACGATTCTGCTCGTGCCATTCGGCCGCATATTTCCAGCCCATCCCCGACGGATCGAGCATCTTGTAGCGCATCAGCCCGAACTGCTCGATCGGCAGGAAACACGCTTCGTGCGACCAGTATTCGAACAGGCGCGCCTCGGCGAGATGTTCGTCGAGCCAGTGCGGCGGGAAATCGCCGAGGCGGCTGAACAGCACGAGATACGGGCTGCGTGCGACGACGTGGATGGTGTCGATCTGCAACTGCGCCATCCGGCGGATCGTGTCGAGCACGTCGGACTTGGTCGCCTTGCGGCGCGGCGGGGTGAGCAGGCCCTGTGCGGCGAGATGGAGGGCGCGGGCGGCGGCGGGCGAGAGCGTGAGCATCGGCGGGACGGTCGAGGGTGGCGATCGGGAGCCACTTTAGCGCGAAAGCGGCGCGCGCGTGCGACGTGCGGCTGCAACGCGTCTGACAATGGTTGACAGATGCGTTTTGCAAGTTTCCCTATAGTGCAGTTCATGGCGCGACGATCAATGCGCGCAATGATTCCGCTTCCGACGCACATATGTCCATGGCACGCAGGAAGCGAATCCGGGATTCCCGACCCCCATCGGGAGACCCGGAGCCCTGAGCGGACATCCATGCGGCTGTGCACCGGCCCCGTGTGGATGTCCGCTGATTTTTTTGCTTTTCCGGTTTTTCATCCGTCGCCGCGCGACGGGTCATGCCGCGGCGCCGGCCGCTTATGCCCGCTTGCCGCGCGCGACTTCGTCGCCGGCGCCGGGCGGCAGCCGCCGCGTGATCGGAATCGACGCGAACGAGCACAGCCCGACCACCAGGAACGCGGGCCAGAAATCCGACCACATCATCGTCTGGTGACCCTGGAGCCAGTGCGACACGTGCAGCACGAGGCCGGCCACCGTCACGCCGAGGCCGAGCGACATCTGCTGCACGACGCTGCCGAGGCTCGTCGCGCGGCCTGCGTCGCGCGGCGAGATGTCCGCGTAAATCATCGAATTCAGGCTCGTGAACTGCAGCGCGGGGAAGATGCCGCCGACGAGCACGATCAGCCAGATCGCCCAGGTCGCCATGCCGGGATGGAACACGCCGTACGCGGCGATCGCGAGGCCCGCGAATGCCGCGTTGTAGATCAGCACCGTGCGAAAACCGAAGCGGCGCAGCGTATGCGTGGCGGTCGAGCGGCTGACCGCGCCGCCGAGCGCGGACGCGCACGTGATGAGCCCCGAGTGGAACGCGCTCATGCCGAGCCCTTCCTGCAGCGCGAGCGGCAGCAGGAACGGCACCGCACCAAGCCCGATGCGGAACAGCGAGCCGCCGACGACGCTCGCGTGGTACGTCGGGATCTTCAGGAAACTGAGGTCGAGCACCGGGCGCGCCTTGCGGCGCGCGTATGGCACGTACAGCGCGAGCATCGCGGCGCCGGCCGCGCACATGATGATGGCGTTCGAGCGCGACGTGAGCGCACCGTCGATCAGCGTGAGACCCATCAGCAGCATCGCGGCGCCGCTGGCCGACAGCAGGAAGCCGAACCAGTCGAGCGGGCCCGGGTCGGGCTCGTGCGTGTTCGCGATGTGCTTGCTGGCGAGGTAGATCCCGTAGATGCCGATCGGCACGTTGATGAAGAAGATCATCCGCCAGTGCAGGTAGGTCGTGATGAAGCCGCCGACGAGCGGCCCGACCGTGGGCCCGAACAGCGCGGGAATCGCGAGGTAGTTCATCGCGCGCACGAGATCGGCGCGCGGCACCGCGCGGAAGATGATGATGCGGCCGACCGGGACCATCATCGCGCCGCCGACGCCCTGGATGAAGCGCGCGAACGTGAGCACGCCCAGAGAGTTGGACGCCGCGCACATCAGCGAGCCGACGACGAAGATGCCGATCGCGGTGCGGAACACGGCGCGCGCGCTGAAGCGGTCGGCGAGCCAGCCGCAGATCGGGATGAACACGCCGAGACCGACCACGTAGGCCGTGATCGCGATGTTCAGTGTGACGGGGTTGTGCCCGAAGTCCCTCGCCATCGCAGGCAGGGCGGTGACGATGATGTTCGCGTCGACGCTTTCCATGAACAACGCACAGGCAACGATGAGCGGTGCTAGAAAGACGGGCGACATGGGCAGGGCGCGCGGTAAAGACGCCATTATGCCCACAATGTGACCGTTGCGTCACGTACGACAACAGTTGTTCCGCATGTTGCAACAGTCGTCTTTTCCGGCGGGTGGCGCGGAAAGGACGACCGCGCACGTGCGAGCGTGCGCTCCTCTCCTGGGCGATGAACAACGCAGCATCGTCGTAGCGATGCGCACGCGTCTTCGATGCGAGGCAGGAGGCCGACACGGTGATCGCCGAACCGCGTGTCGTACGGTACGTCGAGCGCGCGTTCGAGTCGGAATTCGCGACGAGGGATCGACGCCGGCCCGGTCACGTCGATTCCTTTTGACGGCGTGGCCGTGCGTTTCTAGAATATGAGCACTTGCTCACATTCTAAAGCCGCCTTATCGTCATGTCCGAATCGTCGTCGCGCATTCCGCTGTCGCCGCGCAAGGCGCCGCGCCAACGCCGCTCGGTGGCCACCGTCGACGCGATCGTCGAGGCTGCCGCCCGCATCCTGGAGCGCGACGGCTTCGACGGTTACACGACGAACGCGGTGGCCGCGCTGGCCGGCGTGAGCATCGGCTCGCTCTATCAATATTTTCCGAACCGCGATGCGCTGACGGCCGCGCTCGTCGAGCGCGAGAGCGCGCATCTGCTCGACGACGTCGACCGGGCCGCCGCGCTGTCGTCCTGCGACGACGTGCTGCGCACGCTGGTGCGCGGGGCCGTCGCGCACCAGATGCGCCGGCCGGTGCTCGCGCGGCTGATCGATTTCGAGGAGGCGCGCTTGCCGCTCGGCGCGCGCACCGCGCGCGTCGCGGACCGCATCCACGCGACCTTGCTGCATGCGCTCGGGCTGCGCGATGCGCCACGCGTCGCTGCACCCGACGTCGTCGCGCACGATCTGCTCGCGATCGTGAAGGGCATCGTCGATGCGGCGGGTGCGCGCGGCGAGACCGATGCGGAGGCGCTCGAAGCGCGTGCGTGGCGAGCGGTACGCGGCTATCTCCGCGAGTCGCGCGAATCGAAACTTGCTTGACACGCATGTTTCGTGCGACAGTCAGGCCCATTCGCACCACAACATGACGCGTATCGATCGAAGGCCATCGAGACGAACGCGCGCGCGAACGAGACCTCGTGCCGATCCACTCACCATTCGAAAGGAGGGGACACGCCATGACGTCACGTCGTGCCGCACCGCTTGCATCTCGCTTTCCGTCGCGTCAGTCGCCGCCCGCGCCGCGTCCGCGCTGGGCGGCCGCACTGGCCATCGCCTATCTCGCCGTCGCCGGCTGCGCCGCGCAGGCCGACAATGCGCACCAGGCCGCCGCGCAAACGGCCAGCCAGGCCGCGTTGCCGGCCACCTCCGCCGCCGCGCCCGCATCCGGCACGCTGCTGCCGCCGCCGAGCCAGCTCTACGGCGACCTGTTCGTCGCGGTGCAAACCGCGCAGCTCTATCCCGACCAGAAGACCTTCGTCGACGCCACGCCCGATACCGATCCCGCGACGATCGTGCAGTTGTATCAGCAACAGAAATCGCAGCCGGGCTTCTCGTTGAAGGCGTTCGTCGACCAGCACTTCACGCCGCCCCCGGAAGGCGGCGTGACGCCGCCGCCCAACCAGACGCTGCGCCAGCATATCGACTGGCTGTGGCCGCAGCTCACGCGCACGAGCACCACGGCGCCCCCGAACAGTTCGCTGATTCCGCTGCCGAAGCCGTACGTCGTGCCGGGCGGCCGCTTCCGCGAGGGCTACTACTGGGACACCTATTTCACGATGCTCGGGCTGCAGGTGTCGGGGCGCGAGGATCTCGTCGACGACATGCTCGACAACTTCGCATACCTGATCGATACGATCGGCCACGTCCCGAACGGCAATCGCACGTACTACGCGAGCCGCTCGCAGCCGCCGTTCTTCGCGTACATGGTCACGCTCGCCGCGCGGGTCGAAGGCGACAAGGTCTACCAGAAATACCTGCCGGCGCTCCGCAAGGAGCACGCGTACTGGATGCAGGGCGAAACCACGACGCCGCGCGGGCAGGCGACGCGCAACGTGGTCGCGATGCCCGACGGCGCCGTGCTGAACCGCTACTGGGATGCGCGCGACACGCCGCGCGACGAGTCGTATCTCGAGGACGTGACGACCGCGAAATCGGTGCCGTCCCGTCCGGCGAACGAGGTGTACCGCGACCTGCGCGCGGGCGCCGAAAGCGGCTGGGACTACAGCTCGCGCTGGTTCGGCGACGGCAAGACGCTCGCGACGATCCGCACGACGTCGATCGTGCCGGTCGACCTGAACAGCCTGATGTTCCATCTCGAGACGACGATCGTGAAGGGCTGCGCGGTCACGCGCGACATCGCCTGCGTGGCCGATTTTTCAGCGCGCGCGGGGCGGCGTGCGGCCGCGATCAATCACTACCTGTGGAACCGTCGCGGCTATTACGGCGACTATGACTGGCAGTTGCGCAAGCCGCGCGACGGCGTGACGGCGGCCGCGCTGTATCCGCTGTTCGCGGGTGTCGCATGGCCGGAGCGCGCGAAGGCGACCGCGCGCGAAGTGCGCAAGACGCTGCTGCAGCCGGGCGGCCTCGCGACGACGACCGAGAACACGGGCCAGCAGTGGGATGCGCCGAACGGCTGGGCGCCGCTGCAGTGGATTGCGATCGACGGGCTGCGCCGTTACGGCGAAGCGGCGCTCGCGAAGGACATCGGCACGCGTTTCCTGTCCGACGTGAAGCAGGTGTACGCGGCCGAAGGCAAGCTCGTCGAGAAGTACGTGGTCGAGGGCAGCGGCACGGGCGGCGGCGGGGGCGGCGAATATCCGTTGCAGGACGGCTTCGGCTGGACCAACGGCGTCACGCTGAAGCTGCTGGGGCTGTACGGCGAGTAACGCACGGCGGCGCGGGCCGCATGCCCGCACGGCAAGCAACCACACGGGCCGGACCGTCGCGCAAGCGGCCGTCCGGCCCGTGTCCTGATGCGGCGGGTATCAGAACGTGATCGTCGTGCGCACGCCGACCACCGTTTCGTCGCCGATGCGCGCGCCGGCCGCGTTCGGGTTCGGGATGCCGCCGCCCGGACGGAAGAAGTGCTGCAGGTCGGCCTGCACTTGCCACCACGGCGCGACCTGATACTGGTACGTCGCCTCGATGACCGTCTCCGCGCGGCGTACCGGATAGCCGGGCGTCGTGTACGCGCCGGTGTCGCCGTCGAGGCCGCGCGCATGCGAGCCGATCTTCGCGTAGCCGATCGCGATGCCGGCGACGTCGTTGTCGCGTCCGACGAACGGCGCCTTCAGCGTCACGCCGGCGTTGGCCGCGAAATCGACGATGTTGCGGTCGCCCGGCGAGCCCATCACGCGCGCGAACACGCCGACCGAGCGCGGGCTGCCGGCCGACGGCCGCCACACCATCTGGTCCGCGACCGCATAGAAGCCGTAGTTGCCGCGATGCGTGGCGGGCGTGCCGTTGCTCGCCGGATCGGCGAGCGACAATCCGTCGGCGCCGTAGCGCGGATCGTTCGCGTGCTGCGACTGATACCAGACGCCGAGTTTGTACGTGCCGGGCAGGCCGGCCGGTTGCGGCGCCTTCGGATCGGCGGGCGGCGCGTTCAGCGCGTACTGCACTTCGCCGATCACGAATGCGCCGCTGCGCAGGTTGAAGTTGGTGCCGTGCGCGTTCAGCACCTGCGCGTCGCCGTCGCTGCGGCCGGCCGGGTTGCCGTCGAACACGCCGACCATTGCGGTCCACGCGTCGGCCGGCTTCGCGCGCAGCCGCACGCCGAGCGACGACAGCGGATACGCGGGACCGCCGGACGGCAGGTCGGTGGACGGCAGCACGGGCCAGCCGAACGTCGCGTTCATGAACGTCGCCGCGTTCTGGCTCACCATGAATTCCTGGTCGACGCTCTGCTGGCCGACTTTCACGTCGACCTTGCCGTCGAGCAGCGATTGCTGATACCAGAGCTCCCACAGGCGCGTGGTCGAATTGGCTTCGATGCCGGTCGCGGTCTGCAACGTCTGCAGGTAGCGCTGCGTGAGGTTGGTGCCGTGGATCTGCAGCCCCGACACGTTGAACGTGCCGCCCGGCAGGCCGATCGCCTTGCCGGTGTCGACGTCGAAACCGAACTGCGTGAGCCCCTGGTATGCGCCGCCGCGCCCCGTGCCGCCGGACGTGTTGTACAGGTACTCGCTGGTTTCCTGCAGGCTCAGCGTGACGCCGTGCGCGTCGAGCACGTCGCGCAGGCCGCCGATGTTGCCGAGCAGGTTCGATCGCTCCCACAAGCCGGTCGGAGCAGGCGCGGCAGCATCGGCGGCCTGTTGTTGCGCGGGGGCGGCCGCATCGCGCGCGCCGGCCGCCGGTTCGGTTGCGGCGGGAGACGTCGCTTGCGCGAATGCGGGTGCGGCGGCGAACGACAGCAGCAGCGCGGCGAGCGCATCGACGCGACGCTTGCGCGGGACGGGTGCGAGAGGATGCTTCATTTGGGCTCCGTTGGCAGTTTGATTAGTTGCGCTGAAGAAATGGGAACGGGGTGCGGGGGCGTATGGCGAGACGGCCCGCACGGACGGAGAGGGGGTTACGGCAGCCAGCCGCCGACGCGCCACACCTGCGCGAAGCCGACGCGTGGCGCGACCGAGCACAGCAGCGCGGCGAGCGCGAGCGCGGCGGCCGTCGCGGCGATCAGCACGCAGTCGAGCAGGCGGGGCGGCGCCGGCACGTGGGCGAGCGCGCAGCCGCGCCAGTGGCCGAATGCCCGCGCGAACGGCGAGCGGCCGAAAAAAGAGCGGTCGCACGCGACGTGCACGACGCGCTTGAGTCTGACCGCGAACGATTGAAAGAACATGACGCTGCCTCCGTTCCGCCCGGCGAACGCCGGAGGACGTGATCGAGCGCGGGTGCGTGACGCGACCCTGCGATCGGAGGATGGAACATAACGGAGCGTGCGACTGACGAACCGGCGATGGCCGGCCCGGGAGGACGCGCGCTAACCCGACGAATGCGAGCTAGCGGCGAAAGACATGCGTCTGGCTGCTATCTCGCGATGGCTTGGCCGGCCTGGACCGGCATCGAACTGCAACTGGAGCATGTGTCCACGGAGGGACTCCCTTGATGAATTGGGGCGGATTGTAGTCGCGACTTTTGCTGCGGCGCAAGCAAAAAACGCACGAAAGATGCGCTGTGTCGCGTGCGCGTCGCCGCGTGGCGGGGCTCTCTCGCGCGCGCCCGGCGATCGTGAAAAGGATGCGCGGCAGGGTGCCGTGCCGTTGCTCGCACGCATCGGCGCGCGGTGGCGCGATGACGGCGCTGAAAGGTTTCGGAACGTTATTTCAAGGGCAAATCTTTCAGTCGCGTCAGGCGGGGAATTTATTTCGAAAAATGGGGTTTCAAGGGGTTGACTTCACTTTCGGGCGGTCCATAGAATCCGCCATCTTCACTCTTGGGGCCGCCGCCTTGGACGCCTGCAGTAGTCGATCTTCGAACGAAATTTCCGCCTGAGCGACCGACGTCCGCGCCTCATCGAAGCCGCCGTTTGTCTCCCGGGCAAACGGTGCGCGCAGCAGTATTCCGCAGCAACTCCCTACGTGCACCCTGATTCGCGCCGGTTAGCGTGATGCGTTCCCGCATGCGCTGCCCGGTTTCACCGCCGCCAGGCAGGCGGCCGCGTTCGCGCATCCGTTCTCCGGGCGCGCGAATGCCGGCCCGCCCGCCGGACGGCGGTCAACCGTGTTCCCCGGAACACCGCACAGGAGCCGCCATGAACGACAGTGACAGTTGTCCCTTATGCCCGTTGCATACGCAGACCCTTTTGAACCCGGGTCGCGGGGACAATCCGGCCGCCTAGCCTGACACGTCGTTCAGGCGCCGGACTGGCCCCGCGCCCACGACGCGGCCGGCACGATGCCGTCGCCGCACGGAGCCAGACCATGAACTTCGGCCTTCTGCTGTCGAACCTTCCGCACGTCACGGAATCGCGCCCCCACTACGACGCGATGCTGACGCTCGACGCCCGTCCGCGGGTGTTCTCCCGCCTGCTGAACCAGCTGAAAGCATTGATCCACTGAACAGAAACGCCGAGCGCGCCTCGGCATGCGCACGCGCGCCCGCCTTCGAGCGGCCGTCCCGTGCGCATTCCAAGGTCACACGCTCATCGAATCGCATAACCCTTAGTCGTACGGAATACATCATGTCCACGCCCTCCAACGTCTCTCCACCGATCGCGGTCGAGCGCAACGCCGTACTCGACGAAGCCCATCTGGGCGACATCCGCGGTGCGCTCGGCACGATCTCGCACCACGACACCGGTGCGCGCGGCACGTGGTGGGCGCGCCTGCGCACGCTGCTCGCGATCATCGGCCCGGGCCTGATCGTGATGGTCGGCGACAACGACGCCGGCGCGTTCGGCACCTATACGCAGGCCGGCCAGAACTACGGCACGACGCTGTTGTGGACGCTGCTGCTGCTCGTGCCCGTGCTGTACGTGAACCAGGAAATGGTGCTGCGCCTCGGCGCGGTCACGGGCGTCGGCCATGCGCGCCTGATCTTCGAACGCTTCGGCAAGTTCTGGGGCGCGTTCAGTGTGATCGACCTGTTCCTGCTCAACGCACTGACCATCGTCACCGAGTTCATCGGCATCACGTTCGTGCTGGATTTCTTCGGATTGCCGAAGGTGGCCGGCGTGTGCGTGGCCGCGGCCTTGACGATGGCGGCCGTCAGTACCGGCGACTTCCGGCGCTTCGAGCGGTTCGCGATCGGGCTGTGCGTGCTGAGCCTGCTGCTCGTGCCGGTGCTCGTGTCGATCCACCCGCCGGTCGCGCAGATGACGCGCGATTTCTTCGTGCCGAACTGGCCCGCGCACGCGAAGCTGTCGGACGTGATGCTGCTCGTGATCGGTATCGTCGGCACGACGGTCGCGCCGTGGCAATTGTTTTTCCAGCAGAGCTACGTGATCGACAAGCGCATCACGCCGCGCTTCATGAAATATGAAAAGGCCGACTTGTGGATCGGCATCGCGTTCGTGCTGGTTGGCGCGGTCGCGATGATCGGCTTCAGCTCGGCGTTGTTCGGCGGCCATCCGGAAGCCGGCAACTTCACCGACGCGGGCGGGGTCATCGCCGGCCTGGAGCGGTATGCGGGCCGCACGAGCGCGACGCTGTTCGCGGTCGCGCTGCTGGACGCGTGCATCATCGGCGCGGCGGCCGTGTCGCTGTCGACCGCCTACGCGATCGGCGACGTGTTCAAGATTCGCCACTCGCTGCACCGTGGCGTGACCGACGCGAAGGGCTTTTATCTCGTGTATTTCGGCATCGTCGCGGCCGCGGCCACGCTCGTGCTGATCCCGGGCAGCCCGCTGGGGCTGCTGACCGAGGCCGTGCAGACGCTGGCCGGCGTGCTGCTGCCGAGCGCGACGGTGTTCCTGCTCGTGCTGTGCAACGACCGCCAGGTGCTTGGACCCTGGGTCAACTCGACGAAGCTCAACGTGTTCACGGGCGCGGTGATCTGGGTGCTGGTGCTGCTGTCGATCATCCTGACCGCGTCGGTGATGTATCCGGACATCAGCGGCGAAGCGATCGTCGACGTGCTGGTGGGCGGCACCGTGCTCGCGATCGCCGGCTATCTCGCGACGGTGCTGATTCGCCGCAACAAGCGCGTCGTCGAGCCGGCCGTCGATCGCTCGCTGCGCGACACGTGGCGCATGCCGCCGCTCGACACGCTCGAGCCGCAGAACATGACGCTCGCGACGCGGATCTGGATGGCCGTGCTGCGCGGCTATCTGGTGATCGCGGTCGGCCTCGTGATCGTGAAGGTCGTGCAGATGACGCTGCTGAAGTAACAGCGATCGTCTGCCAGGAAGCGGCGCCGGACCCGGCACCGCGCCGCAACCCGTCCATGCCGGCCCGCGAGGCCGGCATGTGCGTTTACGCGGGCGATGACGCGCAACGGCGTTGCGCCGCCGCCGCGTGTCAGATCAGCTCGAGCTTCGACGTCAGGTACGTGAGCTGGATCCGGTTCGCGACGCCGAAGCGCTTGCGAAGCTTGCGCAGGTGATAGTCGACGTTGTGCGCGCTGGTGTCGAGGCGCCGGCCGATCTCCTTGTCGGACGCGCCTTCGGCGATGCCGAGCAGCAACTCCTGCTCGAACGGCGTGAGCCCGTTGACCGCACGCTCGCGCGACGTCGAGATCAGTTGCGGCGACGCGAACTTGTGGACCGACAGCCCGATCGACAGCGCCTGCTCGATCGTCGCCGGCGTGATCCATTCGCGCGTGCGGCGCGGCGCGGTGAAGCTCATGAACGCGTGGAGCCGCGTGCCGGGCACGGCCATCGAATACATGATGCCGCTGCACATCCCGTCGTCCTGCATCGTCTGCAGGAAGCCGTCGAGCGCGGCCGGGCTCACCGACGGCGCGTCGTCGCGCTCGCGGTGCGCGCGGCGCAACTGCTGCAGGTCCCACACGATCGGCATGTTGCACACGCGTGCGCCCAGCGTGCGCGGATCGACGTCGTGGTGGCTGTGCCGCACGTAGTCGCCGCGATAGGTGGCCGGCGTGAACGCTTCGTGCAGGTAGAGACTTTCGACGCGCTCGCGCGCGAATTCGAGTGCGAAATACGCGAACGTCGAGAACCCGGTCAGATGCAGCAGGCTCGTGACGATCCGGTTGCGCTCGGCCGTGCTCTGCGCGTGCGCGAGCGTATCGGCGACGCCGAGCTTCGGCGCGTGCGGCTGCGCGTCGTCGCCGCGCTTCACGTCGTCGCACCAGACGACCTGCACGGCGCGCTCGCGCAACGCGTCCGCGCCGGCGTTCGATCCGCGCGACGAGCGCGGCAAGCTGGTTGGGGCGACTGCTTCTTCATGCAATGCAATATCGGACATGAGCCATCCCTCGGAATCGACGCGCATCGCCTGGCGGCGGCCGTATCGTGTACGGCATTCGCGGCGGTGCGACCGAGCATCGTTGTGATTGCGCCGATCGTCATCCCTGACGAAACGCGGGGGCATTGTACAAAAATGCCGGTGTGTGGGTAATATGCCGTAATACTAATGGCGGCGAAAGGTTCATCTTCGAACGCATATAACGACGACCAGAAAATCATAAAGAAAAGACCGGATCGTGACGGGGCGCAGTTTCACATATTGGGAAAGGGCGGGCTCCTCATGACATATGCTGACGGCGCACCACGCGTCGAGTGGTTCTCACAAGCCGATATAGCGGCCGCTGCCGCTTATTCGAACGAATATCACGCAATCGAGCGTGACGTTTTTACCGGTATTCAAATAGCGCCAGGTAAAACCGACCTTGCGTCATTCGATTTCGCGCAATGCCATGCGCGATTGCGGCAAATCGGCTTCAGCACGCTCGGTTACGGCGCGTACGAAATGATCGGGCGCCGCATTCTGCGCGCGCATCTGCTGCGCGATCTCGCGCCGGCGACGTTCATGCAGCCGTTCATCGAAGGGATGCTGTACGAAAGCGACCCGCGCTTCGCGCAGGTGCGGCAGAGCGGCTTCCCGGTCGCGTGGCGGCTCGACGAGATCGAGGCGGTTGCGCAGGGCAGCGGCGACCGCAAGGTGCTCGCGCTCGCCGGCCACTTGCGTGCGCACGCAATGAACAGCGGCGTGATCTTCAGCCTGTCGGCGCCGCGCCTCGACCTGCGCGTCGCGGTGAACCTGACGTCGGAAACGCACGGGACCGAATGGATCGACGATCGCGTGATCGGCGGCGCGCTGTCGGTCAGTCTTGCCGTGCACCGCGTCGCGCTGCCGTTCCTCGAGGCGCGTGTCGCGCGCATGCGCGGCTTCGCGCTCGGCGACGAGCAGCAGCAGGTGCTCGACCGGCTCGTGCACGGGCTGTCCGACCAGGAGATCGCGAGCGCGCTGCGCACGTCGCTGCACAAGGTCGGGCACCATATCCGCTCGCTGGAAAAGCAGTTCAACGTACAGAACCGCGCGCAGCTCGCGTATCTCGCCGCGCGGCGGCTGCCGTCCTGACCTGACGCGTGCCGGACACGCGCCGGCGCCCCCTGCGCGCAATGGAAGCGGTTCCGGCGGCGCGTGCCCGAACCTGCCGCCGGGTTTCGTAGTCCGATTCGATCGTCTGACGAAAACGCGCTTTCACGCTACGAGGCGCGCTTCTTTTTCCGCCGTTTCCCGTCGCTACACTCGTCCCATTCAACGGTCCGCGCAGCACGGGGAAGGGTTGCCCGTGCCAGCCGGCGATAACGACAGGACAACGGCACGATGGCTGAACCGAAGGCGCTCCCCCGCGACTGGCAGCGGTTGTTTTCCGCCGGCCGCGGCGTGTCCGGACGGCGCCTCGGGGGCGCGTCGCCGCGCGCCGACCTGTTTCTCGCGACCTTCATCGTCGCGGTCGTCGCGCTGTTCATCCTGCCGCTGCCGCAGACCGCGCTCGACGGGATGATCTCGCTGAATCTCGCGGCGAGCGTCGTGCTGCTGACGGTGTCGACCTACGTGCCGTCGGCGGTCAGCTTCTCGTCGTTCCCCGCGTTGCTGCTGTTTACGACGCTGTTCCGGCTCGCGCTGAACATCGCGTCGTGCAAGCTGATCCTGCTGCATGCGAACGCCGGCCACGTGATCGACGCGTTCGGGCGGCTGGTGGTCGGCAACAACGTGGTGGTGGGCGGCGTGGTGTTCCTCGTGATCGCGGTCGTGCAGTTCATCGTGATCGCGAAAGGGTCGGAGCGGGTGGCCGAAGTCGGCGCGCGCTTCTCGCTCGACGCGATGCCGGGCAAGCAGATGAGCATCGATGCCGACCTGCGCGCGGGCATCATCAGCGCCGACGAAGCGCGCGAGCGCCGCGAGAAGCTCGAGCAGGAATCGCAGATGCACGGCGCGATGGACGGCGCGATGAAGTTCGTGAAGGGCGACGCGATCGCGGGCCTCGTGATCGCGTTCATCAACATCGTCGCGGGGATCGCGGTCGGCACACTGATGCACGGGATGGACATCGGCGAGGCGCTGCAGCGTTACGCGATCCTGACGGTCGGCGACGGGATGGCGTCGCAGATTCCGTCCCTGCTCGTGTCGATCGCGGCGGGCATCGTGACGACGCGCGTCGCGACGCGCGATGCACGGCAGCGCCAGCTCGGCGAACAGCTCGGCGAGCAACTGGGCGCGCATCCGCGCGCGCTGCTGATCGCGGCGTTCGTGCTGACCGGTTTTCTCGTCGTGCCCGGTTTTCCGAAATGGTCGTTCGCGCTGATCGCGCTCGGCCTCGGCGCGTTCGCGTTCTCGCAACTGAAGCGCAAGACGTCCGCGCCGAGCTTCAACCTGATTCATGTCGCGGGGCGCGTCGGCGCGGCCGACGACGGCCAGCCCGCGAAGGTGTCGCACGCGGCGGGCGTCACGTCGCTGATCGCGGTGTCGCTGTCCGACGACCTGCGCACGGGCCTGAACCTCGCGCAACTGCAGGCGGCGCTGTCGAGCGCGAAGGCGCGCGTCGATGCGGACATCGGCACGGTGTTTCCGCGCATCACGCTGAACGACGACGAAGGCGCGCCGGCCGGCACGTACCGGATCTACCTGCAGGACGTGCTCGCCGCGCACGGTGCGCTGAAGCCGGGCTGGCTGCTGTGGGACGGCGTCGCGCCGCTGCCCGAGCGCGCGGAGCGCCAGCCGGCCGAGGCGTTCGGCCCGTTCGCGACCGCGCTGTGGATCAAGCCGGACGGCGCGGCGCCGGACGGCAAGTGGCTGTCGAGCGAGAGCGCGCTGGCCGCGCACGTCGAGCAGATCGTGCGCCAGCATGCCGACGAATTGCTCGGCATCCAGGAGACGCAGGCGCTCGTGCATCTGGTGCGCCGCGATCACCCGGAGCTCGTCGGCGAACTGACGCGGCTCGTGCCGCTGCAGCGCGTGACCGAAGTGCTGCGCCGGCTGCTCGCCGAACAGGTGCCGATCCGCAATTTGCGCGTGATCTTCGAGAGCCTGATCACGTGGGCGCCGAACGAGCCCGACGACGTGATCGCGCTGGTCGAACTCGTGCGCGTCGACCTGCGCCGGATGATCACCGATCGTCATGCGGGCACGGCGCGCCAGCTGCGGGTCGTGCTGTTCGAGCAGAACCTGCAGGAGCGGATCGAGCGCGCGGTGATGCGCACGAAGCAGGGCAATTTCCTCGCGCTGTCGAGCGCGGTCAAGCAGGACATCGGCGAACAGGTGCGCGCGATCGTGCAGGCCGCGCAGGCGGCCGGCCCCGGCGGCCACGGCAATGCGCCGGGCGCCGCGCGGCTCGCGGTGATGGTCGCGCTCGGCGCGCGCCGCTACGTGAAGACGATCCTGCAGCCGGTGCTGCCCGAACTCGCGGTGCTGTCGTACCAGGAAGTCGAGGAGGACGTGCAGTTGCATACGGTCGGCTGGGTGAAGAACCCGCCGGACGACGGGACGGTCGGCGCGGGCGCCGACGTGCGCGTGCCGGGAGCCGTGCAATGACGAGCTCGACGATCCTCGACCTGACGCGCCAGGCGCTGATGCTCGTGCTGCTGCTGTCGCTGCCGATCGTGCTGATCGCGACCGTCACCGGCCTCGTCGTCGCGATCCTGCAGGCCGTCACGCAGGTGCAGGACGCCAACATCGGCATCGCGGTGCGGCTGATCGCCGTGATGGTCGCGCTCGTGCTGCTGTCGGGCTGGCTCGGCGGCGAAGTGCTGCGCTTCGCGCAGCAGGCGCTGGAACGCATGTTCGTTTCTTCCACAGGAGTCCTTTGATGCGTCGACGCGTCGCCTCGATCCGGTTTCAACCGCGCAGCCTGCAACGGGCCGCGCTTGCCGTGTGCGCGACCGCGCTGCTCACGGCGTCGCTGTGCATGGCGCCCGCGCAGCATGCGCGCGCCGCGGACCTGCGCTGGCGCAACAAGCCGTTCACGATCGTCGCGAACGGCAAGAAGATCGGCGACTTCATCCGCGAGCTCGCGTCGTCGCAGGGCGTGACGGCGGTGGTCGATCCGAAGGTCGACGGCGTGATCAGCGGCCGCTTCTCCGGCACGCCGCAGCAGACGCTCGACACGATCTGCTCGACCTACGGGCTCACGTGGTACTACGACGGCTCGTTCCTGTACGTCGATCCGGCCGACCAGTCGCAAACGCAGATGATCCCGATCCCGCCGAACGCGTCCGGCGAAATCGGCCGCGCGCTGCAGGCGATGCAGATTCCGGACAAGCGCTACACGCTGGTGATCAACGATCGCGCGAACAGCGTGTACGTGGCCGGCCCGCGCCGCTACGTCGAACTCGTGCGGCAGGCGATCGGCTCGGTCGGCGATCCGTCGGCGAACGGCGCGCATGCGGACATCCGCGCGTTCCGGCTGAAATACGGCTGGGCGTCGGATTTCACGATCAACCGCTCGGGCAAGGAAGTGACGGTGCCGGGCGTCGCGACGATCCTGCGCCGGCTGTTCGGCAAGACCGGCGACACGGTCGCGGCGCCGTCGAGCACGCCGCTCGGGCAGGCCGCGCGCCAGGTGAAGCTCGGCTCGGGGCTGACGATCGCGGTGCCGCGCCTCGACTTCCCCGACATCTCCGGCGGCCCGCGGCAGGGCGGCTATGGCGGTGCGGACGGCAGCATGGGCGGCGGGTTCTCGCCGTTCTCGAACAACGGCGGCGGCGACACGCTGCCGCAAATCGTCGCCGATCCGGCGATCAACGCGGTGATCGTGCGGGACCTGCCGGAGAACATGTATCGCTACCAGTCGCTGATCGGCCAGCTCGACGAGCGGCCGCGCATCGTCGAGATCAACGTGACGATCATCGACATCAACGAGGATTCGCTCGACAGCCTCGGGATCGACTGGCGCCTGCACACGACGCATGGCGACGTGCAGATCGGCAACGGCCAGAACGCGCTGAACGGCAACACGCAGTACAACGGCGCCGGCAATCCGCCGCTGACGTTCGGCATCGGCACGTCGGAAACCGGGCAGACGGGCGCGTTCATGCCGACCGGCATCGCGCTGACCGCGTCGATCGGCGGGTCGCTGCGCAACTACCTGCTCACGCGCGTGAACGCACTCGCGCAAAAGGGTCAGGCGCAACTGCGATCGAAGCCGAAGGTGCTCGCGCTCGACAACACCGAGGCGATCCTCGAGAACCTCACGCAGTTCTACGTGCAGGTGCCGGGCTATCAGGATTCGTCGCTGTACAGCGTGACGACCGGCACCAGCATCAAGGTGACGCCGATGATCGTCGACGAGGCGATCCGCAATGCGGCCGCCGTGTCCGGCAACCCGCAGAGCGTGATGATGTCGATCGACATCCAGGACGGCAACATCGTGCCGGGGCAGGCCGTGTCGAACGTGCCGGTGATCCAGCAGCGCAACATCGTCACCAAGACGATGATCGACGAAGGCAAGAGCCTCCTGATCGCCGGTTTCAACGACGACGAGGTGCGGCTGAACAAGAGCGGCGTGCCCTGGCTGTCCGACATTCCGCTGATCGGCAACCTGTTCAAGTACACCGACAAGTCGGGCAACCACATGGAGCGGTTCTACCTGCTGACGCCGCGCGTCGTGACGAACGCGTCGATGTATGCGCCGGACGGCTCACCCGTGAACCCGGGCGTCGACGGTCCGGCGAACCCCGAAGGGCTGTCGATGTATCGTCCGCCGGACAACGACGTCGCGGTGCCGCTGACGCCGAAGCCGCTGCCCGGCACGAAGTTCGGTCCGCCCGCGTTGCCGCCGCCGCCCGTGGGCGCGGCGTCGCAGCCCGCGGCGACGACCGCAGGAGTGGCCACGCATGTCGACGAGCATCATTGATCCGCACGGCGACGGCGCATTGCCCGGCGGCGCGGGAAGCGCGGGGGCCGGCTCGGCCGCGCTCGCATCGCCGTGGAATCTGTGCTTCCTGAGCGGGCCGATGTACGGCCGCACGATGTCGCTCGCGCGCGGCGCGAACTGGGTCGGCACGGCGGCCGACTGCGAAGTGATCCTGCCCGATCGCGAGATCGGCGCGAAACAGGTGTGCCTGCAGGTCGGCGCGCTCGCGGTGACCGTGCAGAACCACGGCGGCGACGCCGGCGCGCCGGTGCTGTTCAACGACGAGCCGCTCGGCGCCGGCCGCCGCTCGCTGACGCCGAACGACGTCGTGACGGTCGGCTCGATCCGGCTCGGCATCGCGCGGCATGCGCAGGCGAGCGTCGCGGTGCCCGACGAAACCGATGCGCCGGACACCGCGCGCGAGGCCGCGTGGCTCGGCTGGCTCACGGGCGGGCTGCGGCGGCTGGGCAGCCGGCGGCTCGTGATCGCGCTGGTCGCGCTGTGGGTCGGCGTGCTGCTCGGCGCGCTCGGCTACGGCTTCGTCGCATGGTCGGGGCGCCTGCCGTGGCAGCACGAATCGGTGCTCGCGCGCACGCACCGGCTGCAGCAGCTGCTGCACGCGTATCCGGAGCTGGCGGTCGCGCCGCGCGACGACGGCGTGATCGTGTCGGGTTACGTGAGCGATCCGGCCGCGCGCGAACGCGTCGCGCAGATCGTCGCGGGCGTCGACAACGCGGCGCTCGGCAACATCTACGTGGTCAGCGATCTGGTCGCGACCGCGCAGACCTATTTCAGCGATACGGCACTGACGGTCACGTATCTCGGGCGCGGCCGGATCGAGCTGACGGGCACGGCCGCGCGCGCGCAGATCGAGCCGCGCATCCGCAACTACATGAAGGATGCCCGGCCGGCGCTCGAGGTGGTCGATCACGTGCGCGACGCCGATGCGGCCGCGCCGCGCACGGCGACGACGCTCGGCGGCACGGCAGGCATTCCGGAGATCACGACCGTGTTCGCCGGCGACGGCGACCAGCGCTACATCGAAACGATCGACGGCAGCCGCTATTTCGAAGGCGCACGGCTGAAGGAGGGCGCGACCGTCGTGTCGATCGGCCCGGACGAAGTGGTGTTCGAGCGCAACGGCCAACGCATCACGATGCCGCTCGGCGGCCCGTCCGCGCATGCGCCCGAGCAGGCGCCGGCGCCGCCCGTGGCGCCGCTCGCGAGCGGGGCGGCGGCGGGCGTCGCGCAGCCGGTGCCGGGGCCGACGCTGCTGCCCGATGCGCCGGCGACGCCGGCCGTCGCGGCGGCCGGCGCATCGAAGGGCGCGACGCACTAGCGTCGCGACAGGATTTGCGCATCGCGTCGCGCGATGCGCGCATTACGCGACACGCCGCGCATGCGGCGCGTCACGTCGCCGGCGGGGCATGGGGCCGCCGCCGGAAGGTGGAGTGTGGTTCACGTAAAGGAGCGAAGCATGGGTACCTCGGCAGCAGGTGGTGTGACGAATACGGGCGACGTGCAGAAGCAGGCCGACGACCTGACCAAGACGCAGCTCGAACTGACCAAGATCAATTTCCAGGTTCAGCAATCGACTGCGACGTTCGAAACCAGCAACGCAGTGACCGCGCAGGAAGGGACGGCGAACGCCCAGGTTGCGCAACACCTGAGTTCCGCCGGCCGCGCGTGACGCCGGTCGCCGGCCGAGCCGCGCGACGTCGCATGCCGGGGCCGCCCGTGACGGGCGCCCGGTGGGGCGTCGATGCGTGCCGGCCGGCCCGTTTCCGGCTTTGCCGGTCAAGGAGGACACGATCATGTCGGTAACAGGCGTAGGCGCGGCGCCGCCGGGCGCGGCGGCGCTCGCGAGTGCCGCGCAGCAAACGGGCGCGGCGTCCGATCCGGCGCAGGTGCGTCAGTTCGATGCGCTGATGCAGCCGGGCGCGTCGACGGCCGCTCCGCCGTCTTCGTCGGGCGTCGCGATGGCGCGCGCGCCGGCGGATGCGGCGCCGGCCGTGCAGATGACGCCCGCGCAGGCGAACCAGTCGTCGCTCGTCGAGCGGTTGCGCACGTACGGCAACGATCTCGATTCGCGGTACGCGAACATCGACAAGCACCGCAACGAGATGCTGACGTCGATGGCGGACAGCCGCAGCGACCCGCTGATGACGATGGTGAAGGCGATGGATTTCCAGTGGACGGCAACCACCACGATTTCGGAATACCAGTTGAGCCTGTCGGTTGCGCAGGCGGCGAACGGCTTCACGCATACGGTGCTGAAGACGCAGGAGTGAAAGCGCGCGTGCGGACCATAGGGTCCCATGCGCACTGAAGCGGACAAACGATGACGACGATCGATTCGACGCCGCGCACGCATGCGTGGCGCAGCCGGGCGGCGCGCGCGCTGCTCGCGGGGCTGCTCGTGCTGTTGGCCGGGTGCCAGAAGGAGTTGTACTCGGGCCTGTCGGAGCGCGACGCGAACCAGATGATCGCGGTGCTCGGCGACGCGGGCATCAGCGCGTCGAAGGACAACGACGCGCGCGACACGTCGGACCGCAACGCATGGCTCGTGAGCGTCGCGGACGGCGACATGCAGGCGGCGCTCACGGTGCTGCACGCGAACGGGCTGCCGAAGCCGAGCTATGCGAGCCTCGGCGAGCTGTTCCAGAAGCAGGGCCTCGTGTCGACGCCGGCCGAGGAGCGCGTGCGCTACCTGTACGGCGTGTCGCAGGATCTGTCGCGCACGCTGCAGGACATCGAGGGCGTGGTGGTCGCGCGCGTGCAGGTCGTGATTCCGGAAAACGATCCGCTCGCGGACAAGATCAAGCCGTCGTCGGCCGCGGTGTACATCCGCTACCGGCCGGGCGTCGACCTGCGCGCGATGGCGCCGATGGTCAAGGATCTCGTCGCGCACAGCATCGAAGGGCTGCAGTACGACAACGTGTCGCTGTTCCTGCAGCCGGCCGCCGCGCGCGCGACGCGCGTGGACGGGATCGGCAGCGCGGTGTCCGACATCCTGCGGCTGCGCTCGCCGCTCGGCTGGCTCGTGTTCGCGCTGATCCTGCTGACCTGCGCGGTGATCGCGCTGTCGGCCGCGCGACGCGGGATGTTCGGCGCGCGGCTCGCGGGCCTGGCCGGCGCGCCGCGCGGCGCGAACGCCGGCGGTACGGCCGCGCAGCAGGCAGGCGGCGGGCTGCGCACGCCGGACGGCGCGCGCGACGGCGCATGAGCGATCCGCACGCGTTGTCGCCGGCCGCCGCGTCCGAGGCGGCGCTGCTGCCGTGGCTGCACCCGCTTGCGCCGCCGCCGGCCGCGCGCGCTGCCGCGTTCCATGCGCTCGTCTGCGATTTCAACCTGCGGCCCGATCGCTATCTGCACGTGACGCGCGTGCCGGCCGACTGGCCCGCGCGCTACCGTTCGCCGGACGCGTTCGGCGCGGCCGGCCGCAAGCTGCTCGCGCGGTACCTGCTCGACGTGAACGGCGTGGCCGACCGGCACGACTTCGACGTGGCGAACCCGTGCGCGCGTCTCGCGCTGCTGCCGGGCGCGGCGCTCGAGCAACTGGCCGCGTATGCGGGGCTGCTGCTGCATCGCGCGTGGCTGCGCGACGCGCTGGCCGGGCGCCGCATCCGCGCGGAAGTCGCGGCGCGGCTCGGCGGCGATGCGCTCGAACTCGCGCTCGAACGCGCGCCGGAATTCGGCGCGCTCGCGGAAACGCTCGAACCGTGGCGCGCCGATCCCGCCGCGCTGCCGGTCGTGATTCGCGCGCGCGGCGGACGGCTGCTCGCGGATTTCATCGGCGTGGCCGGCGACGCGGTCGCGCGGCGCGTGCGCCTGAAATTCAATCGGGCGATCGACGACGAGGCGCCGTACTGGCTGAACCGCGCGCAGCGCGACCAGTTCGGCGAACTGATGTTCCTGTTTCTGATTCCCGAGAGGCTTGCGTCATGGGACTGGCTTTTCTGATCACGAGCGACAACCTGCAGCTGCTGTCGGAGCGCAAGGTGCTCAAGGAGCGCGAATACGCGGCGCTGCTCGACGCGTCCGCGGTGATCGCGACCGCGCATGAAGAGGCCGCGCGCATCGTCGCCGACGCGCAGCGCGAATTCGACAAGCGCCAGGCGGCCGGCTACGACGAAGGCATGCGCCGCGCGCAGCGCGAGCAGGCTGCGCAGGCATACACGCAGGCGCTCGCCGCCACGCGCACGATGGAGACGATGAAGGATGCGATGGCCGACATCGTCGTGAAGGCCGTGCGCGCGATCGTCGGCGAGATGAGCACGCAGAAGCTGTACGAGGCCGCGCTCGCGCGGATCGCGCCGCTCGTGCGCGACGAGGCGTTCCTGATCGTGCGCATCGCGCCCGGCCGCACCGACGAGATGCGCGACGCGCTCGACGGCGCGTTCGCGGGGCAGTCGAACCGGCAGAAGATCCGCATCGTCGAGGACGCGCAGCTCGAACGCCATGCGTGCACCGTCGAGACGCCGTCCGGGCGCATCGACGCGAGCCTCGACCTGCAGATCGACGCGTTGCGCCAGGCGATCCGCCGCGACGCGCTGAAGGGCGCCGCGCGATGAACGCGCCGCTCGACGATCCACCGTCGTTCGGCGACGACGACGGTGCGCCGTTCGATCGCGGCCGCCTCGTCGGCGAACTCGACGCGGGGCTCGCGTTCTTTTCGCCGGTGTCGGTGCAGGGCCGCGTCAACCACGCGGTCGGGCAAATATTGAATGCGACGGGCATCCGCGCGCGGCTCGGCGAGATCTGCGAGCTGCGCACGCCGAACCAGCCGACGCTGCTTGCTGAGGTGGTCGGCTTCTCGCGACAGACGACGCTGCTCACGCCGCTTGGCGACGTGGCCGGGCTGTCGCCGGAGACGACCGTCGTGCCGTCCGGGCGCGAGCATGTGTTCCCGGTGGGCGAAGGGCTGTTCGGCCGCGTGCTCGACGGGCTCGGCCGGCCGCTCGACGATCGCGGGCCGGTGACGGGCGCCGCGTGGGTCTCGACGCAGCAGGACCCGCCGAACCCGCTCGCGCGCAAGATGATCGACACGCCGTTTCCGACCGGCGTGCGCGTGATCGACGGCCTGATGACGCTCGGCGTCGGGCAGCGCGTCGGCATCTTCGCGCCGTCGGGCGTCGGCAAGAGCACGCTGCTCGGGATGATCGCGCGCGGCGCGCAGGCCGACGTGAACGTGATCGCACTGGTCGGCGAACGCGGCCGCGAGGTGCGCGAATTCATCGAGCACAGCCTGTCGCCGGAGGTGCGCGCGCGTTCGATCGTCGTCGTATCGACGTCGGACCGCCCCGCGATGGAGCGCGTGAAATCCGCGCTGGTCGCGACCGCGATCGCGGAGCACTTCCGTGATGCGGGCAAGCGCGTGCTGCTGCTGGTCGATTCGCTGACGCGCTTCGCCCGCGCGCAGCGCGAGGTCGGCTTGGCGAGCGGCGAGCCGCCGACGCGGCGCAGCTTTCCGCCGTCGACGTTCGCGGTGCTGCCGCGCCTGCTCGAACGCGCAGGGCAGGGCGCGCACGGATCGATCACCGCGCTCTACACGGTGCTCGTCGAAGGCGACGAGGAATCGGACCCGATCGCCGAGGAAGTGCGCTCGATCCTCGACGGCCATATTGTGCTGTCGCGCAAGATCGCGCTCGCGAACCGCTATCCGGCGATCGACGTGCTCGCGAGCCTGTCGCGCGTGATGCCGCTCGTCGCGAGCCGCGCGCACCAGCATGCGGCCGCGCGCGTGCGCGAGCTGATCGCGAAGTACCAGGAAATCGAGCTGCTCGTGCAGATCGGCGAGTATCGCGAAGGCAGCGACCGGCTCGGCGATCTCGCGCTGCGTGCGCGCGATGCGATCGGCGCGTTCTGCGCGCAGGCGTCGGACGAGGACGTGCGCTTCGACGTGCTGCTCGCGAAACTGACGAAGCTGGCGAACGATCATGTCTGAAGCCGACGATCGTCTCGTGCTCGCGACGCTCGCCCGCCTGAAGCGCGTGCGCGAGATGCGCAGCCAGATCGCGCGCGTCGCGGCCGCGCGCCAGCAGGGTATCGCCGCGCAGAGCCGGCGCGCGCTGGCGGCCGCGCAGGCGCAGCTCGCGCAGCAGGTCGCCGCGAAGGCGGCGATCCAGACGCGGCTCGCCGACGACGTGCGCGAAGCGCGTGCATTGCAGGACGCGGCGGCCGATACGCGCACGTTCGACCGGCATATCGGCACCGCGAACGCGTCGGTGAGCGAGGCCGCGCACGTGCATCGCGGCCACGAGGCGACGCTCGCCGACCTGCAGCGCGCCGCGCGCAAGGCGAAGGCCGCCGAGGACAAGCTGGAGAAGGCCGGCGAGAAGGCGCTGCACGCGCGCGCCGCGCGGATCGAGCGCGACGCCGACGAAGTCGCGGACGGCTACGCGGTGCGGCGCTTCGCGACGGGCGGCACCTGGGTGGCCGGCGCGGGCGACGCGGCCGGTCATGCGTCCACGCCACCGGAGGCCGCGGCCGCGTTCGATGCGGCGATGACCGAAGCGGAAACCGGTGCCGACATCACGGCTGAAACCGACCCGTCCGCCTCGCCCGACGATCCCGCCCCGAGCGCCGCCGCGGAGCGCCGATGCTAGACCAGGCCGCGGGCTTCAACGACGTCGCCGGCATGCTGCGGCCGCTGCTCTACGTGATGCCGCGCCTGCTGCCGATCATGTTCGTCGTGCCGGTGTTCAACGAGCAGATCATCACGGGCCTCGTGCGCAACGGGATCGCGGTCGTGATCGCCGCGTTCGTCGCGCCGACGATCGATGCCGCGCAGGTGGCCGCGCTGCCGTTCCTGATGTGGTGCCTGCTCGTCGCGAAGGAGGCGGTGGTCGGCATGCTGCTCGCGGGCGCGTTCAGCGCGGTGCTGTTCGCGATCCAGGGCGTCGGCTACCTGATCGACTTCCAGACCGGCAGCGGCAGCGCCGCGTTCTTCGATCCGATGGGCGGGCACGAGGGCGGCCCGACTTCCGGATTCCTGAATTTCGTCGCGATCGCGCTGTTCGTCACGGCGGGCGGGTTGCAGGTGCTCGTGCAACTGTTCGCGCAGTCGTACGCATGGTGGCCGATCGGCTCGCTCGGCCCCGATTTCTCGTCGATGCTGCAAACCTTCATCGTGCGGCAGACCGACACGATCTTCGAATGGATGGTGAAGCTCGCCGCGCCGGTGACGATCGTGCTGGTGCTCGTCGAACTCGGCATCGGTCTGGTCGGGCGCGCGGTGCCGCAGCTCAACATCTTCGTGTTCTCGCAGCCGCTGAAGAGCGCGCTCGCGCTGCTGATGATGGTCCTGTTCCTGCCGGTGGTGTACGCGTCGCTGCATTCGCTGCTGAGCCCCGACAGCGGGCTGATGGCGCTGCTGCGCGCGCTGTTCGCCGCGCACGGCGGCGGCTGAGCGCGCCGGAGCCGACATGGCCGAAAAGGACCAGAAGCCGACCGCGAAGCGCCTGCGCGAGGCGCGCGAGAAGGGCGACGTACCGAAGAGCGCGGAAACGGTGTCGTCGGCGTTCTTCGTCGGCGTGTGCGTGGCGCTCGCGGTGGGCATCGGTTCGCTGTTCGCGCGATTGCAGGCGCTGTTCCGGCTCGTGTTCGACGCGGTCGGCGCGGCCGATCCGTCCGCGCGGCTCGCGGTGCTGATCGACGGCGCCGCGCGCGACTGGGCGACGCAGTCCGCGCAGATCGTCGCGGCCGGGCTGCTGGCGGGGCTGCTCGCGGGCTTCGTGCAGGTGGGCGGCGTGATGGCGTGGAGCCGCCTCGTGCCGCAGCTGTCGCGGCTCAACCCGGCCGAGGGGATGAAGAACCTGTGGTCGCTGCGCAACCTCGTCAACCTCGCGAAGATGCTGCTGAAGACGGCGCTGCTCGTCGCGACGCTCGGCTGGCTGATCGTCGAGTCGCTCGATCCGTCCGTACAGTCGGGCTTCACGCGGCCGGTCTCGATCCTCGCGCTGATCGTGAAGCTGCTGATGCTGCTGTTCGGCTGGGCCGCGCTGATCTACATCGTGATGGCGCTGATCGACATCGTGCACCAGCGGCACGAATTCAACCAGAAGATGAAAATGTCGATCGACGAAGTGCGGCGCGAGCACAAGGAGGACGAAGGCGATCCGCACATCGAGGCGAAGCGCCGCCAGCTCGCGCGCGAAGTGCAGTTCGCGTCGCTGCCCGACCGGGTCGGCTATGCGTCGGTGGTCGTCCATTCGCCGCGCGTCGCGGTCGCGCTCTATTACGGCGGGATGGGCTCGCTGCCGTGGGTGCTCGCGCGCGGCGAGGGCGACGCGGCCGAGCGGATCGTGCGGCTGGCCCGCGACGCGCTGCGCCCGACGCTCGCGAACGTCGGGCTCGCGCAGGCGCTGTACGAGACGACGCCCGAGAACGGCACGATCCAGCCGCAGCATTTCCGCGAGGTCGCGCAGTTGCTGAAATGGGCGACCGGCGCCGTGTGACGCGGCGTGATGCGGTGGCGTCATGACGGCATGCGCCCCCTTTTTCCTGCCTTGCCGGCCCGCCGGATTCGATATGGCCCCGTCATGCGGCCATCTGCACGCGCAACTTGACGTCCATTTTTTTCCGGACGGTGCGCGCATTCACTGGTGAATTATTGCTGATTTATTTCTTCGTAATATGGCTCGACCGTCATGCCCGACGGCGGGCCGCGAGGTGCGCGGTGCGTGACGGAACAGGTCAACAGGGGCAGACAAATCAATGTGCGGAATCGACGGCTTTCTGAATAGCGTCGCCTTCGATGAGGAGACAGCGCGCGGCACACTCGCGCGAATGACGGCGAGCCTCGCGCATCGCGGGCCGGACGGGCAGGGCATCTGGGTCGACCCGGATGCCGGCATCGCGCTCGGCCACCGGCGGCTCGCGATCGTCGACCTGTCGGTGCACGGCCGACAGCCGATGGCTTCCGCGTGCGGCCGCTACGTCCTCGTCTTCAACGGCGAAATCTACAACCATCGCGAACTGCGCGCGGAGCTCGAGCGCACGGGGCGCGCACCGGCGTGGCGCGGCCACTCCGACAGCGAGGTGCTGATCGCGGCGATCGTCGCGTGGGGCGTCGAGGCCACGTTGCGCCGCGCGACCGGCATGTTCGCGTTCGCGCTGTGGAATCGCGCGTCGCGGGTGCTGACGCTCGCGCGCGACCGGATCGGCGAGAAGCCGCTCTACTACGGCCGGATCGGCGACGCGCTCGTGTTCGCGTCCGAGCTGAAGGCGCTGCGCGGCTATCCGGGCTTCGACGGCACGATCGACCGCGACGCGCTGTGCCTGTACCTGCGCCAGTCGAGCGTGCCCGCGCCTTACACGATCTATCGCGGCATCCGCAAGCTGCCGCCCGGCACGTATATCCAGTTCGAACATGCGCGCGACACGCCGCGCGTGCGGGCGTACTGGACGCTCGAGCAGGCGATCGAGGCGGGCCGCGCGCAGCCGTTCGAGGGCAGCGCCGGCGAAGCCGTCGATCAGCTGGACACGATCCTGCGCCAGGCCGTCGCGCGGCAGATGGAAGCCGACGTGCCGCTCGGCGCATTCCTGTCGGGCGGCATCGACTCGTCGGCGATCGTCGCGCTGATGCAGGCGCAATCGGCGTCGCCGGTCGACACGTTTACGATCGGCTTTCACGAGGCCGGCTACGACGAAGCCGGTTACGCGAAGGCGGTCGCGCGCCATCTCGGCACGCGCCATACCGAGCTTTACGTGACGGCCGACCATGCGCTCGGCGTCGTGCCGAAGCTGCCGTCGATCTACGACGAGCCGTTTTCCGATGCGTCGCAGATCCCGACCTTTCTCGTCTCCGAACTGACGCGCCGGCACGTGAAGGTGAGCCTGTCCGGCGACGGCGGCGACGAACTGTTCGGCGGCTATACGCGCTATTTCCTGACGCCGCGCCTGTGGCGCAAGCTGCATCGCGTGCCGGCCGCGGTGCGCGCGCGGATCGCCGCCGCGCTGCATGCGTTGCGGCCCGATCACGCGGACCAGCTCGCGGCCGTCGCGCAGGGTGCGTTCGGCGGCGGCGTGGAAGCGCGCGAATCGTCGTCGCGCATCGGCGATCGCCTGCACAAGCTCGGCCATGTGATGACCGCCGAGAGCCGCATCGGGCTGTACCGGCTGCTGATGTCGTCCGTGCATCACCCGGAGCGCATCGCGCTGGCGGGGCAGGAGCCGCCGACGCCGCTCGACACGGTGTCCGCGTGGCCCGCGCACCTGAGCTTCGCCGAGCAGGCGATGGCGATCGACACGCTCACGTACCTGCCGACCGACATCCTCGCGAAGGTCGATCGCGCGGCGATGGCCGTGAGCCTCGAAACGCGCATGCCGTTCCTCGATCATCACGTCGTCGAATTCGCGTGGCGCGTGCCGGCGTCGGTGCGCTTGCCGGAAGGGCAGTCGAAGGCGCTGCTGCGCCGGCTGCTCGACCGGTACGTGCCGTCCGCGCTGATCGACCGGCCGAAGCAGGGCTTCTGCGCGCCCGTTGACCACTGGCTGCGCGGCGCGCTGCGCGACTGGGCCGACGCGCTGCTGCGGCCGTCGCGCCTGCGCGAGGAAGGCTTCTTCGATGCGGCGGCGGTGGAGCGGCTGTGGCGCCAGCACCAGACGGGCCGGATGAACTGGCAGCACCAGCTGTGGACGGTGCTGATGTTCCAGGCGTGGCTGGAACATCAGCGGGCGGCATGATGCGGCGTGCCGTGCGCAACCGGTGCGCGCGGCGCCACGCGCGCCGCGCGCCGGGATCAGCCCACGATCAGCGGCGTGCCGACCGACAGGCGGTTCGGATCGCGTGACACCGACGGATTGAGCTGCAGGATCTCGTTGAACGCGCGCGTATCCTGCTCGCCGCGCGTCATCGCCTGCTGATCGGCGCGCGACACGTGCGCGGCGTCGAGCAGCGACTGGCGATGCTGGTCGGCGATGACCCACAGCGAATCGCCGGCGACGACGATGTAGGGCTGCGGCGACGCGGACGGTTGCGCGGTCGACGGCGTGGCGCTGGGCGACGGAGAAGCCGGCGCGGCAGGCGACGCACTGGGCGATGCACTCGCCGAAGCGCTTGGCGCGGCGCTTGCCGAAGGGCTTGCCGACGCGCTCGGCGACGCACCGGGCGCGAGATTCGATTGCGACGAATTCGAATTCGACTGATTCGACGAACCGGACCCCGAGCCGAAGAACGTCGTCAACAGACCTTCGATCAGCTTGTACGCGAACGCGCCGACGGGAATCAGCACGACGGCCGTCGGGATCTTCTTGATCAGCGGCGTCGCGTTCGGGAAATGCGTGTTCAGACGCCCGCCGAGCAGCAGCGCGGTGGACACGCCGGTCGCGATCGCGAGGTCGTAATGGCCGCCGCTCCACTGCACGCCGGTGCCGAGGCCGCCGTACGCGACGGCCATGAAGTCGCTCGCCGAATCGGTGAAGCGCACGATGCGGCTGCGCTTGTCGGCATTCACGCGGTGCGCGCCGATCGTGTAGACGAGGCCCGCATACGTGGCGCCGAACGCACCGCTCGCGATGGCGGCCGAGCCGTAGGCGAGATCGAACGCCCCGTGCGCGTGCACCACGCCGCTGATGCCGACCGCGAGCGTCGCGGTCGACGTGATCGCGGCGCCCGCGCGGCCCGCGATCCCGAACAGGTGACGCGGGTTGCCGGTATGGAGCTGCTGCAGCGACGTGCCGCCGACCGTGCCCTGCATCTGCGCGAGCACGTCCGCGGCGAGCGCCTTGATGTGGGTGGTCGCGTCGTCGAAACTCATCAGCCCGACACGGTTCAGCTCGACATACTGCGCGGCCAGCGTCCGCGCTTCGTTCGAGATCTGCTCGAGCTGCGCGCGGCGGTTCTGGCCGTAATCGTGCGCGCCCGACCGCAGCTGCCGCGACAGCGTCACTTCGAGCCGCGTGAGCACCGCCTGCGCGGCCTTCGGATCGCCGGCCTGCAGGCTGCGCACCGCACCCTGGTGCATGACCTGGAACACGCGACCAAGACGCGAGCCCAGCAGGAACGACGACGTCGCGCTGCCCAGCATGTCCTGCCGCAGCACGTGCGTCGCGCCGAGCGTATCGGCGATCACGAGCGCGCCCGCACCGGTGACGAGCGAGCTGAAGCCGATCGATTTCCACAGCTCCGCCTTGCGGAACGACGGCCGATGCACGCGCAGCGCGTTGATCTGCGCGAGCGCCTGCAGTTCCTCGATCATCTTGGCCTGTTTCGGGTTCGCCGCGATCTGCCGGCCGACGCTGATCGGCTTCGACGGATCGTTCTTCAGCGCTTCGCGCTCGACGACCGACTGCCAGTACGCGCGACTGTCGGGCAGCGGCCCGGCAGGATCGGCGGTCGACACGACGGTGCCGCGTGCCGGCGCGCGGCCGCCGGCTTCCGCGAGCCAGCGTTCGCCGAAGCGGCGGGCGAGTTTTTCGGTGCGCGTGGCGGGCGGATGATCGGCCGACGCCCACTGCGTCATCGCATGCTCGATCGTCGCCTTGCGCGCCTGGTTGACGAGCGCGGTCGTATTGCGTTCGTACAGTTCGCCGCGCAGCGTCGCGAGCGCGTCGTCGGACAGTCCTTTCGACTTGCCGATGCGCGCGATCTCCGCGAACAGCACCTGCTGCTGGTTCGCGAACGCCTCGGGGCTCACCGGTTCGAAGACGCGCGTGAGCGCATCGGCGCCGTGCAGCCGCGCGAACTTGCCGTGGCGGTCGGTCTGGTAATAGTCGACGATCCGTTCCGCCAGCGCCCGCGTCAGGTCCTGGTTCGCGATGAAGTCGGCGCCGTGCGTGCCGTACGACAGCCCGACATGCAGCCAGTCGATCGCCTTGCGGTCGAGCAGCGCATCGAGCAGCTCGACGTGGCCGGCGCCCGGCACCGGCTCGAGCACGGCGTCCCACCCGTGAAAGCTCAGCATCACGTTCGGCGCGGGCTCGCCGGCGTGATCGTGCGACCACGTCTCGAACGACGTCATCAGCCGCGTGTATTCGGCATAGCTGTCGTTGGTGCCGGCGATCGTGCGGCGGTCGTCCGCGGAGACGAGCGGGCGGCCCGACGCCGCTTCGAGGCGAAGCTGGAAGCCGTGGCGCGACGCCGCGGTGAGCCATTTGTGCAGATGCGCGATGTCGTCGAGCTCGAGCGTGCGCGTGGTGCCGTCCGGCGCCTCGCGCGTGATCGTCGCGTCGGCCTCGTTGTAGCGCGCGCCGATCGGGGACCCGAACTGGCGGGCGCGCCGGATGAACGCCGGATCGTGCTTGCCGCCGCGCGCGGCCGCGAGCGTGTGCGGATCGACCGGAATCGATACGACCGGCATCGCGCCGCCATATTGCTCGACGTAGCGCACCGCGAGCGCGGGATCGTCGCGCAGGTTGAACGCACGCGCCATCGGCGCGACGCGGTCCTGGATCTCGGCCGGCGCGCGCACGAACGCCTGGATCGCGCGCTTGTCGATCATGCGTGCCGCGCTGTGGCGCGTGGCGTACGCCTGCATCCACTTCACGAAGCGGTTGTGATCGCCGCCGGGATCGGCGACCGGCCCGCGCGACGGCATGCTCGACACCTCGCGCGCGAGACCGATGGGGATGCCGAGCGCCTTCAGCATCGGTGCGTCGGCCAGGATCGTCTGCGGTTCGTCGGTCAGGGCGAGGCCGCCGGCATCGGGCTGGTTCTTGCGTGCGGTGACCGCCTTCACGCGGTCGATCGTCGGGAACCAGTCGGCCACCTTGGCGGCGCCGTAACGCATCACCCATTCCGCGACCGTGCTCGAACCCAGGCTCGGCTGGTATGGCCGCAGCGTCAGCGGCTTGGCCGCCGGCGTTTTCGGCGGCTTCGGCGCGGCCGGCGCGTTCGATGCGTTTGCCGCATTCGCGGCGCGGCGGTTGCGCCGGCCGCGCTTGCCGCGCAGCGCATTGCGCACCCGGCCGGCGGGGCTCGTGGGGCCGCCGCCCGCCGGCTGCGCGGCTTGCTGGGCCGCGGCGAGGTCGGCCTGGGCGGCTTTTACGCGATCGATCTGGCCGGCGATCTGCGTGCGGATCCAGCGCGTCGCGAGGTCGAACTTCTGCGGCAGCGCATCGAAATACGACTTCTCGTCGAGCAGTTGCGTGAGTCGTTGCGCGAGCGCGGTTTTCTGCGTGGCGGTCGCGCGCGGATCGAACGCCTCGGGCGCGAGTGTCGACAGCAGGAAGTGCTGGTTCGCGCCGAACGGGCCGCGCCCGAGCGGCATCTCGTCGAGCGGGCGGCCCGCGTCCGGGTGGTCGCGCAATTGCTCGGCGTTGTCGTACCAGAGCGCGTTGCCGTCGTGAATCGCGATGATGCCGCGGCGCGTATGCAGCGATTCGGCAACCGGATGATCGGTTTCATACACGTACACGTAGTGATCGCCGCGCAGCGCCTTCAGCTCCAGCGCGCGCATCAGGTGCAGTGTGTTCGCGCCGCTGAAGTCGATCGCGAGCTGCTCGCTGTCCGGGACGAGCTTCGGCGGCAGGAACGGACTGTCGGCGCCTTCGATCTCGGCGATCTTGCGGCGCACGCCGGGGTCGGCTTTCGCGAGGCCGCGCTGCACGCGCGTGCCGAGTTTCTGCATCGGCGGCTTCTCGTCGCCGAGCGCCTTGCGCATTTCCGCCGGCGCGAAGCCGCCGTAGCGCTCGACCGTGTCGTGCGTGACGTCCGTCACGACGAAGCGCACGCCGCGACGGCCGCCGGACAGGTTGCGCGCGCGTCGGCGGAACGCGGCGCCGAGATCGCGCGGCGCGATCGTCGCGTCACCGAGCGAGGTCGATTCGTGATAAGTCCAGTCGTGCGCGGCGTTGCGCGTCGCGTAGCCGAGCACCTTGCCGGTTTCCTTGTCGATCGCGTAAAGCGTCGCGCCGTCGCCGGCCGCTTTCGCCGCCTGCTTCGGCCGGCGAAAGCGCGGCGCGTCGGCAAGCGAGTTCAGCGTCGTGACGACATCCGCGTCGGGCGTCGCGGCCGCCTGTTCGGCTTCCCAGGTGCGGCCGTCGCTGCGCGCGGTGATCCGCGCGGCGCCGCCGTACTCGCGCAATTCCGCGAGCGACACGGGCGACACGTAGAAATCGACATTCACCCGTTCCGCGCCGCCGTTGTCCTTCAGCGCGCGATAGACCGCGTCCGGGATCGGCACGGCCGGATCGGCGGACGTCTTGTCGACGAACGTACCGTTCTCGTCGGTGCGCATGCTCGCAACGAACTTCGGCTGCGCATGGCGTGCGTCGATCGACGCGTCCGGCCGCGCTTCATGCTCGGCGATCAGCACGTGCGCATTCTTGCCGAACGCGTCCTTCATCTGCTCGAGCGACGCGAGTTGCGAACCGTCGATGCGGATCAGGTCGCGCTTGCCGTGCGAGGCGAGGTGATCGAGCGCATGCTGGCGGCGCGCGGCGTCCGTCGCCGCCGCGGGCACCGGCGCGTTCGACGCCGGCTGCGGCGCGGGCGCCGGCATCTCGCGCGGTACGCCGAGCGCGTGCATCGCGTCGGCCTGGCTCGCGTAGTACGCGCGATAGGTCGCGTGGCCCGGCACGGACGGCGCGACGTCGCCGAAGGCGGCCGCGAGCCGGCGCAGCCCGGCTTCGTCGCCGGGCGTCACGTGGTCGGCTTCGCGTGCGATCGCATCGGGCAGGCGGGCGTCCCTGGCGATGTCGATGCCGCCATCGTCGAGGATTTCGCGGCGCACCGCGAACGCGTTCGCCTGCGCACGCGCTTCGGCCATCAACGCGCTGTCGGTCAGCGCCTCCGGCGACGAGCGGTCGAGCGCGAGGCGGCGCGTGATCGTCTCGACCGCATGCTGCGCTTCGTGCGCGAGCGTGTAGACGAGCGTGCCGGCGCCGTGGAACTGCCCGTCGAGCACGATCCGCTGCTTCGCGGTATCGATCCGGCTGCCGCGCCCGGGCCGGCCCACCACGATTTTCCAGCCGGCCTCGCCGGCCAGCGCGACCTGCTGGCGCAACAGGCTCGAGCGGTCGACCAGCGCATGGGCGGCCTTGGGTAGCGGCGCGCCGCCGAACCGCATCCGGATGCGCGTGATGACGGACGGCTTCTGCACGAACGCGTCGGGCGGCAAGTGCTCGGTGATGCCGGGATGCGCGAGCTCGATCGCGCCGCGCGCGATGCCGTCCTCGAGCATCACGCGCAGCGTGCCGATCTCGCGGACGATGCCTTCCACGTTCAGCTTCGGCGCATCGGTCATGACCGTCGACGGGTCGCTCAGGTAGAAGTCGCCGCGCGCGTCGAACACGCCTTCGAAGTCGTAGTACAGACGGTGCCGCGCGGTGATGTCGCGCGCGCGGTCGAGCTGCGCGAAGGCGTCGCGGGTGACGCGCGACGGCAGCATGCCGGCCATCACGTCGTGGCTGCTCAGCGATGCGAACGGCGCGTACATCACGGCCACGCGATCGAATGCCGCGAACGGGCCGCCGACCGTGAGCGTGCGCAGCCCGTGCGCGCGCAGCGCCGCGAGGCCTTCCTGTTCGAGCCGGATCGATTCGATGTGGCCGAGAATCGCGCGATTGTCCGTGCCCTCGTAGAGACCGATCGCATTGCGGCGGCCCAGTTCGAACACGGTCTTCTCGATGCCGGCGCCGGTTGCCGCGCCGGTGAAGCGCTCGACCGTCACGCGTGCGGCCGGATCGCCGCTCACGTGGACGCCGTTGCCGTCGACGTCGAGCGCGCCCAGGTCCGGGCGCTGGTGCGGCGCCGGATCGTAGCGCAGCCACGCGTTGGTATGGCTGAGCCGCGCCTCGGCGCCGAGCCCGACCGCGATCGTCGGCGGTGCGTAGATGGGGCGCTGCCAGACGTTCGCGAGCCAGGCGGCGGCGTCGCGGCCGTTGCGTGCCGACAGAATCACCGACGAGCCGGGCAGGCCGAGCACCGAGCGGTGCGCGAGCGTGACCTCGACCGGCGTGTACGGCCGGCCGTCCGGATCGACGAGACGGCCTTGCGCATCGGTGACGCCGTGCACGATCACGATGCGGCCGTCGCGGTCGTAGGACAGCGGGCCCGAGCGGTCCAGCGTCAGCGCGTCGACGCCGGCGACCGGCTTGCCGTCGAACGGCGATGCCTTTACCGGACGGGCGCGCGACCATGCCGTTTCTTCGGCGAGCGTCGCGGCCGTCTCGCGCGGCGCCGGCATCGTGACGCCGGTGCGCTGCGCGGCCTGTGCGTGGCGCCGATACAGCTCGCCGTAGGTGACCCCGCCGTCGAGCGACGTCGGGCTATGCTCGAACGCGTCGGCGAGGCGCGCGAGCGAGGCGGCATCGCCGGCCCGCGCGCGGCCGTATTCGTTGGCGATCGCGTCGGGCAGCGCGACGTGGCGGCCGATGTCGATGCCGAGGTTCGCGCGGATCTCGTCGCGCACCGCGAAGGCATTGACCTGCGCGCGCGCCTCGGCGAGCAGCGCACTGCGCACGTAGCGCTGCGTCGAGCCGTAGTCGAGCCCGAGCGTGCCGGTCGCGGCCTCGAGCGCATGGCGGGCTTCGTGCGCGAGCACGTAGACCATCGATCCGGTCGACTGCAGACCGCCGTCGATCGTGACGCGCCGCCGTCGCGTGTCGATCTTGCTGCCGCCGCCTGGCTTGCCGCGCACGACTTTCCAGCCTGCGTCGGCGCCGAGCCGAAGCTGTTGCGACAGCAGGCTCGATGCGTCGATCAGCCGGTACGCTTCCTTCGGCAGCGGGGCGCCGCCGAAGCGCATCTGCACGCGCGTGATGACCGACGGCTTCTGCACGAACGCATCGGGCGGCGGCGTTTCGGCGAGCCGCGGATGCGCGAGTTCGACGTTGCCGCGCTCGAGGCCTTGCGTCAGCGCGCGCTCGATCACCGCGAGCCGCTGCAGCGTGGTGAAATGCTCGCCCGCGCCCATGCCGATCGCACCGGGGTCGCTCAGCAGGAAATCGCCGCCGCGCGTGAAGAGGCCTTGCAGGTCGAAGCCGATGCCCGTGCGTTCGACGACTTCGCGAATCTGCCGGATGTGCTCGAGCGCCGCGCGCGACACCACGCGCGGCAGCGCACCCGTCTCGAAGCCGAAGCTGTGGAACACGCCGAGCGGCCGGTACAGCACGGCGACGCGGTTCAGCGCGGAGAACGGACCGTCCATCGTCACGGTCTTCAGCCCGTACGAGGCGAGATCGTCGAGTGCGATGCTCTCGTCGATCGCCGCCTCGATCTGGCGGGCTTCCGACGTATGCGGGCCGTTGTCGTACACCGCGAGCGCGGCATCGTGGCCGAGCGCGAACACGGTTTTTTCGGCGCCCGAGCCGAGCAGCTCGCCGACGTGGCGCTCGGCGTCGATCCGCACCGCCGGATTGCTTTCGAGGTGCACGCCTTCGGCATCGGCCGCCAGTTCCCCGAGATCGTGCGGTGCCGCGGGCGCCGGGTCGTAGCGGCGGAACACGCCGGTGTCGAGCAGCGCCGCGCGTTCGCCGACCGCGTGCGGGGGCGGCGCATACACCGGCCGCTGCCACAGATTCGCGAGCCCGGCGGCAGCCGCCTCGCCGCCGTGCTTCGCGGACAGCACGATCGAATAGCCATCCTTGACCAGGAACGACGGCGCCTGGTCGAGCGCGTATTCATGCACGCCGGCCGGCCGCCCGCCCGCGAGCAGCGTGCCGTTCGGCAACGTGTCGGCGTGCAGCATCAGCACGCCTTCGTCCTGCAGCATCGTGAAGTGGCGGTTGCGCGCCGCCTGCAGGTCGGCCGCCGAGGGCACGGGCCCGTCGCCGAACGGCGACGCATATTCGGCATGCGCGCGGCTCCATGCCACGCGTTCGTCGAAGCTGCGCACGCCGTGCGGCGCGCCGCCGGTCTCCTGCGTCTGCGGCGCGGGCATCCGGCGCGGGATGCCGCCGCGGCGCTTCTGGCGCGACCATACGTCGTCGTAGAAATCGCGGTAGGTCTCGCCGTCGCGGCCCGACACGGGCGCATCGGCGAATGCGTCGACGAGGCGTCCGACCGTGCCCGCATAGTCGTGCGACGGCGCGCGCCATGCGGCCCCTTCGCGCTCGATCGCGTCCGGCAGGCGCACGTGCGCGGCAATGTCGCCGCCGCCCGCGAGCTCGATTTCGTAGCGCGCCTCGAACGCGTTGATCTGCGCGCGCGCCTCGGCTTCGAGCGCCTTGCGCGTGAAGCGGCTGCGGTTGCCGTAGTCGAGGTTCAGCACGCCGGCCATCGCCTCGACCGCGTGGCGCGCTTCGTGCGCGAGCGTATACGTGATGCTGCCCGGATGTTGTAGCGCGCCGTCGATCGTCACGCGGCGCTTGCGCGGGTCGATGCGGCTGCCGCCACCGCGCTTGCCGAGCGTCACGCGCCAGCCGGCGTCCTGCAGCATGCGCAGTTGCGTCGCGAGCGTGCCCGATTGCATCGCGAGCGCCTGCGCGGCTTCGGGCAGCGCCGCGCCGCCGAAGCGCATCTGCATCCGCGTGACCCAGCCCGGCTTCGAGGCGCCGGGATCGGGCGGGGCGGTCTCGGTCGTTTCCGGGTGGGCGGCGGCGAGGCCGATGTCGTCGTTCGCTGCGGTGCGACGTTCGCCGCCCGTCGGCGCGCGGGCGGCCTGGCCGTTTGCGTCGTCGGGCGCGCGTGTGCCGCGGTCGGCTGCGGCCGTTTCGCGTTCCGCCGTCCGCTCGGGTGCGCCGGGGCGTTCCGGCTTGACGAGCACGAGCACGCGGTTCGGCGCGCTGAACACGCCATCGAGCGCGTTGACCGGCTCGGGCGGCGCAGCCGTGCGCGGCATCGCCGGTTCGTTCGGGCCGCGCTTGCCGGCCAGCACGATCACCGTGTCGTCGGCAGCCGTGCGGGGCGCAGCCGGCGGCGCTTCGTCGGGCGCGATGCCGGCCGGCAGGCCGGCTTCATGGGCCGCGGCCGCCTCCGGCGCCGGATCGAAGCGCAGCACGCGCGCGCCCGCGCGCAGCTGGCCGTCCGCACCGAATGCGTCGGGCGCGGCCGCATAGACGGGCTTCTGCCAGCGGTTCGCGAGCTCGGGCGCGAGCGCCGCGTCGTGTTCGCCGGCGACGACGATCACCGGTTCCTCCAGATCCTGCGGGCGCGGCGACGACGGCCGCGCGCCCGGCGCGTCGGGTGTCGCGCCGCTGCGCACCACGTAGACCGTGCGATCGCCGACTTCCATCGGCTCGGCGCTCGGCCCGCGCGGCACGGCGATGCCGGCCGGATCGGACGTCGCCGCGCGCGTGACGGGCGCGTCGTCCGTCAGGTCGACGACCTTCGCGTTGACGCGCGGCGGCGCGCCGTCCGGCTTCGCGCGCGTGCCCGGGCCGGCCGGCTCGTCGGCCGCGACGGGCCGCCAGCGCATCGATTGCGTGTCGGCGCTACGCCGGTTGGTGCTCGCGGTCGTGCTGCGTTCGGCATCGGTTTCGTCCCGCTGCTGCTGCACGCGGGCGTGTTCCTCGCTGGTGCGGCGCGTCCTGCGCGCGTCGGCGGACACGCTCGCGGCTTCGCCTTCGGCCGCCGTCTGCGCGAGGCGACGCGGCGCCTGCGCGCCGGCGACCGTCTGCCGATAGGCGTCGCTGGCCTGGTCGAGCACGTGTTGCAGCACGTCGAGCGGCGTCTTCGCGACGATCTTCGGCGTCACGCTCATCTCACCCTCGGGGCCGAACGACATGCGCTCGCCGGTGCCGGTCACGTCGTCGACGCGCGTGCCATTGGTCCATGCCTTCGGCGACACCGATACGACGGACAGCGTGCCGTCCTCGCCGAGCACCACCGATTTGCCCGGCGGCAGGCGCTTCCCGGATGCGCGGTCGAGCACGCGAATCGGCGTGTTGTCGTAGGTCAGCACCTTGTCGCCCACGCGCAGCGTGCCGTCCGGCGACACCTTGACGGCTTCGCCGTCGAGCGTCACGCGCGTGCGGCCGGCCGCGAGCGACGACGCGTCGCCGCTGTTGAGAATCCGGCCGATCGTCTGGCTGTCGACGGTGACGGTCTTGCCGTCTGTCCCGCGGATCGGCACCGGCCGGCCGGTGCGCGCGCGCACCGACGTCACCGCGCGTTCCTTGAGGCCGCCCGCGGCCATCAACGCGACGTTGGTGATCCCGGACTTGAGCTGCTCGCCGGCGGCCTTCTTGTCGCCGGTGACGAAATAGTCGTAGCCCGCTTCGCCGAACGCTTCGACCGCGCCGCCCACGCCCGTCACGACCGCGGTGGTCCGCGCGCCGGTGGCGAGCACCGACGCGACCTTCGGCGTGCGCGTGAGCGCCGTGACCGCGCGCGTGAACAGCTTGCTGCCGGCCAGCTTCGCGGCGCCCGCCGCGCCCATCGGCACGAGGTTGATGAAGTCGGCCCGCGCGCCCGGGTCGGTAAACGGATTGAGACTGCGCCCGTGGTCGGCGCGATTGGCCAGATCGAGGCCGGCGCTCGTCATCGTCGCGCCGATCGCCGTGTACATCATCCCCGCACCGAGGATGTTCAGCGGCACGCCGACGATCGCGCCGATGCCGGTGCCGTCGAGCAGCGTGCCGAGACCTTCGAGCGCCATCCCGCCGACCATCATGCCGATGTTCAGGCCCGTGCTCGTCAGCGTGTTCAGGAAACTGTCGAAGCCGCTTTCGTGATGCGCGGCCTTCGACACGAGCTGCAGCGTGCCGTCCGCGTTGTGGCCGGTCGCGATGTCGACCGTGCCGTCCGTCGACAGCTCGTTGTTGTCGATGTAATCATTGATGTCGTCGTAGTTGCTCGCCGTCTCGTCGACGTACTGCGTGCCGTCCTTGCCGCTGACCTTGAACAGCGCGCTGGTGGTCATGCCGGCATCCTTGGCGGCGTAGACCATCGGCAACACGCTGACCTGCGTCGTCGCGCCCCCGCCGATCGACAGCAGCTTGTCGCGCACGCTGTTGATCGTCTTCAGCTTGTCCTTGTCGGTGTAGCGCGCGACGTCGTCCTTCGTCGGCGATACGGGATCCGAACCATCGCCCGACGCCGCGCCGTTCTGGACGTCCGGCAGCATGCCGAGCGCGACGCCGATCAGGTTGCGCTGCTCGTTGTCGGTCAGCTTGCCGAACGCGATCGTGCCGCCGTTGTTCGTGCTCGCGCTGGCCGCGTCGAGCAGCGAGTTCGACAACTCGCCGCGATGCGCTTCGTAGAAATCGTGCAGCGCCTTCTTGTAGTCGTTCTCGGCGTCCGAACCGGGCGCCGCATAGCGCAGCCGTTCGTCGAGGCCGGCGTCGAACCTGTCCATCAGCACCTGCTGGTGCGACGTCTCGCTCAGCAGCTGCAGGCGCTGCACCGCGTTGTCGGCCTGCGTGACGGCCGCCTTCGCCTTGTCGAGCTCGTCCTGATACAGGTTCGGACGCGGCGCCGACGGCGCCGGGATCAGGTCGTCGCCCGCGACGGTGCGAAAGCGCATCGGCGGCGGATTCGCGGCGGCCCAGTCGTCGTACTTCTTCTGCACCGATTCGAGCGTACTCTTCGCCTGCGTCTGCTTGATGCGCGCCTGCGACAGCGCGAGCTGGGTCGCGCGCTCGTTGACCGAATCCGACATCCGGCTGTCGGCCGCGCGGATCGCGCCCGCGACGGTCTGCATGCGCTTCACGTCGAGCATCGTCGGGCCGGCCTGCGCGGCGGACGGCCCCGACGACTGCGGCAGCAGGAACGGGCTGTCGAGCAGCGGCGACGCGGGCAGCGACGATGCGCCATTGGACCCGGGCAACGTCGGCGAGGCCAGCGGCGACGCGCTCGGCAGCGTCGGCGTGCCGGTGGGAGCGGCCGACGTCGCCGTCGACAACGACGATGCGGGCAGGCTCGGCAGGCCGTTCGCGGTCGACAGCGACGGCGTCAGCAGCGGCGGCTGAAGCCCCGGTTTCGTGAAGATCGATTGCGCGTTCACCTGCGCCTTGATCCGCGAGGCCTGATCGTCGTACTGCTGCGCGAGCGTCGCGCCGTACGCGACGACGAAGCCGTCGTGCGCGATGCTCGCCTGCTGCTTCGCCTGATCGAGCTTCGCATACGCATCGCCGAGGTCCAGATCGACCTGCGGATCCTTGATCATCGCGTGCGGATTGGCCTTGTGCCACGCGCTGGATGCGTCCTGCTTCTTCGTATAGTCGGCCTGCAGCGTGTCGACCTGCCGCTGCGCGGACAGCATCTGCAGATAGCCGCCGCTCGTGTTCGCCGCCGTCTGCGCGCGGGCGAGCGCGGTCTTCGCGTCCGACACTTCGTTCGGGACGACCACCGTCGGTCCTTCCTTGCCGCTGGCCGAATCGTAGCGCTGCTGCGCGTTCGTGAGCGCCAGGCTGTCGTTGGCCGCGCCGTACGCGGCGTTCGCATAGTTCGCATCCTTCGCGGCGGACGTGACGGCCTGCTGCGCGGCATCCTGCGAAGCGGGCGCATCGGGCATCGTGACCTTCAGCTCCAGCGGCTGCAGCGCGTCGTTCAGCCGCCCGACGCCCGCATCGAGCGCGGCCTTGTAGTCCGGATCGGCGAGGTACGACTGGAACTGCGTATACGCGAGATTGGAATTCGCGACGTCCGCGAAGTATTTCGACGCACCGACGGCCGCCTTCGCGCTCGCGGTCTGCCAATTGTCGTAGAGCCGGATCTGCAGCGGGTTCTTGCAGTCGCCCGGTTGCGGCACCCAGTTCGGATCGTTCGCATGATCGGGGAAGGCGTCCAGCAGCGCCTTGAACTGCTGGTCGGCCGCGTGCTGCGCGTCGCCGGGGTCGGTCACCTTGCCGGAATCGTCGATCTTCATCCCGGCCGGCATGTCGGCGTTCGCCTGTTCGCCGTACAGGATCATGTAGCCGGCGTCGGTCGTCACGTTCAGCTCGCGCTGCGCGGTGTCGGCCGTCGTGCGCGCCTTCGCGTAGTCGGCCTGGGCGGTCTTGCGGTCGTCGGCCGTCGACTCGGGATCGCGGTTGACCAGATGCAGCACGTTCTGCGCGCCTTGCAGCGTCTGCGACGCGTTGTCGTACTTCGTCTGCGCGTCCTGGATCGCTTTCTGCACCGCGCGCGTCTTGTCGTTCTCGACCGTGATCTCGGGCGGCGGCGCCGTATATTGCGCGGCCATGCTCTGGATCAGCGACGTCGCGGACTGGATCTCGGCATTGGTCGGCTTCGACGGATCGGTGGCCAGCGACGCGGTGACGGGAATCGGCGGGGCGGCGGTCGGGTTCGCGGGCCCGGCGGCCGGGTCGTCCTTCTTCGGCGGCGGCGGGGGCGGGGGCGGCGGTGCAACGACCGGATTCAGCGTTTCCGACAGGAAGCGCTGCCAGTTGACACCCAGTCCCAGTCCGTCGATCAACAGCATGCTCGTCTCCGTTGAGCCGCGCGATGCGCGGCACGCGCGGCGTCCTGCACGCCGCGACGTGATCGTTCGAGTGTACGGACCCACCCGGCGACGGGAACGCCGCTGTTTCGTAGCGGCGGGAAGCGGCCGGCGCCCCGGCGTCGCGCGGGCTACGAGATGCGCGCGGCGGGCGGCAGCCAGGCCGCGCGACGTCGTTCGGACCCCTGAAAGCGGCGCGGGCGCGCGCGCCCGGCGCCGCGCGCGATCATGCGATCACTGATCGAGACACCGCACGCACAGCCGCTTCGCCTGGCTCGCCGGCAAGCCGCGGCACATCATCACGACCGGGCGCGCATGGCACGACGGTGCGTCGGCGGAGGCGGCCGGCAACGGCAGCCTGCGCGCGCGATCGGGCGGCGTGGTCGCGGCCGCGTCCATGCGTCGCTGCCGCGCCGGCGGCGGCACGTCGCGCACGACCGGGATCGGCTCGATGCCGCCTTCGTGCGCGTTGCGCTGCGCGCTCGCGACGACGCGGCTCACGTAGCCGCTCGAGAAGCCGGTCGTGAAGTTGCCGCTGTAATAGCACGACAGCGCCGCGCGCAACGCGGCCTGCGTCGCGCGGCCGGTGCCCGACGAGCGCGCGAAGCATTCGGTCAGGATCGCGCCGCCGGCCCGCAGGTTGCGGCACGGCTCGAACATCGTCGCTTCATCGAGCCCGTATTTCGCGAAATTGCGTTCGTTCACCTGCGCGAGACCGACGCTGTAGCTGAAGCCGCGCGACGACAGTTCGCGCGCGGTCGCGCGCGCCTCGTCGAGCGAGGCGGGCTGGCGCGCCAGATGCCCGCCGACCACGCCGATCGCATACGGATTGAAGCCCGACTCGGTGCGCACGAGCGCGGCGAGCGTATCGGGGTCGACGTTCGGCGCGCACGCGCGCGCGAGTTGCGCGAAACCGGCGGCGGCGCCGGCTGCCTGCGCGACGCCGTACGGCCCGCACGCGAGCGCGATCAGCGCGCACACGCACGCGGCGGCGGTTCGCAGGGCGCGTGCGCGCATCATCCGGCTCCGGCGACCCGATACGACAGCACGAGCCCATGCACGAGCAGCGACCAGCCGTCGAGGGCGACGAACAGGAGCAGCTTGAACGGCACGGAGATCGTCGTCGGCGAGATCATCTGCATCCCGAGCGCCAGCAGGATGTTCGCGACCAGCAGATCGACGACGATGAACACGATGTAGATCACGAAGCCGATCTGGAATGCCTTCGTCAGCTCGGCGAGCGTGAAGCTCGGCACCAGCACGAGCAGGTCGTCGTCCTTGATGCCGTCCGCGCGGTTCTTCGGCCAGACCGACGTCGCGGTGCGCACGAAGAATTCGCGATCGCGCTGGCGCGTATGCGAGACGAGGAAATCCTTGATCGGCGGCAGCGCGGCATCGGCGAGCGCGCCGATGTCCGAGGTCGACAACTGTCCCGATGCATCGAAATGGCGCGCCTGCAACGCGTCGCGGATCGACATCCCGACGGGCGCCATGATGAACAGCGACAGGATCAGCGCGATGCCGTTCAGCACCAGGTTCGGCGGTACCTGCTGGATCCCGAGCGCGGAGCGCAGCAGGCCGAGCACGACCACCAGCTTCGTGTAGCTCGTCACCATCAGCGCCGCGAACGGCGCGATGCCGAGCGCGGCGATCACCGCGATCAGCGCGACCGGATTCGGCAGGTTGCCCATCTCAGCGCTCGCGCGGCGCGGGTTGCGTCAGCGTGACGACGCGTACGCCGAGCTTCTGGCCGACCGCGATCAGATGACCGGTGCCGATCAGCATCCCGTTCGCGACGAGATGGATCACGCTCTGGTTGATGCCCTGCTGCAGCTCGATCACGGCGCCCGGCTGCAGCGCGCTCAGTTCGCCGAGCGGCATCGACGTGGGCGGCAGCTCGAAGCGCAGGTCGACCGCGAGGCCGTCGAGCGAGCGCGGGGCGTCGGCGGGCGGCGCGTCGTGCGTCGTCGGCGGCGCGGAGTCTGTGCGGGTCGGTTCCAAAGGCATCTCCCTGATTCGTTCGACGGTCAGCCGGTTGCCCGACGGCCGTCCGGTGATCTCCCACGCCGGCGTGGCGGGCAGCCGCGCGACGCACAGCAGGTTCTGCTCGTGCGCCTGCCAGCGCTCGATCGCGATGATGTCGCCGCCGACGACGTCGGCCAGTTCGGCCGTCGTCAGCTCGGTGCGGCCGATCTCGAACACGAGCGGCACGGGCAGGCTCGCGTAGGCCGCGCGCGCGTCGGCGAGCGCGGCCGGCGCGGCCGCGAAGAATACGGCCAGCGCATCCGGCGCGTCGAACAGCAGCGCGCCGTGGCAGCGCCACGCGGCGTCGGCGCGCCGCAGCTCGAACCGCAGCGCGGCCGGCGAGGCGCGCCAGGCCGGCGCGCCGTCGGGCGGCGGCAGCAATTCCACGCGCTGCCGCGTCGCCGCCTGCAGCACGGCCGCGAGCGGCGCGGCGAGATCGGCGAGCAGCGCCGCGCGGATCACGGCCGGGACCGCCGGATCGGCCGCATCGCCGAGCCATTCGGTTTCCGCGATCGGGTCGATCCACAGCGTGCCGGCGGCCGGGCCGACGACGAAGCGGTACGCGTGCGCGTCGGCGGCCGGCTCGGCGTCGACGCGCCAGCGCACCTCGTACGCGTGCTCGCCGAGCGTGACCGGGACGGCGCCCGTCGCGCAGTACGCATGCGACAGCCCGCGCGCGGCGGCGGCGGACAGGCGCGGCAGGTAGGGCGACGCGTCGAGCGCGACCGCGGCCGGCGCGGCGGCGGGCGGCGGGGAAGCGGCGGGCATGGCCCGGTTCGCGGCGTCGCCGGCGTCGGCATTCGTCAGGAACAGCGCAGGCACGGCGGGATCGGGGCGGATTCGGCGTCGGTTCGACGGGTTGTTCTGGTGCCGGCGGCGCCGAGGGGCGCGCGGCTGCTGCGTCGATTGTAGGGACGGCGATGGCCGCGTGCCGCGCCGGAATCCGTAGTCGCGACCGTCGTGCGCAGACGACGGGAGCGGGGCGCTACGAAGCGCGACGAAGTGCGGCGGCGTGCGATGAAGCGGGCGGCGCGACGGCTGGCGGTCAAAGGCAACCGCCGCCCGGAGGCGGCGGTCGGGGCGCGACTGGCTGACGGGGCCGGACGGCGGACAGGCCGCATCCGGCTGACCGGCCGCGATGGGGCTGCGAATCCGCGCAGCGCGGTGGGGAGGCGTTGCCGGCGCGCCGCGAACGGGCGGCGCGCGGGTGCGGCGTTACGCGTAGTCGGCGGCCATCGCCGGCTGCGGCGCCGCGCGCACGATCGGCGCCGCGTCGTGGCGCTCGACGTGCGTCATCGCCGCACCGAACAGCACGAGGCGATAACCGACCGCGTAGATCGGGATGATGCGCAGGTTCTTGTCGTGTTCGAGCTGCAGCTTCGAACGGATCCGCGAGATATGGGTGTCGAGCGTGCGCGACGACACGCCGAGCTCGCGGCCCCACACGGCTTCTTGGATTGCCTGCCGCGGCACGACCTTGTTCATGTTGTCGAGCAGGAATTCGACGACGTCGAATTCGCGCGGGGTCACGTCAACGACCTTGTTGTCGATTTCGATCGTGCGGCGGACGAAGTTGATTTTTATGTTGTCGATGTACAGGTATTTGCAATCCATGGTGGCCCTCGCATGTCCGTAAAGGAGTGTTTGCGGGGTGCTGTGCTGCAACTTCCGGGCCAGGGGGAGGGCTGTGAGGGGGCGCCGGCTGGCGGCAATGGCGCGGACGGCGGGGAAGCGTTGAATTTAAAAGAATTTTTAACCGGGAACACCGGGCGGCCGATGAAACGGGCACGATAATAGTGAAGGATTGTTACGTAGCATCGGGTGGCGACGTTACGGGCGTTACGTCTGACGTAACGTGGAAGGAGGTCCGGCCTTGGGGGGAGGCCGGATGAGATTAAGGTGGATAACGAACCCTGCATCGGCGGCCGAAAAACACCGGCCACGGCGCATACCTCGCGCCGCAGCCGGCGTCCCGACACATCACGCCTTCGCGCTCTCCGCCGAATCGAACGGCAGCACGTAATGCCGCTTGCCCGTCGCCGCGAAGATCGCGTTCGCCACGGCCGGCCCGATCGGCGCGACGCCCGGCTCGCCGACCCCGGTCGGCGCCTCGGCCGACGGCACGATATGCACCTCGACCTTCGGCATCTCGGCCATCCGCAGCACGTGATAGCCGTCGAAGTTGCGTTGCTCGACCTGGCCGTCCTTCAGCGTGATCGCGCTGTGCATCGCCGCGCCGAGCCCGAAACCGATGCCGCCCTCCATCTGCGCGGCGACGATGTCGGGATTGATCGCGATCCCGCAGTCGACCGCGCACACCACGCGCTCGACCTTCACCTTGCCGTCCGCATCGACCGACACCTCGGCCACCTGCGCGACATAGCTCTTGAACGCCTCGGCCACCGCGATCCCGCGCCCGCGGCCCTTCGGCAGCGGCTTGGCCGGATCCCAGCCGGCCTTTTGCGCGGCCAGCTCCAGCACCGCGCGCATGCGCGGCTCCTTCGCGAGCAGGTCGCGGCGGAACGCGTACGGGTCCTTGCCGGCCGCATGCGCGGCTTCGTCGATGAACGCCTCGACCGCATAGGCCGTGTGCGAGCTGCCGACCACGCGCCACCACAGCACCGGCAGACCGACCTGGGTGGTGGTGAGTTCGACCGACACGTTCGGCACCGCGTACGGCAGGTTCGCCGCGCCCTCGACCGACGTCGCGTCGATTCCGTTCTTGACCATGAATGCCTCGAACGGCGTGCCGGCGAGGATCGACTGGCCGACGATCCGATGACGCCAGCCCACCAGCCGGCCGTCCGCGGTCAGGCCCGCGTCGAGCTTGTGGAAGTACATCGGCCGGTAGAAGCCGCCCTGGATGTCGTCCTCGCGGGTCCACTGCAGCTTGACCGGCTTGCCGTCTGCGCCGAGCGCCTTCGCGATCGACACGGCCTCGACCACGTAATCCGACCATGCGTTCGCGCGCCGGCCGAAGCTGCCGCCCGCATACAGCGTATGGATCCGCACCTGCTCCGGCTTCAGTCCGGCCGTCCTGGCCGCGTTGCCTTGGTCGACGGTCTGGAACTGGTCGCCGGCCCAGATCTCGCAGCTGTTCGGCGTCAGCTTGACGACCGCGTCGAGCGGCTCCATCGGCGCATGCGCGAGATACGGGAACTCGTACGTCGCGCTGATCTTGCGCGCCGCGCCGGCGATCGCCGCATCGGCATCGCCGTCCTTGCGCGCGGACGCGCCCGGCTTCTCGGCGAGTTGCCGGTATTCGCGCATCAGCGCATCCGAGCTGCGCTTCTCCGCCTTCGTTTCGTCCCAGTCGATCTTCAGCGCGTCGCGGCCCTGTTTCGCGGCCCAGAAGCCCGTCGCGACGACCGCGACGCCGCCCGGCACCTGCACGACCGAGACGACGCCCGGCACGGCCTTCGCGGCCGTCGCGTCGAACGATTTCACCGTCGCGCCGAAGCGCGGCGGCCGCTGCAGCAGCGCGACGCGCATGCCGGGGAACGTCGTGTCGAGCGTGAAATGCGCGGTGCCGTTCGATTTCGACGATGCGTCGACGCGCGGAATCCTGTGCCCGATCAGCTTGAAATCGGCCGGCTGCTTCAGCGTGACCTTGTCCGGCACCGGCAGCTTCGACGCATCGGCGACGAGCGTGCCATACGCGGCCGTCTTGCCGCTCTTCGCGTGCGTGACGACGCCGTTGGCGGTGGTCAACTCGGCGGCCGGCACCTTCCAGCGGGCCGCCGCGGCCGACACGAGCATCGCGCGCGCCTTGCCGCCCGCTTCGCGCAGTTGCTGCCACGAGTTCGCCATGGCCGAGCTGCCGCCCGTGCCCTGCATCGTGCCGAACGCGAGGTTCGCGTAGCGCTTCGCATCGGCCGGCGCGCTTTCGACGCGCACGCTCGACCAGTCGGCATCGAGCTCCTCGGCGACGATCGTCGCGATGCCCGTATATGCACCCTGGCCCATTTCGACGTGCTTCGCGATCACCGTGACGGCGCCGTCGGGCGTGATGCGCAGGAATGCGTTCGGCGCGAAATCGCCGGCCGGTGCGGTCGCGGCGAGCGCGCGGCGGCCGAGGCCGGCCCAGTCGAAGCCGATGGTCAGGCTGACGGCGGCAGCGGCGCCCGCGGCTTTCAGGAACGTGCGGCGCGACGGGCGCACCGCATCGGTGTGGTCGAGTTCGATCGTCATGGTCAGGCTCCCAGCGTCGCGGCCGCATCGTGGATCGCGGCCCGGATGCGGGCGTAGGTCGCACAGCGGCAGAGGTTGCCGTTCATCGCGGCGTCGATGTCCGCGTCGGTCGGCTTCGGGTTCTGTTCGAGCAACGCGGTGGCTGACATGATCTGGCCGGACTGGCAGTAGCCGCATTGCGGCACCTGCAGCTTGACCCATGCGGCCTGCACGGCCTTCGCGGGCTTGCTTTGCACGCCTTCGATCGTCGTGACGTGCTTGCCCGCGATGGCGGCGAGCGGCAGCACGCACGAGCGCACGGCCTGGCCTTCGAGATGGATCGTGCACGCGCCGCACTGCGCCATGCCGCAGCCGAACTTCGTGCCGGTCAGTCCCGCGTGTTCGCGAATCGCCCAGAGGACGGGCATCGACGGATCGGCGTCGAGCGTGACGTTCTTGCCGTTCAGGACAAACGAGGTAGGCATGTTGTGTGTCTCCGTGGGGAAAACCCGCCTTACGGACAGGTTAGCCGGGAGTGTGCGCGAGCAGCCGGTTTTTGCGTCTACCCAATCCTGCAAATTTATTGAACAATCCTGCAAATCCCCGGCACGCCGCAGGCCGTTTCGCTATGCTCGCGCGACACGGGAAATTATTCGAGGATGCGTCATGGACATGACCGATATCGTGGCGTCGCGCGAATCCGGGCGACGCGAACTGGCGTCGCTGATCGGCCGTTTCGCGCCGGCGGACGGCTCGCATTCGACGGCCGTGCCGGGCCTGATGCTGCATCGGCACACGCGGCCGGTCGATCTCGGCTGCGGCGTATCGCGCGCCGCGCTGGTCATCGCCGCGCAGGGCGCGAAGCGCGTGATCGTGGCCGGCCAGGCTTACGAATACGACACCCACAATTGCCTGATTACGTCGATCGACTTGCCGATCCTCTCGCGCGTGACGCGTGCGTCGGCGGACGAGCCGTACCTGTGCCTGTCGCTGACGCTCGATCCGCAGCGCATCGTCGAGCTGGCGGCCGAGATGCGGCTGCCCGAGCCCGACGCGGGCCCGGAAGGCGAGGGGATCGCGCTCGCGGAACTGACGCCGCCGCTGCTCGACGCGGCGCTGCGGCTGCTGCGGCTGCTCGATACGCCGGCCGACATCGCGGTCGTCGCGCCGCTGATCGAAAAGGAGGTGCTGTATCGGCTGATGACGAGCGGGCAGGGCACGCGGCTGCGGCACATGGCGATCGCGGGCAGCCAGACGCACCGGATCGCGCGCGCGATCGAATGGATCCGCGATCATTTCGCGGAGCCGATGCGCGTCGAATCGCTCGCGCAGGCGGTCAACATGAGCGTGTCGTCGCTGCACCATCATTTCAAGCACGTGACGACGCTGAGCCCGCTGCAGTACCAGAAGCAACTGCGGCTGCACGAGGCGCGGCGGCTGTTGCTGCGACAGGGCGGCGACGTCGGGTCGGTGGCGGCCGTCGTCGGCTACGAAAGCGCGTCGCAGTTCAGCCGCGAATACAGCCGGCTGTTCGGCGCGCCGCCGATGCGCGACGTCGTGCATCTGCGGAAGAAGGAGCTGCTCGGCTGACGGGCGGCCATCGATCGTCATTTCGCGACGGCGGCGCGTTGCGCTCGAGGATGTCGGCCGCGACGCGTGGCGGGCTCCGGTCTTGCGCAGTGCCGGGTCGCGCCACGGTTCGCGACTGAAATCGCCGCTCATCCGACGCAGGCCTTCATCGATATCGAACGTTTGTGTCTCACGCGTGAGTCTCGGGGGGCAGGGAAGTACCCACGGAGATGGCTGGATCGATACGGTTCGATGCGACGAAACGCGCGATGAGTCAAGCTTTCACGAGATTGAAGACGTGAAAGCTGTTTTGAATCGAAATGTTTCAGTGATGAGAATCAAGCGGGTAACTGACTGAGGGTGTCTATTCGATGAATCGACCGCCGTCGCTTCGTGCGCGAAAGGTGAATCGAATGGGAATGAAAAAAATGAAGGTGCCCGTCTGTGTCGGAATCGGACGTTTTCATTTGTTCGGTTATTGCGCCCGAAACATACCGGATGGCACGATTTTTCGCCGCGTGATCGTGCGGGTATTTTCACGGATGAATCAAATTCCTTTTGCATTTCAGGGTGAACCCGTGTTTCGGCCGTATCGGCGGCCGTTCGGTGGGGCGCATCGAGCGACCGGCCCTCGTTCGTCGGGGTAATGGACGGCTGCTGGCATGCCGCGACACGCGGTTTGTCAGCGGAAACGCGCGAACCCCGAGCGGGGAGTCGAGATTCGCCTCTCAAGATTGAAACACCCGTTCGCACGGGTGTCCGTCAACGCCCGGCAAGCCGGATTCTTCCATCAAATCGCGGTATTGCGTCACGATCTTCAATGATCGCTTTAGGGCGCGCCCCGTTATCGCGATACATTCATGAAACAAAAAAACGCCGTTTCCGGAGAAATGATCAGGCCTGACGGCCGCACGCCGGATGCAATGCTCGGTGGAATATCGCATGGCATGGGGTTTGCGATATGGGACGTACCGGCGAGCGGTCGACACGATGCAACAACGATGTGGGGGCGACCCGTTCGTCACGAGCCTGTCGGGGAAATGGCGATGAACACTATAAGCAGTGGCATGACCTGCGCGTGGGTTGCGCACCAAAGGGGTAGTCGGAACGATCGGGGTAGCGCTTGCGACGCAGTGCCAGCGTCGTCGGTAGCGCCTTGCCGATTTCCCGTCCTCCGCGCGCGCCGCATGCGGGCGCGGTCGTCGCTTCGCGCGGCAACCGGCCGACAGCGGTGCTCCACTTCATTCGGCATTCCCGGATGGGGCCTGCTGTTCGTGCCGGACAGCGTGGCGCCGATTCCTCTTCAACCGTGCAGCGCCGTTTCGATCGCGCCGGGCCAGTCCCTGCGCCGGCCGGACTAGATCGAACGCGCGTCGCCCGGGTTATCCGGAAGGCCTTGCTTCGTCAGCTCAGGGAGCAGACATGTCGTCTGGCTGCAATGCCGGCCCGTTATCGCCCGAATGAAGGGCACGTGTCGAGCGGGCGCTGCATTTTGCGGTAGTCAATACATTCGCCAATTTTCAATTCCGGAAACGGGTGCCAGTGCCGGCATTCGTTTTCGACGTGGTATTGAAAATCGCGAGCCGGAAAGATGTGTGCGTCATTTCGGTTAATTGAATCTAGGGTGTTTTTTAGACCGTCAGCAATGGTCGTAAAAATAATAGAAAACACCTACGCTTGAATTTTGGACAATTTAAAAACATAAAACTAGACTTCGTCTGGCAAAAAATAAAAAGCCGATTCGCGATAGAACAATGATTTGTGAATTTTATAGTAATCCTTATTTTTGAGGATTGCTCGCGGCTGGAAGGTCGATGGCGTGCGATCTTCCGTGCTCATTCTCTCCACGCCGTTAGGAGTCCACCATGAAGAAGCTTCTGATTGCAGCAGCAGTTCTGGCGGTTTCGGGTGCAGCGTTTGCCGGCAGCGGCACGGTGTCGAGCAGCAACTCGTCGAGCGGCGGCCAGACGATGGCCGGGGTCACCGGGTTCGGTCACTTCTCCGCGACCGATTCCGGCTCGGCGCTCGGCGCAGCCGGCGCATTGGCCGGCGGCCCCGGCAGCGGCTCGATCTCGTATACGAGCCACACGCAAACGTCGACGGTCGGCGGCTTCGGCTTCGGCGGCTCACAAGCGGGCGGCAGCAGCGGCGCGAACGCGGGATCGACCGGCTGGACGTATCACCACTAAGCCGCGACGCGTAGCGTTCGTCATTGGCTGGCGGGTCGGATGCCGGGCCTTGCCCCGTGCGGGCAGGCCCGGCTCCGCCACCGTTCGAACTTCCTCACGGCAAGGAATTGCTATGAAAGCCAAAGTCATTTTAGCGACAGCGCTCGCCGTCATTTCGTCCGCTGCGTTGGCGGCCGGATCGTCCACGACCAACCAGACGCAATCCGTTGCGGCGGGTGTTTCCGGTTCGGTGCTGGTCGGCTCCGGCAGCTATACCAGCAATTCGACTTCGACGGCCGGCGCGAATGCAGGCAGTACCGTGACACCCGCCGGCTCTGCCGGCACGGCGTCCGCGTATCACAACTCGACTTCGACGGCCAGCGGTTCGGGCACGAACGGGGGCGCGTTCGCGGCAGGCGGCGGGATCGGCGCCGCGGGTTCGTTCGCCGGAAACGGCAGCACGAACGAGAACGCGAATGCGCTTTCGGGAGGGGTGACCGCCACGATCGTACTTGGCGCGAACCACTACACGGCCACGGGCGCGAACGACCACGGGATGGCCAACGCGGGGGCCGTGGGGTGGACGGGCGGCGGCGGGTCGGGCGCGATCGCGGGCTCGAATCACTACAACACATCGACCGTGTGGAGTACCGGTCCGGCCGGTTCGCCGTCCGCATCGGGCGGAAGCCAGGGCGACTCGAGCGCGACCGGGAGCAGTCGTTAGTCAGGGGTGGGGGGACCAGTTTCGCAGCGACGCTGGTCTCTTTTCCGCATTGTTGTCACGTAAGGAGTTGGCATGAAGCAGAACCTGATTGCCGCCGCTCTGATGCTCGCGTCTCTGACGGCGTATGGCGCCGACCGTGCTCCCGATGGTGTGCAATCGACTATGCAGACGTCAAACAACCCCGACCAGACAACCAAACCGTCAGAGCAACACACGCTTTCGTCGGGCAGTGCCATCGGCGGACCGGACACCCAGCAATGGCAGGGCATGTCGGCCGGCTCGTGGTCCCAGCTGGGCAGCGGCTGGAAGCAGTTCGGGGAAGCAGCGAAAACTGAAGGCATTCAGGGGAATTAGTACGGTTGCCTGGGTGGGAGGTCAAACCTCGTCCGGAGAGTGAAATGAACAGCAACAGGATCAAGGTGGCATGTGCGGCGATGTTCGCGATGACCACGATCGGTGCCCATGCGCAAACCGCCGATTCGACGTCGAGCGCGCAATCGTCGACGTCGTCGACCGCGATCAGCCAGGGCGGTGGGTCGAGCATGAATACGAACACCACGAGTTCGCGCGGCGGCAATGCCACCAGTTCCAGCGGCGTGCGCGGCAGCGGCAATTCGAGCGTGAACGTCAACGTGACGATGCCGTCCGGCACGGCCGGCGGCAACGTGACGCCGCAGAGCGTGAACTCGCTCCAGTCGTCCGGGGCGCCCGGCACCAACCCTTACAACACCCAGATCTCGGAAAACGTCAATTACTCGGGCACGCAGACGATCAAGACGAACCCGTCGATCCAGGCGCCCGGCCTCACGACCACGTTGTCCGATACCTGCATGGGCTCGGTGAGCGTCGGCGTGTCGTTCCCGGGGTTCGGCGCGACGGGCGGTACGACGCTGGTCGACCAGGCCTGCGTGCGGCGTCTCGATGCGCGTGAATTCCGTGCGATGGGCCTGACCGACGTGGCGCTCGCGCTGCTGTGCCAGAGCGACGCGAACCGGCGCGCGGTGGAAGCGACCGGACACCTGTGCCCGGGCACGAGCGCGCCGCTCGCGCGTTCGAACGTGGCGCCCAGCGTCGAAGCGACCGTCGCGGACGACATCAAGTATCGCGATCCGATCGTGCGCAACCGGATGGGCCTGCCGCCGCTTGGCTCGGCCGCGCCGGCGCCCGCACCGACGCGTCCGATCGAGACGGCTTCGATGCGCGCTGCGCCGGTTTCCGTGCCCGTGCCGGTTCCGGCGATGGCGCCTGTCGCCGCCGCTCCGGGCGTCGCGGCGCCGGCCGTGGCTGCAGTCGCGCCGGCTGTCGCAGCGCCGACGGCTGCCGCTGCGGTCCCTGCGGCAGCCGCACCCGTCGCGCCTGTTGCGGCCGCCGCCGCGCCCGCGGCGTCGGTCGTTCCGGCGGCCGCGATGGCAGCCGTGCCGGCTGTGGCCGTCATCGCCGCGCCGGCTGTGGCCGACAACGCATCGCCAGCACCTGCCGCGCCGGTGGCCGATACGAAGGCGCCGGAGCCCGCGCAGCCGATCGCCGACAAGGTGCCCGAGCCTGTGCCTGCCGCTGCCGACAGGGCCCCGGAGCCTGCGCCGATCGTTGCTGACCAGGCCGCCGAACCTGCGCCGGCCGTTGCCGACAAAGCGCCCGAGCCTGCCCCGACCGTCGCCGGCAACGCATCGAAGCCGATGCCGGCCGCGACCGACGCTGCGCAGGCCGCAGGCGAGCCGGTGGCCGAACCGATGCCGGCGGCAGCCGTCGCCGCGGCGCCGGCAGCCGACACGAAGGCTGCAGCGCCCGCGCCGCAGGCAATCACCGAAGCGCGTGCACCGGAGGCCGCGCGGCCTGCGATCGCCGCGGCGTCCGCCGACATGCAGGCAGCCGACGCGACCGTGCCGGACGCGGTCGAAGCGGCTGGCACAGCGGCTGCACATGCGGCCGGCATGCGTGCATTGACCGATCCGCTGCAAGCATTGCCGCCGGCCACGGTCGACCGGCAGGCCGCACCGGCTGCACCGGTCGCGCCGGCGCCGACCGTCATCTCGACGAGTACCTCGTCGTGAGCGTGCGGGCCGGTCTGCCGTACGACCGGCGCGCCGGTCGCGCGGCAGGCGTTCGGCCCGATGCCCGACCGTCTTTCCGGTTTGACGGGTGTTGTTCCGATCCCCGAGGTCAACACCTCTTTTTGCGTGACGAGGATGCAGGGAGGGCCTCAATCATGAGGATCTTTTGGGTCGCTTTGCTGCTGGCCAGCGTGCAAGCCGCTGCGCAGTCGGTTTTCCAGAATCCCGCGGTCTTCGTCATCCTGAACGAGCAGACCCTCGCGAACGCCGCGAGCGTGCAGCAGGCGCTATCGACGCTCGGCCGTCCCGACAACACGGCATGCGCGCCGATGATGATGATCGGCGACCCGCAGATGGTCTACATGATGCCGGAGGCGGGCCACGCGCCGTCGTGGCAATCGCCGGTGTACGGCCGCGGTGCGCCGTTCGACGCGCAGAGCGGGCCGAAGCCGATCGGCAGGACGGTCGGCGCGATGCAGCACACTGGGGACATGCAGACGCAACCGTGGAGCGACGGCAGCGCGATCACGCAGAAGATCGCGGGCGAGTCGAGCGTCACGGCGGCGGACCGGGTGAACGAATGGCGGCACACCGGGCTCGACAGGATCGAGACGGCCCGCGCGTCGGACGTGACGGTGAACGGCAAGACCTACCGCGCCTACCGCGACGATCTCAACGGCCAGGCGCAACCCGTCGTCGAGCCGCAGATCTACACGCAGCGCGTCGTGTTCTGCCGATGACGCATCGATTCGAGGACGGAGCGGCGTCGCGCCGCGGGACTGCGAGCCCGCGACGCGCGATCGGGAAACGGCTGCTCCGATACACAACCTTATGCGGCGAGGCGATCGTGAACCAGTGCTGTCAGTTCGGCATGTCAGGCCCGCAGGATGTCGAACGGCGGGTGAGCGCGCTGCCGTTCGTCGCGGTCCGTCACCCCCCCGTCGGGCCGTCGCGGCCGCTCGTCTACCTGTCGCGGCAACACGATGCCGCGCTCGTCGATGTGCTCGCGTCGCGCGGCTGGGACGTGAGGCGCGCCAGAACCGTGGCGGACGCGCTGAATCTCGTCAAGGCGAACCGTCCGCACGCGGGCATCGTCGATTTCGCCGGTTTCGCGGCGCCGGACGTCGCGTCGTTCGAGGCGCTGCTGCGCGACCCGCGCGTCGGCTGGGTCGCGCTCGCCGACGGCGAGCGGCTGCGCGACATCACGATCGCGCGCCTGATCCGCCGCTGCTGCTTCGACTATGTGCGCAATGCGGCGGCCTATACGACGATCGGTTATCTCGTCGGCCATGCATACGGGATGCTGACGCTCGCGGACGGCGATCCGGCCGCGGAAGCACCGCCGCCGGGCGGCGCGATGATCGGCGCGTGCGACGCGATGCGCCGGCTGTTCGCGACGATCCGCAAGGTCGCGAACACCGAGGCGAGCGTGTTCATCGCCGGCGAATCCGGCACCGGCAAGGAGCTGACGGCGGCGGCGATCCACCGGCAGTCGCAGCGTGCCGACGCTCCGTTCGTCGCCGTGAACTGCGCGGCCATCCCGACGACGCTGCTGCAATCCGAATTGTTCGGGCACGAGCGCGGCGCGTTTACCGGCGCGCACCAGCGCACGATCGGCCGCATCGAGGCCGCGCACGGCGGCACGCTGTTTCTCGACGAAATCGGCGACATGCCGTTCGAGAGCCAGGCGAGCCTGCTGCGGTTCCTGCAGGAGGGCAAGATCGAGCGGCTCGGCGGGTACGCGTCGATTCCGGTGGACGTGCGGATCGTGTCGGCGACCCACGTCGATCTCGAGGCCGCGATGCAGGCCGGGCGATTCCGCGCCGACCTGTACTACCGCCTGTGCGTGCTGCGTATCGACGAGCCGCCGCTGCGCATGCGCGGCCGCGACATCATGCTGCTCGCCGATGACGTGCTGCGGCGCTATCGCGGCGACGGCTCGTACCGGATTCGCGGCTTCACGCCGTGCGCGATCGCGGCGATCCACAACTATCCGTGGCCCGGCAACGTGCGCGAGCTGATCAACCGGATCCGCTTCGCGGTCGTGATGACGAACGGCCCGCTGATCTCGGCCGCCGATCTCGAGCTGCGCCCGTACACGTCGTTGCAGCCGCCGTCGCTCGCGCAGGCGCGCCGGCAGGCCGAGCGGAACGCGATCGAGGAAACGCTGCTGCGTCACCGCCACCAGCATGCGGACGCCGCGGCGGAGCTCGGCGTCTCGCGCGCGACGCTGTACCGTCTGATGAACACGCACGGGCTGCATGGCTGACGCGCCGCGGCGCGCGAGCGCTCAAGACCTCGCGGCGGCAGCCGTTAAAACATCAAATGGCCCCGGCCGGCGCGCGCATCGATGGGCGCGCAACCGGCACGCGGCGCATCACGTTCATCCGAGGTCATCGTGGCAGAGTGCAGTCAGTGCGGCAGGACGTTCCTGGTCGGCGGGCAGTCGATCGACGGCCGCCGCTATTGCAGCCCGGCATGCGCACGGGCGCATCCGGTCGTCGTCGAGGCCGAACGGGTGCCCGACGCGAAGGTGCGGCAGTACGTCGACGACTGGCGCTACGGGCCCTGTCCGATCTGCCTGCGCGAAGGGCAGCCGGTCGACGTCCACGCGTCGCATCGCGTCGTGTCGCTCGTGTTCGTCACGCGCTGGGCGACGCGGCGCCACGTGTGCTGCCGCCGTTGCGGCCGCAGAAAGCAGGCGGTCGCGCTGCTCGCGTCGGCCACGCTCGGCTGGTGGGGGCTGCCGTGGGGCATCGTGCTGACGCCGATTCAGCTCGCGCGCAACCTGCTGGGCCTGGCCGCACGCGATCCCGAGGCCGCGACGCCGCAGTTCGAGGCGCTCGTGCGGCGCAAGCTGGCCGCCCGCCGGCTCGCCCGCGCGGAGCGGGGCGCCAGCGCCTGATCGCGCGCTTCGGCGCGCCGTGCGTGCTTGCCTGGGGCCCGTTCGCTGAGGGCCCCGTTACTAGCGTGAACAGGCCCTATGCCGGCCGGTCGAAGCTCGATGCGACCCAGCGTTCGGCACTGGCCTTGTTGAGCTTGAACCCGGCCGACACCTTCGCTTCGGCCAGCAGCTCGCCATACGGATCGAACGCCTTGAGCTGCGCATACGGCTCGAACTCGTCCGGCACGATGTCGAGCGTCACCGACACATCCTGCCCGGCTTCGTCCTGCACCGTCACTTCCTTGTGCAGCAGCGCGCGCCGCTGCTGCTCGTGCCGCATCAGCACCTCGGTCGCGGTTTTCACGAGCGTGCGGAACGCGTTCGCGTCCATCGGCTTCGGGTTCTTCTTGTCGCGACCCATGGTCCACGGCCCGACGAGCGCGGGCTCGGACTCGCCGTCCTTGACCATCTCGACGGCCCAGCCGTCGTCGTCTTCGTTCTTGATGATGCGGGCGGTCCAGCCGTTGTCGCGCCAGAGGCCGTCTTCGTGGATGGAGGTGTCGTCGGATTGCAGGTCGGAATCGGTCATGAGGAAAGCGGGAGTACGGGCAAGCCGGCGAAAGGGCGATGGCGCGCGGCCGGCATCGGCGCGTCGCTCGCCGCCGGCGGCCCGGGGGTGGCATGCAAACGCCCGATTTTACCTGCTGGCCGGCCGTGCGGCGCGCAATACCGGCCATTGGGCCAATGCCGCGACGGTCGATCGGCGGCCGCCGGGGCGTCGAGCCGGTGCAAATATCAAACGCGTATTACGTCTTCGGCGGCCAATTCGTACGCCGTCCGATATCGCGCGCGGGCAGACATTCATAGAATCGACATTCAGGCTAAAAATAGCCTGAATGTCCTTTCAACGCCCAACCGGTCGTGTGCGTTTCGCGTGGCGCGGCCGGTGAACCACCAGGAATTGCGCATGAGGAAATTCAATGTTCGTATCGTCGTCGCGTACGACTGGCCGTTGACGCTGGCCGGTATCGAACAGATCGCAGGCGGCGCCTGCGCGATCGAGCTCGCGGCGGTCTACCGGAGCGCGGCCGAACTGGTCGCGTCGCTCGGCGGCGTCGATTGTGACGTCGTGCTGGTCGACTATACGATTCGCGGCGACGAACAGATGGACGGCCTCGCGCTGTTCGACTGGCTGCGCCGCACGCGGCCGAACGTCGGGATCGTCGCGCTGGTCGCGAACGAGAATCCGCTGATCTTCCGGTCGATCCTCGCGGTCGGCGGCGTGAGCGTCGTCAGCAAGCTCGACGAGGTCGGCCATATCGTCACGGCGATCCATTCGAGCTACAGCGGCGCGACCTACCTGTCGCCGTCCGTGCGCCGCGCGGTCGATGCGCTCGGCACGCGCGGCGATGCGCCCGTGAAGCTGTCGGCGCGCGAGATCGAGGTGATTCGCCTGTATCTGTCGGGCGTGCCGATCAAGACGATCGCGCAGCGCCTGAGCAAGGGCAAGCAGACGGTCAGCGCGCAGAAGATCAGCGCGATGAAGAAGCTCGGCGCGAGCAACGACGTCGAGCTGATCCAGCGCGCGGCGGGGCTGGGGCTCGGGAGCGGCGAGGCCGCGCTGCGGGCGGGCAGCGCGGCGTGAGTGCGGGGCGTGAGTGCGGGGCGGGCCTGCCGTCAGGCCGGCAGCGCGAACCGCGTCACCGCGTCGCGCAGCGCCTCGGCCTGATCGCGCAGCGAATGCGCGGCGGCCGCGGCCTGTTCGACGAGGGCCGCGTTCTGCTGCGTGACCTGATCCATCTCGCCGACCGCGCGGTTGACCTGCTCGATCCCGGCGCTCTGCTCGCGCGAGGCGTGGCTGATTTCGTCGAGGATCTCGTTCACGCGCCGCACCGACTGCACGATCTCGGCCATCGTCTCGCCCGCGTGCGTGACGAGCGTCGCGCCGTGCTGGACCGTCTCGTTCGACGACACGATCAGCGACTTGATCTCCTTGGCCGCCGTCGCCGAGCGTTGCGCGAGCGAGCGCACTTCGGCCGCGACGACCGCGAAGCCGCGGCCCTGTTCGCCTGCCCGCGCCGCTTCGACGGCCGCGTTCAGCGCGAGGATGTTGGTCTGGAACGCGATCCCGTCGATCACGCCGATGATGTCGCCGATCTTGTGCGAGCGGTCGGTGATCTCGTTCATCGTGCGCACGACGTCGTCGACCACTGCGCTGCCGCGCGTCGCGACCTGCGCGGCCTGGCCGGCGAGCGACGCGGCTTGCGCGGCGCTGTCCGCGTTCTGTTTCACGTTCGCGGTCATCTCGTCCATGCTCGACGCGGTCTGCACGAGCGCGGCCGCCTGTTCCTCGGTGCGCTGCGACAGGTCGGTGTTGCCGGACGCGATCTCGCTCGCGCCGACGTTGATGTTCTCGGTGCCCATCCGGACGCGCGACACCATGTCGATCAGCCCGCCCTGCATCGTGTGCAGCGCATGCAGCAGGCTGCCGCGATCGTCGTGCTTCACGGTCACGCGCGCGGTCAGGTCGCCCTGCGCGATGCGCTGCGCGGCGTCGAGCGCCGCTTCGAGCTCGCCGCCGAGGCTTGCGCGCACGCTTTTCAGCACCAGCACCATCACGGCTGTCGCGATCGCGCCGAGCACGGCCGTCATCGCGAGCCAGCGGCCGACGCTCGCGAGCACCGCCGAGCGCACGTCGTCCATGTACATGCCGGTCACCAGATACCAGTCCCACGGCGCGAAACGCTGCACGGCGCTGGTCTTGTCCTGCGGCTTGTCCGCGCCCGGCTTGGGCCACAGATATTCGACGAAGCCCTTGCCGCCTGCCGCGTTGCCGGCCTTCACGATCTCGACGAACAGGTGCTGGCCGTTCGGATCGGTGAAATTCGACACGTCCTTGCCGTTGAGTTCGGCCTTGATCGGATGCATCACGATCACCGGCTTCGAATCGTTGACCGACACGTAGCCGTCGGCGCCATGGCGCATTGCGGCGATCGCCTCGAGCGCCTTCTGCTTCGCATCGGCTTCCGGCAGCGCGTTCTGCTGCGACAGCTTGTAGTAGTGGTCGGTCACGCTCGCGGCCTGCGCAACCAGCGACGCAAGCTGGTCGCGGCGGTCCGCGATCATCGACGCGCGGGTCTGCCATGCGCCGAGCCCGGCGATCACGAGCAGGCCGAGCCATAGGATGACGATCATCGAGGCGAGTTTCTGATTCAGGGAGAGATTGCGCATGGTATGAGGTCGGTCAGTCGTGGAAGCTCGCCGGGGCGGCGTGACGGGATACATGTCTTGACGGCGCGCCATGCGCGTCGCCGTAGACGGGAAATCCCTTAGAAGCGGCCATTTACCGAAGCCCGCGACGCGGGCGCGGGCATCTATGCATATGCATAACCGAGGCCGCTATACTGTCGGGCGATGGTCGGCGTCGCGCCCGCGCGGGCGGCAGCGCGACGCCGATGAAACCGAAAGGAGGCAACGATGCGGATTCTGGTGGTAGGGGCCGGCGCGGTCGGCGGATACTTCGGCGGCCGGCTGGCCGCGGCCGGGCGCGACGTGACGTTCCTGGTGCGCGACGGCCGCGCGGCCGCGCTCGCGCGCGACGGGCTGCTGATCCGCAGCCCGCGCGGCGACCTGACGCTCGCAAACGTTCAGACCATACGCGCGGGCGACGCGGGCGCCGGCGTCGCGCCGTTCGACCTCGTGCTGCTGAGCTGCAAGGCGTACAGCCTCGACGACGCGATTGCATCGTTCGCGCCGTTCGTCGGCCCGCAGACGCTGATCCTGCCGATGCTCAACGGGATGCGTCACGTCGACGTGCTGCGCGAGCGTTTCGGCGCGTCACAGGTGCTCGGCGGGTTGTGCGTGATCGCGGCGACGCTCGATCGCGAGCAGCGCATCGTGCACCTGAACGACACGCATGGCGTGACGTTCGGCGAGCTTGCCGGCGGTGAATCGCCGCGCGTGCGCGCGGTGGCCGACGTGCTCGGCGGCGCGGGCTTCGACGCCACCCTCAGCGACGATATCACCGCGCGGATGTGGGACAAGTGGGTGTTCCTCGCGACGCTCGCCGCGAGCACGTCGCTGTTTCGCGGGTCGATCGGCGACATTCTCGCCGCGCCGGACGGCCGCCGCCTGCTCGAGACGATGCTCGCCGAATGCAGTGCGATCGCCGAACACAACGGCTACCGGCCCGACCCGGCGGCCAGCGAGCGGATGCAGCGGATGGTGCTGACGCCGTCGCCGCTGACGGCGTCGATGCTGCGCGACGTCGAGAATCATGCGCGCGTCGAAGCCGATCACGTGATCGGCGACCTGCTCGCGCGACGCGATCCGCAGGCGGCCGATACGCTGTCGCTGCTGCGGATCGCGTACAACCACCTGAAGGCATACGAGGTGCGCACGGCGCGCGAGCACGCGGCGGCGTAAGCCGGCGCGGACGGGCGGCACGGACGGGGCGGGTGGCCGCCGCACCGTTGCGCGCTGCAACAAATTTGCCGTCCGGCGCCATTTCCGCGCGCGGACGGCAAAAAAGTATCGAAAATCAGGCGTAAAGTTGGTGGAGCCGCGCGCGCGATCGACCTACATTGCTTCCCATGCGACCGGTCGCGGTGCCGCGCGAGACACGCGGCGCACGCGCGCACAGCCGAACAGGCCGGCCAGCGAACCATGGGAATGGAGACGCCAACATGATGCACCCCGATCTCGAAGTGGTCGAAGTGCGACGCGACGAGTCGTTCAAGGTCTGGTCGCACGGCTATCCGTATCGCACGATCCGCTGGCATTTCCATCCTGAATTCGAGCTGCACCTGATCGTCGCGACGCACGGCAAGTATTTCGTCGGCGATCACATCGGTTCGTTCGGCCCAGGCCATCTCGTGCTGCTCGGCCCGAACCTGCCGCACAACTGGGTCAGCGACATGGCCGAAGGCGAAACCGTCGAGCGCCGCAATCTCGTGATCCAGTTCGATCCGTCGTTCGTGCGTCGCTGCATGGACGCGTTTCCCGAATGCCGTGATGCACAGACGCTGCTCGACGACGCGCGGCGCGGCGTCGGCTTCGACGGGGCGACGAGCGCCGCGATCGCGCCGTTGTTCGACGAATTGCTGACCGCGCGGGGCATGCGCCGTATCGCGCTGTTCATGACGATCCTCGAACGCCTGTGCGATGCGGCCGAGCGCACGCTGCTCGCGAGTCCCGCGTACGACCAGGCCGACGTCACGCCGACGCGCCTGAGCCACGCGCTGTCGTATATCGGCAAGAACCTCGCGTCCGAGATGCGCGAATCCGATCTCGCGCAACTGACCGGGCAGAGCGTCAGCGCGTTCTCGCGCGCGTTCCATCGCCATACGGGCATGCCGTTCGTCCAGTACGTGAATCGTCTGCGGATTGAATCAGCCTGCCAGATGCTGCTCGCCGACGACGCGAGCATCACCGACATCTGTTTCCAGGCCGGCTTCAACAACGTGTCGAACTTCAACCGCCAGTTCCGCGCGGTGAAGGGGATGGCGCCGTCCGAATTCCGTGCGCTGCAACGCCTGAACGCGCGCAGCCGCGAGCTCGCGCTGCACGCGGCGCCGACCGGTAACCCGCTGCCGCCGCGCGTGCTGACGCCCGGTGCGCCCGAACTCATGCCGCAGCCCGGATGATTGCCGGGCCGTTGCCCGCCCGCGTTTTCCCCGCCGTTTTACCCAGCCGATCGCGTCGCTCACGTCGCGAGGGGCGCATTCACCCACGAAAAAGCCGCACACAATTCTGGAGACACCGTCATGACGCACGCATCGCCCGCTTCATCCCCCCGTCGCGCCGCCCGCCTGGCGGCCGTTGCCGCGCTCGCCGTCGCGGCCCTGTTGCCCGCCGCCGCCGCGCACGCTGCGCCGCTGCGGATCGGCATGACGTTCCAGGAGCTGAACAACCCGTACTTCGTGACGATGCAGAAGGCGCTGAACGACGCGGCCGCGTCGATCGGCGCGCAGGTCGTCGTCACCGACGCGCATCACGACGTCAGCAAGCAGGTGAGCGACGTCGAGGACATGCTGCAGAAGAAGATCGACATCCTGCTCGTGAACCCGACCGATTCGACCGGCATCCAGTCGGCGATCACGCAGGCGAAGAAGGCCGGCGCGGTGGTCGTCGCCGTCGACGCCAACGCGAACGGCCCGGTCGATTCGTTCGTCGGCTCGAAGAATTACGACGCGGGCGTGATGTCGTGCGAATACCTCGCGAAGGCGATCGGCGGCAGCGGCGAGGTCGCGATCCTCGACGGCATTCCGGTCGTGCCGATTCTCGAACGCGTGCGCGGCTGCAAGGCCGGGCTCGCGAAATTCCCGAACGTGAAGCTCGTCGATACGCAGAACGGCAAGCAGGAGCGCGCGACCGCGCTGTCGGTCACCGAAAACATGATCTCCGCGCATCCGAACCTGAAGGGCCTGTTCAGCGTGAACGACGGCGGCTCGATGGGCGCGCTTGCCGCGATCGAGGGGTCCGGCAAGGACATCAAGCTGACGAGCGTCGACGGCGCGCCCGAGGCGATCGCTGCGATCCAGAAGCCGAACTCGAAGTTCATCGAGACGACCGCGCAGTTTCCGGCCGACCAGGTGCGCATCGCGCTCGGCATCGCGATCGCGCGCAAGTGGGGCGCAACGGTGCCGAAGGCGATTCCGGTCGATGTGAAGGTCGTCGATCGCGGCAACGCGAAGGGCTTCAGCTGGTGAACGACGTGCGAAGCGACGCGAAGGGCGGCGGCGCGGCCGACGCCCTTCGCACGGAGAAGCCGATGGACACGATACTCAGGCTCAGCCACATCACGAAAAGCTTTCCCGGCGTGAAGGCGCTGTCCGACATTCATCTGGAGATCGCGCGCGGCGAGATTCATGCGCTGCTCGGCGAGAACGGTGCGGGCAAGTCGACGCTGATGAAGATCCTGTGCGGCATCCATCAGCCGGATGCCGGCACGATCGAGATCGACGGCGCCGCGCGCCATTTCGCGGACTATCACGACGCGGTCGCGGCCGGCGTCGGCATCGTGTTCCAGGAATTCAGCCTGATTCCGCACCTCGATGCCGTCGACAACCTGTTCCTCGGCCGCGAGCTGCGCAACCGCTGGGGCGCGCGCGACCGCAAGCGGATGCGCGCCGCGGCGGCCGCCATCTTCGCGCGGCTCGGCGTGGCGATCGATCTCGATGCGCCGATCCGTGCGCTGTCGGTCGCGCAGCAGCAGTTCGTCGAGATCGGCAAGGCGCTGTCGCTCGACGCGCGCATTTTGATCCTCGACGAACCGACCGCGACGCTCACGCCGGCCGAGGCCGAGCACCTGTTCGCGATCATGCGCGAATTGAAGCGGCAGGGCGTCGCGATGATCTTCATCTCGCATCACCTCGACGAGATCTTCGCGGTGTGCGACCGCATCACGGTGCTGCGCGACGGCCAGTACGTCGCGACGACCGAGGTTGCGCACACCGACGTCGAGCAACTGGTGCGCATGATGGTCGGCCGCCGGATCGAGAGCAGCTTTCCGCCGAAGCCGGCGCTGCCGGCCGACGCGCCGGCCGTGCTCGAGGTCGATGCGCTGCAGATCGAGCGCGACGGCCCGGTAAACCGCTTCGTGTTGCATGCAGGCGAGATCCTGGGTTTCGCGGGGCTGGTCGGCTCGGGCCGCACGGAAACCGCGCTCGCGGTGATCGGCGCGACGCGTGCGCACCGCAAGGCACTGCGTGTGCGCGGCGCGGCGGCGAAGCTCGCCGATCCGGCCGACGCGCTGCGTGCCGGTATCGGCATCCTGCCGGAAAGCCGCAAGACCGAAGGGCTCGTCACGTCGTTCTCGATTCGCGACAACATCTCGCTGAACAACCTCGGCAAGTACCGGTCGATGCGCTGGCTGATCGACCGGCGCGGCGAGGCGCGCACGACATACGACGTGATGCGGCGCGTCGGCGTGAAGGCGCCGTCGATCCACACCGAGGTCGCGACGCTGTCCGGCGGCAACCAGCAAAAGGTCGTGATCGCGCGCTGGCTGAACCATCACACGTCGGTGTTGATCTTCGACGAGCCGACGCGCGGCATCGACGTCGGCGCGAAAGCCGAAATCTACGGGCTGATGCGCGAACTCACCGCGCGCGGCTACGCCATCATCATGATCTCGTCCGAATTGCCGGAAATCGTCGGCATGTGCGATCGCGTCGCCGTGTTCCGGCAAGGCCGCATCGAAGCGACGCTCGCCGGCGACGAGATCGATCCCGACACGGTCATGACCTATGCCACGGCCGGCACGCGAGGAGCGACCCATGAACCTGCCTGATTCTTCTTCCACGCCATCCACGACGCTCGCCGCCACGGCCGGCGATGCGCCGCCGCCGCGCCCGATGTGGGCGCAACTGCGCCGCTCGACGCTGTTCTATCCGCTCGTCGGCCTGATCGTCGTGTGCATCGCGATGATGATCGCGAGCCCGAGCTTCCTGTCCGCCGCGAACCTCGAGAACGTGCTGCGCCAGGTCTCGATCAACGCGATCATCGCGGTCGGCATGACCTGCGTGATCCTGACGGGCGGGATCGACCTGTCGGTCGGCTCGGTGATGGCGCTGTCGGGCACGCTCGCGGCCGGACTGATGGTCGCGGGCGTCAACGCAGTCGCCGCGCTCGCGATCGGCATAGCGGTCGGGCTCGGCTTCGGCTTCCTGAACGGCGTGTTCGTCGCGTTCGCGGGCATGCCGCCGATCATCGTCACGCTCGCGACGATGGGCATCGCGCGCGGCCTCGCGCTGATCTACACGGGCGGCTATCCGATCGACGGGCTGCCCGACTGGGTCGCGTTCTTCGGCAGCGGCAAGGTGCTCGGCGTCCAGGCGCCGGTGCTGATCATGCTGGTGGTCTACGCGATCGCATGGCTGCTGCTCGACCGGATGCCGTTCGGCCGCTACGTATACGCGATCGGCGGCAACGAGCAGGCGACGCGGCTCACCGGCGTGCGGGTCGCGCGCGTGAAGCTGATCGTCTATACGCTCGCCGGGCTCACGTCGGCGCTTGCCGCGATCGTGCTGACCGGGCGCCTGATGAGCGGGCAGCCGAACGCGGGCGTGGGCTTCGAGCTCGACGCGATCGCGGCCGTCGTGATGGGCGGCACGTCGATCTCCGGCGGGCGCGGCGCGATCCTCGGCACGCTGGTCGGCGCGCTGCTGCTCGGCGTGCTCAACAACGGACTGAACATGATCGGCGTGAACCCGTACGTGCAGAACGTGATCAAGGGCGGAATCATCCTGCTCGCGATCTACATCAGCCGCGAGCGATCGCGGTAACGCTTGATTAATCCGATATCCGAATCACTCATAAAAGAGACAACTCATGACGACACCCGAAGCCCAGCCGCGCATGACCGCGGTCGTCTGCCACGGCCCCGAGGACTATCGCGTCGAACAGGTCGCGAAGCCGCACCCCGGGACGAACGAGCTTGTGATCCGCATCGCCGCGTGCGGGATCTGCGCGAGCGATTGCAAGTGTTACACCGGCGCCAAGATGTTCTGGGGCGGACCGAGCCCGTGGGTGAAGGCGCCGGTGATTCCCGGCCATGAATTCTTCGGCTATGTCGAGGCGCTCGGCGACGGCGCGGCCGAGCATTTCGGCGTGGCGCTCGGCGACCGCGTGATCGCCGAGCAGATCGTGCCGTGCGGCAAGTGTCGCTATTGCAAGTCGGGCCAGTACTGGATGTGCGAGGTGCACAACATCTTCGGTTTCCAGCGCGAGGTCGCCGACGGCGGGATGGCCGAGTACATGCGCATTCCGCCGACCGCGATCGTTCACAAGATTCCGCTCGGCGTATCGCTCGAGGACGCGGCGATCATCGAGCCGCTGTCGTGCGCGATCCATACGGTGAATCGCGGCGACGTCCAGCTCGACGACGTCGTCGTGATCGCCGGCGCGGGCCCGCTCGGGCTGATGATGACGCAGGTCGCGCGCCTGAAGACGCCGAAGAAGCTCGTCGTGATCGACCTGATCGACGAACGGCTCGAACTTGCGCGCCAGTACGGCGCCGACGTGACGATCAACCCGCAGCGCGACGACGCGCGCGAGATCGTCCGCGCACTCACCGACGGCTACGGCTGCGACGTGTACATCGAGACGACCGGCGCGCCGGTCGGCGTGAACCAGGGGCTCGACCTGATCCGCAAGCTCGGCCGCTTCGTCGAATTCAGCGTGTTCGGCGAGGATGCGACCGTCGACTGGTCGATCATCGGCGATCGCAAGGAGCTCGACGTACGCGGCGCGCATCTCGGGCCATACTGCTATCCGGTCGCGATCGACCTGCTCGCGCGCGGGCTCGTCACGTCGAAGGGCATCGTCACGCACGGCTTCGCGCTCGAGGACTGGGACGACGCGATCCGCGTCGCGAAATCGCCCGAATCGATCAAGGTGCTGCTGAAGCCGGCCCGCTGACGGCCGGCGTGCGCCTCACCGGAGACATCATGGAATACGTCATAGGCGTCGATATCGGCACGCAGAGCACCAAGGCGCTGCTGGTCGACCGGCACGGCACGATCGTCGCGCGACGCTCGGCCGGCTACCAGCCCGATACGCCGCGCCCGCTGTGGGCCGAGCAGTGGCCTCAGGTGTGGTTCGACGCGGTGCTCGACTGCATCGCCGGCTGCGTGAGCGACGCGCGCGCGCAGGGCGTGCCGGCCGATGCGATCCGGGCGGTGTGCGTGAGCAGCCTGTACGGCGGCTCGGGCATCCCGGTCGACATCGACATGCGGCCGCTGCATCCGTGCCTGATCTGGATGGACCGGCGCGCGACCGCGGAAGTCGACTGGGTCAACGAACACGTGAACGTCGAGCGGCTGCGCGTGATCACCGGCAACGGCGTCGACAGCTACTACGGCTTCACCAAAATGCTGTGGCTGCGCGATCAGCGGCCGGACGTGTGGGCGAACGTGCGCTATTTCCTGCCGCCGAACGCATACGTGATCTACCTGCTGACCGGCGAAGTCGCGGTCGATCACAGTTCGGCCGGCAATATCGGCGGCGTGTACGACGTCGCGCGCCGCGAGTGGTCCGACGACGCGCTCGACATGCTCGGCATTCCGGCGACGATGATGCCCGAGCGGCTCGTCGATTCGACGGACGTCGTCGGCGGCTTGCTGTCGCAATGGACCGCGCAACTCGGGCTGCCGGCCGGCACGCCCGTCGTCGCGGGCGGCGTCGATGCGGCGGTGGCGACGTTCGCGGCCGGCGCGACGCGTACCGGGCAGCACGTCGCGATGATCGGCACCAGCATGTGCTGGGGCTATGTGAACCGGCACGTCGATGCGCGGCACGGCCTCGTCAGCATGCCGCACGTATTCGACGGGCAGCGCGACCTGTATGTGTTCGGCGGCGCGATCACGGCCGGCGCGTCGGTCGCGTGGTTTCGCGACCAGTTCTGTCACGCGGAAATCGATGCGGCGAGCCTGCTGCCGCACGGCGATCCGCACGTGCTGCTCGAGGAGGCGGCCGAGCGCGTGCCGGCCGGCGCGGACGGCGTGCTGTTCCTGCCGTACCTGATGGGCGAGCGCAGCCCGGTGTGGGATGCGAAGGCGAGCGGCGCGTTCGTCGGGCTGAGTCTCGCGCATACGCGTGCGCATCTTTATCGCGCGGTGCTCGAAGGCGTCGCGTTCGCGTTGCGCCATAACATCGAGGCCGGCCGCCGTGGCGCGGTGGCGCTGGACGACCGACTGATCGTCGTCGGCGGCGCCGCGCATTCGGCGCTGTGGATGCAGATCATCGCGGACGTGACGGGCTTTCCGGTGTGGACGATCGAGCAGGACGTCGAAGCCGCGATGGGCGCCGCGCTGCTCGCGGGTGTTGGCGCAGGGCTCGTGTCGCGCGACGACGCGCAGGGCGGCTGGGTCACGCTCGTCGAGCGCGCACGGCCCGATGCCGACCGCGCGAAAACGTACGACGCGCATTTTGCGCTCTACACGGCGCTGTATCCCGCACTCAAGCCGATCATGCACAGGCTGGGCACATCCTCATGAACACACGATTCGATTTCGGCGGGTCGACGGTGCTCGTCACGGGCGCGTCGAGCGGCATCGGCCGCGCGTGCGCGGTCGCGCTCGCGCACGCAGGCGCGCGCGTCGTCGCGGCGGCGCGCGACATGGCCGCGCTCAACGCGCTCGCCGGCGAGATTGCGTGCGATACGCTGCGCATGGATGTCGGCGGCGACGAATACGCGATCGATGCCGCGCTCGACCCGTACGATGCGTTCGACGGCCTCGTCAATTGCGCGGGGATCGCATCGCTGGAACCGGCGCTCGATGTCGACGCCGCGCATTTCGATCGCGTGATGGCCGTCAATGCGCGCGGCGCGGCGCTCGTCGCGCGAGCCGTGGCGCGCAAGATGATCGAGCGCGACGGACGCGGCGCGGCGAACGCACGCGGCAGCATCGTCAACGTGTCGAGCCAGGCGGCGCTCGTCGGCCTGCCCGCGCATCTGAGCTATTGCGCGTCGAAGGCGGCGATGGACGCGATCACGCGCGTGCTGTGCATCGAACTCGGGCCGCATGGCATTCGTGTGAACAGCGTGAACCCGACCGTCACGCTCACGCCGATGGCGCAGTTCGCGTGGAGTGAACCGGAGAAGCGCGCACCGATGCTGGCCGCGATTCCGCTCGGCCGCTTCGCGCAGCCGGACGAAGTCGTCGAGCCGGTCCTGTTCTTGCTGAGCGACGCGGCGTCGATGATCAGCGGCGTGTCGCTGCCGATCGACGGCGGGTATACCGCACGCTAGACCGCGTCGCGGAAGTCGCGGGTCGAGTGCGCGGCGCGGCCGGCGCGCGGCTAGACCGGATCCTTGCTCGGCGGTCCGTCCGGCTGCTGCGGGTTGTCGTGATGGCCGGGCGGCGACGAGAACGGATCGTCTTCCGGATCGCGGTTCGGGTCGGCCGGTGGCTCGGGCGTCGGGGTCGTGTGGTCGCTCATGGAGAACTCGTGGCGTGCGTGACGGCGGTGGCGCGGCGGACGCGCCTCGTCTCCGTTATAGCCAATCGGGCGCGTGTTTGCAGCGGGATTCTTGCGACGGCTTGTCGGTCGTCGGAGAAATCCGCTTATTGGCGCGGTGCGTGCGTGAACGTGCGGGCCCGCGCAATCGAAGTCAGCGCAAATCCGCCGGTGTATCGACGTCGCGCAGGATGCCGGGATCGTCGACGTCGAGCAGGGTCACCGGCGCGCTGGCGAACAGCGCGCGGGCGCCCGCGTCGCCGTCGAGGGCGGCGAGCGCCTCGAAGTGGTGCGCGGCAAAACCGACCGGATGGCCGCGCACGCCGCGATGCGCGGGCGCGACGATCGACGCGTCGTCGGCTTCGAGCGCGCGTGTGACCGTTTCGTATGTGGAAGCCGCGATCCACGGCATGTCGCCGAGCGCGACGAGCCAGCCGCTCGCATCGGGCGCGGTGCGGACGCCGGCCGCGAGGCTCGCGCCCATGCCGCGCAACGCGTCGGGCGCATAGACGACCTGACAGCCGGCTTCGTTCAGCAGGATCGCGAGCTTTTCGGCGCCGGGGCGCACGACGGCGATCACGTCGGCGGTCGCGGCCGCGAGATGGCGGGCGGCAGCCACCGCCACCGGCGTGCCGTCGGGAAGCCGGGCGAGCAGTTTGCTGTGCAGGCCGCTCGGGTCGAAGCGTTGACCAAGGCCGCCGGCGAGCAGGACGCCGGTCGCGAGTGACGCATAGGACATCGGCGCGAGGGGAGTGAGGCAGGTGCTGCGATTGTGCGGGAGCACACGGGGATCGGCAAGTGAGGATGTTACCGAGTCACGCGTGCCGGATCGGGAAAACCGTCATCGCGAGGCTTCGTCGAGCATGCTTTCGTCGACAGGACCGTAAATTGCATGCGATTCGTTCTGCATGACGGCCCAATAGCGGTCGCCGAATGACCAATGCCACCATTCGGACGGGTAATTCGTGAAGCCGGCGCGGGTCAGCGCGTCGATCAGGAGCTTGCGGTTCGCTGCGGCCGGGCGACTGATGAACGCGTTGTGCGTGTAGCACGCACCGGAGGATTCCTGGTCGGTGGCGTCGACCATGCATCCCATGTCGCGTTCGGAACCGTCGGCGCTCATTAGCGTGACGTCGATGGCAGCGCCGGTCGGATGGCCCGCGACTTCAGGCGGCGCGACATAGTGGCTCGCGAGTTCGTACAGGGCTTCGTCGGACGGCAGCGGATTCAGCGTCCGGCGCAGGTGCGCGAGATGGTCGGTGAAATAGTCGCGTTGCAGCGACAGCGGGCGATAGCCTTCCTTCACGTACAGGCGCAGGCCGGCAGGGAGCGTGTGCGCGGCGGCGGCCAGCCGTTCGGCGACGCCGCGGCGCACCTTCAGGAAATGCGGGCTGGTGTTTTCGACATGAGCGCGGCTCAGATCGACGGCGATGCGGTCATGGAAGGTGGCGAGATCGACGAACCCTTCGTGCGACTCCTGCAGGGCGATCGACCGGACGGCGGGATCGGAGAGAGGTATCACGGTAGCGGGCAAATGGCGCGACGACGGTTGCGGGCCGCTAGCCGATGTCGAATGCGACGGCCGCGGTCGTTTTGGTCAGACGAATCACAAATATGCCAGAGTCGGGCGGAAGATGCGCCGCCGCTCGATCTACGCGCGGGCGACGTTTACCAAAGCGTCTTGACGTGCGCGTACGCGCGGATTTTTTCGTCGCGGGTGACAAGCGGCGCGCCGAGCCGCCGCGCGGTCGCGACGATCATGCGATCGGCAGGATCCTTGTGGAACGTGCCGGGCAAGTCGGTGGACTTCGCGGCGATGTCGGCATCGACGGGCACGAACCGCATGCCGTCGATCTGCGCGACGGTGGCGAGCCACGCGTCGACATCCATCGTCAGGGCGAGGCGGTCGTTGCGCACCAGCATCGCGATCTCCCACGCGGAGATGGCGGATGCGGCGAGCGCGCCTTCGCTCCGTGCGCGATCGATCGCGCTTCTCGCCTTCTTGCTGAGCGCAGGGTCGCCACCCACCCACCACACCAATGCATGCGTATCCAGCACGATCACCGCGACGCCTCCCAATCATCTTCCGCAATCGGATCGAGAGGATTGTCGTAGCGCATGACCGACCCGCGCAATATGTCCAACGGCTGAGCTTCGCGCGAGCGATACGGCCGGATCTCGAGCGTCGGCTTGCCGTGGTCGGTGACGATCAGGCTTTCGCCCGACGCCTCGACGAGCCGGAAGTATTCGAGTGCGCGAGCCTTGAATTCGGATTTCGATACGGGAGCGTGCGGCATCATGGTATGAGCATGGTCATTTGACGATGGTCATTTTAGACCCGCATTTCGACGCGGCGCAAGCGCTGTGGAGCGTGAGCGGCTCACGCTACGCATCCGCCCACTTCCTCAACAGGTTGTGATAAATCCCTGTCAGTGAAATGACCACCGGGTCCTTCGCCCCTTTTTCTGCGGAAAGCGCCTGAATCTGCGTATCGAGCTGAAACAGCAGCGTGCGATCACCGTCGTCGCGCACCATGCTCTGAATCCAGAAGAACGACGCGACGCGCTCACCGCGCGTCACAGGCGTCACGTGATGCAGGCTCGACGCCGGATACAGCACGAGATCGCCTGCCGGCAGCTTCGCGCGATGCACGCCGTACGTATCCTCGACGCACAGCTCGCCGCCGTCGTACGCGTCGGGTTCCTCGAGAAACAGCGTCGCCGACAGGTCGCTGCGCACGCGGAAATCCGTGCCGCGCAGCAGCCGGATCGCGTTGTCGACGTGCGTGCCGAACGTCTCGCCGCCTGCATAGCGATTGAACAGCGGCGGAAACACCTTGAGCGGCAGCGCCGCCGAAAAGAACAGCGGATGGCGGGCAAGTGCGTCCTGAATCGCATCGCCCACCGCACGCGCGGCCGGCGAGCCTTCCGGCAATTGCCGGTTGCGTTTCGCGAGCGCCGACTGCGCGCCGGACGTCGCGTTGCCGTCGACCCAGTCGGCGGTATCGAGCATCTCGCGGCATTGCGCGACCTGTGCCTTGGTTAGTACACCGGGGATATGAAGCATCATGATGCGGATTCCATGGCGTGCGGCGCCAGTTGCATGGCCGCCGAACGAAAAGCGTCGATCGGCGACGACACGAGATACGCGCGCATCTTCGCGATGAACGCGGGTGTCGCGGTGGCCGGCACCCGCGCGAGCCAAGCGAGCGCTTCGTCGACGCGTCCACGCTCGGCGAGCAGCCGTGCATAGTTGAACTGGCCGCGGAAGTCCCCGGCAATGGCGGCGCGGCGATAGTGGTCGAACGCGGCGTCGATATCGACCGATACGACCCAGCCGTCCTCGTAGAAGCCGCCGATCAGGTTGATCGATTTCGCGTGACCGAGCGCGGCCGCGCGGCGGAACCAGTCGAGCGCGTCCGCGCGGTTCTCGTCGACGCCGTTGCCGAGGGCGAGTGCGGTCGCGTAGTTGTACATGCCCCAGTCGAGGCCCGCCTGCGCGGCGAGCCGATACCAGTACACGGCGACTGGCGCGCAGGCGGCCGTGCCCCAGCCGAATTCGTGGCAGCGTCCGAGCATGTTCATCGCCATCGGGTGGCCCGCCCGCGCCGCATGCCGGAACCAGTTGAGCGCGGCGGCCGGATCGCGTGCGACGCCGTGCCCGTCGAGCAGGTATTGCCCGTACACAGCCTGCGCATCGACGATGCCGTGGTCGGCCGCCGCCGCAACCCACGCGGCGGCGCGCTCGGGCGGCCCGGCCAGGATGTCGGCGAACTCGCGCGGCGATACCGATGCGAGCGCCTTCAGCGATACGGCCTCCATCGATCAGTAGCGCGCGTTCAGCGTAACGAACGCCGAGCGGCCCGGCGCGATCGACGCATAGTGCGCCGGATACGCCTGATCGAAGTAGGTGCGGTTGAACAGGTTGTTCACGTTCAGCTGCAGGTCGAGCTTCTTGTTGATCCGGTACTGCGCCATCGCGTCGAAGCGCCAGTACGACGGCACGGCGCGCAGGTTCGCGGGATCGCCGAACACTTCCGACATGTAGAACGCGCCGCCGCCGACCGTGAATTTCGGCGTGACGTCGTAGTTCGACCACATCGTGAGGCTGTGCTTCGGCGTGTTCGGGAAGCGGTTGCCGTTGTTCGCGGCGTCCTTGCCGTTGTCGCGCAGTTGGCTTTTCATGTACGTGTAGCCGCCGAACACCTGCCACTGCTTCGTGATCTGGCCGGCGACGCCGAGTTCGAGGCCCTGTACGCGCTTGTTGCCGACCATCGCGTACTGGTTGTTCGGCAGCGTCACGCGTGCGTTCGTCGTGTCGATCTGGAACAGCGCGGCCGTCAGCGACAACTGGTCGTTCAGCATGTTCCACTTGGTGCCGAGCTCGATGCTGCGGTTCTTCTCGGGCGCCATCTGGTCGGCGTTCGGGCCGACGCCGCCGCGGCCCGGCGTCAGCGACTGCGTTTCGCTGCCTTCGCCGAGCAGCATGCCGGCCGGCGTCGACGACGTCGCATACGACGCGTAGATGCTGCCGTTCCGCGCGGGCTTGAACACGAGGCCGGCCTGCCAGTTGAAGAGCGTGTCGTCGCGCGTATAGGTCTTGCCGCCATTCGCCTTGGTATCGGTGAAGCGGGTCGAGTAGTCGTCGACGCGCACGCCGGCGTTCACCTGCCAGCGCGGCGTGATCTCGATCGTGTCGAAGCCGTAGATCGACTTCGTCGTGGTGCGCGCATGCGCGTAGTCGTTGTTGCGCGTGATCGAGCCGGCCCACGGATCGTTCGGGTTCGGCGACCAGAGGCTCGTGCAGTTGTAGCCCGACGCGGCGCCGATGCCTTTCTGGCAGATCGTGCCCTTGTCGGTTGCGACCGTGTACGAATCGCGCTTGCCCCATTCGCGGGACAGCTCGATGCCGGTCGTGAAGCTGTGCTTGAACGGGCCCGTGCGGAATTCGCCGAACAGCTCGGTCAGGTTCGCGAGGCTGTTGATCGAGCTGTCGCGGTTGTTGTTGCGGCGCCAGACCTTGCCGTTGACCACGTTGCCCTGGCTGTCGTCCGGCTGCGTCCAGATGTAGTCCTGCGTCGATTCCGTATAGCGCGTGGTGTTGCGCACCGTGAGGTTCGGCGTGATGTCGTGCTCGATCTTGATCGTGCTGATGTCCGACGTGGTCTTGCGGAAGTCGCGGTCGATCAGGCCGTAGAAGTTGTGGCGATCGACGGGCGCCGGATAGATCGTGCCGACGTTCGCGGGCTTGTTCGACGTCGTGTAGAAGTACGGGATCCCGCCGTCGGGCATGTCGTCGGTCGACAGGTGGTAGTAGCTCGCGGTCACGCGCGTCGGCGTGCCGAGGCCGAACGCGATCGACGGCGCGACGCCCCAGCGCTCGTTGTTGACGGCGTCGCGGCCGGCGACGTCGTTGTTGTGGCTCATCAGGTTCAGGCGGAACGCGGCGTGATCGGCGAACTGCCAGTTGCCGTCGGCGGTGAAGCGCCGATAGCGGTCGGTGCCGAGGCCCGCGCTCGCGGCGGCCGTCGTGCCGAGATGCGGCGCCTTCGTGATCAGGTTGATGCTGCCGCCCGCGCCGCCGCGGCCGCCGTATGCGCCGTCGGAACCCTTGGTGATCTCGACGCGCTCGGTATTGAAGATCTCGCGGGTGGTGGCGCCCGTGTCGCGCATGCCGTCGACGAACATGCTGCCCTGCGTGTCGTAGCCGCGGATGAACGGACGGTCGCCGAGCGGGTTGCCGCCTTCGCCGGCGCCGAACGTGATGCCGGGCACCGTGCGCAGCGCTTCGGTCAGCGTCGCCGCGCCGCTGCTCTGGATCAGTTCCTGCGGGATCACGGTGACGGATTTCGGCGTGTCGACGAGCGGCGCGGTGAATTTCGCGGAAGCGGAAAAGTCGGCCTTGTAGCTGTGCTCGGTCTTGCCCTGGATTTCGATCGGCGCGAGGTGGCCTTCGGGGCTGACGGGCGCCGCGGGCGGCGTGCCGTCGGCAAACGCGGGGCTCGCGGCGAGCACGCTGCACAGGGTGGTGAATTTACCGAGCTTCAGCTCGTCGGGACGGGACTTCATGGTGCTTCGACCTCGCGATGTGGCCCCGGGGCGGTGCGTTGCGGAAATGTGCACGCCGCCGGGAATTATTACGATTTGTTTTCAGACGGCATTCTATGTAATTTCTTATTGAATGAGAAGCGTTCTTGTTCTCGTTTGCGGGAGGATTGTTGACGAATGTTGCGGAGGGTTGGCGAGGGCTTGCAGGGCCGCGAGGATGGCCGAACGGCCGAATGGAAGAGGTGGGGCGGGCGGCTTACAGTGGTCGAATCTTCTTTCGGCTCAAATGACAGCAAGGTGTTAATATGACTGCATTGCAAGCAAATGTAGTGAGGCGCATCATGCCGGTGATTACTGTTCGAAATTTGCCCGACGAAGTGCATCGCGCGCTTCGAATCCGGGCTGCGCAACATGGCCGCAGTACCGAGGCCGAGGTACGCGACATCCTCGAGCAAGCCGTGCAGCCCGGCGGGCGGCCCAGGCTTGGGACGCTGCTGGCGGAAATGGGGCGGGAGGCCGGTGGCATCGACTTCGACGTTCGGCGCGACACATCGCCAACCGATCCGATGAGCTTCGAATGATCCTCGTCGATACCAACGTCATTTCCGAGCCGCTGCGGCGCGAGCCGAACCCAGCCGTGATCGAATGGCTCGACGCGCAGAATGTCGAGACGCTGTTTCTTGCTGCGATCAGTCTGGCGGAAATGCGATTCGGCGTGGCGGCGTTGCCGGAGGGACGCCGGCGGGACTGGCTCGAGCAAAGTATCGAGCGGCGCGTCGTGCCGTTGTTTCGCGGCCGGATCCTGCCGTTCGACGATGCGGCCAGCAAGGCGTACGCGAGCCTTCGCGCCAAGGCGCGTGGTATGGGCAACGCGATGGCGTCTGCCGATGGCTTCATCGCTGCAACCGCCGTCGCGAACGGCTTGATCGTGGCCACGCGCGATGTCGCGCCGTTCGAGGCAGCGGGCCTGCGCGTGATCGACCCGTGGGCCAACTAACGCGCAGGGTTGCCTGCGCCTGCATTAAAAATGAAAAACGCGCCGTGCAAGTCGGCGCATCGAATGCGTTACGTCTGCGCGCGGCCCTTGAACTGAAGCGATCTCCCGTGAAGGCGCACGACACCAGCCGCGGTCAGTCGATTCCGTGAAACACGGCATCCTCCGGCCCGAGGTACGCCGGCGGACGCCACGTCGCATCGCGCATCGAGTGCTGGACGAGATTCTCGACCCCCAGCAGCACCGCGAAGATCGCCATTCGCACCGGAATGCCGTTGTCGGTCTGCCGGAAGATCGCGAGACGCGGGTCGCGGTTCAGGTCGACCGACAGATCGTTCGCGCCGGGCCGGCTGTCGCGCGGCAGCGGATGCATGATCAGCGTGTCGGGCTTGCATACCGAATCGACGAGCGCCTGGTTGATCTGGAAATCCGGCGTATAGCCTTCGAACGACTCGTCGGTGAAGCGCTCCTTCTGGATCCGCGTTGCATAGACCACATCCGCGCCGCGCAGCCCGGCTGCGAGGTCGTTCGTCTGCTCGACCACATGGCCGTTCGTCGCGATCTGCTCGACGATGTAGGCCGGCATCTCGAGCGTCGGCGGCGACACGAGCGTGAACTTCAGCCCGCGGTACAGCGCGAGCAGCTTGACGAGCGAGTGCACGGTGCGACCGTATTTCAGGTCGCCGACCAGCGCGATGTGCGCGCCGTCGACGATCTTGCCGAGTCGCGAGAATTCGCGCTGGATCGTATACAGGTCGAGCAGCGCCTGGCTCGGGTGCTCGCCGGGGCCGTCGCCGCCGTTGATCACCGGCAGATTGGTCGCGCGGGCGAATTCGGCCACCGAGCCTTTTTCCGGATGACGGATCACGAGCGCGTCGACGTAGCCGGCCATCACGCGGCTCGTGTCGTAGATCGATTCGCCCTTGGCCATCGACGAGAACGTGAAGCCGGTCGTGTCGCACACCGAGCCGCCGAGCCGGCAGAAGGCCGCGCCGAACGACACGCGCGTGCGCGTGCTGGCCTCGAAGAACAGATTGCCGAGCACCGCGCCTTCGAGCACGCGCGAAATCTTGTGGCGCCGCGCGATCGGCTGCATGACGTCGGCCACGCGGAACAGCGCCTCGACCGAATCCCGCGAGAATTGGTCGACCGAGATCAATTGCGGCTTGCCTTCGAACAGGAACTGCTTCGCAAGCCCCTGCTTGTCTACGCTTTGCGTATACTTCTCGCCGTCCGGCTCCGAGCGTTCGACGATTTCCGACACGAAGCGCTCGACGATCTCGGGCATCCCGCGCGATTCCTGCGAATCGTCCGGCAGCAGCCAGGTATCCAGTGCGCGCCGGCTGACGCCGATGCGATTCGCGAATGCCTCCCGGGTCATGTTGAGGCGGCGCATCGCGTCGCGGAGGAAGGCTTGCTGGGGAACGGTCATCGGCGGCTCCTGGGGTGGAAAATATACGCGGTGCGTATATTAGTTCCTGGCGCAATGAAGTCAAGAAAAATCTGCGAGCACGCGCGGTGTGGCGCGCAGGACACGCGGCGGGGCCGTACTGGCGCGCGGCGCGGCTCTCCGTATAATCAGGTCAGGCCCCGTGTCCGGCAGCGTGCCGGGCGCCACGCCACACACGATTCACACGATCCGCCCGGTCGGGCTTGTTGATTCCAAGGAGAATGAGAATGACGCGTACGATTGCTGCAATGCTGCTGGTGCTGACCGCCGCGCTCGCCGGTTGCAATACGGTCGCCGGCGTGGGCCAGGATATTTCGAAGGGCGGCCAGGCGATCAGCGATTCGGCTGAAAAGGCCAAGTAAGCCGACCGGTTCCGGCATGCAGAAGGCGCCGGGCCTTCCCGCGATGGCGGGGCGGCCCGGCGCTTTTTTTGTGCGCGAGTCGACGCCGGCGGCGTCAGGCGCGTTCCACGAACGCGTAACGGCCTTCGACCTTGCGCGGCGTGAACCAGCCGTAGTCGGGGAACAACCGGTTGCGGACGAACCACACGTAACCCACCAGCACGACCGTGATCGCGAGGCTCGGCAGCGCGGCCGCCGGATCTCGGCCGAGATCGGCGACGGTTTTCGGCATCTGCAGCAGCGACAGCAGGATGAACGCGTGATATGCGCCGACACGATGGGTCGCAAAGCCCCAGATGAACAGCAGCGACAGCGGCACGGTGAACGCAACGAATACGGTGACGAGGACGGTGCCGGCGCCGGATGCGAAGAAGTAGTACGCAAGCATCAGGCTGATGACCAATTGGGCGATGCCGAGCGCGATCAGGATCCGGATGTGCACCTTGTTCTTGCGGCAGCGTTCGGGGTCCGGGCGCGACGCGATCAGGTGCGCGAGCACGCGATCCTTGAGCCCCTGTCCGGACAGTTCCGCCAGCGCGTCGGCCTTCCTCGTTCCCGCGGACAGCAGCGCCGCGATTCTTGTTTTGGCTTCCTTCCTGTTCATTGCTTGGCGGATTGTTGTTCGAGGGTGGTCAAAGGGGGCAGCCACGCGAATATTGCATCTTGCGCAGCCGTGCGCAACGGTTTTGCGGTGTGCGGACACATTCTTGCAGTCGCCGGCTGCGTGGCGGCGAAGGCGGGAAGCGGCAGGCGATGCGACGGCACGGAGCCGCCGCCGTTTCCGCCGGGACGCGATGAGCGCGAGTCAGTCGCAGGCGGTCCGCGCAGCGAGCGTCGTGCGTGATTCGACGGACGGCCCGCGTCGTCGCGTCGCGCCGACGAGCATGCCGGCGACGACGAGCGCGATGCCGGCGATACGCGTGCCGGTCAGCGCTTCGCCGAACAGCGCGACGGCGAACAGCACGGCCGAAACCGGCGCGACCGCGGTGAACAGGGCCGCCTCGGTGCCGCTCGTGCGCGCCGAACCCGCATACCAGCACAGGTAGCCGAGCACGGTCGGAATCAGCGCGTAGTACGCGATCGCCGACACGGCGCCGACGGTCCAGCCGCTCTCCACCGCACGCCATTCGAACGCGGCCGGCACGAGCGCGAGCGCGAAGCCGAGGCCCGACATCGCGGTGGAAAGCGCAAGCGGCGGCAACGGCGCGGCCAGCCGCCGGTTGAGCAGGATGAAAACCGCTTCGCATGCGACGGCCGCCAGTACCAGCGCATCGCCGGCAAGCGTCTGCAGCGACGGCATCGCGTGGCCTGGCGCGAACGTGACCAACAGCACACCGGCGGTGGCGAGCGCGGCAGCCAGCCAGTCGCGCGGCGTCTGCGCCTCGCGCAGCACGACGGCCGCGATCAACGTCGACATGGCCGGCAGCGTGCCGAGCATCACGCCCGCATCGAGCGGCGACGACAGCTTCGTCCCGCTGATCAGCAGCACCGTATAGCCGACGCCGCCCGCCGCCGCCTGGATGACGAGCAGCACGGCGTCGCGTGCGGAAACGCGCGGCCAGCGCATGCGCTGCGCGCGCATCAGCGCGAACAGCAGCGGGGTCGCGATCAGGAAGCGCAGCGCGGTGGCCGCGAACGGCGGCAGGCCGCCGGCCGCGAGGCGGCTCGCGATGACGGTGCTGCCGACGCCCGCCATCGCGGCGGCGAGATAGAGATAACCGATCAGTCGTGTCTTCATGCGCCGCATCGTCGCGTACCGGGCGCGGAACGTCTTGAACGAAATTGCAGCGGCGGGGGCGTTGAATACGGTGCGCCGTCGACATGCCAGGACGCAATGGGGCGCGGCTTAACCCGCCTGCGTGAACCGCCCCGGCGTGATCCCGAACTGGCGCGCGAACGCGCGCGTCAGGTGGCTCTGATCGGCGAAGCCGGCTTCAGCCGCGGCATCGGCGATCGGCAGGCCGCCGGCCAGCAACGCGCGCGCCAGCCGCGTGCGCGACTGAACCAGATAGGCATGCGGCGTGATGCCGAGCTCGCGCGCGAAGCCGCGCAGCAACTGGAAGCGGCTGACGCCGCTCAGGTCGGCCAGTTCGGCGAGCGACACGGGTGCGGCCGGCGCCGCGTCGAGCCGCTCGCGGGCGACGCGGACCGCCGGTGCGACGCCGGCCGCCGGCAGCGTGCGGTTTGCGTGCCGGGCGAGCAAACCGGCGACGAGCATCACGAGCGCTTCGTCGCGGGCCAGCGGCTGGGTTTCGCCCGCGACGATGCGCGCATGCAGCTGGCCGACGGCGGCCGCGAGCCACGCGTCGCGCACGGCCGGATGCGCGAGCTCGACGCTGCCGACGCCTTCTTCCGCCGCGACGCCCGCGACCAGCGCGGGGGCAAGGTACAGCATCCGCCAGCGCCGGCCGGTGCCGGCTTCGAGCGGCGAGCCGTCGTGCATCTCGCCCGGGTTGACCATGATCGTGTCGCCGGCCAGTGCGTCGACCTGCCCCCGGCCGCTCCACGACCGATGCGCACCGCTGACGATCACGCCGACCCCGAATTCGTCGTGCGCGTGGCGCGGAAACGCGCGATCGGATTCGAGGGTGATCGCCTCGATGCCTTCGCCGGTGCGTCGGTAGTGGGTGACACGGTGCATGTGCGCTCCTCGCGCCGGTGGCGGCGCGGATCACGTGCACTTTAGCGCGTTCCGGCGCCGCGCGCCCTTCATCCGTTTGGCGGATACCGCGCGGCGCGCACAACCCGCACCATGTGCGCATGAGCAGCGTACACGGCCCGCCGGGCCTGAAGCTGCGCGGGAGAGGGCAGGTGGAACGACAGAATCCGGTATTCATTCAGGTGGGCGCGCTGGCGGACGGCTTCGCGCCGGACGCGAACGTCCTCGCCCCCGTCGACGCACTCGTCGGGCGGACGCTGACGCTCGGCGACGCATCGGGCGCGTGGCGGGTCTATACGTTCGAGCCGGGCGCGCTGCAGTGGCGCGATGCGGCGACCGGTACGGATGGCCGCGCGGCGTGCCGCGTGACGCGGCTGCGCGACGGGCTGTACTTCGTCGACTACATCGATGCCACCGCTCGGGCGACGTCGGTGAGCCTGGTGATCGATCTCGACACCGGCGTGTGGACGTCGGTCGTCGGTACGCTGCCGACGGAAGCCGACACACGCATCGATGCGTTCACGCGCGTCACGCACGGGCTGCCGCTGACGGCGGTCGATGCGCAATTCCGACACGGTACGCTCGGCGGCCACGCCCGGCCGGGGCCGCTGCACGCGCCGACGCGCGAGCTGATCGGCAAGCGGACGATGTACCGCTACAGCCCCACCGAATGCTACGAGCACATCTACCTGAACGAGAATTTCTACGCGTGGCAGTGCCTGCAGGGCGTCGAAGGCGGGCTGGCCGATGTCGACCGCTGTCATTACTTCAGGATTGCGGACGAGCTTTACTTGTTCGTGTGGCGTGAGAAGGTGGTGCCGACGCTCGGCGTCGTGCTGATCGACTTTGCGCAGCGCAAGACCGACGGCAAGATCTTCGGCTATCAGGGCAGCGATTTCGGCCCGTTGTCGAATTTCCAGATCGGTGCGTACGCGCAGGTGCTGAACGAAACCGTGCATCCGCTCGGCGACGAGGCGCAGCGATGAGTGCCGTGCTCGGCAGCGGCTGCTTGCGTGCGGATTTCGGCGGCCGTGTCGTGCTCGTCACGGGCGCCGCGCAAGGGATCGGCGCGGCGATCGCGCGCCGTTTCGCGGAATCCGATGCGTTCGTCGCAGTTGCCGACCTGAACGGCGATGCGGCAGCCGCGCAGGCCGACGCGCTGGCCCGCGCGGGCGGCGACGCACGCGCGTACCGGGTCGATGCCGCGAGCCGGGCCGAACTCGATGCGCTCGTCGTGGCGGTCGAGCGCGACGGCGGCCGGCTCGATGTCGTCATCCACAATGCCGCGTATTTTCCGTTGACGCCATTCGCGCAGATCGACGAGCCGACGCTCGACCGGACGCTGTCGGTCAACCTGTCGGCGTTGTTCTGGCTTGCGCAGGCCGCGTTGCCGGCATTCGAGCGCGCGGGGGCCGGGCGGCTGCTCGTCACGTCGTCGGTGACGGGGCCGCGCGTCGCCTATCCGGGGCTTGCGCATTACGCGGCGTCGAAGGCCGGCGTGAACGGCTTCATTCGGGCGGCGGCGCTGGAGCTGGCGCGCCGCAACGTGACGGTCAATGGCGTCGAACCGGGGATGATCCGCACGCCGGCGGCCGGCAATCTCGGCGACGCGTCGGTCGCGGCGCAGATCGCGCACGACATTCCGCTGGCGCGGCTGGGCGAGCCGGACGACATCGCGAACGCGATGCTGTTTCTCGCGTCGGCCGACGCGGCATACATCACCGGGCAGACGATCGTCGTCGACGGCGGGGCGACGTTGCCGGAGAGCGGGGCGGTGCTGTGAGAAGGGTAGCGGCGAGCCAGCGAGGGCGGCGGCCGCGGCGAGCCGTGCAGTCATCTGCTGGCGGCCCGCGCCATGGGGCCGTGCCGCACGCCGCCGCCGTGACTACAGCCAGCCGTTGCGGATGAATTCGACGATCGAATAGCGACGAGGCTCGAGATCGTGCTGCCGCACGGCCTCGACGATCCGCGATACGCCATCCGCATAGGGCGTATCGCCGGATACGCGCGATTCGAACTGCAGGCTGCAGGCGCCGTCGTCGATGCGTATCCGATGAACCGCATGGCGGCCGAGCTGATCGGCCGGGATGCCGAATTCGCTGTGCTGAACGGCCGGGTCGCGAACGGAGCGGATGGCTTCCGGTCGCACGCCGAGCGACTGGGCGATGCCGACGGCCGTGCCGGGGACGGACGTCTTGCCGGCCTGATGCGACTCGGTCACGCTGATCTCGCAGTCGCGGAACAGGTGGCCGCTGGTTTCCAGCATGCTCATGAACTTGAGCATCAGGATGTTCGTGTTCGGACACAGCACGACCGGAAAGCCGTACGTTCCGGTTTCGAGGTCGGAGCCGGTCGACAACTCGACGAGCGGGGACGCGGTGGCCTGGCAGAACGCGATCGCCGCGGCGAGTTCGCGGCCGGAACCGGCGTGGACGACGATCGACCGGGCGTCGGTTCGCGTGCTGTCCGACCACGGCATCACGCGACAGATGGCCGGATCGAGCTTGTGCGAGCCGAGCAACTCGTTGGCGAGCTTGCCGGTTCCGATGACGAGTACTTGCATGGGATGGACGGGTTGAGGTTCGGGATGCGAGTCGGCGGTGGCGCGGGCCGTCGGCGGGCCAGCCCGGCTGCGTTGTCGCGGGCCATGAGTGCCGGACATCGCGCATTATGCCCGGCCGTCCGACTGCGTGCTCGTCGATCCGCGCAGGCATCGCACCGTCTCGCGACGTATGGGCCGCGATCTGTTTCGCGATGCCGCCGACGAGTCGCCGCCAGCCTCCCGTCGACCTTTCGCCGATTTCCCTCCCGGCCAGCCACGGTCCACCGACGGACGAACCGCGCGACCGCACCCTCATCCCGTGCGCACGAACGCGTGAACGGCGCTACGCTGTCGGCATTTCATCCCCATTACCCTCGATCCAGGAGAACACATCGATGGAACACGACCTGAAAGGCAAGGCAGTCGCGATTACCGGCGGCTTCGGTCATCTGGGCGTCGCGACGGCCGCGTGGCTCGGCGAGCGCGGCGCACGCGTCGCGCTGATCGGCCGCGGCGCGGCGCCGGCGGCGCAGGCGCTGCACGGCGTGCCGGCCGATGCGCTGCGCATCGGCGGCATCGACCTCGTCGATCCGCAGGCCGCCGTACAGGCGCTCGACACGGTGAACCGCGAATTCGGCCGGGTCGACGCGCTGCTGAACATCGCCGGCGCATTCGTGTGGCAGACGATCGCCGACGGCGATGCCGCCACGTGGGACCGCATGTACGAACTGAACGTGAGGACGGCGCTGAACGCGTCGAAGGCCGCGCTGCCGTACCTGGTGGCGAGCCAGGCCGGTCGCATCGTCAACATCGGTGCGGGCGCGGCGTTCAAGGCCGGCGCGGGGATGGGCGCGTATGCTGCCGCGAAGGCGGGTGTCGCGCGGCTCACCGAGGCGCTGGCGGCGGAACTGCTCGATCGCGGCGTGACCGTGAACGCGCTGCTGCCGAGCATCATCGACACGCCGCCGAACCGCAAGGACATGCCGGACGCCGATTTCTCGCGCTGGGTCCGCCCCGAACAGCTCGCGGCGACGATCGGATTCCTGCTGTCGGCCGACGCGCAGGCGATCACCGGTGCGTCGATTCCGGTGAGCGGCCGCGTCGCGTAGTGCGCCCGGGGGAGGGCTCGCCAGGTCCGGCCGTGCGTACAATGTCGCACCGGATTGCGCGACCCGGACCCGAGACCGAACCCGACACCATGACTCAGCCCACCATCCTGATCGTCGAAGACGAACAGGCGATCGCGGACACGATCGTCTATGCCCTCGGCACCGACGGCATGCAGACCGTTCACTGCACGCTCGGGCAGGCGGCGCTCGACCGCCTGCGCGACACGCGTGTCGATCTCGTGGTGCTCGACGTCGGCCTGCCGGACCTCAGCGGCTTCGAGGTATGCCGGCGGCTGCGCACGTTCACCGATGTTCCGGTGATTTTCCTGACCGCGCGGCACGACGAGATCGACCGGATCGTCGGGCTCGAGATCGGTGCCGACGATTACGTCGTCAAGCCGTTTTCGCCGCGCGAGCTGGCTGCACGGGTGCGCGTGATCCTGCGCCGCTTCCGCCGGGTGGCCACACCGGAGCCGGCGCCCGCGCCCGTGCCGGCCGACGCGCCTGCACCGGTCGCCGCCGGCTTCACGCTCGATGCCGACGGCGCGCGCGTGGCGTGGCTCGGCCACGCGCTGGACCTCACGCGCTACGAATTCGGGCTGCTTGCGTTGCTGGTCCGGCATCCGGGCCGCATCTACTCGCGCGAACAATTGATGGATCTCGTGTGGCACGAGGCGCTCGATTCGGCCGACCGCACGGTCGACACGCACATCAAGACGCTGCGCGCCAAGCTGCGCGCGATCGATCCCGAGCGCGACCCGATCCGCACGCATCGCGGGATGGGTTATTCGCTGCAACCGTAACGATCGACACCGCCCATGCATATCGGCCTGCGCATCTTCTTCGGATTTTTCCTGATCGTCGGCCTGGCCGCGCTGATCACGCTGCGCGTGTTCGTGCAGGAAGTGAAGCCCGGCGTGCGCGAAGCGATGGAGGACACGCTCGTCGATACCGCGCAGGTGCTGGCGACGCTGGCGGCCGACGACATGGCGACCGGCCATATCGCCGACGGCGCGTTCGCGCGGCAGCTCGGGAAACTGCACGAGCGCCCGGTCAGCGCGAACGTGTGGGGCATTCAGAAGAACGCGATCGGCTACCGTCTCTACATCACCGACGCGCACGGCATCGTCCGCTACGACTCGTCCGGCAGCGCGGTCGGGCAGGACTATTCGCGCTGGAACGACGTGTACCGGACGCTGCGCGGCGAATACGGCGCGCGCAGCACGCGCAGCGATCCGAACGACGACAGCAGCACCGTGATGCACGTGGCGGCGCCGATCCGGCGCGGCAACGAGATCATCGGCGTGCTGACGATCGCGAAGCCGAACCAGACGGTCGCGCCGTTCATCGCGCGCAGCCAGCGCAAGATCATGCTGTACGGCGCGTTGCTGATGGGCGGCGCGATCCTGATCGGCGCCGCGTGCACGTGGTGGCTGGTGCTCGGGCTGCGGCGCCTGCAGCGCTATGCGCGCGCGATCGCGGCCGGCGAGCGCGCGTCGATGCCGCTGCAGGGCGCGAACGAGCTGGCCGAACTCGGGCGCGCGGTGGAAAGCATGCATCAGCGGCTGGAAGACCGGCAGTACGTCGAAACCTACATCCACACGCTCACGCACGAGATGAAGAGCCCGCTGGCCGCGATCAGCGGCGCGGCCGAGCTGTTGCAGGAAGACATGCCGGTCGCGAACCGCCGGCGTTTCACCGAGAACATCCGCCGCCAGGCCGGCCGCCTCGAACAGATGATCCGCAAGCTGCTCGCGCTGGCCGAGGTCGAGCAGAAGCAGCGGCTGTCGGTGCACGAGCCGGTCGCGCTGCGGCCGGTGCTCGAACAGCTCGTCGACGATATCGAGCCGCGCGCGCGGCAGCGCGGCGTGAGCCTGCGGATCGAAGCGAACGATGCGGCTGACGGGGCCGATGCGCCGGTCGTCGACGGCGATCCGTTCCTGCTGCGGCAGGCGCTCGGCAACCTGCTCGACAACGCGCTGGATTTCGCGCCGCAGGGCAGCACGATCCGGATCGCGCTCGAGCGGCAGCCGGCGGGCAGGGCGCACGTCGCCGTGGTGCGCGTCGCCGACGACGGCCCCGGCGTGCCCGACTATGCGCTGTCGCGCGTGTTCGAACGCTTCTATTCGCTGCCGCGTCCCGACGGGCAGGATCGCAGCACGGGCCTCGGGCTGTGTTTCGTCCGTGAAGTCGCGATGCTGCACCACGGCCGGGTCGCGCTCGCGAACCGCGCGGAAGGCGGCGCGTGCGCGACGCTCACGCTGCCGTCGGCGGGCTGACCGCGCGCTTCACGCTCGCCACACATTCGCTTCACGCCGGCTTCAATCGCCCTTCACCGGGGCCGCTCATGCTGACCGTACCTTCCACTCCGGTACCTGTCAGCAATGAATCGAGTCCTGTTGTTCAAGTCCATGATCACCGCGCTCCTGGCGCTCGCGATCCTGATCCCGCTGCAGATGGTCCAGAGCATCGTGCGGGAACGCGCCGACTATCGGCAGAGCGCGCTCCAGAGCATCTGGGCGAGCTACGCGGGCCCGCAGACGGTGACGGGGCCGGTGCTCGTCGTCCGTTACACGGAAGTCACGCGCGTCAGCGACGACGTGCGCGCTGGCGGCAAGGCGAAAACCAGCCTGAAAAGCGAGACGAAACGGCTGCTCGTGTTTCCGAAGACGCTGAACGTGGACGGCACGCTGTCGGTCAGCGTGCGCTATCGCGGCATCCACAAGGCGCTCGTGTACGGGCTCGACAGCCGGATGACGGGCACGCTGCCGCTGCCGGACCTGAAGAAGCTGCCGCAGGCCGACGGCCACGTGAGCTTCAAGATCGACGGCGCGTATGTCGCACTCGGCATCGGCGACCTTCGCGGGTTGAAGGCGCAGCCCGACCTGCGCATCGGCGGCAAGCGGATCGACGTGGAGCAGGGCACGCGGCTCGAGAGCCTGCGCCAGGGCGTGCATGCGAACGTCGATCTCGCGGCGCTGGCGGACGCAAACGCAGGCGCGGCGGTCGTGCCATTCAGCATCGGCCTGCCACTGGCGGGCGCCGAATCGGTCGCGTTCGCGCCGGTGGGCGACCAGAACGACTTCTCGCTGAAATCGACGTGGCCGCATCCGAGCTTCGGCGGCGAATTCCTGCCGGCCGATCGCACGATCGACGCGCGCGGCTTCGTCAGCAACTGGCACGTGACGTCGTTCAACACGAAGGCGCGCGAGCAAGTGGCGGCCGGCGCCGGCGACGGCGAGATCGAGATGGCGTCGGTGTCGGTGATCGAGCCCGTGAACGTTTATCTGCAGGCCGAGCGCGCGACGAAATACGGCGCGTTGTTCGTGATGCTCACGTTCGCGAGCTTCTTCATGTACGAGCTCGTGAAGCGGCTGCGCATTCACCCGATCCAGTACACGCTGGTCGGCCTGTCGCTCGCGCTGTTCTTCCTGCTGCTGTTGAGCCTGTCCGAGCACATCGCGTTCGGCTATGCGTATCTCGCGGCGAGCGGCGCATGCATCGGGCTGCTCGGCTTCTACCTGTCGTTCGTGCTGCACAGCGTGAAGCGCGGCGCGACGTTCACGACGCTGCTCGCGATGCTGTACGGGGCGCTCTACGGGCTCCTGCTGTCGGAAGACAATGCGCTGATGCTCGGTTCGCTGCTGCTGTTCGCGATTCTCGCCGGCATCATGATGCTCACGCGCCGCGTCGACTGGTATTCGCTCGGCGCCGCGTGGCAGCCGCTGGCCGACAAGCCGGCGGCGGTGAAGCCGGGCGCGTCGGCGAAGTAGGCGAGCGAGCGGGTGGGATCGGCGATCGCGCAGTGAGGGACGCGTTCGTCGTCGCCCGCCCGGCTTGCCGAACGCGGCGGCGGCCCGGATCGCCCTATACTGACCGCTCCACATTACCGGACCACGCCGTGCCGAACCAAGCTTCCGGAGTTCCGTCCATCGACGATCCCCGTCCGACCCCGCCCATCCAACCCGAACTGGAAGACTGCTGCAACAGCGGCTGCTCGCCGTGCGTCTTCGACCTGTACGACGAAGCGCTCGCGCGCTATCGCGTCGAACTGGCCGAATGGGAGGCGCGGCAGGCAGAGCGCGAGCATCGCAAATAAACCGGACGCCGGCGAGCGGCCATGCGTTGCATGCGCCGCGTCTGTTGCCGGCGTTGGACTGACGAGGCCAATCCCGTCGCGCACCAGGCGTCACGCATCCGCATGCAGCCGCCGATGCAGCGGCCCGAGCGCCATCGACAATGCAATGCAGCCCAGCAACACGATCGTCAGCGTGAACATCGACGTCCTGAACCCCTGCACGTAATCGAGTGCGGCCGGATGGACGCCGAGCCGCGCGAAGAACACGCCGCCGATCGTCGCGGCGCCGACCGCCGCGCCGATCTGCAGCATCGCGCTGACCATCCCCGACGCGACCCCCGCGCGCGCCGCATCGACTTCCGCGAGCACGATCCGCACGACCGACGGCAGCACGAGCCCTTGCCCGATGCCGATCGCCGCGATGCCCGCATAGAAGCCGGGCCCCGGCGCGCCGTCGCGGGCGAGCGCGGCGGCGATCGCGACACCGGCCGCGAGCATCGCGAAGCCGAGCGTGAGCACGCGATATCCGCCGAAGCGGGCGACGAGGCGCGTCGTCAGCAGCGGGCTCGCGAGGAAGCCGAGCCCGAGCGGCAGGATCGCGAACCCGGACGCGAGCGGCGACCAGTTCAGGCAGCCCTGCAGATAGATCCCGTAGCTCAGGAAGAACGCGCTGAGCATGTAGAATAGGAACGCGAGCAGAAGCCCGAGCGCGACGACCGGGTTGCGGAACAGCCGCACGTCGAGCAACGGATCGTGGCCGCGCGCGAGCCGGCGCGCTTCGACCGCCAGCAGCGCGCCGAGCATCGGCAGCGCCCCGATGCCGCACGCGATCATCCACAGCGGCCAGCCGGCTTCCCGACCGTGCGTGAGCGGGTACACGATCATCAGCAGGAACAGCGACATCAGCACCGTGCCCGGCACGTCGATGCGCTGGCCGCGCGGCGCGCGGTTTTCCGGGATGAAGCGCCAGCTGCCGATCAGCGCCAGGATGCCGATCGGCAGATTGACGAGAAAGATCGCGCGCCAGCCGAGCCCGAACGGATGCAGGCTGATCAGCGCGCCGCCGCCGAGCTGGCCGATCACGGCCGCGAGGCCGAACGCGAACCCGTAGAAACCCATCACGCGCACCTGTTCCTGCGGGCTGAACACGCTGCGGATCGTCGCGAGCACCTGCGGCGCGAGGATCGCGGCGAACAGGCCCTGCAGCACGCGGCCGCCGACGAGCACCGTGCCGTTGCCGGCGAGCCCGCACAGCGTCGACGCGAGCACGAAGCCGGCCATGCCGACCATGAACATGCGCTTGCGTCCGTACAGGTCACCGAGCCGCCCCCCGGTGATCTGGACGACCGCGTTCGCACACGCATAGGCGGACACGACGAGCTGCAACTCGGCCTGGCGCGCGCCAATGCCGTCGCGAATGGCCGGGAGCGCGAGATTCACGATGAAGTAGTCGAGCGGCGGCAGAATGGCGCCGACCAGCAGGACCACGAGCGCCCAGCCGTGGTGGCCGCGCGGCGTCGCCGCGGCAGTCGTGCCGGCCGGCGCGCAGGGAGCGAGGGTGTTGTTCGTCATGATGAAAGCGGATCCAAAGAATGAGGGCCGGATAGGCAATCGACGCAATCCGGCCGTTGACCTCTTATTCTGGGTATCGCCCATGATTCGGAAAAGCGGGAAAGAGTGGTAGCATCCATCGGGTTATTCGATGGATGGAGGATGGCGATGCGCGGTTTCGACCTGGATCAGTTGCGCACTTTCGCGGCGGTCGCGGACGCCGGCAGCCTGACGGCCGCCGCGCCGCTCCTGCACCTGTCGCAGTCGACGGTCAGCGAGCAGGTGCGCAAGCTCGAATCGCGCGCCGGCGTGCCGTTGTTCGTGCGCAGCAAGCGCGGCGTCGAGCCGACGCCGGCCGGCTCGCGGCTGCTGCAGCACGCGCGGCGCATTGTCGCGCTGAACGAGGCCGCGTTCGACGAGCTGCGCGGGCAGGCGATCAAGGGCGAGCTGCGCGTCGCGATCACCGACTACTACCGCACGAATGAAGTGGCGGGCATGCTGGCGCGGCTGCGGGAGTGCTACCCGCAATTGAGCCTGCACGTGAGCGCGATGAAGAGCGCGGAGATCGAAGCGGCGCACGCACGCGGGCAGATCGATCTCGGCGTGGTGATGAACATGTCGAGCGGGCCGTTCCGGCCGGTGTCGGCCGACACGCGCTGGGTGCTGCGTCGCGAACCGTTGTCATGGGTCGCGTCGCCGGCGCTCGCCGAGCAGTTGCCCGAGCCGCTGCCGCTGGTGCTGCTGCCGGACGACTGCATGATGCATCAGGTCGCGGTGCGCTCGCTCGACGAGCAGCACACGCCGTACGTGCTCGTGCACAGCGCGTCGGGCGTCGCGGGGTTGCAGTCGATGCTCGCGGCGGGGCTTGGGGTCGGCTGCCTGTGCGCGTCGGCGATCGGTGACGGCCTGATGCGGCTCGGCACCAAATACCGGCTGCCGCCGCTGCCCGACGCGGTGTTTTCGCTGACGCCGCCGCTGCCGGGCGAACGCGAAACCGTCACCCAGGCGCGCGAGGTGCTGTCGCGTCAACTGCTGATGTAAAACCATGCCGCGCGACACGCGGCGACGCGTCATCGAGAGGCGCGCCAGGGGCCACGGACATGAACGACGAGCTGAAGAGCGAGATGGCCGCGAAGCTGCACGATGCACTGGAACGCGTGGTCGACGAGCGTTCGCTGATTCACTTCCTGCGCGTGCTCGGCCATGACTGGCACACGGAGCGGCAGCTCGAGGCCGACGCGCCGCTGTCGCCATACGCGCACGCCGCGCTCGGCTGGGAAAATCGTTCGATCGGCGAATACCTGGAAGCGATGATCGACTGGGCCGAGGCGTCGGAAGAGGGGCTGCGCTTCTATGACGTGCCCGACAATCCTTGGCGGCGCATCGCCGATATCCTGTTCGCCGGCAAAATCTACGAATAGCGGCGGCCGCGCTATTCGTGCCCGCGGCTTTCTACTCGGCGACCTCGCCGTCCGCATACGCACGCAGCCCGTTGGCCAGTGCATCGAACACGGCGCGGCAGCGCGGGTTCGTCCGCAGGTCTTCGTGCATCACGACCCAGGTTTCCAGCCGCATCGCGGGCCCGTCGGGCAGCACGCGCACGAGCCGCGCGTCGCGTTTCGCGAGCGCCGTCTGGCAGAAGCCGATCCCGTAGCCGGCGCGGATCATCGCGAGCTGCGCGAGATTGCTGTCGGTGCGCAGCGCGAACGCATCGCGCTTCCAGAGCGGCAGTCCACGCCCCGCCGAGCGGATGAACGGCGTGACCGTATCGAAGCCGATCAGCGCGTGATGCGCGAGTGCGTCGCTCGTCGCGGGCGCGCCGTGGTGCGCCAGGTAATCGTCGCGCGCATACAGCCCGACCTCGATGTCGCCGACGCGTCGCGCGACGAGCGCGTCCTGCGCGGGCGGCGCCATCCGGACCGCGATGTCGGCCTCACGCTTCAGCACGTCCTGGATGCGGTCCGTCGGCACCAGTTCGATCACGAGCCCCGGATGGTCGCGCCGTAACTGCGCGAGCATCGGCGGCAGCACCTCGACGGCGATCACGTCGCTGGCCGAGATCCGCACGATGCCGCGCACGCCGGCGCCGTGGCTGGCCGCCGCGCGCTCGAACGCGGCCGCCGCGCTGCGCAGCGCCTCCGCATGGCCGCGCAGCGCGAGCGCGGCCTCGGTCGGCAGCAGGCCCGACGGCGAGCGCGTGAACAGCGTCTGGCCGAACGCGGCTTCGAGCGCCGCGACATGGCGGCCGGCCGTCGGCTGGGTGATGCCGAGCGCGCGCGCCGCGCCGGACAGCGAGCCTTCCGTCAGCACCGCGAGGAAGGTGCGGTAGCGTTCCCAGTTCAGATCGGTGGTCATGCATAAATGTATAGCCGATCTGCTAGGTTCGGCAATTCCTTGATAGCGACCGGCGCGCCAGAATGCGTGTCGTGAGGGTGTCATTCAAGGAGAGCGGCAATGTTGGCAAACGCAGGCGGGGCGCAACGGCAGGCACTCGTGCTGGGTGCGAGCGGCGGGATCGGCGGGGAAGTCGCGCGGCAATTGCGCGATGCGGGCTGGCGGGTGCGCGCGCTCAAGCGCGGGCTCGACGCCGGGGGCGTGGAGCGCGACGGCATCGCATGGTTGCGCGGCGACGCGCTGGATCGCGAGGCGGTGGTGCGCGCCGCGCGCGGCTGCAGCGTGATCGTGCATGCGGTGAACCCGCCCGGATACCGGAACTGGGCCACGCAGGTGCTGCCGATGATCGACAACACGATCGCGGCGGCCCGGGCCGCGCAGGCCACCGTCGTGCTGCCGGGCACGGTCTACAACTTCGGCGCCGATGCGTTTCCCGTGCTGCGGGAAGATGCGCCGCAGCATCCGGCGACCCGCAAGGGCGCGATCCGCGTCGAACTGGAGCGGCGGCTGCAGGACGCAAGCGTGCACGGCGTGCGGGCGATCGTCGTGCGGGCCGGCGATTTCTTCGGGCCGCAGCTCGGCAACAGCTGGTTCTCGCAAGGGCTGATCAAGCCGGGGCGGCCCGTCGCGACCATCAGCGTGCCGAGCCGCGGCGTCGGCCATCAATGGTCGTACGTGCCGGACGTGGCCCGCACGATGGTCGAGCTGATCGAGCGGCGCGAGACGCTGGAGCCGTTCGCGCGTTTTCATCTGGGCGGGCATTGGGATGAAGACGGCATGCAGATGGCGCAGGCCGTGCAACGCGTCGCGCAGCGGCACGGCATGCGGCCGACGCTGCGCGACTTCCCGTGGTGGCTCGTGTGGGCGGCCGCGCCGTTCGTCACGACGCTGCGCGAATTGCTCGAGATGCGTTACCTGTGGCGCGAACCGATCAGGATGGACAACGCGCGCGTGACCGCGGTGCTCGGCCGCGAGCCGGTGACGCCGCTCGATACGGCGGTGGAGGCGACGCTGGCGGGGCTCGGGTGTCTCGGGTGAGCCACGGTCGTCGCGGATGTCGCGCGGCTCTGCTATGATCCGCGCTTCCTTCCTCGACGCTGCTGCAGGAAGGTACCCACGACCGCCGGAATGCCGGAGGTCGCGTCGTACCTTTTTCATTTCCAGCAGCGATGTCTACTTTCCCTCGTCTGAAAAAAGCCTTGCAGCGGCAAGGCATCCATGTCGACCATCAGGCCGGCATCTACCATTTGCGCAATGAACAGTCGCAGGCTTCCGTGCTGCTGCCCGATTCGCTCCCGCTCGAGGAGAAGGCCGTGCAGCAGCTGCTCGCGTTCGCCGCGGTCCGGTCGCCCGATGGCCGCCACGGCGTCTGCAAGGCGTGCGCGACGCCCGATTTCCATCCGGGCGGCGTCGCGCCGGTCGGCTCGATCGTCGCGACCGACGACGCGTTCGTGATTCCGGCCGCGATCGGCACCGACATCAACTGCGGGATGCGCCTCGTCACGACGGGTCTCAAGCGCTCGGCCCTCGCGCCGTTCGAAGCGGCGCTCGTCGAGCGGCTCACGCGTACGATTCTCGCGGATCGCCGGGACGTGCCGGTCGGCGGCGACGCATTTCGCGCGCTGTTCGACGCGGGCCCGGCGGCATTCATCGACCGCGTGGCGCGGCAGGGGCTGTGGCAGCAGGTCGACCGCGACCGGCTGGCCGCTGAACTGTCGTCGTGCATCGGTCTCGCCGGGTTCGACGGCAGCGCGAAGTATGCGCCGGACGCGCATGTCGGCTCGCGCGACATGTTTCGCGACCCGAGCCTGGGCACGCCGGGCTCGGGCAACCATTTCGTCGAACTCCAGATCGTCGACGCGGTGTTCGACCGGCATGCGGCGTACCGCGCCGGGCTCGCGAAGGACGATGTCGTCGTGATGATTCACAGCGGCTCGCGCGATGTCGGCTTCTACGTCGGGCGGCGCTGGATGGATCGCGCGCGTGCCGCGTGGCCGGCCGGCGTCAGGCATCCGGAGAGCGGCCTGTACGGTCTGTCCGGCGAACTGGCGCGCGAATACCTCGTCGCGATGGGCACGGCCGCGCGCTATGCATGGCTGAACCGCGTCGTTCTCGCGGAAATGGTGCGCAAGGAGCTGGCCGAGCTGACCGGCGCGACCGGTTCGGCGCTCGTGGTCGACGTGCCGCACAACGTCGTGCTGCGCGAGAACGGCATGAACGTCCACCGCAAGGGCGCGACACCCGCGCGCGATGGCGATTTCGCGCTGATTCCCGGCTCGATGGGCGACGCGTCGTTTCTGGCGACGGGGCTCGGCCATCCCGACTGGCTGTGGTCATGCAGCCACGGCGCGGGCCGGAGCGTGCGCCGTCAGGCGTTGCGAAGGATGCGTACCGAGCACGCGCCCGGTACGTGGCGATGCGTGACGTTGCGCGACGAACGCCGGATCGAGGAGGCGCCGGAGGCCTACAAGCCGATCGGGCCGGTGATCGACTCGCAGGAGCAGGCCGGGCTGATCCGAAGCGCGGTCCGGCTGAAACCGTGGATCACGTTCAAGGCGTGACGGGCGACGGCGCGTGCGCGTTGCGTCGCCGCCATTTTCTGCGCCACGCGCAGCCACGCACCTCGACCGCTTTCCGGTGCGTCGGGCCATGCCCGGCACCGGAGCGTCGGACAGAATCGAAGCGCCCGCGGGGCAACAATTTTCCACATACCCGCGCGCATCCGATGAGCATCATGTCGTCAACGTCGATCAACGGGAAACGGGGGCGAGATGTTGCATTTCGGCTGGAAAGCGTCGGTTGCGGGAGCAATCATGTTCACGTTGAGCGGGTGTACCAACCTGGCCGGTGTGCTGTCCTGCGGCAACTCGCAGTTCAACTTCCCGGACTATCACTGCTTCGAGTCGTACCGGTAGGAACAGGCGTCACGACCGACAGCCGTGGCGCCCGCGTCCCGTGGGGTTTTTCGTTCGCCGTCAAGCCACGACCGGCAACACCTCGACTGCGTAGCGATGCGTGAGACTGCGTCCGAGCACCGGATCGTGCAGCTCCATCTCGAACGCATCGCCGTTGCTCATCGTCGCGATCGTGCCGTGCACGGCGACCGTGCCGCCATACATCGCGCAGCGCGCGGGCATCGCGCGGCGATCGTCGAACCGTTGCCACAGCGCGTCGGGCGCGAGCAGGCCGCTGACCGCGCCGTGTTGATACGCCGTCCGCTCGCCGTCGCGCGTAATCAGCCACGAACGCATCTCGAGCGCATCCCAGTGATCGGCGACATCCGCATGGCGCCACGCGTCGCGGCCGAGCGGCTTCGCGCACACCTGCTTCGACACGGCGACGCCGTACGCCTCGACTTCGCGATCGGTGTGATCGGAGCCGACCGTGACCAGCGTGCCGGCCGGGCTGTCGACCAGCACGCATTCGATCTCGCCGCCCGAGCGCGCGCCGAGCACGCCGATCGAAGGCGCCTGCGTGAGCAGTGCCGACGACACGCGATAGAAGCACGGCGTGGTCGATGGCGGCGCGACGCCGAGCGCCGCGAGTTCGTCGATGTGCGCGCGGATCGCGGCCGGGTCGCGGCCGGCCCAGCCGGCGATCACGACGCGCTCGATGTCGACGTCGACGGCGGCCGGCGCGCGTTGCAGGGAAATCACGTTGAACGACAGGGTGGGCATGCAGATATCCGTTTGAAGTGCGAAGGAACGATTCGGCTGGTGGCGACGCTCAATCCTCGAGCGGCCGGTGCGCGGTCTCGCGCGCGGCGACGAGTGCGATCGACGTGACGACGAGCGCGGCGGTGACGTACAGCGACACGGCGGTCGTCGTGCCCGTCTGCCGGAACAGCGCGGCGATCACGAGCGGCGCGAAGCCGCCGCCGACGATGCCGGCGAGCGTGTACGCGAGCGACGAGCCGGCATAGCGCACGCGCGTCGGGAACTGTTCGGTCACGAATGCGCCCTGCGGGCCGTACATCACCGCATGGATCACGAGGCCGATCGCGACGGCCGCGACGATCGCCGCCGGGCGCGCCGAATCGAGCAGCGTGAAAAACACGAATGCCCACACGATCCCGGCCATTGCGCCGACGAGATACACGGGCCGGCGGCCGAAACGGTCCGACAGCGCGCCGAAGAACGGCACCGAGAGCGCGTTGCACGCCGTGCCGATCATCACGGCCGTCAGCGCGACGGGGCGCGACAGGTGCAGCACGGTTGTCACGTAGGTCAGCGTGAACACGACGATCAGCGCATACAGCACGTCCGAGCCGATTCGCGAGCCGCCCGCGATCAGCAGGCGCTTCCAGTGGTACTTCAGCACGTCGGCGACGGGCACTTCGGCGGTCGCGTGCGATTCGGCGAGCTGCTCGAACTGCGGCGTTTCGTCGACGCCGCGCCGCACCCAGAAGCCGAACGCGACGAGCAGCGCGCTGGCCGCGAACGGCACGCGCCAGCCCCACGACAGAAAGTTGTCGGGCGTGGTCGACAGCGTGACGAGCGCGATGCAGCCGGTGCCGAGCAACGTGCCGAACGACGGGCCGATCTGCGTCCACGACGCGGACAGCCCGCGTCGTTTCTGGTCGCCGTGCTCGACCGACAGCAGCACCGCGCCGGCCCATTCGCCGCCGAGCGCGACACCCTGCACGAAACGCAGCGCGACGAGCAGGATCGGGCTGAGGATGCCGGCCTGCGCATAGGTCGGCAGCGCGCCCATCAGCGCGGTCGTCACGCCCATCAGCACGAGCGTGAGCATCAGCACCGCGCGGCGGCCGATGCGGTCGCCGAGGTTGCCGAACACGAAGCCGCCGAGCGGGCGCGACACGTAGCCGACCGCATAGGTCGAGAACGCGAGGATCGTGCCGGCCAGCGGATCGACCGACGGGAAGAACAGGTGGTTGAAAACGAGTGCGGCGAGCGTGTTGTAGATCGTGAAGTCGTACCACTCGAGCGACGTGCCGATCATGCTCGCGGTCGCGAGTCGGCTGTTGCGGACACGGCGGGGCGCGTGGGCGGCGGGCTGGGCGAGAGTGCTCATGGTATCGGGCGGGTCGTGACGGGTGACGGGGTGAAACGCGGGGCCGGCGTGGGCGTCGGCGTCGAACGTTCAGGCAGGCAGCGCGGCAGCGGCGGCCGGTTCGGCTTCGCGTCGCTGGGCGGGCAGCGGTGACGCGGCGCGCCACAGCAGGTCGAAGGTGCGCACGTCGTCGTGCCCGGCGAGCGTGGCGGCCACGCGGCGAGTGGCTGCTGCGTCGCTGCCTTCGATCAGCACCAGCGCATCGGCGGCCGGGTGGGCGGCCGCCGATGCGCCGATCGGCGCGGACAGATCCGGTGACGTGCGAAAGAGCCGCGCGGCGTGGAGGCCCGGTGCTTGCAGCGCCTCGTCGAAACGCTCGCGCAGTTGCGGCACGTCGATGCGATCCGGCGGCAGCACGAACAGCGCGAGATGCGCGCCTTCGCCGTCGCCGGCCTCGATCGTCAGTTCGCCGACGCGACGCTGCGTGCCCGTCATGCGTTCGAAATTCGCGAGCGACCATGGGGTCTGCTGCGTGAATGCGCGCCGGTACGCGTCGCCGTGGAACACGTCGAGCGCGTCCGTCACATACAGCGCGAGGTAGCGGCGCGGACCGCCATCGGTCGCGCGAAACCGCCGTGCATGCGTGAAGCCGGGAATCGCGACACGCTCCTGCATGTGCTCGCGGTCGTACCACGCGTTGAAATCGGCTTCGTGCGCGGGGTCGATATCCGTCCAGACGCAGAGCTGGCCGTGCGGAAGGGAAAGGCGGGTCATCGCGGGGTTCCTCGTGACGGGGATGTCAGGAACCCCAGTGTCCCGAAGACGGCCCGCGCCCGTCCAACAAGAAAACAAATTCGCGGTGAACAGGTTTTCTTATGAGCGGCGCGGGCGCCGTTTTGCGGCAGGCGATGCGGCTTTCGTCGTGCGCTTCGGCTTCGTTTCCGCCGGGGGAATCGTCTTTGTCCCGGTTGCCCTGCGCGCGGGCGTTGCGTCGACGCGATCGGAGGCGGCCGGTGCAGCCGGTTTCGCGAGATTCGCGGCAGCCGCCGTCGCACGTGCCACTTCGCTCGCGAGTTCCGCGATGCGCGCGGCGACCGGCAACCCCTGGCTGCGGTACGTCGCGACGAGCGGCAGCGCCGGGAATTCCGGTTCGACGTCGAGCAGTTCGAGCGCGCCTTCATGCAGTTCGCGCCCGATGATCGCAGGCGGCAGCGCAGCCACGCCGAGCCCGTCGGCGACGAGGCGGATCATCGCGGCGACCGACGTGATGCAGTTGATGCTGGCCGGCCGTTCGACCGCCGCGAACAGCCGCTCGATCGTCGCGTGCGGCGCCGAGTGGCGCGAGAAGCTGATGATCGGAAACCCGGCCAGGCGCGCGACGTCGAGCGGCTGGCCGCCGAGCCCGAGGCGCGGGCTCGCGGCCCAGCGCACGGGGAATTCGCCCAGCGGCAGGTTCGTGAAGTCCGGGCCCGGCACCGGATCGGTCTGCAGGATCAGGTCGACGCCATCGGTGCTGAGCAGGCGGATCAGGTGCAGCGTCGTGTCGCTCGTGATCTCGACGTCGAGGCGCGGATAGCGTTCGCGCAGTTGCGCCATCAGCGCGGGGAACCAGCTGTGCACGATCGATTCGATCACGCCGATCCGGATCAGGCCCGCGTCGCTCGCCGCATCGATGTCGCGCCGCATTTCGCCGTCGAGCCGCACGATCCGCTCCGCGTAGGCCAGCATGCGCCGGCCCGCGGGCGTGAGCGTGGCCGAGCGCGTGTTGCGGTCGAACAGGCGCACGTCGAACGCTTCCTCGAGCGAGGCGATGCGGCTCGACACGGCCGCCTGCGTCGTATGCAGTTTCTCGGCCGTGAGCCGGAAGTTTTCCAGCTTCGCGAGCCAGACGAAGGTTTCCAGGAACCGGATGTTCATCGAATCTCGAACGGTAAGGCGGTGCCGCGCCACGCGGCGGATCGGGACGATGTTAACGGATTCGGAAGCGGGCAGGCACGCGTGACGCCTTTCGTGGCGTCACAGCCGGTCGAACGCGAGCGTGGGCACGTCGACGACCGTCGCGCCGCCGTCCGCGACGAGCGTCGTGCCGGTCACGAACGAGGCGTCCGGCGACGCCAGGAACGCGCAGACGGCCGCGATCTCGTCGGGATCGGCCGCGCGCCGCAGCGGCACGTCGGCGCTGACGCGTGCGTATGCATCGTCGAGCGAATCGCCGTGCGCGGCCATCAGCGGTTCCATTTCCGCATCGGCCATCGGCGTGCGGACCCAGCCGGGGCAGACGGCGTTCGCGCGCACGCCGTGCGGGCCGTAGTCGCGTGCGAGCGATCGCGCCAGCCCCAGCAGCGCGTGCTTGCCGACCGTGTAGCCGCATACGCCGGGCCCTGCCGCGAGCGCCGCGATCGACGCGACCAGCACGATATTGCCGCGCTGCGCGATCAGGTCGGGCAGGCATGCGCGGGCGCTGACGAATGCGGTGTCGAGGTTCGCGTGCATCGCGTCACGCCACTGCGCGTCGTCGGTTTCGTCCGCGCGGCCGATGCCATGGCCGCCCGCGCAGGCGACGAGCGCATCGACGCGGCCGAAGCGTTCGGCGATGCGCGGCAGGAAGCCGGCCCAGTTGGCGGGGCTGGCGGCGTCGCCGGCCAGCGCGAGGCCACCCGTTTCGGCAGCCAATGCGTCGAGCGGCGCCTGACGGCGTCCGATCAGCACGACGCGGTCGCCGCTGCGGGCGAAGCGGCGCGCGCACGCGGCGCCGATGCCGGTGCCTGCGCCGGTAATCGCGATCGTGCGGGGTGGCGGGGGCGTCATGTCGTTCTCCGGGAAGATGCGTTCCGGCCACTTTAGGCGGCGCCGGCGCGCGCCGGTATCCGCCGAAAGGATGAATGGGGGTCTTCCGGACGGCCAAACGCGGCGGCCGTGGCCCATTTTGCAAAGGCTGACGATGTCCGCCGCCGAATCGCTCTATCCTCCACATTTTTGCGATAAGCCACGAAAGCCCGGCAAAATAGCGTAAGCAGGCGCGCAACGGCGCGCGGCGTGTTGATCAACCGATTCCGTCGTACGAATGGTGCGGCCCGCAAGGATGCGGCCGGCAATCGCGCGGCAGGCGGCATCGCTGCGAGCCGGCGTCCGATGCGCATGTATCGCGTCCGCCGACGGCTCATGTCGCCACGGCGTATCGCCCGGTTGCGCGCTGGCGCGGCCGGACCATCGACAAAAGAACAGGGAGGGGCCGGCAATGAGGCTGGACGACGAAAGAGAAAGCATGAACGTCGAGGATCGCCGCGGCGCCGGCGGGTTCGGCGGTGGGCGCGCGACGATCGGCATCGGCACGATCGTGGTCGCGCTGGCCGCATCGTATTTCTTCGGGATCGACCCGCGCGTCGTGCTCGAAGGCGCGTCGGCGCTGCAGGGCAGGCAGCAGCAGGCGCAGCCCGCGCCGACCCAGCACCAGGGCGCGCCGGCGAACGATCCCGGCGCGGTGTTCACGCGCAAGGTGCTCGGCAATATCGAACGCACGTGGACGGGCGTGTTCAACACGCAACTGCACGCGCAGTACCAACCGCCGAAGCTCGTGATGTTCACGAACTCGACGCCGACCGCATGCGGCACCGGCCAGACCGCGATGGGGCCGTTCTACTGCCCGGGCGACCGCAACGTGTACATCGATCTCGGCTTCTACGACGAACTGCGCAGGCGTTTCGGCGCGGGTGGCGATTTTGCGCAGGCCTACGTGATCGCGCACGAAGTCGGCCATCACGTGCAGAACCTGCTCGGCATCGCCGACAAGGTCGACGCCGCGCGCCGGCGGTCGAGCCAGGCGCGCGCGAATGCGCTGTCGGTACGGATGGAGCTGCAGGCCGACTGCTTTGCCGGCGTGTGGGCGAACAACGCGCAGCGCGCGAACCAGCGGCTGATGGAGCCGGGCGATTTCGAGCAGGGGCTGAAGGCCGCAGCCGCGATCGGCGACGACCGGCTGCAGCAGCAAGGGCAGGGCTACGTCGTGCCCGAAAGCTTCACGCACGGCACGAGCGAGCAGCGCGTGTACTGGCTGCGGCGCGGGATGGAATCGGGCGAGGTGAGCGCCTGCGACACGTTCGCCGCGAACGCGCGCTGAACCAGGGCGCGCGCCCCTTCGCGCGCCCGTATCGTCCCGGTTGAACCGGCCACCACGGCCGGCCCGGGGACGATTTGCCGATTTGTGCTCACCGGCGCTTGTCGGCGTCGGTACGCTGGCCCGGACGTCGAGATTCGATGCATTCGCGCGCCAGCCGATTCCCATGCCTACCTTGTCCGCCCCCACCGACTGCGCTCCCGCCGATTGGCGACGCACGCTGCGCGCATGCGTGGACGCGTTCGACGCGTTCGCGAGCCCGTCGGCGATCGTGTTCTACCGGCTCGACCAGAGCGGCGAACCGGCCGATTTCGAGCTGTTCGGGATGCCGGAATCGATGCACCGCACCTATGTCGCCCGCTACCGGACGCTCGATCCGCTGCATCCGTCGCGCTGCGCGGCGGGCGAATGCGCGGTCGTCACGCTCGCGTCCCAACTGCCCGACGAACGACGCGCTGCGTCCGCGTACTGGACCCGTTTTCTGCGGCGGCACGACGTGGCCGACGTCGTCGAGATCTGGCTGCGCGACGCGGGCCGGACGGTCGGCGCGTTCTCGCTGCTGCGCTTCGGCATGGGCGACGCGAACGGCAACGGCACCGCACGACGCTTCGCGCCCGGCGAGATCGACGCACTCGCGCGGCTGCAGCCGGTCGCCGAAGCCGCACTGAGCCCGCTGCTGCGTGCACGGCGCGGCATCCACCGGATCGATTGCGAGGAACGGCTGACCTACCGCGAGGAGCAGATCGCGCGGCTCGTGCGCGACGGTCGCTCGAACAAGGAGATCGCACGCGATCTCGCGCTCGGACCGCCGACGATCAAGACGCATCTGATGCGGATGTACCGCAAGCTCGGCGTGTCGAATCGCACGGAGCTGGTCGGGGCGTTGTTCCTCTAATCGGGATCGTGCGGCACGACGCGTGATCGTCTTGCGATAACGCGCTGCCAATTTGCGCTCACCGGGCGTGAATTCTCGTCGATACAGTGGTCCGACGCCCGCGTGCCTCACCGGCCCGCGGTCCAGCCACGACAATCAACGAGACGCCCATGAGCCACACGAACTTCGTCGCCGTCAGCGACACCGTGCGCACCTTCGTCGCGCGCGACTTCGGCCTCTTCATCGACGGTGCCATGCAGCCCGCGCACGCGGCTGCCCGGCTCGACGTGTACGACCCCGCCACGGGCGAGCGGCTCGCGACCGTCGCCGACGCCGACGCGCAAGACGTCGACCGCGCGGTCGCCAGTGCGAAACGCGCGTTCGACGCGCGTGTCTGGAGCGGGCTGCGGCCGGCCGACCGCGAACGCATCCTGCTGAAACTCGCGGACCTGATCGAAGCCGACGCCGAAACGCTCGCGCAGCTCGAAACGCTGAACCAGGGCAAGTCGATTCACGTGTCGCGCGCGATCGAAGTCGGCGCGAGCGTCGAATACGTGCGCTACATGGCCGGCTGGGCGACCAAGATCACCGGCCAGACGCTCGACGTGTCGATCCCGTTCCCGCCCGGCGCGCGCTATACAGCCTATACGCGCAAGGAGCCCGTCGGCGTGGTCGCCGCGATCGTGCCGTGGAATTTCCCGCTGATGATCGCGGTGTGGAAGCTGATTCCGGCGCTCGCGGCCGGCTGCACGATCGTGCTGAAGCCGTCGCCGGAAACGCCGCTGACGGCGCTGCGCTTGGCCGAACTGGCCCGCGAAGCCGGCGTGCCGCCCGGCGTGTTCAACGTGGTGACGGGCGGCCGCGTCTGCGGCGCGGCGCTCGCGAGCCATCCGTCGATCGCGAAGATCTCGTTCACGGGGTCGACCGCGACCGGCAAGCTGGTCGGCGCGGCCGCCGTGCAGAACATGACGCGCTTCTCGCTGGAACTCGGCGGCAAGAACCCGATCGTGATGCTCGACGACGTCGACGTCGCGCAGGCGCTCGACGGGGTGGCCGCCGGCGCGTTCTTCAACCAGGGGCAGGTGTGCGCGGCCGCTTCGCGCATCTATGTGCATCGCAGCAAGTTCGCGCAGCTCGCGGATGGCCTCGCCGGCGTCGCGCAGTCGATGAAGCTCGGCGCAGGCCTCGATACCACCGCGCAGATCAACCCGCTCGTATCCGCGCACCATCGCGACAAGGTGGTCGAGCACATCGAGGGCGCGCGCCGCGCGGGCCTCACGTTCCTCGCGGGCGGCACGCCGGCCGACGATCTGCCCGGCTACTACGTGAAGCCGGCCGTGATCGCCGATCCGCACCCGGACAGCGCGATCGTGCGCGACGAGGTATTCGGCCCGGTGATCGTCGTCGTGCCGTTCGACGACGCGGCCGACGCGGTGCGCCTCGCGAACGCGTCGCCGTACGGCCTTGCCGCGAGCATCTGGAGCAACGACCTGACACGCGTGATGAACCTCGTGCCGCGGATCGAGGCCGGCACCGTGTGGGTGAACTGCCATATCCCGCTCGATCCGTCGATGCCGTTCGGCGGCTACAAGCAATCGGGCATCGGCCGCGAGTTCGGCCAGTACGCGATCGAAGGCTTCACCGAAACCAAATCCGTCTGCATCGCGCATTGACGCACGGCGCGACGCTCGAACCCGAACGAACCCGATCCAAACGATCCGACAGTGGAGATTGCAATGAGCTACAACGAAGCGAAATTCTGGCACCCGATGCTGCACCCGAACGAAATGAAACAGCGCAAGCCGATCCGCATCGTGCGCGGCGACGGCTGCTACGTGTTCGACGAAACCGGCAAGCAGCTGGTCGACGGCGTCGCGGGCCTCTGGAACGTGAACGTCGGCCACAACCGCCAGGAAGTGAAGGACGCGATCGTGCGTCAGCTCGACGAACTCGAATACTTCCAGCTGTTCGACGGCATCTCGCATCCGCGCGCCGAGGAGTTGTCGAAGAAGGTGATCGACATGCTCGAACCGGAAGGGATGCGCCGCGTGCTGTACAGCTCGGGCGGCTCCGATGCGATCGAGACCGCGCTGAAGATCGCGCGCCAGTACTGGAAGGTGCGCGGCCAGGCCGATCGCACGAAGTTCATCTCGCTGAAGCAGGGTTATCACGGCACGCACTTCGGCGGCGCGTCGGTGAACGGCAATACGGTGTTCCGCCGCAACTACGAACCGAACCTGCCCGGCTGCTTCCACGTCGAGACGCCGTGGCTGTACCGCAACCCGTTCACGCAGGACCCGGAGGAACTCGGCCGGATCTGCGCGGAAATGCTGGAGCGCGAAATCCAGTTCCAGAGCCCGGACACCGTCGCCGCGTTCATCGCGGAGCCGATCCAGGGCGCGGGCGGCGTGATCGTACCGCCGGCGAATTACTGGCCGCTGGTGCGCGAAGTGTGCGACCGCTACGGCGTGCTGCTGATCGCCGACGAAGTCGTGACGGGCTTCGGCCGTAGCGGCAGTCTGTTCGGCAGCCGCGGCTGGGGCGTGCGCCCCGACATCATGTGTCTCGCGAAGGGGATTTCGTCGGGCTACGTGCCGCTCGGCGCGACGGTCGTGAACGCACGAATCGAGGACGCGTTCGCCGCGAATGCCGATTTCGGCGGCGCGATCATGCACGGCTACACGTACGCCGGTCACCCGGTCGCCTGCGCGGCCGCGATCGCGAGCCTCGACATCGTCGTGAAGGAAGACCTGCCGGCGAATGCGGCGAAGCAGGGCGCGTATCTGCTCGAAGCGCTGCAGCCGTTCGCGGAACGGTTCGCGGCGGTCGGCGAGGTGCGTGGCAAGGGGCTGATGCTTGCGCTCGATCTGGTCGCGAACAAGGACACGCGCGAGCCGATCGACCCGCTGTCGGGCTATGCGAACGCGGTCGCGGAAGTCGCGCGCGAGCATGGCGTGCTGGTGCGCCCGGTCGGCACGAAGATCATCCTGTCGCCGCCGCTCGTGATCCAGCGCGAACAGCTCGACCGGATCGTCGACGCGCTCGCGGCCGGCTTCGAGGCCGTGCCGTTCGCATGACGGCCAACCCGCGGTGGCGGGTAAACGCCATCGCGGGTTTGCCGATTTGCGCTATGACCGGATTATTTTGCCTGCGTATTTTTTCGACATCGGATCACGCCGTGATCGACGAGGGGCCCCGGGAATCGACGCGCTGAAACACCGCCCGGGGCCGACCGCAAAGCATCTGGCCCCGGCCGCCGACGAAGCGCCGGTTGGGGCCAACCCACGAAGGAGACAACGATGTCGGGATGGTCGGGAATGACCGGCGCCGCGGGCGATACGCCCGCCGGTGCGCCGGCTGAAGCAGGCGGCGGCACCGCGTTGAAGGCCGGTGCGGTCGGTTTTCCGACCGCGCTGGCGAGCGCGGTCGGGCTCATCATGGCGAGCCCGGTGATCCTCACCGCGACGTCGGGTTTCGGGATGGGCGGCTGGGCGTTCGCGGTCGCGATGATCATCGCGTTCGTGATGATGCAGGCGCAGGCCACCACGTTCTCCGAAGCTGCCGCGATGCTGCCGACGGCCGGCTCGGTTTACGATTACCTGTCGTGCGGGCTCGGCCGCTTCTGGGCGATCACCGGCACGATTTCCGCGTATTTCCTCGTGCACGTGTTCGCCGGCACCGCGGAGACGATCCTGAGCGGCATCATGGCGCTCGTGAACTTCGAATCGCTGAACGCCGCGTTCGAGAAGCACAACAGTTCATGGCTCGTCGGCGTCGGCCTCGTGGTCACGTTCGCGATCACCAACATCGTCGGCATCAAGGTGTTCAGCAAGCTCGAGATCGTGCTGACGGCCGGCATGTGGCTGTCGCTGATGATCTTCGGGATCCTCGGGCTCGCGGCCGCGCCGGCCGTGCATCTCGACGGCTGGTTCGGCGGGTCGGAAGTCGGCACGTCCATCCCGGCCGTGCTGTCGCTGGTCGGGATGGCGATGTTCATGTTCGTCGGCTGCGAGTTCGTCACGCCGCTCGCGCCGGAAATGAAGGCGCCCGGCCGGACGATCCCGCGCGCGATGGCGCTCGGCCTCGTCGGCGTCGCGATCTGCATGTTCCTGTACGGCGCGGCGATCCGCCGCCAGGTCCCGAACGTGCCGGTGAGCCCGGACGGCCTCACGCACCTGCTCGACACGCCCGGAGCGATTCCCGCGTTCGCGCTGCAGGTGCTCGGGCCGTTCGGGCGGATCTGGTTCGGCATCGCGTTTCTGTGCGCGGGCGCCGCGACGATCAACACGCTGATGGCCGGGCTGCCGCGCATCCTGTACGGGATGGCGATCGACGGCGCGCTGCCGCGCTGCTTCGCGTACCTGCATCCGCGTTTCAAGACGCCGGTGGTCGGCATCGTCGCGGCGGCGGTCGTGCCGATCTTCCATGCATGGCTGATCAACGGCAACCTCGACAGCATCCTGCACCTCGTGCTCGCCGCGACCTGCGCATGGGGCACCGCGTACCTGCTCGTCACCGCGTCGGTCGTGATGCTGCGCATCCGCCGCCCGGACTTGCCGCGGCCGTACCGTTCGCCGCTGTTCCCGCTGCCGCAGATCGTGTCGAGCGTCGGGATCGTGCTCGCGATCTGGTACATCACGCCGCCCGGCATGAACGCGCGCGACATCTACGTGCCGTTCGGCGCGATGCTGGGGCTCACCGCACTGTACGCGCTGTTCTGGACGCTCGTCGTGCAGCGCCGGCATCCGTTCAGGCCGGTGCCGGTCGAGGACGTGCTGCGCAACGAGCACGTCGTGTCGTGAGGCTCGTATTTGCCCGATGGCGCGCGGCGCCCGGCACACCGCCGCCCGGCCACCGGCCCGGCGCGATCGCGGCGCGCGTGCTGGCCGACCTCGGGGCGGTGCGCGATGCGAACGGCGGCGCGGCCGAAACCCTGGCCCGGCTGCCGAACGGCGTGCGCGTGAGCATCGAGGAACGCGTCGACCGTCAGTTCCTGATGCATACGGTCAGCGTGCAAGTGTCGATCCACGCGGTCGGTCCGTCCGGGCAGGGCCTTGCGCGCATGCTGCAGACCGGCTGGCTGCGGCGCACCGGCGTCGCGGCCGAGCCCGCACCGGGATGCGACCCCGGATTTGTCCGGACGGTGGTCGCGCTCGTCGCCGATTCGTCGCTTGCCGACGCGCTGCGCCCGCTGCACCTGAGCGACTGCACGATCGCCGCGCGCGACGGTCGCTGGACGCTCGCGATCGTGCCGTTCGGCGGCAGCGAGGTCGTGAACCGGATGCCGTCGTTTCGCCGTTACGTCAGGCTGATCGATGAGCAGGCCGCCGCGTTGTCGGCGGCCTGTCTTGCGTTCGAAACCGCACTACGCAGGATTTTGCGAGGGTAAGCTGTGACGGTGCGTGCCGTGCGAGCCCGGCGGCCGCATCCAGCACCCGAGGGTTTTACCGGAGACGCCGATGCTGTTCCAGTCCCGTTCACACGAAGACGTGCACGATCACGGGCTCGCGATCGCGGGCTGGCATCAGGTGTACCGTCAGATGACGCCGGGCCGCTTCAAGGGCACCGTCACGCAGGTGCTGTACGACGATTTCCACTTCTTCCGCGAGACGACCAACCGCCGTGTCGCGCAAACCGGGCTCGCGCCGGTCGGACGCACGTCGCTCGCGGTGCCGCTGTCGGTGCCGCTCGCGGGTACGTTCCAGGGCCAGCCGGTCGACGGCTATGCGCTGCTCGCGCTACGCGCCGGCGAGGATTTCGAGTTTCACACGCCGGAAGGGATGGGGCTGGTCGGGATCAGCGCCGCGTCGGACATGATCGACGAGCTGTGCGAAGCCGAATTCGGCGCGACGGCCGCGCGCAGGCTGCGGCACGTGACGCGGCTGTCCGACGCGCAGGGCGTCGCGCTCGGCGTGCGGCTGTCGGCGCTGATCGACGATGCGCAGCGCAACCCGGGCTGCCTCGAATATGCGGCGACCCGCAAGATGTTCCGCGACGCGATGCTCGGCATGTTCCTCGATGCGCTGGAACACGGTATCGGCGTCGAACGCCGTGACATCACGCACGCCACCTACAGCGATATCGTGAGCCGCTGCGAGAAGCATCTGCGCGAGCGGCCCGAAGAACCCGTCACCGTGCTCGAACTGTGTCGCGCGCTGCGCTGCAGCCGCCGCACGCTGCAAACGAGCTTCCAGCGCGTGGCCGACGTCACGCCGGTCGGCTACCTGCGCACGATCCGGCTGAACGCGGTGCGTCGCCTGCTGCGCACGACCCCGGTGCAGCAGCTCGGCGTCGGCGAGGCCGCCGCGAGCTGGGGTTTCACGCATCTCGGCTATTTCGCGCGCGAGTATCGCGACCTGTTCGGCGAGCTGCCGTCGCAAACCTTGCGTCCCGAATGACGCCTCCTCACCGTGGCGGCGCCGCCGAGCGCCGTCGTGTATTGCCCGTCCCCATCACCGTTTGCTGATTTGGGATAGAGGTCCGGAATTTTCGCTGGATAAAGTCCTGCCACCCATATCGACAACACCATCGGTTTGTACTGCGAACCGATGATCATTGAGGGGCGGGACATGAAGAACGGACGACGACTGACCGCAGCCGCGGCCATGCTGGGTTGCCTGCACGCGCACGCGCAAACCTCCGGCAGCGTGACGCTGTACGGCACCGTGGACACGGGCATCATCTATTCGACGAACCAGCAGTTCACGCGCGCCGACGGCAGCACGGGCGGCGGCCATGCATGGCAGATGGGCGGCGGCAACCTCGTGCCGTCCCGCTTCGGCTTCCAGGGCGCCGAGCCGCTCGGCGGCGGGCTCAGCGCGGTGTTCTCGCTCGAGCAGCAGTTTCTGTCCGCGAACGGGCAGGCGCTGCAGGGCGGCACGGCGTTCAGCCGGCAGGCATGGGTCGGGCTGCGCCAGGATTCGATCGGCACGCTCGGCCTCGGCCGGCAATACGACTCGTACACGGACATGCTCGGCGCATACGTATCGAGCAACAACTGGGCGACGCCGTACGGCTCGCATCTCGGCGACGTCGACAACCTGAACGCCGCATTCAACTTCAACAACGCGGTGAAGTTCACCAGCGCGGACTTCAACGGCCTGACGTTCGGCGGCACGTTCAGCTTCGGCGGGCAGGCCGGCGACTTTTCCGCGAAGCGCGGCTATGCGGTCGCCGCGACCTACACGCGTGCGCCGGTCGCTTTCTCGGTCGGCTATCTCGACCTGCACCAGCCGCTCGACGCGGCGCTCGGCGGCGCGAGCGGCTATATCGGCGATTTCGCGTGCAGCAACCCGGGCGCGATGCTCTGCCTGCTGCAGGACGCCGGCTCGATGCGCGCGTTCGGCGCTGGCGGCTCGGTCACATTCGGCGCGGCGACGGTCGCGCTGACCTACACGCACACGCGTCTCGGCGACAGCCGCTATTTCTCGACCGGCGCGCAGCCGCGCACGCAGGCATTCACGTTCGACGTCGGCGAGCTGAACGTCACGTACATGTTCACGCCCGCGCTGCAGGGTGGCGTCGCGTACATCTTCAACGCCGCGCACACCGACGGGCGCGGCACGACGCGTTTCCATCAGGTCAACGTCGGCACGAACTACAGCCTGTCGAAGCGCACCGCGCTGTATGCGGTCGCGATCGGGCAGATCGCGAGCGGCACGGGGCTCGGCACCGATGCGAACGGCAACGCGGTGAACTACGCGCAGATCCCGGTGCTCGCGAACAGCAATTCGAGCCGGCAGCTCGCCGTGATGGCGGGCATTCGCGTGAACTTCTGACGTCGAATGCGGCTGGCGGCGGCACGTCGGGCGCGTGCCGCCGTGCTGCCTTCGCGTGCAGGGTCCGGCACCCGTCGAGTGATGGAAAGCGATGTTTGAAAAAACGTCCGTATGCTTGACTGAACGGGCCTGGATGGACGGAATGCGCGCGTCAGGTGGCTAGGCTTTGCGCTTTGCCACAATACCTTCACGGTCAGCGTGAACAATGGCGACGCTTCACGCGACCCGACGTGTCGCCGGCATTGCACACGTGTGCAATGCATGACTGTTCCGCTCCATACGCCGATCGAGAGAGACCTCATGACCTTGCTGAGTCGCCTGCGGGCGCTGTCCGCCGCCGTTGCGCTATCCGTTGTCGCCACGCACGCCTTTGCGGCGGATCTCGTCATCGCGGGCCGCGACGACATCTACGGCAAGGGGCTCGCCGACGCCGTCGCCGGCTTCAACAAACTGCATCCGGGCACCGACATCGAGTTGCTCAAGCTGCCGAACGCGAACCTGTACCAGAAGCTCAAGCTGTCGATGCGCGAAGGCACCGGCGCGTACGACCTCGTGATGATGGACGACACGTGGGCGCCCGAATTCATCGGTAACGGCTGGCTGAAGCCGCTGCCCGCGGCGTTCGCCGATGCCGATCTCGTGCCGTCCGCCGTCGCGCTCGGCCGCAATGCGGCCGGCGCGCTGTACGCGCTGCCGATCGTCGGCAACGTCGAGATGTTTGCGTACCGCAAGGACCTGCTCGCGAAGTACAAACTGCAACCGCCGCGCAACTGGGACGACGTGCTGAAGATCGCGCAGACCGTCGGCGGCGCGGACAAGAGCGTGTCGGGCGTCGTGTTTCGCGGCACGAAGGGCAACCCGGTCGTCACGGGCTTCCTGCCGATCCTGTGGGCGTATGGCGGCGACGTGTTCGACCGTGCCGGCAACGTGACGATCGATTCGCGCGAAGCGCAGGCCGCGCTGAAGACGTTCCTCGCACTGAAGGCGTTCGCGCCGAAGGACGTCGACGTGTACGGCGCGGCCGAAGTGCGCGATGCATTGCAGCGCGGCACGGCCGCGCAGTCGATCGAGGTGTGGCCGGCATGGGTGCCGGCGCTCGACGATCCGAAGCAGTCGCGCGTGGTCGGGCAGATCGCGCTGCAGCCGCCGCCGGGGCAGACCGCGGGCCCGGCCCCGATGCTCGGCATTTGGCAGATGGGCATTCCGAAGGACGCGCCGCATGCGAAGCTCGCGCAGGACTTCCTCGCTTACCTGACCGCGCGCGATACGCAGACGCGCCTCGCCGGCATCGGCATTCCGCCGACCCGCCGCAGCGTGTTCAACGATCCGGCGCTGGTGCGCCAGTACCGCTGGTATCCCGATCAGCTGAAGGCGCTCGAGGCCGGCCGTGCGCGGCCGCGCGTGACGGACTGGCAGCAGGTCGAGAGCATTCTCGGCGACCAGTTGCAGCTCGCGCTGACGGGGCAGGCCGCACCGGACGCCGCACTGCGTCAGGCGCAGCAGAAGATCGCGCAGGCAACGGCCGCGGCCGGCAAGTGACCGCGCGCGTCAACCCGGTCGCCCGAGGTCGCGCATGAAAACCTTCGGCCGCAGCCTGCCGTTCGTCGCGCTGCTCGGGCCCGCGCTGCTGGTGCTCGCCGCGCTGGCGCTGTATCCGGTCGCACAGGTGCTGATCGACTCATTCTGTCGGGTCGACTATTCAGCGGGCCATCGCGCGTTCGCGGGGCTCGCGAACTATCGCGCGGTGCTCGGCGACGACGCGTTTACCGCCGGCTTCGGCAACACGCTGCGTTTCACGATCGTCGCGTCGCTCGCCGAAGTCGCGCTCGGCTTCGGCCTCGCGCTGCTATTCGTGCGCGCGTTTCCCGGGCGGCGCATCGCGCTGCCGCTCGCGATCCTGCCGATGATGCTGTCCACGCTCGTGTGTTCGGCGATCTGGCGCAACTGGCTGAACTTCGACGGCTTCCTGAACGCGCTGCTCGCGGCGTTCGGCATCGAAGGCGTGCGCTGGCTGTCCGATCCGCATCTCGCGCTGTGGTCGCTCGCGCTCGTCGACGTGTGGCAGTGGACGCCGATGGCGTTCCTGATCGTGCTGGCCGGGCTGCAGTCGATCCCGCAGGAGCTGTACGAAGCCGCGCGCACCGACGGTGCGAGCGAGTGGCAGTGCCTGCGCGACGTCACGCTGCCGCTCGCGGCGCCGCAGATCGGTCTCGCGCTGCTGCTGCGCTCGATCGACACGTTCAAGCTGTTCGACAAGGTCTATGCGCTGACGGGCGGCGGCCCCGGCAATGCGACGCAGACGCTGTCGACCTATATCTACGACACGGGCTTCCGCTTCTTCAACGTCGGGCCGGCGAGTGCCGCGTCGGTGCTGATGCTGGCGGCGTCCGCGCTGCTGGTCTCGGGGTACGTATGGCAGACGGTCCGCAAGCGGCGCGCATGACGACGCGATCGGCGGGTATCTCGCGCGCACGAACGAGCGCCGCATGCGGTCACGCGATGCCATGGGTGCTGCGCGTCGTCGCGCTCGCGCTGTTGCTGCTGCCGTGCCTGTGGATGGCCGGCGCGGCCTTCATGCCGACGCTCGAACGTCTCGATCATCCATTGCGGATCTGGCCGGCCGCGCCGACCTTCGCGCATTTTGCGTCGGTGTGGTCGAACGGCATCGGCGCACCGCTGTTCAATTCGCTGCTGGTCGGCTTCGGCACGACGCTGCTTGCACTGGCGCTCGCATTTCCGGCCGCGTATGCGCTCGTGCGGCTACGGTTTCCGGCGCGGCTCGACCTGTTGTTCCTGATGCTCGTGCTGGCGTTGAAGCTGATGCCGCCGATCACGATCGCGGTGCCGCTGTTCGCGCTCGCGAAGCGGCTGCACCTGCTCGATTCGACGCTCGGCCTGATGCTCGCGTACCAGATCTACGCGTTGCCGATGGCGATCTGGATGCTGCTCGCGTTCGTGCGCGACGTCCCGATCGAATACGAGGAAGCGGCGTGCATCGACGGCGCGGGGCTCGCACGGCGGCTCGTGCAGATCGTGCTGCCGCTGTGCGCGCCGGGGCTGATCGCGACCGCGATCTTCGTGTTCATCGCGGCGTGGAACGAATTCCTGATCGCGCTGCTGTTCGTGTCGACGCCGAGCCGCTTCACGCTGCCGCTCGCGATTGCCGGCTACGTGACGGAGAACGGGATCGACTGGGGCGACCTGATGAGCGCGGGGCTGATGGCGTCGCTGCCCACGCTGGCCGTGGCCGGCTATGTACAGCGCTACCTGTTGCGCGGGTTCGCGGGTGGGTTGAAGTGACGCGTGGCGTGGCCGCGCCCGGTCCTGCGTCGTCACGCGCAGCTGTTGCGCACCGCCTGCGTGACCGGCACGACCCGCGTGCGCGACGGGCCGTCGAACGTCTGCATCCGGTCGGCGAGCAGGTCGATCGCCGCAAGCGCGAGGCCGCGCGTGTCCTGCCGCAGCGTCGTCAGCCGATATGCATCGTATTCGGCGGCGGGGATATCGTCGAAGCCGATCACGCGCAGGTCGTCCGGCACGCGCAAGCCGAATTCGCGACGCGCGACGTCGATCACGCCGAGCGCGAGCAGGTCGGACGAGCAGAACACGCCGTCGGGTCGTTCGCCGGTCGCGAACAGGTGCCGCGCGGCGTCGACTCCGCTGGCGTGCGTGTCGGACGGCGTATCGAGCATACGTACGAGTGTCGGGTCGAACGCGTCGCGTGGCCCGATCGCCTGCTCGAACGCAGCGGCGCGCGACCGCGCGCTGTAGCTCGCGCCGCGGGGCCCGACGAACGCGAGCCGGCGCGCGCCGGCCCGTACGAGCCGCTGCGCCGCGTGGGCGGCGCCCGCCGCGTTGTCGCTGACGACCACATCCGCGCCCGGCAGATTCGCTTCGCGGTTGATCATCACGACCGGAATCCGGTGTTCGAGATATTGCTGCGCGACCGACAGTGGCGGCGACGCGGACGTCATCACGAGGCCCGCGATCCGGTAGCTGAGCAGTTGTTCGAGCGATTGCCGTACCTGGCGCGGATCTTCCGCATTGGTCACGAGCGGCGTGAGCGCGCGCTGCCCGAGCGCGGCCATCAGGTCCGACAGCAGCCGCGCGCGAAACGGGTTCTCGAAGCCGGCCGTGACGACGCCGATCATGCTGCTGCGCTGCGTGATCATGTCGCGCGCGATCAGGTTGACCTGATAGCCCAGCGCACGCGCGGCGACCATCACGCGCTCGCGCGTTTGCGGCGCGATGCTTGCCGTCGGCGAGAACGCGCGCGACACTGCGGAGCGCGAGACGCCGGCCCGCACCGCGACATCCGACGCCCTGACCCACGGTTTCCTTTCCTTGTCATTCATCGATTCATGATCCCTTCGCGCCACGATACGTGCATGCCGCCCGCCGACTGGATGTCGGCGCTCGACGACGCGCGGCCGCTGCATACGCTGACCCTACCGGGCAGCCATGACACCTGTGCGTATACGGTCGACGATTTACTCGTGCGCACGCAGCGCGCGCCGCTCGATGCACAGCTCGCGCATGGCGTGCGGCTGCTCGACATCCGTTGCCGGCACGTGCGCGATGCGTTCGACATCCATCACGGCGGCATCGCGCTCGGCATGACGTTCGACGACGTGCTGGCCACCTGTACGCGCTTTCTCGATGCGCATCCGCGCGAATGCATCGTGATGTCGGTGAAGGACGAGTGGCCGGCGCATGCGTGCACGCGCGGTTTCGATGCAACGTTCGACGCGCATCGCGCGCGGCACCCGCGATTGCGCTGGCATGCCGGCGGCACGCTGCCGACGCTCGGCGACGTGCGCGGCGCGGTCGTGCTGTTGCGGCGCTTTCGCAGCGGCCGGCCGCTCGGCATCGACCTCACCGCGTGGCCCGACAACGCGACGTTCACGATCGATCATCCGGACGGCGCGTTCGTGATCCAGGACGAATATCGCGTGCCGGTGGCCGCGTCGATCGCATGGAAGTGGCGCGCGATCGACGCGCTGCTGACGCATCTGCCGCTGCCGGATAGCGGCCGCTGGGCGCTCAATTTCTGCAGCGGAACGGGGATGGGCGCGAATCCGTCGGTGGTCGCACACGGCGATGGCCGCGCGCAGGGCATTCATGCGCGGCTCGCCGAGCGCTTGCGCGAGCAGCGCGGCCCGCATGGCGCGATGCTGCTCGATTTCTGCGATGACGACGACTGGGCGCTGGTGCGTGGGCTGATCGAATGCAACGATCACACGCCGCAACAGGGTGTGTGGCGCAAGGCGTTTCGCTGTTAACGGGGGGGAGCGTCGCCGGGGACTACCGCGTCGCGATCGCGACTGCCGCCCCGGCCATCGCGGTTGCACTCGTGCGGTTCGCGATCCGCTTCGCGCGCGCCGATGTCAGGAAGGCCCGTGCGCGCGACGCGAGCAGCGACCAGAAGCAGTCGGCCAGGATCAGGACCGCGAGCATCGTGCCGACCAGTTCGGCCCAGGCGGCGACGCTCACGTGCGTGAGGTCGATGATGGTCGGCAGCAGCGCGAGGTAGAAGATCATGATCTTCGGGTTGCCGAGCGTGACGAGCATCCCCGCGACGAACATGCGCCACGGCGACTGGCCGCGCGGCAGGTCGTCCGCGCCCGTGCCGGTCGGCGCGGTCCACATCTTCCATGCGAGGAACAGCAGGTACGCAACGCCGAGCAGCTTCAGCACGATCAGGCCCGTCGCGAACGTGCGCGCGAACGCGGACAGCCCCGCGACCGCAAGCGTGAGCCACAGCGCCTCGCCGAGCCACATGGCCGCCAGGAACGGCAGCACGTCGCGCACGCCGTTCGTCAGCACGCGCGCAACGAGCGCGGCGACGCTCGGGCCGGGCGTGCCGGCGGTGACGAGCAGGGCGAAGGCGAAGACGGCGAGTGCGGACAACGTCATGACGGACCTCGTGGATCGGGCGGTCGAAAACGATACGTATGAAGTTTCGATTATAGTGACGGCCGTTCCAGACTGCCTGCCTGAAATGCCGTCATGCCTGCCTCGATCCTGATTCGCCCCGCCGCGCGGGAAGACGCGGCCGCGATGGCCGCGGTGGAAGTTGCCGCCGCGCAGCGGTTTCGCGAGATCGGCATGGCCGACATCGCCGATGCCGAGCCGACCGATACGGCCGCCGTGCTCGAGCGGATCGACGGCGGTCGCGCGTACGTCGCGGTCGATCCGCGAGGCACGTGCGTGGGATTCGCGTTCTATCGGCTGCTCGATGCGCGGCGGCTGTATCTGGAGGAACTGGATGTCGCGCCGTCGCATGCCGGGCAGCGGATCGGCGCGCGTCTCATCGAGCAGGTGATGGCGCGCGCGGCGCGGGAGCACGTCGAGCAGGTGGTGCTGTCGACGTTTCGCGAGGCGCCGTGGAACGCGCCTTATTACGCGCGTCTCGGTTTCCGGATCATCGACGATGCGGCGCTCGACGACGCGCTGCGCGCGATCCGCGCGCACCACGTCGCGCTCGGCCTCGACGAAACGCGGCGCGTGTTCATGCGTGCGGACGTGCCCGCCTGAACCCGCGCCGTTCCACCGTCAGGCCGCGTCGCTCAGCGCCGGGTAGTCGGTGTAGCCCGTTTCGCCTTCCGCGTAGAACGTCTCCGGCACCGGCTGGTTGAGCGGCGCGCCGATTTCGAGGCGGCGCGGCAGGTCCGGGTTCGCGATGAACAGCTTGCCCCAGGCGATCGCGTCGGCGCTGCCGTTCGCGAGCGCGGCCTGCGCGGTGTCGAGCGTGAACTGCTCGTTCGCGATCAGCGGGCCGCCGAACGCTTCCTTCAGGCGCGGGCTCAACTGGTCGCCCGAATACGATTCGCGCGTGAAGATGAACGCGATCTTGCGGCGGCCGAGTTCCCGCGCGACATAGCCGAACGTTGCCGCCGGATCGGAATCGCCCATTGTGTGCGCGTCGCCGCGCGGTGCGAGGTGCACGCCGACCCGGCCGGCGCCCCACACGTCGATCGCCGCGTCGACCACTTCGAGCAGCAGGCGGGCGCGATTCTCGATCGGGCCGCCGTACGCGTCGGTGCGGCGATTGGTGCTGTCCTGCAGGAACTGGTCGAGCAGGTAGCCGTTCGCGCCGTGAATCTCCACGCCGTCGAAGCCGGCTGCCTTCGCGTTCTCGGCGCCCTTGCGGTACGCGGCGACGATGCCCGGAATTTCGTCGAGTTCGAGTGCGCGCGGCGTCACGAACGGACGCGGCGGACGCACGAGGCTCACGGTGCCGCCCGCGGCGATCGCGCTCGGCGCGACCGGCAGGTCGCCGTTCAGGAACATCGGATCGGAGATCCGGCCGACGTGCCAGAGTTGCAGCACGATGCGCCCGCCGGCCGCGTGCACGGCCTGCGTGATCTGTTTCCAGCCTTCGACCTGCTCGTCGGACCAGATGCCCGGCGTGTCGGCATAGCCGACGCCTTGCGGCGTGACGGACGTCGCTTCGGTAATGATCAGGCCGGCCGACGCGCGCTCGGTGTAGTAGCGCGCCATCAGCGCATTCGGCACGCGCGCCGCACCCGCACGGGAGCGGGTCAGCGGCGCCATCACGATGCGGTTCGGCAGGGTCAGGTCGCCGAGCGTAACGGGATCGAACAACGTGGGCATGGCAGATAACCTCTTCACGAAAGGCGGGGAAGCGTGCGCACCATGCGCGACGGCGCCCCGCATGGCCGGTTCGGCCGTTGGCTAGAGTTCGCGGCGCAGGGCGTCGTGAAATGCGTCGATGACGGCCTCGTTGCGCTGGAAGAACGCCCACTGGCCGATCCGCGTCGACGTCACGAGCCCCGCGCGCTGCAGCGTTGCGAGGTGCGCGGAGACGGTCGACTGCGACAGCCCGCAGCGCGCGTCGATCTGGCCCGCGCAGACGCCGTGTTCATACGGCAGCGTCTGCTGCGGAAAATGCTCGCCGGGCGTTTTCAGCCAGACGAGGATCTCCCGGCGCACGGGGTTCGAGAGCGCTTTCAGGATCGCGTCGATGTCGAGTTCAGTCGGCATGGAAGGGTGGGTGTTTCGATCGGGCAAACAAGTATCGTCGATGGGCGAATCTTATATCGCATTTTGACGATATATGGGAAAGCACTGCCGACAATGGGGTTGATAGGAAACCGTAATCTCGGGGGCGGATCGGCGGCGCCGTGAACCGCTCTCGATGAATCCGCTGGTTTTAGTTCGTCTTGCCGGCAATGTCATACCGCCACACACGAGCCGCTCGGGCAAAGGGTGCGTCAACGCCGAACGCGGTGCGTAACGGGCGGCTGACCGGTTGTTCGCAACCGGCCGGCGGCGTGCGACGGATTCTGCGACCATCGCCGTTCAAGTCATCTCTACCACCGAGCTGCCGCCATGTCCGTCCCCTCCGTCGCGTTTGCCAGTCTCCGACGCTCGTGCGCGCTGCTGGCCGCGCGCGCCCTGTCATACGCCGTTCCGCTCGCGGTAGCCTGCGCCGCCGCCGGCACGCTATCCGGCGCGCAGCCGGCCGAAGCCGCCACGCCCACGCAGCGCGAACGGCTCGAAGCGCCGGTCAAGGCCGTCGCCGACCAGCGCGTGGCCGTCGATACGCCGCAGGGGAGCGCGATGCTGCCGGTCTACGCAGATCATCCGCTCGACCGGGCCGCGCCCGACGTCACGCGCGTGTTCATCGTGATTCATGGCACGCTGCGCAATGCCGACACGTACTACGCATCGGGGCGCAAGGTCGTCGAGAAGGCCGGTGCGGCAGGCAACGGCACGATGGTCGTCGCGCCGCAGTTCCTGACACGTGCCGATACGCGCGCGTTCTCGTTGCCCGCATCGACGCTCGCGTGGACCCAGGAAGGATGGAAGGGCGGCGAACCGGCGCGCCAGCCGGCGCCGATCAGCTCGTTTGCCGCGCTCGACGCGCTGCTCGCGCATTTCACCGACCGCAGCCTGTACCCGTCGCTGACGACGGTCGTCGTGATCGGCCACTCCGCCGGCGCGCAATTGCTGCAGCGTTACGCAGTAGCCGGGCGCGAAGGCGACGCGCTCGCGCGAGCCGGCATCGCCATACGCTACGTGGTCGCGAACCCGTCGAGCTACCTGTATTTTGACGACGAACGTCCGAATGCCGATGCACTTGCCGGCGGCGTCTGCCCGCGCGCGACGGAATGGAAATACGGGCTGAAATCGGCGCCGCCTTACGTGGCGTCGCAGGACGTCCACGATCTCGAAACCCGCTACGTCGCACGCCACGTCGTGTATCTGCTCGGGCAGGCCGACACGAATCCCTATACGCATTTCATCGACCGTTCATGCGCGGCGATGGCGCAGGGGCCGTACCGGCTCGCGCGCGGGCTGGCCTATTTCGATTACCTGAAAAAGCGGCATCCGGACGATCTCGCGCAGCAGGTCGTCGAAGTGCCGGGTGTCGGGCATGACGGTCTCGGCATGTTCACGTCCGCTTGCGGGCTGGCCGTGCTGTTCGGGCAGGCATTGCCGCAGTCGTGTCCGGTCGTGGCCGGCACCGCGGCGGACTGGCGTACGCCCGACGAAAATCGATCGATCAGAAAAATGCAGGAATCGGCAAGATAAATTCATTTCCCCGCGCGGCCTTCGCGGATCAGGATGACGGTGTTCCCAGGAGCGCCCCATGAACATCACGATCGTCGATGATTACCGTAAGCCGGATGGGCCGCCGATCCACGCAGTCCCGCCGGATGTACCCGAGCGCGAAGCAGCATCGATCGAGCCGTTGATTCTCGACCTGCTCGAATGGATCGGGCCCGGCGCGCGGCCGTACGACGAGGTGATCGACGCGTGGCGCACGTCGTGCCCGCGCCTGCCGGTGTGGGAGGAGGCCTGCGCACGCGGCTATCTGGTCCGCCATCATGCGCCGGGCGGCGTGGCCGAGGTCGAAGTGAGCGACGCCGGCCGCGCGCATATCCGAGCCGCGCGCGCCTGACCCTGCGGGGCACGCGGCGCGAGGCGGTGCCTGCCGCGCGTCATGCCGTTTTTTCCGCGACCGGCGCGGCGTCCGGATCGAACACCGTCAAGCCTTCCGTCGGGTCCATCGGCAGTTCCCACGGCCGCGCGGCAATGGCCCGTTTCGCCGCGTCGTAGCCAGCCTCCCGGCGGGCCGCGATGCCGGCAGGCGTGAAATCGATGTCCTTCCACTGATTGTCGCCGTCGAGCCGCGGCGCGGCGAGCTTGATCAGGTGCATCGTGGTCTCGCATCCCCACGCGGCGAGCTGGCGTACGGCCGGCGACGCGCGGTCGGCTTCCGGCACGTGCCGGACCAGTTCGCGGATCACGTGACGCAACCGGTGAATCTGCTGCTGGCGCGCGATGTGGCTGTCGGTGCGGCTCGCGTACTGGATGTCCTTTTGTCGTTCCGACACCTGCCAGATGCTCTCGGGCTCCGGGCCGGCCGGATTCCACATCTGCACCGAGAAGATGACCGCGCTGCGGCGCGGGTTGTCGTCGAGCACGACCTCGACCGGCGTATTCGAATACACGCCGCCGTCCCAGTACGGCGCGCCGTCGATCCGTATCGCCGGGAACGCGGGCGGCAGCGCGCCGGAACTCATGATGTGGTCGATTCCGAGCGGCGTATCGCGTGAATCGAAATAGCGCATCGTCCCCGTGCAGGCGTTGACCGCGCTGACGGTCAGCCGCGGATGGCCGGCGTTCAGCAGGTCGGGATCGACCAGCGACGCCAGCGTGTCGCGCAGCGGCGCGATCCGGTAGTACGACGCGCGATCGACGCCGAGCCGCACCATCGGCCCGAGCCACGACGCCGGATTGGGCTGGAAGAATCCCGTGATGCCGCCGCCGATGATCATCAGCTCGGCCAGCGCCCGGTCCCAGCCGGGCAGCAGCGGCGGGACGTCGAAGCGGGTCCGCTCCGTCACGCGATGCCAGAATGCCGACAACTGGTCGTAGCGTCGTTCGGGCGGATTCCCCGCGATCAACGCCGCGTTGATCGCGCCGATCGACGTGCCGACCACCCAGTCGGGCCGGATCCCGGCCTCGTCCATTGCCTGGAATACACCCAGCTGGAACGCGCCCAGGGCGCCGCCGCCCTGGAGCACGAGCACGACTTGCCCGGGGAGGTCCATTCGTGCCGGCTGGCTCGCGGTCATGGCTTGCCTCGCTGCGTGTGACGGTGGGTCGGAACCGAACAGTTCGATTCAGTTTAGGCGATCGACAGCGCGGGGGCGCCCGCTGCGCAACGGCGGCTTGCGTTTTTTGCTGCCGCCCGTCGTTCCCCGCGCGTTGCGTGGCGAGCCGCGTCATTCGACGGTGATCGTCTCCTTCATGTACGGATGAATTCCGCAGAACACCTTGTAGACGCCCGGTTTGTCGAAGCGGAACGCGTACGTCTCGTCCTGGTCGAGCGCTTTCGAATGAAAGATGCCGGCGTCGTTGACGACGGTGTGCGGCTCCGCGTCGAGGTTCTTCCATGTGATCGTCGTGCCGGCCTTGATCGTGGTCGACATCGGCGAAAACATGAAATTGCGAATCGTCACGAGCGGGCCGTTCGGGCCCTGCGCGAACGCGGCGAGCGGCGTGCCTGCGGCCGCGCCGCACAGCATCAGCATTGCGATGATTCGAGATGGCTTGAAGCGGATCATGTCGGCCTCCTTATATTGGTCACGCGAGCGTCGCATCGTGCAGTGACGACGCAGCCGGATGGCCGGTGAATTCGACGGTCGTCACGCCGAGCATCGACGGCAGCCGGCCGTGCGGCACCGTGAGCGGCACGGGGCCCGGGCCGTTGCCGGCCGTCGGCTGCGGGAACGCGGTCGAGCGGGCGGTATGAAAGGTCACGTTGCCCTCGACCTTCGACACGATCTGATGGATGTGCCCGTTCAGCACGGTGACCGAGCCGAAGCGGCGCAGCAGCGCCATCGTCTGCGGCGCGTCGCCGGTGCCCCAGCCCCACGGTTCGTAGATGGTCCACATCGGCATGTGCGAAAACACGACGATCGGCGTGCTCGACGAGCGGCCTTTCAGGTCCTGCGCGAGCCACGCGAGCTGTTCGTCGCCGAAGCTGCCGAGCCCGTTCGGCTTGAAGTGCATCACGTTGACGAGCCCGATGAAGTGCACGCCCGCATGGTCGAAGCTGTAATAGCCGCGGTTGTCCGACGCCTTGCCGAACCGGCCGAAATATTCGGCCCCCGAACCGTCGGTGACGTCGTGTTCGCCGGGCACCGTGTGCAGTTCCGGCACGCGCAGCGCGGACAGCAACTGCGACGCGTGGTCGAATTCCTCGGGCTTGGACAGATGCGTGATGTCGCCGGTGTGGATCGCCAGCGCGGGCAGCGCAGGCATCCCGTTGACGAGATCGATCGTCTGCTTCAGCGTGGCCGACACGTCGGGATTTGCGTCCTTGTTGAAGCCGATGTGCGTATCGCTGATCTGCACGAATAGCGGTCGGCCGGCGTTGGCCGGCCGCGCGTCGCCGGGCTGCGCGAGCGCGAGGTCGAACGGCGTGAGGATGCCGCCCGACAGCGTGAACAGTGTGCCGAGCCCGCCGAAGGCCATGCACTGCAGGGCCTTGCGGCGCGACGGGCGGGTAGGGGTCGATGAAGACATGTAAGCCTCGCATTCGTGTGACGAAACCGGACGGCCGGATCGTCCTGGAATAAGCCGGCGCCTTCGCATGCGATACCGGCGAAGCGGTGGATTTATTCCCGATCGTTGCGAGATCGCCCGCCGGGTGGGCGGCCGTCGGGGCGATGCGCGACGCCCGCCGGATGACCCGTCAATGTCCTGTAAGTGACACGTCACATTTGCGTCACGGCTGCCCGATAGCCTCCCACTCCGAATCACTTCTCCGGAGCCCTTCATGCCGAACCTCGCGGCAACGGACACGGGCCGTGCGGTCGGTCACCGCATGCGCTCCCTCGGCCTCGCGCTGTTTTTTCCGTTCATTGCCGGCGGCATCGTCCCTGTCGGCATGCATCCCGGCGCCGATCTTCGTCTCGTCAAGGAAGGTTCGGTGCTGCCGATCGCACTGCACGGGCTGTCCTGAATCGCCCCGCGGCTGCGAACTGGCTACGCGGCACGCGTCCGCACCCATCGATTTTTAATTCAACACAGGACACAAGACGCTACCGATGGATATCCGTTTCTTCGATCCGAATCGCACCGCCAACGCGTCCGCGTGGCGCGTGCTGCCCAACCGCTGGGACGCGGTCGCGTTTCCGCTGATCATCGGCATGCTCGCGATGGCGATCGTCGGCTTTCACGAAACGATGGCGCCGATCGGCGTGTTGCAGACGCAGAAGATCTCGCTCGATCCGTCGAACCTGCCCGAATACGCGTTGCGCACCACGCTGCGGATGCTCGCCGCGATGGTCGCGTCGCTCGCGTTCACGCTCGTCTACGGCACGCTCGCCGCGAAGAGCCGCCGCGCGGGCATGGTGCTGATCCCGATCCTCGACATCCTGCAGTCGGTGCCGGTGCTCGGCTACATCTCGTTTACGGTCACGTTCTTTCTCGCGCTGTTTCCGGGCCGCGTGCTCGGTGCGGAGCTGGCCGCGATCTTCGCAATCTTCACGAGCCAGGCATGGAACATGACGTTCAGTTTCTATCAGTCGCTGCGCACGGTGCCGCGCGACCTGAGCGAAGTGTCGCGCGGCTTTCACCTGACGCCGTGGCAGCGCTTCTGGAAGCTCGAGGTGCCGTTCTCGATGCCGGGCCTGATCTGGAACATGATGATGTCGATGTCGGGTGGCTGGTTCTTCGTCGTCGCGTCGGAGGCGATCACGGTCGGCAACCAGACGATCACGTTGCCGGGCATCGGTGCGTATCTCGCGCAGGCGATCTCGGACAAGAATCTTGGTGCGGTCGGCTGGGTGATCGTCGCGATGTCGGTCGTGATCCTGGCCTACGACCAGTTCCTGTTCCGCCCGCTCGTCGCGTGGGCCGACAAGTTCCGGATGGAGAACACTGCGTCGGGCGATGCGCCGCAATCGTGGCTGCTCGACATGATGCGGCGCACGCACCTGATCCATCAGTTGCTCGTGCCGGCCGGCTGGCTGCTGTCGCAGGCCGCGCGGATTCCGTTGCGCGTGCCGTCGCTGACGGGCACGCGCGTGCGCGGCGCCTCGTCGCGCCGTCCGTCGCGCATCGGCGACATCGTGTGGGCCGTGCTCGTGATCGTGCTGACGGCGTACGTCGCATGGCGCGTCGTCAGTTTCGTCGCGACGGGCGTGACGATGGCCGAGGTCGGCCACGTGCTCGTGCTCGGGCTCATCACGCTGCTGCGCGTGCTGGTGCTGATCGCGATCGCATCGGTGATCTGGGTGCCGCTCGGCGTGCTGATCGGGCTGCGCCCGAAGCTGGCCGAGAAGATCCAGCCGCTCGCGCAGTTCCTCGCCGCGTTCCCCGCGAACCTGCTGTTCCCGGTGTTCGTGATCGCGATCGTCCACTTCCACCTGAACGCAGACATCTGGCTGTCGCCGCTGATCGTGCTCGGCACGCAGTGGTACATCCTGTTCAACGTGATCGCCGGCGCGATGTCCTATCCGAACGATTACAAGGAAGCGACAAAGAATTTCCGCATCCGCGGCTGGCAGTGGTGGCGCCAGGCGATGCTGCCCGGCATCTTCCCGTACTACGTGACCGGTGCGATCACCGCATCGGGCGGCGCGTGGAACGCGAGCATCGTGTCCGAGTTCGTGCAGTGGGGCGATACGAAAGTCGTCGCGCACGGCCTTGGCTCGTATATCGCGCAAACGACCGCCGCCGGCGATTTCCCGAAGATCATCCTCGGCATCGCCGTGATGTCCCTGTTCGTTACCTTGTTCAACCGCCTGCTGTGGCGTCCGATGTACGCCTATGCGGAATCCCGGCTCCGTCTCGATTGAGAGTAAGCGCGATGCAAAATTCGACCGTTATCCATGCCCCCGTCAAGACGTCCCAGCCGTTGCAGCCGCCGCGCCTCGGTGAAGAAATCCTGCGCGTCGATCACGTCTGCCGCGGCTTCAACAAGACGCAGGGCGAGTTGCTCGTGCTCGACGACGCGAACCTGTCGCTGCGCGAAGGCGAGATCGTCGGCCTGCTCGGCCGCTCGGGCTCGGGCAAGTCGACGCTGCTGCGGATCATCGCCGGGCTGATCGAGCCGACCGGCGGCGAGGTGACCTATCTCGGCAAGCCGCTGCGCGGCCCGGCCGAAGGCGTCGCGATGGTGTTCCAGACTTTCGCGCTGTTCCCGTGGCTCACCGTGTTGCAGAACGTGGAAGCCGGGCTCGAAGCACTCGGCGTCGGCGCGCGCGAGCGGCGCGAGCGTGCGCTCGCCGCGATCGACCTGATCGGTCTCGACGGCTTCGAGAACGCGTACCCGCGGGAGCTGTCGGGCGGGATGCGCCAGCGCGTCGGGTTTGCGCGCGCGCTCGTCGTCGATCCGACCATTCTGCTGATGGACGAGCCGTTCTCCGCGCTCGACGTGCTGACGGCCGAGACGCTGCGTACCGACCTGCTCGATCTGTGGACGCAGGGCCGCATGCCGATCAAGTCGGTGCTGATCGTCACGCACAACATCGAGGAAGCGGTGTTCATGTGCGACCGGATCCTCGTGCTGTCGTCGAACCCGGGCCGCGTGATTGCCGAGATCAAGGTGCCGTTCAAGCACCCGCGCAATCGTCTGGACCCGGCGTTCCGCAAGCTCGTCGACGACATCTACGCGAAGATGACCGCACGCCAGACCGGCGAAGCGACGAAGAAGGGGCTGGAGCTCGGCAGCTGGCTGCCGCAGGTGTCGACCAACCTGATGGCCGGCCTGATCGAGACGCTCGCGATGGCGCCGTACCACGGTCGCGCCGACATGCCGGAAATCGCGCGCACGCTGCATCTGGAAGTCGACGACCTGTTCCCGATCGCGGAAGTGCTGCAGTACCTCGGCTTCGCGGACGTGCGCGAAGGCGACGTGTTCCTGACGCCGCCGGGGCGCGTGTTCGCGGAATTCGGCACGCAGGAACGCAAGCTGATGTTCGCGGATCACCTGCTGAAGCACGTGCCGCTCGCCGCGCGGATCAAGAAGGTGCTGAACGAGCGGCCGGGCCATCGCGCGCCGCGTGTGCGCTTCGAGCAGGAACTGGAGGATTTCCTGTCGGACGAAGCGGCCGAGGAGACGCTCGATGCAGTGATCGACTGGGGGCGGTACGGAGAGGTCTTTTCGTACAACGACAAGACGGAAGTGTTCAGTCTGGAGGATGTCGAGTCGTAAAGTCGGAAAGTAGATATGTGGGGCGCGACATTCATCCGTCACCGATGTCGCGCCGACGGTGGAGCGTGACAATTTTCTACATTTCAAAATTTGGTTATTTTATCAGATTGGTGACTTGATATCGCTCAATATGTCGATGATTTGTATGGAATTTTTTGGATATCGTTCCGTATAAATCTACTTGTATTTCGAGAGGATTGGTTTTCTCCGGTGACGGCTGGGAACCCACGTTGCAGCAGCACGAAGACCTATATTTCCCGTTCGGTGGTTCGATTTTAACGATGCTTGTTGAGATCGCGGCTGGATGTAATAAGAGATAAGAAAAAATGGAAATTTTAATAAAATCAAATAAAAATTCATAAAATAAATAAATGGCTTATGTGATTATTTTAAAATTCCGAATTGCCAGATCTGTGACCGGTGCGTGTTCATTTTCGTGAACACATGCTTCACTGGCGAGAGCGTTGTGGCACTGCGCCCCTGAAAGCGTGCATGGGCGAACGTGCCGGCGTAAAACCTCTCGTTCAACGGCAACCATGCGAACCATTCAGGATGTACTGAAACACCCCAATTCGGTCGTTACCCAACCTCTGCATCTCGAGATCGTGGGGCTCGATGCGCCGGTCTCCGTTCTGTCATTCGTTCTGACCGAGGAAATGAATACGCGATTCCTCGCGGACATCATCGTGACCTCGCAGGACAAGCGGATCGACGGTGCGACGATTGTGGGCCAGCCGGCAGTCTTCACGATCGTGGAACACGCTTCGGTGCCGTCGATGGCGGCTGTGATCGATCCGGTTCGGCATGCGGCGCGTACCGTGCACGGCGTCGTCACGCAATGGACTCGCGTCAAAACGTCTCGCGACGAAGCAACTTACCAAGTTCATCTGAAGCCGCGTCTCTCGCTGCTTGAAGAGGTGCACGATTCGGCCGTACTGCTGGACAGGTCGTTTCGCGAGCTGCTGAGCGACATGATCGTCGATCGCGACTTGTTCCAATCCTTCGACGTCGAGTTCGAGCTGGAAGGGCTCGACGGGAAGCTGGAGCAAACCGTGATGTACGAAGAGACGGTCGCGAACTTTATCGACCGGCACTGCCGGCGCGCGGGTGTCTATTACTACTTCAAGCAGGCGAAGAAGGAGGACGGCCCACAACGCGACACGTTGGTGTTCGGCAATACGCCTCGAGGCTATATGCGAGCGCTCGAGGTGCCGTTGATGCCGCATTCCGGTCTGACGAGCTGGCACGAGGCGATTCTGACGCTGGAAGTTACGCGTGCGCTGGTGCCGCAGACGGTGCGCGAATGGGATCGCAACTACCGCATACCCGACGATCCGCTGCAAGTCGAATCGATCGTGGCCTACGACGACCGCTCGGTATATGGAAGCGTGAATCGCAGCGTCGAGCATTTCCATTCGGTCGAGGAAGGGCAGGCGCTGGCTGATGCGCGGCGTGACGAACTGCTCACACGGCAAGTGCGGCTCACGGGCACGAGTAACGTCATCGGCATGACGCCTGGCATGGTGGTGCGGATCACCAATGACGAGGTGCACGAGGCGCCGCACGGGATGGTGATCACGAAGCTCGTCACGGCCGGTAGCCGGAGCCAGTCGGTGGTCAACACCTTCGAAGCGATCCCCGCACATCAGACCTACCGGCCCGAATACGTTCCTGAAAAGCATTGGCGATGGATCGCCGGCATGCTGATCGGTGTGGTCGAGTCCGGCGACGACGAGCCGTACGCATGGATGGACGAATATGGCCGCTATCGCGTCAGGCTCCTGTTCACCCGGCACAGCGGCAAGCGCGGCACGAACAGCATGCCGTTGCGCGTGCTGCGTACGTCGGCGTCGCACCAGGGCGGCCTGCACGTCCCCTTACTGCCGCGGTCCGAAGTACGCGTCGTCGCGACCCAGGGAAATTGCGACCGCCTGCTGATCGCAGGGGCGCTGCATGACCATGCGCGTCGTGACCTCGTTCACGGCAAGGAGGGTTGGTACAGCCGCGCCGTATTCCGCTCGCCATTGCTCGGCAACAAGTTGCGCTTCGAGGATCTGAAAGACCACGAGGGCATCCGGTTGGCGACGGTGTTCGGGCAATCGTCGCTCAACATGGGCCATCTGGTCGACAGGGACAAGAACAAGCGCGGCCAGGGCTTCGAATTGACCACGCAGAAATGGGGCACGTTGCGCGCGCCGAAGGGGCTGTTCGTTTCGGCAGACGCAGCAGGTGGATCCGAGACGCCGCATCTCGACATGCCCGCCGCTATCGCGCAACTCAAGGCTGCATTGCAGCGCGTGACGGACCTTGCGGCCGCGACGACGCAAGCCAAGGCCGACCCTGCGGACCGAGCGACGCAGGCGGCGCTGCTCGACGGCCTGAATCAGCTTCGCGACGCGGGGCTGCTTGCGAGTGCTCCCGGCGGCATGGCATTCGTGACACAGAAATCACTGCAGCAATCGGCGGGCGAGAACGTGATCGTTACCGCAGGCCGGGATATGGACGTGAGCATCGTCAGGCGACTGCGCATGGTGGCAGGTGACCTGATCTCGCTGTGCGCGCACAAGCTCGGGCTGAATTTTGTCGCAGCGAAGGGCAAGGTCATGATGGCGGCGCTTACGGACGGGATGGACTTGTTCGCGAAGCAGCAGTTGCGCGTCGCGAGCCAAAGTGCAGACGTCCAAGTGTCGGCCAAGTCGAAGATCACACTCAACAGCGGTGGAGCTTCGCTCGTAATCGAGAACGGCAACATGACATTTCACTGTCCCGGCGCCTTCACGATAAAGGCGGCGTCATTCTCGTTTCACGGGCCGAACAACGTCACAACACCATTGCCGTCGCTACCGCAGGCCAACCTGAAGGTTTCTGACCGGTACTCGTCGTCCCACTGAAGCCATGATCATCAGCCCTCCCTTTCTTCCCGTATCGGGCGCGACGTCTAGTGATGCGTCAAAGACGGACCCTATGATGGACGTCGTCGATCAGTTCGAGATTGGTCATCATGGGGTCTATCCCGTTGCCTTCGACCGGCGCTTTCACTGTGGCATTCACCTGGATCCGGGCGAGCAGCACGAACCGGTGCGGGCAATCGCTGACGGCGAGGTGGTCGCGTATCGCGTTTGCAAAAGCGCTCTGTCTGATGGCGCGAAAGATCCGACTGGACAACCAGTGCTGAACTCGAATGCGGGATTTGTCTTACTCAGACATAAGACCGAGACAGGACATGGGCGAACGATCACGTTCTACTCACTATATATGCATCTGCTGGACATGACCGAACAGGAGTGGCTTGCTCCCCAGTCAACCGATCCGCCGGCCGAGGGATCGATGAATGTCCTCCCCAAATGGTTGCTCGATACGGCGGGCGGCAAAGACGGAGTCGTTCAGCCGGGCGGCGCAAAGAAGGTGTACCGCAAGGACATGCTCGGGTACGTCGGTCAGCATCAGGGGGTGCGGCATCTGCATTTCGAAGTCTTCATGTCAGATGCTGACTTTACAGCCTGGTTTGATCAGGACGGCCAACAGGTTCAACTGGGCGAGAAAGATCCTGTTCAGCCTGCGTCGAGCGACTACTGGGGACATTCCTATTTCATCATTAAGGGTCCACAGGATTTTGTCGCGCAGCCGGCGGGTATGACGGACGACTGGTTTCCGCGACTGCCAGGCGGCTCAATTGGTGAGCAAGACATCCTTTATGTGGAAGCGTGGTTCAACAAGGGGCGGCGCTATACATGCGCATGGATCGACCGTGGTAGCAGCGGCAACGTTATCCTGCTTACACAGGTTCCGGTTGCTGACCCGTACGACGGAGAAACGAAACAGTACGAATATGATCTGTATGATCGAGCGGTAGCACTCTATTCAGAGTGTCCGAGCGATGGCTATGAAATGCTGCGCTTTGGGCGAATTCTTTCAAGTACGGTGGTGCCGGGAGAGGCGCCTGCTACTTGGGTCGCAGTGCCAATCGACGAGAATGGTACGCAAGGATATGTCAACATCGCTGCTGACGAGATCATCAAATTGTCGGACGCCGACTTTCCATTCTTCAAGGGCTGGAAAAAAGTTAACGAAAGCAATACGCCGTTTAATCAGGATGGGTTATGCGGATACGATGAACTTTGCCGTCTGACCGGCGTTGCTGATCCACAGGCAACGTCCGGAATGATCCAGCCGCTCGAATACGACAATAACAACGACGATAGTGCCAACCAGTTGCTCGCAGGCTATGTGCAGAATGCAGAGGGTGTGCGCACAAAGCTCAGAGGGTTGGTGTTCAACGCGCGCAGCGAGTGGGATCCGTTGTACAACGACGATCGCTATAAAGGTCTGAATGAACCAGATGGATTCTTTGGAAAGCAGAAAGATACCAATCCAGATGGCTATACCTCGTTTATTAAGTTCCTCGGAAACTTTCAATTTCTGGACAAGTTGCCGTCCGAATCGTCGCTAGCAGATCAGAAGTTCTGGTATTTTCATCCGCTTGAATTTATCCGGCACTTCAGGAAATGCGGGTGGCTCAGTAAGAAGGAGATGCTTCAGCTTATACCGGATCACGTTATCAGAAAGCCCGGGTCGCATAATTCGCCCTCTCAAGGAGTATGGGAATCGCCAAATCCAGATTATGCTTCATCTTTGCTTGATAGATTTGGACTGGGTTTGAACAATTCGATGAGGAAGTTCAAGCTTGATACCCCTGTCCGACAGGTGTGTTTTATGGCAAATGCTACACAGGAAACAGGGTGGTTCCGCTATCTTACGGAAGGGGATCGCAATGATGGCGCGACAGATCTGCACGGCGGTTGGTTTGGTCGGGGTTTTTTGCAGTTGACAAATCCTAACGGAAATATGGGTGGTGGGAATAATAATTATTATAAATATTTTAAATTCATTGGTCGAAACCCGAGTTTGCCGCCAGGGGAGCAGGAGTTGCGGTGGCGAAATGAGGTTGCAAGAGATGTTTTTCATGCGAGTCATAGTGCAGGAGCTTATTGGGTTTGGTCCGGAAAATCAATGCCAACGGCGAACAATCCGTCGCGACCACGGGTGGATAGTGCGAATAAATATGCGGACGAGATGAGTGTGAACGAAAGAAGGACAATTCGAACAAATGCCGGTGTTAAGGTGTGGTATTACAACCAGTCCTTTGCGAATTGTGCTGCGGCAGTGAATTATCCGGGGGCTACAGGAAGGAATCCACCAAACATGAATGGTCTAGTAGATCGATCGACGTCGTTCACTAATGCACTAATGGTTCTGACTGATATTGCGGTTTTCAAGGGCCCAAATCAAGAGGATCTAACGTGGCCGGAAAATTTCACAAGGCGGAAGTTGTCGTGAGAAATGTATTTTTAGCGTTGGTGGCATTTTTTTGGCTTGATGGGGCTGCGATAGCTGAGTTAGCTTCTAACGGTCGATCTAATTATAGGGATAATATATTTCTATTGGAGAGTCGGTGTGGGTATATTCTCGGTGAAAATATATCATCAAAAATAGTTGATTCATCTGTGAGTGTAAATAATGGAATTATATCGTTTGATTTTTATCTTGTGATGAAGCTGGATGGGTCTGCTATACGTGGAAAGCTGTCGTTTAGTTGCTTTGTGGCTGGGGCGAGTATTTCAGGGTCGAGTGTTGCGAATAAAACTACCGCCGTCGACGAAATTGCTTTGGAAGATTCTGGTGGGCGATATGTGCGCAATGTCGTATGGCAACGGAAATATGAAGGAAAGGGGTGGGATGGAACCGTTGCCTATGTTAATTCAGTATATGGCGATCGAGAAAGGGTGCGTGTTCCTGATTATTTTTTAATATGTCCTAATACGATATATTTTCCGTGTTTCTCGTTTGAGGTTATGGGGAGGGGGCTTGCAAAAAAGGAAAGCGAACGAATTCCTGCAGCACTCGGCGGAATTGAAGTTGTTGCCTTGCGATCGACAGTTCCTGAAACAGATGAAAGAAATCGATAGATTTTAATTCACCATTTGTTCGTGGGCTTGGGCGTGCGGTGTGCCGGGAATTCCCCAAATCCCTACTCAACTAGATAGCCGATATATGCAATCTCCCATTCGCAAAGGTGACAAGCTCGAACATGGCGGCGAAGTCACCAGTGGCTCGCCATGGACGATGTTCATGGACAGGCCGCTTGCACGTAAAGGCGATAATGCGACCTGCGACTTGCATGGTCCGACCGTCATTGACGAGGGCGCCGACAAGTATTCCGATCGCGACGAGAAGCTGTTCGCGCTGGACGGCCATCGATGTGCATGTGGTTGTCGATTGATTTCGTCGCTACCGAACGTCCACTTCGAGTAATGCCGGTCGATCTTTCTCCCGCCGGGCGCCCCAGCGCGTATCCGCCCAGGATGCGTTTCTGGCCGTGGGCATTAACTTGGTTCGTCTGTAATGTGTTCGTCCCGGTGGTTGTTTTGCTGGCATGGCCGAAAAGCGAGCCTTCGAGTGGCCTTAGGTTTTGGGGCTTGATTATTGGGGTGCCGAACGGGCTGTTTCTGGTCCTGCTCGGCTTTGGCCGCGCAGGCTACGAGGGGCTGTGGTATCGCTCATACTGGCGCAACCATCATCGTGACCGCTGGCTTGCGAAGAAGATCGGGTTCGCGCAGCGACCGCTTTATGTACTCGGCGCAGGCTATTGCCTGCCTCTTGGCGGGGCATCTCTGTCCGACGTTCTGATAGGGAAACGCTCCCTCATGCAGGTGCAAGCCCCGCGGCACGGCTCAGGAAAGGTTTTGTGCAATCGCTTTGAGGACAACGACCCGCTACTGGACGACCTGTCCAATGATCCGCCACTGGACGCTTCATTCATGCCGGATGAAGAGGAAACCCCAACTGACAATGCTGCCGTCCCGAAGAAAGCCGATCCAGTTGTGCAGATGATCCGCGTTGCGCTTGAGCCTCTCGCTGGAAGCATTCAGGCATTAACCCGATACGAAAGGGCATATTGGCCCCAAGTACGCGTATTGACCGAGTCGGAGGTCGCGAACATGCGTTTGACCCAGGTTCGCGCTGCAATGCATCTGGCGGCGCTTCCGCTCTTGGAAGTCCGGGCCGTTCCGGCTGCCGACGGGTTGCTTGTGGCCGATGTATGGCTTGATACGCATGAATCCCGTCCGCTCCTCGTCATCGCTGCGATGTGGTACGACGATGATATCGATGAGGGCCTCGCCGAGGGATGTGTGGCTGCGTTGCTCGATGCCGGCTGTTTCGAGCTTCCGCAGGAGGTCAGCAGAAAGGCTGCGCTACATAGGCCAGTTGCGGGCGACTCCGCTGAACCAGAATATGGTTTCGCGAACGCCGCGATCTGGGGCAAAGCCGATGCCGCGTCGGTGACGCGCGCATGGATAACGCGGCCGGTTGAAAACTGCGACCGCGCTTTGAACGCTGCCGGGTTTGTGATTGCAGCAAAAGACGCTGCGCAGAGTCGACTGGATCGTATCGTTGGCGACATGCGGGCAGCGAACGGTCTGCTGGCGATCGCTGCGGCGATCGAGTCCGGTGCCAGTGACGGACCGCAACTTGTCGTCGATGGCTCGCAGTCGGCCATCCTCCATGTCTTACCCCAAGATCAAACGGCTTCAACGCATGTCGATATCCAAAAATAACCTGCATAACGCGCAGCCTCAAGCGGCCTTAACCGAAGAAGCTCACAGCCGGGTCGCAATCTGGGGGCTGCCTCTTGCCGTGCTGGTTATTGCCGTTGCAGTGCTTGTGCTGGCGTGGTTCCAGGGCGAGCGCCTCGGCGTCCCCGATGGCACGCCTCGCACACTGGCATTGATCGGTATTCCGGTATTGCTGGTTGTCATCGTGATCATTCATCTGATTGCGATATCGACTGGCGCATATGTGGGCGCTGCCAAACTGTTTCGTCTGCAAACCGGCGAGAAGGAGGCTGCTTCAACGACGGGACAGCCGCTCAAACGCGATGCCCGTCTGCAACGCCTGGTCGAGGAACTACGGGTATCGCGGGGTCGGCGCTGGCGATACCGCTTGCCGTGGCTGATGGTGACCGGTGCGGACACGTTGCTCGATCAGGTCGCGCCGGGCCTGAAGCGCGCGGGCGCAATGCCGGTTGGCAACGCGATCCTCGTACACGCAGCACCTGACGGCATCGACGCGGGCGCGTGGCGTCGGCAGATCCGTAAGCTGCGCAGCAGACGGCCGGTCGACGGCATTGTGCACGTCACGCACGTGGACGAGCGCGATGTCGAATTGCCGCGCGTCCTCGCCGCGCTGGCCGCCGACATCGGCTGGGCCGCGCCTGTCAAGTTGCTGCACGCCGTGCCCGCGCAGGGCGATCGACCCGAGACGTTCGAGGCGATCGGTGCATTTCCGGGGGCGGCATACAAGGGGGGGCAGCCGGCGCTGGTCCTGCGCGATCAGCTTGCCGCGATCGAGCGTGGTACGGCGGACGCGGGCGTGCGGCAATGTACGGCGCCCACGCGGATCGGCTATCTGGCCGAAATCTCGCAATACATCGGGACACAGCTCGAGCACATCGTGACCGGCTGGCAAGTGCTTCGTGCATCGCAATGGCTGCGCGCGCCGCTGGTCGGCGTGATGTTCGTTCCCATATTCAAGGCGACAGCAGCGATGCCGACGCCGGTGCCGATCGCCGCGGACGCGAGCACAACGGTGACCAACATCCCGATCGAGTTCCCGCCGCAACCGGCTGCACTGCTACCCGCGTGGCGCGCAATCGCCAGCCGGCGACGCATTGGCCGGCGGGTGGGAGTCTATTGGCCGGATGCGCTGGCGATGGGCGTGACCGCTGCGGCGATCGCGTGGTGCGCATGGATGACCGCATCGTTCATCGGCAACCAGCGACTCATGCGCGAAGCGAAGGCGGCAGCGAGCGCAGCGCTGGATGCGCGGCCGCGGACCGCAGCCGCCTGGCGCGCGCAACTGGGGCTACAGCAGTTGATGGAAAAGCTCGAATACCGGCAGCAGCATGGCGTACCGTGGCACCTGCGGGCGGGCCTGTCCCGCAATGACGATATCCTCGCAGGTCTCTGGCAACCGTACCGAATCGCTGCGACCCGCAACTTGCAAGCGCCTGTCGTGCAAACAATCGGCGAACTGTTGGAGGCAGCAGATCAGGCGCGCGCCGATAGCCTGCAATCGCAGGACGCGCGAGCTAGTACCTACAACGCGTTCAAGACTTATCTGATGCTCGGCGAGCCATCGCGCGCCGAACCCGCATTTCTGAAGCGCATGCTCGTCACCCTGTGGGCGCGGCCGGTCGAGATGCCGCTCGGCGAGCGTGACGATACCGGCAGGCGGCTTGCAGGCTTCTACGCCGATCACCTGAGAGCGCATCCCGAATGGCGGATAGCGACGAACGACCGCATCGTGACCTCGACCCGCAACATGCTGGTCACGCAAATGGGGCTCGCGTCGGCTGACGACACGGTGTACCAACGTATCGTCGACGAAGTCAAAAACAAATACGCCGACGCGTCGCTCGAAACGCTGCTGAATGGCGCCGATGCGCATGGAATGTTCAAGGCATCACGGACCGTCCCGGGGATCTATACGCGTGCGGCATGGGACGGCATGGTCGCCTCGGCAATCGACAAGGCGTCGCATGAACGCCGGATCAGCAGTGACTGGGTGTTGTCCGGCTCGCAGGCTTCGCAGACGATCGGCAATACGCTCGCGCAGGGCATGACCCGAACCACGGCGATCGACGATGAGAAACGCGCAGCCGAGGAACTGAAGCAACGATTGACGGCCCGGTATTTTGGCGAGTACACGGCGGCATGGCAGCGCATGCTCAATAGCCTGCAGTGGCAACCGACGTCCAACCTCGGTGGCGCGGTCGAGCAGCTTTCCCGACTGGCAGATGCGCAGACGTCGCCGTTGATCGCGCTGATGAAATCCGTGCAGTATCAGGCGCAAGCGGGGCGGCCGTCGCAGGCGCTGGCCGCCACCCTGGTGAGAAAGGCGCAAAACCTAATCGGGGCTGACGAGCAAGCAGGGGCGACCGTCGTCAACCCGCTCGACAAGGCGTTTGGCCCGCTGCTGGTGCTGATGGGCGACACGGGCGCATCGTCTGCCGCGGAAAACGGGAAGCGCGCCACGCCAGCCGACATCGCGCTAAGCGGTGTCAGCTTGTCGCGCTACCTGACGGCGGTCACGACGATGCGGCTGAAACTGCAGCAGATCGCGGGCAGTCCGGACGCTCAGGTCATGGCACGCTCGCTCGCCCAGGCCGTGTTTCAAGGCAAGTTGTCGGAATTGTCCCAGGCGCGCAACGACGCGGCGCTCACGGCCGCGAGCCTGGGTACGGCGTGGGCGGGCTTCGGCGATACGGTGTTTGCGCAGCCGCTCGAAACGGCATGGCAGACGATCCTGCAACCGGCCGCCGCGAGCTTGAATGACGCATGGCGAGCCGGTGTTGCCGCACCGTTCAACGCAGCGATGAGCGGCCGCTATCCGTTCTTCGATACGCAGGCCGATGCGTCCTTCGCCGAGCTCGGCCGCTATGTACGACCGGATACCGGATTGATTTCGCGTTTCATCACGACCCAACTGGCCGGCGTGATGAAACTCGAGGGCGATCGTTGGGCGCCCAGCGAACTTGCACCGCAGGCCTTGCAGTTTGATCCGACATTCCTGAGCGCCGTCCGGCAGTTGTCGGCGGTTGGGGCACAGCTCTACCCGCAGGCCGATGCCGGGGAGAAATTCGACATGATGGCGCTGCCGACGCCGAACGTGACGCGATCGGAACTGTCGGTCGACGGCATGCAGATCGTCTATTTCAATCAGCAGGAGCGCTGGACCCCGCTGGCGTGGCCCGGCAACGGCTTGAACGGGCACGCGAGGCTCACATGGCAGACGCTCGACGCAGGCTTGCGACAGGCATTTGATTCGACCGGCGATTGGGCATTCCTGCGTCTGCTGAGCGAGGCGGAGATCAAGCCGCTCGATGGCGCACGCTATCGGCTCACGTGGAACACGGGGAGCGGCGAGCCGCTGTCGTACGTGTTGCGTACGCGGGTCGGCGCCGGGCCGATCGACTTGCTGAAACTGCGCGGGTTTCGCATGCCGGATCGCATTTTCGTCGTTGGCAAGGCGGGCGCCGTGCCGACGCCGCCGCTTCTTCCGCCACTGCCACAGGATTTCCAGCCATGAGTGAAGACGACAACCATCCGACGAAGCCTGCAGGGAGCGGTTTCGGTGTGGATGACGATCGATACCTGCGCTACTTCGATGCGGAGATGCGTTATCTGCGCGAGGCGGGGAGGGAGTTCGCGCGGTCCCAGCCACACGGAGCCCGCCGGGTCGGAATGACGATGCCTGGCGCGCGTCACGACAGTGTCGAGCAGACCTATGAGGCTTTCGCGTTCCTCACGAGCCGGCTGCGGATGAAGCTCGACGACGCAGCGCCGGAAATCACCGATCCACTGCTCGATCATCTGTGGCCGCATACAGGCCGCACGATTCCGTCGCTGACCATCCTCGAGTGCGTGCCGCGCAGCGGCGAGGCGCGCGTCCTCGATACGTTACCGCCCGGGTTGCAGGTACGTTCGACACCGGTCGGACCGGACGGGACGATATGTGTCTATCGAACCACTCGGGCGATACACTTGCTACCGCTCAACGTGCGCGAGGCGGGCGCACGCATGCGCGAGGACGGCCGCACGGTCATCCGTCTCGCGTTCGACCTGCTGCACCGCGAGCAGCGATTGCTGGACGACCTGTCGCGTATCCGGCTATACCTGCATGGCGACCGGCCGACTGCATCGGCGCTGTACGCGGTTTTCACGCGCCAGGTGGAGTCGATCGGCGTGCGCATGCCGCGCGTGCTCGACGGCCAGCTACAACCACGCCCGGCGATGACGATCGAGGCAGCGGGCTTCGGCGCACAGGCGCGACTGTGGCCGACCGACGTCGATATACGCGACGTCGATCTCGACCGCGAGCAGACGATGCTCGAATATTTCGCGTTCCCCGAGAAGTTCCACTTCGTGGACTTGTGCGGTTTCGACGCGGCCAGCGTGCCACCGGGTGAAACGCGTCTTGAATTCGAAATCGTGATTCGAGACCGAATCCCCGGTGACGCCACGTTCGGTGCGGACAACATCCGGCTGTTCTGCACGCCGGTGATCAATCTGCTCGAACTGGACGCCCAGGCAATCCGCCCTAATGCGCATGACCGCGACTATCCGGTGCGCGCCCCGACCTCCGCGGGCGAGCACGTCGAGCCCTACGATGTACTGTCGGTCGTGGCGACCGATCCGCGCACCGCGAGGCAATACCCGTATCAGTCGATCAAGGCATTCCGGCACCGCGGCGGGATGATGCGGCACGAGTCGCCGGATCGGTACTACCACGCTTCGATTCGGCAGGGCGTAACGGGCCAGCGCGAGATGGTCGTGACGTTGGGCGGGCATCTGTGGGCGGAACCGGGCAGCTTGCCGGACGCACACGTAACGGTCCGCGTATTGGCGAACAACGGGCGGCTGCCGCGCATGGCGCTGCGTGAATCGATGATTGCCACGCCTGCTTCGACCTTCAATGGCGTCGAGCGCGTGCACAACTTGACAGCCCCGACGATGCCGCTGTATCCGCCGCGCGGTGGCGACTATGACTGGCGGGTGATTTCTCACTTCAATGGGGCCGGCACAACCGAACTGAACATGATGGACGCGAATGTGCTGCGCGGCGCGCTGTCGTTGTACGACTGGACGCGAGAGGGCGATAACCGGCGACGCATCGACGCGATTCATCACGTTTGGCTCGATGAGGAAACGGAACGGGTGGGGGCGCGCGTCGACCGTATCGTGAATGTGAACGTGGGTATCGAGCCGTCGGGGTTTGCCGGGCCGGGCGACGTCGCGCTGTTCGGCGACGTACTCAGTCGCTTCGTCGGCCGCTATGCGTGCTTCCATTTTTCGGTGCGGCTCGTGCTGTATGAAGGCGTGGGCGGCCCGAGTCGGCGCTATCCATGCACGATCAAGACGGGAGACTGGCTGTGACGCCGCGAGCACATCCGATGATGCGAAGCGTTCGATTCGCGGCTGCTACTGCAATGACGGCCGCGTTGCTGTCTGGCTGCGGGTTGTGGCAATCGATGAAAGAGACGACCGCGGGCATGACACACGCGATTTTTGTCACGAAGGTCAAGCAGATGAACCTCGTGATCGAAAGCCGCGCCGCGCTCAACGAGAACGAGCAGGGACAATCTCTACCGGTCGTGATGCGCGTCTATCAGTTGAAGGATGTGAAGGTTTTCGAGAGCGCGGCTTACGTCTCGTTGCTTGATGACGACAATGCGTTACTGAGGGCCGATCTGCTCGACAGCATGGAGGCCACGCTCGTGCCTGGCGCCACGGTGACGCTGTCCGCGCCGATGGCAGCCGACGCGCAAGCCGTGGGTGTGGCCGGGTTCTTTCGCGATCAGCGTGGCGCCGAATGGCAACTGGTGATTCCGAAGTCGAAGTGGAAGAAGACGGACCCCGTCAAATTGGTCGTGACGGGCAACCGGATGGAACTGGCACCCTGAACGAGGGAATGCGCCGGTGGTGGGCTGGTGCGTTGCATGCGGGGTTTGCAGTTTGCACACGCCACGAGGTCGAACGCGGACGCCCGCGCCCGAACGGCCACAGGCCATCACTCCGGCAAATCCCGCTGGCTCACATCCCACTCGATCCCGCCCGCATTGAGCTGCTCGATCTTTTCCATCCGCTGCCGCGCCAGTTCCGGCAGCCGGTTCGTCACGCCGATCACCAGCGCTTCGGCGAGCGCGAGCGCCGGCACGTTGGTCTGCAGCATCGCGAAAGGACGACCCTGAATCCGCAGCACGATCTCCGCGAACTCGCCGATCGGCGAGCGCCATTCGTCGGTGATCAGCAGGATTCGCACGCCGAGCCGGTGCGCGGCCTGCGCGAAGCGGATGCTGTCCTTCTGGTAGCGGCGAAAGTCGAAGATCACGAGCACGTCGTTGCGCCCCATGTCGGCCAGCGCGACGGACGCGAGATTCACGTTCGGCTCGACGGACTGCACATGCGGCCGTGCATACGCGAGCGTAAACGAGAACAGGGACGCGAGCGGCGCCGTATAACGACCGCCGCCGCAGAACACGCGCACGTCCGGATCGGCCAGCACCGCCACGGCCGCATCGAATGCAGCCGCGTCGAGCCCTTCGATCGTGGTCGCGAGCGATTCGGACAGCCGCTGGAAAATCGCCGCATGGCTGTCGCGCATGCCTGTTTCCGAATGAAACGCGTCCATCCGCGCGAGCGGCGAATTCATCGCGGTGTCGATCTCGTCGTGCAGCGCCTGCTGGAACGACGAATAGTTCGGAAAGCCGATCCTGACGACGAAGCGGAACACGGTCGGGTCGCTGACTTCCGCCTGCTTCGCAAACTGCGCGATCGGGCCCAACCCGAGACTGGGATAGCGATCCAGCAACGCCTGCGCGACCTTCTGTTCCGACGGCGTGAAGCTATCCATCTGGGATAACAGCAACGCCCTGATGCTCGTCCCCATCGGCACTCCGGCTCTCTATCTGAATGGATTGACCAAACGGCAGACGGGCGCCTGCCGGCAACTGCACGCATGTTAGCCGATTGACGTGCGGCAACCCGCGTGTGGCCCGAAATTAGAGGGACGTATCACTCGGTCAGCGAATACGTTCATATGTGTAATAAATCGAACATACATCGGTGCACGTGGCGAGGTCCACTCCCAATGAATTTAGTGGTTACCCTAGTTTTTGGCGCAAAAAAGTGAGTGTTATGATCGCGGCCTCGCTGAAATGTATCGTTTATTACATGCTGGATGGGCTGGGCCGAATACGCAGCGGCGCACCGATGCATCCCGGCATGGCCCGGTTTATTCGTCTGGAGGATCCCGTCATGAGGCGGCTGGTAGTACTCACCCTGTTGTCGGCGATGAGCGTGTGCGCGTTCGCCGCGTCGGACCCGGCGATCGAAGCGAAGAACGGCATGGTCGTGTCGTCGCAGCACTTCGCGTCGCAGATCGGCGTCGACATCCTGAAGGCGGGCGGCAACGCGGTGGACGCGGCGGTGGCCGTCGGCTATGCGCAGGCCGTGACCAACGCGTGCTGCGGTAACATCGGCGGCGGCGGTTTCATGACGATCCACCTAGCCGACGGTCGCGACCGCTTCATCAATTTCCGCGAGACCGCACCGGCCGCGGCGTCCGCGAACATGTATCTCGATGCGTCGGGTAACGTGATTCCGGAGCAGAGCCTGTACGGCTATCGCGCGGTCGGCGTGCCGGGTACGGTGGCCGGCCTCGATCTCGCGCAGCGCAAGTACGGGAAGCTGACGCGCAAGCAGGTGATGGCGCCGGCGATCCGGCTCGCGCGCGACGGCTTCGTGCTGACGCGCGGCGATACGGACATCCTCGATACGACGGTCGAGCGCTTCAAGAAGGATCCGGAAGCCGCGCGCATCTTCCTGCGCCCGGACGGCACCGCGTTGCAGCCGGGCGATCGCCTGGTGCAGAAGGACCTGGCCCGCACGCTCGAGCGCATCGCGGAGCAGGGGCCCGACGCGTTCTATCACGGCGAGATCCCGAAGATCGTGGAGGCGGCGGCGAAGCGCGGCGGCGGCGTGATCACGGCGGCCGATTTCGCGTCCTATCGCGCGCAGGACATGGCGCCGCTGACCTGCACGTATCGCGGCTACGAGTTCGTGTCGGCGCCGCCGCCGAGCTCGGGCGGCGTGACGATGTGCGAGACGCTGAACATCCTCGAAGGGTATGACCTGCGCAAGCTTGGCTACCACTCGGCCGCGGCGGTCCACTATATGACCGAAGCGATGCGCCACGCGTACGAAGACCGCAACACGCTGCTCGGCGACCCGGACTTCATCGACAACCCGATCGCGAAGCTGACGAGCAAGGAATACGCGGCGCAGATCCGCAAGAGCATCCATGCCGATACGGCGACGCCGTCGGTCGACGTGCAGCCCGGTGTCGGCGTGCACGAGAAGCCGGAAACGACGCATTACTCGATCGTCGACCACGACGGCAACGCGGTGTCGACGACCTATACGGTCAACGGCCGCTTCGGCGCCGTGGTCATCGCGCCGGGCACGGGTTTCTTCCTGAACGACGAGATGGACGATTTCACCGTGAAGGTCGGCGCGCAGAACCTGTTCGGCCTCGTGCAGGGCACGCGCAACTCGATCGCGCCGGGCAAGCGTCCGCTGTCGTCGATGGCGCCGACGATCGTGAAGAAGGACGGCAAGGTGTTCATGGTGGTTGGTTCGCCGGGCGGTTCGCGCATCATCACGATCACGCTGCAGACCGTGCTGAACGTGATCGACTACGGGATGACGCCGCAGGACGCGGTCGCCGCGCCGCGCATCCATCACCAGTGGCTGCCGGACGCGGTCTATTACGAAACCTACGGCCTGTCGCCCGACACGCTCGCGATCCTGCGCAACATGGGCTACAAGATGGTCGAGCAGACGCCGTGGGGCGCCGCCGAGCTGATTCTGGTCGGCCTGCCGGGCACCGAAGCGGCGAGCCGCCAGAGTTCCGGGAACGATTCGTCCGTGTCCGGCAACGTGCGTGCCGGCTTCATCTACGGCTACAACGACCCGCGCCGTCCGGCGGGCGCCGCGATCGGCTACTGACCGATCGCTTCATGCCGAATCGCTGCCGCCGGCGTTCGCGTTGCCGCGAATGCCGGTGCGGCGGCAGCGCGTCCGTCGGTGGACATTCGCCAGCCTGAGCGGCACGCGCGCCTTTTTTCCGTCAACTCCGTCGCCATGCGGCGAATTCCGTCATGAACAAACGAATGTCTGCGGCAGGCTGGATCCTGCTCGCGATGGCAGCCGGCATCCTGATCGGCTACCTGATCTATACGCAGCTTCCGGACAAGCAGTCGGCCGCGGAAATCGCCGGCTACATCTCGCTCGTTTCCGACGTGTTCCTGCGGCTGATCAAGATGGTGATCGGCCCGCTGGTGTTCTCGACGCTGGTCGTCGGCATTGCGCACATGGGCGATGCGTCGTCGGTCGGGCGCGTGTTCGTGAAGGCGCTCGGCTGGTTCGTCACCGCGTCGCTGATTTCGCTGCTGCTCGGCCTGCTGATGGCGAACCTGCTGCGGCCCGGCGAGAACCTCGGCCTGCCGCTGCCGGATATCGGCGCGTCCGCGCATCTGGCGACGTCCAAGTTCACGCTGAAGGATTTCGTCGGCCACATGGTGCCGAAGTCGATCGCCGAGGCGATGGCGAACAACGAGATCCTGCAAATCGTCGTGTTCTCGATGTTCTTCGGCGTCGCGCTCGCCGCACTTGGCGAGCGCGGCAAGATCCTCGTCGCCGCGATCGACCAGCTCGCGCACGTGATGCTGAAGATCACCGGCTACGTGATGAAACTCGCGCCGCTCGCGGTGATGGCCGCGATGGCGTCGACCGTCGCGGTCAACGGGTTGTCGATCCTGCTGAAGTTCGCGGTGTTCATGGGCGACTTCTACGTGAGCCTCGTGCTGCTGTGGGCCACGCTCGTCGCGGCCGGGCTGCTGTTCCTCGGCCGTCGCGTGTTCAAGCTGCTCGTGCTGATCAAGGAAGCGTTCATGCTGTCGTTCGCGACCGCGAGCTCGGAAGCCGCGTATCCGAAGATCCTCGACGCGCTCGACCGTTTCGGCGTGCGTCGCAAGATCTCGAGTTTCGTGATGCCGATGGGCTATTCGTTCAACCTCGACGGCTCGATGATGTACTGCACATTCGCGTCGCTGTTTATCGCGCAGGCGTACAACATCCACCTGTCGCTCGGCACGCAGATCACGATGCTGCTGATCCTGATGCTGACGTCGAAGGGGATGGCCGGCGTGCCGCGCGCGTCGCTCGTCGTGATCGCGGCGACGCTGCACCAGTTCGACATCCCGGAAGCCGGGCTGCTGCTGATTCTCGGCGTCGACACGTTCCTCGACATGGGCCGCTCCGCCACGAACGCGGTGGGCAATTCAATCGCGAGCGCGGTGGTCGCGAAGTGGGAAGGCGAGCTGATGTCGGAGTCCGAGGCGAACGCGCATGCCGCGCATCTCGATGCCGAACTCGAACGGCAGAACGGTGCTCCGGCCTATGGCGCCGGTCAGACCACATCGACCTGACGGTCAGGCCGCCAATGCGTCGTCGATGCACGCCGCGAGCACCATCGCGGCGGCGTTGCCGGGCGTCGAGCCGAGCAGTTGCGGCGCATAGACGCTGTCGCCGATCTCGATCGATCGCCCCGACAACGCACACACTCCGCGCTTGCGCGTCGTGAACAGGCGCCACTTCTGGTAGCCGTAATGTCCGGTGCAGGCGTCGCACCACGAAATCATCACGGTGTCGGCCGTGGGCCGTTCGAGCACGCTGATGGTCGGCTTGCTCGTCGCGTCCCACGACGGCAGCCGGTCGCGCGTGATGCTGCGCCGCCGCGGCCCGCTCCACGAGACGGATGGCATGTCGAAGCTGCCGATCGCGGCGACGGTCATGAGCCAGGGCGCTAAACGGTTGTTCATGTCAGTTTTCCTCTAAACGTTACGCGACACCGCCAAGCGCGATATCACGACAGGCGGATGCGCGGCTGCACCCAGCCGTTGATCCGTTCGGCGATCCACAGCAAGGTCGCCTTCGAGAAGCCGTGCAGCGCCTGCTGGTGCCGCCGGTAGAGCATCAGGTGGCTGAACTGCGCGAAGCGCCCCTGGATGAAGCCGCCGCGGAAGAACCCAAACTGCCCGAGCGTGCCGAACGCGTCGTAATCGCTGATCGACACCAGTGCGCCGAAATCGTGGAACGCGAACGGCGGAATCGGCGTGCCGTCGAGCCACGCGGGCAGGTGCTTCGCGAGATGCTCGGCCTGCTGCGTCGCGACCTGCGCGGTCGGCGGCAGCGGCCGTTCCTGGCCATCGAGCTGCAGGCTTGCGCAATCGCCGATCGCGAACACATGTTCGTCGCCGCTCGCCTGCAGCGTGGAGCCGACGACGATCTGGTTCGCGCGGTTCGTGTCGAGCCCGCCCAGCCCCTGCATGAAATCGGGCGCCTTCACGCCGGCCGCCCAGACCATCAGGTCCGCTTCGGCGAATGAGCCGTCGCCGTAATGGAAACCGTTCGCGTCGGCCGACGTGACACGCGTCGACGTCAGCACGCGAAAGCCGATCTGCTCGAGCCGCCGCTGGGCCGACGCGGAAATCCGCGGCGGAAACGCGTTGAGGATGCGCGGGCCGCTTTCGAGCAGCGTGAGCTGCAGCCGCTCGCGCACCGTTTCGTCACCGTACGCCTGCGCCACTTCCAGCAAGCGGCTCAGCTCCGCCGCGAGTTCCACGCCCGTCGCCCCCGCGCCGACGATCGCGACGCGAAACGGCTCGTCGCGCGCGATGCTGCGGAACACGCGCATCCGCAACGCTTCGTTGAAGACCTCGGCCTGGCGCTGGCTATCGATGAAGTAGCAGTGCTCGCGCACGCCGGGCACGCCGAAATCGTTGGCCTGGCTACCGAGCGCCAGGATCAGCACGTCGTATTCGAGTTCGCGAGCGCCGATCACGACGTCGCCGTCCTGCGAGCGGATCTCGCCGAGTTGCACGCGGCGGCGCGCGCGATCCAGCCCCTTCAGTTCGCCGGGCTGGTACGTGTAGCCGTGGTCGCGGGCATGGGCGAGGAAGATCACCTGTTGCTGCTGGACGTCGCGCGTGCCGGCCGCGATCGTATGCAGCATCGGCTTCCAGATATGCGTCGGACTGCGGTCGACGATCGTGACCTGCGCCCGCCCGGACCGGCCGAGACGCTCGCGCAGGCGGGTCGCGAGCTGCAGCCCGGCGATCCCGCCGCCGACGATGACGATACGTGTAGGGGTTGTCATGTATAAATCATCACGTGATGAATAAGGTATGATCCTAGCGCTTCCCGGCTCCGCGTGTCAACGAAGCGGGGCAGGCCGCCCGATTCCGGGTCGGGAAACCGGGGCCGGATACGGGCATTCGAATCGTTCAAGGAGCAGGAAAAACGTGGCAGAAGTCACTGAGCGCGCGCCGTTGAAGCGGCGTACGCGCGGACGGCCGCTGGCGGAGGCGTCCGTCGGTCCGGACGTGATATTGCGGGCCGCGCGCCGCACGTTCGCGAAGCGCGGCTACGACGCGACGAGCGTGCGCGAAGTCGCGCGCGAGCTGGGCATCGACGCGGCGCTGATCGCCCATCACTTCGGTGCGAAGGAAACGTTGTGGCTGGCCGTCGTCGAGCAGATCGTCGAGCTGGCCGAACCGATGTTCGACGCGCTGCACGCGTTGCGCACGTCGCCGCTGTCGCGTCGCGACCGTGTGCGGCGCGCGCTCGAGCTGTGCGTCGATCACGAATTCGCGGAGCCGGATATCGGCATGTTCTTCTCGACGGCGGCGACCGAGGAGGGCGGGCGGCTCGATCGGCTGCAGGAGCGGATCGTGCGCCCGTATCACGACGCGATGTTTCCGCTGCTGGCGGACGCGGTCGAGGCCGGCGCGATCCGTCCGGTCGATCCGAACGTGCTGTTCTTCATGATCGCGAGCGCGATCGGCACGACGGTGTCGTACAGCCACATGATGCTGGAGTACACGTCGCTGCCGACGCGGCCGGAGGCGTTCCGCGAGGCCGTGCTCGGCGTCGTGTTCAACTTCCTCGGCGACCGGGACTGAGCGCCGCGCGCGATGCGCGCGGTCACGTCGCCGCAACCAGTCCCAGTTCGCGCACCGCGTTCCGCGCGGTGTCGCGCAGCGCATCGACGAGCGGCGACGGCGTACGGTACGCGAGCGCCACTTCGTATGCGAGCGGGCTGCCCGCATCCTTCAGTTCGCAGAACGTAATGCCTCGCGGCTGCATCGGCACGAACAGGCGCGGCATCAGCGCGACGCCGATGCCGCCGGCGACGAGCCCGGCCGTCGTCTGCATCTGGCGCGGCTGCTGGACCACGCGTGGCGCGAAGCCCGCCTGCGCGCACGCCGTCACGATCAGCGCGTGCATGCCGGGTCCGTGGTGCGCGGCAAACATGACCCACGGTTCGTCCGCCAGTTCGGCCAGCGCGATGCGGCGGCGGCGCGCGAGCCGATGCCCGTCGGGCAGCGCGGCCACCATCCGGTCGCGCAGCAGCGGCTCGACATGCACGTCGCCGGCGTCGGGCACCGGCAGCACGACGAGGCCGACGTCGGTGCGGTCCTGACGCAGCGCGAGTACCTGCTCGGCGGTCGTGCCTTCCTCGAGCTGAAAATCGACGTTGGGATGCCGTTCCTGGAACGCGCGCAGGATCAGCGGCAACAGCGCATTGACCGTGCTGTCGACGAAGCGTAGCCGCAGCGTGCCGCCGAGGCCGGCGCCCGCGCGGCGCGCGACGGCCACCGCGCGCTCGGCCTGTTCGAGCGCGCGCCTCGCTTCGAGCAGGAACGCTTCGCCGGCCGGCGTGAGCCGCGCGCCGCGATTGTCGCGTTCGAACAAAGCGACGCCCAGTTCATCCTCGAGCTTGCGGATCGCCGCGCTGAGGGGCGGTTGAGCCATGTGCAGCCGTTCGGCCGCGCGGCGGAAGCTGAGCGTTTCGGCCACCGCGATGAATTGGCGGAACTGACGCAGATCGATCATGCGATACCTGTTTCGTATCAAGACGTCATTGAATTCGTATTTTACCTATCGCTGCGCGTTGCCCACACTGCAACTGTCACCAAGCGTCAACACCGAGGAAAGGAGGGCAGGTCATGACGGGCAACGAACAGCAACGCACGGCGATCGTCACGGGCGGGTCGAGCGGGATCGGTTTCGCGATCGCGAACCGGCTGGTGCAGGACGGGTATCGCGTCGCGATCGTCGGGCGCGATGCGGCGAGGCTGGAGGCGGCCGTCGAGCGTCTCGGCGGTGAGGCGATCGGGCAGGCCGGCGATCTGAGCGTCCGGCGCGACGCGGAAGCGGCGGTCGCCGCGATCGTCGCGCGATGGCCGCGTATCGACGTGCTGGTCAACAACGCGGGGCTGACCGGGCGCGTCGGCGCGGATACCGAAGCGGGGGAGGCCGAGGCCGTATGGGACGCGGTGCTCCATGCGAACCTGAAAAGCCTGTTCCTGACGACGATGGCCGTGCTGCCGCACCTGGCCGACCGTGCCGCGCGAATCGTCAACATCGGTTCGATCGCGGCGCGCGCCGGCAGCCTGTTGCCGGGCGGCCTCGCGTATGCGGCCGCGAAGGCCGGCGTCGAAGGCTTCACCGTCGCGCTGGCGCGCGAGCTCGGGCCGCGCGGCGCGACGGTCAATACGGTCGCGCCCGGCTATATCGCCGGCACGCGCTTGTTCGGCGATAGCGGCGTCGCACCGGCCGTCGCGGCGATGATCCGCGTGCAGACGCCGGCCGGCCGCGCCGGGCAGCCGGACGACGTCGCCGATGCGGTCGCGTGGCTCGCCGGGCCGCGCGCGTCGTTCGTCACCGGCGCGACGATCGCGGTGAACGGCGGCTGGCGCGTCGGATGATGCACGGCGCGCGGCCTGCGTGTCATGCGGAATCGATCGGCGGCTTGTCGCCGAGCCAGCGCCGCGCGCCGGGCCCGTTGCGGCCCGCGCGGTCTTCCGGGTTCGTCAGCTTGCAGCGTTTCAGCGACAGGCAGCCGCAGCCGATGCATTCGTCGAGGTTGATGTAGAGCCGCTGAAGCTCCTCGATCCGGCTCGCGACGCGCTGCTTCCAGCCGCGCGACAGCCGCTGCCAGTCCTTGTTGCTCGGCGCGGTGTCCTCGGGCAGGCTGACGAGCTGTTCGGCGATCTCGTCGAGCGAATAGCCGATCTTCTGCGCGAACACGATGAACGCGATCAGCCGCAGCACCGCGCGCGAATAGTGGCGATGGCTCGAGCCGTTGCGGTGCGACTTGATCAACCCGCGCATCTCGTAGAAACGAAGCGTCGACGCCGGCACGCCGCTGCGCGCGGCCACTTCGCGGATCGACATCAGCGGCCATTGCGGCGTTTCCTGGATACCCATGACACCCTCCGGGAAAGCTTGACTTGAAGTTAACTTCAACTTTTATGCTACGCGGCAGTTTAACCCGTCGCGAGGCATCATGTTCTCCTTTTCCCTACGCAGGACGCCGCCTTTCGGCGCCGCCTGCGCCCTGTTGCTGGCGTTGTCGGGTTGTCACGACGGCAAAGGCGCATCGTCGGCTTACCCCCTTCCCGAAGTCGGCGTCGCCACGATCGCGCCGCGTACCGTCCGCCTCGCGGACGAATTCAACGGGCGCGTCGAAGCGGTCGACGCGGTCGAACTGCGACCGCGCGTGAGCGGCTATCTGCAGCGTGTCGCGTACAAGGAGGGCGACGTGGTCGCGCAGGGCGCGCTGCTGTTCGAGATCGATCCGCGTCCGTACCGGATCGCGCTCGACCGTGCGAATGCGCAGCAGCAGCGCGCCCGTGCGGCGGCAAGCCTCGCGAATGTGCAGCTCAAGCGCGTGCAGACGCTGATCGATGCGCATGCGACGTCGCAGGAAGAACTCGACAATGCGCGCGCCACCGCCGAGCAGGCACGCGCGGATCTGCAGGCGGCCGATGCGGCCGTTGCCGATGCGAAGCTCAATCTCGGTTTCACCGAAGTGCGCGCGCCGATCGCGGGTCGCGTCGGCCGCGCGGTCGCGACCGTCGGCAACCTGGCGCGCGCGGACGACACGCTGCTGACGACCGTCGTGTCGCAGGATCCGGTCTACGTGTATTTCGATTGCGACGAGCAGAGCTACCTGCGCTACAACGCGCGGCGCGCCGATCCGACGCATCGCGCGATCGGCGCCGATCCGGTGCGCATCGGCCTCGCGAACGAGACGGGCTTCCCTCATGCGGGCACCGTCGATTTCCTCGACAACCGGCTCGATCCGCAGACCGGCACGATCCGCGCCCGCGTGCGGCTGCCGAACGCGGACCATACGTTTACGCCGGGGCTGTATGCGCGCGTGCAACTCGTCAGCGGCCGCGACCAGCACGCATTGCTGGTCGACGACAAGGCCGTGCTGACCGACCAGGACCGCAAGTACGTGTACGTGATCGGCCCCGGCGACAAGGCGCTGCGCCGCGACGTGACGATCGGCCGCGAACTCGACGGCGAGCGGATCGTCGAGAAGGGGTTGCAGGCGGGCGATCGCGTGGTGGTCGACGGCGTGCAGCGTATCTACTATCCGGGCGCGCAGGTGAAGCCGAAGGCGCTGCCCGCGCGCGCCGCGGCGGACCCCGGCGCCGGCACGCAGGCCGTGGCCGACGCCGGCGCGCCTGCCGCGCAATGACGGGAGCGATACGATGGATTTCTCCCGATTCTTCATCGACCGGCCGATCTTCGCGGTCGTGCTGTCGATCGTCATCTTCGCGCTCGGCCTGATCTCGATTCCGATGCTGCCGGCCGGCGAATATCCGGAAGTCGTGCCACCGAGCGTCGTCGTGCGTGCGACGTATCCGGGGGCGAACCCGAAGGAAATCGCCGAGTCGGTGGCCGAACCGCTGGAAGAGGCGATCAACGGCGTCGAAGGCATCATGTACATGAAGTCCGTTGCCGGTTCGGACGGCAGCCTGCAGGTCGTCGTGACGTTCCTGCAGGGCGTCGATCCCGACACGGCCGCGGTGCGCGTGCAGAACCGCGTGAGTCAGGCGCTGTCGCGCCTGCCCGACGAGGTGCGCCAGTACGGCGTGACCACGCAGAAGCAGTCGCCCACGCCGCTGATGTACGTGAGCCTCTATTCGCCGGACAACAGCCGCGATTCGCTGTACCTGCGCAACTACCTGACGCTGCACGTGAAGGACGAGCTGTCGCGCCTGACCGGCATCGGCGACGTCGGCGTGTACGGCTCCGGCGACTATGCAATGCGGCTGTGGCTCGACCCGAATCGACTCGCGTCGCGCGGGCTCACCGCGAGCGACGTGATCGCGGTCGTGCGCGAGCAGAACGTGCAGGTGTCGGCCGGCCAGCTCGGCGCGGAGCCGTCGCCGAAGAAGAACGACTTCCTCGTGTCGATCAACGTGCGCGGCCGGCTGCGCACGGCGCAGGAGTTCGGCGACATCGTGCTGCGCAACGGCGACGACGGCCAGGTCGTGAAGCTGTCCGACGTCGCGCGCATCGAGCTCGGCGCGGGCGACTACACGCTTCGCTCGTATTTCAACGACAAGCATTCGGCCGTCGTCGGCATCTTCCTGTCGCCGGGCGCGAACGCGCTCGACGTCGCGAAGGCTGTGTATGCGAAGCTCGACGAGCTGTCGAAGCGCTTCCCGCCCGGCGTCGCCTATCGTCCGGTGTGGGACCCGACCGTGTTCGTGCGCGAATCGATCCGCGCGGTGCAGCACACGCTGATCGAGGCCGTCGTGCTGGTCGTGCTCGTCGTGATCCTGTTCCTGCAGACCTGGCGCGCGTCGATCATTCCGCTCGTCGCGGTGCCCGTGTCGGTGGTCGGCACGTTCGCGTGGCTCTACCTGCTCGGCTATTCGATCAACACGCTGACGCTGTTCGGGCTCGTGCTCGCGATCGGGATCGTCGTCGACGATGCGATCGTGGTGGTCGAGAACGTCGAGCGCAACATCGCACAGGGTTTGAGCCCGCGCGACGCCGCGCACCAGGCGATGCGCGAGGTGTCGGGGCCGATCGTCGCGATCGCGCTCGTGCTGTGCGCGGTGTTCGTGCCGATGGCGTTCATGTCGGGCGTCACAGGTCAGTTCTACAGGCAGTTCGCGGTGACGATCGCGATCTCGACGGTGATCTCCGCGATCAACTCGCTGACGCTGTCGCCCGCGCTCGCCGCGAAGCTGCTGCGTTCGCACGGTGCGCCGAAGGATGCGTTGACGCGCGCGCTCGATCGCGCGTTCGGCTGGCTGTTCCATCCGTTCAACCGTTTCTTCGAGCGCAGCTCCGACCGCTATCACGGCGTCGTCGGTCGCACGCTGAAGCGGCGCGGCGTGGTGTTCGCGGTCTATGCGGCGCTGCTCGCGGCGACCGCGCTGCTGTTTAACGCGGTGCCCGGCGGTTTCATCCCGGTGCAGGACAAGCTGTACCTGTTCGCGGGCGCGAAGTTGCCGGAAGGCGCGTCGCTCGCGCGCACCAGCGCGGTGACCGAGCAAATGACGAAGATCGCGCTCGGCATCGACGGCGTCGAGATGGTGCCGGCCTTTGCCGGATTGAATGCGCTGCAGGGCGTGAACACGCCGAACATCACGAATTCGTACGTGATCCTGAAGCCGTTCGACCAGCGCCATCGCAGCGCCGCGCAGATCAATGCGGATCTGAACGCGCGCTTCGCGGCGATCGATGGCGGCATCACGTATGCGCTGATGCCGCCGCCGATCCAGGGCCTTGGCAACGGTTCGGGTTACTCGCTGTATCTCGAGGATCGCGGCGGGCTCGGCTACGGCGAATTGCAGAAGGCGCTCGCCGCGTTCCAGGCGGCGGTCGCGAAGACGCCGGGGATGAGCTATCCCGTCAGCTCGTACCAGGCGAACATCCCGCAGCTCGAGGTGAAGGTCGACCGGCTGAAGGCGAAGGCGCAGGGCGTCGCGCTGACCGATCTGTTCAATACGTTGCAGGTGTATCTCGGCTCGATGTACGTGAACGACTTCAACGTGTTCGGCCGCGTGTATCGCGTGATGGCGCAAGCGGATGCCGGCCACCGGCAGACGGCCGCCGACATCGCGAACCTGCGCACGCGCAACGCGAAGGGCGAGATGGTGCCGATCGGCTCGATGGTGACGGTCGGGCCCGCGTACGGTCCCGACCCGGTCGTCCGCTACAACGGCTATCCGGCCGCCGACCTGATCGGCGACGCCGATCCGAAGGCGATGTCGTCGTCGCAGGCGATCGCGAAGCTGCAGCAGATCGCGAAGGACGTACTGCCGCCCGGCATCACGCTCGAATGGACCGACCTCAGCTACCAGCAGGTCACGCAGAGCAATGCGGCGATCGTCGTGTTCCCGCTCGCGGTGATGCTGGTGTTCCTGGTGCTCGCGTCGCTGTACGAGAGCTGGACGCTTCCGCTCGCGGTGATCCTGATCGTGCCCGTCTGCATGTGCGCGGCGCTGTTCGGCGTGTGGCTGTCCGGCGGCGACAACAACGTGTTCGTGCAGGTCGGACTCGTCGTGCTGATGGGGCTGGCGTGCAAGAACGCGATCCTGATCGTCGAATTCGCGCGCGAGCTCGAGATCCAGGGCACGGGCGCGGTCGAAGCGGCGCTCGAAGCGTGCAAGCTGCGGCTGCGCCCGATCGTGATGACGTCGGTCGCATTCATCGCCGGCTCGGTGCCGCTGCTGATCGGCAGCGGTGCAGGCAGCGAGGTGCGGGCGGCCACTGGCGTCACCGTGTTCACCGGGATGCTGGGCGTCACGCTGTTCGGGCTGTTCCTGACGCCCGTGTTCTACGTGGCGATCCGCAAGCTCGCGGGCGGCACGCCGGCCGTCTGGAGCGAACAGCACGGCACTCTCGAAGGAGAAAACAGATGAGCGCCGTTTTCCGTCTTTCCGCGCTCGCGATGTCGGTGACGCTAGCCGCCTGCGCGGTGGGCCCCGATTTCAAACGGCCGGATACGGCCACCGCCGCGCGGTTCGCGCGCGACGCTCACCCGGCGACGCAGCGCGACGGGGCGCCGGCCGATACACGGCCCGATATGCCGCCCGATGCATCGGCGGCGGCCGACGCCACGTTCTGGCGCGGCTTCGGCGATCCGACGCTCACGCAGTTGATCGATACGGCGCTCGCGGCGAACCAGGACCTGCAGGTCGCCGTATCGCGCTACGACGCGTCGAACGCGCTGTTGTCGCAGGCGACGTTCGATCGCTATCCGACGATCACCGCGAGCGGTCAGATCGGCCATCAGCTGACGAGCAAGGACCAGGCGTTCGGCGCGCCGCGCAGCCAGCGCGATACGCCGATGTCGAGCGTCGGCATCAATGCCGCGTGGGAACTCGACCTGTTCGGCCGCGTGCGCCGCTCGATCGAATCGCAGCGCGCGGAAACGGCTGCCAGCGCGGCCGACGTGCGCGCGGTGCGCGTCGCGATCGCGGGCGAGGTCGCGAGCACGTATGTCGACCTGCGCGGCTCGCAGGAGCGGCTGCGGATCGCTCGCGAGAACGCCGACAACCAGAAGCAGACGCTCGCGCTGATCAATGCGCGCGTCGGCGCGGGACGCGGCTCGGATCTCGATGCGGCGCGAGCACGCGCGCAGTACGAATCGACGACGTCGCGCATCGCGGTGTACGAAGCCGCGATCGGCGTCGACGAGCATCGGCTCGCGGTGCTGACCGGGCAGACGCCGGATGCGTTGATCGGCCGGTTCGATTGGCCGAAGACGGCCGCGCCGACCGGCACGCCGGTGCCGTTGCCGGCCCTTGTCGCCGACATCGATCCCGGCACGCCGGGCGACCTGCTGCGCCGGCGTCCCGATGTCGCGGCCGCCGAGGCGCGCCTGCATGCGGCGACCGCGCGCGTCGGCATCGCGACCGCCGACCTGTTTCCGCGCTTCACGCTGTCCGGCCTGCTCGGCAGCGCGACGAGCAGCTACGGGTTCTTCCGTGCGGGCAGCGACACGAACCTGATCGCGCTCGGCATCGACTGGTCGTTCCTCGACATCGGCCGCGTGCGTGCGCGGATCGCCGCGAGCGACGCGGAGGCGGTCGGCCAGCTTGCGCAGTACCGGCAGACCGTGCTCGGCGCGCTGGAGGAAACCGAGAACGCACTGCTGCGGGTCGCCCGCACGCGTGACGAGACCGCGCACCTCGTGCGCGCGGCCGACGACAGCGCACGCGCCGCGCAGCTCGCGCAGGCGCGCTTCTCGGCCGGCGCGATCGACTACTACGAAGTGCTCGACGCGCAGCGGACGCTGCTGCAGGCGCAGGATGCGGCGGCCGACGGGCGGATGCGCAGCGCGGCGTCGACGGTCGCGCTGTACAAGGCGCTCGCGGGCGGCTGGCCGGCGGGCACGGGGCAGGGCACACAAGGCCCGCTCGCTCGGTCGGGGAGGTAGCGCGAGCAGTGCGGCGCGGCGGTCGTGGCGCCGCGTCGCGCGACGAAACGCTTGCCTTGCCGATCGGCGGGCAAGACGGATGCGATGGCAGGCGCATGAAAGGGCCGTCGTTCTCGCGGTAAAATTTAATTGCAACTGCAATTAAGCGAGAGGAACGACCTGACATGAACGCAACCGAACCCGATCTGTGGTTCTCGTTCGTCCGCGCGCACCGGACGATGATCCGCGAGATCGAGCGTCGCCTCGCGGCGGCCCGTCTGCCTGCGTATGCGTGGTACGACGCGCTGTGGGGGCTCGAAAGCGGACCCGACGGCACGCGCCGGATGCACGAACTGGCCGACGTGCTCGCGATCGAGCGCTACAACCTGACGCGGCTCGTCGACCGGCTCGAACAGGAGGGGCTCGTCACCCGCACGCGTTCGGCGGACGACGGCCGTGCGGCGTTCGCGAGCATCACCGACAAGGGGCGGACGCTGCGCAAAAAGATGTGGAAGGTGTACCAGTCGACGGTCGCCGAGCTTTTTCTCGACCAGTTCACCGGCAAGGAGCGGGCGGCGATGGTCGCCGCGCTCGATCGTGCGACCGCTGCGGCGCGCGACGCGGCAGCCGACGCGAAGTAGCGGTATCCGGCGCACCGAGCGGCCACGCGCCACGCGCCGAGCGGAGACGCTGCGCGGCCTTGCGGCGCGTGGATGCCGGGCGCTGTACGGGCGGACCGGGTCGCACTTCTGCATGTCCCTCCTTCGAGTATTGGCATGTCGCCGGCGCCGACGGTTTCGGCATAGGATTGCAATTGCAACGATTGTAGTTGCAACGATAACCCGATGACAAGGACCGACATGACCTCGACGCACTCGCTCACGTTCTATACGGCCGACACGCCGAACGGGCACAAGATCGCGATCTACCTGGAAGAGGCAGGGCTCGCCCACGATCGCGTGCAGGTGAACCTGTCCGCCGGCGAGCAGCGCAGCCCGGCGTATCTCGCGATCAATCCGAACGGCAAGATCCCGGCCATCGTCGACCACGACACGGGGCTCGCCGTATTCGAATCCGGCGCGATCCTCAGCTATCTCGCCGCGAAGACGGGGTGCCTGCAGCCCGAAACGCTGGCCGAGCGCACGGCGGTCCAGCAATGGCTGCATTTCCAGATCGGCGGGATCGGGCCGATGCTCGGCCAGCTGTGGTGGTTCCTGCGCGCATCGAAGACGGGCAATGCGGAAGCGATCGACCGCTACCGGAAGGAGGCGCTGCGTCTCTACGGGGTCGTGAACGGCCGCTTGTCGGAATCGGCGTATCTCGCGTCGTCGCGGTATTCGATCGCCGATATCGCGGCGTTTCCGTGGCTGCGCACGGCGGACGAGCTCGACCTCGACATTGCCGGTTTTCCGCACGTCGAGCGCTGGCTTGCCGATATCGCCGCGCGGCCGGCCGTACAACGCGGCCTGATCGCATGCCGCGCGTCGACGGTCGAGGCGGCGCACTGACATCGGGCGCGCCGCATGCGGCCATGATCGCAAACAAAGCGCGCGCTTCGTGTCATCCGAATGGACGAGAACGCTGCATGCGGCCGGCGTGCGGATTCGTGTGGCGGGGCGTCGTTCCGGCTGCTCGCCAGCGTGTTCATGCACGACGGCACGCCATGCATGGTCGCGCGCCGCAGGTTCGGCGCAAGCTGCTGAGCGTCGAGTAGCGGCCGCACGGCCGGGGCGGCTATCCATCGGCGCTGGCCGTACGCAGGGTATCGCGCGAACCGATGCTTAGCATCGCGGCCGGCGGCCTACCGCGGCCGCCGCCCGGTCATTACGCTGGGGCGATCATTCACTCTGTCCGGAAGGTCGCCATGTCCCGGCTCGACTACACACTGCTCGGCCCCTGTCTGCTCGCCATCGCGCTCGACGCGATGGGATTCGGGCTCGTTTATCCGATGATGTCCGCGATCTTCAGCGATCCGCACGCGGGCATCCTGCCGGCCGACGCCGGCGCGCACGTGCGCAATTTCTATCTCGGTCTCGGCTACGGAATCTACCCGCTGTGCATGTTCTTCGGCTCGTCGCTGATGGGCGAACTCTCCGACCGCTACGGACGCCGCCGGATCCTGCTGCTGTGCGTGCTCGGCCTCGCGGCCGGCTACGCGATGATGGCGGCAGGCGCGTGGCACGCGAGCATCGCGTTGCTGCTGGCGGGCCGCGGGCTCACCGGCCTGATGGCCGGCTGCCAGGGCATCGCGCAGGCGGCCATCACCGATCTCAGCACGCCTGACACGAAGGCGTACAACATGAGCATCATGTCGCTCGCGTTCAGCGCGGGCGTGATCGTCGGGCCGGTGCTCGGCGGCGTCACGTCCGATCGGACGATCTCGCCGCTGTTCGACTACGGCACGCCGTTCGTGCTGGTCGCCGCGCTGTCGCTGATCTGCGCGTGCTGGACCTGGGCGTCGTATCGCGATTCCGCCGCGCCGCGCGGCGATACGCGCATCGATCCGCTGCTGCCGCTGCGGATCATCGGGGAGGCTGCGCGCCAGCGCAACGTTGCGTTCCTGTCGGCGGTGTTCTTCTTGATGCAGGTCGGTTACGGGCTCTACCTGCAGACCATCATGCTGCTGTTGCAGGCGAAATTCGGCTATACGAGCGCGCGGCTCGGGCTGTTCAGCGGCGTGATCGGCATCTGTTTCGTGTTTGGCCTGCTGTGCGTCGTGCGGCTGATGCTGCGCGTGTGGCGCGTGATCGATATCGCGAAGACGGGCCTGCTCGTCGCCGGGCTTGGTCAGATCCTGTCCGCGCTGTTTCCGCGCGAACCGGTGCTGTGGACGCTCGCGATGGTCGTCGGCTGCTTCGACATGGTTGCGTACACGACGATGTATACGGCGTTTTCCGACGCGGTCAGCGACGATAGGCAGGGCTGGGCGCTCGGCGTCGCGGGCTCGGTGATGGCGGTCGCGTGGGTCGTGACGGGCGCGCTGACGAACCTGCTGCCCGTGCTCGGCGAGACCGGGCTGCTACTGATCGGCGGCGCGGGTTTCCTGCTCGGCTTTGCGATGATGGTCGTGTATGGCCGCACGCGGCCGGGTGCGCGAACGGCCGTGTTGTCCTAGGCGGGCTCGCACGTCCGTTAGCCTGCCCGCGGCGATGATCCGGCGGCCCCACGAACATCATCGCGCGATCTGCGCGGCGCGCCGTCGTACACGCGAGTTGGAAGAAGGCGGGCGCGGGGCGCGGCGCACGCATCGGTCCGTTGGCTGGCGGTATGCGGCAGACGAGCGCGATGGGGCGAGCATGGCCGGATGCATGGCATGACGTCGTGGTCGGAACGATGTCGTCGGAATGGCGGCCAAACGATATGTTCGACCGTAGCGCGGCTGCCGTGGCGCGTGATTCCGTGGCGCGGACAGCGCTCACGCTCGCGCGCGGTCCGGCTCCGGAACTTGATCGGTCGGAGCCGGACCGCAGCTTACCGCCACGAACCGTCGACGTAGACCCACACCGGCCCCTGCCGGCGCCAGTAGCCGGGCACCCAGCGGCGTCCGGGGCGCCGTGCGACCCAGCGGCCGGACACCCATATATAACGGCCGCGCTGCCAGCGCCAGTAGCCGTCCGTCCATATATAGCCGTGCGGCCGTGGCGGCGGCGGGCGACGGTCGTGGCGTGCCGGCGGCGGCGCGAAGCCGGGGCGATCCGCATACGGCGGGCCGCCGGGAACGCGGTTCGGGCCGGATGGCCGGTACACGGGCGGGGCAGGCTGGGCAGAGGCGGCACGCAGCCAGCCGGTGCCGACGAAGGCGGCGGTCAATCCGATGGTGCGCAGCAGCGAGCGTCGATTCATGGCGGTTCCTGTTCTGTATTCGAGGCCGCCTTACATTAGCCTGCCTGTACGCCCGCCGGGTTACGTGGACGGTCAAGGCTGTTACCGAGTGTCACGGCAGGCGCGAGCCGCCTTTCCTTTCCAGCGACTGACGGATCGCGCCGTGGACCGGCGGGCGCCCGCTGTTGACGGGTCGAGGGGCGCTTTGGAGGCGGATTGGCCAATATTTGAGATTGATTTGGGTAATAGTTACCGATTTGAGGCTGCCGAACCGAATCCGTTTGTTGTTTCTATGCAACCGTCAAGACGATGACATGTAAGAATGGTGCGATGAAAGCCTCCAAAAAGTACGCGTCAAGAAGTCAAAAACAAACGTTAAAACAAATACTTATGACACGTCCCCACTTTCATTATTTCTAGTTCTGGAAAAGCTTATTTCTTTATTTGCGGATCGCTCCCCTAGGGTACACCCCTAAACTCACGGTTCCCAAACGGGCAACTATCCGGGCGCCGCCAGCAGGACCGATGGCGCTCCCGGGCGGTTGCAGACCGTTTATGAACAAGGTCGCGAGACCTGCCTCTTTTTATAGAAGGGAGCTCCACGAATGAACAAGACTCTGATCGTTGCAGCAGCTGCAGCATCGTTCGCTACCGTCGCTCACGCGCAAAGCAGCGTCACGCTGTACGGCGTGCTGGACGCAGGCATCACCTACACGAGCAACGTCCAGCCGGCACTCGGCCAAGCTGGCAAGTCGCGTTGGGCGATGGGTTCGGGCATTGACCAGAGCCGTTTCGGCCTGCGTGGCTCGGAAGATCTGGGTGGCGGCCTGAAGGCAATCTTCACGTTGGAAAGCGGCTTCAACATCGGTAACGGCCGCTTCGCGAACGGCAACGGCGGCATGTTCAACCGCCAGGCTTTCGTCGGCCTGTCGAGCCAGTACGGCACGGTCACGCTGGGTAAGCAGTATGACGCAACGCAAGACTACCTGGCGCCGCTGACGGCAACGGGCTCGTGGGGCGGCACGTACTTCGCGCACCCGCTGAACCTCGACCGTCTGAGCACGAACGGTGACGTCGCACAGAACAACACGATCAAGTTCACGAGCGCAAACTACGCTGGCCTGCAATTCGGCGGCACGTACTCGTTCTCGAACAACACGAACTTCGGCAACAACCGTGCGTACAGCGCAGGTGCTGCATACCAGTTCCAAGGCCTGAAGCTGGCAGCTGCATACTCGCAAGCGAACCTGGGTGACGGCACGAACGCAAACGGCGCAACGTCGTCGGCGATCGGTGGCATCGCTTCCCAAGGCCGCGTCCGCACGTACGGTGCTGCTGCTGGCTACGCATTCGGCCCGGCACAAGTCGGCGCTGCATGGACGCAAGCACGTCTGGACAACAACGCAGTTGCTGCAGGCACGCTGCGCACCGACAACTACGAAGTCAACGCGAAGTACAACCTGACGCCGGCTCTCGGCCTGGGTGCTGCTTACACGTACACGAACGCGAAGATCAACAACGGCAGCACGCACTGGAACCAGTTCGGCCTGCAAGCTGACTACGCACTGTCGAAGCGCACGGACGTCTACGCACAAGCTGTGTACCAGCGTGCAGCGAAGAACGGCATCGGCGCGTCGATCTACAACGGCGACAGCTTCAACAACAACCTGCCGAGCTCGTCGATCAACCAAACCGCAGCAACGGTTGGTCTGCGTCACCGCTTCTAAGCGTGACGGGCGGGGTAACCCGCTCCGCAGCATCGAAAAGGCGCCTTCGGGCGCCTTTTTTTCGTTTGCGGAAGGCGATGACGATAATCCGGATCGTCCGAATGCGAAAAAGCGAGGCTCATGCCTCGCTTTTGTCGTTCCGTGCCCGTATGGCGCGGCGCTGACCGGCTGCTCGCTCAGCGCGTGTATTCGCCGTTGGCTTCCGGCTGGAAGACGATCGCGGCGACCTTCATCAGCTTTTCGCCGCCGCTCGGCTGCATCACCTTGACCATCTGGCCGCGCTGCGTGCCCAGCAACGCCATGCCGACGGGCGAGAACACGTTCAGGCGCCCGAGTTCGAGGTTGGCGGCGTCCGGATAAACGATCGTCCAGGTGGCCTGTTCCTGGGTTGCTTCGTCGAGCAGCGTGATTTGCGAGTTCATCGTGACGACGTTCGCCTTGATGGCGTCGGGCTGGACGATATCGGCGCGCTCGAGCAGCGTATCAAGCATCGTCTGAAAGCGCGGGTTGTGCTCGGCGTGCTTTTCGAGGCGAGCGACGTCGAGTTCGGTCAACTGGTAAAGGCGTTGTTTCATGGTGGTTCTCCAAATGATCGGCAGGGGCAGGCGTGGCGTGCCTATGAGGATCGCCCGGAGCCTGTCTAACCTGGCTCCGGGTGGAGACCGTGCGGTCAGATCAGGCGCCGGGCAGGGGCGAGCGGCACCTGGGCCGTGCGTCGAGCGAGGGGGTGCGCCGGCTGGCTGGCGCGCGCGCACACGCCGGCCGGGCCGGACTGCGAAACCGAAAGGGGCGCGAGCGCGTACATGATGGACGGAATATCGACTGGCGAATGAAACCTTACGATTCTACAACACAACCTTCCGGACATGTGATCTGGCTGTTGGCGTTTCGTCAGCGATTGTTGTGTAGATGAAGCAAGTTGGGGCGACCCTGTTCCGAAACAGTGGGCGATCTTTTCCAAAAACGCAACGCTGTATGTTCAAACTAAGGGTTTCCCCTTGGGGTGGCGCGCACTACACTGAATTCAATCGCTTCGGACAGTCCTGCCGAGGCGACGTCAAAACAGAACATATTCCGGAGGTAAATCATGAAGTCGATCATCTATGCAGCCATCGCCGCATCCGTCCTTGCCGCTCCGATCGCATCGTTCGCGCAGTCCGAGCAGGGGTTGACCCGCGCCGAGGTCAAGGCCGAACTCGTGCAACTCGAGCAGAACGGCTACAAGCCGCAGGCGAGCGATTCGCAATACCCGAGCGACATCCAGGCCGCCGAGCAGCGCGTCCGGCCGAACCAGCCGATGCTCGCGCAAGCCGACACGAGCGGCTACGGTGCCGTGGCAACGGGCGCGGCGCAAGGCGGCCGCCGCGTGACGCGGGAAGCGCCGAATCCCGTGAATTCGGTCTACTTCGGTAACTGATCGAACGTCCCCCCCGGGTCTGCCCGAGCGCACCGCTGAATTGACGAGACGCGCGCCAGGCGCGCGGGTCGTTCGCCCGCAGGAGCAGAACCTCCGTCGCCGCATGCCGGCGGCTTTCCGCCCAGACGCTGACGCGTTTGGGCCTTTTTTGCTGGGCGGATCAGGCGGACGTGACGCTCGGCGTGCCGTGGATGTAGTGCTCGAGCTGGCTGATCGTGAACTGCTGATCGGCAATCACGCTCTTCACGAGGTCGCCAATCGAGATGAGGCCGACCAGCTTGCCGCCGTCGAGCACGGGCAGGTGACGCATCCGGTGCTCGGTCATCAGCGCCATGCACTCGTCGGTGGATTGCGACGGTTCGACGTAGCGCACCTTCGCCGTCATGATTTCCTCGACGCGGGTGGCCTTCGACGAGCGGTCCTGCAGGACGATCTTGCGCGCGTAATCGCGCTCGGTGACGATGCCCGCAATGTCGTCGCCGTCCACGACCAGCAGTGCGCCGATGCCCTTTTCCGCCATCAGCTTGATGGCGTCGTAGACGAGATCGGTCTTCGCGACGGTGTAGATGGTGCGGCCCGAATCCGGCTTGGCCTTGAGAATCTGCGCGACAGTCGTGCTCATTCGCTTTCTCCGTGTGCAGGTCGATGCAGGGCAGGCGGGGCGTGCTGCGCGTCACCCGGTGAACCCAGTATAGCCGGGCGGGCGGCGGCAGTCGCGTGACGTTTCCAGATTAGCGGTAAACTCGCGTCACGCACCATCCACATAACTCCTACATTCCTGAAGTTTCGATTGAATTCATGATGTCTTCGCGTCCCCAATCGCCCACGCCGGGCAATGGCCAGGCCGACGAGTGCGTGACGCTCGTCGCCACCGCGTCGCTGCCCACGCGCTACGGTACGTTCACGTCATACGCGTTTCGCGTATCGGGCAGCGATGCCGAACACCTCGCGCTCGTGATGGGCGACGTGACGGGCGAGCAGTCCGTGCTGACCCGGCTGCATTCCGAATGCCTGACCGGCGACGTGTTCGGCTCGTACCGCTGCGATTGCGGCGAGCAACTCGATCTCGCATTGCGTTACATCGCGGCCGAAGATCGCGGCGTACTGCTGTATCTGCGCGGCCATGAAGGCCGCGGCATCGGCCTGAGCAACAAGATCCGCGCGTACGCGCTGCAGGAGCAGGGGCGCGACACCGTCGAGGCGAACCTCGATCTCGGCCTGCCAGACGACGCTCGCGAATACGACTCGGCCGCCGCGATCCTGCGCATCCTCGGCGTGACGTCGGTGCGGCTGATGAGCAACAATCCGAAGAAGTTCGATACGCTCGTGAAGCACGGCATTCCCGTTTGCGAGCGCGTGGCGCTCGCGGTGCCCGTGCGCGAGGAAAACGAACGTTATATCCGCACGAAGCAGACGAAGTTCGGGCATTACTTCGAGGAAAACGAGTAACCCGAGCAGGCGTGCCAGCGCCTGTTTCTTGTCACCCATTCTTTCGATCGTCGCTGCGACATGCGACGATCGCGATTTCTTCCTCATTCGTTCCGGTTCCGGGTTCGTGACGTCATCTGAATTGCACCCGCCGCCCATCTGCTCTGCACGCCCATGACGACCACGCCATTCAGGATCGAAACCGAACGCCTGACGCTGCGCCGCTGGCGAACCACGGATGCGGAAGCGCTATCGGCGATGCATGCGGATCCGGACGTGACCGCGTGGCTCGCGCGCGGCCCGATGTCGATCGACGAGGCGGGTGACGTCATTGCGCGCTTCGACGCGCATGTCGATGCGCACGGCTTTGGCGCGTGGGCAGTCGAGCGTCGCGCCGATGCGTTTCTGGTCGGCGTTTGCGGGCTGTCGTATGAGGCACGCGCAACGCATCCGATGGCGCCCTGCGTCGAGATCATGTGGCGACAGGCGCGCCATGCGTGGGGGCATGGCTACATGGGCGAAGCGGCCGCTGCCGCATTGGCCGACGGGTTCGACCGGATCGGGCTCGGCGAGATCTTCGCGTGGACGGCCGACGCCAACCTGCGATCGCAACAGGTGATGCAACGGCTCGACATGCTGCGCCAGCCCGCGCGCGATTTCGACCATCCCGCGTTGCCGGAAGGGCACGCGCTGCGACGGCATGTCGTTTACGTCGCCCGCTCCGGCAGCCACGCCGGCGTGTAACGGCTCCGCGCGCGTGCCCGTCAGCGCCACGTGCCGTTCTGCAACACGATCCTATAGCCGTCGGCATCCTCGAAGGTCTGGCCTGATATGTCCCAGTATGGATTGAACGACGTCACCGGCATGAAGCCGTGTGCGGTCGCGCGCTCGCAGGCGGTTTCCCATTCCGGACGATCGGGCAGATAGAACACGATCAGATCCTCGGGTGTCGGCGATGGCGCGATCGGATGGTCGGGGCAGTGCGTGAACTCGAAGTGATAGTCGAGGCCTTCGCGTCCGAGCATCACGCCGGAAAAGCCGTCGTGATCTTCGAAGCGAGCCAGTACGGACAGATCCAGTGCGTCGCGATACATGCGCTCGGTGCGGGCGAGGTTGCTGACCGGGCGGGCAATGCGCAGATGGGCGTGCAAGATGGCCTCGGCGGGAAGTGGCGGGCCGCTCAATGATAAGCCGTCCGATCGCGATTGCGCGAGGCGAGCGGGCCGCGCTTCGGGCGATACTTGGCGTATCGAACGATATCGATTCGATACGGCCAAGCGAATCGAATGGTGTCGACTCTCATCTCGCGAAAGAAAAAAGCATGACGCTTCTCGATTCCATGTGGGCACGCCGCGTCGCAGCGGCCACTCGTCGGCAAGACATTCGAATTCATGCGTTCGGCGCCGCCTGTCGCACGACATGCGGATACGCGCATGCTGGGTGGGAGGTGACGAATGGGTAAGCCCGATTTTCGTCGACCGGTTGCCGGACCTTATCGTCAGTCGCGATGGGCGGCTGGAGTTGAGGCCGCCTTCGGGTGGGTGGCAAGGGGGACGTTGGTGCTGGCCGGCTTGGCGCTGGTCGCGTTGGCGGCGCTGACGGGCGACGTCGGTGCCCTGACGGACCTGCCGACGACCCGGAAGGGCTGGCTGTACCTGCTGCTGGCGCTTGTCGTCGCGGTCGCGCTGATATTTGCGGTGCGCCACTACTGGCTGCGGCCGACTGGTATGCATCCAGCGGGCTAGCCACACGGGGAAGATGATGCGCCCCCACAAACGTTCAGGCAATAAAAAAGCCCGCTGCTTGAGCGGGCTGAATCCATGTTTGGAGACATGGAGGAGACAGACGTAAATTTAAGGGAAAACCCGGACGTTTGCAAGCCCTCGTTGTATCCGCACAACTTACCGCCGCGCAGATCGCCGCGCAGCGGCACGGCCTCATTCACATGCCGCCGGCCCGTGCATGCGCCGCAAACGCGCCAAACCGCTCTTGCGCGATGGGGAGCGCGTATTTGCTGCGCATTTCCGTCTCGATCCATGCACAGGCCTCGCGTGCGCAGTCGGTCAATGCGTGCCGCGTCGCATGCCCGTCGATGTCGTAGACGAAACGCACGCCGACCTCGTCGTCGTCGACCTGTCGCTCGAGCTGATTGAGCTGCAGTTGCGGCCCATGCTGTTGGGACAGCGCGCGCAATTCGTCGAAGTGATATTCGAGCCAGTCCGCGAAGAACAGCGCGTCGCTGTGGCTGGGCAGGCGGAAAGCTGCGCTGCGCGACGGGCGCGCTGCGATTTCGCCGGGCGCCGCACGCGGTTCCCGGGCCGAGGCGACGGGCGCGAGCGGGTGCCGCATCTGCCGGTACGGCTCGCGATCGCGCAATGCGTGCCACAGCAATTCGTCGCCCGCCGCGCCGGACGGCTGCATCGTCAGGTCGTGCCGGCCGTCGCCGGTCGCGGCGATGTCGCGGATCACGAGACGCAGCGAGCACAGCGGCTCGTCCGCAACCAGCAGGGTGGCCGGGCGCGGCAGCCCGCACACGAGCGGCGCGGCGCCGGCTGCCCGAAACACGAGCCCGCGGCGGTCGAGCCGTACGAGCGGCAACGGCCTCGGAAACGCCGGATAGGCGACCGCGATGCCGGCGCCGCTGGCGTTCGTCAACCGCGGCATCATCGCGCGAAAGACCTGGGACTGGTCCACGTTGGTTCTCCTTCGTTACGATGCCGCCCGGACGGAAACGTGCGTTCCGGCTCAGGCGGCGATAGCTTGCCGGGCAGTCTGCCCCGGCTCGATTCCTAGTGCCGCAAACGTTTGCGAGTCGATGTCGATCCAGCACGCGACCACCAGACGTCCGTCGACCTGCTTCGGCGGGCCTGCGCGGTGCGCGTGTATGCCGATCCGGCGGAACAGCCGCTCCATGCTCGCGAACGTCACGCCGATCAACTGCCGCGCACCGAGCTGCGCCGCGCATTCGACGACGGCCGCGAGCATCGGGCGCACGGCCCATTCGGCATTGCCGGGCCCGCCTTCGTCGTCGGTCGCCGCGAATCGGGACAGTTCCCACACGGCGGCCGATTCCGGCAGCGGCATGTCCCCGGCGACCAGGTCGGCGAACAGCGACTTCAGCAGATACGGGCGCGTCGTCGGCAGCAGGCGCGCGCAGCCGCACATGTCGCCGTCGGCGTTGCGCGCGAACACGTAGACGGTATCGTCGCGATCGAACTGGTCGCGCTCGAAACTTTCGTTCGCCGACGGGAGCGCCCAACCGAGCTGTTCGACGAACACGCGGCGCCGATAGCGCCCTAGATCCGCCGCGAGTTCGTGTGATAACCGCCCTTCCTCGTGAACGAAGGTCTGCATGGATGTCCTCGGATCTGTGCTTTTGTATGCATGCATTACAGCGCGCGGCACGAGGAGCCTGTAACTGGTAACTCTTACAGGGTGATGGCGTAAAGACGCCATTTGCGCGGTGGTAACGGTTTCTTGATCGACGGGATTGAAAACCGGGCCGCTTTTGCTTATAAAGAGCGCCAGTCTTGCAAAATTGTCAGAGGAATGCGCAGCCGGTTGTCACTGGAGCGTGGGCCCGGCATGATAGGCGTCGTCGTGCCCGAGGAGGGCCGACGCGACCGCGGCGGGCCAGTCGATGGCGGCGAGCCGCGCGGCGAGCGCGGCGGCCGTGCGGAACATGCCGATGTCGGCGCCCTTGGCGTCGACGGCCATCACGTTGCTGCGGACGTCGCCGCCCGCGATCACGAACGTGCCCGTCGCACGTTCGAGGTACCAGTCCCAGCCGACCGTCACGTAGGCGACGCCGGCACCGGCCGCGCGATGCCATTCGGTATAGCCGGCGAGGCGGGCGTCGATCGCGTTGTCGTGCAGTTCGGCCAGCAGCGAGGGGTCGAGGCCGCTCGCGACATGGTCGAGCACAAGCGCGGCCAGTGCGCTTTCTGACAGGCGTACGTAGCCGTCCGGGGACGGGCCGGGGACTGGGTGCAGCAAGGGTGAAGTCATGCGCGGAATGTATCAGCCTCGAACGGGTGCTGGAACCTGACAAGTATGACAGCGTGACGTTGTCGGAGAAAGAATGGAACTGCGCTGGCAGGATGCCTACCAACAATTCAGCGCCGCGGAAGACGAGCAGCAGCTCTTCCAGCGGATCGCCGCCTATTCCAGGCGGCTGGGATTCGAATATTGCTGCTACGGCATTCGCGTACCGCTGCCCGTTTCGAAGCCCGCGGTCGCCATCTTCAATACCTACCCGGAAGGCTGGATGGCGCACTATCAGGCGCAGAACTATATCGAGATCGACTCGACGGTTCGCGACGGCGCACTCAGCACCAACATGATCGTCTGGCCGGACGTCGACAACATCGACCCATGTCCGCTGTGGCAGGACGCGCGCGATTTCGGGTTGTCGGTGGGCGTCGCGCAATCTAGCTGGGCGGCGCGCGGCGCGTTCGGCCTGTTGAGCATCGCCCGTCATGCCGACCGGCTGACGCCGGCCGAGATCAACATGCTGACGCTGCAGACGAACTGGCTCGCGAACCTGTCGCATTCGCTGATGAGCCGCTTCATGGTGCCGAAGCTGTCGCCCGCGGCGGGCGTCACGCTGACCGCGCGCGAGCGCGAGGTGCTGTGCTGGACGGCCGAGGGCAAGACCGCGTGCGAAATCGGCCAGATCCTCAGCATCTCGGAGCGGACGGTCAACTTCCACGTGAACAACATCCTCGATAAGCTCGGCGCGACCAACAAGGTCCAGGCGGTCGTCAAGGCGATCTCGGCCGGCCTCATCGAACCACCTTGACGTGACGTCGCGCGACGGTGGCGCCGGATGCGGCGGCCGCCACGCCGCGGCTCACTCCATCATCGGCTCCGCTTCCTTCGCGGTCCAGCTCACGCTGGAAATGCTTTTCTCCATGCTCATCCGGCTCGCGATCTGCTCGAGCTTCTGCTGATCCTTCGGATGCAGCTTCAGCGTCGCGGTCACCTTCAGCCGGTCGGGTTGCTCGGGCACGTCTTCGCTCGTAAGGCTCTGGAACGACAGCGGCTTCGCATACATCGCGTTCGACAGCAGCGTGCGGATGTGCACTTCGTCGGCGGCGAGGCAGATCACGGTGATCTGGTATTCGCGCACGAGATCGGCATTCGACACGGGCGTCGCGTTGATGGCCTGGCTGACGCCGCGCAGCACCGTATTGGTGAGCAGCACGACGCCCGTGCCGGCGAGCGCCGGCACGTAGTGGCCGGAGCCGGCCAGCACGCCGACGGCGGCCGAGCACCACAGCGTCGCGGCGGTGTTGATGCCCTGGATCGAGCCCTTGTCGCGCATGATCACGCCGCCGCCGAGAAAGCCGACGCCCGACACGACGTACGCGGCGATCTGCGTGACGCCCGCGACGCCGTTGCCGGTCAGCACGCCGAGCGTGACGAACAGGCACGCGCCGCTCGCGACGAGCGTGATGGTGCGCAGGCCGGCCGTGCGCTGGCGCATCTGCCGCTCGAGGCCGATGGCGACGCCGCAGGCGAACGCGGTGAATAGACGGAGTGCGAAATCGAAAGTCATGGTTGTCCTGCCGTGCAAGAAGCGCATGCCGGCGCGCGTCGCCACGGCGCAAGGCCGAACGCGACGCGGCGATAGCCGTCATCGCGCGGTACTGTACCGCGCGAATGCGTCATTCAGTGTGAAACGGGGGGAGCGTGCGGCTCGCGGAACGCGAGCCGCGGCAGGAGAACTGCGGCGGACAGGCGTTCAGGCGGCAAGCGGCGCACGCAACGGAGTGCTGCAACTGTCCACGATGGTTCCTGAAGGAAGAATGGGCGGCATTCTAGTGGGCGGCGCGCGCCCGCGTCAACCGCCTCGCGGCGGCGCTACCGGGTCGTGCCGATCGTCCCCGTCGCGAGCGCGAGCGCGGCGGCGGCCGACAATGCGCCGGCATAGCTGTCGACTTCCGCGTTCCGCGCGGCGAGCAACTGGCTTTGCGCGATCGTCGCGTCGGTGACCGAACCGACGCCGCTCCGGTACGCGGTCAGCGCCGCGTCGTAGCTGGTTTGCGCGGCATCGACGAGTGCCTTCGCGGCGTCGTGCGACGCCAGGCTCGTCTGCACCGCGTTCTGCGCGGCGACGACCTGGCGCACCGCTTCCTCCTTGGTCCGCGTGAGGCGAGCGGATGCGTTGTCCGCGTCGTTGCGCGCCTGCATCAAGACGGCGGAGCGCAAGCCGCCGTCGTACAGCGGAATCGTCACGCCGAGGAACACGCCGCCACCGTAGCGGCTGCCGTTCAGGTTGACGGTCGGCGCCTGGTCGCCGATCGCGGGCAGCGCGGAGATGGACGTGCCGCCGCTCGCATACGACGTCGATGCGGACAGGAAGATCTTCGGCATGAACGCGGCTTGCGCTGCCTTAATCTTCGCGCGATTGGCCTTTTCGACCGCGAACGCGCCCTGCAGATCGGGGCGGCGCGCGATCGCGTCCGACACGATCGCATCGACCGACGAGCCGAGCGCGGGCGGCAGCGGCCGCTTCGGCAGCGCGGCGATCGTCGGCTTCGACAGCGGCGAGATGCCGAGCGCGGAGACGAGCGCGAGGTAGCCGTCGCTCTCGGCGCCGTTCGCCTGCACGAGCGCGAGGTTCGCCTGCGCGCGGTTCTGCGTCGCCTGCGCGAGCTCGACGACCGTGCCGACGCCGTGCTTGAGCCGTGCGCGGGACGCCGCAAGGATCGCATCCGCGTTCGCGAGGCCCTGTTGCGCGCTGAGCGCGCGCGAGCGGGCGGCTTCGTAGCGGTAGTACGAGACGGTCACGTCGTGGATCACCTGCTGGTGCACGGCCGTGAACGCGACGTTCGACGCGATCGACGCCTGCTCGGCCGCTTCGACGCGCGCCGCGCGGCCGCCGAAATCGAACAGCAACCATTGCAGCGACAGCGCCGAAATCGTGCCGTGCACGGTGGTGTTGCTCGACGAATCGCCGAGGATCGTCGACGTCGAACCGTGGTTCGCCTGGTACGCGCCCATTGCCGTCGCCGACAGGCGCGGCAGATAGGCGGACTTGGCGAGGCCGACCGCGAGCGCCGCGTTGCGCGCGTCGTTCCAGGCGATGCGGGTCAGCGGGTTCGCCGATTCAGCGAGATCGATCAGCTCGGGCAGCGTGTACGCATGCGCGGCATCGAGCGCGGCCGGCGCCGACACCGACGCGAGCGCCGGCGAGGCCGGCAGCGTGTAGTCGTGTGCACCTTGCGCGGATGCGCGCGGCGGCGCCGCCACGATGTCGCCCGCGGCCGACGTTTGCGGTTGCCACGGGCGGTCGGACGCCTCCGGCGCCAGATCGATCGACGACGTCGCGCAGCCGGCCAGCGCGACGGCGGTCGCGAGCGCGGCGGCGGCGATCGAGGCGGCCGGCGGTTCAGGTACGCGCATGAGGGGCAGACTCCTTCGGTGTGGCTTGACGGGCGGCGTCGGCGATCTGCGCGAGCCGCGTGTCGATCAGGTTCAGCAGCGCGTCGCGCGCGGGGTCGGTGGGGGCGGCGCTCGACGGCGGAGCCGGGGCACGCGCGCGGGGCATCGTTTCGTCATCGTCCGGCGCGGCCACGCGTGCGAGTTGCGCGCCGATCGCCGCGTCCCCGGGCTTGCGTTCGGCGAGCAGGAACAGAGGGCCTTCGAGCGCGCCGAGTTCCGCGAGCGCGCGTCGCCGGGTGGCCAGCCACGCCGCGGCCGGCCGCACCCACGACGGTTCGTAATGGACCAGGCCGAGTTCCTGCGAGATCGCCCCGTGACGCGCGAACGCGTCGGCCGCGAGCGCGCGCCGTTCGGCCGGCTGCGGGATCTGCGCGATGCGCCGCCACTGGTCGAGCAGCGCGGCGAACGCGACGTCGATCTGCTTGCCGATGCTGACGGGCCAGATGCGCGTGAACACCAGATACACGACGACGTTGCCGAGCAGGATGCCGATCGTGCGGTCGCGCGCGATCGTCAGGTCGAAGCCGGGTCCGGCGCCCTGAATCACGCACAGGAAAAACGCGAACGCAATCTGGAAGCCCGCATACGCGATGCGCGGCGATCCGAACGCGACCCACGCGGACAGCCACGCGCCGGCGAAGACGAGCGCCATCAGTTCGCCGATCGACGACAGCGCCGGCACGACGAATACGAGCGCGGCGGTGCCGAGCAATGCGCCGATCATGCAGCCGAAGATCCGCAGCGTGAGCTTCTCGACCGTTTCGGCCGTCGAGCCGAGCGACACGATGTAGCAGGTGACGACGCAGGTATGGATGCCCGACCAGTCGAGCTGCGAGTACAGCAGGTAGCAGAAGATCGCCGCCGCTGTCGTCTTCAGCGCATAGCGGATGTGGTCGGGATTGGTGCGTGCGTCGGGCAGGAAGAAGCCGCCGCGTGGGGCCGCTACCGGGGCGGCGGTGGGTGCTTCGGGCGTGGCGGCAGGGGCGGCGGGCGTTGCTTGGGCCGAAGCCTGCGCCGCTGCATCGGCCGTCGGGGCCGTCGCGCCCGGCTCCGCAAAATGCGTGATCGTTGCCTGCAGACCGGTCGCGACGACGCGCGCGAGCGGCGGCAGCGCGTCGGCGGGCGGCAGCGCGAGCGTCACGTCGACCGGGTAGCCACCCTGTTCGAGAATGGCGGCCATGTCGTCGAGCGTCGCGGCGATCGGCGTGGCGAACGCATCGGGCAGCCGCGCTTCCGGTTCGCGATCGGCCAGCGCGACGTCGACCATCAGCGCGGTGCTCGATGCGATCGCCTGTCGCAGCGCCGCGAAATCCGCGACATCGGACGAGCCTTCGAGTTTCGACAGCTTGAGCCACGTGAGCAACGGCTTGTCGCCTTCGCGCAGGCTCGCGTCGAACGCGGCGCGTGCATCGTCGTCGTCGCGCAGTCGCCGCGCGGCGAGCCGCAGCCGCTTCGCGAGTTGCGCGTGCGCGAGCTTGCGCGGCGACGGCGCGATCAGCAGGTTGACGACGAGCGCGACGCCGACGGGGATCGCGATCGTCAGCCAGATGTACAGCAGCGCGCGGGTGGCGGCTTCGCCGAACGGCGCGAGGCCGAGCTGGTCGAGCCCGAAGCCGACGATCATCGCGAGAATCGCGCCCACCGGGCGCAGCTTGCTCGCGGAAGTCAGGTACAGCAGGGCGACCGACAACACGGCCATGCATGCGACGCGCAGGATCGAATAGTCGATGCTGAAGATCGCGATGCCGAGCACGAGCCCGATCACGATCGTGACGATCAGCAGCAGCGCGGCCGCGAGTACGACGCTCGTGACGCGGTCGGCGCGGATCATGAAGAACACGACGTACGCGGACAATGCGGCTTCGGGCGTGCCGTATGCGGCCGTCACGAGCGCGGTCAGCGCGCAGATCAGCGCGACGCGCACGGCCATGGCCGTGCGCCCCGGAAACGGCGCAAGCAGCCGCAGGACTTCGCGCGGGCCCGGCGTGCGGACCTCAGCGGCAGGCTGAGCCATGCCGGACCTCGACGATCGCGCTCGCGCCGACACGCACGAGCTTGCCGTCGGGTTCGTCGAGCTTCACGCGCACGGGGAAGCGCTGCGCGACGTGCACCCAGTTCACCGAGCGCTGCACGATCGGCAGCGAGCGCGGCAGGTTGATGCGATCGCTGTCCGCGATGCCGGCGCCGATGCCGACGACCTTGCCCGTCATCGGGCGGTCACGGTCGATCATCGAATAGACGGTCGCGCAGTCGCCGACCGCGATGCGATTGAGCGACGTCTCGCGGAAGTTGCCGACCGCGAACCATTCGCTCGCGTCGATCAGCGTGAAGATCGACTGGTTCGGTGCGAGGGTTTCGCCGGGGAGTACGCTCAGCCCCGTCACGAGCCCGTTGTGCGGCGCGCGCACGACCGTGTCGTCGAGCGCATGCTGCGCGCGGGCCAGCGCGGCTTCGCGTGCATGCAGCGTCGCGATCGCGTCGGCGTCGTCGCCGATCGTCTGCGCGGACGCGCGCTGCTGCTCCTGCGCCTGCGCGAGCGACACGGACGCGTCGCGCTGGCGCACCTTCGCCTGGTCGAACTGCTGCGCGCTGACGTAGCCCTGCGCGGCGAGCGGCGCAAGCCGGTTCACGTCGCGCGTCGCGAGATCGTAGTTCTGCGTCGCGCGCTTGACCTGCTCGGCGGCGACGGATGCGTTCGAGCGCTCGCCGATCAGCGAACGGCGGCGGGTGTCGAGCGACGCGCGCGCGAGTTCGAGGTCGGCCTGCGCCTGCGCGACGCTCAGCCGGTACGGCACGGGATCGATCACGTACAGCAGGTCGCCTTTCGCGACGCGCTGGTTTTCATGCACCGCGAGCTGCACGATGCGGCCGCCGACCGGCGACGCGACGTGCACGACGTCCGCGTCGATCGACGCATCGTCGGTGGACGGATAGGCGGTCGTGCGATGGTACGCGTACGCGAGCGCCGCGATGCCGAGCGCGACGATCGCGAGCGCGATCACGCGGCCTTTGACGGACGGGCGGGCGATGCCGGCGGCCTTCATGCGAACGGCCCCGTGCCGGCGAGCCAGACGATCACGGCGACCACGAGCCCGATCGCGGTGCAGACGGCCAGCTGGTAGGGCACCGTCGCGGCCCAGCCGGTCGCGACGAACACGCGGTGAGCGACGATCGCGCCGACGATGCCGACGATCGCGCTGACGAGCCACAGCGGGAAATACGCGCCGAACAGCACGTAGGACGGTGCGCCGCGCGATGCGCAGCCCGCGAGCGGCAGGGCGGGCGCCAGCACGGCGGCGACGCGCAGGGGCGCGCGCGGCGTTGTTTTTCTCATGGTGTGACGAGCTCGACGTTGGGGGTGGATGCCGGGCGCGGCGCAATGCGGATCGTCGCCGCGACGACGATTCCAGGATACGGAGGCGATCATAAATCAGCGCGATACGGATCGCCAGCAATCCGGCATGTTCACCGCATCGGCCGAGGCTGGCCGTGGCCGCGTCGTCAGTCATGCCGGACGATCCGGCAGCGCGTGTCGGCAGCGATGATCGGACCGCCGCGATTTTGCCAGCACCCGCTCGCGTAGGGTTGCTAACGGACTGTAAAGGATCGTCAGATGAAATCGCGCGGCGGAATTTGCCATGCCGACGCAGCGGCAATCGGCGCGCAAACCGTCGATTGCTGCTTGGACCCATGCAAATCCGGTGGGCCCGCTGACCGCGCGGATCCTCGACGAGCCGGCCGACGAGATAGTGGCGGAGCACGCCCGGCAGGAACGCGCTCATCGCCGTGGTGTTCGCGAACACGCGTACGTGGCCTTTTATGCCCGACGCCTGTTCCTGCCGGTTGCCGGTCAGCTGCTGGAGCTGGCGCAGCACGCCGCGCGCATGCGTGTCGCCCGGCGCGGTCAGCGTGACGCCCTGGCTCGTGCGGCTCGGCAGTTCCACGCCGACCTGCTCCTCGAGGGGCTTGATGCGCATGATCGCGGCCGGCCGCGACAAATGCGCGCGTTCGGTGGCGCACGTGGGGATGCTCGCTTCGGCGATCTGCGTGAAAAGTTTGAAGTCGACGAGAACGAAGCGCATGGCCGTGGCGGCGGGAGGATGGCCGATTGGCGTGTAAAGCGGCACGGCGCTGCGCCGCCGGCCGCGACCCGTCGTCGCGGCCGGGATCTGTGTACCATCGTGCGTATGGCGCGACGCGCGGCACCGGGCATCACGGCCCGCGCGACGCGCGTCGGGGAAGCAGTACTGCAACGAAGGTGAACGTTCCATGCGAAGTTTCTTTGTCCGGTTCATTGCAATCGGCGTGCTGTTCCATCTGTACGTCGGGATGCGGATCATTCCCGACGCATTCGCGTCGCCGCTCGCACGCACGATCGCGGCGCTCGTGCTGGCGAGTTTCGTCATCCTGATTCCGGTCGGCATGTTCTCGCGCCGTTTCGACGAAGGGTGGGCGGCGACGCTGGTCGGCTGGGCCGGCGCGCTCGCGATGGGTTTCTTCTCGTCGCTGCTGGTGCTGACGTTCCTGCGCGAAATCGTGCTGCTCGGCGTGCTCGCGTGGCGGCATCTCGGGCATGACGGCGCATGGAGCCGCGCGGCGCCCGACACGGCGCTCGGCGTGCTGGCCGTCGCGGTGCTCGCGACCGCGATCGGGTTCGTCGGCGCGCGCCGTACGGCGGCGGTCAAGCGCGTGTCGATTCCGGTCGCCGGGTTGCCGGCCGCGCTCGACGGGCTGACGATCGTGCAACTGTCCGACATCCACGTCGGGCCGACGATCAAGCGGCCCTACATCGAACGGATCGTGCGCGCGGTCAATGCGCTCGACGCCGACCTGGTGGTCGTGACGGGCGACGTGGTGGACGGTTCGGTCAAGCGCCTGCGCGAACACACGGCGCCGCTCGGCCAGATGCGCTCGCGGCACGGCACCTTCCTCGTGACGGGCAACCACGAGTACTACGCGGGGGCGCATGCATGGATCGACGAGTTTCGTCGTATCGGGCTGACGGTGCTGCTCAACGAGCACGTGCTGATCGAGCACGGCGGCGCGCGCGCGGTGCTCGCGGGCGTGACCGATTTCACGGCGGGCGGCTTCGATCCCGCGCATCGCAGCGACCCTGCGCAGGCGCTGGCGGGTGCGCCGCGCGACGTCGGCACGAAGATCCTGCTCGCGCACCAGCCGCGCAGCGCGGAAGCGGCGAACCGCGCGGGCTTTACCGTACAGTTGTCAGGGCACACGCATGGCGGCCAGTTCCTGCCGTGGCCGCCGTTCGTGCGGTTGCAGCAGCCGGTGATCGGCGGGCTGAACCGCTTCGGCGACATGTGGCTGTATACGAGCCGCGGCACCGGCTACTGGGGACCGCCTAACCGTTTCGGCGTGCCGTCCGAGATCACGCTGATTCGGTTGACGCGCGGCTAGCCGATGGCCGGGAGGCGGCCGTCGCGCGATACGAACGCGCCTCGCGGTGCACGGCGGCTTCCTGTCGGCCTTTCGGCGGCGAATGACAGCGCATGGCGGCGCGCGGCGCCGTTGGCTAGTATGCAGACATGCGTCGTTCGCTCCGTTCCTTGCCCGTTCCTGCCGACATGTCGACCCCCGATCTCTTCGCTGACACGCCCGTGCCCGACGTGGACTGGTACCCGGACTGGCTTGCGCCAGCCGACGCCGATCGCGCGCTGGCCGCGCTGATCGGCGAGGTCGCGTGGCGGCAGGACACGATCCGCACGCCGCGCGGACGCATTCCGTTGCCGCGGCTCACCGCGTGGCAGGGCGAACCGGATGCCGTGTACGTGTATTCGGGGATCCGCAACGTCCCCGAGCCCTGGACGCCGGCCGTGCTCGAGCTGAAGCAGGCGGTCGAGGCGACCTGCGGCGTGCGTTTCAACAGCGTGCTGCTCAACCGCTATCGCAACGGGCTGGACAGCCTCGGCTGGCATGCGGACAACGAACCCGAACTCGGCGACGCGCCGGTGATCGCGTCAGTGAGCCTCGGTGCGATGCGCGTGTTCGATCTTCGTCATCGCGCGATCGGCATCACGCATGCATACCGCCTCGTACATGGCAGCCTGCTCGTGATGCGCGGACGCACGCAGGCCGAATGGCAGCACCGCGTGCCGAAGGCGCCGGGCGTGCAGGGCGAACGTGTGAACCTGACCTTCCGGCGCGTGTCGATGGCGGGCGGATAGGTCGCGCCCCGTTTCTTTGATTCACGAAAGGTGGACGCAAGCAATCGGCCGCGCGTGCGGCACGTTGCCGCACGAACGCGATACCGGACGGCGCGACCGGGCGCTGAGGCCCGTCCCGTATGGATTTCAGGTAGATTCGATCGACCACGCGGTTCCGATAGGTGAGTGAAACCTCTGATGGTGCGTCGCAACAATTCCTGAATAAACTGTCGAATGACAGAAGTGCGTCGGCATGCCGGCGCGACCCTTTCGACATGTCTCCGTGCGTGGCCGACGCAGCGCGCAACGGGGCAGGAGCAAAACGCGTGACCGTACTCGACCCTTCCTTCGCACCCTCGCTGCACGTCTTCGAGCAAGACGACGGATGGCAATGGGCGCTGACGGTGAAGCGGGCGACCGGCGTCGGCGTGAAAGTCGTGGCGTTCAGCCGGGAAGGCTTTCGCGGCGAAGCCGAGGCATACGCCGCCGGCCAACTCGCCCGCGCCGAATATGACGCCGCCGTGACGGCCTGACGCCGTCGCGGCGATCCCGCCCGAGGATCGTCTTCCTCCGTGCCGTCCGTTACCGGGCGGTGCTTCCCTGACTGCTTTCCATTTTTCGCTTTTCGCGGGTGGCGAGAGGCGACTGCCCGCTCGCGTTTGCCGCGCCATCTGTCCTCGCGCCGACGATGCGACGCGCATGGCGAAAGCCTGTACGCGGGCTCGCGAGCCCCCGAGCAAGTACGCACTGCGTTCGGCGCGAGCAAGCCCGGAAAACGCCCGGCCATATCGTAATAAGATATGACGTTATCGCACCGGCGAGACGATGACGTCCCGCCTTCCTGAAAGGAGCTATCCGTGCAACTGACCCAGTTAGGCGGGCATGTCGCCCAATCCGGTGTCGCCGAGCGGCAAAAACACGCGCAAGCGTTGATGTTCGGGATGGCGAACATCGACGAATACGTGTCCGGCGGCGTCTGCTACGACGCCGCGGCGTATGTCCGGTATCTGCTGCGCGCCGACGCGATGATCGCGCCGGGCGCGCTGCTCGACACGATCGGCCAGCTATGGAAGACGCGCTTCAACTTCGAGACCGGCAATCAATGGGACGGGCGCGCGAGCATTCCCGCGGGCACCGCGGTGGGCTTCGCGCGGGGCACCAATGTCTTTCACGCCGCGATCGCCGTCGGCGGTACCCGAATCCGCGGGATCAACGGTGGCTTGCTGGGCGCCGGATGGCTGCATCCGGTCGATCTGACGCGGGTACTGCAGCCGGACCCGGCCGGCGGCTTTGCGTACGACCGCACGACCATTCGCGTCTATCTGTCGCGCCTGTAGGCTGTCCGGCGTCGAATCTCACGCTCCGGCCAGCGTCGCCCGACCACGTGCCGCGCGCGGCCGCCTTCCGGCCGTCCGGCGATTTCCGCATGGCGTCGCGCCGTCCAACGCTGCTATCCTCTCGACCTTGAATGACGTGCGATGGCGGCGGGCGCGCATGCCGCATCGCGGCGCTGCGCGCCGGTGCGAGCCCACGCGCGCACTGAGGTAGCATGACTGAATATCCACGACGATCGACGACCTGTTTCGTGACTGACTTCCTTCCGTCCATGTCCACATGGTCAAGACAACGATGAGCGGTGCACCCGATCCGGCGGCGCCCGGCGACGACGAGTCGTCGGGCGGCGTTTCGTCCTATCTGGTGCCGGGGCTCGAGCGCGGGCTGCGGATTCTCGCCGAATTCTCCGCGCGCGAGCCTGTACTCGGCGCGCCCGAGCTGTCGAAGCGCATCGGCATTCCGCGCACGACCACGTTCCGCCTGCTGCAGACGCTCGAGGCGCTCGGTTTCCTCGAGCGTGTGAACGGCGACCGCTATTTCCGGCTCGGCGTCGGCGTATTGCGGCTCGGCTTCGAATACCTGAATTCGCTCGAACTGACCGATCTCGGCACGCCCGTGCTCGAACGGCTGCGCGATTCGACCGGCCTGTCGACGCACCTGCTGATCCGCGATCAGCGCGACGTGGTGTTCGTCGCGAAGGCGCAGAGCAATACGTCGATGTTCGGTTCGGTGAAGGTGCACGTCGGCACGCGCCTGCCCGCGCATGCGACCGTGCATGGCCACGTGCTGATGGGCGACCTGACGCGCGATGCGCTGCGGCAGCTCTACCCGGAGAAGAAACTCGAACGGTTCACCGAGCGCACGCCCGGCACCGTCGACGAACTGTACGAACGCGTGCGTCATTACGCACGGCTCGGCTACGCGGTCAGCGAGGCGGCGTTCGAGAGCGGCATTTCGGCCGTGACCGCGCCGGTGCGCGATCATTCGGGTTCGATCGTCGCGGCGATCACTGCGACGGTGCCGCGCTCGGAGATCGGCGACGCCGGCGAGAAGGAGCGGCTCGTCGAAGCCGTGTGCGGCGCGGCGGTCGACCTGTCGCAACGGCTGAACTATCGTCCGCTCGAAAGCGATCCGACGTTCGCGCATGCGCGCCACAAGGTCGCGATGTTCTGACGCGTGCGCGTCGTACCGGCCGCGGCGCGCGGCATCCCAGACGAAGAGAGCGGCCCGCGGGCCGCTCTTGTCGTTTTCGGGCGTCGAAGCCTGGTGCCTGAACGCGCTCAGAACGAGTGATGAATCCCGGTCAGCACGATCACCTGGTTCGCGGTGCTCGACACGCCGGCCGTGAAGAACGCAGCCTTTGCGCCGCCCGAACCGTGTTCATACAGCACGTTCGCATACAACTGCGTGCGCTTCGACAACGCGTAGATGTCGCCGAGTTCGACCTGCGTCCAGCGGCGGCCGGCCAGCGTCGTGGTCGCCGCGCCGCCCGCGATCGTGTTGAACGCGCTGCTGCGGTAGTTCACGCCCGCGTCGTAGCTCTGGAACGTGTCGGAAAACCCGTTCGACCGCATCTTCACGCGCGTGTAGAGGCCATGCACGAGGAAGTCGCCGATCTGGTACGACGCGCCCGCGCCGATGTTCTCGACCTTGTTCGCGAGGTAGCCGTTCGCGGTGTTCTGCCCCTGGAACGACGTGATGCCGGTCTGGCCGATCAGGATCGAGCGGTCGTGCTCGTTCGAGTAGACGGCCGACGCCTTGAGCGGCCCGTTCGCATAGTTCAGCGCGACGCCGACCGATTTGCCGGTCGAGAAGTTCGTCGTGTTGCCGAGCGCGAGCGTGGCCGCGGCCGAGAAACCGGCGAACGTCGGTGAGCGGTACTTGACCGAATTGTTGTACGGCACGTTGCCGGTCGCGGCGAGCCCGTCGATGTTGCCCGGATGGAACGCAAACCAGCTCAGCGCGAGGTACGCGGTGCTGAGCGGATCGAGATAGTCGAACGTCAACGGCGTCTGGCGGCCGAGCGTCAGCGTGCCGTAGCGCTCCGAGCCGAGGCCGACGAACGCCGCGCGGTTCCAGATCGTGTTCGCGGTCGCGAACTGGCCGTTGTTCGTATAGAAGCCGTTTTCCAGCTGGAAGATCGCCGACAGCCCGCCGCCGAGATCTTCCTTGCCCTTCAGGCCCCACCGGTCGGGCTGCGTATTGCCCTGGATCATTGCCCACTTCGCGTGGCCGCCGACGTTGTTCACGTACGCGACACCCGCGTCCATGCTGCCGTACAGCGTCACGCTGCTTTGCGCCCACGCGCCCGACGCGGCGCCCATTCCGATGACTGCCGCTGCTACCGCATGCTTGACCATTTCGTCTCCTGACTCTCCAACCTGATGAATACGTGTTGTGACGGCCTGCGCAGGGACGGCCGGCCGTCGCGCATGTTCATCGCCGAGTGGGCATTCTTATGTTCCATATAGGGAACAACGTGCCTTTGATGGAATGGAGTATAGGGGTGTCGCACGCCCGATCAAAAATAAATTTTTCGGGACAGATGGATGCCGTCCGGAGACCAGCCTGCGCGGCGTCATGTCTCGAAACAGTCGATAAATACCCGTCGTAAAACAAAAAATCACATTAGATAGGGTAAGTGGAGGGACAGGTCGACCTGCCGGTCGGTGTTTTCCCTAGGACATGCAGCTTTTTGTTTTACTCGTGGAAGGTCGCTCCTATAATCACCATCCATAAACTGCTGTTCCGGATATGGAACAAATCAAGAGTCGATCAGAAGGAAGGGTGCGAGATGTCTGAGCAATGGATTTGCGCCGGTCACGCCGGCGCACTGTCGGAAGACACGCCGATCGAGTTCAAGCGGACCGACGGCGTGGAAATCGGGATCTACCGCGTCGGCGACGACGTGTATGCGCTCGAGAACGTGTGCCCGCATGCGTATGCGCTGCTGACGCAGGGCTTCGTCGACGAAGGCACGGTCGAATGCCCGCTGCACGAGGCCGTGTTCGACATCAAGACGGGCGAATGCCTGAAGGGCCCGGGCGGGCGTGCGCTGAAGCAGTACGCGGTGCGCCTCGCCGGTGAAGAAATCCAGATCAAGGTGGAGTGACATGAAAGAAGCGACCGTCAATTTCAATCCCTTCCTGAAGCCGTGGGTGGCGCCGCAGCCGAACAACGTCGCCGGCAAGGGGCGGATCGAGATCCCCGGCCAGGTCGAGAACCAGGTCTGGCAGAACCGCAAGGCGGAGCCGACGCAGTACGAGAACGACCTCGGCGATGCGCTCGAACGCGTGTTCGAGAGCGGCGCGACCGAACTGGAAGACGTCGTCGCGGGCCTGAACCGCATCGGTTTTCGCGCACCGGACGGCACGGTTTGGACACCTGAGCGCTTCCGCGCCGAAATGGCCTCGCTGGCGGAATGAACGCACCGACCGCGCCGCGCGCCTGAGCGCCGATCTGAAGACAACCGCATCCGGAGCACACTGATGACGTCCCCCGTACAACACGAAACCCAACACGACCCGGTCCGCGATTACCTCGACCGCGGCATCAAGAACTACTGGTATCCCGTCGCGCCAAGCTGGCAGGTGTCGAACGCGCCCGTCGGCGTCACGCGCCTGTCCGAGCAGATCGTGCTGTGGCGCGATCACGAAGGAAAGGTCCACGCGCTGGAAGATCGCTGCCCGCACCGCGGCGCGCGCCTGTCGCTCGGCTGGAACCTCGGCGGCAACATCGCGTGCTGGTATCACGGCATCGAAGTCGACGGCGGCGGCACGGTCAACCGCGTGCCGGCCGTATCGAACTGTCCGCTCGAAGGCACGAAATGCGTGAAGTCGTATCCGGTCGAAGAGAAGGCCGGCGCGATCTTCCTGTGGTTCGGTGACGAAGCGCACGGCGAGCCGGCGCCGCTGAACCTGCCGGAAGAACTGGTCGCCGACGAGTACGCGCACTTCCTGTGCGTGTCGAACTGGAAGTGCAATTACCAGTATGCGATCGACAACGTGATGGACCCGATGCACGGCGCGTATCTGCATGCGACGTCGCACTCGATGGCCGAAGGCGACAAGCAGGCCGACATGCGCGTGCGCAAGACGGAAACGGGCCTGATGTTCGAGAAGATCGGCCAGCGCGACGTGAACTTCGACTGGGTCGAACTTGGCGAAACGGGTTGCCTGTGGATGCGCCTCGCGATTCCGTACAAGCAGAAGTTCGGTCCTGGCGGCAATTTCGGGATCATCGGCTTCGCGACGCCGGTCGACGGCGACAACTGTCAGGTCTACTTCTGGCGTACGCGCAAGGTCGGCGGCTGGCAGCGCGACGTGTGGCGCTTCATGTACCGCAACCGCCTCGAGGGCCTGCACTGGGACGTGCTCGAGCAGGATCGCTACGTCCTCGAAAGCCTCGCGCCGCAGGCGCGCGATCACGAATACCTGTACCAGCACGACGTCGGCATTACGCGTGTGCGCCGGATGTTGCGCCAGCGTGCGCAGGAGCATCTGTCCTCGCTCGACGCGCATCGCGCGGCCCACGCCGCCTCGGAGCCCGCGAATGGCTGAATTCGCTCCGGTCGTGGCGCTGCCCGGTCGCCGCGTGCTGGTCACGGGCGGCGCGCGCGGTCTCGGCGCCGCATTCGTGAAGGCGCTGGTCGAAGCGGGCGCACAGGTCGCGTTTGGCGACGTGCTGGTCGACGAGGGCCGCGCGCTGGCCGCGCAGCTCGCGCAAGCCGGCCACACCGCGCATTTCTTCGCACTCGACCTCGCCGATCCGGCCAGCATCGACGCGTTCGTCGCACAGGCCGCGGCGGCGCTCGGCGGCATCGACGCGCTGATCAACAACGCGGCGATCACGAACTCCGGCGGCAAGCTCTCGACGGAGCTCGACGTGTCGACGTGGGATGCCGTGATGACCGTGAACGTGCGCGGTGTGTGGCTCGTCAGCAATGCGGCGCTGCCGCACCTCGCGCAATCGGGCCGCGGCGCGATCGTGAACCTCGCATCGGACACCGCGCTGTGGGGCGCGCCGAAGCTGCTCGCGTACGTCGCGAGCAAGGGCGCGGTGATCGCGATGACGCATGCGCAGGCACGCGAGTTCGGCGCGCACGGCGTGACGGTCAACGCGATCGCGCCGGGGCTGACCGAAGTCGAGGCGACGGCCTACGTGCCCGCCGAGCGCCATGCGTTCTACCTGCAGGGCCGTGCGCTCACGCGCGCGCAGGTGCCCGACGACGTGACGGGCCCTGTGCTGTTCCTGCTGTCGGACGGCGCGCGCTTCGTGACGGGTCAACTGCTGCCGGTGAACGGCGGCTTCGTAATGAACTGATTTGAAGTTTTCACTCGGAATGAAGGAGAGGACGATGGCGGACGCCGATCTCGAACGCAAGTCGTGGGACCAGCCGGAAGGCGCAAGCTTCAACGACTGGATGGAAGGGCGCGTCGCGCGCTATGCGACGCGGCGCTACGACTGGGACGCACTGAAGTTCCAGGCCGACTACGACCCGAAGTACCGCCGTGCGCAGATGCGCTACGTCGGCACGGGCGGCACGGGCGTCGCGAAGGACGTCAACACGGTGCCGGCCGGTAACTTCACGTTTTCGACGATGGTGATCCCCGCCGGCAACATTGGCCCGAGCCACATCCATATCGACGTCGAGGAAATCTTCTTCGTGCTGCGCGGCAAGATGAAGGTGATCTGCGAGCGCGACGGCGAGACCTGGGAAGCGATCCTCGGCGAGCGCGACCTGATCTCGGTGCCGCCGGGCGTATATCGAACGGAAATCAACATCGGCGAGGAAGACGCGCTGATGTGCGTGATGCTCGGTTCGTCGAAGCCGATCACGCCGACGTATCCGCCCGATTCGCCGCTCGCGAAGATCAAGCGTTGAGACGGAGCCGGTGAAGCAATGAGTGTCATCGACAAACGCGAACGTGAACGCGACCGCACCGCGGCGTTCGCCGCGCTGCTCGGGCAGTTTCCCGAACAGCGTTGCGAAGCCGGCGCGGCGGGCACGATCGGCTACCGGGAGGCCCGCGCGCAGCATGCGAGCCGCACGCTGCCCGTCGTGCTGCTGCACGGAATCGGCTCGGGCGCGGCATCGTGGGTGAGCCAGCTCGATACGCTGCGCGCATCGCGGCGCGTGCTCGCGTGGGATGCGCCCGGTTACGGCGTGTCGACGCCCGTGCACGGGGCGTCGCCGGCCGCCGCCGATTACGCGGCATCGCTGAACGCGTGGCTTGAGGCACTCGGCATCGAGCGTTGCGTGCTGGTCGGGCATTCGCTCGGCGCGATCGTCGCGGGCGGGTTGGCTCGCGTGATGCCCGCGCGGATCGCCGGCCTGCTGCTGATTTCGCCCGCGGGCGGCTACGGCAACGCACCGGCCGACACCCGCGAATCGCGCCGCGACGCGCGGCTCGCGATGCTCGCGGAACTCGGCCCGGCCGGGCTCGCCGAGCAGCGCAGCGGCAACATGTTGTCCGGCTTCGCGAACGAGGACGCGCGTGCATGGGTGCGCTGGAACATGGCGCGCATCGTGCCGGCCGGCTACGCGCAGGCCACGCATCTGCTCGCGAACGCCGATCTCGCGGCCGATCTTGCCGGTTTTCGCGGCCGCACGGCCGTGGCCGTCGGCGCGAACGATGCGATCACGCCGCCGGCCGCGTGCGAGCGGATCGCCGCGGCCGCGCACGTCGGGCTGCAGGTGGTTCCGCAGGCGGGTCATGCGGGTTACGTCGAACAGCCGGCAGTCTATTCATCGCTGATCGACGGCTTCTGTCGCCAATGCGATCGTCAACGGGGGCTGGAATGAGCGAACCGTTGCAACAACGGCAGGACGCGGACAACGCGAAGGCCGAAGCCGGCTACGTGGTGCCGGGCCTCGAACGCGGGCTGCGCATTCTCGCCGAATTCTCGCCGCGCGAGCCCGTGCTCGGCGCGCCCGAACTGTCGAAACGGCTCGGCATTCCGCGCACGACGGTGTTCCGTCTGCTGCAGACGCTCGAATCGCTCGGCTTTCTCGAACGCGCGGACAAGGATCGCAACTACAAGCTCGGCATCGCCGTGCTGCGGCTCGGCTTCGAATACCTGAGCTCGCTGGAATTGACCGACCTCGGGCTGCCGGTGATCGAGAGCCTGCGCGATGCGACCGGCTTCACGACGCATATCGTGATTCGCGACGGCCGCGACGTGGTGTTCGTCGCGAAGGCGCAGAGCCAGTCGCCGGTGTTCAGCTCGATCCGCGTGAACGTCGGCACGCGGCTGCCCGCGCATGCGACGACGCACGGCCACGTGCTGATGGGCGACCTGTCGCTGAAGGAACTGCACGCGCTGTATCCGGAAGGCATGCTGAACCGGATGACGAGCGCGACGCCGGAGACGGTCGACGCGCTCTACGAAGTGATTCGCGAGGATGCGCTGCGCGGCTACGGCGTCAGCAATTCGTCGTTCGAGCGCGGGATCTCGGTTGTCACGGCGCCGGTGCGCAACGAGACGCAGAAGATCGTCGCGTGCATCACGGTGACGGTGCCGCGTCCGGAGATCGACGCGGCGCTGATCGCGGACGGGCTGATCGACAAGGTGCAACGCGCGGCGGCGGAATTGTCGCGGCGGCTCAATTACCGCTCGGATGACGAGCACACGTTTCTGAAAGCATTAGGACTCCGATGATCAAGATCGATCTGACCGGGCAAGTAGCAGTGGTGACGGGCGGCTCGTCCGGCATCGGCCTCGCGACGGCCGAACGGTTCCTGCAGGCCGGCGCATCGATCGCGATTTGCGGCCGCGACGGCCACCGCCTCGCACGCGCCGAAGCAATGCTTCGCGACAAGTACGCAGACGCACAACTGCTGGTCGCACGCTGCGACGTGCTCGACGAAGCCGACGTGACCTCATTCGCGCAAGTGGTGTCCGCGCGATTCGGCCGCGCCGACATGCTGGTCAACAACGCCGGCCAGGGCCGCGTGTCGACCTTCGCCGACACGACCGACGACGCATGGCGCGAAGAACTCGAGCTGAAGTACTTCAGCATCATCCGTCCGACGCGCGCATTCCTGCCGCTGCTGCGCGATGCGGCCGCGCCGACGATCACCTGCGTGAACTCGCTGCTCGCGCTGCAACCGGAGCCGCACATGGTCGCGACGTCGTCGGCGCGCGCCGGCGTGCTGAGCCTCGTGAAGTCGCTCGCGACCGAACTCGCGCCGCAGCGCATCCGCGTGAACTCGATCCTGATCGGCATCGTCGAGTCGGGGCAGTGGCGCCGCCGTCATGAAGCGCAGGCGCAGCCCGGCGAAAGCTGGGAGGCGTGGACGGGCACGCTCGCCCGCAAGAAGAACATTCCGCTGAATCGCTTCGGCAAGCCCGACGAGGCGGCCTGGGCCCTTTTTTATCTCGCAACGCATCTGTCGTCCTACACGACGGGCAGCCATATCGACGTTTCTGGAGGCTTTGCACGCCATGTCTGAAAAAACCACGGTTGGCGAGCTGATTGCCGCCTTTCTCGAGCAGTGCGACGTCAAAACCGCATTCGGTGTCATCTCGATCCACAACATGCCGATCCTCGACGCGATCAACTCGCGCGGCAACATCCGGTATGTCGGCGCACGCGGCGAAGCCGGTGCGCTGAATATGGCCGATGGGCTGGCCCGCGTATCGGGCGGCCTCGGCGTCGCATTCACGAGCACGGGCACGGCCGCCGGCAACGCGGCCGGCGCGATGGTCGAGGCGCTGACGGCCGGCACCGCGCTGCTGCACATCACCGGGCAGATCGAGACGCCGTACCTCGACCAGGACCTCGCGTACATCCACGAAGCGCCCGACCAGTTGTCGATGCTCGACTCGATCTCGAAGGCCGCGTTCCGCGTGCGCACGGTCGAAACGGTGCTGCCGACGATCCGCGAAGCCGTGCGCGTCGCGCAGACCGCGCCGACGGGCCCCGTGTCGGTCGAGATTCCGATCGACATCCAGGCAGCCGAAATCGAATGGCCGGAAGACCTCGCACCGGCGCACGTTGCGGTGCGTGAGCACGACAGCACCCGCGTCGCGAAGCTCGCCGATGCGCTCGTGGCCAAGCGCCGCCCGCTGCTGTGGCTCGGCGGCGGCGCGCGGCATGCCCGCGCGGAAGTCGAACGCCTCGTGAAGCTCGGCTTCGGCGTCGTGACGAGCGTGCAGGGCCGCGGCGTGCTGCCGGAAGATCACCCGGCGACGCTCGGCGCGTTCAACGTGCATGCGTCGGTCGAAGCGTTCTACAAGACCTGCGACGCGCTCGTCGTGGTCGGCTCGCGCCTGCGCGGCAACGAAACGCTGAAGTACAAGCTTGCGCTGCCGCAGCCGCTGTTCCGCGTCGATGCCGATGCGCTCGCCGACAACCGCGGCTATCGCAACGCGCTGTTCGTGCACGGCGATTCGAAGCGCGTGCTGGCAGAGCTGGCCGACCGCCTCGAAGGCCGCCTGTCGGTCGATCCGCAATTCGCGGCCGACCTCGCGGCGGCTCGCGAGGACGCGGTGGCCGACGTGGCGAAGGGCCTCGGGCCGTACAGGAAGCTCGTCGACACGCTGCAGGCCGCCGTCGGCCGCGACTACAACTGGGTGCGCGACGTGACGATCTCGAACAGCACGTGGGGCAACCGCCTGCTGAAGATCTTCGAGCCGCGCGCGGGCGTGCATGCGCTCGGCGGCGGCATCGGCCAGGGCATCCAGATGGGCATCGGCGCGGCGCTGGCCGGTTCGGCGGCGAAGACGGTCTGCCTCGTCGGCGACGGCGGCCTGATGGTCAACGTCGGTGAGCTCGTCACGGCCGTGCAGGAAAACGCGAACGTGATGATCGTGCTGATGAACGACCAGTGCTACGGCGTGATCCGCAACATCCAGGACGCGCACTACGGCGGCCGCCGCTGCTTCGTGCAGCTGCATCAGCCCGATTTCGCGCAGTTCTGCGCGAGCTTCGGCCTCACGCACTACCGGATCACGTCGCTCGACCAGGCCGAAGCGATCGTGCGCGAAGGGATTGCGAAGGAAGGGCCGGTGATGGTCGAGGTCGACATGCTGTCGGTCGGCTCGTTCGCGTCCGCCTTCGCGGGCCCGCCGGTGAAGAAGGAAGCGCCGACGGAGCGCCAGTATGCGTAACGGGCACAAGCGGGCACCCGTCGACGTCGCGATGATCGGCTTCGGCGCGATCGGCGCGGCCGTGTACCGCGCGGTCGAGCACGACGCGTCGCTGCGCGTCGCGCATGTGATCGTGCCGGAGCATCAGCGCGACGCGGTGCAGCGCGCGCTCGGCAGTGCGGTGGAGGTCGTGTCGTCGGTCGACGCGCTGGCCCGCCGCCCCGCGTTCGCGCTCGAATGCGCGGGCCACAGCGCGCTCGTCGATCACGTCGTGCCGTTGCTGAAGGCCGGCACCGACTGCGCGGTCGCGTCGATCGGCGCGCTGTCCGATCTCGCGCTGCTCGACGTGCTGTCGCAGGCCGCCGACGAAGGCGGCACCACCGTGACGCTGCTGTCCGGCGCGATCGGCGGCATCGATGCGCTGGCGTCCGCGCAGCAGGGTGGCCTCGACGAAGTGCTGTACGTCGGTCGCAAGCCGCCGCTTGGCTGGCTCGGCACGCCGGCCGAGGAACTGTGCGACCTGCGCGCGATGACCGCGGAGAAGGTGATCTTCGAAGGCACTGCGCGCGATGCGGCGCGGCTGTATCCGAAGAACGCGAACGTCGCGGCGACGGTCGCGCTCGCGGGCGTCGGCCTCGACGCGACGCACGTGCGCCTGATCGCCGATCCGGCCGTCGAGCGCAACGTGCACCGCATCACCGCGCGCGGCGCATTCGGCGAGATGTCGCTGGAAATGAGCGGCAAGCCGTTGCCCGACAACCCGAAGACGTCCGCGCTGACGGCGTACAGCGCGATCCGCGCGCTGCGCAACCGCGCGGCCTGCTGCGTGATCTGACCGGACCATCGAGCGTCCGCCCGCGCCACGGCGAGGGCGGATGTGCAGAGACAGACTTGTGAGACTTGTGACATGACTCCTTTCGATACGCGCCTCGTGCCCGACGGCAACATCCTGATCGGCGGCGAGTGGCGGCGCGGCCGCGGCGCGCCTTACGCGAGCCTCTATCCGGCCGACCAGTCGCTGAACATGGAAGTGTCGACGGCGAACGCGGAGGACGCGGCCGACGCCGTCGTGGCCGCCGACGCCGCATGGCGCCGCGCCGACTGGGCCGGGCTCAAGCCGCATCAGCGCGCGCAGGTGCTGTACCGGATCGCCGACCTGATCATGCAGCGGCACGAGGCGCTCGCGAACCTGCAGCGCCGCGACAACGGCAAGCCGATCGCCGAGACGCGCGTGCTCGTGGCCAGCGCGGCGAATACGTTTCGCTATTTCGCGGCGTGCCTCGAAACGCTCGACGAAGAACTGACGCCGTCGCGCGGCGACTACCTGACGATGAGCGTGTACGAGCCGATCGGCGTGATCGCGGCGATCACGCCATGGAACTCGCCGATCGCATCCGATGCACAGAAACTCGCGCCGGCGCTCGCCGGTGGCAACGCGGTGGTGCTCAAGCCGGCTGAAGTCACGCCGCTCGTGTCGCTCGCGCTGGCGCGCATCTGCGAGGAAGCCGGCGTGCCGACGGGCGTGCTGAGCGTGCTGCCGGGCAAGGGCTCGGTGATCGGCGACGTGCTCGTGCGTCATCCGCTGGTGAAGAAGGTGTCGTTCACCGGCGGCACCGAAGTGGGCCGCGGCATCGCGCGCATCGCCGCCGAGAAACTGATGCCCGTGTCGCTCGAACTCGGCGGCAAGTCGCCGACGATCGTATTCGACGACGCGGATCTCGATCACGCGGTCAACGGCGTGCTGTACGGAATCTTCAGCTCGTCGGGCGAGGCGTGCATCGCCGGTTCGCGGCTGTTCGTGCAGCGCGCGGTGTACGACGCATTCATGCAGCGGCTGGTGGCCGGCGCGCGCAAGCTGCGCGTGGGCGACCCGATGCGACCCGATACGCAGATGGGCCCGCTGATCACCGCGAAGCATCGCGAGTCGGTCGAGCGCTACGTCGCGCTCGGGCTGGAAGAAGGCGGCCGGCTGTTGTGCGGCGGCGAGCGGCCGTCGGGCGACGGTCGCGAGGACGGCTTCTTCTATCAGCCGACGATTCTCGAAGGCTTGCCGAACAGCGCTCGCATCTGCCAGGAGGAAATCTTCGGGCCGGTGCTGGTCGCGATGCCGTTCGACGACGAAGCGTCGCTGATCGCGCAGGCGAACGACAGCGTGTTCGGCCTCGCGGCCGGCATCTGGACGCGTGACTACAAGCGCGCGTGGCGCATCGCGCGGGCGCTGGAGACGGGCACCATCTGGATCAACACGTACAAGCTGTTCTCGATCTCCACGCCGTTCTCCGGCTGGAAGGAGAGCGGGATGGGCCGCGAGAAAGGGCGTCTCGGCATCCGCGAATACATGCAGCAGAAGAGCCTTTACTGGGGCTTGAACGACGCGCCGCTGCCGTGGGCGAACTGAGCGAAGGGGAATGACGCAATGAGCATCTTGGGAATCGAGCAGATCACGTACGGTGTCGACGACCTCGCCACGTGCCGGCGCTTTTTCGCGGACTGGGGCTTGAAGGAAGTCGCGCACGACGACACGCGTGCGCGTTTCGAGACGCTGAACGGTTGCACCGTGCTCGTCGTGAAAGCCGACGATCCGTCGCTGCCGCCCGCGTTCGAAGCGGGCCCGACGTTGCGGGAAGTCACATGGGGCGTCGCGACGCGGCAGGAAGTCGACGCACTGCGCACGAAGCTGGCCGGCCAGCCCGGCTATTACGCACAAGACGATGCGGTCGGCTGCATCGACCCGAACGGGATGGCGATCCGTATCGAAGTCACGCGCAAGCGCGCACTCGACATCACGGGCTCGCCGTCGAACGTGTGGGGCCAGACGCTGCGCGTCGATCAGCCGAGCCCGATTTATGCGCGCGCGGAGCCGGTCGAGGTCGGGCACGTCGTGTTCTTCACAAATTGCCTCGATGCGCAGGAAAAGTTCTATCACGAACGGCTCGGCTTCGAGACGTCGGACCGTTATCCGGGCCGCGGTGCGTTCATGCGCTGCGCGCCGCATGGCGGCCACCACGACCTGTTCCTGCTCGCGCTGCCGAACGGTAAACGCGGCCTGAACCACGTCGCGTTTACCGTGCGCGACATCCACGAAGTGTTCGGCGGCGGCATGCACATCGACCGCTGCGGCTGGGAAACGCAGCTCGGCCCGGGGCGTCATCCGGTGTCGTCCGCGTATTTCTGGTACTTCCAGAACCCGGCCGGCGCGCTGATCGAGTACTACGCGGACGAAGACGTGCTGACGCCCGAATGGCAGCCGCGCGAATTCGAACCAGGCCCGACCGTGTTCGCCGAGTGGGCCGTCGACGGCGGCCTCGACGGCAACACGCGCCGGCAGAAGAACGCGAAGGCGCCGGAAGGCAAGTTCATGACGGAGCGCAAATCGTGAGCGAAGAGAACACACAGGAGCAGGCCGCGCCGGGCACGGTCGTCGTGATCGGCGGCGGCCAGGCGGCCGGCTGGGTGCTGAAGACGTTGCGCGCGCAAGGGTACGCGGGCCGTCTCGTGATGATCGCCGACGAGCCGCACCTGCCGTACGAGCGTCCGCCGCTGTCGAAGGCCGTGCTGGCCGGCGACGCCGACATCGAGACCGTGCGCGTCGTGCGGCCCGACGAATTCGACGCGCTGAACGTCGAAGCGTGGCAGCCGGAACGCGCGGCGTCGATCGATCGCGCACGTCGCGTGGTGAGAACCGAAAGCGGTCGCGAGATCGAATACGACCGGCTCGTGATCGCGACCGGCGGCACGTCGCGCCGCTTACCCGGTGCGCTCGTCAACACGCCGAATCTGCATTACCTGCGCACGCTCGACGAAGCGGCCGCGCTCGGCGAGAAGCTGCGTGCGAGCCGGCGCGTGCTCGTGATCGGCGGCGGCTGGATCGGCCTCGAAGTCGCGGCGACCGCGCGCAAGCTCGGCGTCGACGCGGTGGTCGTCGAAGGCGCGCCGCGCCTGTGCGGCCGCTCGGTGCCGCAGGTCGTATCGGACTTCCTGCTCGACCTGCATCGCTCGAACGGTGTCGACGTGCGACTTGGCGCGGCGCTTGAATCGCTCGATGCGCCGCCCGGCGATGCATCGAAGGTACGCGCGACGCTTGCCGACGGCACGACGATCGACGCCGACTTCGCGGTGGCCGGCATCGGCCTTGCGCTGAACGCGTCGCTCGCGAGCGACGCGGGGCTCGCGGTAGACGACGGCATCGTCGTCGACGAATACGGCGCGACCAGCGACCCGGCGATCTTCGCGTGCGGCGACGTCGCGAACCATCACAACGGCTGGCTGAAGCGGCGCGTGCGGCTCGAATCGTGGGCGAACGCGCAGAACCAGGCGATCGCGGCGGCGAAGGCGGTGCTCGGCGTGCGTGCACCGTACGCGGAGATTCCGTGGTTCTGGTCCGATCAGTACGACGTGAACCTGCAGATCCTCGGCGATCTGCCGGCCGATGCGCAGCTCGTCGTGCGCGGCGATCTCGCCGCGCGTCGTGCGACGCTGTTTTTTGTTGGCGACGGGCATGTGAGAGGTGTCATCGCCGTGAACAACGCGCGTGAGCTGAAGCTCGCACGCAAGTGGATGAACCAGGGCCGGGCAGTGGATACGGAAGCCCTGGCAGACACGACCCAAGCGCTTGCCTGACCGGTTCGACCGGAAAGAGACCCAGGAGACACCCCGCATGAGCACTTTCGACAACGTCGTGGCCGGCAAGGCCACGATGGAAGCTGCCGCTTCCACGCCCGGCGCGATCATCGCGCGGCTCGAGCGGCTTCCGGCCAACGCGATGCAGATCCGCGCGCGCGTGCTGATCGGCACCGCGACGTTCTTCGACGGCTTCGACGTGATCACGATCGCGGCGACGCTGCCGCTGCTGATTCACAAGTGGGGGCTGTCGCCGACGCAGATCGGCATGCTGATCGCGTCCGGCGCGATCGGCCAGTTGATCGGCGCATTCCTGTTTCCCGCGCTCGCGGAAAAGCATGGCCGCGTGAAAGCGATCGCATGGAGTTCGGCCGTGATCGGCATCACGAGCACCGCGTGCGGTTTCGCGCCGACGTTCGAGATCTTCGTGCTGCTGCGGATTCTGCAGGGGCTCGGGCTCGGCGGCGAGTTGCCGGTCGCCGCGACGTACATCAACGAGATCACGCGTGCGCATGGCCGAGGCCGTTTCGTGCTGCTGTACGAGATCGTGTTTCCGATCGGCCTGCTCGTGTCGATGGCGCTCGGCGCTTGGCTCGTGCCGCGCTTCGGCTGGGAGATCATGTACTTCGTCGGCGGGCTGCCGGTGATCCTGTCGCTCGTGCTCACGCACCTCGTGCCCGAATCGCCGCGCTGGCTCGCGTCGCGCGGGCGGCTCGCGGAAGCCGGGCGGGCGACGAGCGCGTTCGAGGCGTCGGTGCGCGGCGAACTGCCGCCGGTCACGCAGGCGGCCGCGTTCGACGAGATGGTGCGCCAGCATCCGAAGCGCAGGATGAGCGACCTGTTCCGCGCCGCGTATCGCAAGCGCACGCTCGCGGTGGCGACGCTGTGGGCGACCTGCGGGTTCATCCAGTACGGGTTGTCGACGTGGCTGCCGACGATCTACAAGAACTTCTATCACGCGCCGCTGCAGCTCGCGCTGAACCTCGCGGTGATCGGGTCGGTCATGGGCGTGCTCGGGTCACTGGCGTCGGCGCTGCTCGTCGACAAGCTCGGCCGCAAGCCGGTGATCGTGTGGTCGTTCGTGCTGTGCGCGCTGTCGCTCGCACTCGCGGGTATCTATCACGCGTCGTCGGTGTACGTGGTCGCGATCTTCTGTTCGCTGTCGCTCGGGCTGATGGCGTCCGGGTTCATTACCGCGTACGTCTACACGCCGGAGCAGTATCCGACGAGCATCCGTGCGTCGGGCTGCGGGCTCGGCAGCGCGTGGCTGAAGATCGCGTCGTTCGTCGCACCGATGGTCGTGCCGCACGCGATCATCGGCGGAAACCTCGCGCCGGCGTTCTATCTGATCGGCGTGGTGCCGCTGATCGCGGCGCTGACCGTGCACTTCGTCGGAATCGAGACGAAGGGGAAGGTGCTGGAGGCGCTCGAGGCGTAAGCGGGGCCGGCGGCGGTAGCGGACGACGTGGTGAGGCCCGGGCGATGCCCGGGCTTTTTGTTTTTGCGGCGATGTTGGCGTGGCGGGACGGGTCGTGCGAATGCGCGGCATGGCCGACTTGAGGCTTGCGTGTTCTAATTCACGCTCCCGTTTTTCGATCGAGTGTTGTCATGCCCCTGTTCGAACCAGTCACGCTGGAAACATCCCGCCTCGTGCTGCGGCCGCTTCGCGACGCCGACGCGCCGGCCTTCTTCGAGATCTGGTCCGATGCGGAAGCGATGCGCTATTTCTCGTTCTCGCCGATGACGGAAATCGAACAGGCCGAGGCGCGCGTCGCGCGCAACGTGCAGACGTCCGCAAGCGGGGAGAGCCTGGTCTGCGTGCTTGAACTGCGGGAAACCGGCGAAACGCTCGGCGAGTGCGTGCTGTTCCATGCGAACGCGCAATGCCGACGCGCCGAGATCGGCTTCAGCCTGCGGCGCGCGTTCTGGCGCGGCGGATACATGCGCGAAGCGGCGTCGGCCGTGATCGATCATGCATTCGGCACGCTGCGGCTGAACCGGCTCGAGGCCGATATCGATCCGCGCAACGTCGCGTCGGCGGGGCTGCTCGAACGGCTCGGCTTCGTGCGGGAAGGGCTGCTGCGCGAACGCTGGATCGTCGGCGACGAAGTGTCGGACAGCGCGCTGTACGGGTTGCTGGCGAGCGACCGCCGCGCGTAAATAGCCGACTTGCCGGATTCGCCGGGCGAACGTACGCTTGGTCGATACCACGATCGACCCACAGGTTCTCGACCATGCAAGCCCATCCTTTGCGTCTTTCTCCCGGCGACGATCTGCGCGGCGCCATCGAGGCAGCGTTACGTCAGCACGAAGCGCATGCGGCCTTCGTGATTCAGGGCATCGGCAGCCTGAGCGTCGCGCAGTTGCGTTTCGCCGGCGTCGATCAGCCGACCGAACTGCGCGGCGACCTCGAAATCCTGACGCTGGCCGGCTCCGTATCGCCGGACGGCGCGCACCTTCATATGTCGATCTCCGATGCAGCCGGCCGCGTGACGGGCGGCCACGTCGCGAGCGGCTGCGTGGTGCGCACGACGGCCGAGATCCTGCTCGCGCTGCTGCCCGCGCATCGCTTCTCGCGCGAGCCGGATGCGGGCACCGGCTTCAACGAACTGGTGATCCGTCGCGAGTCGGGCGGCGACGCCGCATGAATGGACAGCGACGCTAGAATCGCCGGTCATCGAAGACTTTCCCGTTACCGCTCATTCCGCAAGACGCAATCCATGGACGACACCGACATCGAACAGAAGGCGTGGGACATCGTCCGGGCGTGGCTCGAACGCGCGACGCCCGAGCAGTGGCACCGGTTCGCCGCACGCTCCAATTACGATGGCAACGGACGCGCATTGCGCTGGCTGCTGGACAATCGCAACGTCGATCGCGCGACCGCACTGCTGATCTACTGGAATCTCGGCGCCGCGTGGTTCGTGCAGTATGCGAGCGAAAGCGATCTGGGCGACGCGTCGTATCAACTCGATACGTTCCGGCTGCTTCGCGACATCGAGCAACGTTACGCCGACGGCTATTACGCCAATCACGGCATCTGGTTCGATCCGCACGACTTCGATGGTGCGGGGCCGAACGATTATCCGGACGTACCGGTCGCGCGGCCCGTGCCGGCGCTGATGCTGCAACCGACCGACGGGCGCGAGTACGTCGATCTCGACGAAGCGGACGGCTATGACGAAGGCGTGCCGTTCGACGTCGTCGAGCGGCTGCACGCGCTGTACGACTGACCGGACGGGCGCGTCCGGTCGCCGACGCATGAAAAAAGCGCCGCGGCCTTTCGGCTTGCGGCGCCTTTCGGTGCGCTGCGACGTCGACCGCCCGTCGCAGCCCGACTGCGGGCTTACACCTGCACGGTGTCGGCCACTTCCTTGAAGTCCTCGATCTGGTCGAAGTTCATGTACTGGTAGATCTTGTCGCCGTTGGCGGTGAGCACGCCCATGTCGGCCATGTACTCTTCCTTGGTCGGGATCTTGCCCAGACGCGAGCAGATCGCGGCCAGTTCAGCGGAGCCGAGGTACACGTTCGTGTTCTTGCCGAGACGGTTCGGGAAGTTGCGGGTCGACGTCGACATGACCGTCGCGCCTTCGCGCACCTGCGCCTGGTTACCCATGCACAGCGAGCAGCCCGGCATTTCGGTCCGTGCGCCGGCCGTGCCGAACACGCCGTAGTGACCTTCTTCCGTCAACTGCTTCTGGTCCATCTTGGTCGGCGGCGCGACCCACAGCTTGACCGGGATGTCGCGCTTGCCTTCCAGCAGCTTCGACGCGGCACGGAAGTGACCGATGTTGGTCATGCACGAGCCGATGAACACTTCGTCGATCTTCGCACCGGCGACGTCGGACAGCGTCTTCACGTCGTCCGGGTCGTTCGGGCAGGCGACGATCGGCTCGTGGATGTCGGCGAGGTCGATCTCGATGACGGCCGCATATTCGGCGTCGGCATCCGGCGACAGCAGTTGCGGGTCGGCCAGCCACTGTTCCATCGCGGCGATACGACGCTGCAGGCTGCGCGGATCCTGGTAGCCCTGCGCGATCATCCACTTCAGCAGCGTGATGTTGCTGTTCAGGTATTCGATGATCGGTTCCTTGTTCAGGCGCACCGTGCAACCGGCGGCCGAACGCTCCGCCGATGCATCCGACAGTTCGAACGCTTGCTCGACCTTGAGGTCGGGCAGGCCTTCGATTTCGAGGATGCGGCCCGAGAAGATGTTCTTCTTGCCTTGCTTGGCGACCGTCAGCATGCCTTGCTTGATCGCGTACAGCGGGATCGCGTTGACGAGGTCGCGCAGCGTGACGCCCGGCTGCATCTTGCCCTTGAAGCGGACCAGCACCGATTCCGGCATGTCCAGCGGCATCGTGCCGGTGGCGGCCGCGAACGCGACCAGGCCCGAACCCGCCGGGAAGCTGATGCCGATCGGGAAGCGCGTGTGCGAATCGCCGCCGGTGCCGACGGTGTCGGGCAGCAGCATGCGGTTCAGCCACGAGTGGATCACGCCGTCGCCCGGGCGCAGCGCGATGCCGCCGCGCGTGCTGATGAAGTTCGGCAGCGTCTGGTGCGTCTTCACGTCGACCGGCTTCGGATACGCGGCGGTGTGGCAGAACGACTGCATCACGAGGTCGGCCGAGAAGCCGAGGCAGGCCAGATCCTTCAGTTCGTCGCGGGTCATCGGGCCCGTGGTGTCCTGCGAGCCGACCGAGGTCATCTTCGGTTCGCAGTACGTGCCCGGGCGCACGCCCTGGCCTTCCGGCAAACCGCACGCGCGGCCGACCATCTTCTGCGCGAGCGAGAAGCCCTTGCCGCTATCGGCCGGCTGATGCGGCAGGCGGAACAGCGTCGACGGCGCGAGACCCAGCGCTTCGCGCGCCTTCGCGGTCAGGCCGCGGCCGATGATCAGCGGAATGCGGCCGCCGGCGCGCACTTCGTCGAACAGCACGTCGGACTTCACCTGGAATTCGGCGATGACCTTGCCGTCCTTCAGCGCCTTGCCTTCGTACGGGCGCAGTTCGACCACGTCGCCCATGTTCATTTGCGACACGTCGAGTTCGATCGGCAGCGCGCCGGCGTCTTCCATCGTGTTGTAGAAGATCGGCGCGATCTTGCCGCCGAGGCACACACCGCCGAAGCGCTTGTTCGGGACGAACGGGATGTCTTCGCCGGTGAACCACAGCACCGAGTTGGTGGCCGATTTGCGCGAGGAGCCGGTGCCGACCACGTCGCCCACGTACGCGACGAGGTGACCCTTTTCCTTCAGCGATTCGATGAACTTGACCGGGCCGCGCTTGCCGTCTTCTTCCGGCGTGATGCCGGGGCGCGCGTTCTTCAGCATCGCGAGCGCGTGCATCGGGATGTCCGGGCGGGTGGTGGCGTCCGGTGCCGGCGACAGATCGTCGGTGTTGGTTTCGCCCGTGACCTTGAACACGGTGATGGTCAGGCTTTGCGGCACTTCCGGACGGCTCGTGAACCATTCGGCGTCGGCCCAGCTCTGCAGCACGGCCTTCGCGTGCGCGTTGCCGTTGTCGGCGAGTTCCTTCACGTCATGGAACTGGTCGAACATCAGCAGGGTTTTCTTCAGCGCGTCGGCGGCGACCGCGGCGACGGCTTCGTCGGACAGCAGTTCGATCAGCGGCTGGATGTTGTAGCCGCCGAGCATCGTGCCGAGCAGCTCGGTGGCGCGCGCACGCGAGATCAGCGGGCAGGCGGTCTCGCCCTTGGCCACGGCGGCCAGGAAGCCGGCCTTCACGCGGGCGGCTTCGTCGACGCCGGCGGGCACGCGATGGGTGATCAGCTCGAGCAGCGTCTGCTCTTCGCCGGCGGGAGGGTTGGTCAGCAATTCGACCAGTTCGGCGGTCTGCTGAGCCGTCAGCGGCAGGGGAGGAATACCGAGCGCGGCGCGGGCGGCCACGTGAGCACGAAAGTTTTCAAGCATGGGGAGACCTGCTGATATTGCGTTTGAGGGGAAGGCCTTGCCGGCACTCCGGGGCTATTCCAGGCACTGCTTTGAGCGGGATTCTAATCTCAATGACCTGGAACGTCAAATGTCTTATGTCTTATATAAGACTTGTCGGTGCGAAAGACCGGAGGGCGGCTGCATGGCGGAAACGGCCTTGTCGGGGCGGGGTTCGGCGGGCGGAGGCGCGGTGTGGGTTCCGGTCGCCGGTGCGTACATATCTGCACAAGCCCGCAGGAAACGGCACACACCGGCCGCGTTCGGGTCGCTACGCTTGCTGTCGCGCAGCTTGCAATCGGGCGTCGGAACGGGAGGCGGAAGTCGTCGCGCGCCTGTCGATTCGGCCCGGGCGGTAGCGATTCCATTGACTCCGGCGATCCACGACATGCACTCCAGAAACGCGATTTTCCTGATGATGGCGCTCGTCGCGTCGCCGGCCGTTCACGCCGCCACGCCCGGCGACGAAGCGCGGGATGCGGCGAGCCGGCCGGTCGCGCTGGTCTATCGCGGGCCTGCCGCGTGCGACGGGTGCGCCGAAACCATCGCCAGACGCCTGCGGGAATCGGACTACCGGTTCAGGGTGATCTACGTGGGGCCGGCGGAAAAGCTCAGGATCACGCCCGCGGCGCTGGCCGGTGCGGCGCTCTATGTGCAGCCCGGCGGCGGGCAGGACATTCCCGGCGCGGCGGCCAGCATCGGCCGAAATGAAATCCGGGCCGTGCGGCGATACGTGGCGAACGGCGGTCGATATCTCGGAGTGTGCATGGGCGCCTACCTTGCCGGCGAGCAGGGTTTCGGGCTGGTCGCCGGCGATATCGACTCCGAGGTCGACCGGCCGGGCTCGACGCTTCACGGCGTCGCCGACACGGTGACACCGGTCGTCTGGCGCGGGAAAAAGCGCTGGATCTACTATCAGGACGGTGCGAGGCTGCCGGTCGCGCCGATCGGCTCCGGCGGGATCGTGCTGGCGATCTACCCGAACAAGGACATCGCGGCGGCCACGTATCGCTACGGCAAAGGGCGCGTCGGCCTTGCCGGCCCGCATCCGGAGGCCGATGAAAGCTGGTATCGCCAGAACGGCCTCACGAATCCGGACGGCGTGGTGCCGGACATGGCCTACGACCTGATCGACGCGACGATGAAGCCGTAACGGAGGTGCCGCGGCGCGCGCGGCTTATTTCCGTTTGGCGCGATACGCGTCGAGATTTTTCCGTGCCTGTGCACGGATCGCACGCTGCATGAAAGGCGTCCAACCGAGCAGCGCGCCTTTCATTCCGAGAGCCTGACGCGCCCAGCGCCACAGGTCGAAATGGTCGCGATGCTCGACGATGCGTCCGTCGCGAAACCGGAAGCGCGCATCGATCCGGTTGACCACCATCCGCCCGGTCGCGGCGAACCGGTAGCGCGCGCTCCACTTCGCGCGCCCGGCCTGATCGTCCGCGGCGACTTCGCCGAACGTCAGAGCGAATTCCTGCGCCCGCGCGACCAGCATCCGCCACATGTCGCGCGCAAGTTCGCCGCGCAGCTCGCCGAATGCGGGATCGCTGAACACGATGTCGTCGGCGTAGCACGCAAGCATCGCATCGATGTCGCGTTGCTGGAAGGCCGTGTAGAAGCGCTGGATCAACTCGGTGTTCGGATCAGTCATGTCGGGGCGTAACGGGGCAGGGAGGGGCGGACGATGACGTCCGTCGAAACGTCGATCGGGAAAGTGATGGCCGGCAGCGCAAACGGGCGCCCGTGCCTGCGACTTCAGGCGCGGCACGCTCGTCCCACGGATGATACGCGTCAGCGGGCCGCCATCGCGACGTTCCGATCGTTCCGTCCCGTCACCAGGCAGCCCGACATGAAGGCCTCGCTCTGGCTGCCGGCAGCGGCTTCGCCGAAGCCGCGACCGAGCGCATCGGCCTTCACCTGCGCGGCGCCTTGCTCGCACGCGAGCGGGCTGGCGTCGCGGCCCTGTGCGTGCAGGATCGCGCGATCGCCGATGAGATAGGCCAGCAGTGCAAAAACAGCGATATGTACGGCTCGTCTCATGGTTCGTCTCCTCGTCGCTCAAGCGTAACGCGGACACGTTCGACGAAGCACTTGGGGCTTCCCCCGGTAAACGTCTGCTGAAAGCGGTGGCGTGCAGGACGATCCTGTCCTGTTTTTTCGTCACCGCCGCCCGGCGGGCGGGCAATGCGCGCCAGTTTGACGAATGTCAGGGTCGGGGCGGGCGGCGGCGGCCGCGCGGCCGTTCAAGGCGATAGCATGAACGCATGATTTGACGGAACGCGATGCGGGTCAACGCATCGGGTCCGGCAAGCAGGCCGATGTTGAATATCGCTGTCGAAATAGTGAGGAATCCAAATGTTGAACGTCTCGTCCGTCCTGATCAGTCTTGCCCCGATGTGGGCCATCCTGCTGCTGGCATCTTCGGCGGCCGCCTATTTCGTGTTCTGGCGCAAGGTCATCAAATAAGCGCTGCGCGACAGCGTGCGCACGATGCGCACGCGTGACGCGCCTTTCCGTCATTGCACCGCCGTCACCGGCACATTCGAAATCTGCACCAGACGGGCCATCACGCTGCGCCGAAACACCGACATCAGCGCGTGCAGCGGATCGCGTCTCGGCGCGGCCACGACGATCTCGTCGCACCCGGTCTCGGCCGCCGCGGCCGCGATCGTGTCGGCCACCGGGCCGACCTTCAACACGACGCTGAACTTCACGTCCGCATCGCGCAGGATTCGCTCGGCCATCGCGAGATCGTCGGTCGCGAATTGCGTCTCGATCGCGCGCAGCCGCGACAACGGGTGATAGGCCTCGAGCCGCGTCGATTCCAGCGGCGCCTGCACGTTGATCAGCACGACCTCCGACGCGCAGCGCTCGCGATACAGGAACGTCGCGTGGCGAACCGCCTGAAGCGAGCGGGGCGAATGGCCGACCGGAACCAGCAGCTTGAGCATAGACGATGAACCCGGAAACGAAGTGCTTCCAGCGTAGCGGGCCGCCGGACGAAGCGATCTAAAGAGATCGGCTGGCCGCATAAAAATGTCGTTAACGTGCGCGATCCCGTGACTCACCGATTAAAAATATAAGAAATTTAAGTTTATGCGCATAAACGGCTGCGAGCGGCGGCGCCGGTCCTGCCCGGCCGTCGCCGGCTGTCCGACGCATCGCGATTCAGTCGAATCCGCAATGAATTGCGCCGCAAAATATCGGAGGTTGCCCGGATCGCGTCGCGTAGAGTAGAGCGGCGGCCGCCGCCGGGCGGCGCGCCATCCGATACCGCTTCCCAGGAGACCTCGCATGCCGCACGGCGCCCCGCAGTTTCTCGCTCCCGCTTCCATTTCCGTCGATCCGATCGTGCGCCTGTCGGCCGGCGAGCTTGCGTCGGCGATCCGCGGCAAGGCGGTTTCGTGCGTCGAGACGATGCGTGCGTATCTCGACCATATCGAGCGCGTGAACGGCGCGGTCAACGCGATCGTCGCGCTGCGCGACCGCGATGCGCTGCTGGCGGAAGCCGCGGAAAAGGATGCGGAGCTGGCGCGCGGCGACTATCGCGGCTGGCTGCACGGGATCCCGCAGGCGCCGAAGGATCTGGCGATGACGAAGGGGTTGCGGACGACCTACGGCTCGCCGATCTTCCGCGAGAACGTGCCGCAGGCCGATTCCGTCGGCGTCGCGCGGATGCGCGAGGCCGGTGCGATCTTCATCGGCAAGACCAATACGCCCGAGTTCGGGCTGGGTTCGCACACGTTCAACGCGGTCTACGGCGCGACGCGCAACCCGTACGACCTGACGAAGAGCGCGGGCGGCAGCAGCGGCGGCACCGCGGCGGCGCTCGCGTCACGGATGCTGCCGGTGGCGGACGGCAGCGATTTCGGCGGGTCGCTGCGCAATCCGGCCGCGTTCTGCAACATCTACGGCTTCCGTCCGTCGCAGGGCCGCGTGCCGCGCTGGCCGGGCGTCGACGTGTTCATGCAGCAGCTCGGCATCGAAGGGCCGATGGGCCGCACCGTCGGCGACGTCGCGCAACTGCTCGCGATCCAGGCCGGCTACGACCGCAACGATCCGCTGTCGCTCGCGGAAGATCCGGCGGTGTTCGCGCAGCCGCTCGACGCGGACCTGCGCGGCAAGCGCATCGCGTGGGTCGGCGACTGGAACGGCTATCTCGCGACCGAGGCCGGCGTGCTCGCGCAGTGCGAGCGCGGGCTGGCGACGCTGCGCGAGATCGGCTGCGACGTCGATGCGGCGCAGCCGGCGTTCGCGCCCGACCGGATCTGGCGTCTATGGCTCACGCACCGGCACTTGCTGTCGGGCGGCGGGCTGCTCGCGCACTATCGCGACCCGGCGCGCCGCGCGCTGCTGAAGCCCGAGGCGATCTACGAGGTCGAAGGGCTGCTCGCGCTGCAGGGCGAGGCGGTGTTCGACGCGAGCGTCGAACGGACCGCATGGCATCAGGCGGTGCTGAGCTTCTTCGACCGTTACGACTTCATCGCGGCGCCGACCGCGCAGGTGTTCCCGTTCGACGTCGACCAGCGCTGGCCGAAGGAGATCGCGGGCCGCGCGATGGATACCTACCACCGCTGGATGGAAACGGTCGTGCCGTGGACGCTGGCCGGCTGCCCGGTGATCAACGTGCCGGTCGGCTTCAACGACGCGGGGTTGCCGATGGGGATGCAGCTGATCGGGCGTCCGCGCGCCGATCTTGCCGTGCTGCAGCTTGCGCGCGGGTACGAGCGGGCGGCCGACTGGGTCAACCAGCGGTTGCCCGCATGGATGGCCGCGTAACGGCGCCGCCGGCAGTCAGCCGATGGCGGGCGGTAGCGGCCGGATGACGAGGCGGGCGGTGACGCGCTGCCCGTTCTGCGTGGCATCGCTCGACGCGAAACGCGCCCGGGGAGGGGTTTCGTCGCGCCGCCTGCGCACGCGGGAGCCGGCGTCCATTGACGCAACCGGAGAAAGAATGCCGGTACGCGCGCGACATCGCATCGCAAACGCGGACGAATCGGCGCGACGACGTTCGCCGGCCGCGGAATTGCAAGCGGCGGCGCGCGGTGATTTCGTTTCGATGTGTTTCAGTCGTTGCGGCGGCGCGCGACGCGCTTCGACAATATCGCCTCGACCATTCGGGCACGAGGGAAACACATGAAGCACATTCGCGCGACGGGCCGGCATCTGGCCTTGGCAGGCATCGCGTTCGGCATCCTGGCGAGCGGCGCCGCGCATGCACAGCTCGACCTGCAGTCGATCGGCGCGTCGCTGCTCGGCGGCGGGCAGCAGCAGGCGGCCCCTGCGCAGGGCGGTGTCGCGCAGTTGCTGCAGGCCTATGTCGGCGCGAACCAGCAGGTGCTGAGCGGCCAGTCGTCGCTCGCGTCTGCGATGGGGCTGACGGGCGCGGCCGGGCAGGCGCAGCAGGCGGCGAGCCAGTTGTCCGGCGGCGATGCGCTGTCGCCCGCCACGCTGTCGCAGATGGGCGGCGCGCAGCAATCGGTGTCGCAGGCGCTCGGCCAGGCGTTCGCGAGCGGCGGCGCCACGCACGGCCCGATCGACAAGCAGGCGTTCAGCAACGGCCTCGCCTCGCTCGGGCAGGGGCTCACGCAGTACTCGCAACTGCAGTCGGGGCTCGGCAATCTCGGTTCGACGAGCGCGGCATCGCTGCTGCAGTCGGGCCTGAATCCGCAGAACATGCAGGCCGCGACGTATATCGCGCAAAGCGCGCCGGGGCAGTTGCAGTCGCTCGCCGCGACGCTCAGCCAGGCCGTGCAGTTCGCGACGAGCCAGGGCATTTCGGTGCCGTCGGTCGCGTCGTCCGCCCTGAAGCTGCTGCCGTAACGTCGTGCGGGAGCGATGCGTGGCCGTCATCGGGCACGCCGGCCGCGAACGATAGTCCCGCACAACATGGGGATTTCGCGCGATGCTATCGTGGCGGGTCCCTTTCATCGGTGCCGGTTCATGACTGACTCGTTCGACCTCTCGCGCTATTTCTCCCGCATCGGCTACGACGGCCCGGCCGAGCCGACGCTCGACGTGCTGCGCCGGCTGCATCTGCTGCACCCGCAGGCGATTCCGTTCGAAAACCTCAATCCGCTGACCGGCGCGCGCGTCGCGCTCGACCTGCCCGCGATCGTCGACAAGGTGATCGAACGCCGCCGCGGCGGCTACTGCTTCGAACTCAACAAGCTGTTCTACACCGCGCTCACGACGATCGGTTTCCGCGTGACGCCGCTGATCGCGCGCGTGCGCTGGATGCGGCCGCCCGAGATCGTCACCGCGCAGACGCACATGCTGCTGCGCATCGACCTCGACGGCGCGGCGTGGCTCGCGGACATCGGCTTCGGCAGCGCGACGCTGACCGCGCCGCTGCGCTTCGTGCCGGGCGAGCGGCAACTGACGCCGCACGGCGCGTTTCGCGTGATCGATGCCCCGGTCGACGGCGAGTTCGACATGCAGTTCGAGATCCCCGACGGCTGGCAGACGACCTACCGCTTCTCGCTGAAGCCGGCCGAATGGATCGATTACGACGCCGCGAACTGGTTCACGTCGACGTATCCCGAATCGATCTTCGTGAACGACCTGATCGCGTGCCGCGTGCTGCCGGACGGCCGCGCGGCGCTGCTCAACACCGTGCTGACGCTGCGCGACGCGGCCGGCGCCGGGCGCACGGTCACGTTCGACACAGCAGCCGACTGGGCCGCATGCCTGCGCGACACGATCGGCATCAATACGGCGGGATTCGATCTCGACGCGCTGTTCGCGCGGCTCGCGGCGCGAGCCGCGCGGTAACGCGGGCATACGAGACACTGCAAGCGGCCTGCTCGCGGGCCGCGCGCCGGTTCAATCCAGTCGTTTCATCGCATCCGTATTTGACTTTTGCTAGATTGCTAGCATACTAGCCTCCATGACCGACGAAGAAGTGAAGCAATTCAACGTGTACCTGCCGCTCTCGCTGATCCGGCAGGTCAAGCATCGCGCCATCGAAACGGAGCAATCGCTGTCCGCGCTGGTGGCCGACGCGTTGCGCGCGTACCTGGCCGCGCCGCCCTCAGGCGCGGAACCGTCCAACAAGGAGGAGTGACATGTCATCCGAGCGAATCGAAGCCGTGTACCTGACGACGCACAACTGGGGCAAGTCGGCGAAGTTCTTCCAGGCGCTGGGCTTCACGCTGGAATTCGAAACCGATCACCAGTCGGGCCAGTTGCGCAGCGGCGACGGCCCGTTCCTGTTCATCGCCGAAGTGCCGCCGGGCGAAAAGCCCGACATGCCGGTCGTACTCAAGGTGGCCGACGAGCAGGCGGTGCAGCCGCAGCCGATCGTCGATGTCGTCACGCCGTTCGAGGATACGCACTGGGGCACGCGCGACATGACCGTGCGCGATCCGGACGGCCGGGTGTGGCGTCTGCAGGCGCCGGGCAAGCAGCACGCGTGAGGTCGACATGACGGTTATCCGCGAAGACGACGCGCCCGACAGCACGGCCGCGCGCGTCGCGCTGTGGCGGGCGCTGCACGTCGAGCTCGATGCACCGCCGCACGTGCTTGCCGACGAAATCGGGTTGCAATTGCTTGCGCCGGCACCCGGCTGGCGGCAGCGCGGCGACATGGATCCGCAGTTCACGCGGCCGTTTCGCGCATCGATCGTCGCGCGGGCGCGCTTCATCGAGGATCTCGTCATCGAGCAGGTCGCGCGCGGCGTGAGCCAGTACGTGATCCTCGGCGCGGGGCTCGACAGCTTCGTGCAGCGCCGGCCGGACATGGCGTCGCGCATGACCGTGTTCGAAGTCGACCAGCCGGCGCCGCAGCGCTGGAAGCAGCGCCGCCTGGCCGAACTCGGCTTCGGCGTGCCCGACTGGCTGCGTTTCGTGCCGGTCGATTTCGAGGCGAGGCAGTCGTGGCGCGACGCGCTCGTCGGCGCGGGCTTCGATGCGGGCCAGCCGGCGGTCGTGGTGTCCACCGGCGTCAGCATGTACCTGACGTGCGAAGCGAATGCGGCCGCGCTGCGCGAAGTCGCGTCGCTCGCGCCCGGTTCGACGTTCGCGATGACGTTCCTGTTGCCGCTGGACAATGCGGATCCGGACGTGCGCCCGGGGCTGGACATGGCCGCGAAGGGTGCGCGGGCAAGCGGCACGCCGTTCATCAGCTTCTTCGAGCCGGACGAGATCCAGGCGCTTGCACGGGAGGCCGGCTTCGCGCAGGCCGAACACGTGTCGGCCGCCGAGCTGACGCGCCGCTATTTCGCCGATCGCCCGGACGGCCTGCGGCCGCCGAACCGCGCGGAGGAGTTGCTCGTCGCGACGGTTTGACCCGCCGCCTTCGTCACGCTCGTCACGCGCGTTCGAGCACGGCCATTTCCCGCACGACCACGAGCAGCACCGCGAGGCTCGCGCCGCCGGATGCGCGCAGGTCCGCGAGCAGGTGCTCGTAGCGCGCGAGCGCGGCCTCGCGGCGCGCGCGCCACGCGCCGACGATCGTGTCCGGCGTGGTCGAATCCGGCGATTCCGCGAGCGCGCTCGTCGCGAGCGTGCGCTTGAGCCGCGCGATTTCCGCGAGCGCGGCGGCGCGCGCCAGCATGTCCCAGTGCGTCGGCGTCGGCAGGTTCGCCGCGCGTTCGCCGATCCACCCGTAATTGAGCAACGTGCCGAGGGAGAAATAGACGCCCGCGACGAGTTCGAGGCTGCGGTTGCAGGTCGCCGCCACTTCGGCGATGTCGAGCAGCGCGGCCGAGATGTCGCCGCTCGCGACGCGTACCGCGAGCGCGCTGTCGACGCCGGCATCGACCAGCACGCGCTGCCGCTCGGACAGCGCTTCCAGATCGTCGGCCGGCAGCAGCGACGGCAGTTGCGGCGCGATGCGCTGCACCGCGTCGCGGCAGCGCGCGATCAATCCGGCGACGCCGCCGTCGGCCACCGCGCCGGACTGCAGATGCCGCAGGAACCACAGCGCCGCGCGCTCCAGCAGCCGCGCGACGTCGACGAACATGCGCGCCTGCACGTCGTCGGCGACGCGGTTGTCGAGCGCGTCGATATCGCGCCACACCGCATCGAGGTCGAACACGTCGCGCGCCATGATGCACGCACGCACGATGTCGCCGGGCTTCGCGTCGGTTTCCTCCATCAGCCGGTGCACGAACGCGCAGCCGACGCGGTTCACGAGTGCGTTCGTCAGATGCGTCGCGAGAATCTCGCGGCGCAGCGGATGGCGGCGCATCGGCTCGCTGAAGCGCTGTTGCAGCGGCTTCGGGAAGTAGTCGACGAGCATCGCGGCCACCAGCGGATCCTCGGGCACGTCGGATTCGAGCAGCGCGTCGTAGAGCCACATCTTGCTGTACGCGAGCAGCACGGCGCGCTCTGGCGACGTGAGGCCGAGCTTCGCGGCCTGCCGCTCGGCGACTTCGTCGTCGGTCGGCAGGAATTCGATCACGCGGTTCAGGCGGCCCGCGCGCTCGAGCCAGCGCATCAGGCGTGCCTCGGCGTCGAGCAATTCGACCGCATGGCGGCCGGCGATCGACAGCGCCTGCGTCTGGTAGTAGTTGTCGCGCAGCACGAGCAGCCCGACTTCGTCGGTCATCTCGGCGAGCAGCGCGTTGCGCTGCTTCTCGGTCATCTCGCCGTCGGATACGACGAGCCCGAGCAGGATCTTGATGTTGACTTCGTGATCGGAACAATCGACGCCGGCCGAGTTGTCGATCGCGTCGGTATTGATGCGGCCGCCGCGCTGCGCGAATTCGATGCGGCCGAACTGCGTGCAGCCGAGATTGCCGCCTTCGCCGACGACCTTGCAGCGCAGGTCCGCGCCGTTCACGCGCACCGCGTCGTTCGCGCGATCGCCGACCTGCTGGTGCGTTTCGCGCGCGGCCTTCACGTAGGTGCCGATGCCGCCGTTGTACAGCAGGTCGACCGGCGCCTGCAGGATCGCGCGGATCAGCTCGGTGGGCGGCAGCGCGTGCGCGTCGATGCCGAGCGCGGACTGCACGGCCGGCGACAGCGGGATCGTCTTCGCGGTGCGCGGATACACGCCGCCGCCGGGCGAGATCACCGACGTGTCGTAGTCGGCCCAGCTCGAGCGTTCGAGCGCGAACATGCGCTGGCGCTCCGCGAAGCTCGTCGCCGGGTCGGGGTTCGGGTCGAGGAACACGTGCCGGTGATCGAACGCGGCGACGAGCCGGATATGCGGCGACAGCAGCATCCCGTTGCCGAACACGTCGCCCGACATGTCACCGACGCCAACCACGGTGAAATCGGTGGCCTGCGTGTCGACGCCCATCTCGCGGAAGTGCCGCTTCACCGATTCCCACGCGCCGCGCGCGGTGATCGCCATTTTCTTGTGGTCGTAGCCGACCGAGCCGCCGGACGCAAACGCGTCGTCGAGCCAGAAGCCGTATTCGTGCGAGATCGCGTTCGCATAGTCGGAGAAGGTCGCCGTGCCCTTGTCGGCGGCGACGACCAGGTACGGATCGTCGGGGTCGTGGCGCACCACGTCGGGCGGTGGCACGATCGCGTTGCCGGCGAGGTTGTCGGTGAGGTCGAGCAGCCCGCGCAGGAACGTCTGGTAGCATGCGATGCCTTCGCGCATCCAGGCTTCGCGATCGCTCTGCGGCGGCGGGTTCTTCACGACGAAGCCGCCTTTCGAGCCGACCGGCACGATCACGACGTTCTTCACCATCTGCGCCTTCATCAGCCCGAGCACCTCGGTGCGGAAATCCTCGCGGCGATCCGACCAGCGCAGGCCGCCGCGCGCGACGCGCCCGCCGCGCAGGTGCACGCCCTCGACGCGCGGCGAATACACCCAGATCTCGAACATCGGTTTCGGTTCGGGCAGTCCCGGTACCTTCGCCGGGTTGAACTTGAACGACAGGTACGGCTTCGATTCGCCGTTCGCGTCGGCGAGGAAGTAGTTCGTGCGCTCGGTCGCGTTGATCACGCCGAGGAACTGGCGCAGGATGCGGTCCTCGTCGAGGTTCGGCACCTGGTCGAGCGCGCCTTCGATCGCCTTCAGCAGCCGTTCGGCCTGCACGTCGCGCGTGTCGCCGATGCGCGGGTCGAAGCGCAGCAGGAACAGCTCGACGAGTTGCCGCGCGATCGCCGGATTGCCGGTCAGCGCGCGTTCGATATACGCGTCGCTGAAGGTCGAGCCGACCTGCCGCAGATATTTCGCATACGCGCGCAGGATCGTCACCTCGCGCGCGCTCAGGTGTGCGCGCAGCACGAGGCGGTTGAAGTCGTCGTTCTCGATCCGGCCGCTCCAGATCCGGTCGAACGCATCCTCGAACAGGCCTTTCACGCGCTCGATGTCGAACTCGGTATCGTCGGCGAGTTCCAGGCCGAAATCGTGTACCCACGCGTGCGCGGCATCCTGCGTCTGGATCCGGTACGGCCGCTCCTCGTCGACGCGCACGCCGAGATGTTCGAGCATCGGCAGGCTGCGCGACAGCGCGATCGGGTCGCCCGCGCGGTACACCTTGAAGCGGAACGCGCGCGGCTCGGCCTCGATCGGCCGGTACAGGTTCATCGCGAGTTGGCCCGAGTCCTTCACGCGCTCGATCAGCTCGATGTCGCGCACGGCCGTGCGCGCCGGATAGTCGTCGCGATAGCCGGCAGGGAACGACTCGGCATAGCGCTGCAGCAGGCGGTTGCCTTGTTCTTCGCCGAATGCGTCGAGCAGCGCGTCCGCGAGATCGTCCTGCCAGCGGCGCGTGACCTGCACGAGCCGCGTTTCGAGTTCGCGCGTGTCGACGTCGGGCATCGTGCCCGGTTCCGCATGCACGACGAAGTGAATGCGGGCGAGCGCCGATTCCGACAGCAGCGGCGTGAATTCGACGTTCACGCCGTTGTACGCGTCGACCAGCAGCTTCGCGATGCGGCGGCGCAGGTCGGTGTTGTACTTGTCGCGCGGCACGAACACGAGGCACGACACGAAGCGGTCGAACCGGTCGCGCCGCACGAACAGCCGCGTGCGCTGGTGTTCCTGCAGGCGCAGGATGCCGAGCGCGATGTCGTAGAGCTGGTCTTCGTCGGCCTGGAACAGTTCGTCGCGCGGATAGGTTTCGAGCACCGTCACGAGCGACTTGCCGAGATGCCCTTTCGGCAAAAAGCCCGCGCGCCGCACGATGTTCGCACACTTGCGGCGCACGATCGGAATCTCGGTGTACGAACCGAAATAGGCGGTCGACGTGTAGAGCCCGATGAAGCGGCGCTCGCCGGTGACCTTGCCGTCGGCGCCGACGAGTTTCACGCCGACGTAGTCGAGGTAGCCGGGCCGGTGCACCGTCGCGCGCGAATTCGCCTTGGTCACGAAGATCGGCCATGCGCCGGTGATGATGTCGGCGGCGGCCGGCGGCAGCGGCGTCACGTCGGCGGCGCCCGACGTGCGCAGCGATTCGCGCAGGATGCCGAAGCCCGAGCCCTCGATGCCGCGCAGGCCGAAGCCCGTGCCGTCCGATACGAGCGCGTAGTCGCGCTGACCGAGGAACGTGAAGTGATCGGCGGCCATCCATTCGAGGAACGCGCGCGCTTCGATGTCCTCCGCGGTCGATTCGCGTGCCTTCATCTCCTTGATCGTCGCGTGAGCGATGTCGACGATTTTCGGCCAGTCCTCGACCGACGCGCGCACGTCGCCCAGCACGCGCGCGATGTCCTCGCGCAGCGTGTCGAGCAGCGCGGCGTCGCCGCAGCGGTCGACTTCGAAATGGATGAACGACGCGAGTTGCGACTGGCCGTCGCCGGACGTCGCACCGCCCGCGTCGACGCGCTCGATGCCGCCGCCGGCGCCGCGCCAGATGCGGAACACCGGATGCAGCGCCGAATGCAGCGCGAGCCCGAGACGGTTGATGGCCATCGTCACCGAGTCGACCAGGAACGGCATGTCGTCGTTGACGATCTCGATCACCGTGTGGTCGGAATGCCAGCCGTGCTGCTCGAGGATCGGGTTGTACACGCGCAGGCGTTCGCTGCCGGGCACGAATTTCTGGGCGGTCTGCCAGTGCGCCATCGCGGCGCCGTACAGGTCGGCGATGCTGCGGCTCTGCAGATCGTCGGCATCGACGAAATCGTAGTAATGACGCAGGAAGGGTTCGACGATCCGGAACGTGGCGTCGGGCAGCCGAGCGCGCGCGAATTCGACGACATCGGAGAGCAGGTGTGCGACGACTTCCTCGTTCTTCGCTTCCATGGCGGTCTCCGTCGGGTGGCCATTGGCTGCTGCGTCTGTCCGGCATTATGCGCCGATTGCGTGACAAAGCGATGTGCGGGCGCACAAGGGCGGCGGGCGGAGAAACCCGCATGCAGCGTCTCGTGCGCGCGCCGCAGTGCAGGGTTCAGCGCAGGGCGGGCGGCGCCGACGCGACGCCGCCGTCGGCGTTCAGCGCTCGTCGCTCCACAGCCTCCCGGCCGTCGCCCAGTTCTCCTTCTTCACGTCGGCGAGGATGATGTCGACCGAGCCCGGGTCGCAGCCGAGCGTCTCGCACGTGACACGCGTGATTGCTTCGACGAATGCGCGCTTCTGCTCGAGGGTGCGGCCTTCGAACAGCTGGATATTGAAAGTCGGCATGACACAGGCTCCGGTTGGGATTGAACGATTCGGTCGAGTGCGGATGCGCCGTCAGTCGCGATACGACGGATCGATCCGGTCGAGCCGGCGCAGCAGCGCCGGCCATTCCAGTTCGCCTTCGATCGCGCCGCCGTCGCGCAACTGTTCGGCGGTGCGCTCGGCGATGGCCGGCTCCGGCAGCACGAGCGGCCCGCCGCCGGCCTGCGCGCGCACCTGGATGTCGCACGCCTTGATCAGCGTATCCATCAGCACGTAGGCTTCGGCGACGGTCCGGCCGACCGTGAGCGTGCCGTGATTGCGCAGCAGCATCGCGGATTTCGCGCCGAGGCTCGCGGTCAGCCGCGCGCCTTCGGCCGGCGAGAATGCGAGCGCTTCGTAGTCGTGATACGCGAGATCGCCATGAAAGCGCAGCGCGTGCTGCGATGCCGGCAACAGCCCGTCGCGCTGGATCGACACGGCGATGCCGGCCGTATTGTGCAGGTGCATCACGCAGACGGCATCGGCGCGCGCGGCGTGCACGGCCGCATGCAATGCGAAGCCGGTCGCGTTGACCGCGTGCTCGCTGTCGCCGATCCGGTTGCCGGCCACGTCGATCTTCACGAGGTTCGATGCGCGAACCTCGTCGAACGTGAGGCCGAACGGGTTGATCAGGAAGTGGCCGGGCTCGCCGGGCACGGTCGCGGACAAATGCGTGTAGATCAGGTCGTCCCAGCCGTTCAGCGCGACGAGCCGGTATGCGGCGGCGAGGTCGACGCGCAGCCGGCGTTCGGCGTCGGAGATCGGACCGCCGGGCTTCACGGCGTCAGGACGGTGTGCGAATGACATCGGGTGCTCCGAGCGTGAGGCGGCGCGCGACGGCTACGGTCGCCCATGCCGCGAGCGCGAAAGGGGCCGTGAACGTGGGGATGCCCGCGCGCATCGCGAGCCACTGGATCAACGCGGCGAGCGCGGCAGCCGCGAGCGCCGCATGCGGGCCGCGCGACATCAGCGCGAGCGCGGCGAGCGTGCCGTTGAAGCCGAGCAGGCCGTCGGCGAACGACGCGGCGCTTGCGCCGAGCGCGGTCAGCAACACGGTCGACACGATCGCGCCGCCAAGTGCGAATGCGGCCGCGCGGCGCGACGCGACGGCGAGGCCGGCGACGACCAGCGCGCCGGCCCAGGCGCCTTGCGCGAAGGTGGCCTGAGCAACGCCCGACAGCAGCGCGTCGGTCGCGGAAGCGAACGTCGGCACCGGGGCGGCGGTCGCGCCGTCCGCATGCTGCACCGCGACAGACGGCAGCCACAGCGCGGTGACGACCAGGCACGGGCTCGAATACGGGCACTGGCGCCAGCGGGCGAGCGACGCGCGCATCGTGCGTTGCACGAGCGCCGCGCCGATCGCGACCAGCGGCACCAGCGCGACGGCGGCGAGTTGATGGGGCGCGAACGAGACGGCGATCAGCGCCGCGAGCGCGCCGTTGAAGCCGTGCAGCCCCTGTTCGACGTCGCGGCGTTCGGCGCCGGTCAGCACGGCCGTCATGCTGGCGGCGGCCGAGCCGACCAGCGCCGCGCATGCGAGCCGCAGGTCGTTCAGCGCGAGCGCGGCGAGCAGCAGCGCGCCGGTGAGCGCATTTGCCTGCAGCACGATCTGCCCGATGCCGCGCAGCAGGATGCGCAGGTCGATCGATGGCGAGGCGGGGCGGGCAATAGGCATGATCGCGGCGGAACAGGATGAGCCGCGAGCATAGAACAGGCTGCGATGCGCCGGAATAGGGAATTCTGGATAGTCAGGATTTGTGCGACGATGCTCCGCAGGGCGAAAACCGGGAGGTGGAAAGATGCGTGAGGTGCGCTGGGCGTCGCTCGAGGGCGACGGAATCGAACATCTGACGTTCGATCGGAGTGAATCCGGCATCGTCGTCGAAAGCGCGGTGGTCGGCCAGCGGTACGGCCGTGCGTACGGGCTCGCGTATCGCGTCGAGTGCGATCCGCAGTGGCGGGTGAAGTACGCGGTGCTCAAGGTGATGGGCGGCGGCACGCTCGAACTGCGCGGCGACGGGGCCGGGCACTGGCGCGACGGTTCAGGCCGCGAACTGCACGAGCTGGACGGCTGCATCGATATCGACATCGCCGCGACGCCGTTCACGAATTCGCTGCCGATCGGCCGCCTGGGGCTCGCGCGCGGCGAGCGGCGGCCGATCGACGTCGCATACATCTCGACGCCGGATCTGAAAGTCACGCCGGTCAAGCAGGCTTATGCGTGCATCGTACCGGGCCGCCGCTACCGCTACGAAGGGATCTTCCGGAATTTCACCGCGGAGATGGACATCGACGACGATGGGCTCGTGATCGACTACGAAACGCTGTTCAAGCGTCTGCCGCCGCTGCGCTGAACTGCGGCTTCCGTTCGCGTGGCCGGCGCCGCCACCGGCGCCGCGGCGACCGCGGGCCGTTCATGCGCGGCCGCGAACCGGTCGATCCGCGACGCGATCAGGTCCGGATGACGCAGCACGATCCAGTGCGTGCCGTCGATTTCCTCACGCACGTGCTCGCCGAGCCAGCGGTCGAGGTCGACCGACATTTCGGGCGTCACGTAGCGGTCGCGCACCGGCACCAGGATCTGCACCGGCGCCTGCGCGTACCGCTCACGCGGCTTGCGGGCCCGTGCAAGGAAGTTCGCGCGGTACATCCGCATCCCGTTCAGCGCGTTCTTCAGTTGCGCGGGATCGCGCTCGGCGCGCACGCGTTCGGTGAGCTGCAGCCAGCGCGGCCACAGCGCGGCACCGCCGAGCCGCCATGCCAGCGACGGCACGAGCGGCAGATGGAAGAACGCGATGTACCAGGATTTCAGGCTCTGCCTGAGCCGCATCTTCGCGCGGAACACGTGATCGAGGCACGGGCCGGAGATCGACGTGTACGACGCGATGCGGCCGCGGAACGCGGGGTCGGTCACGGCCTCCCAGCACTGGATCGAGCCCCAGTCGTGGCCGACCAGGTGGAACGGCCGGCCGCCGCAGGTCGCGTCGGCGACCGCCTTCAGGTCGCCGGCGAGCCGTTCGAGCGTGTAGTCGGCGCGGCGGCGCGGCGCATCGGATGCGCCGGCACCGCGCACGTCGTACGCGATCACGCGGTAGCGCTTCGCGAGCCGCGCGCGGATCGGCGCCCACACGGTCGCCGAGTCCGGGTAGCCATGCACGAGGATCAGCGGCGGCGCGCGACGCGACCCGCTGACGTAGACGGCGAGTTTCACGTCGCCGGACCGGACGGTCAGCATCTCGTGAGCGCGCGCCATCGCGTCATGCCTGCGCCGCCGAATGCAGCGGCACGCGGCGCGGGGCGGCTTGCGCCGCATAGCGCGCGTTGGTCGCGTCGATGTTATCGAGCAGCGTGTCGAGCTCCTGCAGATACTGATGGTTGTCGTGATCCCACGGGTGGAAGCCCGGGCGGAAGTAGTCGAGCCATTCGCGCGCGATGCTCGGGAACACGCCGTTCTTCGGGCTGTACAGGTACTTCACGAGGCGCCACATGCCGCCGAACTTGCCGTGTTCGCGACGGTGCGCGCGCATCAGTCGCACGTGGAAGTCGAACACGATGGCCCAGAAGAATACCGTCGTCGTCAGCATCGTGCCGGTGCGCAGCAGGTAGCTGCCGATGCCCGGCTTCATCACGGTGCGCCACACGTCGTAGGACACCGCCTTGTGCTCGGTTTCCTCCATCGCGTGCCACATCCACATCTGCTGGTAGCCCTCGACCGAGCCGTCGATCCGGTGCTCGTGGCCCGACAGCAACTGGTTCGCGAGGATCGCCGTGTAGTGTTCGAGCGCGATCGTGATCGCCAACTGCATCGAGTGCGGCAGCACCTTCTTGAACCAGCCGAGGATCGTCCACAGGCGCTTGTCGAGCTTGTGCGCGGGCAGGCCGGCTGCCTGCAGCAGGTCGTTGTATTCGATGTGCTCGCGGGTGTGCATCGCTTCCTGACCGATGAAGCCGATCACCTGCTTCTTCAGCTCGGGATCCTCGATCCGGTCGCGGTAGTTGCGCACCGAATCCATGAAGAAGCGCTCGCCGGCCGGGAACAGCAGCGACAGCGCATTCATGAAGTGCGTGACCGGCACGCCCTGCACATGCCAGTCCTTCGCGCGTTCGGGTGGCAGCGCAAATCGGATGTCGCGCCGCACGGGCATCATGTTCGGTGTCGTCATGATTGTTCTCCCTGATTGCCTGCATTGTTGTAGGTGGCGTGCGCCGGCGCCGGCGTGCCGCGTGCGGCACGGCGGGCTTTCGCGGCCTCGCGGCGCGTCGCGAGCACGACGAGCGCCTGGTACGCGGCCGGCAGGATGCGCGCCATCCAGTCCGCGCCTTTCGCGTCGCGGCCGATCAGCACGCGGCGCTTGTTCTTGCGCACGCCGGCGAGGATCGTGCGCGCGGCGTCGTCGGCGGTCGTGATGAAGAACTTCTCGAAGCTGTCCTTGCCTTGCTGTTCGCTCTCGACGATGAAGCCGACCATGTTCTTCGCGACGCGGCTCGACTGCGCGATGTTGGTGCGGATGCCGCCCGGATGCACACAGGTGGCCGACACGCCGCACTTCATCATGTCGAGTTCCTGGCGCAGCGATTCGGTGAAGCCGCGCACCGCGAACTTGGTCGCGTTGTAGCCGCTCATGCCCGGCTGCGCGAAGATGCCGAAGATGCTCGACGTGTTGATCACGTGGCCGTCGCCCGATGCCTTCAGGTGCGGCAGAAACGCCTTCGTGCCGTGCACGACGCCCCAGAAGTTGATGTTGACGATCCACTCGAGATCGCCGTAGTCCATGCCTTCGATCGTGCTCGACAGCGCGACGCCCGCGTTGTTGAAGATCAGGTTCACCTTGCCGTGCTCTTTCGCGGTGTCGTCGGCCCACGCGAACATCGCGTCGCGATCGCCGACGTCGAGCACGCGTGTCGATACGCGCACGTTCGGCGCGATCGCGCGGACGATCCGTTCGGTTTCGGCGAGGCCGACGCCGTTCTTGTCGGCGAGCGACACGTGGCAGCCGGCCTGCGCGAGCTGGATCGCCAGCGCGCGGCCCATGCCCGAGCCGGCACCCGTGATCGCGGCGACCTTGTTGGCGAAATCTCTCATGTCGATGGCTCCTTGTCTGGCTCAGGCCGCTTCGGCGGACGTGGAAGCGGAAGCGGCCGGCGCGGCGGCGGGCCGCGCGGTCGTGTCGTGCGGCGCGCGATACGCGTGGTAATCGGCGATCGAGAACTGCGCTGTGGCCTGACGGAAGCGCCACGTGAAGCCCGGCCACAGCGTCGTGTTCTTGCCGGTGCGCGGGTCGAGGTACCAGCTCTTGCAGCCGCCCGTCGACCAGATCGCCTTCTTGAGCTTGCCCTGCAGGTCGTCGTTGTACTGCGCCTCGACGAGCGGTCGCACCTCGATCGCCTCCGCGCGTTCGCGGCGCATCGCCTGCAGCGCGCCGAGGATGTATTCGATCTGCGACTCGATCATGAACACCATCGAGTTGTGGCCGAGGCCCGTGTTCGGGCCGACGATCATGAAGAAGTTCGGGTAGCCGGGCAGCGTCGTGCCGAGATACGCGTGCGCGCCGTCGCGCCACGCATCGACGATGTCGAGGCCGCCGCGGCCGATGATCGCGCCGCGCGGATACGGGTCGGCCACCTGGAAGCCGGTGCCGTAGATCAGGCAGTCGACTTCATGACGCTTGCCGTCGGTCGTCACGACCGCGTCGGCTTCGATGCGATCGATGCCGGTCGTGATCACGTCGACGTTCTTGCGCGACAGCGCCGGGTAGTAGTCGTTCGAGATCAGCACGCGCTTGCAGCCGAGCGTGTAGTTCGGTGTGACGGCCTTGCGCAGTTCCGGATCGGGAATCTGCTTGCGGATGTGACGCAGCGCGAGCTTCTGCACGTTCTTCATCAGCGACGGATGGATCGCGAAGCCGAGCACGCGCGATTCGAGCATCCAGTAGATACCGCCGCGCACGGCCTTCTGCGTGACCGGCAGCGTGCGGAACAGCCACTTCTCGAAACGCGTCAGGTTGCGGTCGGGTTTCGGCATGATCCACGGCGGCGTGCGCTGGAACAGCGCGAGCGATTTCACGCGCGGCGCGATCTGCGGCACGAACTGGATCGCGCTCGCGCCGGTGCCGATCACCGCGACGCGCTTGCCTTCGAGCGGGTAGTCGTGATCCCACTGCTGCGAATGGAACGCGCGGCCCTTGAAGGTTTCGACACCGGGAATCGCCGGCAGCGCGGCGCGCGACAGCCCGCCCATTCCCGACACCAGCACGCGCGCCGACAGCCGCTTGCCGTTCGCGAACGTGAGGCGCCAGCGTTGCGCGGCTTCGTCGTACTCGGCGCGCTGCAACTCGTGATTCAGCCGCAGGTGCGGGCCGACGTCGAAGCGCTGCACGCAGTCTTCCAGATACGCGCGGATCTCCGGCTGCGGCGCGAACATGCGCGTCCAGCGCGGGTTCGGCGCGAACGAGAACGAATAGACGTGCGACTGCACGTCGCATGCACACCCCGGGTAATGATTGTCGCGCCACGTGCCGCCGACCGACGCCGCCTTCTCGAGGACGACGAAGTCGGTCACGCCGGTTTGTTTCAGGCGGATCGCCATCCCGAGGCCGGCGAAGCCGGTGCCGATGATGGCGATGTCGATGGCTTCGTCCAGGCCGTCATGGCCGGGCGGGCCGAAAGGCAACGTGCGAGCATTCATCCGGGTGTCTCCGATCTGGCTCATTTTTTAATGTTACATTGGTTGATGTAACGATAGTGGGTGAACCCGGAAACCGCAAGAGGCTAGAAGCGACGCTCTAAGGGCCGGAAACCAAGCGGGGAAAGGCTGAGCGGGGTTTGGAACGGTCCCGTCTCCGCCATGCGGGATGCGCGGAAAGGGCCGTCGGCACGGCGGGAGAGGGAAGAGGCAGGACCGCCGGCGCGCGACGGCCTGTTTGAAACGGTATCAGGGACGGATCGACCGGGCGGACATCTCATGGAAAACCCCGGCCACGATCGTGACCTGCGCGAGCGCATAGAGGCCCCAGATCAGATAGTCGATGCCGGGAAAACCGCCGAGGAACCGGCCGACGCCGATCAGCGTGTCCGAGCCGACGAAGATGAGGCTGCCGATCGCGACCAGCGGGCCGCGCGTGCGTGCGGCAAGCGCGAAGCTCGCCATCGCGCACAGCACGAGCATGTAGACGGCGACCGGCGCCAGCAGCTCGCCGAGGTGCGGGAAGAACGCGACGTAGAACGCCGGCGCGGCGATCCATAGCACGACGAGCGCAACGATGCGCCAGCCATGCGGCCGCGCGCGCCACCGGAAGAAGATCGCGCAATAACACAGGTGCGTGAGCAGGAACGCGCCGAGGCCGAGCACGAACGACAGCGGCCAGTCGGGCAGCGCGAGCAGCACGTCGCCGAGCACGGCCGTCGCGAGTGCCGCGCACAGCCACGTGCGTTTGCGCGGCGCGCCGCAGGTGCTGGCCGCCGCGAGCAGCAGGATGCCCATCGCGGCCTTCGCGGCGGCCTGGCCCGGATAGGGCGCGGCGGCGAGCGACAGCCCGTACAGCAGCGCCGCGGCGATGGCGAGCGGCCAGAGCCGGCGGTACGTGGCGGGAAGCGTGGCGATCAAGGCGGGTGTCTCCGGTTTGTTGTTGTCTGCGGTGGACGGCGCGCCGTCGACAGCGCGGCTGCCGGCCATTATCCGGAAGAACGGGGGCGCGAAAACCGGCGAATCCTTCTAGGAAACGATCGCGACCGGCGCCGCCGCCGCCGGACTTTTTTCGCGCGTTGCCCCGGCTGAACCGGGGCAACGGTTCCGATTCGGCTTGCTACGATCGCCGCGGTATTACCGTTGTCGTTGTCGATGTCCCGCCTCGCTTCGCGAACGGATGCGCGAGCCGGTACATGCCCGATGAATCCCGCCGTGCCCGGCCCGCGCGCTCAGTCGAAGCGGGACGGTCCGGCCACCACGAAAACAGGTCCGACCATGACCGAACTTCTCCACGGCGACGGCGCGATCCGTCGCGCGACGCCGTACGGCTCCTCGATCGAAAACACCTATGCGGGCGTGCTGTCGTTCATGCGCCGCAACTACTCGCGCGCACTCGACGGCGTCGACGTCGCGATCTCCGGCGTGCCGCTCGATCTCGCGACGACCTATCGTTCCGGTGCGCGGCTCGGGCCGGCCGCGATCCGCGCGGCGAGCGTGCAGCTCGCGGAGCTCAATCCGTATCCGTGGGGCTTCGATCCGTTCGACGATCTCGCGGCCGTCGACTACGGCGATTGCTGGTTCGATGCGCACAACCCGCTGTCGATCAAGCCGGCGATCGTCGAGCATGCGCGCACGATCCTGCGCTCGGGCGCGAAGATGCTGACGCTCGGCGGCGACCACTACATCACGTATCCGCTGCTGGTCGCGCACGTGGAGCGCTACGGCAAGGCGCTGTCGCTGATCCATTTCGACGCGCACTGCGATACGTGGGCCGACGACGATCCGGACAGCCTCAATCACGGGACGATGTTCTACAAGGCGGTAAAGGAAGGGCTGATCGATCCCGCGACGTCGGTGCAGGTCGGCATCCGCACGTGGAACGACGACTTTCTCGGGATCGAGCGGCTCGATGCCGCGTGGGTGCATGACCATGGTCCGCGGGCGGCGGTCGCGCGGATCGTCGAGATCGTCGGCGCGCGGCCTGCGTATCTGACGTTCGATATCGATTGCCTCGATCCGGCGTTCGCGCCGGGGACGGGGACGCCGGTCGCGGGCGGGTTGTCGTCAGCACAGGCGCTGGCGATCGTGCGGGCGCTCGGGGCGGTGAATCTGGTCGGGGCGGATGTGGTGGAGGTCGCGCCCGCGTACGATCACGCGGACATCACGGCGATCGCGGCCGCACATGTGGCTTGCGATCTGCTGTGCCTGTGGCGGCAGAAGAAGATGGCGGAAGCGTTGCGTTGAGCGCGTGCCGAGCGGGACACGAAAGCGGCCGGTCGGGCAGCGCGCCCGGCCGGCCTGCTGACGGATGGGGCCGCGAGCGTTACTTCGCCGCCAGCGCACTCGCCACGCTTTTGTCGACCCAGGCATTCCCGGCCACGCTCAGCTTCTGCGGAATCAGCTTCGCCGCGTAGAACGCATCGGCAACACCTTGCTGCGCGGCGACGATGCGCTCGTCGATCGGCACCGCACCGAACGGCACCCGCTTGATCCACGTCTCGACGAGCGCCTCGGGCAACCCGACCTTCGGCGCCAGCAGCGCGGCCGTGTCGGCCGGATGCCCGTTGACCCACTGGCCCGTTTCGCGCGCCTGTTTCAGGATCGCGCCGACCACGTCGGGATGCCGTTGCGCGAAACTCCGCGTCGCTTCGTAGAAGTTGTTGGTCGCCGCGAGCCCCGTGTAGTCGGACAGCGTGCGCACCTTCAGCGCGTTTTGCGCGGCCGCGTAGTACGGATCCCACACGGCCCACGCATCGACATTGCCGCTTTCGAACGCGGCGCGCGCATCTGCCGGAGCGAGATACACCGGATGGATTTCGTCGTAGCGCACGCCGGCTTTCTTCAGCGCCTCGAGCAGCAGGTAGTTCGCGCTCGAGCCTTTCTGCAGCGCGACCTTCTTGCCGCGCAGGCCGGCCACCGTCCGGATCGGCGAATCGCTCTTCACGAACACCGCTTCATTGTGCGGCGCAGGCGGTTCCGCGCCGACATAGACGAACTGCACGCCGGCCGCCTGCGCGAACACGGGCGGCGGCGCACCCGTGTAGCCGAAGTCGATGCTGTTCGCGTTCAGCGCTTCGAGCAGTTGCGGGCCGGCCGGGAATTCGAACCATTGAACGTCATAGCCGAGCGGCTTGAGCCGTGCTTCGAGCGCGCCCTGCGCCTTGACGATCGACAGCAGGCCGGCCTTTTGATAACCGATGCGCACGATCTTGTCGGCGCCGCCTTGCGCGAATGCCGACGCGGCGGACAGGGCAACGAGCGAGACCGCGGTGGCGCGGGTGATCCAGCGGGTGAAACGAATCATCGAATGAACTCCATGCGAGGCATCTTCGGAGAGCGGCCGGTGCCGCTCGGTTGGAAGAATCGTCGCATGGGCGATTGCGCCCGCAAACGAAGCATTGCCGATATGGATATGACGGCGGCGGCCCTATGCTTTGGCGCCGTGGCCTGCCGGGGCGGCCGCCCGCCGGTTTTGATGACCGTCTGCGCTGATATCGACAGTAGCGCGGCCTTTAACCGCGCGTATCGACCCAGTTGCGTGCCCAGCGTGCCGAATGCGCGAGCGCTTGCGCTTCGCTCGCGAAGTAGTCGAGCGAATAGAACTGGTAGCGGCCTTCGTCGTGCGCGCTATCGGTGCGTTCGAGCAGCAGGTTGGATGAAAAACTCCCGTCGGGCAGACGATGCGCCGAGGGGTGGACGGCATAGCCGTTGTACTGTTGAATTCGTTGATTGTGCATTTTAATTTTAATGATGATCGAGTGCGCGCGTGCCGTGCTGAATGCGCACGGGTACGCCGATTCAACGCCATTGCGAGCGGAATCTGACGCAGTCGGAAAGCGAAAATAAGGCGTTGCGGCCGGAGGGGGGATGAAGTGCAACGAGACGTGTGGCGCCTGGCAAGCTGCTCATCGAGCAGAGGCAGCTCAAGCCGATCGCGCCAACTTTGGGAGACGAAGCTCCGTGGGGATGTCGCTGCGACCCGGCGTCCGTCGCGGACGCCGGGCCCTTCAAACGTTACAGCGGCTTGATGTTGGCCGCTTGCAGACCCTTCGGGCCCTGCTTCGTTTCGAAGCTCACTTTTTGGTTTTCAGCCAGCGTCTTGAAGCCGTCGGCACGAATTTCGGAGAAGTGAGCGAACAGGTCGTCGCCGCCGTTGTCCGGCGTGATGAAGCCAAAGCCTTTGCTGTCGTTGAACCACTTGACGATACCGGTATCCATGAAGATTCCTTGAGAAAAAAATAGAGATTTGCTCTGTTGAAGAGCGCGTGAAGCGTCAAGGAGGGAGAGGACAACGAATACCGCTGGGAAGGAGCGAGCAATTGATGAACAGCAATCGGACTTCTTGGACTTCGACGCATACACTAACCGCCAGGCGGGCTCGCGTCAACCTATAACTTGTAACTGTGCCGCGGCCGCGTGGCTACCGTGCGTGGGGCGATGTGGCGCCGCCTGGCTGAAACGGGGGCCGAGCGGCGCTCCTGGCCATTCGCCGACCCGTGCGAACCGCGGTTGCCACCGGCAATGGCCGTCGGCGTTGCCGCGAACCGGCTACGCGCGCGTCGTGGCGACATGCCGGCGCATGCATGATGGCCGCGCGTCTATGCGTTGTCGCCGTCGCCTTGCGTATCGCTCGTACCGGACTGCCGCGCTGCTTCGTCGCTGAGCTTCCTGTCGAGGATCGTCGCGACCCGGCCGCCGAGATACGCGCCCGCCGCGGTTTCGAGCGCGCGGTTCGTCTCGCCTTCGACGAACACGGCCGCGAGCGGGCGCAGCCGCCAGATCGCGTCGACCAGTTCGGGGACGTCGGTGGCCGGCGGCAACGTGCCGGCGTCGTAGCGGTCGAGCCGCTTCACGACGAGATCGACGAGCAGCCGCGCGATCGCGTCGAAATGCGGCCGCGCGAGGCTGATCACGTCGAGCAGCTCGCGCGGCGGAATGCCTTCCTTCGTCATCGCGGCCGCCGCCTCGAGCAGCGCGGGGCTTTTCGCGACGAACGACAGGCCGCGCCGTTCGAGCAGCCCGAGCTCGGTCACGCGCGACAGTTGCGTGGTCGCCTGCGGGCCGAACATCTGCGCGAGTTGCGCGAGCGAATAGGTTTTCGGCAGCTCGTGCGACCAGCGGCCGCCGATCGCGTTTTCGAGACCGAGGATCGAGCGCAGGTCGTGGCCTTCGTCGATCGCCTTGATCAGGTCCTGGATGTTCGACAGCGTATAGCCGCGCGCGAGCAGATGGTTGATCAGCTTCAGGCGCGCGACGTGCGTGTCGTCGTAGATGCCGACGCGCCCGCGTTTCTCCGGCGGCGCGAGCAGCCCGCGATCCTGGTACGCGCGGACGTTGCGCACGGTGGTGTCGGACACGCGCGCGAGTTCGTCGACCGTGTACTCGTTGCGGGAATCCGGCGCGGCCTCGTCGGGCGTGGAAGAAGTCTGTTTTGACATGCGGCCATTTTAGCGCGCCGCGGCAGGCTCGGGCGAGGCGGGGCGCGTGTTCGCGCCGTCGCCGAGCGGGCGCTGCATCAGCGCGGTGTCGATCCAGCGGCCGTGCTTGAAACCGACCGCTTTCAGCTGGCCGGCCGGTTCGAAGCCGAATGCGCGATGCAGCGACGTCGAGCCGCCGGTGCCGCCGTCGGCGATTACCGCGATCATCTGCCGCCACGGGCCGCCTTCGCAGCACGCGATCAGCGCCGCCAGCAACGCGCGGCCGATGCCTCGCCCGCGTTGCGCATCGTCGATGTAGATCGAATCCTCGATCGTGAAGCGGTACGCGCTGCGCGTGCGATAGGGCGTCGCATACGCGTAGCCGGCGATGCGGCCGTCGCATTCCGCGACGAGATAGGGCAGCCCGTGACGCAGCACCGCGTCGCGGCGGCCGCGCAGTTCGTCGACGTCGGGTGGCGTCTCCTCGAACGACGCGACGCTGTGGCGCACATGGTGTGCGTAGATCGCGTGAATGGCGGCGAGATCGGCATCGGTCGCGTCGCGGACGACGCAGGCGGCTGGCGTGGCGGACATGGCAAGGGGCGTGGATGCGGGCAAACCCCGACTATGCGGGCAATTGCGCGGCGCGTAAAGCGGCGGTGGAGGCCGGGCGTCGCGCATCGTCGCGTTCAGTTCGGCAGCCGCTTGCGCTGCGTGTCGCGCGGCAGCTCGTTGAAGCGGGCGAAGTAGTAGCCCGAAAAACGGCCGAGATGGCCGAAACCGAACGTCAGCGCCGTATCGGTAATGCTGGCCATCGGGTCGGTCAGCAACTGCGCGCGGGCGGCGTCGAGCCGGATGTTGCGCAGCAGTTCCATCGGGGTTGCGCCGTGGTAGCGGCGGCACAGCACGTTCAGCGTCCGGAAGCTGACGCCGGCCGCCCTGGCGAGATCCTCAAGCGAGATGGGCGCGCAGAGTCGCGCATGGATGAATTCGAGGAGCGCGTCCATTTGCCGGATGCCGCCCCCGGATCCGGATGGCCCCGGAAGATTGCACGCTTCCGGTGAAGCGAGGGCATGCGCGGTTGTCGGCGATGGCGGGCAATGTACGAGCAGGAATAGCGCGAGGCTGCGTTCGAAGTGGTCGCGCCACTCGGCCCGGATGCCGCCGTCGCCGGCCACCGCGAGGACGTTGAGCAGCGACTGTGCGATCAGGTCCCATTGCGAGGCCAGTGCGGGCGGCAACAGAAATCCCGGCACGAGGCCGGGCCTTCCGTCGTCGGGCCGGCAGCCGGAAACCGCGTGCAGCAGCGCGTCGGGGACCTTGACGATCAGTTGCAGGGTGCCGGGCCGCCAGCGCAGGTGGACGCGCGTCCTGGGCGCGAGCACGGCGGTGCGTCCTTCGAGCACGTCCATCACATGCCCGTCGCACTCGATTTCGGCGCCGCCCGCGAGCGACGTGTGGACGAGCGAAAAACCGTCGAACGGGCGCGGCGCGACCTCGACTTCGGCGCCGTACTGCAGCGCGTAGACGCTCAAACGATTCAGTCGCCCCTTGAAAAGGGCGGCGTCGGCGACGCCGTGCTTCCAGTGCAGCACATGCTCGGCCAGCTCCGCCGAGACCTGCTCGTGCGCATCCGTGCGGGATCCGGATCGGAACAGGCAATTCCGGTACAACGCGGACAGCACGTCCGCATTCGGCGTGAGGGGCATGGGGCGTCTCCTGTGCGGCATTTCCGTACAGCGCATCCGGCTGGCCGCGGATGCGCGTCGTGCCGCATCGGTTTCTCTTGCGTGCGCGAAATCTCCTGGACGGATGATATTGACCTTCGTCAGGCTTGTCCAAAGTATCGCGAGGGTTTGCAAGAATCGGATAGTCCTGTTCCCGCCCAGGAAAAATCCGGATAGCGCGCGGCACGAGAAAAAAACGGATTGAATTCGTGCGCGGCCTGCAAATTCCGGATAGTGGGAATCATTGTGGCTTCCTACACTGCGCCGACGCGTGCTGGAGGGCCGTGCATCTCGCCACGTAACTTCGGACAACTACTAAATATGCAGGCCGAGCGATCGTACTGATTCGAAGCCTCCCCTGAAAAAAGAAGGAATTCCATGCGTCAAATCAACCTGCAGGCGCTCTCGGACGATGCGCGGCTGGGTCCGCTGCACGGCGTCGTGCTGTTCTGGTGCGCGCTGATCATCGTGTTCGACGGCTACGATCTCGCGGTGGCAGGCATCGCGCTGCCGGCGATCATGAAGGACATGGGCGTCAGCCCCGCGCATGCCGGCTTCATGGTGAGTTCGGCGCTGTTCGGCATGATGTTCGGCAACATCGTGTTCGGAACCGTCGCCGAGCGGATCGGGCGCCGCCGCGCCATCGCGGCCTGCCTGACGCTGTTCAGCGTCTTTACCGCGGCGGCCGGGCTGGCGCCGACGCCCGCGCTGTTCGGCGCCGCCCGCTTCGTGGCGGGCATCGGCATCGGCGGCGTGATGCCGAACGTGATTGCCCACATGACCGAGTACGCGCCGCGCCGCGTGCGCAGCACGCTGGTGACGCTGATGTTCAGCGGCTATTCGGTGGGCGGCATGCTGGCGGCCGTGATGGGCAAGGGAATGATCGAGGCGTACGGATGGCGGTCGGTGTTCGTCGCCGCGGGCGCGCCGGTGCTGCTCGTCCCGCTGTTCGTGAAATGGATGCCGGAATCGATGTCGTTCCTGGTACGGCGCGGCAGGACGGGCGAACTCGCGCGCATCGCGAGCCGGCTCGATCCCGCGTACCGGCCTCTGCCGGACGACCGCCATGTGTTCCCGCGCGAGGACCAGGCTGGCAACGCGCCGGTTCGCCGTCTGTTCGACGACGGTCGCGGGTTCAGCACGATCATGTTCTGGATCGCCTGCTTCATGTGCCTGTTCATGGTGTACGCGCTCAGTTCGTGGCTGACCCGGCTGATGGCGGGGGCGGGCTACAGCCTCGGTTCCGCGTTGACGTTCGTGCTGGTGCTGAACGCCGGCGCGATGGTCGGCGCGATCGGCGGCGGCTGGCTGGCCGATCGCTTTCCGATCAAGACGGTGCTCGTTTCGATGTATCTGCTCGCCGCGGTGTCGATCACGCTGCTCGGCTACAGGATGCCGACCGCGCTGCTGTTCGTGCTGGTCGGGCTGGCTGGCGCGTCGACCATCGGCACGCAGATCGTCAACTGCGCGTATGCGGGGCAGTTCTATCCGGTCGCGATCCGCTCGACCGGCATCGGCTGGACGCTGGGCATCGGCCGCGGCGGCGCGATCCTCGCGCCGATCGTGATCGGCGTGCTGGTGGGCATCGATCTGCCGCTGGAGCAGAACTTCATGGCGATCGGGTTGCCAGCGCTGGCGGCGGCGCTCGCGGTCGGCCTGATCGATCATCGACGCTCGGCTTCGCATCGCGACCGTGCGGGCGGTGCCGGCGAACCGCAGCAGGCACCTGCCCGGCAATCCTGAGCAGCGGTTACGACGGCCGGGGCGTCAGAGCCGCCCGTCGGCCGCGTGCACCGCATCGGCGATCGCATCCGCGACACGCTGCACGCGCGGCGACCGGCGCACGTCCGGGTGGACGACGAGCCAGATTTCGCGCTCGATGTCGCAGCGCGGCGCGGCCGTGAGCTCGACGAGCGCCGTGGCGGCGCGGGCGGTTTTGTCGACGTGGGTGTCGGCCGCGTCTTGCGGTCCGCCGGTGTCGGGTTCGCCGGGCGACCGGGGCGCCGCCGGCAAGGCGTCGAACGCCGGATCGTCGAGCAGGAAGCGCGGCAACAACGCGATGCCCGCGCCGGCGAGGCACGCGCGGTGCAGTGCGGCCAGATCGTTGGCGATAAACGCGAAGCGGCGTCCGGCCGCGAAGCGTTCGAGCCATTGTTGCTGCGGCATCTGCGCGAGCGCGTCGTCGTAGCCGAGAAACGTCCACGTGTCGGGCGGCGCGGCGGCCCAGTCCGGCGCCGAGCACAGCGCGAAGCGCATCGTGCCGAGCCGGCGCGCGGCGAGCCCCGGTTCGCTCGGCCGCGACAGCCGCACCGCGAGATCGGCTTCGCGCGCATACAGGTTCGCTGCGTGCATCTCGCCCATCAGGTCGATCCGCAATGTGGGCCACGCACGTTGCGCGCGGGCCAGGCGTGGCGCGAGGAAGTGGCTCGCGAATACCGGCGACGCCGACACGCGCACCACGCCGTCGAGCGCCGCGGCCCCCTGCGCCGCGCGCGCGAACGCGTGCGCGTCGGCTTCGAGGCGCGCGGCGTGCTCGGCCAAGTGCAGCCCTTCGTCGGTGGGCGGCCAGCCGCGCGGCAGCCGGTCGAACAGCCGGATCCCGAGCGCCCACTCGAGCGCGTCGATGCGCCGCGCGACCGTCGAATGCTGGACCTGCAGCGCTCGCGCCGCGGCTGACAGGCTGCCGCCGCGCAGCACCGCAAGGAAGTAGCGGATATCGTCCCAGCTCATCGGCGGCGCAGGCGGGGCGGCGGAATCGTGATCGGTCGAATTTTGCACAGTAAATGGGCGTTCAGTGTGAATTCCGTTCGATTATGCACAATGGGATGATCGTGTCACTTCATTCGACAGCGAGGAACGTCATGACCCAAACAGCCAACGCCATCCGGATCGGCATCGACCGTTACGGCGACGCCGGCGTGCTACGCCGCGTCGATGCGCCTGTCGCGCCGCCCGGCGCCGGCGAAGTGCGGATTCGACAGACCGCGATCGGCGTGAACTTCGTCGACATCTATTTCAGGACGGGCGCGCACGCGTTGCCCGCGCTGCCGGAGGCGCTCGGCGTCGAGGCAGCCGGCGTGATCGATGCGGTTGGCCCGGGTGTGACGGAGCTCGTGCCCGGCCAGCGCGTCGCGTATGCCGGCATGCCGACCGGCAGCTATGCGAGCCTGCGCACGATGCCGGCCGGGCGCGTGCTGCCGATTCCCGCCGGGCTGAGCGACGAAGCCGCCGCCGCCGGGCTGCTGAAGGGCATCACCGTCTACATGCTGATGCATCGCGTCCGGCAGGTCGGCGCCGGCGATACGGTGCTCGTGCATGCGGCGGCCGGCGGCGTCGGGCTGCTGGCGACGCAATGGGCGCATGCGCTCGGCGCGCGCGTGATCGGCACGGTCGGATCGGCCGCGAAAGCCGCGCTCGTGCGCACGCACGGCGCCGAAGCGGTGATCGATTATCGCGAGGAAGACTTTGTCGCGGCCGCGCGTGCGTTCGGCGGCGGTGCGGGCGTCGACTACGCGATCGACGGGATCGGCGGCGACGTGCTGACCCGCACGCTGGGGGCGATTCGTCCGTTCGGCATGGTCGCGAGTATCGGGCAGGTGGCGGCGGTGGGCGCGCGGCAGACGTTCGACCTCGACGAACTCGGGCCGGCCCGTTCGATCGCGCTGGCGCGGCCGAGCGTGCTCGGTTTCATCGCGCGCGACGTCGGCGCGTATCGGGACGCCGCACGTGCGACGCTCGACCGGCTGGCGGGCGGGATGCACGTCGAGATCGGCGCGCGGCTGCCGCTCGAGCAGGCGGCCGACGCGCACCGGTTGCTGGAGTCGCGCGCGACGACGGGCGGTGTCGTGCTGCTGGCGTGACGGCGGGCGCGGACGGGGCGAGTCGCGGTTCGACGGTCGCACCGCGAGGAGCCGACCGCTCGGTGGTGCTGGCGCTGCGGCGCATCCTCGACGAACCATGCGAGCACGAGCACGAGCACGATCGCGCCCGACCGCCGCGGCCGCCGGATACACGACGTGCGGCGAGCCGGCGAATGCGTCGACGTGCGCGTCGCGCACCGGGTCCGGTAACCGGTGCACGGCGGCCAGGCCGAGCGCAGGGGGCCGCGCCGTGCCGGCCGGCAGCGCGTGCATCATCCGCGACTGCAGCCGGTGCGAGAACAGCGCGCCGAACCCGGCGACGCCGAGCAAGCCGCCGATCGAACGGAACAGCGTCGCGCCCGACGGAGATTGCCGGCCCGAAAAATTGACGACGATCAGCCGCGAGGCAGGAGCGGACTCAAGTTTTTTGCAGGCACACCGTAATACAGAGGGCCGCGGACCGATTGCCGCGGCATTTTTTCTCGCTCACGTGCCGTCATGAACCTGAACGCCCTGTTTTCCCGTTTCTCGATCCGTACGCGGATTTTCTCCACGCTTGGTCTCGTCGCCGCGCTGCTCGTCGTGTCGGGGCTGATCGGCCTTGCGGGCATGCAGAGCTCGAATCGCGCCCTCGACGAGGCCTATACGCGGCAACTGGCGGCGAAGACCGCGCTGTCCGCGGCGAGCCTGAACCTGACGATCGTGCGCACGACGCTCGACCGTGCGCTGCTGCATCCGGAAGCGACGGAGGTGCCCGATCTCGTCAAGAAGGCCGAAGGTTATTTGGCGAAGGCCGACACGGCGTGGCGCAGCTACGCGGCGATGCCGCACGGCGACGACGAAGGCCCGCTCGCGAGCCGCCTCGATGCCGCGCGTCAGGCGCTGATCGGACAGGCGCTGAAGCCGATGATCGATGCGATCCGCGACGGGCGGCGCGACGAAGCCGACCGGTTGCTGATGACGGTCGCACCGCCGCTGTCGGTCGCGCTCACGCAGGCGACCGACGCGCTCGATGCGTACCAGGCCGCGCGCGGCAAGGACGTGTACGACACCGCGCAGACCTATTACGGCTGGATGCGCATGGGCGCGCTCGCGGGCATCGCATTTGGGCTGGCCGCGTGCCTTGGTTGCGCGATCGGCCTGCATTTCGCGATCACGCAACCGGTGAATCGCCTGCTGTCGCATTTCCGCCGGCTGTCGGACGGCGATCTCACGTCGGAATTGCACTGGTCGTCGCGCGACGAGATGGCCGAACTGGTCAACGGCGTGACCGGCATGCAGCGCAGCCTCGCGGATACGGTGCGTCAGGTGAGCCAGGGCTCCGAAGCGATCTCGACGGCGACGCACCAGATCGCGGCCGGCAACACCGACCTGTCGCAGCGCACCGAGGAGCAGGCGTCGGCGCTGCAGGAGACGGCCGCGAGCATGGAGCAGCTGACGGCAACCGTGAAGCAGAACGCGGACCACGCGCTCGAGGCACAGGCCTGCGCGGACAGCGCGAGCGAGATCGCGACGCGCGGCGCGACGGTCGTCGGCGAGGTGATCGGCACGATGAACGAGATCGACCGGAGCTCGCAGAAGGTCGCCGACATCATCGGCACGATCGAAGGCATCGCGTTCCAGACCAACATCCTCGCGCTGAATGCGGCGGTCGAAGCCGCACGCGCGGGCGAGCAGGGCCGCGGCTTCGCGGTGGTCGCGGGCGAGGTGCGCACGCTGGCACAACGCTCGGCGTCCGCGGCGAAGGAAATCCGCACGCTGATCGGCGAATCGGTCGAACGTGTCGCGACCGGCTCGCGGCTCGTCGGTACGGCCGGCACGACGATGCAGGACATCCAGCAGGCGATCGGGCGCGTGACGGGCATCATGACGGAGATTGCGGCCGCCTCGAGCGAGCAGCGCGACGGGATCGAGCAGGTGAACCGCGCGGTGTCGCAGATGGATCAGGTGTCGCAGCAGAACGCGGCGCTCGTCGAGCAGGCGGCCGCGGCTGCCGCGTCGCTCGAGGAGCAGGCGGATGGGCTGCGTCGCGCGGTGGGGGCGTTTCGGGTGGGTTGAGCAAAATGACGGCGGCACGGTAACGGACGGGCGTTCGCGCCGCCCGCCGCGTCAACCCACCGCGTCCGCCAGCTGCGCTGCCGCGCGCGACGACGCGACGATCAGTAGCTTCATCGTCGCGCGCGTTGCGCCGACGAACAGCTTGCGCGCGGCACGCGCGTCAAGCGTGTCGAAGTCGACTTCGGTGAGGATCACGCACGGCGCCGACTGGCCCTTGAAGCGGTAGATCGAATCGAGCAGCACGTCGCCTTCGCGATATTCCGGGTTGCCGAACAGATCGTACTTGCCGGTGAAGCGCTTGATCCGGTGCGGGCCGAGCTGGTCGAGCGGCGCGAGCACCGAACCTTCGCGGCCGCGGTACGACAGCACCGCGATGTCCTGCTTGCGGAAGCCGAGCGACAGCGCCTGCGTGATCGCGCGCTTGGTCGCGTCGATGCAGGCTTGCGCCAGTGCGTCGCCCGACGTGCCGTCTTCCCCGTATGCCGATACCGACGGATCGGAGCCGTCGAACGGGCTGCCCGAGCGCAGTTCGGCCGCGAGCGGCTCGACCCGACCGACGACGTCGCGCACGAATTCGAGCAGGTCGCGCGGGCTGCGGTAATTCGTGAGCGCCTTCAGCGTGACCCAGCCGGGCAGCGCGACGGGTTCGCGCATGTACAGGTTCTGCAGCGGATCTTCCAGCCACCACCATGCGGCGTCCGGCGCGAGCAGGCGCTCCAGCGCGGCCGCCCACGGCGCATGGAAATCCTGCCCTTCGTCGACGATCAGTACATCGAAGCGCCAGCGCTCCGGAATCGGCGTCTCGGCGAAGCGCGCCTCGAGCCGTTCGAATTCGCCGGGCGTCTGGAAGTCGGGCGTATAGCCGCCGTCGCGCGCGACCCAGTCGCACAGCTGGTGGTAGTTCGCGATCTTCGCGCCGGGCGGCGCGATGCGCGCGATGTAGTCGGCGAGCGGCCGGTTGAAGCATACGTAGAGCACGCGCTGGCCGGCCGCGACGGCGTCGCGCATCACCTGCACCGCGAGCTGTGTCTTGCCCGACCCGGCGGTGCCGGTCACGCGCAGCCGGAACGGCGTGAAGTCGAGCTGGCGCGCCCATGCGGCGAGCCCCCCCGACAGCCGGGTGACGAGCGTGCCGGCCTGCCCGACGAGCGCACTCGTGTCGGGCGTGAGCGCGAGCTCGTCCGCGAGGAAATGGTGGAGCTTCGGCGCGTTCGGAAAGTGTTCGTCGTCCTCGGGCAGGATCTGCAGGATCACCTGCGCGAGCTGCGCCTTGCGCGACGCATCGACGATGCGGTCGGGTGCGACGCCGGCGATCGATGCGTCGCGGATCGCGTAGTCGGGGCAGTACAGCAGCGCCTCGACGCCGTAGACGCCTGCGCCGAGCGCGGCCGTCAGGCGCCGGTGCAGCGTTTCCTGCGTGCGCGCGAGCTGAATCGGGACATTGCGCTCCTTCTGCAGGTAGACCTTCACGAGCCCTTTCGCGGTTTCGCGCAGGAAGCCGGCCTTCTGCTCGATCAGCAGCACGCGGCCGGTCGGGCTCACGACGACGAACGCGGCTTCGCCGAACACCGAGAACGCCTGGTCGGCGCGCGTCCAGTGGACGCCGTGATACACGGTGTAGCTGTCGGGCAGCGCATGTTCGAGCGCGGCGAGCGTTTCGCGCTCGCGTTCGGCCGCGCCGGTCGCGGCGAGGCTTTTCCAGTCGTCGGGGATGAGGCGGGCCATGGAGTCGGGCGGCGGATGCCGGCGTGAGCGTGAACGGGTGCGGCTATTGTACTGAGGAACCCGTTCATGCCTGCGGCGCCGCGCGTGCGTGGGCCATTCGACGGGCGGCCGGCCCGGCGGACGTCAGCCGCGCGCGAGCCGCTTCGCGAGATCGGCGCTGAGGATCGCCATGCGCGCGGGTTTTTCGTAGCACACCACGTCGAACGCGCGGATCACTTCGCTGATGTCGGCTTCGCTCGCGCGGCCGGTGAGCAGGTCGCCCGTCAGCACGAAAATCGGCGCGCCCGGGTTGTCGGACGTGCGCACGGCCTTGATTGCGGTGGCGGCCGTGCCGTCGTCGAACAGCCATTCGGTCAGGACTGCGTCGAAGGCCTGACCCTGCAGCGCGTCGACGAACGCCGCGAGGCCGTCGAACGCGGCCGTCGCGAAACTTTGCCGTTCGAGATAGCGGCACAGCTCGGTCGCGCTGACGCGATCGGGATCGATCACCGCGATGACGAGCTTGTCGCTCTCCGCGCGGCGCGGGTAGATCTCGATCTTGTGCACGTCGTACGCGTTCTGGTACAGCACGCCGGTATGGCGCAGCACGCGCCAGCGGCCATTCTGTTCGTACGCGACGAACTCGGGGCGCGCGCCGGCTTCGAGCGGCGCGCCGATCCAGGCGGTGCACGGAATCTCGGCGACGCCCGCATACAGGACCGCTTCCTGCGAATAGGCGCCGACCATGCCGGGGTCGAGCGTTTGCGCGCCGAACAACTGGGCGGCGGGCTCGCCGTACGCTTCGGCGACTTTCTTGATCTGCGCGAGCGTCCAGGGGCTGCTGCCGCGCAGTTTGCGGTGGCCTTGCGAGAAACTCAGATCGAGGATGCGGCACAGCTCGGTGGTCTGCTGGCGCTTGCCGATGCCGTTGCGGGTCATCAGCTCGCGCACGCGCTCGGCAACCGCGAGGGAATCCGTGGTGATTGCTTCAGTGGTCATGCTACGGGAACGGATTGTGACGTTCAGAACGACGCCTTGCGGCAGTCTCGGCGGACAGTCTTCATGACGTCCAATGGCGAGCCGACCGGCCACGCACGGAAAAGATAACTTTACCGCAAAATGGTCGGCATTCAGTGTGGTGAAAGGTGCGTTTGTGTGAAAGGTGTGTCATGAAGTTACGTCCGGCCTGTCGCGGCGGGCGTGCGCGAAGGCGCGTTCGCGCCGTCACGGCAGGATTTCACCGGCCCGGACACGATTCCGCACCAAGCGGTGGGTAATCCCGCGACATGCACCAGCGCGGGGCACGTACGCGCCCGGAACAAGCTATCCGCCCGAGTTTCGGAGGATATCGCGCGAGGGCCGGCGGAAGCCCTGCAAAAGGGGGCGCTCGATGGTTTCCTCTAGTGAAACCAACACGGATACATTTACGGACGCCAGTGCAACTGCGTGCTACGATTTTCGCCGTCTCAAAAAAGTGTTGAACCGATGCAGAAGAAATTCTTGATGCGCGGATACGAAATGAACTGCGAGCCGCGCGTGACGGAGGCCGGCAAATACGCCGCGCAGGTCGAGGTCACGAAGGTGGGCTTCAGCCGTGAGGCTGCGTTCCGCAAGCTGGGTGAATTCGAGACCGAAGCCGAGGCGGTCGCGTACGCGAGACAATTCTCCGAAGAGTGGCTGAGCCGCTATGCGTAGGGCGGCGCCCCGAACGGCCGGAATTCGTGCCTGAATATTGCGAATGCGTTCGGAAATTTGTAGATTGATGACTCCTGTTGTGAGGTATCGATCGTCCGAAGGCAACGCAATTGGAGACTGCGAATGTCCACTTTGTGCATGCAGACCGTCGTTCACGGCAAAACTGTCCAGGTCGTGCTGTCGCCCGAGCGGCGTACCGCCAGGATCGACATCGTCGATGACGAAGCCGGCGGCTATCCGCCCCGCACGATGAGCATCGAGCGGTACGTCAATGCCGGCATGGCCGCCGACGAAATCGCGCGGCATGTTCTCGAGGTCGTCGCGATGTCGATCGAGCAGCTTGCGAGGCTGCAGCCGTTCGAACGCACGGCAGGCACCCAAGCGCGCTATTCGCACTGAGGGCGCTTGCGTAGCGGCGGCGCCCGTGCAGACCGCGAAGTCCGGCCCGAATGGCCGCGTGGTTGATCGAGCGTCCGCCATGTCGCCGTGGCGCCGATACGAATGGATGCGCGTTCGCGCTACGCCGGCATATACATGAACGGCTCGCCATCCTCCCGCTCGACGGACAGCAGCCGCTGGAGCTGATCCAGCGCGAACAGCCGTTTTCCATCCGCCGCGGCTTCGGCGATCGCCGCGTCGACCAGCTTGCGCGCCCGCGCAAGGATCACGGACCGCTGACGGACGATCTCGAGCACCATGCGTTGTTCGACGTTCTGCCGATTCGATTTCTTGTCGCTCAGGTGGCGCCAACGATCGCGAAGCTCGGCCCAGGTGATGCGCTGAAATTCCGGAATCGTGCTCGGCAGCGTGCCTGCCTCGGCCGGCTCGGGCTGCCCGCGCAATGCGCAGCGCAGCGACGCGCGGGCACGCCATTCGTCCGAAAACGGCGCATACACGTCGCGCGTGCGCCCGATCGGGTTGGCACGCTCGATTTCCTTGTCGAGCAGGTAGCCGAGCCGCCGAAGCGCGGACCCATGCGCGAGCATGTCCGGATCGAGCACGCGGATGCGGCGCGAGGCATCCGCGACGTGGGCTTTCAACTCCCACAGCGTCAGACGGAGGTGCTGCACTTCGAGGATCAGGCGCTGTACGTCCGCGTAGGTGCACTTCGTCCACCATTCGGTGAGATCGTTCAGCTTCGGGGGATCGAATGGGGGGAGGATCATTTTTACTGCAGCGATACTGTATGGATATACAGTTTATCTCGCGACGGTCCGGGGGCGTCAAGCCGAAAAAACGGGGCCGGTCGACGTGCGTTTTGTGCAGACGATTGCCCTCGTTGTGGGCAAGAGCACGAGCATGAACAGGGTCGATCGCGCCGGATCGATCGCTGTTTCGGCAGCAGGAAGCGATTGGCGCGATCGTTTGTTGACCCGCGCCGGCTGCACACGACAATCGCCAGATGCCCGGCATGGATCGGGCATGGTCTGCCATTGCATTTGTAGTCCTGATTAAATTAAAAAGTCCGGATGCGTGAGCGGACGCCTGCATCGAGTGCGAAGTTTATTTCGATGCAGCAGTTCGCGTGCCGCTCCGCGATCTCGCATCGTCGAGTATCGTCGAATGGACTTTCCGCGACGGCGTTGGATGTCGGAGAACCGGCGCCGGTCGACGATTTCATCGCTGCCGGTATCGACGCGCAAGCACCGGCAACCGTCAATGCAACACGCGACTCCGGCACCGTGGCTTCGGCAGGTCACGTGACTGCGGTCGGCGTCAATGCGATGGTGGGCCTCGACGGGATCGCCGAATGACGGTTTCCCGCAATTTATCGCTTCATGCGACGACGTTGCCGCGATAAGCTTTGCCGGCCATGCATTGACACTCGACAGAAAACAATGACCACCACCTATCCGCTGCACGACGCATTGAGTTACGCCGATACGGCGTTTCCGCCCGAGGCCGACGTCGTGATCGCCGGCGCCGGTATCATGGGCTGCGCGGCGGCTTACTACCTCGGCCTGCGCGGCCTGAAAGCCGTCGTGCTCGACAAGTCGCGCATCGCCGGCCAGCAATCGACGCGCGCGTGGGGCTTCGTGCGACAGCAGGGACGCGAATCCGCCGAAGTGCCGCTGATGATGGCCGGCATGCGGATATGGGAAGGCCTGGAGCACGCGCTCGGCTTCGATCTCGAATGGCGGCAGGGCGGCTGCCTCTACATCGCGGACAACGAAGACGACTGGGCGTCGTTCCAGGCGTGGCTCGCCGTCGCGCGCGAGCACGGGCTCGACACGCGCACGCTGACGCGCTCGCAGATCGGCGAACGCGTGAGCGGGCTGTCGACGCACGTGCGTACCCTCGGCGGCTTGTACACGGCGACCGACGGGCAGGCCGAGCCGCGTCGCGTGGCCGCCGCATTCGCGGCGCGCGCGATCGAGGCCGGCGCGCGTTTCTTCGAAGGCTGCGGCGTGACCGCGATCGAGACGGCCGGCGGTGCGGTCGTCGGCGTCGAGACCGAACGCGGCACGATCCGCACGCGGCGCGTGATCTGCGCGGCCGGCGCGACCAGCTTCCGGCTGCTCGACGGCGTCGGCATCCGGCTGCCGCAGCAGGCCGTGCGGGGCACCTGCATGCGCACCAACGTGGTCCCACCGGTGACGGCGGCGACGGTGTGGGGCCATGGCCTCGGCATCCGGCAGCGCAAGAACGGCGCGATCAATCTCGCCGACGACATGCAGGTCGACGTCGATCTGACGCTTGGCCACTTCCGCGGCTTGAGCCTCTTCTGGCCGCAATTCTGGTCGCAGCGCGACAAATTCCGGCTGCAACTGGGTGCGTCCGCGTGGCGCGACGTGCTCGCCCGCATCAACGGCTCGACCGGGCCGATCGAGCCGCGTGATCCGCAGCCGCAGCCGAATCGCACGCATGCGCCGCGCGCGCTCGCGAAGCTCAAGGCGATCTTTCCCGCGCTGAAGGATGCGCAGGTCGTCGAGGCATGGGCCGGCCTGATCGACGTGTTGCCGGACGGCATCCCGGTGATCGATGCACCCGGCACGCCATCGGGGCTCGCGATCGCGACGGGGTTCTGCGGGCACGGTTTCGCGATGGGGCCGATCGTCGGCCGCCTGCTCGCCGAATGGATCGACACGGGCGCGCCGTCGCTCGACCTGTCGGCGTTTCGCGCTCGGCGTTTCGTCGACGGAACGATGGTGCGGCCGCGCAGCATGCTGTGACGGCCGGGCACACGCGTTCCCGTCGTAGAATCGAGCCCGCATCCTTCAGGAGATTCCCCGTTGGCCACGCCATCCGATCAGCGCCGCTCGTTGCGCATGCGCCTGCGCCGCGCCCGTAATCCGTGGCAGGCGCCGCGTGCGCGCACGCTGTTCACACGCCCCGCGACGTCGCCGCGGCGCACGCTGCTGTTCCGTCTCGGCGCGGTCGTGCTGTTGTGCACGCTTGCGTTCCTCGTGCTGTATCTCGATCGCGACGGCTTGCGCGATTCGACCAAGAGCACGCCGATGACGGTCGCCGATCTCGTGTACTTCACGATGGTCACGGTCGCGACGGTCGGCTACGGCGATATCGTGCCCGTCACGGCGCGGGCGCGCCTGCTCGATGCGTTCTTCATCGTGCCGATCCGCATCGGCATCTGGTTCATTTTCCTGGGCACGGCGTATCAGTTCGTGATCCAGCGCGTCATCGAGGAATTCCGCATGAAACGCCTGCAGAAGCAACTGTCCGATCATATCGTCGTGTGCGGTTATGGCCTGTCGGGGTCGATCGCGGTGCGCGAGTTGCTGGAAAGCGGCGTCGATCCGGCGACGATCATCGTGATCGATTCGCAGCAGCAGGCCCTCGAGGCGGCGACGTCGCTCGGCGTGACCGGATTGCTCGGCGATCCGGCGCACGAGGATCTGCTGCAGCAGGCGCAGGTGCGCGCGGCGAAGGCCGTGATCATTTCGGTGACCGACGATCCGACCGCGATTCTGCTCACCCTGTCGGTGCGCAGCATCGCGCCCGATACGAAGATCGTCGTGCGGATCCAGGAGAACCTGTACCAGCGGCAACTGCGGCAGGCCGGCGCGGACGTGATCGTGTCGTCGACGAAGATCGGCGCGCTGCTGCTGGCGGATGCGGTTCACAGCCGCTACATCGTGCCGTTCGTGAACGACATGCTGTCGACGCGCGGGCGCGCGACGCTGGTGGAGCGCGAGGCGTTGCCGCATGAGATCGGCTGCCTGACGAACGTCGTGCCGGGCGCGATCGTGGTCGGGCTCGATCGTTGCGGGAAGATCCATTCGTTTTACGAGGATCCGCCGTGCAGGATCGAGGCGGGCGATACGCTGGTGGTGATTCAGTCGGCGCGGATTCCGGATCCGGATGTTTGAGCGCGTTTGGCTTTGGTTAAATTAAAATTGTTCAATTCAACTTCTGGCCGGCTATCGAAAAGATTATCGAATGAGCACATTCCGCACCGAACAAGATCTTCGGCACGCATTGAGCGAAGCCGGATTGGACTCGTTGGCGGACCGGATCGTGGCGACGATGCGTCCCGCCATTCAGTTCGTTCGCCGACAGCAGCCCGACGACGCACTGCCGCTTGGTACGAGCAAGATCGGCGGCCTTCCCGATCTGCCTCCGGGCTTCGCTTGGCCACACCGGCGATCGCCCGCGGATGCCGATACGCGGATTCGCGCATTGCGCGAACAGCGCATTCGCGACCGGGAGCGCTCGGCCTCGTCCAGATCGCAACGGCCCAGCGACGATATCCTGGCTTTGCTGTCTGAACACGAGCGGGACGCGTGGCTTCGCTCGATAGAAGCCGGCCGCCCCGACCCGGACAAGCTCAGGGCCATCCAGGCTCAAGAGGATCGTTACGACGACCTGATGGCAGTTGCTTTGGGCCGTGAATTTCCGCTGGCTTTTCTTGCACAGATCAACCTCGGCGCTTTGTCGAATGAACCAGGCTTCGACCGTGATTTACCCCGGCGCGGCGTGCTCAGCGTGTTCGAGGATCTGACGGCTCGCAATGGCGACGGCTCGTTCCAGTTGCATTGGTTCGACGTCGCCGCCGAGACACTTGAACGCCAAGCGCCCCCTGCGGCGTTGATCGAATTGTCCGACGCCCGACAACCGGATTTTCCGTGGCACGAACAGACGATGGCGGAAGTATTGCAGCCACATTCCACGTTGGTGGTGCCTTTTCACTGGATCGAGGCCGTCGGCCCTCAGCGAAACGCGGTATTCGATTTCTTGCACAGGCCTGTCGGCGGCTATTTCCCCCAGCCGGATGTCGTCGAAGGCGAGCAGGCCGGCAATTTCGGCGACTTCCTCGGTGGCTGGCCGAAGCCGATCCAGGCAGATCCGGAACGCATGTTCATCGCCGATGCGCGCAGTTTCCTCAACCCCGGGGACGACCGGATTCGTCACCTCTTTTCGTGGGGCGGCGAATACTACGCAGGCACCCGGCGGATGCACGCGCCCTCCGGTGGAGACGGTACGACCTACCTCATGATTCAACGCGACGATCTGCTGAGTTATCGCTTCGACAAGACCCAATCGCTCTATCAGTGCGACTGACCTCCAATCCGCCTGCTCACCCATAGGGAGATCCAATGCGTTGGTGCACTCGACTATCTGTAGCCATGGTGGCCGCAACGACGTTCAACGGATTCGTTCCGCTTACGCAGGCAAGGGCAGCCACGCCATCCGCAGACGTTTATCGTCCGTTAACGGCAGAGGCTCTGCTCTCCGGAATCGACAATGGCACGCTGGCCGGCCTCGAAGAAGGAGAGGTGAGGCAACGAACGATCTCGACGAACCGGGCCACGAGTTTTATCTACGGCGTGGCCGACACGACTGCCGGAAAGGCGTGGTGCCCGCCGCCCAGGATGGCAACAACCGAGTTGGTTGTCGCGACCTATGGGTATCTGACCAAGCTTTCGCCGCACGACCTGGGCGCCCCGGCCGCGACCATGATTACCCGGGCATTGAAGGCTGCTTACCCCTGCACGCGATAAGAAGCGTGGCCGGTACTCGTCCGGTCACGGGGGCGGCCATCACCTGGATGTCGGGGCCACGAATCCTTAGCAAAATGACGCTTGGGGTTGTTTACTTTCGATCGATCCTGTTGACCTTCTCGTGCATCGGCACGAACCAGGCCAGCCCCCTAACGAAACGCCCGCATCTGCCCCGTCATCATCTGCAGCATCTTGTTGGCGGCCACCGACAGCTTGCGGCCCACACGCGTGACCATGTGCGCCTCGGCGTTCTCGAGAATCGGATGCGCGATGTCGATCGCGAACAGCTCCCTGGCCTGTAGTTCGGCCGTTACCGCGAAGGCCGGCATCACCGCGACGCCGAGTCCCGATTTCACGAACTCCTTCAGGATCGCGAACGAATTGGTGGTGACGATCGGCGTGAGCCGTACGCGCTCGGCGTATTCCACGGCCTCCATCATCTGCCGCGTGCCGTAGGACGGATGGGTGGCCGCCAGCGGGTAGGTGGCGAGCTGCTGCACCGTCAGCACCTTGTGGCTGCGGCGCGGGAAGTCGGGGCCGACGATCGCCATCATCGGCTGCCGCTTCGACGCGCGCGACACCAGCTTGGGCTCGGCGGGCGGGTTGTACACCAGGCCAATCTCGCCCTCGTCGTTCGAGATTTTGCGGATCACGTCGTTGGTGCTGCCCACGTCGAGGTTGACATGGATCCCGGGGAACTGCCGGCAGAACTGCTGCATGGGTCCGGCCAGCAGGTCCGACACGAAGCCCTCGCCGAGCACCAGGCTGACCTGGCCGGTCTTGAGCCCGCGCAACTCCTGCAGGCGCGAGATCAGGTCGTCGCGGTGCGCGAGCTGCTCGCGGAAATACTCGATCACGCAGTGTCCGGCCTCGGTGGGCGTCACGCCGCGCGCGTGGCGCTCCACCAGGGTGGCGTCGAGCTCCTTCTCCAGCAGCCCGATCTGGCGGCTCACGGCCGAGGGCGCCACGTCGAGCCAGTCGGCCGCGGCGCGGATCGTGCCGCAGCGCACGGCCTCGTAGAAATAGACGATCCGGCTGTCGGTAAGGGTATCGCTCATGATCCGGGTGTTCTAAAAAAGAGAACAATTTCAATATTGGCGTTGATTGATTATACGGGTCGCCGGACCGAACATCGTTGGCATGCAAGGCGGGCGCAAGCTGGTGCGCCGGCCTCGAACCAACAGCTATCGGGAGTCGTCGGATGAAAACGGTGGGCGTGATCGGTCTGGGCAACATGGGGCGCGGCATGGCGGGTTCGCTGCGGCGTGGCGGCTACACGGTGCTCGGCTACGACGCGGCGCCCGGCGTGGCGCTCGCGCTGGCCGGGCAGGCGGTGCTGTCGGCGCGCGATTCGGTGGCCGAGATCGCGCGCGACGCCGACGTGCTGTTGCTGTCGCTGCCGACCTCGGCGGTAGTCGAAGCGGTGGTGCTGGGCGCGGGCGGCGTGCTCGAGAACGCCAAGCCGGGCAGCATCGTGATCGACACCACCACGGCCGATCCGGACAGCACACGGCGCGTGGCGGCGGCCCTGGCCGAGCGCGGCATCGGCTTCGTCGACGGCCCGGTGAGCGGCGGCCCGAAGGGCGCGGCCACCGCCACCATGACCATGGTGCTGGGCGGCTCGGACAGCGATATCGCGGCCATTGAGCCGATCCTCGCGGTGATCAGCGCCAAGCGCGTGCATGTGGGCCCCGTGGGCGCCGGCCACGTCACCAAGCTGCTCAACAACCTGCTGACCGGCGTGCATCTGCTGGTCGCCAGCGAGGCGGTGCGCACCGCGCGCGCGGCCGGCGTCGACCCGGAAAAGCTGGTCGACGCGCTCAACGGCGGCTCCGGCCGCAACAGCGCGACGCTGACCAACTACCCGACCTGGATCTTCAACGGCAAGTTCGATTCCGGTTTCACCATGAAGCTGATGCGCAAGGACGTGCGGCTCGCGCTGGGCCTGCTCGACCAGTTCGACAGCGTCGCGCCGGTGGCGCGCGAGGCCGCGCGCGTGTGGGCCGCCAGCGAGGGTTCCGTCGCCGACGGCGAGGACTTCAACCGCATCGTCGAGTTCGTCGACCCTGCATGAGGCCGGCAGCCCGCGCCACGATCCCGCTCGACTTACCTATACGGAAACCTGACATGACCCAGCACGCAGACCAGTTGCTCGCCGCCTTCGCGCATTTCTTCCCCGGCGCCGCCACGATCGGTTCGTATATCGACGGCGAGCTCGTCGCCGGCCAGGGCGACACGATCCAGCTTGACGATGCGGCGACGGGCGAGGCCACGCTCGCCTATCGCGACGCCGGCGCGGCCGTTGTCGACCATGCCGCCGAAAGCGCACGCCGCGCGCAGCGCGAATGGTGGGCGCTCACGCATGCCGCGCGCGGCCGCGTGATGCAGGACGTGGCGCGCGCGATCCGCGCCGAGGCCGAGGCGATCGCGCGGCTGGAGGCGCTGGGCTCGGGCAAGCCGATCCGCGACTGCCGGGGCGAGGTGGCGAAGGTCGCCGAGATGTTCGAGTACTACGCGGGCTGGACCGACAAGTTCTACGGCAGCGTGATCCCGGTGCCGACCTCGCACCTCAACTACACGCGCCGCGAGCCGGCCGGCGTGGTGCTGCAGATCACGCCGTGGAACGCGCCGGTGTTCACCTGCGGCTGGCAGGTGGCGCCCGCGGTGGCGATGGGCAACGGCGTGCTGCTCAAGCCTTCGGAGCTGACGCCCTTCACGTCGCTGGCGGTCGCGAGGCTCGGCGAGCGGGCCGGGCTGCCGCGCGGCCTGGTCAACGTGCTGGCCGGCTTCGGTCACACCGCCGGGCAGGCCGCGATCGCGCATCGCGTGGTGAGCAAGGTGGTGTTCGTCGGCTCGCCGGCCACCGGCGCGCGCATCGCCGAGGCCGCCGCGCGCCGCGTGCTGCCCTGTGTGCTGGAGCTGGGCGGCAAGTCGGCCAATATCGTGTTCGCCGATGCCGACCTCAAGCGCGCCGCGCTGACCGCCCAGGCGGCGATCTTCGCCGGCGCGGGCCAGAGCTGCGTGGCCGGCTCGCGTCTGCTGGTGCAGCGCGCCGTCTACGACGAATTCGTCGCGATGGTGGCGGCCGGCGCGAAGAAGATCCGTGTCGGCGCGCCGCTCGACGAGGCGACCGAGGTGGGCCCGATCAACAATCGCAAGCAGTACGACCACGTGATGTCGATGATCGCGCGCGGCGTGGCGGCGGGCGCCACGCTTGCCAGCGGCTCGGCCGAGCGCGTCGGGGAGGGCGGCGGCTACTTCGTGGCGCCCACCGTGCTGGCCGGCGTGTCGAACGCGATGGACGTGGCGCGCACCGAGATCTTCGGGCCGGTGGTGGCGGCCATCCCGTTCGACACCGAGGAGGAGGCGATCGCGATCGCCAACGACACCGACTTCGGCCTGGCCGGCGCGGCCTGGACCACCGACGTGGCGCGCGCGCATCGCGTGGCCGCGCAGGTGAAGGCCGGCACCTTCTGGGTCAACGGCTACAAGACCATCAACGTGGCTTCCCCGTTCGGCGGCTACGGCATGAGCGGCTACGGCCGCTCGAGCGGGGTCGAGGCGCTGTACGAATACACGCAGACCAAGAGTGTGTGGGTCGAGACGGCCGAAGCGCCGCCCACCGCGTTCGGTTATCTGTAATCACCGGCCCGCATTCGTCGGCAGCCGGGCTTCAAGGGGAGACTCGTCATGGAACACGCACTGGGTATCGAGCGCCGCGAGCTGGGCGGCGCGGCCACCGCCAAGGTCCTGCTTTACGCGGCCGGCATCCTGCTGGTGGCGGAATGGATCGGCTCGTTCACGTTCAAGCTCGGACCGGGCAAGGTCGTGCTGCTGCCAATGATCTGGGCGCTGCTGCTCGGCGCCGCGGTGGGGCTGGCCAGCGCGCGCTGGAACAGCAGCGCGCGCCTGAGCGTGCCCGACCAGTTCTTCGCGGCCGCGATCCTGCAGCCGGCGCTGCTGCTGTTCGTCTCCAAGCTCGGGCTGATGGTGGGCAGCGCGCTGCCCAAGCTGGCGTCGGCGGGCTGGGCGCTGGCTTTCCAGGAATTCGGCCACTTCGTCGGCACCATCCTGCTCGGCCTGCCGCTTGCGTTGCTGCTCGGCATCAAGCGCGAGGCGATTGGCGCGACCTTCTCGGTGGGCCGCGAGCCGAGCCTCGCGATCATCGGCGAGAAGTACGGGATGGATTCGGCCGAGGGCCGCGGCGTGCTGGCCGAGTACCTCACGGGCACAGTGTTCGGCGCGGTGTTCATCGCCGTATTCGCGGGTTTCGTGAGCAGCCTCGGCATCTTCGATCCGCTCGCGCTGGCGATGGGCTCGGGCGTCGGCTCGGGCAGCATGATGGCGGCCGCCTCGGGTGCGATCGCCGCGCAGCAGGACCCCGAGACGGCGAAATCGGTGCTCGCGTTCGCCGCGGCCAGCAACCTGATCACCACCACCATCGGCACCTACTTCACGCTGTTCATCTCGCTGCCGCTCGCGGTCTGGGGCTATCGCGTGCTGGAGCCGCTGATCGGCCGCACCACCAAGGCGTCGGCGCAGCCGGAGGCGGCCAGCCCGTCGCTGGGCGACGTGCGGACCGAGGCGCCCGCGCTCGGCTACGGCGGCAAGCTGCTGGCCTGGATCGTGACGGCCGCGATGGCGCTGGTGTGCGACTGGATCGCCCACGGCACCACCCCGCTGGCGGGACTGCCGGGAATCGCGATCATGGTGTGCGCGACGATCGTCGGCGATGCGCTGGCGCGTGTGACGGGGCGGCGGATTCCGGCAGTCTGCTGGGTATCGGTGGTGGCGATGTTCCTGACCTCGCCGTGGTCGCCGTGGGCTTCGCAAATCGCCTTGCTCAGCTCGCACAACGATTTCCTCGGCGTGACCACGCCGATGCTGGTGTTCGCGGGGCTGTCGATCGCCAAGGACATCCCGGCCTTCCGCCGGCTCGGCTGGCGCATCGTGCTGGTGTCGTTCGTGGCCAATGCCGGCACCTTCATCGGCGCGACCCTGGTGGCGCAGCTGTTCCATATCTGATCCGATGCCTCGCGGCGCGGCGGCGGGCGGCATGGCCGGCCCGCCGCCGCGCCGCGACGACCGACAAAAACGCTTCCTTCCGCATGAAACTGATCGACTCCATCGTCGCACACGCCGACGAACTGACGGCGATACGCCGCGACATCCATGCCCATCCCGAGGTGGGCTACGACGTGTTCCGCACCGCCGAACTCGTCGCCGAGCGGCTCGAGCAGTGGGGTTACGCCGTCACGCGCGGCGTCGGCCGTACCGGCGTGGTCGGCACCTTGAAGCGCGGCGGCAGCGCGCGTGCGATCGGCCTGCGCGCCGACATGGATGCGCTGCCCGTGCACGAGGCCAACACGTTCGCGCATCGTTCGACGGTGCCCGGCGCGATGCATGCGTGCGGCCACGACGGGCACACCGCGATGCTGCTGGGGGCCGCGCGCCATCTGGCGCGGCATGGCGAGTTCGACGGCACCGTGCAGTTGTTCTTCCAGCCGGCCGAGGAAGCGGGCGGCGGCGCGCGCGCGATGATCGAGGACGGCCTGTTCGAGCGCTTCCCGGTGGATGCCGTGTTCGGGCTGCACAACTGGCCCGGCATCGCGGCCGGCGATTTCGCGGTGCGGCCGGGGCCGCTGATGGCGTCGACCAGCCTGTTCCGGATCGACTTGCGCGGCGCCGGCTGCCACGCGGCCATGCCGCACCTGGGCCGCGATCCGGTGTTCGCGGCGGGACAGGTGCTGAGCGCGCTGCAGGGCATCGTCACGCGCAACCGCAATCCGATCGACGGCGCGGTGCTATCGGTCACGCAGGTGCATGCGGGCGAGGCGATGAACGTGGTGCCGACCGATGCGTGGCTCGGCGGCACGGTGCGGACCTTTTCCGAGGCGACGCTCGATCTGATCGAGACGCGCATGCGCGCCGTGGCGGCCGCAACGGCCGCGGCCTTCGATTGCGAGAGCGAGGTGGATTTCCAGCGCCAGTATCCGGCCACCGTGAACGACGCCGGGCAGACGGCGGTGGCGGTGGCGGTGATGCGCGAGCTGGTGGGCGACGCGCATGTGAACGCCGCCGTCGATCCGACCATGGCGGCGGAGGATTTCTCGTTCATGCTGCGCGAGAAGCCGGGTTGCTATGCATTCCTCGGGAACGGGGCGGGCGATCATCGCGTGCATGGGCATGGCGGCGGGCCTTGCCTGCTGCATAACGCCAGCTATGACTTCAACGATGCGTTGCTGCCGGTGGGGGCGAGTTATTTCGTGAGGTTGGTGGAGCGGGTTCTGGCGCGCTAAGGAGGCAGTGCCGACTTTTCCGGGCGATCGTGATGAACGAGCGCATTCAGTCATGCGTTCAAGGGCATGCCCGGACATGCGTCGACGACATATCGGCGTGGGTGGCGAGCGCGACGCGAAGGCTGCGACGAAGCGACGATGTAAGTCGAGCATTTGTTGCCAGGCTCGATCGTGAGAGGTAGTTTGCCGTGCCGTATCTTCCCCTCGCACCCGGAAAAGTGGCGGCCCCGCGACAGCCCTGGATGTGTGTTCGGGGCAGGTGTTATATTGCGCGCGCATGCGCCCCGACCGATAAGCCAACACAATCAGTATTCGCGGACCGGCGCGGCATAGAAAGACAACAACGACGGGTCCGTCGCGCCATCGGTACAGCCTCTCCGTGACCAGCGCCAGGCCCATGGGTCTATGCACCGAGGGGATCGACATGAACCGGGTCTATCGGCTGGTCTGGAGCCGTAGCTTGCGTGCTCCGCAAGTGGTATCCGAACGCACGAGGGCGTCACACGGCGGAGTCGACGCCGGCCATGGCGCCACGCCCGCGCGCCGCTGCGCTTCCATCGCTTCCATCGTTTCAATCGGCGTGTCGCTCGGCCTGGCCGGTGCGGCCGTCCCCGGTTGGGCCGTCACGTGCTCTGCCGGCACCATCGCGAATTGCAGCGCCCCCGGCGGCGATGGCATCCCGGACCGAAGCGGCAACGGCGGCAGCGGTAACGGCGGTGGCGGTGGTTCCTCCACGTTGGGCGGAGGCTCCGCCACGGTCCAGGTTCCCGGCGGCGCCACGTCAGGCGGGACAGGCGGCACCGGCGCGACGAACGACAGCGGCCAGGGCGGCCCCGGCGGCGCGCCCGCGGTGGTGCTCGCCGGCGATGTGGTGGTCAACGTGAACGTGCAAGGCGGCGCAGGCCAGGCCTTCGATGGATTCAATTTTGCCGGTGGCGCCGGCGGCGGCGGCGCGGGCGTGTATTCGACCGGCACCAGCGTGACCGTCAACAACGGCGTGACCGTGCAGGGCGGCGCCGGCGGGAACGGCGGGGCCGGCACATCGGGGTTTGCCTCGAACGGCGGCGGTGGCGGAGGCGGTGGCGGTGGGCTGGTCATGGTGATACCGGTGGCCCAGGTGACGAACCAGGGGACGCTCATCGGCGGAAACGGCGGCAACGGGGGCGGCGGCGGAAACCCGGGCGGCGGCGGCGGGGGCGGCGACGGGCTGCTGACCTTGGGGGCCAGTTCGCAGGTGACCAATCTCGGGACCATCGTCGGTGGCGTGGGCGGCGTCAGCGGCGGCGGCGCAAGCACGGCCGGCGCCAGCGGCGCGGGCGTCAACCTGGCTGGCGGCTTCACCGTGCTGAGCAACCTCGGCACGATCACCGGCGGCGCCGGCAACGGCGGGGCCGCCGGAGCCGGCGTCATCGCCAATGGCGGCGATGTCGTCATCAACGGCGGCACGATCGCCGGCGGCTTGTACGCGGACGGCGTGACGCGCGCGGCCGCCATCCGGTTCAACGGCGCGAACAATACGCTGCAGTTGCTCACCGGGTCCGACATCGTCGGTAACCTCGAGGTGACGGCCGGGGCGACGACCACCATCACCGCGGCCTCCGCAGGGCTCTCGCTGTCCAACCAGGTCACGCTCGGCGATGCCGCGTCCCGCGTGACCTTCGATTCCCGCTCGACCGGTCTCGTGGTTTCAGGCGTGGTATCCGGGGCGGGCAACGTGGCCGTGCGCGGCGGCCGAACGGTCACGCTGACGGGAGACAACACCTATACCGGCGACACCACGATCAGCGCCGGCACGCTGCAGATCGGCAGCGGCGGGACCACGGGCTCCGTCGCCGGCAACATCGTCAACAACGGCACGTTGGCGTTCAACCGCAGCGACACGGTGTCGTATGGCGGCACCATCAGCGGGACGGGCAGCCTCGTGCAGGCGGGAAGCGGCACGCTCGCCATATCCGGCGCCGCCGGCTATGCGGGGAGCACCGTCATCAACGCCGGCACGCTCGCGCTGATCGGCGCGGGCAGCATGGCTACTTCCAGCGGCGTCGTTGACAACGGCACGTTCGACATCTCGGGGACGACCGCCGGAGCGACGATCAATGCGCTGACCGGCACGGGCACGGTCGCGCTGGGCGGCCGGACGCTGACGCTGGCCAATGCGGCCGGCACGTTCAGCGGCGCGATTGGCGGCAGCGGCGGGCTTACCGTGGCGGGCGGCACGCAGATCCTTTCGGGCGCCAACGGCTTTACCGGTGCAACGTCGATCAACGCCGGCACGCTGGCATTAAGCGGCTCGGGTAGCGTCGCCGCCTCCAGCGGAATCGCCAACAACGGCACGTTCGACATCTCGGGGACCGCCGCCGGGGCCACGATCAGCTCGCTCACCGGTACGGGCGCCGTTGCGCTCGGTGGCCGCACGCTGACGCTGGCCAATGCGGCCGGTACGTTCGCCGGGACCGTCCATGGCGGCGGCGGGCTGACGGTGGCGGGTGGTACGCAAACGCTGTCGGGGACGAATGCCTACACGGGCACCACCACGGTCAATGCCGGCATGCTTGCGCTGACCGGGGCGGGCAGCATCGCCGCGTCCAGCAGCGTCGTCGACAACGGTACCTTCGACATCTCGGGGACGACCGCCGGGGCGACGATCAATGCGCTCACCGGCACGGGCACGGTCGCGCTGGGCAGCCGCACGCTGACGCTCGCCGATGCGGCCGGCACGTTCGCCGGGACCGTCAATGGCAGTGGCGGGCTGACGGTGGCGGGCGGTACGCAAACGCTGTCGGCGGCGAATGCCTATACGGGCACCACCACGCTCAATGCCGGCACGCTGGCGCTGACCGGCGCCGGCAGCATTTCCGCCTCGAGCGGCGTCGTCAACAACGGCACGCTGGACATCTCGGCAACCCCCTCCGGCGCCACGATCAACGCGCTCACCGGCAGCGGCACGGTCGCGCTGGGCAGCCGCACGCTGACGCTCGCCAATGCGGCCGGCACGTTTGGCGGAACCGTCAGCGGCAGCGGCGGGCTGACGGTTGCGGGCGGTACGCAGACGCTGTCCGGCGTGAACACCTATACAGGAGCGACGACGGTCAACGCGGGCACGCTCGCGTTGTCGGGCGCCGGTCGGCTGGCGTCGTCCACGTCGGTCACGCTCGCCGGCCCCGTGGCCGCGCTCGACCTGTCCGCGGCCGGTAGCCAGACGGTCGCGCATCTGTCCGGCGTGGCAGGCAGCCGCGTGGTGCTGGGCGGCGGCGCGCTCACGCTGTCCGACGACTCGTCGCAAACATTCGGCGGCAGTCTCGTCGGCACCGGCGGCCTGGTCAAACAGGGCACGGGCATGCTGACGCTGAACGGTGTCAGCAACGCGTTCTCCGGAACGACGACGGTGGCGGGCGGTACGTTGGCCGTCGGCGACGCGGCGAATGCCGCTGCGGTGCTGGGTGGCAATGTCGTGGTGAATCCGCTCGGCGCGTTGCGCGGCCATGGCACGATATCGGGCGACGTCAGCAGCAGCGGCGTGGTCGCGCCGGGCGGCTCGATCGGAACGCTGTCGGTGGGCGGCAACTATACGCAGACGGCCGGCGGCACGCTGTCGATCGAGGTCAGCCCGACCGAAGCATCGCAACTGCGCGTAGGCGGCGCCGCGACGCTCGGCGGCGCGTTGGCCGTCCTGTTCGATCCCGGCACCTATACCGCCCGCCGCTACACCGTGCTGAGCGCGTCCAACGGCGTGACCGGCCATTTCGCGAACGTCGGCACCGCCACGGCCGGCGCGAATCTCGGCGCGTTGCAATCGTCGGTGGACTACGGCGCCAACGCGGTCGACCTGCTGCTCGCCGAGCCGACCGGGCCCAGTACGCCGGCCGGCCCGACGATCATCGCGCCGACCCGGACGTCGATCTACACGGCGCTCGGCACGACAGCCTTGCTGCAGGCGCAGAGCGCCAGTTCGACGCTGCTCGGGCGTCTGGCGGGCCCGGACGATAACGCGGCCGGCTCCGGCAACGTGTGGGCCGTTGCCAGCGGTTCCAGCACCAAGGTGGGCGGCACGCGCAGCGTGCCGGGCTTCCTCACGCATGCGTACGGGTTTCTGGCGGGCGGGCAGGGACGGCTCGGCGACGCCACGGTCGGTGTGGCCGGCGGCTACACGCATACCGCGCTGTCCGAAGACACGACAGGCGCATCGGGCGCTATCGACACGCTGCGCGTCGCGCTGTACGGCGCGCAGCCGATCGGCGCGGTCAACCTGTCGGCCGCGCTCGGCTACGGTCTCGATTTCCTGTCGCAGAAGCGGCCATTCGGTAGCGTGGGTACCGCCGAAGGCGACCATCTCGGCCACGAATTCACCGCCGCTACGCAGGCCAGCCTGCCGATGGCGGCCGGCGGCTTCCGGTTCGCGCCGCACGTCGGGCTGCGGTATGCATACGTGCGCGGCAACGGCTTCAGCGAGGACGGCGCCAACGGCCAGAACCTGCACGTCGGCTCCGACAGCGCGAGGAGCCTCCAGCCGTACGTGGGTGTGTCGCTCGACAGGGCGTTCGGCGACGCGGTGCGTCCGGTCGACGTCCAGCTTCGCGTCGGCTATGCGCACGAGGTCCTGCGCGGCAGCCGCGTCGTCCAGGTGCAGAGCCAGGACGGGACCGTGTTCGCGGCGCCGGGTACAGACCTGCCGCGCTCGTTCCTGACCACGGGCGCCAGCGTCACGCTGCAGGCCGCCAAGACGACCACGGTATCGCTCGGGCTGGATGCGACGATCAATACGGGCCATGTGTCGGCGCAGTCGGCATATGTGCGGGTCAATGCCAGGTTCTGAGCGCGGGGGAACCGTGATTGTGGAACCGGTCGTGATCTGAAGCGAAGGAGCGGGCCAGCAAAATGCCGGCGACGCCGTCGGGTTGTCCATCGTTTTCAGTCGATTGATAAAACCATCGTCAATTTCCTATGACAAAGACAGCAATCAGAAATCGCACGATTTCAGGTGCGCGCGCCGGTCGCCAGCTGTCGGCCTATTTCGCCATCCTGACCGTATTGAGTCTATGCCTGCCATTCGGCAGCGTGCATGGGCAGTCCGCGGACGAAGCGGCATCGGGTTCGCGCGTCGAATCCCGATCCCCGGCGAGCCTGACTGCAACGCAGGCGCTACAACGCATGCTCGAGCTGATTCAGGCCAGCAATCGCGTGACCGACATCACGCCCGAAACGGTGCGCCGCATCTTTGGCGTGCAGACCGAAGTGTCGAGTGAAGATGGATTCGGCTACGGCCAACGCCTGCAGGGCAACTGGGCGTTCAGCCTCCAACGGTGGGCGCGCGATGATACAGGTCCGCGAGTGGATCTGATCTTTGACCCGATTCCAGGAACCCAGGCTTCCCCGCTGCCGACGACATGTGAGCCGGATTTCGCGCAGTTCACGCGGGCGCTGGAGTCCATGGGATTCAGCCGTCAACCCCGCTATGGCGAGCACGGTCGCTGGATTTTCGATGCCTTCGAACGGCAGGGCATGTCCGTGGAGGTGTCCCCGCTCAGGACTTCTGCCGGCAACGGCGAACCACTCGGCCCGACCTGCGTAAAAATGGTGCTGGTGCGATAGGGCCGGCGGTTTGCTTCATGCGGGCGCTTCCAGCGATCACGGCTCCGCAGCCGTGGGAGCAGCTCGGCTGAACTTTGCAGGCAAAACCGCACGCCGTGCAGGCGAGCACGGCACGAGCCACACGCGTGCCGTGCCGGTGTTGCACGGCAGAATCATTTTCCGTTGATTCCCCGCGCGCTTGCCGATGCCCGACAAGGCGGGCAGCGATCGGGAGCGCCATCCGACGCAGCACCGAACAGCCTCACATCTATCGCGACGGTTCCCGCCGGCTTCGCTCCATTACCTGCCACGTGTGCCGTATCGGCGCTGTAACGTTTTTGGCCCGGTTTTCCCGTGCCGGATGCTTGACGTCGCCGCGGGCCGTCCCGACAACGCAGTCGCGAGACTGGCACGTTGTTCGCTTCACCCGGGGGCGGTAGGAACGATAGTCGCCATGCACTCCTGATCGTCCGACAAATCGACGCGCATGCGTCGCGGGGCGTCCGAAACACGGCACGCTCGCTCTGCGCCGCCAGCCGATGGCGCGCCCCGATCCGGACGCGGACCGCTCGATCACGATGAGCGCAACGCGCACGCAGTGACGAGTGAAGCATCGGCTGTCATCCCACCTCCTACGGGGAGAGAAAAAATGTCGGCCAAGTCAATCCGGACCCTACGAGCCTTTCTGATCGTCTTCTCCGTTTGCCTGATGACGTTGGCACCCGGGCGGGCGAGCGCGCTGTCGAACCAGTTGCTGTTGCTGCTGCCGGACAACTTCACGCTGCCGGACCCGCGTGTGTCCGCGTGGCTCGATTCCGCGGCGGAGGAGGGGCTGCAGATCTCGCTGATCAGCGACACGCAATTCAAGCAGGGCGGCACGTCGCTGCAGCAGTACCAGGGACTCATCCTGCCGGACCAGGTGCATACGGTCGCCGACGATACGCTCGTGACCGCTATCCAGAGCTACGCGTTGAACGGCGGGCGCGTGATGCTCGTCTATGATTTCGGCATACTGAACGCGACGGGTTTCTATCCGGCCGGGCAGTCGCGCTTCAGCTCGATGGCCGGCGTCAACTACGTGCTCTACGACACGCTCGGTGGAAACATGATCGGCCTCGGCAACGTGACCGGCATGGGCAGCACGTTGCGCGCGCTACAGATTCCGCCGGGGAAGTCGATGCCGTGGCCGGGCTCGACGACGGCCGCGACCGCGCTGACCGCAACCACGTCGACTCCGTCGACCGGCTCGACGACGAACCCGCTGCTCTACCTGCAGCCGAGCACGTCGAACCCCGGCGGGCTTGCCGGCTACAACCATCAGGCGTATTTCACGTACAAGACGGTGAACGGGCGCATGACCGGCGTGCCGCTGAATCTCGGGCGCGTGTCGGCCGGCGCAAAGGTCGGAGCCGGATCGTACTCGCCGACCTCGACGAGGCTGTCGTCGGCATCGACGGCGGTGAATGGCGCGACGTCGCTCGCGAGCGCGTCGCCCGCCGCGGCGACCGACGTGCTCGAAGGCATTTCCGGCTACGTATACGGCTTCCTCACCTATCCGAGCTACGTCACGCAAGGCACGTATACGGGCACGACGCTGCTGACGTCGCCGAACTTCGGGCTCGTGGCCGGCTATCAGGCGTATGGAAACGGCGGCGTGATGTTCGTCAACCTGCCGCTCGCATATCTCGGCGGGCAAACCGACAGCATGCCGATCCACGGCTTCCTGCATTACTTCACGACGAACATCCTGTCGATGCCGCACCTGTCGCTGCAGCCGCGTGCGCAGGCCGGGATGGTCCTGAACTGGCACTTCTGTGCACGAGATCAGATTCAGCCCGCGCAGTACCTGAAGAACTACGGCGTCTGGAACAGCGGCCCGTATTCGATCGTGATGACGGCCGGCCCCGACGACGTGACGATCGGCGACGGTCTCGGCATCAACCTGACGAACAATACGCAGGCGAAGCAACTGGTCGCGTTCCTGCTCAAGCGCGGGCACAAGGTCGGCAGCCACGGCGGCTGGGCGCACGACTACTGGGGGGCGAACGCGAGCGAAGCCAACGCGAGCACGTTCACGCAGTATCTGGTGCTGAACCACAATGCGGTCCAGTCGGTGACGGGCAAGCCGGACGTCGAGTGGGCGGCCCCGGAAGGCAATACGCCGACATGGGCGGTGAACTGGCTCGAATCGAACGGCTACTCCGGCTACTACTTCACCGGCCATACCGGCAATGCGCAAACGCGTGCGTATCGCAACGGTTCGCTGCTGAATCCGGGCATCTGGGCGTTCCCGGTGATGCCGTTCGGCAAGTATGCGACGTTCGAGGAGTTCCAGGAGTTCGCGGTGCCGACAACGGACGTCCTGAACTGGTACACGTCGCTGATGGATTTCGTCGTCGCGAACCGCACGAGCCGGCTGATCTACATGCACCCGCTGGGCGCGTCATGGTATCCGAACGTCGTCACGGCGATTCTCGGCTACGCGTCGTCGCTGGCGACGACCGGCCAGTTCAAGTGGTTCACGATGGATCAGCTCACGCAGTTCGACCGGCGCCGTCTGCTCGTGAACTGGACGGCGACCGATACCGGCGCCAGCTGGACGTTCAGCGCGACGCAGCCGACCAGTCTGCAGGACATGACGTGGCTGTTGCCGAAGAGCACGTACCAGTTGCCGAGCGTGAAAAGCGGCAGCGCGACGGTCGTGATCACCGATCCGGTCAACTGGCTGGTCATCGCGGGCGCGGGCAAGTCGCTGTCGTTCACGAGCGCGAAGGTGCACTGACGCGCGCCGGCTCCTTTGCCAACGGGGAACACCATGAAGCGAGCTTCGTTTGCGCGTGCGCTGTGCATGCTGGCCGTATCGGCGAGCATCGCGCTGATGTCCGGCGTGTCGTTCGCACAGTCTGCGCATCGCGCGCCGAGCGGGTTTGCACGGCCGCCGCTCCATCTGCATGGGGCCGCGAAACGGAATCCGGCGGGCCTGTCGCCGCAGCAGATTCGCCGTTTCTACGGGTTCGACCCGTTGCCGGCGCGCGGCTACGGTGGCGACGATCAGATCATCGCGATCGTCGATGCGTACGACAATCCGAACGTCGAGGCCGATCTGCGATTGTTCAGCCGCACGTTCGGCCTGCCGCCGTGCGCGTCGCCGCACTGCTTCACGAAGGTGTACGCGACGGCCGACAAGCGTCCACCGCCGCCCGATGCCTTGTGGGCACTCGAGAGTTCGCTCGACGTGCAGTGGGCGCACGCGATCGCACCGAATGCGCGGATCGTGCTGGTCGAAGCCGCATCGAGTTCGCTCGATGACCTGATGAGCGCGGTCGCACTCGCGACGCGGCCGGCACCGGGCGGGGTCGGTGCGAAGGTCGTGTCGATCAGCTGGGGGAGCGCCGAGTTCCTGGCCGAAACGCAATTCGACGGGCAGTTCGCCAGCGCGAACGGTGTGTCGTTCGTCGCGGCATCAGGCGACGGCGGCAACGGGATCGACTACCCGGCCGCGTCGCCGTATGTGCTGAGCGTCGGCGGCACGTCGATCGCAACCGATGCGAGCGGCGCATATGCCGACGAAACGGCGTGGGCCGGCAGCGGCGGCGGGCAGAGCGCCGTCGAGACGGTGCCGACGTATCAGTCGAACTTCGGGATGCCGTCGGATAGCCTCGGGCTGCGCGGCCTGCCCGACGTCGCCTATGATGCCGACCCGGCGTCCGGCTTCGCGGTCTACGATTCGTACGGCTATGCGGGGCAGAGCGGGTGGTTCGTCGTCGGCGGCACGAGCGCGGGCGCACCGCAATGGTCCGCGTTGATCGCGATCGCGAACAGCGCGCGCATCGCGCGTGGCAAGACGACGCTGAACGCGGTGAGCGCGATCCAGAGCGTGCTGTACGGGCTCGCGTCGAGCGCCTACGCGACGAACTTCCGCGACATCGTCAGCGGCTCGAACGGCGCATGCGGCACGCTTTGCACGGCGGCAACCGGATACGACTACGTGACCGGCCTCGGGCGCCCGATCGCCGCGAATCTGGTCCAGGCGTTGATCGCCGCGCCGTGACATGGGTAAGGTCGCGGAGGTCGGTGCCCGCACGATCTGCGCGTGCTTCAACTCGCGAGTGCGGAGCAAATCGCAAGTGTTTTCGTTGCCAACCGCCATGCGGATCGACGGCGGGTCGATAGCGCCGTTAGCGCGAATCGACGATCCATCTCGCACCTTGTCATAGCCTTCGATCGACACGGACGGATCCCCGGATCTCCGTTCCGGCCATGCTGCTCCAGTCCGCCGCAGCGTCCCGCTGAAATTCAATGCCAGGCCGCGGCGCCGCGTGACGGAAAAATCCATGCCGTCGTGCGTCCATGCAGCGATCCGGGCCACGCGCCAAACGGCTCGCGACTGTCGATGGAATGCGGGCCGGTGTGCTTTTCAACCGCCCCTTAGCCGTTTTCCGCACTGACAAACATCCCCCATTTTGAAGAGCACCTTCCTGCCGCGAGGGGCTAACAGCAGAAAATCGGCTCATTACACTGCGCCCGTCGCATCGCCGAGCAGCCTCGACGCGGCATATACGCAGCGCGGAAGCGTTACGACCGGCAAACGAAAGACTTGGGGGTAAATCGTCATGAACAAGCGTTGGGGGATCGTCGCGCCCGCCGCGTTGCTTGCTGCGGCCGCACATGCGCAGAGCAGCGTGACGCTGTATGGCAAGATCGAAGACGGTATCAACTACACGAGCAACGCACGCGGGCACGGAACCGTGCAACTGCAAAGCGGCTATGACTACGGCAGCCGCTGGGGCATCAAGGGCACGGAAGATCTTGGCGCGGGCTACCAGGCGATTTTCACGCTCGAAAGCGGTTTCGACGTCAACACCGGCAAAATGAACCAGGGTGGTCGGGAGTTCGGCCGCCAGGCCTTCGTCGGCATCGCGTCGGATCGATACGGCACGCTGACGTTCGGTCGCCAGTACGACCCGAGCGTCGATCTCTTCTCGCCGCTCACCGCGAATGGCAACTGGACCGGCTACCTGTTCTCGCATCCGTACGACAACGACAACACCGACTACTCGTTCCGCGTGAATAACGCGGTCAAGTACGTGTCGCCGGTGTGGCACGGCATGACCGCGGAGGCGATGTACGGGTTCAGCAATCAGGCGGGCGGCTTCGCGAACAACCGCCTGTATGGCGCCGCGCTGCAATACCAGCAGGGCGGGCTGACGGTCGGCGCGTCGTATCTGAAGATCAATCACGCACGCAATGCCGATTCGAGCGGGGCGATCACCGGCGACAACACGTTCGATGCGTCGTCGCAGCAGAACATCGGCATCGGCGTGAACTATGCGTTCTCGAATGCGCTCGTGGGATTCACGTATTCGCACGTCGACGTCTACGACCCGACTTCGAACGCGTATTTCACCGGTACGACGCAGCCGGCGGGCGGTGCGTGGAAATCGTGGAAATTCGACAACTTCGAGGTGAACGGCCTCTATCACTTCACGACTGCGTTTTACGTCGGCGCGGCATACACGTACACGCAGGCCCGCGTCGCATCGACGGTCGGCGCGTTCAATCCGAAGTGGCATCAACTGAGCACGAAGGTGAATTACGACGTGTCGAAACGTACGTCGGTATTCGTCGAGGGCGTCTATCAGCATGCGATGAACGCGCACACGGGAACCGACTTCGACTACGCGTACATTCCGGGCGCCGCCGATATCTCGTCAGGCCCGAATCAATATGTCGCGCGTATCGCGCTGCTGCATCACTTCTGACGCCAATGCCGTTCGCGGAGGCTGCATGGCTCCGCGAACGATACGCGCATTCATCCGGTCGCGCGTGAGGGTTCGATACATGCCCCCGATCGCTGACGCGAGCCCCGGTTCGACACGACGCGCCGACGTTTCCTGACGCCGGGCACGATCAAAGCGGAAGCACGGAAGTCTGCTTGATCTTCTGCATCGGAATCTCGGTCTTCACGCTCTGCACCCCTTCGATCCGGGTCAGGTGGTCGATCTGGAGTTGCCGATAGGCGTCGATATCGGCGGTGACGACACGCAGCAGGCAATCGCAATCGCCCGCCATCAAGTGGCACTCGAGAACCTGTGGAAGACGTTGAACCGCCTCGGTGAAACGGTCGACGGTTTTCGCGTCCTGGCTCGTCAGCCAGATGCGGACGAAGACGGTCAACCCCGCGCCGATCTTCGATGCGTCGAGCAGCGCCGCGTAGCGCTCGATGACGCCCGCCTGTTCCAGCTGCTTGACGCGACGCAGGCACGGTGACGGCGACAGCCCCACCTTCTGCGCCAGTTCCACGTTCTGGATTCGCCCATCTTCCTGAAGCACTTTCAGAATGCGACGGTCGATTTCGTCCAGTTCGATGACGGCCATGGGTCCGACCTATTCGGTTGAGGCACGCGGTGCCCGGGTTTTCGAGTTTTGCAGCATGGAATTGCCAAACCGCGTCCATCTTAAGGCGAACACGCAACCTGAAATTATTTTTTCTACGATAAATTTTTGCCCGTAGCAGCCGGGACGGTCCCGCTGCCGATCAAGGGGCAAACGATGAGCACCGATTCCGTCCAGCACTTCGAATTCGAACCCAATCCTCACCCCGTCGCGGCGGCCGAGCGCGCCGCGCTGCTCGACAATCCCGGTTTCGGCCGTGTGTTCACGGATCACATGGTGACGATCCGGTACTCGGCGGACGAAGGGTGGCATCACGCGAAAATCGGGCCGCGCGAACCGTTCCGGTTCGATCCGGCGACGCTCGTGCTGCACTACGCGCAGGAAATCTTCGAGGGCTTGAAAGCCTTCCGGCTGCCGGACGGCGGCGCGGCGTTGTTCCGTCCCGATGCGAATGCGCGGCGCTTTCGTCATTCAGCCGAGCGGCTCTCGATGGCGCCGTTGCCGGAGGCGATGTTCGTCGAATCGGTACGCGCGCTGGTCCGCGCCGATCGCGACTGGATTCCGGCGTTCGACGGCGCGGCGCTGTATTTGCGGCCGTTCATGATCGCGACGGAGGCGGTGCTCGGCGTGAAGCCGTCGCCGGAGTATCTGTATTGCGTGATCGCGACGCCGGTCGGCGCGTACTTCAAGAGCGGCGCGTCGGGGGTGACGCTGTGGGTGTCGGAGCAGTACACGCGGGCGGCGCCGGGCGGCACGGGCGACGCGAAATGCGGCGGCAACTATGCGGCGAGCCTGGCCGCACAGGCGGAGGCGACTCGCGAAGGCTGCGAGCAGGTCGTGTTCCTCGATGCGGTCGAACGCCGCTGGATCGAGGAACTGGGCGGGATGAACGTGTTCTTCGTGTTCGACGACGGGTCGATCCAGACGCCGCCGCTGAACGGAACGATTCTGCCGGGCATCACGCGCGCGTCGTTGATCACGCTGGCTCGGGAACTGAATTACACGGTGCGGGAGGAGGGCTACACGATCGAGCAGTGGCAGGCGGACGCGCGCAGCGGTCGGCTGGTCGAGGCGTTCGCGTGCGGCACGGCGGCGGTCGTGACGGCGATCGGCCGGGTGAAGGGGCGCGCGTACGACTTCACGATCGGCGAGGGCGGCGCGGGGCCGGTCACGTCGCGGCTGAAGGCGGCGCTGCTCGATATCCAGAACGGGCGCGAAGCCGATCGCCACGGCTGGGTGGACCGCGTGTTTTGAGTTCGGCACGGCGGCCGTCGCGTGTCGTGGCGGTCGTCCTGAAAGCCGCGGCCGGCATGCCGGCCGGAAGCAGTCGTGCCGCCTCCTGGAATGCTTTGATCATGTCAGCTGTTTCGTTGTCACGCGCCATTGACCGCCTGTTCATTGTCGACCCCGGTCTTCATCGGCTGCTGGGCGGTGCGCGCGCCGCACTCGCGAGCGTGCTTGCCGGCGCGCTTAGCATTGCGTCGGCGCTTCATCTCGGTCTCGCGATCACCACCGGCGCCGTGGGCATCCTGTTCGCGATGATCGCGCCACTCTTCCTGCGCGATGCTCGCCGGCTGGACTGGTATGAATCGCTGGCGTGGCAGTACGGCGTCGCATGCGCGAGTTTCGCCGCAGCCGCCGTCGCGAGTGCGTGGCCTGCCGTCGGCAAGGCGGGTTTCGTGATCGTCCTGTTCTGTTCGATGCTGTGCCAGACCCAAGGGCCGCGCACGATCGGATGTGCGTTCCTGGCGATCGCGATGTACTACCTCGGCCTCTATCTGCATCCGGCCGCGCTACAGGTCGGCCACATGCTGGCGATGTCGATCGTGGGCCCGGCGGGCGTCGTGCTCGTCTGCCGGATGCTGTTGCCGACGCATGCGGCGCACACGCCCCGGCTCATCGCGCGCTCGGTGTCGCTGCACGCGGCATGCATCGCGCGAAGCGACGTGTCGGACGCGGACGCACTGGATGCGATGGCGCATTTGCTCGCGTTGAACGAAGCCGCCATCGCACTCGAGCATCACGCGTCGACACTCGATGAACGCGACACGCGTGCCTTGCACGCCGCGCTCGTCGCATTGGAGATCGCGGCGGCCCGGCGCGTGCTGAACCACGACAGCACGGATGCCGCCGCCGCGGCGCTACGCGCGGCGATTGCGCGCTTCGATACCGTCGCCGGCGACGTGGCGACGCGCATGGCAGCCGCACGTCCGCCCGCGACGCCGCGGCACGCACGCGCGGTGCCGTGGACCACCGACTGGCGCACGCTTGCATGGTTGCCGGCGATTCGCGCCGCGGCGGCTGCGTGCGCCGCGATGTTGATCGGTGAGACGCTGTCGTCGGAGCGATGGATGTGGGCGGTGCTCAGCACGTTCGTCGTATTCTTCGGCACGTATTCGTGCGCGGACACGATCTATCGTGGCACGCAACGCGTCGTCGGCACGCTCGCCGGCGCGCTCGCGAGCGTACTCGTCGTCAGCGCCGTTCATCATGCGAATGCAGTCGTGGTCATCGTCATGGGCGGGTGTGTGTTTGCCTGGGCGTACCACATCCTGCATGCCTACGGGCGCGGCGTATTCTTCCTGACGGTGCTGATCGGCGTCGTCTATGCGCAACTGGGGTTCGAGATCGGAACGCTTGCGGAACTGCGTATCGGCGAGGTGTTGATCGGCTGCGCGGTTTCGCTCGCGGCGGCGATGCTGGTGATGCCGCTGGCGGCGTCGCGCCACATCGCGACGCGTGCGCACGGCCTGTTGGCGGCGCTGCGCGAACTCGTGCACGAGCGCGACGACGGCACGCGGTCGCAGGCGGCGCGGATGCGCGCGGCCGATCGCCGTTTTCATGACGTGCGCGTGGCGATCAGGCCGCTGGCTGCGTGGCGCATGTTCCGCGTATCCGGCGATGCGCGACGGTTGTCGGACACGCTGCTGTCTTGCTGGCTGCATGGCCGAATCGTCGCGACGCTCCTGCCTGCAGAAGGCGACGGCCCGGTTGTCGGATTCGAGCGGCATGCGCGCGTAGCCATCGTCACGCGAATCGATGCGTTGATGAGCGATCTGGATCGCAGCCGCGCGATGCCGCTCGATGCGGCTGCGAGCGTCGGGCACGGAACGCTCGCGATAGCCGGTGATCCTCCGTTACCGACGCCTCGTGAACTGGCTCGGCTCGACGCGAAGCTGACCGAACTCAACCGCGCATTCGAGGACGCGCTGTTCGGAAAAACGACGGGCGAGGAACGGTCGCATCGCTCCGACAGCAGCGTTCGCGCCACCGATGTTCGGGAAGCGCTACGTTGTTCAGGCATCTGAAGCATCGAGCGCCAGCCGGATGGCATCGCGCGTCCTGCGTGCCGCCACGGCTGACTGCATTGTGCGGAACAGCGCGACGAATTCCGCGTCGGCATCGAGGCCCAGTGCGGCGAACGGTTTTGAGTCGAGGATCGCGAGCGGATTGCCGCTTCGCACACGATCGAGATCCGCTGCGTCGAACTGTGGTTCACTGACGGCGAAGGGGGCGCCACGATCGTCGACACCCTTCAGGTACTGCTGAAAGCAAGCCAGCAGCAGGGCTTCGCGGCGCAGGTCGCCGTTGCGCGCGACCAGTGCTCCGATGGTCTTTGCATGAAACACCGGGATCTTCGATGCGCCGTCGTGCGCGACGCGCAGCAATTGGTCGCCGAGTGCGGCGTTGCGAAAGCGCGCGAGCGTGCTTTGAGCATAGGCGTGCGCGGACACGCCGTGCGGTAGCGTGAGGATCGGAGCGACGTCCCGGGTCAGGAAGGTGTCGAGCAGCGCGGCGAGATCGCGATCAGCCATTGCGTCATGGACGAAACGATGCCCCAACAGAATCGCCGGGTAAGCGAGCAACATGTGAGAAGCGTTCAGCATGCGCCCCTTCATGGCCTCGTACGTATGGACGTCGTCGCGCAATTCGACGCCCGCGGCGTCGAATGCCGGACGTCCGGCGCTGAAACTGTCCTCGATCACCCATTGCGAGAACGATTCGGCAACGACGGGTGCCGTGTCGTCGATGCCTGACGACCGGTTGGCGCGCACGCGGACCGCGTCCGTCACCTGCGGCGCGATTCGATCGACCATGCTGTTCGGGAACGCCACGTAACGCTCGATCCAGGCAGCGAGATCGACGTCGACCGCACGTGCGAAGTCGAGTACGGCGCGTCGCGCGGTATCGCCGTTACTGCGCAGGTTGTCGCAGGACATCACGGTGAAGGGCAGTACGTTGGCGGCGCGGCGCCGTCTGAGCGCTTCGACGATGAACCCGAACGCGGTACGGGGCGGTCCCCCCAGCAGATCGTGCGCGACGTCGGGCGTGTCGAATCGAAATGCGCCGGTCGTCTCGTCGAGGTTGTAACCGCCTTCCGTGATGGTCAGCGAGACGATCCGGATCGCCGGGTCGGCAAGGCGGGTCAGTACGGCCTCCGGATCGCCCGGTGCGTGCAGATACTCGATCATTGCACCGATGACGCGCACCATCGTCGTGCCGTCGCTCGCGAACTCCGTCAGCGTATAGAGGCAATCCTGTGCGCGGAGCGCGTCGGCCTTTGCGACCGAGGCCGGGCCGTTACCCAGTCCGATTCCGCATATCGCCCATTTTTCGTGACCGGGCAGATGCAGCACGTGATCGATGTAGCGCGCCTGATGAGCGCGATGGAAGTTGCCGACGCCGATATGCGCGATGCCTGCGCTCAGGCGAAGACGGTCGTAGGCGGGAACGGCGACGTGCGGTGCCACGCGTCCGAGCGTCGCATCGGAGAGCGGATGGGACGCGCCGTCTTCGGGCGCCGGAGGGAAGGCGTTGTCGTTCATGATCGCGGGGTATGTCGGGTTCGAGGAAGGTCAGGCGCGCATGCGCAAAGCGGGCGTCGTGCCGTGCAGGTGTTGCAGCCAGCGCTCGACGAGCGACGGCAGCGCGGCCATGTCGTCGAAGACGGCGTACGCACCGGCGGCGCGCAACTTGTCCGCCTGGGTTCGTGCCGCATGCGCGGCGCCCACGAAACCGAGTACGGTCATGCCGGCGGCAATCGCGGCTGCCGTCCCGGTCGCGCTGTCCTCGACGACGATGCACCGTTCGGGCGCGACATGCATGCGACGGGCAGCGGCCAGATAGACATCGGGGGCGGGCTTGGGCGAGGGCACCTGGTCGGCCGTGAACAAGCGTTCGCCGAACATGTCGGCCAGGCCGATCCGGTCGACCACGCTGCGCACGTACGCAAGATCGCTGTTGCTTGCGCACGCCTTGACGAGCGGGATGGCGGCGAACGCGTCGCGCACGCCGTCGATGGCCGGTGCATTGACCGCGTTTGCGTGGACGTCCGCGCGAATCGCCACGAGCGTGTCGTCGGCGAGCGGCCGATCGACGATGGTTGCGACCGTGCGCAGCAGTTGCTCGGCGCGCATGCCGAGCAGGGGGCGCACGACGTCGCGAAGGCCGGCGAGTCCCCAGAGGTGCTCGAGGCGCGTCACGATGATGCGTTCGGCGATGGCCTCGCTGTTGACGAGCACGCCGTCGCAATCGCTGATCAGCGCGAGGTCAGAAAGTCGACGCATGTCGGTGAGTTCGTTCATGTCGGTTTCCGTGACGAGAAGGCGGGATGGACGCAACTGGCTTGACCGGGGGGCGATCATGAATGGCGCGGCCCGAAGGTTCCGCGCTTCAATGCGCGTTCGATGTCCTCGAGACTGCGACCGCGCGTTTCCGGCACCATGAAGAAGATGAACACCCAGGCGAGCGCGTTGAGACACGCGTACGCCCACATCGCCCCGCCGACACCGAGCCATTTGGTCACGGTCAGCGCGGTGCCGGTCAGCAGGAGGTTCGAGCCCCACAGCATCGCCGCGTGCGCGCCGGTGGCCTGGTTGCGAATCGCGACGGGGTAGATTTCGGCGCCCGTCAGCCAGCCGATGACCTGGATACCGCCGGCGTTGAACACCATGAATGCGATCAGGCAGATGACGATCCACAGTTGCTGCATGGGCCAAACGAAGTCGCCGCGCAGCAGGCAGCCAAGCAGCACGAGGCTGGCTGCCGCGACGGGCAGCGTCGCCAGGCTGAGCGCACGGCGGCCGACATGGTCGACGATCAGCTTGCCGATGAAGGTCATCACGAGATACGTGATGGCGACGCCGAGTGCGGCCCACAGCGATGCCGACGCGCCGAATCCCGCGTCGCGAAGGAACGTCGGCGTGTAATAGATCATCATCTCGATGCCGCTCAGCTGGGTGAACGCGGCGACGCCGAGGCCGGCAACGAGCGCGGGGCGTACCCAGCGCTCGCGCATCGTGCGCCAGCCCGATGTCGCGCTGTCCTGCTGCCGCTCGACCACGTCCCGAATATCGGCGATCTCGTGCCGGACGGCCGCCTGGGATGCCCGCACCTTCGACAACTCGCCATGCGCGTCGGCGATGCGATCCTGCTCGACGAGCCAGCGCGGGCTGCGCGGCAGTCGGGTCATGCCGACCATCAGGATCACGGACGGGACGACCGCGATGCCGATCATCGCGCGCCAGGAAAACAGGTCGTTACCCGCGACGCCGATCAATGCCGCGAGCAGGATGCCGATGCCGATCGATACGTTGAAGTAGGTGACCAGGCGGCCACGCTTGTCCGGCTCCGCGAGTTCCGCGATGTAGGTCGGCACGATCTGCGTCGAGCCGCCGACCGCGAATCCGAGCACGAGCCGGGAAGCGGCAAGGGACCAGACGTCGGGCGAGAGGGCGGCAGCCAGCACGCCGGCCGCATAGATCGCCGAGACGATCGTAATGGTCTTGCGGCGTCCCAGCGCAGCCGACATGCGGGTGCCGGCCAGCGCGCCGATCACCGCGCCGAGCAGGATCGCGGCGGCGACGAGCTCCTGCGCGCGGTAGTCGAGCGCGAACTCTCGCGCGATGAGGGGCAGCGCACCCGAAATGATGCCGGTGTCGTATCCGTAGAGCCCGCCGGCGATCGCCGCGATCGATGCGACGGTACGCATGTAGGCGGAGGGGGTGGGCCCGGGGCGGGCCGCGGGTGTGTCGGGAAGGGCGGAGTCAGAAGCCATGACGGTTTTCCTTGTGATGCGGTTCGTCGCACGGGCGAACGAAACGTGGCGGCATGCGTCCGCTCCGGTAAAAGGCGCCGCCGCACGTGCGGTAACGCCTCGATCAAGTCGCGGAGCGGGACGGCGCGGACCGGCGCTCAGGCGAGCGCGGGGACGTGGCCGGGCGGCGTGCCGCCGCGTCGGGCAAATGGAACGCGCCGATAGGAGGGACGTCCGGTTGGTACGCGGGTTGATTGCTTCGTCATGTCGGTCACCGAGTAGGGAACTCGCTCACGGCCCGTCCAAACCGGTTTGGATCGAGGGCGCGACGATTCCTCTGGTTGAGCACGATCTGGAGCCGCACTTTGGAGCAAGGCGCCAGTGTCTCCTCTGGCGCTTCACGGCCTGCGTTGCAGGCGAACGATTCCGCCGTTGCCGGGGGAATCGTGACGGTATTTCGGCGGACCGGTTGGTCAGGCGCCGAAACGGGGGATGCCAGCCAAGAGGGGCTGGCGGGCTACGGCCTCGTGGCGCGAGCGACAGGGCACATGGCGCTCAAGGCATGAACAATTATCCAGAATCGGAGCAAAAGATCAAGTTTACGAAATGATGTCCCGGCGAGCGGCCCGATAAGGGCTGGGAAAACGGACTATTCCGCGGTCCGCGCCTTTCACGTGCGCTCGAGCATCTTGATCGCCGCGGCGGCGGCCCCCGCGCGGGTCTCGACATGCAATTTGCGGAACAGGTGCTCGAGATGCTTGTTCACCGTGCGCGGGGCGATGCCGAGAATGTCGCCGATATCGCGGTTGGTCTTGCCGTGCGACACCCAGAGCAACACTTCGGCCTCCCGCATCGTCAGGCCGAAGCGTTCGGCGAGCGCATTGCAATGCACGGTGTCGTCCCGCTCCTTGAGGATGACGATCCATTCGCCCGGCTCCGGACCGAGTGTCGCACTGGCCGAGCGGCGTATCTGGCCCGAGCCGAATTCGTGCACGGCGTCGCCTGGGGCGCCGCGCGCGAGCCAGTCGATGAACCAGGCGCGCAGCAGCGCAGGCAGCTTCGGCGGCGCATCGGTATCGCGCGCGTTCGCGGTTTGCCGGGCATCGGGGGCGTCATGCGCAGTCGCGTATGCAGCGATGCGATGCGCCGCCTGCGGACTTTGCCACCGAATCGTGCCGTCCGCGCCGACGATCAGCGCCGCGCGCGTGTCGAGCGACAGTGCGGCCTCCGCGTACAACTGCGCGCGTGAACGCCGCACGTGGGCGCCGATGCGCGCGCACAACTCCTCCGGCTGCACCGGCTTGGTCACGTAATCGATGCCGCCCACGCGAAAGCCGCGTACGACGTGCTCGCTCTCCGTCAAGGCAGTCATGAAGATGACGGGCAGATGCTCGTGCCGTCCGTCCTGCTTGATGCGCACACATGTTTCGAAGCCGTCCATGCCGGGCATCATTGCGTCGAGCAACACCACGTCGGGCGTCACGCGCGCGAGGCGTTTGAGCGCGTCCTCGCCGGACAGCGCGACGATCACCGCGTATCCGTTCGCCTGCAGCGTGTCGGACAGAAAGGCGAGGTTCTCCGGCGTGTCGTCGACGATCAGGATCATCGGCCGTTCACGCAGCCACGCGGCCGGGGCGTCGACGATCGGGGAGGCCGCGATCGTGGTGTGCGCGTCACGCGTTTGCGCCGCGCGCGAGTCGGTCAAGCTCATGCTCGAGTTCCCTTAGCTGAAAACGTTCCGCCAACGCGCGCAACGCGTCGATTTGATCCCGCAGCGCGGGCCACGCCTCACGGGCGGCGTCGAGCTGCTCGATCACGCCCTGTACGTAGCCGACTTCGAGATGCGCATGCAGATGCTCGATGAGCCCGCGCGGCCACACGGCGGGGGTGAGCGGCGGCGGCGCGGCCGGCGCGCTCGCGCCTGTATCGGATGCAATCCAGTCGAGTGCAAGCAGTTGGGCAAGCTTGTCGAGCAGCAGATTCACCTGCAGCGGTTTCACCAGATAACTCTTGCATCCGGTCGCGTTCGCGCGATCGCGGTCGTCGGCGAACGCGTTGGCGGAGAGCAGCACGATGGGCGCGCTCGACAACTGATTCTCGGAGATCAGGCGGCTGGTTTCGTAGCCGTCCATCAACGGCATCGAAATGTCCATGATGATCGCGTCCGCCGTGTGCATCGCCAGCCAGCGCAGCGCATCGGTGCCGCTGGCCGCTTCGGCGACGTCGAAGCCGAGCGGCGTGAGCAATTGCACGACGATGTCGCGCTGGTCGTCGAGGTCGTCGACCACGAGAATGGTGCGGCGCGCCCCCGTATAGCCGCGAATCGACGCGAGTTCGGTGGGGGTTTCGGCCGCCGCGTCGACGGCCGGGGCGAACAGGCGCACCACGAAGCGCGTGCCGTGCCCGACTTCGCTGTCCACTTCGAGGCTGCCGCCGAGCGCTTGCGTGAGCAGGCGGCAGATCGTGAGTCCGAGGCCGGCGCCGTGATCGTACGCATGGGCCGCTTCGCCGCGTTCGAACGGCAGGAACAGGCGCTCCATTTCGGCGGGCGGGATGCCGGGGCCGGTATCGATCACCTCGAATTTGAGCGTATCGAGCACGTGACTCACGCACAGCGTGATCGTGCCGCTCAACGTGAAGCGGATCGCATTGCCGATCAGGTTCGTGAGGATCTGACTCATGCACTTCTGGTCGGTGCGCACGGTGGCGGGCAGCCGGCCGACCGTCCGCACGTCGAAGGCGAGCGCCTTTTCGAGCGCCTGCGGACGGAGCATCGACGTCAGATGCGCGACGAAATCGGCGAGGGATACCTTGGCGATGTTCAACTGAAGCTTGCCCGCCTCGATGCGCGCGATGTCGAGCAGACCGTCGACGAGCGCGAGCAAGTGCTCGCCGCTGCGATGGATCGTGCGCACGGCGTTGTAGCGCGTGGGCGAGAGTTCTTCCTTCGCCTGCAGCAGCAATTGCGTGTAGCCGAGAATGCTGTTCAGCGGCGTGCGCAACTCGTGGCTCAAGCCGGACACGTAACGGCTCTTGGCCCGATTGGCCGATTCCGCGGCGGCGGTCGCGCGCTTGAGCGCCGCGTCGGTTTTCTGATGCGCGTCGATTTCGAGCATCAGCAATTCGTTTTGCCGCTGCGATTCTTCCTGCGTGACACGGCGGTTTTCGCGCTCGAGCACGAACCACCAGGCCGCGATGCAGCCCACCAGCGAGAGCGCGAGAAAGATATTCAGGAAACTGCCCGAGAGCGCATGGCCGATCGACGGCCCGGCCGCGCTCATCGACGTCGCGCTCTGCGACCAGATCAGGTAGAGCACGCTGCCCAGCACCGCGAGCATCGCGAACACGAGGCTCGCATAGTGAATCAGGCGTAGCGCGGCGGGACCGAGTCGCGCGCCGGGCAGCACGCGATGCAGCGCGCGGTCGGCCTGCGACGCGAAGCGCGCGTGCGGCTTGCAGCGGTCGTGGCAGCGCGAGTCGAGCGAGCAGCACAGCGAGCAGATCGTGCCGCCATAGGCCGGGCAGTACGCCGTATCGTCGGGTTCGAAGGTGTTTTCGCAGATCGCGCAGCGCAGCGAGGTGGCGTCGCCGGTCGGTTGCGCGGCGCGGGCAATGTAATAGCGACCGCGCGTGAGTACCGCGAGCACCGGCGCGCACGCGAACGCCACGCCGAACGCGATGAACGACGACATCGCCTGGGCGAGCGCGCCGAACAGGCTGCTATGCGCGAGCATCGCGACGGCGGCCGCGATCAGCATCGCGCCGACGCCCACCGGGTTCACATCGTAGAGGTGCGCGCGCTTGAACTCGATATGTCGCGGGCTGTAGCCGAGCGGCTTGTTGATGACGAGATCGGCGAACAGCGCGCCGATCCACGCGATCGCGATGTTCGCGTAGAGCGACAGCACCTTGGCGATCGCATCGAACACGCCCATTTCCACGAGCAGCAACGCGATCATGACGTTGAACACCAGCCATACCACGCGGCCCGGATGGCTGTGCGTGAGCCGGGCGAAAAAATTGGACCACGCGAGCGAGCCCGCATAGGCGTTGGTCACGTTGATCTTCAACTGAGAAACGATCACGAACAGCGTCATCGCGGGCAGCGCCCAACTCGCGAGCCCCAACGGATCGAGCAGCAGATGATAGGCGACGAGGTACATCTGCGTAGGCTGGGTGGCGTGGCCGGCATCGACTTCGTACTGGAGCGCGATGAAGGCGAGCAATGCGCCGCCCAGCATCTTGAGCGCGCCGGGCACGATCCAGCCCGGCCCCGTCGAGAGCAGCGCGAACCACCAGCGCGCGCGGTTCTTCGCTGTGAGCGGCGGCAGGAAACGCAGATAGTCGACCTGTTCACCCACCTGCACGATCAGCGCGAACACGACCGTCGACGCTTGACCGAAGGCGATCAGGCTGAAAGCGCGGCCCTGCGGCGCGAAGCCCGCGAAGGTGGTCCATTGCGCGATCAGGTCGGGATGGCGCCACAGCACGGCGGCGTAGGGCAGTACGAACAAGGCGAGCCACAGCGGCTGCGTCCAGCTTTGCAGGCGGTTGATCAGCGTGATGCCGAACATGACGATCGGGATCACCACGAGCGAACTCACGACGTAGGCGATCGCCAGCGAAATATGGAAATACAGCTGCAGCGCAAGCGACATGATGGCCGCTTCGAGCGCGAAAAAAATGAACGTGAACACCGCGTACAGCAGCGACGTGACCGTCGAGCCGATATAGCCGAAGCCCGCGCCGCGCGTGAGCAGGTCCATGTCGACGCCGTAGCGCGCCGCGTAATAGCTGATGGGCAAACTGGTGAGCCAGATCAGCACGGAGACGGCCGCAATGGCCCAGACCGCGTTCGTGAAGCCGTAGTTGACGACGAGACTGCCGCCGATCGCCTCCAGCACCAGAAACGACACGGCGCCGATCGCCGTATTGGCCACGCGCAGCTCCGACCAGCGCCGGAACGAGCGCGGCGTGAAGCGCAGCGCGTAGTCCTCGAGGGTTTCGTCGCCGACCCAGGCGTTGTAGTCGCGACGCACCTTGACGATGCGTTGCGTACCGGGCGCGCCCACTGACGGGTGACTCTGGGACATGAAGATGATCCGAAATGGTGCGAAAGCGGCACGAGCGGGGCGCGAACGGCGCAACGGCGGACCACACCGCTCAGGATCGCCCTGCAATGCAAATTACATTCCAGTACGCACGCCGGGAATACGTCGATTGACGTATTCCGATCCTCAAATTGGCTTTCTACATTACGTCCAACCCTCGACCCAGCCCGCAGCGACCCGCGCCGGGCGCCCGATAAGGAGAACGTGATGTCCGCAGACGATCGACTCGATGACGAAGCCCGGATGCCTTCGCCGCTGCGCCGGAAAATGCTCGGCGGTCTCGCCGCCGCGCCGCTGATGGCGTTGGGCCTGCCGCGCGGCGCATTTGCTCAAACGCCGCCCACGGCGAAGGTCAACACCACGGGCCTCGCGGTCACGGATACGACGGTGACGGTCGGCCAGCTCCACTCGGCCACGGGCACGATGGCGATTTCCGAAACCGGCTCGATCCAGGCCGAGCGCCTCGCGATCGAGCAGATCAACGCGATGGGCGGCGTGCTCGGCCGCAAGGTGCGGATCATTCAGGAAGACGGCGCGTCCGACTGGCCGACCTTCGCCGAAAAATCGAAGAAGCTGCTGGAGAACGACCACGTCGCGGCCGTGTTCGGCTGCTGGACCTCGGCCTCGCGCAAGGCGGTGCTGCCGGTGTTCGAGAAGGACAACGGCCTGCTGTATTACCCGACCTTCTACGAAGGCCTCGAACAATCGAAGAACGTGTTCTACACGGGTCAGGAAGCGACCCAGCAGATTGTCTGGGCGCTCGACTGGGCGTCGAACACGAAGAAGGCCAAGACTTTCTTCCTCATCGGTTCCGACTACATCTGGCCGCGCACGTCCAACAAGATCGCGCGGCGCCATATCGAACAGCATCTGCACGCGAAAGTGGCGGGCGAGGAGTACTACCCGCTCGGCACGACCGAGTTCGCATCGTTGATGAACAAGATCAAGCTCGCGCGCCCGGACTGCATCTTCGCGACCGTGGTGGGCGGCTCGAACGTGGCGTTCTACAAGCAGCTCAAGGCCGCGGGCATCACGCCGCAGAAGCAGTTCCTGCTGACGCTGTCGGTGACCGAGGACGAAGTGCTCGGCATCGGCGGCGACAACTTCGCGGGCTTCTATTCGTCGATGAAGTACTTCCAGTCGCTCGATAACGACAACAACAAGAAGTTCGTCGCGGCATTCAAGGCGCGCTACGGCCAGAAGTCGGTGATCGGCGACGTGACGCAAGCCGCCTATCTCGGCCCGTGGATCTGGAAGGCCGCGTGCGAGCGCGCCGGCAGCTTCGACGTGGACAAGGTGGTCGCGCATTCGGCCGGTATCGAGGTGGCGAACGCGCCGCAAGGCTACGCGAAGGTCGATGCGAACCATCACCTGTGGAGCCGCTCGCTGATCGGGCAGGGCCAGGCGGACGGCCAGTTCAAGGTCGTCGCGCAGTCGGAGCAGCCGATCCAGCCGAATCCGTTCCCGAAGGGCTACATGTAATCCGTCAACCGCAGCGGCGCGGCGGCCGATGACGCCGCCGCGCGAGGAGCGTTCGATGTCCGCTACCGATATTTTCAACATCACGCTGATGCAGGGCTTCGCCGGTCTGAGCCTCTTCAGCGTCCTGCTCCTGATGGGGCTCGGGCTCGCCGTGATCTTCGGCCAGATGGGCGTGATCAACATGGCGCACGGCGAATTCATGACGATCGGCGCGTATACGGTCTACCTGTTTTCGTGGTTGTCGCAGAACGTCTGGCACGCGCTCACGCCCGTGTATTTCTTCTTCGCGATTCTCGCGGCGTTCGCGCTGGCCTTCGCGGCGGGCTGGCTCGCCGAATGGGCGCTGATCCGCCATCTCTACAAGCGCCCGCTCGACACGCTGCTCGCCACGTGGGGTCTGAGCCTCGGCATGCAGCAGGTGTTCCGCTCGACCTTCGGGCCGAAGGAAGTGAGCCCGGCGCTGCCCGACTGGCTGATGGGTTCGTGGGAGCCCACGCCCGGCCTCGACATTCCGGTAAGCGGCATGTTCGTGATGGGCCTCGCGCTGCTGATGACGGGCGGCCTGCTGCTCGCGCTCTATCGGTCGCGCTGGGGCTTGCGCGTGCGCGCCACGGTCGCGAACCGGCCGATGGCGAACGCGGCGGGCATCAACACGCGGCGCACCGACCGCATGACGTTTGCGATCGGCTGCGGGATCGCGGGCGTCGCGGGCGCGGCCTTCACGGCGATCGGCTCGACGGGACCGACGAGCGGCTCGCTCTATATCGTCGATTCGTTTCTCGTCGTGACGTTTGGCGGCGCGGCGAGCCTGCTCGGTACCGTCGCGTCGGCGTTCGGCATCGCGCAGATGCAGTCGATCAGCGAGTTCTTTCTGTCGGGCTCGATTGCGCGCGTGCTCACGCTACTCACCGTCGTGGTGATTCTGATGCTGCGTCCTCAGGGCCTGTTTGCGTCGAAGGTGCGGCGAGTTTAAGCGCGCGTTCATCCCCACGCCTCATTTACAGCTTCATTCGACTGGAGAGACGGACATGGAACCCATCCAATCCGCGGCGGGCGGCGTATCCCCGCGATCCGGCCCGGGCGCGCCGCCGGCCGGCTGGCGCGTGCGCGCGGCGCGACTCGATGCGTCGGGCTACGCGGGCATCGTGCTGCTCGCGCTGCTGATCGTGGTCGTGTTTCCGCTCGCGCTCGACACGTTCCGCCTGAACCTGATGGGCAAGTACCTGACCTACGCGTTCGTGGCGATCGGCCTCGTGATCGCGTGGGGCTACGGCGGCGTGCTCAGTCTCGGCCAGGGCGTGTTCTTCGGCCTCGGCGGTTACGCGATGGCGATGTTTCTCAAGCTCGAGGCGTCCGATCCGGCCGCCACGCGCACGCAGACCACGCCGGGCATTCCCGATTTCATGGACTGGAACCAGCTCACCGCGCTGCCCGCATGGTGGAAGCCGTTTCACTCGTTGCCGTTCTCGATACTCGCGGTGCTCGTCGTGCCGACCGCGCTCGCCTTCGTGATCGGCTACGCGATGTTCAAGCGGCGCGTGGGCGGCGTGTACTTCGCGATCATCACGCAGGCGGTCGCGCTGATTCTCTCGGTGCTGATCATCGGCCAGCAAGGCTATACGGGCGGCGTGAACGGCATCACCGACCTGCGCACGCTGCTCGGCTGGGACATCCGCACCGATCACGCGAAGCTCGTGCTGTATTTCGTGAACGCCGCGTTGCTGATCGGCGCGCTGCTCGCGTGCCGCTGGGTTCAGCGCAGCAAGCTCGGCACGCTGCTGCTCGCGATGCGCGACAAGGAAGACCGCGTGCGCTTCTCGGGCTACGACGTCGCCATGTTCAAGGTGTTCGCGTTCTGTCTCGCGGCGATGCTCGCGGCCATCGGCGGTGCAATGTTTACGCTGCAGGTGGGCTTCATGTCGCCGTCGTTCGTCGGCATCGTGCCGTCGATCGAGATGGTGATCTATGCGGCCGTCGGCGGGCGCATGTCGCTGGTCGGCGCGGTATACGGCGCGATTCTCGTCAATCTCGGCAAGAGCTGGTTTTCGGAGAGCTTTCCGAACCTCTGGCTCTATCTGATGGCGGCGATGTTCATCGGCGTGGTGATGGTGTTTCCGAACGGGCTGGCCGGTCTCTACGACGAGCATGTGCGCCCGCGCGTGCGGCGGCTGCTCGGCGCGGCGAACGAGGAGGCGTGAAGCATGAGCAATACCGACTTTCTGCTCGCAATCGAAGACCTGACCGTGTCGTTCGACGGCTTCAAGGCGATCGATTCGCTGAATCTCTATCTCGAGCGCGGCGAGCTGCGCGTGGTGATCGGCCCGAACGGCGCGGGCAAGACCACGCTGCTCGATCTCATCTGCGGCAAGACGAAGGAAACGGCGGGCAGCATCAAGTTCCGCAACGAGGAAATCACGAATCTCGCGGAATTCCGCCGCGTGCGTAAAGGGATTGGCCGCAAGTTCCAGACGCCGTCGATTTACGAAAACCTGAGCGTGGCGCAGAACCTTGAAGTGTCGTTTCCGCGCGGACGCAGCGTGTTCGGCGCGCTCGCGTATCGCGAGGATGCCGACGTGGCCGATCGCGTGCGCGACGTGGCCGATGAAATCGGCCTCGCCGGTGCGCTCGACCTGGAAGCGGGGCTGCTTTCGCACGGCCAGAAACAGTGGCTCGAAATCGGGATGCTGCTGATGCAGGACCCCGAACTGCTGATGCTCGACGAACCGATCGCGGGCATGAGCGTGCGCGAGCGCGAGCTGACCGCCGATCTGCTCGACCGCATCTGCCGCAACCGCTCGATGATCGTGATCGAACACGACATGGCTTTCGTGGAGCGCATCGCGCACAAGGTCACGGTCATGCATCAGGGGAAGATTCTCGCGGAAGGACCGATGGCGCAGGTGCAGGCCGATCCGCGCGTGATCGACGTCTACCTGGGCCACTGAGCCGGCAACCGAACGACAACACGGAGAACACATCATGCTGGAAGTCGACGATCTCGTCGTCAGCTACGGCCAGAGCGAGGTGCTGCACGGCATCGGCTTTTCCGTTGCGCAAGGCGAAAGCGTGGCCGTGATGGGCCGCAACGGCATGGGCAAGACCACGCTGTTCAAGGCGCTGATCGGCATGCTGCCCGCCCATCGCGGCACGGTGCGCGTGGCCGGCGCGGACGTCTCGAAGGACGAGAGCTACCGCCGCGTGTCGAAAGGCATCGGCTACGTGCCGCAAGGGCGGCAGATTTTCGCGTCGCTGACCGTCGAGGAAAACATTCGGACGGGCCTCGAAAACGCGCAGAGCCAGCGCGTGCCCGACGAACTTTACGCGTTGTTTCCCGTGCTGTTCGACATGAGAAAGCGCAAGGGCGGCAATCTGTCGGGCGGTCAGCAACAGCAACTCGCGATTGCGCGCGCGCTCGCGACCGACCCGAAAGTGCTGCTGCTCGACGAGCCGACCGAAGGCATCCAGCCGTCCGTCATCAAGGACATCGCCAAGGCGCTCAACCAGATTCGCACGAGCCGCAATATCGCCATCGTCGTGTCGGAGCAGGTGTTGAGCTTCGCGCTCGACGTGGCCGACCGCCTGTTCGTGATCGAGGGCGGGCGCTTCGTGCACCAAAGTACGCGCGATGCGGGCGACACCGACCGCATCCGCGAATATCTGTCCGTCTGAACGCGACGCGGCGTTCGCGCGCCGCGCCGTATGTCAATCCGCGAACCAGGAGTGAACGCCATGCCCGAGACTCTCATCAAGGTCGATCTGAACCAGTCGGCTTACGAAAACGAACAGGTGCACAACCGCTGGCACCCCGACATTCCGATGGCCTGCTGGGTCAAGCCCGGTGACGATTTCATCCTCGAAACCTACGACTGGACCGGCGGCTTCATCAAGAACGACGACAGCGCCGACGACGTGCGCGACATCGACCTGTCGATCGTGCACTTTCTGTCCGGCCCGGTAGGCGTGCACGGCGCGGAGCCCGGCGACCTGCTGGTGGTCGACCTGCTCGACATCGGCGCGAAGGCCGATAGCCAATGGGGCTTCAACGGCTTCTTTTCGAAGACCAACGGCGGCGGGTTTCTCACCGATCATTTCCCCAGCGCGCAAAAGTCGATCTGGGATTTTCACGGTGTCTATACGCGCTCGCGCCATATTCCCGGCGTGAATTTCGCGGGCCTGATTCACCCGGGCCTGATCGGCTGCCTGCCCGACCCGACACTGCTGGAGACCTGGAACGCGCGGGAGACCGGCCTGATCGCCACCGCGCCCGATCGCGTGCCGCCGCTTGCGAATCCGCCGTTCGCGGCCACCGCGCACATGGGCAAGCTCGCGGGCGACGCGCGCGACCAGGCCGCCGCACAGGGCGCACGCACCGTGCCGCCGCGCGAGCATGGCGGCAATTGCGACATCAAGGATCTGTCGCGCGGCTCGAAGGTTTTTTTCCCGGTCTATGTGGATGGCGCAGGCCTGTCGGTCGGCGACCTGCACTTCAGCCAGGGCGACGGCGAGATCACGTTCTGCGGCGCGATCGAAATGGCCGGCTGGGTGCATATGCGCGTGAATCTGATCAAGGGCGGCATGGCGAAATACGGCATTCGCAATCCCGTCTTTCAGCCGAGCCCGATCACGCCGACCTATAACGATTACCTCATTTTCGAGGGCATTTCCGTCGACGAGCAGGGTGGCCAGCATTACCTCGACGTCACCACCGCGTATCGCCAGGCGTGTCTGAACGCCATCGAGTACCTGAAGAAATTCGGCTATTCGGGCGCGCAAGCGTATTCGCTGCTTGGCTGTGCGCCGGTGCAGGGGCATATCAGCGGCGTGGTGGATATTCCGAACGCGTGTGCGACCTTGTGGCTGCCCACGCAGATCTTCGACTTCGACATTCGCCCGAATGCCGACGGCCCGATCCGGCACATCCAGGGCGGCGTGGATCTGCCGTGTTCGCCGGATCTCGCGAACGCGTGACCGACACACTGAAATAACGCAGGAAAAGGAGGCCGTCATGCCAATCTACGACTTCGAATGCGCGAGCTGCGGGCCGTTCTCCGTCATGCGTCGCATCGCGGACCGCGAGAAACCGTGCCGCTGTCCCGACTGCGGCGCCGAAGGCGGGCGCGTCATCAGCGCGCCGTCACTGGCGCTGATGGGGGGCGCGCGCCGCGCCGCACACGCGACCAACGAGCGTGCCGCGCACGCGCCGCGTCAGTCCGGCGACGGGCCGCCGCTGCGCCATCGCGCGGGTTGCAGTTGCTGCTCGGGCGGCGCGGCGACGCGCGCAGGCACGGCGTCGGACGGCCTCAAGCGGCCGGCGGGACGGCCGTGGATGATCAGCCACTAAGGTGTGCCGCGCGCGAGCCGATGAACGGAAGCAGCGGCCGTCGCGCGTGGCGTCAACGCGTTCAAGGAGGATGCGTCATGCGACATGGTGATATTTCGAGTAGCCGCGACTGCGTGGGCGTCGCGGTGGTCAACTACAAGATGCCGCGTCTGCACACGAAGGCGGAGGTGCTCGACAACGCGCGCCGTATCGCCGACATGGTGGTCGGCATGAAGCAGGGTTTGCCGGGCATGGATCTCGTGGTGTTTCCCGAGTATTCCACGCACGGCATCATGTACGACCGCCAGGAGATGTTCGACACGGCGTCCGCGATTCCCGGCGAAGAGACGGACATTTTCGCGGCGGCGTGCCGCAAGGCCAACGTGTGGGGCGTGTTCTCGATCACGGGCGAGCGCCATGAAGCGCATCCGCGCAAGGTGCCGTACAACACGCTCGTGCTGATCGACAATCGCGGCGAGATCGTGCAGAAGTATCGCAAGATCATGCCGTGGACGCCGATCGAAGGCTGGTATCCGGGCGACCGCACCTATGTGACGGACGGGCCGAAGGGCCTCAAGATCAGCCTGATCATCTGCGATGACGGCAATTATCCGGAGATCTGGCGCGACTGCGCGATGAATGGCGCGGAGCTGATCGTGCGCTGCCAGGGCTATATGTATCCGGCGAAAGAGCAGCAGGTGATGGTCGCGAAGGCCATGGCGTGGATGAACAACACCTACGTGGCCGTGGCCAACGCCACGGGCTGGGACGGCGTGTATTCGTACTTCGGCCATTCGGCGATCGTCGGGTTCGACGGGCGTACGCTCGGCGAGTGCGGCGAGGAGGAAATGGGCGTGCAGTATGCGGAGCTGTCGCTCGGCATGATTCGCGATGCGCGGCGTAACATGCAGTCGCAGAACCATCTGTACAAGCTGCTGCATCGCGGTTATACCGGCACGATCAATTCCGGTGACGGCGCGAATGGCGTCGCCGAATGTCCGTTCGGCTTCTATCGCGACTGGATTGCGGATCCCGACGCCACGCGTCGCCGTGTCGAATCGCTCACGCGCGCCACCCCCGGCACGCCGGAGTGTCCGATCGAAGGCATTCCGCACGAAGAGTGAGCATGCGCGCCGTGGGCGTCGGGTGTTCATTGTGCGGCTGGTGCGGCACGCCATTCAGGTTTTGCCGCAGCAATGAAGTCTTCAATGAGTCGCGCAACTTCGGTCGGCGCCTCTAGCGGCGCCAAATGCCCGACACCAGGAAGAATATGCATGGTCGCTTGCGGAATACGCGGCAGCAGTTCCGTCCGCAATGTGACCACGTGATCCACCTGGTCCAGTTCCCCGGAGATGACGATCGTCGGAACGTCGATCGACGTTACCGCCGCACTGATATCTTCGCGCATCGCCACCTCGGGCCAGGCAGCTTTAGCCTGCGGCGCAGCCTTCAGGCTATCCTCGATGACCATTTCGCGGCAGGCGGCGTCGAGCGGTTTGGCGGTAAGTACGTGGTCGATAACGAATTCGACCGACTCGCGCGATTGATAGGCGCCCGTCAGCATCGCACGTTCTTGCGCGGAAAGCAGCATCGGCGATGGTGGCGATGGCGCGACCAGCACGAGGCCTTGAAGCCCGTTCGGTCGTCGCGACGCGATGAACTGCGCGACCTTGCCACCCATCGAATGACCGACGAGTACGTAGCGTTGCAAACCCAATGTCTCGATGACGCCCTCGGCGTCGGCCGCGAGATCGGCAATACCGTAGCCATCCGCCGGCGCATCGGACTTGCCCCAGCCCCGATGGTCAGTGGCGACGGTGCGATATCGGCTCGATAACGCACCCGTCACGCGTTGCCATGTCCGCGACGAGCCACCGTAGTAATGCAGGAACACCAAGGCCGGGTCGCCCTGGCCGGCTTGGGTCACGTGGATTCGCGTGCCATTCGCTTCGATTTCCATTTGCGCTGCCTCTTCTCGGTTGGATGGATGAATCGTAGCGTCGCGCCTGCAATTTGATAATTGCACGCAGGATAGCGGCAGTCGATAATGATGTTATCGAATCAGGCGGGGCCGAACAATGGACCGATTGACCAGCCTTGGCGTGTTCGTCGCTGCTGTCGAAGAGGGCAGTCTGGCCGCGGCCGCGCGGCGCTTCGGGTTGTCGCCGGCGATGGCCGGGAAACACGTGAGCGCGATCGAGGCTCAACTGAATGCGCGACTTCTGCAACGCACGACGCGGCGCTTGAGCCTGACCGATATCGGTCAGACGTACTACGCTCGCAGCAAGCAAATCCTGGAAGCGTTCGAAGACGCCAACCGGGAAGCGCACGATTCGCAACGCACGGCGCGCGGCGTTCTACGCGTTGCGGCGCCTGTCACGTTCGGTGCGATGCACTTGGGCGAGGTCACGGCCCGCTATCTCGAGGATCACCCCCAGGTCAACGCGGAAGTGCTGCTCGGCGACCGCTATGTCGACCTTCTGGAGGACGGCATCGACGTCGCCATCCGAATTGGGAAGCTGCAGGACAGCGCGCTCGTTACAAGTCGCATCGCGCCATGTCGAATGGTCATATGCGCGTCGCCCGCTTACATCGAGCGGCATGGAGTGCCGCGTAGGCCAAGTGATCTGCGTCATGCGCAGCGGCTCGTCTTCAGCGAGGCCGTCTCAGCCGGGGATTGGACGTTATTCGATGCGAAGAACCGCGCGCACGTTATCGAAGGGCCCTGTCGAATCGCTGCCAACAATACCCAGATGCTTCTGTCTGCCGCGTTGGCAGGCGCCGGCGTCGCGTACGGCCCGACTTTCGTCTTCGGGGAACATGTGCGACGTGGCGAGCTCGTCGCGCTACTGCCAAATTACCGAGCAACCGAGTTGACGATACAGGCGGTCTACCCGAGTGCTCGGCGCATCCCGCTCAAGGTTCGACGGTTCGTCGACTACCTGACTGCAGCGTTCGGCAACGAGCCGCCTTGGGATCGAAGTTTGAAGAGGTAGGTAGTGACAAGCCGCTACGCGCGATCGGCTTGCCCGGTTCAAGTAGAAGTGGTTCCGAGTGCCGACATCAAATAATCGATCACCACCCTGACTCGCGTCGGTACGCGTCGACCGGCGGGATAGACGAGGTGGGTCGCCATGCGTTCCGGCTGAAACTCGGGCAGGAGGACTTCGACCTGTTCGGTATCGATTTCCGCTCCGAAAAGCCATCGTGGCGCCTGGGCAATGCCGAGCCCGTGCAGTACCGCGGCGCGCACCTGCTCTGCATCACCCGTAAAGAAAGACCCTTGAGGAACGCGATGAACGGTTTCGCGCCCGACCTTGAAGCGCCAAGGGCGGCGCTCATGGTTTCGAGCGAAGACGACGCCCGTGTGTGCGTCCAGATCGGCCAGCCGGGTAGGCCTGCCTTTGGCAGCGATATAGCCCGGACTGGCCACCAGCAGCGATTCCGTCTCCGATAGTTTTCTCGCTGTCAGCGAGGAATCCACCAATGGCCCATGGCGGATCGCCAGATCCAGTCCTTCCCCGACCAGGTCGACCGGTCGCTCGGATACGGATAATTCGAGCGCAACGCCCGGATATTGTCGAAAGAAGCCGGGAAGTAGTGGCGTCACGCATAGGCGGCCGTAGGCAGGCGCCGTCGTCAATCTGACCAGTCCTTGTGGGGATTGCTGTCGCGTCCCCACCGATGACTCCAGCGAATCGAAGTCGTCCATCCATCGCTTGGCCGACTCATAGAACGCCTGGCCCGCCGCGGTGATCACCACCTGACGCGACGTTCGCAACACCAGCTGAGCGCCGAGATACCGCTCCAGCGCGGCAATCTGCTTGCTTACGGTTGGTTGTCCAATGCCTTCCTCTCGCCCTACGGCGGAAAAACTGCCGCATTCGACGAGTCGAACAAACAGGCGAATTGCATCAAGACGATCCATGAGTATTCGTATCGATCCATTCTGTATTGGAATCGATGGTATGCCGGCAGACTGCGTTTCGGCAACAGGCGGACTTGTTTAAGTTACCGCCTGTGCAATTACCGTCATCGCTGTTTACCGCTGGAGAAACGCGTCATGAAAGCGATTTGTGTTACCGCTGAGCGCTCGTTGGAAGTTCGCGATATCCGGCCGCCGAGCCGGCCGGAATCAGGCCATGTGCTGATCGACATGGAGGCATCTGCAATCAACCATGGCGACAAGATATTTTTGCGTACCCGTGCTGACGATGGCAAAGCGCTGCCGGCGAGCCAGCACGGTGTGTGGGGCGCATCCGGTGCCGGGACGGTAGTGGCGACGGGTGACGGTGTACCAGAGCGTTATATGGGGAGACGTGTCGCTGTCTACCGCTCGCTGAACCGTAGCGCGTACAACATCGGCCTTTGGTGCGAAAAAGCCCAGGTGCCGTATACGAGTTGCCTGATCTTGCCCGAACACGTCAGCGCACGGGACTATTGCGGGTCGCTCGTGAACGTGATCACAGCCTATGCGTTTCTCGAAACGATTAGCGAGGCCGGGCACCACGGCGTGATTGTCACGGCAGGGAACTCGGCAACCGGGCTGGCGCTCGCGGCACTCGCTCGTCGGAGAAATATGCCGGTCATCTCCATGGTGAGGAGCCAGGCTGCGCAGGAGGCTCTGCAACGCGATGGTGTCGAGCATATCGTGCGCGCCGATGAAGACTTTACCGACACACTTGGAAAGCTGTCATTGGAGCTTGGAACGACGGCCGTATTCGATGGGGTGGGCGGTGCACTGACCGGCCAGCTGGCAACCTGTCTGCCGATGCGCTCGTCGGTATATTTTTACGGCACGATGGCCGGATCCGTTCCGTTTCCCGTGTCGGCGCCGCTCTTCATGATGAAAGATCTATCGATGCAGCGTTTCAGCAATTTCGAGAGCCGCACGGTGAGAGAACATGAAAGGCTGGTGGCTGCGCTGAATGCGCTCGAGAGCGTGATCGGCAATCTCGTGTTCAGAACGCGTGTCGGTCAGGAATTCAGCTTCGATCTGATCGAGGACGCCATGGCGTACGAGTCCGTCGACGGACGAAAGGCGATACTGGCGAGCCGGTCGTGAAGCATCAACCCCAAAAACGCGCGCGGCCGCATGGCCCGCGCGCAAACTCGCAGAAGGGTTTCCCCGGGACAATTCAGTTGCCGTTCGACGCGACGGTATTGGCCGCGCCGGCACAATCGTGCCGGTACTTCTGCATCAGGCGCGCCTGTGCCGAATCGATATCGTCGGGATAGCTGCTCTCGTCTCCGGACGACGGGTTGTAGCCGACGGATTCCAGCTCGTTCAGTTCGTTGACGAGCTGTCGATGGGAGACCTGGCCGTTCGTGTGAACGAACGGATAGTCATGGCATTGCGCCGACGTAAGCTTCGTCTCGGCATGCGCGGAGACGCTCAATGCGAGCATGGCGGCGCAGACGAGGTAGCGGGCGGGATGATGCATCTTCGGCTCCTGGATAGCGTTGAATAGGGGCCGCACGGCAGGATACCTGCGTCGGCTGAAAGACGAAGATTAGGGACAGCGGACTATCCAAACAGCAGCGCGAGGATGAAACATGTTTTACGCAAACCCGGATCGGCCCATGCATGGGCTGCCACGTGCATTGAAAGTTAAAGAATCCTTCATGCGCGTGCTCCCGGATGGTTAGGCGCAGCGGCGTATCGTCGAGCGATGGATCATTCGATGCCGCGCACCGCGCGGTGCACTGGAGGGTAATGCAATGAAATCGACCTTCATGACGGCTGGACTGATCGCGCTGGCGTGTTCATCGCTGCCGGCGTTCGCGAAGGTGCAGGGAACCGGACTCGCGATCGCCGATGCGACGCTCGCGCACGGAAAAGCCGAACATCGGGATCGTGCGATCGATACCGCACGGAATCTCGCCTCGCATCGCGCGGACAGATCGAGCACGCAACCGCACCAGGGCTGATCTGCCCGACGTCCGAATCGATACCGCGAGCCGCTACGGCTATCCGCTGACGCTGCCGGGCGCATAAGCGCGCGGTTCAGGCCACACAGCGAACATGACGGGTGCCTTGCCGATGGCAGCGCGCTCGTCATGTTCGTTTACGAGCCGAAGAACGGCACGCAGAAGTCGGGCGGGCCGACACAATCGCCGGGGCCGTCGGGCCGCGCGGAGGCGCACCCGGACAACATGACGCTGACAGCCATCGCGACGAGTGCGATACGGGCGGAACGAGCGAGAAACGGACGAAGCTTCATGGAGGGTGAGCAGTTCGGTGGACGGGCGGCGGCGCTGCCGGCGTGAGCCGGGCACCACGCCCGGCCGCACGGTCGCGCGCATCAATGCGAATAGAGCGTCGAGTTCAGGTACTTGAGCTGCCCGTCCTGTTCGGCGTGCACGAGCTCGGCATGGACCTCGGCGCGGGTCTTTTCGTGGATCGGCTGGCCGTAGGGCGGCACCCACTGGCCGGCAGCCTGAGTGCCTGGCACGCCGTCCTTGGTGGCGGCCGGGGAGATCTGCATCGGCCGGCTGCCGGTCAGTGCAAACGCGGGAACGGACAGCATGCCGATTGCGGCGAGCAACGCGGCGGCGATGACGTTGGCGGTTTTCATTTCTGGAGTCCTCATGATGATTGAACGGGGTCATCCACCGGCGCGGCGCGTCGGTGTCGCGCACGGTTGAGGACAAGCATGGGGCATGGACATTAGCGGATCGGCATACGCAACGTGAAAAGAAATTCATGCATCGGCGCGCGGTGCTCGGCCACGCGGGAATCTTCAACCTGGCCGCATTGGGCAATGATCGTCGGGCCGTGATTGCGGCCGGCATCCGTCACAGGTTCCGAGCGGTCGGGCCGACGCAAAAAAACGGCACCCGTCATCGCGACGGGTGCCTTGAAATACGACACGCCTCGTCCGTGTCGCAAGGGAATCAGTTCGCTGAACGGGGCGTCGTCGCGGCCAGTGCTTGCGTACCGGATGCGGCTTCATCGGTCGACCACCCGCCGCCCAGCGCGGCGATCAATCCCACCGCCGCCAGTTGCCGGCGCGTGTTCAACGCCAGCATTGCGATCTTCGTATCGAGTTCGGTGGCCTGCGCCGTCACGACGTCGAGATAGCTGACGACGCCGTCCCGATAGCGCGACATCGATAGCTGCAACGTGCGTTCGGCCGCGTCGAGTGCTTCCTGCTCGCGATCGGCTTCGTCGCCGAGGTGGTGCGTGAGTGCGAGGTTGTCTTCTACCTGCCGGCATGCATCGAGCACCACCGCGCGGTATTTCGCGCCGTTCTCGGCAAGCTGTGCGCGCGCCTGGTCGGTGAGCGCCTGGCGCCGGCCGCCGTCGAACAGCGTCAGCGCGAGGCTGGGCCCGATCGACCAGATCTCGTTCGGCGCGCGGAGCCAGTGGCCGAGGCCCGAGCTCTGGTACCCGCCGACCAGCCCGAGCGTGACGTCGGGGAAGAACGCCGCGCGCACCACGCCGATCTTCGCGTTGGCGGCGGCCATGCGCCGCTCGGCGGCCGCGACGTCGGGACGCCGCTGCAGCAGCGTCGCGGGAATACCGGTCGGGATCGTCGGCAGATACACGGCGTTGACGTCCGGCGTCATTGAGAACGACGACGCGGGTACACCCGTGAGCGTCGCGATCGCGTGCTCGTCGAGCGCGCGCCGCGCCCGTATGTCCTCGGCCGACGCGCGGGCCGAATCGAGCTGCGTCTGCGCGCGCGACACATCGAGATCGGACGCGATGCCGCCCGCGTGCCGGCTCATCGTCAGGCGCAGCGCGCGCCGGTAGGTATCGATCGTGTCGGCCAGCAGCTGTTGCTGCTGGTCGAGCCCGCGCAGGCTGAAGTACGCGCTGGCGAGACTGGCCTGCAGGCTCAGCCGCACCGACGCGAGATCGTCGGCGCTGGCCTGTGCGTCGGCGCGCCCGGCCGCGACTTCGTTGCGGACTTTCCCCCACAAGTCGAGGTCGTAGTCGAAGCCGGCGTCGAGTGTGTTGTCGCCATAGACGTTCGGCTGATTCGTGCCGCGCAGCGGCCGCGTGGCCGATTGGCGGTTGCTCGAGACCTGCGCGCCGAGGCCGATGGTCGGGAACAGCCCCGAGCGCGCCTGATCGAACAGCGCGGCCGCTTCGTCGTGACGGGCCACGGCCGCGGCCACGTCGGGATTGGCCGCGGCTACCCGTGCTTCGAGCCGGTCGAGCACGGGATCGCGGAACGCCTTCCACCAGCCGTCGCGCGCGATGCGGTCGGCCGGCTTCGCGGCCTGCCAGCCGCCCGCTTCCTTGAAGCTGTCCGGCAGCGCCGTTTGCGGCGCGTGATAGGCGGGCGCGAACGAGCATGCGCAGAGGAACGCGACGCCGGCGAGCATCGCGCAAAGCCGAAGCCGGTTAGCCATGCGCACGCTCCGTATCGCGCGCGGCCGATGCAACGGTGCGGGCCGGCGTCGCGAGCCTGACCGGGTCGCCGTCGGCCAGCGAATCGGGCGGGTTATCGATCACGCGATCGTCCGGCGCGAGGCCGGTCGCGATCTGCACGTGCGTGCCGAGATCGGTCGCGATCGTCACGGGCTTGAATACCGCGCGATCGTCCTTGCCGACCACGGCGACCTGCAGGCCGGCCTGCCGGAAGATCAACGAGCTGGCCGGAATCGTCAGCACGTGGGTGCTGCCGGCCGGCAGCGCGAAATGTACTTCGGTGTATTCGCCGGGGATCAGCTTGCCGTCGCGGTTGTCGACCATCAGCTGGACGAGCAGCGTGCCGGTCGAATCGGCGATCGAATCGTCGGTGTCGGCGAGCGTCGCCCGGAAGGTTTCGCCCGGATGCTCGGGCACGGTCAGCGTGGCCGTCATGCCGGGCCGGATCGCGGCGGCCTCGTTCTGCGGCACGCTCACGTAGACGCGCATCCGGTGGACGTCGGACACCGCAAACAGCTCCGGACCGGCGCCGCCGCCGGCCGAGATCAACTGGCCGATGTCGGTCTTGCGCGCGGTGACGACGCCGTCGAACGGCGCGACGATGCGCTTGAACGCCTCCAGCGCGTCGAGGCGCCGCACGTTGGCCTCGTTGGCCGCGACGATCGCCTGCTTGGCCGCGAGGTCGCTGGTCTTCTCGTCGGTTTCCTGCTGCGATACCGAATCCTGCGCGAGCATCCTGGTCCAGCGCGCGGCCGTGGACGCGGCCAGCTTCTCGTTGGCGAGCGAGCTTTGCAGGTCGGCACGCGCCTGCTGCAGTTGCTGGTCGAGTTCGGGCGTATCGATCAGCGCGAGCAATTGCCCCGACTTCACGTGCGCGCCGATATCGGTGTACCACGCATGCAGGTAGCCCGACACCCGCGCATGGATCGGCGCGCTCTCGAATGCGGACAGATGGCCGGGCAGCACGAGCGTCGCGCCGTCGCCGCCGGCCGACGGCGTATACGCGACCACGGTCGGCACCGCCTGTTCGGCGGACCAGGTCGTCATGTCCTGTTTCGCGTGCGCGCGGCCGACGATGCCGGTCGCCACGACGCCGACCGCGATCAGCGCGGTGAGCGTGGCGACGAGCTTGAGGTTGGGCAGCCGTTTCGGCGACTTGATATCGATCTCAGTGGACATGGGAAGCTCCGGACGCGGAAAGGGAGGAAGCGCGGGAAGCATCGTGCTTCAGCGCGTCGCGCCGATGCACGAGGCTGAACACGACGGGAACGAAGAACAGCGTCGCGATCGTCGCGCACGCGAGGCCGCCGATCACCGCGCGGCCGAGCGGCGCGTTCTGTTCGCCGCCGTCGCCGAGGCCGAGCGCCATCGGCGCCATGCCGATGCTCATCGCGAGCGCGGTCATCAGCACCGGGCGGAAACGCGTGAAACCGGCTTCGAGCGCGGACGCCAGCGCGTTACCGGTGTCGGCCAGCCGTTCGCGCGCGAAACTGACGACGAGAATCGAGTTGGCGGTGGCCACGCCCATGCACAGGATCGCACCGGTCAGCGCCGGCACCGACAGCGGCGTATGCGTGGTGAACAGCATCCAGACGATGCCGGCCAGCGCCGCCGGCAGCGCCGAGACGATCACGAATGCGTCGGCCCACGAATGGAAGTTCACGACGATCAGCAGGTAGATCAGCACGATCGCGCCCACGAGGCCGAGCAGCAGGCCGGCGAACGCGCCGTTCATGGTCTGCACCTGGCCGCGCAGCGTGACGGTCGAGCCCTTGGGCAGATCCTTCGCGGTGGCCTTGACGATGCCGTCGATGTCGGCCGCGACCGCGCCGAGGTCGCGGCCCTGGGTGGTCGCGTAGATGTCGAACAGCGGTTCGATGTTGTAGTGCGACACCACCGCGTTGCCGACGCCACGCGTGATCGTGGCCAGACCGCCCAGCAACTGGGACTGGCCGTTCGCGCCCGTGACCGGCAGGTTCTGCAGCGCCGACAGCGTGGTCATCCTGTACTGCGGCGTTTGCGCGACGATCGGATAGGACACGCCGTTGTGCGGGTTGAGCCAGTAGGTCGGGTCGACCTGGCTGGTGCCGGCCAGCGTCGCGACCACCGAGTTCGTCACGTCCTGCTCGGTGATGCCGAGCTGGTCGGCGCGCGTGCGATCGACCGTCACCGTGAACTGCGGATAGGTGCTGGCCTGCTGGATGCGCGGATCGGCGATGCCGGCGATCAGCCGCAGCTTGCGGTACAGCTCGCGCGCATAAGCGAGATTGGCCTGCTGGTTCGGGCCGGCCACCTGCAGGTCGACCGGCGCCGGTGCGCCGAAGTTGAGGATCTGGCTGACGATGTCGGCGGGCAGGAACGAGAACGTGGTGCCCGGATAGGCACGCGGCAGGCGTTCGCGCAGCGTGTGCACGTAGTCGGCGGTCGGCGCGTGATCGTGCGACAGCGAGATCAGGATGTCGCCATCCTGCGGCCCGAGCGTGCCGCTGTTGTTGTAGGTCAGGTTGATCCCGCTGTTCGGCAAGCCGATGTTGTCGATCACTTCGCGCAACTGCGCGGGCGGGATCGCGCCGCGAATCGTGTTCTCGATGCGGTCGAGCTCGGCGGCGGTTTCCTCGACACGCGTGCCGACCGGCGCACGCACGTGCAGCGCGATCTCGCCGGAATCGATGGTCGGAAAGAAATTGCGGCCGAGCCACGGCGCGAGCAGGAAGGACGCCGCCACGATGCCGAGGAAGGCGACGACGAACGGCTTGCGGCGCGTGAGCGCGAGGCCGAGCAGGATCCGGTACGACGCGCGCACGGATTCGAAGCGGCGCTCGAAGGCGCGCTGGAAGCGCACCAGCGGATTGCGCGACGTCGGGACGTCGTGCGCGCCGGCATGGCCCGCGTGCGGATCCATGATCGCGGCCAGTTCGCCCGACGCGTGACCGGCCGATGCGTGCGGCTTGAGCAGGTATTGCGCGAGCATCGGCACGAAGGTGCGCGACAGCACGAACGACGACGCCATCGAGAAGATCACCGCCTTGGCCATCGGCACGAACAGAAAGCGCGAGATGCCGTCGAGCATCAGCATCGGCACGAACACGATGCAGATGCACAGCAGCGAGACGAGCGCAGGCATCACGATCTGCTTCGCGCCGTCGACGATCGCGGTGCGCGTGTCCTTGCCCTGTTCGAGGTGCCAGTTCACGTTCTCGATCGTCACCGTCGCATCGTCGACCAGGATTCCGACCGCGAGCGCGAGGCCGCCGAGCGTCATCACGTTGAGCGTTTCGCCGGTGGCCGCCAGCAGCGCGATTGCCGAGAGCACGGCCAGCGGGATCGACGCGGCGATGATCAGCGTCGAGCGCCACGAGCCGAGGAACAGCAGGATCATCAGCGAGGTCAGCGCGGCGGCGATGATGCCCTCGCGCGCTACGCCGCTGACGGCGCCGTTCACGAAGGTCGACTGGTCGCCCATCGTGACGAGCTTCAGGCCCGGCGGCAGCGTCTGTTCGACCAGCGGCAGCTTCGCCTTCACGCCGGCGATGATGTCGAGCGTCGATGCCGAGCCGTTCTTCAGGATACTCATCAGCACCGCGCGGTGGCCGTCCACGCGCACGATGTTGCCCTGCGGCGGGTAGCCGTCGCGCACGTGCGCGACGTCGCGGATGTAAATCGTCGTGCCGTCGACCGACTTGATCGGCAGGTCGTTCAACGCGTCGAGCGAGAGCGGGCTGTTGTTGAGCTTGATGTTGTATTCGAAGCGGCCGATCTTCTGCGTGCCGGCCGGGATGATCTGGTTCTGCTGCGCGAGCGCGTGCGCGACGTCCTGCGCGGACAACCCCTTCGATTGCAGCGCCTGCGGGTCGAGGTCGATCTGCACTTCGCGCGCCTTGCCGCCGTACGGCGTCGGAATCGCGACACCCGGCACCGACAGCAGCTGCGGTCGAATGAAGTTGACCGCGTAATCCTCCAGCTTTTGTTCGTCGAGCGTGTTGCTGGTCAGCGCGATCTGCAGCACGGGCACGGTCGACGCGTTGTAGTTGAGGATCTGCGGCGGCGTGGTGCCGGGCGGCATCTGCTTGAGCACGGTCTGCGAGATCGACGTGACCTGCGCGGTCGCCGTGCGGATATCGACGGTCGGCTGGAAGAAGATCTTCACGATGCCGTAGCCGCGGAACGATTGCGACTCGATATGCTGGACATCGTTGACCGTCGTGCCGAGCGTGCGCTCGTAGTACGTGATCACGCGTCCGGACATGTCGTCCGGCTGCAGGCCCGCGTAGTTCCAGACGACGCTGATTACCGGGATGCGGATGTCCGGGAAGATGTCGATCGGCGTTCGAACGGCCGCGAGCGGGCCCGCGATCAGGATCAGCAGCGCCAGTACGACGAACGTATAGGGCCGGGCGAGCGCGAGCCGGACAATTTTCAGCATGAGGTGCTGCTCCGTTCAATATCGTCGTGAAGAAGAGCCGGATGTGCGTGTCGTCGGGAAAAACCCGATGCGCAACCGATGAGCGCATTCTGCGGAGCGGCTACTAACAGCCGGTCGCAAAAAAGATGAAACAAGTTTTAATAGCCGGCCGGACAAGCTGCGTGGCGGCGCGGCCGGGCATGCGACAGAAGCCGACCACGTAATCGATGAAGTAATCGATGAAGCTGCGCGCTCTTCTAGCGTTTTCTAAAAAAAGATTCATGCGCGGATCACGAATCTTCAGCCGGTTCACGTGTACCGAGATCGATAATTGGATCGCGTAATTCCGGCAAGGACGACAAAAATGACACAACCGTTGAGCATCAAGATGATCGAGGAGCGCGGCAAGCTCGTGGTGCTGATGTCGATCGAACGGGGCGCGGCCGTGCTCGATCCGGAAGATGTGGATGCAGTCATCCAGTACTTGAGCTTGCTGCGCGCGTCGATGCAGCCTGCCGTGCCGGAACGTGCGCCGCACACGCAGCAATTCGTGACGGAAATGGACCCTTGCTGGTACGCCGAGCGCCATCCGATGCAGGGCGGCGTGGTGCTGTTACTGCGTCATAGCGGGCTGGGTTGGGCAAGCTTCGCACTACCGCCGCGCAGCCTCGAACGGTTGCACGCTTCGCTGACGCAACTGCTCGAGGACGAGCGGCAGGCGATCAGCCTGCCGCACTGAATCTGCATCGTGAATGGGCTTGCATGCGGCGTCGTTGCGACGGAGTGATCGGGTAGCAGCCAGTGTGTGAACGCCGTCTCCCGGCACTGGCTGCCATGCGCGCTATCCGCGCCCGACGAACGGCATCGCAGTCGCCATGATCGTCATGTTGAGGATGTTGGTATCGAGCGGCAGATTCGCCATCTGGACGACCGCATTCGCGACATGCACGACGTCCATCCGCGCCTCGGGCGCCAGGCTGCCGTCCGCTTGCGGGACGCCTTGCGTCATCCGTTCCGTGAGCGACGTCGCGGCGTTGCCGATGTCGATCTGGCCGCACGCGATGTTGTACCGGCGGCCGTCCAGCGCCAGCGACTTCGTGATCCCGGTCACCGCGTGCTTGGTGGCCGTGTACGCGATCGTGTCGGGGCGCGGCGCGTGCGCCGAGATTGAGCCGTTGTTGATGATTCGGCCGCCCTGCGGCGTTTGCGTTTTCATCAGCCGCCACGCAGCCCGCGCGCACAGGAAGACGCCGGTCAGGTTCGTCGCGACGACACTGTTCCACACGTCGAGTTCGTATTCGTCGAGGGATACGACCGGGGCGTTGCGCCCGGCATTGTTGAACAGCACATCGAGCCGGCCGAACCGTTGCGCGATCCGCGCGAACGCGTGGTCGACCGACGCTTCGTCGGTGACGTCGACGGGAAACACGTCGGCGTCGCTGCCGGCGGCGCGGATCGCGTCCTGCGTGTCGCGCAGCGACGCCTCCGTACGCCCGAGCAGCGCGACGGTGAAGCCTGCCTGGGCGAGTGCGATGGCCGCGGCGCGACCGATGCCGGAGCCGGCACCGGTGACGGCGGCGAATTTCTTCGAGACGGACATGGCGTGATTTCCTGCGGGTTGAATGACGGGGGGAGGTGGCCGATCGTCGATGCCGTCGCCACTCCGGCAATGTAGTCGAAATGCATGATGCCCGGATTTGGGCGGCATCGTGAAACGCGCTCGCCGCGACCGCGACCTCGACTATTTCTTCCGACCAGGCGCGATTTTCCGGCTTCGCGCGCCGGTGTCCGCGAACAGCGCCACCACCACATCCCGCAGCCAGCGGTTCCCTTCGTCCTGATTGACCCGCGTGTGCCACAGCATATGGATCGGCGCGCCGGGCAGCGTGACGGGCAGCGCACGCCAGCCGAGCGAGAACGGCGCGGCGAGTTGCAGCGCGAGATGCTCAGGCACTGTCGCGATCAGGTCGGTGCGCTGCAGGATGTAGCCCACGCTCATGAAATGCGGCACCGTCAGCCGCACCTGGCGTTTCACGCGGCGCCGCGTCAGCCATTCGTCCACCTGCCCGTGCCCGGTGCCGGCCGACACCACGACCAGATGTTCGGCGTCGCGCCACGCGTCGACCGTCAGCGGCGCCCCCTCGAGCGGGTGCCCGCGCCGGAACAGGCATACGTAGCGCTGATCGAACAGCCGGCGCTGATAGAACCCGCCCTTCAGTTGCGGCAACAGGCCGATCGCGAGATCGACGCGGCCGTCGGCCATTTCGTCGCCGAGATTGACGCTCGTGTTGCGCACGGTGTTCAGCGCGATGCCCGGCGCCGCATGCGACAGGTGTTCGAGCAGCGCGGGCAGGAACACGACTTCGCCGATATCGGTCATGCCGATCGTCAGCGTACGCGTGGCGCGCAGCGGATCGAAGGCGGTGTCGGGGTTCAGCGCCGCGTGCAGCGTCGCGAGCGCCTGCGACACCGGTTCCGCGAGACGCAGCGCGAACGGCGTCGGCACGACGCCGCCGGGCCCGCGCACGAACAGCGGATCGCCGAGCCGGCGGCGCAGCTTGGCGAGCGCGTTGCTGACGCCCGGCTGGCTCATGTTCATTTGCTCGGCGACGCTCGATACGCGCCGTTCCTGCATCAGCCGCTGGAAAAGCAGCAGCAGGTTGAGGTCGATCTCGCTCAGTTCCATCGGTTGTGCGTGGCCCGGTTCATTGCATTCAGTGATGAAGCAGATTCATTTCATTTTATTGCCGGATAAAAGTCCACTCCTGAAAATACCGATACGGCGCATGCATTCGACATGACCGCCGCGCCCGTCGCACATCTCATATACGCCTATCGGAGACACCTTCATCATGCAGACGAACCTGAAGATTGCGATCGTCGGCGCCGGCATCGGCGGCCTGACCCTCGCGCTCGCCTTGCGCGAGCATGGCATCGACGCGCAACTCTACGAGCAGACCCCTGAATTGCGCGAAGTCGGCGCGGCGGTCGCGTTGTCGGCCAATGCGACGCGCTTCTACGAACGCATGGGCTTGCGCGCGGCCTTCGATGCGGTATGCGCGGACATCCCGGCGCTCGTCTATCGCGACGGGCGCAGCGGCGCGGTGATCGGCCGTCATCGCGGTGCCCCCGACTACCGCCGGCAATTCGGCGGCGCGTACTGGGGCGTGCATCGCGCGGATCTGCAGGCCGTGCTGTCGACGGCGGTCGGCCCCGAGCGCATCCATCTCGGCCATCGTCTGGTCGACCTCGCGCAACACCCCGATCGCGTGACGCTGTCGTTCGACAACGGCACGCAGGTCGACGCCGATCTCGTGATCGGCGCGGACGGCGCGCGTTCGATCACGCGACGCTGGATGCTCGGCTACGACGATGCGCTGTATTCGGGCTGTTCGGGTTTTCGCGGCGTGGTGCCGGCCGCGCGCATGGACCTGCTGCCCGATCCCGACACGATCCAGTTCTGGATCGGGCCGCACGGGCATCTGCTGCACTATCCGATCGGCGACGACGGCGACCAGAATTTCCTGCTGGTCGAGCGGCATCCGTCACCGTGGCCGTCGCGCGACTGGGTCATGCCGGCCGACGAAGGCGAGCAACTGCGTGCGTTCCGGAATTGGCATCCGGCGGTGGTGCAGATGATCACGGCCGTGCCGATCAGCCAGCGCTGGGGGCTGTTTCACCGTCCGCCGCTCGGCCGATGGAGCCGCGGGCGCGTGACGTTGATCGGTGATGCCGCGCATGCGCTGGTGCCGCATCATGGGCAGGGCGCGAATCAATCGATCGAGGATGCGGTGGTGTTGGCCGCGCAATTGGCGAAGGCCGGCCCGGGCAATTGGCGCGAAGCGCAGGAAGCCTACGAGCGGCTGCGTCGCGGCCGGACGCGCAAGGTGCAATACGCATCGATCTCGGCAGCCGACGTGCTGCATCTTCCCGACGGGCCGGCCGCGCAGGCACGCAACGCGCGTCTGGCCGACCGCGATCGCGTGCTGCATCACCTGGACTGGATCCACGATTTCGATGCGCTCGATACGGAGCCGAGCGAGCGGCAGGGCGGGACGTGGCTTTGAGCGGCGGGCACGGCGGCCCTCGACGGCGGTCGGCCGATTACCGATCCGCCAGCCCGAAACGGTCGGCGCAACGGCCGCCGGCCGTCACTTCACGCACTCCAGCGCATACTTCAACCCCTGCCCGAGCAACCCGCGCCAGACGTCCCACGTATGCCCGCCGTCGACGATGCGCAGCTCGGCCGGATTCTGCGCGCGGCGCAGGTGCGTATACAGCACGCTCGATTCCGCCTGGATCGTCAGGTCGTCGTCGCCGGCCGCGATGAACATCGGCACGCGCCAGTTGCGCGCGAAATAGCCGCGCAGCAGCGCCGGGTAGTTCAGCTCGTGCCACACGCGCGAATCGAACTGCCGGTCGCCGAACACGCCGACGTAGCGCGCGGCGGAATTGAGCGGCGGCTCGTTCGCATAGATCGCGGGGCTCAGCAGCATCGCGCCGCAGAACAGCCCCGGTTCGAGCAGCGAGAAGCGCAACGCGCCGAAGCCGCCCATCGACACGCCGCCGATCGCGCGGCCCGCGCGCTGGTTCGACACCGCGAAGTGCGCCTCGACTTCGGGCAGCAGGTCGTTGAGGAACGCGCTCTGCATCTTCTCCTTGCGGTCGACGTACCAGTCGGTGCCGCCCTGCGGCATCACGATCACGACCGGCGGAATGTCGCGGCGCTCGATCAGCGTGTCGGCGGTGGCCTGCAGCCGGCCCTGCGTGACCCAGTCGTTCGCGTTGCCCGCGTTGCCGTGCAGCAGGTACATCACCGGGTAGCGCGCGCCTTCCGGGTTGTAGCCGGGCGGCAGGTAGACCGTGTACGACCAGTCGCGCTTCAGCGACGCCGACCGGAACGTGCGCAGCACGACGCTGCTGCCCGGATTGACGGGCGGCTCCTGCGCGGTCGACGGCGTCGTCGCGGTCTGGACGGCCGGCGGCGCGGGCGATACCCCCGGCGTGGCGGCCGGCGCCGCCGACGGCGGCGTGGCATGGGCGGTGGCGATCGCGCCGGCGATCAGGGCGAGGGCGAACGGGAGGGCGAGTCGGCGCATGGCGAATCGTTTCAGGAGTGGCGCCGGCTATCGTAGCAGCGGCGCATGACGGCGCGGCGCGTCACGGCCGCGAACGGAACGGCAGCCGCGCGACGAGCGGCCCGTAGAGTTTGGCCACGAGATACAGCAGCCCGATCGCGACGGCGTCGGCGGTGAGGCCGAGCGGCACGTCGAGATAGCCTTCGGTCGCCTGATAGAGCAGCGAATCGACCGCGAGCGAAATACCGGTGCCCGCGACGAAGCACAGCAGCCCCTGCCGGCCGATCGTGCCGATCCATGGCATCGCGTGCGCGACTTTCTTCATCCAGCCGAGGTGCACGAGCTTGGCCGCGAGCCACGCGATCGCGAGGAAGTTCACGAGCCGCAGCGCACCGAGGTTCTGCTTGATCGACGGATCGGTCGGGAACGGCTCGATGCGCAGCCGGTAGTACGCGCCGGCGGCGACGATCGCGAGCGCCGCGGCCGTCAGCAGCCAGCCCTGCGGCTTAGGCGCGAGGGTCTGGTAGACGGGCTGGCAGCGCGCGATCACGCCGAGCACGAACAGGAACTGCCAGGCGAACGGGTTGAAATCCCACGGCGCCCCTTCGACGGTCGGCAAGAAGCGTGCGACGTGCGGCGCCGCGTACCACAGCGATCCGCTGAACGCGAGCATCAGCCACGGCTGCGTGCGCGCGAGCGGCAGCGCGAGCGGGACGAGCAGCGCGAAGAACGCGTACATCGGCAGCACCGACGCGAGGTACGGCTGGCGGCGGAACAGCAGGATGTCGCGCAGCGCGGCGAGCGGCTTGTGCAGCAGCCCGTCGAGATCGTTGGTCGGCATGTTCGGGCCGTCGATCGCGAACGCGTTCAGCGCGGCGGTGATCAGCAGCATCAGGCCGGCCGTCACGAGGAACGCGCGGTAGATCTCGAACGCGCGCCGGATGAAACGCTGGCGCGCGGCGGCCTCGTCGTGCCGCTCGGCGAGCGAGTTGTACGCAATGGCGGTCGCGAAGCCGCCGAGGAACACGAACACCTCGGCCGCGTCGCACAGCGCATACGCGTGCAGCGTGACGCGCGACAGGATGCTGCCGCCGATGTGGTCGACGACGATGACGAGCAGCACGAGGCCGCGGAAGAAATCGAGCTCGGCGTAGCGGCCGGCCCGGGCCGGCGCGGTCATCGGAGCGCCTTCCGGCGCGGGCCGCGGGCACGGCCGGCACGCGCCGCGCATGAATCGGGGTGAAGCATGACTTCGTGAAGAAATGGCGAACGGATGCGCATTGTGCCACCGATGCGAAGCCTTCCGGGTTTACGCGGATGGCGGGCCGGCCGGCCGCTGCCGACAAGCCCGGTCGGGCTGTCCGCGCGACGGGGCAGTTGGACGAGCGCAACGCTTTGCGCGCGACCACCCGCACCCGATGGACGGACGATTTGCGTCGTGACACCATTTTGTCCTCACGCGGCCGCACACCGCGTCGTCCGCCCTGCGGGCCACATACAACAGACCAAACATTCGCCGGGCGTTCGGCCAGCCCGGCCCCCGGCTCCGGAGATTCGTCATGAGGAAGCACGTCATTTTTGCCGCCGCGCTCGCTGCCTTCGCCGCGCCGGCCTTTGCCGAGACCAGCGTGACGCTGTACGGCGTGATCGACGAAGGCTTCAATTACACGAACAACGTCAACGTCAATGGGGTCGGAAAGACCAATTACCAGCTCGCGAGCGGCTATGCGCAGGGCAGCCGGTGGGGCCTGAAGGGCAGCGAGGATCTCGGCGGCGGGCTGAAGGCGGTCTTCACGCTGGAAAACGGTTTCGACGTGAACAACGGCCGGCTCGGCCAGGGCGGCCGCATGTTCGGCCGTCAGGCGTTCGTCGGGTTGTCCGAGTCGCGCTTCGGCACGCTGACGTTCGGCCGTCAGTACGATGCCGTCGTCGACTATCTCGCGCCGCTGACCGCGAACGGCAACTGGGGCGGCACGCTGTTCTCGCACCCGTTCGACAACGACAACACGGACAACTCGTTCCGCGTCAACAACACGGTCAAGTACGCGAGCGCCGACTGGAACGGCCTGACGTTCGGCGGCACGTACAGCTTCAGCAACAGCACGGGCTTCTCGAACAACCGCCAGTACAGTATCGGCGCGCAGTATTCGCTGGCCGGGCTGCAGGTCGCGGCCGCGTACCTGCAGGCGAACAACCCGGGCATCGGCAACGCGGGCGCGATCGCGGCCGACGACGCGAACTTCGTCGCCGACCGGCTGCGCATTTTCGGCGGCGGCGTCAACTACACGTTCGGCGCGGCGACGGTCGGCGTCGTCTATACGAAGACCGACGTGAAGAACCCGGTATCGACGGTCTACCTGCCGGCGTCGACGTTCGCCGGCCTTGGGCTGACCGCGACGAAGTTCCAGAACTTCGAGATCAACGGGAAGTACCAGCTCACGCCCGATTTCTACCTGGGCGCGCAGTACGTGTATACGGACGGCAAGTACGATGCCGCAGCCGGCTCGTTCAAGCCGAAGTACCACACGGTCGGCCTGATGGCCGACTACAGCCTGTCGAAGCGCACCGACGTGTACCTGCAGGGCGCGTGGCAGAAGGTGGGCGGCGACAAGACGGGCACGGCGGCCGACGGCGGCTATGTCGTCGGCACGGACGGCCCGTCGGCATCGTCGAACCAGTTCGCGGTGCGCGCCGCGATCCGCCACAAGTTCTGACCGGGTGCCAGGGCCGGGGCGAACGGCCCTGGCACGGCCGTCGTCAGTCCGCCCGGCGCGGGCTGCCGAGCGTTTCCGCGAGCCAGTCGACAAAGATCCGCACGCGCGGCGCGAGATGCCGGCCGGTCGGAAACACCACCGATACGGGCAGCGGCCCCGCGTTCCATTCCGGCAGCACCTCGACCAGCGAGCCGTCGGCGAGCAGCGGCGCGAGCCCGTCGCGCGGCGCCTGGATCAGCCCGAGGCCCGCGAGGCAGCACGCGAGATACGCCTGCGAGCTGTTGACCGACACGACGCTGTGCATCTTCACCGTGTGCATCTCGCCCGAATCCATGTCCGCATATTCCCAGTCCAGTTCGCGGCCCGTGCGGCTCGAGAAATAGCCGACCGCGACGTGGTCCGGCAGATCGTCCGGCGAGCGCGGCGTGCCGTGTCGCGCGAGATACGCGGGCGACGCGCAGTTGATCTGGGCCATCTCGCCGACGCGCCGCGCGACGAGCGACGTGTCGGACAGCACGCCGACCCGCACCGCGCAGTCGATGCCGTCGGCCACGAGATCGACGAAGCGGTCGGTCGTGCTGATCACGATGCGCAGGTCGGGGTAGCGCGCGTGGAAATCCGGCAGCGCCGGAATCACCTGGTTCAGTGCGAACCGTTCGGGCAGGTCGACGCGGATCACGCCGCGCGGCGACGCGCCGGCATCCTCGAACAGCGTTTCCGCGTCGTCGAGGTCGGCGAGCAACTGCACGCAGCGCTCGTAGTAGGTCGCGCCCTCGGCGGTCAGCGCGACGCGCCGCGTCGTGCGTTGCAGCAGGCGGATCTTCAGGTGCTTTTCCAGATACTGGACGGCGTTGCTGACCGTCGGGCGCGGCAGCTGGAGCTGCTCGGCCGCTTTCGTGAAGCTGCCGAGATGGGCGACGCGCGCGAAGACGCGCATTGCTTGCAGATGGTCCATGCGGGCGAGAACCTTGGCGGGAACGGGAACAGGCTCCATTGTTAATCAGCGTCGAATGGTTTGGTGGCGCGTTTCGCGTTTATCGCGCGGCGTCGTGCGGCCAGAATCCGTTGCATCTACTCACCCTTTGAAGGAAACGGACATGGACATGCGTCAACTGGGCCGCACGGGCCCGCAGGTTTCGGCGATCGGGCTCGGCTGCATGGGGATGTCGGATTTCTACGGACCGGCCGACCGGGACGAAAGCATCGCGACGCTGCATGCGGCGCTCGACAACGGCGTCACGCTGCTCGATACGGGCGACTTCTACGGCATGGGCGACAACGAGATGCTGATCCGCGACGCGCTGCGCGGCCGGGCGCGCGACCAGGTGCGCATCAGCGTGAAATTCGGCGCGCTGCGCGATCCGGCCGGCGGGTTCGCCGGCTACGACGCGCGGCCCGCGGCGATCCGGAACTTCGTCGCGTATTCGCTGAAGCGGCTCGGCACCGACTACCTCGACATCTACCGGCCGGCACGCGTCGATCCGGCGGTGCCGATCGAGGAAACGGTCGGCGCGATCGCCGATCTCGTGAAGGCCGGGTACGTGCGTCATATCGGGCTGTCGGAAGCCGGCGCGGACACGATCCGCCGCGCGGCCGCCGTCGCGCCGATCGCCGATCTGCAGATCGAATATTCGTTGCTGTCACGCGGGATCGAGGCCGAAATCCTCCCCGTCTGCCGCGCGCTCGGCATTGGCGTGACGGCCTACGGCGTGCTGTCGCGCGGGCTGCTGGGCGGGCGCTGGAGCGCGGCGCGGCAGGGCGAGCGCGATTTCCGCGCGGCGAGCCCGCGCTTCCAGGGCGAGAACCTCGCGCACAACCTCGCGCTCGTCGACGCGCTGCGCGCGATCGCCGACGAGAAGGGGAGCAATCCGGCGCAGGTCGCGATCGCGTGGGCGCTGTCGCGCGGCGCCGACATCGTGCCGCTGGTCGGCGCGCGCAAGCGCACCCAACTGCAGGACGGTTTGCTGGCGACAGAATTGCAACTAACGGTCGAAGATCTCACACGCATCGAAGCGGCGGTTCCCGCCGGGGCGGCTGCCGGCGACCGCTATCCGGCCGCGCAAATGGTGCACCTCGACAGCGAGCAGGGCCGGGGGTGATCCATGGGGCCGGATCGAGGCCCCGAAAGCGCCGTCCGGCGGGCCCGAGCCAGCCTCAGGCAAAGCCAGATGGCGGGCGGCATGGCGGGCAGGCACCATCGGCGCCGTACTCAACGGACGGAATGCCGCCATGCAAATTCATACGCTGACGATCATCGTGCTGGTTTTCCTGCTGGCCGGCGCGGTCAAGGGCATGATCGGGCTCGGGCTGCCGACGATCGCGATGGGACTGCTGACGCTCGCGATGCCGCCGTCGGCCGCGGCGAGCCTGCTGCTCGTGCCGTCGTTCATCACCAACGTGTGGCAGTTGTGGCTCGGCCCGTCGTTTGGCGCGCTGCTGCGCCGGCTGTGGCCGCTGCTCGCCGGCCTGACGGTCGGTACGCTGACGGGCGTGCTGCCGGCGCTCGCGGCCGGCAGCACGTGGACGCACACGGCGCTCGGCGTCGTGCTGGTGCTTTACGGGCTGTGGGGGCTGGCGGCGGCGCGGCTGCCCGCGCCGGGCCGCCATGAAACATGGCTGTCGGCCGTGGTCGGCTACCTGACGGGCGTCGTGACGGCCGCGACCGGCGTGTTCGTCGTACCGGCCGTGCCGTACCTGCAGGCGCTGCGGCTGTCGAAGGACGATCTGATCCAGGCGCTCGGACTGTCGTTTACCGCATCGACGATCGTGCTCGCGCTGCAGTTGCGCGTCACGGGCGCACTGCAGGCGGTCGATCTCGGCGTGTCGGCGCTCGCGCTCGTGCCCGCGCTGGCAGGGATGGCCGGCGGGCAATATGCGCGGCGCATGATGAGCGAGAAGACGTTCAAGCGTTGCTTCTTCGTCGGACTGATTGCGCTCGGTGCGTATATGGCGGGATCGGGATGGTGGTGAACGCGTCCCCCGGGCGCTGAATGATCCCGAAGCCGGTTTCGGCAACCGGCTTCGGGAACGGTCGCGGGAGCGCGGTCGTGCCGCTTACGCCGGATCGGCGTACCTCAGCGTCCACCCGACCGTGCGGGTCGCGCCCGCGCCGAGCGCGAACGGTTTCGTCGTGCACGCGAAGTTCGAATGCAGTTGCCCGATCGGCGTCGTCGACAGCGGATTCGTCGCGCCGTTCGCCGTGTCGAAGGCGGACAGCGCGCAGTTGTCGAACCCGGATGCCGCATAGCCGGTCGCGGCGCTGTTCGCGTACGTCACCGACACGCCGTCGCCGTTGGCCTGCGTCGACGCGAAATCCGCGAACGACGTGAAGTCCGTCTCGACCGCGAGGTTGCCCGCGAGCGTGCCCGAACTCAGCGTATCGCTGCGCGAGACCGTGCCGTGCGCGAACGTCAGCACCGTGTGCACCTGCAGGTCGAGATCCGTCGTGTACGCGGCATTCTTCGACGCGAGGCGGAACTTCGTCGTATCGAACGACACGATCACCTCGCCGTTGCTTTGCTGCACGTTCAGGTTCTTGTAGTAAGTGACGGGAATGTAGGTCTTCGCGTTGTACGTCACCTGCGGCAGCAGCAGCGCATAGCCGAGGTCGGTCGTGCCGTAGATCAGCTTGTCGGAGAACGGCACCGGGTAATACGGCGTGTACGCGTTGTAGTCGGGTGCCTGGCTGAGGTTCAGGTTGATCACGCGTCGGCCGTCGCGCACGGTGAGCAGCGCGGCGCTGTACGGATGCGCGGCATCACCCGGCTCGTTGTACCAGGTGAGCGTGTAGCGCGGCAGCGCGTCGAGCCATGCGCGGTAGTCCGCATCGGCCATCGGCGCCTGGCCGCCGAAGCCGAGCTTGTTCCACCATGCGTTCACGTACAGGTACTGGTGCAGCAGGCTGAAGTTCTCGCCCATCACGCGCGGCTTGCCGCGATACGTGTCGGTGCCGCGGCCCTTGACCCACATGTTCACGGACGGCGTCGGCAGCGACGGGTCGTACCAGTACGTGTCGAAACGACGCGCGGCCTGGTAGATGAATGCATACGCAACCTGTTTCTCGCGATCGGTCAGCACGCCTGCATTGGCTGCGGCCGTCAGCACTTCCATGAACGCGGAATCGCCGTACGGGCCGATCGAGCGGCCGTAGTTGAAGCCCTGGCCGTCGGCGTTCAGCTGCGGCAGGATCAGGTCGACCGACTTGCGCAGATAGCCCTTCAGCTCCGGCGTCAGGTTCGCTTCGTTGCCCATCTCGAACGTGCGCTCGACCACCTCGCCGATCAGCAGCGTGCTGTAGCGGTCGAAGCGCGCCTGGTCATAGTAAGTCGTGTGCGTGTTCGACGCTTCGTCGGAGAACCCGCCCGACGAATCGTGGCGGATGTGGTTCGTCAGCGTGTACAGCAGCGCGTCGCGTGCGCTCATCGTCGCGACCGCCGGATCGGTCTTCGATGCGAAGGACGGGCTGCTCCAGCCAAGCTTCTGGCGCAGCCCGGCAATGCCGTAGGAGACCGCATAGTAGTTCTGCGCGGTGTTCAGCGACGCGATGTCGATCGGCGTGCCGGCGGCCGGACACGTCGTGGTCTTGCCGCTCGCATCGGGGCCGAACATGTCGCAGAACGTGAGCCGCTGCTGCAGCGTCGCGAGCATCGCGTCGCTGAAGACTTCGTTGAGCATCCCGTGCGCCTTCAGGTTGTTCAGCGCGACGAGGTAGTAGTACTCGCCCCACGACGTGTTCGCATACGCATAGTTGCCGCCCGACTGCGCCATCATCGCGGTCGTGATCGTCTGGTACGTCGCGAGGTAGCTCGCGTATTGCGGGTCGTTCTTCGACTTCATGTCGATCAGGATGTACGACAGGCCGAGCGCGAGCTTGCCGGGCAGGAATTTGTCGCCGGTGTTCGTGTCGAGCACATGGACGGGCGTGCCGTCGCCGAGATCCATCACGACCTGCGTGAAATCGGGCGATTTCCGGATCAGGTCGAACAGCGCGCGCATCTGGCCCATCATCGTGACGGGGATGTTCGTGCCGGCCGGCACGCTGGTGTCGGGCGCGCCGTAGACGAGCGCCTGCAGCGAGTTCGCTGCGAGCGCGGGCGGGGTGGAGGTCGGGGGCGACGACGGCGTGTCGGTCACGTCGTTGCCGCCGCACGCGCTCACGAGCACGACGGAAAGGGCGCTGAGCGCGGCGCCGAGCGTGAATCTGCTGCGCGGATGCATGGTGTCTCCAATTTTGAATAGTGGTGAAGCACGGGCACGTGTCGCCGATGCCGCGCTCGGTGCCCGTACCCGGCGTCCGCCTCGCCAACCCTGATCCCTGAAGACGGACGCCTGAATCGCAAATCGAGCAGGCAAGCGTTCCCCTGCGCGGGCCATGACGGATCCCTCGCTCGAGCGTTGGAAAACGTTTTCCAAATTAGGCATCGATCCGCGTGATGTCAATGAACTTTCACATCGGATGCGCCGGTAGAAACCCGAATAGGGGAAGCGGGGCGTACGGGAGAAGAATCGGAATTACGCGTCAATCGCCGGGATTTTTATCTCGATGATCGCGTGGTCAGCGCGGGAGCGAAGCTTTGGGGGAACGGGCGGAAGCATGGGGCGGGAAACGGGTTCTCGTTGCACGAAGAGAGAAAACGTTATCCACAAGAATCGAACTGCAGCGAACCGCTCACGGCCACTCGCCACCGCAGGCGACGAGCCGCCGTTTCGACGACGTTCAAAGCTGCTTCTCGATCGCCGCCTTGTCGATCACCGACCATACCTGGCGGATCTTGCCTTCGTGAAACTCGTAGAACACGTTCTCGGCGAACGTGACCTTGCGGCCGTCGACGGCGAGCCCCATGAACGTCCCTTTCGGCGAACACGCGAAGCGAAGGCGGCACGCGACCCGCGGCGGCTCGCACACGAGCAGCCGGATGTCGAAGCGCAGGTCGGGAATGTCGCGGAAGTCCTGTTCCAGCATCGCGCGGTAACCGGCGAGGCCGAGCGGCCGGTCGTTGTGGATCACGTCGTCGGACACGTACTCGCCGAGCGCCGTCCAGTCCTGTCGGTTCAGGCAGTCGATATACGCGCGATAGCGGGTGGCGAGATCGATATCGGTCATGGTCAAGTCTCCGTATGTCGATGGGGCGAGCCGGGCGCGGTGCGCGTTACGGCGGCGGTGCGTCGCCCGACAGGAACGCGACGAACTCGCGCGTGTACTTCGGCAGCGCGTCGAACGACCGCGCGCAGAGCGTCAGTTTCCGATGGCTCCACGGATCGGACAACTCGACGAGCCGCACGTCCATCGTCTGCATCGCGCGCTCGGCCGCATGCCGCGACACGATGCCGATGCCCACGCCGCTCGCGATCACGCGGCAGATCGCGTCGAAGCTCTTCAACTGCACGCGATAGCGGATCCGCTTGCCGAGCGCGCGTGCCTGATCGGCGAGATGCACCTGCAGCGCGCTGCCGTCGGTGAGGCCGATGAAGTCTTCGCCGGCGATGTCGTCGAACGCGACCTTGTCGTGCGACGCGAGCGGATGCGCGGCCGGCACGACGACGATCAGCCAGTCTTCGCGGAACGGTTTCTGTTCGAGCCCGCCGAGCCCGACCGAATCGGCGACGATGCCGACCTCGGCCGTCTTGTTGCGGATCGCATGCACGATCTCCTGGCTCGAGCGTTCCTCGACGCTGATCGACAGCTTCGGATGGCGCGGCAGGTAATCGGCCAGTGCATCGGGCAGGTATTCGCTCAGCGACGCGGTGTTGCACAGCAGCCGGATATGGCCGCGCAGCCCCTGGCCGTATTGCTGCAGTTCGCCGCGCATGTGATCGATCTGCTGCAGCACGGTGCGCGCGTGATGTTCGAGCGCGCGGCCCGCGTCGGTTGCCTGCGCGCCCGACTTGGTCCGGTGCAGCAGCGGCACGCCAAGCTCGTCCTCCATCCCGCGAATACGCTCGCTCGCGGCCTGCAGCGTGATGTGCGTGCGTTCGGCGCCGCCCGTGATCGTGCCGGCTTCGCAGATGTTCAGGAAGAGCCGCAGGTCGGTCAGGTCGAAGCGCATGATGGGCGGAGCGATGGGTGGGGAATGGCCGATAAGTTAGCAGGAACCGCGGCGCCGGTCTCAGGGGTAGCCTGAGACCCGGTTCGCCGCTTCCGCATTTTCGGGGCGCGACCGACGGCCGATCATGGACGCACATCAACCGGGGAGCCCGTCATGCAGATCGATTCGTCATGGGGCGTGTCGTTCAAGATCGCGCTGCATCTGCTGTTCCTGTGCATCGGTGTCGCGTGGGCCGGTGCCCAATTCGTCGCATGGTTGCGGTGAATATCGTCGCACCAAGGCTATCAAGGCGAACCGGCCATAGTTTTTTGCGACGAAAATTCTTCCGTTTTTCGGCGCAAGCGCCATCAAGTTTTTCCGAATCGGACCGTATTACCGGTAGCGAATGCCGGCCGGCATCCGGTCCGTGATCGTTTGTCATCATTGTTTGCATCCGGTTACACGTCGGCCGTTCCGTTTTTGAGATGCTTGAAAGATTGTCAAACCGGAGTCGGATCGTCCATGAAAACGCGCGAGATTCACCGCAAGGCGGCGTGGCTGTCGGGCCTGGCCGCCGTGCTCGTCATGGCCGGTTGTGCAAATACGCAGTCCGTTCCGCCGAGCGACACGCTCGCGGCGCAGCCCTCTGATTCGAGCTCGTCCGCCGCGGCGACGCCGGCCGCCACGATGCCGGCCGCGCCGATTCTCGTCGCGCGGAAGTACGTCGTGAAACGCGGCGACACGCTGACGGGCATCGCCTCCGCGAACGATTGCAGCGTGGCCGACTTGCGTACCTGGAACAAGCTGGCCGGGAACGGCAGGCTGCGCACGGGGCAGGTGCTGCGGATCGTCAAGCAGCAGCCGCTGCCGCCCGCGGGCGCGGCCGGCACGCAGGCCGTCGCGGGCAATGGCGCGGCGGGTAATCAGGCCACCGCGCAGGCGACTGCGCAGATAGCGTCGCAAGCCACTTCGCCGGCCAGCGCGTCGACCGCGAGCGACCGTCAGGTCGTCAAGGAAACGAAGCGCCACGCGGGCGGCGTCGCGCTCAAGTGGCCCGCAAACGGCAAGATCGTCGAAGGGTTCCGGCCCGGGCAGAACCGCGGCATCCAGATCGCCGGCCGGCCGGGCGACCCGGTCCGCGCCGCGGCCGACGGGCGCGTGATGTATGCGGGCACCGGCCTGAACGATTACGGCAGCCTGATCATCGTCCAGCACAACGCGGATTTCCTGACCGCCTATGCGCACAACCGCAAGCTGCTCGTGAAGACGGGCGACATCGTGCATCAGGGCGATGCGATCGCCGAGATGGGCGACCTCGACAATTCGCGCGTCGCGCTGCTGTTCGAGGTGCGACGCGACGGCAAGCCGGTGAATCCGATGCCGTACCTGCCTTCGTCGCAAGGGTGAAGTCGGGCCGTTTCGCTGGAACGCGACGGCGGTCGCTGCTACGCTAGGCGTTCATGCGAATCCCGCCAGCGCGCGGGGCCGACGGACGTCTTTCGGGGATGCGCGGCGAATGTCGTCGCGGGCCGGCCGTCGGCGTGAACGGTCGCGCGTCGTCGACGCGCGGCAGTGTCGCTTCGCGCCACCGTTTCCGACAGAACAGACCTCATTCATGGAACACTCTCCGACACGCCGCTCGCTGTTGCTTGCCGCCGTTGCCGCACCGTTCGTCGCCGCGTGCACGTCCGCGCCGGTCGCCGACCAGGGGCGCGCCCATACCGCACAAGCCGAACTCGCCGCGCTCGAAAAAGCCTCGAACGGGCGGCTCGGCGTCGCCGCGCTCGATACGTCGAACGGCGTGCGCATCGCGCACCATGCGCGCGAGCGCTTCCCGCTGTGCGGCACGTACGCAGTTGTGGCGGCCGCCGCGATGCTCGCGCGCGGCGCGCTCGACGCATCGCTGCTGCCGCGCCGCATCCTGTACCGCCGCTATGAAATCGTATCCGGCTCGCCGGTGACGGAGAGCCACGTCGACACCGGCATGACGATCGCGCAGCTGTGCGCGGCGATGTTGCAGTCCGGCGACAAGGGCGCGGGCAACCTGCTGATGAGCGTGCTCGGCGGCCCACAGGCCGTCACGGCGTTCGCGCGCGAATGCGGCGACACCACCTTCCGCCTCGATCATTGGGAACCCGAACTCAACAAGGCCGCGCCCGGCGACGAGCGCGACACGTCGACGCCGGTCGCGATGGTCGACACGCTGCAGCGGCTGCTGCTCGGCGACATGCTGCGCGAACCGCAGCGCGCGCAACTGACCGAATGGATGGTCGGCGGCGCACGCGGCGCGACCGGCATCGCGGCGGGCGTGCCGCCCGGCTGGCGCGTTGCCGACAAGGCCGGCACCGGCGGCTTCGGCACGACGACCGACGTCGCGGTGCTGTGGCCGCCGTCGCGCGCGCCGATCGTGATGGCCGTGTCGTTCACGCAGCCGGATGCCGCTGCCGCGGCGCGCGCGGACGTCGTCGCATCGGCGGCGCGCATCGCGGCGGGCGCGCTGACCGCGACGGCCTGAACCTTCGGCGTCTCGCGCGAAGCCGGCGTTTGGCTTATCGTGTCGGTCAGTGCGCGCCGGCGTCGGCGCGCGGTCCTTCCGCGTCGTTTTCCGTTCCCGTTTCCCGTTCGCCATGCGCCGACTTCCACCCCTGCACGCGCTGCAGATCTTCTCGACGGTGGCTCGCCACCGCAGCTTCACGCGCGCGGCCGAGCAGCTGTGCATCACGCAGGGCGCGGTGAGCCGGCAGATCCAGACGCTCGAGGCGCACTACGGTTTTCCGCTGTTCAGGCGGCATGCGAAGGGCCTCACGTTGACGGCCGAGGGCGAGCAGTTGTTGCCGGTGGTCGAAGAGAGCTTCGCGCGGATCGAGGACATCTCGATGAAGCTCACGCGGCAGCGCACCGATCTCGCGCTGAAGGTGCCGACCTGCGTGATGCGCTGGATGCTGCCGCGCATCATGCGCTTCCAGGGCGAACATCCCGATCTCCACGTGCAGATCACGACCGCGTGGCAGCACGTCGTCGATTTCTCGAGCGAGCCGTTCGATGCGGCGATCGTCTACGGGACGTCGCCGGGCCCGGGCGTCGTCGCGCTGCCGCTGTTCGACGAGCGGCTCACGCCCGTTTGCGCGCCCGAGCTGCGGCAGGCGTCGCCGCTCGGCGCGGTCGGCGATCTCGCGCGCCATACGCTGCTGCATCCGACGCGCGACCACCGCGACTGGCGCGCATGGCTCGACCATGCGGGCGAGCGCGGCGTCGATCCCGCGCGCGGGCCGACGTTCGACACGCTCGATCTCGCGACGAATGCGGCGATGCAGGGCTTCGGCGTCGCGATCGGCGACGTGACGCTCGTCGATGACGACGTCAGCGCGCGCCGGCTCGAACGGCCGTTCGACATCGTGCTCGAAACGGGCGCACGCTACTTCTTCGTCTATCCCGAGAACCTCGGCAGCCAGCAGAAGATCCGCGCGTTCAGCGACTGGATCGCGCGCCATCGCGACTGACGCGCGACGTTCTCCCGCAGCGAGCGTTACTGGTAGGTGACGACGGCGATCATCGGCGCGTTCGCGTTGCCCGGACGATCAGGTAAAACGATTGCGCGGGAGGCCTGCGTAAAGGTCGTGGTCTTGATCGGGCGCAGGCTGGCCGCGTCGACGAACGCGACTTGCCCGCTCGCCGGGCGCGGGCAGTCGGGGCGCACGTGCGCATGCGCGGCGTCGGTCGTGTCGAGCGCGAACGAGCACGGCGGCTCGACGATCATGCCGGTGAAGTGGATGATGCCGGACGCGCCGGCGGCAAATGACGAGGACGAGACCAGAAGCGAGGCAGCCAGGGCAAACGAGGCGGCAAACAGGCGATGCTTCATGACAGGCTCCAGAGAGGAAGCGCGTCGCAGCGAGGCCGCTCGAATGGCAGTCCGTCAACGCTGCGGTGCTGTATGCGTAAACGGCAATTTCATCGAACCTCTTGAGTGAGAAACCGGAAATAGCGACGACGAGCAAACGACGCCGCGTTCCTTCAATCAATTTATCTCAAATTTGTGCGGCCGCAAGTCAGGGTATTGCCGATGACGTAAGCTCGGGTGACACGCGTCAATGGATGCGGGATTCGCAGGTGAATCGTCGAGGGCTCAACGAATCGGCAATCCTGAGGAGGACGATTCACCAAAAGAAAACGGCCGCTCGCGTGAGACGAGCGGCCGTTTGCGTCGGAGCGCGGCGTGCGGTGTTCAGCCCGCGCGCTTGCGGATCGCACCCACGACGACGAGCAGCACGATCGCGCCGATGATCGACGCGATCCAGCCCGCGCCCTGGCCCGGCGCATACCAGCCGGCCGCGCGGCCGACGTAGCCGGCGACCAGCGAGCCGATGACGCCGAGCACGATGGTCATCAGGATGCCCATCTTGTCGTCGCCCGGCTTGAACGCGCGGGCGAGGAGGCCGACGATGAGCCCGACGACCAGGGTTTCGATGAATTGCAGCATGAACGCCTCCCTATGGCTGTTGCGCTGTTGACGAAAGGAAGTTGACCCTTGCAGTGCGCAAGGGTTCCACACGACGGCCGGCCGCCGCGTGGCGTGCCGAGTATCGCATGCCGGCGCGTCGTGTGGATGTCAGGCTGCCGGCACACCGGCTGCCGGATCGAGCCGGCGATACCCTTCGGTCGCATTCAGCAGCGTGCGCGTGTAGTCGCGTGCAACCTGCCCGGCCCGCACGTCCTCGATCCGCAGCTGTTCGACGATCTCGCCGTGCTGCATCACCGCGACGCGCTGGCACAGGAAGCCGATCACCGCGAGGTTGTGGCTGACGAGGATCATCGTCAGGTTGCGTTCGCGATGCAGGCGGCGCAGCAGGTTCAGGATTTCCGCCTGCACCGATACGTCGAGCGCGGAGGTCGGCTCGTCGAGCAGCAGCACGCGCGGCTCGACGATCAGCGCACGCGCGATCGCCACGCGCTGCCGCTGGCCGCCCGACAATTGGTGCGGATAGCGGAAGCGGAACGACGGGCCGAGGCCGACTTCGGACAGCGCGCGGGCGATCCGCGCGTCGGCGTCGCCGATCGCATGGATCGACAGCGGCTCGCGCAGCGTCTGGTCGACCGTGAAGCGCGGATGCAGCGAAGCGTACGGATCCTGGAACACCATCTGCACGTGCCGGCGGAATGCGCGATCGGGCGTGCCGCCGACAGGCTGGCCATCGATCGACAGGCTGCCGCCCGCGAGCGGCACGAGGCCGGTCAGCGCGCGCAGCAGCGTCGACTTGCCGGAGCCCGATTCGCCGACGAGCCCGAACACTTCGCCGTCGCGCACCGCGAAGCTCGCGTCGCGCACCGCGTCGACGTGACCCGTGCGGGTCGGGAAACGGATCGATACGTGATCGACGTCGATCATCTCGAGGCCTCCTGGGGACCGGCGAGCGCGGCGGTCGGCGGCATTGCTTCGAGCCATGCCGGGTCACGCCGCAGCACCGGCAGTTCGTCGGGCGGGTTCGCGAGCGGCGGATTCGCCGCGAGCAGCCCGCGCGTATAGGGATGCGACGCGTCGCGCAGATCGCGCGCGGCGCAGGTTTCGACCACGCGGCCCGCATACATCACCGCGACGCGGTCGCAGAACGACATCACGAGCGGCAGGTCGTGGCTGATGAACATCAGGCCCGTGTCGTGCCGCGCGATCATCGCGTCGAGCACCGCGAGCACCTGCATCGACACCGCGACGTCGAGCGCGGACGTCGGCTCGTCGGCGATCAGGAGGCGCGGGCCCGTCGACACCATCATCGCGATCATCACGCGCTGGCCCATGCCGCCCGACAGCTCGTGCGGATACGCATCGGCGACGCGCGCCGGATCGCGGATCTGCACGGCCGCGAGCGCGTCGACGATCCGCTCGCGCAGCGCGCGGCCGCGCAAGCCGGGCTCGTGCCGCCGGAACGCTTCGCCCATCTGCTTCGCGACCGTCATCACCGGGTTCAGCGAATATTTCGGGTCCTGCAGGATCATCCCCATCTGGCCGCCGCACAGGCGCCGGCGTTCGCGCGGCGACATCGCGAGCAGGTCGTGGCCCGCGAAGCGCATCGTGCGCGCCGACCAGCGCGCGGCGTCGGGCAGCAGGCCGAGCAGCGCGCGGCCGGTCAGCGATTTGCCGGAGCCCGATTCGCCGACGATGCCGAGCCGCTCGCCGGGCGCGAGCGTCAGCGACAGGTCGCGCACCGCGTCGGTGACGACGCCGTCGTGCCCGCGAAAACCGATCTTCAGCCCGTCGATCTCGCAGAGCGGTGCCGGTGCGGCGGTGGAATTCAATGACATGTCACGCTCCATGACGCGGATCGAAGACGTCGCGCAGCCCGTCGCCGAGCAGGTTGAACGCGAGGCTGACGAGCAGGATCGCGATACCGGGCAGCGTCGCGACCCACCATGCGTCGAGCAGCACGTTGCGGCCCGACGCGACCATGAAGCCCCATTCCGGGCTCGGCGGCTGCGCACCGAGGCCGAGAAAGCCGAGGCCCGCGACGGTCAGGATGATGCCGGCCATGTCGAGCGTCGCGCGCACGATCACCGACGACATGCACAGCGGCATGATGTAGCGCAGCAGGATGCGCGGGCCCGACGCGCCTTGCAGCCGCGCCGCATGAATGTAATCGGCCTGCGCGATGCGGATCGTCTCCGCGCGCGCGAGCCGAGCATACGCGGGCCACGCGGTGATCGAGATCGCGACGACCGCGTTGATCACGCCGGGGCCGAGCGCGGCCGCGAAGGCGAGCGCGAGCACGATCTTCGGGAACGCGAGCGCGATGTCGGTGATGCGCATCAGCACGCTGTCGACGAACCCGCCGCAATAGCCGGCCGTCGTGCCGATCAGCAGGCCGATCGGCACGACGATCACGACGACGAGCAAGGCGATGCCGAGCGTCAGGCGCGACCCGGCGATCAGCCGCGAGAGGATGTCGCGGCCGAGCTGGTCGGTGCCGAACCAGTGCGACGGCGAGCCGGGCGGCAGCAGCCGGTCGGACAGCACCTGGCGCAGCGGATCGTGCGGCATGATCAGCGGGCCGATGATCGCGACGACGATCAGCGCGACCAGGATCGCGAGCCCGAACAGGTTGAGCGGATTCGTGGCGAACCGGCGCCAGCGGCGGTACGCGAGGCCGAACGCGGCCTGCGAGCGCGACGCGGGCGCATCGGACAGCAGCCACGCGCGCAGGGTGAGACGCTCGGCATTCATGATCGAGTGGCCTTCGGCATGGGTGCAACAGGAAGCAGGATGAAAACGGTCATATCGAAGCGGCCCTCAGCGCGCACGCGGATCGAACACGCGGTACAGCGCGTCGGTCAGCAGGTTGACGGTGATGAACATCGCGCCGATCACGAGCGTCGCGCCGAGCACCGCGTTCATGTCGGCGTTCAGCAGCGCGCCGGTCAGGTACGAGCCGAGCCCCGGCCACGCGAACACGATCTCGGTCAGCACCGAGCCTTCGAGCAGGTTGCTGTACGTGAGCGCGATCACGGTGAGCAGCGGCACCGCGATGTTGCCGAACGCATGCCGCCAGATCACGCGGCGCTCGGACAAACCCTTCGCGCGCGCGGTGACGATGTATTCCTGGCTCAGTTGGTCGAGCATGAAAGAGCGCGTCATCCGGCTCAGGTATGCGACCGAGTAGTAGCCGAGGATCGCGGCTGGCAGCGCGATGTGCGATACCGCGTTGCGGAACACGTCCCACTCGCCGGCGAGCGCCGCGTCGATCAGCAGGCTCCCCGTGCGCGGGTCGACCATTCCGTCGTACACGGGATCGAGCCGGCCGGGCCCGCCGACCCAGTGCAGCCGCGCATAGAACAGCAGCAGCCCCATCAGCCCGAGCCAGAACACGGGTACCGAATTGCCGATCAGCCCGACGAAGCGTGCGACGTGATCGATCGGCCGGTTGTGTTTCACCGCAGCCGCGACGCCGAGCGGCACGCCGATCGCGATGCCGATCAGCGTCGCGATCGTCGCGAGTTCGAGCGTGGCCGGAAACACGCGCCTGATGTCGTCGAGCACCGGGTTCGCGGTCAGCAGCGACATGCCGAGATTGCCGTGCAGCACGTCGCGTGCGTAGATCAGGAACTGCGTGGCGAGCGGCTTGTCGAGGCCGAGTGCGATGCGCTCGGCCGCGTACGCGTCGGCCGACGCGCGATCGCCGAGGATCGCGAGCACGGGATCGATCGGTACCTTGCGGCCGATCACGAACGTCAGCGCGAGCAGCCCCGCGAACGTGACGGCGAGCGTGAGCGCCCAGCGCAGCACGCGCAGCGTCCAGCGTACGGCCGGGCGCCGCGCGGGCAGCGTGCGCAGGGCTTCGAGGGAGGAGGCGGGAGTCGACATGCGGTGAATCTTAGCGCTTCTTCGGGAGGCGGCGCCACACAGTATCCATATATTCGAAGCGCGCTGATGCCCTCGACGCAACCCCCGGGCCAAATGGACCGCTCGCCGCCGTTCGAATCAAGAAAACGAAACTGGTGCGGTCGAATCATTCGATATTGATTTTGGGCGGGCCAGAGAATCAAAAGTCACTCTATTTAACAATTTTATTGAAGGCCTCGTATACGTAGTAACGGAAGCTGGATTTTTCGCGTTGCAGCTTCTGCGCCCTTTCGATCAAAGTTGCTGGTGCAACGGTATTACATCGTTTCTTCTTCAATCGGATAGGAATGGCATATGAATGCGGTGACGAAAACCCTTGTGGATGCACTGCGCCATCCGAGCGCACGCCTTAGCCAGCGTCTTGGAATATGGATCGGCACGCTCGACCTCGGGCTCGACGTGCTCGACTTCAAGGTACGCGCCGGGTTTTGCAGGGACTACAAGGTCGATGTCACGGTTACCTCGCCACATCTCGATATCGATGGCAAGCAGTGCGTCGGACGGCGCGCAGGCTTGCAAATTGACGAGCGGGTGGCTGTCCCGTCGGTCAATTACGTCGATCCGGTCGAGCATGCCGCAGCCACCTTCAATGGCATCGTCACGCGCTGGAAGCGTATCCGTACGAGTCGCGACGAGGCGGCTTACCAGTTGCGCATCGAGCCCAGGTTTGCCGCTCTGCTCAAGCGCGTGCATGGCTCGCGGGTATTTCGCGACAAGAGCCTGCAGGAGATCATCACCGAACTGGTTGTCGATCGGCGGAACTTCGACGCGTTCGATATCGAATTCAACCTGGAAGGCGTGAAGGAGAAGCTTGAGCAGGTGGTTATGTACGAGGAGTCCGTCTGGAACTTCATCGCACGTCATTGCCGCCGAAAAGGCATTTTCTGGTTCTACAAACAGGGACGCGGCAAGCAGGGGCAGCTCGACACCGTTGTATTTGCGGACAATCCGCGCGCCTATGTGCGTTCGATCGAAGTGCCGCTGATGCCGGATTCCGGCCTCACGGGTAACTGGCACGAGGCGGTGCTTTCACTGAATGGCGAACGCACGTTGGTGCCGGCCGAGATCGAGGTGTGGGAGCGCAACTATCGCACGCCGGAGGATCCGCTGTGCGCGACGGCGACCGTTTCGGACGAGAGCGGTGACCGCTCGGTGTTCGGCCGGATCAACCGTAGCGCGGAATTTCACCTGACGCAGCAAGGGGGCGAGGCGCTGGTGCAAACGCGACGCGACGAGCAGATCGCCCGTCAGGTCACTCTGTTCGGTACCAGCAACGTGAAGGGCCTCATGCCGGGTGTGGTGGTGAAACTTGGCAACACGAAGATGCGCGGCGCCGAATACGGGTTCGTGATCACATCGATGGAGATGAAGGGCGGGCGCACCAAGCCGGCGCACAATACCTTCAAGGCGATGCCCGGACATCTCGGTTACCGGCCGAAATTCGACTACGAAAAGCATTGGCGTTTTCTGGAAGGGCCAGTCGCCGGCGTTGTAGCGACGTTTGACCGCGCACCCTATGCGTGTATAGACGAGCACGGGCGCTATCCCGTCCTGCCCAAGTTCCTGCAGGGGTCGGACAGCGCCGACAAGCAGTTGCTGAATCTGCGCCTTGTGCGTCCGTCGTCGTCGTATCAGGCCGGCTTCCATTCGCCATTGCTGCCGCAGACGGAGGTGCTGCTGCAGGGGGAACACAACGACGTCGATCGCTTGCTTATATCGGGCGCGCTGCACGACTATTCGAACCCGGACCTGGTGCATGGTGCGCAGGCGATGTTCAGCTACGCAATCTGGCGCTCGCCGCTGCGGGGCGCGGAGATCGTGTTCAACGACCTGCGAGAGAAGGAAAGCGCGCGCATCGCCACGGTCTACGGCCAGTCGGCGGTGAATCTCGGTTATCTGCTCGACAGCAAGAAATTCAAGCGCGGAGAGGGAATCGACGTCACGACTCGTGCGTGGGGCACGATGCGTGCGGAGAAGGGGCTGTATTTTTCCGCGGACTCGACAGGTGGTGCTGACACGCCGCACCTCGACATGCCCGCTGCCATCCAGCAGCTGAAGGCAGCGCTGCAGCACGTAACGGAACTGGCCGATGCTACACGGCAGGCGAAGGTAGAACCGGCCGACCGGGCCACGCAGGCGGCACTGCTGGACGGATTGAACCAGCTTCGTGACGCGGGGCTGCTCGCGAGCGCGCCCGGCGGCATGGCGTTCGTGACGCCTAAATCTGCCCAGCACTCGGCGGGCGAGAACGTGATCGTCACGGCGGGCAAGCACATGGACGTCAGCGTCACCAAGCGGCTGCGGATGATGGCGGGCGAATTGATTTCGCTGTGTGCCCACAAGCTAGGCATCAATCTGACCGCCTCGAAGGGGAAATTGACGGCTATGGCCCTGACGGACGGGATGGATCTGTTCGCGCAGAAACAGTTGCGTGTCGCGAGCGAGAGTGCGGACGTCCAACTGGCGGCAAAGTCGAAAATCACGCTCAACAGCGGCGGGGCGTCGCTGGTCATCGAAAACGGCAACATGACGTTCCACTGTCCCGGTGCGTTCGTTATCAAGGCGGCGTCGTTCACCTTCGAAGGGCCGGACAACGTTGCAGCGCCATTGCCACTCCTGCCAAAAATCGGCCTGAAAATTTCCGACCATTACTCGTCGTCGCATTGAAGCCATGATCATCAGCCCTCCTTTTTTGCCCGCATCGGGTCTGTCGTCCAATGATGCGTCGAGGCCGGACCCCATGATGGACGCCGTCGACCAGTTCGAGATCGGCCATCACGGGGTCTACCCGGTCGCCTTCGACCGGCGTTTTCACGGCGGCATTCATCTGGCGCCGAGCGAGCAGCACGAACCCGTGCGCGCGATTGCCGACGGTGACGTGGTGGCCTATCGGATCTGCAAGAACGCCCTGTCCGATGGCAGGATCGATCCGACGACAGGGCAGCTGGAACGGAACTCGAATGCCGGTTTCGTCCTGCTCAGGCACACGACCGACACGGGAGACGGGCGCACGATCACGTATTACTCGCTCTATATGCACCTGCTGGACATGACCGGGCAGCAAGATGTCGCGCCTCAACCGAACGATCCGCCAGCGACCGGATCGGCGAACGCCCTGCCGAAATGGCTGCTCGATACGGCAGAGGGCAAGGATGGCGTGGTTCAGCCGGGCGGTACGAAAAAGGTGTATCGCAAGGACATACTTGGTTATGTCGGCTGGCATCAGGGTGTTCGGCATCTGCACTTTGAAATCTTCATGGCAGACGATGATTTCACGGCCTGGTTCGAGCAGGACGGCCACAAGGTTCAGCTAGGTGAAAAGAACCCCGTTCAGCCTACGTCGGGCGACTATTGGGGACATACGTATTTTGTCATTCCCGGCCCGATGGATTTCGTGCCTCAGCCGGCGGGTATGAGTGACGCCTGGTTTCCTCCAGTGCAGGGCGGTTCAATTGGTGAAAACGACACGCTCTATGTCGAAGCCTGGTTCAACAAGGGACGGCGCTATACGCAGGCGTGGATCGACCGTGGCAACAGTGGTAGCGTCACCTTGCTCACGCCTGCCCCGGTCGCTGACCCGTACGACAACGACACGAAGCAATACGAGTACGACCTGTATCAGCGTTCGATGGCGCTCTATTCCGATTGCCCGAGCGATGGCTACGAAATGCTTCGGTTTGGGCGCATTCTCTCGGACGATCCGACGCTCTCGGGTGCGGCTTGTGATACTTGGGTCGCGGTGCCAGTCGATGAGAACGGAAGCCAGGGATATATCAACATCGCATCAGACTCGATCGTCAAGCTTTCTGATGCGGATTTCCCGTTCTTCAAGGATTGGCAAAAGGTCGATGACGACAATACGCCATTCAATCACGATGGACTCTGCGGCTACGATGAGCTTTGCCGTCTGACTGGCGTCGCGGATCCGCAAGCCGCGTCCGGCATGATCTCGCCGCTCGAATACGACAGGAACAACGACGATAGCGTCAACCTGCAACTCGCAGGCTACGTGCGGAACGCAGCGGGCGCGCGCGAAAAACTTAGGGGACTGGTGTGCAAGGCGCGCAGCGAGTGGGACCCGTCCGACAACGACGAGCGGTATCAGGGATTGAACGAGCCGGATGGATTCTTCGGTAAGCAGAAAGATACCAATCCGGACGGGTACGAGAAGTTCATTGAATTCTTGAGCAAGTTCCAATTTCTGGATAAGACGCCGCTTGCTGGACAGAAGGTCTGGTTTTTTCATCCCTTGGCGTTTATTCGGCATTTCAGGAAGTGTGCGTGGTTGAGCGCGAGCGAATTCAAACAGTTGTTGCCAATAGAGGTCCTGCGCGAAGCAGGAAACCACCGGTTGTATTACGAAGAAGTGGCCTATTCGAGGCGCCGATCAGATATCTCTAACGCTCATCGGGTTCCGTTGAATTGTGCTTTGCGAAAATACACTGTTTCTTCGCCTGGTCGCATGGCGACGTTCTTTGGAAATTCTTTGCAGGAAACCCAATGGCTTGAAAAATTGCACGAGAACAATCGTAACGAGTGGTACTACCCGTGGGATGGTCGCGGATTTCTGCAGATTACACATTCGTCAAATTACATCGGCTACTGGGATTTTCGTGGACGCAACGCTCTGATCTCGCAAACCACACGCAACGACTTGGCACACGCGCAGGCCCAAGCCGATGGGCATCGAGCACAGGCCCGAACTTATTTAGCGGATCCAGTCAGTGGCGTAACGCCTGTAATGCTAACGTGGCGCGAGCAAGTCGGTGCTGAGGGCCAGCCTGTAACACCCGAAGACACCTTTGCTCCTGCCGATAGTGCCGGGTACTACTGGGCAAAAATGGGTATGGGGCGTTACGCTGATAGGCCAATCATCTTGGAGCGGCGTGCAGTAATTGCTACGCGACCGCCGGACCGTCAACGTCCCCGTCCGAACCCACCAGTCAGCAAGATCTATTATCACAGCATGAATTTTCGGGACGCGTCGGCTGCTGTGAACCTTCCTGCTGCCGTAGGCCGTCTCCATAAACCATTTAATGGCTATATCGCCCGGTGCGTGGCATTCGCGCAAGCGCTAGCGGTGCTGGCGGAAGTCAAATTTCCAGACGAATCAGGCGCTCCCTCACACGAGTTTCCTGAGGGGCGCATTCCCCGGAGAGATTGAGTATGCGTGACAAATTGAGTGCAATTTTGATTGGGATAATTTTCCTATTCGTCCAATTTGGATCGTACGCCAAAGGTGGAACTTTCTTAGGCGATAAACCATCGAGGCTTGTAGTCGATATGGGCGAGCAATGTGTAATTAGTATTGTTGACTATTTCAATGGCCACTTGGTCAGCGGGATGCCATTAAATGCGTCTTACTGGACGGAAAAGCCACCAATTAAAAATGCATTTTCGAAGTTCGGTATTAATTTTGCATGCGTTAATTTTGTCAAAAAATCGAAAAACGAAGTCGCACGCCAATATGGTGCTCTCTATGATGAATATGGAAAAAAGTGGATCCCTTATTTCGAGAGCGCGAGAGATAAAGAGCTTCTGGGTGCATTCACCAATGTGTACAACCTGGAAGCGGTCAACGGGAACGGATTCTATTTGATCCAGGACGATAAGGATGGTGATCCAGGTCAGCGCGAGCGCTACTTGTCATTCTGTATTTTTCACGAAGGTATGGCCGTATGTGGTGGTGAACCTGTCATGTACCTTAGTGATCCGAATGGCAGTCTGCTCTCATATGTTATTGAAGTCCTTCGCAGCGTAGAATTCGTTGATACTTCAGGATTAAAACCCGTGGCAGCAAGTGTCCCTGTCGCGCAATGATCCGATATCACTCCACGATCTTCAGAAAGAAGAACGGCCACTCGCCGTCGACGAAGCTAGTCCGAACGGAACGATGGCGCTGGAAGAAAACCCCAGTTGCGGGCGGCACGATCATGTATTGCCCGGATATTTCCGTCTTCGATCATGGTGCAATTAAGTGTCAACTTTTGACGGTCTCGGATCAATGCAGCGACACCCCTCGTTGAATGAATGTCGCGCAACACGTCAAAAGGGAAAATGGATTGCACGGACGGAGCCTGTCCAAGTGTGGGCAATTCAGGGCAATCGACGCGTCGTGACGACAGATGACACAAGTGCGGTCTTTTAAACACCACAGAAATGGCATTCCAAAAATGAAATCTCCCATCCGAAAGGGCGACAAACTCGAACACGGTGGCGAAGTCACCAGCGGCTCCCCGTGGACCGTATTCATGGGCAAGCCACTCGCCCGCAAGGGCGACGACGCAATCTGTGACCAGCACGGACCGACCACCATTGACGAAGGCTACGAGCGTTTTCCCGATCGCGACGGCAGGTCCATCGCCATGCATCACCATCGATGTGCCTGCGGGTGCCGGCTGATTTCGTCGCTACAGAACGTCAATATTGTCTGATGCCGGTCGACTTTTCTCCCGCCGGACGCCCCAGCGCGTACCCCCATCGAATGCGTTTCTGGCCATGGGCGTGTACGTGGCTCGTCTGCAACGTATTCGGCCCGGCGTTCGTGTTGCTGGCATGGCCCAAAGGCGAGCCAGCAAGCGGCCTCAAGTTCTGGAGCTGGATCGTTGGCGTGCCGAACGGACTGTTCCTGGTGCTGCTCGGTTTCGGCCGCGCCGGCTACGAAGTGCTGTGGTATCGCGCGTACTGGCGCAACCATCATCGTGATCGCTGGCTCGCGGAGAAAATCAGATTCGCACAGCGCCCGCTACACGTACTCGGTGCAGGCTATTGCTTGCCGCTGGCGGGCAAATCCTTGTCCGAAGTTCTGGAAGCGAAAAGGCCGATCCTGAAAATGCAAGCCCCTCGGCACGGTCCAGGCAAGGTTTTATGCAACCGATTTGCGGACGACGATCCGTTACTTGCTACCGCATTCACGACGAGTGGAGAAGACGACCAGACAGATGATCCACCCGAACCGGTGAAGATCGCACCCGCCGTTCAGATGATTCGTTTGGCGCTTGAACCGTTGATCGAGAGTATCCGCGCGCTGACTCGATACGGAGCGACCTATTGGCCCCAAGTAGGCGTACTGGTCGAATCGAAAGTGGCGAACCAGCGTCTCGCCCAGGTTCGCGATGCGATGCGTCTGGCAGGACTTCCCCCGCTGGCGGTTCAGCCAGCGCCAGCTAGCGACGGATTGCTGGTGGCCGATGCGTGGCTCGATGCGCACGAGCGTCGTCCGCTTCTCGTCATTGCGGCAGCGTGGTACGACGATGACATTGACGAAGGCTTCTCCGAGGGATGTGCCGCCGTATTGCTTGATGCTGGCTATTTCAAGTTTCCGTCAGAAGTCAGCCTGAAAGCGAAGCTGTGCAGGCCCATCGCATGTGATGCCGCCGAACCCGAATACGGTTTCGCCGATGCCGCAATCTGCGGCAAGACTGAACCCGGGGCGGTGAAGAGCGCGTGGATCACCCGTCCAATCGAAAGGTGCGACGAGGTTTTGCGTGCCGCCGGATTTCTGGCTGCGGCAAAAGACGCTGCGCAGTGCAGGCTGGATCGGATTGTCGGCGACGCCTGCGCGGGCAATAGCTTGTTGTCGATTGCCGCTGCCATCGAAGCGCCCACCGATGACGGACCTCAACTTGTCGTCGATGGTCTTCAGTCGGCCATTCTCCATGTCATATCCGAAGATCAAATGATTTCCGCGCATGTCGATATCCAAAAATAACCTGCAGCACATCGAGCGCCAAGTTTCCGCCGAGAAGGCGACTCCGAGCCGCGCGGCGATCTGGGGCTTGCCTCTCGCCGCGTTGGTGCTTGCCGTCGTAGCGCTCTGGCTGATCTGGTTTTATGGCGATCATCTCGGCATTGCAGACGGTATGCATCGTATGCAGATAATGACCGGCATTCCGGTGTTACTCGTCGCCGTCGTGACCGCTCATCTGTATTCGATCTCCACGGGTGCCTATGCGAGCGCTGCCCGATTATTTCGTCTTGAAACGGGTGAGACGAGAACAACGTCCACGAGGCTGAAGCCGCCGAAGCGTGACGCCCGGCTGCAATGTCTTTATGAGGAATTACGCGTCGCGCACGGTTGGTTCTGGCGCCGCCGCCTGTGCTGGCTATTGGTGAACGGCACGGATGACCGGATCGATCAGGTCGCGCCCGGCCTCAAGCAGGCCGGCATCATGCACGTGGACGAAACGGTGCTGGTACACGCATCGCCTGACGGGATTGAGTCGACGAAGTGGCTCGGCCAGATCCGGGAGTTGCGTCGCCGCAACCCGGTTGACGGCTTGGTACAGGTGGCCTGCGCGAGCGATGCCGATCCCGAGCTGCCTCGTACGCTCTCGACGATTGCCATCGCTTTGGGCTGGGCCGCTCCGATCACGTTTCTACATCCGGTCGAGGCTAAAGGCGGCAATCTACCCGAACGGTTCGATCCGGTTGGGACATTCATGCCAAGCAGTTCGCGCAAGGAGATGCAAACCGCCGGAGCCTTCCTGCTGGAAAGATTGCGTGACCTCGAATACAAGACTGCAGATGCTGGAGTACGCATGAGCGGCCAGCCGCACTGGTACACGTGGCTGCTGGAGATTTCGGAATACATTGGCGACCAACGCGAGCGGATGATCGAAGGCTGGCAAGCGCTCGCTGCATCGAAGTGGCTGCGCGTACCGCTGACGGGGATCATGTTCGTGCCAGTCCTTCCGGGGGCATCCACTGTCCCGGTGCCGATCCCGGAAGTCGCCGATGACGTGCAAGATCCGTCCGCCCCGGCGATACCGGTGGAAGCGGTCACGCGCGAACAACCGGTTGCGCTGCTCCCCGTCTGGCGGAAGATCGCCGCCGGTGTGTGCCACTACCGGGGCCGCCGCACGAAGCTTTACTGGCCGAACGTGTTGGCGGGGTGCGCGCTGTTCGGGGCGATTGCGTGGTTGGTAATGCTGGTGATGTCCGGCATCGGTAACCGTGTACTGGTTCGCGAAGTGCAAGCAGTGGCCGACGTGGCGCTAACCGCTCCGCCCGGCACGCCGCAGGCGTTGCACGCGCAACTCGCGCTGCAGAAGCAGATCAGCCTGCTGGAATACCGCCAACTGCATGGGGTGCCGTGGTACTTGCGCGCGGGCCTGTCGCGCAACGATGAACTGCTCGACGCGCTGTGGTTGCCATATCGGACGATCGCCGCACGCAATTTGCGGCAACCAGTCGTGCAGGCGCTGGAAGGCCAGCTTACCCAGCTCTCTCAGGTTCGTGACGACGAACAGCAGAGCCGCGACGCGCGGGCGCGCGCGTATAACCGCCTCAAGGCCTATCTGATGCTGGCCGAGCCGTCGCGGACCGATGCGCCCTTCCTCAAGACCCAACTGCTCGACGTATGGCCCGCGCCTGCCGGCATGCGTGCGGGCGAATGGCTTGATATCTCGCAGCAACTGGCCGGGTTTTGGGCGACACACCTCCAGGCGCACCCGGTCTGGCGGATCGACGCATCGATGCCGCTTGTCGCACAGATGCGCTCGACGCTCGTCAATCAGATCGGGCTGGCAGGCAGCGACGACATGCTGTATCAAGGCATCCTCGATGCAGCACGCGGCAAGTATGCGGATGCGTCGCTGGCGACGCTGCTCGCCGGTGCGGATGCACATGGTCTTTTTACGACCGCGCAGACGGTGCCGGGGATCTATACCCGTGCTGCGTGGGACGGCATGGTCGCAGCGGCGATCGACAAGGCGTCGAGCGAACGTCGCGTGAGCGGTGATTGGGTGCTGACCGGTGCACAGTCGGCGCAGACTATCGGCAATGTGCTTTCGGTGGGCACCATCAAGACAGTGGCGGCAATCGATGAGAAGCGCGTGGCCGAGGAGTTGAAACAACGCCTGACGGCGCGCTACTTCGCCGAGTATGCGGCCGCGTGGCAGCACATGCTCAACAGCATCCAGTGGCAACCGGCGGCGAATCTGAATGGTGCGATCGACCAGTTGTCCCGACTCGCGGATACGCAGACCTCGCCGCTGATCGCGCTGATGAAGGCGGTGCAAGATCTGGCGCAGGCGGGCCGCCCGTCGCAGGCGTTGAGCGACACGTTGGTGCGCAAGGCGCAAAGCCTGATCGGCAGCGACGAGCAGTTGGACGCGCGGGCCGTCCATCCTCTCGACAAGCCATTCGGCCCACTGCTTGCGCTGATGGGCGACGTCGGCGCCGCACCAGCCGGCGGCAACGGCGAGGGCAACATGCCCGCCAATATCGCGCTGAACGGCGTGAGTCTATCGCGCTATCTGACGGCCGTGACGACGATGCGCCTGAAGCTACAGCAGATCGCGGGCAGCGCCGATGCGCAAGCGATGGCCCGCTCGCTCGCGCAGGCGGTATTCCAGGGCAAGCTGTCGGATCTCTCGCAGGCCCGCGACGATGCCGCGCTCACCGCCGCAAGCCTAGGCGCTGCATGGTCGGGCTTCGGCAGTGCTGCATTCGCTCAGCCGCTCGAGGGAGCGTGGCAGACCATCTTGCAGCCGGCCGCCGCGAGCCTGAACGGGGCGTGGCGCTCAAGCGTCGCCATGCCGTTCAACGCGGCCATGAACGGCCGGTATCCGTTCTTCGATACAAACACCGATGCGTCGTTTGCCGAACTCGGGCGCTACGTGCGCCCCGACACCGGCCTGATCGCGCGCTTCGTCTCGACGCAACTGGCTGGCGTGCTGACGATGGAGGGCGACCACTGGGTGCCGAACGAATTGGCGCCCCAGGCACTGCAGTTCGATCCGAAGTTCCTCTCCGGCCTGCGCCAGTTGTCGACCGTGGGTGCCCAGTTGTATCTGCAGGGCGATGCGGGCGAGCGCTTCGAGATGATGGCGCTGCCGACGCCAAACGTGACACGTTCGGAACTGTCGGTGGACGGCAAGCAGATCGTCTACTTCAACCAACGGGAAAGCTGGACACCGCTCGCATGGCCCGGCAATGGCCTGAACGGGCACGCGGGACTGACGTGGCAGACGGTCGGTGCGGGATTGCGGCAGGCATTCGATGCGACGGGCGACTGGGCATTCCTGCGTTTGTTGGGCAAGGCCGACGTGAAGCCGCTCGACAGCACCCGTTATCAACTCACGTGGAACGCGCCACACGACGAACCGCTGCGCTATGTGCTACGAGCACAGGTAGGTGCCGGACCGCTGGATCTGCTGAAGCTGCGAGGCTTCCGGATGCCGGAGCGAATTTTTGTCGTCGGCAAGGGCGGCAGCCAGCCGGCATTCCTGCCGCCGCCACCTTTGCCGCCGGAGATGCAACCATGAACGGCCCGTGGAAACGATCCCCCAGAGAACGAGAAGCCGTTCCTCAAGTATTTCGATGCGGAAATGCGCTACCTGCGTGCGGCGGCGGATGAATTTTCCCGCGCCCATCCCGAAGCCGCGTGCCGACGGTGTTCGCCGCGCCGCACATTCTCCCAATGCTTATTGCTTCTTCAGGTTACGGTACGACACGAGATCGTTGATCGGCCCGACTTCAAGCCCGCTCACGCCGGGCCGCGTCGCGACCTGCGCGACCTTCTCGAACATGATCACGAACGGCGAGCGCGCGAGCATCTCCTTCTGCATCGCCTGGTACCGCTGCGCGCGTTGCGCGGCGGTCGGCTCGGCGAGCGCGGCGTCGGTTTCCTTCGTCAGTTGCGGAATGTCCCAGCTGTTGCGCCAGGCCAGCATCTTATAGCTCGATTTGTCGCCGTTGTCCGGATTCCATGCGAAACCCTGCGCGTTGCTGTGCGGGTCGATGTAGTCGGCCGACCATTCGCCGATGTAGATGTCGTGCTGGCGTGCGCGGTATTTCGCGAGCGTCTGCTTGTTGTCGCCGGGGATCAACTGCACCTTGACGCCCGCCTGCGCGAAATTCGCCTGCACGGCCTGTGCGATCTCCGTGTACGGATAATCGTTGCGCACGTCCATCGTCACCGAGAAGCCGTTCGGCACGCCGGCCTTCGCGAGCAGCGCCTTCGCCTTCGCGACGTCGAGCTTGTACGGATTCGAATTCAGCGTGCCGAGGAAACCTTCGGGCAGGAAGGTCTGGTGCACCTTGTAGGTCGTCTTCACGACGTTGGACTGGATGCCCGAATAGTCGACCAGCCACTTCAGCGCCTCCTGCACGTCGGGCTTCGCGAGCGTCGGGTTCTTCGTGTTCAGGCCGAGATACAGCAGCGTCGCCTGCGGCGAGGCCGATACCTTCGCCTTGCCCGATTTCACGACCGACGCGAGATCGTCGGGGCTCAGGTCGCGCGCCGCGTCGACGTCGCCGTTTTCCAGCAGCAGTCGCTGGCTCGCGGCTTCGGGCACGTGGCGCAGCACGATGCGTTTCATCGCGAGCGGCAGCCGGTAGCCGTCGAAGCGTTGCAACACGATGCTGTCGCCGGCCGCCCACTTGACGAGCTTGTAGCCGCCGGAGCCGGCCTCGTTGGTTTTCAGCCACGCGTTGCCGAAGTCGTTGCCCTGCTGGTGCGACAGCAGCAGCTTCTTGTCGAGCACCGACGCGGGCCACGAGCCGAGCACGTTCAGCACGAAGGTCGGCGCGTATTTGCGGTCGGTCGTGATCGACACCGTCTGGTCGTCCAGCTTCTTCACGTTCGCCGCGACGTTGGCCTTCGTGAGCCCGATGCCGGTCAGCACCGCGGCCGGGCCCTTGTCGAGCAGCACCGTGCGCTGGATCGACCACGCGACGTCGTCGGCCGTCAGCGGGTTGCCCGAGTGGAACTTGAGGCCCGCGCGCAGCTTGAACGTATAGGTCAGCCCGTCCGGGCTCACCGTCCACGATTGCGCGACGTCGCCGTTGAATTTCGACGGATCGCGCAGGTCGACGCGCACGAGCCGGTCGTAGGTGTTCGCGACGTATTCCTCGGGCACCAACTCGTAGATCTCGCCCGGGTCGAGCGTCGTGAATTCGTCGAGCAGCGTGGCCATCACGAACATGTCTTTCGGCGTTTCCGCGCGGGCGGCGGAAAACGGAACGGCGGCGAGCAGGGACGCGGCGGCCAGCGCCGCGACGAGCGGGGAGGTCGGGAATTTCATGGGCGCTTCTCCATCTGTCGTTTGAGTCGTTGAACGTGAACGTGCATGAAAAAGGGGGCGTGCGGCGTCGTCACATCAGGCGCCACGGGCCGCTCGCCGCGTTGTCGATCGGCGGCAGCGCGTGCGAACCCGGCAACTCGTAGTGCCACCATTCGCTGTCGATGTGCGCGAAGCCGGCCGCATGCATCACGCCGAGCAGCAGCAGCCGGTTGCGTTGCACGGGCTCGGGCAGCCCCGCGTGAAAGTGCCCCGACGCGGCCACCATCTCGTCGAAGCCGGTGCCCATGTCGAGTGGCGCGCCATTCGCGCCGACGAGCGTCAGGTCGATGGCGGTGCCGCGGCTGTGGTTCGACCCGCGGCCGAGATCGGCGACGAAGTTTGGGTCGGGCAGGAAATCCCACAGCACCTGCTGCGCCTGCGGCGGCCGGTACGCGTCGTAGATGCGCAGCGTGAAGCCGGCTTGCGCGGCGACGTCGACCGCGCGGCGCAGCGCGGCTTCGGCCGGCTCGAGCAGCAGACAGTGCGCGTGGCGGTAGATCGGTTTGCCGGTCAGGTTGCGCTCGGTTGCGTAGACGAGATCGATCTCGACGCGATGCGTGGCGGGCGTGATTTCGACGAGGCGGTGAGGGTTCATCGGCGGTCCGGTTCGCTCAGGATTCGAATTGGTCGAACGTGCGCTGCAGTTCGCGGTTGCGCGCGACGCGCCGGTCGATCGCGGGACCGAGGCGGTCGACCACGGCGGTGATCAGCAGGTTGAACAGGCAGGTGAGCGGCGCGAGCGAATCCCAGAACTGACCGACGTCGGTCTTCACCTGCAGCAGGTCGGCCGGCCACTCGCGCGCCCACGGGCAATACAGATCGGTGACCAGCGCGAACGGCTGGCCGCGCTCGGCGGCGGCCTGGCAATAGCGGCGCGCGCTGCGCGAATAGGCGCGCGTGTCGGTGACGATGCAGTACGGCCGTTCGAACTCGGAATTCAGCGAATCGACATACGAGCCCGACTGGCCGTCGGAATAGAAGACGCGCGGGCGCAGGTATTCGAGGTAGCTGCTGAATGCGTTGCTGATGCCGCGCGTCGACTGGATGCCGAGGATGAAGACGGCATCGGCATGCGCGATCCGGTCCGCGACCTGCGCGAACACCGGTTCTTCGGCGAGCCGGTACACGTGGCGGATCGCGTCGAGTTCGCGGTCGAGCGATGCGGCGAGCGTGCCGCCGCTGCGATCGCCGGCGCGCGCGTGGGCGGTCGTGGGCGTCGTGGTGGCGCGGCGGTATTCGTCGAGCCGGTCGGTGATCATCCACGGGCGGTCGCCGCCGCCGCGCAGTTCGCGTTTCAGGTCGTCGAGATTCCGGTAACCGACGCTGCGCAGGAAACGCCCGACCGAAATGCCGCTGGTGCCGGTCTGCTGCGCGATCTGATCGGCGGTTTCGAGGCCGAGCCGATCGAGGTTCGCGAGCATGTAGCTGGCGATGCGTTTCGCGGTCGGCGTCAGCTCGGCAAAGCGGGATTCGACGGTATGGGCGAACGCGCAGGTCATCGGGCTGTTAGATCGTTGTCATTTGATGATTCGATGTCATCTATCTGACAAAACCAAAATCATTGGCGCCAGCGAATAAAAACTATGGGTTGACAGCGGGCGATAGGGCGTGCGCGTGCGCGCAATGCCGGGGGCAGCAACGCCCTGTAGTGTGAAAATATTCCTGGCAGGAATATTCCGCGTTTATTTGTATCAGGGATAATTTGCGTTTATGCCTGTCAGAGATATACTGCATAGATTGCATACAGGACCCGCGCCGTGAATCTCATCGTCAATACCCCTGCTCAACTGGGCGAAATCCTGTCGTCCGCGCGTCAGGCCAAGGGGCTGACGCAAGCCGAGGCGGCGGCACGCATCGGCGTCGGCCAATCGCGCCTGTCGTCGCTGGAAACGATCCGCACCGAAAGCCTGTCGCTCAAGCAGTTGCTCGAACTGACCGCGCTGTACGGTCTCGAGCTCAGCATCCGCACGAAGGACGGGCGCGACGCTGCCGACGTCGAGTGGTGATCGATGGGACGCAAATCGCACAGCCGCGCGCTATCGATCTGGGCCAACGGCGTGCGGGTCGGCATCTGGCGGATTCCCGCGCGCGGCGACATGGAGCTGCTGTACGACATCGGCTGGAAACAGTCGGATGCCGGCCGCCCGCTGTCGCTGTCGCTGCCGTTCGGCATCGGCACTGCGCCGTTGCGCGGCGAGCGCGTGAACCACTACTTCGATAATCTGCTGCCCGACAGCGACGCGATTCGGCGCCGGCTCGCGTCGCGGTTCGGCACGGCGACGACCGAGCCGTTCGATCTGCTCGCCGCGCTCGGCCGGGACTGCGTCGGCGCGGTGCAGTTGCTCGGCGAGGATGAAGCCCCGACCGGCCATGACCGGATCGACGGTACGCCGTTGTCCGACGATGACGTGGCGCGCGTACTCGATCAGGCGAGCGGGGCGGCGGGCGGTGCGCAGGACGACGACGACTTCCGCCTGTCGCTGGCCGGCGCGCAGGAAAAGACCGCGCTGCTGTTTCACGACGGGCGGTGGATGCGTCCGCATGGCGCGACGCCGACCACGCATATCCTCAAGTTGCCGCTCGGGCTGGTCGGCAACAAGCGTGCGGACCTGACGACATCCGTCGAAAACGAGTGGCTGTGCCTCGCGACCCTGCGCGCGTTCGGCTTGCCGACGGCGGATGCCGACATCCTGCGTTTCGGCGAACACAAGGTGCTGTCGGTCGCGCGCTTCGATCGCGCGCTGCATCGTGATGGCGGATGGCTGTTGCGCTTGCCGCAAGAGGATTTTTGCCAGGCGCTCGGCGTGCCGCCGCATCTGAAATACGAATCGCAGGGTGGCCCCGGCGTGCCCGATCTGGCCGGCATCCTGCGCCGGTCGGAAACGGCGCAGGCCGACCTCGACACGCTGTTCACCGCGTTGGTGGTGTTCTGGATGCTCGCCGCACCGGACGGGCATGCGAAGAACTTCAGCCTGCGCCTGCTGCCGGGCGGTCGCTTCCGCCTGACGCCGCTCTACGACGTGATGTCGATCTGGCCGGTCGAGGGGGATGGCGCGAACCAGTGGTCGTGGCACAAGGCGAAGCTCGCGATGGCCCTGCACGGCAAGCGCAAGCATTACGCGATGCGCGACATCACGCGCCGGCACTTCACTGCGATGGCGGAGTATTGCCTGCTTGGCGATATCGCTACGCCGATCGTCGAACGACTGATTGCGATGACGCCGCACGTGATCGAATCGGTCGGCGCGGCGCTGCCGGCCGGGTTTCCGGTAAGGACCGCCGAACGCATTCTCGGCGGATTGCGCTTCGCCGCGCAACGGCTTGCCGACATGCCGGGGGAGTGACGCGGTCCCGGTCCGGGCAGGTGAAAGCACGCGCATCCGCATTTTCCTGTTCCCGGCGATCGCATTGAGTCGCCATCGCGCGGCGCGCCTATCGATCTCTTCTCTTCGCCATTCATCCCTTGCTGCATCGCAACAATTACAAAATTAAAGTCGATCAGTTTTAGTCATTAATTCAGGTTAATAATTCATTTAATTTTTAGATGAATATGGATTTAACTTGCGTCACGGGATGTTCGATTTTCGGTAATTCGAAAAACGGCAAGTGTTCCGTAATGGAAATTCTCTCGATTGCAAAAATGAAGAGGAAATCATGACGAATCTTTCTCGACGCAGGATGTTGACGAGTACGGCCGGCGCCATTGCCGCGGCGGGCATTGCGGTAACGGCGAAGGCCGCTTCGTTCGGTAACCCGGACAGCCCGCCGGAAGGCGCGGTGAATGCGCGCAACCGTCAGAGCCTGACCGACCCGGGGCCTAAAAATCCGGCCATCGCCAATCAATTCCCGTCTTTTCAGGATCCGCCGGCCACCGATATCAACGGGATGCCGTTATTCTGGGCGTCTTTCAATAATGCGCATAAACGCATTCAGAATGGCGGATGGGCGCGCGAAGTAACGCAGGACGATTTCGCGATTTCCGAAACCATTTCCGGCGTCAACATGCGGCTGACGCGCGGCGGCATTCGCGAGATGCACTGGCACCAGCAGGCCGAGTGGGCAATCATGCTGGACGGCCGCTGCCGGATCACGGTGCTCGACGAACTCGGGCGGCCGTCGGTGCAGGACGTCAAGACCGGCGATCTCTGGTATTTCCCGCCCGGCCTGCCGCATTCGCTGCAGGGCCTCGGCAGCGACGGCGCAGAATTCCTGCTCGCCTTCGATAACGGTCGCGCGTCGGAATTCAATACGCTGTTGCTGACCGACTGGATCGCGCATACGCCGCCCGACGTGCTCGCGCTGAACTTCGGCGTGCCGGCCGACGCGTTCAGGAACGTGCCGCTCGACAACCTGTGGATCTTCCAGGGCGACGAACCGGGCCCGCTCGCGGATGCGCAGCGCGCGTCGGCCGCGTCGGCCGGTGCGCCGCCGCATCCGTTCGTCTTTTCGCTCGGCGACATGAAGCCGGTCAGGAAGACGCGCGGCGGCGAGGTGCGGATCGCGGACAGCACCAACTTCAACGTGTCGACGACCGTCGCGGCGGCGCTCGTCACCGTGCATCCGGGCGGCATGCGCGAGCTCCACTGGCACCCGAACGCCGACGAATGGCAGTACTACCTGCAGGGCGAGGCGCGGATGACCGTGTTCGACACGGGGCCGAAGGCGCAGACGGCCGACTTCCGCGCGGGCGACGTCGGCTATGTGAAGAAGAGCCTCGGGCACTACGTGCAGAACACCGGCCGGACCGACCTCGTGTTCCTCGAGATCTTCAAGACCGACCGCTATGCGGAGGTGTCGTTGTCCGACTGGCTCGCGCACACGCCGCCGAAGCTCGTCGAAGCGCACCTGAACATCGCGCCGGACGTGATCGCGCAGTTTCCGCGCAATCGCCCCGACGTCGTGCCGCTGTAACGCCGCCGGCGTCCTGCCGTGGCCGGCACGCGGCTTGCTGGCCGTGGCGGACGCGATCCGCAATCAGCCGTCTTATTCGAACGGAACACTCACATGATTCCCGTCCCGAGCAAACCTGCCGGCGGCTTCGCGCTGCCGGGCCGGTCCATCGAGCCTACCGACGGCGCGGCGCGCGCCGCGCTGGAAGGGCGCCGCACCGGCGTCGCCGCGCTGCTGCCGTTCGTCGGCCCGGCCGTGATCGCGTCGATCGGCTACATGGATCCCGGCAACTTCGCGACCAACATCCAGGCCGGCGCCGCGTACGGCTACCGGCTGCTGTGGGTCGTGCTGGCCGCGAACGCGATCGCGATGCTGTTCCAGGCGATGTCGGCGAAGCTCGGCATCGTGACCGGCCGCAATCTCGCCGAGCTGTGCCGCGACCGCTTCCCCGCGCCGGTCGTGTGGGGCATGTGGATCGCGTCGGAGATCGCGGCGATGGCGACCGATCTCGCCGAATTCCTCGGCGGCGCGCTTGCGTTCGGGTTGTTGTGCCACCTGTCGCTGTTCGCGGGGATGGTCGCGACCGCGTTCGCGACCTGCGCGATCCTCGCGCTCGAAAAACGCGGCTTCCGGCCGCTGGAAGCGGCGATCGCGGCGCTGGTCGGCGTGATCGGCGCGTGCTATCTCGGCGAACTGCTGATCGCGCCGCAGGACTGGCATGCGGCCGCGTTCCATCTGGTAGTCCCGCAGATTCCGGATCATGCGGCGCTGACGATCGCAGTCGGCATCATCGGCGCGACGATCATGCCGCACACGCTGTATCTGCATTCGGGCCTCACGCAGGATCGCACCGCCCCGCGCGACGACGGAGAGCGGCGAAGGCTCGTGCGTTTCTCCAACCGCGAGGTCGTGATCGCGCTGGGGCTCGCCGGGTTCGTGAATCTCGCGATGGTGATGATGGCGTCGTCGGCGTTTCACGCGGCCGCGCCGGGCATGACCGACATCGGCGACGCCTATCACACGCTGATCCCGGTGCTCGGGCCGGCGGCCGGCGCGCTGTTTCTCGTCGCGCTGCTGACCTCCGGCGTGTCGAGCTCGGTGGTCGGCACGATGGCGGGGCAGGTCGTGATGCAGGGCTTCATCCGCCGCCGCATGTCGATCTGGGTGCGGCGCGCGGTGACGATCGCGCCCGCGTTCGTGGTGGTCGCGCTCGGCTGCGACGTCACGCGGGCGATGGTGGCCAGTCAGGTCGTGCTGAGCTTCGTGCTGCCGATGCCGATGATCGCGCTGCTGATGCTGTCGGCGCGCGCGGACGTGATGGGCGCTTACGCGATGCGGATGCCGCTGCGGATCGTCGCCGGTGCGGCGACGGTCGTGATCGTCGGGCTGAATGCGTACCTGGTATGGGCGGCATTCAATTGAACGGGTGCGGGCCTGCCGCTTGCTGCGGCGCGTCCGGCGCTTCGCGGGAACGGCACGCGCATTTCGCACCACGCGCGGTTGCCGTCGCCGATCGCCACGCACACCGCGTGCCCGCATCGAAATGCGTGTGCTCGTCCCGTGACGTGTGCGCGCCGCGAGGCGATTGCCCGCGCGGCGGCGTGGCCACGCGCGCGGGCGGCCGCGATTACTTCGCGAGCGTGCGGTACGACACGAGGTCGTTGATCGGCCCGATTTCCGGTCCGGTCGCGCCGGGGCGCGTGGCGACCTGCACGACCTTCTCGAACATGATGATGAACGGCGAGTTCGCGAGCACGGCCTTCTGCAGCGCTTCGTAACGCTGCGCGCGCTTCGCGGGCGACGGCTCGACGAGCGCGGCCTCGGTGTCCTTCGTCAGTTGCGGAATGTCCCAACTGTTGCGCCACGCGAGCATCTTGGTCGGCGACTGGTCCGAGTTGTCCGGATTCCACGCGAAACCGCGCGCGTTGCTGTTCGGGTCCATGTAGTCGGGCGACCATTCGCCGACGAAGATGTCGTGCTGGCGCGCGCGATACTTGCCGATCGCCTGCTTTGCGTCGCCGGGGATCAGCTTCACGCGAATGCCGCCCTGCGCGAAGTTCGCCTGCAGCGCCTGCGCGATCTCGAGGTACGGATAGTCGTTCGGCATGTCCATCGTCACGTCGAAACCGTTCGGCAAGCCGGCCTTCGCGAGCAGCGCCTTCGCCTTCGCGACGTCCTGCTTGTACGGCCGTGCGTTCGAGGCGCCGAGGAAGCCTTCGGGCAGGAAGGTCTGATGCACCTTGTAGGTCGTGCTGACGATGTTGCGCTGGATGCCGTCGTAATCGACGAGCCACTTCATCGCCTGCTGCACCTCGGGCTTCGCGAGGTTCGGGTTCTTCGTGTTCAGGCTCAGGTACAGCAGTGCCGACACCGGCCACGACGCGATCTTGATCTTGCCGGCCTCCGACAGCGCGGCGAGGCTGTCGGGGCTCAGGTTGCGCGCGGCGTCGGCGTCGCCGTTCTCCAGCAGCAGCCGTTGCGCGGACGCTTCGGGCACGTGGCGCAGCACCACGCGCTTCATCGGGTACGGCGTGCGGTATTTGTCGAAGCGCTGCAGCACGATGCTCTCGTTGGGCGTCCACTTGACGAGCTGGTACGGGCCGGAGCCCGCGTCGTTGGTCCGCAGCCAGCCGCTGCCGAAATCGTTGCCTTGCTGGTGCGACAGCAGCAGCTTCTTGTCGAAGACCGAGGCCGGGCACGCGCTCAGCACGTTGAGCACGAAGCTCGGCGCGTACTTGCGGTCGGTTTCGAGCACGACGGTTTGCGGATCGACCACGCGCACCTTCTGTGTCACGTTCGCCTTCGTGAGGCCGAGATCGGCGAGCACGCCGGCCGGCCCCTTGTCGAGCAGGATGGTGCGCTGCAGCGACCACGCGACGTCGTCGGCGGTGACCGGGTTGCCGGAGTGGAACGTGAGGCCCGGGCGCAGCTTGAACGTGTAGGTCACGCCGTCGGCGCCGACCGTCCACGATTGCGCGATCTGGCCGTCGAAGCGCGTCGGGTCCTTCAGGTCGACGCGCACCAGCCGTTCGTAGGTGTTCGCGACGTATTCGGACGGCACCAGCTCGTAGATCCCGCTCGGGTCGAGGGTCGTGAATTCGCCGAGTTGCGTGGCGACGACGAAGATGCCGGGCGGCGTGGCTGCCTGCGCCGGCAGCGCCGGAACAAGCGCGACGAGCGCGGCGCTGACGAACAGTCGGGACAGCAGGTGCTTCATGCGGGCTCCATCGAAAGGGAATCGTGGTGCGATTCTCTCATCGACGGGTACCCGGATGAAAATATTCGGCAGACGCGCCGGGTGGCGCAGCGGCGGCCGGGCGAACACCCGGCGCGGCAGGACGTCAGATCGCGCAGCGCGCGACCGCGAAGCGCATCGCTTCCTCGGCCGGTTCGTTGCCCGAGCCGCGCACGACCTTGATCACCGAGCCGTTGCCCGACGGCGTCAGCGTGACGAAGTACGAATTCGAGCCGACGGCGATGTCGGTCACGCCGTTGTGCTGCGATTGCTCGGTGCCCGACAGGCGGCTGTCGAGGCAGTTCGCGACCGCGTAGGCCGGACGTTGCGACGACACGTAGATCATCGGCGCGGCGCCCGAGCCGGCCGAATTGGACGAGGGTGCGGAGCCGCAGGCGGCGAGCAGGGCGGCGGGAAGGAGCAGCAGGAATCGTTTCATGGTCGGTCGTCGGGTGTCTCGTATCGAGGCTGGGGCGCGGGGGAGCGAAACGCGAAGCTTCGCGACGAAACCGCCCGGAATCGGGCCGTTTTTGACGGACGACGACACGGCAGGCGGCTGACGACGGAGTATACCCGCAGCATTTGACGCCGTTGGCGCGTTGAAACGATTCGATACAACCGGCGCCCGCTGTCGGACGGGCGCTTGCTTCGGTTGTCGTCGTAACCGGCGGATTGCCCGGTCGTCGCGCTGCCGGCGCGAGACGCGCCGGCAGCGCATGCGCACCCGCGCGACAGCGCCGCCGCGCATGCAGTGCTGAGCGGCGTGGTCCTGCTGCGGCGGATCGCGGACGCGGTCGCCGAGCATCGCGACTTCCTGCGTGGCCGCCGCGATTGAGCGGGGCGAGTCAGGCGAAGCGGATCAGGTGAGGCGGTACGACGGGCCGGGCGTCACCTCGGCCGGCAGCGGCTCGCGGTTCAGTTCGAGCAGCGTGCGCTCGATCTGTCGCGTCATCGCATCGAGCGCGAGATGGTTCGGCCCGTCGCCGAACGGCTCGGCGATCGCATGCGCGATCGCGTCGAGCGCAATCAGCGTATAGGCAACGAATACCGTGACGAAGGGTGTCGCCGCGCCGATCGAATCGACGAGACCGAACGGCAGCAGCACGCAATACGCGTAGATGGTCCGATGCAGCAGCACGTCATAGGAAAACGGAATCGGCGTCGACGCGATGCGTTCGCAGCCGCTCACCGTCGCGACGAGTTCGTCGAGGCGCGCATCGAGCATCCACAGCCGCGTATCGGCGAGCTGGCCGGCGTCGGCGCGGGCGGCGAACGCTTCGCGCAGCGCGTGCACGATGACGACCGGGCGAAACCGCGACGCGGCGACGCGCGCATGGGCGGCGCCGTCGAGCAGCCCGCGCAGGTCCGCGGCCGGATCGGTGCCGCGCAGTTGATGCTTGAGCGCATAGACGAACGCGACGACCGTGCGCACGAACGCGCGGCGCGAGGCGTCGTCACGGTCGACCGCGCCGTAGCAGAGCGCCTGCGACACCAGCGTGCGCGTGGCGGTCAGCACGCCGCCCCAAAGTTGTCGGCCCTCGCGATAGCGTTCGTAGCTGGCGTTGTTGCGAAACCCGGCGAAGATCGCGAGCGTCAGGCCGATCAGCGTGAACGGCGTCGGGTTCAGCGGCACCTTTTCGCCGAGCACACGGCCGCCGCCCCACACGGCGACGAGGCTGATCGCAAGCGTCAGCACGAGCTGCGGCAGGATGGTCGGCAGCACCGAGCCGTTCCAGACGAGCAGCATCCGCAGCCAGTGCTCGCGCGGACGAACGATCATCGTCGTGCTCCGTCAGGCGGCGATCGGGGCCGGCGCGGCCGCGCGATGCAGCAGCACGGGCACCGACTTCGACGTCGGCGTGTTGCACACGTCGCCGACGCTGTCGAGCGGCACGAGCGGGTTGGTTTCCGGGTAGTACGCGCCGATGCAGCCGCGCGGGATGTCGTACTCGACGAGCAGGAAGCCTGCCGCGCGCCGCTCGATGCCGTCGTGCCATACGGTTTCCATGTCGACCCATTCGCCGGTCGCGAGGCCCAGCATCGCGAGATCGTCGCGGTTGACGAACACCACGCGGCGCTGGCCGAACACGCCGCGATAGCGGTCGTCGAGCCCGTACACGGTCGTGTTGTACTGGTCGTGCGAGCGCGTCGTCATCAGCGTCATCAGCCGGTCGCCGTGCAGCGCGCGGGCGCGCTGGATCGGCGTGTCGGTCGGTAGCGCGTGCGCGATGAAATTCGCCTTGCCCGTCGGCGTCAGCCATTCGCGATCGCGCGACGCGACGCGCAGGTGAAAGCCGCCGGGCCGCGCGATGCGCGTGTTGTAGTCGTAGAAGCCGTCGAGCGTCGCCTCGATCGCATCGCGGATCTTCGCGTAGTCGTCCTTGTACGCGAGCCAGTCGATCTTGCCGCTGCCGAACAGCGCATGGCCCATGTGCGCGACGATCGCCGGTTCCGACATCAGGTTCGCGGACGCCGGCTTGTTCATCCCGTACGACACGTGGACCATGCTCATCGAATCCTCGACCGTCACGCCCTGCGCGACGTTGTCCTGCAGGTCGATCTCGGTGCGGCCGAGCGTCGGCAGGATCAGCGCGTCGCGGCCGTGGATCAGATGGCTGCGGTTCAGTTTCGTCGTGATGTGCACGGAAAGCGCGCAGCGGCGCATCCCTTCCCACGTGCGCGGCGTGTCCGGCGTCGCCATCGCGAAGTTGCCGCCGAGACCGATCAGCACCTTCACGCGGCCGTCGAGCATGCCTTCGATCGTCTCGACGACGTCGTAGCCGTGATCGCGCGGCGGTTCGAAATCGAACACATGGCCGAGCCGGTCGAGGAACGCCTGCGACGGCTTTTCCTCGATGCCGACCGTGCGGTTGCCCTGCACGTTCGAGTGGCCGCGCACCGGGCACAGGCCGGCGCCGGGGCGGCCGATGTTGCCGCGCATCAGCATCAGGTTGGTCAGCATCTGCACCGTGGCAACCGAATGCTTGTGCTGCGTGATGCCCATGCCCCACGTCGCGATCACGCGTTCGCTGCGCGCATAGCGCTCGGCGAGCGCGTCGATCTGCTCGTACGGCACGCCGCTTTCGGCCGTCAGCGCGGACCAGCTTTCGGCGCGCAGATCGTCGGCGAACGCGTCGAAGCCCGCCGTGTGCTCGTCGATGAACGCGGTGTCGAGCACGCGCGGCGCACCGGCGGCGCGCGCGGCGTCGTCGAGTTCGAGCACGCGCTTGGCCATCCCCTTGATCAGCGCGAAATCGCCGCCGATGGTCGGCTGGATGAACGTCGACGCGATCTTCGTGCCCGACATCGTCAGCATGTCGAGCGGGCTTTGCGGATCGGCGAAGCGTTCGAGGCCGCGCTCCTTCAGCGGGTTGATCGACACGATCGTCGCGCCGCGCTTCGCGCACTCGCGCAGCTCGCCCATCATCCGCGGGTGATTGGTCGCGGGGTTCTGGCCGAAGATCAGCAGCATGTCCGCATGCTCGAAATCGTCGAGCGTGACCGTGCCCTTGCCCACGCCGACCGACGCCGGCAGCCCGCGGCTCGTCGCCTCGTGGCACATGTTCGAGCAATCGGGGAAGTTGTTGGTGCCGTACAGGCGCACGAACAATTGATAGAGGAACGCCGCTTCGTTGCTCGCGCGGCCGGACGTGTAGAACGCGGCCTGGTTCGGGTCGGGCAGCGCGCGCAGATGGCGCGCGATCAGCGTGAAGGCATCGTCCCACGCGATCGGCACGTAGCGGTCGGTCCGCGCGTCGTAGACCATCGGGTCGGTGAGCCGGCCGTGCTGTTCGAGCTCGAAATCCGATTGTTCGAGCAGTTCGGTTACCGTGTGCGCGGCGAAGAATTCGGGCGTCACGCGCTTGCTCGTCGCTTCCGCGGCCACCGCCTTCACGCCGTTCTCGCAGAATTCGAACGTCGACGCGTGCTGTCGGTCCGGCCATGCACAGCCCGGGCAGTCGAAGCCGTCCGGCTGGTTCTGGCGCAACAGCGTGCGGTAGTTGCCGCCGGCGACCTTTTCCTTGATCAGGTTGATCGTGACGGCTTTCAGCGCGCCCCAGCCGGCGGCCGGGTGGGTGTACGGTTCGATGCGCGCGGTCGCGGATTTCTTTTTCATGATGCGGATGTCGGGGTCGATGCGTGCAGAGTACGCGCGGCACCCGTGCGGCTGTGTGTACACCTGTTCACTTCAAAAAAGAGTACAGTTTCGGCCATTCATCCCGTGCGGATCGCAACTGTGTTGATGAAGGGAAGTTGAAAGGGAGGCGCGTGAAGCGTTACGAACAACTGGCCGACGATCTCCAGGCGCAGATCGAGCGCGGCGTGTACCGGCCCGGCGAGCGGATTCCGTCGGTGCGGCACGCGAGCCGGCAACAGCAGCTCAGCGTCACGACCGTGCTGCGCGCATACCTCGTGCTGGAAAGCCGCGGCCTGATCGAAAGCCGGCCGCAGTCGGGCTACTTCGTGCGCGCGCGCGCGGCGGCGCCGGCCGAGGCCGAGCTGCATATTTCCGCACCGGCCGCCGAGCCGTCGGCCGTGGACGTGAGCCGGCTCGTGCTGTCGACGCTGCGCTCGATCGCGCGCGACGACGCGGTGCCGCTCGGCTCCCCGTATCCCGACGCATCGCAGTTTCCGGTGCAGCGCCTCGCGCGCTATGCGCAGGCGATCGGGCGGCGGCGCACGCGCTGGGGCGTGATCGACGACCTGCCGCCCGGCAACCAGGAGCTGATCCGCCAGATCGCGCGGCGCTATGCGGAGCGCGGGGTCGCGGTCGAGCCGGGCGAGATCGTGATGACGATCGGCGCGACCGAGGCGATCAACCTGTGCCTGCAGGCTGTCGCGAAACCGGGCGATACGATCGCGGTGGAGTCGCCGACGTTCTACGCGATGCTGCATGCGATCGAACGCATGGGCATGCGTGCACTGGAAGTCGCGACGCACCCGGGCGACGGCATCGATCTCGGCGCGCTCGAGCGGGTTCTCGCGCGCGAGCGCATCGCCGCGTGCATGGTGATGCCGAATTTCCAGAATCCGCTCGGCTTCCAGATGCCCGATGCGCGCAAGCGGGCGCTGGTCGAGCTGCTCGCGAAGCACGGCGTGCCGGCGATCGAGAGCGACGTTTATCACGAGCTGCACTTCGGCGACACGGCGCCGAGTGCGCTGAAGTCGTTCGATCGCGACGGGCTGGTGCTGCATTGCGCGTCGTTCACGAAGAGCCTGTCGCCGCGCTACCGGATCGGCTGGGCGATGCCGGGCCGTTACCGCGACCAGGTCGAGAAGCTGAAATTCCTGAACACGCTCGCGACACCCGCGATCGAGCAACTCGCGATCGCCGAGTACCTGAAACACGACGGCTACGATTTTCATCTGCGGCGCATGCGCAAGCTGTATGCGCAGCAGGCGAGCCTGATGAGTGCGATGGTGCGGCGTTTCTTCCCGGAAGGCACGCGGCTGTCGCAGCCGCAGGGCGGGTATGTGCTGTGGGTCGAGCTGCCGCCGCGGGTCGATGCGATGAAGCTGTATACGCTCGCGCTCGCGCAGCGGATCACGGTTGGCCCCGGGCATATGTTCTCGGCCGGCACCGATTACCGGCATTTCATCCGGCTCAACTACAGCTACCCGTGGTCGCGGCAGATCGAGGATGCGCTGAAGGTGCTGGGGCGGCTCGCGTCGGAGTGCGCGGCGCGGTGAGTGCTGGCGCCCGACGGCAGGGCAGGCGGCGGCCGGCGGCCGGCCGCCCTGGCCGGTATCAAGCCGCGCGCGGCGCGTGGAGCCCGGCTTGCGCGGCGTCGACCATCTGCCGCATGTCGAAGCCCGACGGATGCTGGTACACGCGTAGCCCGAACTCCGGCAGTACCGCGATCAGGTGGTCGAACAGGTCGGCCTGGATGGCCTCATAGTCGACCCACGTCGTCGTATCGGTGAAGCAGTACAGTTCGAGCGGAATGCCTTCGGCCGTGAGCGGCAGTTGTCGCGCCATGTTCGTCATGTCGCGGCGGATGCGCGGATGGCTCTTCAGGTAGTTCGCGACGTACGCGCGGAACGTGCCGAGATTCGTCAACTGGCGGCGGTTCGCCGGGCAGTCGCCGGCCGCGCCGAGCGTGCCGTTCCATTGCTCGATCGCATCGACCTTGTCCTCGAGATAGTCCTTCAGCAGCGTCAGGCGTTCGAGCCGTTCGATCTCGTCGTTCGTGAGAAAGCGCACGCTCGTCGCATCGACGAACAGCGCGCGCTTGATGCGGCGGCCGCCCGCTTCGGTCATCCCGCGCCAGTTCTGGTAGCTCTCGGTGATCAGCTTCCACGTCGGCACCGTGATGATCGTGTGATCGAAGTTCGCGACCTTGACGGTGTTCAGCGTGATGTCGATGACCGTGCCGTCCGCGCCGGCCGACGGCATCGTGATCCAGTCGCCGATCCGCAGCATGTCGTTCGACGACAGTTGCACGCCGGCGACGAGGCCGAGCAGCGTGTCCTTGAAGATCAGCATCAGCACCGCCGACATCGCGCCGATGCCGGACAGCAGCAGGCCGATCTGCTTGCCGGTCGCATCGCCGATCACGACGAGCGCGGCCGTGATGAACATCACCAGCTTGACGAGCTGCATCGCGCCTTTCAGCGACAGGCGCGGCTGGTCGCGTTGGGCGGTGCGGTGCGTGTGCTCGAGTGCGGACAGCGTCGCGCTGATGGTCATCGTCACGAGGAACACGATCAGCGCGAACAGCACCTTGTCGGCGACCTGCGCGACCAGGCCGGGCATGCCCGGTACCGCGCCGAGCCCGAGCTTGATCACGACGAACGGGACGATGCGGTTCAACCATTTGAACGCGCCGAATTCGAACAGCGCGTCGTCGACGCGCGTGGCGGACAGCCGCGCGAGCCGCGCGATCACGCGAAACAGCAGGAAATGGACGACGGCGGTGATCGCGCCGGCGGCGGCGAGCAGGACGAGGATGCCGACGAGCGGCGTCAACCAGGATTCGTTCAGGGTCATAGGGCAGACGGGAGCCTTCTCGTGCGTTGAATCGGCGCCGCGACGCGGCGCGCGCCCGGTGAAGGGCGCATGAAAGGGACCGTGATTGTGCCATCGGGTTCCGGATGCGTGCCGTAAACGCGGGTCGATCGGCTCACGAATCGGCTCACCTTTGTACAGGTATCCTCTGCATCGAGGTGACGGCAGAGGGGGAATCCGCATCACCGCAAGCCGGCGTGCGAGCCGGTTGCCGGATGCGGCGTCTACAGGAACGCAGTCGGCTCGAAGCCATGACGGCAGGCCCTCGCGTTTCGATGCGCGCGGTCGGCGATCCATGCAATCATGCGGGCGTCGCAGGCGTCGCAGGCGTCGCAGGCGTCGCAGGCGTCGCAGGCGTCGCAGGCGTCGCAGGCGTCGCAGGCGTCGCAGGCGTCGCAGGCGTCGCAGGCGTCGCAGGCGTCGCAGGCGTCGCAGGCGTCGCAGGCGTCGCAGGCGTCGCAGGCGTCGCAGGCGTCGTCGGTGTGCCGCGCGCGTTGGCGTGCGGCTCGTCCGGCGACGGTGAGCGACACGCGACCTCGTCGCGCACCCGTTCGTGGCCCGTCACTTCGACTTCACGCATTTCACGCATGCAAGATTCCAACGAAAGCCGTCCGTCGCGCGTATGGCTGCTGAAAGGCCTCCTTCCGATTCGTCGCGCGGGCGCCGTCCGCGACATCTTCGCGGGCATGTCGCTCGCGTCGATGGACATCCCGCAGGTGCTCGGCTACGCGCGCATCGCCGGCATGCCGGCCGTCACGGGGCTCTACACGGTGTTCCTGCCGCTCGTTGCGTTCGCATGCTTCGGCGCGTCGCGCCATCTCGTGGTCGCCGCCGATTCCGCGACCGCAACGATTTTCGCGAGCCGGCTGTCGTCGATGGCGCCGGCCGGCAGCGCCGACTATGCGGCGCTCGCCGGCATGGTCGCGTTGCTGACCGCCGCGATGCTGCTGCTCGCGCGCATCTTCAAGCTCGGTTTCCTCGCCGATTTCCTGTCGCGCACGGTGCTGGTCGGCTTTCTCGCCGGCGTCGGCGTGCAGGTGTCGATCGCGATGCTCGGCGACATGCTCGGCCTGGCCGTGCCGTACCCGGCGTCGCGCAGCCTCGCGCAACTCGACTACGTCGTCACGCACGTGGTTCACGCGCACCGGCCGACGCTCGCGCTCGCGGCGCTCGTCGTCGTCGCGATTCTCGCGTGCAAGCGGTTCCTGCCGCGCGTGCCGATGCCGATGATCGCGGTCGCGGGCAGCATCGCCGCGAGTGCAGCGTTCGGTTTCGCCGCGCACGGCATCGCGGTGCTCGGGCCCGTGGCGGGCGGGTTGCCGACGCTGCGCTGGCCGTCGGTCACGTGGCAGCAGTTCCTCGATCTCGTGCCGGTCGCCGCTTCGTGCTTCGTGATGATCATCGCGCAGAGCGCGGCCGCCGCGCGCGTGTTCGCGCAGCAGTACGGCGAGGACGTCGACACCAATGCCGACATCCTCGGCCTCGCGGCCGCGAACGCGGCGGCGGCGCTCGGCGGCGCGTTCGTCGTCAACGGTAGCCCGACGCAGACGGCGATGGCCGACGGCGCGGGCGTGCGCAGCCAGATCGGGCATCTCGCGTTCGCCGCGGTCGTCGCCGTCGTGCTGCTGTTCTTCAGCCCGTATCTGCAGTATCTGCCGCATGCGGTGCTGGCCGGCATCGTGTTCACGATCGCGCTCGGGCTGATCAACATGCGTGGTCTCGCGGCGATCCGGCGGGAAAGCCCCGGTGAATTCATGCTCGCGCTGGTCACGGCCGCGGCCGTCGTGGCGGTCGGCGTCGAGCAGGGCATCCTGCTGGCCGTCGCGTTGTCGCTGATGCGGCACGTGCGCCACAGCTACCAGCCGCACACGATGGTGCTCGAACCCGTCGCCGGCAACGGACGGTGGCAGCCGGTGCCTGCCCGGCGCGGCGCGATGACGGCGCCCGGGCTGATCGTCTACCGGTTCGGCGCCGACCTGTTCTTCGCGAACGATCACCTGTTCGCGGCCGAAGTAACCGAACTCGTCGATGCGGCACCGCTGCCGCCGCGCTGGTTCGTCGTCGATGCGGGCGCGATCACCGACGTCGACTATTCGGCCGCGCGGACCTTGGTCGATCTCGTCAGGGCGCTGCATGCGCGCGGAATCGGCGTGCTGTTCGGGCGCGTGAACCGCTATCTGCGCGCGGACATGGATCGTCACGGGATCACCGAGGCGGTCGGCGCGTCGTGCATCTTCGCCACGCTGCATCAGGCGCTGGAGGCGGCGGGCGCGACGCCCGCGCCGCAGGAGCCGGGCGCGGTGTAGCGCGAAGCGGCGCTACGCGAGCGCGCACGCGCGCGAAACCGTTGCGCAGGCAGCGGGTCAGTGCCGTCCGCTCGCGGCGTCGATCGTGTGGATGTGACTTGCCGTAGCGGGGGGCCGCGCGTGCGGTGCGGCGCGGCCTGTAGTCAGCGCGAGCCGGCCGGCGCGTTGCCGGCCCGTCCGTCGCCGCCTGCACCGGCTGACCGCAACGGTAGCCGCAGCGTCGTCACGAAGCTCGCCGCATGCAGCGCGCATAGCAGGCCGAACGCCCATGCATACGCAACGGCCTGCGTGCCGCCCGCCGACGTCGCTTCGGCCTGCAGCCGCCACGCAAGAAACAGCGTGCATAGCGTCGTGAACGTCGGGCCGCCGAGCCGCTGCACGATATTGAGCGACGTGGTCGCCATCGGCAGGTCGCGGCGCTCGACCGATGCATACGCGGCGGCGATCGACGGCGCGCCGATCGCACTCTGGCCCATGCCGCGCAGAAACAGCGCCGGCACGAGCACGAGCGGATCGTAGCCGGTCAGCGCGACGAACACGAACGGCAGCGTGGCGGCGAGTGCGAGCAGCGCGCCGGCGGCGGCCAGCCGGCGTACGCCGAACCGGCTCGTCAGTGCGCCCATCGACGGATAGGTGACGAGCATGCCGAGGCCGAGCGGCGCGAGCAGCCAGCCCATTTCGCCCGGCGAGCGCCCGCACGCCTGGATCAGGAACACGGGAATCAGCATCTGGCCCGCATACAGCGCGCCGTTCGACAGGAATTGCGTGCCGGCTGCCGCGCCGAACACGCGCGAGCGAAACAGCGCGAGATCGATCAGCGCACGTTCGCCCTGGCGGCGCTCGAAGCACAGGAACGCGACGAGCAATAGCGCGGAGCCCGCGACCGCCGCGATGCCGGGCAACGAGCCGATCCGCTCGACGCCGTACAGGAACAGCACGAGGCCCGGCGACAGCAACGCGAGGCCGATCCAGTCGAGTTCGCGCCGCGGCGCATCGTCCCGGTCGCCGGGCAGGAACCGCGCGGCTAGTGCGAGCGCGAGCGCGCCGACGGGCAGGTTCACCAGAAACAGCCAGCGCCACGACGTGTGCTGCAGGATCGCGCCGGCCACGACCGGGCCGAGGATTGGCGCGAGCAGCACCGGTACCGCCGCGTAGCCGATCACGCGCGCCATCTGCTGGCCGGCGACACGCGCGATCATCATCTGCGCCATCGGCGCGAGCAAGCCGCCGCTGACGCCTTGCAACACGCGGAACGCAATCAGCGACGGCGCGGACCACGCGAGCCCGCACAGCGCCGATGTAAGCGTGAACGCCGAGAAGCACCACAGGTACAGCGCCTTCGCGCCAATGCGATCGACGAGCCAGCCGCTCAGCGGCAGCACCAGCGTCAGCGCGAGCAGGTAGCCGCTCGTCACCCACTGGATCGTCGACAGGCTCGCATGCAGGTCGGTCGCGAGGCTCGACAGCGACACGTTGACGATCGTCGCATCGAGCTGCGACAGCAGCGAGCCGAGCGTCGCGACCGCGCTGACTTTCCAGATCGACGGATCGAGCCGCTCGGCTGCGTGGCCCGGCGCCGGCTGTCTGCGTTCGTCGCTCACGCGCCGCGCCGGTCGAGCAGCGCGACGATGTCCTGCGTCGTGCCCGTCTCGCCGAGGCGCGGGAACAGCCGCTCGACGCTGTTGACGTGCGCATCCGCGTTGAGGTCGGTCATCGCGTCGATGGCGAGCGTCACGTTGTAGCCGAGTTCGTGCGCCTGTCGCGCGGTCGATTCGACGCCGATGCTCGTCGCGACGCCGGTCAGCACGATCTGCGTGACGCCGGCTGCCTTCAGATGCGCGTCGAGACCGGTGCCGGTGAACGCGCCCCAGGTCTGCTTCGTCACGACGTGGTCGCCTGGCTGGCGGTTCAGTTCGGGCACGAGTTCGGTCCAGTCGGCGGGAAGCTGCGCCGTGCGCGGCGCCTGCTCGGTGCGGCCCGGCGCGCCGCCCGCGACGTTGACCAGCACGACCGGCAGGCCGCAGCCGCGGAATGCGTCGAGCAGTTCGCGAGCGTGGGCGATCACCGGTGCGACCGGGTGCGCGGTGGGCAGGGCGACGATGCCTTTCTGCAGGTCGATGACGACCAGCGCCGTGTTCGTGTCGAGACGGGTTACGCTCATGATGGGCTCCGGGGGAAAGGGCGAGGAAAGCCGGGCGCGCGCATGCTGCGCGGCGCACCGGCCGGGTTCATTGCTCGCCGATGCGGCGGATCAGCGGGATGGCCGCGGCAAGCGTGTCGATGTCTTCCGGATCGAGTTGTTCGATCGCCGCGCCGAGCCACTTGTGTTTTGCGGCATTGCGCTTGCGCCGCGCGTCGACGCCGGCGGCGGTGAGTTTGAACAGGATCTGGCGGCCGTCGGTCGGATGCGGTTCGCGCTCGACGAGCGCGTCTTCCTCGAGGCTTGCGAGGATCGCCTTCATCGACTGCGGCTTCATCGCTTCGGCGCGCGCGAGATCGGCGGTCGTCATCGGCCCGTGCCGATCGAGCCGCGCGAGCGCGCTCGTCTGGGACATGCCGAGTCCACCGGAATCGATTTCGGAGCGCAGCCGGCGGATGAGTTGGCCGACCGCGAGGGTCAGGTCGGCGGCGACGGTTTCGGCGGAAACGCCGGGTTTGCGTGGCGGGTTCATGCGGCGAATCTTAGAACACGACAGTTAGACTTGCAAGTTTAACTGTCGAATTGACCGCCGGCCCGGCCGCACCGTCCGGCGCGCGACTATGCGCGTCGATGCTCGACCGGTACGACTTCGCTGTATCGCGGGGTTGCGTTTTCGTGCAGCAGATCGCCGAGGTACTGGCCGAGTTCGTCGGCGGTGAGCGCCGACGGAATCTGCAGATTGGCCGGGCGCCGCTTGCCTTCGGCGCCGAGATCGAACACGGCCCAGCGGCCGTCGGTGCGCACGACGGCGAGCAGCCGGCCGAAGGCGTTGAAGCGGTATTCGTGCTGCATCGCGTCGCTCCCGTGGCGTGAAAGCGCCGGCTGCCCGTGTGCGTTTACTGGATCGAGCAGGACAGCCAGCGATGGATTCTGATTGCGTCGCTCGATACGCCGGCACGCGTCGGTGCGCCGAGCAGCACGACCGTTTCGCGGCGGCCTTTCACGCGCATGCGCATCACGACGCTGTGCCCCGATTCGTTGATGAAGCCGGTTTTCTGCAGCCGGATCGGCAGGCGGCGGTAGCGCACGAGCGGGTCGGAATTCACGTATACGAGTTCGCCGTCGCCGGGGCGCACGGTGGTCGACAGATCGGTCGAGAAATAGCGGATCAGCGGATCCTGCGCGGCTGCGCCGACGAGCCGCGCGAGATCTTCCGCCGTCGACACGTTGTGCGGCGACAGGCCGGTCGGCTCGCGAAAGTGCGTATGCCGCATGCCGAGCCGGCGCGCTTCGCGGTTCATCGCCTGCACGAACGCCGCGCGCCCGCCCGGATAGTCGCGGCTAAGCGCGGCGGCCGCGCGGTTTTCCGACGACATCAACGCGATATGGAACATGTCGCGGCGCGACAGTTCCGAGCCGACCTGCAGGCGCGAGCCGGTGAACTTGATCGTGTCGCGATCGCGCGCGGTCACGCGCAGCACGCCGTTCAGCGGACGATGGGCGTCGCGCGCGACGACGGCCGTCATCAGTTTCGAGATCGATGCGATCGGCCGTACGGTGCGTGCGTTGCGCGCGAGCAGCGGGGTGCCGGAATCGACGTCGAGCACATAGGCCGCGCGTGAATGCAGCGACCCGACCGCGCGCGGGGTGTAGCCGCAACGGGCGAGCAATTTCGGTTTCGCGGGCGCGCGCGGTCGCACGGCGGTCGTGCGTTTCGCGCGCCGCTGCTGCGATGCGGGTGCCGCGTGGCGTTGGGCCGCTTGATGCGTCACGCGCGAGTGACGACGCTTGACGGCCTTTTTCTTGCGATGGGGTGTCTTCTTGACGGCCTTCGCATGGGCATGCGGTTGCGCATGGGCGGTGCGATGCGGCTGCACGCGTTGCGCGGACGCATTCGCGGCGAATGCGAGCAGCAGGAACGACAGGGCGAGGATCAGGGTGGTCCGGGCGCGAGGCAGGCGCGCGATGAGGCCGGTCAAGCGAAAGTCTCCTTTTCACGCGCGATGCGGCTGCGCGCAATGCGTGGGCGGTCAGCGGGTGCGGGAAATTATACGGTCGATCGCGGGGCGATGACGATTGGATGACGCGCGATACGGGAGGGTTCCGGTCGCTTTTGCGCTGCCGGGCAAGCGGTGGGCGTGGCGTGAAAGGCGGGCAGATACGCGGTTCAGCGCGGCCAGTTCCGCCGCGACACGACCGCGAAACTGATCGCGATCGAACCGGTCATCGCACGCGGCGTCGCGTCTTCCAGCGCATCGCCGAAGCGAAAGCGACGACTGCGCCCGTCGGTACGTTCGGCACGACGCTTCCGTGCGCGGGTATCGACAGCAGCGGCGCATTCGCTTGCATCAGGGACATCGGATGACGGCTCGGCCACGCAGTCGGCCGCTGGATCGAGGGACATGAAAGTGCGTTCCGGGAAGGGCATGTCCGTATTGAACGCCATTGCATTCGATCGGTAAAATGAATCTTTCGATCATTATGATTCCGTTAAAGAATGGAACTGAAGCTGCTTCGCACGTTCCTGACGGTGACCGAGTTGTGCCATTTCAGCCGTGCGGCCGACGCGCTGCACATGAGCCAGCCCGCGCTCAGCAAGCAGATCGGCGCGCTCGAGGCGAGCCTCGGCGGCAAGCTGTTCGAGCGCGGCCGGCATGGCGCGGAACTGACGCCGTTCGGCGAACGCTTCCTGCCCGACGCGCAGGCGCTCGTACGCGATGCCGACGAAATCCTGGCGCGTGCGCGGGAAGCGACGAGCGGCCAGCGCGGGCATTTGCGGCTCGGCATCTGCCTGTCCGTGCTCACGCTCGTGCCGAAACTGATCGCCGAATTCCGTCGTCGCAATCCGGGTATTGCGGTGACGCTGAGCGACCTGTCGTCCTCCGAACAGACGCGCCGGCTGCACGCTGGCAAGCTCGACGCCGGTTTCCTGCGTCTGCCTGCCGACGAAGGCTTGTCGTCGTTCAAGGTGACCGACGAAGCGCTCGCGCTCGCGGTGCCGCCGCATCTCGGCTTCAGGCGCGTGCCGGCCAACCTCGACGTGCTCAACGAGATCGGCTTCATCGCGCTGCAGCGGGCGCGCGGCCCCGGGCTGGCCGCGCAGATCGACCGGTGGTGCGTCGAGCGCCGCTTCGTGCCGCACGTGATGCAGCAGGCGGAGGACGTGCAGTCGGTGCTGACGTCGGTCGCGGCCGGCGTCGGCGTCGCGTTCATCCCGTCGAGCGCGCAGTACCTGCTGCGCGACGCGACGGTGCTGCCGCTCGACGGCCGGGACGCGAAGTGGCGCGTGGGGCTCGCATGGCGGGCCGAGCGCGACGATCCCGTCACCACGCGTTTCGTGTCGTTCATGCGCGCCGCACTCAAGGGCGCGTGACGCGGCGTATAGTGCTCGCGATGGTTGTCTCCATGCATGCCGGCCCGACGCCGGCCGACGAACCCGAACCGATGACTTCAGAATCCGACGAATCCCCGCTCGATCCCGCACTCGTCGCCACGCTCGCGACGCTGAACGAAGCCGCGAGCGATCCGGCCGGAAAGCCGTGGTCGCTGCCGAAGATCGCAAAGCGCACGCAATTGCCCATGAGCACGCTGCGGCGCGTGCTGACGCAGCTGGACGCCGCGGGCCTGAGCGCGACGACGCTGAACGAGGACGGTACCGGCAGCGCCGTGCTGACCGACGAAGGGCGCGTGGTGTGCGCGCAGCTGTTCGGCGCGAACGATGCCCAATGATTGAAAAACGGGCCGCTGATGCGGCCCGAGGCATACGGATGGTTCGACGCGGACGTCGCGCCGGCCCGTTCGTCGCTCGCGAGCACGGGCCGGCGCATCGTCATCCGCGCGCCATCAAAACCACTGCTTGTAGCGACGCACGTAGATCGTCTTGACGATCTGCGCGAGCACGATGTAGCCGACCATCGTCGCGGCGAGCCACAGCCAGTAGGTGCTTGGCAGGTGCATGAAGCCGAGCGCTTGCGCGAACGGCGAGAACGGCAGCCAGCAGCCGATCGCGATCGCGGTGAAGGTCGACAGCAGCACCGGCAGCGACGCCGTGCTCTGCAGGAACGGGATCTTCTGCGTGCGCAGCAGATGCACGACGAGCGTCTGCGACACGAGGCTCTCGATGAACCAGCCCGAATTCATCACGATCTGGCCGCTCGCACCGCCGTTCAGGTGATACAGCGCGCCCGCACCGAACACGGTCCACATCAGGACGTACGTCGTGATGTCGAATACCGACGACGTCGGCCCGACCCACAGCATGAAGCGGCCGATGTTGCCGGCCTCCCACTTGCGCGGCTTCTTCAGGAACTCGCGGTCCATCTTGTCCCACGGCAGCAGCATCTGAGACGTGTCGTAGATGAGGTTCAGCACGAGCAGCTGCGTCGCGAGCATCGGCTCCCACGGCAAGAACGCGCTCGCGACGAGCACCGAGAACACGTTGCCGAAGTTCGAGCTGGCGGTCATGTTCAGGTACTTCAGGATGTTGCCGAACGTCTCGCGGCCCTTGATCACGCCTTCCTCGAGCACCATCAGGCTCTTCTCGAGCAGGATGATGTCGGCGGTTTCCTTCGCGATGTCGGCGCCGCTGTCGACCGAGATGCCGACGTCCGCGTCGCGCAGCGCGGGCGCGTCGTTGATGCCGTCGCCGAGGAAGCCGACCGTGTGGCCGTTCGCCTGCAGCGCCTTGACGATGCGCGCCTTCTGCAGCGGCGTGAGCTTCGCGAACACGGTCGTGCGTTCGACCACCTGCGCGAGCGTCGCGTCGTCGAGCGTCTCGATTTCGGCGCCGAGGATCGGCTTGCCGGGTTCGAGGCCGACCTGGCGGCACACCTTCACCGTGACGGTCGGGTTGTCGCCCGTCAGCACCTTTACCGCGACACCGTTCTCGCGCAGCGCGGCGAGCGCCGGTGCGGCCGATTCCTTCGGCGGATCGAGGAAGGTCAGGAAGCCGCGCACGACGAGGTCGCGCTCGTCGGCGGTGCGGTATTGCGCGCGTTCGTCGCCGCGCGGGATCGTCCGCGTGGCGAGCACGAGCACGCGGAAGCCGTCCTCGTTGTACGCGGTGGCCTGTTCGAGCAGCCGCTTGCGGGCCACGAAGTCGAGCGGGCGCACCCCGTCCTCATCCTGCACGTGAGTGGACACCGCCAGCATTTCCTCGACCGCGCCCTTGCAGATCAGCAGATGCGTGCCGCGCGTATCCTCGACGACGACCGACAGGCGGCGCCGCACGAAGTCGAACGGCAGTTCGTCGATCTTCTTGTAGCCCTGCGGCTTCACGCGTTCGCCGATCTCGTCGGCGCGCGCGACGACCGCGATGTCGATCAGGTTCTTCTGGCCGCTCTGGTGGAAGCTGTTCAGCCAGCCGAGCCGCAGGATGTCCTCGTTCTTGTGGCCGGACAGGTCGAGGTGGTGTTCGAGGATGATCTTGTCCTGCGTGAGCGTGCCGGTCTTGTCGGTGCACAGCACGTCCATCGCGCCGAAGTTCTGCACCGAGTTCAGCCGCTTGACGACGACCTTGCGGCGCGCCATCGCGACCGCGCCGCGCGCGAGGTTCGCGCTGACGATCATCGGCAGCATCTCGGGCGTGAGGCCGACGGCCACCGCGAGCGCGAACGTGAGGGCGCTCAGCCAGTCGCCCTTGGTCAGGCCGTTGATCATGAACACGATCGGCACCATCACGAACATGAACTTGATCAGCAGCCAGCTCACGCTCGCGACACCGCGGTCGAAGCTCGTCTCGATGCGCTTGTGGCTCACGACGTTGCGCGCGAGCGAGCCGAAGTACGTGTCCTCGCCGGTCGCGACGACGACGGCCGTCGCCGTGCCGCTGACGACGTTGGTGCCCATGAAGCAGACGTTTTCGAGATCAAGCAGAGACGCCGGTGCATCGTTCGCCGCGCCGGTCGCATGCGTGCCCGCGGATTTGCCGGCCACCGCGCCGAGCGTGTCGTACTTCTCGACGGGCAGCGCCTCGCCGGTCAGCACGGCCTGGCTGATGAACAGGTCGCGCGATGCGAGCAGGCGCACGTCGGCGGGGATCATGTCGCCGGCGGAAAGATGCACGATGTCGCCGGTCACGACTTCGCGCATCGGCACCTCGCGGCGCGTCGGCTCCGACGTGTCCGTCAGGGCGCGCTGCACGGTGGCCGTCGTGCGGACCATCGCCTTGAGCTTCTCGGCCGCGCGCAGCGAACGGAATTCCTGCACGAAGCGCAGCAGCGCGCTGATCGTGACCATCGTCAGCAGGATCGTCATGCCGACGTAGTCGCGATCGTCGGGCGCCGCGAAATAGACGTCGGTGCAGAAGCTGATGGCGGCCAGCACCAGCAGCACGTAGACGAACGGATTGTGGAACGACAGCAGCAACTGGCGGGTCCAGTGCGGCGGCTTGTCGTGCGCGATTTCGTTCGGGCCGTCGTGCTGCAGGCGGTCGGCGGCCTGGTCGTAGGTAAGGCCGCGCGTGCTGGTGCGCAGCGACTTCAGCGTGTCTTCGAGCGGGCGGGCTGCTTCCTGCGCGGCGCGCATGATGCGCGGTTCGTTCTGCCGGCCGGCGCCGGCCTTGATGAAGCCGCGCTGTTTCTTGTGCGAGGTGTTGTGTCGTGTCGTCATGAGTCGCTCCTTGCGCACGAGGCGGCGGGCGGGGAGCGGCCGTGACGTTATCGACGCACGCGCGCTCCCCGCCGCGTCGCGTCAGGCGCGATCGGCTGTGGGTCGGTAAAGGCGGGAACGCTCGCCGGCGCGCGGAATGCGGACGGCGTGTCGATGCGCAGCGTCGCACCGGCGAGCGGTAATCGACTACTGTCGTCTGAGTTCATCTGCACTCCTGTCGGTTGCGGATTGTCGGCGCGGGCGATCGGCAGCGGCGCGCGCAACGACGCGCGCGGCCGGACGGCACGCGAACGGAGGGCGCACGCGGCTGGCGCCGCGCGCAACGCGAACGCACACGCGCGACGGCGCGTCGCGTGCATTCGACAACATCGAAAATTCGCGGGAGATCTGGCCGGTAGTCAGGCCGGAAGGACGCCGCATCCTGCTTCCCGGGATGCGGCAGAAGACGAGGCTCTGCGCGTTTTCCTCAGGCAGCAGTCAAGTTGGTGACGCACCAACTACAACTCGCATCGGTGTTCACAGAACACTCCATGTAATGAGACCGGGGCGATGGTAATGGCTCGCTGTGCGAAGCGTCAACCCTTTTGTCAGGCGTTATTTCGAGATACTCGATCGTGCCGGTACGCGTTCGCGGGCGTGTGCGGCAGCCCGTCACGAAACAGCCGCGCGCATGCCATGTCGGCATGCGCGCGGCCGTGTCGAACGAGGGTGCCGGTTACTGGTTCGCGGTCGCGACGGCGGCCCCTGCATCGAGGATGCCCGAGCCCGCCGGCAGCGCGGTGCACGACGTGCCGGCCGCGAGTTTCGCCGCGCGCGTGCCGCCTTGCAGCTTCTGCAGGATCTGCGCGGGCGTGAGGTTGCCGTTGACCGACAGCATCAGCGCGGCGACCCCCGTCACCTGCGGCGCCGCGAGGCTGGTGCCGTTCGCGGGGCCATAGGTGTCCGAGCCCGGCGTCGTCGTGCCGGTGTTCGACGTCGACACGATGTTGACGCCGGGCGCGCTCAGCGCGACGTCGGCGCCGAAGTTGCTGAACGAGGCGCGTCGGCCCGTCGCGTCGGTCGCGGCGACGGTGATCACGCCGCGGCAGTTCGCGGGCTGGTCGAGCCCGGTCGACAGGCCGTCGTTGCCGGCCGCGACGACCACGGTCACGCCCTTCGCGGTCACGTCGTCGATCGCCTGCTGGAACGTCGTGCTGCATGCGCCGACCCCGCCGAGGCTCAGGTTGATGATCTTCGCCGGCCGCGGGTTCGTCGGTACGCCGGCCACGGTGATGCCGGCTGCCCAGCGCATGCCGTCCGCGATGTCGCTCGTCACGCCGCCGCACTTGCCGAGTACGCGCACGGGCAGGATCTGGCCGAGCCACGATACGCCGGCGACGCCGGTGCCGTTGTTGGCGGTCGCGCCGATCACGCCCATCACGCGCGTGCCGTGCCAGCTGCTGTTGCTCGGCTGGCTTGCGCAGTGATAGTACGGGCCGTTGACGTTGTCGAGCTCCTGCTGCGTGACCCAGTCGCCCGGATCCGTTGCGTCCGGGCCGCGCGTCAAGCCGTTGTTGCTGGTGTTGACGTTGCTGATGAAGCTGTAGCCGGACAGCAGGTTGCCGACGAGATCGCCGTGCGGCCGATAGCCGGTATCGAGCACGGCGGTGACGACGGTCGGCGAACCCTTGGTCACGTTCCACGCCGGTGGCAGGTCGATGCCGGCGGCCGGGTCGGACAGGTACCACTGCTGGTTGTAGAGCGGATCGCTCGGCGTGTCGCGGATCTGCATCGGGTGATCCGGTTCCGCGTAGTCGACATCGCTGTCGGCCGCGAACGCCTGTGCGAGCGCGGCGGCATCGGCGGCGGCCATGCGCTGGCCGAGCGACAGCACGGTCGCGCCGCTCGAGATCGTTCGTTCGACCTGTACGTTCACCGGCGTTGGCGCAACCGTGCTCGCGTACGCGCGTGCGTTGCCGGTCACGGGCGCCGTCCAGCGCGTCATCGCGCGCTGGATCACCGCATCGAGTCGCGAGCCGTTGTCGACGGTCGCCATCGCGCGGGTGGCCGTCAGCGTTTTGAGCTTGACGATGAGGTGATCGACCGGCGGCTCGACCGGCGCCGTTTGCGCGGCCATCTGTGTGGCGGCCTGCTGCGACGTGCACGTATTGCCGCCGGTCGACGCCGGCGGGGCGGGTGCGGGAGCAGGCGTCGGAGCGGGCGCCGGCGTGGGCGTCGGTGCGGGTGCCGCGTTGGACGAAGACGGGTTGCTGCCGTCGCCGCCGCCTCCGCCGCAACCGGCGAGGGGCAGGAGAGCGGCGGCGGACAGCATACCGGCGAGCATGCGCGCATGGGCCGGACGGACCAGCGCGAAATTGAAGCGTTTGGCTTTCATATTGAAAGTCGATCCTCGAAGATAACCGTCGTGCCGGCGGTGGTGCCTGGTCCGGCGTAAACCGGACCTTGTTTTTGTTCGGCGCACCCAGGGCTGCTGCGACGCGCCATGCATTGGGTAACGGCTGATGAGGCGGCTTCTTGAATATGTTTTGTGTGAAAAAGGTGCGGGACGCAAACGATTGCGATGCTGTCCTGCAGCATGAACACCCGTTTGGAACGGATGATATGTGCATCGGGTGCAAGACTGCGGGCAGACGGCCCAGCCAAACGTGCGGCGCAGGCGCTTTTGCGCGCCGCGGAAACGATTTCTCTCGGTGAGGCCCGAGACAGAGGGCGCTTGACGCTTTCCCCGATGCGGTGCGAATTTTGTTGGGCGTACGATCGCGATTCGATCGAGGTTTCGTCAGGAGAAAAGCATGGATTACCGCTTCCGTTGGCTGGCTGTCGCGTTGTCCTGCGCGCTGGCGGGCACCGCCCACGCGCAGGCCCTCACCGGTACGCTGAAGAAGATCAAGGACACGGGCGTCGTGTCGCTGGGCATCCGCGAGTCGTCGGTGCCGTTCTCGTATTCGGACAACCAGCAGAAGAACATCGGCTATTCGCGGGACATCGCGTCGCGCATCATCGACCAGTTGAAGACGGATCTGAACGTGCCGAACCTCGCGGTGAAGGAGATTCCGATCACGTCGCAGAACCGGATTCCGCTGCTGCAGAACGGGACGATCGACTTCGAATGCGGCTCCACGACGAATACGCTAGAACGGCAAAAGCAGGCCGCATTCTCGAACAGCATCTTTCTGTATGGCATCCGCTTCAGCACGCGCAAGGATTCGGGCGTGAAGGACTTCGCAGACCTGGCCGGCAAGACGGTCGCGACGACGGCCGGCACGTCGGACGAGCGGCTGCTGCGCAAGCTCAACGAAGAGAAGGCGATGAACATGACGATCATCAGCGCGAAGGATCATGCCGAGGCGTTCATGAACGTCACGACCGGGCGCGCGGTCGCGTTCGTGATGGACGAGCCGCTGCTGTACGGCGAAATCGCGAAGGACCGCAATCCGGGTGCGTATACGGTCGCGGGCACGCCGCTCGTTCACGAAAACTACGCGTGCATGATGCGCAGGGACGATCCGGCGTTCAAGCGTGTCGTCGACGGCGTGATCGCGAAGATGCAAACCTCGGGCGCGGCCGAGAAGCTGTACGACCAGTGGTTCATGCAGCCGATTCCGCCGAAGGGCGTGAGCCTCAACTATCCGCTGTCGGCGGAGATGAAGCAGCTGTTCAAGAATCCGACGGATCAGGCGCAGTACTGATTCGGCCGTTGCAATGAAAAACCGCCGGCACGTGCCGGCGGTTCGAGCGCAGAGCGCCGAGCGGCGCGAAGCGCGTCAGGCCTTGATTTCCGGGCCGCGCGCCACGGGGGCGGCGGGTGCGGCCGGCGTTGCCGGCGCCGCCGACGGCATCGGCGGCTGTGCCGGGACGATGACGAGCACCGGTTGGGGAGCGGCCCACGCCGGTATCGCGAACCCGACCGGCTGCGGCACCGGCATCGCGAACGCGTTGGCGAGCGCGATGTGCTGCAGCGCCATCATCTGCTGCTGCATCGCGACCATCTGCGCCTGCGCCGCCTGCATCCGGTACTGCGCGGCCTGTATTTGCCGCAACGCCGCCGCGGGCGGCATGCCGCCCGACGACGACGTCTGCATCTCGAAGCTCGCGCCGCCTTGCGGGCTACGCCAGCTCCACGTGCTGACCTTCATCGGGCCGACGGCCGTCTGGACGACGCGCGTTTCGGCTTTCACGGGCACGGCCTGCCCGTCGACATTGACGAACATCGGTTGGGCGGCCGCCGCCGCGCCGGCCTGTCCGGCCAGCGCGAACACGGGCGCCAGCGCCAGCGTGCCCGCCGCCATATACGAACGGAATCGCATCTTCGTATCTCCATCAAACGAGACTGATCGAATCAACAATGACGTACGGCTCACGGAGTGAGCCATCCAGGACAATGCGGCCGTCGGCTTAAATCAACATTAAAATCGCCGCCCGCCGGCCCGATCCGCGCATTTCAGGACGTGCCGCAGTCGGCATTCAACCTCGCCCGCGCCAGGGGGAATCCTGTCGTCGGGTGCAACAACAGGCACAATACGGAATTCGTCACCACCGCACGCATGTTCGACATTCGAACATTGACGGTGCGGCCTGCTGCCCGACCTCCTTCCCAGTCGTCATGAACGCCACGCCCACTCCCGCGCGCGAGTCGAATTCGCCGCGCTTCCTGCTGTTCCTGATCTGCCTGTTCGCGTCCGCCGGCCAACTCGCGATCGACATCTACGTGCCCGCGCTGCCCGACATGGCCCGTTCGTTCGCGACCACGCCGCAGGCGATCCAGTCGAGCGTGTCCGGCTACATGGCGGCTTATGCGCTCGGCCAGCTGATCTTCGGGCCGATCGCCGACGCCTACGGACGCAAGCGTGTGCTTGCGTTCGGGCTCGTGATCTACACGATCGGCTGTCTGCTGTCGCTCGGCGCGCCGAACCTGGAGACGTTCGTACTCGCGCGCTGCCTGCAGGGCTTCGGGATCGCGACCACCAACCTGCTCGCGAAGGCGATCATCACCGATTCGTTCTCCGGCCAGGCATTGATGCACGCGTTCACGTATATGTCGATCGCGTGGGGGCTGGCGCCGATCATCGCGCCGGTGATCGGCGCGCACCTGCAGGAATGGTTCGGCTGGCGCGCGTGCCTCGTGTTCCTGCTGGTCTACTCGCTGGCGATGTGGGCGCTGCTGTGGCGCTACCGCGAAACCTTGCCGAAGCCCGTGCATCTCGAGCCGCGCACGCTGATGGCGAACACGGGCAAGGTGCTGGCGAGCCCGGTGTTCCAGAGCTGCTTCCTCGCACAGGGGCTGTGCTACAGCATCCTGCTGGTGTTCAACATCGTCGGGCCGTTCATGGTGCAGACCACGCTGCACAAGCCGCCGACCTTCTTCGGGTATCTGGCGCTCGGCATCGGCCTCATGTATTTCCTCGGCGGCCTGTCGAACCGGATTCACGGCCGCGGGCTGCCGAGCGCCGAGCAACGGCTGCGTATCGGCGCGCGCGTGATGGCGGGCGCATCGATCGCGATGCTGGTGCTGGCGCTGACCATCGGCCTGCGCGTGTGGACGCTTGCGACGCCGGTGCTCGTGATGGGCTTCTGCGCGGGCGCGATGTATCCGACGCTGATGGCGAAGGGCAATTCGCTGTTTCCGCATATCGCCGGCCTGACGAGCGCGATTCTCGGCTGTGCGCTGCTGCTCGTGTCGTCCGCGATGATGGGCCTGGCCGGTTTCGTGTCGATTCACGTGCTGACGCCGCTCGCGGTGTTCTTCGTCGCGTTGTCGTTCATCGTCGTGTGGATGGTGACGAAGCTGCTGCGGTATCTGTCGCAGCAGCAGGCGGCGCCGGTGGTGTGCGGGAGCGGAGAGGCGGCGTAAGCGCCGGCTCGCGATCGACTCATGAACCGTATCCTGCTGAACCGCGTCGCCCGGTCCGACGCCGCCGACCTGATCGTCGCCAACCGCGCGAGCCGGAGTCACCATTTGCCGTGGGTCGATTCGTTCATCGACCAGGCCGGGTTCGATCAATGGTTCGCCCGCTGCCTGACAGGGCCGAACCTCGGATTGGTCGCGCGCGAGCGGGCGTCGGGCGCGGTGGTCGGCGTGGTGAATCTCAACGAGATCGTCGGCGGCGTGTTTCAGAGCGCTTATCTTGCGTACTACGGAATGGCGGATTTCAGCCGCAAGGGGCTGATGACGGACGCGTTGCGCGCGGCGATCGACGTCGCGTTCGGCGAACTCGGGCTGCACCGGCTCGAAGCGAACATCCAGCCGGGCAACCATGCGTCGATCGCGCTGGTTCGACGGCTCGGGTTCAGGCAGGAGGGATTTTCGCCGCGCTATCTGCGCATCGGCGGCGAATGGCGCGACCACGAGCGTTGGGCGTTACTGGCCGACGACGTGCGTGAAGCCGGCGCCTGACGGTCGATTCCCGTTCCGTCTCGCGTCGCTTACAGCGGATGCGCGGCCCCGGCCTGCTGCAACAGCGACACGGCCACCGGGTCCGGCAGTCCGTTCGAATCGATCGCCCCGGCCTTGCCCAGCGCAACGAGATCGCTGTCGACACCCGGTTGTCCGACCACGAACGACGTGGTCAGGAACGCCGGCGCCGCGAGCGTGACCGCATAGCGCTGCTGCAGGTTCGTCACCACGGCCGATTGCGCGGCCTGCACGGTGTCCGGGCTGTTCATCGCGCGCTGGTAGCGCAGGGTGCCCTGGAAATTGCCGATCAGCCCGGCCGTGTTCGTCCCCAGTTGCGCCGCGAGATAGACGAGCAGCAGTTCGGTCTCGGGCGTCGTGTTGAAGGTGCCGCCCGCGTAGGCGAGCGAATGCAGGCTTGCGCCGCCCGACGCCACGGTGATCACGCACGGCAGCGCCGCGTTGAGCGTCACATGGTAGTTGCCGCCGCCGTCCGTCAGCGTCGTCGCCGAGCCCGCCGCGCAATTGACCGTGACTTGCGCGCTCGCCAGCGCATCGCCCGTCGCGGCCGTGCCCGACAGCGAGACGGTTTGCGTGTTGTCGTTGAAGCACGCGTCGACGCCGAAGCAGGCCTCGCCGTTGCAGGCCTGGAGGGCGGCGAGCGTTGCAACGCACAAGGCGCCCAGCGCGGGGCGGGTGAACCGCGTAATGCGAATGTTCATGGTCGCGGGCAATCCGAAAGAATGAGGCAACCGGTGCGCGTGGGGGAATGCGGCGCTGTTGTCATTCTATGTCGTGATCCGGGGAAAGCGAATACGGCTGGCCAGCAAGCCGGTTCGCCGGCTCACGGCTTGCGTGCGGCCGGCTTCGCAAATGCGCCGCGCACCTCGAAGCCGATCGCATCGGCGACGTTGCCGCGCGCATCGACGAGTTCGAGCCGGTGCCGGCCCGGCCACGGCAGCCACGCGACGCGATCGGCATGGCCGATCACCTTGTCGTCGAGCCGCCACGCGAACTTCGCCGCGTGCCCGGCCGATCGCTCGAACCAGATCCGCTGGTTCTTCGGCGGAATGTCGGGGTCGATCGCGAAGATCGTGCCGTCGGTCGGCGCGCCGATCGTCAGCGGCGCCCGTGCGCCGCCCTTGCCCGGCGTGACGGGCGCCGCGAGCCGGATCGTGTCGACCGCCGTGCCCGCGATGAACCATTCGTTGCGTGCCGGCTCGATGTCGCGCTCGAACACGATCCGGCGCGTCTCGACGCCGGCCGGCGCGCGCGGCGCACGGCTCGGCAGGTCGCGGTGCAGGTAGCCGACGACGGCCGACCACACGGGCGACGCGCCCGTGACGCCCGACACGTCCCACATCGGCGAGCCGTCCGCATTGCCGACCCACACGCCAACCGTATAGCGCGACGTGAAACCGATCGTCCAGTTGTCGCGCATGTCCTTGCTCGTGCCGGTCTTGACCGCCGAGAAGAAGCGCGTCGCGAGCGGGTTGTCGAAGCCGAACGTGCGCACGCGCGCGTTGTTGTCGGACAGGATGTCGGTGACGACGAAGCTGGCCGCCTCGCTGAACACGCGCGTGCCGGTGTCCGCCCCCGCGGGCGCCGATGCGCCGGATGCCGGCGTCGGCGCCGTGGCCGGCAGGTCGACCACCTTGCGCGCGACGCCGCCGTTCGCGAGCGCGCGGTATGCATTGGTCAGCGACAGCAGCGTGACGTCCGCACTCCCGAGCGCGAGGCTGAAGCCGTAGTAATCGCCTTCCTGCGCGAGCGGCAGGCCGAGCGCGGTCAGCGTGCGCGCGAAGCGGTGCGGCGTGACGAGCACGAGCGTGCGCACGGCCGGCACGTTCAGCGAGCCGCCGAGCGCGCTGCGCACGCTCACCCAGCCCTTGAAATCCTTGTCGTAGTTCTGCGGAATATAGAGGCCGCCGCCGGCCGCGAGGTTGATCGGCGCGTCGTCGAGCAGCGATGCGGCCGTCAGCCGTTTCTCGTCGATCGCCTGCGCATAGAGGAACGGCTTGAGCGTCGAGCCGGCCTGGCGCGGCGCGAGCACGGCATCGACGTCGCGCGCGCTCGACAGCGCCCCCGACGAGCCGACCCATGCGCGGATCTCGCCGGTCGCGTTGTCGATCACGACGACCGCGCCGTCCTGCACGTTGCGCCGGTGCGCGGGCGCATTGAGTTCGGTCAGCGCGCGCATCAGCGTGTCCTGCGCGAAGCGCTGTAGTGGCGCATCGAGCGTCGTGCGGACCTGCGCGCCGGCCACCGGCTTGACCTCGGCCGCGATGCGCCGCGCGAAGTGCGGGGCGAGGGCGGCGCCGTCGTCGCGTACCGCGTTGGCCGGGCGCGCGGTGACGAGCTGCACGTAGCCGTCGAGTGACGCGCATGCCTGCGCGGCCTGCATGTCGCGCAGAATCCGGCACGCGCGTTCGGCGATCTTTGCCGGGGCCGCGTTGGGCGCGCGCACGAGTGCGGCGGCGATCGCGGCCTCGCGTGCGTCGAGGCCCGACGGCGCCTTGCCGAACAGCACCTGCGACAGCGCGCCGAGCCCGATCGTTTCGCCGCGGAACGGCACCAGATTCAGGTACGCCTCGAGGATCTGGTCCTTGCGCCAGCTGCGTTCGAGCCACAGCGCGCTCACAGCCTGCGTGGCCTTCTGCGGCAGCGAGCGCTGGCCCGAACGGCGCGGCGAATCGCTGAGCAGGCCCGCGAGCTGCATCGTGACGGTCGACGCGCCGCGCGTGCGCTCGTTCCACAGGTTGCCCCACGCGGCGCCGGCAATCCCGCGCCAATCGACGCCGCTGTGTTCGTAGAAGCGCTTGTCCTCGGACACGACGATCGCCTCGCGGAACGCGGGCGATACGTCGGCGAGCGACACCCAGTCGCCGCGCCGTTCGGCGAGGTCGATGCGCGTGCGCTGCAGCGGCGTGCCGTCGCGCGCGAGCAGCACCCAGTCGGAGCTGCGCCAGTTGCGTCGCACGTCGTCGTAGCCGGGCAGCGCGTGCGCGACGAGCGGCGCGGCCAGCACGACGGCGACGAATACGCGGCCGGCGAAACGCGCCGGCCGCGGCAAGGCCAGATCGATCATCGCGGTCTCGTCACTTGCCCGCGTCGGCCGGCTTCACAGTCATCGGCGGGTTCGGCCACAGGCCGTACACGGACGGCGCATACAGCGCCTCGACGCGGGTCGGCGGCAGTCCGAACGTGCCGACGTTGTTCAGCCGCACCGTGTACTCGACCGAGAATTTACCCTTCGGCAAATAGTCGAAGTATGCGCGGTAGCCGTCGAAGTCGCGCTCGATGAACGTCGGCCATGCACCGTCGGGCGTTTTCTCGCCCTGCGTCGCGGCTTCGGAATCGCGGCCGAGGCCCGATCCGAGGATCGTCGCGCCGGACGGGATCGGATCGTTGACGGCGACCCACGTCATGTCGCTCTGCGCGTCGATGTCGAGATGCACGCGCACGACGTCGCCTCGCGTCAGCACGCCCTTGACGGCCGGCGACACGGGCGTGACGGTCTTCGTGATCCGGTAGCCGGCCGCGAACGGCGCGCGCAGCGGCACGGCCGCGAGGCTTTCGACCGTGGCCCACGGGCGGCCCGTGCCGTCTTGCGCGACCGACAGCGTGGCCGGTCCCTGCGACGCACGCGGCCACGGCATCAGCACGCTGCGCGCGGCAGCCGCGCGGGTCGCCGGCGTGGCTGAAGCCGGCGCATCGGCGGGCGCGGCCGATGCCGCCTGCGACCACGAGATCGAGCGCTCGTCGCCGCCCAGCGCAACCTTCGTCGCGCCGGTGACCGGCGTGCTCTCGTAGGTCCGCGAGAAGCGCTCGACCGCGAGGAGGCCGAGCGCGTTCGACGTGGTCGTCTGCCACGCGCCCTGACGTTGCAGCGCGAGCAGGCCGGCGGTCACGCGCGGCATTTCGTCCTTCCATGCCGGGTCGCCCGCGAACTCCAGCGCGAGACGCGCGGCGTTGGTCTCGTTGCTCGTCATCAACCACCACAGGTCGTCGTCGCGCGCGGTCGAGAACACGAGCTGCGTGCCCTGGTACGTCAGGCGCGCCCGCAGGATCTGGTCGACCTGCGCGCGTTTCTCGTCGCGTTGCGGGATGTCCTTCACGCGCGTCAGGATCGCGTGATAGTCGATCACCGCCGACGTCGGCCACTGGTTCGGCGCGATCTCGATCGAACCGAGCATGCGGCCCTGCGCGGCGCCGTAGCGCGACAGCGCCTCGATCGCGGCGAGCTTGCGCAGGTCCCGATCCTGGCGCGGCGCCCACGCGTTGCGCTCGAGGCGGCCGTCGACGAAGCGCGCGAGCCCGGCCTCGAGCTGCGTGCGCAGGTCTTCCGGCAGCGCGAAGCGCGGATCGAGGCGGCTGGCTTCGTCGGACACCACGAGCAGGTACGACGACAGCGTCGGGCTGCCGTGGTGCGAATCGTCGGACGACGGCGGGAAGTAGCTCGCCAGCCCGTCGCTGTCGAGATAGACGGGCATGCGCGCGATCAGCGCCTGCCATTGCGCAGGGTCGCGCAGCCCGATCGCACGAGACGTCTGCTGTTCGAGGCAGCGATACGGATAGCGCTCGAACCAGCGCCGCACGCCGGGCAGGCCGTCGGCGAGCTTCGACTGCAGCGATACGGCGATGCCGCCGCGCGGTACGCCTTGTGCGTTGCTCACCGCGCCGGCCGGGGCCGCGACGGGCACCGTCAGCGTGCCGTCGACCTGCGCGAGCGTCGCCTGCTGCACGGTCACCGGCAGCGCGGGCACGACCTTCTGCGCGACGGCCAGCGCGTCGGACGCGCGCTTGCCGCCTTGCTCGGCCGCCTCGATGCGCCAGTTCAGCGCACCGGCCGCATCGAGCGCCTGCTCGGGCACGGTGATCGTCCACGCGACCTCGGTCGCCGCATTCGCGGCCAGCGACACGGTTTGCGGTGCGACGTCGAGGCCCGTCACGCGCGGCGTCACGACGACCTGCATCGCGCGGTCAGTCGTGTTGCGCAGCGTGACCTGCGCACGGAACGCGTCGCCTTCGCGTACGAGTGGCGGCAGGCCGGAGATCAGTTGCAGATCCTGCGTGCTGCGGATCGACGTGCTGCCCGTGCCGAAACGGTCGGGGCCGACCGCCGCGATCGCGACGATCCGGAAGCGCGTGAGCGCGTCGTTCAGCGGCACCTCGACAGTTGCGCTGCCGTTCGCGTCGAGCGTCACGCGCGGGTTCCACAGCAGCAGCGTGTCGAACAGCTCGCGGGTCGGCGCGCCGCCGCCGCCGCCGCCGGCCGGCACGGCCTTGCGGCCGAAGTGACGGCGGCCGACGATTTCCATCTGCGCGGTGGCCGTCTCGACGCCGTACGCGCGCCGGCGCAGCATTGCGTCGAGCAGGTCCCAGCTGTTGTTCGGCATCAGTTCGAGCAGCGCTTCATCGACGGCCGCGACGGCGATCTGCGTGCCCGCCGGTGCCGGCTGGCCGTTCGGCAGCGTGACCTTCACGTGCGCCTGCGCCTTGCTGCGTACGGTGTAGCGGGTCGCGTCGGTCGTCACGGTCACGCCGAGGCGATGAACGCCCGTGCCGACCTTGATCTCGCCGAGGCCATAGCGGAACGCGGGCTTCGACAGGTCGACGAACGCGGTCGGCGCCTCGTAGTGGCGGCCTTCGCGCCAGAACGCGCGCGCCCATTCGACCGGCGCCTTCCAGCCCCACGTGAAGAACGAATACCACGGCACCTCGCGAATCCGCCCGCGCAGCGCGAGTACCGACACGTAGACGTTAGGCCCCCACGATTCGCCGACCTTCAGGTCGACGGTCGGGTTCTTGCCATTCAGTTCGACGATGTGCGTTTCCATCACGCCGCCGCGCTCGACCGCGACGAGCGCGGTCGCGTAGCGGAACGGCATGCGCACCTGGAAGCGGGCCGTTTCGCCCGGTTCATACGATGTTTTCTCGGGGATCACGTCGATCCGGTCGGTATTGTCGCCGCCGAACCAGAGTTCGTCCTCGCGCGTGACCCATACCGACGTCGACGCATTCGACGTGCGGCCGTCGCCGTCCTTCGCGACCGCGATCAGCTGCACGTTGCCGGCCTGCTCGAGCGTCGCGTCGCAGGCCATGCGGCCCTTGTCGTCGGTCTTGCCCGAGCACAGCACGCCGAGGTCGCGTGTATCGCTCTTGTTGTCGTACGCATAGAAGCCGCCGACCATCCGCTTGCGCGACGACGTCGTGATGCGCGCGACGCCCTTGATCTCGATCGGCACCGACGCGCGCGGCTTGCCCTGCAGGTCGACCGCCAGCGCCTGCACCGGCACGCGCTGGCCGACCGACACCCAGCGGCCGGCCTTGATGCCGGCCACCACCGCGGCCGGCCACAGGATCGTGTCGCCGCGGATCGTCTGCACTTCGCCGTTCGGGTCCGCGAACGTCGCCTCCAGCGCGATGCGCTTCGGTGCGTCGACGTCCGGCAGGCCCTTGAGCGTGACCGAGCCCGCGCCGTTGCGGTCGAGCGTCAGCGGCAGCTTGTCGGCGATCAGCTTCGTCGCGTCGGGATCGTTGCTCGACGCCGCCGACGACGCGCTGTCGCCGTCCTGCGCATCGTCGTCGGCATTGCCGTCGCTCGTGTCGGGGCGATACGGCGTGAAGCTGAAATCCTCGAAACGATCCGCGAACGGCGGCGACGCCCATTTCATCAGCGCCGACACCTGCACGGGCAGGTTCGATGCGCCGCCGCCCGACACGTAGTCGATCTGCACCGCGAGCGGCGCTTCCTTGACGGCGACGAGCGGGCTCTTCTGCGCGTCGCGCGCGCCGATCGAGCCTTTCAGCACCGGCAGGCGGAACGCCTCGACGCGGAAGCTGCCGCTGTAGTAGGTGGCGGTCGGCGCATCGTCCGGGCCGCCTGCGAGCTCGACGCTGTATTCGCCGAGCTTCGCGGCGGCCGGCAGCGTGAACTGCGAATCCGCGCTGTGGTCGGCCGCCCACGTGAGGGGCAGCTTGTAGGTCTGGCCCGTGCCGAGGTGGCGGATCGTCACGCGCGTCGGGTATTGCGACGGGAACGCGAGGCTCTGCAGCGTTTCGGTGCGGATGAAATGCTTCATCGACACGGTTTCGCCGGCGCGCAGCAGCGTGCGGTCGAACACCGTATGCGCGCGCACGGTCGGTGCGCTGTCGGTGTCGGTCGGCACGTTGAAGCGCCAGGATTCGATCCCGCGGTTCCAGCCCGAGCTGACGAACGCCATGTCGGGGCCCGTCTTCGGATCGTCGACGCGCGCCGACACGAAGTAGTCGTCAAAGCGCTGTTCCGACGAACTGCATGCGCGCTTCGGCTCGAACGGCCCGTCGATCTTCAGCAGGCCCTGCGCGTCGGTCTTGCCGGCCGCGATTTCGTCGCCGTTGCAGTCCGACACGCGGATCTGCGCATTCGGCACCGGCTTGCCCTTGTCGAGCGTCGTGACCCACACGAGGTTGTTCTCGCGGCCCTGTTTCAGATGCACGCCGAGGTTCGTGACGAGCACGGTGGTGCGCACGTACATGCTCGACGGCTTCGCGAGCAGCGAGCGGCCGAGCGTGGGCGATGCGAGTTCGAGCACGTAGAAGCCGGGCTTGTCGATCGGCACGCCGACCACTTCGAACGGGCGCAGCGCTTTCGGATCGGCCTTCGGCAGCGTCAGCACCTGCGCGCCGGGCTCGCCCTTGAGCAGCGACAGCGAACGCACGTCGATGCGGCGGTTTTTCGGCGCGGGCTGCTTTTCACCCGCCTCGAGCGGCACGTAGACCGGGTGTTGCCCCTTGCGTTCCAGCAGGCCGGGAATCTGGCTGTCGATCGAGCCGGCCGTCATCGACCAGTTGTCGAAGCGATCGACGGTGCGCATCCATTGACGGATCGCGGTGTCGTTCTCGACCTTCAGGTTCGCGAATTGCGCGCCGCCCGCATTGAGGCCGGCGATATGCAGGTCGGCCTCGACGTTGCGCAGCGTGACGGGCACGAGCGCGGGCGTATCGGGTTCGGCGAAGCGCTCGACGATCCCGAAGGTGCCCGACGAGAATTTCGCGAGCGGCGGCATCGGCGCCGTGCGCGTCGCGAGCGGGAACAAATCGGCGTTGGACAGCGGTCGGTCGGTCACGTCGCGCAGGCCCGACGGCAGCTCGACGGTCAGGCCGGCCTGCGCCGGCAGCGGCGGGTTGAACGTGACGGTCGTCACTTCCTCGCTGTGATCGTCGGCCGCGAAGGTCGGCGACAGCGAACCGTCGGGACCGCGCAGCTTGATCGCTTCGGCCTGCTTGCGCGAGATCGGCGCGTTGAACGACAGCGTGAGCGGGCGCAGCGGCGTGCAGGGCGCCTTCGCGTTCTCGCGTTCGCACGAGAAGCTCGCGGCGAACGGTGCGCGCACGGTGAAGTCGAAGCGCCGTTCGGTTTCGTTCGCGATGCCGCTCGGGCTCGCGACGCCCTTGCCGTATACGAGCTGCATCTTCGCGCTCGCCGGTAGCGCCTGCGAGCACGACAGCGTCAGCACCCGCGCGGCCTCCTTCTTCAGCCCGAAATGGTCGAGCAGCGCGTTGCGCGTATCGTCGTCGGCCGCCGTGACGGGAATGCGGTTGCCGATGCCGGCCGCTTCGCACCAGATGTTCGCGAGCGCCGAACGCGGCTCGGCCGGGCCGTTCAGCTTCATCACGAAGACCTGCCGCTCCTCGATCTCGCGGGAGCCGGGGCGCACCGACACCGGGAACGGGCCGCCCGTCTGGAACGTGAAGCGGCGCGGGCCGCTGGCCGCATTGCCGGCGACCGAGCGCAGCGTGTCGTTGAGCGCGACCGAGCAGCGTACGCCGGGCGGCAGGTCGCTTTCGAAATCGTAAACCCAGGTCTTGTCGTCGAGCCAGTGGCCCGAGCCGCGCGCGGCGGTCGAATCGTTGCAGGTCACGCGCGCCGGACTCGGCGCGGAGGCCGAGCCGAAGGCGACCATCGGTTCGTCGAACTTGACGACGCTTTGCCGGACTTCGGTGACCGTGCCTTGCGGCGACACGCTCACCGTGCGCGCCGCGCCCGCATGCAGCGACAGCGCCGCCGCGCCGCCGAGCGCCGCGACGGCGCCGATGCGCCAGAGCAGCCGGGTCGTGTGGTTGGTTTGGTTGGTTTCTTTGTTGTGCTTGTCGCGCTGCTTCATCGCTCGATTGCCCTCGGAGGGAAGCTTTCTGTTTGATTGCACGGGATTCTAACCGACCGCCGTGCGCGCGCAGCGCGGCAGGCAGGTGCAGTGTGTGGTCGGCACGCGACACGGGTATGCGTGCAACGGATCTGTCGCGCCGACGACACAAAATTGCAGCGAAATATCGATTGTCCCGGATTGCGGAACATTTAATGAACTATAAAAAGATTGTTCGATTCGATTTGTGCGCGTACATTTCAGGTCCGCGCCAATGTTTGAGAAATATCAAGCGTGGTTTTCCCGAATCCGGTGTTCGAGAGAAGGAAACATGCACAACGACAACACCCCCCAATCGCGTCGTGACAACGACGCAGCCGCAACCGGCATCACGCGGCGTCAATGGCTGCAGGGCGCACTGGCGCTGACGGCGGCGGGCCTCACCGGCTCGCTGGCGTTGCGGGCCCTGGCCGACGATCCGGCCACCGCGCCGCTCGATACGTTCATGACGCTTTCCGAAGCATTGACCGGCAAGAAAGGGCTGAGCCGCGTCACCGGCGAGCGCTATCTGCAGGCACTGCAGAAGGGCTCGTTCAAGACGGCCGACAGCCTGTCGCAACTCGCCGGTGCGCTCGCATCCGGCTCGCTGACTCCCGACCAGGAATCGCTCGCATTGACGATTCTCGGCGCGTGGTATCTCGGCATCGTCGACAACGTCGTGATTACCTACGAAGAAGCATTAATGTTCAGCGTGGTGTCCGATACGCTCGTGATTCCTTCGTATTGCCCCAACAAACCCGGCTTCTGGGCCGAAAAACCCACCGAGAGGCAAGCCTGATGGCCGATACCGATACGCAAAAAGCCGACATCGTCGTCGTCGGATCGGGCGTCGCCGGCGCGATCGTTGCACACCAGCTCGCGATGGCGGGCAAATCCGTGATCCTGCTGGAAGCCGGCCCGCGCATGCCGCGCTGGGAAATCGTCGAGCGTTTTCGCAACCAGCCCGACAAGACCGATTTCATGGCGCCGTACCCGTCGAGCCCGTGGGCGCCGCATCCGGAATACGGCCCGCCGAACGACTACCTGATCCTGAAGGGCGAGCACAAGTTCAACTCGCAGTACATCCGCGCGGTGGGCGGCACGACGTGGCACTGGGCCGCGTCGGCGTGGCGCTTCATCCCGAACGACTTCAAGATGAAGACCGTGTACGGCGTCGGCCGCGACTGGCCGATCCAGTACGACGACCTCGAGCATTACTATCAGCGCGCCGAGGAAGAGCTCGGCGTGTGGGGCCCGGGCCCCGAGGAAGATCTGTATTCGCCGCGCAAGCAGGCATACCCGATGCCGCCGCTGCCGTTGTCGTTCAACGAGCAGACCATCAAGAGCGCGCTGAACGGCTATGACCCGAAGTTCCACGTGGTGACCGAGCCCGTCGCGCGCAACAGCCGCCCGTACGACGGCCGGCCGACCTGTTGCGGGAACAACAACTGCATGCCGATCTGCCCGATCGGTGCGATGTACAACGGCATCGTCCACGTCGAGAAGGCCGAGCAGGCCGGCGCGAAGCTGATCGACAGCGCGGTCGTCTACAAGCTCGAGACCGGGCCGGACAAGCGCATCGTCGCCGCGATCTACAAGGACAAGACCGGCGCCGACCATCGCGTCGAGGGCAAGTACTTCGTGCTCGCCGCGAACGGCATCGAGACGCCGAAGATCCTGCTGATGTCCGCGAACCGCGATTTCCCGAACGGCGTCGCGAACAGCTCCGACATGGTCGGCCGCAACCTGATGGACCATCCGGGCACCGGCGTGTCGTTCTACGCGAACGAGAAGCTGTGGCCGGGCCGCGGCCCGCAGGAGATGACGTCGCTGATCGGTTTCCGCGACGGCCCGTTCCGGGCGACCGAAGCCGCGAAGAAGATCCACCTGTCGAACATGTCGCGCATCAACCAGGAGACGCAGAAGATCTTCAAGGCCGGCAAGCTGATGAAGCACGAGGAGCTCGACGCGCAGATCCGCGACCGTTCCGCGCGCTACGTGCAGTTCGACTGCTTCCACGAAATCCTGCCGCAGCCCGAGAACCGCATCGTGCCGAGCAAGACGGCCACCGACGCGATCGGCATCCCGCGCCCCGAGATCACGTATGCGATCGACGATTACGTGAAGCGCGGCGCGGTGCACACGCGCGAGGTCTACGCGACGGCCGCGAAGGTGCTCGGTGGCACCGACGTCGTCTTCAACGACGAGTTCGCGCCGAACAACCACATCACCGGTGCGACGATCATGGGCGCGGATGCGCGCGACTCGGTCGTCGACAAGGACTGCCGCACGTTCGACCATCCGAACCTGTTCATCTCGAGCAGCTCGACGATGCCGACCGTCGGTACGGTGAACGTGACGCTGACGATCGCGGCGCTCGCGCTGCGGATGTCGGACACGCTGAAGAAGGAAGTCTGACCGTGCGGAAATCTACTCTCACCTTCCTCCTCGCCGGCTGCCTCGCGCTGCCGGGCCTCGCACGCGCGGCCGATTCGGCCGATTCGGCCGATCCGGCGCAGGTCAAGCGCGGCGAATACCTCGCGGTCGCGGGCGACTGCATGGCGTGCCACACCGCGAAGGGCGGCAAGCCGTTCGCGGGCGGCCTCGGCATGCCGGTGCCGATGCTCGGCAAGATCTATACGAGCAACATCACGCCCGATCCCGAGACCGGCATCGGCAACTGGACGTTCGACGATTTCGAGCGCGCGGTGCGGCACGGCGTGTCGAAGAACGGCGCCAACCTGTACCCGGCGATGCCGTACGTGTCGTACGCGAAGATCACCGACGACGACGTGCAGGCGCTGTACGCGTACTTCATGCACGGCGTCGAACCGGTCAAGCAGGCGCCGCCGAAGAACGAGATCCCTGCGCTGCTGAGCATGCGCTGGCCGCTGAAGATCTGGAACTGGCTGTTCCTGAAGGACGGCGTGTACCAGCCGAAGCCGGCGCAGAGCGCCGAGTGGAACCGCGGCGCGTATCTCGTGCAGGGCCTCGCGCACTGCAGCACGTGCCACACGCCGCGCGGCATCGCGATGCAGGAGAAGTCGCTCGACGAAACGGGCGGCAGCTTCCTGTCGGGCTCGGTGCTCGCGGGCTGGGACGGCTACAACATCACGTCCGACCCGAACGCGGGGATCGGCGGCTGGACGCAGCAGCAGCTCGTCCAGTACCTGCGCACCGGCAGCGTGCCGGGCCTTGCGCAGGCGGCCGGCCCGATGGCCGAGGCGATCGAGCACAGCTTCTCGAAGATGACCGAAGCCGACATCGGCGCGATCTCGACGTACATCCGGACGGTGCCGGCGGTCGCCAACGGCGACGCGAAGCAGTCGCGTTCGTCGTGGGGCAAGCCGGCCGAGGACGGCCTGAAGCTGCGCGGCGTCGCGCTCGCATCGTCGGGCATCGATCCTGCGCGGCTGTATCTCGGCAACTGCGCGACCTGCCACCAGATGCAAGGCAAGGGCACGCCGGACGGTTACTACCCGCCGCTGTTCCACAACTCGACGGTGGGCGCACCGAATCCGACCAATCTCGTGCAGGTGATCCTGAACGGCGTGCAGCGCAAGGCCGGCAGCGAGGACGTCGGGATGCCGGCATTCCGCCACGAGCTGTCGGACGCGCAGATCGCCGCGCTGACGAACTACGTGACCGGGCAGTTCGGCAATCCGGTCGCGAAGGTGACCGAGCAGGACGTCGCGAAGCTGCGCTGACGCGGCACGCGACGAAGCAGGGCGACAACACAAAAGAGGAGGAGCACAGCACATCGGGCGGGCCCGATGCCGGTTGTTGCAGAGCGGGGCGGGGCGGCGCAATTGGCCGCCCCGCCCCGGTTCACAGGCAATCCGGTGCGTGCGGTTGCGCGCGCATCGTTTTCGTTGATCACACCATGACACCGAATCAACCGTTTCTCGCGTCCCAGCGCGATGTGCTGCTGCTGCTGTCCCGAATCCTGCTCGTGATCCTGTTCGTGATGTTCGGCTGGAAGAAGATTGTCGACTTCTCCGGTACGATCGCGTTCATGGGCAGCGAGGGCGCGCCGGCCCCGATCATCTCGGCGGCGATCTCCGTCGTGATGGAGCTGTTCGCCGGGATCGCGATCCTCGTCGGTTTCCAGACGCGGCCGCTCGCGCTGCTGCTTGCGCTATATACGATCGGCACCGGCATCATCGGCCACCACTACTGGACGATGACGGGCGGCGAGCAGATCAACAACATGATTCATTTCTACAAGAACATCGCGATCTCGGGCGGCTTGCTTGCGCTCTGCGCGGCCGGCCCCGGGCGTTTTTCGATCGATCGCGGATAAGCGACCCGAGGCGCGTGCATGGGGCGCGCGACGGACGGTCGGGACTTCGAGGGGGCATCATTTTGCGACTCAAATACTTCGCATGGCTGATTGCGGCCGCCACGCCGGCGGCTGCGTTTGCACAGACGAGCGTCACGCTGTACGGCCGGATCGACGGCGGCATCGAATACCTGAACCACATCGCGAAGCCGAACGGCGGCAGCGGGACGCGCTGGAGCGCGGAAAGCGGCGACTGGGGCACCAGCATGTTCGGGCTGAAAGGCGTCGAGGATCTCGGCGGCGGGATGTCGACGGTGTTCAACCTGGAAACCGCGTTCCAGGTGATGAACGGCCAGACGGGCGGCGGGCGCATGTGGTCGCGGCGCGCGTACGTCGGGTTGAAGAGCGACACGTGGGGCCAATTGCAGGCGGGCCGCAACCTGTTCATCGACAGCGACGGCGTGTGGGAATTCGATCCGTTCGTCCAGCAGGCGTTTTCGTCGGCGTCGCTCGTGCGCGGCCGCAACTGGCAGCAGAGCAGCAACAACATCGAATATCACAGCCCGGTGATTGGCGGCTTCGACGTGCAGGCGCAATACGCGTTCGGCAATCAGTCGCGCGGTTTCAACTACGGCGCGGCCGACGATTTCGGCCGCTCGGACGGGATCATGATCTCGTACCACTCGCCGGTGCTCGACGTGCGCGGCATCTACGACGAACTGCGCGATAACAACGGCAAATTCAGCAATATCTTCACGGCGTCGCGCGAGTACTTCGTCGGTGCGAACGTGAAGGTGTCGAAGTTCAAGATCCAGGGCGCGTATACGCACTACCAGGCGCCGGACAGCCCGGCTGGTGTCGCCGATCGTGCGGATCACTACTGGCTCGGCGCGACCTATTCGGCTACGCCGCAGTGGGCCGTGACGGGTGGTGGGTATTACGTGAAGGTGGGTGATGGTGGCGGCGATGCGTCGCACGATCCGTCGGGGCACGCGATCATGTACGTGCTCGGTACCACGTACAACCTGTCAAAGCGCACGTTCCTGTATGGCACGGTCGCGTATGCACGCAACGGCGGAAATTCGAACTTCTCGCTGCTCGCGACGCCGCGGGATGCGACGTCGGGGACGAGCCCGATAACGGGCGAGTCGCAGACGGGCGCGTATGTGGGGATGATGCATACGTTCTGAGAAGGGCGGTTTGTGTTGGTGAAAAAGGCACGGGCGGTGATGGTCCGTGCCTTTTTGCGTTTACGGCGCGCGTCGTATCGTCGATTCCCATTGCGTGACGCGATATGGTCTCCAGGAGGGCTCTTCTGCTGCGTCGAGGCCAGTCCTGTTTAAATTTGCATTCGCTCAAGTTTTTATCGGACCGCACATTCCAAAGCAAACACCACAATGGCACAAGGCTAATCAGGGCCGCGTCAGCTCCCCTTTCCCGGATTGGGTCCACGCATTTTTGACCAAGACGAAATCGATCCGTAAGCTTCGCCGACTCATTGATCGTTGAGTCGTTTTGATACGGTCGGGAAACGTGATGCGGAACCTTGCCCTATGAAAAATTTGTCTTCGTTGGAGAAACTCATCCGAGCCGACAACCTTCGTCTGGTAGTCGAGCGGAATGACACATTCGTCGCCGAGGCTCATACCTTGCACGGAAAGGTATTCGTCAAGGCCACGACGAACAGAACGGCTTTCGATCGGCACTGTGAAATCCTCGAAGCACTCGAGGCGAGTTCTTTCGCACCCGGAATATTGGAGAAGACCGCTTGGGGGGAATATGCGGTAGTCGTTTTGAGCGCTATTTCAGGCAAGCGACTCGATCACGTTTTGAAAAATGCGGAGCGGGACACGAAGCTGCGGCTCGCCGCGGCTGCAGGTTCTGCTTTAGCGCAACTTCATCGCACAATCACGCCATCGCGCCTGATGGGTATGACGTTCTGGCAGCAGCGTGACGAGAGGCTGGAGCATCCTGCCGGATGGTGTGTTCATCTCGACGGGATGGTTTCGAAGTGGCTGTCGAGCCTGAACCGGATGGCTCCTGGTTACCCGGAATACCGCGTTCAGTTGGATAGACTTCGTCATTTCGGCGCTGATCTGCGTGTGCCGTCCGACCTCCGGTTGCTGCATTGCGACTACGTCGGAAGAAATATCCTGGTCGACTCGGACGATCACGTGTCCGGAATCCTGGATTTCGAGGCCGCGCGCATTGGGGACGCGGCCTACGACCTGGCGAAGATCGTCTGGGTGGATATGGACTTCTCCGACGAAGTGCTGCGCAACACCTTTCTTGCGAGCTGGGAGGCGACGTACGGTGAGCCGGTCCCACGAGCGGAATTTCTCTACTATGTCGGCGTGCAATGCTTGGCGGCCATCGCCTGGACGGATAAGAACGCACCGCTCGACACCTCGAATGCATTTCGATCAACGGCGATCCTGACGCTGTACAAGGTGGTCCGCGAGTTGCAATTGACTGTCAGTTGAAGCGTTGTCGGGATTGGGGCGATTCTTGTCGGAACAGTGACCGTGCAAATCAAAAACAAGGTACTCGTTTATCTTACATGGCGGGATAGACTACTCGTTTTCACGCAACCCAAGTTTCCGGAAGCCGGGGTGCAGGTGATTGCCGGCACGATCGCGCAGGACGAAATGCCGGTGGCCGCCGCGCTACGCGAGCTTCGCGAGGAAAGCGGGATCGACAATGCCCAGGTTGTGCGTATTCTCGGCAACTACTTCTATTCGATGCAGAAATTCGGAAGAAGTGAGATTCAGCACCGGCATGTCGTGCATGTCACGGTGAGCGATGCCATTGCAATGAAGGCGCAATGGACGCATTTCGAAAGCGTTCCAGGTTCCGGTGGGGAACCCATTGAATTCAGCTTCCAGTGGTTTCCTCTTTTCGGAGCAGAATTCGCGCTGATTGGTGGGCACGATTTCTTCTTGCCCGTCCTGAAACACTTCATGCGCGAGCTGTCGGGTGCGTGATTGAGCAGAGACTGAAATATGAAGATTTGTATCGTAGGCCCGTCGGGCGCTGGGAAAACAACGATCGCAGCGGAACTAGCGCGCAAGTTCGATATCGCCACGTACGAATTCGACGACGTGTATTGGGACACGAGCGGTACAGAGTATGTGAAGAACTCGGAGCAGTCGATGGGCGAGGCCGTCGAAAAGATCATCGAACAAGGCCGCTGGCTCGTCGAAGGTGCGTACGACAAGCGGATGTATCCGCTGCTCGCAGACTGTTTGCTGATCTTGAGGGTAGAGGTCCCGTTTGGTGTGAGAGCGATACGCCTGATCAAGCGCTTCGTTAGCTCGACGGTAACGGGCAAGTTGCCCAAGGAAACTTTCCGGAACACCGTCGAGCTGATCAGGTTTTCATTGCGCTTCGACAAGCGGCTCAGCGATTTTCTGTCCGCGGACGCAGTGCTTTCGGCGAAGGTCGTTTCAGTCCGCGACACATCATCGAGCATTGAAGCAATACGTATGGCAGGTCTCTGCTGACGCCATTGCAACGCGCGCTCTGGCACATGGCAGTCCGATCGGCGCCGTCCATCAGAGCACGCACGCTTCGGTCGTCGTCAGCGTCGCGAACGGCCCGGCAAGCGTCGCATTGTGATGCGCGACGATCCGCTCGGCGGGCAGCGCGAGCGTATCCATACAAGTGTGCGCATCCGCAACGAGCACCGCGCGAAAGCTGAGATCGCCGGCCGCACGACACGTCGTATCGACGCAGTACTGCGTCTTCATCCCCGCAATCACGATCTCGCCGATACCAGCCGCATGCAGCCACTCGGCGAGCCGCGTGCCCGCGAAGCAGTTCGGCCGCGTCTTGTCGAACACGATGTCGCGGGCGGTATCGATCGCAAGCTCCGGCAGCAGCGCGGCCAGCGGCGCGTCGGGCGCAATCGGCGAGCCGGCTGGGCCGGTGTGACGCGCGGCGAACACGGGGGCACCCGCTTCATGCGCGCGATCGATCAACCGGTTGATATTGGCCAGCACGCGTTCGCCGTCATGCGGACGATCGTCGCCATGAAACAACCCGATCTGCATGTCGATCACGAGCAGCGCTCGTTTCGGGGAAGAGGCTTCGGACATTGCGTTTCTCCTGAGTGGCCGATGCAGACGGAGAAACGAAAAGACCCCGTCCGGAACCGGCGGGGCCTGTGGGAATCGGTGACGCTACGATCTTGCGCGCACTCGCCGCACGGGCCCGCCGAAGGCGGTCGTGCGCGTGGTCGTCGAAAGGGTGATCGTGGCGTTGTGCATTGATCAATGATGCCCGATGCGCGGGTGCGACGTCAATGGCGCTTCATGTGCCGCGCATCGCGCCACCGCTCAATCTAGCGCCTTCCCGGCCTTCTCGTCCATGCAACGAATCGCGAGCAGCGTGAACACGCCACACCCGATCGCATACCACGCCGGCGCATTCGGATTCCCGGTCGCCGCGATCAGCCACGTGACGAAGAACTGCGCGAAGCCGCCGAAGATCGCGACGCCGACGCTGTACACGAGCGCACCGCCCGTCGCTCGCACCGCCCGCGGAAACAACTCGCCGAGCATCGCGCCGGTCGCACCGATGTTGATCGCATGCACGATCGACAGCGCGGCGATGATCGACAGCAGCGACGCGGCGCCCGGCCAGCGGTTCAGTGCAATGAACGCCGGGTAGATCGCGGCCATCAGCACGATGCGCGTCCACCAGACGATCCGGTTGCGCCCGTACACGTCGGACAGATGGCCGCCGATCGGCGTCACGAGCATCAGGATCGCACCGGCGACGCAACCGGCCGTCATCGACAGCCACGTCGGCAGGTGCAGCACCTGCACGCCGTAGATCGCCATGTAGAACACGATGATGTAGTGGATCGACGTGCCGCCGATCGTTACGCCGAGCCCTGCGAACACGGCCTTGCCGTGATGGCGCAGCACGTCGGCGAGCGGCAGCGACGCAACGGGCTCGTCGTGTGCGGCGGCGGGCGAGGGCGCCGCCGCCGGGACTTCCTCGACGGTACGGCGCAGCCAGTAACCGAGCGGAACGAACAGCGTGCCGATGATGAACGGCACGCGCCAGCCCCAGCTTTCGAGTTGCGCGGCGCTCAGCGTCGACGTCAGCGCAACGCCGGTGAGCGCGCCCGCGAGCGCGGCGAGCCCCTGGCTCGAGAACTGGAACGACGCATAGAAACCGCGGCGATGCTGCGGCGCCTGTTCGAGCAGCAATGTCGTCGATGCGCCGACTTCGCCGCCCGACGCGAACCCCTGCAGCAGCCGTGCGAGCACGAGCAGCAGCGGCGCGGCGATGCCGATCTGCGCGAAGGTCGGTGCGACCGCGATCATCGCGGTGCCGAGCGCCATCAGCAGCAGCGTGAGGATCATCGCCTTCTTGCGGCCGGCGCGATCCGCATACATGCCGATCACGAGCCCGCCGAGCGGACGCGTGACGAAGCCGACACCGAAGCTCGCGACCGCGAGCATTAGTTGTCCGAACGACGAATGGACGGGAAAGAACAGCTTGCCGATCAGGATCGCGAAGAAGCTGTAGACCGTGAAGTCGTAGAACTCGAGCGCATTGCCGACGGCGGCGGCCGCGATCAGACGGCGTTTCTTCGCGGCGGCGCGGGCATCGGCCGGCGTGCCGGCGAACAGAAGGGCGGACGTTTCCATGGGGTTCCCCCGGGTAAGCACGAAACTTCGTGGTGAAGGGCAGTCAGGCCGCGAGCCAGGCTTCGGCGACGCGGACCCAGTAGCTCGCGCCGATCGCGAGGATGTCGTCGTTGAAGTCGTAGCCGGGGTTGTGCACCATGCAGCCGCCCTTGCTCCCGATTCCGTTGCCGATGAATGCGTAGCAGCCGGGGCGCGCCTCGAGCATGAACGCGAAATCCTCGCTGCCCATCAGCGGCGCGGCTTCGGTTTCGACGCGTTCCGCGCCGAGCATCTGGCGCGCGACGTCGGCCGCGAACGCGGTCGGCTCCGCGTGATTGACGAGCACCGGATAGCCGTAGTCGTAGTCGACTTCCGCGGTGACGCCGAAGCTCTCCGCCTGGCCCTTCGCGAGTGCTTCGATGCGGCGCGCGAGCAGCGCGCGCACGTCGGCGTTCAGCGCGCGAACCGACAGTTTCATCACGACGGTTTCGGGAATGATGTTGAAGGTCTCGCCGGCCTGCACGCTGCCGACGGTGATCACCGCCGCATGCTGCGCATCGACCTCGCGTGCGACGATCGTCTGCAGCGCGACCATGATGCTGCCCGCGGCCGACATCGGATCGCGCGCGAAATGCGGCATCGCGCCGTGACCGCCGACGCCGCGCAGCGTGATCGTCACGCGGTCGGCCGACGCCATCGCGGCGCCGGTGCGGAACGCCATGTCGCCGGCCGCGTGGCCCGGCATGTTGTGGATCGCGAAGATCGCGTCGCACGGGAAACGGTCGAACAGGCCGTCGTCCATCATCGCCTTCGCGCCGCCGAAGTTTTCCTCGGCGGGCTGGAAGATCAGGTTCAGCGTGCCGGAGAACCGGCGCGTGGCCGCGAGGTGGCGCGCCGCGCACAGCAGCATCGCGGTGTGGCCGTCATGGCCGCATGCATGCATCTTGTTCGCATGGCGGCTTGCGTACGGCAGGCCCGTGGTTTCCGTGAGCGGCAGCGCGTCCATGTCGGCGCGCAGCCCGACCGTGCGCGCGCCTTGCCCTTCGCGCAGCACGCCGACTACGCCCGTCTTGCCGATGCCGCGATGCACGTCGTAGCCCCAGCCGGTGAGCAGTTCGGCGACGAGATCGCTCGTGCGCGTTTCTTCGAATGCGAGTTCGGGATGGGCGTGGATGCGGCGGCGCACCTCGACGAGCTCGGGGGCGATCGCGGCGATGCCGGGGATGACGGGGTTCACGGCGTGCAGCATGGTCTCTCCAGTGGGGCGGGTGGGTCGTTTGACGCGCATATGACGACCAAGCATATAAATTTCTTTTGCGTACCAGAAGCTGCTAAATTGCTTTGGTGCACACCGTCGGTTGCCGCTCGGGAATACCCTGAACCATTGCGCGGCACGGCGCACGGGGTTTCCACGGATCACGCATTGCCGCCATGAAATACCATCAGCTGAAAGCGTTCGTCACCGCCGCGGAGGAAGGGAGCATTCGCGCGGCCGCGCGGCGGCTGAACGTATCGCCGGCCGCGCTGACGAAGGCGGTCAAGGAACTGGAGATCGCGCTCGGCGTATCGCTCGTCGTGCGCACAGCGCGCGGCGTGCAGCTCACCGCGTTCGGCCAGCAACTGCAGGTGCGTGCGCGGCTGATCGTCGCCGAAATGCAGCGCGCCCGCGACGACATCGAGCAGGCACAGGGCGCGATGACGGGTTCCGTCGCGGCGGCGATCACGCCGGCGGCGGCGGTGACGATCCTGCCCGACGCATTCCGTGCGTTCCGGCGCCGCTTTCCGGTGGCGCGCGTCAATCTGGTCGAAGGGTTTCCGGGCGTTGCGCTGCCGCGCCTGCACGACGGTTCGCTCGATTTCGCGGTGGCCGTCGTCGTGCCGGAACTGCTGGCGGCCGAGTTCGATCACGCGGAACTCTATGCGAGCCGCTCGCTGATCGTCGCGCGCAAAGGGCATCCGCTCGCGTCGGCCACGTCGCTTGCCGATCTCGTCGAGGCCGACTGGTTGATGAATCCGTCGCCGGAAAGCTCCACGCAGGTGTTGTTCAACTCGTTCGTCGCGTACGGGCTGCCGGTGCCGGCGCGTGTCGTCGAGTGCCCGAGCTTCGGTCTCGCGCACAGCCTGATGACCGGTTGCGACCTGATCGCGTCGATGCCCGAGCAATTGCTGCAAGGCGAGTGGGCGCGCGATCAGCTGGCGGTGCTGCCGATCCGCGAGCGCTTGCCGGGCGTATCGGTGCAGGTCGTCACGCGCCGCGACAGCCCGCTGACGCCGGCCGCGGCGATGCTGCTCGATTGCCTGCGCGATTCCGCGCGGCGCAAGGGATTAAGGTGAGCGCGCGCCCCGCAAGGATCACGTAGTGATCCTGACGATCATGGGGCAGGCATGCGCCGGCCGCGCGCCATTCGAGCGCATCTTGCGCGAGCCGGTATCATAGCGGCCGGCCCGCCGCTCCGGCCGGCCTTCAACCACACCGCCATTCGGCATCCAGCAATCAGAGGCATCCCATGACCAGTGCAACCCAATTCGACAACGTATCGGTCGTCAAGCGCGCGAACGTCTATTTCGACGGCAAGTGCGTGTCGCATACCGTGCTCTTCCCGGACGGCACGCGCAAGACGCTCGGCGTGATCCTGCCGTGCGCGCTCAACTTCGGCACGGATGCGCCCGAATTGATGGAAGTGCAGGCCGGCAAGTGCCGCGTGAAGCTCGACGGCAGCAGCGAATGGCAGGCCTATGGCGCCGGCGAATCGTTCTCGGTGCCGGGCAAGAGCCGCTTCGACATCGAAGTGCTCGAGACGCTCGATTACGTCTGCAGCTATCTGTAACGCGCTTCCCGCGCAGCAAAGAAAAAGCCCCGCGGAAGCGGGGCTGGTCGCAAGCGGATGGCGCAAGGCCATCCGAAGCGCCTGTTCTCGTTACTGCGTTACAGGCAGGCGTTGATGTCGCCGGCGGACGCTGCGTCGCCGCGCACGCCGACCCACGTTTTCGCACCCGGCTTCAACGACGGACGAACCATCGCGGCGGCGCCATTCGGCGGCTGCTGGCCCGGTGCGTACACGTCGGTCGCGAGGCCGTTGGCCAGCACGTTCTGCGAGATCACCTGTTGTTGCGACTTGTCGGCCCAGGTCTTGGCGATGCACGCCGACACGTCGGGCGCGTCTTTCTGGCTTTGTCCCACGTTCTGCACGGCAGGTTCGGCGGCATGAGCAGAAATTGCCACGGTCAATGCGATGAGCGGTAAGTATTTCACGTTCACGTTATCTCCCTCGAGTCGTGATTGATTGAGTGGGATGCGCAGCAGTGCTGCGTGCAAGTGAGATTCCATCCTGCAAGCACGGTTCCGACCATTCCGAAACAAGTTGTTAACGCGCTTGCCAAATGGCGGCTCGGATGCTGCGCAGGTTGCTGCGGTGCGGCATGCGTCGTGTACGGCTCGACGTCATGCGTGGCGCGGTCCGCGCGCTGCCCGATCGTGGTGTGGTGAAGTGACGGCCGCGGCTGGCGGGATGTCTGTGCATCCCGCGCCGCGACGCTTTATCTGATGACGAAGTGGAATGGCTGATGGATGGCCCCGTCGCATGAGCACCATGATGACAAACTTTCGTCTGCCGAATTGTTAACCAACTTTAAACGAAGGAAGGCGGCGGGGAAGCGATGCGCGGCCGGGCGAATGCCGCGCATGCGTGTTGTATCAGCCGGCCTTGCGCGAACCGACGTCGCGCAGGTTGACCGGGACGACCGGACGGAAGCGCTCGCGCTTCTGTTCGTCGTCGACGTGCTGGAGCGCCGGCTTGATCAGGTCGCTGCGAGACACGATGCCCGTGATGCGCAGCGATTGCTCGTCGGCGACCACCGGCAGGCGTTCGAGGCCGAGCATCGCGAGGCGCGACGCGACGACGCGGCACGTTTCGTGCGCCAGCGCGACGGCCGGTGCGCGGTTGGTGAACACATCCGAGATCGGCGTGTCGGCACCGGCCTGTGCCCGCTGCGCGTCGAGCGTCGCGCGATCGACGAGGCCGAGCAGGCGGCCGTGCTGGACGACCGGATACGCGCGGTGCGTCTGCTTCGCGCCGAAGTATTGCGCTTCGACGGTATCGAGCGTCGCTGCGCCGTCGATCGCGACGAGCCGATCGGCCGACGTCATCACTTCGCCGACGTCATGCCGTTCGAGCGGATCGACGCCGTATTCGCGATAGATGTGGTAACCGCGGCGGGCGATCTTTTCCGTCATGATCGAGCGCTTCATCACGATGGTCGCGAACCCGTGCGCGACGAGCGTCGCCGCAAGCAGCGGCAGCAGCGCATTGGCGTCGTGCGTGAGGCCGAACGCGAACACGATCGCGGTGAGCGGGGCGCCGAGCGTCGCGCCGAGCGTCGCGGCCATGCACACGAGCGGCCACAGCGCCGGATCGCCGCCCGGCAACACCGGCGACAGCACGGTGCCGAGGCCGGCGCCGAGCATCAGCAGCGGGGCGAGCACACCGCCCGAGGTGCCCGAGCCGAGCGCGATCACCCACATCACGGCCTTCACGATCAGCAGCGCGAGCGCGATCTTCAGCGCGATGTGCTGGTGCAGCAGGTCGCCGATCACATCGTAGCCGACGCCGAGCGCGCGCGGTTCGAGCCAGCCGCCGACGCCGATCACGATCGCGCCGAGCGCCGGCCACCACATCCAGTGCACGGGCAGCTTCGCGAATGCGTCTTCGACGCGGTAGAGCGCCGCCGACAGGCCGCACGCGAGCATGCCCGACAGCAGGCCCGCGACGAGGCACGACAGCAGCGCGGCGGAGGTCGGCGCGGCCGTCGTCAGCGGAAACAGCGGATCGACGCCGAAGAACATCGCGCGTGCGAAGCCCGCCACCGCGCATGCGAGCGCGACCGGCAGGAAACTGCGCGGACGCCATTCGAACAGCAGCAGTTCGACCGCGAGCAGCACGGCGGCCACCGGCGTGCCGAATACGGCCGTCATGCCGGCCGCCGCACCGGCGACGAGCAGCGTCTTGCGCTCGGCGGCGGTCACGTGCACGCATTGCGCGATTAGCGAGCCGAGCGCGCCGCCCGTCATGATGATCGGGCCTTCGGCGCCGAACGGGCCGCCGCTGCCGATCACGACGCCGGACGACAACGGCTTGAGGATCGCGACCTTCGGCGACATCCGGCTCTTGCCGAACAGGATCGCCTCGATCGCTTCCGGAATGCCGTGGCCGCGGATCTTCTCCGAACCGAAACGCGCCATCAACCCGACGATCAGCCCGCCGATCACCGGGACCACGATCACCCATGCGCCGAGCGTGTTGTTCGCGGGCGAATGGTCGGCGAACGACAGTTGCTGGAAGAAGAACAGGTTCGTGAACAGGCGGATCAGGCTCAGCAGCACGCACGCGGCGAGCGTGCCGAGCAGGCCGATCACGGCGGCAAGCAATGCGATCCTGGGCAGGCGTTCGTTGGTCGAGAAATCGCGTTTGTGTGGTGCGTTCATCGGAGTGGCGAGGGTCAGTAATCGATCTGGGGAACCTGGAACGTGCCCTTGAGCGACTTCAGTTCGGCACGATGCATGGCCGCGAGACGGGCAAGCAGCGTTTCGCCGGCCGGCTCGAGGTGGACTTCGACCTGGCGGCGGTCGGCTTCGCTCGGCTTGCGCTTCACGAGCCCGAGCGCTTCGCAGCGCGTCACCAGCGCCACGACGCCGTGGTGCTGCGCCTGCAGGCGCTCCGCGAGTTCGCCGATGGTCGCCCATTCGCGATGCGGATAGCCCTTGATGTGCAGCAGCAGCAGGTATTGCAGCGGCGTCACGCCTTCGCTTTGCGCGGCGCGTTCGGAAAAGCGCTCGAAGCGGCGCATCTGGTAGCGGAACTCGGACAGTTGCTGGAAATCGCTTTTCGTCAGTGCGCGTCGGGTATCGGTCATCGAAGTCATTCGGGCAGTCGGTTACGGTGGCGATTAATATATCACAACATGATATAAATGGCCGGAATATGGCGGAATGACTGCATCCTGCGTTCATCCGGCGGCTACATGGCGTGATGCGCGCTACGCGGCTTCGAGCATTTGGGTCCGCTGATAAAGGCCCGTGACGAGATCCGTCTGCGTAATGATGCCGACGAGCCGGCGTGATGCATCGACGACCGGAATATGGTGGTGGCCCGAATGCGTGAACAGCGGCACGAGCGCCGTGATCGGCATCGTTTCCTGCACCGACGCGACGTCGCGCGTCATCACGGACGCGACGCTCGCGGGCTGGCCGCCGAACGATTGCGGCAGCCGCGCGCACAGGCGCTGCCACAGCGGGGCCGGATGGCGCGACTGGCGCGTGAGGTCGGCGCGCGTGACGATGCCGGCCAGGCGGCCTTCGCCGTCCACCACCGGCAGCGCCTTCACGCGGTGGCGGTCGAGCAGCGTGAGCGCGGCCGTGACCGACGTGGACGGCGCGACCTCGATCGCATGCTTCGTCATCAGGTCGGCGCACTTCAACTGGCCGAACGTGCGCGTATAAGCCTGCATTTCGGTTTCGCGCAGCAGCGTTTCGAGATCGTCCGGATCGACGTCGAGCCATTCGCTGCGGCGCTTCAGTACCGCATCGAGGTCGCCGCGCGTGAAGTCGCCGCGCGCGAGTGCGGCACCCGCCTGCGGTTTCGCTTCGGGACGCACGCCGCCGTGCGGGTAGCGGTGCCCGGTCAGCGCGTGGTAGAGGAGCGCGGCCGACAGCAGGATCGCCGATTGCAGCGCGATCGGCTGCAGCACGAAACCGAAGCCGAGCGAATGAATCGCCGGGCCGCCGACCACGGCGGTGAGCGCGACGGCGCCCGACGGCGGGTGCACGCAGCGCAGTGCGAACATGCCGCCGATCGCACAGGCGATCGCGACCGCGGCGGCCGTGATCGGATCGGCGATCCATTGCGCGCACGCGACGCCGACAGTCGCCGCGACGAGGTTGCCGCCGACGATCGACCAGGGCTGCGCGAGCGGGCTCGCCGGCACCGCGAACAGCAGCACGGCCGACGCACCCATCGGCGCGACGAGCAGCGGCACGAGGCCCGGCACGCCGGGCAGCAGCCGCATCGCGACGCCGACCGTCGCAATCCCCACGAGCGCGCCGGTGCACGCGCGCAGGCGCTCGCGCCAGCCGAGTGTCATCGGATGGGGAATGAAGCTGTGCAGCCATTGCCGCAGCGTGCGGCGCGACGGGGAGGAGCCTGGCGACATGGGTGATGAGCGGTCAAAAGGACGGCGCGTGGGTGCGGCGACAAGCGTTGAATTATATCGTGTTGTGATACAAATTGCCGCGCCGCATCACGCCGGTGTACGCGCACGACGCACGCGACTTGCAAAATCCTTTCATCGAATGAGAGCTTGCGCGCGCATAGCCGCGCAAATTTGTCTGCAGCGGCGTACAATTCGGCGCAGTCAATTCCCCCGTCATGCCAGAACCCCCGACCTCGATGCCCGCTCTCCCGCCTCCTCCCCGGCACGGTGATCGATTCGACGTGGTTCGCGGCCGCGTTCCGTTGCCCCTCTGACGCGAGCACCGCCGACGCCTCCCCACTGACTCTTCCCAAGCCAATTCAATGGACATGCTCGAAAACATGCGCCTGTTCGTGCGCGTTGTCGAAGCCGGCAGTTTTACTGCAGTCGCGAAGGAAATCGACGCGACCACCGCGCAGGTATCGCGCGCGGTCTCGAACCTCGAAGCCCACGTACAGACGCGCCTGCTGCATCGCACGACCCGCCACCTCGGCCTGACCGAAAGCGGCGAGCGCTATTTCGAGCGCGCGAAATCGATCCTCGCGGAACTCGACTACGCGAACGCGGAGGCGCGCAACGCGCTGCTGCGGCCGAGCGGCAAGATGCGCATCCATGCGATGACGGGGCTCGGGCAGAGTCATGTCGTGTCGTCGATCGTGCGCTACCAGGCGGACAACCCCGACGTGTCGGTCGAGCTGACGCTCGCGCAGCGGATGCCGAATCTGGTCGAAGAGGGCTATGACGTGTCGATCGTGACCGCGTCGCAGTTGCCCGATTCCGGCTATGTCGCGCAGACCTGCGGCACGAGTTGCAGCGTGCTGGTCGCGTCGCGCGAATACCTGGCGCGACACGGCACGCCGCAGACGCCCGACGAGCTGCCGAACCACGTGTGTCTGCGCCTCGACACGCCCGCGTCGCCGGCCGGCGAATGGCGGCTCGAACGCAGCGACGGCGAGGAGACCGTCTACGCGCTGCAGCCGGCGCCGTTCCAGGTCAACGTGCCGGATGCGCTGTGCGTCGCGGTGCGTGCCGGACGCGGGATCGCGTGCGTGGCGCTGTATACGGTGCTCGACGATATCCGCGAAGGGCGGCTGATCCGCGTGCTGCCCGAATACCGGCTGCAGACGGTGAGCGTCTATGCCGTCTACGCGACGCGCCGTTATCTCGATGCGAAGATCCGCACCTTCCTCGATCACCTGCGCACGACGCTCACGCCCGCGCTGGAGAACGATCTGCGCGAACTCGACCGGCTGACGACCGAGCACGCGCCAGCCGGCCGCCAGCGCGCGTAACGGTGCGCCGGCGCACGGCCGCGGCGTTCATGCGGCCGGCGCGATGCGGATCCGCTCGAAGCGGCCCGCGAGCCACGTGTACGCGGCAATGCCGATGAGCCCGTGCGCGGCGACGAACCATAACGCGCCGGCGAACGAACCCGTGCTGGCGACGAAGTAGCCGATCACGAGCGGCGTGACGATCCCGGCGATATTGCCGAGACCGTTGAAGACGCCGCCGCTCAGCCCGACCATGCCTTCCGGCGCCGTGTCGGCGAGCACGGCCCAGCCGACCGCCGCGAGTCCCTTGCCGAAGAACGCGATCGTCATCAGCGCGATCACGACCGCGTTCGACGATGCGCCGTTCGCGAGCACGAGCAGCGTCGCCATCGCCATCCCCGCGACGAACGGCGTCTTGCGCGCCCGTGACGGATGCATGCCGCGCCGGATCAGCCAGTCCGACAGCAGGCCGCCGAGCACGCCGCCCGTGAAGCCGCAGATCGCCGGCAGCGCGGCGACCCAGCCGGCTTCCATGATGGTCATCCCGCGCCCCTTGATCAGATAGATCGGGAACCACGTGATGAAGAAGTAGGTGAGGGCCGTGATGCAGTACTGGCCGATGTAGATCGCCCACAGGTTCCGGTGGCGGAACAGTTGCGACATGTCGCGCCACGACGCGCGCGGCCGTTCGCGCATGCGGTTCGCTTCAAGATCGACGAGTGCGCCGTGGGCGCGCAGGTAGTCGCGCTCCGCGTCGGTCATGCGCGGGTGGCCATGCGGCTCGCGATACCACGCGAACCACAGCGCGGCGAGCGCGATGCCGAGCAGCCCCATCCACAGGAATACGTGTTCCCAGCCGAGCGCATGCGTGAGCCACGCCATCACCGGCGTGAACAGCACGACGGCCATGTATTGCGCGGAATTGAACAGCGCGGATGCGGTGCCGCGTTCGGCCGTCGGGAACCAGCAGGCGACGATCCGCGAATTGGCCGGAAACGCCGGCGACTCGACGAGACCGAGCATGAAGCGCATCACGAACAGCGCGAGCGTCGCGGCCGCGCCGTGCACGGCGAACCCGCCGACCGTGCCTTGCAACATCGTGAATATCGACCACAGCAGCAGGCTCAGACCGTACACGCGCCGCGCGCCGAAGCGATCGAGCAGCCAGCCGCCCGGAACCTGGCCGATCGCATAGGCCCACGCGAACGCCGAAAAGACGATGCCGAGTTGGACGGGCGTGAGTCCGAGGTCGTGCGCGACGCCGGTGCCGGCGATCGACATCGTCGCGCGGTCCGCATAATTGATGACGGTGACCGCGAAAATCAGCGCGAGGACCGCATAACGGACGCGGCCGATCGTGCGCGACGCGGCGGGCGATGCGGCGAGCGCAGCGCCGCTGGATCGATTGGACATGCGTGTCTCCTGGCCTCCGTCGTGCGGAGGCATCCGGTGTTGTAACGGAAGACTGGCGCCACGCTCAGCGCGTGACGCTGGTCGGCGGGCGCTGGCCCGCGAAGCACGCGGCGAGGTTCGCGAGCACGATGCGCCCCATTTGCTTCCGCGTCTCATGCGTGGCGCTCGCGCGGTGCGGCTGCACGACGACGCGATCGAGTTCGAGCAGCGCGGCCGGCACATGCGGTTCGTTCGCGAACACGTCGAGCCCGGCGCCGGCGATCGTGCCGTCGTACAGCGCGCGCACGAGCGCGGCTTCGTCGATCAGCTTGCCGCGCGCGACATTGATCAGGAATCCTTTCGGGCCGAGCGCGGCGAGCACGTCGGCCGTCACCAGCACATTGCCGTGATCGGCCGAGGCCGCGATCACGAGCACGTCGCTGTCGCGCGCGAGCGCGGCGAGGTCGGGCACGAAGCGATAGCCGCTGTCGCGATGCTCGCGCGGGCCGAAGTAACTGACGGGCATCCGGAACGCCTGCGCGCGCCGCGCGATCGCGCGCCCGACGCGGCCGAGTCCGACGATGCCGAGCCGCTTGCCCGTGACCTGCGTCGCGAGCGGCTGGGCCGTCTTGCCCCAGCGGCCGGCGCGCACGATCCGCTCGCCGGCGCCGAGGTCGCGCAGCGTCATCAGGATCAGCCCCAGCGCCATGTCGGCGACGTCGTCGGTCAGCACGTCGGGGGTGGTCGTCACGTGGATGCCGCGCGCCCGCGCGCGGTCGAGATCGACCGCGTCGGTGCCGATGCCGCTGATCGCGATGATCTCGAGCGCGGCGAGCCGGTCCATCAGCGCGGCGGACAGGCCGTTCGCGCCGCCGGTCACGACGCCGCGAATGCGCGGCGCCACGCGATCGAGCAGCGCGTCCGGCTCCTCGGCCGCATACAGTCGATGCACGGTGTAACGGGCGGACAGTTCGGCGTCGATGGTGTCGGGGAGCGGCTGCGTCAGCAGGATATCGATGGTCATGAAGGTCTCGGTCGTCGTGCGCGACGTGGGCCGCGCATCCGGTGGAACCGAGTATAGAAATCGCATCGATATCGGTCTAACATCAAAAGACTATCGATTGATTCAAGATTTGAATGATTGAACTGCACCAGCTTCGCTGCTTCGTCGCGGTTGCCGAGGAACTGCATTTCGGCCGAGCGGCCAGGCGGCTCTTCATGACCCAGCCGCCGCTCAGCCGGCAAATCCAGTTGCTCGAGCATGCGCTCGGCATCGCGCTGCTCGAGCGCAGCAGCCGGCAGGTCAGCCTGACCGCGGCCGGCGAACGGTTCCTGCGCGACGCGCGGCACATCCTCGAATTCTCCGCGCGCGCCGAGCAGGCCGCGCAGCGCGTCGCGCACGGCGGGGCCGGGCGCATCACGCTCGGTTTCACGGCCGTCAGTGCGTACCGGATGATCCCGGTGCTGCTCGCGCATGCCGCGCATGCGTTGCCGGACGTCGACGTCGAACTGCGCGAAATGGTGTCGACCGTGCAGATCGACGCGCTCGCGTCGCGGATGCTCGACGCGGGTTTCGTCCGCCAGCGCGCCGCGCGCCAGCCGCTCGAATACCGGCTCGTGCAGCGCGAACCGATGCTCGTCGCGGTCGCGGAAGGCGCGCCGCTCGCGGCCTACGCGCAGATCGGCCCCGACGAGCTCGACCGGCAGCCGTTCATCGCGTATTCGCCGAACGAGGGCAAGTATTTCCACGACATGATCTCCGGGATGTTCGCAGGCGCCGGGCGGCTGCCGAACTACCTGCACTACGTCGGCCAGACGCATACGATCCTCGGCCTCGTGCGCGCGGGGCTCGGCGCGGCGCTGGTGCCCGCGTCGGCGCGCGAGCTTCATGTGGACGGCGTGGTGTTCCGGCCGCTGGCGGGCGCGAACGTGGCGGCCGAGTTGTATCTCGCATGGCGCGCGGACAACGACAATCCGGCGCTGCCGGTGTTCAACGCGATGGTCGAGCGGTTTCTGACCGGCAACCCGGACGACGCGGGCGTTTAGCGGCGCTTGCCTGCATGAGCGAAGCGTCCTTGCGCGCCGAAAAGTCTGTCGTCTGATGATTCGGCCCATCGGTGTCGGTCGTTTCGCCGACGGCTGAAACACGTGAGAAACAGTGATTTTTCATCCGGATTTGGCAAGAAACAAATCCACGTACTCCTCGTCATTTCATCCTGGACAGGGGAAACCCTCATTTTTCTCTCATCGGTCGTCGTATTACTGTATCGATACACTAAATCGATACAGTTGCGTCGCGAGACGCACTCGCAAAGGAGACGGCTCATGAGTACCTATACCCGGCGGCGCTTTCTGCAGACGCTGTCCGCCGCTACGCTCGCGACCGCTGGCGGCTTGCCGGAAGCCGTGCGCGCGCAGCAGCCGGTCGTCACGCTGCGCTGCTCGTCGTCGATGCCGGCCGACCAGAACGCCGCGCACTACGTGTGGTACCAGCGTCTCGTCGCGAACCTGAAGGCGAGCGTGGGCGATGCGATTCGGGTCGACTACTTTCCGAACAGCCAGCTCGGCAAGGAAAGCGATGTCGTGCAGCAGGTCAAGATCGGCGCGATCGACATGATGATCGCGGGTTCGTCGATCTGGGCCACGATCGCACCGGAGCTCGGGATGCTCGATCTCGGCTACCTGTTCGACAGCTACGCGCACGTCGCGAAGGCGCTCGACGGCCCGGTCGGCACGAGCCTGAACGCGCTGCTGCAAAAGCGCGCGGGATGCTCGGTGCTGACCTGGGGCTCGCATTTCGGCGGGCGCTGCGTGTTTACGAAGCAGCCGGTGACGGCGCTGCCCGGGCTGAAGGGGACGAAGCTGCGCGTGCTGCCGACGCCCGCGTTCATGGATACCTTCAAGGCGATGGGCGCGGTGCCGACGCCGATCCCGTTCGGCGAGCTGTACATGGCCGTGCAGACGGGCGTCGTCGACGGTCTCGAACACGATCCCGCCACGGTGCTCGCGAGTCGCTTCGACGAGATCGTGAAGTCGTGCTGGCAATCGCAACACGTGTTCGCGGCGATGACCGTCGTGATGGGGCGGCGTGCGCTCGACCGGATTCCGGCCAATCTGCGGCCGGCCTTCGACCGCGCGGTGGCCGACGCAACCGTGCAGCAGCGCGCGATTGCCGCGCAGAAGGCCGCGCAGGCGGAGCAGGCGCTGAAGCAGCGCGGCATGTCGTTTCACCCGCTGGCCGATGGCGAGCGCGCGGCGCTGCGGCAGACGATGCACGACCGCCTGTATGTGGCGTTCGCGAAGCAGTATCCGGCCACCGCGCCGCTCTTTCCGGCGATCGCCGCCGCGCGGGGTTGAGCGATGGACATGCATTCCGTCTCGGGCGCCGCGCCGGCGCCCGCCGCAGGCCGGCCGGCGCATCGCGCCGCCCGCGTGCTGGATGCGGTGCTGCGCGGGATCGAGATCCTGTCGGCCGCGGTGCTCGCCGTCGACGTGCTCGTCGTGTTCGTGTCGGTCGTGTTCCGCTATTTCCTGCACGACCCGGTCGACTGGGCCGAGGAAGTGGCGAGCGCGCTGATGATCGTGCTGGTGTTCTTCGGCGCGGCGACGGTGCTCGGGCGCAGCCAGCATGTCGGCATCGACGTGTTTCGCGGCCTGCTGCCGGCACGCTGGCAGGGCGCGTTGATCCAGGTCGGCCACTGGATCGTGGCGGCCGTTGCGCTGAACCTGCTGGTGTCGTCGTGCCAGTTGCTCGCGGATTCGTACGACCAGATGACGACGGGCGGCTTGCCGGGCTGGATCAACGGGTATCCGATGATGTTCGGCGCACTGTTCATGACGGTATTCGCGCTCGCCAATGCGCTGAACGCGCCGCGCCGCCGGGTGATCCGCACGTTCGCGTGCTGTGCGGCGCTCGCGGCCGCCATATACGGCTGGAACGCGCTGTGGCCCGCGCATGCGGTCGCGCCCGGCGCGCTGCTCGTCGCGGGCTTCGTCGGCGGGCTGGTGCTCGGCGTGCCGATCGGGTTCGTGCTGGCGTTTTCGGCGTTGCTGTATTTCCTCGCGGATCCGACGCTGCCGCTGCTCGTCTACTCGCAACAGGTGATGGCCGGGGCCGATCACTTCGTCCTGCTCGCGGTGCCGTTCTTCGTGCTGGCGGGGCTGCTGATGGAGTCCAACGGGATGTCGGCGCGGCTCGTCGAACTGCTGCTGCGGATGTTCGGACGCGTGCGGGGCGGGCTCGGCCTGATCGTGATCTTCGCGACGGCCTGCTTTTCCGGCGTGTCGGGCTCGAAACTGGCCGATATCGCGGCGGTGGGCGGCGTCGTGATGCCGGCCGTGCGCCGCGCGCGGCAGGACCCGAACGAAACCGCCGCGCTGCTCGCGTGCAGCGCGGTGATGGCCGAGACGATTCCGCCGTGCGTGAACATGATCATCATGGGCTTCGTCGCGAACATCTCGATCGCCGGGCTGTTCGTCGCGGGGATCGTGCCGGCGGCCGTGCTCGCCGCGTCGCTCGCGGTCGTGACGGTGGTCACCGGGCGCAAGATCGACGTGGCCGAGGTATTCGGCGAGCGTCGCGCGTGGCTGCCGCTCGCGGGCGGCGCGCTCGTCGCGCTGGTCATGGTCGCGATGATCGGCAAGGGCGTGACGTCGGGGGTCGCGACGTCGACCGAAGTGTCCGCGTTCGCGGTGGTCTATGCACTCGTCGTGGGCTGGCTCGCGTTCCGCGAACTGACGTGGCGCTCGGTCGGCCGCGTATTCGTGCGCGCCGCGTCGATGGCGAGCGGCATCCTGTTCATCGTGGCCGCGGCGTCGAGCGTGTCGTTCGCGCTGTCGATCGAGCAGATTCCAGCCCTCGTCTCGGGCACAATGACGGCGTTTGCCCATCAGTACGGCGCGACGATGTTCCTGCTGCTGTCGGCGCTGCTGATGATCGTGTTCGGCGCCGTGCTCGAAGGCGCACCCGCGCTGATCATCTTCGGGCCGCTGCTCGCGCCGATCGCGCTGCAGCTCGGCATCGATCCGCTGCATTTCGGCACGGTCGTGGTGGTGGCGATGGGGTTCGGGCTGTTCGCGCCGCCGGTCGGGCTCGGGCTGTTCACGACGTGCGCGATCACGGGCACCGAGGTCGGGCGCGTGGCCCGGCCGATGGTGAAATATCTGCTGGTGCTGTTCGCTGCCCTCGTGGCGCTGATCTTCGCACCGGCGTTTTCGTTGTGGCTGCCGGCCCATTTCGGCCTGTAGCCCGTTCCATGCAAGACGACATGAGTACGATTCAGGACGTGGCCCGTCATGCGGCCGTTTCGGTCAGCACGGTTTCGAACGTGCTCAACGGACGCACCGACCAGATGAAGCCGGAAACGCTCGAACGCGTGAAGGCGGCGATGGATGCGCTGCAGTACCGGCCGAGCACGCTCGCGCGCCAGCTCAAGACGGGGCAGACGCCGCTCGTCGGGCTGCTGGTGCCGTCGATGGCGAACCCGATGTACGGCTACATCGCACGTGAGGTCGAGGCCTGCGCGCAGGAACGGTATGGTCATCGCGTGCTGATCGGCAACACGTACCGCGATGCGCGAAAGGAGGCGTCGTTCTTCGACGATCTCTACGCGCATGGCGTGCGGCGCGTGATCGTGATCTCGTCGCTCGCCGACGAAAGCCACCTCGAGCGCGCGGCCGAACGCGGGATGACGGTCGTCAGCTACGACCGTCGCGCGACGCCCGGCGAGCAATCGAAGGTCGATCACGTGACGGCCGACAACGAGGCGGCCGCGCGGCTCGCGACGCGCCGCCTCGTCGATGCAGGCCATACGCGGCTCGCGTTCGCGACCGTGGCCGGCATCACCGTGAGCCGCAGCGACAAGATCCGCGGGTTTCTCGCCGTGGCGAGCGAGGCGGGCGGCGCCACGCAGGCCCGCGTGCTCGACGGCGGCCCCGCGAACGAATACGGCGACTCGGTGATCGTCGACGTCGGGCGTGCGCTCGGCGTCGAGCTCGCGGCCGATCCGGCGCGGCCGACCGGCATCGTCGCGGTCAACGACCTGTTCGCGCTCGGCCTGATGGCCGGGCTGCGCGACGGCGGGCTGCGGGTGCCGGACGATGTGTCCGTCATCGGGATGGACGGTCATTTCCTGGCGGCGATCTCGTGCCCGGCGCTGACCACGGTGCAACTGCCGGTCACTGAAATGGCGGGCGAGATGGTGCGGCGCGTGATGCGGCAGGAGGGCGACGTGCCGTCCGCCCCCGGGCAATGCGTGTTCGCTGACGTGACGCTCGTCGAGCGCGCATCGGTGGCGCCGCCGCCGGATGCGGCCGGTACGAGCGGAGGTCGCGCATGACGCGCGTCTACGTCACGCATCCGACCGGGATGATCGACCACTACTTCGGCGCCAGGGCGTTGCGCGCGCTGGGCGCGCTCGCGGACGTCACCTGCAACCCGCACGATCGCGAACTCGGCACGGACGAACTGATTGCCGCCGCGCAGGGATGCGACGCGATCATCGCGTACCGGCAGACCCCCGCGCCTCGCGAACTGTTCGCGGGGCTGCCCGCACTCGCCGCGTTCCTGCGTTGCGCGGTCGACATCCGCACGATCGACGTCGCCGCGGCGAGCGCGTTCGGCGTACTGGTCACGCAGGCGAGCCCCGGCTTCGGGCCGGCCGTCGCCGAGTGGGTCGTCGGCGCGATGATCGACCTCGCGCGCGGGATCGGCGGTTACGCGGATGCATACCATCGTGGCGCGCCGCCGGTGCCCCGGATGGGACGCGAGCTGCGCGGCAGCACGCTCGGCCTGATCGGCTACGGGCAGATCGCGCGTCATCTCGCACCGATCGCGACGGCGCTCGGGATGCGCGTGCTCGTCAGCGATCCTTACGTGCGGGTCGACTCGCCGCCGCTTGAACAGGTCGATTCCGCAACGTTGCTGCGCGATGCGGATTACGTCGTCTGTCTTGCGCCGGCCACGCCGGCCACCGCGAACCTGATCGATGCGGCGGCATTCGCCGCGATGAAGCCGGGCGCGTATTTCATCAATGCGTCGCGCGGCGAACTCGTCGACGAGCAGGCGCTTGCAGACGCGCTCGACGGCGGCCGGCTCGCCGGCTGCGCGCTCGACGTCGGTCGCGCGGCGGACCAGATGCCGTCCCCCATGCTTGCCGCGCATCCGCGCGTCATCGCGACCCCGCACATCGGCGGGTTGACGCTGCCGGCGATCGAACATCAGGCGCTGGAGACGGTCGACCAGCTTGCCGCGCTGCTCGACGGACGTGTGCCGAACGGCGCGATCAACGCCGCGCAGGCGACGCGACTCGCGCGCTGGCGCAGGTCGAGCGCATCCGTCGGCCAGGGCCTGCAATGACGCGCGACGGGGCGGGCAGCAGGCGGTTCCCGGATGCGTGCGATTGCCATATCCATATCTACGACGATGCGTATCCGCTCGCGCCGACGGCGACGTTTCGGCCGCCCCATGCGCCGGTGGATGCATATCGGCGCATGCAGCGGGCGCTCGGCCTCACGCGTGTGGTCGTCGTGCAGCCGACCGGCTATGGCTTCGACAACCGCTGCACGCTCGACGCATTGGCCGCGTTCGGCCCGCAGGCGCGTGGCGTCGCGACGTTGCCGATCGACGTGCCGGACGCCGAGCTGGAACGTCTGCATGCCGCCGGCATGCGCGGCGTGCGGTTCATGATGCTGGCGGGCGGCACCGCGCAATGGGGCGATCTGGAGCGGATGGCCGCGCGGATCGCGCCGCTCGACTGGCATATCGACCTGCAGTTCGACGGTCGCACGCTGTGCGATATCGAACCCGCGCTATCGCGGCTGCCGGCGCGCGTGGTGATCGATCACACGGGCAAATTCCTGACGCCCGTCGCACCGGATGCGCCGTCCTTCCTCGCACTGCGACGCCTGCTCGATCGCGGCCACGCATGGGTGAAGCTGTCCGCGCCGTACGAGACGTCGCGATCCGGCGCGCCGGGCTACGACGACGTCGCGCGTCTTGCCGCCGTGCTCGCGCGCGGCCATTCGGCGCGCTGCGTGTGGGGCAGCAACTGGCCGCACCCGAATGCATCGCCGGTGCCCGACGATGCGCGCCTGCTCGGCTGGCTGCGCGATTGCGCGGCCGACCATGCGACGGCTCGCGCAATCCTGGTCGACAACGCAGCTGCACTCTACGGATTCCACACCGATAAGCGGCGCGATGACGCGACTTGACGCGCTGTCGATCCGGACGCATTTTGCGATTGCGGCCCGGTGACGGCGGCGCGAAGCGAAGGAGGTGGAAGGACTGGAAGACATGCACGCGGCCCGGCGGAGAGCATCCGCCCGGCCGCGTGCATCGGGACGTCAATGCGTGAACGACAGGAACAGATAAGCGGCGAACAGCGCGACGTGCACGACGCCATGCAGCACCGTCGTGCGCCCCTGGCTCAGCGTGAGCGTGCTGACCAGCAGCGTGAGCGCCAGCAGGACCGTTTCCATCGCGCCGATCCCGAGCGTGAGCGGCTGGCCGACCCAGATGAATACGGCGGCGACGGTCGGGATCGTGAGCCCGATGCTCGCGAGCGCCGAACCGAGCGCGAGGTTCATGCTGGTCTGCAGGCGGTTCGCACGCGCGGCGGTGACGGCGGCGAGCCCTTCCGGCAGCAGCACGAGCGCGGCGATCACGATACCGACCGCGGCTTCGGGCGCGCCGAGCTTCAGCACTGCATGCTCGACGGCCGGCGACAGCAGCTTTGCGAGCAGCACGACGGCGACGAGGCTCGCGAACAGCAGCACCATGCTGATGATCGCGGTGCGGTTGCTCGGCGCCGCCGCGTGCACCGCTTCGTCCGCGCTGTCGTGTGCGGCGAGGAAGTAGTCGCGGTGGCGCACGGTCTGCACGAACACGAACGCGCCGTACAGCACGAGCGACGCCACACCGGCGAACGCGAGCTGCGATTTCGAGAAGAACGGGCCCGGTGCGGCGCTCAGGTAGTTCGGCATCACGAGCGACAGCACCGACAGCGACGCAAGCACCGCGAGCGCCTTGCTCGCGCCGCGCCCCTGGAAATCCTGTTCGCCGTGCTTCCATGCGCCGACCAGCAGGCAGATGCCGACGATGCCGTTACAGATGATCATCACGGCGGCGTACACGGTGTCGCGGGCGAGACCCGACTTCTCGGGGCCCGCGCCGAGCATCACCGACACGATCAGCGCGACCTCGATGACGGTCACGGCGACCGCGAGCACCAGCGTGCCGAACGGTTCGCCGACGCGGTGCGCGACGACTTCCGCATGGTGGACGGCGGCGAACACGGCGCCGGCGAGCGCGGCGGCGAACACCGCGATGGCGAGGCCTTCGGCCGGCACGACGCGCGACAGCGCGAGTACCAGCCACGCGGCAAGCGGGGCCCAGAGGGTCCAGCGCGGGAGCTGGTTGGACGAGAGCGGCATGAGGGATTCCTTATGCGAGTGGCGGCGCGCGACGCGCCGTCACGGGTTGACGAAGCCCGGCCGTACTATCCGCCGAACGAGGACGATGAAACCGATGGGTGGCGGCACGCGGCGGTGCCGCCCTGGGTTCGCTGCCGCGAGGCGGCGACGGCGCGGGCGGGCCGAAGCCCGTCGCGGGATGAAACGATTCGATGCGGTTGCCCGCTGACAGCGAGACGAGCAACACGTGGCGACGCGCGGGCCGGGCTCGATTCGCCCCCGAAAAGGGAGCGATGGACGGCGGTGATGGCGCGGCACATGTCTCCCCTGGAATCCGGCAATTTGTCGAATTTTATCAGGCGATCGGGGGTCGCTATCTCATATTCGAATCATTACATTGACCTTTCTGTTTACAAAAAGTGCCCCGACCTGCCGATTTTTTGTCGTTGCAGCTTCCGTAACGGTGTCTTGCACCCCACATTCGGGCTCGCCCTGACATAAACATACCGACCGGTCGGTTTATAATCGCTCGCATTTCCACTTCATGACGGATCGCAAGCGATGGCTGTTTTCTCTGCACATTCGGTGAACTCGGGCGCGCTGGCGCCGTCGGCCGTCGTCGGCGTGATCGGCGCCGGCGCGATGGGGGCGGGCATTGCACAGGTCGCGGCCGCGGCCGGCCATCCGGTGCTGCTGTACGACCTGAACGAAGCGGCCTGCGACAAGGCGCTGGCCGGTATCCGCGCGCAGTTCGCGCGGCTCGCGGAGAAGGGCCGGCTCGAACCGGCGCAGGCCGACGCGGCCGGCAACCGAATTCGCGCGGTGCGCGCGCTGGCCGACTTCGCGGGCGCCGCGCTGATCGTGGAGGCGGCGGCCGAACGGCTCGATGTGAAGCGCGAGATCTTCGCGACCCTCGAACGTCATGTCGACGACGCATGTGTGCTGGCGACCAACACGTCGTCGATCTCGATCACGTCGATCGCGGCCGGGCTGCGCGTGCAGCAACGCGTCGCCGGCCTGCATTTCTTCAACCCGGCGCCGCTGATGGCGCTCGTCGAGGTGGTCAGCGGGCTCGCGACCGCGCCCGAGGTCGCGCAGATGCTGCATGCGACCGCCGCCGCGTGGGGCAAGCAACCGGTGATGGCGAAATCGACACCGGGCTTCATCGTAAACCGCGTCGCGCGGCCGTATTACGCGGAGGCGCTGCGCGTGCTGAACGAGCAGGGCGGCACGCCGGCCACGATCGACGCGGTGATGCGCGAAGCCGGCGGGTTCCGGATGGGGCCGTTCGAGCTGATGGACCTGATCGGTCACGACGTGAATTTCGCGGTGACCGAGTCGGTGTTCCGCGCGTACTTCAACGATCCGCGCTACACGCCGTCGCTGATCCAGCAGGAGCTCGTGAACGCGGGCTTTCTCGGGCGCAAGTCCGGGCGCGGGTTCTACTCGTATGCGGACGGCGCGACGCCGCCCGCTCCCGATCTCGAACCTGCGCGCACCGCGCCGGCCGACGTCGTGCTGTTTGCGCAGGACGGCCCGGCCGCCGCGCTGCATGCGCGCTTCGTCGAACGCACCGCGAACGCGCGGCGCCACGACGCGCATGCCGACGAACTGCTCGCCGTGGCCGGCCGCGCGTCGATCGCGCTGACCGACGGCCGTACGGCGACCGCGCGCGCCGCCCAGACGGGCGTGGCGGATCTCGTGCTCGTCGACCTCGCGCGCGATTACGCGCAGGCCGGGCTCGTCGCGCTGACGCGCGCGCTCCAGTGCAGCGACGCCGCTTACGCGGACGCGGTCGGCCTGTTCCAGCAGGCGGGCTTTCGCGTCGTCGGCGTCGCGGATGTGCCCGGGATGGTCGCGATGCGCACCGTCGCGATGCTCGCGAACGAGGCGGCCGACACGGTGAACCAGGGCGTGTGCTCGCCGGCCGATCTCGATCTCGCGATGGAGAAGGGCGTGAACTACCCGTGCGGCCCGCTCGCGTGGGCCGATGCGATCGGGATCGGCCGCGTGCATCGCGTGCTGTCGAACCTGGCGGCGAGCTACGGCGAGGACCGCTATCGCGTGTCGCCGCGCCTCGCCGCGCTGCATGCGGCCGGCCGCACGTTCCGGTCATGACCGCTTCGTCACTTCGAACACGACAACGACATCACTCCATTGGAGGAGCACCCCGATGACTCACCCGACGCATCCCGCCGCCGCCCTCGAGCCGATCGAGACCGCCAGCCGCGACGAACTGCAGGCGCTGCAGCTCGACCGCCTCAAGTGGTCGCTGCGCCACGCGTACGACAACGTCCCGCACTATCGGCGTACGTTCGAGGCGGCGGGTGTGCATCCGGACGATCTGAAGTCGCTCGCCGATCTCGCGAAATTCCCGTTCTCGACCAAGACCGACCTGCGCGACAACTATCCGTTCGGCCTCTTCGCGGTGCCGCGCGAGCAGGTCGTGCGCGTGCACGCGTCGAGCGGCACGACCGGCAAGCCGACCGTGGTCGGCTACACTGCGCGCGACATCGACACGTGGGCGAACGTGACCGCGCGCTCGATCCGCGCGGCCGGCGGCCGCCCGGGCGATACGCTGCACAACGCGTTCGGCTACGGCCTGTTTACCGGCGGTCTCGGGATTCACTACGGCGCGGAGCGGCTCGGCTGCATGGTCGTGCCGATGTCCGGCGGGCAGACCGAGAAGCAGGTGCAGCTGATTCGCGATTTCGAGCCGAAGATCATCCTCGTCACGCCGTCGTACATGCTGAACCTGATCGACGAGATGGTGCGGCAGGGGATGGACCCGGCCGAATCGTCGCTGAAGATCGGCATCTTCGGCGCCGAGCCGTGGACGCAGGCGCTGCGCAACGAAGTCGAGACGCGCGTGGGCATCGACGCGCTCGACATCTACGGGCTGTCGGAAGTGATGGGCCCGGGCGTCGCGTGCGAATGCGTCGAGACGAAGGACGGCCCGGTGATCTGGGAGGACCATTTCTACCCGGAGATCATCGATCCCGTCACCGGCGAAGTGCTGCCCGACGGCAGTGAGGGCGAGCTCGTGTTCACGTCGCTGACGAAGGAGGCGATGCCGGTGATCCGCTACCGCACGCGCGACCTCACCGCGCTGCTGCCGCCGACCGCGCGCGCGATGCGCCGGCTCGCGAAGATCACCGGCCGCTCCGACGACATGCTGATCGTGCGCGGCGTGAACGTGTTCCCGAGCCAGATCGAGGAGATCGTCGTCGCGCTGCCGCAGTTGTCGGGCCAGTTCCAGATCACGCTGTCGCGCGACGGTCACATGGACCGGCTCGACCTCGCGGTCGAGCTGCGCTCCGAGGCGGCGGCGTCCGTCACCGACGGCGATCGCGCGGCACTCGCGCGCGAGCTGCAGCACCGGATCAAGACGATGGTCGGCGTGTCGTCCGGCGTGACGGTGCTGGCGGCCGGCGGTATTCCCGCGAGCGCGACCGGGAAGGCGCGACGCGTGATCGATCGCCGCCAGGCTGCCTGATTTCGATGTGTGCAGTTCTACCCGAGGAAACCTGTTCGATGGATGAATTGAAGACCCTGGCCGTCACGGTCGATGCGCGCGGCATCGCGACCGTCGCGCTGCAGCGCGGCGACGTGCTGAACGCGTTCGACGAGACGATGATCGCGGAACTCACCGACGCATTCACGACGCTCGGCCGGCGCGAAGACGTACGCGCGATCGTGCTGCGTTCGGATGGCCGCGCATTCTGCGCGGGCGCCGACCTGCAGTGGATGCAGCGCGCGAGCGCGAACGACGCGGCCGCGAACCTGCGTGACGCCGAGCGGTTCGCTGCGATGATGCGCGCGATCCGGCAATGCCCGAAACCGACGGTCGCACGCGTGCAGGGCCACGCGTTCGGCGGCGGCGTGGGCCTGTGCGCGGCGTGCGACATCGTGATCGCGAGCGACCACGCGCGCTTTTCGGTGAGCGAAGCGCGCTTCGGGATCCTGCCGGCCGTGATCGGCCCGTATCTGGTCGAGGCGGTCGGCCAGCGCCAGGCGCGCCGGCTTGCGTTGACCGCGACGCAGTTCGCGGCCGCCGAAGCCGTCGCGATCGGCCTGATCCATCAGGCCGTGCCGCTCGATGCGCTCGACGACGCGCTCGACCGGACGCTCGCGGAACTGGGCCGCAACGGCCCGCACGCGCTGATGGAGATCAAGCGCTTTTTCGATGCGATCGGCGAGTACCCGCCGTCGGACGAACGCGCGGCGTTCACCGCGCAGACGATCTCCCGCGTGCGGGCGACGCCGGAAGCGAAGGAGGGTTTCGCGGCCTTCTTCGCGAAGCGGCCGCCGGCGTGGGAGCCGGGCGCCGAATAAGGCTGCGCGACGAACGTCCACGACGATCGACGGCGGAACCGGGCCGGCCGCATTTTGCGTCTCGGGCGCGAGCGCTTGCACTACAATGCGTGACCCCCGGCGCGCTGCCGGCCCCGTCCCGACCGATGCTTCGCACGATGATCGTCAATCGCCTTGTCTCCGAGATCCTGTTCGGCTTTACCGGCCTGATCGGCATCATCAATCCGATCGGCATCGCGTTCCTGTTTCTCGAACGTACCGAGGCGCTCACCGCGCACGAACGGGATCTGCTCGCGCGGAAGGTCGCGTTCAATGCGTTCGTCGTGCTGATGGTCGCGTTCTTCGCCGGCACGCCGGTGCTGCATTTCTTCGGGATCTCGATGGAAGCGCTGCGGATCGGCGGCGGCTTCGCGGTTGCCGTGGCCGGCTGGCAGATGCTGAACGAACCGGACGGGCCGGGCGGCGGCGATACGCCGGTCAAGCCGATCGACGCGAACGCGATCATGACGCGCGCGTTCTTCCCGTTGACGGTGCCGCTGACCGTCGGCCCCGGCTCGATCGCGACCGCGATCGCGCTGAATGCGAACCGCACGCACAAGCTGTCGGAATTCATGCTGTCGAGCATCGTGTCGATCGCCGTGTCCGTGCTCGTCGCGCTCGTGATCTGGCAGGTCTACAGCCGCTCCGCGTTGCTCGCGCGCTACCTCGGCAGCGAAGGGACCAAGGTCGCGAAGCGCGTGTCGGCGTTCCTGCTGCTGTGCATCGGCGTGCAGATCATGCTGACCGGCTTCTCCGCGTTCCTGCAGCCGATCGCCGACCAGGCCAAGTAAGCGAAGCCTTCCGGTTCGTCCTTCGAGGTTCAACCTTTCACGCAGCCTGCACGCGGCGCGCGGTCATACGCGTTCGCGGCGTGCGGGATACCATGCAACGTCTGGCGGATGCGCGGCGCGCATCCGGCCGCAACCCCCAACTTGAGTGGCGAGGCGTGCAATGGAATACGTGAAATTCGGGTCGACCGGGCTGGACGTGTCGAAGCTGGTGCTGGGCTGCATGACGTTCGGCGAGCCGTTGCGCGGCACGCACCCGTGGACGCTGCCGGAAGCGGAAAGCCGCCCGATCATCCAGCGGGCGGTCGAGGCCGGCATCAACTTCTTCGATACCGCGAACATGTATTCGGACGGCACGTCCGAGGAGATCGTCGGTCGCGCGCTGCGTGATTTCGCGAAGCGCGACGACGTCGTGATCGCGACGAAGGTGTTCTACCGGATGCGGCCGGGGCCGAACGGCGCGGGTCTGTCGCGCAAGGCGATCATGACCGACATCGACCAGAGCCTGAAGCGGCTCGGCACCGACTACGTCGATCTCTACCAGATTCACCGCTGGGACTACGGCACGCCGATCGAGGAGACGCTCGAGGCGCTGCACGACGTCGTGAAGGCCGGCAAGGCCCGCTATATCGGCGCGTCGTCGATGTTCGCGTGGCAGTTCGCGAAGGCGCTGCACACGTCAAAGCAGAACGGCTGGACCCGCTTCGTCAGCATGCAGAACCACCTGAACCTGCTGTATCGCGAAGAGGAGCGCGAAATGCTGCCGCTGTGCGAGGACGAACGCATCGCGGTGATCCCGTGGAGCCCGCTCGCACGCGGGCGCCTGACGCGCAACTGGGACGAATCGTCGGAACGGCAGCAGAAGGACGACGTCGGCCAGCGGCTGTACGACGCGACGGCCGACGCCGACAAGGCGGTCGTCGAGGCCGTCGCGGCGATCGCCGCCGCGCGCAACGTGCCGCGGGCGCAGGTCGCGCTGGCGTGGGTCGCGCAAAAGCGCGGCGTGACCGCGCCGATCGTCGGCATTTCGAAGCCGCAGCAACTGGACGATGCGCTCGGCGCGCTCGCGCTGAAGCTGACCGACGACGAGATCGCCACGCTCGAACGCCCGTACGTGCCGCACGCGGTGGCCGGTTTCAACTGAGCGGCCGCGCGGGCGGCGCCGGTGCCGGCGTCGCGATCAGCGCGCGGCGGCGAGCATCGGGTAGGTGAACAGGCCGAAGTGGACGACGTTCAGCCCCGCATGCGCGAGCGCGGCGGCGAGCAGGCCGCCGCGCCGCCACGCGACCCCGTAGCCGACGCCGGCCACCGTGCCGAGCACGATCCATGGCCAGCCGCCGGCCGCGTGCGCGGCGCCGAACAGCACCGCGCCGATTGCGAGCGCGACCCACGGGCCCCATGAGTAGGCATGGAGCACGCGGGTCAGCCCGCCTTGCACGTAGCCGCGGAACAGCGCTTCCTCGGCGAGCGTTACCAGCAACAGGTTGTTCGCGAGCCACAGCCAGCCGGACGGCGGCCATTTGGGCGCCCAGCCAACCATCCCGAACGCGAGCGCGCCGACCAGGCACGCGGCAGCCGTTGCGACGGCCGCCACGACGCCGGTGCGCAGCGCGCGCGACAGCGCGACGTCGGGGGCGACCCACGGCAGCACCCACAACAGCCACAGGCCGACGAGCGGCTTGTCGAAATTCAGGTACATCGTGAACGGCACGGCGTCCGGCGTGAAGCGGATCGGCCCGATCACGCGCGGATTGTGGAAGCCGGGAATCAGGTGCAGGCTCAGCACGATCGCGAGCGCGGCAAAGACGAGGTGCGCGGCGATGCGCACCGCGAGCGGGCGCCCGGGCAATACGCCCCAGCCGGCCGCGATCAGCAGCGCGAACGGTGCCAGCGTGATCGGCGCAAGCTGGCCGAACGCCAGCGCGCCCGCATAGCCGAGCGCGGCGAGGCCGATGCTCAGGCCGTGCAGCGGGCGATGCCACGCGAATGCGGCGGCCGCGAACAGGGCGAGCCAGATCGTGGCACACGGAAGGAGCGAAAGGGTCATGACGGGAAACGGATCGGCGGACGAGACGCCGCGCATCATACAGCAGGCGCCGTGACAGGCCGCCGGGCAACGGCCCAGCCGCGTGTCAGCGGCCGGCGGTTTCGGTGACGCCGCTGCGGCCCGGGATGTCGACGCTGTTGCGCACGCGCATCCGCCGCCGGTACCAGAACGTCCACAGCAGCAGGCAGCCGAACACCGTGTAGCCCATGACCGGCGACACGACCAGCACGCGTTCGACCGGCCAGTGGAAGACCATCCACCAGCGCAGCAGCATCTCGGTCGTCATGATGGCGCCCCACACGAACGTCATCAGCCGCAGCATCTGCCGCAGGCCCGGCTGCGCGTCCCAGACGGCTTCGAAGTGCGCGGCGCCGCCGTCCATCTCGCGGGCCACGGTGGCGCGGGCCAGATAGTAGATCAGCGGGCGTTCGCGGAACAGCGACAGCAGGAACACGATGCCGATCGTGCCCGACCCGATCGACTCGCGCATCAGCAGCGTGCGCGGGCTGCCGCCGAACGCCATCCCGACGATCGACAGCGTGATGCCGAGCAGCACGATGGCCGCTACCGCGTCGACGCGGCGCGAGCGGATGAATTCGACGATCGACCAGATGATCGGCGGAACCGCCGACGCGTACAGCGCGCCCGTTTCGCCGAAATACGGACGCGCGACCCGATAGGCCACCCAGGGCAGCACGAGGTTGACGAAGAGTTCGAGAATCAGTCCGGCTCGCGGTTTCACGGTGCGCTAGTCCACGCAGGTCGGGGCGGACGCGCGAAAGGCGCCGTTATCCCGGTTGCCCCGAAAAGGGTTCGGTCCAGTATATCGAAGAATCGTGCGGGGTTGCGGTGTCGCCTGCCGCGACAGCGATTCGCCGTACCCGAGTGCAGCGCCGGCGGATCGATCGGCGCACGCGGCGGCAGGGCCGGGGCGCCCTGCGCGATCGCGTCGTCGCGTGGCATCGTGTCGCGGCACGTCGTCGATCGGGATGCGTTGGCGGTACGCGAGCCTGCGCGGCGCGGCGTGAATCGATGCCGCGGCCGCGCGTGCGGTCAGGAGACGGCCGGCTGGACGATGATCTTCACGTTGCGGTCCTTGTGGTTGACCAGTTCCTCGAAGCCGCGCGTGACGATGTCGCCGAGCGCGATGCGGCCGGTGATGAGCGGCTGCACGTCGATGCGGCCGTCCGCGATGAAGCGGATCACGTCCGCGAATTCGCCGTTGTACGCGAGCGAACCGATCACTTCCTTCTCGGTCGACACGATGTCGAAGAAGTTGAACGGCGCCGGTTCCTCGAAGATGCCGACCATCACCGACTTGCCGGCCTTGCGGATCACGTCGATCGCGAGCTTCGCGGTGGTCGTGTGGCCGATGCACTCGAACGACACGTCGGCGCCGTAGCCGCCCGTCAGTGCCCTGACTTCCGCGATCGCGTCGGACGTCTTCGGATCGATCACGACGCTCGCGCCGACCTCCAGCGCCTTCTGCTTGCGCGCGGCCGACATCTCCAGCGCGATCACGCGCCCGGCGCCCGCGGCCTTCGCGCACATGATCGTGCACAGGCCGATCGTGCCAGCGCCGACCACGACGACGGTCTGCCCGACGATGTTGCCGGCCTTCTTCACCGCATGCAGCCCGACCGCGAGCGGTTCGATCAGCGCGCCGGCCTCGGTCGGGAAATCGTCGGGCAGCTTGTACAGCAGTTCGGCCGGCACGTTCACGTATTCGGCGAACGCACCGTTGTTCATCAGCCCGGTGAACGCGAGGTTCTCGCAGATGTTGTACAGCCCGTGCCGGCAGTACCAGCAGGTGCCGCAATGCTGGCACGCGTCGGCCGTCACGCGGTCGCCGACCGCGAAGCCCGACACGCCCGCGCCGAGTTCGGCGATCTCGCCGCTGAACTCGTGGCCGAGGATGCACTGGCCCTTCAGGCCGGTCAGCGGATGCGGTGCGTCGACCGGGATGAACACCGGCCCGGCGACGTATTCGTGCAGGTCGGAGCCGCAGATGCCGCACCAGTGCACGCGAATCGTGACCCAGCCGGCGGGCGGGCGCTCCGGAACGGGAACCTGTTCGACGCGGATGTCGTGGCGGCCATGCCAGACGGCGGCTTTCATGCTGGGCGGGGTGATCGATACCGGTGTGCTCACGTTGCTGTCTCCGTCAGGTTGTCGTCGGGCGCGCGGCAACGCTGCCGGTGCGCCCGTCGCGCGATTGCGCGATCGACCGGTATGCAGGAACGGGGCCAGCGTGAATCAGGGCTGTGCGTGGCGGTCGGACGGTGCGTGGGACGCGCGCTGCACCATGTCGCTTTCCGCCGTCCCGTAAAGATTCGGAAGAAATGGCGTGTCGAATTTGCTGCGATAGCGAAACGGCGAGTGGAGTGAGACGCCGGGACGTTCGTCTCAGCGCAATGAGACGAATCGCGAGACGAACGGGGCGGGGGACGCGGTTCGATCCGCGTTCAGGCGAGCACTTCGTCCACGGCAACCGTCGCGAGCGGCGTGAATCCGGCGGCGCGGTACAGCGGCTGGCCGGCTTCGGTCGAGATGAGCCACACGCGCTGCGCACCGCGGCGCCGCGCGTGCGCGACGATCGCGGCGAGCAGCTGCGTCGCCAGGCCGCGGCGCCGGTAGGCGTCCGCCGTCCCGACGCGGTCGACGACGATATCGCGCGGCGACGCGAAGCCGTAGCGCGCGGTGGCCGCGATCTGCCCGTCGACGCGGTGCGCGAACAGGAACGCGGCCGGATTCGGCTGGAACGGCGGAAACGCGCCGCTGGCGTTGAAGGCGGCGATCGCGTCGGGCGTGTCGCAGGCGAGCGTTTGCGCGAGCGCGTCGTCGCCGGACAGCTCATCGATATCGGCGGCCATGAAGTGCTCGTCGGTCAGCCGGCGCGTCCTGCCGTGCAGCGCGGGCGGCAGCGGGGCCGCGCCGTAGCGCGTGATCCACGCGCCGACGGCAAACGGGCCGGCGCCGGCGACGGGCGCACCCTCGATCATGAAATGCTCGAACGGACGGCCCATCGCGTCGTCGAACTGCACGACATGGCCGTCCGGGCCGTCGTGCAGCGGCGCATCGCGCCGGTCGCGCGCGGCGCAGTATCCGGCGATGAACGCGCGTACGGCCGCCTTGCGGCGCGGGAAGGCGGACCAGGCGTCGTCGAGGGGGAACAGCGTGGCCGGGGCGGGAGAGGCGGTCGGCATGCGTAGGTGCGCAGCGTTGTCGGGGAAGCGACAGCTTAGACCAGGATGTCGTCGCGTGTCGCGCCGGCCATTGCCGCCATCGCCGAAACGGATCGTTGCGCACGCTACCCCTTTACTTGAAGTTAACTTCAATTTGTATCATGTGCGCCAGTCCGATTGCGCGCGCGTGAGACATCCCGTTGCACGCTGCCGCTTCGATGGCGGTGAAGATGACCGAAGCGCCTGCGCGGCCGATGCGGCCATGCTGCCGTCGCGCGGCTACCGGCGCGCCGTCGCTGGCGCGGCGCTCGGTCCGTTCCTGCGGCGCGAACCGATGGGCCGGCGCTGAGGGCGGCGCCTGCGTCGGTCCACCTGCACGGGAGTCCGTCAAGCATGCTCAACACCATGGAAAGCCTGATCTGCGAAGAAGACCGGTCGTGCGACGTGTCCGCATCCGCGCTCGACGAAGAGGACGCGCTGCCGTCGCGCGACGGCATGGTCGCGCATCCGCTCGCGACGATCGGCCGTGCGCCGATTCCGGCGCATGCGACGGCCGCGGCGTCGCCGTTGCGCCCGCAACTGTTCGTCACGGTACTGGAGGCTGGCGACGACGCACTGCTGGTGCGATGGGTCGAGAGCGGACGCTGTCATTACGGCGAGCAGCGCTGGCGCCTGCGCGTCGCGTTGCAGCCTGGTCGCTGCGCGCTCTCGGGGCAGACGATCGAGCCGGGCGAGCCGGTGTTCCGGCCGGTGCGGCGGCCCGTGCCGGCCAACGGTGACGAGATGATCCACCCGGCATCGGTGCCCGGTATGGCCGGTGTGGCGTGCGATCGCGCGCCGGAGGACGACGACGCACGCCATCCGGCCGATGTTCATGGCTGACCATCGGCCGTCCGGCGACGACGTTATTTCTTCAGGTCGTGCCGGTACTGGATGAACCCGGCGTTGTTGGCGAGCTTGTCGTACAACGCGCGCGCGGTCGTGTTGGTCTCGTGCGTGAGCCAGTACACGCGGCTCGCGCCGGCTTCGCGGGCCCGTTCGTACACGGCCTCGATCAGCGCGCCGCCCGCGCCTTGCCCGCGCGCGTCGGGCGCCGTGTACAGGTCCTGCAGGTAGCAGTACGGCCCTTCGGTCCAGCACGAGCGGTGGTAGATCGCATGCACGATCCCGACCAGTGCACCCGACGCGTCGAACGCGCCGAGCACGAACATCGGCTCGTCCGGGTCCATCAGGCGGGCCCAGGTTGTCGCGAACACCGCGTCGCTCAGCGCGGTGTCATAGAACGTCTGGTAACCCTGCCACAGTGGACGCCACGCGGCTTCGTCGGTGGCGACGAGCGGGCGCACCGTCACGCGCGTCGCGTCGTTCGCGCGGCCGGCGGCGTCGCGCGCGGCGGCTTGCGCGTGGCGGATCGCGGTGAGCGACTGGCGCTGGTTGCCTTCGGCGTCGAAGTTCTCCGGCGCGAGCCACGCGTCGAACGCGGCGCGGACGGCCGGCCATTCGCCGTCGATGATCGAGAACCACGCGGTGTCGCGATTGCGGCCGCGGTAGACGATCGCCTGCCGGAACGTGCCTTCGTAGCGGAAGCCGAGGCGCGCAGCCGCCTTGCGCGATGGCGCGTTCAGGTCGTCGCACTTCCATTCGTAGCGCCGGTAGCCGAGCGTGTCGAACGCATACTTCATCAGCAGGAACTGTGCTTCCGTCGACACCGGCGTGCGCTTGAGCAGCGGCGAGAACGTGACGGAGCCGACCTCGATCACACCGTTGGCCGGATCGATGCGCATCAGCGCGAGCGTGCCGACCGCGCGGCCGGTGGCGCGGTCGATCACCGTGTAGTGCAGCGGGTCGGTGCTCGCCTGTGCCCCGCGCGCGTAGTCGCGGTAGCTGGACGCGTCCGCGTACGGGCCGTGCGCGAGATAGGTCCAGTCGCTGCCGTCGGGCGCCTGCGCGTAGGCGGCGTACAGGTCGGCCGCATGGCGTTCGGCGTCGAGCGGTTCGAGCCGGCAGTAGCGGCCTTCGAGCGCGATGCGCTCGGGGCGCGGACGCGCGGACCAGTCGGGAACGGGGTGGCCGATGGGCTGCTGGAAAGCGTTGGTGAGCGTGGGCAAGGTCGATCTCGCTTCGGTTGGCGGCCGGCGACATGCCGGCATGCAGACGATCGTAGTCCCGGCGAGGTACCATGAGAAGCGCCAGAGAATGGAAAATTTATGGTGCCACGCGGGGTGGCCGTCAGCCGTGTGCACGCTTGCCGTGCACCACTGGCCGTCCGTCCCGTTCCCGCCTTTCACGCTGCGATGTTCCAATGACGACTGCCTTTCCTTCCGGCGACGCGCCGTTGCTGCCGCTCGATGCGCCGCTGGCGCGCGCGCCGGGTGCGCCTTCGCTGCAGCGCCAGTTGCTGCGCCGCGTGCGCGACGCGATTCTCGGCGGCGCGATGCCGGCCGGCACGCGGCTGCCCGGCACGCGTGCGCTCGCCGAAATGCTCGGCGTGTCGCGCAATACGACGGCCGCCGTGTACGAGCAGCTCGTCGCCGAAGGCTTCCTGCAGTCGGATCGTCGCGGTACGCGGGTCGTCGGGCTGTCGCGGCCGGCGCCGCCGCGCCGGCGTGCGGCGCCGCCGGCCGTCGCGCAGCGGCTCGGCCGGATTCGCCCGAGCCTCGTCGGCGCCGGCGAATCGGAGGGTTTCCGGCCGGGCGTGCCCGCGCTGGCGCATTTCCCGGTGGACGCGTGGCGGCATGCGATCGACCGCGCGCTGCGCCGTGCCGGCCGCGACCTGCTGGCGTACGGCGATCCGCTCGGCGAGCCTGCGTTGCGCGAATCGATCGCGCGCCATCTGGCCGTCACGCGCGGCGTGCGCTGCGATCCGGAGCAGATCGTGATCACCGAAGGCGCACAGGGCGCGATCGCGCTGTGCGCGCAGTTGCTGACGAATCCGGGCGATACGGTGTGGGTCGAGGAGCCCGGCTATCGCGGCGCGCGCACCGCGATGCAGGCGGCGGACCTCGACGTCGTGCCGATGCCGGTCGACGCGGAAGGACTGCGCGCGGAACCGGACGACTGGCGCGAGCGGCCGCCGCGCCTCGTCTACACGACGCCGTCGAACCAGTTCCCGACCGGCGCCGTGCTGTCGATCTCGCGCCGGCTCGCGCTGATCGATGCGGCGCGCCGCCATCGCGCGTGGATCATCGAGGACGACTACGACAGCGAATTCCGTCACACCGGCGAGCCGATCGGCGCGATGCAGGGGCTTGCGCCCGATTCGCCGGTCGTCTATCTCGGCTCGTTCAGCAAGACGATGTTTCCGGCGCTGCGGATCGGGTTTCTCGTGCTGCCCGACGCGTTGCTGGCCGCGGTACGGCCGGCGCTGCCGGAGATGCTGCGCGGCGGGACGCGCCATGTGCAGCTCGCGCTGGCTGATTTCATCGAGACGGGCGAGTACGGCCGGCATCTCGGGCGGATGCGCCGGCTGTATCGCGACCGGCGGCGTTTGCTGCTCGCGGCGCTCGATAGCAGCCTGAGCGTGCCGCATCAGGTCGAGGGCGGCCCGTGCGGGCTGCATCTCGCGCTGCGGCTGCCGGCGCGTTATCGCGATCGCGCGATCGTCGACGCGGCGCGCGCGCATGGCATCGGCCCGTTTCCGCTGTCGGGTTTCGCGATCGATGCGGCGCGGGCCGGCAACGGGCTCGTGCTCGGTTTCGGCAATACGTCGGCCGACGCGTTCGAGCCGATGTTGCGGATGGTGTCGACGATCGCGGAGCGGGTGGGCGCAGGTGACGCGTGATGGTATGGTTTCGCGATTTCAACTGCCTGCTGCCCGATCGTGATGACGCTCCGCCCGTCCCTGCCTTTCGTTGCCGTTGCCTGCATGTCGTGGGTGGCCGTCGCCGCTCACGCTCAACCGATGCGCGACGGCTTCATCTGCGATACCGACAAGCATCACGTCGTGATCGATCACACGGCGGATCGCGCATTGCGCTACCGCGCATGGAACAAGCCGCATCCGGTCGACGGGAAGCCGGACGTCGAAGTGCGCGGCGGCACGGAAACCACGGGCGGAACGGATCCGTGCGTGAGCACCGACTGGTCGTTCAAGCGCGGCAATATCACGTACGAGGTATCGGACAGCGCCGCTTGCACCGACGGCAAACCGCCGCGCGGCGCTTACGGGACGGTCTCGGTGACGATCAACAAGGAATTCGCGGCGCGTTACTGGTGCGTCAAGTAACCGGTGCTTTAAAACACCGAAAGGCTGCGCCGTCAGCAAAACATTCAATATTTTAAAAAATCGGCCGATATCCCGATATTGAAGTTTCCCGAGCGCATGGCGTGAATCGAAAGTCTTGCTTTTTCGATCGTAAGGAATGGTCAACGGCGCTTGCCACGACGCATGCCATGAGCGACGATTCTTCTCCGTAACAAGCGGTTACTTTTCGTGATGAATGAATAGTGGAGGACGAAGGCCGGCCAAGTCGCGATGCGTCGCATCGGCCACGTGCTCCCTATAAATAAAAATGCCGATCCGATGAGATCGGCCGCAGGCATCCGAGCGCGCAATTACTGCGTGTGCCGTCTGCGAAATCGTACAGAGCCAGATGAAATCCGATTCAAGCCACTATTGCTTCCCGGATCTGCTGGAAGCATTTTTTATCGTCGTCGTGCTGAACCTGGTCGAGTATTTGACGAACTCGATTATCTGGTCGCTCGGCCGCAGCGCAGGGCTTCAGACGATGGCGATCGCCAGCATCGGGAGGGTGCTCGCGAACGGGCTCGTATTTACGGTGCTGCTTCATCACGGCAAATTGACCTACCGTAGCCTGCTGCACGACAGCGTCGATTCCTGGCGAACGACGATCGCGCGATTTCTCGTGCCCGTTTTGCTGATCACACCGGCATTGCTCGTGGCGATGAGCGTGCTTGAAGTCGGCGTCGGGCAGTTTTTCCCGTGGAGCGGAAGCCGGGAGGAAGCCAGCGAGGTTTATGCGAATGGCGGACTCGGCCTGATCGTATTGACCTGCGTGATTGCGCCGCTACTCGAAGAGATGTTGTTTCGCGGCGTGATGCTGCGCAGCTTCTTGCGACAGTACCCGGAGGGAACGGCTATCGCGCATTCGGCGGCCGTGTTCGGTCTCGCACACTTGAATGTGTATCAGTTCGCGCTTGCATTCGGACTCGGTTTGTTGATCGGAAAGCTATATGCGGCCACCCGATCGTTGTTGCCGGGAATATTGATTCACGCCTGCTACAACACCGCGGTGGTCATCGTCGCACTGAAATCGCCGTTCGTCCTCACCCGGGAGAGCCTGCTCGAGGTCTGGCCGACTTCCTGGTGGTTCGGCGCGCTGGTGTTGGGCGGCGTCGGCGCATGGGGGCTGGTGAAGTCGGTGGCTGCGCTGCGAATGGCGCCCGTGCGTACGGTAAACGACAACGGCGCGAACTGAGCGCGCGCCATGATGGTTTCTACAACGAGAAAACGAGGTAAAGCATGCGGGGCAAGCAAGTCTGTCTGGTGGGTCTGGCGAGTACGGTCCTGATGTTGACGGCCTGTGGCGGTGATGATGGCGGCGGCGCCGGTACGGGAAGCAGCGCATCGAACAACGATACGGCGGGGACGCCGCCGGTCACGTCGCCCGCCACGCCGGCGCCGGGCGCCCCTACCCAGCCGTCCGTACCCACGGCCTGCCGACCGAACGGCAGCTTCAGCTATTCGGGTGCTGCGTCGCCGGTTGCGGCGAACAACGGCCAGCTGGCGGTGCTCGTGGTGCCGAATTTGCCGAGCGAGTGGGCGAAGAACCGCAACATGACGGCGGCCAATGTGCCGGCGACGAGCCTGGTTCAGCAGGGAAGCGGCGCGTTTACGACGCTGGCGTCGTCGGCGGCGGCGACCGACTGCCTCGGGCTCGACCACGGGGCCGTGACCGAGATCCAGGGCGTCGGCACCGATGTGGCGATCGGCCGGTGGAATCGCGCGATGGACACCGACGGCAATACCTATACCGATGCGCAGGGCGTGCACTACGCGGTCGGCACGCCGCTGTCGTTGCCCGCCACGGGCGCTCCGCTTTCGTGTACGCAGGTGATCTCCGACACGGTGGCGAGCAACAACGGCGGCGCGGATGGGACGCTCGTTTCGGCTTCGGCCACGCTGGATCCAGTCACGCGCATGCTCACCACGCTGAACCTGTCGATCCAGCTCGGAAGTGCGCAACACGGGCTGACGTATACGCAGGTGCCGTTGAACGGTGTGTTGAAGACCACCGGGCCCGCGACGATTCAATCGATCGTCGTCGGACATGACGCGGCCCAGCCGCTGGTCGCCGTCGGTTACACGGCTGCATTGCCGAACACGCAAGGCGTCGGCGGGGTGGCGGTGTTGTCGTGCCATTGAACGGAGCGGGTGCCGGTTCGTCGACGGATGCGGACCGATGACGGACCATCCGCGCTTCGCATGCTGTCTGTCGGTGATGCGCGACAGACTGATGATTGGCCGCAGACCGCCACGATGACGCCGGCACGCGCACCGCTGCGTGGTGGATATTCGGATTGACGAACCGCGCGCTTTGTTCGAAACGAACGCCGTCGCGGCTCTGCCGCCACGGCGCCTCCCGGCATACGGGTTTCGATTCGTATGTTCCAACCGGCGCGTGCGCTATAAATGGTTGGGTGTACCGGTGCTTGTCGGGCGCCTGCGCGTCGCGCGCAGGGGAGCGTCGCGGCTGCCGGGGGAGGTGGCGCCGTGGTTTGCCAGACGCTTGCTCGCGCCGTGCTTCGCACCGCGTTGATCGGGGGCGTGTTTGCCGGATGTTTGCCGCCGCCCGCCGCCGTTGCCGGTACCCTCGCGCCGCACGCCGCACCGCCGGCGATGAAGGCGCGGCCGCCTGCCGCGCCTTACGCGATGCCGGTCGACTTCCCGGCGATCGTCGAGCGCTACGGCCCGGCGGTCGTGACCATCCTGGCCGCCACGCCCGATCCGCAAACCGGCGGGCCGGCCTTTGCCGCCCTCGATCCCGACGATCCGCTTGCCGCGTTCTTCCGGCACGGCGCGGCGTCGCCTGCACAAGCGGCGCAGACGCCGGCGCCCGATACGCCGCCGCGGGCGGTGTCCGGCAGTGGCTCGGGTTTCATCGTCAGCGCCGACGGCCTGATTCTCACGTCCGCCCATGTGGTCGACGAGGCGACCGACGTGACGGTGCGGCTCACCGACCGCCGCGAATTCAAGGGGACGGTGCTGGCCGTCGATCCGCAAAGCGATGTCGCCGTGCTGCGCGTCGACGCGACGAAGCTGCCGTTCGTGCGCGTCGGCGATTCGTCGAAAGTCCGCGCGGGCGAACCGGTGATGACGATCGGCGCGCCGGACGGATCGGGCAACACGGTCACGGCCGGCATCGTCAGCGCGACGTCGCGCCGCTTGGCGGACGGCAGCGCGTTTCCGTTCTTCGAGACCGACATCGCACCGAACCCCGACAACTCGGGCGGCCCCGTGTTCAATCGCGCAGGCGACGTGATCGGCATCGCGGTACAGGTCTATACGGGCACCGATCGCTACGCCAGCACGACGTTCGCCATTCCGATCGCATTCGCGGCAAGGATGCGCGCCCAGTTGCGCGCGCAACAGCAGGCGCAGATGCAGACGCAACAGCAGACTCAGGCGCTCGCGCCGGGCGCGCCGTCGGGCAATGCGTTCGGCGCGGAGGTGCAGGACGTCGGTGTCGGGCTGGCCGCGGCGTTCGGGCTGCCGCGCCCGGCAGGCGCGCTCGTCAATGGCGTCGCGCCCGGCTCGCCGGCCGCCGTGGCCGGCCTGAAGCCCGGCGACGTGATCGTGAAGATGGGCGACAAGACCATCGGTCGCTCGGCGGAACTGGACGATCTGGCCGCCGCGCTGCCGCCCGGCGCGAAGGCGCCGCTGCGCGTGATCCGCAACCGTGCGCCGATGAAGCTGACGATCGTCGGTGCCGACGACGCGGGCGGGAGCGCGGCCGCAACGGTCGGCTCGGCCGCGCCGAAGGCCGCTGGACGGCCGGGGCTGGGGCGGGCCGCCGGCGAGCCCGGCGAGCCCGGCGACACCGGTGGCAGCGGTGACCGCGGTGACCGCGGTGACCGCGGTGACCGCCTCGGCCTGACGATGCACGCGCTGAGCGACGCCGAGCGCCGGTCGACGGGGCTCGCGGTCGGGATGATGGTGGATGCGGTGCACGGCCCGGCCGCGCGCGCAGGCATCCTGCCCGGCGATGTCGTGCTGGAACTCAACGACACGCTGCTCGAGACGCCGGACGACGTGCAGACGCTTGAAGCGAGCGGCGGCAGCGTGATCGCCGTGCTGATCCAGCGCAACAACGCGCGGAAGTTCGTCTCGGTGCGCGTGCGGTAGGGCGTTGACGCGGCTGCTGGCGTCCGCCTAACATCGTCCGATATCGCTGGCGGTCCGCCACGCATTCAGGAGCCATTCGGCATGAAAACGGCTTGCTTCATCGTAGTCATTCATAGGCGCAGGGTCCGGTAGCGGCACCGCGCCGGCACCCATGCGCCCCCGACTCGTTCGGGGGCTTTTTTTTGTGTTGCGCACGGCCGTGCGGCCCGTGCGCGGGAGGGCATTCGCTTGTCATCGAACCTGTCGACCGCTTCCGACCCGGCGTCGCCGCGGCATGCAACGTTGATTGTGCTGTGCGCGTTGTCGGTCCTGCCGCTGAGCCTGTTCCTGCCGTCGCTGCCGGCGATCGTGCGCGACCTGCGCACCGACTATGCGCTCGTCGCGCTGTCGCTCGGCGGTTATGCGGCGGTGGCCGCGTCGCTCGAATGCGTGACGGGGCCGCTGTCCGACCGGTTCGGGCGGCGGCCGATCGTGCTGACGAGCGTCGCGATATTCGCGCTCGGTTCGCTCGGCTGCGCGGTGGCGACCGATATTCGCGTGTTTCTCGGCTGCCGGCTGATGCAGGCGGCGATCACGTCGGTCTATCCGGTGTCGATGGCGGCGATCCGCGATACCGGCGGCGGTGCGCGCGCGGCGAGCCGGATCGGCTATGCGGCGATGGCCGCCGCGTTCGCGCCGATGCTCGGCCCGACGCTCGGCGGCGTGCTCGAGCAGACAGTCGGGTGGCGCGCAAGCTTCTGGTTGCTGGCCGCAGTCGGCATCGCGCTGTTCGCCTGGTGCGCGCTCGATCTCGTCGAAACCCATATACGCCGGCCGTCGAGCTTCGCGCAGCAGCTTCGAGCGTATCCGGCGCTGCTGCATGCGCGCCGTTTCTGGGCCTATGCGCTGTGCATGGCGTTTTCGACGGGCGCGTTCTATGCGTTCCTGGCCGGCGCGCCGCTCGCCGCGAAAACGCTGTTCGGCATCGCGCCGGCGGAGATCGGCTTCTACATGGGGACGATCACGGCCGGCTTCGTGTGCGGCAGCTTGCTGGCCGCGCGGGCCGCGCACCGCTACGCGCTGGCCACGACGATTCTGTGCGGGCGGGTCGTGGCGTGTGCGGGTCCGCTGATCGGCCTCGCACTCGCGTTCGGCGGCGCGACGCACGCGCTCGCGTGGTTCGGGCCGTGCGTGCTGGTCGGCATCGGCAACGGGCTGAGCACTCCCGGCGCCCATGCGGGCGCGGTGTCGGTGCGCCCGGAGCTGGCAGGCAGCGCGTCGGGGCTGGCCGGCGCGATGACGATCGGCGGCGGCGCCGCGCTGGCGTCGCTGACAGGCGCGCTGCTGACCCCGCGCAACGCAGGCTACCTGCCGCTCGCGATGATGCTGCTGTCGGCGGCGATCGCGCTGGCGGCCGCCGTGTGCGTGCGGGCGTTCGACGGGCAGGACGCCGGGTGAGCGCGGGTGCGCCCCGGTACCGGCGCGCAGCCGAATGACGGACAATCCGCCGCATGCCGGGAGACAACGCATGATCCGCGCGCCGCGCGTCCCGGCGAGCGCGAAGGGCGACTGGACGAGGATGCGATGAGCGACTTTTCTGATTTCCAGCGGGACATTGCCGACGCCGCGAGGGCGACCTTCAGGGCGCTGCGGGCGTTGCACCCGGACGAGCATTTCTATGCGTTTGCGTTGTACACCGACAGCGGCGCGATGACGGTGGTGCCGGCCGCCAATTCGGTCGAAGGGCTGCGCCGGATCCGCGCGCAACAGGCGGTGGCGGACGACGATCCGTGGTTCGTGTGGGGCGTGTCCGAGTGGGCGTATGCGGCGGCCGAGGCGTCGCCGTTCAACGCGATCTGCGGCAGGCTGGCCGACGAAGTGCTGAGCCCGCAGTTCGTCCGGTCGCGATTCGCGGAATTTTCCCGGCAACTGCACGCCGACATGATCGCGGCATTGCGGCTACTCGATCGCGACGGCGTGTTCGGCACGGGCGACGACAGGGCGGCCATCACGCTGTTCGTGTCGATCAGCGACGACGACGCGGCCGAGGCGCTGGAAAACGCGTCGGCGAAAGCGCTGAATCCGCCGGCCGTCGCCGACGCGTTCCTGCGCCGCTACGACTGACCGGCATCGGAATCCCGCGCGCCGCCCGGCCCGGCGGGCGGCCGCCCTGCACACTGCGTTACGGCTTCGCGCCGACCACGAATTCGAACGTCGCGATGCCGTCGACGCCGCCCGTCACGCGATCGCCAGGCTGCAGCGCGCCGACGCCGGCGGGCGTGCCGGTGAAGATCAGGTCGCCGGCCTTCAGCTCGACCGAGCGCGACACGTACGCGATGACGTCGGGCACGGCCCAGATCATGTCGGCGAGGTCGCCTTGCTGGCGCGTGTCGCCGTTGACCGCGAGCCAGATGCGGCCGGTCGCCGGGTGGCCGGTGGCCGTCGCCGCGCGCAGCGCGGTCACCGGGCCCGATGCGTCGAAACCTTTCGCCCAGTCCCACGGCCGGCTCAGCTTCTTCGCTTCGGCCTGCAGGTCGCGGCGTGTGAGGTCGACGCCGACGCCGTAGCCCCACACGTGCGACAGCGCGTCGGCCGGGTCGATCGACCGGCCGTCCTTGCCGATCGCGACCACCAGCTCGATTTCATGATGGAGATCGTTCGTCAGCGGCGGATAGGCGACCGTGCCGCTGGCCGGGACGATCGCGTCGGCCGGCTTCGTGAAGAAGAACGGCGGTTCGCGGTCGGGGTCGGCGCCCATTTCGCGGGCGTGGTCGGCGTAGTTGCGGCCGACGCAGAATACGCGGCGCACCGGAAAGCGCGCGGACGACTGTTCGACTTCGACGGAAGGACGCTCGGCGGCGTCGATGACATAGGCGGACATCGGATTGGCCTCGTTCGGTAGGAAGACGGATGGCCGGCGCGCCGGCCGGCATGCGTGCAACGATACCCGACGCGCGCGCGCGCGGATGCGACGCAACTGCGTTTTACCGGGACAAAACTACGCGTCGGCGGGTTGCGCGTCGTCGGCGGCGGGCAGCGCGGCGTTTGCGTCGCGGTACGCCTTCGGCGACACGCCGACCCGCGCGCGGAAGCGCCGCGCGAAATACCCTTCGTCGCGGAAGCCGACCGAGCGAGCGATGTCCGCGATGCGCCGGCTGGTATGGGCCAGCAGCGACTGCGCGAGCGCGATCCGGCGCTCGGTGACGAGATCGGTGAAGGTGCTGCCGGTTTCCTTGCGCACCAGGTGCGCGAGGTAGTTCGGGGAGAGAAACGCGGCTTCGGCGGTCGCGGCGAGCGTCAGGTCCTCGCGGGTCAGGTTCGCGCGGACGTGGCGCAGCACGCGGGCCAGTGCGTCGCGCCGGCCGGCGCGCTGGGCGCCGCGCTGCGCGAGCTTGTCGAGCGCGCCCGCGTACTGGGTGCAGACGAGCCCGATCAGCTGGAGCAGGTAGCCGCGCAGCAACGTGGTCGAGCCGAACGTGCGCGCGCGATCGGCGTCGAGCATGCACAGTGCGAGGCGGCGCGCTTCGTCGTACGTATCGCCGGTCAGGATGAAATCGAGGTGCTCCTGGAAGCGGAACGGCGTCAGTTCGGGGAAGCGGTGCGCGGGCACGTCCTCGAGATCGAGCGGATCGACGTCGAGATCGGCGCGCAGGAACGCCTGGCTGAAGTTGACCACGACGAAATGCGCGCCTTCCGGATGCGGAATCAGGTGCTCGCGGTGCGGCAGCACGAACGCGAGCGCGCCGCGCGGAAACGGCCGCGTGACGCCGCCGATGCGCTGCTCGGTGTCGCCGCCGAGGTTGAACTGGATCTGGAAATACGCGTGCCGGTGCGGCTCGGTGATCGCCTGGCGCGACGCCTGGTCGCGGATGTAGAAATCGAGCCGGTCGCTGCGTTCGGGCATCCCGTACAGGCGCGGCGGGGCGGTGGAGGGCATGAAGGATTGTGCTGTTCGTGACGCGGTTGAGCCGCGATGGTACAGCGAACCGGGCGCGACGGGGACGGGCGCGGCCCCGCGCCTGCGCGGTCAGCCTGTCGCGAGCGGCGCGACCCGGCGCCGCAGCTCGGGCACGACCTCGGCGCCGAACCACGGATGGCGCTTGAACCATGCCTGGTTGCGCGGCGACGGATGCGGCAGCGGCAGGATCGCGGGACCGTAGTCGCGCCACGCCTGCACGGTGTCGGTCAGCGTCGCCTTGCGCGTGTCGCGCAGGAAATGCCGCTGCGCGTACTGGCCGATCAGCAGCGTGAGCCGGATCGACGGCAGTTCGGCCAGCAGCCGGTCGAGCCACAGCGGCGCGCATTCGGGACGCGGCGGGTTGTCGCCGCTCGCGCCGCGGCCCGGGTAGCAGAAACCCATCGGCACGATCGCGAAGCGCGTGTCGTCGTAGAAGGTCTCGGCGTCGACGCCGAGCCAGTCGCGCAGCCGCTTGCCGCTCGCGTCGTCCCACGGGATGCCGCTCGCGTGGACGCGCGCGCCCGGCGCCTGGCCGACGATCAGGATGCGTGCGTGGCGATGCGCACGCACGACCGGGCGCGGGCCGAGCGGCAGGTCGGCTTCGCATGCACGGCACGCGCGGATTTCGGTGAGCAGCACGTCGAGCGGCGTGCGTGTTTGTTTCGGCATGGATACGGAGCGGGGATGGGGTCGCAACGCGGTGCCGCATGCGCGGCACGGGCGGCCGGCGGTCAGCGGCCGGGCCGCCTGCGTGGCGCCGGCTGCATTGCGCGGTGCGCGCTACGGCCACGCGTTATGCCCGCGACAGACCCGCTGCGCCGCCTTCGGCGACCGCGGCATCATACAACGCGGTCTGCGCGATCGCCGCGGCGATGCCCGCGTCGTCGTGCGAACCGTCGAGCATGCCCCAGCGCCGGTATTGCGACAGGAACCACTGGCCCTCGCGCGGGTCGGGCCGGTTCACCGCGCCGCCGTCGTGAAAGCGGATCGGCAGGGGCGGCGTCGCGAACGGCCCCGCGCCGTAGTCGCCGAGCAGGCGCGGCGCGATCAGGCGGGCCGGCACGCCGAGCGCGTCGGGCGACGCGAGCCAGTCGGCCGCCTCGCGGCGGTGCGCGGCGCTGTCGAGCCACGCGCACGCGTCGACGAGCGTGCGGACCAGCGCACGAGCGGTGGCCGGATACAGCGAGACGAAATCGCGTCGGCTCGCGAGCACCTTCTCCGGGTGATCGGGCCAGATCTCGCTCGTGACGGCGACGGTGCGGCCCGCGCCGCACGCTTCGGCCACCGCGTGCCACGGCTCGCCCGCGCAGAAGCCGTCGAGCTCGCCGCCCGCGAGCGCCGCGACCATCTCGGGCGGTGGAATCACGACGCTGCGCACGTCGCGCAGCGGATCGATGCCGTGCGACGCGAGCCACGCGTTCAGCCACATCGCGTGCGTGCCGGTCGGGAAGGTCTGGGCGAGCAGCGGCTTGCGGCCGAGCGTCGCGAACGCGGCGCGCACGTTGCCGGTTTCGCGGTAAGCGTCGGCGAGGCCGCGCGAGAACGTGATCGCCTGGCCGTTGCGGTTCAGCACCATCAGCGCGGCCATGTCGGCCTGCGGGCCGCCGATGCCGAGCTGCAGCCCGCAGACGAGCCCGTACAGCGCATGCGCGGCGTCGAGCTCGCCGCTGAGCAGCTTGTCGCGCACGGCCGCCCACGACGGCTGGCGGCTCAATTCGAGCGTGAGGCCATGACGCGCGCCGAGGTTCAGGCGCTGCGCGACGATCAGCGGGGTCGCGTCGCTGAGCGCGACGAACCCGAGGCGAAGATGCGCGCGTTCCGGCGCGGCGGGGAGAGAGGTATTCATGGCACTCATGACTGGGGTGACGCGTCGAGCAATTGTCGCGCGATGTCGACGATGCGCAGGCCCTGATCCATCGCGCGCTTGCGCAGCGCCGCATAGGCGTCGTGTTCGGACAGCTTGCGCTGGTCCATCAGCACGCGTTTGGCGCGATCGATCAGCTTGCGTTCCTCGAGTTCGCGCTCGACGTCGGCCAGCCGGCGACGCAGCGCATCGTCGTGCGAGAAACGCGCGAGCGCGACTTCGAGAATCGGCGCGAGGCGCTCGGCCGACAACCCTTCGACGAGATACGCGCTGACGCCCGCGCCGACTGCCGCGCGGATCAGTTCCTGGTCGGCGTCGTGGCTGAACATCAGCACGGGGCGAGGCGCGGTCGCATGCATGACCGCGAGCTGCTCGAGCGTGTCGCGCGACGGCGAATCGGTATCGATGATCACGACGTCGGGGCGTTGCTCCTCGACGGCCGCCGGCAGGCGCGCGGGCGTCGCGACGTCGTTCAGCATCTCGTAGCCGAGGCGCGCGAGCGCGTCGCCGAGCTCGCCGATCGGCTTGTCGGTATCGGTGACGAGCAGCACGCGCAGGCGGACGGGGGCGGACGAACTCATGAGGCGGGCCACCGGGGCAGGGACGTATCGGTGCAACCGGCGAACGATGCATGCAGGCTGCGCGCGCGGCCGGGGCGGACGGAGACGGAGAGCGGCTGAAGCCGCGCGATGCCGCGCATGTCAGGCGGCCCGCGCCAGCGTCGCGTCGGTCGTTGCGTCCGCGTCCTGCGCGGCCGCTTCGCCGATCGCGCCGCCGACGAGGATCACGGCCGGACTGCCGAGCCGCGCGGCTTCGATGCCGCGCGCGAGCGTGCCGAGCGTGCCGGTCCAGCGGCGCTCGTCGGGCGTGCCGGCCCATTGCACGGCCGCCGCCGGCGTCGACGCGGAGAGCGCGGCGAGCAGGCCCGCCGCGATGCGCTCGACGCGGCTCATCCCCATGTAGATCGCGAGCGTGGTGCCGGTCGCCGCAAGCCGTGCCCAGTCGGGTTCGCCATGGTCCTGGCGGTGCGCGGTGACGAACGTGACGCCCTGGCAGTGCTCGCGGTGCGTGAGCGAGATGCCGAGGCTCGCGGCGGCGGCGAATCCCGACGAGATGCCGTTGACGATCTCGACCGGAATCGCGGCCGCGCGCAGTGTCGCGAGTTCTTCGCCGGCGCGCCCGAACAGCAGCGCGTCGCCGCCTTTCACGCGCACCACGTGCGCGCCGCGCAGCGCGTAGCGGCGCATCAGCTTCTCGATGAACGCCTGCGGCGTGGAGCGGCAGCCGCCGCGCTTGCCGACGCGGATCACGCGCGCCTGCGGCGCGAGTTCGACGATGCCGGGCGCGACGAGATCGTCGAGCAGCAGCACGTCGGCGGCGGCCAGTGCCTTGACCGCCTTCAGCGTAAGGAGATCGGGGTCGCCGGGGCCGGCGCCCAGCAGCGTGACTTTACCTGTCGTCATGTCGTGTTCCTGTGCCGCATCGCATTGCTGCGGCGGTCTGATGTCGCGTTGCTGCGCGGCGGCGGCGGGCGGTCGAAACGCACGGGCATCCGGCCGTGCCGCGCACGGGGGGACGCCGTTGTCCTGTCGGGCCCGCCGTAAAGGGCGAGCAAGGTTCTGCGGAGACTGCCCACCGGCGCCGTTGCCGGTGTAATGAAACGTTCAGCAATATCCGGGCCAAGCGGCGCAACGATGCGGCCGTCGCGCGGCGCACCGTGCGACGGCCGCGAGCGTGCATGTGCTCGCCATGCGCGAGCACTCGCCATGCCGCGTCGGCGTGCATCGTGCGCCGCCCGTGCGCACCGCGATGTCGCACGGCGACAGTGCTGCAGCGCACCACATCTGTGCCTCGATGCATCGCGACGGAGAGCGCGCCGCGCATCGCGGTGACGCGCCCGATGCCCGATGCGCCTTGTGCGGTGGGGCTCGCGGCGTGATTGACGCCGACATGGCACGTCGCTTGCGTTAGCTCGTTCGGACGGGTCAATGGCGATCCGTCCGCAGTACCGAATACCGAAGCGCCCGGCAACGGGCTTCATGGGCAACGGCGTCCTACGCATCGGGTCTCGACGAGACCGGGTGCGCAGGACGCCGTTTTTCGTTTGGGCGGACGACATGACCGACAAAGCTACCCGTATCGATCTCTTCAGCCTCCGCACCGCGTCGATGCGCGCGTTCCATCTGACGTGGATGGCGTTCTTCGTATGCTTCTTCGCGTGGTTCGCGTGCGCGCCGCTGATGCCGCTGATCGCGCGCGAATTCCATCTCACGGCGGCGCAAGTCGCGAACATCAACATCGCCGCGGTGGCCGCGACGATCGCCGTGCGGCTGCTGGTCGGCCCGCTGTGCGACCGCTTCGGCCCACGCCGCGTGTATGCCGGGCTGCTGCTGCTCGGCGCGATCCCCGTGTTCGCCGTGTCGTTCACGCACGATTACCTGTGGTTCCTGATCTGCCGGCTCGGCATCGGCGCGATCGGCGCGGGCTTCGTGATCACGCAGTACCACACGTCGGTGATGTTCGCGCCGAACGTGGTCGGCACCGCGAACGCGACGACGGCCGGCTGGGGCAATGCCGGCGCGGGCGCGACGCAGGCGCTGATGCCGCTGCTCGTCGCCGCGGGCCTGATGCTCGGCTTCGGCGAGGATTCGTCGTGGCGCATCGCGCTGGTCGTGCCGGGCGTGGCGATGCTCGTGATGGCGTGGGCGTACTGGCGCTTCACGCAGGACTGCCCGCAAGGCGATTTCGTCGTGCTGCGCAGGCAGGGCGTGACGGTCGACAGTGGCAAGAAGGGCGGCTGGGCGAGCTTCTTCGCGGCCTGCGGCAACTACCGCGTGTGGATGCTGTTCGTCACGTACGGCGCGTGCTTCGGCGTCGAGGTGTTCATCCACAACATCGCCGCGCTGTACTACGTCGATCACTTCAAGCTGTCGCTGAAGGACGCCGGTTTCGCGGTCGGGATGTTCGGTCTGCTCGCGCTGTTCGCCCGCGCGCTCGGCGGCTGGCTGTCCGACAAGATCGCCGCGCGGCGCAGCCTCGACGTGCGCGCGACGCTGCTGTGCGCGCTGATCATCGGCGAAGGGCTCGGGCTGATCTGGTTCTCGCATGCGCAAGGCGTCGGCATCGCCCTCGTCGCGATGCTGACCTTCGGCCTCTTCACGCACATGGCGTGCGGCGCGACGTATGCGCTGGTGCCGTTCATCGACCGGAAGGCGCTCGGCGGCGTCGCGGGGATCGTCGGCGCGGGCGGCAACGTCGGCGCGGTCGCCGCGGCTTTCCTGCTGAAGGGTGTCGGCGACGTGCAGCACACGCTGAGCCTGCTCGGCCTTGCCGTGACCGCAACCGCGTTGTGCGCGATGGCCGTGCGCTTCAGCGAAGAACACAAGGCGCGCGAAGCCGAGCTGCGCGATCGCGCGCTGGCCGCCGCCGGCGCCGCGAACTGATCGACCGAAGGAACCGTCATCATGAAACTCATCGTCATCGGCCACGGCATGGTCGGCCACAAGCTCCTCGAATGCGTCGCGGCGCAAGCCGGTGCGGCGGGCGCGCTGCAGGTCACGGTGCTCGGCGAGGAGCCGCGCCCGGCCTACGATCGCGTGCATCTGTCGGAATTCTTCGCCGGCAAGTCGGCGGACGACCTGTCGCTCGTCGAACCCGGCTTCTTCGAGCGTCATCCGCGGTTCGACCTGCGACTGAACGCGCCGGTCGCATCGATCGACCGCGCCGCGCGTACGGTCACGCTCGCGTCGGGCGAAACACTCGCGTACGACAAGCTGGTGCTCGCGACCGGCTCGCGCCCGTTCGTGCCGCCGGTGCCGGGCCGCGACCGCGCCGGCTGCTTCGTGTACCGGACGATCGAGGATCTCGAAGCGATGCAGGCGTGCGGCGCGCACGCGAAGCGCGGCGTCGTGATCGGCGGCGGGCTGCTCGGCCTCGAATGCGCGAAGGCGCTGCGCGACATGGGGCTCGACACCCACGTGGTCGAATTTGCGCCGCGCCTGATGGCCGTGCAGGTCGACGACGGCGGCGGCCGGATGCTGCGCGCGAAGATCGAGGCGCTCGGCGTGACCGTGCATACCGGCAAGAACACGCTCGAGATCGTCGACGGCGACGAAGGCGCGCACCGGATGGCGTTCGCCGACGGCTCGCATCTCGACGCCGACATGATCGTCTTCTCGGCCGGCATCCGGCCCCGGGACGAACTGGCCCGCGCGTGCGGGCTCGAGATCGGCCCGCGCGGCGGCGTCGCGATCGACGGCGCGTGCCGCACGAGCGACGCCGACATCTACGCGATCGGCGAATGCGCGGCCTGGAACGGCATGGTGTACGGCCTCGTCGCGCCCGGCTACGAGATGGCGCGCGTGGTCGCGAAGCAGCTTGCGGGCGACGCGGACGAAGCGGCGGACGCCGCGTTCGCCGGCGCCGACATGAGCACCAAGCTGAAGCTGATGGGCGTCGACGTCGCGAGCATCGGCGACGCGCACGGCACGACGGCCGGCAGCCGCACCTACCAGTACGCGGACGAGCGCCGCCAGGTCTACAAGAAGCTGGTGGTGTCCGACTGCGGCAAGTTCCTGCACGGCGCGGTGATGGTCGGCGATGCGGCCGAATACGGCACGCTGTTGCAGATGATGCTGAACCGCATCGAGCTGCCCGAGTCGCCGGAATTCCTGATCCTGCCGTCGTCGGACGGCGCGGCGAAGCCGGCGATCGGCGTCGACGCGCTGCCGGATGGCGCGCAGATCTGCTCGTGCAACAACGTGTCGAAGTCGCAGATCTGCGCGGCCGTGGCCGACGGCGCGACGAGCCTGGGCGCGCTGAAGACGTGCACGGGCGCCGGCACGTCGTGCGGCGGCTGCGTGCCGCTCGTCACGCAGATCATGAAGGCCGAGATGAAGAAGCAGGGCCTCGCGGTCAACAACCATCTGTGCGAGCACTTCCCGTATTCGCGCCAGGAGCTGTTCCACCTGATCCGCGTCGAGCGCATCACGACGTTCGACGCACTGCTGCACAAGCACGGCCGCGGGCTCGGCTGCGACGTGTGCAAGCCGGCCGTCGCGGGCATCCTCGCGTCGTGCTTCAACGAATTCGTGCTGAAGAAGGAGCACGCGGGCCTGCAGGATTCGAACGACTACTACCTCGCGAACATCCAGCGCGACGGCACGTATTCGGTCGTGCCGCGCATGCCGGGCGGCGAAGTCACGCCGGAAGGGCTGATCGCGGTCGGCCAGGTCGCGAAAAAATACGGCCTGTACACGAAGATCACCGGCGGCCAGCGCGTCGACCTGTTCGGCGCGCGCGTCGAGCAGCTGCCGTCGATCTGGGAGGAACTGATCGCGGCCGGCTTCGAATCGGGGCACGCATACGGCAAGGCGCTGCGCACCGTGAAGTCGTGCGTCGGGTCGACGTGGTGTCGCTACGGCGTCGACGATTCCGTCGGCCTCGCGATCGACCTGGAAAATCGCTACAAGGGGCTGCGCGCGCCGCACAAGATCAAGTTCGGCGTGTCCGGCTGCACCCGCGAGTGCGCGGAAGCGCAGGGCAAGGACGTCGGCGTCATCGCGACCGAGAAGGGCTGGAACCTGTACGTGTGCGGCAACGGCGGGATGAAGCCGCGCCACGCGGAACTGCTCGCGTCGGACCTTGATCGCGACACGCTGATCCGCACCATCGACCGCTTCCTGATGTTCTACGTGCGCACGGCCGACCGGCTGCAACGCACCAGCGTGTGGCGCGACAACCTCGAAGGCGGCCTCGATTACCTGATCGACGTCGTCGTGCACGACAAGCTCGGGATTGGGGCCGAGCTCGAAGCCGACATGCAGCACGTGGTCGACACCTACGAGTGCGAATGGAAGCGGGCGGTCACCGATCCGGAAACGCGCAAGCGCTTCCGGCATTTCGTGAACAGCGACGCGCCGGACACGACCATCGCGTTCGTCGAGACGCGCGGCCAGATCCGGCCCGCGACGCCCGCCGAGCGCACGGGCGGCAAGCCCGTGGCGATTCCGGACGTCGCCGAACCCGCGACCGTTTGACCCTGACCGACACCCGCGTCTTTTAAAGGAGCCCGTCATGAACGATCGTCTTCCGCTGTCCTGGACCCGCGTGTGCCCGCTCGACGACATCGTGCCGAACACCGGCGTGTGTGCGCTCGTCAACGGCGAGCAGATCGCGGTGTTTCACGTCGCGCACGCCGAAGAAGGCGGCGTGTTCGCGATCGACAACGTCGATCCCGTGTCGCAGGCCGCCGTGATGTCGCGCGGGCTGATCGGCAGCCTCGGCGAGCGCGTCGTCGTTGCATCGCCGTTGTACAAGCAGCACTTCGACCTGCGCACCGGCGAATGCCTGGAAGCGCCCGAGAAGTCGGTGAGCGCGTATCCGTCGCGGGTCGAGGACGGCTTCGTGTGGGTCGCGGCCTGAGCGCCCCGGAGCACGCATGACCGCCACCCCCGTCAAGAGCGTGTGCCCGTACTGCGGCGTCGGCTGCGGGATGGTGCTGCACGTCGAGGATGGCGAAGTCGTCAAGGTGTCCGGCGACGCCGACCATCCGACCAACTTCGGGCGGCTCTGCACGAAGGGTTCGTCCGCGCACGTCGCGCTGCGCCGTTCGGGGCGGCTCGATCGTGCGTTCGTGCGCCGTGCCCGCGACGAAGACCTCGTGCCGCTGCCGGCGCGCGACGCGATCGCCGAGACCGCGCGGCGGCTGCGCACGGTGCTCGATACGCACGGGCCCGATGCGCTGTCGTTCTACGTGTCGGGGCAGATGTCGATCGAGGCGCAATATCTCGTCAACAAGCTCGCGAAGGGTTTCGTCGGCACCAACAACATCGAGTCGAATTCGCGCCTGTGCATGGCGAGCGCGAGCACCGGCTACAAGCAGTCGCTCGGCGCGGACGGCCCGCCCGGGTCGTACCAGGATTTCGATCGCGCGAACCTGTTCTTCGTGATCGGCGCGAACATGGCCGACTGTCACCCGATCCTGTTCCTGCGGATGATGGATCGCGTGAAGGCCGGCGCGAAGCTGATCGTCGTCGATCCGCGCCGCACCGGCACCGCCGACAAGGCCGACCTGTTTCTGCAGATCCGGCCGGGCACCGATCTCGCGCTGACGAACGGGCTCTTGCACCTGCTGCATGCGAACGGGCGCACCGACACCGCGTTCATCGATACGTACACCGAAGGCTGGGACGCGATGCCCGCGTTCCTCGCCGACTACACGCCGGAGCGCGTCGCCGAAATCACGGGGCTGGCCGAAGCAGATATTCGCACGGCCGCGCAGTGGATCGGCGACGCGCAGGAATGGACGAGCTGCTGGACGATGGGGCTCAACCAGAGCACGCACGGCGTGTGGAACACCAACGCGATCTGCAACCTGCATCTCGCGACCGGCGCGATCTGCCGCCCGGGCAGCGGGCCGTTCTCGCTGACCGGCCAGCCGAACGCGATGGGCGGACGCGAGATGGGCTACATGGGGCCGGGGCTGCCGGGCCAGCGCTCGGTGGCGTCCGACGACGACCGCCGCTTCGTCGAGAACCTGTGGCGCGTGCCGGCCGGCACGCTGCGCAAGGACACCGGCAACGGCACGGTCGACCTGTTCGAACGGATGGCGGCGGGCGACATCAAGGCGTGCTGGATCGTCTGCACGAACCCGGTCGCGACCGTGCCGAACCGGCGCAACGTGATCGCCGGGCTGCAAGCCGCGGAACTCGTGATCGCGCAGGACGCGTTCCTCGACACCGAGACCAACCGCTACGCGGACGTCCTGCTGCCCGGCGCGCTGTGGGCCGAGGGCGACGGCGTGATGATCAATTCCGAGCGCAACATGACGCTGATGCGCGCGGCGGTCGCGCCGCCCGGTGACGCGCTGCCCGACTGGCGCATCATCGCGGAAGTCGCGCGCGCGATGGGTTTCGGCGATGCGTTCGACTATGCGTCGGCGGCCGACGTGTTCGACGAGATCGTCCGCTTCTCGAATCCGGCGACGGGCTACGACCTGCGCGGCGCGAGCCACGCGGCGCTGCGCGACGGGCCCGTGCAGTGGCCGGTCGCGCCGGGCGCCGCGCGCGAGCGGCACCCGATCCGCTACCTGAACGACGGCGTGAGCCAGCCGCTGCGCACGGCAGCCGACGGCAGCGACGCGCCGCGCATCGCGTTCCCGACGCCGTCGGGCAAGGCGCGCTTTTTCGCGCGGCCGCACGTCGATCCGGCCGAGCTGCCCGACGACACGTTTCCGATCGTGCTGAACACCGGGCGGCTGCAGCATCAGTGGCACACGATGACGAAGACGGGCAAGGTCGCGATGCTGAACAAGCTCAACCCGCGCCCGTTCGTCGAACTGCACCCGGACGATGCGGGCGCGCTCGGCATCGCCGTGAAGGACAGCGTCGAGATCCGTTCGGCACGCGGGCGCGCGGTGCTGCCGGCCGTCGTGACGGACCGCGTGCGGCGCGGCAACTGCTTCGCGCCGATGCACTGGAACGACGTGTACGGCGACGACCTGTGCATCAACGCGGTGACGAACGACGCGATCGACGCGGAATCGCAGCAACCCGAACTGAAATACTGCGCGGTCGCGCTGACGCGCGTCGAAGCCGATGCGTTCACGCACGCCGCCGCCGACACCGCGCAACCCGATGCAGGCGCCGACGACGCGCGCCCCGCGCCGGCGAAGGTGCAGGCCGCAGCTTCACAGGAATCCGACATGGCAGACATCGACACTTTCGCGGCCGCGCTCGGCGTCGCCGATTTCGCGCCGCCGCCGCTGACCGACACCGAGCGGCTGTACGTGGCCGGCCTCGTCAGCGGGTTGAAGGCGAGCGCCGGCCGCCGCGAAGGCAGCGTGCCCGTGCTGCCGGCCGGCGCGCCGTTGACGCCGCCCGTGCGGTTCTGGCTCGACGGCATGCTCGCGGGGCTGTTCAGCCGCTCGCTGCCCGCGCACGCCGCGGAGCGTGCCGCGCCCGCGCTGCCGGCCGACGCCGCCACGGCCGGCGGCGTACGCATCGTGCGCCCGCGCCCGAAGGTCACGTTGTTGTGGGCGTCGCAGACCGGCAACATCGAATCGTTGACCGACGATTACGCGACCAAGCTGATGAACGCGGGCTTCGAGATCCGCACCGCGTGCATGTCCGACTATCCGGTCGCGTCGCTGGCCGGTGCGCAATACGTGTTGCTGATGACGAGCACGTTCGGCGACGGCGATGCGCCCGACAACGGCAGCGAGTTCTGGGACGCATTGCAGGCCGGCAGCGCCGCGCGCCTCGACGGCGTGCATTTCGCGGTGCTCGCGTTCGGCGACCGCAACTACGACCAGTTCTGCGGCCACGGCCGCCGGCTCGACGCGCGGCTCGCCGAACTCGGCGCGGCGCGCCTGTGTGCGCGCGTCGATTGCGACGTCGAATTCCAGCACGATGCCGATCAGTGGCTCGAGCGCGTGGTCGCGCGGATCAAGGAGGCCGATGCCGCGCTGCACGCGGTGCCGTCCGGCGGGATGAGCCCGTCGGGGCTGCTGCCGACGAAAGCGCATCCGGCGCCGTCGAAGCTCGTCGCCAACCTGCGGCTGAACCGGCCGGGCGCCGCGAAAGACACGCGCTACGTGTCGCTGTCGACCCAGGGTGCGAACCTCGAATACGAAACCGGCGACGCGCTCGGCGTGTGGCCGACCAACTGCCCGGAGCTGGTCGACGAGCTGCTGTCCGTCACCGCGCTGAAGGCCGATGCGCCCGTGTCGGTGCCGGGCGTCGGCGAGATCCGGCTCGGCGACGCGCTCGCGCGCCACTTCGACATCACGCGCCCGCATCCGGACACGCTGGCCTTCATCGCGTCGCGCAGCGCGAACGGCGCGCTGAAGTCGCTGCTCGGCGACGATCGCAAGGCCGACCTCAAGCAATGGTTGTGGGGGCAACAACTGGCGGACGTGCTGCACGAATACCCGGTCGAGCTGTCGGGCGCGGAGCTGGTCGGCATGCTCAAGCGCATGCAGCCTCGCCTCTATTCGATCGCGTCGAGCCCGAGCGCGCACGCGGGCGAGATTCACCTGACCGTGTCGGCCGTGCGCTATCACAACGGCCGGCGTGCGCGCAAAGGCGTCGCGTCGACGTTCCTCGCCGATCGCGCGGACGACGGCCGCGTGCCCGTGTTCGTGCAGAAGTCCGCGCATTTCCGGCCGCCGGTGAACGGCGACGTGCCGATCGTGATGGTCGGGCCGGGCACCGGCGTCGCGCCGTTCCGCGGCTTCCTGCACGAGCGGCAGGCGCGCGGCGCGCGCGGGCGCAACTGGCTGTTCTTCGGCGAGCAGCATGCGCAGACCGACTTCTACTACGGCGATGAACTGAATGCGATGCGCGACAGCGGCTTCCTGACGCGGCTCGATCTCGCGTTTTCGCGCGACCAGGCCGACAAGGTCTACGTGCAGGACCGGATGCGCGAGCAGGGCGCCGAGCTGTTCGCATGGCTGGAGGAAGGCGCGCACTTCTATGTGTGCGGCGACGCCGCGCGGATGGCGAAGGACGTCGATACGGCGCTGAAGGCGATCGTTGCCCGGCACGGCGGCATGTCGGACGAAGCCGCGAACGACTACGTCGCGCGGCTTTCGAAGGCACGGCGCTACATGCGAGACGTGTATTGAATCGCGCGAGCGGTGGACGGTTGTCCGCCCGGTTCGTTGGCGCGTTGACTGCTGGCGCTCCCGTGCGCGCGCCTGCTCGGCGCGCACGAACGCTCCGGGCGGGAACGCCGGCCGCTCGGGCGCCGAGTCACCGCATCGGCCGCTCGCTGCAGCAATGGATCGGACGGCGCATGATGGCGGCTCCTCCCACGAAGCCATGGAGTTGCGTGATGACCGTTTTCCCGCATGTTCCGATTCGAACGTTCGTGATTGCCGCCGCGTTGGCGGCCGCCGCGGTTTCCAGCGTGCCGGCCATCGGCCAGACGTCGACGGTGCCGGCAGGTTCGGCCGCTGCGACGCCCGACAACGCGGTGCTGCTGACCGTGTTCCTGAAGCACGACCAGTCGCGCCCGCTTGCGGAGCTGAATGCGCAACTCGCGAAGCAGGGGTTCTACAAGGCGTTTCCGCCGCCGGGCGTCGAGGTGGTGAGCTGGACGGTGACGATGGGGATCGGGCAGATCGTCGTGCTGCGGCTGCCGGCGTCGCGGCTGCGCGAGGTCAACCGCGTGCTCGAGGATACGGCCTGGGGCGCGTACCGGACGGAGTTCTATCCGACTTACGACTACAAGGCGATCGGGTTGGGGGAGCATGAGCGGGCGAAGTAACGCGCAGCGGCGTATTTCCGGACCGGCGGTGCGCCGCGGAGGGCGCAGCGAATCGGCCCGCCGCCATTCCGCAACGCGCCGCGCCCTCGCGTTTTCGTCCTCGCCCGCCGGGCTCCGCGCGGTAAATTCCACCCAAATGCATCACAAGTCATTCATCCGATGAAAAAACGACCTCCGTTGCCGGTATGATGCGCACCTCGCGTTCGTGGGGTGCACGGTTTCTTTATGCGTTTCGATGCGCGAGAAACCACAAATCGGCACAAAGGCGACGTGAAAGATTTTGTAATATAAGTTCCGTATACTCGTAAGTTCTGATCCAGGCGCCACCCGCCCGTCTTCGGCCGGCCGCCCATGCAGAACAACCAGATAGGTCGCCGCCCGGGCAACCCGCGCCGCGACACGCTATGCAACACCACTGAACACGTTATGTCTTTCCGCCACCCTGGTTCGCCCGGCCGTGCCGAGGCGGTGATCGCCCGTGCCCGGGCGCTGATCCGCCACGAACGCGTGCTGTCGCCGCTGCTCGCGCTCGGCATCGGCCTGCTGCTGATCGTGGTTTTCCAGCATTTGTCGGAATCCGTCGACTACCGGTCGGTGATCCGCCAGTTGCGTCACATGTCCGCCGGCGAATGGGGCGCGTCGCTCGCCGCGACGGCCCTCAGCTATCTCGCGCTCGTCGCCCGCGATGCGGTCGGCCTGCGCTATGTCGCGGCCAGGGTGCCGCGCGTCGCGCTGTGGATTGGCGCGATCGCCGGTTCCGCGCTCGGCAACGCGACGGGCTTCGGTGCGTTGACGGGCGGTGCCGTGCGCGCCCGCGTGTACGGCGTGTCGGGTGTCACGCCCGCCCAGATCGGCCGGATGACGGTGTTCACGAGCGGCACGCTGGCGCTCGCGATGGTGTTGATGACGGCGGTCGGCATGGTCTGCGTGCCGGAGGCGCTCGCCGCGATGCTGCACGTCGCGCCCGGCGTGCTCACGTGGACGGGCGCCGCGTTGCTCGTCGCGCTTGCCGCGCTGGCCATGCTGTGCGGCAAGACGGCGCGCCCGGTCGTCACGCGCTTCAAATGGCTGTCGTTCGACGTGCCGGCGCGGCGCGATCTCGTCGCGCAGGTCGTCTACGCGGTGCTCGACGTCGCTGCCGCGGGCCTGACGCTGTGGGTATTGCTGCCGGCGGCGCCCGTCGGTTTCCCGACCTTCCTCACCGTTTACGCGGCCGCCTTGCTGCTCGGGATGATCGGCCATACGCCGGGCGGGATCGGCGTGTTCGAAGCGGCGATGGTGTTCACGCTCGGTCGCGAAGTGCCCGCGCACGCGATGGTCGCCGCGCTGATCGCGTATCGCGCGATCTACTTCGGCGTGCCGCTCGTGCTGTCGGCCGGCCTGCTCGCCGGTTTCGAGGGCCGCGCGCTGCGGCGCCGGCTCGTGACGCGGCAGGCCGTGCGCGTGTCGCAGCTCGCGCCGGTGTTCCTGAGCCTCGTGACGTTCGCGGTCGGCGGGATGCTGGTGATCTCGAGCGCGACGCCCGCGTTCTGGCACCGGATCGCGATCCTGCGCCACATCGTGCCGCTGTGGGTGCTCGAAGGCTCGCAGGTGATCTGCAGCGTGCTCGGCGTCGCGCTGCTGTTCGTCGCGCGCGGGCTGCTGCGCCGGCTCGACGGCGCCTGGTGGATGACCTTCGCGTTGACGCTCGCGAGCCTCGCGCTGTCGCTGGCGAAGGGCCTCGCGTTCGTCGAGGCCGGCGTGCTCGGCACGCTGCTCGTGCTGCTGCTCGTCAGCCGTCGCCGGTTCAACCGTCATTCGTCGCTGCTCGCCGAGCGCTTCACCGTCAGCTGGTTCGTGTCGGTGGCGATGGTGCTGATGCTGGCCGTTTGGGTGCTGTTCTTCGCGTTCCGCGACGTGCCGTACACGCGTGATCTGTGGTCGCATTTCTCGTTCGATGCGCGCGCGCCGCGGGCGCTGCGCGCGACGCTCGCGTCCGGCGTGTTCGTCGCGCTGTTCGCGCTGTGGCAACTGCTGCGCCCGGCGCCCGGGCGTTTCGTGAAACCCGCGGAGCAGGACCTGATCGACGCGGAGCAGATCATCCGCGCGCAGGAGTGCAGCGACGCGGGCCTCGCGCTGATGGGCGACAAGTCGTTCCTGTTTTCCGAATCGCGCCGCGCGTTCCTGATGTACGCGAAGAACGGCCGCACGTGGGCCGCGCTGCACGACCCGGTCGGGCCGCGTGAAGAGTGGCCGGCGCTGATCAGCAAGTTCATCGCGCTCGCGCACGCGCACAGCGGCCGCGCCGCGTTCTACCAGGTGCGCGCGAATGCGCTGCCGCTGTATCTCGACGCGGGGCTCACGCTGATGAAGCTGGGCGAGGAAGCGCACATCGCGCTCGACCAGTTCGACCTGAAGGGCTCGAACCGGTCGCACCTGCGCTACGCGCTGCGCCGCGGCGACAAGGATGCGCTGACGGTCGAGGTGATCGCGCCGGGCGACGTGCCGGCCGCGCTGCCGGCGCTGCGCGACATCTCGGACGGCTGGCTCGACAGCCGCGATGCGCGCGAGAAGAGCTTCTCGGTGGCCGCGTTCCACGACGGCTATCTGTCGACGCAGTCGGTGATGCTGGTGCGGCAGGCCGACAAGCCGATCGCGTTCGTCACGTTCATGACGACCGACCTCAACACCGAGGCGACGGTCGGCGTGATGCGCCATCTGCCGGACGCATCGCCGTACGCGATGGAGTATTTGTTTACGCAGCTCGCGCTGCATCTGAAGGAAGCGGGGTTCCGCAAGCTGAGCCTGGGCATCGCGCCGTTCTCGGGGATGGGCGCGGCGAAGATGCCGTCGCCGTTCCACCGGCTCGGGCTGATGGTCTGGCGCTTCGGCGGCCGCTTCTACAACTTCCGCGGCTTGCGCGCTTTCAAGAGCAAGTTCGAACCGCACTGGGAGCCGCGTTATCTCGCGGCCTCGGGCTCGGTCGGCGTGTTCGTCACGCTCGCGGATCTGTCATTGCTGGCTGGAGGTCGGCGTTCATGATGTTGAAGAAGGGAATCGCGCGGGCGGCAGCCGCCTGCGCGGGAGTGATGCTGGCCGGCGCCGCGTGCGCCGCGCAGCCGGCCGCAGTGAAATCCGAAACCGTGTCCGGCGGCCGCTACGGGCCCGTGACCGTGACCAGGCCGAGCGGGCCGCTGCGCGGTTTCGTCGTGCTGTTCTCGCGCGAGGCCGGCTGGCATGCCGCCGATCAGCAGGCGGCCGACGCGCTCGCGAAAGCCGGCGCGATGACGGTCGGCGTCGATTCCGGGCGTTACGCGGCGAATCTCGCCGCGAAGCAGGAGGCCTGCCACCACCTCGACGGCGACGCCGAGGCGGTCAGCCATCAACTCGAACGGCTCGCGCAGTCGTCGCGCTATTTCACGCCGATCGTCGCGGGCGTGGGTCAGGGCGGCGCGATCGCGAAGCAGATCCTGTCGATGGCGCCGGAGAACACGATCGCCGGCGTCGTCGCGGTCGGTCCGGCCGCGAAGCTCGATCCGCGCTTCAAGCCGTGCCCGCCCGATTTGACGATCGTGCGCCGCGCGATGCCGGGTTTCGTCGAAACGGCTGCCGCGGGCGATACCGCGAAGCTCGTGTCGCTCGTCACGTCGCACCTGCGCGACACCAGCAGCAGCGACGAGCTCGACGTGTCGGATCTGCCGCTCGTCGAGCTGCCGGCCAAGGGCGGCAGCGACCGGCTCGCGATCGTGATCTCGGGCGACGGCGGCTGGCGCGATCTCGACAAGACGATCGCCGAGGCGCTGCAGCGCGACGGCGTGTCGGTGGTCGGCATCGACGCCCTGCGTTACTTCTGGAGCGAGAAGCCGCCCGCGCAGGTGAGTCGCGATCTGGCCCGCGTGATGCGCACCTACATGGCGCGCTGGCATGCGAACCGCGTGGCGCTGGTCGGCTACTCGTTCGGCGCCGACGTGATGCCGTTCGCGTACAACCGGCTGCCGGCCGACCTGCGCGACAGGGTCGCGGTGATGTCGCTGCTCGGCTTCGCGCCGTCGGCCGATTTCCAGATTCGCGTGACGGGCTGGCTCGGCATGCCCGCGAGCGACAAGGCGCTGAAGGTCGCGCCGGAAATCGCGAAGGTGCCGCCCGCGCTCGTGCAGTGCTTCTATGGCGCGGAAGAGACGGACACGATGTGCCCGGCGCTCGCGAACACGGGCGCCGACGTGATCAAGACACAGGGCGATCACCACTTCGGCCGCGATTACATCGCGCTCGAGAAGAAGATCCTCGGCGGGTTCGGCAAGCCGGCGGCGGCGCGCTGAACGCCGGCGGCGCCCGCTTGACGGCGGGCGCGGGCCGATTTTGCTTCCGGGTTCATCGTACGGGCGGCCAGCGAGCCGCCCGTTTCATTTTCCGGGCTGTGCTGCCGCGTCCTGCGGCGGCAGGGTCGTTCTCGCATCGCGCTGATAGAAGCCCGGAAACCGGTCGAGCTGCCGCCGTGCGGCCGCGAGATCGGTGTCGTCGCCGAGCACCGCGCTCGAAAATCCCGTGCGTTCCATCAGCAGCAACTGGTCGACCAGGACGTCGCCGGTCGCGCGCAGGTCGCCGGCGAAGCCGTAGCGCCTGCGCAGCAGGTAGGCCTGGCTGTATGCGCGGCCGTCGGTGAACGACGGAAACTGCAGGTCGATGCGCTCGGCGTGCGCGATGCGCGCGGCGAGCGGCGGCAGTTCCTCGTCGTTGCCGATCGTCAGCGTCGCCGCGCCGTGCTGCTCGGTTTCGTCGGCATGTTCGGCCGGCGTCAACAGGCGGATGCGCGCGCTTGCGTTCGCGGTTTCGTGGTTCATGCGGGTTCTTCCTGATGACGCGCGGCGTTCGCGGCGGTCTTGAACGGTTCGGTACCGACGCGGCGCACCGTGTCGATGAATCGTTCGCTGCGGCCGTTCGCGTCGATCCGCGCATCGAGATACGCGTTGACGATCGCATCGACGACGTCGACGATCTCGTCCGCCGAAAACGACGGGCCGATCACCTTGCCCGGCCGCGCGGGGCCGCTCGCGATCGAGCCGTCCGACCCGCCGAGCGTGACCTGGTACCACTCCGCGCCATCCTTGTCGACGCCGAGGATGCCGAGATGGCCGCTGTGATGATGGCCGCACGAGTTGATGCAGCCGCTGATGTGCAGGTCGAGGTCGCCGATGTCGTGCAGCAGGTCGAGATCGTCGAAGCGCTCGGCGATCGCGTCGGCAACCGGAATCGAGCGGGCGTTCGCGAGCGCGCAGAAATCGCCGCCCGGGCACGCGATCATGTCGGTCAGCAGCCCGACGTTCGCGCTCGCGAGCCCGATCGCGCGGGCGTTTTCCCACAGCAGGAACAGGTCGTCGACGTGTACCCACGGCAGCACGACGTTCTGCGTGTGCGTGACGCGCGCCTCGCCGGCCGAGAAGCGGTCGGCGAGATCGGCGAGCGCGTCGAGCTGGTCCGGCGACGCGTCGCCGGGCGCCTGCAGGCGGCGCTTGAACGACAGCGTGACGATGCGCAGCGCCGGGTCGCGATGATCGGCGACATTGCGGGCGAGCCAGCGCGCGAACGCCGGATGACGGCTCGCCTGCGCGGACAAGCGCGCGTTCGCGTCCGCGAGGTCGAGCGTGCGCGGCTTCAACCGCGGCGGGACGAACGACGCGGCGACGCGATCGAATTCGGCCTGCGGGATCGTGTGCGGGCCGCCGTCGTGAACGACGATCTGGCGGAACTCTTCCTCGACGTCGTCGATGTAGCGTTGGCCTTCGGTCTTCACGAGGATCTTGATCCGCGCCTTGTACTTGTTGTCGCGCCGGCCGTAGCGGTTGTACACGCGGACGATCGCCTCGAGGTAGTTCATCACGTGCTGCCACGGCAGGAACGCGCGCAGCAGCGTCGCGATCGTCGGCGTGCGGCCCATCCCGCCGCCCACGCTCACGCGAAAGCCGAGCGCGCCCGCGTCGTCGCGCACGAGCTTCAGGCCGACGTCGTGCCAGTCGGTCGCCGCGCGATCTTCGGTCGCGCCCGTGATCGCGATCTTGAACTTGCGCGGCAGGAACGCGAATTCGGGGTGCAGCGTCGTCCACTGGCGCATCACTTCGGCGAACGGGCGCGGATCGGCGATCTCGTCCGGCGCGACGCCCGCGCGTTCGTCGCACGAAATGTTGCGGATGCAATTGCCGCTCGTCTGGATGCCGTGCATGTCGACGGTCGCGAGCAGGTCCATCACGTCGGCCGCCTTCGCCAGCGGAATCCAGTTGAACTGCACGTTGGTGCGCGTCGTGAAGTGCGCGCTGCGGGTCGGCAGGCGCAACGTGCCGAGCAACGCCTGGGCGTCGCACGCGGCGCGGTAGGTGGCGTCGTCGGGTACGTCGTAGTCGCGCGCGATCCGCGCGAGCATGCGAAGCTGCGCGCTCGACAGCTCGCCGTACGGCACCGCGACGCGCAGCATCGGCGCGTGGCGCTGCACGTACCAGCCGTTCTGCAGGCGCAGCGGCCTGAACGCGTCCTCGCCGAGCGTGCCTTGCTGCCAGCGTTCGAGCTGGTCGCGGAACTGGGCGGCGCGGCTGTGCACGAGCGCCCGGTCGAAATCGGTATATCGATACATGACGTGATAGCGAGAGGCGCCACGGCGAACGGCGCGCGGCGCGGGAAGGCGTTGCGACGGATGTCAGGCAACGGAAGACAGCGTAGGGAACGCGATGCGGCGGGACAAGCAGCAGATCGAAACGAAAAAGGCGCAGCAGATGGCCGGCGGGACGCCGGCGCGGGCCGGGCATGCGCGCATGCCCGTGGCCGAGGTCATGCGTCGACGACGAGCGCCGGATCGAGCGCGCGAATGCGCTGGTCGATGAAGTAGCCGCCGCCTTCCTGGTAGCGCAGGAACAGGCGGCCGCACGTGCGGCAGCGGCTGACGGTGCAGCGGTTGTACGGGAAATGGCGCGGCGCGATCGGCGCGTCGTCCGACGCGTAGCGCGTGCCGGCCGGATGATGTTCCGCGTAGGTCGGCTCGGGTTCGCCCGGCGGGATGAGCGTGGCCACTTCGATCAGTTTGGTGTCCGGCAGCGACAGCGGCAGGGTCGTCCAGCCGGCGAGCGAGGTTTTCGTGCACGTGCACGGCTGCGTGACGTGCGCCGCTTCGGCGGTCAGTTTCAGCAGCGCGTCGTGATCGAGATAAGGCAGTGGGTTCATGAGTCGTCGTGAAGGGCGGCGGGACCTGCAATGTAACCCGCGTACGGATCGGCTGCATGGCCGTGACGTGGCCGGCGCAGCGCGCCCAGTGATCAGCCTGCCTTGCGGACCGACGGCTGCGCGACCAGTTCGCCGAGCACGCGGATCGCGCGCTCGATGTCGCGGCTCCACGGATGGCCGAAGTTCACGCGTACGCAGCGCTCGAAGCCGTGCGCGGCCGAAAACAGCGGGCCCGGCGCGAAGCTGATGCCGCGTGCGATCGCCTGGCGATGCAGCTCCATCGCGTCGATCGCGTCGGGGAACGCGAGCCACAGGAAATACCCGCCGTCGGGCCGCACCCATTCGACGCCGGCCGGCAGCCAGCGCCGCAGCGCGTCGTCCATCCGGTCGAGCTGCGTGTGCAGCGCGCCGCGCAGCTTGCGCAGGTGCCGGTCGTAGCCGCCGTGTTCGAGATAGTTCGCGATGCCGGCCTGCGCGGGAATGCTGGCCGACAGCGTCGTCATCAGCTTGAGCCGCTGCACCTTCTCCGCGAACCGGCCCGCGGCGGCCCAGCCGATCCGGTAGCCGGGCGCGAGCGTTTTCGAGAACGAACTGCAGTGCATCACGAGGCCGTGACGGTCGAACGCGCGCGCGGGCAGCGGATAGTCCGGGCCGAAATGCAGTTCGCCGTACACGTCGTCCTCGATCAGCGGCACGTTGCGCGCCGCGAGCAATTCGACGAGCGCACGCTTTTTTTCGGCGGTCAGCGTAACGCCGGTCGGATTCTGGAAATTGGTCATGAACCAGCATGCGCGGATGTCGTGCCGGTCGAGTGCGTTCGCGAGCGCATCGAGATCGAGGCCCGTGCGCGGATCGACGGGAATCTCGACCGCGCGCAGGTCGAGCCGCTCGATTGCCTGCAGCGCCGCATAGAATCCCGGTGCTTCGACGGCGACGACGTCGCCGGGCCGCGTCACCGCCATCAGGCACAGGTTCAGTGCTTCGAGCGCGCCGTTCGTGACGACGATTTCGTCGATTGGCTGCGAAATGCCGGTCGCGAGATAGCGCCGCGCGATCTGCTGGCGCAGCGCCTCGTTGCCGGGCGGCAGGTCGACGACCGTGCTCCACGGGCTCACGAGCCGCGTGGCCTGTGCGAGCGACTTCGCCAGGCGCGGCAGCGGAAACAGCTGCGGCGCCGGGAACGCGGAACCGAGCGGCACGATGCCGGGCTGCGTGGCCGCATCGAGCACGGAGAATACGAGGCTGCTGATGTCGACCTTGCGCGTGGCGCCGGCGCGGCTCGCACGGCGTTTCGTCGCCGGGCTCGCGGCCGGCTGGGCGCCCGGCGCGACGTAGTAGCCGGAGCGTTCGCGCGCACGGATCAGCCCCCACTGTTCGAGCAGGTAATACGCGCGAAACACTGTCGACTGGCTCACGCCATGTTGCGCGATGATTTGCCGCAGCGACGGCAGGCGCGTGCCGACGGCGAGGTTGCCGTTGCGGATGTCGTCGGCGATCGTGTGGGCGAGGGTTTCGTAGCGTTTCATCGGCGTGGGCGGAGCGCGTCGTCGCCGTACGCGGGCCGAAGCGGCGCCGCGCCGACGGGCGGCGCTCATTGTCCGATGCGCGGCCCGAAAAGGAAAGCCGCGGGGTGTCAGCCGCGCCGTCCCGATGCGTCAGGGCGCGTTCGGCTCGACAATCTGGCCGCTGGCGCCGCGCTGCTGCGGTCGCGACGGCTGGACCTTGCGGGCCACGAGCACGCACGGCACGCCGGCCACGGCGAGCGGCACCACGAACGAGCCGGTCGTGATCGACGGCATCACGCCGGTGAAGGTCGTGATGAAGATGCCCGCGAGATGGCGCGCGAAATTCCGGATCCCGCCGAGCGATGCGCCGTGCGCGGGTATCGGCGTGCCCGCGACGCAGGCCCCTGTAATTGGGGTGCGTTTTGCCGCGACGCCCGCGAATATCCGCGATGTGCGGCTTGTTCCGATTGCGTGCCCCTGCGTTTTATGGTCTCGTTGCGGGATATCGCATCGACTCAAAAAAGGACAGTCGGATGCAGGCGGGCGATTCACGCGGGGTCCGATTGATCAGGGGAATCGGCGCATGTGCGCGCGCCCGCGGGGCCGTGCGCACGCTGTTCATCATATCGATGCTGGGCTGGCTCGCGCTGCCGGCCTTCGCCGTCTCTCCCGAAGCCGTCAACGACAACGTGCTGCGCGTGCTGGCGTGGCCCGGTTACGCGGACAGCGATATCGTCAGCGCATTCGAGACGCAGTTTCATGTGCGCGTCGAAGTGACGCTGGTCGATTCCGACGAGGCGCTGTGGACGCGGATGCACAGCGCGTCACCGCCGCCGTACGACGTGCTGGCCGCGAACACGGCCGAGATCCAGCGCTATGCGCATGAACACCTGCTCGCGCCGATCGACCTGTCGCGTATCCCGAACCGGCGGCGGCAATTGTCGAATTTCCAGCAACTCGCGACGATCGGCGGCCTCGTGCAGGACGGCGCGTCCTACGCGATCCCGTTCACGTATTCGTCGATGGGGCTGATCTACGACCGCAAGCAGGTGCCGGCCGCGCCGCGCTCGATGCGCGAGCTGTGGAATCCGCGCTATCGCGGCAAGGTGCTCGACTTCAACAGCGCGCAGCACAATTTCTCGTTCACGGCGCTGGCGCTCGGCTATCCCGATCCGTTCCGCCTGTCGCCCGCGCAGACGCTTGCCGTGGCCCGCAAGCTGATCGACCTGCGCCGCAACCTGCTGACGTACTACACGCTGCCCGAGGAAGCGACCGCGCTGTTCGTCCAGCATCGCGCGGCGCTGATGTTCGGCAACTACGGCACGCAGCAGGTCGAGCAGTTGCGTCGCGCCGGCGCGGACGTCGGCTACGTGATCCCGGACGAAGGCGCACTCGCGTGGCTCGATTGCTGGGCCGTCACGCGCGGCACGCGACGGCCCGAGCTTGCATTCGCGTGGATCAACTACATGCTCGAACCGGCGATCGGCACGTTGCTGACCGAGCGTCAGGGGCTCGCGAACACGCTCGAGCCGCGCGGCCTGGATACCGGGCGCCAGCATCTCGTGTGGCTTCAGCCCGTGGAGGACATCGCGCGCCGCGAATCGCTGTGGAGCCGCATCGTGTCGGGCGATCGGCCGGAGCGGTTCGCAAAATGATCCGGCTCGGGCTCACGTCGAAGCTGTCGGTGCTGTTCGCATGCATCGGCGTGATCGCGTCCGGCACGACCGGCTACTACGCGTATCGCGCCAACCGCGCGATGCTGGTGCAGGAAGCGCAGCACAGTCTGCTGATGTCGACGCAACTGCTCGGGCAGCGCTTCACGACCGCGCTCGCCGACGTTGCGGACGACGCGCTGGTGCTCGCGCAGTTGCCGTCGTCCGCGGCCGTCGCGGGCGGCGACAATCCGGACAACGTGCGACGCATGCGGCTCGAGCAGGTGTATTACAGCTTCATGAGAAATCATGCCGAATATCTGCAGATCCGCCTGATCGCGAGCGGGCATTTCGGGATCGAACGCATTCGCGTCGATCGCGACGCGCGCGGCATCGTCGTGCTGCCCGAAAGCGTGTTTCAGGAGAAAGGGCAGTTCTCTTACGTATTCGATACGCTCGCGACGGCGCCCGGTCATATCTACCTGTCGCCGATCGTGATCAATCACGAGACGGGAACGCATGCGGCGGAAGGGCTGCCGATCCTGCGCGTCGGGACCCCGGTGGTCGACGCGTCGGGCCAGACGGTCGGCGCGCTCGTCGTCGACGTCGAACTCTCCCGCGTGTTCGACCGGATCGAACGCGATCTGCCGGACGACTATGCGGTCTATCTCGCGAACGAGTGGGGCGATTTTCTCGTGCATCCCGACCCGGAGCAGACGTTCGGTTTCGATCGCGGCCGGCGCGTGCTGATGCAGGACCGTTTTGCCGTCACGCGCGCGCTGTTCGACAGCGGGCGCATGAACGTGACGTTCAATGGGCTCGCGCAGCCCGATCAGGCGCCGGGCCAGATGTTCGCGTTCGTGCGCACGCCGTTCGGGCACGACGAGGGCAGCCGCTTCGTCGTGCTCGGGATGGCCCGCCCGCTGGCCGACGTCCTCGCGCCGGACGGCATGCTGGGAGAGCGGATCGTCAGGATGGTGCTCGTGTCGAGCGTGCTGGCGGTGATTCTCGCGATCCTGTTCGCGCGTGCGATCACGCGGCCGTTGCAGACGCTCGCGCGCGCGGCGACGCACGTGTTCGACGATTCGGCTGCCGAACGGCTGCCGGTCGCGCGTGCCGACGAGATCGGCGTGCTCGCGCGTTGTTTCGACAGCATGCGCGTCGAGATACGCACGCAGATGGCGATGCTGCGCGCGAAGCAGCAGGAACTCACGCATCTCGCCGGTCACGACCCACTGACCGGCCTGCCGAACCGCCTGCTGTTCATGGAGCATCTCGATGCGGCGATCCGGCATGCGGCCGCGGCGCGCGAGGGGCTGGCGGTGATGTTCGTCGATCTCGACCGCTTCAAGCAGATCAACGACCAGCACGGGCACTCGGCCGGCGATCGCACGCTCGTCGCGGTCGCGAAGCGGTTGAGCCAGGTGCTGCGCGGCGACGACATGGCTGCACGGCTCGGCGGCGACGAATTCATCGTGCTGATTTCGGACGTGCGGTCACCGGCGGTGATCGGCGATGTCGCGACGCGCATCCAGATCGTGATGGCCGAGGAGCTGGAGTTCGACGAAGGACGCATGGCCGTCGGCGCGAGCATCGGCGTCAGCGAGTTTCCTGCGGACGGCGCATCGGCCGAAGAGTTGCTCGTCAAGGCCGACGCGGCGATGTATGCGGCGAAGGCGTCCGCGCAGAGCGTGTGCGTGCGCTATCAGGACCTCGTCCGCGGCGGCGCACCCGACGAGACCGGCCGCGCCGCGTCGGGCGGCGGCGGCTGACGGCCGGGCAAAACGCGACGAGCCCGTCGCGGGACGGGCTCGTCGCCGGTGCGGGCTGCACGCGCGAGGCGCGCGGCGGCACGCTTAGTGGCCGAAGTAGACCGAGTCGCGCGGGCTGTGTGTCCGGCCGGCCGGTACGCCGCCCTCGACGGTCGCGGCCGGTTGCGAACCGAAGCCGCTGTTGTCGATGCCGTGCACGCGGGCTTGCGCGGCCTGGATGTCGGCCGGATAGTGCGGGCTCGCCTGGCTGGGCTTGTAGCCGGCGTTTTCGAGCTGGACCAGTTCGTTGCGCACCTGGGCGCGGGTCACGGTGCTTTGTGCGAATGCGCCGAACGACGCGGACAGGGCGACGGCGGCGACGACTGCGGAAACGAGCGATTTCATGATGACCTCCGATGTTTATTGGCTTTCCGCGTTCGACACCATGTCGTCAGCGGTTGATTACATCGTAGGCGCCGGCTCACCTAGGGTAAACGTGACTTTGAGGGAAAGATCGTTGCGTTACGGGTAATAATGCAGCGCAAACGCGATCCGTCCCCATGCTGTATTGCGAGGATGGCGGGCAATTGCGGGAGAGTTTGGGGCGGGATATCGCGTACGGGGCTGGGGCACGCGTCGCCGGCCAACCACGGCGAATAGCTTGGAGCGGAACCGCAGGGCTACAGCGCGGCCGGATCAGACCCCGTCGTCGTCGATTTCCTTGCGCTCGCGGCGTTCCTCGTTACCGCGGCGCGCGCGCAGGCGCTGGCGCGACAGGACGGCGATCACTTGCTGGGTCGGTGCGCCGGACGGCAACTCGTTGCGAATGCGATCGGGCACCATCGGCAGGCCCGCACGCTGCCGGCGCAGCGCCTTGGCAATTGCGCGGCGGCATTCGTCGCCGTGGCAATCCCATTCATCGCGGACTCTCTGGCAATAACGGCATTGTTCCATCCGAATAGTCTAACGCGTCTTCGGGAATGGAGCAGGGCGTGGCGTCGGACGATTACGCGCTGGGCGGCAGAGGCGGCCGACGGCCCGCGGGACAGGCGATGGCGGACTCGATCGGGCTGCGAACCGAGCGAACCGGAACCGTTCGCCGACACTACGGTTTCCCGTCCTTCTCCATACGGAGTCCTTGCGCGCGGACGGGCCCGGTGCACGTCATCGGAGCGACCAGATACCCCAGATCGCGATCAACAGGCCGACGCCCAATCCGCAGCCCAGCAACACATAGGTTTCCATTTCGTGCCTCTGAAGACATGGCGACGCTGACGTCGACATCGGCGTACGCGCGGCAAAGCCGGTCGCGTATCGTCCGCGCTGTCGGTCGGCGCGATACGCCGGGTCTGCGAATACTACGCGTCGCAGCTTTCAGAACCCATGCGCGATCCTGCTCGCGCCCGATGCATGACCGTCGAACCGGTTCAATATAATTCAACGGAACTGGCCGCCTCATGCGCGGCGTACATATCTCCGAACGAGGAAATCCGATGACGCTTGCCCAGTTGCAGGCCCTGGCCGCCGTGGTCGAACTCGGCTCGCTGACGGCCGCGGCAGACCGGCTCAGCCGCAGTCAATCCGCGATCAGCCACGCGCTGACGGAGCTGGAGGACATCACGCAGGTCAAGTTGCTCTGGCGCGACCGGCAGCCGGTCGTCCTGACCGCGGCAGGCGAACGCCTGTGGCCGTATGTCCAGAGCGTGGTGCGGGAAGCGCAGATGCTGCGCCAGCAGTTCAGCCTGTCGCGCGGCAAGCTCGAAGGGAGGCTGGTGGTCGCATCGCTGCCGAGCGTGTCGCTGGCGTTCGTCGTTCCCGCGCTCGAGGCGTTGAAAGACATGCACCCGGGCGTATCGGCGGTGCTGCTCGAAGGCACGGACAGCGAAGTCGAAGGGTGGATCGACGACGGGACGGCCGACGTCGGCGTGGTAGCCGGCACGAAGACATTCGCGCACAACCTGCCGCTGCTCGACGAGGATTTCGTCGCGGTCGCGGCGGACGACCTGTTCGCGGGCCGCAAGAGCGTCACCGCCAGGCAACTGGCCGTTGCACCGTTCATTTTCTCGAAGGCGGGGTGCGGGCCGGTGATCGCGGATTACTTCGCGCGCGGCGGCGTGCCGCTTCGAGCCGCGTTCAACGTCGTCGAGATGCGCACGATCCTGTCGATGGCGGAGGCCGGCATGGGCGTATCGATCGTGCCGCGCATCACGCTGACATACACGCCGTTCGGCGGTCGTGTGCTGGCGCTGTCGCCACGGCTGCATCGCTCCGTGCGGCTGGCGTGGAATACCGCAGGAAATGCGGTTGCCGATGAATTCGTGCGGCTTGTCGATGCGCAACGCGCGAAGGCGGAAAAGACGATCCGGACGCGCGCGAAAAAGGGCAAATAGCGACCGGTAGCCATGATGAATGGTCTTCATTAGCCACTTGCAAGTTATTCATGCCGACGATGGTTGAGATGCAATACATTGTTCCGACCTCGTTGTCATTGCCCTGAAGGAGGGTGCCATGCCGGCCTTGCCCACCCTGTTTGCGTTCGGACTCGTGTCGCTCGGCATGGTGCTGACGCCCGGACCGAACATGATCTATCTGGTGTCGCGCTCGATCTGCCAGGGCCGCCGCGCCGGGCTGGTCTCGCTCGGCGGTGTCGCGCTGGGGTTCGTCTTTTACATGGTGTGTGCGGCAGCGGGCATCACCGCGCTGCTGATGACCGTGCCGTATGCGTACGATGCGCTGCGCCTGGCCGGCGCGCTGTATCTGGCCTACCTGGCATGGCAGGCGCTGAAGCCGGGCGGGCGCTCCGCATTCCAGGTCCGGCAGTTGCCGCACGACAGCCGCGCGAGGCTGTTCGCGATGGGTTTCGTCACGAACCTCGCGAACCCGAAGATCGCGGTGATGTATCTGTCGTTGCTGCCGCAGTTCATCGTGCCGGGGCACGGCAGCGTGCTCGCGCAATCGCTGGCGCTCGGCTGCGTGCAGATCGCGGTGAGCGTCGGCGTCAATGCGCTGATCGCGTGCGCGGCCGGTTCGATCGCGGGTTTTCTCGCGGGACGGCCGCGCTGGGCGGCGGTTCAGCGCGGGTTGATGGGCACGGTGCTGGCCGGCCTGGCCGTGCGGATCGCGCTGGAATCGCGCAGCTAGCGCACGTCGGTCGACGGTTCCGAAAATCGCCGGCAGCGATCCGGCCTTGTGTCGACGGCACCTGGCATCGTCACCCGTGGCAATTGCCCTTGGCTTCCTTGGCGACCGGCACGGGCCCGGTCTCGTCACGACGCCGTCCGCGCGTCGCGAGCCAGCACAGGATCGAGCCGCCGCACACCATCGACGCGCCTTGCCAGAATTCGGCCGACAGCGGCGCGTGCAGCAGCGCGGCGGCGAGGGCGGCGGCGAGCACCGGCGTGAAGTACGATGCGCCGACGATGACCGTCACGTTGCCGTGCATGATGCCGGTGTTCCAGGCCGCATAGCCGAAGCCGAGTGCCGACGCCGCCAGCACGAGATACACGACCGCGCGCAAACTGAACGTCATGCCGCCGCCGCCTTCGATCGCGAACTTGATCCAGAGCACCGCGGCGACCAGCATGAAGAACGGCGTCACGCCGTTCTTGCCGTCGGCGATGCGCGCGGTCACAGTGCAATAGCCGGCCCAGATCAGCGCACCGAAGAGCGCCAGCCCGTAGCTCAGCGGATTGTCCGCGACGTTGCGCAGCATGCCCGCCGGATCGAGCCCCTGGTCGCCGCCGAGCACCCGGCAGATGCCGAGCATCGACAGCAGGACGCCGGGCACGACCAGCAAGTTCGCGCGCTGCTTGTTGAACACGATGGCGGCGACGAGCGTGAGGCTCGGCCACAGATAGTTGACCATCGCGACTTCGATCGCTTGGCGGGCGTTGCTCGCATAGCCGATCGACAACGACAGGCACACCTCGTAGGACACGAACAGCAACCCGCCCCACAGCAGATAGTTTTTCGGGAACCGGCTCAGGTCGGGGAAGCCGATCGAAAACAGCAGAAGCACGGACGCCACCGTATAGATCATCGCCGCGCCGCCGGTCGCGCCGAGGCTTTCGCTGACCCCGCGAACGAGTGCGACCACCGACGCCCATAACAGCACCGCGCCGAGCCCGGCGAGCGTTGCGTTGTTCTTGCGTTTGATGCTTGCTGCCTGTTTCAACATGTTGATTCGATTTCGGATGATTCGGGTCGGCTCGCGCGTGCCGTCATCGTGAGCAGCGATACAAAGAGAAGATTTCGCCGGAAGCGCGCATTTTACGGGGGCGCAGCCGTCGCGGCGATTCAGCCGGACCGGCGTGTCCGATCGATTCGGTCGCGCGAGCCGATACGCCACGGTGCACCGATTCCCGACAGCGCGTGTCCGATCGAATCGAGCATCGCTTTCCGCGTCGGCCGAGCGTGGTGTGCGGCAGCGCATTCGCGATGGCGTCGAATGCGTCGGCCGTTGGGGGGCGTGTGAATGCGGTATTCGAAACGCATCTGCATGGCCGGAGTGCGATGCGGGCACTCCAACCCGCGCCGCGCGTTCCGCCCGTCGACTGCCGCGCATCGGGCGCTCGTCGCAGCGGGCGCCCGATGCGTCGATCACCGCTCGCGCCGCTTCTTGCTCAGCTCGATCGTCTCGAACAGCGCGTATTGCGCGGTCGGATGCTGGTCGGCGCCCGGCGCATGGTAGTAGCGCATCGTGATCGTCGTGTGGCCGCCCGGCTTGCCCGGATCGTGATCGAACACCGCGATTCCGTAGCCGGTGCCCGTATCGCGGCGCGCGGACCAGATCGCGTCCTCGAGCGCATCGGCCGGCTGGCGCACGAACGTGTTCGGCGCGCCGCCCGGCACCGGCCGGTTCGGTTTCGTGAACACCTTCGCCTGCGCAAAGCCGGTCGACGGGTTTTCGCCGTACACGTCGAGCGGCGCGCTGGTGCCGCCGCCGCCGAGGATCAGGTGGATCGTGCCGTGGCTCGTGTCGAACGTCGTGCGGTCGGGGTCGTTCGAGCCGACCGGGCGCGGCTGCAGCGTCTCGACCACTTCGCCGGTCTTCGCATCGACGCCCGCGCGGTGATTGCAGCCGCGCACCGGGTAGCTGCGCTCGTAGTCGTGATCGTGGCCGCACAGCACGAGATCGACGCCGTAACGGTCGAACAGCGGCAGCCACGCTTCGCGAATGCCCTTGTCGGACCCGTTGCCCGTCTTCGACGAACTGAGCGCGTCCTGGTGCATCTGCACGACGATCCAGTCGATGTCGTCGTCGTGCGCGGCATGGCGCAGCGTGCGTTCGAGCCAGCGCGTCTGCTCGCCGTTGCTGTAGCCGCGCACATAGAACGACGTGCCGGGCTCGATCGGCGGGCGGCCGGTGCTCGCGGCCGGCACGAGCGGCGCGGGGCCACCGACGAAAGCGGCGGCATCCTGATACACGACGTCGTCGGCGTCGAGCGACACGAACAGCACGGAGCTCACGCGGAAGCTGTACCAGCGGCCCGGAAAGTGCGTGCCGTTCTCCGGCAGCGTATAGCGTGCAAGGTACGAGTCGAGCCCTTGCGGGCCATTGTTGAATTCGATCTCGTGATTGCCGGGGCACGGCATCCACGGGCGATTCGCGGCCGACGTCTGGTTGTTGTTGCCGAAATCGCGCCACACCTCGGGCTGGTGCGCGGGGTTCAGGTTCGCGTAGCAGAGGTCGCCGTTCAGCAGGTGAAACAGCGGCTGGAACTGCTCGACGGCCTGCACCGCGAAGCGGCTCTGCGGCGACGACAGCACCCACGCGCCGTTCGGCGTCGCGAGATCGCCGTAGCTCGTGAAACGGAACGGCGCCCGGCCGCGCGGCGCGGTCGAGAAAGTCGCGGAGAACGGCTGTGCGGCGCGGCTGTCGTTGTCGGCCGTGATCTCGTAGCGATAGCGCGTATCGGGCTTCAGCCCATGCACGCGCGCGTGATACGCGAACACGGTCTCGCCGTTCAGGCCGTCGGTGTACAGGCGCTGGACGCCGTGTACGGTGCGCGGCGGCTCGCCGTCGGCGACGATGCGCGTGCGCGGATTGACGGCCGGGGCGAGCGACGCCCACGAGATCACGACTTCGGACGTCGGGTCGTTGCCCCACGTCAGATGAACCTGTTCGGGCGTGCCGTCCGGATTCGACGCAGCGGCGCGGGCGGCCGCGAGCCCGCCGGCGGCGGTCGCGAGGCCGGAGACGCCCGCGAGTTTCAGGAAGCCGCGACGCGACACGGAAGCGGCCGGCTCGTTCGGCTGATCGGGGAGAGTGTCCTGGTTCGACATGGTCGGTGTGTTCGTTGATGGGACGCGAGAGGGGAGCCGCACGGCCGTGCGCGAGCACGGCCGGGACATGGGCCGGAAACGAGCGGGATCCCGGTCGCATGCATTGTCGAAGGGCAGTTTTGCCGCGTTGTGACAGTACCGCAACCGTGCGTGCGCGCTGGCCGATACAGGGTCGCGCGCCGCGCGCCTCCAGTCCGCATCGGCCTCCGCGAAAATTATTCGCCGATGTCGCGACGGATTTCTCCCGCCTGCTCCGTTTAACGCATGAACGACCGCTTCCGGTCGATGCCGTTATTTCGGAGTCTTTCATGAAACTTTCTGTTCCATTGCGATGGGCCGCCGGCTGCATGGCGGCGCTCGCGACCTCCGCCGTATTCGCGCAGGCCGTCATCGTCGCGCCTTTTGCGCCGCCGCCGCCGCGCGTCGAAGTGATGCCGGCGCCCCGAGCGGGCTACGTCTGGGATCAGGGGCACTGGCACTGGCGGCAGGGCCGTTACGTATGGATTCCGGGCCACTGGCAGGTGGTGCGGGTCGGTTACCACTGGGTGCCCGGGCATTGGGCGGCGCGCGGCCCGGCCTGGTGCTGGGTGCCGGGCCACTGGGCGTGACGTGCACGCCGCCGCGCGTCGAAAGGATGCCCGTGCAGCGGATTCTTCATGCAACATCATGAGCCGAAGCGATGCCTGTCCGAACCATCGTCATACTGGCGGCCGCGGCCATCGTGCTGGCCGGCTGCGTCGTCGTGCCGGCCCGTCCGGTGTATTACCGGCCCGCGCCGGTCGTCGTATATTGAGCGCGCCGGCCGATGGTCGCGCGGCCGGCAGACAGGATCGACATGCGGCGCGAACCGGATGTCGATGAAACCGGCACGGCCGATACCGTGTGCGATGCCGGGCGCGACGCGCGCGGCGTTGACGAACCGGCGGAGCCGTCGGTGCGGCGCCGTCCGGCGATGGTCCGACGCATGCAAGGAGAGCACGACGATGAGCTTCAGCCGGGCGGCGGGTCCCTCTGCCGTGACAGGGCGGCGCCCGCGCGCCGCGCGACGGAGCAGGCGGCGTTGAACGATCGCGGCGACCGCGATCCGGACGCGGAACTCGTCGCGCGCGTCGGTGCGCGCGATGCATCGGCGGTGCGCGTGCTCGTCGCGCGCAAGCTGCCGCGGCTGCTCGCTTTGGCGACGCGCATGCTCGGCGACCGGAACGAAGCCGAGGACGTCGCGCAGGAGACGTTCTTGCGAATCTGGAACCAGGCGCCGCGCTGGCGTGAAGGCGAAGCCCGCTTCGACACGTGGCTGCATCGCGTGGTGCTGAACCTGTGCTACGACCGGTTGCGCGGCCGGCGCGAGGAGCCCGTCGATACGCTGCCCGACGTGCCCGACACGCAGCCGGAGCCGGCCGTGCACGCGGAGCTGCGTTCGCGCGACGCGCGCGTGCGGCAGGCGCTGGCCGCGCTGCCGTCGAGGCAGCGGGAAGCGCTGGTGCTCCAGTACTATCAGGAAATGTCGAATGTGGAAGCGGCCAACCTGATGGGCATCACCGTCGATGCGCTGGAAAGCCTGCTCGCCCGTGCGCGGCGCAACCTGCGCGCGCAACTGGCCGGCGACCCACCTAGCGAGGACAAGCGATGACACCCGAACGATTTCGTACCATCGTCGCCGCGTACGGTTCGGACGCGCGGCGCTGGCCGCAGGCCGAACGCGCGGCGGCCGAAGCGTGGGCGCACGCGCATCCACGCGACGCACTTGAAGCGCTCGACGAGGCCGCCGAGCTCGATGCGTGGCTGATGCAGGACACGGTGGCGCCGCCCGCGCCGGCGCTGGTCGAGCGTATCGTCGCGACCGCGCCGGCGGCGGCGCCGGCGCCGCAACGCGCGCGACGTCGCGGCCGGGTGTGGTGGTCGGGCGCGGCGTTCGCGGGCGTCGGGCTGGCCGGCGCGCTCGCCGGTGCGGTGGCCGTGTCGATGCTGATGCTCGGCAGCGCGCCGATCGCGCAACACGAATCGGGCTACCTGACGACGACGTTCGGCGGCCCGAGCATCGACGGAGCCGACGAATGACCGAACGCGGCTGGAAATTCACGCTTGTCGGCTCGGTCGTGCTGAACGTGTTCATGCTCGGCGCGATCGGCGGCGGCGCATACCAATGGTTCTCGACCCATCGCGACCTGCATGCGGCCGGCGCGCCCCCATCGCGCACCGCGTTGCGTTTCGCGGCGGACGAGTTGCCCGACGGGCGGCAGCGCGAGTTCGCCGCCGCGCTGAAGGCGGCGCGCAAGAGCGGCCGCGATTTCGCGCGGGAAGGGCGCGACGGCCGGATCACCGTGCTCGACCTGCTCGCCGCGCCGCAACTCGATCGCGCGGCGATCGATGCGGCGCTCGACCGCACACGCGCGGCCGACACCGCGATGCGGGCGCAGATCGAGCGCAGCGTCGTCGATTTCGCGGCGACGCTGACGCCCGACGAGCGCGTGAAGTTCGTCGACGGGTTGCAGCACAGCGGGAACTGGCGTTTGCCGCCGAGGCTGCAGAAGAAGCCGGACGCATCGGCGAGCGAGTAAGCCGGATAAACCGCGCGCGGGCGGCACGCAATCTGCGTGTTGCCCGCGCGTCATGCGCGTGCCGGTTCCGATGAGTCGCGCGGTCGTTATCCATTGACGATGCACGCCGCCGCGCTGCGGGACTTCCGCCCGGCGTTTCCCCCCATCACAAAAAATATTTCCCTTCCCGCGACGGATTTTCCTGTGTGCTTGCGTTGAACGTCAGTACGCACCGCAAGAGAGCCCGTCATGGACCACCCGAACGACGCCACGCCGGCCGCGATCGCGCTGAACCGCTTCGGTCTCGGCGCGCGGCCCGACGAAGCACCGCCCGCCGACCCGAAGGCCGGCTTGCTCGCCCAGTTCGACCGCTACGACGCCCGGCCCGCCGCATGGGCGAGCGAGCCGGACGCGATCACGCTCGCCACGCGCTTCGCGAACACCCGCACCGCGATGACGAGCGACGACCCGGCCGCGAAGCGCGCAACCGCGCAATCGATCCGCCGCGACGGCTACGACGCGTATCGCAGCGCCGTCGCCGCGCGCATGAACAGCGCGCTGACGACGTCCGCGCCGTTCGTCGAGCGTCTCGTGCATTTCTGGGCGAACCATTTCGCGGTGTCGGTCGACAAGGGGCAGGTGGCCGCGTACGCGGGCGCGTTCGAGCGCGACGCGATCCGCCCGCACGTGCTCGGCCGTTTCGAGGACATGCTCGTCGCCGTCGAGCAGCATCCCGCGATGCAGGTGTTCCTCGATCAGGCGCGCTCGGTCGGCCCCGACAGCCCGGCCGCGCTGCGTGCGCAGGCACGCAATCCGTCGGCAAAGCGCGGGCTCAACGAGAATCTTGCCCGCGAAATCATGGAACTGCATACGCTCGGCGTGCGCACCGGTTATACGCAAACCGACGTGACGGAATTCGCGCGTGCACTGACCGGCTGGAGCGTGGCCGGCGGCCGCGGGCCGCAACCGGGCGATGCGGCGCCCGGCGCATTCGTGTTTCGCCCGAATCTGCACGAACCCGGCACGCGCACGGTGATGGGCCGCGCCTACGATCAACCGGGCGAAGCGCAGGCGCGCGCGGTCCTGCACGACCTCGCGCGATCGGAGGCGACGGGCCGGCACATCGCGTTCCAGCTCGCCCGTCATTTCGTCGCCGATACGCCGCCGCCCGCGCTGACCGACCGGCTCGCGCGCGCATTCGATGCGAGCGGCGGTGACCTGCCGACCGTCTATCGCGCACTGGTCGACGCGCCCGACGCGTGGTCGCCGGTCAACCGCAAGTTCAAGACGCCGTGGGAGTGGGCCGTATCGTCGCTGCGGGGGCTCGGCTGGCGCGATACCGCTGATCTCAAGGCCGCGCCGCTGCTCGCGCAACTCGGCCAGCCGGTGTGGCGGCCGGGCTCGCCGGCCGGCTACGACGACGTCGCCGCGAGCTGGGCGGCGCCCGACGCGCTCGTGCGCCGCGTCGAGATCGCGCAGCGCCTGGCCGCGCGTACGGGCGACCGGCTCGATCCGCGCACGCTCGGCAACACGCTGCTCGCCGGTTCGATGAGCGCGCCGACCGCGACCGCGCTCGCGCGTGCCGAAAGCGCGACGACGTCGCTCGCGCTGCTGCTCGTGTCGCCCGATTTCCAACGGAGATGACCATGGCACTGTCCCGCCGACAATTCCTCCGCGTGGCCGCCGCCGGCGCGGGCGCGATCCTCGTCGCGCCGCGGATCGCGTTCGCGAACGTCGAGACCGACCGGCGCTTCGTGTTCGTGATCCAGCGCGGCGCGGCCGACGGCCTGAACATCGTCGTCCCGTATGCGGAGCCCGCGTATGCGTCGCTGCGCGGCCCGCTCGCGATCGACACGGCGGCCGCGACGCGACTCGACGGCACGTTCGCGCTGCATCCGTCGCTCGTGCGGACTGCGCAGCTGTACCGCGACGGTCAGGCACTGTTCGTCCATGCGATTGCGTCGCCGTATCGAGACCGCTCGCATTTCGACGGCCAGAACGTGCTCGAAACGGGCGGCCGGGCGCCGTATCAGGTGAAGGACGGCTGGCTGAACCGGCTGGCCGCGCTGCTGCCGGCGACGCGCGACAACGCAATCGCATTCGCGCCGACCGTGCCGCTCGCGCTGCGCGGCACGGTGCAGGCCGCGTCGTATGCGCCGTCCGGTTTGCCGGCCGCGCCGGACGATCTGCTCACGCGCGTGTCGGCGCTCTACGAAGCCGACGCGCAGCTCGGCCCGTTGTGGCAATCCGCGATGGAAGCGCGCGGCCTCGCCGGCGACGCGCATGCACGGCAGGACCCGGCCGGCGTCGGCAAGCTCGCCGCGACGTTTCTCGCACGCGACGACGGCCCGCGGATCGCGATGATCGAGACGGGCGGCTGGGACACCCATAGCGCGCAGAACGCGCGGCTCGCCAATCAGTTGAAGGCGCTCGACACGATGCTCGCCGCGCTGCGCGACGGCCTTGGACCCGCGTGGCAGCAGACCACGGTGCTGGTCGCGACCGAGTTCGGCCGCACGGCCGCCGCGAACGGCACGGGAGGCACCGACCACGGGCAGGCGTCGGTCGCGATGCTCGCGGGCGGCGCGGTTGCCGGTGGTCGCGTGATCGCCGACTGGCCGGGACTGCGGCCGGGCGACCTGTACGAAGGGCGCGACCTGAAGCCGACCGCGTCGCTCGACGCGCTGATCGCGGGCGCGGCCGCCGACAGCCTGCGGCTCGATCCGCGCCGCACCGCGTCCGCGTTGTTTGCGGAAAGCGGCGCGACACGGCCGATGAGCGGCCTGATTCGCGGGGGCGCGTGACGCGGGGCATGCCGTGTACGGCCCGATCAACCCATTACACAACAGGGAGAATCGACAATGAAGATCCAATCCGTTTCGCTGGCCGTGCTGGTGAGTGCGAGTGCCTTACTGATGTCCGCCTGCGTGGTCGAGCCCGTGCGGCCGCCGCAGCCCGCGCCGGTCGTCGAGGTGGCGCCGCCGCCGCCCGCGCCCGGCTATCGCTGGGCGAAGGGGCACTACCGGTGGGCCGGCAATCACTGGGCGTGGGTGCCGGGGCACTGGGTGGCCGTGTACTGACACCGCAAGCGTGTCGACATGCGGTGCGGCGAGATCAACGTGCCGGCGGCAAGCGAGCGTGCGAAGTGCCGCAGCAACGCAGCCTAGTCCCACCCGATCCGGTGCTTCTCCTCCGTCTCGCGATGGCGCCAGTCGTCGTCCGCGTGAAGATACTGGCTCGTCGTCGTGAGCGACACATGGCCGAGGTTGTCGCGCACGAGCCGCAGGTCGACGCGGCCATCGGCCATGTGCGAGCCGGCGCTGTGGCGCAACCAGTGCGCGGATGCCTGTTCGAGCACGCGCGCCGCCTGCTCGCCGGCTTCGTCATTCGCGCGCAGCCGGTCGGCCGCGTGCCGGAACACCTGCTTCACGATCCGGTGCAGCGCCGCGCGCGTGAGCGGCTTGCGCGCCTGGCCGATCGGCAGCACGAGCGGCGTCGGCTCGCCGTCGCGCGGCAGCGCGGGCAGGCCGTGCGCACGCCGGTAGCGCGACAGCTCGGCCATCATCTCGTCGGTGGCCGGCACGAGCCGCTGCCGGCCGCCTTTGCCCGTCACGTCGAGCCACCAGCGCTTGTGCCCGTTCGCGTCGCGCCGGCAGAAGAATTGCCCCATCGTCGTATCGGCCGCTTCGGTAATGCGCAGCCCGCCGAGATACAGCAGCGTGAAGAGCCACCGCGCGCGGTCCGCATGGAAGCATGCGCGGGCATCGTCGCGCGGCATCGCGGCGATTGCATCCTTCACCGATTGCCACAGCGGCTGTCCGAGATGGCGCGTGACGCGCGGCGCGGGCCGGCGCTGCCGCTGTCGCGACAACGCGAGCGGGTTGCCGGCCAGATAGCCGGCCTGCACGAGCCACGAGAACATCACGTTCAGGATCACCAGCGCCTGCCGCTGGCTGGCTGCCGACAGCGGACCGTAGAACGGCCGCCAGCGCGGATCGTTGCGCGGATGCTTGCGGCCGCCGTTCGCGCACCATAGCTCGGCCGGCGCGGGTGCGAGCAGGAACTGCCGGTAGACGACGAGATCCTCGTGCGTGAGCGACGACAGCGGCTTGCCGCATGCGATCACGGCCCACAGCAGCAGGCGCTCGGCTTCCTTGCGGTAGTTCTGGAACGTGGTCGGCGTATCGACGAAGCGCGCGAGCCACGCGCGCACGGCGTCGAGGTCGTTGGTCGCGGCGATCTGCGGGTGCGCGCTGCCCGAGCGATTGGTGCCTGAGCGTCCGTCGAGCGTGGCCGGTACGGTCAGCGTATCGATCGGCAGCGGGCGGAGTGCAGTGTCGGGCGAAGAGGATGAGGTCATGCGAAGGAAACGCACTGCGCGAATCGCGCGGGCGTGGCCGGGCGGACGCAGGCAGCGCACGAAAGCGTAGCGGGAAGCGCCGATGGTACACGATCACCATATGGTGAAGCCGCCGTCGACGGCGATCGTCGCGCCGGTGACGAAGCGCGAGGCGGAACCGGAACACGGTAACGTATCGGCTCGCACGCGACATCCGATAAACGAGGGCAGTCGAGCACGTTCAGTCAGGTGTTTGTGAACCTTCTCACCGGGCGGTTCGTCTAATTGCCCCTCCAACGCTCGCAGAGGCATACCAGATGATTCACACGATCCGAACGCTGCTCGGCGCGGCCGTCATTGCCGGCAGCACGCTCGTCGCCGGATGCCAGACCGACGCCGCTGCCACCGCGTCGAGCGCGGCGCGCCCGGCCGACGGCAAGCCCGTGACGAAGACAGTCTATGTCGCGCCGCAGTCCGCGCGCTGCACGGGCGTCGCGCCGATGGAGTGCCTGCAGGTGCGCAGCAGCCCGAGCGAGCCGTGGAGCCTGTGGTATGCGGGAATCGAAGGATTCGCGTACCAGCCCGGCTACGTGTACACGCTCGAAGTCGACGAATATCGCGTCGCGCGTCCGCCGGCCGACGGTTCGTCGATCCGCTGGGTGCTCAAGCGCGTCGTCGAACGCCGCCAGGTGAACTGACGGCCGCGATCACGCGGAAGGCCGCGCCGCCGCACCGGCCGGCGGCGCGGCCGCATCGATCCGCCGGAACACGACCGACGACAGCAGCGTCACCGCGCCCATGCACGCGAACGACAGCATGAACCCGTGCGCCATCGAGCCCCGATCGGCGGCGAACAGATTGACGAGCCCGCCGCCGATCGACACGCCCAGCCCCATCGCCAGCATCTGCATCATCGTGAACAGGCTGTTGCCGCTGCCGGCATCGGCATGGGACAGCCCCTTGAGCGTCACACCGTTCATCGCGGCGAACTGCATCGAATTCGCCGCGCCGAACACGATCAGCAGCACGCCTTCCAGCACCGGCGCGGGCCGCGCCGACACCAGCGCGAACCCCGCGATCGCGCAGCCGACGATCCCGGTATTCACGACCAGAAACGCCGCATAGCCGAAGCGCTTCACGAGCGGCGCGATCCAGCGTTTCGCGACGACGCCCGCGATCGCGGCCGGCAGCATCATCAGCCCCGATCGCAGCGGCGTATAGCCGAGCTGCACCTGCATCAGCAGCGGCAGCATGAACGGCACCGAACTCGTGCCGATCCGGCACAGCAGGTTGCCGAGCAGCCCCGAGCCGAAGTTCGGCTCGCGGAACAGCCCGAGCCGGAACAGCGGCTGCGTGCGGCGTCGCGCGTGAGGCAGGTACGCGAGCGCGCTCGCCAGCCCGAGCCCGGCGAGCCCGGTCGCCCACGCGGCGCGATGCGCGGACATCGGCGGGTCGATCGCGAGCGACAGCGCGATCATCGCGGCGGACAGCAGCGCACAGCCCACGAAGTCGAACGGCGGCGGCTGCGTCGCCTGGTCGTGCGGCAGGTAGTGTTGCACCGCGATGAAGCCGATCATGCCGACCGGCACGTTGACGATGAACACCCAGTGCCACGAAATCGCCTGCGTGAGCCAGCCGCCGAGCGTCGGCCCGACGATCGGGCCCAGCTGGCCGGCGATCGACACGAACGCGATCGCCGCGACGTACTGCTCGCCCGGCACGCGGCGCAGCACGGCGAGCCGCCCGATCGGCAGCAGCATCGAGCCGCCGATGCCCTGCACGGCGCGCGCGACGACGAGCTGGCCGAGCGTGTGCGACGCGGCGCAGCCGATCGACGCGAGCACGAACACGAGGATCGCGACCGAGAATACGCGGCGCGTGCCGAACCGGTCGGCGAGCCAGCCGGAGGCTGGCGTGAGCATCGCCATCGTCAGCGTGTAGACGACCACGACGGGCTGCATCGCGAGCGGCGACGCATGCAGGCTTTGTGCGATCGACGGCAGTGCGGTGTTGACGATCGTCGTATCGAGCGACTGCATGAAGAATGCGGCGGCGACGATCCAGAGCAGCGCGGAATGTGTGGGTTCCCGGGACATGGCGAAATCGGTGGTACGAAAGACGGGCGCCGGCGTACGATGGCGCGGCGCCCGCCGGGCCTCAAGCGCTCGATGGTACCGATTCCGCCGGTCATCGGGAAGCGGTCTCGCCGACCGCATCGAGGGCATGTTCGTCGTCGGCGGGACGCTGCTCGACGCGGGACACGCGCGTCGGCTCGGCCGCGCGGCGTGCCGGGCGCGCGTCGTGGCGCTTGGCGATGAACGGATGCTCGACGTAGCGGTAAGTCAGCAGCGAACACAAGACGGCGACCAGCGCGCATGCGAGCGCGAGCGCCCAGATGCCGGAATCGCCGGCCAAATTGATCGGGAAAACGAATTTGTTGAACGCGTGAATGATCAGGTACACGATCACCATGTGGATCATGTAGATGCTGAAACTGGCGGTGCCGAGCAGCGCGAGCGGCCGGGTATCGAGCAGGCCGTAGAACGTGTTCCCGCTGGCGATGCAGAGAAACACCGGAAGTAGCGGCAGCGCGCCTTCGATCGAATAGCGTTCGGCCGGGGACGGCGACATCGCGAGGATCAGCAGCGCGACGGTCGCCGCCGGTTTCGTCGCGAGCCGCGCGCGGATCGCGGGGTGCCGCGACACCTCGTAGGCCACCGCGCCGAGCGCGAACAGCAGCGCCATGCCGCCGGGCGGCCCGAACAGCGCCGCGCAGGCCGTGACGATCGCGAGCGCGAACAGCTTGCGCCACGCGCGCGTGGCGACGAACCATGCGAGAAACGGAACGGCGACGTAGAACCGCCATTCGTAGGCGAGAGTCCACCAGACGCCGCTCAGATACGGCGTCCGCTCCGCTCCGTTGATCGGGAACGCGCCGAACCAGCCGAGCGACACGGTCTTGAGCAGGTCGGCCAGCAGCTGCGTCGGTGCGCCGACGGCGTTGCGGGGAAACCAGTAAAGCGTGCAGATGACGATGACGGCTGCGTAAAACAGATAGAGCGGCGCGAGGCGTCGCACGCGTCCGACGAAGAAGGTCCGTACGTCGAGCGCGCCTCGGCATGCGCGTTCCCAGAACAACAGCCCGGTGACCATGAAGAACATCGCGACGGGAATCGTCCCGAGATTGCGCAGGAAATCGGTGCCGGCACCCCAGACGCCGGTCGACAGCAACGCCTGGTTGCACGCGAAGTGATGGAAGACCACGGAGATGGCCAGCAGGCCGCGGAAACCGTCGAGATTGCGATAGCGCATCGACAGCGACTTGTCGACGGCCGACCGGTAGAACGGCACGTGCCGGGCGACGAGCCACGCGATGATCGCCACGGCCGCAACGCATGCCGGGAAGTAGAGCTTGTCGGGTGTCGGGGAGAACAGGGTTTCCAGAGAGGGCGTAACAAAGTCCACTGAAGAGCGTCTCGTGTCTTGGATCGGGATTTCAGGCACGGATGGTCGGATGGTCCGCGTCGATGCAAGGTCTTCTGCGCGCTTCGCACGGCTTTCGATCGCCGGTCTTGTGATCCGATGGTATCAAACGATTGCGACGGTCGCGGGCGATGCGGCGGCCCGTTGTGCAACACGATGTTTCAGGGGCGAACCGATGCAGCGCCCGTATTCGTCATGCTTGTCGCCTGCTGTGCTCGCTTCGCAAATCCCGTTCCTCGCCCGGCCGGACATTCATCGCGGTCGATGGCATTCGACTGGCCATTCGGTCGGCTTCCGCATCGTCCCGCCGGGGCTTACCTTGAGCGACAGCAGTTCGATGCGTCGGGCCAGCGGCGGAAGAGGGGCGGATTCCTGCCGTTCTCTGCCGCTGGTCTACGCCGACCCCCGGGGTCCGTCCGGTCATGAAGGTGATAGCAATGCTTGCAATTTACCCTCATGACGCTATCATTGATAGCAAAACTGGATGGAGGTACTCATGGCAAATCTTCTGGTGCGTAACGTGGATGACACTATCGTTCAAAGGCTGCGCGAGCAGGCCGCGGCCAATGGCAGGAGCGCCGAGGCCGAACATCGAGCCATTCTGGCCGAAGCGCTGGGCCGGCCGAAGCGGCGCACCTTCGCGCAAGTGCTGATGAGCATGCCGGAGGTGGGCGAAGACGCGGATTTCCAACGTGTTCAGGATTCAGGCGAGGTCAGGCGTGTTTTTGATTGAAACATTCGATCGCCCGGAAACCCTTGTCGCATAAGGGCGTGTTCAGAACCTGTTCAGAATTCGTTAAGAACCCACCTTCACACGAATAGGCTCAATCCCTCGCGCATCCGCGTAGGTTTCGGCGGATGTGTCCGACATGTGGCCCAGCAGCGCCTTCGTGTCGACGTTCCCTTGCTTGTCATACAGCCGCTTCGAAAGGCTTCGGATTTCATGGAACGACGGCGCGTTGCCGTCCGGGATACCGGCCTTCTTGCGAGCGCGCGCGAACGCTGCCGAAACTACCCCCAAGCCAACCGGCGCGCCCGGCACCGTTCCGTTTTTCCTCCCCGTGTAGTGGATCAGATACTGGCTGATGACGCCGGTCTTCTTGCACCGCGCTATCACGTCTGCGAGCGTCATCCCAATCGCATCGAGCCGCAGCGACGTCGGGATCTCGACGACCACCCCGGTTTTCTGTCGCGTCACGCGCGCGTGCCCGTGCCTGATCCACGAGCGCTCCCATCGAGCGCAGGTGGACCGATCCTGACCCGACACCAGGGCGAGCAGCATCGCGTTCTCCAACCAGCTTGCCACCCTCGGCGCCTGCTCCAAGATTTTCCGGAACGACTCCGGCGTCAGCCGGGCACGTTGCGTCTTGAACTTCACACCTTCGGTAAGCGCCGCGGGGTTGGTGCTCATCCAGCCGAGCGACACCCCGCGCCGGCATATCGCCATTGCACGGGCGCGCACGACTTTCGCCAGCGCGGTCTTGCCCTCGGCGAGAATTGCTTCGATGATGTCCGCGAAGTGCTTCGTCGTCAGGTCAGCGCACTTGACCTTGCCGATCTTCGCTTCGAGCCGGCCATCGGCCAGCTTCCGACTCTGTGCGGTGTTGTATTTCTCGGAGACTGGCATCTTCTTGAGCAGCTCGCTGAATGTCGGAGAATCGCTCTCGATCCGCTCGGCAAGCGTCTTGGCTGACTTTCCGGTTGCGACGAGCATGTTCGCTTCCGTCGCCTCGTAGATCGCCTGTGCGAGCGGCACGCGCCCGAGAATGTGCGTCTTCTTCGTGCGTGGGTCATACCAGGTGAAGTAGCCCGGGCGTGGCTCGTGAAGGTGCTCGGGCCAGTTCGCACGTGTGCGAACGCGAGGGCGTGCTGCCATCATGCAATCCTATGGACGAGGCGAGGGCGGGCGCTGTCTTGATAGACGGCGTTCTGCTCGACGTAATACGCGTTCCCAACCTTGATCGGAGGCGGGTAGATCTTGCCCTCCTTGATCCATCGCGAGGCCGTGCGCATTGCGGGCGCCGGGCTGAATTCTCGGGTGAGCCAATCGCTCAGGCGGATTTTCATATTCATCCCCATTGAGTACGAGATAGTTTTCGGAACAGAGAATCTCAGGCGATGCGCCTGAACTCGACGACCCAGACCCACGGGTTCGTATCCCAGCCATGCCCGCGCGCGGCGTTCAGGCTGTCCCACAGGTCATGGAAGGCGCGGATGCTCGGCGGCCGGAAGGCTCCGGCGCTGTAGCCGCGCATGTGATGGTCCTCGATCGTCACGCCCTCGGCGCGCGCGTCCGGTTCGGTGATGCTCTGCAGGCGCTCGACGCGTATGGCGGTGATCTCGAGCAGCGTGCGCGCCGCAGCGCGCGGCATGAAGATCGACGGCCGGCGCCACCACGCCGGCGTTGCGTCGCTGCGCGCCGCGTGCGGCACTGCGTCGTCGAAGCGGTACTCGCGGCCTGTTTGGAGCGTCATGTCGACGAAGTGCCACTCGTCGCGCTCCTTTTTCGCGCTGTAGCGGGTTTCCCAGCGACCGTATGCAATGTGCGTCTTCCGCACCCAGAGGCGATCGCCGGCCACGCCGTAGGGGGAGGGAATCTGACGGCTTTCCTCATTGCCGCGGAGCGCCCACCATGACCCGGTGCTCGGATCCTCGAAACCCCAGCACGCCGGGTCATTCCAGTCTGGGCCGTCCTTCGGGCCACCGCCGATGAAGTCGATGGAACTGCGCTTCGGAATGGCGATGCGTCGCGTCTGCGACTTCCGCCCGGCGCGCGCGGCGGCCGACATCGGCTCGTTGAAGAGGATGGGGTGCTCAGTCATAGTCGAGCTCCTTCGTCTCGGCGAACGTTGTAGTCGCGAGACGCACCATTGCCCCGATGTTGGAGGACAACTTCCACGACGGGTACGTCGTCGCGAGCTGCGCTTGCAGCTTCTTCCATTCGCCGAGAGTCATCGTCATGGTCAGCGTCATCGGCACGTCGTCGGGCCGCTGAATCTTGAACTCGGATTTCATCGTGCCTCCGGGAATTCGTCGTGCGTGCGGCCGTCGAGGTGGCGGCCGGCGGTCTTCTTGCCGATGCGGTACACGGCCGGCTCGTCGTCGTAGCTCAGGCCGTCATGCTCGCTCGGCGTCATCGTGCTGAACGACCATTCATCGCCAAACCAGTCCGCAACACGCTCGGTCCGCGTCGGCCGGCCGCCGCAGTTTTCGCCAGGCGCCCACTCGCCCCATTGTTTGAACAGGAACGGCACGCCGGCAGCAGCACACTGGTCGCGGAGATTTCTGGCCCAATCGGGATGCATCGGCCGCGCGTTAGCGCCGCTTTCACCTCCACAGATGACCCAGTCAGGCATCAGCTCGGTAGGTATTTCGCCGAGGTCACCCAGCATTGGCTCGACGCTCCAGAACCGCATGCGCGCCGGCACGGCGAGGAGCTTTTCGGCATCGCGCAGCATCTCTTCGCGGTTCACGATCGTTGCGCCGATCGAGACGTTGTCGTGCAGGCGCGGCCTTTCGATGCAGTCGAGGTCGAATTGGTACTGAGCGGCTTCGCTGACCATCGACATGACGTTGCCGATCCGCTTCGTCAGCAGCAGCCAATCGAGGTTCGGCGTGTCGGCGATCAGCCGGAACAGGTCCGCGCGCCACGCGGGATCCACAGCGTTGTCGAACACGTCCGCGAGCGACGCGCAGAAGACGCGCTGGCGCCGGCCGTGCGCGGCGAAGAACTCCGCGTGCCGCGCGTTCCAGCGAAGCGGCTGTCGCCACGTGGCCGCCGACGTGCGCACGCGCTCGCCGTGCGCCCCCCAGACGACCTTGTGCAGGCGCGTGTCCATCATGTGCTCGGCGTAGCAGTGGTCGCATCCGGGCGACACCTTCGTGCAGCCAATCCATGGCGAGAAGGTATGATCGGTCCACTCAATCATCGAATTTTCAGCCATGGCTCAGACTCCGGAAGGGACTTTGAAAATTGCCGCCAAGAAGGCCGGCATGGATTTGGCCACGTTCATCGCGAAAAGCGAGAAGGAAAAGCGATGCACGTCGTGCAAGCAATGGAAAGATCGTTCGCTTTTTAATCGTGACCGTACGAGACACGATGGCCTCTCGGCCAAATGCCTCGGGTGTAGCCGCGTGAAAGCTGAAGATCGAGTCGTTACAAAGGGGCGACAGTCGCCGATGCGCGGCAAGAAGTTCTCGGCAGAGGCTCGTGCACGCATGGGTAGACCGAAGGGTTTTGCTAGCCCAATGAAAGGCGTTCCACGTAGCGCCGAAACGAAAGCGAAGATCAGCGCAATCGTGCGGGAGCGTGCGCTTCGGGGGCCGGCAGCACCTCGTTACATCGATGGCAAAAGTGCCGAGCGTCAAAATGGACGGGCCAGCTTGGAGGCCAAACGTTGGCGGTACGACGTGATGTCGCGGGATGGCTGGATGTGTATCCACTGCGGCGACGACAAAGGTGGGAATCTTGAAGCTCACCATCGCAAGGAATGGGCGGAATATCCCGAGCTGCGCTTCGACGTCAGCAATGGCATTACCCTCTGCCGCGCGTGCCATTGGCTCGCTCACGCCTACCATGGGTGCGTGCCAGGGCTGAATTAACACGTGGTCGCACGATTCGATTTTGGTGTTCTCGGTCATGCTAGGATCCCTCTCCGAAATCCAAAGTGGGGGATGTGATGAACAACTCGGATATTGGAGACGAGGGCAACATTGATAACTCAAGCCTCGTCGAAATTCCGTTTCCAGATCGGAAGCGTCAGAGCTTCGGAATATCGAGCGCCCGTGATTTGCTGGCGAAGATAGAACGAGAACTTTCGGAATTTGAAGGTTGCACTCATTTTGTTCGCGCCGGTGATCACGCGTTCAACCTCTGCCTGTCGCTTTGGCATATGACCGATTGGGCATTTGCTGACATGACCCCGGATGAGTGCTGCAAAGCCCAGCAATTTCTCGGTACGGTGTTCAACAAACCGAGCGAATTCAGTGTTGCTGTGCAGAAGGCTGAGCCGGCTCTCAAAATCTGCCGAATCATGGCGACAGCCTCGAAGCACGTCGAAGTCACAAAGTTTCCCGAGCCATCCCTCGACACGATGATTGACATCTACGCGCACGCAACAGATGTCGATGCTCCGATTATTCTTAAATGGGGAGTAAGTATTGAGGGAGCCTCGTATTCGATGCTTGACGTTTTCAAACGTGCCACATCCTTTTGGACGAGCTTTTTCGTTGCAATCGGATGGCCTGCCGACAGACGAATATGAATTGGGAGGTCCGCTCATGAAAGGCCCCCTGCAGCGCGCCGCGTCTGCGCCTTCCGGCCTTCGAGAATGATTCGCACCATCGGGCCGCTGAACAAAGTTGGGAGTTCGGTCATGCTAGGATTCCGTCGAAAGAGGGGAGGGAAACATGAAGGCCAGCAGCGAACGAGCGCGATTGGAGAACCTTCTCGCCGATGCGCAGCGGGAACTGGAGGCGGCCGCCGCGGCCGCTGACCCATTGAAGATGTCGGGTGATAGGCCTCCTGACGAGGCAGCGCTCACGCGATTCGAAGTGGCGAGCGCACATGTAAAGTCGCTCGAGCTTGCGATTCAAAACCTCGCAGACTGACGCGGCCTACACAAACAGGAGACCGCCATGGCGTACGAACCGACGCCAGGCACGGAACCGATTGTGAAAGACGGTGACGTCCACTTCTCTCTGACCGTCAACGGCGTCGTCCAGCGCTTCTGCGTTTCGCGAGAGGCACTGGACGATCACTTCGGTGACCCGCCGGGGACCGCATCGGATCGGCTGGCCGCGTTCGAGCGCGGGAAAGAGCGGATCTACCAGGCGGCTGCCGGCAAACTGGGAGTTCCTGGGAGCGGCGTCCTCGTCGTGGGCACGTTCGATTTCTGACCTTATTGGCCGTCTCCTGCGCGGGCGGCGTCGATGGCGCGCGCTGGTGCGCCGAGCGGTTTCCAGTGCGTGTACGGCGGCTGTTCGCGCGGTAGTCGGCTGCCGGCCGGCGCTTCCGAATGGGTCCATTCATAGTGATCAGTCCACTGGCGCCAGCATCCGTCGTTGAGCATGTCGAAGTCGTAGCACTCGGGATGCTCGGGCGATTCTGGATCCAGCCAGAACACAATCACCTCAATATCGGCCGGTGCGGTGTCGATCGGCTGCCGCGGCTCTCCTGACACGTTGCACGCCGTGCACACGCCGCGCCATTCTCCCGTTGCGTCGTGCGCGTCGCCGATGTTGTCGCAGGCCGAGCAGCGCACCGTCAGCTCCGGATACAGCTTCTCGCGCAGGTGATGGGGCAGCCCGGCCGCGCGGATCTCGAATACCTCGACGTCGGTCAGCTTCATTGGATCTGACCCGCGCCGATCGCGTCGACGGCCTCGATGAACTTGCGATGCTCGTTCTCGCGCTCCCACCATGCGAACATCACGTATCGCCTGACCCACATCTCGGACGTTGTGTCGACGCCTACGTTGTCGATGAGATTCGGGTGCGAGAACGCGACGGATCGCGTACGTTGAATCGCGCGGCGCTCCGTGCGTTCCACATAAACCTCCGGCTCGCCGTTCTTCATCAGCGCGCGCCAGCGCGTTCCGTCCCGCTGATCGTCGGGCGACTCCTCGGCGCGCGGCTCCGGCAGGGTCATGTCGCCGTGCTGGATCTTGATCGCGTTGTCGAGCGCGTTGACGTGCTCGGTCGTCAGCGTCTGCGAGCGGTCCGCTTCTATGACGGCGAGCGCGGCAGCGATGACGCCTGTCGATGCGCGCGGCCCCGGGTTGCCCGGATGGGCGGTGAGCAGCTCGAGCTCAATTGCCCGCGCGAACCGATGCGCCCATCCGATCGAGGGATAGCGGGACTCGCGATAGAGTTCGGTGATCCGATCGCTCGTCAGCCCCTCCCGAGCGTCTGCCTGCGCGGGAGCGTTCCGGATCACCTTTTCGACACCAGCTGAGCCAGCTTTACGCCATGCTTCGCCGATTTCTTCGCGCGTCAGAACGGGGGCCTGCGCGGGAGGCTGCGGTCCAGCGTAAAGCATCGTTCCCGGCGCCAGGCTGGCGATGTCGCGATGGCGCCAGGCGATACCATTGATGCCGCCAACGGCGTTGATGCGTGCCACAGGTTCTGCCGCGTCCGCGATGGCGCGCTCCCGTCGGCAGGAGCCGTCCGTGCGCTCTTCGCACGGGCCCACGCCGCTGCACATGCACGGTGTCGGCACACCAGCGAGCCGCGCGCGCAGCCACGTTGCGACGTCTTCACCCTGCTGGCATCCGAATTCGCTACAGATTCCATGCAACAGGTTCAGATTCACGCGCACCGCGTTGTAGACCCAGCGGGCGATCGGGCGCAGCGGATCGCCGTCCTGCTGTGGCTCGATGGCGTCGAGCAGGTCGCGCACGATCTTGACGCTCGCCGAACTGTCGTTCGTGAGTTCGTCGATGTTGTCGCCGCCGTGCTCCGCGTCGTAGTGGTGGCGGATGAACTCGCGCAGCTGGTCGACGGTATAGCCGCCGTAGGTGTTGGTGGTCATGGTGTGAGCCTCGATGGTCATGCGAAGAGGTCGCCCTGTTTTTTGCCGCTCGACTCCGCGAGGTGCGTAGGGCAGAAGTGGGCATCGGCGCCGACCTGATGCGCATGCGCCGCGCACAGGGGCCGATCGCATGTCTTGCCTGGCTTCGTCTGGAAATCGCAGAGGAAGTCGCTCGGCGCGTCGCAGCCGTCGACCGAGCAGCGACACCCGCGCTTACGACCGCGCGTGCAGATGATTCCGGACATGCCGCCGGGAACGCGAAACGGGGTGCAAGGCATCAGGTGCCTCCGTTTTAGAAGGTCTGCGGCGCGACGGTCAGCGCGATCGCGATCGGGCGCACCCAGACCGGTGTCGACGAAAGCCGGAACGTCTCGCCGGATTCGGCGAGCAGCAGCGTGGTGCCCATCACCTCGGCGATTGCCTGCGCGGCGTCCGGCGGCACGGCGTTGCCGATGCGCTCGCGCCACGCCTGGTCGGACAGTCCGTCGAGTTCGAGATACTCCTCCGGCTCGACGAGAGATTGCAGGACGGCCAGCTCGAGCGTGGTGAACGGCCGGTGCCATGTGCCATTGAGCGCGCGGATCACGGCGACGGTCTTCTCGTTCGCCGCGGGCATGCGCGGATCCGCGACGGACCATCGCCCGTTGTCGTGCCCGGCGGCGGCCGATACTGCGCCCGTGTGCTGGTCCCAGCCGACCACGCCGTAGTGGCCGCCGGTCAGGTACGCGTCGCCGCGCTCGCGGCGCATGCCCGGGCGCGGATCGGCTACGGCGAACGCGCCTTGACCGCTGTCGCTGCGCGCGATGACCGTGCCGGCCGGCTCGTCGAATGCGGTTACGCGGTACTTGCCGGCGCCTTCGAAGCCGGTGCTCGCGCGCGGATCGGCGACCGCGTACGCACCCTGGTCATCGCCGCCGATCACGGTGCCGGCGTGGCCGGCCCATTCGGTCACCTTGTACTTGCTGAACAGCGGGCCGGCCGGCGGCCGCGGATCCTGTACGCATTGGCCGGTTCCGTGCGCGCTGGTGACGGCACCGGCCGGGTCGCGCCACGGGATGATGCGGAATTCGTTGTTGTGCTTGGCCGGGCCTTGGTGGCGCGGGTCCGCGACGCTGAAGGTTCCTTGCCCGGGCGACTTCTGGCCGGTGATCGTGCCGGCGTGGTCGTTCCAGTCGAGTACGCCGTACTGCTGGTATTGCGCGGCGTCGGCCGGCCCGCGCGGGTCGGCGACCGAAAAGGTGCCGTTGCCAGGGCGGCTCGCGCCGGCCACCACGCCGCACGGTTCCTCCCAGCGGTTCACGCCGAGCACGCCGTTGTGCATGTCCGGCACGATCAGGTAGTCGCGCAGCTGGCCGTTCTCGACCGCGAGCTTGTTCAGGCTGCGCCAGTCGCTACCCGCTTCGACGAAGGCGAGGCGCACCCACGTTTTCCACTGCAGCGACGGCACGCGGTGCATCGGGCCGGCGGCCTCGACATCGCCCGGCAGCGGCATGCGGCCGAGCAGCGTGCCGACTCCCTGCAGGCGCTTGACCGGCGGCTCGTACAGGCACGCCGGTACCTTTTCCATGTGCCGCGCGACGAGCAGGAATCGCTTGCGGCTCTGGGCGAGGCCGGCGATCACGCCGCAGTCGTGCGTCGTCTCGTTCTTGGCATAGCCGTAGTGCTGGAAGAGCTGCCCGATCTGGTCCAGCAGGTGGCGGCCGCGCGTCGCGAGCCGGGGGACATTTTCGAACACGATCAGCTCGACCGGGTCGTCCTTCCATGCCTCGCACATCAGCCATACGCAGCGCAGCGTCAGCTCGTTGAGAGCCTGGTACTTCGGCGTGCGGCTGAGCGTCTCCGACAGCAGGCCGGACGCACCCTTGCACGGCGACGAGATGAACACGCAGTGCGGATGCAGGTAGCCGGCGGCGCGGCGTACGTCTTCGGGCGTGGCCTCGCGCCATCCGGTCGGCGGCTCGACGCCGTGGAACGCGGTGTACTGCTCGCGCGTGAACAGGTCCATGACCGTGCACGGCGTGCCGACCAGCGTCTCGAAGTCGCGCGCGGCCGCCGGATCGTTGTCGATGCCGCCGATGCAGCGCCACGTCGCGGTCATGTTGCCGACGTGAGAAGTTGCTTTGGTGAAGCCCTTGGCGCCGCCGCCGAGGCCGCAGCAGAATCCGAAGCTGTTGAAGACGCGCTGAACGTTCATAGATGTCGGTGTAGTTCAAAAAAACGGGCGCCGTGCTGGCCGCCCATAAAAGAAGCCGCGCATCCGAGGCAACGGAACTTGCGCGGCTTTTGGGCAGGTGGGTGTGCTACGATCTCAAATCGAAAAACTATTCGGGGAAGGCATGAACGAGATCACTGCATTGTGTAAAGTCGCTGTTGAATCCGCTTTGGAAGTGAGAGCGACGACGCCAATCAGTAGCGGCATTCGCATCGATGATGGGCCGCTGAAGGGATACGTCGTGCTCTTTAGTCGTCGCGTCCTTCGGGTCTTCGAGCAAATCAGTAACGATGCGACGGCATCGATTTCAGTGACCGCTGTGAGTCGAGCTATTCGAGATGACGCGGGATACATTGCCAAGACGAATCAAGTTCACCAGTTCCGCGGCATCAAGGTTTATCGCCCCAATAGAACCAAGAGGCTGACGATCAAAGCGAAACTGTTGGATCGAGAGTGATCGATCAACGGTACATCACCTAATGTTGGTATATGCGAGCGGTTGCCGACTTGAAACCCGCCCGCCGAGCTACGCAATGGTAGCCGTCTTTTATCGTCGTCGTTCAGTTGCGTGTGCCTCGCAATTGCTGCGTCCTCTATGTGCAGGGGCAGGACGGCCGCCGAACAAAGTTTGATCGCACGACCGCGTGAACGAACGTTGCGGCAACTGCGCCCGACACCAAACACCGAAGAGGTGCAAGCATCGATAATTGCTCGGGGCGCGTGCTACGATTCGCACTGAAATGTACGGGGGTGCGATGAAGCGAGCGATGTACTACTACGCATCAGGTGTTCTTATCGGTGCCATTTCCGTGGCCGCCTATCGATACGTCGATTGGGGCAACCTCAAGGCGGCTGATTGGGCTGCATGGGTCCAAGCGCTAGGAGCGATCGCGGCTATTGCCGGGGCATACTTTCTGGGCGAGCGGTCGGCGTCTCATCAGTTGGAAATTGCAACGCAAACTCGTGATCGCGAACTGGCTGAGCGGCGTTCGTCGCTGAAAGCGATCCTCGACGAGGTGTACGTACGGTTCAAGCGAATCGAACCTTCGCTAAACGATAACGGTGCGTTTAATTTTTCCGCATTTACGCAAGTAAGTGATGATCAATTGAGTCGGACACTCGATCTGCTTGATAAGGTTCCACTTTTTGAGCTGGATTCAGGCGAGTTGACGCAGGCAGTCATTACCATACAAACCGCGTGCATGAGTCTCACGCGATTGGTGAAACAGTTCAAGTTGCACCAAAAAGAAAAGCCCAATGAGTATCCGGGGGATGATATTGCCACCGCATTTATGAGGGGCAGCCTGGAAACTCTGGACGAAACGTTCGCGACCGTCGTGACGCTCACGAATGGGAAGTACCCGAAGTTGCGACCGCCATCGATCTTCTAATCGGTGGCGTCACAGAACCTGTCGACTCTTACAGATCTCGGCGACGCGATCGCATGTCGAGACGTCGAACCAGCCGATGTGACATTCCTCGTGGTTCGCGATGCCGAGTTGTTGGGCCAACCAGACGTATGCGTCGGTGCGCGTCATCGCGCCGGACTGCCAGATCGGGTTGAAGGCGGCTTTCGCACGTTTCCGCGCGTCACGCGTTGGCCCGTCGGCGAGCGTGCCGAGCGGGATCGCGGTGAAGGGGTGCAGGCCGACGTATGCCCGGCAGGAGAGACAGATGAACGCCCACGGCCACTCGCCATACTCGCGTCCGTAGATCGCCGAGTTGTTCACGATCTCGACGGGGCCGCCGTCGTACGGGCACGTAGTCGGTGCCGGGAGCCGGTTCTTGACGCGGGCGGTCGCGCGCCGTGATGGATTCCACGGTGTCTTCGTCGTATGCATGATCAATTCGAAAAAATGGGCGCAGTGCGAGCCGCCCGAATGCGCCGCGCAATCCGGGGCACGGAAGGCGCGCGGCGGTGCTGCTATCGGGGCATCCACTGCGTGCCGCGCACGATCCGGCCGACCGGTTCGAGCACAAGCACCTCGGATTCCTTCTCGCTGCGCACGAGCGCACTGCCGCGCCGCTGGACTTTCTCGAGCGACGCGTGACGCCGTGGTTTGCAATACCTGCCGACCGTCACGAACAGCGGCGCACGCGCGCCGACCGGCCCGAGCGTCAGCTCATCAATGCGGGCTTCGAGTGCCGCGGTATTCGCGCGCCAGGTGTCGGCTCGTTGCTGCGCGGCGTCGCGCTCGGCGGTGAGCCGCTCGACCTCGGCTCGCAGCTCTGCGATGACGGAGGTGGTGTCGGCCGCTACGGCCGACGGCGGCAGGCTCGCAATGGCCCCGGCCAGCGACAGAGCGACGACCGGCAGCGCGGCGTTGGCCGGTGGTGTCGGCGCGACGCCGCGCGCGAGCCAGTACACGTACTCGTTGCCGCCGCCCGCGCGCTTCTCGCGCTCGACGATCGCCTCGCCGAGCATCCGGTTGAGCTCCTTCGTCACGTCGAGATGCGGGAGCCCGGTTCCGGTCGCCACGGCCTTCGCTGTGGCTTCCGACGTCGCGGCGAGATACTTCTCGATGTCCTCTCTCACGCTGCCTCCCGTATTGCGTGCTGCGCGGCCGGCGCGACCTGACCGCCCTCGACCCAGAACGCTTCGATGGCTTCGGGTAGGCCGGCGGGCGGCGTCTTCAGGCTCATGAACACGAGCGCCGTGTCGATCTGCTCGGTGTAGGCCAGGTCGTCGAGCCAGTAGAGCAGCCGATCGCGCTCGGGGCCGACCAGGACGTCGGCGCGATCGAGCACGAGCAGCTTCAGGCCCGAGAAGTGGCTGATCGCCGCGGCGATGTGCGCGTCGACGCGCCAGCGCTCGGATTCGGACAGCAGGGCGTAGGCGCGCCCGTCGGCGAAGATATCCATCTCCGGCGTGATCGTCACGTCGGCCCATTCGGACATCTCGGCGAGCGCGACGAGGCGCTCGTTCATCGGCGTGAGCGCTTCGCTGAGCAGGTTGGCCGGGATGCCATTCGGTGCGAGCGCGTCGGCGATTGCCTCGTACGCCGCGACGTCTTCGTGTAGCGCCGCAGCTTGCTTCGCCAGATCGGCGGCGCCGGCGGCGCGCCGTTCGATTTCGCGGAGCGTCGCGATGTCGGTGTCGAGCTGCTTTCGGCTGCGTTGGAGGTCGGCCAGTTCGGAGCGCGCGGCGTCGCCGCTCTCGCGCGCGGCGGCCGCGCCGCTTTCCTCTGCGTCGTCTTCGAGTGCGCGCAACTGCGTCGCGGCCGCGTCCGCCGCTTCGACGTCGCGTTTGCGGTTCGCGGCTGCGTTTTGCAGCGTCTTCAGGCCCTGCTCATACTCAGGCAGCTTCGCGGCCGCGTCACCGTCGCGCGCGCCGGCTGCGGCCGCCGCCGACAGCACGCCGTTGAGGTAGCGCAGGAGCGCGCCGCATTCAGGGCAGGTGCATTCGGTGCCGGCCGGCGCCGCGCCGGCGAGCACACGAAGCGCCTCGACCTTCGGCAGAAATTCGGCGACCTGCTCGTCGGCGAGCTGCGCGAGTTCAACCGCCTTCGCGTAACCGGCTGCGCGCGTGCGCAGGCCGGCGATTTTCGACGCGCGCGCACGAGCCGCGGTGTCCGCCGCGTCGGCGGCGCCGATCTGCTGCTGCAGTTCGCCGATCCGGTCGTCGAGCGCCGCGCGGTCGCCCGTGAGCTTCCGCAACGCCGCTTCGTCAAACTCGACTACCGCCGGGCGCCACGTGGCTGCCTTCTGGCTGCCGTACGTCTCGCCGGTCGCGGTGCGCCACGACTGCTTCGCGCCGCGCGCGCGGTCGGCGGCTTCCTTCTGCGCCGCTTCAAAACCGGCGCGCAACATCGGCGTGATGGCCGCGAGCCGCGCGGCTGCCGCTGCCGGCACCGCATCGGCGCGGAATCCGAGCTTGCCCAGCAGCCGGGCGCGCATTTCGTCGACGCCGATCTTCACGCCCATCAGGTCGTACAGGAATGCGCGCCGCTCGGCCGGGCCCAGGTGCGCGAATCGCTGCGCGTCGAGCACCAGCGGAAGGCGCGGGTCCTCTGCGAGCTCGCGCTTCAGCTTGCCGGACGGCAGCATGACGCTGTTCGTCTGCTCGCCGCACGCGACCACGATCTGGCCGCCGTCGGCTCCCTCGGTGACGAGCGAGCCGTATTCCTTCTTCAGCGCGACGCGCACAGTGTCGCCGGTGAGCGCCATGCGCACGGCTTCCTGCAGGCTGCTCTTGCCGGCGCCGTTCGGGCCGGTGAAGAGGGCGACGGGTTTGGCGAGCCGGAGGTCCGCCGTGCGGATCCCGAGAACGTTCGCCACATAGATGTCGGTGATTTTCACGATTCCTCTCCCTGCGGTCCGCGCGGGCGCAGCACCGTGCGGCTGCCGTCCGAATCCATCGCACTGACGATGCCCTTCGCTTCGAGCAGCTCGACCAGCCGCGCGGCGCGGTTGTATCCGATCTTGAACTGGCGCTGCACGCTCGAAATCGTCACTTTCTGCTGCTCGATCACGAACGCTTCGACTTGGGCGTACAGCGGATCCTCGTTGCCGGAGGCGGCTTGATCCTCGTGCCACTCCTTCCAGCCCTTCACCCATGCGATGCACAGCTCGCCGGCCATCACAGGGCATTCGCTTTCGGGCTTGCCTTCGGCGGCCGCCTGCCGGCCGGCCTGATGCTGTTCGTCGATCTGCGCTTGCGTCGGGCCGTCGCCGAGCTTCGGCACCTCGCGGAATTCAGCGTCGACGACGTCGTCCCCGTCGGGCCGCTGACCGTCCATGCCGTCGCCGTCCTGATCGGTGTACTCGCGGCCGAGGTCCAAACCGCGCTGATCCGATTCGCCGCGGATCTCGTCCATGCCGCCGGTGTGCTCGTCGGGGTTTGCGACGACGACCAGCACGGTTTTCCCGCTGGCTTCGTAGAGCTCGTGCAGGTTCGGCTGAGAGCCACCGAATTTCACGACCGCCTTGACGCCGTCCTTGATCGTGATCTGGTCGAGGTCGCCCTGGACGACGATGCGGCCATCGCTCGCGATCAGGTGCGTCGCCATCTTCACGTTGTGCTCGACGCGTGCACGCAGCCGGTCGATGACGTCGTTTTGCTTCTTCTCGGACAGCTTCACCCAGACGTCGGGCATCAGCTTCATCTCGGTCACCAGCGCGGAAAGCAGGTCTTTGCCGATGCTGTCGGCGGTCATCTGGAGGACGTTCTTGTCGGTCATGTCGAATCCCTTGGCGGCGGTGAGCGCGCGTTAGTCGGCGTTGATCGGATTGCGCGGGCGGCGGCCGGCCGGCGCGGTCGTTTGAGCGGTTGCCTTGCCGGCTGCCGCCTGTTCGGCTGCCGCCGTGATGGCGCGCATGCGTGCCGAGGCGAGGGCGTTTAGTTCGGCCTTTGCGGTTTCGTCCGGCACACCGGCGATCGCGCTGCGCGCGAGGTCGAGGTCCTCGGGCGTCTTGGCGGACTCGATGTCCTCGCGGATGCCGAGCACCAGGCCGCTCACGTCGAAGTCGAAGCCGCCTTGGTCGCCGTCATCGTCATCGCCCGGTTCACCCTGGTCGTCGACGGGTTCTGCTTGCGAGTCCGACGACGGCGCGGCGTTTTCGCGCGATACGGTGGCGGGACCGGTTTGCGCTGGCGTGGCGCGCGAGACTTCCTCGGCCGGCTGCGCGCGGCCGGCACGCAACTCGTCGAGCGTCGAGCGGTTGACCGAGTAACTGCCGTCTTCGTGCACGTCGACGATGTCCGCCACTTCCTCGACGCTCGTCAGGCCCATCAGCAGCTCGGGCGCGTACAGCTTTCCGAAGAACGACGCGGTGCGGTACCGCAGCATCACCTCATCCATCGTCTGCCACTTGCTGCCGTTCTTCGTGTACCAGCCTTCCTTGACGGCCATCTCGATCGACACGGCAGGCGATTCGATCCGCTCGCCGGTCTCTTTCTCGATGGCCCACGCCACGCAGACCTTGTCGACGATCGGTACGCGCTTCGTCACTGTGCTGCGGTTGCCGTTCTCCCAGACCGTTTCGACGCGTTCGACTGTCTTGTCGCCGAGCACCTTGATGTCGAAGCGCAGGGGCGAGAAGCGACCGCAGCCGTTCACCGCGGCGATGATCCACTGCGACGACCAGGACGGCCGCCCCTCGACGATGTATAGGTTCTGCATCACCATCAGCGGATCGGCGCCCATGCGCTGCGCCATATTCAGCGCAACGACGGCGTTCGCGAGCGCGTTCGGGTTCTCACGCGATTCCTTCACGTTGCCGTACTTGTCGAGCTTCTCGATAACCTTGCGATACGCGGCAGGCACGAGCGTCGACGACGCGAGAAGATTCGCCGCGCGCTGCATCAGCTCGAACGACTGCAGCGAGCCGAATCCGGGGGCCACAGCGGGCATGTTGGCCTCGCGCGGCAGCGGCGAGCGGACGGATTCGAGAGTGGTGGGCGTGGACATGGATACCTCGGTTATTCGTGGAATTGGCAGGTGCCGTAGCGCGGGCAGTATTTCTTGTCGCACAACAGCGATTTCGGATTCGGATAGAAGCGACCAGAGCGGAACATGTCGGCGGCGAACTGGATCAGCCCCGGCGTTTCCTCGGTGCCGAGCATCACGCGCTTGGCGTTCTTGACCGGGGCGGTCGCGACCTCGGGCGTACCCTTCGTTTTTAGGCCGATGATCTCGGCGGTGTCGCCGATCTGCTCGCCGGTCGTGTGCTCGTACAGCAGCTCGTATGTCCCGATCTGCGGGCCGTGGCCCTTCGTGACAGCGACGCCCTGCGCGACGGCCTTCGATCCGCTCTTCAGGTCGGCGATGCCTGGGCCGAGCGCCGTGCGACGGACACGTGCGCGGTCCATCGTGCCGGTGAGGCGGACCACGATCCCACCGCCGCAGTCGATGTCGAGCGGCTTCGTTTCCATCTCGACCGCGACGAAGTCGTACAGCGGCGTGATCTCGAGGCAGTACTTTGTCGTGAGCGAGATGCCGATGCGCTCCGCTTCCTTCAGGCTGAGATCGTCGCTCGCAGGGTTGTACTCGTTCGATGGGTCGTGCAGCTTGTCGACGAACGCGCCGGCCGCGTCGTCGACGGTCAGGCCGGAGCCGTCAAGCACGCTCTGGTCATAGGCGGCCGTGCCTGCGTGGATCGCGGTACCGAGGGCGGCGCGCAGCCCGACGACGTTGCGCATCTTCAGGAGGTGGATTGCCTCCCACCTGTAGGCGCATTCGAAAAGTGCGCCCCAGCTGGATGCGCGCACGGTGTAGACCGAGGGAGTCATGCGGCCCCTACGGTTTCGGCATCGACATCCGCGGCCGGCGCCGGCATCTTCTCGATGCACACGTACGGGAAGCGGTCGGGGAACGGCTTGATGTGCTTGTAGAAGTGCGAGCCGAGCGAGTCGGCGGTCTTGAGCGCATCGAAGTTCGCCTGGGTGAAGCCGGTGTAGTGGTACAGCGACGTCGGCGCATTCGTCTTGCGATCCTTGAAGCGGACCGCGAGCGTTTCAGATTCGGCGTCGTAGCCGATGCTATGGATCTGCGACGACTCGACGGGCTGGGTGTCGATGGTTTTCATGTCTTGGAACTCCAGATAGAACGACGAGAGACGCGCATCGAACGGCGCGGCATGTGGCGGACAATGGGGCGCCGAGGGGGCGACGGCGGCGCTTAGAGGATTCCCAAGCGTTTGCTGAAGTAGTCGATCGCGATCGCGATAACCGCGACCGCGATGAAGATCGCGAGAACGAGTGCCCGGGCGGCACGCGGGTGTCGGCGCTCGAAGAGGTCAGCGTGGTCGGTGAAGCGGCTCATGCGGGCCTCGTGACGAGGGCAGTGATGGCCGTGCCGTCCGCGTTGAGCTTGGCAAGCACGAACGTGCACACCGCGGCGATCGTGATCGCGACGAAGTAACCGGCTATGGGATTCCATTCGAACACCCGGTCGAGCAGCGCGCCGAGGAGGTCGAACGGTGTCATCCGAGACTCCGCAGGTAGGGGCCGGCGACGTACGCGCCGTACCAGAGGAAACCGGCCGCCGCGCCGTACGCCGCCGCCCATGCCGAGCCCTCGAGCACGTAGCGCAGGCGCAATACAGGTGATTGCTTGTATTTGCGCGATACAGTCTGGAGGCTGTTAAGCGAGGCGCGCATCAGTGCCCCCTCCGTAGATTCCGCTCGGCAAACGTCGCGACGTTCTGCTTCGTGCGGTTGAGGATCTGATGCGCGATCGACTCGCTGCCAACCATGGCGATGCCGAGCGCCGCCTTGCTGATCAGCATTTCCATCACGTTCGCGAGCGCGTCCGGATTTCCGTATGCGCCGCAGCTGCGCACGTAATCAGCGATCAGCTTTTCAGCGAGGTCGCCGCATTGGGCAGGGGATTTGAGGGTGCTCATCGGTTGACTCCGGCGATGGTGATGTGGCGAACGGGATCGGACACGGGCATGGGTGCGCGGAAACCTGCCTTCGCCAGCGCGTCGTCGACCACGGCGCGGATGCCGGACGTGAGCACGGTCTTCGACGCGACCAGGTGCAGGGCGTCGATCAGGTGCGCCATCGGTTGAAGGTGTGCGTCGAGCGAGCGGTCGGCCGCGAGCGAGCGCGCATACGCGTCGGCCGATTCGGTTTCGCCCGCGTCGGACGGCAGTTCACCGTACGCGAAGCTCGAATCGGCCCGTTCCTGCGCCAGTTCCTTCGCGCGCTGCAGCCATGCTTGACCGAGCGTGTATTTGATCTCGTTCATGTGGTCTCTCAGTGTGGTTTGAGCGCCAGCCGTAGCGGGCGCGGGTGATCAGTCGTCGAGCGCGCGACGAACGGCGTGGTCGGTGCAGCAGGAAAAACCGGCGTTGCCGGGGCCGAACTTCTGGCCGCATCCCGAGCAGTAGACATTGGCGAAACGCGGCGCGGCGGCGGCGAGATCAGCGTCGGCGATGCGCTGCGCGATTTCCGCGTCGAGGACTGCCTTGCAGACGTTCCAGACCTCGTACACATCCTCGATCCTCCCGCGGCGCAGCGCGGCGTCGAGCACGGCGATCTGTTCAGTCGAGAACGGCAACACGTCGAACGTGAAGCCTTCGGCGATCGCTTCGTTGCGTTCGTCGCGCGCCAGCGCTTCGTCATCCGCCGCGGCCTGCAGCTGGTCGGCGTGTCGGTCGACCAGCGCGGGCAGCGTGCGGGCGTTGTGGTGATGAGGTCGAGGAGTGTGCATCGCGTCCTCCATTGAAAGTAGGATTGCTAATCAAATATCTGTCTTGAACTGCGATGGTGCTTGCGCAGCTCTCACTGGTGACGCCTCAGAAGAAGAACCGCCACCGGTCAGAACTGCATCACTCGCGCGCCCGACTACTCCCGGCCGTGCCGGCTCCGGGCCGCGCGAGGTTTGTGCCGATTACGACGCCATCGGTCACGTGGTGCTGGCTGTCTTGTGTCAGGTTCACTCGGGTATTGCATGCCGCTGCGGTTTTCCGCAGCGTCCGTCCTGACTCACGACGCTGATCGCGCCGGCCGGTTGCTCCGCGTGTGCGGTCCCGGCTTACCTTCGATTGTTAGAGAGCGATCCGCTTGGGGCGGTGGCGCGGCGTCGGTGTCGCGTTGAGGGAAATTATAACTAAAGTTATCGATGTGTCAATAACCAAAGTTATCGTGCAGATGGAAAATTTGTAACAGAAGGCGGAACGGGAGGCGATCACGCGGGACGCTGCGCGCAAAAAAGCCCGCTCAGGGCGGGCTTGCGCGGACTACGGTATTTCTAGGGAAGGCTATGCCGATTTTCGGCGGACCGCGCGGAAAATAGCGATGGGAGTGACTCCGTACGCATCAGTTGGGCGCCCCATCATTTCACGCAATCCCCCCAGCATTTGCGACATCGCAGAATCGAGACCGGATGAACTGACATCCGGACTGGGCTCAACGACTCCGGGCTGCGCATCGACGATTCCCAAAACAAACCATTGGCCAGGCACTTGCGTGCCATGCTTCAGAGCCAAGTCATCCGGATTGATCAGCATGCTTTCGGCCCGCAAGGTCGACCAAAGAGTATCTTCGCCGATCCTGAACGAAGCCTGGATCGAATGCGGCAGCTTCTGAAGAATTTTCGCGAGGCGATCATAGGATTTTTTTCCCTCCGCCATAACTTTCTGCTTTTGTTTTGGGGGGAGAGTGAGCCCCTCCAGCTCGTTATGCAGGAAAACGTCCGCGAAATCTGACCACATCTCCTTCAGCATTCGAATATCGATCACACTCATTGTGCCGCTCGCCAAGAAAAGCCCACCGATAGGCGTGTTGGCGATCTCGCGATGCACAAACTGAAATTCATCGAGGCGATCGAGTACCTCGATTGGAGCAAGCCAACTGGGGTCAAACAAACGTTCGAGCCCTCGTTCGACCACGTCGGTGCCCCCCATTTCGCCAGACAGCACTTTGATCGACCCGCCCATCTTGGACGTGTCCGACGACGAGTCTTTCGCGGTTCGCTTTGTCTGCGTCAGGACTCCGTCTTCGAACAGCTGCGCAAAATAGAAATCGACCCGCCCTCTATCGAGGTATGCGAAGTCATAGAGATATTCGATGCTTGGTGAGCCTTGATCCACGGTCGATTTCCTCTTGGATTGATTTTTTCTTTTCCTCGAACGTGCGTTGCCGCTCACGGAGGGAGTCCAAGGCCATATGGATTCCCTCGGTGACGCTCTTGCTGAATCTCGAATCGGCTTCCAAGACCTTCTGGACGCTTGAGATAAAGTCTTGATCCATATGGAGATCCTCCCTGCGAAGCCATCATTATAGCTGGCGAGCAGCGCCTGCGATGCCCAAGGCATTCAATTGGCCGGTCAAGTCCTCGGCTCTCCCTAGGGACTGCAGCTGTGCAACCCACGGTCGCGTGATTATATCCGGGAGCTTGGCGTCGCGCCCCCAATTCAGTATCCGCATAACGCGGTTGAAAGCCCCTGTTTTTTGCGCCACACTACTGTACATACATACAGTAGTGTGGCGAACGGAAGACGAGGGCGGCCAGTGGAAGAAGAAATGAAGACGCGCCTGCGCTGCAGGCCGGGAGACTTGGCAAGGGTCGTGGCGAGCACGAACCCAGCGCTGATCGGCACGATCGTGACAATTCAGAGGCTGCGTTCTGACGGCCGGTGGGATGTGCTGCTCGAAAAGCCGGCGTTCGGCTTCACGGGGCTGATGAAGCGGCCGGTCGTGACGCGGGAGTTTTCGTTCTGGGATGCGTCGCTAGAACCGTTGCCGGAGAGCGCCCGGTCTGTTAGTCGCCGCGCGGCCTATCTTCGTCCGGAGTCGAGCGAGGGGTGGGAAGCGTTTGAGCTAGCAAGCCACTGATGTACGCCTCGACCTTGGCGCGGCCGAGGTCGTCGAGCTGATCGTATCCAGCTGGGATCTGCGGGCCCACTTCGTCGCCGAATTCGAGCCACTCCAACGTCGTCAGAAGGGCCCGCGCGAGCGCGAACCCGTTCGTGGTCGTGGTGCTGCCGCCTCGTTCAACCTTTGCTATCGCCGGCTGAGATACGCCGACAAGTTCCGCGACGTGCTTCTGGGACAGGCCCAGTGCTTCGCGACGCTCCTTTGCCCGACGCCCGAATTCAGGATTTTCCATAGCGGGCATCGTATAACCTTGGTTGTAGGGCGGCAAATAACCAAAGTTCTTGCGGATGAATAACTTTGGTTATAGTATTGCCGCATGAAACCGACCAATTGCTCCGTGCCGGCTCTGGAGGCAGCGATCCAAAAAGCTGGGTCGCAGTCCGCACTTGCCCGCCTGATCGGCAAAAAGCAGCCACACATCCACAAGTGGCTGCATTCCCCCAATCCAATGAGACCCGAGAACTGTGTCCTCGTCGGAAATGCCGTCGGCATCCCGTACAGGGACTTCCGTCCGACCGATTGGCACCTGATCTGGCCTCATCCCGCGGAAGCCGCCGAGCCGGGCGCATGTATGTCAGAAGGGGAGCGGCACGACGTGCTTCATGCGGGCATCGGCTGATCGAAGTGGTTCGCATTAGTTGAAAGCTGGCCAGGTGTTGTCCTGGCCTTTATTTCGCCCCGGCGCCAATTGGGTAAGCAAGTGGGTAATCAACTGGGTAACGATTGATTTTTCGTATGAACCAGCCAGAAATCAGGATGTTCGCGCTGTGGACGCCGGCCGCCACGCTTCCCGAGAGCGAGATCGAGGCCATGACGTTTGAGGAGTGCCTGGCGAAGGCGCTCGAGATCGGCGTCACGCGCTTCGATCGAAAGACGCTCGCGAAGAAATCGAAGATCCACTATCCGCACCTCGGCGATCTGATCGCCGGGCGCCGGCCGTTTCCCGCGACGAAACTGCACCTGTTCTGCATGTTCAGCGGCTGCGACTACCCGCGGCAGTGGCTCGCGATCCAGGAGCGCAAGGCGATCGAGGAATACCGGCGGCTCAGCCAGCAGGCGATCGGCGAGTTCGTCCAGCAGGCATTCGGCCAGCGGCAGGTGGCGGCATGACGCTGACTCTCCGCCAGCGCGACGTCGGCAAGCTCTTCGCCCGCAAGCTCGGGCGCCCCATGACCTACCTCGGCCTCGTCGAGGAAAAGCACCTTTTCATCTTCCGCGATCCTCCGCAGGACTACCTCGCGTTCCGGCCCGACCAGCTCTGGATGCTCGAACGCGTGCGGCCCGAGGCGGCTCCGATCGACAACACGAAGGAGGGCGGCTCGTGCTGACCGAACTGTTCGAGCGCGCGGCGTTGCGCGCAGGCTGGCGCGCCGCGCGCGCCGGTGTGCCGTTCCATGAGAACCCGCTGCGCGGCGCGCTCGCCTGCTTCGCGCGGCAGTGGGGGCGCGGCTGGGCGGCGGCGAATGACTGCCCGCGGCCGTACAGCTTCTACGACTGGGAGCTGGGCATTTGCGCGACGACTGCCGAGCAGTATCGGGAGGCCGCATGAGCACGGCGAGCGCCTGGAATCCTCGATTCCTCGCACACGCGCAGTCGCGCGGAATGACGCCCGAGCAAGTGCGTGATGCCGACTGCGTCGCGTTTCCCGGCGGCCGCATGGCGGGCTTCATCTGCTGGAACAGCGCGCGGGTCCGCGAATTCGTCGCCGAGACGGGCGCTGACCGTCGCGACGTGACGCGCCTCGGTTCCTACGACGCATGGCTGGCGGCGCGCTTCGGTGCTGCGCAGCTCGAACTGCCGCTGGAGGTCTCATGACCTGGGCGCACGATGACCTCGCCAAGGATCTCGCCGCGCATCTTCGCGGCGCGTCCGATCGCCTCGTATGGACCGACATGCAGCTCGGGCCGGCCGGCTCGCCGCGGCCCGACGTATACACGGTGCCGTGTTCGTTCGCTCGGTTCCAGCCGGTCGCCTACGAATGCAAGATCAGCGTCGCCGACTTCCGGCGCGACGTGACGGCAGGGAAGTGGACGTCGTACTTGCGCTTCGCCGCCGGCGTCATCTTCGCCGCGCCGGCCGGCCTGCTGAAGAAGGAAAACATTCCGGCCGGCTGCGGCCTGATCGTGCGCGGCCCGGACGGCTGGCGCTCGCTGAAGGGCCCGACGCTGAAGAACATGGAGAACCTGCCGCGCGACGCGTGGATCAAGCTGATCATCGACGGCATGGCGCGGCTCGCGGACCAAAGCCACGAGCAGCTGCGCGCGGGCCTGTGCAATGAATGGACGTTCGAAAAGAAGCTGCGCGCGCGTCTCGGCAACATCGTCGCGGATGCTGTCAGGGATCAGCTGCATGCGGAACACCGTCTGAAGGCGGCCACCGAGCGGATTGAGAACCTGGCCGCGGAGGCGGAAAACGAGCGGCGGCTGATCCTCGATCGCGCGAAGGAGCATGCGGAGCGGGACGCCGCGCTGATCGATAGCGCGCGCATCGAGCTCGCGCGTGCGCTCGGCCTGCCGGCCGGCGCGGGGGCGTGGGAGATCGCCAACGCCTGCAAGCAAGCCGTGCGGCGCGTCAGCATCGATTCGGAGGTTAAGCGGCTCCGTCAGCAGCTGGAGCGCATTCAGGTTGCGATCGAATCGGCTGCCGAGCCGCTGCCGCACATCGCGCGGGAGGTGGGATGAACTGGCTCGACCGTTCCCACCGCGGCGACTGCCGCGACCTGATGCGCGCGATGGTAGCCGACGGCGTGCGGGTGCAGACGATCGTCACGTCGCCGCCGTACTGGGGCCTGCGCTCGTATCTGCCCGACGGCCACCCGGACAAGCATCGCGAGATCGGGCAGGAGCCGACGCTGCGCGAGTTCATCGACACGCTGGTCGGTGTGTTCGATCTCGCGCGCGAGCTGCTCGCCGACGACGGCACGCTGTGGCTCAACATGGGCGACGCATACGCTGGCTCATGGGGCGCGCAAGGGCGCGGCGGTCAGATGGCCTGCCGGTCCACGATCAGCGCTCAGCAGATCGCGGCCGCGCAACGTAAGCAAAGCGGCACCGGCTCGCTGTCGCGCTCCGGTTTGAAGGCGAAGGACCTGATGGGCCAGCCATGGCGGCTCGCGTTCGCATTGCAGGACGCCGGCTGGTATCTACGGCAGGACATCATCTGGCACAAGCCGAACCCGATGCCGGAGAGCGTGCGCGATCGCTGCACGAAGGCGCACGAGTCTGTTCCTGCTGAGCAAGAGCCCGAAGTACTACTTCGACCAGGAAGCGATCCTCGAACCCGTCAGCCCGAACACGCATGCGCGCCTGTCGCAGAACGTGCAGGCGCAGATCGGCAGCGAGCGCTCGAACGGCGGGACGAAGACGAACGGGAACATGAAGGCCGTCGGCCGCGGTGTCGGATGGGGGCACGGAACTGACGCCGGCGAGCGTTCGCGCGGCCGCGTGAAGCGGAAGTTGGCTAACAAAAGCAATGGCACGAAGAACAACGCCAGCTTCGACGAGGCGATGGCGATCATGCCGACCGAGCGCAACCGTCGTTCCGTGTGGACCATCCCGACGCAGTCGTACAGCGGCGCGCACTTTGCCACGTTTCCGGAAGCGCTCGTCGAGCCCTGCGTGATGGCCGGCAGCCGGCCGGGCCACGTCGTGCTCGATCCGTTCTTCGGCAGCGGCACCGTCGGCCAGGTCGCGCAGCGGCTCGGCCGACGCTTCCTCGGCTGCGAGCTGAACCCCGACTACGAGCAGTTGCAGCGCGACCGCCTGCGCCAGCCCGGCCTCGTGCTGGAGGTGTTGTGATGGACCGGCCGACTCTTCACGTCGTCTCGCTGTCGGGCGGGAAGGACAGCACCGCAACACTGCTCGTCGCGCTCGAGCTGCACGGCCGCGAGAACGTCCGCGCCGTGTTCGCCGACACCGGCAACGAGCACGAGTCGACGTACGAATACGCGCTTGAATACCTGCCTCGCGCGCTCGGCATTACCGTCGACGTGGTGCGCGCCGACTTCGCAGACGAGTTCGCGACGAAGCGCGCGAACCTCGCGCGGCTCGCGGCAGGCGAGCCGGAATCGGCCGTCTACGGAAAGCGCGAGTTCATGTACGCGTGGACTCCCGAAGCGGCGGCGCGCGCGCTCGACCTGCTTCGACCGAGCGGGAACCCGTTCCTTGACCTGTGCATGGTGCGTGGTGGTTTCCCTTCCCGGAAGCGGCAGTTCTGCACTGAATACCTGAAGCGCAACCCGCTTACCGAGTATGCCCTCGGCCTGATCGACGATGGCTACTTCGTCGAATCGTGGCAGGGCGTGCGAGCGGACGAGAGCGAGGCGCGCCGGTGGCTTCCGAGTTACGAATGGCGCGGGGGGCATTACGCCGTATTCCGGCCGATTCTGCGCTGGAATGTTGCCGATGTGTTCGATGCGCACGCAACTGCCGGCATCTCCGCAAACCCGTTGTACCGCGAAGGCATGACGCGCGTCGGGTGCATGCCCTGCATCAACGCAGGGAAGCTCGAATTGCGCGAGGTCGCGCGCCGCTTTCCCGAGCACGTCGAGCGCATCGCCGCGTGGGAGAGCCTCGTTTCGGAGGTGTGCCGACCCTTGAGCCCCGTCTCATTCTTCCACATGGGCACAACGGGGCATTCGGGCCAAGCCACAACAGTGCATCAGGTCGTCGAGTGGTCGAAAACGACGCGCGGCGGCCGCCAATACGACCTACTCGCGGACGCCGCGCCGGCGACCGCATGCGCTTCGGCGTACGGATTGTGCGAATGAATCAGCTCCCGAATCCTCTCACCCCAGCGGACTGCAACCTCCGCGATTTCCCGTTCATGCCGCTCGAGGTGAAGCGCCTGTTGACGTCCGAGACGTGGATCCTCGGCAGCGGCGACGAGCGCGCGGCCGCGATCACGCTGTGGCTCGAAAGCTGGCATCAGATTCCGGCCGCCAGCCTGCCGGCCGACGACCGCATGCTCGGCCATCTGGCCCAATCGAAGAGCTGGAAGCGCGTAAAGGAACACGCGCTGCGCGGCTGGGTGAAGTGTGCCGACGGCCGCCTCTATCACCCGGTCGTCGCCGAGAAGGTGCTCGAAGCGTGGGTCTCGAAGCTGACCAGCAGCCTGTCCGGCACCACGGGCAACGCGAAGCGCTGGGGCATCGAGGTCGACACCGTGGCCGTGCGCGCGCAGATCGTCGAGGCCGCGAACCTCCTGAAAGCGATCGCCCCGCAATCCGAATGGCTGCGAAAAAAGCAGGTTCGGGAGATCGTATCCGATTCGCGTCGCGATCCCGATCCGATCGCCCCCCGATCACCAACGCAATCGCCCCCCGATTCGCCCCCCGATCGCAAGAGAGAGGGAGAGGGAGATGTAAACACAGCAAGCGGCGGCGGCACAGCACAGGGAGGCGGGGAAGAACCGCCGATCGCCGCCGCTTTCGTCGAAATCCTTCGCTCGTCTGGCGTCGGCTTCGCCGCCGACGACACGCGGTTGGCGGGCTGGCCCGGGCGCGGCGTGACGTCCGACGACCTGCGCGCGGCCATCGCCACGGGGCGCAAGCGCCGTGAGCGCGAGCGCTCCGAGCAGCCGCTGAACCTTGGCTTGCTCGAGCTGATCCTCGGCGATCTCCTCGCCGCGCGCGCCGCGACGCCCGCGTCAGGTGCACGCACTGTCGGCGACTGGTGGCGCTCGTGGACCGGCATCGTCGAGCACGGCGGCACGCTCGGCATCGAGCAGGGCCGCGACGAACCTCCGTTCGATTTCAAGCTGCGCGTGTTCGACGCCGCGGGCGACGGCCCGTGGTGGGACGACCACAACCGCGCATTTCGCAACACTGCCGGCCCGGTCGCGGCCGGCGCTTTGATGGGGGAAGGGCGATGAACTGCAAAGTCGGCGACATGGCAGTCCTGATCCAAGGGGTGAATGCTGGGCATGTCTGCGAAGTGTTGAGCCCGTGGGGCACGAGGAACGGCCGTTTCGTTTGGAACGTGCGCATGGTCGTTTCGCTTCCGCGCTTTCTCGACGGCGACCGCTCTCGGCCTGATTCGCCATCGCGGGAGGGGCAATGCTGCGACGTGAACCTGCGCCCGATCAGCGGCGTGCCGGTGACGGACGACGTCAGCGAAGAGGTGACGGCATGAAGCGGATAACGAAGGCGATGAAGCAGGCCGGCGGCCATCGATACTGCTGCGAATGCGCGGCTCACGGCCCGCGCGTGAAGGCGCACTGGACGCACAAGGGGCGCGACTACTGCGATGCGCACAAGCCGGCCGAGACGGTTGCGCGGCCTGCGCGCGAGGTGCGCCCATGAGCCTGCTGACGGGGAACACTCGCTATCGGCTCGGCTGGTTCGGGAAGGTGATTCTCGAGGTGTCGGAATGGCGGCGCCAAGCCGCCCTTAGCCATCCCGATACCTGGCCGTGGATCGAGGTGTGGCGCGATGCCACGTTTCGCGACGTGCTTGACCTGGCGGAGCGGAACTGGGCACTCGTCCCGCGCCCTTCGAAGGACGCCGGGAGGGCAGTGCGATGAACTGCAAACTGGGCGATCTGGCCATCATCATTCGCGCGCCGAAGGCTCCGGAAAACGTCGGGCGCATCGTCAAAGTCGCCGAGGCTTTCGGCGAGCACAAGGGCTACTTTTGCTGGACCGTCACGTCGGACTCGCCGATGACCGTGTTCGTGAACGGCGTGCCGACGTTGAAAACCGCAGGCGCGATTCCCGATGCATGGCTCCGTCCTGTCTCGGGTCTGCCCGTGACCGACGACGTCGAAGACGAGGTGACGGCATGAGGGTCTTGGGTATGGATGTGATCGAGTCGCCGCTGTGCGCTGACGTGCCGCGCATGACCGTTTCGCCGCGATTCGCCGAGCTGATGCCCGCCGAGTTCGTGAGCGACTTGAACCGGTGGATGCGCGAGTTCTTCGGCACTTCCGACGTGTCGTACATCGTCGAAGGCCGCACGATCGTCATGAGCCCGCGCGCGGCCGCCGCTCTCCGCCGGCAGGCTTCGCAGGCTTCGGTTCGTCCCGGGCATTGGCAAGGGTGGCGGGTATGACGCAGCAATCGCTCATCACGGCGTCGCCGATCGCGCAGCGCGTCGAGTTCGTCGTTCCCGGCACGCCGGTCGCGAAGGGCCGCCCGAAGTTCGCGCGCCGCGGCGCCCACGTCAGGGTCTACACGCCCGAGGAGACGGAGCGGTACGAGAACCTCGTGAAGATGGCCGCCCGCGCCGCGATGCGTAGCGCCGAGCCGTACGCCGGCCCGATCCGTCTGATCGTGCACATCGGCCTGCCCATCCCGGCGAGCTGGTCGATGAAGCGCCAGGGCGAGGCGGCCGCCGGCGCCATCGGCGCGACGAAGAAGCCGGACGCCGACAACGTTGTCAAGGCGTTGAAGGACGGCATGAACGGAGTGGTGTACGTCGACGACGGCCAGGTCGTCGACCTCTGGGTGTCGAAGCGCTACGCGCGCACGCCGGGCGTGCGGATCGAGGCGATCGAGTTGAATTTGAAGTCAGCATAGGAGCGGGGCCTTGAAAGCAAAAAGCAAACTCACCATCAACGCGATGATCGCGGCCATGAAGCCCGGCATCCGCTATTCGGCACACGACCTCGCACGGCGCTTGAAGCACCCCGTTTCGTCGGTGCGCCAGCTGCTGTCGCTCGACGTCGCGCTCGCGCGACTCGACTGCCATTCGGAGAGCCGCGGGCGGATGTACTCGCTCGCGGGCACGAGCCGCTCGCCCGGCACGCACGTCGACACGCGCATCCGGCCGGACTTCACGAGCAACCTGTCGGGCTACATGGCTGAGCTGAACACGCGCCAGGCGCTGGCGATGATGACGCGGGGTGGCCGGTGATCGCCATCTTCGAGAACACGCAGCAGGCGCTGCACGTCAGCTTCCTGGTGACGTCGCTGCCGCCGCGGCAGAAGCAGCAGTTCCGCCTGGCGTTGATCCAGATCCTCGAATCGGTCGGCCGTCTCAGCACGCGCCAGGCTGAATTCCTCGACTACCTGTACGGCACCTCGTCGGGCACGATCAACTTCGACGGGCTGAGCGGTGACGAAATCCGGGCCCAGTGCGCGATGGTCGTCGGCGCGGTGCGTGATCACTTGCTGAAGCCGGAACGCAACGCGGTGTGGCTGCGATACGCCTGCGGGATGCCGGCGCGCCCGGCGAGCGCCGCGCGCGCCGCAGACCCGGGTATCCCGCCGTCGGTCGAGTGGAAGCGGGCGCTGGTCGAGATGCGGACGTACCTGCGCCCGTCGCTCACCGTGACGAACGGGAAGGCGATCATGGCGCTGATCGCCGGTCATTCGCAGGCACGGCTGCGCCAGGACGGGTTGTCGTATCGGGAAATCTCCGAGGAGACGCACGTCACGGTCCGCACGCTCGAGCGCAACGCGCAGATCATCCGGAAGCGGCTCGTCGAGCTGGAGCACCAGGCCGTGAAGCGGCTGACGCCACTCTTCGAGCGAAACAACGTGACGATCGCGGAGGCCGTTGAGGCGTAAGGGGTATGGCGAAAATTCCCCTTGCAAATGTGGCGGACAGGGTATAAATTTTCGTCACATTGCAGAGTTGCGACCAAAGCCCGCCGAGCCGACAAGCCAGCGGGCTTTTTCGTTGCGGCGTGTCCGCGCTATACTCGGCTCGGCCTTAGCTACGCCGGCGGGAAAGACGTAGCGAGGTGATCAGCCAGCGCGCCGAAAGGTGCAGACGGGTTTCCGCCGCCCTGCTGGCACCAGACATGTTGAGCCCGCTGAGCGAAAGTCAGCGGGCTTTTTACTTGGTCGGCTGGATCTAAACCAACTTTTAATAAGTCCCCCGTTTCTACAGCGCGTCTATTTCCTTGGCGATTTTGGCCACGGTTGCGCCGATAAATTGTCCGAGCAGCGCTCCATCTCTGGCGGGGTCCATAAACCATCGGTCGCCGGTGGCTGGTGCGACTAAACCGGATGCGAGTGCTGCTTTGACGAGTTCGACGGCCTGCTCTGTTGCTCGTGCTGTAGTCATTAATGCTCTCCTGTTTGCGCTTTTTAGATGGTTGGCCGCGACCGCGTTCTGAACTCGCGGCCACGAGGATATTGCGTTAATTGAGTGATTTCAGTCAATGTCATTTAATTATTTTAATAATTTCATTATCTGAATCAAATTGGCGGCATTAACTTGAGTGTTTCATTATTCGAATCAAATCGCAGATATTCAAATGAAGAGATCTGCTGCGATAGCGAAAATGTTGCCAATATCTCGCCCGTTCCCGCCTGACGTCCTCTTCGACGATTCGAACTGGATCCAGCACATCGTGCCGGCCGACGGCGTGGCCGAGTGGGTGAACGAGACGCTCTTGCGCGACGGCGCGCCGCTACACAACCCTGACCACGAGCACCTGATCGGCGCCGACGTCGCCTACCTATGGGCGGCCGTCGAGAATGTGCGCCAGATGCGCCGCGTCGTCGGCCAGTGCGAAGAGGTGACGATCCGCGCCGGTGGCTGGCAGCGCGCCCGGCAGGAACAGCAGTACCTCGAATGGTTCGGCCGCGTGCCGGCGTTCCTGATCACGCTCGACGCGCACTACGCGCGCGAGTGCAACGACCTGCAGTGGTGCGCGCTCGTCGAGCATGAGCTGTACCACATCGGCCAGCGCACCGACGAGTTCGGCGCGCCGGCTTTCACGAAGGACGGCATGCCGAAGCTCGGCATCCGCGGGCACGACGTCGAGGAATTCGTCGGCATCGTCCGGCGCTACGGCGTGGCCGGTGGCGCCGGCGACACCGCGAAGCTCGTCGCCGCAGCCCAGCGCGCGCCGGAAGTCGGCCACATCGACATCGCGCGCGCCTGCGGTACCTGCATCCTGCGGGCCGCGTAACCCGAACGTTTTCCCGCTATGGCAGCACTTCCCGACGCGATCAAGGTGTTCATCGTGCAGTCGCTGGCGTGCTTCGACACGATCGCGCGCACCGTGAAGGACGTGCGCGAGGTGTTCGGCGTCGAGGTGTCGTCGCAGCAGTGCGAGCGCTACGACCCGACGAAGCGGGCCGGCGCGACGCTCAGCAAGAAGTACCGCGAGATCTTCGAGCGCACGCGCGCGGAGTTTCTCAACGACACATCCCGCATCGGTGTGTCGCACCGCGCGGTGCGCCTGCGCGCGCTCGACCGAGCCGTCGCGGAAGCGGAGCGACGCAACAACCTGCCGCTGATGGCGCAGCTGCTCGAACAGGCTGCGAAGGAATCCGGCGACGCCTACACGAACCGGCGCCGCCTCGAACACACTGGGGAGAACGGCGGCCCGATCGAGAACAGGACGGTCGTCGTCGATGAAAGCCAGGTCGCAGCCGCCGTCGCCAAACTCGAAGACGAGTATTGACCCCGCCATCGAGCGGGCCGTCCTGAAGGCGAAGTGCGAGCGGGACCACCTGTTTTTCAGCCGGTACTTCTTCAAGCACAGGCAGGCGATCAAGTTCCGCGTCAACTGGCACCACGTGCTGATCGCCGACACGGTGCAGCGCGTGATCGACGGCACGCTGAAGAACGTCGTCATCAACGTGCCGCCGGGCTCGTCGAAGACCGAGCTGGTCGCGATCAACCTGATCGCGCGCGGCCTCGCGCTGAACCCGCGCGCGCGGTTCCTGCACATCAGCTACTCGGACGATCTTGCGCTGTTGAACAGCGAGACGGCGCGCGACATCGTCTCATCCGACGAGTACCAGGCGCTCTGGCCGCTGAAGGTGGCTGACGACGCGAAGTCGAAGAAGCGCTGGAACGTGCTCGTCGACGGGAAGAAAGCCGGCGGCGTGTACGCGGTGTCGCTCGGCGGCCAGATCACTGGCTTCCGGGCCGGGCACATGGCCGAGGGTTGGCAGGGCGCGATCATCATCGACGACCCGCTGAAGGTTGAGGACGCGTACAGCAAGACGAACCGGGACAAAGCCAACCGCAAGCTGCAGTCGACCGTGAAGAGCCGAAAGGCGAGTCCGGACACGCCGATCATCGTGATCATGCAGCGGCTTGCGGAGGAAGATCCGACGGGCTTCATCAAGGCGCGCAAGCTGCCGGGCGAGTGGGAGTTCATCGAGATCCCGGCGCTGATCACCGACGAGTACGTCGCGAAGCTGCCGGCACACATCCGCGAACGCGTCGAGCGCGACGAGCGAGACGAGGACGGCCGGTACAGCTACTGGCCGTACAAGGAACCGCTGCAGGAGCTACTCGCGTCCGAGAAGGCCGACGCGTACGTCTTCAACGGCCAGTACATGCAGCGGCCGTCGCCGCTGGGCGGCGGGATCATCCAGAGCGGCAAGTTCCTGCGCTACGGCGCGCTGCCGCAGCTGCAGTACCGGAAGATCTTCGCCGACACGGCGCAGAAGACCGCCGAGCGGAACGACTACAGCGTGTTCGAGTGCTGGGGCCTCGGCTACGACAACCGTGTGTACCTGATCGACCTGGTGCGCGGGAAGTGGAAGGCGCCGGAGCTGAAGCGGCGCGCGATCGACTTCTGGAACAAGCACGCGGCCATCGGTGCCGACGATCCGGGCGCACCGGTGCTGCGCCAGATGAAGGTCGAGGACAAGTCCAGCGGTACCGGGCTGATTCAGGACATTCAGGCCGAGGGCGGCATCCCGATCGAGGGCATCGAGCGCGTGAAGGACAAGCTGACGCGCGTCATGGACGTCGTGAGCCACATCGACGCTGGCAACGTCGGCGTCCCGCTGGATGCCCCGTGGGTCAGCGACTTCTTGACCGAGTGCGACTCGTTCACGGCTGACGACACGCACATGCACGACGACCAGATCGATCCGATGGTCGACGCAATCAACGACATGCTGGGAGGCGCGAAGGACCTGTCGGTCTGGGAGCGGCTTGCCGGTTGAGCACGACAGGATTTCCCGGAATGTCGAAACGGAAGCAACAGACCCGGCCGCCGCGCGCGCCGGCGGCGACGCACGCCCATCGCACGGCCGACTCGTTCGCCAACTTCGAGGCGCGGCTCGGCTGGGGTGCCGACAACCAGGCGTCGGCGGCGCAGTACACGCTGTCGTACCAGAGCCGCAACCGCGTCTGGCTCGAAGCCGCGTATCGCGGATCGTGGATCGTGCGCGCCGCGGTGGACGCGATCCCGGAGGACATGACCCGCAAGGGCATCGAAATGTCCGGCCTCGATCCTACCGACGTGTCCAAGATGGAGACGGCGCTGACGCGCAAGGCGATCTGGGACCAGCTCTGCGACACCGGCAAGTGGGCGCAGCTGTACGGCGGTGCGATCGCGGTGATGCTGATCGACGGCCAGGACATGTCGCAGCCGCTTCGGCGCGAGACCATCGGAAAAGGCCAGTTCAAGGGCCTGCTCGTGCTCGACCGCTGGATGGTTGTGCCGCCGGTCGGCGAAGTGGTGACCGAGTTCGGCCCCGATCTCGGCATGCCGAAGTACTACGACGTGCTGCCGACGACGATCGGCTTGCCGCAAGGACGGATTCACCACTCGCGCGTGCTGCGCATGGACGGCGAAGCACTGCCGTACTACCAGCGCATTAGCGAGAACGGATGGGGCCTGTCGATCCTCGAGCCGATGTGGGACCGACTCATCGCGTTCGACAGCGCGACGGTCGGCGCCGGCCAGCTCGTCTACAAGGCGCATCTGCGCACGCTGAGCGTCGAGAAGCTGCGCGAGATCATCGCGATGGGCGGCCCGGCGCTCAACGGCCTGCTGAAGCAGGTCGAGATGATCCGGCTCGGGCAGTCGAACGAGGGCATCACCCTCATCGACGCGACCGACAAGTTCGAGACGCACCAGTACGCGTTCAGCGGGCTATCCGACGTCCTGCTCCAGTTCGCGATGCAGCTCAGCGGCGCGACCGGCATTCCGCTCGATCGCCTGTTCGGCCAGCAGCCGGCCGGCCTGAGCGACACCGGTGAAGGGTCGCGCCTGCTGTATCACGAGAAGGTGCACACGCGGCAGGAGCGTCGGATGCGCAACCCGCTGCACGGGCTGCTCGACGTGATGTGCCGGTCGGAGATCGGTCAGCCGTTGCCCGAGGATTTCTCGTACGAGTTCAACCCGCTGCAGGAGATGTCGGCCGCTGAGAAGGCAGAGATCGGCAACAAGACGGTCGATTCGGTGACGAAGGCCGTCGACGCCGACCTGATTCCACGCAGCCAGGGAATGCGCGAGCTGAAGGCGTCGTCGCCCGACACTGGCATGTTTGGCGACATCCCTGACGAAGCGATCGAGCAGGCCGAGCGCGACGAACAGGGCGAGGACCCGCCGGTTATCGATCCGACGCTTCCGCTCGGCCCTGCGCTGGGCGCGGCCGCACGCACGAACGATTCTCTGCTTCGAAGACTATTCCGACGTCGATGATCCTCACCCTCGATCGAAAGCGCGACCGGCGCAAGAACCCTGTCCGGCTGAGCGGTGCCGAGCGGCAGTACGGCAGCCAGTTGCGCAAGATCGCCCATCAGGTCGGCGTGCTCGTGAACGGCTTTCCGGCCGATGACGCGTCGTATGCGCCGACGATCGAGGAACTGCTGCGGCGGTACGCCGAGGCGCTCGCGCCGTGGGCCGAGGCGACCGCGGCGCGCATGATCGCCGACCTGAACCGGCGCGACGAGCAGATGTGGATGAAGCAGGCCGCCGACATGTCGCGCGCGCTGCGCGAAGAAATCCGCGGCGCGGCCACCGGCGAGACGATGCGTGCGCTCCTGTCCGAGCAGGTGCGGCTGATCAAGTCCATTCCGCTCGACGCGGCCGAGCGCGTGCATCGGCTCACGCTGGAAGGAATCGTCGACGGCGCGCGCGCTGCGCAGATATCGAAGGCGATTCACGAGTCTGGACAGGTCGCGAAGAGTCGGGCCGACACGATCGCGAGAACCGAGGTCAGTCGTACGGCCGCGACCCTCACCGAGGCGCGCGCGCTCGACGTCGGGAGCCCGGGCTACTTCTGGCGGACGTCTGGCGACTCGGACGTACGCGAGGACCATCGCGAGCTGGAAGGCAAGTTTTTCACGTGGGACAAGCCGCCGGTCGCGGATAAGCGGTCGGGCGCGCGGGCGCACCCGGGCTGCATCTACAACTGCCGATGCTGGGCCGAAGTCGTGCTTCCGAAGGACTGATATGCGCATTTTCACCACTGACCACGCGTGCACCTGCGGCTTGCATGCGCCGCGCGCCCGCGCGCACACCCGCGACGGCATCACCGCATCGGGCGTGTACGCGACCGAGCAGCTCGGCGAGCGGCAGTCGATCACGCCGGAAGGGTTCCTGCTTTGCGAGGCCGTGCCGATCGCGCGCGTCGGCGCGCAGGACTACGCCTATTTCGAGCTGCCGGAAATCGAGGCGAAGGACGGCGTCATTGTCGCCGAGCGCACGGCCGACGTGCTGTTCAGTCCCGAGACGCTCGCCAGCTTCGAAGGCAAGCCGATCACGATCGACCATCCGCCGGACTTCGTGACGCCGGCGAACTACATGTCGGTCGCGCGCGGCACGGTCCGAAACGTCCGGCAAGGCGAAGGCGACCAGGCCGAGCTGATGCTCGCCGATCTGCTGATCACCGACGCCGAGGCGATTCGCCGCGTCCAGAGCAAGGGCGCGGACGCGCTCACGCAAGTCAGCAACGGCTACGACGCCGACTATGAACAGATTGCGCCTGGGCGGGCGCGACAGGTGGTGATCGTGGGCAACCACGTCGCCCTCGTGAAAAGCGCCCGCTGTGGCCCCGTGTGTTCGATCGGGGATAGCAGTTCCAACCTACTCCCGACAGGAGATGCAAGCATGGCAACCAAGAAAGGCTCCAAGTTCGTCGACGCGTTGCGCAAGGCGTTCATGACGCGCGATTCCGAAGCGTTCGAGAAGGTCGCGAGCGAGATGACCGGCGACGAAGGCGGCGAAGGTGGCGACGGCCAACCCCAGATTCACATCCACATGCCCGGCACCGGCGCCGACCCGAAGGCGGGTGTCTCCGCGACGGGCGACGAAGGCGCGGGCGGTGGCGAAGGCGATCCACTGAAGCAGGTGCTCGACGCGATCCAGGCCACTAACGGCAAGATCGACGCACTCGCCGACCGAGTGACGAAGCTCGAAGGCGGCGGCACGCAGACGGGCGACGGCGATGACGAAGATCTGGATGGCACCGGCACCACGGACAACGACGGTGCCGGCGAAGGCGACGACGACAAGACCGGCGCGCGTACCGGCGACAGTACCGCACTGCGCGATCAATTTCAGGACGCGCTGTCGCGCGCCGAGATCCTCGCGCCGGGCGTGCGGCTGCCGACGTTCGATGCGAAGGCGGTCCGCAAGAAGACGGTCGACGCCATGTGCGTGCTGCGCCGCCGCGCGCTGCGCGCCGCGCTGGACAACGAGAACGCCGAAATCGTCAAGTCGGTGGTCGGCGGCGCGAACGTGGCCAGCATGACTTGCGATTCCGTCGCGGCGTTCTTCAACGCAGCGTCGGAGGTCGTGCGCAGCAAGAACTCCGGTGTGACGCAGCGCCGGACGAACGATTCCGCTCAGGCCGAGCGGAAAGACATCAACGCCATCCACGCGGAATTCTGGAAGGTCCGCAAGTAAGGAGCCGACATGCCCTCGTTGCAAGCTTATCAATTTCGCATGCCGGCAGGCTTTGCCGGTGATCTCCAGCGCGCCGAAGTCGCCACGATCGAGACGCAGCTGATCGACCCGGCGGCACCGCCGACGGCGTTCGGCGTTCCCGTGAAGATGGTGAACGGCAAGATCCAGCCGATCAACAACGCGGCCGACACGGCGGCGCTTGTCTACGGCGTGAACCTCCGCGCGTACCCGATTCAGGGCAACAGCAACGATCCGCTCGGCACGTCGACGCCGCCGACGAGCGGTCCGACCGACATCCTGAAGCGCGGCTATTTCAATGCCGCGCTGGGCGGCACCGCGCCGGCCACGAAGAACGGTACGGTGTACGTGCGCGTCGCGGCAGCGGCCGCCGGCAAGCCGCTCGGTGGTTTCGAAGCGGCGGTCGACGGCACGAACACCGTCGCGATGCCGGCGAACTGGTACTTCACCGGCCCGGCCGACGCATACGGCATCGTCGAAATCGCCGTCAACATCTGATCCGGCGCTGAACAGCGCTTCACCCGAAGCCCCGCAATCGCGGGGCTTTTGCATTTCTGGAGCCATTACATGGACATGTCCGAACTGAAGCACCTGCGCCGGGCCGGGGCCTCGATCCCGATGTCGGCGGCCGTCGCGGACGCGACGCGCCGGCTGATCCGCGCGCGCACGCAGGACCAGCAGTACACCTACGATCGTGCGACGATCGACTCGACCGGCGTATTTCTCAACGGCCAGCTCGAACGCCTCGACCAGACGCTCAACGAGCCGCTCGTCGAGTACACCTGGTCGCGCGACATCTACATCCGCAGCGACGTGTCGGCGGCCGACGAAGTCGCGTCGTTCACGAACTCGGCGTTCGGGATGAGCGGCGGTATCAACCCGAACGGCCTGAACTGGATCTCGAACGAAGGCAACGCGCTCGCGGGTCCGTCGGTCGACATCGGCAAGACCGCGCAGCCGATGCTGCTCTGGGGTGCCGAAGTCAAGTACACGGTGCCCGAGCTGATCAAGTCGCAGGCGCTCGGCATGCCCATCGACTCGCAGAAGGTCGAGGCGATGAACATGAAGCGCAACATGGACCTCGACCAGATCGTCTACTACGGCGATCCGCAGATGAGCTTCACCGGCCTGGTGAACTCGACTGGCGCCGTCGGCAGCGTTTCGAACGTCGCGAATGGCGCGGCCGGCACGCCGCAGTGGGAAACGAAGACGCCGAAGGAGATTCTCAAGGACGTCAACGAGATCCTGACTTCGGCGTGGCAAGCGTCGGGCTGGAAGGTGAAGCCGAACCGCCTCATGCTGCCGCCCGCGAAACTGGGCTGGGTTGCATCGCAGATCGTGAGCGACGCCGGAAACAAGTCGATCCTGACGTACCTGCTCGAGAACAACATCTGCACGCAGCAGGGCACGCCGCTGGAAATCCTCGAGCTGAAGTGGCTGATCGGCGCGGGCGCCGGCGGCACGCAGGGTCAGCTCGGCACCGTGGACCGGATGGTCGCGTACAACAGCGACAAGAAGTACGTCCAGTTCCCGATGACGGACCTGCAGCGCACGCCGCTCGAGTACCGCTCGCTGTTCCAGATCACGACCTACTGGTCGCGTATCGGCCGCGTCGAATGGCGCTACGGCACGACGGCCGCTTACCGGGACGGGATCTGACATGGCGAAGATCAACGTTCTCACGGCGTTCACGATCCGGCTGACCCACGAGGGCGAAGAAGTCGTCCGGCGCGTCGAGGCAGGTGTGCAGGAGGTCGAGGACTTCATCGCCGAGCACTGGTACGCTAAGGCGCACACTGGCCCGCTGCCGGAGAAATCCGGCGATTCGACCAGTTCGCAAGCCGGTGCAACGGATCAGGCTGCCGCGCTGGCGGCCGCGAAGGCTGATCTGCAGGCCGATTCGGATCGCCTCGAAAAGCTGCGCACCGAGCTCGATACGTTCGGCAAGGGGCTGGACGATCGCGCGGCCGCGCTCGACACGCGCGAAGCTGCAGTTGCGGCGAGCGAGCAGGATCTCGCCGCGCGGATCGCGTCCTTCGAGGCGACTCAGAAGGACGCCACGGCGGCGGCGAAGGATGGCGCTGCCGACGGCGCCACGCAGAAGTCCGGCAGCGGGAAGAAGGCATAATGGCCTCCCGGCGCCGCGCCGCGCAGGCGCGCGCCGGGCACCGCATTTTGGCAAGGTGACACGTGGATATCGCCCAGTTCCGACAGTCGTTCCCCGAGTTCAACGATACGACGACGTACCCCGACTCGCTCGTCCAGTTTTGGATGCCCGTCGCGGTCTCGCTCGTCAATGCTGAGCGCTGGGGCGAGCTGACCGATCTGGGAGTCGCGCTGGTCACCGCCCACCACCTCGCGCTCGCGCTGAAGGACCAGAAGACGGCCGCAGTCGGCGGCGTGCCTGGGCAGGTCACCGGGCCGCAGTCGTCGAAGGCCGTCGACAAGGTGAGCGCGAGCTACGACACCGCGGCTGTCGCCATCAAGGATGGCGGCTTCTGGAACGCCACGATGTACGGCGTTCGCTATCTCAGCCTGGCGCAGATGATGGGTTCGGGCGGCATTCAGCTGTAACGCTGCTGCCGCTGACCGGGAGAGTCCCATGGACGGCATGAAAATCGACCGCCTCGATGAGGTGCTGAAGTCGATCAGCGGGCTCGTGCAGAAGGAGGTGCTCGTCGGCGTGCCCGACAGCACCGCCGGCCGGAAGAACGAAGGCGAGCCGCTCAGCAATGCCGAGATCGGCTACATCATGGAAAACGGTTCGCCAGCCAACAACATCCCGGCGCGCCCGCATCTGGTGCCCGGCGTGCAGGACGCGCGGCCGAAGTTCGAGCCGCAACTCCAGAAGGGCGTCGAAGCGGCGCTCGACGGCGATCTCGAACAGGTCGAGCGCAGACTGAAGCTGGCCGGTCTCGCCGGGCAGAACGGCGTGCGCGCGAAGATCAACAGCAACATCGCTCCCAAACTCGCCGACTCGACGCTGGCTGCGCGCCGGCGCCGCGGCGTCACGCGTGAGAACACGCTGGTCGACACCGCCCAGTATCGAAACGCGATCACTTACGTGGTCCGCAAGAAGTAGTTTCCAGTCTCCCCGATCCAAGGGCCGCCGCGTGCGGCCCTTTTTCGTTGGTGCGCTCGCTATGGCCTTCCTCGACGTAACCGAGGTCCTGCTCGATCCGGATTTCATGGATACGGGCCTGATCTGCAATCGCACGACGCAAACGGTCGACGGCCACGGCCGCGCACAGAACACCGTCGCCTCGACGCCGTTCGCCGCCGTCGTGACGAGCGACAAGGGCGACATCCTGCATCGCAACGCAGACGGCAGCCGAATCATCGGCTCGATCACGCTGCACACGATGTTCCGGCTGATAGACGGCAGCGCCGGCCACGACGCCGACGAGGTCGTGTGGGCGGGCCGCACCTACACAGTCGTTAACGTGAACGACTACTCGCACTTCGGCCGCGGCTTCGTCTGCGCGACGTGCGATCTGAAGCCTCTTTCGGGATGACCCCATGAACGACAGCTCGACCGGCGGATACCTGGCGCCAGCCGTCGATGCGCCGCCGGCCGAGGACGACGCCCTAGACGATCTGGTCCACGACCTGATCGCGGGCGTCACGGCGCTGCCGCCCGACCTCGTGCGGCCGCGCTGGCAGGCGAAGGTGCCGAAGCAACCGGAGCCGTCCGTCGACTGGTGCGCGTTCGGCGTCCAGGAGCAGGAGCCGGACGCAGGCCCTGCGATCCAGCACGACGGCACCGCCGACGGGCACGACACGTACATCCGGCATCAGGACATCGACGTCATGTGCACGTTCTACGGGCCGCGCGCGAAGGGTTATGCGCAGCGGCTCGCCGACGGGCTGACAATCCCGCAGAACCGCGAGCAGCTTCAACTGCAGGACATGGCGTTCGTGGGCGTCGGCCCGATTCGAGCGGCGCCCGACCTTGTCAACCAGCAATGGGTGCGGCGCTACGACATGACGGTGAGGCTGCGTCGCAAAGTGGCTCGCACCTACGCGGTTCTGAACCTGGTCTCGGTGGCGTTTGAGGTCAAGGAATGACGGGCCAGGCAATTTTGCGGAGATGCGTCTGGCCCGGGCTCGGCGAGACTTAGAAGCTGTCGATCAGATTCTTAATCCAGGTATTGTCGACAGCGGCAAGCAGGTTTCGCGCGTCCGGATTGTGATCTTGAGCGGAGTGGTATTGGGCGCGAATCGCCGTGTAATTTCGATCCGAGTTCCATTGGCGAAACTCAGGGAGATACCCTTCGTGGTAGCAGACCCAGTGGAAATGTCCGCTCATCGTATCGTGATCGAAAGTCATGGCGCTGATTTCAGCAGGCGCAAGCGAAATCAACTTCTCAAGCTCATCGTCATTGAGTCCTGCAATGAGGTTTCGAGCAACGTCGTTGTGCGCCTGGGTGGACATGATCGCAGCTCTCATTTCGGCCGTCGACCGAATGTATTGACTGAGCTGTGCGTTTGGATCGGGCGTAAAAAAGACAGGAACACCCTCGTGCCAGATCGACCAGTAAACATGCTCCTTTGCTGCTGCAGGATTGCCCATCTTGGTCTCCTTGTGGTTGACGCATGCCGATCTGGCAAGCGTGTAGGTGATCTTGTCAGAGCAATGTGACGGTCGGCATCCCCAAAATTGGGGATGGTCGATGAAGTAGGTCCTGCATATTCGCAAGCAGTTCTGAATCGACGATATCCGTGCATTTGAAGTTTTATTTGGCCGCTTAAATGCGGCTTTTTCTTTTTTGAGGTTCCAAATGTCAACTGGACTGCCGGTATCGCGTCTGATCAACGTGATGATCAACCTCGCTGCACTCGCTGCGCAGGGCGCGAATTTGAACACTTTGCTGATTCTCGGCCCGTCGGCTGTCATCGACACCAACGAGCGAGCGCGCTCGTACGGTGGCATCGACGAGGTGACGGCCGACTACGGCACCAACACGCCGGAGTACTACGCGGCGGCTCTCGCGTTCAACCAGGTGCCGAAGCCGCAACAGATCATGATCGGTCGGTGGGCGAAGACGGCGACGGCCGGCTCGCTGCGCGGCGGCGTGCTGTCGGCCGCGCAGAAGGACATCGCGCTGTGGGACGCGATCACGACCGGCGCATTCAGCATCACGATCGACGGCGTGGCGAAGTCGGTCACCGGCCTCGACTTCTCGGCGCAGACGAACCTGAACGGCGTGGCGACGGTGATTAACGCCAAGCTGACGGGGGCGACGATCGCATGGAACGGTTCGCAGTTCGTCGTGACGTCGAACACGACCGGCACGAATTCGAAGGTCGGCTATGCGACGGCGCCGGGGGCTGGCACCGACATCTCGGCGATGCTCGGTCTGACGGGCAGCCTTGCCGGCGTGCCGGCGGACGGCATCGCGCCCGAGCAGCCCGTCGACGCGGCCGCGCTGTTCCTCGATCGCTTCGCGAACCAGTTCCTCGGGCTGGACTTCGCCGACGCGTCGATCACGGACGATCAGCACATTGCGGTCGCGAACCTCATCGAGGCCGACCAGCGGCACATCTACGGCATCACGACGCAGAACCCGCAGGTGCTCGACTCGACCGTGACGACCGACATCGCGAGCAAGCTGAAGGCGCTGAACCTGAAGTACACGATCCTGCAGTATTCGAGCGCGACGCCGTACGCGGTGTCGTCGCTGCTCGGCCGCCTGCTGACCGTGAACTTCGACGGCAACAACACGACGATCACGCTGATGTTCAAGCAGGAGCCGAGCGTTGCCGCGGAGCAGCTGACCAGCACGCAGGCGAACACGCTTCAGGCGAAGAATTGCAACGTGTTCGTCGACTACAGCAACGACACGTCGATCATCCAGTACGGCGTGACGCCGAGCGGCCTGTTCGCCGACTCGGTCTACAACGCGATCTGGTTCCGGACCCGCATCGAGACAGACGTCTACAACCTGCTGTACCAGAGCCCCACGAAGATCCCGCAGACCGACGGCGGTAACGCCCAGATCGCTGCGACGATCTCCGCGGCCTGCGAGGCGGGGGTGAACAACGGGTACCTCGCACCGGGTGTATGGAACTCGGCCGGCTTCGGCGCGCTGAACCAGGGCGACACGCTCGCGAAGGGCTACTACGTGTACCAGCCGCCGATCGCGACGCAGTCGCAGGCCGACCGCGAGGCACGTAAGTCCGTCGTATTCCAGGTCGCAGCGAAGGAGGCCGGCGCGATCCACAGCGTCGACATCCTCGTCAACGTCAACCGCTAACAGGGGCATCTCAACATGGCGACTTACAGCTTTCAGGACGTCGCGGCGACGATCGTCGGCCCGGGCGGGGCCTTCTCGCTCGGCTACGGTGAGGCGACCGCGGAAGAAGGCATCACGATCGTGCGCGCGGGCGACAAGAACACGATGACGGTCGGCTCGGATGGCGAGGGCATGCACAGTCTGCATGCCGACAAGTCCGGGCAGGTCACGCTGCGATACCTCAAGACCGCGCCGATCAACGCGAAGTTGATGGCGCTGTACGACGCGCAGTCGCTCGACAGCCGCCTGTGGGGCAAGAATCTGATCGAAGTTCGGCAGACGGCAGCGGGCGACGTGATGACCGCACGCAGCTGCGCGTTCAAGAAGGCTCCCGACCTGAAGTATGCGAAGGACGGCGACACCGTCGAATGGGTCTTCGACGCGATCAAGATCGACAACATCCTCGGGACGTACTGAGCATGACGACCGAACTCAAATTGAACGGTGCGCGGTACGCGGTCGGCAAGCTGAATGCGATGCAGCAGTTTCACGTGTCGCGTCGCATCGCCCCGATCATCCCGCCGATGATCCCGGTACTGATGAAGTTCTACGCCGAGCTCGAGCAGGCCGACGTCGCGCGCGAGCAGGAGCGCGCAAACGCCGCGCTCGCGGCGCTGGCCGCAGGTGCCGAGGGCGAGGAAGGCACGGAAGCGCCGGCCGTCGCGGCGCCGGCACCCGCGGCCGATCGCTCGCGCGAGCTGCTGTCGATGGTCGACGCGATCGCACCGGTGCTGCAACCGTTCGCCGATGCACTGGCCGGTCTGAAGGACGAGGACGCCGAATACGTCTTCGGCACGTGCCTGTCCGTTGTCGAACGCTGGCAGGGGGCCGGCTGGGCGAAGGTCTGGAACATCGCGCACAAGACGTCGATGTTCGACGACATCGGCATCGACGTGATGCTGCCGCTGGTCGTGCGCGTCGTGGTGGCGAACCTCGGCCCTTTTATCAACGGGCTGCTTACCAGCCAAGCGAGCAGCCCGGCGGCGACGTAGGCTGGATCCGCGCGTTGCCCGGCGGGGAGGATTGGCTGCTCGCGCCTGTACACGCGCAGATGTGCCGGTACGAGTCGCTGCTCGACGGAACGCTTGGCCTGGCCGACGTCGCCCTAATGAACGACTCCCTCGCCGTCCGGGCAGACAATGAAGCGGCGTACCGCCGCAAGATGGAAAGAGAAAATGGCTGATTCGGTCGTCATCCGCGAGTTCCTGGTCGCGCTCGGCTTCAAGGTCGACGAAAAGGGCCTGAAGAACTTCAAGGAAGGCGTCGAAGGCACGACGAAGGGCGTCAAGCAGCTGATCGCCACGGTGTCCGGCGCCGCGCTGACGGTGAGCGCGGGCGTCGCGGCATTCGCGTCGAAGCTCGAGCGCCTGTACTTCGTGTCGCAGCGCACCGGCGCGTCGGCGACCAACCTGCGCGGCTTCGAGTTCGCTGCGCGCAACATGGGCGTCTCGGCCGAGGCGGCCACCGGCACGATCGAGAATCTCGCGCGTTTCCTGCGTAACAACCCGGCGGGCGAAGGGTACCTCGCGACGCTCGGCGTGCAGACGCGCAACGCGAACGGCGAGTTGCGCGACACGGTCGACATCATGTCCGACCTCGGGAAGTCGCTGGCGAACAAGCCGACGTGGCTCGCGAGCCAGTACGGCAACATCCTCGGCATCGACGAGAACCTGATGCTCGCGATGCGTAACGGGGATTTCGAGAAGCTCCTCGAGCAGTACCGCGAAATGTCGAAGACGACCGGCCTGGACAAGGCGGCCGACGACTCGCACCGCTTCATGACGCAGCTGCGTGGGCTCGGCACGTCGTTCGAGAACCTCGGGATCCGCGTCGAGGGCGCGATGCTGCAGAAGATCGGGCCGCAGCTCGACCGGTTTCAGCGTTGGATGGACGACCACGGTGACGAGATCGCGAACAGGATCGCCAACATCGCGAGTGCCATCCTGAAAGTGGCCGAGGCCGCGGGGCCGCCGCTTGGAAAGCTTGTAGACCGGCTTATCGAACTCGACCGGGCGACGGACGGTTGGTCGACGAAGATTTTGCTGCTCGGAGTGGCGCTGAAGGCGCTCGGCGTATTCAAGATCGCCGGCGGCATCTGGAAGATGGTGGCGGCGCTGCGCGCGGGCGGTGCGGCGGCCAGTGGCGCAACTGGTCTGCTCTCCGCGATGGGTATTGAGCTTGCCGCGCTGGCCTCAAGTGCGGCCGCCGTCGGCGCCGCGTTCCTCGGCTGGAAGATTGGCGACGGCGTGCGCGACCAGATCGACGGCTTGATCACGAAGCTGTCGGGCGGCCGGTTCCGCTCGTTGTGGGACATCCTCACGCTGCAGGATCGGCGCGGCCTCGACTCGACCGGCGGCTACACGCAGGCCGAGATCGACAGTGTGAAGGACGGCGGCGGCGCGAAGCTGACGCCGCCGCGCGGCGCTGCTCCTGCTCCTGCGCCGACGCCGACGCCGACGCCGACGCCGACGCCGACGCCGACGCGTGCGTCTGCACCTCGACCGGCACCGGGACCTGCGCGTGTCGCATCGGCCGACCTTGCCGGCGCGATGTCGCGTCTCGCTGACACGGCGTTCGGCCATTTGATCGCGCGCGGCGAAGGCGACTACAACAGCGTCAACCGTGGCGCGCGCGGCGGCTACCGCTCCGGCACCGAGAATCTCGAGGGCATGACGCTCGCGCAGGTCATGGCTGCGCAACGCGCCGGGCAGTTCAACGCTGCCGGCCGGTACCAGATCATCGGCAGCACGCTGGCCGAGGCAGCGCGCGGGTTGAAGCTGAACGGGTCCGAGATGTTCGACCGGAAGCTGCAGGACCGGATCTTCGATGAGTACCTTGTGCGCAACAAGCGCCGCGCGATCGCCGACTACGTCGAAGGGCGTAGCGACGATCTGCGCGGCGCGCTGCGCGCGGCGTCGCGCGAGTGGGCGAGCGTCGCGGACCCTGACACCGGCCGCAGCTACTACGCCGGCAAGGGCAACAACCGCGCGAGTATCTCGGCCGCCGAGATGGAAGCCGCGCTGCGCAACACGCGCGCGACGTACCAGCCCGCCGGTGCGCTGGCCGCACAGTCGGCGGCGCGCGGCGGCCCGGCGAAGGTCGAGCTGCACCAGTCCACGCAGATCCACGTGACCGGCGCAGGCGATCCTTCGGCGGCCGGCCGCGCGGTCGAGCGCGAGCAGCGCGCGGTGAACGCCGACATGGTGCGCAATCTACAGGGGGTGGTCTCGTGATCCTCGACATGATCATGATCTCGCCGAAGAAGATCGGCAGCATCACGGTGCAGGTCGCGATCGAAGAGGTCTACAACGATGAGCTGGTGATCACCGAGCATCCGGTTGAGCAAGGGGCGCAGATCACCGATCACGCGTTCAAGCGGCAGCCGGATCTCGCGATGCGGTGCGGCTGGAGCAATGCCGACTACGAGGCGCTGCTCGGCGCGGCGGAGGCGACGTTTGACGGCGGCGGCCTGCCATCGGCGCAGTACGTCAACGCGATCTACTCGCAGTTGCTGGCGCTGCAGCAAGCACGCACGCCGTTAGATGTCACGACCAGCCGTCGCACATACCAGAACATGCTTCTGCAGGGGCTGCGGCTCACGGTCGACGCGAAGACGTCGAGCGCGCTGATCCTGACGGCGACACTGAAGCAGATCAAGATCGTGTCGACGCAGGTGACGAAGTTGCCGCCGCGCGAGAACCAGGCCGACCCGGCATCGACGGCCGAGACCGGCAACGTCGGTACGAAGGCCGCCGTGCCGGCGACGCCGGCGCCGGGCGGCGCAGTACCGCCGGGGAGTATGTGATGCCGAGCTTCTTCGAGATTCCGTTTTCGCCGCGCCCGGAGCGATTCACCGTGACGCTGAGCGGGACCGACTATCGACTGACGGTCCAGTACCGCAAGGCCGGCGGCGCAGGCTGGGTGCTGGACATCGCGGACGCCTCGGACAATCCGCTGGTGTCCGGCATTCCGCTGGTGACTGGCATCGACCTGCTCGGCCAGTACAAGCACCTCGGCTTTCAGGGACGGTTGTGGGTGCAGGGCGCTGCTGATCCGGACGACGTTCCGACGTACGAGGATCTCGGCATCGGATCGCATGTTTTCTGGGTGACGGACCAATGAGTATTGAGCAGTTCGGCCGAAAGGTATCGCTGATCATCGGCTTCGACAGCGGCGAGGCGCTCGATCTGTCGGAGCTGCGGATCGTGTTCCGCGTGCAGCGGGGCGATCTGCAGACGCCGAACTCGGCGCGGATCCGCGTCTACAACGTGTCCGAGACGACGGCGCGGCGCGCGCAGAAGGAATTCACACGCGTCGTGTTGCAGGCCGGCTACGAGGGCAACTACGGGATCATATTTGACGGTCAGATCAAGCAGGTGCGCCGCGGACGCGAGAGCCAGACCGACACGTTCGTCGACATCACCGCGGCGGATGGCGACTCAGCGTACAACTTCGCCGTGGTCAACACGACGCTCGCGGCCGGGTCAACGCCGGCCGATCACGTGGCTGCCGCGTGCACTGCTATGGGCCCGTATGGCGTACAGCAAGGCTATCTGCCCGAATTACCGTCGAACCCGCTGCCTCGAGGCAAGGTTATGTTCGGCATGGCACGGGATTTCATGCGATGGACCGCACGAACCACGCAGACTGTCTGGAGCATTCAGGACGGCAAGGTGGTGATGGTGCCGGAGACAGCGTACATGCCAGGCGAGATCCCGGTGATCACTTCCTCGACCGGTATGGTCGGCCTGCCGCAGCAGACCGCGAACGGCATCGAGGTGAAAATGCTGCTGAACCCCAGCGTGAAGATCGGTCGGTTGATCTGTCTGGACAACGCGAGCATCCAGCAGTACGAGTACAGCCTGAACGTCGGCCAGCAGGCCGAGAACGAGCGGATCGAGATGCAGGCAAAGCTGCAGGACGATGGCTTCTACTACGTGATGCTCGCGGAGGTGAGCGGCGATACGCGCGGCGAAGAATGGTACACGAGCGTGACGTGCCTGGCGGCCGACGTGACGGTGCTGCCCGATTCCTTCCGGGACAAGGCTACGGTGCCGTCAGCCGACGTGATCAAGCGGTTCGGCTAACGCAGCTCATTCTGATACTGCGAGATGCTTTTGCCGAATTCGTCCGGAGTGATCGCGCGTTTTACGAACTTCCCTGAGCCGTCGTCGAGAATTTTCACCTCCGCGTAGTTGATCAGTGAATCTTGCCGACTGTTTCCGAACTTCGTGACGATTAGAACGGAATCATTGACCGGGCTGAGCACTTTTCCCCAGCACGCGGCGACGAGGGCGCGACCATATAACGATTCGGCCGCCCGCAACTTGGGCGCATCGGCGATAGGCAGGCGACACGGCATGTTCCTATAGAGGATCGAGCTCATTGCCGAGCGAGGGATCGTGTCATCGACTGTTTTCGCGAAAACGTAGGCCGACTGTCCAATGGTTGAGCGGTCAAATGACTTCGCGCGGATAGCCGCGTCTTCCTGCTCCTGAGCGATTTTCCATTTCGGTACCTCGTTCTGTTCGGCGGCGAACGCTCGATTCTTCGCGATCAAATCATCAATGTCAGCGGCTTGAACGGAGCAGGCAGTCATTGCCAGCACGGCTGCAACAAACAGTTTCATATCGAAGTCCATGGATAGACGTGAAAGGGTAGGCGACCCGGAGATCGCCCTGCGTGAAGCGTTCGACGGCGTGCGCGCGGGCATCTGGACCGCTATGCCCGGCATCATCCAGTCGTTCGAAAGCGCGGCCGACCGGCCGCCGACCTGCAGCGTACAGCCGGCCATCAAGGCGCTGGTGCGCGATATCGACGGCGCGATCCAGAGCGTCGCGCTGCCGCTGCTGGTCGACTGCCCGGTTCAGTTCCCTGCTGGCGGAAATTGTACGTTGACGTTCCCGGTCAAGCAGGGCGACGAGTGCCTCGTCGTATTCGCATCACGCTGCATCGACGCCTGGTGGCAGTCGGGCGGCGTGCAGGAGCAGGCCGAGCTGCGCATGCACGACCTGTCGGACGGGTTTGTGCTGCTCGGCTTTCGATCGAGGCCGCGCGCGCTCGTCGGCGTTAGCGGCACCTCGACGCAGCTGCGCAGTGACGACGGCGCGACGTACATCGACATGAATCCGACGCTGCAGAAGGTCAAGATCGTCGCGCCGGGCGGTTTCGATGTCGTCGCGCCGCTGTCGACGTTCTCGGCGGCCGTGACGATCACCGGGCTGCTGACGTTCGTCGGCGGCATGGTCGGCAGCGCCGCGAGCGGCGCCGCCGCGGTGTTCAACGGCATCCTCAACGTGATCGGCCAGATCACGGCGAACGGCAAGCGCGTGGACGACACGCACACGCACCCGAACGGCAGCGGCGGCAACACCGGCCCGGTCAACTGAGATTCCCATGCGATACCGAAAACTCGACGCTGACGGCGATTACGTCTTCGGCGGGGGCGCGGCCGACTTCCTCATGAACACGCCGGAGACGGCCGCGCAGGCCGTGCTGACGCGGCTGCGCTTGCTGCGCGGCGAATGGTTTCTCGACACGACGGCCGGCATGCCGTGGGCCACTGATGTACTCGGGAAGTACACGAGCGGCAAGTACGACGCGGCGATACGCACGTGCATCCTCGGCACGCAGGGTGTGACCGAGCTCGTCAGCTACTCGAGCACGGCTGATCCCGAGACACGCGTACTGACCGTCACCGCGACGATCAACACCATCTACGGCACCACCACGGTACAGGCAACATTGTGACTCTCACGACCCTCGCACCCACCATCGACGCAAACGGCATCACTGCGCCGACGTACGCGGACGTGTTCGCGTATTTGCAGGATCAGTACCGTTCGATCTACGGCGCAGACACGTACCTGGAGCCGGACAGCCAGGACGGCCAGCTGCTCGGCGTGTTCGCGAAAGCCATCAGCGACGTCAACTCGGTCGCGATCGCGATCTATCGGTCGTTCAGCCCGGCGACGGCGCAGGGCGATGCGCTATCGAGCAACGTCAAGATCAACGGCATTGCACGCAAGGTCGCGTCGTACTCGAGCGCCGACCTGGTGCTGGTCGGACAGGCCGGCAAGACGATCACAAACGGCGCTGCGAAGGACACCAACGGTGTGCAGTGGACGCTGCCGGCCACGGTGACGATCCCGCCGAGCGGCACGATCACCGTCACGGCGACGTGCGCGTCGATCGGCGACATCTCGGCGCGCGCGGGCACGATCAACCAGATCGCGACGCCGGCGCTCGGCTGGCAGTCGGTGACGAACCCGGCGGACGCCGCGGAGGGTGCGCCAGTCGAGAAAGACGCGGCGCTGCGGCATCGGCAGACGGTGTCGACGGCGCTGCCGTCGCTCACGGTGCTCGACGGCATCATCGGTGCAGTGGCGAACGTTCCGGGCGTCACGCGGTATGTCGCCTACGAAAACGACACCAGCGCCACCGACGCTAACGGTATCCCGTCGCATTCGATTTCGCTGGTCGTAGAGGGCGGCGATGCCACGGCGATCGCGAATGCGATCGCGGCGAAGAAAACGCCGGGGGCCGGGACGTACGGCACGACTGCCGTCATCGTCATGGACGCCTACGGTCGGCCCATCACGATCAAGTTCTTCCGGCCGGCGCCCGCGCCGATCGCCGCGACGGTCAGTCTGAAGGCGCTCACCGGCTATACCAGCCAGGCGGGGCAGCAGATCCAGCAGGCCGTGTCCGACTACATCAATGGCGTGCAAATCGGCGGCGGCCTATCCGGTAGCGTCGAATGGGGTGACGCGCTGACAGCGGCGAACGGCGTGGGCGGCGGCATCACATTCAAGCTGTCCGGCCTGACACTCACGGGCCCGCGCGGCGCCGGCGCGCCGGACGTCGCACTGCTGTTTAACGAGGCGGCGTCGTGCACGCCGGCGAACGTGACTCTGGTGGTGACCTGATGGCCGAGCTGACCGACTACACCGCGCTGATCACGTCCGAGCACCGCGACCTGCCTCGGTTTGCGGCGGTGCTCGGCGCGCTCGTGCAGCCGCTCGTCGACCAGATGAACATGCTGCAGAGCATGCCGGGAAAGTTTGATCTCGACAACGCGGTCGGCGTGCAGCTGGACGACGTCGGACTGTGGGTCGGCGTGTCGCGGAAGATCCGCACGCCGCTGTCCGGCATCTACTTCTCGTTCGATGTCGCTGGCCTCGGATTCGATCAGGGCATCTGGAAGGGGCCGTTCGATCCCGACACCGGTCTGACGGTCCTCGACGACGACACGTACCGGCTTGTCATCCGCGCGAAGATCGGCGCGAACCACTGGGACGGGACGCTCGAATCGAGCGCGGCGATCCTAAACAGCATCTTCGACGCGGACACGCACGTGTTCATCGAAGACCACCAGGACATGTCGATGACGATCGCGATCGCGGGCAAGGTGCCTTCGGCCGTGTTTCTCGCGCTGCTCGCTGGTGGCTACATCCCGCTGAAACCGGAGGGAGTTCGGGTCGCATACACGGTCGTCACGTCGGTGGACGGGGCACCACTTTTCGGTTTCGACATGAACAACGATTTGGTCGCCGGATTCGACACCGGCGTCTGGGGTACCGCGCTGTAACCGACCGCACCACCTGCACAGCAAGCCGCCTTTAGGGCGGCTTTTTTCATTTCTGGAGCATCAATGCCCACGATTCAGAACGACTTCCTGCCGTTCGCGACCGGCCCGGGTGCGAACGTTGTCGATCAGGCTACATACGCTGCGCTCACCGCGCTCGCGACGGGCTTCTTGTCCGGCACGGCGCAATCCGTCCAGGTGAACAAGGTGTGGCGCCAGTCGAGCATCATGGCTGCCGTGATCGCGCAGTTCATCGTCGCGCAGACCGGACAAGCCGCAGTCGACGACGGGACCACGCCGACGTTGCTCGCCAATTTCACGAAAGCCGTCAACGCTGCGTCGAAGCAGCGAGTCATCTTGACGGATACGGGGTCGGTGAACGCTCTTGCCGCTGCCAATGCGGTACCGATGGCGGCCCTGCCGACGGCGAGCGGTGTTGTGCAGACGATCGCTGTCAAGGTGACGAATACCGGTGCGTCGACCTATTCGCCAGATGGTCTCGCATCGCGGCCGATCTTCGGCTTGGGTGGTGCAGCGTTGCAGGGCGGCGAGATGGTCGCCAACGGGATTGCGACGCTCGTTTCCTATGTCGGCCCGCTGCTCAACGGCGGCGCATTGTGCTGGGTGCTCTTCGAATGCATCGGTGGCGCGCAGCAGGTCGCGCCGGCGACGCAGCCGCAACATGCGATGCAGTTGGGCCAGGCGACCGGGCGCCTGATCAATATTCAGCGATTTACGGCGAGCGGAACGTATACGCCGACTCCCGGCACGACGTCGATCATCGCTGAAGGCGTCGGCGCAGGTGCCGGCGGCGCCGGCGCGACCGCGACATCGAGCCAGACGTCGTGTGGCGGAGGCGGCGGCGGCGGGGCCTATGCGAAGGTTCGCATTACGGCTGTTCCCGCGTCAGCTTCCGTTACGGTCGGCTCCGGCGGTTCAGCGGGCGGGACGACCGGCGGTGCTGGCGGCGCTACGTCGTTTGGCTCGTATTTCAGTGTCGGCGGTGGCGCTGGCGGCCAGGCGAGTGCCGCGGTGGCCGGACAGAGCACTGGCGCGCCGGGCGGGGGATCCACGACCATCACGATTGGCGGCGGTGCCACTCTGATCGAACAAGGGCAAGGTGGTATGGGAGATTGGGGCCTCGTCTGGGGAGTCGGAACCGTGGGACTCGGCGGGAAAGGGGGCATCTCTTTCTTCGGGGGCGGGGCAAACGGAGCTGGGTCCGGAAACACTGGGTTCAGCCCGAGCAGCTACGGCGCGGGCGGCGGCGGTGCATGTAATGCCAATACCGGGGCGGGCTTGGCTGGTGGTGCTGGCGCGCCCGGAGTCGTTATCGTGTACGAATTCGCGTAACCGTAGCCGCAACTCATTTTGGTGATGCCATGACAGTTTCCAATTACGCAGTAGTCGAAAACGGTCTCGTGACGAACCTCGTCGCCTGGGACGGCGAAACCGAATGGACGCCACCGGAAGGCTCGACCGTCGTGCAGGTCGAGACCGGAGCGTTCGTCAGCATCGGATACACATACGACGGAAAGGCGTTCGCCGAACCGGAGGCGACGGGTTCGGCGAACTGAGCCTGCCGGCTATTGAAGCGATGCGACGAGGCCCGCGAGCTGCTGGGCCTCGCGATCGCCCTTGATCCGGTAGAGATCCTGATTCGGATGCACGCAGTCGGGCAGCATCGCCTGCCAGTTCGGCAGCGACTTGACGTAGTCGTATTGCTGGATCAGCAGGACACCATACTGTTGCGCCACGGTGCGCATGACGCCTACGTACGCATCAAGCTGCGGTCCGGGGCCCCTACAAACCGGATTCGGCTCCTCGAGAACAGGCACGGCGCCCGCACCGCGGATCGCGGCCACGATTCCCACCAGCGCCTGCTGATAGTCGTCTGTCGTTTCGCGGCCAGCGTCGTTGATGCCGTAGTTGACGATCACGATGTTCGGCCGGATCGAAGCGAGGCGCGTCGCGAGCGGCGCGGAGAAGGGCGTCAGGCCGTTCACGGATTCGGGGGCCGTCGTTCCGCCGATGCCGTTATTCGTGACCGTGATCTGGCCGCCGAGCGATTGCGCGAGCTCTGCCTGCATGATGGTCAGCGCGGGCTGCGCGACGGGGGTCATCTGGCCGGGCGAGGTCATCGACCAGCCGTACATCGTCGAATCGCCTTCCGCATCGATCAGCACGGGTTTCTTCTCGCGGGCCGGAGGCGTGGGATGCGTGGCATCGTCGGATGCGCCCCCTCCGCCGCCTCCGCATGCGCTCATCGATGCGGCCAAGCAGCCCAGCATCATCGCTACGGCTGCTGATCTCCATCGGCCGCCTCCGCGACGTGCGCGCCGAACTGCGCCATCTTCGCGAGGACGCGTGTGAACTCGTCCTCCGTGAGCGCGAGCTTGGCCGCAGCCACGAATGCCATGTGCGGACTCAGTTCGCGCGGGGACTGCCCCCCCGTGTACTTCCGCCACTGATGGTCGCCGGCCAGCCAGAAAAGGTCTGCCATCTGCTTGCCCGTCATTTGCAACTCGTGCTTCAACGTCGCGAGGTCGCGCGTGCTCGGCGGTGTGTACGTGATCGGCATGGGACTGTGCGCGCACTGCGCGCGTGCGAAAAGTGAGTTTCACGGTCGTTTCCTTTCGGGATGTCGGGCGGCGCTGGATGCGCTACCGCTACGAAGCAATGTAGACCCAATGGGTCTATTTGTCAAGAATTACTTATCGCCGCAGAGAGCGGCTTTTTCATTTCGGGGACTCGATGAAGAACGATCTCGTAGCCAGCGCAGTGAAGGTCGCGCCAGCAGTGGGAGGCAGTTTCTGGCCGTGGCTGACCGGCCACGACATCAACTGGTGGGTAGCCGTCGCGACGATCGCGTACATCGGGCTGCAGGCGTACTACCTGGTCAAAAACAAAGGCAAGAGGGCATTGCTCGATGGCTAACGTACCGAAGAAGACACTCGCGAGTGTTGTGGGGGCTGCTGCGGCAGCCCTTCTTTTTTCCAAGGTCCCGAAGTTCGAGGGGCTCGAGCTCGTCGCACGGCCCGACCCGATCGGGATCATCACGGGATGCAACGGCGACACGAAGGACGTGCGCGCCGGCCAGCGGTTCACGCCGGATGAATGCCGCGCGCGCCTCGAACAACGGCTGATCGAGCATGCCGAGCCGGTGCTGAAGTGCACGCCTGGTCTGAAGGGGCATACGTACCAGCTCGCGGCCGCAGTGAGCTTCGCCTACAACGTCGGCGCTGGCGCGTACTGCAGCAGCACGACGGCGAAGCGGTTCAACGCCGGCGAATGGAAGGGCGCGTGCCGCGCGATGAACGAGGCGGACAACGGCCGGCCGCAGTGGGTGACGGCCGGCGGCCGCGTGCTGCCCGGACTGGTGAAACGGCGCGCTGAAGAGCGCGCACTGTGCGAGCGCGGCCTATGACGACCACGAAAACCCACGAAACGCGGCGCACGCTCGCCGAGGACGTCTTCTATCCCGACCACGAGCCGCGTACCGAGTCGCCGACGTTCCGCGCAAGCAAGCGCGAGATGAAGGCGGCCGGCGGCTACGTCTGCGCGGTATGCGGTGACGACCAGGCCGTCGAGTCGCATCACCGGTTCTTTGAGTGGGCGTTCTCGCACGCGATCGACTGGAAGTGGATCCGCGGCGTCGCGCTCAACCAGGTCGACACGATGTTCAGCCACAAGCTTCAGCGCACCGTGCCGATCCCGCGCCAGCACCCGGTCTGGGACGTCATCAAGCTGACGCAGGGCTTCGACTGGGAGGCGTTCGACCCGGCCCGGCCGGAGGCATTCGTCGACTCAACCTACAACCAACTGCTGCTGTGCGCGCTCCATCACCGGGGCAAGGATCACGGCCGGCACGAGGAAAGCGATCCGGTCTGGAGCGTGCAGGCGTTCCTGCTTCCGGACTTCGTCTACTCGCCGGACGAGCTGAAGCAGCTGCACGCGAAGGACCCGAAATGATCTTCCTGAAATTTGCGTGGCCGTATCTGCTTGCCGCGCTGCTCGGTGCGGCGGCTGGGGCCGCCGTCGAGCACCTGATCGGCGCGCGGCAGCTCGCCGACGAGAAAGCCGCGCGCGCGCGCGACGCGCAGCGGCATGTCGGTGAGCTGACGGTGATCTCGCAGGCGGCGCTCGCCGCAGAACAGCGCGCGATAGCTGCCCACGACGCAGCCGCCTCGCAGGTGGCTGCCGTCGACGCACAACTCACGAAGGAGCGAACTGACCATGAAACCGATAATCGCAGCCTGCGCGCTGCTCTTGCCGCTGGCACTGACCGGCTGCGCGTCGCCGTCCGGAACTGCACTACAGCCGGTTCCGACGGTCTGCCCGGAACTTCCGGCGCCGCCAGCATGGGCGATGGTGCCGCCGCCGTCGCAGACCTCGACCCAGCGGTTGCGGAGCGCGTTTTCGGGATCGCCGGCGACGACCAGCGCGAAATCGACAAACTGAAGGCGGTTCAGGGTTGGGTGTGTGCGGTGCGGCCGGCAACGCCGGGATGTTAGTTCAGACCCCTAGCCCGCTGTCATTGCCCTAGCACGTATCGGAGCGGTGCTTCAACCGCGAGGGATCCGCCCATACTGCCAGCGAAGTGCAGGCAATAGATCAGGGCCCAAAGCGCCGCCGGACTGCCCGGGGTGCTAATGCCGTGAAAATGGTCCGTGCTGCAGAACATCAGCGAATCGACGGCAAGAATTCCATCGATTATTCCGGGTTTCAACTTCGACTTCATCGTGTCGAGTGATTTCCATCCTTTGAATCCAACGACGAAAAATGGTATGTGTGGCGGGGCTGTTGGGCCGAAGGAGATACCACTGCCGAACTGCCGTTTGAGGGCTGAGAGCTTGCTCGCTGTTGCTTCGACCTCGCTCCATTGACTCGATAAATCTGACTTTACTTCGATGACAGCAGAAATCCCTTCGGCCATGTAGAGGCGAGTCTTCTCCGATCCAACAATCGGCAAGCTCGGCACGAACGGATATTCGATGACTACGTCCAATTGACCACTTCTGTTCCCAGCCTGGTCAGTTGCGTCACCGGTACCGAAGCGAAAATGCGACGGCAACACCTGCGACAGAAAGCTATCGATGAAGGTCTGGCGCTCAAGTCCTTTTGTGTTGGAAGATAGGCTGACGTTGGATTCATATGCTCCAACTAGCATTTTGTGGATACCGATTAACCGGCTTATGACGTGTTGATTCAATTCGCGCCCCGTGCTGTTCTTTTATGAACGTAGAGTCTAACCGATCTTCCGAGATCGACGTCCAACGCATCTCGAGGCGCCAGCTTTGCAAAATCAGCTCCCGGGGCCATCATCCAACTCGTCCGAGCCGCGATAGCCGGCCCCTGGAATTTCGATCGGTTCGATGTAGAACCCGCGCGCCGTCAGATCCATCGTGACGTCGCTGAACGAGTCGAAAATGTCGTATCCGCATTCGACGTACGTGATCGTGGAATCGAAGTCTTGATCCTCGATCTTGCGCTTCCACGTGAGCGGCAAGTCGGTCGAGTGCCCCGGATCGAAGTGGACGACGCTCAGGTACGGCGGACGAATGCCTCGGGGCGGATACTCCGTGCGTAGCACAAGCTCGACGTTCACGACGACATGGTGTTCCGGGATGCGGTCCGCGTAACGCAGCAGGTATGCCCGCAACGAATGGCCGTCCTTCCGGTCTTGCGCCGAGGCGAAGCCGAACCAGTCGTCGTCGGAATCGCTGAATTCTTCCGCAATCGTGCGCATATCGACCTCCAGTGCGACGAGCGTCCAGAATGCCACAGCTGCGTCGCTAGGTCAGACCCGTCGCGAAATCGTTCGAGCCCCAAAGCCTCGCACTACCGCATCCCGGCCCGCCGCATCTCCTCGCGCAGCAGATGCATCAGCCGATGCAACTGGCCCTGCGCGCCGGCAAGGTCGCCTTTGTTCGCGACGTTCTTGTCGGTGTAGAGGTACCAATCCTCGATGCGCTCGAGTGACTTCCTCAGCGCACGGATTTCGAGAATCAACCATCGCACCTGAAGGTCGGTGTATTCCCGCCATAGCGCGCGCAGCTCGGCGTCGGTCGGTGCGTCGAAATCGGGCACCTCCGGCCGCAGCTTGAACCGTGGATCCGTCAGAGGGACGCGGTTGCGATCGATTCGCGTCGCCTCGATCGGCACGCATGTGCCAAGGAACGTCGATCGAGGATCCTCGTCGATCCAGTGCTCAAATTCGCGTTTGGTGAGCTCGACCGGCGTCCTCAGGCGGTTCTTCTCGCCCTGGAATCCGTACTCCCAGATGTAGGCCCACTGTGGCTTGATCACGGCACAAACACTGTATAAAAACACAGTGTATCCCGGGGTAAGATGGGAAGGTCAAGAGCGAAAATTGGGGACGGCGATGTGCACGAACTACGTGGCGCCGGGCGAAGATCCGGGCCTGAGCGAGCTCAAGATCGACAGTTTTCGCGACCTGTACCGCTGGACGCCGTGGAAGCCTGAGATCTACCAGGACTACGACGCGCCGATCGTCGGCTACGTCGATGGGCAGTTCAAGCCGCTGATCGCCGGATTCGGGTTCTGGCCGCGCGCGCTGCAGAAGGCCAATGCCGAGAAGGCGAAGGCAGCGGGGCGCAAGCCGCCGCTCATGCGCACCACGATGAACGTGCGCGACGACAACCTCGGGAAGTCGCCACTGTACGGGCCGACGTGGCGCGGCGGCAAGCGCTGCTTGATTCCGGCCCGGTTCGTATTCGAGCCTTCATATCCGCACGCCAGACAAGAAGCGAATGGCGAGTGGGTACTCGGGCCGTGCGTGTGGCAGCGCATCAGCGTGATTGACCGGCCGACGATGTGCGTCGCCGGTATCTGGCGCACACTGCCGGCGCCGGACGGCAGCGTCCGGAACACGATGGCGATGATCACGGTGAACGCCGAAGGGCACCCTATCTTTTCGCTGATGCACCGACCAGGCGAAGAGAAGCGCGCGGTCGTGATCCTACCGCCTGATGACTGGGAGGAATGGCTTACGACGTCGAACGTCGAGGCGGCTCGCGCGATGCTGCAGCTGTACCCGGCGGACGAGATGATATCGGAACCGGTGAAGGATATAATCTAAATTTGATAATGGCGGGGTGAATTGATGACGTACCGGCTATATAGAAGAAACCCTGTTGTAAAAGGTGATTGGTATTATGCTTTCAAGTGCAAGCGTTGCGGTGAGTTAATATATAGTCTTGATGATTTGTCAAAGGGCGCCGGGAACGTCAACTTCGCTGGGGATGGCATATTTAGCGTGCCGTGTGGACTATGCTCGCATGACGATTTGTATCGCGTTGAAGACATCCGGTTGGTTCAGTCGGAGGAGGGCCGCCCTTCGACATACCCTGAGAGGATTGCGATTTCTAAAGCGTCGAGAAAACCACTTCTGAAATCCTATCCAAACGCAAAAGTCACCATGGGCGTGGGTTATATCGAGGATCGACCGAGGGCTGCTGCGCTTGTAGGACGTATTATAACGTCGTGGGCCGATATAGAGGTTCAAGTAACCCGCCTACTTGCGGAACTAATGGGAGCGAATATTCCCGAAGTATCTGCTGTGTTTGGATCACTGAGAAATAGCAGGGCACAGTCGGATGCCCTTATTGCGGCTGCTGAAGTTGCTCTTGATGAAAGAGACTATGCATTGTTCTCCGCACACGTTTCTAGAAAAGCTTCCCTCGAAAAAGAACGAAACGATTTAGCACATGGGTGTTTCGGTGTATCGGTAGGTATCCCGGACCATATTGTTTGGGTCTCTCAGGCAGATTTTCTCTCGTTTAACGCGGCGCACAAAGTCGGGCAGAAATTTGATTTGGCAGAAAAGCAGTTCGTTTATGAACTGGGGACTTTAGAGAGGATAGCATCCGAAATTGTGGAGTTTTACGATCAACTAGGGTCGCTTACCGGATATTTGTTGGCTCGCCATCGCGGACAAGACGGGGAGGCATATCGCGTAAAGAGGTACCCAGAACTATGCAATCAACCTCACATCAGGGAAGCCCTGAAGCAAGTGAAGGGAAGAAAACAAAAGTGACGTTGGTTACTGTTCAGAACGCATGGGTAAGTGCTTGATTATTATGGCGGCAAGATGCACACTCTGGCAGGTGTTTTTTTGCGGAAGTGCGCATCTAACCAATTGAAATCAAAAGAAAAGACGCTGAATCCTCCCGCCTATTTGATTGATACGAACGTCATCAGCGAAATCAGGAAGGGCAAGCGAACCAACCGCGGCGTGCGGGCGTTCTTCACGCAGGCCGAAGCCGAAGCGAGCCCGCTTTATCTGTCCGTCGTGACGGTGGCCGAGTTGCGGCGCGGTGTCGACCTGATCCGTCATCGCGGCGATCACAGCCAGGCGTCGGCGCTCGAGGCCTGGATGGCGATGATCCTGTCCGGCTATGCGTCGAACATCCTGTCGGTCGATATCGAGACCAGCCAGATGTGGGGGCATTTGCGCGTGCCCGATCCGACGCACGAACTCGACAAGCTGATCGCGGCCACCGCGCTGATCAACGATCTGACGGTCGTCACGCGCAACGTCGACGATTTTGCTCGCACCGGCGTTCGGTTGCTGAATCCGTTCGATTAGCGTGCGGGGGGGGGGGCGGCTGCCGTCCCGCGAAGTCGGACGGGCGGCACGCAGGCTCGCGCGACGCCTGGCCGGGCGCGGGTGGGCTCGACACGACCGCCACGATTCGCGGCCGGTACCGAATCCTGCTCCGGCGGAAACCGCGTAAAAGCGGGCGGTCGGCAGAGAATGGGGGATGCATCCAAACCGACTGTGTCGACTCAAAACCTCCGCCATGGAACGTGTCCAAAGCGCTCGTGCTTGTGCGCTGCATCAAAATAACTTGACGAAACGGTCGCTACCGCGTAGTGTCCGAGGCCGAAGTCATCAAGAAGTTCGATTGCTCATCATTGGCCGTACACCGTGCGGCAGTCGTTGGTCTCTCCCTCTTTGATTCTTTCTGTGCCCGTCGCGGGCGCATGTTCAATTATTTGTATTAAGGAAGTATTTGTGGATACCGGTACCGTCAAGTGGTTCAACGAAACCAAGGGCTTTGGTTTCATTTCCCCGGACAACGGCGGCGACGATCTGTTCGCCCATTTCTCGGAAATTCGCGGCACGGGCTTCAAGACCCTGGCCGAAGGCCAGAAGGTCAGCTTCGAAGTGAAGCGCGGCCCGAAGGGTCTGCAAGCGTCGAACATCACGCCGCAGTAAGCCGCATCGGCAGCGGTCGCCAGGCGGCGGCCGATGCCGGATGGAGTATCGCGCGGGGCGCCGCATGACGGCGGCCTGTGCGTTCCGATGCGCACGACCGATGCATCGCGACATTCACGATGCATCGGTCGTGACGCCTCCCTCATCGCATGCGCGAACCGCATGCGACGCAACGCCCTCGCGAAGCGCACGCCGTTTCGCGAGCGCATCACCGCTTCAACGCATCAACCCGAGCAGACCGCCGCCATGCCATAGCTGGCGCGGTCCCGACTTGCGCGGCGCCGCTGGCGCCGCAGCCACCGACCGCCCGAACGTCGCAACGCGCCGGGCTCCGATCGCAAGACAGGCCCGAGGCCCGTCTGAACGAACCGATCCCGGCCGCTTGCCGGCCGCCGTTCCGTTTGTGGGAGCGGCGCCGGGCAGTTGCCGCGGCCGCGGTCAATCACCTTGTCTGGAGGAATTGGTTTGGCAAAAGAAGAACTGCTGGAACTGGACGGAATCGTCGACGAAGTGCTGCCGGACAGCAAATACCGTGTCACGCTGGAAAACGGCGTCGTGGTCGGCGCGTACGCGTCGGGCCGCATGCGCAAGAACCACATCCGCATTCTCGCGGGCGATCGCGTGACGCTGGAACTGTCGGTGTACGACCTCACCAAGGGCCGCATCAACTTCCGGCACAAGGACGCGAATTCCCCGCGTCCGCCGCGAAGCGGGCAGCCGCGCCGCTAAGCGGCCACGATCGGTGCGCAGCAACGCGCACCGATCGACACCTGTCCGGCCCCATGGCCGGACGAACCGGATGAACGGCGCACGGTGTGCCGTTCGTCGGTCGTCGGCGGCGCCGCCGACGGCTTCTTCCACTTCACCGCCTTTACCGGCGCCGCGCGTGTTCGACGCTCAGGCAGCCGCGTCCCGCAAGAAAATCCTCGATGCCCTCACGCACGCGTGCGCCCGGGCCGGCACCTCCCGCACCAGCTTGAGCAGCGCGTCCGCGATCATGTCCGGCGGGCCGCCGACGGGCCTCGTTCGACGGGAATGTCGCGTGCCGGAATCCCGCACTTCGCTTCCGCGCGTGTCACCAAACGCAGAAACGACGAGCAGACGCCCGCATGGGGTCGAGCGCCAGCGCATCGCGCTCGAGGCGGATCGGCTTGTCCTTGATCGGTCCGACGAGATCCGCGGCGGCGTACGGGATCGCGAGCACGTCGACGTCGGTGCTGAACCTTGTCCGGTTGCATGGCGCGACGAACACGTCCATTGACATTGTTATCCGCGTACTTTGGCAGGGAGTCGTCGAGCCCATCGACTTCCACGAATACCGATGCGCGATTGCCGTCGAGCATGCCGGCGTTCTTCAGCGATTTTCTCGACGTTCTTGAGCGTGACCGGGTCGATCGAGCGCGACGACACCGTTGCGACAATTTCGCCGTGCGGCGCGACCGGCTGCATGCACGATGCCGCGTACACCGTCGGTCGATACCGGATCGATTGCGTCGCGCATCGCCATTGGCTTAAGATCGTCGGGAGACCATCCCACGACCATCCCACGCCTTCAGCGTCAATGAAAAAGAGCATAAGCCTGCGGGTCGCCGTCATCGCGTCGGCGGTTGCCGTGTACAGCATCTATATGCACATCCAGCAGTTGATCAGCGGCTGCATGTGGGTCAGGGGCCATCAGCGCTGCAGCTTCGAAAACAGCACGAATTTCCAGGGCTGGATGGATCTGGACCTGATGATCACCTGTTGCTGGGTCGCCGCGGCGGTGGTCGGGTGGATTTCCGTTGCGCAGGGCACGAAGAAACCGGGTTAGCAACGTAATGCAGCAGCTGGCCGATTGAACGGGCACGAAATACCGCTCGACGGATCGAATCCGTCAATCCGTGACAACGCGCATTCGCTGACGGGTGGAGGCGGCGCGCTCGATGCATGCGAGTCCGAAACGAACGCCTGATTTCGCTGCGGGCGGACGAGATCATGCCGATTTCCGGCGACAGGCGTTGCATCGCGCGCTGCGCGAGGGGAGGTTCCCGTGCAATTTCCAACAGGATCGGTGGTCGCGCTCAGCTCGGCCGCGGCGACGATGTTCTCGATCGGCATGCTGTCTCTCGGCTACTGGGGATTGCACGAAGCATTGCCCTGGCGGTTCGGCGACTACGTCGTGATCGTGCCGGCGCTGGCCGGTTTCGCGTGCCTCGCCAGCGTGCCGTTTCTCGCGACGTCGCCGATGAAAACGCCCGACGACGAATCGCGAATGTTCGTCGCGCGACGCGTGTTTCTGTGCGGCGCGGGCGCGGTGTGGTGTGCGATCGTCGTGTCGCTGTTCGTATGAGAGCGGGGTGACTGGACGGTTGCCGGAGCAACTGCGCGAGCCCATCCTGAAAGGTCTTACGTGAGGCCGGAACCCACTGTTTTCACGCTGTCATTACCGCTTTGCTTTCCCCGATCGCGTGCACTAGATTCGAAGCGTTCGTCCGTTTCAGAGCGCGAGGTGGAGCCATGACGCCGTGGGAGATTCAGGGTACCGAAATGATCAGTTGCAATTGCTCATACGGTTGCCCTTGCCAGTTCAATGCATTGCCGACCAACGGCAACTGCGAAGCGATGGGGGCGATTTCGATCGACCGCGGCCACTACGGCGACGTGGTGCTCGACGGTGTCAGGATCGCGGTGGTGTTTCAGTGGCCGGGCGCGGTTCACGAAGGGAAGGGCAAGTGCCAGCCGATCGTCGACGAGCGCGCGAGTCCGGCACAGCGCGACGCCGTGCTGAAAATCATGACCGGTCAGGATACCGATCCATTTGCGACGATGTTCTCGGTGTATGCGTCGACGCTCGAGCACGCGTTCGATCCGATCTTCACGACGATCGATTTCGACGTCGATGTCGATGCGCGGCGCGGCCGGATTCACGTGGACGGTGTGTTCGACGCCGCCGGCGACCCCATCCGCAATCCGGTGACGGGAGACGAGCACCGTGTGCGGATCGACCTGCCGCACGGTTTCGAATACGAGCTGGCCGAGATCGGTTCGGGAACGGGGCGCTCGCAGGGCAACATCGTGCTGAATCTCGACGGAACCTATGCGCAATTCGCACGGCTGCATCTGAACAACCACGGGCTGATCCGGCATCGCGCCGCGGCATGACTCCGTTCGACGTCTGGCTCGCGCGCGAGCGCTCCGTCACGCTGCTCGGCATGGCCGCGCTCGTCGGCCTGTGCTGGTTCTATCTGTGGACCGGCGCGGGAACCGGCATGTCGGCACGGGAGATGACGACCGTCGCGCTGTTTCCGCATCGGCTGGCCGACGGCATGGGCAGCATGGATCCGTCTCTGCCGACCGTGATCGCGATGTGGTGGGTGATGATGATCGCGATGATGACGCCCGGCGCCGCGCCGCTCGTGATGCTGTACCGGCGCGTGCTGCGGCAGCACGGCAACGGGGCGGCGGGATCGGCGTTCACGTCGGTGGCGCTGCTGGCCGGCTATCTGACGACGTGGCTCGCGTTCTCGATCGGCGCGGCGTTGCTTCAGGCGCTGCTGCAGCCGGCCGGGCTGATCTCCGCGATGATGCTGTGGTCGAAGAGCGCGCTTCTTTCCGCCATCGTGCTGGCGCTGGCCGGGCTCTATCAATTCTCGCCGCTGAAACGCGCGTGTTTGCGGCAATGCCGTGCGCCGGCGGCGTTCCTGGTCGCGCACTGGCGTCCGGGCGTTGCCGGCAGTTTTCTGCTGGGTGCGCGACACGGCGTGGTTTGCGTGGGCTGCTGCTGGTTGCTGATGGCGCTGCTGTTCGTTGGCGGCGTGATGAATGTCGTGTGGATCGTCGCGTTGTCGCTGTTCGTGTTCGTGGAAAAGGTCCTGCCCGGTGGCGATCGTATCGGCCGCGCGCTCGGCGTCGTGCTGATTGTGTGGGCCGGTGTGACGTTGATCGTGTGATGCGCGGCACCGGCTGGCGGCGGAAACACGCCGGGCGCGACGGGAGACGCTCGATGAAGATCCGCTTTCGCGCCGTCGCCATGTCGTGTGCGATGGCGGTCGTTGCAATGCCGGCGCTCGCGGCCGGCGACATGTCGGCCATGAGTTCAAGCGATGCGAGCATGTCGACGCAGGATGCGAAGCTGACCGAGGCCGAAGTCAAGGAAATCGACGCCGGGCGCGGGCGCGTGACGCTGAAGCACGGCGCACTCGACAACATCGGGATGCCGCCGATGACGATGGCATTCAAGGCCGCCGACGCGGCGATGATCCCGTCGCTGCATGTGGGCGACAAGGTCCGGGTTCGCGTGGAGAACGTCAACGGCACACTGACGATCGTGAAGCTGGTGAAGCGGCCGTGACGAGGATGCGGCGTGTGCACGGGTGGCCGCCGTCGTTTTTTTCGCTTGTTGTGCTACGTAACGCAGGGTCGGCGTTACGTCAGCATTATCGGAATGCCTGCACAGGCCGAGCCGGGCGGCGCGATCCGCATCTGATGCGCGCAGCCCCGCAGCCCGGCCTGGACCGCCATCGCAAGGCGATTGTGAAACTGTGAAGGAGCCCGATGGAAATGGCACGGTAGATGCTTGGTGGAGTGATCGCGCTCAATAGCGAACGGGGGCTACCATGCAAGATCACTTCATCGAGGCGAACGTTGTGCTCGCCGCCATTGCCGCTGCGTGTGCGCTCGCGGCGTGCGGCGGCGGGGACGTCACGGCGCCGACGCCGGCAGGTAACACCATCGGGACGAGTACTAGCGGCGCCAGCGGAACAAGCGGAACAAGCGGAACAAGCGGAACAAGCGGAACAAGCGGAACAAGCGGAACAAGCGGCATCGGCGGTGCGAGCGGCACACCCGGCACCAACGGCATCATCAGTTCCGCCGGCGCAGTCGTGCTGGCCGCGGGTTCGACGCTCGGCGACGTGACGTTGCCCGGCGTCGGCAAGGCCGCGACGGCCGGGCCGGCCGACACGGTCACCGGCGTCGGCACGATCATCCGCGATACGACGAACGTCGTGAGCAACGGTATCGGCCAGATCGGCTTCACGCCGAACCCGGTCGGCAGGACGGTCTCGGGCCTCGGCACCCTCGTCGGCTCGATCGGCAACCCGGTCAACGGGCTCGGCGAAACGGTGAAGGCGTTTGGCTCCGGCCCGCTCTCGCCGCTCGCGCCGATCACGACGCCCGTCGGCGGCCTGCTCGACACGGCGGCCGGCGGCCTGCAGTCAGGCGGCACCATGCTTGGCTCGGCGCTGTCGTCGGGCCCGGTCCAGCAGGCGACGCAAGCGATCAGCACCGCGATCACGCCGGTCGTGACGACGGCGGGCCAACTCACGCAGCAGGTCGGCACCGCAACCGGACTCGGGCAGCCGGTCGCGGGGCTGCTCGGACAGGTCGGCGGCGCGATCACGTCGGCCGGATGGCAGGTGACGTCCACCTCGCCGCAGCCGATCGTCGGCGCTGCCGGCAGTCTCGTCCGGGCGGTCGGCAACACGGTGACCAATGCGGGCGGCTTCGTGAACCCGAGCGGTGCGAATGGCGCGGTGCCGGTCGCCGGCCTGGTGACGAGCGTGGTCGGCGGCATCCCGGCGACCGTGCATAACGGCTCCGCGACCGGTACGAGCAGCGGCGGCTCGCCGCTGGGCGGCCTCTCCAATCCGCTCCCGCCGATGACGTCGCTGGTAGGCGGCGTGCTCGGCGGCGCGGTCGGCAAATAGCCGGCCCGCACCGATCGTCATGCGGGGACCCGGCCGCATGACCGGGGACGGCGGCCACCGGCCGTCGCAGGTTCCTGCGGGTCGCTTCGGGCAATCCTGAAACCGCGGCCCGCTACCTGCGCGTGTCGCCGGGCTTCGACGCCGGCCGCGCGAGCCCGCGCGCCGGCAGCGGCGTCGACATCACGATCGACGTGCGCGTTTCGCCGTACAGGTTGATGCGTTCGATCAACTGTTCGAGATGGGCCATGCTGACGGCGACGAATCGCATCACGTACGAATCCGCGCCCGTCACGTGATGGCATTCGACGACTTCAGGAATCGTCTCCAGCAGCTTGAGGAACTTCGCTTTCGCCGGTTGCTGCACCGTGATGCCGATCAGCGCGCTCACCGGATAGCCGGCCGCGGACGGATTGATCCTGGCGGTGTAGCCTTCGACCACGCCGGCTGCTTCAAGACGCTTCACGCGCTCCGTCACCGCCGGCACCGACAGGTGAACCCGGCGCGCGAGCTCCGTATAGCTGAGGCGTCCGTTGTCCTGCAACAGCGCCAGTATCTTCCAGTCCAGATCGTCCATCGCGGCGGGCGTTTTTAAGGTAGAGCCGCCATTTTTCCTTAAAAACCGCATTCAGCGCGGCACGGACTTTCCCTACGATGCCTGTTCGAGCCATTGGATGTCGAAAGGAGCAGGCGATGTTGTTCATCAAATCCGTCGTGATGGGGCTGTCGATCGCGGTGCCGGTCGGCCCGATCGGCATGCTGTGCATTCAGCGCAGCCTGAGCCGCGGCTTCCAGGCGGGATTCGCGACGGGCATCGGCGCCGCGTGCGCCGATGCGATTTACGGCCTGCTCGGCGCGCTGGGCGTCGCGGGCATCGTCACCGCGTTCCCGATGCTGACCGTCGGCCTGAAGATCGGCGGCGGCGCGTTTCTCGTGTGGCTCGCGTGGAGCATCGCGCGCCAGCCGCTGGCCGCCCCGGTGGGACAGCGCGAGGTGCCGGGTACGACCGTCCTGCGCGATTTCCTGACGACGTTCGGACTCACGCTGTCGAACCCGATGACGATCGTGTCGTTCGTCGGGATCTTCGCGGCGCTCGGCCCGTTGCCGGGGGCGCGGGAAGGCGCGATGTGGGCGAGCGTCGCGTGGATGGTCGCCGGCGTGTTCGTCGGCTCGGCCACGTGGTGGCTGTGCCTGAGCAGCGCGACCGCCGCGCTGCGCGCGAAGCTGTCGTTCGCGTTCATGCACGGGCTGTCGCGCATGTCGGCGGCCGTCGTCGCGGTATTCGGCGCGATCCAGCTCGTCGCGGGCGTGCGCGGGCTGATCTAGGCGCGCGGGGTAGCGCGGGTCGACCGGATCGCGTCGACCGTCGTCCGGATATGGGCGAGCAGCTCGAGCATCACCGTTTTCCGGAAGTACGGGTTGATTCGCATGCTGACGACGATATCGGACGGCAGCGCAGCGATCGCGTGCTGAACCGATAGCAGATCGTCGACGAGCCGTGTCAACGCATCGGATTGCCATGTGTCGAGCGCATCGAGGCTGCGCAACCACGACGCGTCGGCATCCGGCGCGCGGTGCGAGAAGCCGCCGGCGCTTTCGAGCGTCACGTAGCCCATGAAGAAGCCGCCAAGCAGGCGGATCGCATGCGCGTGCTCGGCATCCTGTTAGCTTTTGTCGCGATGTCAATGTCGCGCGCGTGCCGGGGCGGCGCGATGCGCCGATGCGTGGGGCGGTCAGAATGTATAGCTGACCTTGCCGAACGCGGTACGCCCGAGCGTGTTGTAACCGTACGCGGTCATGTACTGCCGGTCGAACAGGTTCGACAGCGATGCCGACACCGTCAGGTGCGAATTGATCCGGTACGACGCGCGCAGGCTCACCGTCAGGTACGACGCCAGATACTGCCGGTTGGCCGGATCGTCGAACGTCGAGCCGCCGTACAGCAGCGACGCGCCCGTGCTCAGCGCGTGCAGCTTCAGTTCGTCCCACGTGTGATCGACGTTCAGGCTGACCGTCTGGCGCGGCCGGCGGCTGAGCCACGTCTGGTTCGTTTCGTCCTGCGGATTCAGGATGCCGACCGCGACGCTCACCGGCGTCGAGCGGCCGATCGTTCCCTTGTACGACAGGTCGATGCCGCGAATGTGCGAACGGCCGATGTTCATCGGCGAGAACGTCGCCGGGTTGTACGCGATCAGGTTGTTGACGCGCGTGTCGTAGATCGCCGCGGTGAACGTGCCATACGCCGTATTCGCGTCGAGCGCGGCCTCGACCGACGTGCTGCGTTCCGGGCTGAGGTTCGGGTTGCCGTAGCCGGGGTAGTACAGGTCGTTGAACGTCGGCAGGCGGAACGCATTGCCGTACGACATGCGCGCCGTGTAGACCGGCGTGATCGCCCACGACAGCGCGGCGTTGCCGGTGTTCACCGCTTGTCCGGCGATGATCTCGTGACGGCCGGCGACGAACATCGTCACGCTGCCGAGCGTCGCCGACTGGTGCAGCGAGAACGCGGAATCGTTGCGCGTCGGCACGCCGCCGGGAATGTCGACCGGCAGGAACGCCTGCTCGCGCGTGAAGTCGTACGCGAGCTTCGATTCGCCCGACAGCGGCAGGCCGAACAGGTGAAACCCGTGCTCCTGATGGGTCAGCGACGTCGACGTGCTGATCCGCTGCGAATTGATCTGGTCGGTTGCGAGGGCGGGGTTGTCCGCATAGATGAACTGGCGGTCGTTCGCATAGCCGAACGACTGGTCGAACTGCGTATCGGGCGTGATGTCGAGATGGAACGCAACGCCGGTCGTCAGCTGGTGATCGAGTTCGCGATTCGCGTAACCGCTGTTGTCGAAGGACAGATCGGAGCGGTGATACAGCGCGAACGTCGAGATCGACCAGTTGTCGCGCGCATAGCCGAGCCGCGCGTCGAGATCCTGCGCGTGATACGGATTGCGGCCGTCTTCGTGGCCGTAGAAGAACGGTCGCGTCGCATCGATGCCGGCCGTGTTGTAGTCGTGCAGCCCGAGCGAATAGGTGAGCCCGCCGAGCGCGGCCAGCGGCCCGGTCGACGGCACCGTGCCCGACGTGCGGAACTGCGTGTCGAACGTCTTGTTCGAGCCGCCGCCGAACGACACGGTGGTCTGGTTCGGCTGGTTGGCGGCGCGGCGCGTGAAGAGTTGCACGACGCCGCCCATCGCGTTGTTGCCGAACGACGCGGCCGCCGGGCCGGAGATCACCTCGACGCGCTCGAACGCTTCGGTCGGCAGGTCGGCCCACGGTGCGATGCCGGTGGTCGGCGAGCCGATCCGGATGCCATCGATGAACACGGCGACCTGGCTCGACGACGAACCGCGGATGCTGACCGACGCGGACGAGCCGGGTCCGCCGTTCTGCACGACGGTCACGCCCGGCAGCGTCGCGAGCGCCTGCGTGATGCTCGGGTCGGCGGGCGACAGCCGGTCGAGATCCTCGCGTGTGAGCACCTGGGTCGACGCGTAACGCCGGTCGAACGATTCGGGCAGGTGCCGCGTGTCGGTCACGCTGATCGTCGGCAGATCCGCGCCGGGCGCGGGCACGGCGGGCTGCGCGAGCGCCGTGTCGCCGGCCGCCTGGGCGAGCGGGGAAAGCAGCGCGGTGGCGGCGGACGTGGCGAGCAGGCGACGAATCTTCATGAGGCGGCGGGACAAGGCGTGTGGCGCGTACGGCGATCGCGGGCGGAGGGCGGACAGGCTGCGCATGCCGACGGCGCGTCGGTGCGACGCTTCCGGCCGGGAAGCGGATTCGGGAACGATGGACATCTGACGGATCCTGAGGTCGGGTCGTCCATGCAACGGGCGACCGCCGGGGGCGGTGCCAGGCGCATCGGGACACCCCGCCCGGTGCGGCTGCGTGGACCTCGGGTCGATGGCAGGTCTCCTGGCTCGCGGGTCGTCATCCGTGCAGGCCTTCCCGGTTTCCCAGTGGCATGCGGTGGCACGGATTCGCCGCTCACAGTTGCGGGGGCAGCCGCAGATTCGGGGCGTTGCCCCTGCTGCGTTCCCTTTTGATCCCGTCTCCGGGAACCATCAGCGCGCAAGGGTAATGGCGCGCGGTCAGGGACGTCAATCGTCCAGCCGCGCGCGGATGCGAAAAAACGTCATTGCCCGGTGGCAGCTTTCCGAATCCTTTCGTTCGTGGTGCGCGGGCAGTGTTTCAGGTCTGAAGAAACAGCCGGGTTCGAACGCGGACCGTCGCGCGGGAACCGGCGGCCGTCGTTCCGCCGTTCTGAAGGCCGACGGCCGGCGCGGGGCGTTGTCGATGCGTGCCGCCCCGTGCGCGCCGCGACGGTCAGGCCGGTGCCGACACCAGCGCGCAGAAGTTCTCGAGATCGACGTTGCCGCCGCTGATCACCACGCCGACGCGCTTGCCCTGCAGTGCATCCTTCATCCGGCGCACGGCGGCGAATGACAGGCAGCCGGTCGGCTCGACGACGATCTTCATGCGCGTGGCGAAGAAGCGCATGCAGTCGACGAGTTCCGCATCCGTCGCGGTCAGGATGTCGTCGACGTCGCGGCGCAGGATCGGGAACGTGAGGTTGCCGACGTGCTGCGTCTGCGCGCCGTCGGCGATCGTGCGCGGCGTGTCGATGTGCACGATCGTGCCGGACCGGAACGATTGCTGCGCATCGTTGCCGGCTTCGGGCTCGACGCCGTACAGCTTCGCATGCGGCGACAACGCACGCGTGGCGAGCGCGGTGCCCGACAGCAGCCCGCCGCCGCCGAGCGGCGTGAACACGGCGTCGAGCGGGCCGACTTCGTCGAACAGTTCCTTGGCCGCGGTGCCCTGGCCGGCGATCACGTCCGGGTGGTCGTAGGGCGGCACCAGCGTGAGCCCGTGCCTCTCCGCGAGCTGGCGCCCGATCTGCTCGCGATCCTCGGTGTAGCGGTCGTAGGTCACGACGTTGCCGCCGTAGCCGCGCGTCGCGGCCATCTTCGCGGCCGGCGCGTCCTGCGGCATCACGATCGTCGCGGGAATGCCGAGCATGCGCGCCGACAGCGCGATCGCCTGCGCATGGTTGCCCGACGAGAACGCGACGACGCCGTGGCGCCGCTGTTCCGCGTTGAAACGCGACAGCGCGTTGAACGCGCCGCGGAACTTGAAGGCGCCCATGCGCTGCAGGTTCTCGCACTTGAAGAACACCTGCGCGCCGAGCGCGTCGTCGATCGTCCGCGACGTCATCACCGGCGTGCGGTGCGCGTGGCCTTCGAGCCGGGTCGCGGCGGCGGCGACGTCGTCGTACGTGGGGAGAATGGGAGAGTTCATGGTTGTTCGAGGATTGAAAAAGTCAGTCGACTGGAATGCGGGGCGCGCCGCGTCATTTCGCATCGTTGTAGACGGTGGCGCGCGACACGCCGAGGTGCTGCGACACGATTTCCATCGCGCGGCGCACCTCGAGAAAGCCGTCGGCCTTCAGCGTCTGCATCAGTTCGCGGCGCTGGTCGGTCTTCAGCTCGCGCGGCGTCGTCGCGAGGCGCGTCGCGAATGCGTCGATGCGTTGCCGGATCGCGTCGGCGCCCGCCGGATCGAGCGTTTCGACGACGGCTTCGCCGTCCGTGCGGCAGAACTGGTTCAGCATGCCCTGGAAGCCGCGGAACAGCGTGACATCGGCATTCAGGCACAGCGCGGCCACGTAGCGCCCGGTCGAATCCTTGATGCCGATCGACGTGCTTTTCGCGGTGCGGCCGTCAGCGAAGCGGTTCGGGTAGTTCGCGAGCACCTGCGGGAAATCGTCGTCGGCGATGCGGGCGAGGCCGAGTTCGGTCGCGGGATCGCCGACCGCGCGTCCGGACAGGTTGTTGTGGATCGCGAGGATCGCGTGCTCCGGCGTGCGCAGGTCGTGCACGACGACCTCGGTGAACGGCGCGAACATCTCGCCGAGCCCTTCGGCGATGCGCTGCACCTGTTCGATCAGCGATGCCTGCTCCGACAGCAGCGGCTTGCGGTTCGTGCTCATGGGTGGTCCTGGTGTGTCGGGGTGTCCGTCGTTTCCGGCCGCGTGATGTCGGCCAGCAGCGGGCGCGCGATCCGGACGTAGTCGGCCGCGTCGAGCACGACCGAGCGATCGAGGCGGCCCGCGTTGAACGCGATCTCGGCGTTGCGCTCGACCAGAGCGGGATCGACGACGAGCGTCACGTTCGTATCGAACACGAACGGCGGCACGGCGCCCATCACGCAGCGCGTGACGGCGGCCGCGACGTCGGGCGACGCGAGCGTCGCCTTGCGCCGGCCGACCGCATCGGCGACCTTGCGGAAGTCGATTTTCAGGTGGCCGGGAATCACCGCGAGCGCGGCGTCGTCGCCGCCGTCCTTGAACGTACAGAGCATCGCCTTCGCGCCCTGTTCGGGGCGGGTGCCGCGCAGCGCGGCGATCGCGCCGGATTTGCCTTCAGCCGGATGCTCGAGCACGCGGAAACGCGCGCCGGATGTCGTCAGCAGTTCGCAAAGCGTGTCGAAAACGGGAGAGTCGTTCATGTCGCTCCGGGCAGGCAGGCCGACGCGTCGAGGCGCGCGGATCAAATAATTGTCCAAGTATAGACGTTTTGTCATGGATGTGACAAAGGGCAGCGGGCGTCGTGCCGCCAGTGTGCTCGAAGCGCGTCCGTTCTTCAGCAGCCGAAAGAGTATTTCATATTATGGGATGTGGGCCGAATTCCTGCCGCCGCGTTTTACCGCCGCTTGAAACCGTGTTTTGCATCGCAAAAACGACTGACTATCTCATTGAAAATAAAGGGAAATTTATATCTTATGTCTTATATAAGACTTGAGTGAAAGCGCGCGGGACAGGATTACTATTGAGTCCATGCAGTTCGCTTCGTCACACGCGGCGGGCACGCTGAACCCTTTACTCAAATGCGCTTCGTTCCCAGGAGATAGACATGTCCCAATATCAAGACGACATCAAGGCAGTGGCTGGCTTGAAGGAAAACCACGGCAGCGCGTGGAATGCCATCAGCCCCGAATATGCCGCCCGCATGCGTGCCCAGAACAAGTTCAAGACCGGCCTGGACATCGCGAAGTACACCGCGAAGATCATGCGTGCCGACATGGCCGCGTACGATGCCGATCCGTCCAAGTACACGCAGTCGCTGGGTTGCTGGCACGGCTTCATCGGCCAGCAGAAGATGATCTCCATCAAGAAGCACTTCAACAGCACCGAACGCCGTTACCTGTACCTGTCGGGCTGGATGGTCGCCGCGCTGCGCTCGGAGTTCGGCCCGCTGCCGGACCAGTCGATGCACGAAAAGACCTCGGTCAGCGCGCTGATTCGCGAGCTGTACACGTTCCTGCGGCAGGCCGACGCCCGCGAGCTGGGCGGCCTGTTCCGCGAGCTGGATGCCGCGAAGGATCCGGCTGCGAAGGCGGCGATCCAGCAAAAGATCGACAACCACGTCACGCACGTCGTGCCGATCATCGCCGACATCGACGCCGGCTTCGGCAACGCGGAAGCGACCTACCTGCTGGCCAAGCAGTTCATCGAAGCGGGCGCGTGCTGCATCCAGATCGAGAATCAGGTGTCGGACGAGAAGCAGTGCGGCCACCAGGACGGCAAGGTCACGGTGCCGCACGAGGATTTCCTCGCGAAGATCCGCGCGATCCGCTACGCGTTCCTGGAACTGGGCGTTGACGACGGCATCATCGTCGCGCGTACCGATTCGCTGGGCGCCGGCCTGACCAAGCAGATCGCCGTGACGAACACGCCGGGCGACCTGGGCGATCAATACAACGCGTTCCTCGATTGCGAAGAACTGTCGGCCGATCAACTGGGCAACGGTGACGTCGTCATCAAGCGCGACGGCAAGCTGCTGCGTCCGAAGCGCCTGCCCAGCAACCTGTTCCAGTTCCGCGCCGGCACGGGCGAGGCGCGTTGCGTGCTCGACTGCATCACGTCGCTGCAGAATGGCGCCGACCTGCTGTGGATCGAAACCGAAAAACCGCATATCGCGCAGATCGGCGGCATGGTCAGCGAGATCCGCAAGGTGATCCCGAACGCGAAGCTGGTGTACAACAACAGCCCGTCGTTCAACTGGACGCTGAACTTCCGCCAGCAGGCCTACGACGCGATGAAGGCCGAGGGCAAGGACGTGTCGGCTTACGATCGTGCGCAACTGATGAGCGTCGAATACGACGAAACCGAACTGGCCAAGCTCGCCGACGAGAAGATCCGCACGTTCCAGGCCGATGCATCGCGTGAAGCAGGCATCTTCCACCACCTGATCACGCTGCCGACGTACCACACGGCTGCGCTGTCGACCGACAACCTGGCCAAGGAATACTTCGGCGACCAGGGCATGCTCGGCTATGTGGCGGGCGTGCAGCGCAAGGAAATCCGTCAGGGCATCGCGTGCGTGAAGCACCAGAACATGTCGGGTTCGGACATCGGCGACGATCACAAGGAATACTTCAGCGGCGAAGCGGCGCTGAAGGCAGCGGGCAAGGACAACACGATGAACCAGTTCTCGTAATCGTCATATCCGCAGCAGAAAGCCAACCCGTTACGGGTTGGCTTTTTTTATTCGGCGCGGAGCGTGATCCGCGCGAGGCTTTGCGACATATCGGCTGCGTCGCGCGGGGATTTTTTCGTCGTCGCAATCGCCTCGACATGCGCGTGCGGATCGCGCGTCGCCGGCGCGATGGCCGCGTGCGCGTATTACCCGTATTGCCCGGCCTCGCGTTTTGCGCAGCCGCGTGAGCAGGCATTCGAACGGGATGTTTGTGTATGCAACCTAATTCAGGGTTTGCCTGAGTAGCGAAAACGCGAAGTCGCACGGCGTGCGTTCGCGTGGTTCGCGCCGACGAGCGGGAGGTTGAAATTGCCGTTCGTGCGAAACCCTTGCGGGGCGGTCGTCGCGCTGGTTTCGTCCCCAAAGCGCGCACGCCGCCGCCGTAAAAATAACCTGCCTGCAACGCGCATGCCGGGACGCCCTCACAGTTGTTTCTTGTTGCAACGCAACGCCCCGCCAACAACGGCGATGGTATGCTGGCCGGCATGGAGTTGTCTGGCAGGTTGCTTGCATGGCGAAACTCGTGTTCGCACTTTCTAACGAGACTTCATCTTCTCTCGCCCGCATCGCGGCATCGACGCGCGCTCCGCTCGCGCGTCCCGTCCTGCGCGCCGCATCTTCCTGCGCTCCGCACGCATTCCCCATCTCGCGGGCTCGCCCCGCACCCCCATCCCCGCCCAATAATCTGGAGACATCCTCATGTCGCAAAACACTTTGGCCGAAGCGACACACGGCCCGCTGATCGCTCCGCCGGCCTTCGTCAAACATCGCAAGCTGATCGACTGGGTCTCGCGCATCGCGGCGCTCACGGAGCCCGAGCGTGTCGTGTGGTGTGACGGATCGCAGGAAGAATACGACGCGCTGTGCCAGGCGATGGTCGACCAGGGCACGCTCACGCGCCTGAACCCGGCAAAGCGCCCGAACTCGTATCTCGCGCAATCCGATCCGTCGGACGTCGCGCGCGTCGAGGATCGTACTTTCATCTGCGCGGCGTCGCGCGATGACGTCGGCCCGACCAACAACTGGATCGAGCCGGCCGAAATGCGCGAGACGCTCAACGGACTGTTCCGCGGCTCGATGCGCGGCCGCACGCTGTACGTCGTGCCGTTCTCGATGGGCCCGCTCGGCTCGCCGATCGCGCACGTCGGCGTCGAGTTGTCCGACAGCCCGTACGTCGTGGTGAACATGCGGATCATGACGCGCATGGGGCGCGACGTGTACGACGTGCTCGGCGAGGACGGCGAGTTCGTGCCGTGCGTGCACAGCGTCGGTCATCCGCTCGAAGCCGGCCAGCAGGACGTGCCGTGGCCGTGCAATCCGGTCAAGTACATCGTGCACTTTCCGGAAACGCGCGAGATCTGGAGCTTCGGCTCGGGCTACGGCGGCAACGCGCTGCTCGGCAAGAAGTGTTTCGCACTGCGCATCGCATCGACGATGGGGCGCGATCAGGGCTGGCTCGCGGAACACATGCTGATCCTCGGCGTGACGTCGCCGGCCGGCAAGAAGTATCACGTCGCGGCGGCGTTCCCGTCCGCGTGCGGCAAGACCAACTTCGCGATGCTGATCCCGCCGCAGGGCTTCGACGGCTGGAAGGTCACGACGATCGGCGACGATATCGCGTGGCTGAAGCCCGGCCGCGATGGTCGCCTGTATGCGATCAATCCGGAAGCCGGTTTCTTTGGCGTGGCGCCGGGCACGGGCGTGAAGACCAACCCGAACGCGATCGCCACGCTGAAGGAAAACGTGATCTTCACGAACGTCGCGCTGACGGAAGACGGCGACGTGTGGTGGGAAGGGCTGACCGACACGCCGCCCGCGAAGCTGACCGACTGGCAGGGCAATCCGTGGACGCCGGAAACGGCCAAGGAAACCGGCCGCAAGGCCGCGCATCCGAACTCGCGCTTCACCGCGCCGGCCGCGCAGTGCCCGTCGATCGACGACGACTGGGAAAACCCGGCCGGCGTGCCGATCGACGCGTTCATCTTCGGCGGCCGCCGCTCGACGACGGTGCCGCTCGTGACCGAAGCGCGCGACTGGGTCGAAGGCGTGTACATGGCCGCGACGATGGGCTCCGAGACGACCGCGGCCGCGGTCGGCCAGCAGGGCATCGTGCGTCGCGATCCGTTCGCGATGCTGCCGTTCTGCGGCTACAACGTCAGCGATTATTTCGCGCACTGGCTCAAACTCGGCCAGCAGCTCGAAGCCGCCGGCGCGAAGCTGCCGAAGATCTACTGCGTGAACTGGTTCCGCAAGGACGCGAACGGCAAGTTCGTGTGGCCCGGCTTCGGCGAGAACATGCGCGTGCTGAAGTGGATGCTCGATCGTCTCGAAGGCACGGGCGGTGGCGGCGAGCATGCGTTCGGCGTGTCGCCTGCGTACGAAGACCTGCACTGGGACGGCCTCGACTTCACGCGCGACCAGTTCGATGCGGTGACGTCGATGAACGCCGACGAATGGCGCGAGGAACTGAAGCTGCACGCGGCGCTGTTCGATACGTTGAAGCTGCGCTTGCCGGCCGAAATGACCGACACGATGAAGAAGATCGAGCGGCGTATCGGCGGCTGACGACAGGAATCGACGTCACCACCTGAAAGCGGCATGAACGCCCCGGGCCATCCATCGCATGGCCCGGGGCGTTGTCGTTTCGGCGATCGGCCGGGCGTCAGCCGAGATCGAGCGCGTTCGTCAAATCGCCCGGCGGCGTCGCGCCGCGCGCGGCGAACGCGTTGTTGCGCAGGACCACGCCGTCCAGCGGCGCGAGGCCGTGCACGCGGCTGATGAAGCGCAGGATCGAGTTCGTGTCGTACAGCGTGTGATCGACGAAGCCTTTTTTCGCGAACGGCGAGATCACGAGCGCCGGGATCCGCGAGCCGGGGCCCCAGCGATCGCCGACCGGCGGCGCGACGTGATCCCACCAGCCGCCGTTCTCGTCGTGCGTCATCACGATCACGGTGTTTTCCCATTGCGGCCCGCGCCGGATATGGTCGATCACGGTCGCGATGTGACGGTCGCCCGATTCGATGTCCGCGTAGCCCGCATGCATGTTCAGGTTGCCTTGCGGCTTGTAGAACGTGACGGCCGGCAGGCGGCCCGCGTCGATGTCGGCGATGAAGTGGTTGGTCGACGGCTCGTCGCCGAGCCCCGCGTCGCGCAGATGCTTGCGGCGCGCTTCGGTGCCCGGCGCGTAGTTCACGAAGTAGTTGAACGGCTGGTGGTGGTACTGGAAATCGGGCACCGTGCCGGTGTCGCGATGCTCGAGCGCGTACTGCCATGCACCGCTGTACCACGCCCAGTCGATGTTCTTTTCCGACAGGCGGTCGCCGATCGTCGCGTAGCCCTGTGGCGGCATCACGCGATGGTCGGCCGGATCCGCATACGCGGCGTTGCCCGGATCGGGCGGCGGCACGTAGCTCGGCTGGTACGGCGGCGCCATCGTGTTCACGCCGTAGCCGTCCGGCGTCAGCGGGCCGTCGACCGCGAACTTCGGCGGGCCGTCGAGCGCGGACGCGGGCGAATCGTCCGCGAGCTTCAGGCGCGTGCCGGCCGGGTCGTCGCCTTCGACCTTCGACAGCAGTTTCGCCGCATGCGGATGCTTGTGCGCGTCCGGATACAGCGGCGGCTGCGCGGAAATCAGGAACATGTGGTTCATCCACGAACCGCCGAAGGCTGCCATGAAGAAGTTGTCGCACAGCGTGTATTGCCGCGCGAGATTCCACAGTCGCAGCGTGTCGGCCGAATTGCGGTAATGGCCCATCACGAGGCCGCCGGAATCGGCCCACGCGGCGAACTGGTTGTTGCGGCCGCCCGCGATCTGCATCTGGTTCTGGTAGAAGCGATGCCAGAGGTCGCGCGTGATCACGCCGTTCGGCAGCGGTTTGCCTTGCGCGTCCGAAATCCGGAACGGCGCGTTCGGCAGCTTGTCGATGTCGCGCTCGGCGATCGCGTAGCGTTTGCCGTCCACTTCCTGCGCCTGCGGCACGAGCCCGCCCCAGATCTTCGGGAGCGCCGGCAGCGGCGTCTTGCCGTCACGATCGAGCTGCTGCGCGTGTTCGGGCCGCACTTCGCTCAGTGGGTAACGCACGCCCGGGAAATCGCCGTACAGGTTCGCGAAGCTGCGGTTCTCCGCATAGATCACGACGATGTGGCGCACGCGCTCGCGCAGCGCTTCGTCGATGCGCAGGTCGGCGGCCGAACGCGGCGCGTTGCCCGCCGTGGTTTCGCAGCCGCCGAGCGCGACGCCGGCGCCGAGCGCGGCAAGGCCGCCGAGCACACGGCGGCGGTCGGGATCGGCGGGAAGGTCGTCGGGGCGATCGGGGGTGTCGTTCACGTCGTGGGCTCCTCGGATGGGCGGGTGGGCGTTGTCGTTCGATGCGCGCCGGCGCCGCGCGGGCTGCCGCGACGCGGGACGGGACGCGACGGCCGGCCTCGCGCGCGGCGGCGCGACGCGACTGTCACAAAAATGTCATGCACGCGACTATAACGCGGCAAGGGGGCCGACGAAAGCCGTTCGTCGGACGATTCGACGCTTGCGCGCCGAGCGGCGCGACGCCCGCGCACGAACTAGACTGGAAGCGAGGGCGGTGCGTGACGGTGTGCCGGTGTGCCGCCCGGGCGAGGATCGCCCGGCAACGCCGACGACGGTGTTGCCGAGGCGGCATCGATGCGACGAACGACGCGAGACAGCGAGGCGACGATGACGTGGATGCAGGTCGTTTTCGCATGGCGGCCGCGTACCGGTTGCGCGCCGGTGCCGGCGTGAGCGCACGCCGCGCAGCGGATACGGCAGGCCCGATGCCATGGACAGGAAATTCGACTACCCGGGATTGCTGATCGCGGCGGGCTTCTTCGTGCTGTTCGCCGCGCAGTTGCTGATGCTGCACCCGACGTCGACGCCGATCGCGTACAGCGATTTCCACCGGCTCGTCGCCGCGCGGCTCGTCGACGATCTCGAGGTCGGCCCGGCGTCGATCTCGGGCGCGCTGAAGATGCCGCAGGCCGGCACGGTGCTGCCGGCGTCCGACGCGGCGCTCGTGCGGCAGGCCGGCGCGCCGTGGCGCTTCACGACCAGCCGCGTGACCGACGAACACCTGATCGACACGCTGACCGCCGCCGGCATCCGCTATCACGGCACGCCCGACACCGGCTGGATCGCGTCGCTCGCGTCGTGGCTGTTGCCGCTGATGCTGCTCGTGTTCGTGTGGAACATGATGCTGCGCAAGCGCGGCGGGCTGCAGGACTTCACCGGGATGGGCAAGAGCCGCGCGCGCGTGTACGTGCAGCAGGAGACCGGCATCACGTTCGACGACATCGCGGGTATCGACGAAGCGAAGGCCGAACTGCAGCAGCTCGTCGCGTTCCTGCGCAATCCCGATCGCTACCAGCGGCTCGGCGGCAAGATTCCGAAAGGCGTGCTCGTCGTCGGCGCGCCGGGCACGGGCAAGACGCTGCTCGCGCGCGCGGTGGCGGGCGAGGCGGCCGTGCCGTTCTTCTCGATCAGCGGCTCGGCGTTCGTCGAGATGTTCGTCGGCGTGGGCGCCGCGCGCGTGCGCGACTTGTTCGAGCAGGCGCAGCAGAAGGCGCCGTGCATCGTGTTCGTCGACGAGCTCGACGCGCTCGGCAAGGTGCGTGGCGTCGGCCCGATGTCGGGCAACGACGAGCGCGAACAGACGCTCAACCAGTTGCTGGTCGAAATGGACGGCTTCCAGGCCGGCTCCGGCGTGATCATCATGGCCGCGACGAACCGGCCCGAGATCCTCGATCCCGCGCTGCTGCGCCCGGGCCGTTTCGATCGTCACATCGCGATCGACCGGCCCGACGTGAACGGCCGCCGCCAGATCCTCGGCGTGCACGTGAAGCGCGTGAAGCTCGCCGCCGACGTCGATCTCGGCGAGCTCGCGTCGCGCACGCCGGGCTTCGTCGGCGCCGATCTCGCGAACGTCGTCAACGAGGCCGCGCTGCATGCGGCCGAACTCGGCAAGCCGGCGGTCGCGATGGCGGACTTCGACGAGGCGATCGACCGCGCGCTGACGGGCCTCGAGCGCAAGAGCCGCGTGATGAACGAGCAGGAGAAGCTGACCATCGCGTATCACGAAGCCGGCCATGCGCTCGTCGCGGAAAGCCGCGCGCATTGCGATCCGGTGAAGAAGGTGTCGATCATTCCGCGCGGCGTCGCCGCACTCGGCTACACGCAGCAGGTGCCGACCGAGGATCGTTACGTTCTGCGCCGCAGCGAGCTGCTCGACCGGATCGATGCGCTGCTGGGCGGGCGCGTGGCGGAAGAACTCGTGTTCGGCGATGTGTCGACCGGCGCGCAGAACGACCTCGAACGGGCGACCGCGATGGCGCGCCACATGGTCATGCAGTACGGGATGAGCGAGAAGATCGGGCTCGCGACGTTCGACGACGGCGACGCGCGCCAGGGCCTGCCCGGCGCATGGCATGCGGGCGACGGCCGCTGCAGCGAGCACACCGCGCGGATGATCGACGACGAGGTGCGCACGCTGCTGACCGATGCGCATGCGCGGGTCGCGGCGACGCTCGGCGAACGCCGCGACGCGCTCGAACGCATCGCGCGACGGCTGCTGCAATGCGAGGTGCTCGAGCGCGACGCGCTGCAGGCGCTGATCGACGGGCGCATCGAACCGTCGCTAGCCACGTCGGCCTCGCCGGGCGACGATTCCGGTGCGCGCGGCGGCGGGATCGAAACGGAGCAGGCTGCCACCGTCGAGCGCGATTTCGTCGCGTACGGACGGTCGCACGAATCCGATCGCTGAAGCCGCTGCGCGGACCAGTGACCGGCGCGCGCCGATATCCCGACGCCGCGTTTTCTTCTCGATCGTTCCCGCCACGGCGTCGCCCCGTGCGACGCGCACGTAGCGGTCGAACGGCATCGGGCTCGAACGCACGACGATGGCGGCGTGAGCGTGCGTCAGCGCGTCAGGATTCGGTCGCGGCCGCGACTTCGGCCGCTTCGGTGAGCGCTTCGAGAAAGCGCGTGCGCCACCAGTGCACGTCGGTCTTGCGCATGATCGCCATCAGCGCCGCGTGACGCTGGCGACGCTCTTCGAGCGGCATCGTGAGCGCGCGCTGGATCGCCTGCGCGGTGCCTTGCGTGTCGTACGGATTGACGAGCAGCGCCGACTTCAATTGCTCGGCGGCGCCCGCGAAACGCGACAGCACGAGCACGCCCGGGTCGGCCGCGTCCTGCGCGGCGAGGAACTCTTTCGCGACGAGGTTCATCCCGTCGCGCAGCGGCGTGACGAGTGCGACCCGGCTCGCGCGGTAGAGGCCCGGCAGGCGCTTGCGCGCGACGGTGCGGTGAATGTAGCGCATCGGCATCCATTCGAGCTCGCCGTAGTCGCCGTTGATCGCGCCGCACAGGCTGTCCATCTCGCGCCGCAAGTCGTCGTACGCGCCGAGATCCTCGCGGCTCGGCGCCGCGATCTGGATCAGCGTTGCACGGTCGCGGTTCTCCGGATACTGTTCGAGCAACTCGCGGAACGCATGCACCCGCTGCGGCAGCCCTTTCGTGTAATCGAGCCGGTCGACGCCGACCAGCAACTGGCGGCGCGAATATTCGTCGCGCATGCGTTCGAACATGTCGAGGCCGTCGCGATCGCGCGCGAGCGACTCGAATTCGTCGACGTTGATGCCGATCGGGAATGCGCCAGCCGACAACGTGCGGCCGAACGCGCGCAGCCGTCCGTCCGGCAGCCGCGCCGCACCGGCTTCCGCTTCGACGTAATGCTCGAAGTGGAGCAGATCCGATTCGGTCTGGAAGCCGACGAGGTCGTACGCGAACAACGAGCGCATCAGCCATTCGTGTTCCGGGATCGCGGCCATGATCGGTGGCGGCGGCATCGGAATATGCAGGAAGAAGCCGATCGGATTCGTGCAGCCCATCGCGCGCAGCTCGGCCGCGAGCGGAATCAGCTGATAGTCGTGGACCCAGATGACGTCGTCGGGGCGCAGCAGCGTGCGCAGCTTGCGCGCGAACAGCTGGTTCACGCGCCGGTAGCCGTCGGCGAAGCGCCGGTCGAACTGCGCGAGATCGAGCCGGTAGTGAAACACCGGCCATAGCACGTTGTTCGAGTAGCCGAGATAGTAAGCGTCGTAGTCCTGCGGATCGAGATCGACCGTCGCGAGCTGAATGCCGCCGACGTTCTGGATCTGCACGTCGTCGCCATGCGCGGGGCGATCGTCGGCGCCGCGTAGCCTGCCGCTCCAGCCGAACCAGACGCCGCCGGTTTCCTGCAGGCTGTCTTTCACGGCAACGGCGAGACCGCCGGCCGCGGCTTTACGGGGATCTGCGATGCGATTGGATACGACGACGAGTCGGCTCACCAGCTCTCCTGACGATTGTTGGGGAAGGGTCGTGCGGCCAGGGCGCGAGAGGCATACGCCGCCATCGGTGCGCGGTGCGCGATACGACGGGGCCGCATGGCGATCGGACGGGAGTCAGGGCGCGCGATTCGCCGTCCGGTCGAAAAGTACTTTTTTAGGATACTCGCCATTCGTGCGTTTTAAAAGTCCGGCTCGACGAACGGCGCGCGCGAACCTGTCGCGCGGTAGCCATGACGGCGGCGCGGCAACGGGCGATGCCCGAGCGGGACCGGAATTTGCTGCGTGCTGTGAAGCAGCAGGCACAAGGCCATGCGGCGAGCGGCGCGAATGGCGCGCGATCGGGCCGACGATGCGCATGCGTGCATGACGGCATGCGCATCGTCGCCTCCGTCGCGTTTGCCGTCGCGCGGTCGCCGGTCGCCAGTGGCGCACGTCGGCTTCGTCCGTGTGCACCCGGTTCGGATTCGCGCCGGCAAGCAGCCCGCGGCGGGGCGCCGCGAGCCGTACCGCGCTTAGAACGTGGTGCGCAATCCGGCCATCACGCTGCGGCCGCCTTGCGGTGCGAAGCCGCGCACGACCGACGTCGCGTAGCGGATCTCCTGGTTCGTCAGGTTGTCGCCGCGCAGGTATGCGAGCCAGTGCGTCGGACCGACGCGGAACTTGTACGTCAGCATCACGCCGAGCGACGTGTAGCCGTCGGTCGAGAAATCGTTGTCGGGCACGCGATGCTGCGACCACGCGTGCGTGACCTGCGCACGCGCACCGAACGGGCCGTAACCATAGTCGGCCGCGAGCGTCGCGCGCAGCGGCGCGATGCGCGGCAGCGGCTGGCCGGTGTCGACGTTGCGCGCGTGCGTGTAGTCGGCCGTCAGTTCGAGATCGACCGTGTGGCCACGCCGCGCGAACGCGCGCCACTTGCCGTCCAGCTCGATGCCGTAGAACTCGGCGCGCACGCCGCGATAGATCGCTTCGTTGAGCGAGCCGTCGGTGCCGGGCGCGACGGGTTCGCCGTCGTCGTCCACCACGCGGCCGGTGTTGTACTCGGTCAGGTAGTTCGAGAAGCGGTTGTAGAACACGCCGACGCTGCCGCGGTTCGGTCCGCTCGCATAGCGCAGCGACAGGTCGGTCGATACGGCCTTTTCCTTCGACGCGTTCGGGTTGCCGATCAGGAACTGGCCGGTCGCGTCGTGCGGGCCGTTCGAATAGAGCTCGTAGAAGGTCGGCGCGCGTTCGGTGTACGCGACGTTCGCCGCGACCGACCAAACCGGCGTCAGCGAGAACAGCGCGCCGGCCGACAGGCTGCCCGCGTTGAAGTCGCGCGGCTGCGCGCCAGCGAATTTCTCGATGCCGGCCGGATCGGGATCGACCTTCACGTGCTCGAAGCGGCCGCCGAGGCTCAGCTTCAGCGCCGGGGCGACCTGCCATTCCTCGAGGCCGAACAGCGCGACGCTGTTGGTGCGCGTGGACGGCACGAGCATTTCGTCGCCGAGCGCCGAGAACGTGTTCTGGCCGAACTGCACGCCGATCGCGCCTTCGAACGGGCCGATCTTGCGATGGCGCGCCTCGATGCGCGCCTCGTAGCCGCGGTTGCGGAAGGTGGTCGCCGTCTCGCCGTTGTCGACTTCCTTGTGGCGGTAGTCGGTGTACGCGAAATCGAATTTCAGCTTCGTGAACGGCCCGCTCAGGTTGCGCACCTCGGACGCGAACGCGAGGCGTTCCTGGCGCATCCGCAGCCGCACGTCGCTTTCCGCGACGGAGCCGTAGTTCGATTCGTAGCCGCTGTACGAGAGACCGGCGAAGCCGTCCCCCCACGTGTACGACGCGCCGACCGCACCGCCGTGCACGCGCCCGTCGCTGTTCGGCACGCTGCCTTCCGGTTGCGGCGTGTCGGGGCCGTCGATCGCGCGTTGCTGGCTGCTGCGCGCGTAGCCGGGAATCCGCAGCTTGCTCGTTTCTCGGTCGAACGCGTCGACGTGGAACGCGAAGCGGCCGTTGCCGCCTTCGACCTGGGCGGCGCCCGCGCGCATGGAATTCGCGCCGCCATAGCGCGCGTCGAGCGCGCCGGTCACGCCTTCGATCGCTTCGCGCGGAATCCGGTTGTCGATCGTGTTGACCACGCCGCCCACCGCGTTGCCGCCGTACAGCAGCGCGGCCGGGCCGCGTACGATCTCGACGCGCTCGATCGACAGCGGATCATCCGGCACCGCATGGTCGTACGACAGCGATGATGCGTCGTAGGCCGCGACGCCGTTCTGCAGCAGCCGGATCCGGTCGCCGTCCATCCCGCGGATGATCGGACGGCCGACCATCGGCCCGTAGGTGGTGGTCGACACGCCGGGCAGCCCGTTGAGCGTTTCGCCGAGCGAATCGGCCTGGCGGCGCGTCAGCGCATCGCCGGAAAGCTGGACGGTCGGCGCGATCAGTTCGGTGTCGCCGAGCGGGTTCGCGGTCACGAAGATCGGCGCGAGCGGTGCGGCGGCCGGCGTGCGTGTGCCGGCCGCGGCGGGCGCATCGGTCTGCGCGTGGGCGGCAGCGGCGAACAGGATCAACGACAGGGACGAGAGCGGGCGAAGCGGTAAGCGAGGAAGGTCGCGCATGGTCGGTGAATCGGTTGGAATCGGATCGGATAACGAGCGATGCGGGTCATGGCTGGATACGATATATTGTTGCGTCTGTGGCGCGTAATGACCCGTTGGAACATGGCTCGGCGAGGCCCGGCCACCCGGGTTGAAACAGCATCAGGCGGACGAGCACGCGAAATGATATGTTATATCATTTCAAATTCCAAGCCGAATGGCGGGATTCCGTCGGCTTTCCGTCGGATCGGCGAAATGGTCGCGTGAGCGGCGGGGCAGCGTGCACCTGCCGGCTCGGGCTGTCGCGTCGCCCGACGCCGATCGTGGCGAAGCCCTGCCGACCGTCGCATCCGTTCCGATGCGTTGACGCGTATCAACGTGCTCCGATGCCGAAACCGGATACTGGGTCGCTCATCGACCAGACAGGAGCAACGCATGACCCAGACCATGAAAGCGGCCGTGGTACACGCGTTCGGCGAGCCGTTGCGCATCGAGGAAGTCCCGATCCCCGCACCGGGGCCGGGCCAGATTCTCGTCAACATCAAGGCGTCGGGCGTCTGCCATACCGATCTGCACGCGGCCGACGGCGACTGGCCCGTCAAGCCGTCGCTGCCGTTCATCCCGGGCCACGAAGGCGTCGGGATCGTCGCGGCGGTCGGCGCGGGCGTCACGCACGTGCGCGAGGGCGATCGCGTCGGCGTGCCGTGGCTCTACACGGCCTGCGGCCATTGCGAGTACTGCAGCACGGGCTGGGAAACGCTGTGCCATGGGCAGCAGAACACCGGCTATTCGGTGAACGGCAGCTATGCGGAATACGTGCTGGCCGATCCCGATTACGTCGGCCAGTTGCCCGCGCAGGTCGCGTTCGACGAGATCGCGCCGATCCTGTGCGCGGGCGTCACGGTCTACAAGGGCATTCGCGTCACCGATACGCGACCGGGCCAGTGGCTCGCGATCTCCGGCATCGGCGGTCTCGGGCACGTGGCCGTCCAATACGCGCGAGCGATGGGCCTGCACGTCGCCGCCATCGACATCTCGCCCGACAAGCTCGCGCTGGCGCGGCAACTGGGCGCGCAGCTGACGATCGATGCGTCGGTCGACGACCCGGCGAAAGTGATCCAGAAGGAAATCGGCGGCGCGCACGGCGTGCTCGTCACGGCCGTGTCGCGCAGCGCGTTCGCGCAGGCGCTCGGGATGGTCCGCCGCGGCGGCACGGTGGCGCTCAACGGCTTGCCGCCGGGCGATTTCCCGTTGCCGATCTTCTCGACCGTGCTGAACGGCATCACCGTACGCGGGTCGATCGTCGGCACGCGGCGCGATCTGCAGGAGTCGCTCGATTTCGCGGCGGACGGCCTGGTGCGCGCGCACATCCATCGCGATCGGCTCGCCAACATCAACGACGTATTCGCGAAGCTGCGGGAAGGGAAGGTCGATGGCCGCATCGTGCTGACGGACATGCATTGATGCGGTGAACGGGCGCACGCCGCCGCGCGACGCATGGCGTCGCGGCGGCGTGACGGTCATCCTCGCATCACGGCGCGAAGAACACGTCGGTGCGATTCGTCAGGTTGCCTGCGTTGGTCTGGACGAAGAACGGATGGAACGACGATGACGGGCGAACGTCGAGCCCCTGATAGTCGCCGATGAAGAACCCTTCGGCGTTGGGCGCGAGCTTCATGTCGAACGGGCCGCCGACGCGCCGCTCGTCGGCGAACGTGGCGCCGGCGTCGTGCGAGATCTTGCGCCAGAAGCCGGTCGGCAGCGTCGTCGTGTTGCCGGCCTGCAGGTCGCGGAAGTCGTAGTACGTGACCATCACCGCCCCCGTGTTGTCGACGCGCACCGACGGATTGAACGCGGGGCGCCCGGTCGGCGTGTTGACCTGTTGCGGCGCGCTCCATGTTGCGCCGCCATCCTTCGACGTCGATAGCGCGATCTCGTCGTACGTGCCGCCGTTGAAGCGGCTGTCCTGCCACGCGACGTAGAGCTGCCCCGATGCCGGGTCGATCGCCGGCTCCGGGATGATGTCGCCGGTGCGCACGGGTTCGCCGGTGTTCGGGTCCGTGACGCCGGCCGTCTGCAGCCCCGCGATGATCTGCGGCTTGGTCCACGTCGCGCCGTCGTCGGTCGACTTGATGAACGCGACCTTGCCGGCCGCCTTGTTGAACGGCGGCTGGATCAGGTCGAAGAAATCGTAAAGCGTGCCGCTCTTCGGATCGACGACGATCTGGTTGCCGATCGTCTGCTGGCGCGACGGCACGTCGACGATGACCTTCGCGGCGCTCCACGTCTTGCCGCCGTCGGTCGTCTTCGAGAACAGCGTCGGCCCGCGGTACGCCGCCGTGTGCAGGTTCGCGTACGGGTTGCCGTTCGGCAGCTCGAGGCGGTCCCATACCGCATACGCGGTGCCGGCCTTCACCGGGTTGGCGGTGACCGATTCCTTGTCGTTGAAGAACTGCGTCGTCGGTTCGTCGTTCGCGATCAGCACGGCCGGGCTGCTCCACGTTTGGCCGCCGTCGGCCGACACCGACGCGCCGACCGCGTTGGCGTTGTTCGACTGGTTGAACGAGATCGATACCGAATACGCGGTGCCGTCCGGCCCGAACGAGACCCACGGATCGGACGCGCGCTCGTACTTGAGCCCGCCCGGCGCGCAGGCGCTGAACGGCTGCGGCGTGCGCGCCCAGGTTGCGCCCGCATCGAACGTGTAGCCGGCGACGAGCCCGTGGGCGCCGCCGTTCGACCAGCGGTCCTGCTGCCACACGCCGATCATGTTGTTCGGGTTCGCCGGGTTGACCGCGAGCCACGGTTCGACTTCTGCATTCACGTAGTTGGTGCCCGGGCCGCCGATGGTGCAGGCGGCGAACGGGCTCGGGCCGGACACGACGACGGGGTCGGCGTGCGCGGCGGCAGCGGCGGCCAGCGCCATCGCGGCGGACAGGCGGGTGACAAGCGGATGGGACACGATCATGCGTCGCATGGACGACTCCTCGGTGAGGTGCGGATGCGATGACGGGGCACGACGAGACAACGTGAGCGGGTGCGCGGCCGATCGTGCCGCGCACGTCGTTACGTCCGGTTCAGCGTGTCGCTTCAGCCATCGCAATCCGCGTGCGCTGGATGCCGCCAGCGCTTCGGTCAAGAGTCCTCTTCGTTTTCATTGCTGTCGGGCGGGTCTGCGATGTCGACCCGACGGGAACGCCAGTCCGGGCATGCGACGAATGTGTCGAAGTGGATTGCAATGTAGGCGATTCGAATGTCGCGCGACAGGCGGTTTTTTGTAACAGGACGTAGCCGGAAACCGTTGCCGGAAGCAGGTGGCCGGCCCGCAAGATTTGCCGTTGCGGCGGCATGAAAATCGAATCGAAAACGCGAATCGCAATCGCTTGCGATCGCTGTCGGCGCGAGCCGGTCGTGACCGCGCGATGCGCGGCTCAGCGCTCCGCCGGAAACCGCTCCTGCAATGCGTGCAGCCAGCGCGCGACGACGTCGAGTTCGTCGTCGGAAAACCCGTCGCACAGCTTGCCGTTGAGTTCGCGCAGCAGCACGCGCGCACGCTTGAGTGCCGCGTGGCCTGCGTCGGTCAGGTACAGCCGCGTCGCGCGGCCGTCGTCCGAATCGGCGTGACGCGTGATGAGGCCGGCTTTTGCCATCCGGTCGGCGAGCCCCGTCATCGCGGACGGCGCGAGCTGCAATGCGGCGCCGACTTCGCCGATCAGCGCGCCGTCCTGCTTCGCGAGACAGAACAGCGCGCCGGCCTGCGCGGCGCTCGCGCGCGTGTCGGTTTCGGCCTTGCGGTCGATCCAGCGCTGCACGCGCCGCTGGCCGATGTTCAACATGAAAAACAGTCGTCGGTCTTCGCTCAAGCTGGGTTCCCGGCTGCAATGGAAAGGAAGGGACGGCACGCGGTGTGCGGCGTGTCGAGCGCCTGCGCGAGCCAGTCGGCGACGTCGGGCCACAGCACGGCGCCGGGCCGGCTGCGAAAGAAGCCCATGTGCCCGACCGGGCCGCTGCCCGCCGCGTGCGGATCGATCTGACGGCGTTCGACCTTCGCGCGGGTCAGATAGCTTACCAGCAGGCCGATCGCGGCCGGGTTCGCCCACGGATCGTCGTCGAAGCCGAGCGCGAGGATCGGCAACTGCTGCTTCGAGAAGCGCTCGACCGCGCCGAGCGTCGGATCGTCGAAGAAGTAATGCGGCAGCGTCGTCCAGCGGCTCCATTCCCGGAACACGCCGGCCGGCAGATCCTCGCCGAGCCCGAGCCGCTTGCCGGGCACGTAGCCGAGCAGCGCTGACGTCAGCGGGCCGATCACACGCAGGATCAGCCGCACCTTCAGGCGTTCGGCCGCCTGCGCGATCAGCCGCGTGCTGCCCGCATGCGCGGCGACCAGCACGGCCGCGCGCAGGTGCACCGTCGCGGCGGACAGCCCGATTGCGTGTCCGCCGACGCTATGGCCGACCGCCAGCAGCGGCAGCCCTTCATGCGTGTGCCGGGCCCAGGCGGTCGCGGCGCCCACGTCGAGCTCCATCCAGTCGCGCATGCGGGCCCGCAGCGCGCCCAGGCGCGCCGGCCGCGACGCGCCGATGCCGCGATAGTCGTAGGTCAGCGCCGCGAAACCGCGCTCGGTCAGGAACCGTGCGAAGCCCGCGTACAGCCGTTCGGGCACGGCCGTCGCCGGATGGATCAGGACCAGCGCGCGCGGCGTCGTGTCCGGCGACCACAGCGTGCCGTGCAGCACATAGCCGTCGGCGGCGGAAAACTCGATGGGTCGGGAGGTCATGGCGGTCCTCGCTCGGGGCAGTTATTTCGTATGCGAAATATAGTTCGGGATTTATTTCGTGCGCGAAATATCTACCGAGGAATCGTTCGAAATTCACGAAGCGGCGGCCGGCAGCCAGCACCGCGCATGGACGAATGCTTCATAAAATATTTGCATCTTTGCAAAGAAGAATATTGCGTTTGTGTCATGACGTGGATCGACGTATCTTCACCGGTTCCATCCGTTGCGCCGGCGGTTTCGCACGGCGGACAAACCTTCCGGGAGATCATGTTGCTGAGCCGAATCGTAACGGCGCTCTTGCTGGCGCTCGCCGCGCAGCCGGGCATCGCCAAAGACACCGTCACGCTGCGCGTCGGTGAACAGAACTACTTCAACATCCAGGCGTCGATGGAGGCGTCCGGCGCGCTGAAGGACCTGCCTTACACGATCGAATGGAAGCACTTCCAGGCCGCCGCGCCGGTGGCCGAAAGCCTGAACGGCAACGCGATCGACGTCGGCTTCCTCGGCGATTCCGCGCTGCTCACGCTGGCCGCGCGCGGCGCGCCGGTCAAGGTCGTCGCGGTGTCGCGGCAGAGCCTTGACGGCGTCGCGATCCTCGTGCCGAAGAATTCGCCGGTGCGCACCGTGGCCGACCTGCAGGGCAAGACCATCGCGGTATGGCGTGGCGCCTGGAGCCAGCAGCTCGTGCTGCGCGCGCTCGAACACGCGGGCCTGCGCGCCGATTCGGTGAAGTACGCGTACCTGATGCCGATCGACGCGACCAACGCGCTCGCGAACGGCTCGGTCGACGCGGTATCGCTGTGGGAGCCGTTCGTCAGCACGCTCGCGTTGCGGCAGGGCGCGCGGCCCGTGACGACCGCGCAGGGGCTGATGCCCGCGCTGAGCTTCGTCGCCGCGAACGAGCAGGCCGCGTCGGGCAAGCGCGCCGAGATCACCGATTTCCTGCGGCGCGTGGTGGTCGCGCGCCAGTGGGTCGACAGCCATCCGCGCGAGTACGCGGACCTGTGGGCGAAGCGCGCGAATCTCGAACCCGACGTCGCGTATCGCTGGCTCAACAACGCGAAACAGCGCGTGGGCCCGGTCGACGAGACGGCCGCGAAGGATGCGCAGAATACGGCCGATTTCCTGCACAAGTCCGGCGTGATTCCGGCCGCGTACGACACGTCGAAGCTGCTCGACCGCTCGTATGCGGGTGCGTTCGCGGCGCCCGCGCAGAAGACGGCCGCCGCGCAGTAAGCGTGCGGCCCGTTTCACGATTTCCGCGATTTCCGCGCTTCCCGATCGATACATCCAAGGACATCCCGACATGCCAGTCGACATCATCGGCATGATCACCGCGACACCCGGCGCGGAGGTCGACGTACCGGGCGGCGCGGCCGTCCAGCCCGACTACGTGCGCCGCTTCGCGCAGGCGCACGAGGCCGCCGGCTTCGACCAGATCCTGATCGGCCATTTCAGCAACGCGGCGGACGGTTTCATCGTCGCGTCGTTCGCGGCCGCCGCGACCGAACGCATCCGGCTGCTGCTCGCGCACCGGCCGGGCGTGATCGTACCGTCGGCCGCCGCGCGGCAGATAGCGACGCTCGACGTGTTCAGCGGCGGCAGGCTCGCGCTGAACGTGGTGTCCGGCGGCGACGATGCGGATCTGCAGCGCGACGGCGATTTCGTGCCGCACGATGCGCGCTACCGCCGCACCGGCGAATATCTCGACGTGCTGAAACGGATCTGGCGGGCCGATGCGCCGGTCGATCACGACGGCGCGTTCTATCGGCTGCGCGGCGCGTCGCCGGTCGTGAAGGGGGAACAGCGGCCGCACGTGCCGATCTATTTCGGCGGCTCGTCGCCGGCCGCGCTCGCGGTCGCGGGCGAGCATGCGGATGTCTACATGACGTGGGGCGAGCCGCTCGACGCGGTGCGCGAGCAGATCGCGCGCGTGCGGGCCGCCGCCGCGCCGTTCGGGCGTGCGCCGCGCATCAGCGTGTCGTTCCGGCCGATCGTCGCCGATACCGAGGCGGCCGCGTGGGAGAAGGCCGAGGCGATCCGCGAGCGCGTGCGTGCGGCGCGCCTTGCGAACGGCCAGCCGATCGCCGGTCACGCGCCGCAGAACGCGGGCTCGCAGCGGCTGATGGCGGCCGCCGCGCAGGGCGACGTGCTCGACGAGCGGCTGTGGATGGGCGTCGCGAACCTGACCGGCGCGCGCTGGAATTCGACCGCGCTGGTCGGCACGCCCGAGCAGGTCGCGCGGGCGCTGGGCGCGTATTACCGGCTCGGCGTATCGACGTTCCTGATTCGCGGTTTCGATCCGCTCGACGATGCGCTGGCTTACGGGCGCGAGCTGATCCCGGCGATTCATGCGCATGTCGCGGAACTCGACCGGTATCGGGACGCGGTGCCGGCGTAGGCGAACGAGGCGTCGATCGAGTCGCCCCGGCATGTCCGTCACGACATGCCGGGGCGATTGTTTCGAACGAAACGCTCAGAACGACGGCAACCCCGGCGGATTGGTCTCCGCCCGCGCGATCGCCTCGCTCTGCAAACCCCAGCGCGCGAGCGCCTGTCCGTAGCGGCCGTTGCCGATCAGCGCGTTGGTCGCGAGCGTCAACGCGGGCGCGAGCCCGCTGCCGCGGCGCGTCGCGATCGCGACATCCGCATTCGCCGGCCAGCCGGCATTGACGACGCCGACGCGGCGGATCTTGCCGCTGCGCGCGGCCTCGTACGCGAGCGACGCGTTCGGGTTCAACTCCGCATCCGCGCGGCCCGACAGCAGCGCGACGCGCGCCGTCGCATCGTCGTCGAAATAGAGCAGCTCGGCCGGCTTCAGCCCCTGCGTGACGTTGCGCTTGCTCCATTCGAGCAGGATGCGCTCCTGGCTCGTGCCGGCGCCGGTGATGATCCGCAGGCCCGCGATGTCCTTCGGTTCCGCGATTTTCGCGATCGGGCTGCCGGTGCGAACGTAGAAGCCGTGCAGCCCGAGCCGGTAGGTCGTGAAATCGTATTTCTCCTTGCGCTTCTCGGTCACGCCGACGTTCGAGATCACCGCGTCGTACTTGCCGGACGTCAGCCCGAGCGGCCAGTCGGCCCATGCGATCGGCAGCAGCACGAGCGTGCGGCCGAGCGCGTCGGCGACGAGCTGCGCATAGTCGGGATCGGCGCCGACCACGGTGCGCGCGTCGGTCGCATAGGTCGACACGGGCGGCGCGTGCGGCGAGATCGCGACCGTGAACGCGCCGTCGCGCACCCAGTGGTAGCCGCTTGCCGCGCGGATGGCCGCGTCGTCGGGGCCGGCGCGCGGGCGGCCGGCCTGGCGCGGGTCGAGGTCGGCGGTGGCGGCCGCCGCACGCGCCGCATGCCACGGCAGGCCGGATGCCGCGACCAGCGCGGCCGTGATGAACTGGCGCCGATCGGTCATCGCGCGGCACCTCGCGGGTGGGAAGCGGCGCGCATCACAGCACCCGCGACAGGAACGCGCGCGTGCGCGAATGCGACGGCGCGTCGAGCACGACGGCGGGCGGCCCGGCCTCGACGATGCGCCCGCGTTCCATGAACAGCACGTTGTCCGCCACTTCGCGTGCGAAGCCGATCTCGTGCGTGACGATCACGAGCGTCGTGCCCGAGCGCGCGAGCTCCTTGATCACGTCGAGCACTTCGTTGACGAGTTCGGGATCGAGCGCCGACGTCGGTTCGTCGAACAGCAGCACCTTCGGCCGCAATGCGAGCGCCCGCGCGATCGCGACGCGTTGCTGCTGGCCGCCGGACAACTGGCGCGGATACGCATCGGCCTTATCCGCGAGGCCGACCCGCGCGAGCAGCGTGCGCGCGGTGTGCTCGGCCGCGTCGCGCGTCACGCCGGCGACGGCGACCGGCGCTTCGATCAGGTTCTCGAGCACCGTCAGGTGCGGGAACAGGTTGAAGTTCTGAAACACCATGCCGACGGCCGTGCGTCGCTTCAGCACGTCGCGTTCGTTCAGTTCATGCAGCACGTCGCCGTCGCGGCGATAGCCGATCAGCTCGCCGTCGATGTCGATGAAGCCGTCGTCGACGCGTTCGAGATGGTTGATCGTGCGCAGCAGCGTCGACTTGCCGGAGCCCGACGGCCCGACGATCACGGTCACGCTGCCGCGCGGCGCGACGAACGACACGTTGTCGAGCACGCGCTGCATGCCGAACTGCTTCGACACGCCATGCACGGCCACTTCGCCGCCGGTGCGCGACACGGCCGCCGCGGTATCGGCGCGGGTGTCGCCGTCGGCCCGCGTGCTCGAGGCCGCGCGGCGCGACGCGACACGCCGCCACAGCCCGCCGATCCGCGCGAGCGCGAACGTGACCACGGACGGCGGCGGATTGCGCAGCGCGCCGCGTGCATAGTGCCGCTCGACCTGCACCTGGATCGCGGACAGCACGGTCAGGATGATCAGGTACCAGACGGTCGCGACCATCAGCAGCGGAATCACTTCGAGGTTGCGGCGGTAGATCACCTGCACCGTATAGAACAGTTCCGGCATCGCGAGCACGTACACCATCGACGTGCCTTTCGCGAGCGTGATCAGGTCGTTGAACGCGGTCGGCAGGATCGCGCGCATCGCCTGCGGCAGCACGATCCGCGACGTCTGGCGGCCGCGCGGCAGCCCGAGCGCGGCCGCGGCTTCGAGCTGCCCCTGGTCGACCGCGAGAATGCCGCCGCGGATCACCTCCGCGGAAAACGCCGCGTGGTTCAGCGTGAGGCCGAGCACGGCCGCGAGGAACGGGCTGATGAGGTCGGTGGTCGGCGTGTCGAACCACACGATGTCGGTGAACGGCACGCCAAGCCGCACATGCTCGTACAGGTAGCCGAGGTTGTTCAGGATCAGCAGCAGCACGATCAGCGGAATCGAGCGGAACAGCCATACGAAGGTCCACGCGCTGGCGGACAGCAGTCGCGACCGCGAGAGCCGGGCCAGCGCGACGAACGCGCCGAGCACGAAGCCGAACACCGCGCCGAGCAGCGTCAGCACCAGCGTGCGCGCGAGCCCCGACAGCACCGGCGGCGACAGGAACCATTCGGCGAACACCGGCCAGCCCCATTGCGGGTTGCCGAGGATCGAATGCAGCGTGAGCGCGATCAGCACGAGCGCGAGTACGGTGCCGGCCGTGCGCGACCGGTGGCGCGCGGGCACGATCCGCAAATGCGTGCCGGGCTCGCGTGCGCCGGAGGAAGAGAGCGGCGGCAGCGCGCCGCCGAGGTGGGTCGTGTCGCTCATGTCGTTGTAATCCTCGAATCGATCGATCGGCGGGCGCGCCGCGCGCGCGGCGCGGCGGCGTCAGGCGTGCGCTTCGGCAGCCGTTTCCTGTGCTGCGCCGGGCGTCGCGTAGCGGCTCGCCTTGCGCGGCAGACCGAGGTGGTCGCGCAGCGTGGCGCCGGGCAGGTCGCGGCTGTAGCGGCCGCGCGCCTCGAGCACCGGAATCACGAGCTCGATGAAATCGTCGACGCCCTGCGCCTGTACCGGAAAACCGAGGATGAAGCCGTCGCCGGCGCCCGCGTCGTGCCAGCGGATCAGCTCGTCGGCGACGTGCTCGGCCGTGCCGATGAAGTTCGGGCGCGGCGTCGCGACCGCGAGCGCGGTCTCGCGCAGCGACAGGCCCTTGCGCTTCGCATCGGCCTTGATGCGGTCGGTGGTCGAGCGGAAGCTGTTGCGGCCGAGGTCGCCGAGTTCCGGGAACGGCGCGTCGAGCGCATACTGCGTGAAATCGTGGTGATCGAAATAGCGGCCGAGGTACGCGAGCGCCTCGTCGATCGTCAGCAGGTCGCGGATCGCCTGGTATTTGTCCTCCGCTTCGGCGGCCGTGCGACCGACGATCGGCCCGACGCCGGGGAAGATCTTCACGTCGCCGGGCTGCCGCCCGTGCTCGATCGCGCTCTGTTTCACGCGCCGCGTGAACGCGGCCGTTTCGTCGATCGACGGCGAATGCGTGAACACGGCATCCGCGTATTTGCCCGCGAGGCCGATCCCGGTGTCGGACGAGCCGGCCTGGAAGATCACCGGCTGCCCCTGCGGCGAGCGCTGGATGTTCAGCGGGCCCGCGACCTGGAAGAAGCGGCCGTGATGATCGAGCGTATGCAGCTTGTCGCGATCGAAGAAGCGGCCGGTCGCGCGGTCGCGCACGAATGCGTCGTCGTCCCAGCTGTCCCACAGCCCCTGCACGACGTCGAGATATTCGTCGGCGATCTCGTAGCGCAGTTCGTGATCCGGGTGCGCCTTGCCGTAGTTCTTCGCGGTGCCTTCGAGCGGCGTCGTCACGACGTTCCAGCCCGCGCGCCCGCCGCTGATCGCGTCGAGCGACGCAAGCTGCCGCGCGACCGTGAACGGTTCGCTGTACGACGTCGAGATCGTGCCCGCGAGCCCGATCTTCTTCGTCGCGACCGCGAGCGCCGACAGCACGGTCAGCGGCTCGAAGCGGTTCAGGAAGTGCGGGATCGATTTCTCGTTGATGTAGAGGCCATCCGCGACGAACGCGAACGCGATGCCGGCGGCTTCCGCCTTGCGCGCGACGCCGATCGCGAAGTCGAGGTTGATGCTCGCGTCGGGCGGGTTGCTCGGATGCCGCCACGCGTTCATGTGGCTGCCTGCGCCTTGCAGCATCAGGCCGAAAGGGATCGATCGTCGGGTCGTCATGATGGGAGCGTCATGCGTTCTGGTCAGGGGAAAGGGAGCGGTCGGCCGCGAGGGCCGCCTGCAACGGCGTGGTGGACAGCGCGCCGCCGAGCCATTCGGCCGATGCGAGCCGTGCCGCGTAGTCGGATACCGGCGAATCGATCACGAACGCATCGACGTCGAGCCGCCGGCTCAGTGCGTCGAGCGCACGATGCACGCGCTCGGGCGTATCGGCCAGCACCGTCGGGCGCAGCTCGTCGATCCGGTAGTCGGACGCGCCGCTTTGCCGCGCGAATTCCGCGGCCGCCTGCGCGCTGCCGAGATTGAAGCTCTGGCCGCCCGCGAACTGCAGCTTGAAGATCTTCAGCGGCCCGATCAGCCGCTCGGCCTCGTCGCGCGTCGGCGCGGCGACCGCGTACAGCGCGACGAGCGGCTTTTCGCCGCCCGCGCTGCGGTATGCGTCGAGCGAGCGTTCGAGATTCGCGTCGTCGCCGTTGAAATGGCCCGCGTAGCAGAAGCGCCAGCCGTTGCGCGCGGCGAGCGCGCCGCTGTCCGGCGAGCCGCCGAGCAGGACGCGTTCGGGCAACTGCGGCGGCACCGGCATCGCGACCGCGCCGGCGAGCGGATGATCTTCGGCCACGCCCCAGCCGAGAAACGCGTCGAGCTCCGCGAGCTGCCCCGCGAAATCGGGCTTGCGCGCCTTGTCGTGGAACCACTGCAGCGCGCGCGTGGTCAGCGGCAGCCCGCCGGGCGCCTTGCCGATGCCGAGATCGACGCGGCCCGGCGCGAGCGCGGCCAGCAGCTTGAATGTTTCCGCGACCTTGAACGGGCTGTAGTGCTGCAGCATCACGCCGCCCGAGCCGATGCGGATGCGCGACGTGTGCGCGAGCAGGTGCGCGACGACGATCTCCGGTGCCGAACTGGCGAACCCCGGCGTGCCGTGATGTTCGGCGACCCAGAAGCGCGCGTAGCCGAGCTGTTCGGCGCGGCGCGCGAGCGTGGTGGTGAAGCGCAGTGCGTCGGCGGCGTTCGCGCCGTCGGCGATCGGACTCTTGTCCAGCAACGAAAGCGAATAAGACATGGTGAGCGGCGTTCCTGCGTGAGCGTGGATGGACGGTTGCGGGCGCTCAGCTTTTCGGCAGCCCGGGCGGATTCGTGCGCGACTGGTCGATCGCTTCGGACGCGAGGTTCCAGCGGTCGAGTACCTGCTGGTAGCGGCCGTTCTTGATCAGCCCGTTCAGCGCGACGGTCAGCGGCTCGGCGAGGCCGCTGCCGCGGCGCGTGGCGATCGCGATGTCGGCCGTGCGCGGCCAGCCGCCGCTGATCGCGCCGACGAGCCGCGTCTTGCCTTGTTGCGCGCTTTGATACGCGAGCACCGAGTTCACGCTGAACACCACGTCGGCCCGGCCGGACTGCACGGCGACGATGCGCATCGCCTGGTCGTCGTAGTACTGGATCTGCACGGGTTTCAGCCCGTGCGCGACGTTGTCGCGGTCCCACGCGAGCAGGATCTTTTCCTGGTTGGTGCCGGCGTCCGTCACGATGCGCAGCCCCGCGACGTCCTTCGGCTCGCGGATCGACTGGATCTTGCTGTCGTTGCGCACGTAGAAGCCGACCTGATCCTTGCGGTAGGTCGAGAAATCGAACTTCTGCTTGCGCTCCTCGGTGACGGTCACGTTCGAGATCACCGCGTCGACTTTCCCGGATTCGAGCGCGAGCGGCCAGTCGGCCCACGCGAGCGCGACGATCTTCAGCTTGCGACCGAGGCTGTCCGACACGAGCTGGCCGACGTCGGCATCGAAGCCGATCACCGTGCGAGCGTCGGTCGCATAGGAGCTGATCGGCGGCAGGCTCGGCGCGATGCCGATCGTCAGCGTGCCGTGCTCGGCGAACTTGAACGACGCGGGCACCGCGCGCTCGACCGCCGCATCGGCCGTGCCGCGCGGGCGGCCGCGCTGCTCGGGGCTCAGGTCGAAGGTCGCGGCGGCCGCGGCCATCGCGGCGAAGGCGCTCAGGCCGATCAGCGCGGCGGTCAGCGTGCGCACGGCACGGGATGAAAGCGGTACGGCTCGATGCATGAAAACGTCCTGTCGTGGAAGCGTGGAATCGTTGAAAGCGGAATGGGCGACGTGGAATGCGGGGCGCCGTGCGCTCAGCGCGGCAGCGCCGCTTCGGGCACGGGCGCCCACAGGTCGGCCAGCGTCGACGTGCGCGACGGATCGACGAGATCCTTGCCGAAACGGAGGTGGAAATACGCTTCGGGATCGATCGACGAATCGAACAGCCGTGTGTAGCCGGTGCGGTCGTACAGCGCCCACGCTTCGGGTTGGCGAAAGCCGGTGGTCAGGTAGAGACGGCGGTAGCCCTGTTGCGCGGCGCGCAGTTCGAGCGCTTCGACGATGCGCCGCGCGAGGCCCTGGCGGCGCAGGTCGGTGCGGGTCCAGATGCGTTTCAGTTCGGCGGTCTGCGCGTCGTAGCGCTTGAACGCGCCGCCGCCGATCGTCTCGCCGTCGCGCAGCAACAGCACGAACGCGCCTTCGGGCGGCGCGAACAGCTCGGCCGGGTAGCGCGCGAGTTCGTCGCGGGCCGACGCGCGGCTGTCGGGGCGGTATGCGTCGTAACGGGTCGAATACTCGTCGATCAGCGCGTCGATCAGCGGCTGCGCGCGGACGTCGAGCGGCGTCGTGTCGATGATGCGGTCGTTCGTGGCCATGGGCATCGCGAATGGCGCGCGATGCGGACGTTCCTGGCGGGATGCGGGCACGCGGCCCGTCCGGTCTGTTCCGTTATCGCGACGCAGTTGTCGTGATGGCGGCGGCTGTCGTGCTGCGTGCGACGCATCCGGCGTGCCGCCGCCGTTTCGAACACGTTAGCGGCGCGGCCGGCAAAGACGAACGAAGCAATTTCGATAAGGATTTCGCGGAAGGCGGAAGAAGGCTTGCAGGAGGAGTGGGGTGGGGTGAACGGGCGGGGTGGGGCCGTGCCCGTTCGAGGTGTGTAAGACGCGGCTGATCGCCGAGAGTTGGCGCGGTGTTGTCGTTTCGACGGCCGGCCGGTGATGTCGATTCGGGGCGGGCTTGTCGGCAGCGCGAGCGCTCGGCCGAGGCCCGCCGCCGGCGTGGCGACGGGTTCTCCTCGAATTGTCGGGTCAGCGCGGCGCGATGATCGTCGACGACGGCGGCATTCAGGCTGCCGCCGCCTGAGGAATCGCGTCCTGCCGATCGCCGCCCAGGATCTCGACAAGACTGCTCAGCATCCGCGCCAATTCACCCGTCATCAGCGTGAAGTCCGAATCGAAGCGTTCATCGTCATTCTGCGCGGTCGGATCCGCCGCCTCCTTGATCACGTCGAGCGGCGCGACGCGCTTGATCGTCAGCGACGGCGTCAGCACGAACGAGATCCGGTCATCCCAGGTCATCGCGAGGCGCATGCATTGTTTGCCGGATTCGATGTGCCGGCGCATGTCGTTCGCTTCCAGTGCGTGGCCGACGTATCGCACCGTGGCGCCGCCTTCGCCGCTCGAGCGCAATTCGGCGTCCTGATCGACGGTGAATCCGCCCGGCGCGTCGCCGGACAGCAGCCAGTCCGTCATCGCGGCGACCGGCGAGCGCGCCAGCTGAACGCCGGCGAGCGGCAATTGATCGATCGATTTGACGAGCAGGCTGCGAACGTCGTCGGCAAGCGCCTGGGCCGCCGCATCGATGACGAGCCAGCCGTTCGCCGTGTCGATCCACACGCGGGTATCGCGGCGAATGCTGAACGCGCGCGGCAGCAGTTCGTCGGTCACCTGTTCCTTGAGTTCGCGCAGTTGCTTCCGGCCGACCTTGAAGCCCTGCTGCTCCTCGACTTCGAGCGCACGCGCCTTGGTCACCTGATTGACGACCGACGCCGGGAGCAGCTTCTTTTCGGCACGAAACAGCAGCAGCATCTGCCGGTTGTTCGAATACACGAGCGCGCCGTCGTCACGCGGCGACGCCCATCCGGCGCGCTGCATTTCGACGCTGCTGCCCGGCTGGAACGCGTGAGGCGCCAGCCATTTTTCCATCTGGTCGGGGGTGACGGCCCAAGGGGCCGGAAGACGATGAAGCTGAAGGTTCTTGAACCACATGGGAGAACGGGCAAAGCGCGTCATTCTATATGACGGCGAGGGTTGGCGGGCGGGAGCGGTCGCTCGACGTCGGCACCAGGGGCGGTGACGGTTCCTGCCCGAGTCTGTCAACGGCCGCGCGCCGATGCAGGGAAAGGTACGACGGGGCGGAAATTGACCGATACCGAGCCACGGCGATACAGGCGAGTGCAATACCCAAAGCCGGGTCGCGCCGAAGGACCGCAACGAGTGGCGGATTCAACCGAAAGAGTCGGCCGCCTTCCTCACCCGACGACACGCGGCGGCGTCGACAACTCCGCCAACTGAAACAGACAATCCCCGCGCTGGACCTGCGCGGGTACCCGCTTGCACACCACTTCGCCATCGCCGTTGAACCGGTGCAGCACCGGTTCACGCAACGGCGTATCGGGAAAATGCACCCACGCGGCCGGCTGCCCGGCTTTCACCTGGTCGCCGAGTTCGACGAGCGGCTCATACAGCCCGCGCTCGTACGCATAGACGAAATGACGATCGCCGTCGACGCGCATGAAGCGCGTGACGGTCGGCGGCGCGTCGGGCACGAGCGCGCCGTGCAGCAGCCCGATATGGCCGAGGTAATGCAGCAGCCCCTGGCGGCCGAGCCGGATCAGCGACGGATCGGCCATGCCGGCGCCGCCGAGTTCGGTGACGATCGAGATCGCGCCTTGCCGACGCGCGGCCGACGCCGAATGCACGGGATTCGGCGCGTGCAGCAACGCGTTCTGCAACCCGAACGCGACCAGCAGCCCGTGGAGCTTCTCGGCTTCGTCGGCGTCGAGCGGATCGATCGCGAGCATGTTGCCGCCCTGGTACAGCAGCGAGCTGCCGCCCGAATGCAGATCGACCAGGTACTGCGCGCGCGACAGCAGCGCGTGCTCGATGTAGTGGGCGATCATCTGCGTCGGCGTGCCGGTCGGGTCGCCGGGAAAACTGCGGTTCAGGTTGCCTTCGTCGAGCGGCGACACGCGCAGGCCCGCATCCGCCGCCGGGAAATTCGCCATCGGCAGCAGGATCAACTGGCCGCTGACCATGTCGGGTTCTATCTCGCGCATCAGTTGCGACACGATGATCTGGCCTTCGTACTCGTCGCCGTGGTTGCCGGCCATCACGAGCGCGACCGGGCCGTCGCCGTTGCGGATCGACGCGATCGGAATCGGCAGCCAGCCGTAGGCGGAGCGGTGCACGGAGTGCGGCAGCCGCAGGTAGCCCGCGTGCTTGCCTTGCGCGTCGAGATCGATTTCGCAGTGGATGGGGTTTCGGGGGGAGGAAGAGGCGGTCATGGCGGTATCGTTCGATGAACGGAATCTGCCATCTTATAGGGGAAACCGGCAACGCGCGGCGGGCGGGGCGGGATCAATCCGGATACGCGCGGCTGCGGCCGGGCGCAGTGCCTTGCGTCGCCGGCCTGATACGCGCGACCGCGCGATGTTGCAGCGATGAACGCATGCCGGTGCGCCGGCCGGCCGCATTCGCGCGTCGCGTTTCGCGCCGGTCCCTTGTCGCGGCGGGGCCGGCGCGCACAACGGGCTTACCGGCCGGATGTTTCAGCTTCGAGACGTCCTTCTTCCCACAGTGCCCAGAAACGGCTGCCGGCGCGATACGGATTCGCACGCCGCGCGGCGTGATCGGCGACACCCTGGCGAAACGCGCCGTATAGCGTGAGCGGCGGATTGTCGATGCATGTGGCTTCGTACGCGGCCGGCATCCGGCGGTCGGACACGAGCCGGCGAATCAGCGATGCGCCGTCGATCACCGCCTGTTCGTCGATGATGTCGGTTCGTGCGAGGACGTCGACGGTATTCATGTTGGGCTCCCTGGAACGTTCTTTCCCCATCAAGGAGCAATAAGAATGCCAGCCGGTAAATGCCGCTCTCGGCCTCGATCGTGCAGGCTTCTGCCGTCATCGTGCCGCGTGCCGGACGGCGATGTTACGGAACACGTCACGTGACACGCGAACGCGCGGCGCCCCGTGCGAACCCGCAAAGCGTTTCGGAATTGAATCGTCGGGCGGCGGCAGGCCGGGAAAGGGCGGATGCGCGGCGCGCATCGGCGGCTCAGGTCGTGGCGGCCGGCGCCATGCGGCGGCTGCCGCTGCCGCTCGAGTAGAAGCAGTAGATGCCCTTGCCGGCCGACTTCGCGTCGTACAGCGCGCTGTCGGCCTGCTGGATCAGCTCGTCGGGCGAGCCGTGCCCGTCGTCGAGCGCGATGCCGATGCTGATCCCGATGCAGACGGTCTCGCCGATCGACAGCGCGTACGGCGCCGAAATCTGCCGGATGATCCGCGCGGCGAGGATCGAGCATGCGTGCATCGTCGTATCGTCGATCGCGACGATGAATTCGTCGCCGCCGATGCGTGCGGCGAGCTCGCCCGGCGGCAGCGTCTTGCCGAGCCGCTCGGCGACCTGCATGAGCACTTCGTCGCCGGCCTGGTGGCCGAAGCGATCGTTGATCGACTTGAAGCCGTCGAGGTCGAGATACATGACGGCGAGCGCGGGGCTCGGCAGCCGCGGCCGGCGCGCGAGCATCCGCTTGAGCGCCGCATGCAGTTCGTGGCGGTTCGGCAACCCCGTCAGCGCGTCGTGCCGCGCGAGGTGCCGGATATGCTGTTCGGTCTGGCGGCGCGCGGTGACGTCCTCGACGATGATCACCGCGTTGCCGTCCGGCACGCGGTGGCGCGTCAGTTCGAGCTGGCGGCCGTCGGCGAGCACGATGTCGAGCGGCGCGGATTCGCCGCGGCTCAGCCACGCATCGCACTGCGCGGCGAGGCCGGCGCCGCCGGGATCGGTCACGGCATGCGCGCCGAGCGCGGCGACCACGGCCGGCAGCGGCGTATCGAGCATGATCTCGCGCGGCGAGCCGAACAGTTGCGCGGTGCGCCGGTTTGCGACGATCACGCGGCTGTCGCCGTCGATCATGCACAGGCCGTGCGGCATGTAGGTGAGGGCCGCGTCGAAGCGTGCGACGAGTTCGGCGTTGCGCTGGCGTGCGGCAATCAGCGCGACGAGCACGCGGTAGTGACGCTGCACGACCGTACGCATCGCCGCCAGATAGATCACGAGCGGCGGCACCAGCAGCCACGCGCCGTTTCGCGGCGCCAGCAGCGCGCCGACGCCGATCGGCAGCACGCCGAGCACGACCTGCGTCATCGCGAGCCGCGGCAGCGCCGAATTGCGCGACGCGATCCCGCCGAACACGCCGCCCGCGACCATCACGGACAGCGTGCCGAGCTCGACGTCGGCGGCCTGCACGCAGCCCATCACGCCCAGGCCGAGCACGAAGCATGCGACGAGCGACACGGGCGCATAGCGCATCGCCCAGTACTCGGTGCGATCGTCGCCCGCGTCGCGCCGCACCGTGTAGGCTCGTACGATCGACAGGCGCGCAACGAGCAGGCCGACGTCCAGGACGAGCCATGCGAGGCACCACAGCTGCTGCAGCCGCATCAGCGCGACGGCCGCGACGAAGCCGCTCGCGAGCCCGGACAGCGCCATCGGGCGTATGTCCTCGAACAGCGTCACGAGCATCGACGGACGCAGCGCGGCCGTCACGCGGTGGTTGCCGGAGGGGGGAGTGGCGAGAACGGAGTTCAGGAGAGACGCTCTGACTGCCATGATTGTCGACCTCGACACGATGTCTCGATGGCTGGCGGCGCCCGCACGGCACGTGGCGGAAGCCCGGCCGAGCCGGATGCGCACAACATTACCTTGACGTCCTCCTCTCCGCAAAGGGAGAGAATTCCCACACCTGGCGATGCACGTCGGCATCGGAGAATGTTCAGCGCAGCGTTGGTATCTCGATCATGCTCGACACCACAGTCACTGCAGGCCCATTCTCTTACTCGCAGTCCCGCGATACCTTTCGGCAGCGTCGTGCTGTCTTTCGACCCGCACGCCGAACAGGACTGGGTCGAACCGCTTTCGTCGACTTCCTCGAACGTGGCCCCGTGCGCGGTCGTCAGTCCCGGCTGCGAGCGGCTTGCGGATTCGGCGGCGCAAAGGCCGGGGCGTTGTGAACGGCACGATGTACGACGGCATCCGGCCGCACGCAAACGGCCAACGGATCGCCCCGCGACCACCCGTCGCAGCCCGGCTGAAACCCGTTATAAGAATTCCAATAAGTATTTCATGCGGGAAATACTATAGGCGATATATCAAAAACAATGCCAGAATGCGCGCCGCTCCGAACGCCGCGACACCCGATCGCCGTCCGAGCCGCCTCAGGAGGTTTCCCCCCAATGAAAAACCACGGCCTGTCACGGCGGGGTTTTCTGAAAGCCAGCGTGCTGGCGGGCGTCGCGGTGTATGTCGCGCCCATCGGCAGCCGCGCGTTCGCGGCGCTCTTCGAAGAAAAACTCCTCACGCCCGTCAAATGGGATAGCGTCACCGGTATCCCCCAATTCCGCATCGACGGCATCGCGAAGGTCACGGGCTCGAAAGTGTTCGCCCGCGACGTGCGCGCGGCCGACATGCCGCACTGGCCACAGCAGCAATCGCACGCGCTGATCCTGCGCGTCACGCAGGCCGACCGGACGTACGAAGGCTTCGACCTGTCGCTGCTCGGCGACGAGCTGAAACCGGACCGCGTGGTCACGGCCGACGATCTCGCGCGCGACGGCGTCGCGTTCCCGACGTTCTACGGCGACGACATGCTGTTGCCGGCCGGCAAGACGCCCGCGTATCTCGGCCATGCGGTCGCGATCCTGATCTATCACGACTTCGCGCGCTTCCGCTTCGCGAAGAACGCGCTCAAGTTTCGCGACGACGTGATCCGCTACGGCGCGGTCACGGGCCCGCTCGAGCGCGATCCGTGGGGCACCTTCCGCTACGTGCGCGTGGGCGGCAAGACCGCCTATGACGACGACGTCTATTCGAGCCTGAAGGACGCGCCGATCTTCCCGAGCATGATGCGCAAGCACCTGCCGGTATGGCCGGACGGCAAGGAGCACGGCAAGCTCGACGAGCAGGGCATGTTCCTCGCCGGGCAGATCGCCGCCGAACTCGACCATCCGTCGGCCGACTGGCTCGTGTTCGACCGCGAATACAACACGCAGTCGGTCGACACGGCCGCGCTCGAACCCGACAACGCGAACTGCTGGTACGACGCCGCGACGCAATCGCTGCATCTCGTCGTGCCGACCCAGTCGCCGCTGGAAGTGTCGGAGAACGCGGCCGCGATGGTCGCGAAATGCCGCTTCCCGGTGAAGAAGCTGTTCGTGCATCCGTGCTACACGGTCGGCTACGGCTCGAAGGATCACTTCAACGTGCCGTTCTACGGCCTCGTCTGCGCGCTGTACGCGGACGGCCGCCCCGTGCGTTTCGCGAACGATCGCTACGAGCAGTTCCAGACGTCGCTGAAGCGCCACGCGTTCAAGATGCATTACCGGATCGCGGTCGACCGCAACACGGGCCTGCTGCAGTCGTTCAAGGGCGACTTCGAGGCGAACGGCGGCGGTCGCTCGAACTTCTCGCCGTCGGTCGCGATGGTCGGCGCGACGGCCGCGCAATCGATCTACTACTTCCCGAAGAGCGACCTCGCGGCCGTCGCGATCGCGTCGCGCGCAATCGACGCCGGGTCCGCGCGCGGCTACGGCACGCTGCAGAGCATGGCCGCGACCGAGATGGCGGTCGACGAGATCGCCGCGCAACTGAACATCGACCCGATCGACTTCCGGCTGCGCAACGCGCTGCGTTCGGGGATGAAGAACACGCAGGGGGCGATTCCCGCCGGCGCGCTGCGCGTCGACGAAGTGCTCGAGCGCGCGAAGCAGCATCCGCTGTGGACGCGCCGTGCCGCGCGCAAGGCCGAATTCGAGGCCGCGCATCCGGGCAAGCGCTACGGCGTCGGCTTCGCGTGCGTGCAGAAGGATTTCGGCACGGGCGCGGAAGCGTCGTTCGCGAAGGTCGAATTCGACGAGCACGGCAAGGTGTCGCTGCAGCACACGGCGGCCGAGATCGGCACCGGGATGTCGACGTCGCAGGCCGTCGCGGTCGCGAAATGGCTCGGCCGGCCGGCGACCGACGTGCGTGTCGCGCTGACCGAATGGCCGGACCTGCCGGTCGAGACGAGCGGCGACCCGTACCTGATGTCGCAGGCCGATCAGGACCGCCTGAGCGCGAACCCGCGCTGGTCGCCCGGTTATGCGTCGCCGTCGAGCGCGACGAACTCCGCGTACTACTTCACGCACAGCACGCGCGAAGCCGCGCGCGCCGTGTTCCGCTACGGGCTGTGGCCGGCCGCGATGTCGATCTGGACGCGCGGCCTCGGCGGCGGCCAGGCCGCGCCGTACACGATCCGCATCGAGGATGCACGCTGGGTCGACGGCAAGCTGACCGCCGACGGCCTCGAGCCGCTGACGTTCGAGCAGCTCGCGAAGCAGGCGCATGCGCTCGGCCTGCCGACCGGCGCCGTCGTGCACGTGTTCAACCGGTGGCAGTGGACCGACGCCGAATTCGAGGTAGGTGGCGCAATCGAGCGTCTGCCGATCGACGGGCTGTCGCTGCGCGTCGGCGCGCCGAAGACCGGCGACGACGGCCCGCTGCCGGGCACCGCCGCACCGGCCGGCGCGACCGCGCTGCGCGGCACATTGCCGCCGACCGCGAACGGCTATCGCGTGCTCGATCGCAAGCGCGTGTTCATCCCGCCGACGAGCCGCAACAACGCGGCCGTCACGTACTACACGGCGGTGGGCACGCTCGTCGAGCTGGCCGTGCACGAAGCGACCGGCAAGGTCGAACTGCTCACGCATCACTCGATCATGGAATGCGGCAACCAGATTTCGCCGCAACTCGTGTCGGGCCAGTTGCAGGGCGGTCTCGCGATGGGCATCGGCCATGCGCTGCACGAGTACCTGCCGCTCTACGAGGACGGCCCCGGCAACGGCACGTGGAATTTCAACCGTTACCCGTTGCCGCGCGCGTCCGACGTCGCCGTATGGACGCAAACGGGCGACGTGCTGCCGCCGCTGTCCGAGACTGATCCGCCGAAGGGCGTCGCCGAAGTGGTGATGATTCCCGTCGTCGGCGCGATCGTGAACGGCATCGCGCACGCGATCGGCCATCGTTTCACCGACCTGCCGGTGACCCCGCAAAAGATTCAGGAGGTGCTCGCATGACGACCGTCCAAACCGCGGCTTCGGCCGCGAGCGTCGGCGCGTCCGCGTCGAATGCGGCTTCGGCCGCTCCGGCATCCATACCCGCTGCACCTGCTGCACCCGCTGCGGCTTCGGCACCCGTCGAGCGTCCGCTCGTCCGGTTCCAGCGGAAGCCGCTGTCGGTCAACATCAACGGCAAGTCGGTCGGCCCGATGCCGGTGCCGGAAGGGCTGATGATGATCGAGTTCCTGCACGAGTACCTGGGCCTCACCGGTTCGCGGCTCGGCTGCGGGCAGGGCGTCTGCCACGCGTGCGTCGTGATCGTCGACAAGCCGGACGGCACGAGCGAGGAGATGCGCACCTGCATCACCGGCGCGCACTTCTTCCACGGCCGTTCGATCCGCACGATCGAAGGCCACGCGAAGCGCAACGAAGCCGGCGAGGTGGTCGAGCTGTCGCCGATCCAGCAGAAGTTCCTCGAGCACTTCAGCTTCCAGTGCGGCTACTGCACACCGGGTTTCGTCAACGCGGCGACCGTGCTGATCGAACGCCTGAAGCGCGAGCCGATCGCGAAGGCCGACGTGGAACGCACGATCACCGACGCGCTCGATGCGCACCTCTGCCGCTGCACGGGCTATGTCCGCTACTACGAAGCCGTGAAGGACGTGGTGCTGACGACGCCGGGACTCGTGAAGGAAGCCCCATGAAACGCACACTCGCTCATCGTGCCGCGCGGGCTGCGGGCGTGCCTGCGCTCGCAGCGGCCTGCGCGCTGCTGCTCGCCGCCTGCGGTGGTCATGGCGCGCCGGCGTCGAGCGCGGCGTCCGGCGCGCCCGGCGCCGACGTGGTCGCGCGCGGCCGCTATCTCGTCAAGGCCGCCGACTGCGCGGCGTGCCACACCGCGAAGGACGGCGCACCGTTCGCCGGCGGCGCGGCGCTCGAATCGCCGTTCGGCACGTTCTACGGCTCGAACATCACGCCCGACAAGGATCACGGGATCGGCGGCTGGAGCGCGGACGACTTCTACGCCGCGCTGCACGACGGCAAGGCGCCGGGCAAGCGCCTGTATCCGTCGATGCCGTACACGTCGTATCGGCAGCTCACGCGGGCCGACGCCGACGCGATGTACGCGTACCTGATGACGGTCAAACCGGTCGCGCGGGAAAACCGTGCGCACGACCTGACGTTCCCGTACAACCTGCGCTTCGGCATGGTCTTCTGGGACATGCTGTTCCTGAAGGACAGCCTGCCGGATGCGTCGGCCGGCCAATCCGCCGACTGGCAGCGCGGCCGCTATCTCGCGGGCGCGCTCGGCCACTGCGCGGAATGCCACACGCCGCGCGCGTTCACGGGCCAGCTCGACGGCGCGAAGCCGTTCGCGGGCGCCGCGCTCGGCCGCGTGGCCGCGCCCGACATCACGCCGGCCGGCCTCGCCGCGCGCGGCTGGACGGGGAGCGACCTGCAGACGTTCTTCGGCGTCGGCATCGCGCCGCAAGGCTCCGCGTTCGGCGAGATGTATCCGGTCGTGCACCTGAGCACGCAGTACCTGACCAAGGACGACCTGCGCGGCCTGTCGACGTACCTGCTCGGCGATACGCCGCCCGCGCCGCAACCGGTGAAGCCGGTGTCGGCCGATGCCGCGCAGCTGGCGGCCGGCCGCTCGGTGTATCTCGCGGTGTGCGCGGGCTGTCACGGCTTCGACGGCGAAGGCAAGCCGCACGTGGCGGTGCCGATGAACGGCAATTCGACGGTGCGTCAGCCCGACTCGCGCAATCTGCTGGTCGCGATGCTCGACGGCATCGACGAGCAGAAGTTCGCCGGCTTCGACAACCTGCAGCCGATGCCGGGTTTCGCGAAAACGCTGAGCGACGACGAACTCGCGCAGCTCGCGAACTACCTGCGCGCGACGTGGGGCGGCCAGCCCGCGAGCGTCACGCCGGCCGACGTGAAGGCGATGCGGCAATAAATCGGGCAACGAAGCAGGGCGTCGCGCGCGACGCGGCCGGGCACCGGCCGCGCTTGTACGTGACGCCCGTTCAAGCCAGTTCGGCGGCGCGTCAGTAGCCGCCGCCTCCGCCACTGCCGCCGGCGCCGCCGTACCGGCTCATGCCCGGTCCTTGCGACACGCCGCCGCCCGACGACGTACAGCCCGCCGACAGCACGAGCACCAGCGCCGCGATCAGCGTCGCAGCCAACGTTGCCGATTTCATGGCAATCTCCTTGCAGCGCGCAGGCCACTGGAAAGGCGGTTCGCGTGAACCGCGCGTCTGCGCGATGACAAGACGTTTCGGCGGGGCGCTTATTCCATGCTTTTTGCGTATCGCCGCGGCGGCGCCTGGATCAACGATAGACGAGATCGGCGCGGCGGTTCTGCGCCCACGCTTCCTCGTCGTGGCCGGCCGCGACCGGCTTTTCCTTGCCGAGGCTGACGGCCTCGAGTTGCGTCGCCGGCACGCCGAGCGTTTCAAGCGCGCTCGCCACGGCCTGCGAGCGGCGCTGGCCGAGCGCGAGGTTGTATTCGGACGTGCCGCGCTCGTCGGTGTTGCCCTGGATCAGCACGCGCCGCGCGGGATGGCTGCGCAGGTAGTCGGCGTGCGCCTGTAGCAGCGACTGGAATTCGGGCTTCACCGAGTACTGGTCGAAATCGAAGTAGATGCTGCGCTTGGCGAGCGGGCTGTTCGGATTGTTCAGATCGTCGGCTGTTACCGTCGCGACGGCTTCACTCGAGGGCGTCGGCGCCGCGCCGGCATTCTCGGGCGTCTTCGCCGCGTGGTGGCAACCGGCCAGCAGGACGAAAGTTGCCAGGACCGCAATTCGCTTCATTTTGCTCATCGTTCTTCTCCAGCGGTTGACTGCGTTGAAAGCGGGGCGCGTGCCATTCGCACGCAGCCGTCCGGTCGCCATGGCGCGAAAGGTCCGGCTCCGTTGCCGTGATGCAGGTTCGTAAGCCGGTGGTGCGCCAGATGAAAGAATGTCGCGGCCGGAACGCCGGATCGCGGCGTCGCTGCAAACAGATTAGGAAAAATGTCACAACGTGCCCAGTTTCTCCGCATTTTTTGCGCAAACGCGACAGCCGGGAGGCATTCTTGCTTCCGCGCTTGGCGTGCGGTACGCGATGCCCGCCACGGCGCGTGACGGCGCCGCCCACGCCGCATCGTCAGAACTTGTGTCGCAGTCCCAGCGCAACGACGGCCTGATTGCTGTTCGCGGAAGGCGTCATGGTCCAGACCGTCGCGTTGAACGCCGGATTGCCGTTGCCGCCGCTCACGCTCTGGTATGTGCCTTCGAGATACGCATCCGTGCGCTTCGACAGCGCATAGTCGGCCTGTGCGACGACCTGGTTCCATTTCGGGCGCGTCTGGCCCGTGCGGGTGTCGAAGCGGCCCATCGTGTATGTGTACGCGGCGGCGACGCTCAGCGCGCGCGTGACGAAGTAGCGTCCGTCGATCGAGAAGTTGTCGAACACCAGCGATTCGCCCTTCAGCGGCGCGATGTTGCCGCCCTGGAGCACGCCCGTCACGCCGTCGGTGGTCGAGTGCGACCACGCGGCGCCGACCGAGTGCGGCCCGAACGCGTAACGGCCGGCCATCGCCCAGATCTGCTGGTTGCCGCCCGTGATCGTCGCCGAGCCGTCGACCGTGCTCAGCGCGCCGTCCGGGTTCGGCGCGTTGCGGTCGCGGCTGATCTTCAGGTAGCCGGCGCCGAGCTTCAGCGGCCCGTTCGCGTACGACACGCCCGAGCTCCACACCGCGTTGTTGGAGAACTGGCCGGGCGTGTTCGAGAACCCGATCATCGCGCCGAAGGTCAGCCCGCGAACCGTCGGGCTCGTGTACTTCACCGCATTGTTGATGCGCAGGTTGCGGTTCGAATCGTCGTTGTCGTACGGGTGGACCGCGAGATTGCCGCCCCAGCCAGGGCCGGACGCGCCGAGCGGCGTCACGAAATCGAGGATCAGGTCGTACTGGCGGCCAAACGAGAGCGTGCCGGCCGTCCTGGATTCCACGCCGAGCCACGCCTGACGGCCGAACAGATCGACGCCTTTCTGCGACAGCTTGCCGGTGGTGCCCGAGAAGCCGTTTTCGAGCGCGAAGACCGCGGCCATTCCGCCGCCGAGATCCTCGCGGCCGCGCAGCCCCCAGCGCGACGCATTCAATGCGCCGCTCGTCATCGCGACGCCGCCGCTGCCGGGCGAGCCGGCACCGCGGGTGCGCTGGTTGGTCGAATAGGTGATCGACGTGTCGATCAGGCCGTACAGCGTCACGCTGCTCTGGGCAAGCGCGACGTCGGGCACGAAGCCGGTCAGGCAGGCGGCAATGAGGGTCCCCGCGACGCGTGCGCCGGCATGCTGATTCGTTTGGCAGGAATGCATAGGCGTTTTGTTGTTGTTGGACCGGCCTGGCGGCCGATGGATCGAGCGGTCATTATTGGAGATCGTGCGTCGGTCGATTAAGGCGTTGCACAGGAAAGGTCCTCTGCGGAATCGCTCGAAATCGCGGTGGGGAGACTTGCGGGGAGGCGGTCGGGAAGGGGGCGGGCGAGGCGAGGTGCAGGGTTCGGCGTCGGTCATCAGCTTCCTGACCGTCTCCTTGGCCAGCCGAATGCCGTGACACTCCCAGAGCTTCTCGCAGGCCAGCGTCGGCCCAAAATCGGCGTAGCGCTCTCGAATAATGGTCAAGGCGCGTAACGCGAGCCCGTCGTCGAGCTTGCGGTTGCCTGGCCGGCCACGACGGCCCGAAGCGACGCCGCCAGGTCCGTGCTCGCGATACCGGATGACCAGCCGTTCTACCTGGCGCACGCTCAGGCCCAGCCGTTCGGCTGCACGCCCGGGCTTCAAACCCATATCCACCACGGCCTGGATCACCTTGAGTCGATCAAGCTCTCGCATCGTCAGTGTCACCAATCCGGCTGGCTGCATGGTCGGCTCCCGCGCTTGCTCAACGAGCCGTCCAGCATGCCAGCAGTCAAAAACACGACATCTGTAAATAGCCAGAACACGACATTAGGATATGGCTGCCACAAACGGAAATGTCGATAATTCACGTTATGTAAAATAGTGAATCGACACGACCGGCCTCCAAACCGCGGATCCCAGCAATCTCGAACGCATCGAAGATATCGCGCCGATAGCACCGGACGCTGAACGCTGAAGCTTCCCCAGCCTCTTTTTCAGCTATGCAGCGAGCGTCGCGAGAAATCTGTCAGCGCAAATCGGGCGCGCCCCCAAACAGCAGCGCGCCCACCCTCAACCGACCATCAAACCGCCATCACCGTCACCGATTTCGTGACGAGATACGGCTCCAGCGCTTCCGGCCCGCCTTCCGACCCGTATCCCGAATCCTTCACGCCGCCGAACGGCATTTCCGGCCACGGCGTCGCCGGCTGGTTGATCCACAGCATCCCGACTTCGAGGCGTTGCGTCAGCAGATGCACGTTCGCGAACGACCGCGTGAACGCGTAGCCGGCCAGCCCGAACGGCAGGCGGTTCGCCTCGGCGATCGCATCCTCGAGCTTGTCGAACCCGCGAATCGCAGCAACGGGGCCGAACGGCTCGTTGTTGAACACGTCCGCTTCGAGCGGCACGTTCGCGATCACGGTCGGTGCGAAGAAGTTGCCTTCCGCGCCGATCCGCTCGCCACCGGTTTCGATGCTCGCGCCGACCTTGCGCGCGTTGTCGACGACCGACGCCATCGCGGTCAGTCGTCGCGGGTTCGCGAGCGCGCCGAGCGTCGTGCCTTCGTCGAGACCGTTGCCGACCTTCAGCCCTTGCGCATGCTTGACCAGCGCGCGCGTGAATTCGTCGCGGATGCTGTTGTGCACGAGGAAGCGCGTCGGCGAAATGCAGACCTGCCCCGCGTTGCGGAACTTCGCACCGCCGGCGGCCTTCACCGCGAGCGCGACGTCCGCATCCTCGGCGACGATCACCGGCGCGTGCCCGCCCAGTTCCATCGTCGCGCGCTTCATGTGCTGGCCCGCGAGCGCGGCCAGCTGCTTGCCGACCGGCGTCGAACCCGTGAACGTGACCTTGCGGATCACCGGGTGCGGAATCAGGTACGACGAGATTTCAGCGGGATCGCCGTACACGAGACCGATCACGCCCGCCGGCACGCCCGCGTCGACGAACGCGCGCAGCAGCGCCGCCGGCGACGCCGGGGTTTCTTCCGGCGCCTTCACGAGGAACGAACAACCGGTGGCGAGCGCCGCGCTCAGCTTGCGAACGACCTGGTTGACCGGGAAATTCCACGGCGTGAATGCCGCGACCGGGCCGACCGGCTCCTTCACGACCATCTGCTGCGCGCCGAGATTGCGCGGCGGCACGATCCGGCCGTACACACGGCGCCCTTCGTCCGCGAACCATTCGATGATGTCGGCCGCCGACAGCACTTCGACGCGCGCTTCGGTAAGCGGCTTGCCCTGCTCCTGCGTCATCAGTTGCGCGATCGTGTCGGCGCGCTCACGCACGAGCGCGGCTGCCTTGCGCATCGTCGCCGCGCGTTCGTGCGCGGGCACCTTGCGCCATGCTTCGAAGCCGCGCTGCGCGGCGGCGAGCGCACGGTCGAGATCGGCGATGCCCGCGTGGGCCACCTTGCCGATCGCCTTGCCGGTCGCCGGGTTGACGACGTCGATCGTCTTGCCGCTCGCGGCGTCGACCCACTCGCCGTCGATCAGCAGTTGCGTATCCGTATAAGTCACGTTAGCCATCCAGACACCCCTACATTGCGTCGATAAAACGCGCGCTGCCGCGAACGGCCGCACGCCGGTTGACAGAAAAAGCCAAGCCGCCGGGGCAGGCACGCACCCGGCGGCGTCGACGGCAGGCACGGCGGCCCGCCCTCGTTGCGCGGCGCGCCGTGCTCAGTGCGCGGCCGCCGTCGCCTTGCGGAGTTTCGCGACGTCCGCCGCCTGCACGGCCGGCGCGCCGTTGTTCCAGCCGGCGCGCATGAACGTCAGCACGTCGGCGATCTGCCGGTCGTTCAACTGGTTCGCGAACGCCGGCATCGGATACGCGGACGGCACGCCGCCGATCACGAGCGTGTCGCTACCGTTCAGCGTCACGTTGATCAGCGACGACGCATCGGTCTCGAGCACGTTCGGATTGCCGGCGAGCGGCGCAAGCAGCGGCGCATAGCCGCGCCCGTCCACACCGTGGCAATGCAGGCAGTAAGCGTTATACACCTTCGCGCCCGGATCCGTTGCCGGTCGGCCCAGCGCGGCCTGCGTCGCCTTCGGATCATAGCGGTACGGCGGCGCGCCCGTGCCGCCTGCCGCCGGCAGCGATTTCAGATAGCGCGAGATCGATGCCAGATCGTCGTCGGTCAGTTCCTGCGTGCTGTGGTTGATCACGCTCACCATCGAGCCGAACGCGGTCGCGTGCTGGTTCGCGCCGGTCTTCAGGAACTGCGCGACGTCGGCCTCGTTCCAGCGGCCGAGCCCGGTGTTGTGCTCGCCGGTCAGGTTCGACGCGAACCAGTTGTCGATCGCCGCACCCGACAGGAACGCCGCGCCGCTTTCGTCGAGCGCCTTCTCCTGGAAGCCGACGCCGCGCGGCGTGTGGCACGACCCGCAGTGCCCGAGCCCCTGCACGAGATACGCGCCGCGGTTCCACATCGCGTCTTTCGCCGGCTTGTCCGCGTAAGGCGTCGTGTCGAGGAACACCACGTTCCACAACGCGAGCGGCCAGCGCATGTTGAGCGGCCACGGAATGTCGGACGGCCGGTTCGCCTGCTTCACCGGTTCGACGCCGTGCATGAAGTACGCATAGAGCGCCTTCACGTCGTCGTCCTTCAGCTTCGCATACGACGGATACGGCATCGCCGGATACAGGTTGTGACCGTCCTTCGCGACGCCCTTGCGCAGCGCGCCGGCGAACTCGGCTTCGGTATAGCCGCCGATACCCGTCTCCGGGTCGGGCGTGATGTTGGTCGTGTAGATCGCGCCCATCGGCGTGACCATCTTCAGGCCGCCCGCGAATGGCGTGCCGCGCGGCGCGGTGTGGCACGCGACGCAGTCGCCGGCTTTCGCGAGATACGCGCCGCGCGCGACGAGCGCACTGTCGGCGGGTGTCGTTTGCGCGGCCTGCGCGGCCGTGCCGGCCATCAATGCGGACAGCGCGAGCAGCGACGCGCGGAGCGCAGTCAGGTTCAGGGTGATATGTCGCATGGTCGTCCCCTCCCCTCAGGCCGTTTTCAACTGGTTGCCGACCGGCAGCTTGCGCAGCCGCGTGCCGGTCGCCGCGAAGATCGCGTTCGCCAGCGCCGCCGCGGTCGCGGCCGTGCCCGGCTCGCCGATCCCGCCCGGCGCCTCGCCGCTCTTCACCAGATGGACTTCGATCGGGGGGACCTCGTTGATTCGCATCATCCGGTAGTCGGTGAAGTTGCTCTGTACGACGCGGCCGTCCTCGATCGTGATCTCGCCGTACAGCGCGCCCGTGATCCCGAAGATGATGCCGCCCTGCACTTGCGCCTCGATCGTGTTCGGATTGACGAACATCCCGCAATCGACCGCGCACACGACGCGCTTGACCTGCACCTCGCCGCCATCCACCGCGACGTCGATGACGATCGAGAAGAAGCTGCCGAACGCATGCATCACCGATACGCCGCGTCCTTGCCCCTTCGGCAGCGACGCACCCCAGCCGGCCGCCTTCGTCGCGACGTCGAGCACGTTGCGTGCGCGCGGCGTCTTGTCGAGCAGCGCGCGGCGGTACTGGACCGGGTCGGTCTTGGTTTGCACGGCCAGTTCGTCGATGAAGCTTTCGACGACGAACGTGCTGCGCGTCGGCCCGACACCGCGCCAGAACGCGGTCGGTACGTGCCGCGGCTCCTGGCGCACGTAGTCGACGAGCTGGTTCGGCAGGTCGTAAGGCAGCTCGGCCGCGACCTCGACCGCGTCGGGATCGACGCCGTCCTTGACCGCGGGCGGCGCGAAGCGCGCGAGAATCGACGAGCCGACGATCCGGTGCCGCCATGCGACCGGCTTGCCGTTCGCGTCGAGGCCGGCCGAGATCGTGTCGTAGTAGCACGGCCGGTACATGTCGTGCTGGACGTCTTCCTCGCGCGTCCAGATCACCTTCACCGGTGCATTGACCTGTTTGGCGACCTTCACGGCCTGCCCGATCATGTCGGTCTCGAGCCGCCGGCCGAACCCGCCGCCGAGCAGATGGTTGTGCACGACGATCTTGTCCGGCGACAGGCCGGTGAGCTGCTGTGCGGTATCGCGCGCCCGCGTCGGCACCTGCGTACCGACCCAGATCTCGCAGCCGTCGCCGCGCACGTGCACCGTGCAGTTCACGGGCTCCATCGTCGCGTGCGCGAGCAACGGCTGTTCGTAGACGGCGTCGACGCGCGTCTTCGCGTTCGCGAACGCGTTGCCGACGTCGCCCTCCTTGCGTGCGACCGCGCCCTTGCCGTTCGCCGCCGCCTGCGCGAGATCCGCGAACAGATCCTTCGTCGACACCTTCGCGCCCGCGCCTTCGTTCCACTTCACGACGAGCGCCGAGGCGCCGCGCTTCGCGGCCCACGTGTGATCGCCGACCACCGCGACCGCGTTGTCGACGCGCACGACCTGGCGCACGCCGGGGATCTTCTTCGCGGCCGTGTCGTCGACGCTCGCGACCGTGCCGCCGAACACCGGGCTGTTCACGATCACCGCGTACAGCATGCCGGGCAGGCGCACGTCGAGTCCGAACTGCGCGGTGCCGTCGACCTTCTCCGGCGAATCGAGGCGCTTCGCGGGCGTGCCGATCAGCTTGAAATCCGCCGGCTGCTTCAGCGCGACGTCCTTCGGCACCGGCAGCTTCGCCGCGGCGTCGGCCAACTGGCCGTACGATGCGCGCCGGCCGCTCGGCGGATGTTGCACTTCGCCGTTCGCCGCGCGGCAACTGGCCGGATCGACGTTCCATTGCTTCGCGGCCGCCGAGACCAGCAGCGTGCGCGCCGTGGCGCCCGCGCGGCGCAGCGGTTCCCACGCGTAGCGTACCGACGTCGAGCCGCCGGTGAGCTGGCCGCCGAGCAGCGGATCGAGGAACAGCTTCTCGTTCGGCGGCGCATGATCGAGCGTCACGCTCGACAGCGGCACCTCGAGCTCTTCCGCGATCAGCATCGGCAGCGCGGTATAGACGCCCTGCCCCATCTCGACCTTCGGCATCACCAGCGTGACCTTGCCGGCGCGGTCGATCTGCACGAATGCGTTCGGGGCGAACACGCCCGACGGTGCGGGCTCGGCCGCGTCGCCGCCGATCACCGAGCGGCGCGCATCGTCACCCGCCGCCGGCAGGCTGAAGCCGAGCAGCAAGCCCCCACCGGCCGCCGCGCCGAGCGACATGCCGAGTTTCAGAAACGACCGGCGCGACACGCCCGCGCCGGCCCGACCTGCTTCGATCAGTCCTCGGGACATGTCATGCCTCCTTAGCGGCTTGTTTGACGGCCGCGCGAATCCGGTGGTACGTGCCGCAGCGGCAGATGTTGCCGGCCATGGCCGCGTCGATGTCGGCATCGCTCGGGTTCGGGTTCGACGCGATCAGCGCGGTGGCGGCCATCACTTGGCCCGACTGGCAGTAGCCGCACTGGACGACATCGAGCTCGCGCCACGCCTGCTGGACCTTGTGGCCGGCCGGCGTCGCGCCGACGGCTTCGATCGTCGTGATCTTGCGGCCCGCGACGGCGGCGACCGGCAGCACGCACGAACGCGCGGCCACGCCGTCGAGATGCACGGTGCACGCGCCGCATTGCGCGATGCCGCAGCCGAACTTGGTGCCGGTCAGGCCGACGACGTCGCGCAGCACCCAGAGCAAGGGCATGTCGTCGGGGGCGTCGACCGAGCGGGTTTCGCCGTTGATGTTGAGGGTGATCATTCAGCCTCCGGGGCCGTTGTATTGGGGAGCGGCGCGAACGATGCGCGCTGCGTCATGGGGGCGTCGCCGTTGCGTCGTGCGCAACGGGTGCCGCGCGGCCCGGGTGCGGGCGAGCCGCGGCGGCGGTGTTGCGGGCTTGCGTCGTTACTCGGCCACGTCGATGGCCGACAGCACCTTGATGACGGGCGGTGCGGTGAACCAGTCGGCCGACTTCGTGCGGAATTCGCCGAAATACGGGCTCGCGAGATGCGCGTCGAACGCCGCCTGGTCGTCGTAGATCTCGTACAGATGCAGGGTTGGCGAGCCGTCCTGCTCGCGGAACAGGTCGTAGCGCCGGTTACCCGGCTCGGTGCGCGTCTTCGCGACCATGCTGCGCAGTTCGGCCTCGGCGGCCTGCGCGTGTTCGGGTTTCAGGAACAGCGAAGCAATCACGTGAAGCGCCATTTTCTACTCCTTTGAAAACGGAAACGAGCATGCCACAAGCCGGCGTCTCGCGACGCCAGCGTGCAGCGGTTGTCTGTCGCCGAGCGGCGGGATCAGGCCAGTTCGTCCGGGCCGACGCGCACGACGACCTTGCCGAAATTCTTGCCGGCGAGCAAGCCGATCAGCGCTTGCGGCGCGTCGGCGAGATCGGGCACGACGTCCTCGAGCGTCTTGACCTTGCCCTGCGCGACCCACTCGCTCATGTCTTTCAGGAACGGCGCATAGCCGGTTGCATAGTGATCGAGGATGATGAAACCCTGCACGCGGATGCGCTTGCGCAGGATCGCGCCCATCAGCGCCGGCACGCGGTCACGGCCGGTCGACACGGCGTTGTCGTCGTATGCCGCGTCGTTGTAGTGCGCAATGATGCCGCAGACGGGCACGCGCGCATGGTCGTTCAGCAGCGGCCACACCGCGTCGAACACCGCGCCGCCGACGTTCTCGAAATACACGTCGATGCCGTTCGGGCACGCGTCCTTCAGCTTCGCGGCAAACGCCGGATCGCGATGGTCGACGCACGCGTCGAAGCCGAGCGTACCGGTCACGTATGCGCACTTGTCGGCGCCGCCCGCGACACCGACCACGCGGCAACCCTTCAGCTTCGCGATCTGGCCGACCACCGCGCCGACCGCGCCGCTCGCGGCCGCGACGACCACGGTTTCGCCGGCCTTCGGTTCGCCGATCTTCAGCAGCCCGGTATATGCGGTGAAGCCCGGCATGCCGAGCACGCCGAGCGCATATGACGGGTGCGCGAAGTCGCGGCCGAGCGGGATCAGGTCGCGTCCGTCGGACAGCGCGTAGTCCTGCCATCCGGCGCCGGCAACGACGAGATCGCCTTCGCGAAACGCGGGCAGATTCGACGACACCACGCGGCTGACCGTGCCGCCGACCATCGGCTGGCCCAGTTCGGCGGGCGGCGCATAGGACGGCGCGTCGCTCATCCGGCCGCGCATGTACGGGTCGAGCGACAACCAGACGGTACGTAGCAGCACCTGACCGGGGCCGGGAACCGGCACGTCGCCGGTTTCGGCGCGGAAGTTGTCCGGCGTCGGTGCGCCGACCGGGCGCGAATTCAGGACGATCTGGCGGTTTGCGGTCTTGCTTTGCGGCATGTGAGCCTCCGTCAACAGGAATGAACGTGCTTCGTGGGCACGATCGGATCAGGGATGGACCAGCGGAAAGTGCACGCCCGCGACGGCATCGGCGGTCGGGCCGGTGCGATCGCCGGCAGGGGTGGAAACGATCGGGACAGCGTAACGCGGCGTGAAGCGTTCGTCATGAATGATTGAGTAGACCAGTCGTCTAGGATCAACGCAAAAACAAGGCGCGCCCACGCGCGCCCGGGCTACGACTGCGCGCCGCCGGGCGCAGCCGGCGGCAGGTTCAGCATGCGCCGCGTTTCCGCCATCGCCCTTTCGAGCGGCTGGCGGTTGCGGTGAATCTTTTCCAGCAGCGTCGCGCCCAGCCACAGCTCGTACAGGATCGCGGCCGTGTGCGACGGATCGTCGACGCCGCTCAGCGAACCGTCGGCGAGCCCGGCCTCGATGCCGCACGCGAGCCGCTCGATGATCTGGCTGGTGCCGCGCCGCAGCACCGCGCGCATCGCTTCCGACAGATCCGACACCTCCGCGCCGAGCTTCACCGCGAGGCACTTGCCTTCCGGATCGTCCGCGCATTGCGTGTGCAGCCAGTTGCCCCAGTACGTCATCAGACGCTCGGCGCCCGTGCCGGCCTGCTGCTCGAGCAGATTGTCGAGATGCGCGAGATAGCCTTCGAAATACGATTCGAGCAGCGCTTCGCCGAATGCCTCTTTCGAGCCGAAGTAATGGTAGAACGAGCCCTTCGGGATGCCCGCCGCGGCGAGAATCTCGTTCAGACCGACCGCCGAGAACCCCTTGTGGAGCATGATCGGCTTCGCGATGTTCAGGATGTGCTGGCGGACTTCGGCGCCTGAAGATGCATTCATGATGGCGTATGGTAGCAACGATTAGACCGGTCGTCTAGTAACGTCGAGCCGGCATGTTGAGCGGCACTTTACCCGATCCCCGTCTCCTGCCCAATGCTTGGCCGGCGCGCGCCTCGCCCGCGTGTACCGTCTGCGGGTGACGCGTCATGTCGACGGCTCGGTTTCGCCGTCAGCGCGGCGCTTCGTCTGCGCGTTTTCTCGTGCGCGCCCGCCGCTCGCTCCGCTCGGCGGCCGGGATGGTCTTGATGCCGCGTAACGGCGGCCGGCGCACCAGCGCCGCCAGCTCGCGCCTCAGCGCATCGAGTTCGGTGCTGCGCGCCGCGTCGGCCGCCAGTGCGCCGTCGAGCTGCCCCTGAAGCACGCCGCAGCGATGCAACGCATCACCGAGTTGTGCCTGTAGCGCGGCCGCTTCCTTCCGCTGCTGCGCGTCGCGCTGTTCGGCGCGCGATGTCGCCGCGTCGAGTTCCTTTTGCAAGCGCGCGGCCGCGAGCCGCTCGCGATCGATTTCCTGAAGCGCCCGCTTCTCCGATGCACGCAGCCGCTCTTCGGCGCGGCCGGCGTCGTCGCGCAGCCGGTCGAGCTGAATGGTGAAGTCCGCACGAGCCTGCGCGAGTGCACGATCGCCCTCCGCGTTGTCGGCCTTCAGGCGTTCGATATCGGCTTGCATCGCTCGCCGCGATGCATCGTCCGCGGCTCTCACCTGCTCCAGTTCCTGAATGCGGACCTGCGCGGCCAGCAGCGCGGCCGTGCGTTGCTCCAGCGCGGTTTCGGTGCGGGCCAGTTCGGCTTGCAGCGTCGCCACTTCCGTCCGCGCCGCTGCCCGCTCGGCCTCGACTTCCGCGCGCAGCGCGTCGAGTGCGGCGGCCGCGTCGGTACTCGACCGGTTCCACAGCGCCGCGACCAGTTCGCCGGCTGCCGCCTGCAGATCGGCCGGCAGGTCCGGATGCTCGATGCGCACACGGCTCTTTTCCCGCAGCTCGGCCCAGAACTCGCCGAGAACCGCTGTCGGCGTGCTCATGCTCCCCTTGCGCACGAGCTGGTACAGGCGGTTGGCCGTCGGCGTGATGCCGAAACGGAAGAACAGCAGTGCGCAGGCTTCGCGGTACAGCTCGCGAGTTTTCGGGAAGTCGGCCTTGAGGCGCTCGATTTCGGCGGTCAGGCGGAGTTCGTCGGCAGCGAGATCGGACATGATCGGTTTAGGAGGAAATTTCGTCAATAATATAACGTAAACCGTTAAATATCCAATTACACTGAGATAAGTTTTGACATTATTTCTATAATGTTGAGAGTTTGTGAGCGGAGGCCTGTCCGGCTTGGCTAGTTACGGCGGCGTGGCACGGTGCGGCAACAAAACGCTGGAATCCCCTATCGGGTCATGGGCCGCAGATTCATTGAGTGTCTCGGGGACGCCGCCGGATCGAGACGGCCGCTATGTGCGCGGCTGGCGACCCGGTGCGATGGCGTCACGCGCCACACGCCCCGCAGGGCAACATAGGCATGCGTGCGATGGCCGCTCAGGGCGCGACGCGTTACGGCCGTGGGCCTCAGCGGCCGGGGGCGGCTTCCGTGAAGAAATCGATCAACTGCCGCGTCAGGAAGGCCGGATTTTCGTCCGGCAGCCAATGACCCGTGTCCGGCGCAACCGCTCCGCGAACGTCCAGCGCCAGTTCTCTCGCCATGTCGAACTCCTTGGCGCCATTGCTCTTGTCGCCGGCAAGCGCGAGCACCGGCATCGGGAGCTTGTGCTTCATGAACGCCTTGAACTGCGCCTCGTCCTGCGAGAATGCGCGATAGAGTTCGAACCCCGCGCGTAGCGCGCCCGGCGCGGCATAAGCATCCGCATAGACGGCGATATCGTCGTCCGACAGCGACGTGGGTTCGCTTCTTGTAGAAATCGAGAATGTAGGCGTGCTCCCTGCCCGCGATCAGCATCTCGCCGATATCGCGCTGCTGATGCAATCCGAAATGCCAGATCTGCGGATCGGAACGCGCCTTCGCTTCGTCCCAGATGCGCGTCCCCGGCACCGGAACGTCGAGCATCGCCAGCTTCAGGATCTCGGCGGGCCATTGAGCAGCGTACGCGTAGGCGACCATCACGCCGATATCGCGGCCGACCAGGTTGATGCGCGTCGCGCCGAGGTGGCGAACGAGTGCGCGGATGTCGCCTGCCATCGATGCTTTGTCGTAGCCGCCGAGCGGCTTGTCGGATTCGACCGCGCCACGGTAATCGACCGCGACGACCCGATATCCCTCTTCCGCCAGCGCCGGCATCACGTGACGCCACGTGTACCAGGTTTGCGGCCAGCCATGCAGCAGGATCACCATTTCGCCGTCGTCGGGGCCACCGGTCACGTAGTGGAGGCGAACGTCGTTGACGAGCGCGTAGCGTCGGCTGAATCGTCGATCGAAACCGGCCGGCAGGCCGGGCGCGGGCACTCCACGCATCGTGTCGGGCGGAGAAAGGCGTTGGCTGCCGAGCATCGGGTTGCTCAAGCGAGTAGGCAATGCATGTCGTTGCCCGACGGCGCTCGATGGCACTCGATGGCACTCGATGGCACTCGATGGCACTCGATGGCACTCGATGGCACTCGATTGCGGCCGAGAAGGACCTTCGATACGCCGTTTGGACGAACACGCCGGGCTGTCGCGCAAGCAACTCACGGCCCCGCTCGCAGGCCGGCCGCGTCGCTCATCGCAGGTCGGCGCGCCATCGGACGGCCTGCGTCGATGGCGCCGCAGTCCCACGCGACGCCGCCGAATTCGCCACCACATGAACGTGCGCTGTAATTTTTTCAGCACGATCGAAAGCGTTGAGCGCTACGGGTTGTCGGTCAGCGGATCGCCCGCCGTGCGCCGAATCCTCGCCCGGCGCCCGCGTTTCGTCTGTCATTTGCGTGCCACCGTAGGCCGGTAGCGTTCGAAGTCGTCCCCGATTCCGACAAGCGATCCGCCATGCAGCGCCCATCGCGCGCCACGTCCCACGTTTACGCAGCCACGTCCCGAGCCCTCGCCGTCAGCCTCGCGATCAACCTGCTGCTGCTCGCCGTCGAGGCGGCGGCGGCATGGTTCGCGCATTCGTCGGGATTGCTCGCGGACGTCGCGCACGCGGCGATCGATCTCGCGGCCGATGCGCTGATCCTCGTCGCCTGCCGGTTCGACGCACGCCTGCCGCCGGAGCGTCGTCCGACTTACGAGCCGCTCGCGCTCGCGGGCCTCGGCGCATTACTGGCCGTAACCGGCGCGCAGATGATCTGGCATGCGCTGACCCGGTTCAATGCGCCGCTGATCGTGCAGCCGGGCGCGGCCGCGCTCGCGCTGGTTGTCGTCACGCTCGCCGGCAAGGCCGTGCTGTCGTACTGGATGCTGCGCAAGGCGCGCGAGACCGGCTCCGCACTGCTCGAGGCGAGCGGCTGGCACGTGCGGACCGATGCGCTGTCGTCGTTGCTCGCGGCGCTCGCGATGGGTGCGGCGCTGGTCGGCTTCGGCCGTCTCGACGACCTCGCCGCGCTGGTGATCGGCGCGTTGGTGATACGCACGGGCGCGGGGTTCGTCCGGCGCGGCTGTGGGCAGTGGCCGGCGTTGGCCGACTGGGCGAATCGCTCGACGCGCGGGTCGTGAACGCTGCGGATGTCGCCCAACGTCCGATTCGCGCCCTTCCCTGGACGATCGGTCTCCGCATAACAGGCTATCGTTTGTTTTTGTTGATACAGGCTATGATTTGTATTTCTTCAATACATGCCATAGACTGTATTTTCCGATTACAAACGATCGCCTGTCATCTCGCGGAGCGCCCGATGGCCTTTCCTGTCCAGACCCTGACCCAGTTGCGCCCGATACTCGTCGGCTTCCGGAAATCCGCGGGGCTCACTCAGGCGCAACTGGCCGCCCGCCTCGGCATCACCCAGCAATCCTATGCCCAGCTCGAAGCCAACCCGTCGGCCGTCAGCATCGAGCGGCTTTTCAAGGTGCTGAACGCGCTCGGCGTTCGGATGATGCTCAGCCTGGACGAACGGGATGCGCCGGCGGAAGCGGCCGATTCGGCTTCCGGCGCCGAGCCGACGGCGCGCCGCAAGCCGGTCGCGAGCAAGCGCGGCACCACGGCCGCCAAAACCCCGACCGGCGCCGCGCGGAAGCGCCCCGCAGCAACGACTCGAGCCAGCCCGCGCGTGTCGAAGCGGGAGGACTGGTGACGATGGCCGCACGCGCCCGCCATGATCGGCTCGACCTATGGATGAACGGCATTCCCGTCGGGTACTGGGAAATCCGCCGCGGCGTCGAACGTCTCGTCTACCTGCCGGACTGGCTCGACGATCCCCAGGGCCGGCCCCTGTCGTTGTCGCTCCCCTTCACGCCCGGCAACCAGCCGCATCAGGGCGCGATCGTGGCCGATTATTTCGACAACCTGCTGCCGGACAGCGAGCCGATCCGCCGCCGCATCGCGCAACGTTACCGGCTCGGGTCGACGGCGCCGTTCGAATTGCTCGCGTCGATCGGCCGCGACTGCGTCGGCGCGATCCAGATGCTGCCGCCGGGTGAGACGCCGGTCGATCTCGAGGCGATCGAAGGCGCGACGCTCGACGACGCAGCCGTCGCCGACGTGCTGCGCCACGCGACCGCCGCACCGCTGCCTGGCAGTCGGGAGCCGGACGCCGACCTGCGCCTGTCGATTGCCGGCGCGCAGGAAAAGACCGCGCTGCTGCGTCAGCGTGATCGCTGGCTGCGTCCGTCGGGCAGCACACCGACGACGCACATCTTCAAGCTCCCGCTCGGGCGTGTCGGCAACATGCAGGCCGACATGCGCACGTCCGTCGAAAACGAATGGCTGTGCTCGAAACTCGTCGCCGCGTACGGCCTGTCGGTGGCGCCGTGCGAGATCGGCCGGTTCGACGACCAGAAGGCGCTGATCGTCGAGCGTTTCGACCGGCGTCCGTCGCGCGACGGCTCGTGGATCCTGCGGCTGCCGCAGGAGGACATGTGCCAGGCGACCGGCACGCCATCGGGGGCGAAATACGAATTGGACGGCGGCCCCGGCATCGAGACGATCATGAGCATCCTCGCGAATTCGGCTGACGCTTCCCGCGACCGGATGAATTTTTTCGTCGCCCAGATCGTGTTCTGGGTGCTGGCGGCGATCGACGGCCACGCGAAGAACTTCAGCATCGCGCACCTGCCCGGCAATGCATATCGCAGCACGCCGCTGTACGACGTGCTGTCCGCGCATCCGATCATCGGTACAGGCCGCAACCAGATTCCGCCGCGCCGCGCACGTCTCGCGATAGCTGTCTGCGGGAAGAACCGGCACTACGTGATCGGCGAAATCCAGCCGCGCCACTGGATCGCGCAGGGCCGCCGCGTCGGCCTGACCGAAGACGACGTGCGCGCCGCGATGGCGGCCGTCGCCGCACGGACGGAGCCCGCGATTGCCGAAGCCGCAGCGCAGATCCCGGCGGATTTTCCGGCGGACGTGGCCGACGCGATCTTCGACGGCATGCGTCGGCACAGCCGCAAGCTCGCGGCGGCCGATCGGGCGTGATCGAAGGCATGCGCGGCGGCGTAACGGCCGCCGGCGCCTGATCGTTCAGCCGGCGTCGCGCGCGCGGGCGAGTGCCGCGAGGTTGCCCTCGCCGAACCCGTGGTGCCCCTTGCGCTGCACGATCTCGAAGAAGATCTCGCCGGGGCGGCGTTTGACGAAGGTCTGGAAGAACAGCTTCGGCACGCCGTCGCTGCCGATTTCGCCGTCGACCAGCACCGCGCGGCGGCGCAGCGCATCGAGATCGACGCCATGCGCGGGCAGCCGCGCATCGACGTCGTCGTAATAGCGTGCGGGCGGTTCGATGAACTCGACACCGTTCGCACGCAGCGCATCGACGCACGCCAGGATGTCGTCGGTGGCCAGCGCGACGTGCTGCACGCCCTCGCCCGGATGGTCGGGCAGGTATGCATGCATCAGCTCGGTGCGCCGCGTACCTTCCTCGTACACCGGAATCCGTACCGCGCCGCACGGCGACACCATCACGCGCGATTCCTCCGACACATGCCAGTGCGCGTCGATCTGGTGGATCTCGCGGAAATGCAGCAGGTCATGGTAGAAATCCAGCCACTCCTGCATGCGGCCCGCGCCGACGGTTTGCGTGAAATGGTCGACCTGCTGCAGGCCGACGCCCGCGCAATCGAGATCGGTATGCGCGGTCGCGATGTCGATCGGCCGGAAATCGATGTCGAAGATCGAGATGTCGCCGACGCCGCCGCGCTGGCCGTCCCGCCCGCGCCAGCGGTCAACGAAATACAGGTGCGAATCGCCGATGCCCTGGATCGCCGGAATCTTCAGTTCGCCGACGCCGACCTTTTCGCCCTCGAACGCCCAGGCACCGAGCTGGATCGCCCGCTCGAACGCGCGCCGGGCGTTCGCCACGCGCAGCCCGATCGCGCAGACGCCCATCCCGTATTCCTCCGCATAGCGCGCGGCGAACGAATCGGGCTCGGCGTTGATCAGGAAATGCATCTGCCCCTGCCGGTACAGCGTGACGTTCTTGCTGACGTGCCGCGCGATCGCCTTGAACCCGAGCTGCTCGAAGCGCCGCGCAAGCGCGTCCGGCACGGGCGCCGCGAATTCGACGAATTCGAGGCCGGCCATCCCGAGCGGATTGTCGGCCGGATCGGCGACGGGCGGCGTATCGCTGGACAAGGGGTGGGAATTGCCGGGCATTCCAGTCTCCGGGGGCATGCGGTCGATGGGGGAATGGTGCCTGTCGCGTGCGGCATGCGCGGCCGATGTAGCGGCCCCGCTTCCGCCCCGGACGGGCGAGTTGTCGATGCTGCAGATTTTAACCAGATCGTTCACGGCGGCACACCCCGGCCGAACGGGATATCGGTGTGCCGCCTAGTGCAAACCCGAAAATCGTTCGATAATCGCACGGAATTGAACGATCATCGCGCACATTGTCCGATTGGCCAATTGCCGCCGTGCGGCGCGAGCCCTATTCTCCATTCACCCATCGACTTCAATGCAGCATCGGACGCGGCGCCGCCACGATTCCACGATGCGCCGTGCCAGGAGACATCGCCATGACCCCCACCTTCGACACCCTCGACGCCGCCGCCGGCGCCCGTGCGCGCAGCCAGGCCCGCAAGGCCGCGATCGGCAGCTTCGTCGGCGCCGTTGTCGACTGGTACGACTTCCTGCTGTACGGGATCGTCGCCGCGCTGGTATTCAATTCCGAGTTTTTCCCGAAGGTCAGCCCGACGATGGGCACGCTCGCGGCGTTCGCCACCTTCGGCGTCGGTTTTCTGTTCCGGCCGCTCGGCGGCATCGTGTTCGGCCACTACGGCGACCGGCTCGGCCGCAAGCGGATGCTCGTGCTGACCGTGATGCTGATGGGGCTGTCGACGGTCGCGATCGGCCTGCTGCCGACGTTTTCGACGATCGGCTGGTGGGCGCCCGTGCTGCTGGTGCTGATGCGCGCGATCCAGGGTTTCGCGGTCGGCGGCGAATGGGGCGGCGCGGCGCTGATGGCCGTCGAGAGCGCGCCGAAGCAGAAGAAGGCGTTTTACAGCAGCGGCGTACAGGTCGGCTACGGCGTCGGGCTCGTGCTGGCCACCGGCATCGTCTCGATCCTGAGCCATACGCTCGGCGAGGCCGCGTTCAAGTCGTGGGGCTGGCGCCTGCCGTTCGTGTTCAGCATCGTGCTGGTGCTGATCGGGCTCTGGGTGCGCAAGAACATGGACGAATCGCAGGAGTTCGTCGAGAAGGTCGAGCACGGCAACCGCAAGCTGCGCCTGCCGGTGCTGGAAGCGCTGACGCGCCACCCGAAGGCGTTCCTGCTGATCGTCGCGCTGCGGCTCGCCGAACTGTTCACGATGTACATCGTCACCGCGTTCGCGCTCAGCTATTCGACGACGAACCTCGGCATGTCGCGCGACCTGTTCCTGAACATCGGCCTGCTGGTCGGCGCGGTGAGCTGCGTGACGATCCCCTGCTTCGCGTGGCTGGCCGACCGCTACGGCCTGCGCCGCATTTATCTGGTCGGCGCGCTGATCGGCCTCGCGTCCGCGGTGCCGTTCTTCGTCGCGCTGGAGTCGCGCTCGATCGCGTGGATCGTGATCTTCTCGATCCTGCTGGCGAACGCCGCGCACGACATGGTCGTGAGCGTCCAGCAGCCGCTGTTCACCGAGCTGTTCGGCGCCGAATACCGCTACAGCGGCGCGGGCGTCGGCTACCAGTTCGCGAGCGTCGTCGGTGGCGGTTTCACGCCGTTCATCGCGGTCGGGCTCGTCAGCGTGGCCGGCGGTTCATGGCATCTCGTCGCCGGCTATCTGGCAGTCGGCTGCCTGATCTCGCTGGTGGTCGCCGCGCGGATGCGGGCGGCGCAATGACGCAACGAGCGCGTGGCGGGCCCGATACGCGGGCGGCCACGCGATCGGCCATTTCGCCATGCCGGCCGGTATTCGGCCAGCTACATCGCGGACGCGACGTCAAACACTGTCAGTTACGCGCTCCGATTCCCCTTTTTCCCCTCCGAACATTCCACGCCGCGTGCCGACCAATGGCATCATATGGGCCTACGTCAGTCACCGATACGCCCCCATATCATGTCGAATCTCATCGTCCACGGCGGCACTCCGCTGCGCGGGGACATCAAGCCGTCCGCGAACAAGAACGCCGTCCTGCCGATTCTGTGCGCCACCCTGTTGACCGATCAGCCGCTGCGCCTCGTCGGCGTGCCGGACATCACCGACGTGCGCAAGATTCTCGATATCTTCCGCACGCTCGGCAGCGACGTGTCGGTCGATTTCACGACGGGTCTGCTCGAGCTTCACCATCGCAACACGAAGTTCGATCCGGCCGTTCATCGGCTGCCCGAGGCGATGCGTTCGTCGATCATGCTGATTCCGCCGCTGCTCGCGCGCTTCGGCGTCGCGCGCCTCGAGAACGACGTGAAAGGCTGCACGCTCGGCGTGCGCGAGATCGATCCGCACGTCGAGGTGTTCGAACGTTTCGGCGCGCACATCGAACGCACGCCTGATTCACTGATCGTCCGTACCGACGGCCCGCTGACGGCCAACGATCACTGGCTCGACTACGCGTCGGTAACGACGACCGAGAACTTCGCGCTGTGCGCGACGGCCGCGAACGGCACGTCGACGCTGATGAACGCGGCATCCGAGCCGCACGTGCAGGAGTTCTGCCAGTTCCTCGCGATGATCGGCGTCGCGATCGAGGGCATCGGCACGTCGCGGCTTTGCGTGACGGGCGGCGGCAAGCTCGGCGGCGGCGAGTTCCGCTTCGCCGAGGATTTCCATGAAATCGCGACGTTCCTCGCGCTCGGCGCGATCACCGGCGGCGACATCACGGTGCGCAACTCGTCGCCCGAGCATTTCCCGCTGATCGACCGCACGTTCGCGAAGTTCGGCGTCACCGTCACGCACCGCGACGGCTGGTCGCGCGCGGAACGCGACGGCCCGCTGCGCGTGCGCCGGCCGTTCACGCAGAACATCCTGACCAAGGTCGAGGCTGCGCCGTGGCCGTACCTGCCGGTCGACCTGCTGCCGATCTTCATCGCGCTCGGCGTGCGCGCGGAAGGCAGCGCGATGTTCTGGAACAAGGTCTACGACGGCGCGCTCGGCTGGTCCGGCGAACTGTCGAAGTTCGGCGCGCACGTGCTGTTGTCCGATCCGCACCGGCTGATCACGTTCGGCGGACTGCAACTGACGCCGGCGCGCGTCGAGAGCCCGTACATCATTCGCGTCGCGATCGCGCTGCTGATGGTGGCCGCGAGCATCGAAGGCCGTTCGGAAATCATGAACGCGTTGCCGATTCGCCGCGCGCATCCGCATTTCGTCGAGAACCTGCGTTCGGTCGGCGCGAACGTCGAGTGGACGAGCAGCGAATAAGGTCATGACGGATGCGGCGCGCGTAATGGTCGCGTCGCATCCAGTTCCTTCGCTTTTCATGCCGTATCGGTCATTTCATGCGCGGCCGCGCAGCGTTCTGCCATCGGCCGCCATCTGTCCGGCGTCCGCACACTGCGTGCTGCTTCACGCCTCTTCCCGTAGTCGGCGCCAGTCCGACGACGCGTCATCGGGACGTTTACTCATGCGCCCCGCCGGCTTTTTCTCGCTCGCGGAAAGCGAGATTCAGACCCGTCCAATTGCCGAAACGTGAGTCCGGCCACAGACTGCCTTCCCGACCCGGCGGATACCGCCAAAAACCGCGCACCTGCGCGATAATCGCCCACTCCTGCGCGAATACCGCGCGCCACCGCCCATCCGTGATGACGAAAAAGCCGGAACTCGACCGACGCGACTGGATTGCCGGCCTCGAAAAAGGCCTGATGATCCTGGAGGCATTCGACAGCCAGCACGCGCGCATGACGCCCACGCAGGCCGCCGCACGCACCGGCCTCACGCGCACGGCCGCGCGGCGCTACCTGCTGACGCTCGAGTCGCTCGGCTACGTGTACACCGACGGCAAGCTGTACGGCCTCACGCCGCGCGTGCTGCGGGTCGGCTGGTCGTACTTCGATTCGGCGCGGCTGCCGCGTACGGTCCAGCCTTATCTGCAGCAACTGAGCGCGTCGCTGAACGAATCGGCGTACGTCAGCGTGCTCGACGGCTGGGAGCTCGTGTTCATCGCCCGCAACGGCGTGTCGCGCGTGATGACGACGGGCTTCGTGCTCGGCGCGCGCGTGCCAGCGCCGCTGACGTCGCCCGGGGTCGTGCTGCTCGCCCATCATCCCGATCGCGAAGCCGTGCGCGCGTGGCTCGACGAGACCGAGCTGCCGCCGTTCACGCCGCACACGATCACCAACAAGGCGCGGCTGCTCGAACAGGTCGACCGCGCGCGCGACGCCGGCTACGCGGCGATCGAGCAGCAACTGCAGGTCGGCGTACGCGGAATCGCGGTGCCGCTGAAGAATCGTCACGGCGAAGTCGTCGCCGCGCTGAGCACGAACATGCCGATCGGCGCGGAGACGACCGATGCGGCCGTGCGACGCGTGCTGCCGCATCTGCAGGAAGCCGCGCTCGCGATGCTCAACGTGTTGTAGCGGCCGGCGCCGCCGCCGTCACCCGATCCGCCACCACCGCGGCAGCAGGCTGCGCACTTCGCGCCGTCGGTAACGGTCGTCGATCAGATGCACGACGCCTTCGTCGTGCTCGGTGCGGATCACGCGCCCGGCCGCCTGCACGACCTTCTGCAGCCCCGGATACAGGTACATGTAGTCGTAACCGTTGCCGAAGCGCGCGTCCATCGCGCGCCGCATCTGCTCGTTGATGTCGTTGACCTGCGGCAGCCCGAGCGTCGCGATGAACGCGCCGATCAGCCGCTCGCCGACCAGGTCGACGCCTTCCGAGAACGCCCCGCCCAGCACCGCGAAGCCGACGCCGCGTCCGCCCGCGTCGAAGCGCGCGAGAAACGCGTCGCGCTCGCTTTCGGCCATGCCGGGCGCCTGAGCCCACACGGGGACGTCCGGATGGCGCGTCTGCATCAGCGCGACCACGCGCCCGAGGTAGTCGAAGCTGCTCAGGAAGCCGAGATAGTTGCCGGGTCGCGCTGCGTATTGCGCGGCGATCAGGTCGGCGATCGGTTCGAGCGAGCGGTCGCGGTCGCGCCAGCGCGTCGACACGTGGCTCGCGACGCGCACCGTCAGTTGCTCGGCGCGGAACGGCCCGTCGACGTCGAGCCAGCCCGTATCGCCGGGCAGCCCCAGCGTATCGCGATAGAAATGGAACGGGCTGAGCGTGCCCGAGAACAGCACGGTCGCGCGCGCAGCTTCGTAGCGCGGCGCGAGGAAACCGGCCGGGATCACGTTGCGCACGCACAGCGTCGACTGGACGCGGCGCCGGCGGCCAGCCGTCGCGACGCCGTCGAGTGCGGGCTGCCGCGGCATCGGTTCGCCATGCAGCGTCGCGTCGAAGATCGACGCGCTGTCGAATGCTTCGGCCAGCACGCCGAACTGGATCGCCTCGAAATGGAAACGCAGCAGCGCGTCGCCGTTCGCGCGCGGCGCGTCGGTCAGGTGCTCGCCGATCGCCGCGACGAGGTTTTGCACGGCCGACACGATCGGGCCGGGCACCTCCGGATAAGCCGCATAGCGCTCGGCCTGCGCGCGATTGAGCGTGCCCCACGCGCGGCCGAGCCGGTCGAATGCCTTGCGCAACGCCGCCGGCGCGGCTTCGCGCGCGGCCGCGAACGCGAACGGGTCGAGCGACGCGCTGTACATCTTGCGGGCGCGGTCGAGCAGGTTGTGCGCTTCGTCGACGAGCACGCCGACGCGCCACTGGTTCTGCTGCGCGAGCGTATGCAGCATCGCGCTGCCGTCGTAATAGTAGTTGTAGTCGCCGATCGCCATGTCCGACCAGCGCGCGAGCTCCTGCGCCAGATAGTACGGACAGACGTCGTGCGCGAGCGCGGCGGCGCGCACGGTATCGCGATCGAGCAGCCCGGCCTCGATCGCCGCATCGCGCGCGGCCGGCAGCCGGTCGTAGAAGCCTTTCGCGAGCGGGCACGATTCGCCGTGGCACGCGAGGTCCGGATGTTCGCACGCCTTGTCGCGCGCGACGAGTTCCAGCACGCGCAGCGGCAGCGCGGGCGTGCCGGCGCCGAGCGTCGCCGCCGCTTCGAGCGCGAGCGCGCGGCCGGGGGTTTTCGCGGTCAGGAAGAATACATGGTCGAGCTCGCCCTCGCCGCATGCCTTCAGCAGCGGGAACACGGTGCCCAGCGTCTTGCCGATGCCGGTCGGCGCCTGCGCCATCAGGCAGTGTTCGTCGCGCGCCGCGCGATAGACGGCCACCGCCAGCTCGCGCTGGCCGCTGCGGAACTGCCCGTGCGGGAACGCGAGCGCGCGCAGCGCCGCATCGCGCGCGGCGCGATGGGCCGTCTCGCGTTCGGCCCAGCCGACGAAGCACGCGCACTGCTCGGCAAAGAACGTCGCGAGCGTGGCGGCATCCAGCGTTTCCGTCAGCACCGTCTCGCGCTCGGACACGATGTCGAAATACACGAGCGCGACGTCGATTTCCTTGAGGTCGCGTGCGTCGCACATCAGGTGCGCATAGACCTTCGCCTGCGCCCAGTGCAGCGCGCGATGATTGGCCGGCATCGCGTCGAGGCTGCCGCGATAGGTCTTGATTTCCTCGAGCCGGTTCGCCACGGGATCGTAGCCGTCGGCGCGGCCGCGCACGGTAAGCGTGCCCCACGTGCCCGTCAGCGCGATCTCGGTTTCGTAGCGCGCGCCGCGCTTCGACGTGACCGCGCCGTGGCCGGCGATGCCTTCGAGCGCGGTCGGCGCGGGCGTGAAGCGCAGGTCGAGATCGCCGCGCCGCGCGGTGAACTCGCACATCGCCCGTACCGCGACGACGTAGCTCATGCGGACAACCCCGCCGCCTCGGCATGCGCGACGCCGTCGCCGGCCCACTCGACGTCGACGACGCGCACGGGCATCCGGTGGGCGAGGCAGTAGGCGAGCCAGCGCGTCTGGTTGTCCTGCAGCCGGTCGCCAGGGCCCTTCACCTCGATCAGCTCGTAGCGGCGCTCGTCGGGCCAGAAGCGGACGAGATCCGGCAAGCCGGACCGGTTGCTGCGGATATCCGCGAGCAGGCGCGTGAACCACAGCCGCAGGTGCTCGGGCGGCAGGCAGGCGAGCGCTTCGTCGAGCAGCGCGTCGGTCAGCACGCCCCAGAACACGAACGGCGACTGCAGCCCGGCCTTCGTCGCGAAATGCCGGCGGATCGTGTCGCGGTACGCGCCCGAATCGAGCTGCGCGAAGCAGGCGTCGAAGGCCGCCGCGCGCCGCATGGCGAAATCGGGTGCGTGCAAGTCGGCCGGGCCGCGCTGGAACGGGTGAAAGAATGCGCCGGGCACGGCCGCGAACACGGGTTCCCAGCACAACAGCCCGAACAGCGAATTGATCAGCGTGTTTTCGACGTAGTGGACCGGCGCAGCCGGCTGAGCGAGATGGTCGCGCACCGCGAATTCGACGCTGACGGACGCGTCGGGACGCGCGAGCACGAGCGTCTCGCGCGGCACGTTCGCGGCAGCGGCCGCGCGCTCGACGTGCTGGCCGGCGCGGCGCTGCAGGCGCGGCAGCATGCGTTCGACGCGCTGACGCTCCTCGTCGCTTTCGAAGCCGCCGCGGGCGTCGAGCGCCAGCGCGAGCGCGTCGTCGTCGCGCCCGCAGCGTTCGAGCACGCGGATGCGCCGGTGACGGCTGCCGGGCCATGCGCTGCGCGCGTACGCGTCGAGTGCGGCAGACCAGTCGGCGCGGCGTTCGCACGCCTGGCCGAGCGCGAACAGCAGCTTCGCGCGGCGCGTCGCGAGCCACGGTTGCGCGCAGTCCACCGCATCCAGCGCGCGAATCAGGTCGTCGAACGGCAGATCGTCGGGCCATGCATCGAGTGCGTCGCGGCACATCTGCAGCGCGAGATACGCGTCGACGTCGCCGCGCTGCTGGAACGCGCGCGACGACGGCGCGATCGGCACGCTTTCGTACTGGAACACGCCGAGATCGGCGAGCACGAATTCGCTCCAGTCCTGATGCAGATTGCCGAAGAACATCAGCCGCAGCCGGTCGCACAGCGCGCCGACCGTCACGCGCAACACCCGATCATCGGGCTGCGCGCACCACGCGTCGAGCGGTTGCGCGACGTCGTGCGCGGGCCGCAGCCGGTCGAGCCAGTCGGCCTTGCGCTCGCCCGCATGCGCGGCGAGCGCCGGAAAGATGCGCAGCAGATCGGCCTTGGTGGACAGCGCGAACAACTCGTCGAGCGTGAGCGCCGGCGCGGGATCGACCCAGCCGAGCGCGACGAGCGGCGCGACGGCGTCGAGCGTGCAGCCGATCTCGTCGTACACGAGCTTGCTCGCACGGAAATCGGACCCGTTGCGCATCAGCATCCGTACCAGTAGCGCGCGCGACGCCTGCGGCAGCGTCGCGAACTGCCGGACGAACGCGTGCTCGTGCGCGTCGAACAGGTCGTCGTAACGCTCGCCGAGCCAGGCCAGCGCACGTTCGAAATTGGTCAGGTAGTAAAACGCCGGAGGCGTCGGCGAGGCAGGCGTCACGGGGATCGATCACTGTACGTTTGTACAGGTCGCAATCATATCAAATATGACGGGCAATGCCGCACGCGGCGTCGCCCTTCCACCGCCCGGCCCCGGTCAGAACTGGTAATTCACCGACATGTCGAACACGCCGTTGGTCGACTGCTGCGTGATCGGGCTGCGCGCCGCGCGGCCGACGAGCTGCTCGAGCGCGCCGTCCACCGTGACGAACCAGTGCTTGTTCACGAACCACACCATCGTCATGCCCACGCCGGCCGACTTGATCCCGGCCCCCGACGAATAGGCCGGTAGCCCCGAGCGCGCGGCCGCGCCCGGGTTCACGCCGAACCAGCTGTTCATGTAGCGGGAGTCGGCGAACGTCACGGTCGGCCCGGCGAACCAGAAGAAGTGCTCGTTGCTGCCGGGCATCGGCATGTACGCGGAGAAATCGCCGGTCCAGCCGTTCGACCCGCCGATGCTGCGCCGGACGTCCGCGCGCAGCACGAGCGGGAAATCCTTCGAGACCACGTAGTCGGCCGCGAGCTTCATCACGGGCGCGGCGTTGATGTTGTCGAGACCGTTCAGATGACCGAGATCGTCGGCCGACCGGCGCCCGAGGTCATAGCCGACCGACAAGCTCACGCGCCAGTTCGGCCCGCGCAGCACGTTCGCGCCGAGGCCCTCGCCCGTCGACAGGAAGAACAGGTCGCGATAGCGGATGTCGAAGTTTGGGCCGCCCATCACGCGATAGCGGTCGGAGCCCGCGTAGCGTGGCTGCAGCGTCATCGCGGCGCCGACGCTCACCTGCCACGTGGGAATGTTCGGATCGAAGAGTTTCTGGAGCGGTACGCCCGCCGTGTATTGCCATTCGCCGAGCGGCGAAGGCGTCTGGGCCGACGCGTCACGGGCGCCGGCGGCGAGCGCCGCGAGTGCCGACAGGCCGGATACGAACCGGCGTACGCCGGGGGACAGCAACAGGCGAGCAACAGTGGTCAAGGCGGTCTCCGTCGGTTGCACGAAACGAACCTGAAGGAAAGCGCGTCGCGCTTCATCGGCTGCAACGGCAGGCAGCCTGCGGCGCGAACGTAGCATGCGCTGAATTAACGGACATCCTACGCGACGCGCGCGCGGACGCAAAGCGCCCGCTGTATGCGGGCACTTTGCCGGAAGCCGGCATGAGCCGGCGAATGATTGCGGAATCAGAAACGCTCGACGTGATAGTCGCCGGCGAGCGCGGCCGGACTGCGGGTCGACATCATCCGCGAGAAGCCGTCGGCGAGCCGGCCGAGCGCGAGCTGCTTCTGGCTCGCGTCCCAGTGCGTGTAGGTGTCGTAGGCGGCATCGTCGAACGAAACGGTGACGGCGACCGGACGGCCACTCGCGCGAAAGCCGATCTGCAGCACGCCGCCCGGCAATTCCTCGATGTGATAGCGGAGCGAACGCGATTCGAAATAGCGGCCCAGTACCTGAGCGATCGCGCGCTTGTCTGGCGATTGCACGTGAATGTCCATGACGGTCCTCCTTTTCAATGTTCGCGTGGCCGGTCGCCGTGCACGGCTCCCGCCCGGCATCCGCATCGGCGGCGGGTTCGACGGCGGGTCGCCCTGCGGCAGCCCGTCGGGCACGGGCGGATCGACCGGGTCGTCGTGCCCGAGCGGCGGCGGATCCGGATCGACGTCGGGTGTCGTCGGTTCGGGGCGGTGCAGCATGGATGGCGTGTTCATGTCACTCCTGCGCGACGGCGCGCGCCTTTCGATGGCAAGGCGAGCCCCCGCAAGCGCCGTACCTGCTCCGGCGCCGTGACCCTGGGTCGCTCGGCTTACTCGTCGTACGCCGCCATGACGAGCCACATCGTGCGCCCCTCGGCGGCCAGTTGCACGGCGAGCGCGAACGGATCCGACGGTTCGCATTGCGCGACGAGCGCCTGCTGCGCGCGTTCCGGGCCGTCGTAGACGGTGTCGTTCAGTTCGCGTACCTCGTCCTTGCCGTCGAACATGCGCCGCTCCGGTCGATAGACTCGCGATTCGCGCTTCCACGTATCGAAACGCTCGCGCACGTGGCCGAAATCGCCGCCGCATACGTTCGCGTCGTAACGTATCCTTTTCCTGGCTGCATTCATCACGATGCCCTCTCGTTCATCCCGGACGCGTGCCCGGCCGGTTACCGCCGGCTTGCAAGCGCCGTGCCGCGGCTGCCACGGGTACGGCGCTTGCGCGTTCTCATCCACAAGGAGGTTCGACCATGACCGTACACGCCACCGGCCGCCGCGACGCCGTGTCACCGGCCGCCGGACTGCTCCGGCTCGCCCCGTCGCGTCCGCCGTCTGAAGACAAGACGGAGGAGCGCATCGACGAAGGGCTCGAGGAGACGTTTCCGGCCAGCGATCCGCCCGCCGTCGGCGGTGCGACGCGTATCGACCCCACCAAGCCGTCCGGCGAGCACGAACGTCGCGCGCCGCACGTCCCTTCCCCGCCCCGCGATCACGGCTGACGGCGGCACCCGGCGCGCGTTGCGTGGCAGCGCCCCCGCGTCGGCCCAATCAGGAGCGATTCGATGAAAGTCCTTGAACGAAGATGGCACGAAATCAGTGGGGCGGCCGGCGTCGCGGCGCTCGCCGCGATCGAAAGTGCCGTGGTGCTGGTGATCGTCACGATGACGGGCATCGGCCACTGACGGCCCGTCGACAGCCCCCGGCTGCCGCCGTGGAAGATGTACAAGGGCGCTGGCAAATTTCTCCGCGCCCGACACCCCGGTGCAGGTCGGTGGTGGGCGTGAACAGGTCTTGGCCCCGGCGTGCGCGCCGCATGCGTGGCACGCGCGGTGCTCCCGTATCGTCCCGATCACCCAGGAGGCGTTCATGTATCGCGTCAACGAAATCATGTCGCGCGACGTAGTGTGCGTCGCGCCGACCGACACGATTCGCCATGCGGCCGAATTGATGCAGCGCTTCGATATCGGCGTGCTGCCGGTTTGCGACGGCGCCGAGCTCGTCGCGATCGTGACCGATCGCGACCTCGCGGTGCGGGCGCTGGCGCACGGCCATTCGCCCGATACGCCGGTGCAGGCGGTCGCGTCCAGGCCCGTGCAATGGTGTGTCGAGGACGACGGCGTCGGCGACGTTCAGCAGCGCATGGCCGACGTGCAGCTGCACCGCCTGCCGGTGCTGGACCGCAGCCTGAAGCTCGTCGGCATGGTGTCGCTCGGCGACATCGCGACGCGCGCGGGCGGCCCGGCGCGCGACGAGCTCGCCAATACGCTCGAGGACGTCTCGTTGCCGCGCCGTCGCTGACCGGTCGGCGTGCCCATCATCCCGCGGCCTGCTGCCCCGGCGCATTAGCCGCGCAACGAATTTGCGCGCGGGCCGGGTTGCCGCTTCGACCAGGAGGTTTTCGATGACAACGGACAAACCATCGCGCGACGCCGCGCGCATCGTCGGCGCGAAGCCGCGCACGGCCGCCGGCGGGCCGGGACCCGACGTCATGGCCGCCCGCACGCTCGAAGGCGATCGCGTGCTGACGATGGACGGCGACGACATCGGCAAGGTCACCCACATCATGCTCGACGTGCGCGCCGGGCGGATCGCGTATGCGGTCGTGTCGTCCGGCGGCTTGCTCGGGATCGGCGACAAGCTGCTCGCGGTGCCGTGGAACGCGCTCGTCCTCGATGCCGAACGCGAATGCTTCGTGCTGCCCGTCGGCACCGCACGTGTGCGCGAGGCGCCCGGCTTCGACAAGAGCCGCTGGCCGACGATGGCCGACCCCGAGTGGGCCGAAGCGCTGCATGCGTATTACGGCCGTTCGCCGTACTGGCTGATCGAGGAAGGCGAAACGGCGCTCGATTCGCCGCCGTACGAGGCGTCGCCGGGCGGCCCCGAAGACGGTACGCGGCAGCACTGAAGAAGCCTGTTCGAACTGCCCGCCCGACAGCGGGTCACTGCGCGGCTGCCACCGCCTTCGCGAGTTGCCGCGCGGCGCCCAGATGCGCGTTCAGCATCGGCAGCGTGCGGGCCGCGAACGCGCGAAGCTGCGGGTCGCGGCCTTCTTTCGCCTCGGTTTCGTAAAGCCGGATCGCCGCTTCGTGCGCGCGTGGTCCGGCCAGCGCCACGTACGCCGTATCGAAGGCGCGCCCGTCCTTCGCCCGCAATGCCGTCACCGCCGGGTCCACGAGCATTCGTGTCTGGACGGGCACACCCTTTTGCGCGCCGATGTGCCGCAATTCGTCCGTGATACGCGCGTGATCGTCGACCATCCGGCGCGCGAAGGCCTTCACGTCCGCGTTCGACGAGCGGTCGAGCGCCAGTTGGCCGGCTTGCCGTTCCACCTTGCCGATCATGCCGGCCTTGTCGACGAACTCGGCGTCGATGCCGGTCGGCCGCTGCGTCATGCCGGGCTCGTCGGCGGTCGGGCCGGGGAGGATGACGCCCGGGGCGACCTGCGCGGACGAGGCCGGCGTCTGCGCGTGCGAAGACGCGCACGCCAGGACGCCGGCGATGGCAGTCAGCCCGCTGGCCAGCGGCCGACGCGTGCGTTGCATGATCCGGTTTTTTGTCATCCGGGCCTCCGGGTGGGACGACGGAGCGGGGCCGGCCGCGCCGCTTGCCGTCACGCGGGACGATGGTCCGACGTGAAGAAATCGGTCCACGCGCCGTTGTGCCATGCGCCCTCGGTGCGCTCCACCGACAGCGCGCCGGCGGCGAGCATCGTCCGCTCCGCGAACGCGATCGTGCGCCGCGTCACATGCGCGGCCAGCACGACGCCGTTTTCGCATTGCTTCAACGCGCCATGCCCCTCCGGCGCATCGCCGCGCATCCGGCCCAGCGCGCCGCACAACGCACCGACATAGCCGCCCACGAGCGGCACGCCAATCCACGCGAGCGGCGAATGAAGGCCGCCCAGATACAGCAGTGCGGCCCCGGCGAGCCCGACGACCGCGCCGACGGCCACGCCTTCGAGCGCGCCGAGGCCGCCCGGTCGCGCGGCGGAGTCCGCATAGACATCGCCGCCGAGCCAGAACAGCGCGTGCTGCCCGGGCGGATTGAGAAAGAAGACCTTCACGTCGTCCCGATGGATGGCGTGGCCGCGCAATTGCTCCGCGCAGCGCTCCGCCTGCTCGAGCCGCGAGAAACGGCCCGCGATGATGGTGTCCATGTCGACCTCCTGCCCGGTGACGCGCAGGGTCGCGGGCGCGCGACGCCCGATCGGCCCGGCGCTGGCCCGCGCATCACGTTACTTCCGGCGAATCTGCAGCTTGTCGCGCACGCCGCTCACGCCGCTCACGTCGTGCGCGACGCGGATCGCGGTCGCGCGCTGCCGCTCGTCGGGCACGTTGCCCGTGAGTTCGACCACGCGGTCGCGAACCTGCACGTCGATGTCGCCGGAGGCCAGGCCGCGTTCGGCGACGAGCGCGGCCCGGACGCGGGACGCGAGCGTCGCATCCCGGATCTGGCCCCCGACGGCAGACGCCTGGCTCGCCAACTTGGCACGGGTGCCGTCGTCGGCCGATGCGTCGCCGGGCGTCGCGATCCATGCACACGACAGCATCAGTATGCTCGCGATCGGCACGACCGGCGTCCTGCGTCGGGTGCGTGCCGGCTTGCTGCCCGTGCCGTCGCGCCGCGTGTTGTCCGTTGCGTCCATCGTGCCTCCTTTTTCGTATGCGGTCGGCGGCCAGGCAACCAGAGTGCCTGCGCGGTCCGTGTGCGCCGCTACCGCTCGCGCGGCTTCCCGCCGCCCGCGTCGCGCCTGTCGTCCGGTACGACGTCGACGATCACGCTCGCGAGCGTCGGCATGTCGACCGGCTTGCACAGATACGCATCGAACCCGGCGGCCATCACGCGGCGCCGGTCGGCCTTGCCGGCGTGCGCGGTCACCGCGACGACCGGCAGATGCCCACCGCCGTCCGGCAGGCGCCGGATCCGGTCCAGCAGCCAGTAACCATCGCCATCCGGCATCGCGAGATCCGACAGCACGACGCTCGGGTGCTGCTGCCGCTCGAGCGCGTCGAGCGCATCGTGCCCCGATCGCGCGGTCGATACCTGCGCGCCCATCGTTTCGAGCGCCACCGCGAGGCTCGTCCGCGACGTCGGATCGTCGTCGACCACCAGCACGCGCTGGCCGTCGAGCGCGACCGTATCGGACCTGCCCTTCGCGCGCGGCGGCCGCTCCACCGGATCGTCGGCGTCCCAGCCGGCCGGCAGTGTCACCGCGACGGTCATGCCGCGTCCGACGCCCGCGCTCGTCGCGACGACTTCGCCGCCGTGCAGCTGCGCGATGTTGCGCACGATCGACAGACCGAGCCCCAGGCCGCGCTTCGGCGACGTGAACGCGCCTTGCGGCCGGCTGAATGTCTCGAACAGGTGCGGCAGGTATTCCGGCGCGATGCCTTGCCCGGTGTCGGAGACCGACAGCCGCACGCGCTCGCCGGCGCGCGTCAGCGACACGTTGACGCGTCCGCCCGGCGGCGTGAACTTGATCGCGTTCGACAGCAGGTTCGACAGGACCTGGCGCAGGCGTTCGCCGTCCGCCGGAATCACGCAGGCCGGCATCGCGTATTCGGTCGACAGCACGAGCCCGTTCGCCTCGGCCGTCGCGTCGAATTCACGCGCGGCGTCGCGCACGATCCGCACGACATCGACCGGCACGCGTTCGAGGCGCAGCCGGCCGGTCGCGAGGGACGACGCGTCGAGCAGGTCGGCGACCATGTGCGACAGCGACCGCGCGCTGCGATCGATCGCATCGACCGCCTGCTGCGTGAAACCCTGCCCGTCGGCGTTGCGCAGCACCTCGACCCAGCCGTAGATCACGTTCAGCGGCGTACGCAGTTCGTGCGACACCGTCGCCAGCAGTTCGTCCTTCAGCCGGTTCGACGCGTCGGCCTGCACGCGTGCGTCGCGCGCGCCGCGCAGCGAGCGAAGGTAGTGGCGTTCGTTGCGGCGGCGTTGGCCCGCTTCGCGCAGCGTCAGCGACAGGCCCGCGCAGTGACCCTGCGCGTCGACGATCGGCGACGCGGCGAAGGTCGCGCGGAAACGGCCGCCGTCGCGGCGCACGCACAGTACGTCGAGCGGCCCGACCGGCGCGCACAGGTTCGCGAACGACGCGGGCACCGCATGCCGGCGCAGCCAGCGCGGCGCGATCATCGTGACGATGTCGCGTCCGCTCGCCTGTGCCGGATCGACGCCGAAGATGCTTGCCGCGGCCGGATTCCAGCTGGTGATCCGGCGCTCGGCGTCGGTCCCGACGATCGCATCGGGCGACGCATCGACCACGTGGCGCAGCAGTTCGTCGTCGGACACGCGTGCGACGGACGACGGCTCCCGATGCGGCGGATACGGATCGCCGTCGTGGTCGCCGGTCCCGTGCGGACGATCGTTCGCGAGCAGCGGCTTCACGGCGGCCACCAGCACGCATTCGACGAAACCGATCGCGACGAACGCGCCGGCTTGCGTCAGCAGCGCCGCCAGCGGCGCGTCACGCCACCACCATGCGGCGATCACACCGGCGCTCGCGGCGGTCGCGACGAGGCCACCGCCGAACGACGTCAGCCATGCGGCGGCCGCCACGCCGGCATAAAAAGGCAGCGGCGCAAAGGGCGCGTGCTGGCCGACAGCCTGAATCGCCCACGCCTGCAGCGCGGACGCCAGCCCGACGGCCAGTACGACCCATGCACCCTGCCGGAACAGCTCGCGGGTCAGAGTCCTCATTGCGTCCTTGCATCGCGCCGGCTCCCGTCGTGCGGGGGGATGCCGCCTTTCGGCCATCCGGCATACCGTCGAGCGCGCCGGGCGAGCGTGAATGCGTCAGCAAACAGCGTACCCGGCCGCGGCTCCACATCGTATTCGTGGCACTGGATGGCTAGGCCTTGCGCCCGCGCGGGTGGTGGCCCGGGCGGTCGCGGTCGGCATCGCCGCGCGCGCCGCCGCAATGGGGCGTCGGCCGCTTTTTTCATCGGGTTTCTGTAAAAAAGCGCCGATCCGACCGGGACGCGGGGTCATGCCAAGGCGCCCGACAAAATCGATGGCCTGTTTCTTTCGCTGGTGCCGCCCATATTGGAATTTTCTATTCCGCGGCACCTTCACGGTTGTTTCGCTGTCGATGATAAATATTGCAATCAACGGGACGTGTGATGCCGTTTTGCAAAACGGCCCGCGAACGCCTATGGGTGAACCAGCCAACCGGACGAAGCAGCGCGCAGACGGCCGCCGGCTGTCCGGCCGGTCTGCCGCGATGCGCACGCTGCTCGCCCGTATCGACAAAATCGCGCCGACCCGCGCGAGCGTGATGATTGCCGGCGAAAGCGGGGTCGGCAAGGATATCGTCGCGCGCCGGCTGCACGATCTGAGCGCGCGGCGCGACGGCCCGTTCGTGCCGATGAACTGCGGCGCGATTCCGCCCGACCTTGCCGAGGCGCACCTGTTCGGGCACGAGAAAGGCAGTTTTACCGGCGCGATCGCGCAGCGCGAAGGGTTCTTCGAAGCCGCGCGCGGCGGCACGCTGTTGCTCGACGAGGTCGCGGAAATGCCCGCCGCGCTGCAGGTGAAACTGCTGCGGGCGATCGAGTCGAACACGATCGTGCGCGTAGGCGGCACCGAATCGATTCCGCTCGACGTGCGGTTCGTATCGGCCACCCGCCACAATCCGGCCGACGCGGTGCGCGACGGCCGGCTGCGCGAGGACCTGTTCTACCGGCTCGCCGCGTTCGCGATCTACGTGCCGCCGCTGCGCCAGCGCGACGGCGACGTCGAGACGATCGCGCAGGAATTCGTCGACACGCTGAACGCGCGGCATCGCGCGCACAAGCGGCTGACCGACGCGGCGATCGCCGCATTGCGCGCGTATTCGTGGCCCGGCAACGTGCGCGAACTGCACAACACGATCGAGCGCGCGTACATCCTGTCGGACGAAGGCATCGACGTCGCCCTGCCGAAGCAGCCGATGCCGGACGCCGACAGCACCTCGGAAGGCGCGATGGCGCTGCCGGTCGGCGCGACGCTGCACCACGCGCAGCAGCGCTTCATCGCGGCGACGCTGCGTCACTTCGACGGCAACAAGCCGCGCGCGGCGAAGGCGCTCGGCATCAGCCTGAAGACGCTCTACAACCGGCTCGCGCTGATGCGCGACCAGGACGGTTCGTAAGCGGCGCGGGCCGCGGGCCCCTGCTGCGTCAGGCGACCTTGAACTGCCCGACCGTCGTCGCGAGCGCGTTCGCCTGCGACTGCAGCGCGGTGGCTGCGGCGGTCGACTGTTCGACGAGCGCCGCGTTCTGCTGCACCATTTCGTCGAGCTGGCTGACCGCGCGGTTCACTTCCTGGATCCCGCGCGTCTGCTCGTTCGCCGCATGCGTGATCTCGGAGATGATGGTCGTCACGTTCGCCACGTTGGACACGATCTCACGCATCGTGTCGCCGGCCTGGCGCACCTGCCCAGACCCGGCCGACACGCTCGCGACCGTCGATTCGACCAGCACCTTCACTTCGCGCGCGGCCTGTGCGCTGCGTTGCGCGAGGCTGCGCACTTCCTGCGCGACGACCGCGAAGCCGCGGCCCTGTTCGCCTGCCCGCGCCGCTTCGACGGCCGCGTTCAGCGCGAGGATGTTGGTCTGGAACGCGATCCCGTCAATCACGCCGATGATGTCGCCGATCCGGCTCGACGCTTCCTCGATCTTCCCCATCGTCGCGACGACGTCCGACACGACCACGCCGCCGTGCGACGCGATCCGCGACGCGGCCGCCGCGCGCTCGTCGGCCTGACCGGCCGCCGCCGCCGACTGACCGACGGTCGCGGTGATCTCTTCCATCGACGCGGCGGTTTCCTCGAGGCTCGCCGCCGCCGATTCGGTACGCGACGACAGGTCCTGGTTGCCCGCCGCGATCTCGTTCGCGGCCGTGCGCACCGATTCGCTCGCGTCGCGGATCTGGCGCATCACGTCGTTCAGCTTGTCGACGAAACTGTTGAACGAGCGCGCGATGTCGGCGACTTCGTCCCGGCCGTCGGCCGGCAGCCGCTGCGTCAGGTCGCCGGCGCCCGAACCGATCGCGGCCATCGCCTGGCGCACCTGCGACAGGCGGCGGAACGCGGTCGCGGTGATTGCGCCGATGATCAGCGACGCCACGCCGACGATCACGATCAGCGTGATCAGTGAAGCGGTCAGCAGCGAACGCATCCCGGCCGTCGCCTCGGCCTTATCGAGCAGCACCAGCGCGTACCAGTCGGTGCCCGGCACCGGTTTCGCGCGCACCAGCTTCGCGTCGCCGCCGACACTGACCTCGACTGGCGCGTTCGCCGCCGCGATCGACGCCACGCCGAGCGAGCCGAGTTCGGGCGACACGTCGGCGACCGGCTTCAGCGTGAGCTTCGCGTCCGGGTGGGCGACGACGTGGCCGCTGCTGTCGATCAGCATCCCGAAGCTCGCCGGCGTCGGGCGGATCGACTTGACGTTCGCGATCACGCTGTCCATCGACAGGTCCGCGGCGACGACGCCCTTCAGCGAGCCGTCGCGCAGGATCGGCACCGCGAACGTGACGACGAGGTTGCCCGTGCCGGCATCGACGTACGGCGGCGTAACGACCGGCTTGCCGGCCTGCGCGGCCTGCTTGTACCACGGGCGGCCCGTCGGGTCGTAGTCGGGCGGGATACCGGTGGGGTCGGAGAAGTGGAACGCCTTGTCTGCGTAGCCCGCATAGACGTTCGTGAAGCCGCCGGCCGCGGCCATCTGCTTGAACACCGGCAGCGGATCGGGCGTCAGCGCGGCATCCTGCAGCGACGCGATCATCCGGCTGCGGGTCGCGACCCAATCGGCGATGCCGACCACGTGGCCGCTGGCGACGGAGGTCAGGTTGCGGTCGATCGCGTCGTCGTTGTACGCGCGTGCGATGAAATAGTTGATCAGGGTCGTGGCGACGAGCGCGAATACGACGATGGCGACGCACGCGGCAAGAATGCGGGCGCGAATGGACGAGAACATGGCAACGACTCGGTAAGAGAACGGGGAGCGCCCGGTTGGACGAATTCACCGGGTAAACGGCAAATCGGGCCACTTACTTGAGGTCGTTGTGACGGTTCGATGAAACGTATGACGACAGGCGTCCGAGACTGTCGGCCGATCGTCAGGATGGCCGGGTTCGACGGACGGCCTGCGCGCGGGCCGCGGCGCGCGGCCACCGCACGCTACAGCCGCTGGCCCGGACGCGGATCGGCGTCCGCGGGCGCCGCATCGGCCCGGGGGTCGCGGCTCAAATCGTCCTTCTGGCGCATCCGCTCGCGCAGGTGCCGGATCGCGAATACATGGATGTAGTCGTGCACGCGCGCGCCGGACGACAGCGCGCGCACTTCGTCGTCGAGCATCGCACGCAGCTGATCCGCGCCGATCGCGCGCCGTTCGGCGGCTTCCTTGAGTGAATCGAGCAAATTGTCCTTGGACATCGACAGACTCCTGACGGTCGAGGAACGAAAGATGACGGTACTGGAAGCTTAAAGACTGGACAGACGCGCGGCGTACGATGCGCCGGCGCGGGTTTGCGCGCGATCAACGGCACGTTGCGTGCCGCCCCGTCGATCCGTTTCCGAACCGTTCGCACAGGATCCGCGGCGCACATGGCCCGCGAACGAAACTGGAAGCCTTGCCACGCCACCCCGGGGCGCGGCATGGGCGACGGGCGGCGGGTAGACCGCCGGGCGACGCCGATGCAGTGGGGAAACTTAGACCGTCCGAAATCATGCGTCAAGCGCACCCCTGTCATGCATTCATCGGACGAACGCGGCGGTCCCGGCCGATCGGCCGTCGCGCGTGTCAGCGGATTCCGATAGCGTCGCGCAATTTCCTGACAGCGACTTCAGCGCGCGCCGCTTGGCAGCGCGCCGTCGCCACACGATACTGATCACATGAACCAGGCGTTCATACCGGAACATCGCTCAGTCGGCCATCGAGCCGGCACGCGGGGTCCGGCGCAGGAGACCAACCATGGCACATCGCAACTTCCCGGGCCGGGACGGCCAGCGGCGCGCGTCGGGCAACGCGCGCGCCCTGCCCGCCCGGGCCGCGTCGGCCGGCAGCCGTTCGTCCGACGACCTCGACACCTTGCTCGCGCTCGCACGCGAGGCCGGGCTGCTCGTCACGCTCGATGGGCAGATCGGCCGCGAGAAGTATCAGAGCGTCGCGGGGTCGGTCCTCGCGTTGCAGCGATTCGCCGCGGCGCTGTCCGCGCGCAACGCAGCCGACGCGCCGGCCGCGTCGGAGCCCCGTCGCAAGGCGCGCCCCGGCTGGCCGCATGCGAATCGTTTGCGCAGCCGCACATGCGGCGCATGTGCGCCGCTCCATGTCGTGCGTCCGCATGCACGGGTGCGTCGCTGCACGGGCCGCCGGCACGACCTGCGATCGATTCTTCGCTCCCTCTGATCGGCGCACGTCACCGACGCACGGCACGGAGCCGTGCATCGGTCGCGCGTCACGACACGCCCGCCATGCCGGGCCCGTCCTGCATGCGCCCTGTCCGCGACCCGTATCGAGGTGACCGCGCGCGATGACGCGCCGCTCGACGCGGCCGCATTCCAAACCATTCGTGCGGGGAAATGAATTCGACGGGGCCAGGCGGAAAGCGGACGGGGTGACTTCCACCCCGCCCGTCCTCCAAGGCAACCGTCGGTTGCCTACCCTCGTGCCAGAGAGTTTCCGGTCGGATGACGCGCCGGACAAACACGCGGCGCGGCTCCCGAACATGATGTGGCGGCGAGTGCGACAGTGATCGCCTTTCGCATGCGGGCGCGGCCATGGTCCCGCATGCATGCGAAGGCCAGTCGCGTCGGGGGACGCTTCGTCACTGTCTCACGCGATATGCGCCGCGTTTCTGATGCAGGTCAATCCGCGCCCGCTTCGATCGCGACGACGCGCGATTCATTCCGCACCGCGCACCAGCAGCACCGGCACCTGCGCGAGATGCGCGACCCGCCGCGCGACGCTGCCGATCAGCCAGGCGGCGATGCCGCGACGGCCATGCGTGCCGACCACCAGCAGCTCTGCCCGCCAGTGCACGGCATCGCGCATCAGTGCATGGGCCACGTCGTCGCTGGTTGGATGCGTCTCGACGATGCCGCGCTTGGTCGGATTGCCGGTCGCATGAAACAGCGGGCCGATCTTCGCGAGCGCATCCTCGCCCTCCGCGCGGTATGCATCCTCGAGCGCGCGCACCGGCACGACATCGGTCAGACGAACCGCGCGATCAACCACGTACGCCGCATACAGCAACGTCGTCGGCGCCGCGAAGCCGAGCCCGACGCGCACCGCGTGCAGCGACGGCTCGCTGCCGTCGACCGCGAACATCAGCCGCTGCAGCGGGCCGTCCGACGTCCGTGCATAGGCGGACGGCACGATCAGCAGCGCGCAGCGCGCGCGTTTCGTCAGCGTGTCCGACATCGCGCCTTCGACGAGCCGCAACAGCCCGTGATGCGGATTCGCGCCGATCGCCAGCACGTCCGCGTGCCACGTCGACGTATCGTTGACCAGGGCGTCGGCGACCGAGCCGCCCGTGACCGACGTATCGACGACCACCTGTTCGACTTCGATCCCGCTGTCGGTGAACAGCGCGGCGATTCGCGCGCAGGTGGCCTGCGCTTCGCGCATCATGTCCTCGCGTGCCGACGTCAGCAGCGCGTCGATGCGCGGAATGTCGGGCAACACGAGGCGCGGATTGTCGATCGCGCAAATGATGCGCAATCGCATGCCGGGACGCAGCAGCGTGCGCACGTAACGTGCGGCGGTCAGCGATTCGGGCGTCGGATCGACGGCCAGCGCGATCCGCGCGAGCGTCGGGATGGGCTGGGCAGGCTGCATGGCGAAGGTCTCCGTGCGTGCACGTCGTCGCCGGGCGACGACGGGGCGCTTCGCGCGGCGGCCGGACAGCCGCTGCGGTCGGGGATCGGCGGGATGCCACGCGAAGCGCGGACAAGCGATGCGTTCGTTCAGCATAGGCCGTCCGGCCCGCACGCGCATGATCGCGATCAACGATCGCGAACGGTCGCGCGGCACCCTGCCCGCGCGGCTTACGACTTCGTCGGCATCGACGCGGCCGGACGGTTCGCATGGAACAGCGTGTATGCGATGCCGAGCAGTACGATCCACACCGGCCCGATCACGAGCGCGACGCGCGTATCGGGCGTGAACGCCATCAGCACGACGACCAGCGCGAGAAAGCCGAGCGCGACGAACGAACCGAGCGGAAAGAGCGGCACGCGGATCGGCAGGCGCGCGATCTGGTCGGCCGACAGCGTGCGGCGAAACCGCATCTGCGCGATCAGGATCACGCACCACGTCCAGATCGCGCCGAACGTCGATACCGACGTGAGCCACGTGAACACGTGCTGCGGCGCGAGATAGTTGAGCAACACGCCGATCAGCAGCAGCGCGACCGACACGGCCACGCCATACACGGGCACGCCGCTGCGGTTCACGCGACCGAGCGCGGCCGGCGCCTGGCCCTGCTGCGCGAGGTTGTAGAGCATCCGCGCGGTGCTGAACAGCCCGCTGTTGCACGACGACAGCGCCGCGGTCAGCACGACGAAGTTGATGATGCCGGCGGCGGCCGGAATGCCGAGCCGGGAGAACGTCATCACGAACGGGCTGCCCTGCGTGCCGATCTGGTCCCACGGATAGAGCGACATGATCACGAACAGCGCGCCGATGTAGAAAATCAGCACGCGCCAGAACACCGAATTCACGGCCTTCGTCAGCGACTTCTCCGGATTACGCGCCTCGCCGGCCGTGAGGCCGAGCATCTCGACGCCGAGATACGCGAACATCACGATCGGCAGCGCGGCGATCACGCCGTTGATCCCGTTCGGCATGAAGCCGCCGTGCGACCACAGGTTCGAGATGCCGGTCGCGATACCGCCGTTGCCGATGCCGAACGCGATCATCAACCCGCCGCCGATGATCATCAGCACGATCGTGACGATCTTGATCAGCGCGAACCAGAATTCGAATTCGCCGTACAGTTTGACCGCGATGAAGTTCACCGAGCCCATCGCCAGCAGCGCCGCGAGCGCCCAGATCCAGTTCGGCACGCCGGGAAACCACATGTGCATGTAGACGCCGACCGCCGTGATTTCCGCCATGCAGGTGACGATCCACACGAACCAGTAGGTCCAGCCGGTCAGGTAACCGGCGAGCGGGCCGAGGTAGTCGCGCGCATAGCGGCTGAAGGCGCCGGCGACCGGGTTGGTGATCGCCATCTCGCCGAGCGCGCGCATGATCAGGAAGATCGCGAGGCCGCCCAGCAGATAGGTCAGCAGAATGGCCGGGCCGGCCGTGCGGATCGCGGTGGCCGAGCCGAGAAACAGGCCGACGCCGATCGTCGCGCCGAGCGCCATCAGATTGATGTGCCGTTCTTCCAGCCCGCGGTGCAACTGGTCTTCTGGTTGTTTCAAATTCGTCTCCTGGCGGCCGCGAGCGGGCCGCCGTCATTGTGTCGATGACAATGCGCGTCCGTTCATGCCGATTTCGGCAGCCGAAAACGAAATAATCCCTGCTGTCGATTTCTGAATGAGAAACGACGTGGATACCGCTTCAATTCGGTTGGAATTGCTGCGGATTATCCGTATTCCCCGGAACAATCTGGAAGTACGGATAGGGCCTTTCACGGAATACACCCGAGCGCCCCGCGTGACACGGCTGTGCGCGGGACGAGCGGTAACGGGATCCATCGCTTTCGGCGCGAACGAACGCGCGTCGAATGTGCGCAATCAAACGCACGCAATATGCAGGCGGGATTATAGGGAGGATCGGCGGTTTCACGCCAGACGATTTTGGGGAAAATCGCGGCAGGTGAAAGCGGTGTTGGATTGGAATGCGTGCGACGCGGCGGACGTATTTACGGCGGGCGTATTTATTTCGACAACGTCGCCCGTACCGTATATTCGCCTTCCAGCCCACCATGATCGGGCCGCACGAAATACCGCGACGAATCCAGATCGGCCGGCAGCGGCTCGACCGGATAACCGTGCTTTTCCCACGCATCGAGGCCGCCCTTCAGCGCGCGGATGTTGTGGATCATCTTCTTGCGCTGCATCTTCGCGATGAGCCGCTTCGCGGTCGCCTCGTTCGGGCACACGCAATAGACGACGATCGGCCGCTTCAGCACTTCGGGGGCCAGCAGGTCCGGCGAATCGAGATCGACCGGCACCGCGCCGGCAATCCGGTACGGCTCGCGTTCGCGAATCGCTTTCGGCCGTGCGTCGAAGATCAGCGGCGGTTCGTCGGACGTCATCATCTCGACGAGCTGCGGCGGCGAGATGCGCACCTGCGCGAGATAGCGGCGGAACTGCACGCGGCGCACCCAGCGGTACAGCAGGAACGTGATGAAGATCGCGAGGAACGCGTCGAGGATCGTGCCGCCGCTCGCGCGCACCCACAGCACGAACTGGACGATCTGGTCGTGAATGGCCGCGCCGCCGATCAGCCAGAACGCCGCCCACAGCGACGCGCCGGCCAGATCCCAGAACAGGAACACGCCGATGCCGATCGCGGTCGTGCCGAGCAGCGGCGCCGATACGAGGCCGAGGCCCGGCAGGAATTTCGACAGCACGAGCAGCGGCGCGCCGTACCTTTCGAATACATTACGCGCGAAGCGCAGCGTCGTGTCGAGCGACAGCGAGAAGCGCACGAGGCCGTTCAGCAGGCGCCGGCCGCGCGTGCGGCCCATGAAGAACCACAGCGAATCGGCCAGCATCGTCGCGCCGATCGCCGCCGCGAACATGCTGACCCAGGACGCCTGCCCCATCGCCGCCATCGTGCCGCCGAGGATCAGCATCGGCACGGCCGGCACCGGCACGCCGAGCTGCGTGATCAACACGCTCGCGAACACGGCCCACGGGCCGAGCGACGATGGAATTGCAATGGGAAAGTGCCACACGGCGGCGCTCCTCGAAGACATGCGGGCCGCGCGACAGGGCCGTCGGTACGGCGGCGCAACGGCCGCCGCGGCATGTCCGCGACCGACCGGTGCATCCTGCGCATTCTAAACGGGTTTGGCCTCGACCGCGCGGAACACGGGCCGTCCGCACGGGCTTTGCGCCCGGCGTGACGCGACCGTGACAGTCACGCGTCCGGGCGCTGCGCAAGCTGCGCGACGTGTTCCGCGTAGTCGGGAAACTCGGCCGCCAGCGCGGCCGCATCCGCCAGCTCGAATTCCGCGAATTCGAACCCCGGCGCCACCGTGCAGCCGACGAGCGCGACGTGCTCCGGCGACGCGCAGCGCGCGCCGAACCAGCTTCCGGCCGGCACGACCGCCTGGAACACGGTGCCCGGATGCGTGAGCGGGTTGCCGAGCCGGTGAATCGTCAGCCCGTCACGCGCGTCGAGCACCCACACTTCGATCGGATCGCCTGCGTAGAAATGCCAGACCTCGTCGGAGCGGATGCGATGCCACGACGAATACGCGCCGTCGCACAGCAGGTAGTAGATCGCCGTCGATGCGGCACGTGGCGCGCCGTCGGCCGGACGCACGACCGAATCGGTCGCGCGGTAGGTTTCACGGAAATAGCCGCCTTCGGGATGCGGCTGCAGGTCGAACTGGCGAATCAGGTCGGTCGCGGAAATCGGCATGGCGGATGACGTCGGTAAGGGTGGAAACCGGCATCCGGCGGGCTGCCCGATCCTCATTCTCGCGATCGCGTGCCGCCGGATGTCCCTGCGTCGATCGCCGCGGCCATGCACGCGGCGAACAAGCGGACACCGGCCGATGCTGCCAGAACTGCGTGCCGGGAGGCAACCGCCGACGTGCAATCACGCACCGGCGAACGTACCGGTCGCACGGCGCAGTACGTCGATCACGCCCGTAGGCGGCCAAGCGTGCGGCGCCCTGCGGCCCGCCAATGCGCGGGGCACGCAGCGTCGGCCGCCGTACCGCGTCGCTTACGCGGCCGCCGACGTCCCGGCCTCGTCGTGCCGCACCAGCAGCACGGGCCGGTCGGCCGCGCGCAGCAGCGACTCCGCCACGCTGCCGAGCAACAGCCTGCGCAGACCATGCCGCCCGCTCGTGCCCATTACGACCAGGTCGGCGTCGGCTTCGGCCGCCGTGCGCATCAGCACCGTCGCGATGTCCTCGCCGTACGCGTCGAGCGCGCGCACCGTGCCTCGCACATGCTGCTGCGCGAGCGCGGCTTTCGCGTCCTCGAGCACCGGCGTCGCGGCATCGGTCGCGGCGACGTCGCCGTCGCGCTCGGCTGCGAAGCCGGCGTCGACGTCAACGAGCTGCGGCCGATGTTCGACGACGTACGCACACGTCACTTCGCCGCCGGACGCGGTCGCGATCCGGATCGCCTCGTTCAGCGCGAGACGCGCGCTCGGGCTGCCGTCGAGCCCGACGAAAATCCGCTTGTACATAGTCCGTCCCTCCGACCGGCCGTGCGTCGCGCGTTGCGCCACCACGGCCCGTTACCGCGAACCGGCCCGGCGCCGGCTTGCCTGCCGAACAGTCTGCCCCACGTACCGACGCGTGCGTTGACGCGCGTCAAGCGTGGCCGGCGCGCCTGCGGCTGCACGCCGTTTGCCGCAATTTCAACTGCCCCCATTACAAAAAATGTGTAAAACGCGCACAATTTCGTCCTGAAAATAGTCGTTGCACGCAGCCGGTGCGAGTTTCCCCCGGTTTTGCCGCGCTGCCCGCGTGCCCCGGGCAGCCCGAACAACAGAATGGCCATCGAATGACCGTCAGTGGAACCCCGACGCGGGACGCCCGAGAGCCCACGCGCCTCGAGATCATGTTACGCCAGCCGTTCGCGGCCGGCGTCGTTGCGCTGTGCGCGGGCGCCGTGCTGTCGCTCGGCGTCGCGCTGCTCGTGCGCGAGCAGTGGCAAACCGCCGTTCATACGCGTTTCGAGCGTCGGACGACGCACGTGACCGCGATGCTGCGGCATGAACTGCAGGCCGGTGTCGCCGTGCTCGAAGGTGCGCGCGGCGCGTTCGGCCTCGTCCCGGACATGACGCCCGGCCAATGGCGCCGGTATGCGGAGACGCTCGATCTCGACAGCGGTCGCTCGCCGGTCCAGCAGATCGGCTATGCGCCGCTGACGCCCGCGGCGCGCGGCGCGCTGGCCGGCGCGAAGCCGCTGCCGGCCGATCCGCTCGCGGCAGCGACGCTCAGCGCCCCCGTCTCGAATTCGCCGGTCGTGCGCTTCGGCGCGTCCGACGCGGCGCCGCTCACGCGCGCGCTGCGGACCGGCGATATCGCGCTCGGCGTCCACCCTGCCGACGACGACGCGTCCCGCGACGCCCGCACCCTGACGCTGTTCCTGCCCGTGACGACCTCGCCGGTGGCCGCCGCCACGCCGTCCGGCACGCGCGAAGCCGGTGTCGACGGGATGCTGTTCGCGGCGCTGAGCCCGCGGCGTCTGGTCGAGCGCGCGCTCGACGCCGAACGCGGGATCGATATGTGGATGACCGCCAGCGGCGATTCGCGCGCGATCGTCAGCGTCGAGACGACGACCGACGAAGCGTCGGCGTCGCCCGACCTGATGCGGCGCACCGACGTGCTGAATTTCGGCGGCACCGCGCTGACGCTCGCCTATTCCGCGGACGGCCGGCCGAGCGCGACCGGCGCGCAGCGGGCGGCCGGCACCGTGCTCGCGGCCGGGCTGATCGCGTCGTTCGGGTTCGCGGCGCTCGTCCATGCGCTGCTGCGCGGCCGGGCCGATGCCGGCGCGAGCAGCCGTGGCAGCCTCAACGAGGCGCGGATGATGGGCATCATCCGTTCGTCGATGGAAGCGATCATCACGATCGACGAGAAGCAGACGGTCGTGATCTTCAATCCGATGGCCGAGCAGGTGTTCGGCGTGTCGGCGATGGAGGCGATCGGCGCGCCGCTGTCGCGCTTCATTCCCGAGCGGTTCCGCGCGGCGCACGCGAAACACGTCGACCAGTTCGGCGTGACGGGCGTGTCCGAGCGGCAGATGGGCCGCCAGCGCGTGCTGTTCGGCTTGCGGGCCAACGGCGACGAGTTCCCGATCGAAGCGTCGATCTCGCAGATCCGCGACGCGTCGGGCAAGCTTTATACGGTAATGCTGCGCGACATCACCGAGCGGCTGCGGGCCGAGAACGCGCTGAAGCAATCGCGCGAGGAATTGCGCGAACTGTCGGCGAACCTGCAGAACGTGCGCGAAGAGGAAAAGACCCGTATCGCGCGCGAGCTGCACGACGACCTCGGGCAGCAGCTCACCGCGCTGAAGATGGACCTGTCGGTCGTCGAACAGCAACTGCGCATGCCCGGCCGCGCGCAGCCCGACGCAGGCCTGCAGACGCATCTGCAAGGCATGCGGCGGCTGATCGACGCGACCGTCGCGTCGGTGCGGCGCATCGCGGCCGACCTGCGGCCGGTGATGCTCGACGACCTCGGCCTCGTGCCCGCGATCGAATGGCTCGCGAACGATTTCACGAACCGCTACGGGATCGATGTCGAGCGCCACATCGAAACGGGCGGCCTCACGTTCACCAGCACGGGCGCGACCACGCTGTTCCGGATCGTCCAGGAAGCGCTGACGAACGTCGCGCGCCATGCGGATGCGACGCGGGTGGCGTTGCGGCTCGACATCGAGGAAGGCAATTGCGTGCTGCGCGTCGCGGACAACGGCCGCGGCGCGGCGCCCGGCGGCCCGGCTCACGAGGACAAGTCGTTCGGCCTGATCGGCATTCGCGAACGCGCACACATGCTGGGCGGCACCGTGACCATCGACACCGCGCTCGCGCGCGGTTTCTCGATTACCGTCTCGTTTCCGCTCGGCACCGTTCAACAGGACACGCTCATCACATGATCAAGGTGCTCATCGCCGACGACCATACGCTCGTACGCGACGGTCTGCGGCACATCCTCCAGAACGCCACCGGATTCGAGGTGGCCGGCGAAGCCTGCGACGGCCCGTCGACGATCGCGCTGGTGCGGGCGACGCCCGCGCAGGTACTCGTGCTCGACCTGTCGATGCCGGGCCGCAACGGCGTCGAACTGATCAAGCAGATCAAGGACGAGAAGCCCGCGCTGCGCGTGCTCGTGCTGACGATGCACGCGGAGCAGCAATACGCGGTGCGTGCGTTCCGCGCGGGCGCGTCCGGCTATCTGACGAAGGAAAGCGCGAGCGCGGAGCTGGTCGGCGCGGTCACGAAAGTGGCGTCGGGCGGCGTCTACGTGAGCCTCGCGATGGCCGAGCAGTTCGCGCAGAGCCTGAACGAGCCGGCCGAAACGCTGCCGCACCAGCGGCTGTCCGACCGCGAATTCGACGTGTTCCGGCGGATTGCCGCCGGCCAGACGCTGACCGAGATCGCGAATGCGCTGTGCGTGAGCGCGAAGACGGTCAGCACCTACAAGACCCGGATCCTGGAAAAGATGCAGATGCCGCACGAAGCGGCGCTCGTGCGTTACGCGATGCGGCACAAGCTGCTCGACGAAACGGACGACGTGTAACCGACGACGTGTAACCGACGTGGCGCGGGCCTCGGCGGGCCCGCGCACAACGCGTTACTTCGCGGGCACCGGGCACGCGAGGTCGCCCTCCTCGCAGGACAGATAGCCTTTCAGCGTTTCGGTGCGCGCTTTGGTCAGATCGTCGAGGCAGGTTGATACGACCATCGGGTACGCACTGCCGCCCTCGGCATTCGCACTCGAGAAATGGCATTCGGCGTCGCGGTACGCGATCCACGCGCGCTGCGCGTCCACGAGCTTGTCGGCAAGCGGCCGCGCGTCGCGCAGGCGCGCGGTGACGGCCTGGTAGATCCGGTTCAGTTCCCCGTCGGATTTCTTGTACGCGCGATCGGCACACGCCGTCATCGTCGCCTGATCCGTCGCGTCCGCACAATTCGCCTGCGCATGGGCGACGCTCGCCGCCAGCGCCAGCGAGCCCAGCAGACCGGTCAAGACACGCATGGATGCTCCTTGTTGTTCGTTGAAGTGTGGAACCCGGTGCCTTGTTGCGTCCCGTGTGCATGGGTCGCGCCACCGCGGCGACATCGACGGCGATGCTAGCGCACGCGCGACGGATTGTCAGCGGGGTGCCGGGCTGACGCCCGAGACGCGATTTCGCTGGTTGTCGCGTTTTCCTGACGGCGAGCGCATCCGATCGTTGCGCAGCCATTGAAAAAGCCCGCACTCGTCACCGAAACGAGGGCGGGCTTTCTCGACATGCTTCCGGCCACGGCCCCCAAGGGCCGCGACACAACAGCCGGCTTAGTGGCCGAAGTACACCGACGAGCGGTCGTTGACGGCCGGCACGACCGCGCGCTGGCCCGACTGCGACGTCGCGACCGGGTTCGAACCGTAGCCGGTTGCGTCGGCTTGCGCGCCAGTGTTCTGCGCGGCGGCGATCTTGGCCTGGGCGGCCTGGATGTTTTCCGGATAGTTGATCCAGTCGTTCGGGTTGTAGCCGGCCTTTTCGAGCTGGACCAGCTCGGCGCGCACTTGTGCGCGCGTCAGCGGCTGCGGGTTCGATTGGGCGAACGAGACGACCGGTGCGGCCACCAGGGCGGCCAGTGCAACTGCCTTGATCAGCGATTTCATGATGCGTTACCTCCAGGATTGTTTTGTCAGGCGCTTCGGACTCGGGGTCGTTGCGCATGAGTAGAAGTCTAGGAGGCGCGACTATCAGGGTAAATACTTAAATCGCAAATTCACTGTTGATCGAAACCGTACAATCGCACGGGAATAACGCAATTCATCAGACGATTATCGACGCTCGCGCACCGAATGCCGCGCTTCGGCATCCAGCCCGCTCGGCAGCGCGTCAGCGCAGGCGATCGGTATTCACCGACGCCATCTGCCTGTCGAACAGCAACGCCTTGAGGCGCACCCGATCGTCGGCATCGATGTCGCCGAACGCCGCATGATGCAGCGTCAGCGTCGGGGCCGCCGGGTCGGCATGCACGGCCCGCACCGTGCCGTCGAGCGCCAGTTGCTCGACGCGGCCGCCGGTTTCGTACGGAAGCAGCACGCGCAACGGCTCGCCAGTGGCGGCGATCGGCCGGTCGACGGCGATCGACAAGCCGCTCAGGCTGATGTCGTGCACCATCCCGATGCTTTCCGCCCCCTGCGTCGCGCCGCTGCAGCAGGCCGCGATGCGCACCGGCACGCGCGGCTCCGCGCGCGCACGCAGCCGCTCGACGAAGCCGGGCGGCGACAGGATCATGAACGGCGCGGCGCCCGACGCCTGCACCGATTCGACCGTCGCGCCGAAACGGAATACCGCGGCGGCGCCGATCGCCACCGCTTCGATGTCGTCGCCGCGTGCGAACTCGAGCGCGGCGGCGGGTTGCGGTTCGACGAACAGCTCGCCCGACGCACCGACGCCGATCAACCGGCAGCGTTGCAGCGCGCGCGCCGTGCCGACCCGGCGGCGAATGCCGATCGCGGCGCCCGCCGACAAGGCCATGCGCGTGGCGGGTGTGCCCACCGTCCCGGGCACGCTCGGCTCGGTGTCGGCGTCCTCGCGGCGGCGTACGGGGTGGAAATGGTCGAACAGGAAAGCATGCTGCGCGGCATCCTGCAGCGTCGTGCCGGCCGGCAGGAGCGCGGCGCCGTCGGCGTCGTAGAGGTCGAAGCCGAGCGGGACGCCGGCGGAAAGATCGTCGCGCGCGAGCGCGACGTAGTCGGTGGAAAGCCGCATCGGAGAAGCGCGGAGCGACCGCGCGAGCTATCGTGACAACTTGATTACGGCAACATCGCGCGGATCTGAACGGCTTCGTTACTGCGAAGCGCCCGTGGTATCGGGCGCGGCCGGCACCGGCACCGGCACTGGCGGAGCGGGAGCGGGAGCGGGAACCGGAGCCGGCACGGCCGACGGCGCCGCGCCGATCCCGACGCTGCTTCCGCTCGTCATGCTGGCGCCTGCCGGCGGCTGCGCAGGCTGCGATGCACCCGCCGACAGCGCGGCGGCCGACGCGGCCACTTCGGACGCCGGCACCCATTCCTCGACGATGCCGCCGGACGCGGCATCCGGCGCCGATACGGCGGAAGCCGCCGACGCCGCCTCTTCGTCGGTCTCGGCCGGGCGCTCGATACGCTGCGTCCTGACCGGTGCGGGCGCCTTCTTCGGCTCGGGCGGAAACCACGTATCGAACAGGTCGGTCACGCGCTCGCGCAGCGATCCGAACCAGCCCGGCGACGGCTCGGTATCGAATTTCGCCTTCGTATCGACGATCCGGGCGCGCTGCGCGCGCTGGAAGAAATCGCCGACGATCGGCAGCGCGCTGTGCGCGCCCTGCCCCCAGTAATCGCTGCGCAGCGTCACGCGGCCGTCGTCGAATCCGACCCACGCGCCGGCGACGAGGCCCGGCTGCATCAGGATGAACCAGCCGTCCGCGTTGTCCTGCGTCGTGCCGGTCTTGCCGGCCACGTCGCCGCGGATCCCGAAGCGCGTGCGGATGCTGCCGCCCGTGCCGCGCGTCACGACGTCGCGCATCACGTCGAGCAGCGTCTTGTCGGTTTCGGCATCGAGCGCACGCTCGGGCGGCGCCGGCGCGCATTCGGCGAGCACCTCGCCCTGGCGGTTCTCGATACGCGTCACCATCTGCGGTTCGACGTACAGCCCGCCGTTGGCGATCGTCGCGTACGACACGACCATTTCCTTCAGCGTGACGGGGCTCGTGCCGAGCGCGAGCGACGGCACGCGTTCGAGCGGACTTTCGCGCACGCCCATGTCCCGCGCCAGCCGCGCGACGGCGGCCGGCCCGACCTTCTCCATCACCTGCGCGGTGATCCGGTTGCGTGACAGCGCGACGGCGTCGCGCAGCGTCATCGGCTTGCCGGTCGGCGGCGCATCATCGTTCGGCCGCCAGATCTCCCCGCCCTTCAGCGGGATCTCGACCGGCTGGTCGATGAACGTATCCTCCGGCTTCATCCCGCCCGCGAACGCGGCGCCATAGACGAACGGCTTGAACGTCGAGCCCGGCTGGCGCCGCGCCTGCGCGACGTGGTCGAACGGCTCGCGGGTGAAGTCGCGGCTGCCGACCCACGCGCGGATCTGCCCGTCGCGCGGATCGATCGCGAGGAAGCCGGCCTGCACGTCGGTCTTCGCCTTGCACAGCGCGTGCAGGAAGCCGCGGTCGGCCGCGAGCATCTTCATCGCCGCGGCATCGTCCTTGCCGGCATCCTGCGCGGCCTTGTACTCGGGCGATTCGCGCATGAACGTGCGGAATACCTCGTTGTCGGTGCCGCAGCCGTCGCGGCCGCTCCACGCGTTGTTCGCGATGCCCTGCAGCTGATTGCCCTGCAGCGTGAGCGCCTGCGTCGCCATCTGCTGGAGCCGCGAATCGATCGTCGTGCGCACGATCAGCCCGTCCGAGTAGATGTTGTAGTCGTTGCGGTCGGCCCACGCGATCAGCCACTTGCGCAACTGCTGCGCGAAATGCGGCGCCGGCCCGGGCGGCTCCTTCTGGCGCTCGAAGTCGATGCGCAGCGGCCGGCGCTGCAGCTGCGCGAACTGCGCCGGCGACAGCTTGCCGTACTTCACCATCTGGCCGAGCACCGTGTTGCGCCGCTGCAGCGCGCGCTCGGGGTTCAGCACCGGGTTGTAATAGCTGTTGCCCTTCAGCATCCCGACGAGCGTCGCGCTGTCGAGCACGTCGAGTTCGTCGGCCAACTTGTCGAAATAGGTGCGCGCGGCCATCTCGACGCCGTACGCGTTGTACAGGAACGGCACCGTGTTCAGGTAGGTCTCGAGGATCTGGTCCTTGCTGTAGACGGCCTCGATCTTCAGCGCGGTGATCGCCTCCTTCACCTTGCGCGTGAGCGTCGGCGCGCGGCCGATCTCGTCCGGATACAGGTTGCGCGCGAGCTGCTGCGTGATTGTCGAGCCGCCCTGGCGGCTGCCCGAGAACGTATGGAGCGCGGCCGACGCGGTGCGCTTCCAGTCGAGGCCGTGGTGTTCGTAGAAGCGGTGATCCTCGGTCGCGATCAGCGCGTCGACCATGTGCGGCGAGATCTGCTTGAGCGACACCCATTCGCGGTTCGACGGCTTGAATTCGGCCAGCAGCTTGCCGTCGGCGGACAGCACCTGCGCGGGCTGGTCGACGCGCGCCTTGCGGATGTCGCCGATGCCCGGCGTGAACGGGATGAGCGCGACGACGTACACCGCGAACAGGGCCGGCACGGCGGCGGCCGCGAGCAGCGCGCCACGGCGCGTCGGGTGGCGGACATGGCGCCACGCGGTGGCGGCGAGAGGCTTGACCCGCGCGACGGCGGCCGCCGCGACGGGTTGGGCGCGCGCGACCCATCTGGCACACAAGGCACGCACTGACGACACGTTTCGGCGATTCACGCGGGTGGAGCTCGGCTGAAAAGGCTGCATCGTACCAAACTCGCGCGGCCGGCCGGCCCGCGGCGGCCCTGGGCCGGCACACGCGGGGCGGGATGACGACGGCGCTCAAGCAAAAAAGGCGCGTGTCCGGCAACCGGAGCGACGCGCCAAACCTGGTACGACAACCTGAACGCCGCGCGACGGGGCGCGACAGCGGCGCGAGCCGCGCCGCGGCTCAGCGCACGAGAAATCCGTACGTGAGCGGATCGCGCTCGTCGACGATCCAGTTCGCGAACCCGCAGATATGCGCGCTGCCTTCCACTTCCGGGATCACGGCCGGGATGTCGCCGACCGTCGTTTCGCGCAGCACGCGGCCCTTGAAGACCGTGCCGACGATCGATTCGTTGACGAGCGTATCGTCTGCGGCGAGCAGCCCGCGCTGGTAGAGCTGCGCGACGCGGCCGCCGGTGCCGGAACCGGTCGGCGAGCGGTCGACCTCGCGATCCGCGAACACGCAGCAGTTCGCCTGCGTCGAACCCGCGTGGCGCGGCGCGTTCGCGATGATCGTGCCGTAGATATGGTTGATTTCCGGGATCTCCGGATGCGCGACCGGATATTTCGCGTTCGCGGCGGCCTTCACCTCGGCGCCGAAGCGAATCAGTTTCTCGACCGCCGATTCGCGCACCGGCAGGTCGAACGACGCGCCGTCGACGTAGAAATAGAACGCGCCGCCATACGCGATGTCGCCGGTCACGGTGCCAAACGACGGCGTGTCGACCGACACGTCGCGCCGCCAGATGAACGACGGCACGTTGACGAAGCGCACGGGCCCCGCATGCTCGCCATCCCACCGGACGAACGCCTCGATGAAGCCGCACGGCGCGTCGATGCCGACCCGCGTTTCCGGCACCGTGCGCTGCACCCAGCCGAGTTCGACGGCCGCGGTCGACAGCGCGATCACGCCATGTCCGCAATGGTCGCTGTAGCCTTCGTTGTGCACGAAGATCACGCCGAAATCGGCGTTCGGCGAGACGGGCTCGGTCAGATAGCCGCCGTACATGTCGGCGTGGCCGCGCGGTTCGAACATCAGCGCACGGCGAATCTCGTCGGCGTGCTCCTTGAGCCACGCGCGGCGCTGGACGATCGTGTCGCCGGGTAGGCGCGGCAACCCGCTGGTGACGATGCGGAACGCCTCGCCGCCGGTGTGCACTTCGACGGTGGACAGGGATCGGGAAATTTTCATGGCGGATCGGATGCGTTGAAACGAAAGACGGCGGCACGGCCGCCGTCCGATGAGAGGCGCGCGGCAATTACTTCGCGTACGGTGCCGGCAGCCCGTTGCGGATCACGTAGACGGTGGTCGGCGCGCCTTTCAGGTCGCCGTTCGCGTCGAACGAATAGGTGCCCGCGACGCCCGCGTAGTTCGACTTCGCGAGCTGCGCGCTCAGCTTCGCCTTGTCGGTGGTCGTGCCGGCCTTGACCATCGCGTCGGCGAGCAGCTTCACGCCGTCGTAGTAGTTGACGCCGTAGACCTGCGTATCGGTGTGATAGGCGTCGTGGTACTTCTTCAGGAATTCGCGCCCGGCCGGCGTCTTCTCGAGCGCGACGCCGCCCTGCGCGCAATAGACGATCGACGCGGCCTCGCCCGCGACCTTGCCCATGTCGGCCGAACAGATGCCGTCGCCGCCGAGCAGCTTCGCGCGCAAGCCGCGCTGCTTCATCTGCTTGGCCATCGGCGCGCCCTGCGCCGCATAGCCGCCGAGGAAGATCACGTCGGGGCTGGCGGCCTTGATCTTGGTGAGAATGCCGAGGAAATCGGTGGCCGACGAGTTCGTGTATTCCTGGTCGACGATCTTGATCCCGTTCGCCTTCGCGACGTTCATGAATTGCTCGGCGACGCCCTGCCCGTACGCGGTGCGATCGTCGATCACGGCGGCGGTTTTCGCGTTCAGCGTCTTCGCGGCGAACGTGGCCATCGTGCCGCCGAGCTGCTCGTCGCTCGCGCCGATCCGGAAGATGTTCTTGAAGCCCTGCTTCGTCAGCGCCGGGTTCGACGCAACCGGCAGGATCGGCACCCCGGCAGTCGAATACACGCGCGAAGCCGGGATCGCGACGCCCGAGTTGTATGGCCCGAGCACCGCGACGACGCCTTTATCGACGAGGTTCTGCGCGACCTGCACGCCTGCCTTCGGATCGGCCTGGTCGTCTTCGGAAACCAGTTTGAAGGTCACGGTCTTCCCGCCGACCTTCACGCCGGCCTTGTTGAGCTCGTCGATCGCGAGCCGCGCGCCGTTTTCGTTGTCCTTGCCGTTGGCGGCCTGCGGGCCCGTGAGCGGCGCCGAGTGGCCGATCATCACGACTTCCTGCGCATGAGCGGAAGTCAGCGCGCCGGCGGCAACCGCCACCGAAAACGCGGTCACGAGGTGTCGCATGATGTCTCCTGATTGGTTTTGTGTGAAACCAATGTAGGACATTCGTGGTCACATCTCAAGCAATTTCAAAATAATTATCGGGATTTTGGTCATATTGAAGACCAACGCCAATGGCGGGCCGGGCGCATCATTTCGGCGCAATATCGCGCCGCACGCGGCGAATGTGCTGTTCGACATAGAACGCGGCCGCATCGGCATCCCCGGACACGATCGCCTCGTAGATCAGCCGATGCTCGGACACGTAGAGCCGGATCCGGCCCGCGTCGTAGATGCCGTCGTCCTTCAGCCGCTTCCACAGCGGCTGATCCATCGTCTTCGCGACTTCGTCCGCGATCTTCACGATCAACGCGTCGCCGGTCATCAGCGCGAGCTGCCGGTGGAACAGACGGTCGCTCTCGTTCCACAGCGCGCGCTGATGCGGATCGTCGACGTCGGTGATGGTTTCCATCTGCGCGAGATAGCGCTCGGCGCCGGGGTCGGCGCGGCCATGGGCGGCCGCGAGGCGCGCGATCGCGGGCTCGAGGATCAGCCGCACGTCGAGCGTCGACGTCGGGCTGAAGTCCGCCTCGGATGCCGCGTGCGCGTCGCCGCGCTGGGCGAGCACGTCGAGCGGGGCCGCGACGACGTAGGTGCCCGAATTGCGCTTCGTGAACACGAGCCCTTCGTTCTGCAGCGCGCCGAGCGCTTCGCGCACGGCCGGCCGGCCGACCTGGAACAGCGCCGCGAGCTCGCGCTCGGACGGCAGCCGCGACTCGGCCGCGTAGCGCCCCGCGCGGATCTCGTCGCGGATCTTTTCGGCTACCTGCTCGTAGATCTGCAGCGGCCTGAAACCGCCTTCGAGTGAGTCGGGACGCGCGGACATCATCGTGTGGCTCCTGCCCGTTCGCGGGCGTGGATCTGGAATGGGTTCGCACTATACCGGAGCGGCGGGCGCAGCGCGGCAGCGGCGAGCCTTCTGGCCAGATATTAGAACCAAAATCGGCGGGGCGCTTTATTTTCTGGGTTGCAGGCGCGCCAGCAAGTGGTATAAATTCGACCCACACTGCCCTGTGTCACGGTACCCGGCAGACCTGCGGCGGCCGCGGCATGTGGCCGCCGTCCACGCTCACCGACGCCCCGACGTACACGATGACCGCCTTTTCCCCGATTCCCGTTTTCGATGCGGCCGACACGGCCGCGCTGCTCGACTACCCGGCGCTGCTCGCCACGCTCAGGCAAGCGGTCGTCGACTATGCGGCAGGCGACATCGTCAGCCCCGAACGCCTGGTCGTGCCGCTGCAAGGCGGCGGTGTGATGCTGTCGATGCCGTCGAGCGCACACGACCTGGCGAGCCACAAGCTCGTGAACGTGTGTCCCGGCAACGGCGCACGCGGGCTGCCGACGATTCTCGGCCAGGTCACCGCGTACGACGCGACGACCGGCGAAATGCGCTTCGCGCTCGACGGCCCGACCGTCACGGGCCGCCGCACGGCGGCGATCACCGCGCTCGGCATCCAGGCGCTGCATGGCGCCGCGCCGCGCGACATCCTGCTGATCGGCACCGGCAAGCAGGCGGTCAATCACGCGGAAGCGTTCGCGGCGATCTTTCCGGACGCGCGCCTTCACGTGCGCGGCACGAGCGCGGACAGCGCGGCCGCCTTCTGCGCCGCCCACCGCGCGCATGCGCGTCGACTCGCGCCGCTCGACGGCGACGCGATTCCCGACGCGATCGACGTGGTCGTCACGCTGACGACGAGCCGCACGCCCGTCTACCGCGAAGCCGCGCGCGAAGGCCGGCTCGTGGTCGGCGTCGGCGCGTTTACCGCGGATGCCGCCGAGATCGACGCGAACACGGTGCGGGGCAGCCGGCTCGTCGTCGACGATCCGGCCGGCGCGCGCCACGAAGCCGGCGACCTGATCGTCGCGCAGGTCGACTGGCAGCACGTCGCATCGCTCGCCGACGTGCTGAACGGCACCTTCGCCCGCGGCGGCCCGCTGCTGTTCAAGAGCGTCGGCTGCGCCGCGTGGGACCTGGCCGCATGCCGCACCGCGCGCGACGCGCTGGCCGCGCGCCGCGCCGGCTGACCGGGCCGCGCAACCGGTCGCGCCGCTCGCGCGGCATCGCATCGTCGGATTCATACCGGCGATTTCCCGTACGCGGTGTAGGAAACGCCCTACACCGCGTCGAAGCGGCCTACATGAAGTTCCAATTCGGCCGATTTCAATTTCGGCGGCGCACCACGATACTGCCGGCATGAATGTCAGCCTGTCGCCCGCCGCACTCAGGGTGTTTCTCGTCGATCACGCGGTTGCCGTCCGCCAGCGGATCGCGCTACTCGTCGGCGCGATCCGCGGCGTCGCCGTCGTGGGCGAAGCGGAAGACGGCCAGGACGCGTGGACGCATATCCGCAGCAGCCGTGCGGACGTGGTGATCGTCGACGTGCGGCTCGCGGACGGCAGCGGTCTCGACCTGATCGGGATGCTGTCGAAGGCTGCGCCGCGCATCGTCACGATCGTGCTGACGAACCACTCGGCGCCGGCATTCAGAGAGGCATGCGCGACGGCGGGAGCCGACTACTTCTTCGACAAGACCGTCGAATTCGACGCCGCATGCCGTGTCATCGAATCCCTGGTGCACGCGCGCGTGCGCCGCCCTTGACGAGCCGGAGCGCCTCATGTCCACCGCCACCGCCTTCGCCGACGTGTCCTTCGTACCCCGGCCAACGATTCCGCTGCGCCCGGCCGCGCGCGCCGACGCCGCCAAGCATCCGGCCGCACGCTGCTCGGCCTGCGCGATGCGATCGATGTGCCTGCCGCCGCACCTGACGCCCGCCGAATACGGCCGCCTCGACGCGATCATCTGCACGACGCGGCAGGTTCGCCAGGGCGACGCGCTGTTCCGCACCGACGATCCGTTCCAGAGCATCTATGCGGTGCGCGCGGGTTCGTTCAAGACGGTGATGATGCATCGCGACGGCCGCGAGCACGTGACGGGCTTCCAGATCGCCGGCGAAACGCTCGGGATGGACGGCATCGGCAGCGGCCAGCACTGCTGCGACGCGATCGCGCTGGAGGACAGCGTGGTGTGCATCATCCCGTTCGGCGCGCTCGAAGCCGCGTGCCGCGAGATCAAGCCGATGCAGCACTTCCTCTACCAGATGCTGAGCGGCGAAATCGTCCGCGAATCGAGCCAGATGTTGTTGCTCGGCACGATGTCGGCCGAGCAGCGCGTCGCGCATTTTCTGCTGAACCTGTCGTCGCGGTTCGAAGCGCGCGGCTATTCGGCGACCGAATTCAACCTGCGGATGACGCGCGAGGAAATCGGCTGCTATCTCGGGATGAAGCTCGAAACCGTCAGCCGGATGTTCTCGCGGTTCCATCGCGACGCGCTCGTCGAAACGCGCGGCAAGCGCGTGCGCATCATCGACGCGCAAGCGCTCGCGCGGGTCTGACACGCGGCGCCTGAGGACGGGCGCCGCGTCACTGCATCGCGTCGCCTGTCGCCGCGTCGCGCAGCGCGACCGTTGCGGCGCCTGCCTGCCACGTGAGCAGCGCCCGTTCGGCCTGCGCGAACGCGCGACGCAACGCGTCGTCCACGTCGGCTCCGACGCACGGCGGCAGCGGCCGGCGCGTCGCGTCGCGCATCACCAGGTCCAGCCGTACGTCGTACCGGCGCGCGCCATCGGTCGCCGTGCGCGATTCGATCGCGAGATGGCAGCCTTCGATCCACGCGCGAAACCGCTCAAGTCGCACCAGTTGCGCGCCGGCTTCGGCCTCGACCGCAGCCGAACCCGTGAATCCGAGGCAGGCGATCTGCATGCCCACGCCCATGTCGTCTCTCCTGACGGGGCCGCCCGCTCGTCGACCGCCTTGCATGTACCGGCCGCCTCACGATGTGGCGGCCCGTGTTTCCCGTGGCGCGGCGCGCATTTTTCGATCGCTGCCGGCCGATAGTCTGCCCGCGCCCGACAGGCGCGGGACCGTTCAGACGTTGAAGGTCTGCGATGCCTTCATCTCGATCCACGTCATGCCGGCCCGCAGTCCTTCGATCATCGCCTCGCGCTCCGTCGGATACGCGTGGCTGTGCTCGAACGTATGATGAAACCGCGCGGCGCCGGCGCCGTGCTCGACCGACACGCGGCAGCGGAATTCGCCCGATTCGCACGGGCGCGTCTCCACTTCGACCGACCAGTCGCGTTCGTGAATGTTGCCCTGCAGTGTCATGCGCCCTCCTGCGGTATCAGCCTTCGAGCCGGAAGTGCCCGCTATGCAGCAGCACCGGCCGGCCGCCGATTTCCTCGAGCATTCGTCGTGCCATCGCCTCGATGGCCGACCGGTGCGCGTCGAATGCGCCCAGTAGATCGCGTTCGAGCAGCGACCGCGCACCGAAATGGTCTTCCAGCGCCTCGGCCGTGACCGCGCACTGAACGCAACGCCCGTCGACCAGCGCCGAAAACGCGACGACCAGATCGCGCGCGCAGTATTCCGGCGGTTCGGACGGGAAAACGATGTGCATCGGTCGGTTCGTCATCGTCGTGATGGCTCCATGACGAGAGCATAGTGGCGCGCGCGGCCGCGCGCTTGACCCACGTCAACGGGCTCGCTGCACCGCACGATCGCGGTGCCGCCGCGCGCCCCCGCTTCAGCCGGCGCCGGGCTCGATCGCCGCGCCGCGCTGCGCGAGCAGCTCGCGCAGCACGCTGCGGTGACAATGGTTTTCGTCGTCGCAGTAGCAGCCGATCGAGAACGCGGTCGTCGCCGACAGCGCGGCCAGCAGGTCCAGCACCTTGGCCGGATCGCCGTGCGCCATCTCCGCGCGGAAGCGGCGCTTGAACGCGTTCCATTCGGCGTCGGTTTCGGCGGCCTGCGCCTGCGCGACGAGCTCGGGGCTTGGCGACAGCGTCGGCAACCATACATCATAGTAGTCGCGCGACGCGAATTCCGCCTTCGGTACGCCGCGCGGCGGCCGCCGCACCGTGCCGATCCTCAGGCCCTCGCCGGCCGCGCGCGGCGTGCCGAGCTGGATGATCCGGATGCCCATGTCGCTCCTCTGCATGGCGTACGATCCCGTGATCGTACCGCCGCGCCTGCCCGTGCGTCAGCCGCGCATCGCACATGACGGCCGCCCAACAAAAAACCGGCTGTTCCCGCGACGGGAAACAGCCGGTTCTTCACCGTTGCGCGCCGGGGCGCGCCGCGTTCAGACGCCGCTCTTCAGCACCTTGCCGATCGCGTCCGCGACGATGCCGACATTCGAGTCGTTCAGGCCCGCCACGCACATCCGGCCCGAGCGCAGGATGTATACGCCGTGCACCTCGCGCAGCGCGTCGACCTGCGATTCGGTCAGGCCCGTGTACGTGAACATCCCGCGCTGCTTCACGTAGCGCGTGAGCGCTTCGCCGCTCACGTGGTCGCGCAGGCCGTCGTGGATCGACTGGCGCATCCGCGCGATGCGGCGGCACATCGCCGACAGTTCCTCTTCCCACTGCTTGCGCAGCGCCGGCGTGCCGAGCACGGCCGCGACGACCTTCGCGCCGTAGGTCTGCGGGTTGCTGTAGTTCGAGCGCACGGCGCCGGCCAGCTGGCCGAGCACGCGCTCGGCCGCGGCCGCGTCCTCGCAGACGACGCTCAGGCCGCCCACGCGCTCGCCGTACAGCGAAAAGTTCTTCGAGAACGAGTTCGCGACGAGCGTCGGCACGCCGCGGCGGGCCAGTTCGCGCACCGCGAACGCGTCCGCGTCGAGCCCCGCGCCGAAGCCCTGGTACGCCATGTCGACGAACGGCAGCAGCCCGCGCGCCTCGATCACGTCGATCAGCTTCTCCCACTGGCCTTCGTCGAGATCGACGCCGGTCGGGTTATGGCAGCACGCGTGCAGCAGCACGATGCTGCGCGCCGGCAGCGCGTCGATCGCCGCGAGCATCGCGTCGAACTTCAGGCCGCCCGTGGCCTCGTCGTAGTACGGATACGTGTTCACCGTGAAGCCGGCGCGCTCGAAGATGAAGCGATGGTTCTCCCAGCTCGGATCGCTGAGCCACACCTGCGAATCCGGGAAATAGCGCTTCAGGAAATCGGCGCCGACCTTCAGCGCGCCCGAGCCGCCGAGCGTCTGCAGCGTCGCGATGCGGCCGGCCGCGCGGGCCGGATGATCGGCGCCGAACACCAGCGATTGCACGGCGTCGCGGTACGCGGCCAGGCCAACCATCGGCAGGTACGGCTTCGGGCCGCTGTCGCGCTGCAGCGCGGTTTCGGCTTCGCGCACGGCGCCCAGCACCGGAATCCGGCCTTCGGCGTCGAAATAGATCCCGATGCTCAGGTTGACCTTCTGATCGCGCGGATCTTTCTGGAAGTTCTCGTTGAGCGTCAGGATCGGGTCGCCCGGGTACGCGTCGATGTGTTCGAACATGGCTTGAGTCGGTCTCGTTTGAAGAATGGTCGGTCGTGTCCTGCGTCAGCGTGCGGACGCGCCGTCGTGTACCGCAAAGCCGGCATTCTTCTGACGGAAGCGATACCCGATCGCGAGCACCGCGAGCCATACCGGGATCAGGTACACCGACAGACGGAGATCCGGCGTCAGGTACATCACGACGAGAATGCCGGCCATGAACGCCAGGCACAGGTAATTCGTGAAAGGATAGCCCAGACTGCGGAAGGAAGTCTGCTCCCCGGCAGCACGCTTGGCCTGGCGGAACTTCAGGTGGATCACCGTGATCATCGCCCAGTTGATGATCAGCGCCGATACGACGAGGCCCATCAGCACTTCGAACGCCTTGCCCGGCATGAAGTAGTTCACCAGCACGCACACGCCGGTCGCGAGCGCCGACGCGCCGAGCGCGGCGAGCGGAATGCCGCGCTTGTTGACCGAGCACAGCACCTTCGGCGCGTTGCCCTGTTGCGCGAGGCCGAACAGCATCCGGCTGTTGCTGTACACGCCGCTGTTGTAGACCGACAGCGCGGCCGTCAGCACGACGACGTTCAGCACGTTCGCGACCAGGTTGCTGCTCAGCGCGTGGAAGATCAGCACGAACGGGCTGCCGCCGGTGACGACCTTCTCCCACGGATACAGCGACAGCAGCACGGCCAGCGCGCCGATGTAGAAAATCAGGATGCGGTAGATGACCTGGTTGGTCGCGCGCGGAATGCTGCGATTCGGATCGTCGGCCTCGGCCGCGGTGATGCCGATCAGCTCCAGCCCGCCGAACGAGAACATGATCGCGGCCATCGACATCACGAGCCCCGACACGCCGTTCGGGAAGAACCCGCCGTGCTGCCACAGGTTCGCGACACTCGCTTCCGGCCCGGCGTGGCCGCTCACGAGCAGCCAGCCGCCGAAGCCGATCATCCCGATGATCGCGGCGACCTTGATGATCGAGAACCAGAATTCCGTCTCGCCGTACGACTTCACGCTGGCGAGGTTCAGCAGGTTGATCGCGACGAAGAACACCAGCGCCGACACCCAGGTCGGCACGCCGGGCCACCAGTACTGGACGTAGATCCCCACGGCCGACAGTTCGGCCATGCTGACGAGGATGTACAGCACCCAGTAATTCCAGCCGGACAGGAAGCCGGTGAAGTGGCCGACGTATTTGTTCGCGAAGTAGCTGAACGAGCCGGCGACGGGCTCGTCGACGACCATCTCGCCGAGCTGGCGCATGATGAAGAACGCAACGATGCCGGCCACCGCATAGCCGAGCAGCACGGACGGGCCGGCCATCTTGATCGTCTGCGCGATGCCGAGGAACAGCCCGGTGCCGAGCGCGCCGCCGAGCGCAATCAGCTGGATGTGCCGGTTCTTCAGCCCGCGCTTCAGGCCGTCGCTCTCGTTTCCAGAAACCATGTCTTCTCCATTCTGCCCGCCTCCGCCGGAAGCGGTGCGGCGCGCCTCGGTGTGCCGGGCGCTGTTTTGCTGTGCCGGCGGCCGTTCGTGGAGCCGCCGGGTTGGGGACTGCAATTTTCGCGTGGCGAGCAGCCGATTCGCGTCGGTGTGCGGCCTGGCTGGCCGCCGACTCGTCCGCCCGCGCCGCACTGCTGCGGTCGTACACGAAAATCCGGCGTCAGTTTAGCGTCGCGACCGCGAAATCGGGTTGCGTAACCCGCTCATGCAAACCCTACATTATGAGATAAGATTGCATCCGGGAGACGAATGAGGAAACAAAAATGCCTGACCCGGTTCTCGATCGTATCGATCGTCAGTTGCTGTCGGTGCTGCAGGAGAACGGCCGCGCGTCGAACCTCGATCTGGCGAAGGCCGTGGGACTGTCACCCGCGCAAACGCTGCGACGTCACCGGCGGCTGGAGGAAATCGGCGCGATCCGCCGCTACGAAACCCGGCTCTGCCCCGACACGCTGGGCTTCGGCGTCACCGCGTTCGTGCACGTGACGATGGAACGCGGGCATATCCGCGATTTGTCGAAATTCCAGAAACTCGTGTCGGATCTCGCGCAGATCCAGGAATGTTTCTCGGTGACGGGCGATATCGATTACGTGCTGAAAGTCGTCGCACACGATCTGAAGGGGCTGTCGCGATTCCTGCTCGAGACGCTGATGCGCATTCCCGGCGTGAGCGGCGTGCATTCGAGCGTGTGCCTCGACGAGATCAAGTGTACGAGTGCGATGCCGGTGGAAAGCTGACCCGCCCGGCGCGCATCAGGCCGATGCGCTCACCGCACCGCCTCGAACGCACTGATCAACAACGCTCCGCAAGCAATCACCAGACACCCTGCCGCCCGGCGCGGCGTCAGCCGCTCGCCGAGATACACGCGCGCAATCAGCGCCGCGAATACCACGCTCGTCTCCCGCAGCGCCGACACCGGCCCCATCGGCGCGCGATCCATCGCCCAGATCACGATGCCGTACGCGAGCGCCGCGAACACGCCGCCGCAGGCGGCCTTCGCCGTCTCGCCGACCTCCTGCGTCAGCCGCAGCGGCCCCGCCCGCAGCCGGTAGTACGCGGCCATCATCGCGCCCGTCAGCACGAACATCCACGCGGTATAGCCGACCGTGCTGCCGCTCTCGCGCACACCGATCCCGTCCACCACGCTATAGGCCGCGATCGACACGCCGGTCGCGAACGCGGTCGGCAGCACCTGCATCATCCGGTGTTTCGCGCCGCGCCCGCGTTCCAGCCCGATCGCCATGATGCCCGCGCAGATCAGCACGAGCCCGCCTTGCGCGCCGAGGTTCAGGCGCTCGCCCGCGAACGCCGCCGCGCCGAGCGTGACGAGCAGCGGCGCCGTGCCGCGCGCGACCGGGTACGCGACGCTCAGGTCGCCGTGCTCGTACGCGCGGACGAGCAGCAGCGTATAGACGATGTGGATCACGGCCGACGCGACGACGCAGAGCCAGCTCGCCGGCGCGATCGGCGCGGCAGCCGGCAGGAACAGCAGCGCGAACAGCCCGATCGCGATCTGCAGCACCGTGGCCGAGCGCAACCGGTCGCCGCTGCTGCGCACCAGCGCATTCCATGACGCATGCAGGAACGCCGCGCACAGAACGGCAAACAGGACGGGAATCGGCACGCTGAAACCTCGCTGACGGGGCGGAGGCCGCGCGGTGCGCGGCAGGCGTCCATCGTAGTATGAATGCGTCACCAGATTGTCAAAAAAGCGACGCACGGCGCACCCTAAACGATCCGGCCGCGGCCCCCCATCGCCCCGCCCGGCGCTGCTTGCGCCGCAAGCAGCGCCACGCCCCGGCATGCGACGTGGACGTTGCTGGCGGTCCGCCCCTTTCCGTTCTCTTTCGCCTCGCGCTGCGCCGTAATGAAACCGATACCGCAGCGCAACCGTCGCGAAAACACTCCGTCCCCATATCTTCATACGCGGCTGTTCCAATGCGCGTGCTCCGTCACGAGCTTCGCGCCGAACCGACACGGCGACGGGGCCGTTCTCCACCATCGAAGACCTTACCTGGAGTTTCCCGATGTTCCGTCAAGCCTTGCTCGTCACCGCCTGCGCAGCCGCAGCGCTTGCGCTGTTCGCCTGCGGCGGCAGCGACGATTCCACGCCGACGCCCGCCGTGTCGTCGCAGGATGCGCTGCAGACCGCCACGCCGATCAAGCACGTCGTCGTGATCTACGGCGAAAACATCTCGTTCGACCACTACTTCGGCACCTACCCGAACGCGACGAACCCGTCGGGCGAACCGGCGTTCACCGCGAAGTCCGGCACGCCGACGCCGAACGGCCTGACCGGCACGCTGCTCACCGCGAACCCGAACTTCACGAATACGGCCAACGGCACCGACGCGGCGAACCCGTTCCGTCTCGACCGCACGCAGGCCGCGACCGCCGACCAGAACCACGCGTACACGGCCGAACAGCAGGCCGAGGACAACGGCCTGGCGGACCTGTTCCCGAAATACACGGGCAAGGGCTCGTCCGGCGGCGCCGGCGCATTCGGCACGAAGGGCCAGGTGATGGGCTACTTCGACGGCAACACGGTGACCGCGCTGTGGAACTATGCACAGCGCTTCGCGATGAGCGACAACACGTTCACGACGGTCTACGGGCCGTCGACGCCGGGCGCGCTGAACATCGTCGCGGGGCAGACCAATGGCATGCAGATCGTCAAGACGTCGAAGCAGCCGTCGACGCTCGCCGCGACCTCGTACTACATCAATGACGGCCAGGGCGGCCTCACGATGATCAACGACGTCGACCCGGGCTTCGACGTGTGTTCGAGCACGACCGACCAGGCGATGATGACGGGCAAGAATATCGGCGACCTGCTGAACGCCGCGAAGATCACGTGGGGCGGCTTCATGGGCGGCTTCAACCTGTCGACGACGAACGGCAACGGCACGACGGGCTGCGCGCGCAGCACGGTCGCGACCGCCGTGAACGCCGCGACGGCCGACTACATCCCGCACCACAACTGGTTCCAGTACTACGCGTCGACCGCGAACCCGCAGCACACGCGCCCGAGCTCGATCGCGGCGATCGGCTCGAGCGTCGAGACCGACGGCAAGACGGCCGAACCCGCGAACCACCAGTACGACACGGACGACTTCTTCGCCGCCGTGAAGGCCGGCAACTTCCCGTCGGTCAGCTACCTGAAGGCGCCGGCCGCGCAGGACGGGCACGCGGGTTATTCGGATCCGCTCGACGAGCAGGCGTTCGTGACGAAGGTCGTCAACTTCCTGCAGCAGCAGCCGGACTGGCAGAACACGGCCGTGATCGTCACCTATGACGACTCGGACGGATGGTACGACCACGTGTACACGCCGCCGACGCACGCGTCGTCGGACCCGGTCGACCAGCTCAACGGCGCCGGCAAGTGCGGCACGGGCGGCACCACCGGCGTGAACGGCGCGACCGTGAACGGCCGCTGCGGCCCGGGCGTGCGCATTCCGCTCGTCGTGATCTCGCCGTATGCGAAGCAGAACTACGTCGATCACACGATGCTCGACCAGGCGTCCGTCGTGCGCTTCATCGAGGACAACTGGCTCGGCGGCCAGCGTATCGGCGGCGGTTCGTTCGATGCGACGGCCGGCGACCTGCGCAACCTGTTCGACTTCACGTCGAAGCCGAACACGACGCCGCTGTATCTCGACCCGACGCTCGGCACCGCATTGAGCGCGGCCCCGGCGATCTGACCGGCACTGCCTGACCGCATGGCCGGCGCATCATGCGCCGGCCGTTTCCATTTCAACGCGTCGCCTCGTGCGACGCCCGATTTTCGATCGACAGCATGACAGCTCGCCCTGCGTTTCCGTCTCCCGATGCCGCCGGCACGCCCGTGCCGCGCGCCCCTTCCCGCCTGCTGCGCCGCGCGGCGGTCGCGCTCGGCGCGGCCGTGCTCGGCTATGGCGCATTCGCGATCGCGTTTCCCGCGCGGGTGCCGGCGGCGATCGGCACCGTGGTCGCCGACTGGACCGGCGCGAACCCGCATCCGGTCGTGCTGCAGCGGCCCGCCGCGCAGCCGCTGTCGGCGGTCGCGCAGCTCGGGCGCGCGTTGTTCAACGATCCGTCGCTATCGGCGTCGGGCAAGCAGTCGTGCGCGTCGTGCCACAGCCCCGATCACGCGTACGGCCCGCCGAATGCGCTGGACGTGCAGCCGGGCGGCCTCGCGATGACGCAGCAGGGCTATCGTCCGCCGCCGTCGCTGATGTACCTGTACCGCCAGCCGAATTTCAGCATCGGCCCCGATGCCGGCGAAAACGACGCCGCGCCGAGCGTCGCGCAGCAGGCCACGGCGGCGGCCGGCGTCGTCAAGGCGCAGAAGGTGGCCGGCACGTCGGCCGCGCCGCAGCTCGTGCCGCAGGGCGGCATGTTCTGGGACGGCCGCGCCGATACATTGCAGCAGCAGGCGTTCGGCCCGCTGTTGAATCCGGTCGAGATGGCGAATGCGAGCGTCGACGATGTCGCCCGCAAGCTCGCGCAGTCGTCGCATCGCGCGCAGTTCGAGCAGTTGTTCGGGCCGCGCGTGTTCTCCACCCCGCAGCTCGCGGTATCGGAGGCGATGTTCGCGATCGCGCGCTATCAGGTCGAGGATCCGTCGTTCCATCCGTACGACAGCAAGTACGACCGCTGGCTCGAAGGCCGTGCGCGCCTCACGCAGGCGGAGTTGCGCGGGCTGCGCCTGTTCAACGATCCGGACAAGGCGAATTGCGCGGGCTGCCACCTGTCGAAACCCGGCAAGGACGGGCTGCCGCCGATGTTTACCGATTACCAGTACGAGGCGCTCGGCGCGCCGCGCAACCGGGCGCTCGTGCAGAACCGCGACCCGGCGTTCTACGATCTCGGCGTGTGCGGGCCGTTCCGCGACGACCTGAAGGACCAGACGCAGTATTGCGGGATGTTCCTGACGCCGACGCTGCGCAATTCGGCGACGCGCCACGTGTTTTTCCACAACGGCATGTTCCACACGCTCGATCAGGTGATGGCGTTCTACAACGAGCGCAGCATTTCGCCGCAGAAGTTCTATTCGCGCGGCGCGGACGGCAAGATCGACGAATACGACGACATCCCGCCGAAATATCGCGCGAACGTCGACGTGACCGACGCGCCGTTCGATCGCAAGCCGGGCGACAAACCCGCGATGACGGCGCAGGACATCAAGGACATCGAAGCGTTTCTCGGCACGCTGACGGACGCCCCGGCGCAGCACTGAGCGCCGGCCGGGCGCCGTGCCGCATCAGCAGCACGCGCGAATGCACAGGAAGGCGGGCGCCAGCGTCAACTCCGCATGGAGCCGTTCGGATACGACCTTCATCTCCGGCAGCGGCGTCGGTTCGACGAAGCGGTCGAGCCGCCAGCCGCCGTCGGCGACCGCGTTCAGGATGTCGGCGAGCGGCCGCCGCCACGCTTCGACGTAGGGCCTCGGTTCGCCGAACCCCGACCAGTGGAAACCGAAACGCGAAGTATCGAAGTACGTGCCGTCGCCGCGCGTGCGTTCGTCCATCCAGTCGCGCATCGGATGCGCCATCGAGAACACGAGCGTTGCCCCCGGACGCGCGACGCGGCGGAATTCGCGCAGCGTCGGCGCGAGATCGCGCACGTAGTCGAGCGCGAGCGAGCACAGCACCTTGTCGACCGATGCGTCGGGCAGCCACGCGAGCGGCGCCTCGAGATCGCCCTCCGTGACGTCGACCGCCAGTCCCGCGCACCGCGTTCGCGCGAGCGCAACCATTTCCGGCGTCACGTCGAACGCATGCACGGTCGCGCCGTGCGCGGCGAGATGCGCGCTGCAGATGCCGGGCCCGCAGCCGGCGTCGAGCACCGTCAGGCCGTCGACGTCGCCGAGCAGCGCCATCGTTGCCGGACGTTCGTAAAGCGCGTTGTGCGCCTTCGTCGGCGCGAGGTCCGCATAGCGTTGCGCGAAGCTGGCGTACGCGCGGCGGCCGAGTGATTCGTTCGGTTCGGTCATGCGGCATCCGTCGGTCGAAACAGGGCAGGCCGATTCTGCCCGATCGGACGGCGAATGGCGACTACCGTCGCGCCTGCATCAGGACAGGCTGTCGAGCAAGCGATACCAGGCGACGCCGGCCGCGATATAGAAGCGCTGCAGCCCGTGCAACGGGATCGGCCGGATCGGCGTGACCCGGAACGGCAGCGGCAGTTGCGCATCGCCCGCCAGATGCGCGGCCAGATGCTTGCCGAGCGTCGTCGCCATCGCGATGCCGCGGCCGTTGTAGCCGAGCGCGATCGTCACGCCCGGCGCCGGCTCGTGCACGTGCGGCAGGAAATCCGCGGTGATCGCGACGCGCCCCGCCCAACGGTATTCGAACCGGACGCCTTTCAGTTGCGGATACAACAGCGTCGTCGCGCGTTCGAGATGTCGCCAGTCGCTCGGCGCGCGCGGGTCGGCAAACGGGCCGCGGCCGCCCATCAACAGACGCCCGGCCGCGTCACGGCGGAAGTACAGCAGCAGACGCCGCGCATCCGATGCGACCTCGCCACCGGCGAGGATGTCGCGGCCAAGCGCCGGCGCGAGCGGCTGCGTCGCGACGATGAAGCTGTTCGCGGCGATCACCGACTGGCGCAAGCCGGGCCATAGCCCGTCCGTGTAGCCGTTGGTGGCAACCACCACGCGCTCGGCCGATAGCGTCGCGCCGCCGGACGTCGCGATCCGCCAGCGGCCGTCGGCACGTGTCAACCCGACGGCGCGGGTCGAGCCGTGCACGACCGCCCCGCTCGCCTGCACGGCGCGCACGAGGCCGCGCGTATAGCTGAGCGGCTGCACGCTGCCCGCTCGGCGATCGATCCAGCCGCCCGCATACGCCGGCGTGCCGAGCCGCCGCGCGACGTCGTCACGGCTCAGCACGTCGACCGGCGCGCCGCGCGCGGCCCATTGCTGCGCGCGGCGCGCGACCGTGTCGAGCATCGCGGCGGTCGGCGCCGGCTGGATCCAGCCGTGCCGACGCGCATCGCAGTCGATTCCGTGCCGTGCGATCAGGTCGAACACGGTATCGGCCGCGCCGCCGACAATGCCGGCAAGCTGCTCGCCCGTCTCGTCGCCGAACCGGCGCACCAGTTCGTCGGGGTCGTATTTCAGCCCGGGAATCACCTGCCCGCCGTTACGGCCCGATGCGCCCCAGCCCGGCTGCGCGCCGTCGATCACGCGAACGTTCACGCCGCGTTCGGCCAGGTGAAGTGCGGTCGACAGGCCCGTGAAGCCGGCGCCGACGATCGCCACGTCGCACGACACGGACGCGTCGAGCGCCGGTGTATCGGGCGCCGGCGCGGCGGTCGCCGCCCACAGCGAATCCGGCCACGGCGAGTCGGGCCATCCGGGTGCCGCGTTCGTTGCGCTCATGTTCGATCCGGGTGGTCGGCGCCGTCCGACGCCAGCAGGCGACGCAGGAATTCCTGCGTGCGGGGATGGGCCGGCTGCGTGAGCACGTCGCGCGCCGGCCCGCTTTCGCAGATGGTGCCGTCGTGCAGGAAGCACACGCGGTCGGCCACTTCGCGCGCGAATGCCATTTCGTGCGTGACGACCACCATGGTCATCCCGTCGCGAGCGAGCCCGCGCATCACGCCGAGCACTTCGCCGACGAGCTCGGGGTCGAGCGCCGACGTCGGCTCGTCGAACAGGATCGCCTGCGGCGTCATCGCGAGCGCGCGGGCGATCGCGACGCGCTGCTGCTGCCCGCCCGACAGCTCCGACGGATATGCATTCATCCGGTGCGAAAGCCCGACCTTGTCGAGGAGCGCGCGGGCCTGTTCGCGCGCCTGCGCGGCCGGCATGCGCCGGACGTGCACCGGCCCTTCCATCACGTTCTCGAGCGCCGTGCGGTGCGCGAACAGGTTGAAACGCTGGAATACCATGCCGACCCGCATCCGCAGTTCGTGAATCCGCTTCGAATGCGCGTCGACCTTCACGCCGTCGATCGTGATCGACCCTTCGTCGTAGGTCTCGAAACCGTTGATACAGCGCAGCACGGTCGACTTGCCGGACCCGGACGGTCCGATCAGGCACACGACTTCGCCCGGCTGCACGTCGAGGCTCACGCCTTTCAGCACCGCGTGCTGCTGAAACCGTTTATGGATGGAATCGATCCGGATCATGCGCCTCTCCTCAGTGCGAGCCGCTTGCCGAGCCGGTTCACGCCGAACATCAGCGGCAGGCCGAGCGCGAGATACAGCAGCGCGACGAGCGTGTAGACGCTCATGTTCTGGAACGTCGACGACGCGATCAGCTGGCCGGCGCGCGTGATTTCCGCGACCGTGATCGTCGACGCGACCGACGAATCCTTCAGCAACATCACCAGCGTGTTGCCGTACGGCGGCAGCGCGATGCGGAACGCCTGCGGCAGCACCACGCGCCGCATGATCATCGGGCCGCGCATGCCGATCGCGTGAGCGGCTTCGATCTGGCCGCGGTCGATCGCCTCGATGCCCGCGCGGAAATTCTCGGCCTGATACGCCGAATATGCGATGCCGAGCCCGAGCACGCCGGCCTGGAATGCCGACAGTTGCACACCGAGATCGGGCAGCACGAAGTACATGTAGAACAGCTGCACGATGATCGGCAGCCCGCGGATCACGTTGACGATCGTGCTGCCGGCCGTCGAGACGGCACGATTGCGCGACACCTTCAGCAGCGCGAGGATCAGCCCGAGCACCGAACTGAGCACGAACGCGCATGCGGTGATCTCGATCGTGACCACCGCGCCCTTCAGCAGGATCGGCAGGAAATCGATCGCGTTCTGAAAAAACATGAGGCCTCCTGTGCGACGGCCGGACGGCCCGCCGCTGGGGATGCCCGCGACGCGCGGGCGATGCCGGTCGGGAATCGAATGCCGACGCTCAGCTCATGTGCCACTTCTGCAGGATCTGCTGCAGCGTGCCGTCGCTCTTCATCTTGCGGATCGCGCCGTTGAGCTGTTCGAGCGTCGCGGTGTCACCCTTGCGCACGATGAAGCACACCTGCCCCTTCACGACGCTCTGGTATTCCGGCACGAGCCGCACCTGGCGATTGACGCCGTGCTCGATCTGGTACGCGACGATCGGCTGGTCGGCGAAGCCGGCCTTGATGCGCCCGAGCGCGACGTCGCGCATGATGTCGGCGATCGAATCGTAGGTCCGGACTTCCTTGAAGATGCCCTTCTTGTTGAGCGCATCGACGAACGCCGTGCCCACCTGCGCGCCGACCACCTGGTCCTTGAAATCGTCCATCGACGTATAGCGGCCGGGGTCGTCGGCCTTCACGATCAGGCCTTCGCCGAACGAGTAGACGGTGTCGGAGAAATCGACGACCTGCTGGCGCGCCGGCGTCTTCAGCATCGCGGCCGAGATGATGTCGATCTTCTGCGTGGTGAGCGACGGGATCAGCGCCGAGAACACGGTCTGCTGCACGTCGACGCGAAACCCGGCCGACTTCCCGGCCGCGGTGATCGCATCGACCATCATCCCCTGGATCGAATTGCTCTTGACGTCGAGGAACGTGAACGGCACGCCGGTGGCCGTCGCGCCGACCTTCAGCGTGGGCTCGGCCGCCCCGGCGCTCGGCGACGCCGTGGAGAGTGCGATACAGGTGGCGAAACCGGCGGCCAGTGCGCCGAACCGCTTGATGAACGGAACCATGGTGACTCCTTCTCGAATAATCCGGGCGCCGGCCGGTCGCTGATCGACACTGCGACGATGACTTGATCTTAAAACGAATCAAAAACATCGCAAATAGATTTTTGTGTATCGATATTCGATACGATATGATGCGGTATCGAATCGATTCCGCCCTTCGCCATGGAAACGTCACCCGACCAAGCAAACGATCTGCTGTTCAACCAGTCGCTGGAAAAAGGGCTGAACGTGCTGCGCGCGTTCAGCGCGAAGCGGCGCACGATGACGCTGGCGGAAGTGGCCGACGCGGCGGGGATGACGAAAAGCTCCGCGCAGCGGATGGTCTATACGCTCGAGAAGCTCGGCTACATCCGCAAGCATCCGGTCACGCGGCGTTACCAACTCACGCCGCACGTGATGCGGATCGGCTTCAACTATCTCGCGGCCGATACGTTGATCGACGTCGCGAATCCGTTCCTGTCCGAACTCACGAACCTGACCGGCGAAACCACCAACCTCACCGAGCCGGACGAGGATGAAATGGTGTATGTCGCGCGTTTCGTGTCGACGAAGTTCGTGCCGATCCACATGCCGATCGGCAGCCGTATCCCGATGTACTGCACCGGCTCCGGCCGCGCGTTCCTGAGCGCGTTGCCGCCGGAAGAAGCGCGTGTGCGGCTCGACGGCATGGCGCGCACGCCGCATACGCCGCGCACGGTCACGGCGCTCGACGAGCTCGTCGCGCTGCTCGAGGGCGCGCGGCGCGAAGGCTACGCGACCAACCAGGAAGAACTGTTCATCGGCGACATGTCGATCGCGGCGCCCGTGCTCGGCAGCCAGGGGCAGCCGGTCGCGGCCGTGCACGTGGTCGCGCCGACGAGCCGCTGGACGTTCGACGACGCGCGCCGCAAGCTCGCGCCGGCGGTGATCGACTGTGCGCGCGGGATCAGCAATTCGATCCGGACGCTTGAATAGCGGCGGCGAAGTGGCATGCGGCGCGCCCGCGCAACGGCGTTCGATCGCTACTGCGGCTTCGGCGAATGCTCGGTGCGGTAGGTACGGTTCGGGCGCGATACGAATTGCTTCGCTGCAGCGTCCAGTTCCTTGCCGTGATACAGATCGATGCACTTCAGGAAGTCGAACTTCACATCCGCAACTTCCGATTCGACAACCGGATTCCGGTAGTCACGAGCCGGATACTTCGCGACCAGCGCGTGAACGACGTCCGGCGCACGCTCCATGTCGTAGTAGGTCCAGTCGCGCAACGCGCTGATGCTGCTGCCGATGTCCTTGCTCGTGCCGGGCGCCGGCTTGTACGCGGTAGCCAGGCACTCCGCGAGCACCATGTCCTTGAAGTTCTGCAGATAAGTACGTGAGCCGGCCTCGGGCGAGGGTTGTGCGACATCCTTCGCCACGACCATCGCCGGTTGAAACGCGATGCACGCCAACGCGGCCGCGATCCGGACTCCCCTCATGACAGGCTCCAAAAGTTTGCGCGACCGGAACGATACCGCGCGCCCGGTTCGTTGAAGTAACCATGGTCGCGCCCCCGCATGCTCGCCTCCGTCGCCCTCCGACGCCGGGCCTCGAGGATCGGATCAAACCCCGACGGGAAAAGTATTGCCGACTGTCGCCGACAGCCTCTTCGTCCACCCACCCCCTCGTTTTCCCCGATCCCGTTCGCCTTGACTCCGCCGCCCCGATCGACAAAACTTCGCACATCGTCAGTGTGATCACAGATCGCAGATCAAACCCAGGAGCGCCCCTTGCCGCCTCGTATCGTCCCGCCCGCACTGAAAGCCATCGAACAGGAAACGATGGCCGACAAGGTCTACCAGCAACTGCGCGAAGCGCTGATGAGCGGCCGGTTCGCGCCCGGCCAGGCGCTGAGCCTGCGCAGCGTCGCCGAAGCCGTCGGTTCGTCGACGATGCCCGTGCGTGCCGCGCTCACGCGGCTGCGCGCCGAACGCGCGCTCGTCGATGGCCCGAATCGCGCGCTCGTCGTCCCGCCGATGACGCTCGACATGCTCGACGAACTGCGCGACGTGCGGATCGCGCTCGAAGGCTGCATCGCCGAGCGCGCGTGCGAGCGGATGACCGACGCGCAGATCGCCGCCGTGCGCAAGACCTGCGAAACGATGCAGGCCCACGTCGAGGCCGGCCGCTCGCGCGCCTACCTGCAAAGCAATTTCGCGTTCCACAGCGCGATCTACGCGCACGGCGCCAGCGAAAACACGCTCGCCATCGTCGAGAACCTGTGGATGCGCGTCGGCCCGTTCCTCAACATGGTCGCGCTCGACATCCCGCACATGCGGCGCTCGATGGACGCGCACCGCGCGATCGTCGATGCGCTCGAACGGCGCGACGGCGCGGGCGTGCGGGCCGGCATCGCGCTCGACATCGGCGGCGCCGCGCACGATCTCGCCGAGACGCTGCGGGCCGAACGGACGCCGCGAACCGTGAACGCGAAGCCGTAGCGGCCGCTTGCGACGGCCGCCCGACACGCGCGCGACCGCCCCAATACATCAACGATGGAGACAACCCGGCATGACAGCTTCCGACCTGCTGAAACCCTATGACGGCCTGCGCGTCCTCGTGACGGGCGGCGCGTCGGGCATCGGTCTCGAAATCGCCGACGCGTTCGCCGAATGCGGCGCGCGCGTGCACGTGTGCGACGCGTCGCAAGCCGCGATCGCGGCGCTCGCCGACCGGCCGCCGCGCGCCGCGGCCGGCGCGATCAGCGCGACGCTGGCCGACGTATCCGACCCGGCCGCCGTGGAGCGCGTGTTCGCCGACGTGTCGACGCGGCTCGGCGGCCTCGACGTGCTGGTCAACAACGCCGGTATCGCCGGCCCGACCGGCGGCATCGACGAAATCGACCCCGTGCAGTGGGAACAGACCGTCGCGATCAACCTGAACGCGCAATTCCAGTTCGCGCGCCGCGCGGTGCCGCTGCTGCGCGAGTCGAAACACGGCGGCGCGATCATCGCGTTGTCGTCGGTCGCCGGCCGGCTCGGCTATGCGTTCCGCTCGCCGTATGCGGCCACCAAATGGGCGGTGGTCGGCCTCGTGAAGAGCCTCGCGATCGAGCTCGGGCCACTCGGCATCCGCGTGAACGCGATCCAGCCCGGCATCGTGCGCGGTCCGCGGATGCGCCGCGTGATCGAGGCGCGCGCGCAGCAGCTCGGCATCGGCTACGACGAAATGGAGCGACGCTATCTCGAGAAGATCTCGCTGCGGCGCATGACCGACCCGGCCGAAATCGCCGCGACCGCGCTGTTCCTGTGCTCGCCGGGCGGGCACGGCATCACCGGGCAGGCGATCTCCGTCTGCGGCAACGTCGAAGTGCTCTGACGCGTCCTGCATCGTTCATCGAAAGGAATCCATCCGTGGCAAACGCTCGCAAAGTCATCATCACCTGTGCGCCGACCGGCGCGATCCATACGCCGTCGATGTCGCCGTACCTGCCCGTGACGCCGCACGAAATCGAAACGGCCGCGGTCGCGGCCGCGCAGGCCGGCGCGGCGATCCTGCACCTGCACGCACGCAACCCGTCCGACGGCAAACCGACGCAGGATCCGGCCGTGTTCGCCGAATTCCTGCCGCGCATCAAGGCGCAGACCGACGCGGTGATCAACCTCACGTCGGGCGGCAGCCCGCACATGACGGTCGACGAACGGCTGCAGCCTGCGCTGCATTTCCAGCCCGAGGTCGCGTCGCTGAACATGGGCTCGATGAACTTCGGGCTGTATCCGATGCTCGAGCGCTTCCGCGAACTGAAGCATCCGTGGGAGCGCGAACATCTCGAGAAGAGCCGCGATCTCGTGTTCAAGAACACGTTCGCGGACATCGAGACGATCCTCACGCGCTGCGGCGCGAACGGCACGCGGTTCGAATTCGAGTGCTACGACATCTCGCATCTGTACAACCTCGCGCACTTCGTCGATCGCGGGCTCGCGAAGCCGCCGTTCTTCGTGCAAAGCGTGTTCGGCCTGCTCGGCGGAATCGGCGCGCATCCGGAGGACCTGACGCACATGCGCCGCACGGCCGACCGCCTGTTCGGCAGCGATTACGTGTGGTCGATCCTCGGCGCCGGGCGCAACCAGATTCCGCTCGCGACGATCGGCGCCGCGCAAGGCGCGAACGTGCGCGTCGGGCTCGAGGATTCGCTGTGGATCGCGCCCGGCAAGCTCGCGGAATCGAGCGCCGCGCAAGTCCTGAAAATGCGGCAGGTGCTCGAAGGCCTGTCGCTCGAGATCGCGACGCCGGCCGAGGCGCGCGCGATGCTCGCGCTCAAGGGCGGCGACGCGGTGAACTTCTGATCGCCGGGGTGCGCCCCCAACACGAGAATCCGCAAGCGCAGTGACAAGGCGCCGGCCCGAGCCGGCCGGCGCCAGGACGCCCTCGATCGCCCCGCTCCGTTCGAGCGCCGCCGGCGCGGCTCCGTCGACTGCCCATCCGCTGCCTGCATCGCAGCGGCATTTGCCGAACATGGCGCGCCGTGCTTGCCGTGCGCGCCGGTTCGCCCCTACCGGAGTCGTCCGCATGTCCACTCATCACGCTCAGGCCTTGTCGTCCGCCGCGACCGACGCGAATGCGTCGCTGAACCGGCTGCTGTTCCGCAAACTCATGCCGCTGCTGATCGCCGCGTATGTGATCAGTTTTCTCGACCGCACCAACATCGCGTTCGCCAAACATTCGATGGGCGTCGATCTCGGCATTTCGTCGGCCGCGTACGGACTCGGCGCGGGGCTGTTCTTTCTCACCTACGCGCTCTTCGAGATCCCGAGCAACCTGATCATGCATCGCGTCGGCGCGCGCTTCTGGATCACGCGGATCATGATCACGTGGGGCGCGCTGTCGGTTGCGATGGCGTTCGTCCGCGGCGAGACGTCGTTCTACGTGATGCGCCTGCTGCTCGGCGTGGCCGAAGCCGGCCTGTTTCCCGGCGTGATGCTGTATCTGACGTACTGGTTCGGCCGCGAGGAGCGGGCACGCGCGACCGGCTATTTCCTGCTCGGCGTGTGCATCGCGAATATCGTCGGCGGGCCGCTGGCCGGCGCGCTGATCGAACTCGACGGCACGCTCGGTTTCCACGGCTGGCAATGGCTGTTCGTCGTCGAAGGCATTCCGGCGATCCTGCTCGCGTTCGTCGTGTGGACGCGATTGCCGGATCGGCCGAGCGCCGCGCCATGGCTCTCCGCGGAAACCGGCCGCGCGCTCGAGCGCAAGCTGGCCGCCGAACAGGACGCGGGCGTCGCCGCGCACGACGGCCATGCGTTCGGCGCCGCGCTGCGCGATCCGCAGATCTGGCTCGCGATCTTCGTGTACTTCTGCCACCAGCTGACCATCTACACGGTGATCTTCTTCCTGCCGGGCATCATCGGCGCGTCGGGGCGCCTGTCGCCGGTCGCGGTCGGGTTGCTGACGTCGCTGCCCTGGCTCGCCGCCGCGCTCGGGGCCGGGACGCTGCCGCGCTTCGCACGCGAATCGCGTCATTCGCGGCGGATGCTGTGTGCGGGGCTGGTGGTCATGGCGGCCGGGATGGTCGGCGCCGCGCATGCGTCGCCGTTGGCGGGGCTGCTCTGCGTGTGCGTGGCCGCGTCGATGTTTTTCGTCGTGCAGTCGATCGTGTTCACGTTTCCGGCGTCGCGGCTCGCCGGCAGCGCGCTGGCCGGCGGGCTCGGGCTCGTGAATACCTGCGGTTTGCTCGGCGGCTTCGTCGGGCCGACCGTCGTCGGCGCGATCGAACAGGCGACCGGCAATGCGAAGAACGGGCTGACGCTGCTGGCGGCGGCACTCGTCGTCGCGGCGTTCGCGAGCCTCGCGTTGCGTCACGGGCACGAGCGCGCCGACGTTCGGTCGCGCGGCTGAAGACAGCGAGATTCGGGCTGGCGAGATGCGGGTTTGAGGGGCGGCCGGGATTCGTGAAATTCTCGCCAAAATTGCCTTAAGCGGCTGATTTGAAAGCGAAATCAAAGTCGATCGTCGGATCGAGCGGCGGCACTTTCCGCTGGAGGTCGAGCAGATAGGAGCCGAACCGGTTGATGTGGTCTCCGCGGTATGGCGAGAGCGCCTCGAGCAGGACGTTGACGATGTCAGGTAGTTCAGCCTTGGTGCGCGCGGCGCCTGCCACCGGTTGCGGGCGCGCCGCAGGCGAGAGCGCAACTACCGGCGCTGGGCGGATGGCGAAGCCGACGGGCAATATCCTGATGGATAAGGGGTCGATTCCACGATGGGCGGGCGCGCCTGCGGCAAGCCTGCCGGCCCCCGGCCTTACCCACGTTGCATCGGCGATACGTCGCGACACCCCCGGACGTTTCAGCGCCGAAACATTTCTCGAGGCCGGGCTCAGCGCCCCGCTTGCGCCACGGCGACGGTTCGCCACCGCCCCGCTGCCCTGCCATCTTGATCCGCGCACGAGAGCGTGAGCGCCGCCGCACATCGCGCCGCGCACGTCCGCAACGCCACGCGCATTCATTCGTATCAGATCCGAAACAAAATCGCCATTCGCGCCGGCCGGCCGGCTCGCGCAAGCACGCACCGTCATGCTGCGCGCGCCCACCACGCCATCTGGCCCGCTACTTGCTGTTGCTCCGACGTAAGGCAGTAGTCGACAAGCAGTCGCACCAAGCGACGGACATCGAACGAACAACATCGGGGTAGCGCATGAGCAAGACAAAGCGCTTGACGGCGGGGATATCCGCGCCGGGGGGACTGCCGCACCAGTCCGACCGTCACCTGCGTGGCGGCGTGTAATGCACGCCGCCACGACGGAAGCCGCGGCAGGCGCGCGTGCATGGGAGCTGCCCCACGGATCGGGCATCGAGGACGATCCGCTGCTGGGCTGCCTGCTCGTGCTGACGCGGCTGTTCGACCGGCCCGTGGGCGCCGACGCGCTCGTGGCCGGCCTGCCGCTGGCCGGCCAGCGCCTGACGCCGGCGCTGTTCATCCGGGCAGCGGCGCGCGCGGGCCTTTCCGCCAAACTGGCCCGGCGCGCGCTCGACGACATCCCGGACGCGGTCTTGCCCGTCGTGCTGCTGCTGAACGACGGGCAGGCATGCGTGCTGGTTCGCAGAAACGCGTCCGGCACCGTGCAGGTGATCCTTCCCGAAACCGGCTGCGGCGAGGCAACGCTCGCCCCGGCCGAGCTCGCGCAACGCCATGCCGGCCTTGTGCTGTTCGCGCGCCCCGCCCACCGGTTCGACGCGCGCGACGCGGAAAGCGCCGTGCCGCGCCCGCGCAACTGGTTCTGGGGCGTGGTCGCGCAGTCGTGGCCGATCTACGCGGAAGTGATGCTCGCGTCGATGCTGGTCAACCTGTTTGCGCTGGCCATGCCGCTGTTCACGATGAACGTCTACGACCGGGTCGTGCCGAACCACGCGCTCGAGACGTTGTGGGCGCTGGCGGTGGGCATCGTGCTCGTGATCGTGTTCGACGTGGTGATGCGCACGTTGCGCGGCTATTTCATCGACATGGCCGGCAAGAAGATCGATGTGATCCTGTCCGCCAACCTGTTCGAAAAAGTGCTCGGCATCCGGATGGCCGCGCGCCCGCCGTCGGTCGGCGGATTCGCGTCGCAGATCCAGGAATTCGAAGCGGTGCGCGATTTCCTCACGTCGGCCACCGCGGCGGCGCTGATCGACCTGCCGTTTTCGGTGGTGTTCATCGCGGCGATGTTCTGGGTCGGCGGCGGGCTCGGCTGGCTGCCGCTGACGGCGCTGCCGCTCGTGATCGGCGCGGGCGTTGCCGTGCAGGGGCCGCTCGCGCGGGCCGTGCAGGCCAGCCAGCGCCACGCGAGCCAACGGCAGGCGCTGCTGATCGAAACGCTGGTCGGCCTCGAAACGATCAAGGTCAACGGCGCGGAAGGGCCGATGCAGGCCCGCTGGGAGCAGTTGCTGGGCGAAATCGCGCGGCTCGGGCTCAAGTCGCGCCTGCTGTCGGGATGCGCGGTCAATTTCGCGATGTTCTCCCAACAGGCGGCCTATCTCGCCGTCGTCCTGTGCGGCGTCTATATGATTGGCGACGACCGCCTCACGACCGGCGGCCTGATCGCCTGCACGACCCTGACGGGCCGCGCGCTGGCGCCGATGGGCCAGGTGGCGTCGCTGCTGACCCGCTACCACCAGTCCCGCAGCGCGCTGGCGTCGATCAGCGGCGTGATGAACCTGCCCGGCGAGCGCCCGGCCGACCAGCGCTTCGTGCACCGGCCGGCGCTGCGCGGCGAGATCGAATTCCGGAACGTCGGCTTCGCGTACCCGGGCCAGAGCGGCACGTCGCTCGACGGCGTGTCGTTCCGCATCGCCGCGGGCGAGCGCGTCGGCATCATCGGACGCGTCGGCTCGGGCAAGACCACGATCGAAAAACTCATCCTGGGGCTCTATCCGCCCGCTTCCGGTAACGTGCTGATCGACGGCGTCGAGCTGCGCCAGTACGATCCCGCCGCGCTGCGGCGCGGGATCGGCCACGTGCCGCAGGACGTGATGCTGTTCAACGGCACCGTGCGCGACAACATCGTGCTGGGCGCGCCCGGCGTGGACGACGACGCCGTGCTGCGCGCCGCGCAGGTCGCCGGGGTCGCCGACTTCGTCAACCGCTTGCCGAACGGCTTCGATCTCGCCGTCGGCGAGCGCGGCGAAGCGTTGTCCGGCGGACAGCGTCAAGCGGTCGCGATCGCCCGCGCGATGTTGCTGTCGCCGCAGGTGCTGTTGCTCGACGAGCCCAGCAGCGCGATGGACAACCGGTCCGAGGAACTGTTCAAGGCGCGGCTCGCGGCCCGCCTCGAGGGCCGCACGCTGCTGCTCGTCACGCATCGCCCGTCGCTGCTCACGCTCGTCGACCGCCTGATCGTGATGGATCAGGGCCGCGTCGTCGCCGACGGCCCGAAGGACCAGATCCTGGCCGCGCTTGCAGGGAGGACGCTCCATGTCGCTGCTGGCTGAACCCGACGGCGCGGATACGCCGACGATGAACCGCGCCGCGGCGCTCAAGGCGCTGGCCGCACGGATCGGCGCAGCCCTCAGGCCGCGCGCCGACGATACGGCGTTCATGCGCGAACGCTGCGCTGCGGCAATGGAAGGGCCGCGCTATTTCAGCCACTGGATACTCTGGGCGACGCTCGCCTTCGTCGTTGTCGCCCTCGCCTGGTCCGGGTTCGCCGAAGTGGACGAAGTGACCGTCGGCGAAGGCAAGGTGATCCCGTCCAGCCGGGTGCAGGTGGTGCAGAACCTCGAGGGAGGCATCGTCTCCGAGATCATGGTGCGCGTGGGACAGGTCGTGCAGAAAGGCCAGCCGCTGATGCGCATCGACGATACGCGCTTCACGTCGTCGTACAAGGAAGGACAGGCGAAGGATGCCGCGCTGCTTGCCCGGATCGCGCGCCTCACCGCCGAGGCGAACGGCGCCGCGTTCGTCGCACCCGATCGGCTGGCGCAGACGAACCCCGGCCTGCTGGACGAGGAGCGCTCGCTGTTCGCATCGCGCCAGCGCGAATTGCAGGCCAATCTGGACGTGCTCAGGCAACAGGCCGAACAGCATCGCCAGGAGCTCGCGGAGAAACGTTCGCGCCAGGCGCAGCTGCAGCATAGCTATGGCCTCGTCGCGAAGGAGCTGGCGCTGACGAGCCCGCTCGTGCAGAAAGGCGCGGTATCCGATGTCGAAGTCCTGCGGCTCGAACGGCAGGCCAACGACATGAAAGGCGACCTCGACGCGACGCGGCTGGCGATGCCGCGGCTGGAAGCCGCCTATCGCGAAGCGCGCCAGAAGATCGACGAAACGACCGCGCACTTCCGCGCCGACGCGATGAAGGAGTTGAACCAGGCGCGCGCCGAACAGTCCGCGCTGAGCGCGGCCAATGTGGCGCTCGAGGATCGCGTCACGCGCACGCTGGTGCGGGCGCCGCTGAAGGGCATGGTCAAGCAGATCAAGATCAACACCGTCGGCGGCGTGATCCAGCCGGGGATGGACCTGCTGGAGATCGTGCCGCTGGACGACACGCTGCTGATCGAAGCGCGCGTGCGGCCCGCGGACATCGCGTTCCTGCATCCGGGGCAGGACGCGACGGTCAAGCTCTCCGCGTACGACTTTTCCATCTACGGCGGCTTTCCGGCCGTCGTCGAGGACATCAGCGCCGACACGATCGTGCCCGACCGCCCCGGCGAGAAACCCGACAGCTACTACCGCGTGCTGGTGCGCACGCGGCAGAACAAGCCGAGCGGCCGCAGCCAGCCGGTCGCGATCGTGCCGGGCATGATCGCGACGGTCGACATCCGGACCGGCCGCCGGACCGTATTGCATTACCTGCTCAAGCCCGTCATCAAGACCAAGGACATGGCGTTGCGCGAGCGCTGACACGACGACCGATTTGCAGTTCCGCGGGCGAGCGTCGCATCGGGCGGCGGAACGCCTGCATCAATACACATCAGACAGGACGAGGAGCACGACATGGCGACGACTTCGAACGGCACCGCGGTGTCCATGGGCAATACGCCTCAGGCGACAAACGACGTGTTTACGTCGGCGCAGACCGGGCTCACCGACAATACGCTCACCACCGTCTACCTGAACGTGATGGCGAACGATCTCGGTGGCGCGGCCAAGACGCTTTACTCGCTCGACTCCGGCACCGAAGCGACCGTCGCGCTCGAGCAGACTGCGCTGCTGACGCAGGACACGGCGAGAGCCGAAGCCGTGAGCATGGATTACAGCGCGCACGGCGCGCACATCTGGATCACGTCGGACGGCAAGGTCGGATACGATGCGAGCCACCTCGATGCGTCATGGCTGTCGAACAGCTTCAATACGCTCGGCTATGCGCAGGACAGCTTCACGTACGCGATCCGGCTGGGCAACGGCACGCTGAGCTGGGCGACCGCCTATGTCAACATTGCGCCGCCCGCCCCTGTCGTCGCGCTGGCGCACGACACGGGCTGTTCTGCCGCCGACAACATCACGTCGGACTGCACGCTTTCGGTCGGCGGAGTCGCACACGGCGCGACCATTCAGTACAGCACCGACAACGGCGCGCACTGGAACACGAGCTTCAGCGCGGTCGAGGGAACGAATACCGTGCTGGTCCGGCAAATCGATATCGCCGGCAATGCGTCGTCGGCGGCGTCCTGCTGTTTCACGCTCGATACGGCCGCGGCTGTGGCGCCTGGCGTGGCGCTGGCGGTCGATTCGGGGAGCAGTGGCGTCGATCACGTCACGAATGTCGGTACGCTGAATGTGACCGGGGTCGAGAGCGGCGCCACCGTGCAGTACAGCGTGGATGGCGGCGCGCATTGGGGCACCAGCTTCGGTGCGATCGAGGGCACGAACAACGTGCAGGTGCGGCAGGTTGACGTTGCAGGCAATGCGTCGGCGGCGACGTCGTTCAGTTTCACGCTCGATACGTCGGCTGCTGCGCCGGGTGTCGCGCTGGCGGTCGACTCGGGCAGCAGTGCCGTCGATCATGTCACCAAGGTCGGTACGCTGAACGTGACCGGGGTCGAGAGCGGCGCCACCGTGCAGTACAGCGTGGATGGCGGCGCGCACTGGAGCACCAGCTTCAGCGCCGTCGAAGGTATGAACAACGTGCAGGTTCGGCAGGTTGACGTCGCGGGCAATACGTCGGCGGTGACGTCGTTCAGCTTCACGCTCGACACGTCGGCTGCCGCCCCTGGCGTCGCCCTGACCACCGATTCGGGCAGCAGTGCGTCCGACCACGTCACCAACGTCGGCACGTTGAACCTGTCCGGTGTCGAAACTGGCGCCACTGTCGAATACTCGACCGACGGCGGCCATACCTGGAACACCAGCTTCAGCGCGGTCGAAGGCGTGAACGACGTGCAGGTCCGGCAAACCGACATCGCCGGCAACACGTCGTCGGCGACCTCGTTCAGCTTTACGCTCGACACGTCGGCTGCCGCCCCCGGTGTCGCTCTGACTACCGATTCCGACAGCAGCGCGTCCGATCACATCACCAACGTCGGCACGTTGAACCTCACCGGTGTCGAGAGCGATGCGACCGTCGAATACTCGACCGACGGCGGTCACACCTGGAACACCAATTTCAATGCCACCGAAGGCGTGAACGACGTACAGGTCCGGCAGACCGACATCGCCGGCAACACGTCGTCGGCGACTTCGTTCAGCTTCACGCTCGATACGTCGGCCGCCGTACCCGGTGTCGCACTGACCACCGATTCGGGCAACAGTGCCTCCGATCACATCACCAACATCGGCACACTGAACCTCACCGGTGTCGAGACCGGCGCCACCGTTGAATACTCGACCGACGGCGGTCACACCTGGAACACCAGCTTCAGCGCGGTCGAAGGCCTGAACGACGTACAGGTCCGGCAGACCGACATCGCCGGCAACACGTCCGTTCCGACTTCGTTCAGCTTCACGCTCGATACGTCGGCCGCCGCACCGGGTGTGGCGCTCGCCACCGATTCCGGCAGCAGTGCGTCCGACCACGTCACTAACGTCGGCACGCTGAACCTGACCGGTGTCGAGACCGGCGCCACCGTCGAATATTCGATCGATGGCGGCCATACCTGGAGCACCAGCTTCAGTGCCGTCGAAGGCCTGAACGACGTGCAGGTCCGGCAGACCGATATCGCCGGCAACACGTCGTCGGCACGTCGTTCAGCTTCACGCTCGATACGTCGGCCGCCGCCCCCGGTGTCGCTCTGACCACCGATTCCGGCAGCAGTGCGTCCGACCACGTCACTAACGTCGGCACGCTGAACCTGACCGGTGTCGAGACCGGCGCCACCGTCGAATACTCGACCGACGGCGGTCATACCTGGAGCACCAGCTTCAGTGCCGTCGAAGGCCTGAACGACGTGCAGGTCCGGCAGACCGACATCGCCGGCAACACGTCGTCGGCGACGTCGTTCAGCTTCACGCTCGACACGTCGGCTGCCGCCCCCGGTGTCGCTCTGACTACCGATTCCGGCAGCAGCGCGTCCGACCACGTCACCAACGTCGGCACGTTGAACCTCACCGGTGTCGAGAGCGATGCGACCGTCGAATACTCGACCGACGGCGGTCATACGTGGAACACCAGTTTCAATGCGACCGAAGGCCTGAACGACGTGCAGGTCCGGCAGACCGATATCGCCGGCAATACGTCGTCGGCAACGTCGTTCAGCTTCACGCTCGATACGTCGGCCGCCGCACCCGGTGTCGCACTCGCCACCGATTCCGGCAGCAGCGCGTCCGACCACGTCACTAACGTCGGCACGCTGAACCTGTCCGGTGTCGAGACCGGCGCCACCGTCGAATACTCGATCGACGGCGGTCATACCTGGAACACCGGTTTCAATGCCACCGAAGGCGTGAACGACGTGCAGGTCCGGCAAACCGACATCGCCGGCAATACGTCGTCGGCGACCTCGTTCAGCTTCACGCTTGATACCTCGGCGGCTGCCCCCGGTGTCGTCCTGACCACCGATTCCGGCAGCAGCACTGTTGATCACATCACCAACGTCGGCACGCTGAACCTGTCCGGTGTCGAAACCGGCGCGGTCGTCGAATATTCGACCGATGGCGGCCACACCTGGAGCACCAGTTTCAATGCAACCGAAGGCGTGAACAACGTGCAGGTCCGGCAGACGGACATCGCCGGCAACACCTCCAACCCGACCTCGTTCAGCTTCACGCTCGATACGTCGGCTGCCGCACTCGGTGTCGCACTCACCACCGATTCGGGCAGCAGCGCCTCCGACCACGTCACCAACGTCGGTACGTTGAACCTCACCGGCATCGAAACCGGCGCCACCGTGCAATACAGCGTCGATAACGGTTCGCATTGGAACACCAGCTTCAGCGCGGTCGAAGGCACGAACAACGTGCAGGTCCGGCAAACCGACGTCGCCGGCAATACGTCGTCGGCAACGTCGTTCAGCTTCACGCTCGACACGTCGGCGGCCGCACCCGGCGTCGCCCTGACCACCGACTCCGGCAGCAGTGCGTCCGACCACGTCACTAACGTCGGCACGCTGAACCTCACCGGCATCGAAACCGGCGCCACCGTGCAGTACAGCGTCGATAACGGTTCGCATTGGAACACCAGCTTCAGCGCCGTCGAAGGCACAAACAACGTACAGGTTCGCCAGATCGACGTCGCCGGCAATACCTCGTCGGCGACGTCGTTCAGCTTCACGCTCGACACCTCGGCGGCCGCCCCCGGCGTCGCCCTGACCACCGATTCGGGCAGCAGTGCCTCCGATCACATCACCAACGTCGGCACACTGAACCTCACCGGCATCGAAACCGGCGCCACCGTGCAATACAGCGTCGACAATGGCGGCCATTGGAACACCAGCTTCAGTGCAGCCGAAGGCGCGAACAACGTCCAGGTCCGCCAGATCGACGTGGCAGGCAACATCTCGAACGCGACCAGCTTCAATTTCACGCTCGACACGTCGGCGGCCGCCCCCGGCGTGGCCCTGACCACCGATTCGGGCAGCAGTGCCTCCGACCACGTCACTAACGTCGGCACGTTGAACCTCACCGGCATCGAAACCGGCGCCACCGTGCAGTACAGCGTCGACAATGGCGGCCATTGGAACACCAGTTTCAGCGCCGTCGCAGGATTGAACAACGTACAGGTCCGCCAGATCGACGTCGCCGGCAATACCTCGTCGGCGACCTCCTTCAGCTTCACGCTCGACACCTCGGCCGCCGCCCCCGGTGTCGCGCTCACCACCGATTCCGGCAGCAGCGCCTCAGACCACGTCACTAACGTCGGCACGTTGAACCTCACCGGCATCGAAACCGGCGCCACGGTGCAGTACAGCGTCGACAATGGCGGCCATTGGAACACCAGCTTCAGCGCCGTCGAAGGCGCGAACAACGTCCAGGTCCGCCAGATCGACGTGGCAGGCAACATCTCGAACGCGACCAGCTTCAATTTCACGCTCGACACCACCGCCCCGTCCACGCTGTCGTGGCAATACAGCGGGAACACGCTCACGGCCAACACCGACACGTCGAACGTCTGGAAAGTGACGGTCCACGACAACACCACCAACGCCGACTACAGCGCAACGCAACAAAGCGCCGGTACCTGGGCCTTCATGCAACAGAGCCTCAACCTCAACAAGGACTCCCTCACCGTGACCGAGTGGGACACGGCAGGCAACACGCGATCCTCGACGCACACGGCACCCGCCGGCGTCGCCGGATCCGAGATCAATCTGGCGCTGGCCGATCCGTCCGGCCATGCGTCCGACCTCGCGGTGACGATCGCCGGCATCCCGTCCGGCTGGACGCTGAACGCCGGCACCGACCTCGGCAACGGCGCATGGCTCGTCCCGACGAACGATCTCGGCGCACTCACCGTCACGCCGCCCGCGTCCTTCACGGGCGCCACGGTGCTCACCGTGACCGAAACCTGGACCGCCGCGGACGGCAGCCACCAGGCCGTCACGGTCGCCGACAACGTCGAAGCGTTCGCGGCCAACGCGCCGATCTTCGCGTGGTCCGGCGACGATCAGCTCACGGGATCCGCCGGCCACGACCTGTTCGTGTTCGCGCAGCCGATCGGCAACGACACGCTGCACAATCTCGACCTCGCCGCCGACAAGATCGACCTCGTCGGATTCACCGGCATCACGAGCTTCAGCGACGTCCAGGCCCACATGACGGACGACGCCAACGGCAACGCGGTGATTGCACTGGGCGACGGCGCGACCGTCACGGTGGCGGGCGTTCACGCCACCGACCTCACCAGCGACAATTTCGTGTTCGACCAGGAGGCGGTCACGACCAACGCCGGCGTCATGACGGTCAACGACGGCGCGATGCTTCCCGTCGGCGGCACGATCGACAACACGGGCACGATCGCGCTCGGATCGACGGGCGACCTGACCCGGTTCGAGGTGCTGGTCAGGAGCGCGACGCTGGAAGGCGGCGGTCACGTGACGCTGTCGGACGACAGCCACAACGTCATCTTCGGCAGCACGCCGGACGCGACGCTCGTCAACGTCGACAACACGATCGCCGGGGCCGGCCAGCTCGGCGCCGGCCAGTTGACGCTCGTCAACGAAGGGACGATCGTCGCCAGCGGCGCCAACGCGCTCGTGATCGACACGGGCGCCCACGCCGTCGTCAATACGGGCACGCTCGAGGCAACCGGTAGCGGCGGCCTCGTGATCGACAGCGCCGTGGCGAACACGGGCAACCTGTGGGCCAACAACGGCAACCTGACAATCCACGGCGACGTGACGGGCGCCGGTGGCGCGACGATCAGCGGCGCCGCGACCCTGGAGTTCGGCGGCGCGTCCGCGGAAAACACGACGTTCGCCGACGGCGCCGCCGGTACGCTCAAGCTGGACCAGTCCGCCGGCTTCACCGGCACGGTCAGCGGCTTCGGCGCGGCCGATACGCTCGATCTCGCGGATGTCCTGTTCAACGACCACACGACGCTCAGCTTCACGGCCAACGACACCGGAACGGGCGGCACGCTGACCGTCAGCGACGGCGCCCACACGGCGCAGGTTGCGCTGCAGGGCAACCTGTCGGCCGGCGGCTTCCAGCTTTCGCACGATCAAGGCAGCGGCACCGTCGTCACTTACACCCCGCCGCCGCTGCCCCACGTCCAGGAGGTCTAGCCGGCCGGAACGCCCCGCGAGCGACGCATGCACGCACGATCGAATGCAGCACGTCGTCGCTCGCGGCGGCAGGTCCGACGCATCCTGCGCAGCGCACCGACGCGAATATCTTCACGGGAAATCCGTCGAATGGACTAAGCTGCTAGAAGGCGCAACGTGATTCCGGCGAGCTGCGCCGGCCGCATGATTCCGAGCATCGCGAAATATCCGATCGTGCCTGAGCCGTGCTGCTTGCTGGCAGCCGTCAGGCGACAGGCGACAGGAAACCGAGTCGATGAACCGAAACTGCCCGCTGCTAGCCGTGCTCGCACTCGCGTCGGCGCTTGCCGCCGCCTCGTCGCTCGCCGCCGAGCAAAGTCTCCAGGAAGCAGTCGAGCAAGCGATCAGAACCAACCCCGAAGTCCGCGCCACCACGTATAACCGCGAAGCGGCCGATCAGGGCCTGAAGCAGGCGCGGGCCGGCTACTGGCCGCGCGTGGACGTCGACGCGTCGATCGGCAAGGAGCAGCGCGACGATGTGGAGACCCGCCTGCTCGGCCTGAACCGGACCACGTTCACGCATCGCAATGCCAACGTGACGTTGTCGCAGATGCTGTTCGACGGCTTCGCGGTCAGGAGCGAAGTGGCGCGTCAGCAGGCGCGTATCGACTCGTCCGCCAATCGCGTCGCCTCCACGTCCGAGGACGTGGCGCTGCGCGTGGTGGGCGCCTATCTCGAGGTGCTGCGCCGCCGGGAGACGACGGCCGCCGCCGAGGACAACCTCGAATCCCATCGCCGGATCCACGACCAGATCAAGCTGCGCAGCGACCGCGGCGTCGGGCGCCGCGCCGACCTTTACCAGGCTGAAAGCCGGCTGGCGCTGGCCCAGGACAACTTGCGCACCGAGCAAAGCAGCCTGAAGGATGCCGAAGTGGCTTACGCCCGTCTCGTAGGCTCGGCCCCGGATGCGCTCGTCAAGCCGGTGGCGCCGGAAGGCGCGCTGCCGCCGACCGAACGCCTCGCGCTGGACGCGGCGCTGGCGAACCACCCGTCGCTCGCCGGCGCCGAGGCGGACGTGGCCCAGGCACGCGCCCGGTACGACGGCGCCAAGGCCGCGCTGTGGCCGCGCCTCGACCTGGAGCTCAGCGCGAGCCACGACCGCGACGGCGTGCTCGGCCCGACCAACGACCGCCGCGTGATGCTGCGTCTTCGCTACAACCTGTTCCAAGGGGGCGCCGACAAGGCGCGCATCGGCGAAGCGCACGCGCAGATCCGCGAAGCGGAAGAGGAACGCAATCGCACGCGCCTCGAGATCCAGGAAAGCGTTTCGCATGCGTACAACGCGTACCTCACCGCGCGCGACCGGATGGTCGTGCTCAAGCAGTACGTCGATTCCAGTGCGGCGACGCGCGAAGCGTACATGCTGCAGTTCGGCATCGGGCAGCGCTCGCTGCTCGATCTGCTCAATGCCGAGAACGAGTATTACAGCGCGCGCATCGATTACATCGGCGGCCAGTATGCGGAAGCCGCGAGCGCCTACCGGGTGTTCGCCGGCATGGGACAGTTGCTCGATACGCTGCACGTCGGGCGGCCGGCCGAGGCGTGGGGAGCCGGCAGCGCGCGGCCGGCGGTCGCCTTCAATCGCGGCGCACAGGACACCGGGAAATGACACTCGCCCGGGCGGCGCGGCTGACCGGACCCGGCGCGCTCATGGGGGATGAACACGGTAAGCGCTTATGCTCTGCAGAGCATAATCACGAACCTTGTTGCCCCCCATATTTGGCGCGGTCGCCACGATGAAGGCCGTCCTGCCATACATGCGCGAGCGCCGCCGCGGCCACATTCTGAATATCACGTCGATGGGCGGCTACATCACGATGCAGGGAATCGCTTATTACTGCGGAAGCAAGTTTGCGCTGGAGGGCATCTCCGAGGCGCTTGGCAAAGAGGTCAAGCCCTTCGGTATTGCCGTGACAGCCGTGACAGCCGTGGCGCCGGGCTCATTTCGCACTGACTGGGCGGGCCGCTCGATGACGCGCACGCCCCGCTCGATTGCGGATTACGACGATATCTTCAATCCCATCCCGGGCCCGCGAGGAAAAAAGCGGCAAGCAATTGGGAGATCCCGGGAAAGCGGCGCGCGCAATGCTGGCCGCCATTGCTGTGGATCACGCGCCCTCGCATCTTTTGCTCGGTAGCGACGCACTCGGGCTCGTGCAAGACAAATTGTCGGCGTTGAACGTTGAAATCGGTGCGTGGGAGGCCACCACCGTTTCGACGGACGGCTGAAGAATGCGAAGCGCGACTTTCGCACTTCGCTCGTGACCGTCTCTTCAGGGTTGCGGACACTTAGCGCTGCCGTGCTCGGGTTAGGCCTTGCGAGACACCGCACTCGACCCCGGCGTGCCCACCACCGAACGAATTTCTCTTGCTGATCAATGCGTTAAACCGTTATTGGCGAAAATTTCACGAATCCCGGCCGACCCTCGGTTTCGCCCCGTCCGCCTCTCGCCCCGCTCCGTCCAAACAGATACATCCCCGCGACGAACACGACGCCCGAGAACAGCAGCGTCGTCACGCAATATCCGATGATGTCGCGCACGCCGAGCCCCGCGATGGCGCCCCGCTCCCAAGCGCCGGTCCCATCATGCATGTGCGATACCGTGAGCCGACGAACGCCCGTCTCGCCGATTCTCTTTCGGCAACCCCTGCCGCTAGCGCGTGTTCACGCCCTAGCGCAGTAGCGCAACGTTCTCGTCGATTCGACGCTGAATGTCCGTCAGGGTGTCTTCTGTGATGATCCGCTCGTAGCGGCGCTTCGCGCATGCTCTTCCCGTACGCACCAGTCGCCCTCCAGCTACGTCACATCGTGGATGGATCGCCGCGCTCATCGATACGTATACGCGCCCTGGCGTGAGCCCGCTAGCGAGCAACCGCCTCCGGCGTGCCGACGGCTGCGATCGCTGTCGCGCGCCGCTCCGCCAGCTTCTGCGCAAGCCGATACGCCACAAGCGACCCCGCCACGGCCAGCAGCATCGGCACGAGGCTGTCGTGATTCGCACGCGTGAATTCGAGCATCAACACGACCGCCGTGATCGGCATCTGCATCGACGCGGCGAGAAACGCGGTCGCGCCGATCAACGCGCATCCGCCGAGCGATGCACCCGGCCACACCACGCTCCACAGCCCACCGAGCACGACACCGAGCAGCGCGCCGTTCGCGAGACCCGGCGTGAGCAGCCCGCCTTCCGCGCCGGCCCGCAGGCTGCCGGCCTCGATCAGCACCTTCAGTACGAGCAGCGTCGCCGCGAGGCCGATCGTCAGCGTGCCGTCGAAACCCAGCGCCGCCGGGCCCTTGCCGTTGCCGAGCAGTTGCGGAAACCCCATCGCGAGCACGCCGATCACCGCGAAGTTCAGCAGCGCGAACACCGGGAGCCGCCAGTCCTTCGGCGCGTTCGCGCGCGCGCGGCTCGTGAGCCGCACGAAACCGTACGCGGCGAAGCCGAACAGCGGCCCGCAGACGATCGACCATGCGACGAGCGGCGTGCTCAGCACGAACGCCGGCACCGTGTACTGATGCTCGTTGCCGAGGCCGACCCACGCGACGACCGCCGCGATCGCGGACGTCACGACCGCCACGATCAGCGCCCGCGGTTCGAACGTGCCGAGCAGCACCTCGAGCACGAAGATCGCGCCGCCGAGCGGCACGTTGTAGACGGCCGCGAGCCCCGCGCCGGCGCCGCACGCGACCATCAGCCGGCAGTCGTCGGGCGTGAGCCGCGCCGCGTGGGCAAACCGCCCGGCGAGCAGCGAACCGATCTCGCGCGGCGCGACTTCGCGGCCGAGCGGCGAGCCGAGCGCGACGGTGACGATCTGCAGCAGCGCGTGAACCGTCGTGCTGACGAACGGCATCCGCGGATCGGCCGCGCGCACCGCGCGACGGATGCTGACGAGCGGCCGGCCATACCGGTAAAGCGCCCACCAGCCGCCGCCGGCGACGATCCCGCAGACGGCCAGCACCGCCAACCGGCGCAGCGGCTCGGCGCCGCTCACGCCACCGAGGAAGCTCTCGGCCCCGATCACGTGCGCGATGCTGTAGCCGTATGCGACGTGCTGGATCGCATGCAGCAGCAGCGCGAGCAGCATGCCGCCGAGACCCGCGCCGATGCCGGTCAGGACCGTGACGACGGCCATGCGCGCGAACGGGCTGGCGGTCGGTGAAGAAGCAGCGGGGGCGGACGGAAGATCGAGGCGCATGGGGTCGGCGAGCGAAGAGGGAAAGGACGGTGCGCACGTTGCACGCCGTCGTCAGGACCGAATCGTAGGCCCTCGCCTCTCATGAAACAAACGTATTTTTTGAATCGACTGATGCATTCCGCGAATACTCAAGGCCGGCGGTCGGCGAGCGCCCGCCTTCCCGTCAATCCGGATACGTCACGCGCTCCGGTTCGCGCCGCATGATGACCTTCCCGTCGCGCATCGACAGCGTGGCCTTCGCCTGCCGGCGTACGGCTTCGTAGTCGCTGTCCGCGTCGAGCACGACGAGATTGGCCGGCCGCCCGACCGCGATGCCGTAGCCATCGCCGAGATGCATCGTCGTCGCGCTGTGGTCGGTCACGAAGTCGAGGCAGCGCTGCAGGTCCTGGTAACCCATCATGTGGCAGATATGGAGGCCCGCGTCGAGCACGCGCAGGATGTTGCCGTTGCCGAGCGGATACCACGGGTCCTTGATCGAATCCTGTCCGAAGCACACGTTGATCCCGGCACGGTCGAGCTCCGCGACGCGCGTGACGCCGCGCCGCTTCGGAAACGTGTCGAAGCGCCCTTGCAGATGGATGCTTTCGGTCGGGCACGAGATGAAGTTCAGCCCCGCCCGCTTCAGCAGCCGGAACAGCTTCGAGCAGTACGCGTTGTCGTACGAACCCATCGCGGTCGTGTGGCTCGCGGTGACGCGCGCGCCCATGCCGCGCACGCGCGCTTCTTCCGCGAGCACTTCGAGAAAGCGCGAATGCGGGTCGTCGGTCTCGTCGCAGTGCACGTCGACGAGGCAACCCGTGCGTTCCGCGAGATCCATCAGGAAGCGGATCGAGCTGACGCCCTGCTCCCGGGTGTTCTCGAAATGCGGAATCCCGCCGACGACGTCCGCGCCGAGCTCGATCGCCTGCTCCATCAGCACGCGGCCGCCATCGAACGATTCGATGCCCTCCTGCGGGAACGCGACGATCTGCAGGTCGATCAGCCCGCGCGCCTCGTCCTTCACTTCCAGCATCGCCTTCAGCGCGGCGAGCGTCGGATCGGTCACGTCGACGTGCGTGCGCACGTGCTGGATCCCGTGATCGCGCAGCATGCCGATCGCGGCATGCGCGCGTGCTTTCGTGTCCTCGTGCGTGATCGTCGCCTTGCGCTCGGCCCAGCGCTCGATGCCCTCGAACAGCGTGCCGCTCATGTTCCACGCGGGTTCGCCGGCCGTCAGCACCGCATCGAGGTGGATATGCGGCTCGACGAGCGGCGGAATCGCAAGACGGCCGCCGCCATCGATATGGTCGGGATTCGTCGACGCGATCGGTCCGGTTTGCGCATCGATCCGCGCGATCTTGCCGGCATCGACGCCGATCGTGAACAGGCCGTCGCGGCCGCGCAGGCGTACGTTGAACAGGTTCATGGGGGCCTCTTGTCGTATGCGTTGACACGACCGCGCGATCTGCGCCGGCGGCCGTGCGGTCCGGGTGACCAGTATGGAGTAAAAGCGGCGATGCGCGCACGTACCGCGCATGTTGCATCGACACGACAGCCGGGCCGCGCCGGACGGAAGCCGCGGGCCGGCCGTCACGCAAGAATCGCCTGCCCGGCGCGCGCGCGACACGTCGTGTCGGTTTTGTGAACGACTCTTGCAGGATCTGGAACAGTGCGCTCGCGGCCGCCCGGCCCTTGCGCGCGACGCGCATTTCTATACTTGCGCCGAACTTTGATTTCCCGTCCCACACGCAGGAGCTCCACCATGAAAAAAACCCTGATCGCCGGCGCGTGCGCCGCCGCCCTGTTCGCGCCGCTCGCCCACGCGCAAAGCTCGGTCACGCTGTACGGCCTGATCGATGCCGGCATCGCCTATACCAACAACGTGAACGGCGCGTCGCAGTGGCGCATGGCGAGCGGCACGATCAACGGCAGCCGCTTCGGCCTGCGCGGCACCGAGGATCTCGGCGGCGGCCTGAAGGCGCTGTTCGTGCTCGAGAACGGCTTCAACGCGAACAACGGCGGGCTCGGCCAGGACGGCAAGCTGTTCGGCCGGCACGCGTATGTCGGCCTCAGCCAGGCCGGCTACGGCACGCTGACGCTCGGCCGCCAGTACGACACGATGGTCGACTTCGTCGCGCCGTTGTCGGCGACGTCCGGCGATTTCGGCGATGCGGGCTTCGCGCATCCATTCGACAACGACAACCTGAACCACTCGCTGCGCATCAACAACGCGGTCAAGTACACGAGCGATACGATCGCGGGCTTCAAGGTCGGCGCGCTGTACGCGTTCTCCAACTCGGCGAACTTCAGCGCGAACCGCGCGTACAGCGTGGCCGCGAGCTACACGAACGGCCCGCTGAAGCTGGCCGGCGCCTACCTGCAGATGAACGGCACGAAGGGCTCGACGAGCGCGAGCCCCGGCGCGACGGATTCGGCCGAAGCGAAGAGCCTGAACCAGGGCGGCTGGTCGATCGGCTCGGACCGCATGCGCACGTACGGCGGCGGCGTCAGCTACGTGTTCGGCCCGGCGACCGTCGGCTTCGTCTACACGCGTTCGCAGTACGACAACACGGGCGCGTTCGGCTCCAGCGGCCAGATCGCGTTCAACAACTACGACGTGAACGTGCGCTATGCGGTGACGCCGGCCGTCAGCGTCGGCGCGGCGTATGTGTACACGGACGCCAGCGTGTCGAATCCCGACAGCAAGCACGGCAGCGATCCGAAGTGGCATCAGGCCAACCTGCAGGCCGTGTACAAGCTGTCGCGCCGCACCGACCTGTACGCGGAAGCGATGTTCCAGCATGCGTCGGGCCGCGGCTACCAGGCGTTCATCAACACGTCGGGCGGCGCATCGAGCACGGCGAATCAGGTGGTCGGCACGATCGGCATGCGCACGCGGTTCTGATCGGCATCGCGCGACGTCGTCCGCCTGCCGGGGGGCCGTGTGCACGGCCCCCGTGTGCGCGGCGCCCGTGTTCCCCCACGGGTTCGGTGGCCCGCGGGCGACGCCGCCAATGTTGTTCCTTCTGGAACGCAGCCCTCCTGGAATCGGGGTGTTTGCACGCGGACTCGCTACGTAGACTGACGTCGAAGGTCGGCGCCGCGCGTCGCGTGTCGATCCGGCCACCCACCCCCTATTCAGGAGAACCTCGTGAAATCGCTCGTCGTTACCGCCGCCGCTGCCGTCATGCTTGCCGCACCGGCCCTGTCGTTCGCCCAGCAGGCGAAGTCGCCCGTCACGCGCGCACAGGTGCTGCAGGAGCTGGTCGATCTCGAATCGGTCGGCTACAACCCGGCGCGCGGTGAAGTCGGCAACTATCCGGACGACATCCTCGCGGCGCAGGAACGACTGCAGGCGAAGCGTCTCGCCGAGCGGAAAGCGGCGCGGGCCGCCTACGGCCCGGCCGGCGAGCCGGCAACCGAATCGGGCGCGGCGGCCAAGCCCGCGCTGTGACGGCGCGCGTCGCTCGCATCCGGCACGTGTGGCGAGCGACGCCGTTTCGGCATGGGCATGAAGCAACCCGCCGCGCGCCGATGCGCGCGCGGGGTCCAGGCGGCCTGCGCTCAGGCGGCCTGCGGCTCGCGGTCGATCGCGTTCAGCATTTCGACGTCGCGCGCGATCATCGTCGGCACCTGCGCGCGCAGCATCTCGACCCAGGTCCGCACCTTCGCATCGACGAAGCGGCGTGACGGGTACAGCGCATACACGTTCATCTTCTGCAGGATATGCGCGGGCAGCACACGGACGAGCGTGCCGTCGCGCAGCGCGTCGATCGCCGAATACAGCGGCAGCATGCCGATCCCGATGCCGTCGCGGATCGCGAGCGCGAGCGATTCGGCGGTATTGGTCTGCACCGGCCCGGCGACGTGGATCTGCTCGACGCCTTCGGGCCCTTCGAGCACCCATTCGTGCGTCGGAAACGCCGGCGTACACAGCGTCAGGCACGCATGCGCGGCGAGATCCTGCGGGCGGGCCGGCGCGCCGTGCCGTTTCACGTAGTCGGGCGATGCACACAGAATGCTGAACGTCGAGCCGAGCAGGTGCGACACGAGTTCCGAATCGGGCAGCGACGACGCGGTGACGACGGCCGTGTCGCTCGTGCCGTCGAACAGGTCGGGCATGCGCTGCGACAGCGACAGCTCGATCGACACGTCCGGAAACTGCGCGTGATAGCGCGTCAGCGTGGGCAATACATAGTGATGCCCCACGCTCGCGAAGCTGTGCATGCGCAGCACGCCGGCCGGGCGCTCGTGCGCGCAGCTCGCCTCTTCTTCCGCGCGATCGACGTCGGCGAGGATCTGGCGGCAGCGCCGCAGATAGCTTTCGCCGGCCGACGTGAGCGCGAGACGGCGCGTCGAGCGATTCATCAGACGGGTGCGCAGGCGCGCCTCCAGCTCGGACACCGCGCGCGACATCGCGCCCGTCGTCGAATTCAGCGATTGCGCGGCGGCGGTGAAACTGCCCGTTTCGACGACGCGCGAAAACACCCGCATGTTTTGTAGGGTATCCATTCCTGTGAGCGACCTGTAGCGGAGCCGCCATTTTCCTCCACTGGATGCGACAGATTGTTACTCCAGCTGCAACTATCGTTTCCCCGCAGCTGCGTTAATGCGCGAGCGCCGCACTCCTACAATCGGCGCCTCACCAGTCGAACGGACCCGTTCGGACGCGCCGCGGCACCTCGCGCGGTCGGCCTTGGGCCCTCTTTCCATGAAGCCACAACCTGCGATCGCGCGACCTTCCATCGAACCGGCACGATGGAGGCGATGGCTCGATCCGCTCGGCAACGCGGCGCGCGACTGGGCCATGACCGACGGGCTGATCTGGCTGCACCTCGCGAAAACCGTGCTCGCGGCGCTGCTTGCGATGGGTATCGCGATGCGTCTCGAGATGTCGCAGCCGCGCACCGCGATGACGACCGTGTTCGTGCTGATGCAGCCGCTGTCGGGGATGGTGTTCGCGAAGAGCTTCTATCGCGTGCTCGGCACGGCGGCCGGCCTTGTCGGCGCGCTCGCGCTCGGCGGGCTGTTCGCGCAGCAGCCCGAGCTGTACATGGCCGGCATCACGCTGTGGATCGGCGGCTGCATCGCGCTCGCGGTGCGCAACCGCCACTTCCGCTGGTACGGCTTCGTGCTCGCCGGCTACACGGCCGCGCTGATCGGCCTGCCGGCCGTGATGACGCCGCAGACGCTGTTCCAGTCCGCACTCACGCGCGCCGCGGAAGTCGCCCTCGGCATCGCGTGCTCGGGCGCGGTCAGCGCGCTGATCCTGCCGTTGAGCTCCGCGAAGGCGCTGATGCGCTCGTTGAGCGCGCGCCACGCGACGTTCGCGGCGTTCACGGCCGGCGCGCTCTCGGGCGACGTCGCGCGCGGCGATTTCGAGCGGCGCTTCGCCGATTTCGTCGACGACATCGTCGGCTTCGAAGCGAACCGCGCATTCGCGTCGTTCGAGGATCCGCACATTCGCGCGCGCAGCCGCCGGCTTGCGCGGCTGAACAGCGAGTTCATGAACGCCTGCACGCGGCTGCATGCGCTGCACCAGCTCGTCAAACGGCTGCGAGCGAATCGGTCGGACGCGGTACTCGATGCGCTGGCGCCGCACGTCGACGCGCTCGCCCTGCGCTTCGCCGCGTTGCGCGACGAACGCCAGCGCGGCATCGCGCCGGCCACCGGCGCGCTGCTCGAACTGCGCCGCTTTCACACTGCGTTGCCGAAGGCCGCGCGCGCGTCGCGGCGAGCCATCGAGGACCATGCGGCCGGCGGCCTGCTCGACTTCGATACCGCGATCGAGCTGCTGTACCGGTTCATCGGCGAATATCTCGGCTACGTCGACACCTACGCGTCGCTCGACCAGGATGATCATGCGTTCGAGCGCTCGGTCACGCATTACGCGGTGAAAACCAATGCGTTCTTCGTCGGCTTCGCGTTCCTGCGCACGGTGGTCGCCGTCGGCGCGATGAGCGCGTTCTGGATCGCATCCGAATGGCCGAGCGGCTCGCTCGCGGTGATCGCCACCGCGATCGCGTGCGCGCTCAGCTCGACGTCGCCGCGCGCGCCGAAGTTCGTCGCGCAGATGGGCGTCGGCGCGGCGTTCGCGACGGCCGTGGGCTACCTGTTCCTGTGCTACGTCTATCCGAACATCGACGGCTTTCCGCTGCTGTGCGCGGCGCTCGCCCCCGTCCTCGGCCTCGGCGCGTTTCTCGCGATGCGGCCCGGCCTGTCCGGCTACGGGATCGGCTTCGCGGTGTTCTTCTGCCTGCTCGCGGGCCCCGACAACACGATCGCGTATACGCCCGAAGTGCTGATCAACAACGGGCTGGCGGTCGTCGTCGCGATGCTTGCGTGCTCGCTCGTGTTCGCCGTCGTGTTCCCGACCCACATGCCCTGGCTCACCGGCCGGATCGCGCACGACTTGCGCCGCCAGGTGACGCTGGCATGCGAAGGCGCGCCGGAGGGCCTCGCACAGCGCTTCCAGTCGAGCACGCACGACCTGATGGCGCAACTGCGTACGCTGCTGGTGCGCCGCACGCGGCAGCATCGCGATGCACTGCGCTGGATGCTGTCGACGCTCGAGATCGGCCACGCGGTCATCGACCTGCGCGACGAGCTGCACGCGTTCCGCGCGGCGAAACCGCCGCAGACGCTGCGCTGGACCGGTTCGATCGATGCGGTGCTGCTCGAACTGCCGCGCTTCTTCGACGATCCGACGCCCGCCCGCCATGCGCGCACGCTGAAATCCGTGAATCTCGCGATCCGCGCGGCGCAGCACGCGCTGCAGGCGTGGTACGCGGTGCCCGACGCGCGTCGCAACATGCAGCGGATCGTCGGCTGCCTGCACTTCATGCGCAGCGCGCTGCTCGACAAGGACGCGCCGTTCAACCGGCATCGCCATTGAAGATCGATGCGCGCGCAACGGGATCGTTGTTCCCGATGGAAATAAGCTCTACAGGCGCGGCGATTAATCTTTAAGCAGTGCGAGCCTATAGTTTCCTCACTGCCAGCGAGACTGGCACTCACCCAGGAGAAACAAAATGAAGCCGCTGCACCTCGCCCTCGTTGCCCTGTCGCTCACCGCTGCCGTCGCTCACGCGCAGCCGGCGCCGGCAGACGCCGCACCGCAACAGGCGAACCGCGCCGAGGCCGTCAAGGCCGCAGGCCGCGTCGATCGTGCGCAATCGAAGCAGGAAGACCCGAACGCATGCGTCGGCCCCGTCAGCTTCTGCAACATCTACTTCGGCAGCTGAGCATGACGCCGCGTCGTCACGGCCAGGCCCGCATCGCCCGCACCGCATGCATGACATGCGCGGTCGGACGGCGGTCCGGCCGATCGCCGCATCGCCGTCCCGCACCACGCCGCTTCGATTGAAGCGGCGCTTGCCGTTTCAGGCGCCGCGCCCCGGCCGCCAGCCCACTTCGCGTAACGCATCCAGCAAGCGCGCCCGCCCGAGCCCTTCGACCCGCGCCCCGCGCGACTCGACGTCGCCGCCCGCAACCAGCGCATTCACGATCGCTTCCTCGACCGCTTCCGCCGCCGCGACGAACAGCGCGGAAATGTGGTCGTTGTTGACCATCCGCACGTCGGCGGTCGGCGTGCCCTTGCTGCCGTAGTTCACCGCCGGCAAGCCGGCGTTGCCGGTCGCGAACGCGAGGAAGATGTCGCCGCTCGAATCCTCGGTGCCGCCGCCGACGCGGGCGAGCCCGACACTCGCGCGCTGCGCGAGACGCGTGCATTGATGCGGCAGCAACGGTGCGTCGGTCGCGATCGTGACGACGATCGACCCCATGCCGGCCTCGCCTTTCGCTTCGGCTTCGCGGAACGGCGAATGCACGTGCCGCAGCACCTCGCCGACCGGGTAGCCCGCCACGCGCAGCATCTCGCGCACGCCGTAGTTCGCCTGCACGAGCGCACCGACGGTCCAGCCGCCCGCATCGGCCGCCAGCACGCGCGACGCGGTGCCGATGCCGCCCTTGAACTCGTGGCAGATCATGCCCGTCCCGCCGCCCACGCCGCCTTCGGCGACCGGCCCCGGCTGGGCGGCGGCCAGCGCGCGCTGCACGTGCGCGGCGTTCACGTGCTGTCCCCAGATGTCGTTCAGCAGCCCGTCGTAGGTCTCCATCACGACGGGCATGCACCAGTACACGCGGCCGGCCGCCGCTTCCCGTTCGTTCGCGACCAGCGCGTCGCGTACCACGCCGACGCTGTGCGTGTTCGTATAGGCGATCGGCGTGGTCAGCAGGCCGGCTTCGCGGATCCATTCGAGCCCGGTCGCGTCGCCATTGCCGTTCAGCACGTGCACGCCCGCGAAGCACGGCGAATCGTGCGCGGCGCCCGCGCGCGGCTCGATGACGGTGACGCCGGTGCGGATCGATGCGTCGCCGTTCTCGACGTTCAGCGTGCAATGCCCGACCCGCACGCCCGGCACGTCCGTGATCGCGTTGAAGCGGCCCGGCGTGCCGAGTCCGATGCGGATGCGGAGATCCCTCGTGCGCATGATGCAATTCCTCCTGTCTTTCAATGGTTCGGTGTATCGGTGCTGCCCGGTGTCGATCCGATGCTCAGAGCGCGCGGAATGCCGCGCTGTGGCGCGCCCACACCACGTACATCACGAGCGCCGCGGCCAGCAGCCCGGCGATGATGATCAGGTCGGTCGGCTTCGTCGCCGTCGCGAGCGTCGTGTAGAGCGTGTACGCAGCGCCCGCCACCGCGACGAGCGGCGTCACGGGCCACAGCGGCATCCGGTAATGATGCTCGACGTCGCGACGCACGAACCGGCTCGCCAGCGCGGCCAGCCCGACGACGAGGTAGATCAGCAGCAACAGGTCGACCGTGAACGCGGTCAGCGCGTCGAGGCTCGACACGAACACGAGCCCGGCCGACGGTATCGCGAGCGCGATCGTCGCGAGCCACGGCGATTCGAGGCGCGGATGGATCGTCGAGAACGCGCGGTTGCAGGTGCGCGACCAGAGCGCATGCCGGCCGCTGCTGTACAGCAGGCGGCCCATCGCGATCACGATCGCGATGATCGCGTTGAACACCGACAGGAAGATCCCGCCGCTGACCACGCGCGACACGGCCGGATTGCTCAGCGAGCGCACGACATAGCCGATCGGATCGCCGCTCTTCGTCAGTTCCGTCAGCGACGGTGCGCCCAGCACGATCGCGGTGAGCGGCACCAGCTCGACGACGAGGATCACGAGCAGCGAATAGATCACCGCCTTCGCGACGTTGCGGTTGCCGCCGCGCAAGTCTTCCGCGAGATAGGCGGCCGAGCCGAAGCCGTTGTAGCAGAAGATCGCGGTGCCGATCGCGGGCACGATGGCCGCGAGCGTTGCCGGCACCAGCGCGTTGCCGCTCGCGACGACCGGTGCGATCAGGACGTCGGCGCCGCGATGCGGCGATCCGAAGCCGAGCCCCGCGATCAGCATCAGCACGCCGATTTCGACGACCAGGAACGCACCGGTGATCCACGCATTCGTCTTGATGTTCAGCATGCCGAGCAGATAGCTGAGCAGCACGATCGTCAGCGCGACCGACTGGTTGCCGAAGTGCGTGCCGAGCGCGCTGTTCAGGTACGGCGCGGCGCCGCTCGCGAGCACGGCCGGGATGAACACGCTGACGGACAGCACCGTGATGAAGGTCAGGTAGCCGGGCAGCGTGCCGAACACGCGCTTGGCCATCACGTATTCGCCGCCCGCGCTGCGATGCGCGGCGCTGAGTTCCGCATAGCAGAGCGCGAACGCCAGCGCGAGCACGCCGCCGAGCACGAACGACAGCACCGCGCCGCTGCCGGCCTGCTGGATCGCGAACGGCGCGATCACGAAGATCGAGCTGGCCGGGGTCACGCCCGATACGGTGATCATCACTGCGTCGCGCACGCCGAGCGTCTGCGACAGCGCGCGTGGCGCATCTTCCGTTGCAGAGGCCGCTTGCAGCGTGCCCGTCGATTCCGACATCATCGCCATTTCGTGCTCCTTTGTTCCTTTGCCGCCTTTTTTTGAACACCCATACTCGGGCCCGATTGATTGCGTGGCAGTCTAGGAAGCCAATTTCAGGACCGCTATTCCCCCTTCGTGTTACGCCCTTCCGGTGGTGGTATGGATCGTCTCTTTTCCGAAATCGCGATGCACCAGGCACTCGGCCGCGCGATCGATCATCTCGGCCAACCGCGCTTCTGGCGGTTCCTCGTGCTGTTGCTCAATGAAATGGCGCCGTTCGACAACGCGCTCGCGACCGCGATCGGCCGCGACGGCGTGCCGCTCGTGCTCGACGAATACGACACGGGCGGCGCCGACACCGCGTCGCCGGTGCCGCTTTACCTGAACGGGTTATATCTGCTCGATCCGTTTCTGCAGGCCGCGCACGACGGGCTCGCCGACGGCTGCTACCGGCTCGAGGAAGTCGCGCCGGACCTGTTCCGGCAGAGCGAATATTTCCTCAGCTACTTTCGCGATGCGGTCGGCGACGACGAGATCCAGATTCTCGTGCGGCCGAACGCCGATACGCTGCTGTCGCTGTCGCTCGGTGCGTCGACGCGCTTCGACGTCGAGCCGCTCGGCAAGCTGACGGCCGCGATGCCGTGGGTGCTCGCCGTTATCCGCCAGCATTGGCGGCTGGTGGGCGATGCCGCGCGCGCCACGCCCGACGCGGACCTCGGCGCGCGCGTCGAGCAGGCGCTCGCGCGCTTCGGCGCGGGTGTGCTGACCGATCGCGAGATGGCGATCGCACGCATGGTGCTGCGCGGCAATTCGTCGAAGGCGATCGCGGAGCGGCTCGCGATATCACCCGAAACGGTGAAGGTGCATCGGCGGCACCTCTACGCGAAGCTCGGGATCTCGTCGCAGCCGGAGCTGTTTTCGCGGTTCATTCAGGCGCTGGGGGAAAACGACGCAGCCGGTTGAGCGGCGCGCGCGCCGTCGACCGGCGACGCCCCGGCAGGCAGCCCTTCGCGGGCGGCTCGCGACGGCGAAACGTCAGCTTCGCGCCGTGCGATTGCGTTCACGTGCCCGATTCGATGAACCCGCCATCCGGCGCCGGGTGCGGCACGTACCAGCCGAAATACACTTCGGCCTCGACGATCCGGCCATCGCGCACGCGCAACCGTTCGGCATTGCGGAACCGCCTGCCGGCGGTCGTGACGGCTTCGTATACGACGTACACGTATTCGCCGTGCACGGCGACGTCGACGAATGCGAAACCGGCGAGCATCGCGCTGTTCGGCCAGCAGCGCGCCAGATACGCGTCGCGATCGAGCCGGTTGTCGAGCGGGCTCGTGAAATGGAAGTCCGGCGCGATCAGCGCTTCGATCGCGTCGCGGTCCTTGTCGACATACGCGCGATAGCTGGCGCGCGCTACATCGCCTGGATCCTCAAGCATCGTCGTCACCTCCCGGAAGGATCGGCGCGAGCCCGGCCCGCGCTGACGGAAATATTCCGGCGGAATCCGCGCGATGTCATCCACGCAAACCCGTATCGGGGTCGTTGTCGTCGCAACGCATGCGCGGCGTACGTTCGGGGACGGATGCGGAATACCCGGGCACGACGACGATCGTCGCGCCGTTGCGCGCGGCGTGCAGGCCGCCGATATGCCCCCCGATCTTCTCGCAGCCCCGCCAAAAACCGCCTATCGTGAATAAGGCGCTCCGTTTGCCGCCAGTCGCCCGGGCGTCGCTCACGCGGGCGGGCGGCGACGGCGCCGTGCTCCGGCACCATTCATCGCGATTCCGGCGCACGCTCGCCCGTGCACGCGATCGCGGCCGCCCACCGGATTATCAGGAGGCACTCATGAAAGCCGCGCTGCTCGTCAGCTCCGCCCTGCTCGCCATTGCGTCAGCTTCGGCCACGGCCCAGGGCTCCATCACGAAGGAAGAAAACGGCGCACTCGTCGCCGCGAACGGGATGACCGTCTACACGTTCGACAAGGACAAGCCCAACGCCGGCACCAGCGCCTGTTCGGGCCCATGCGAAACCCTCTGGCCGCCGTACAAGGCCAGCGCGACCGACGTACCGGTCGGCCCCTACACGATCGTCAAGCGCGACGACGGCAGCCCGCAATGGGCATACAAGGGCAAGCCGCTGTACTTCTACTCGAAGGACATGAAACAGGGCGAACGCAACGGCGACAACTTCAAGAACGTGTGGCACGTGGTCGCGCCTTGAGCCTGCTTTCGCCGCGTTCCGCGCGTTTTGCGGGGACGTAAAAAAGCCCGCCTCCGATCGTCGATCGGGGCGGGCCGCGGCGGCGCCTCACGTCGCGCCGGCTGCATGCAGCCGGTGCGCACGTCGACTCAGCGGTTCGACGGGAAGCTGAACACCGTCCCTTCGCGCACGCCGGCCGACGGCCAGCGCTGCGTGATCGTCTTGCGCTTCGTGTAGAACCGCACCGCATCCGGGCCGTAGGCGTGCAGATCGCCGAACAGCGAACGCTTCCAGCCGCCGAACGAGTGGTACGCGACCGGCACCGGCAACGGCACGTTGATGCCGACCATGCCGATCTGGATGTTGTCGCTGAAGTAGCGCGCCGCCTCGCCGTCGCGCGTGAACAGGCACGTGCCGTTGCCGTATTCGTGCGCGTCGATCAGCGCCATCGCGTCGTCGAGCGACTTCAGGCGGATCACGCCGAGCACCGGCCCGAAGATCTCGTGCTGATAGATCGGCATGCCGGGCTTCACGTTGTCGAACAGGCACGGGCCGAGGTAGTAGCCGCCGTCGTGACCGTCGACCTTCACGCCGCGACCGTCGACGACGAGCGTCGCGCCCGCTGCCACGCCCGCTTCGACGAAACCCGTCACCTTCTCGAAATGCTGCTGCGTGACGAGCGGGCCCATGTCGACGCCCGCGCCGTTGCCCGGGCCGACCTTCATCTTCTCGATCTCGGCCTTCAGCCCCGCGACGACCTGGTCGCCCGTTTCGTCGCCGATCGCGACGACGAGCGGAATCGCCATGCAGCGCTCGCCGCACGAGCCGTACGCGGCGCCCATCAGCGCGTTCACCGCGTTGGGGATATCGGCATCCGGCATCACGATCGCGAAGTTCTTCGCGCCGCCGAGCGCCTGCACGCGCTTGCCGTGCGCGCAGCCGGTCGCGTAGATATATTCGGCGATCGGCGTCGAGCCGACGAAGCTCACCGCCTTCACGCGCGGATCGGTCAGGATCGTGTCGACCGCTTCCTTGTCGCCGTTCACGACGTTCAGCACGCCCGGCGGCAGGCCGGCTTCGAGCGCGAGCTCGGCCATGCGCAGCGTCGACGACGGCGTGCGCTCCGACGGCTTCAGCACGAACGTGTTGCCGCATGCGACGGCCATCGGCCACATCCACAGCGGCACCATCACCGGGAAGTTGAACGGCGTGATGCCGGCGGCAACGCCGAGCGCCTGGAATTCGCTCCACGAATCGATCGCGGGACCGACGTTCTTGCTGTGCTCGCCCTTCAGCAGTTCGGGCACATAGGACGCGTATTCGACGTTCTCGATCCCGCGCTGCAGTTCGCCCATCGCATCGGCGAGCACCTTGCCGTGCTCGGCCGTGATCAGCGCGCACAATTCTTCCGCGTGCTCCTCGAGCAGCGTCTTGAAGCGGCTCATCACGCGGGCGCGCTTCAGCGGCGGCGTGTTGCGCCATGCCGGGAACGCGGCCTGCGCGGACGCGATCGCGGCTTCGACGGTCAGCTTGTCGGCGAGCGCGACGCTCTTGTGCGATTCGCCGGTGGCCGGGTCGAACACCGGCTGGACCCGGCTGCCGCCGTCGACACGCTTGCCGTCGATCAGGTGGCCGACGGTGGAGGTCACATTGCTGTCGTGTTTCATGTGTCTGGCTCTTTGGTGGATTCGGTTGTCGCTGCGGGCGAGCAGTGGCTCAGTCCACTTCGTTCAGCGCGTCGGACAGCGCGTTGACCAGGTTGTCGATCTCGCGCTTCTCGGCGATGAACGGCGGCGCGAGCTGGATCGTGTCGCCGCCGTAGCGCACGTAGAAGCCCTTCGCCCAGCAGCGCATCGCGATCTCGTACGGGCGCCGTGCCGGCTCGCCCGGCAGCGCGGCGATCGTCAGGCCGGCGGCCAGCCCGTAGTTGCGGATGTCCGCGACGTGACGCTGGCCCTTCAGCCCGTGCACGGCCGCCTCGAAATGCGGCGCGAGATCGCGCACGCGGGCCACCGCGTCTTCCTTCACCAGCAGGTCGAGCGCCGCGACGCCGGCCGCGCACGCGACCGGGTGCGCCGAATACGTGTAGCCGTGCGGGAACTCGAGCATGTACTCGGGGCCGCCCGCGGCCATGAACGTGTCGTAGATTTCCTTCGTCGCGATCACGCCGCCGAGCGGCTGCACGCCGTTCGTCACCTGCTTCGCGAAGTTCATGATGTCCGGCACCACGCCGAAGGCGTCGGCGCCCGTCATCGCGCCGGCCCGGCCGAAGCCCGTGATGACCTCGTCGAAGATCAACAGGATGTCGTGCGCGGTACAGATGTCGCGCAGGCGCTTCAGATAGCCCTTCGGCGGCACGACCACGCCCGCCGAACCGGAGAACGGTTCGACGATCACGGCCGCGATGTTCGACGCGTCGTGCAGCGCGATCAGCTCGAGCAGGCGGTCGGCCAGCTCCGCGCCGTGTTCCGGCATGCCGCGCGAGAACTTGTTCTCGGCCAGTTGCGTATGCGGCAGGAAATCGGCGTCGAGGCCCTGGCCGAACAGCTTGCGGTTCGGCCCGATCCCGCCGACCGAGATGCCGCCGAAGTTCACGCCGTGGTACCCCTTCTCCCGGCCGATCAGGCGCGTCTTCGTGCCCTTGCCCTTCGCACGCCAGTACGCGCGGGCCAGCTTCAGCGACGTGTCGGCCGCTTCCGAGCCAGAACCCGTGAAGAACACGTAGTCGAGCCCGGCCGGCGTCAGTTCCTTGATCTTGTTGGCGAGCTCGAACGATTTCGGATGGCCGAACTGGAAGGCCGGCGCGTAGTCGAGCTGCGCGACCTGACGGCTCACGGCTTCGACGATTTCCGTGCGGCCGTGACCGAGGCCCGTGCACCAGAGGCCCGACAGGCCGTCGAAGATCTTGCGGCCTTCGCCGTCGGTGTAATACGCGCCCTTGCCGGACACGATCAGGCGCGGGTCGGCCTTGAACTGGCGATTGGCCGTGAACGGCATCCAGTGCGCGTCGAGCCATGCGGCGTCGGTGCGGAGGTTCGTGTCGTCGTGCTGCGCGGTGGTGATGTCGGTCATGTCGGTCGGCGCGGCGCGCCCCTCCTTCTCGTATTGATATTGCGCATTGTCGGGACGCCAATTAGTCTTTTGAATATCGCAATATCAATGTTCACTTGCGCAACTATGCAAGCAAAGAAACCGAAGAGCCGCGCGTTGCTCGGGCAGCTCAGCGACATGGATCTCCGCCTGCTGCGGGTCTTCAAGGGCGTCGTGCAGTGCGGCGGGATGGCCGCCGCCGAACTGGAACTGAATATCGGCATCTCGACGATCAGCCGGCACGTGAAGGATCTGGAGACGCGGCTCGGCCTCGTGCTGTGCCGGCGCGGCCGCGCGGGCTTCACGCTGACGCCCGAAGGGCAGACGGTATACGAGGAAACGCTGCGACTGCTCGCGTCAATGGAGGCATTTCGCAGCAGAATCGATGGCATTCACGACAAGATGGGCGGAGAACTGCATATCGCGGTGTTCGACAAGACGGCGACCAACCCGCATGCGCGCCTGGGCGACGCGATTCGCCAGTTCGCCGACGAAGCGCCGGACGTCGCGCTGAACCTGCACGTCGCGTCGATCAACGAGGTCGAGCGCGGGGTCATCGACGGCAGCTACCACGTCGGGATCATTCCCGCGCACCGCAACTCGGGCAGCCTCGTGTATTCGGCGCTGTTCGACGAACGGATGCTGCTCTACTGCGGCCGCCAGCATCCGCTGTTCGACGCGCCGCACGGCAAGCTCACGTGGACGACGATCCGCCACCACGCGTTCGCGGGGCTCGGCTTCCATTCGCCGAACATGGAACTCAGCCATCGCGCGAAGCTCACGCGCAGCGCGACCGCGTCGGACCAGGAATCGATTGCAACGCTGATCCTGTCGGGCCGCTATCTCGGCTTCCTGCCCGATCACTACGCGGAGAGTTTCGAAAACAAGGGGCTGATGCAGCCGATCGCGCCGCACCGGTTCAATTACCGGTGCCGGTTCGTAAGCCTGCTGCGACGCTCGCCGCGGCCGTCGCGGGCGGCGCTGCTGTTCCAGTCGTGCCTCGAAGCCGCGCATGCGACGGTGTTGCCGGCCGCGTAACGGCGGCTTCGGGTTCGGCTTCGTTCAGGCCCCGTCGTCGGCCGCGCGCGGCTGCGCACGCTTGCGCGTGACGAAATGGGTCGCGACGAGCGCCGCGGCAAAGCCGGACGCCGCGCCGACGCCGAGCGCCCAGCGCGGGCCGAGGTGGTTCGCGACCCAGCCCGCCACCGGCGCGCCGATCGGCGTGCCGCCCAATGCAACCGCGAGGCGCAGCGCCATCACGCGGCCGCGCATCGCCGGCTCGGTGGAGAGCTGCATCAGGCTGTTGGTGGAGTTCATGAAGGTGATCGCGGCGATCCCGGTCAGCACCAGCGCGGCGGCGAACGACCAGTAGCCGGGCGCCAGCGCGGCGAACGCGCAGCCGAGCCCGAACAGCGTCGCGCCGATCCACAGATGGCGAAACCGCGGTTGCTCGCGGCGCGCGGCGAGCAGCGCGCCCGAGATCGTGCCGACCGCCATCATCGACGACAGGAAGCCGAACCCGCGCGCATCGACGTGAAACACGCTGGCGGCCATCGTCGAAATGAACAACTGGAAATTGAGCCCGAACGTGCCGATCAGGAACAGCATCACGAGGATCGCCGTCAGGTCCGGGCGGCGCCATACGTAGCGGAATCCGTCGAGCAGGCTGCCGCGCGAGTGGCCTGCCCGTACGTTCGTGCGCAATTCGTCTTCCCGAAGCCGCGACAGCGACGCCAGCACCGCGAAGAAGCTGAGCCCGTTCGCGAGAAACGCCCAGCCGGTACCGACCGATGCGATCAGGAAGCCGGCCGCCGCCGGGCCGACCATCCGCGCGGCGTTGAACGACGTCGAATTGAGCGCGACCGCGTTCGCGAGCTCGCGGTCGCCGACGAGTTCCGCGACGAAGGTCTGCCGCACCGGCGCGTCGAACGCCGACGCGCAGCCGAACAGGAACGCGAACACATACACGTGCTCGAGCCGCACGGCGCCGGTGACCGTCAGCACGCCGAGCACGAGCGCCAGCGCACCCATCAGCGCCTGCGTGGCCATCAGCAGCTTGCGCTGGTCGAAGCGGTCGGCCGCATAGCCGGTCCACGGCAACAGCAGCAACTGCGGACCGAACTGCAGCGCCATCACCGTGCCGACCGCCGATGCGTCGTGATGCGTGAGCTGCGTGAGGACGAGCCAGTCCTGCGCGGTGCGCTGGATCCATGTGCCGATGTTCGACACCAGCGAGCCGATCGCCCACACGCGATAGTTGAAGCTGCGAAGCGAGCGAAATACGCCCGCGGCCGGCACGCTCATCGCCGCACCCGGCCGGGCGCGTTGCCGCCGTGCAGTTCGCCGAAATGCCGCGCGAGGAACAGGCCGAGCACGAGGATGCCGAGCCCGAACGCCGCCGCGTCGGCGGTGATCTTCAGGTCGAAATCGCCGACCCGGCGCACGAGCGCATAAGCAATGACGAGGTTCACGACGCCCCACACCACGTTCACGGTGGACGACGACAGCCCGCGCCCGGGCGGATGCGCGAACGGCGTCTGGAACGGCTCGCCGCGCAGCCCGCTGACGAGATGCGGCACGGCGTTCGCGAGACACGCGCCGCCGAAGAAGTACGACACGAGATGCAGGTAGCTCATGAGCGGGCCATCCTTTCGGCGAGCGGGTCGATACGGTTTACGGACGCGCCGGGTCCCGGAATTCGGCGAGCCGCTGCAGCAGCTTCACGGCCGTCGCGAGCTCCGCCTGTTCCGCCGCCGACAATTGCGCGTGCAGCGCACGGAACAGCCAGTCGTCCTTGGCCGCGCGGTTCGCTTGCAACACCTTGCGGAAACCGGGCGTGAGCGCGATCAGCGTCTGCCGGCCATCGGTCGGATCGGGCGCGCCGGCGACCGCGCCGAGTGCCTCCAGCGTCGCGACCGTCACGCGCATCGACTGCGGGCGCACGCTTTCGGCCCGTGCAAGCGCCGATACGGTCGCCGGGCCGTCGCGATCGAGCCGCAGCAGCACCGATTTCTGCGACGACGTGAGGTCGTTCGGATGGGTCTGCTCCCGCATCCGCCGCATCAGCTTGCCGACCGAGATGCGAAGTTCGCCGGCGAGACCGGCCAGTGGGAGCGTGTCGGCGGGAGGCGATGGCGAGTTCATGAATTCAAGATAGCACATCGACAGTCAAACTGTGCAGTTTGACTGTATATTTCGTCGCGCAAGAATCGGCCTGCCGCGCACGCTTTCGGCGCGACGCCGCGCCCCGTTCGGCCGCGCGATTCGCCTCTGCGATAATGCGGGCTTCCCGTTTCCGCCCGACTTCCGCCATGACGCAGCCGTCCGCCCCGCCCTCCACCGACCTGCCGCCGATCTCGTGCCTGCCCGGGGACGCGCTGCCGTGGCTGCCGATGAGCGCCGACCTGCCGGGGCTCGCGATCAAGTACCTGCACATCAACGCGGCCGAGGACACGCTGACCGCGCTGCTCAAGATGCCGGCAGGCGGCACGCTGCCGCGCCACCGTCACGACGGCGAGGTGTTCGTCCATACGCTGCAGGGTGCGTGGCGCTACCGCGAATACGACTGGGTCGCGCACGCCGGTTCGACGGTGCTCGAACCGGCCGGCTCCGTGCATACGCCGGAAACGCTCGGCGCGCCGGGCGAGGACGTGATCACGCTGAACGTGATGCGTGGCGACCTCGTGCTGCTCGACGACGACGGCCGCGAAACGGCGCGCGAGAACTGCCGCGTCGCGCTGCTGCGCCAGCGCAAGCATGCGCGTACGGCGCCGGAGGCGGCCACGGCGTTCGTGACGCGGTAAGACTCGAGACGGGCGGCGGCGTGGCGCGATCCGCGCGATGCGGCCGCGCCCGGTCGCCGGGATGGCCACCGGCGTACTTCGCACGCGTCGCTGGCCGCCCCGCTCGTTATCGAAAACGCCTGAAAAACCGCCGAATGTCGTCGGCGAGCAGATCCGGCTCTTCCATCGCCGCGAAATGGCCGCCGCTCGGCATGTCGGTCCACTGCGCCACGTCGAATACGCGTTCGAGCCAACTGCGCGGCGGACGGCTGATCTCCTTCGGAAAGCGCGCGAACGCGACAGGCACCGCCATGCGTTGTCCGGCCGCGAAGCGCATCGGCTGCAGCCGGTTTTCCCAATACATCTGCATCGACGAGCCAATGCAGCCGGTGAACCAGTAGAGCGAGATGCCGGTCAGCAGCGTGTCGTGTGAAAACCGCCGCGCGACGTCGCCGTCGCAATCGCTCCACGCACGGAATTTCTCGGCGATCCACGCCGCCAGCCCGAGCGGCGAATCGTTGAGCGCGACGGCCAGCGTCCGAGGCTTCGTCATGTGGACATACGCGTACCCGCCTTCCAGCGCCGCCCAATCGCCACGCTGCTTCAGGAATGCCTGCTCGTCGTTGGTCAGCGGCCGCGCGGCGTCGATCGGCGGTTCGTAGCTGCCGGGCAGATAGTTCAGATGGATGCCGTCGACCACGCCCTCGTGCCGCGCGCCGAGCGCGACCGACACGCCCGCGCCCAGGTCGCCGCCCTGCGCACCGAAGCGTCGATAGCCGAGGCCGGCCATCAATTCCGCCCAGCAGTCGGCGACCTGCAGCGCCGACGTGCCGGGTGCCGCCGGTGCCGGAGAAAACAGGAAGCCGGGCAGCGACGGCGCGACGATGTCGAATGCGTCGTCCGGATCGCCGCCGAACGCGGCCGGATCGCACAGGCGATCGATCAGCGCATGGAATTCGAACGCGGAACCGGGCCAGCCGTGCGTGACGACGAGTGGATAGGGTTTCGGCCCCGTGCCTCGCCGATGCACGAAATGCACGCGCCGGCCGCCGACGTCCGCGACGAACTGCGGCAGCCGGTTCAGCGCGCGTTCCGCCGCACGCCAGTCGAACCCGTCGGCCCAGTACGCGGCCAGCTCACGCAGCCACGTGCCGTCGACGCCCTGCTGCCACGGCTCGGCGGGCGTCAGGTTCGGCGGGCGGGTGTCGCGCAGGCGTCGACGCAGGTCGTCAAGTGCTTGGTCGGGTATCGCAACGTCGAACGGTTCGGCATGCATCGTGTTTCCTCGCGAAACATATCGACGAGATTCTGCGCGATTTTCCCGACCCGCGCAGGCGTGCGGCCGCGCGTCAGCCCGTTTCCCGCTGGCCCGCCCGCGCATCGCGCCGCAGCGCCTGCGGCGGCACGCCGAACCCGCGCACGAACGCGTCGCGCATGTGCCGGCGGTCGCGAAAACCATTCTCCTTCGCGATCACGTCGAGCGGATGGCGGCTCTGTTCGATCATCAGCCGCGCCGATTCGAGCCGCAGCCGCTCGATCGCCTTCGCCGGCGACTGCCCGGTTTCGAGCGTAAACACGCGGCTGAACTGGCGCGGGCTCAGGTGCACGGCCTCGGCCAGCGCCTCGACGGTCAGCGCGCGGCCGAGATTCCGCCGCGCGTAGTCGAGCGCGTTCTGGATGCGGTCGGATTTCGGCGCAAGCTCGAGCATTTCCGAATGCTGCGACTGGCCGCCGGCGCGGCGCTGATGCATCACCAGCTTGTGCGCGACCGACCGCGCGGCGTCGGCGCCGAGGTCCTTTTCCACCATCGCGAGCGCGAGATCGAGGCCGGCCGTCATCCCGGCCGACGTCCAGATCGGACCGTCGACGATGAAGATCCGGTCGTCCTCGACGCGAATCTCCGGGTAGTGCCGCTGCATGTCCCGGCCGAACGCCCAGTGCGTGGTCGCGCGGCGCTGCGCGAGCAGCCCGGCCTCGGCCAGCACGAACGCGCCCGTGCAGATGCCGGCGATCCGCCGCGCCTGCCCGTTCGCGCGGCGCAGGTAAGCAACGACACCGGCCGGCGCCGGCGAGGCTAGCGGATCGTTGACGCCCGCGACGATCCACGTATCGACGCCGATCCGCCCGCGCAGCGCGCGCGTGGCGACCGGCAGCCCGAGCGACGAGCGCACGTCGCCGCCGTCGACCGAATAGCTGTCCATCGCGTAGAACGGCGCGTCCATCCCCATGTTCGCGTACTCGAACACCGACTGCGCGGCGAGCGCCATGATCTGAAAGCCGTCGCTGATCAGAAAGCCGATTCGGTGCATCTGCGTTCTCCGGTTTCGTGCCCAATGGCCCGATGTCCGAAATCATACCCATCTACGTCATTTGTGTCGCCGCGCTTCGAGGCCAGAATGCCTTCACGCCATCCGGCCATCCTCATCGAAACGGAGTACATCATGACGCAAGCACATCGCGGTACCGCTGTCATTACCGGCGCGTCGTCGGGCATCGGCGCCGTCTACGCGGACCGCCTCGCGCGCCGCGGCTACGACCTGATCCTGGTCGCGCGCAGCCGCGACCGGTTGAGCGCCCTCGCCGACCGCATCACGAACGACACGCAGCGCGGCGTCGAGATCGTCGACGCGGACCTCAACGACCGCGCGGCGCTCGCCGCCGTCGAAGCGAAGCTGAAACAGGACGCGAGCATCACGCTGCTCGTGAACAACGCGGGCATCGGCACGCATGCGCCGCTGCTCGACAGCGACGTCGACGCGATGACGCGGATGATCGACCTGAACGTGACCGCGCTCACGCGGCTGACCTATGCGGCCGTGCCCGGCTTCGTCGCGCGCGGCCGCGGCGCGGTGATCAACATTTCGTCGATCGTCGCGATCTCGCCGGAAACGCTGAATGGCGTGTACGGCGGCAGCAAGGCGTTCGTGCTCGCGTTCAGCCAGTCGCTGCATCACGAGCTCGCCGACAAGGGCGTGCAGGTGCAGGCCGTGCTGCCCGGCGCGACGGCCACCGATTTCTGGCAGACGGGCGGCCTGCCGCTCGAGCATCTGCCGAAGGAAATCGTGATGACGGCGCCGGACATGGTCGATGCGGCGCTGGTCGGGTTCGATCGCGGCGAGCTCGTGACGATCCCGTCGCTGCACGCGGGCGACGAATGGGACGCGTACGAGGCCGCGCGCCGCACGATGGCGCCGCACCTGTCGGCCGATACGCCGGCCCCGCGCTACACCGCGGCGCGCTAGCTGCCGGCGGGGCCCGCGCCGCGCGGTGCGGCGCGCACGCCCAGCAGCATCGCGACCGCGCACGCGGCCAGCAAACCGGCGATCATCAGCATCGCCGAATCCATGCTTCCCGTGCGCGTGCGGATCACCCCGACGATCCACGGCGTGATCATTCCGCTCGACACGCCGATGCTGCTGATCAGCGCGATCCCGCCCGCCGCGCCGGCCCCCGCGAAATACGCGGACGGCACGGCCCAGAACACCGGATGCGCGGCGAAGATCAGCATCGCCGCGATCGACAGCAACGCCATCATCGCGACGATGCTCGGCAGGTGCAGCGTCAGCAACGCGAGGGCCAGCGCACCGCCGAACGCGCATGCGGCGAAATGCCGGCGCCGTTCGCGCTTGCGGTCGGAGCGCCGCGCGATCGCGATCAGGCCGGCCGCGCCGATCGCGTTCGGCACGATCGACAGCAGGCTGATGTGCACGACGTCGTGAATGCCGAATTCGCGAATCATCAGCGGCATCCAGAACAGCAGCATCAGCAGCGCGGTCGTCAGCGAGAAATAGATGAACGCGAACAGATAGGTGCGCGGCTCGGCCAGCACCTGCCGCAGCGAAGCAGCCGCGTGCGCGGGCGCATCGGCGCGATCGGCGGCGAGGTCGGCCGCGAGCCGCTGCCGATCGTCGTCGGACAGCCAGCGCGCGTGTTCGGGGCGGTCGCACAGCCAGAACCATGCGATCGCGCCGAGCAGGACCGCGGGCGCGCCCTCGATCGCGAACATCCATTGCCAGCCGTGCAGCCCGAGCACGCCGGCCATCCCGCGCATCAGCCAGCCCGACAGCAGCCCGCCGACCATCCCGGCCACCGCGACGCCCGCATAGAAGATCGACAGCACCGATGCGCGCCGGCGCGCCGGATACCAGTACGTCAGATAGAACACCACCCCGGGGAAGAAGCCGGCCTCGAACAGCCCGAGCAGGAACCGCAGCACGTAGAACTGCTTCGCGCTGTCGACGGTGATCATCGCGACCGACACCGCGCCCCACAGGACCATGATCCGCGCGAACGTGCGGCGCGCGCCGAAGCGGCGCAGCAGCGCGTTGCTCGGCACCTCGAACAGCACGTAGCCGACGAAGAACAGCACCGCGCCGAGGCTGTACATCGCATCGGTCAGCCCGAGATCCTGCCGCATCTGCAACTGCGCGAAGCCGATGTTGCTGCGATCGAGAATCGACACGATGTAACAGACGAACAGGAACGGCACGATCCGGATGCCGATGCGGCGGTACAGCGCGTCGTTGCCGGACGCGGCGGAACCGGACGCGGCCGCGTGCGCGGCGTCTGCTTGCAGGGGGATGGACATCGATCGTCTCCTCGATGGATGCGAATACGGGCCGGACGGGAAACGCGACGCCGACGTTCAGCCGCGCCGGGCGGATTCGCCCTTCACGCCGACCATCAGCGCCACGCCGCTCGCGACCAGCAGCGCGGCCAGCAGATACACGGCGAGATCCATGCTGCCCGTGCGCGTGCGGATCATCCCGATCACCCACGGGCTGACGATGCCGCTCGTGATCCCGATGCTGCTGATCAACGCGATCCCGGCCGCGGCCGCGTTGCCGGACAGGTAGCGGGTCGGCACGGCCCAGAAGATCGGCAGCGCGGCGAAGATCAGCGTCGCCGCGATCGACAGGCACGCGAGCATCGCCGCGAAGCTGTGCAGGTGCAGCGTCAGGGCCGCGAGCGCGAGGCCGCCGCCGATCGTGCAGCACGCGAAGTGCTTGCGGCGCTCGCCGGTGCGGTCCGAGCGGCGCGCGATCAGCATCAGCCCCACCGCGCCCACCGCATTCGGCACGACCGTGTAGAGGCTCACGGCCACGACGTCGGTCACGCCGAAGTCGCGGATCATCAGCGGCATCCAGAAGTTGAGCGTCAGCGATGCGCAGGTCAGCGAGAAATAGATGAACGCGAACAGGTACACGCGCGGATTCGCGAGCGCGGCCAGCACGCTGCGCCCGTCGTGTGCGTTGCCGTGTGTGCGGCCTTCGTCGCACAGCGCGGCGACGCGCGCCTTTTCGTCGGCCGTGAGCCACGTCGCGTCCCGCGGCCGGTCGACGAGGAGCGTGAACGCGGCGAATGCGAGCAGGATCGCCGGCGCACCTTCGATCGCGAACATCCACTGCCAGCCGTGCAGCCCGAGCACGCCACTCATGTCGCGCATGATCCAGCCGGACAGCAGCCCGCCGAGCACGCCGGCCACCGCGACGCCCGCGAAGAACACGGAGATCGCGGCCGCACGCCGGCTCGCGGGGAACCAGTAGGTCAGGTACAGCACGATGCCGGGGAAGAAGCCGGCCTCGAACACGCCGAGCAGGAAGCGCAGCACGTAGAAATGCGACGGCTGCGACACGAACATCATCCCGGTCGACGCGAGGCCCCACAGCAGCATGATCCGCGTGAACGTGCGGCGCGCGCCGAACCGCGCGAGCAGCATGTTGCTCGGCACTTCGCAGAACACGTAGCCGACGTAGAACACCGCGGCGCCGAGGCCGTACATCGCATCGCTGAAGCCGAGATCGTGCTTCATCTGCAACTGCGCGAAGCCGATGTTGATGCGGTCGAGAAACGACACGACGTAGCAGAGGAACAGGAACGGAACGATCCGCCACGCGATCTTGCGGAACAGCAGCGCATCGCCGGATGCGGAAGTCGGCGCCGAAGCGCTCGCGTGCGCGAGCGTCGCTTCGGCGGGAAGCGATTGGGGCATGTCTCTCTCCAAACGGGCCGCGCGATATCGAGCGCGCGGCAGTCTCCGAGGGCGTGCGTGCGCCCTGCTTTCTTGTGAGACCGGATACGGTTGCCGACGCCGCGGCGCGATGCCGCCGCGGATGCCGCAACCCTCAGTGAAACGGCGGGACGATCATGCGAACGCCGCCCCGCTACCGCGTGCCATTCACTCCTGCAGCGCGGCCCACATGTCCTTGTCGCGCTGCGCGGTCCAGATGCGCGGATGCGCGATGCCGCTCGCTTCGTCGAACGCGCGCGACACGTCGAACGGCAAACAGTGCTCGTAGATGAACACGTGGCCGAACTTCGGGTCCATCGCCTCGCGCGTGAGCGCCATCGCCGCCTTCAGGTCGAGATTGCGCTCGACGGCCTTGCGGCCCTGCGCGAGCAGCGTCGTGACGAAATCCTTCGTGTAGTCGAGGCCCTTGTTCACGTCGGCCGGATTCAGCAGCGCGGGGCCGCGGCCCGGCACGAGCTTCTCGGCGCCAAGCGCGCGCAGCGCCTCGAGCGTGGCCGGCCACTGTTCGAGCTGCGCGTCGCCGCAATAGCAGGCCGCGTCGTATTCGACGAGGTCGCCCGAGAACAGCACCTTCTGCGACGGCAGCCACACGATCGTGTCGCCCTTCGTGTGGCCCGAGCCGACGTGCATGATCTTCACTTCGAGCTTGCCGAGGAACAGCGTGATCTCGCGCTCGAACACGAGCGTCGGCCAGGTCAGGCCCGGCACCGTCTCGACGCCGGCGAACAGGCGCGGGAAGCGCTCGATCTCCGACTTCATGTCCGCCTCGCCGCGCTCGACGATCATCTCGTACGTGCCGCGGCTCGCGATCACGTGCTGCGCGCCTTCGTCGAAGTACGCGGACGCGCCGAGCACGCGCACCGCATGGTAGTGCGACAGCACGACGTGCTTGATCGGCTTGTCGGTCACGCTGCGGATCTTCGCGATCAGGTCCTGCGCCATCGCGGGCGTCGCGGTCGTGTCGACGATCAGCACGCTGTCGTCGCCGATGATCACGCCCGAGTTCGGGTCGCCTTCGGCTGTGTATGCGTACGCGTTCTCGGACAGCTTCGTCCAGGTGACTTTCTTCTCTTCCAGATCGGCTTGGGAGGCGAATGCTTTGGCCATTGTGCGTTCCGTGGCTGCGAGCCATGTGTTGAGGGGAATGGGCCGATCATCTGCCTGCACCCAATATTTGTCAATGGCAAATATGCTTGTTATTGTCTAATACGGGTAAACCTCCGGGCTGGCGCTGAAAACGGCGTCGGATACCATGCGAGGTTTCGTCAAACGGAAGAATCATCGCGTGCAGAACCACGAAGTCAGCGCGGACGACGCGCCGCCCAAGGCGCAACGCGGCATCCAGAGTGTCGAGGTCGGCGGCCGGCTGCTCGACGCGTTCGCGCGCCGGCGCAAGCCGCTTGGGCTGTCGGAGCTGGCCGCGGCGGCCGATCTCTCCACCGCGCAGGCGCACACCTATCTCGTGAGCCTGACGCGGCTCGCGCTGGTGAAGCGCGATGCGATCACCGGCGACTACGAGCCGGGCCCGCTGTCGCTGCGGCTCGGGCTGATGTCGATCGAGCGCCAGCCGGCCTACCGCGCGACGCTGCCGCATGCGGCGCGGCTCGCGGAAACGGTCGGCCTGAGCGTCGCGCTGTCGGTGCCGGGCGTGCTCGGCCCGACGATCGTGCGCATCGAGCACGGCGGCTATCCGCTGCACGTGAACCTGCACGTCGGTTCGGTGATGTCGCTCGACACCACGGCGACCGGCCGGGTGTTCCGCGCGTTCGGCGACGCCGCGCAAATCAACGCGATGGCGGCCAGCCAGGCCGGCGCGGGCGAGACGCTCGCCGGCGCCGAACGCGCGTCACGCGCGCCGGACCCCGACGCGCAACACGTCGACCTCGACGCGATCCGCGCGCGCGGCATCGAACGCAGCATCGACCGGCCGAGCCCGGGCGTCAGCGGGATGTGCGTGCCCGTCCTCGATGCGCACGGGTGCCTGCAGCTCGCGTTGACGGTCATCGGGTCGACGGGCTCGATCGATGTCGACTGGAACGGCCCGATCGCCGCGGCGTTGCGCGACGCGGCGCGGCAGGCCACCGCGTCGCTCGGCGCGGTGCGTGCGGAGCCGGCGCCCGCACCGGCGTCGGGTCCCGCGCGCGTACCGCCGGCGCTGGCCGACGACGCGAAGGCGCAGCGCGGAATCAATGCGCTCGACAGCACCGGCGACCTGCTGCTCGCGCTGGTGTCGGCGGGCCGCGCGCTGCCGCTGCGCGATCTCGCGACGGCGGCCGGCATGCCTGCGGCGAAGGCGTTTCCGCATCTGGTCAGCCTGCAGAAGATCGGCCTGCTGAGCCGCGACGAAGCCGGTTGCTTCGACGGCGGCCCGCTCGCGCAGGCGCTCGGCCTGATTGCGATGCAGCGCGTGTCGCCGACGCGCGACGCGGAAGCCGAGATCGTCGCGCTCGCCGGCGCGACCGACATGAGCGTGGCCGCCGCGACGCTCGGGCCGCTCGGGCCGACCGTGATCCGGCTGGAAGAATCGGCGCGGCCGCAGCACGTGAGCCTGCAGGTCGGCACCGTGATGTCGCTCGTCAATACGGCGATCGGGCGGATTTTCGCGTCCGGCATGTCCGACGACGTGCTGGCCGACCTGCTGGCCAACGAGCCCGTGCGCCTCGCTGGCGCGCCTGCCGCGCCGGACGACGCGGCCTTCCGCGCGCGGCTCGCGGCGATTCGCGCGGACGAACTCGATTTCGCGTTCGACGCGCCGGTGCCGGGCATCGGGACGATCGCCGCGCCGGTGTTCGATCACACCGGCAGCATCCGCCTCGTGATCGCGATCATCGGTTCGTCGCGCGGCTTCCCGCGCGAGCCGGAGAGCGAACTGGCGCACGCGCTGCGCGCCGCGACGCGGCGACTGTCCTGGCGCTTCGGGTGGATCGGCCGGTAGCCACGCCCTTCTCCCCACGTACCTTCGACTCCCTTTCTTTCTGCCCGCGAGGCCGCGCGGGCTGCCTCGTCACGCGTGCCCGACGAGCGCGGACTGCCAATATTCATGTTGCGCAGCAGCAACATCAATTGTCAGTAATTCTCATATAACGAAATCGCATTTCACAAAGCGGGGCCGTTTCGCTATGATTAGGGTTATCCCTAACTCGCCACCTATATGGGGCTTCGTCATGCAAACGTCTAATGTCTCCGATCGTTCCACCCAATCCACTGGCTGGCTCGCACGTGTTGGCGAGCTGCTGGCAGAAGCCTGGGCACTGCACCTCGAGAACTGCGAAGTCATCGCTGAAGCACACGCGCGCCTGCCGCGCTGAGCGAATCGCCGGTCGCCTGACGCGCGCCGCGAGCGGCTGTTGCGCCGGGCACGCGACGGGTGCGTCGGTCGGATAGCAAGAGGCCGGGCCCGGCCGAATGCGCTCGGCGCGTGGCGAGCGTTTCAAGAGCGTATCGAGGCCGTGTTTCAGGCCGATGCCGGCGCGGATGCATACGTATCGGCGCGGATCACTTGCTGCAAGCCGGTTGCCTCGGTGAAAAGCCATTCCCCTCCGACGGGCGATTAACACCGGCCATCCCGAACGGAAGATTCATCCGTTTTTGTGGCTCTGCGGGCAGTCCCGCCGGTGAGCCTTCCTTTCGGCCGTTCGCCGGTCACGTCCGCGTCGGCGCCTCGTCGCATGCACCGCCGCTTCAACGCCGGTCGCGCTCGCATTTCCCTTGCGTCACACCTGAATCGAAGGCACGTCCTTCATGCATCGCAGCGCGAACATCGAGCGGCTGTGGCGAATACTCGAGATCCGGTACAGCTTTTCGCGCAGGAAGCGCTCGTAGCCGGCCGTGCCGTCCACCGCGACCTTGATCCAGTAGTCGTACTCGCCCGACACCAGATACGCCTCGAGCACCTCGGGCAGCGCCGCCAGTTCGGCGCCGAAGCGCGCCAGCGCGTCGTCTTCATGGCGATCGAGCGTGACTTCGAGAATCACGATATCCGCATAGCCGAGCTTGCGCTGGTTGACCAGCGCGACATAGCCGTCGATGTACCCGTCGAGTTCGAGTTGCCGCGTGCGGTTCCAGCAGGCGGTGGTCGACATGCCGATCTGTTCGGCCAGTTCGGCGTTCGACAGACGCGCATTTTTCTGCAATGCGCCGAGGATCTTGCGGTCCTGATTGTCGAGCGTTTTCGGCGTGCGTTCGCGGGTAGCCATGATGAGAAGAATCTTCTACTGAAAAACGCGATTCTACCTGAACGACATTCCGGTTTCAGATCCGTTTTGCTGGAAAACAGGAAGCCTTTTAACCGGCCTGCTTGATACATTTTCTTCATGCCTGCTGCCCGGCACGCTCCCCGCGATCACCCGTCGCAGCGGGACGCACGACCGCAATCACGAGTTGCGGGGCCGGCCGGCAGACATGCGATTCCCCGCCGCCCGCACGCCTATCCGACCGCGTGCGGGGCCGGTGCCTGCTTCCTCGTTCCTGCCCGTCCGTCATGTCGTTCAAGCTTTATCTGTCGTTCCTCGCTGCTTCCGTCGTCCTCATCTACGCACCCGGCCCCGTCAACCTGCTCACGATGAACCAGGCGCTGCGCACCGGCTGGCGCCGTGCGCTGCCATGCGTCTGGGGCGGCACGCTCGCCGTGCTGCTGCAACTCGCATTGACCGCGCTGTGCCTGAACTCGCTGGTCCACCTCGACGAACACGCGCTAACCGTGCTGCGCTGGGCCGGCGCCGCGTATCTCGTCTGGCTCGGCGGCAAGCAATGGCTGAGCCGCGCGCCGGCCGGCGCAGCCGCGGCACCGGCCGATACCGGCACCGGCACCGCAACGGCAAGCGCCGCGCCGGACACCGACACCCGGCGCGCATTGTTCTGGCGCGGCGTCGCGACTTCCGGTCTGAATCCGAAGACGCTGCTGTTCTTTCCGTCGTTCTTTCCACAGTTCATCAGCCCGACTGCCGAGTGGAGCCTGAACCTTCAATATCTGCTGCTCGCCGCGACGTTCGCCCTGCTGTTCGCGGGCGGCGTCGCATCGATGGCGCTGTTCTCGCACCGGCTGAGCCGCGCGTTGCAGCGGCCCGCGCGGATGCGTGCGATGAACCGCGTGACGGGCGGGCTGCTCGTCGGGATGGGCGCGATCATGGTCGGCTGGAACTGAAAACCGCCGACGCGTTCCTTTCCGCACGACCGCACGACCGCACGACCGCACGACCGCACGACCGCACGACCGCACCGGCGGCGACGTCGCCAGTACAATCGCGCGATGCCCGAATTGCTCACTTACGGCGGCCTGTTCGCCGTGTCGATGGTCGCCGCGACCCTGTTTCCGCTCCAGTCCGAGGCCGTGCTCGCCGGCCTGCTGCTCGCCGGCCGCGAACCCGTGTGGGCGCTGGTGCTCGTCGCGAGCGTCGGCAATGTCGCCGGCTCGGCGATCAACTGGGCGCTCGGACGCGGCATCGAGCACTTTCGCGAGCGCCGCTGGTTTCCGGTCAAGCCGTCGGCGCTGGCGCGCGCCGAGGGCTGGTATGCGCGCTACGGCCGCTGGTCGCTGCTGCTGAGCTGGGCGCCGGTGATCGGCGATCCGCTGACGATGATCGCCGGCGTGCTGCGCGAACCGCTGCCGACCTTTCTCGTCATCGTGACGATCGCCAAGGTCGGCCGCTATCTGGCCGTCGCGTGGCTCGTCACCCACTGACCGCCGCTTTCCCTTCGCCCGCCTGCCGGTTCGCGATTCGCGACAGCCGCTAAAGATTTCGCGAAAGTTGCCGTGTTAACGGGTCCACGAGCGGTGACGCGTGCGTTCCGCCCCCTCTCACTCCCACTCAGGATGTTCCATGAGACTGACCCAATTGGGCCGGGTGAGCGTCGGCGCGCGTCTGGCCGCGCTCGCGTGCACGCTCGTCGCCCTGCTGTTTACCGTGTTCGCGTGGACGCTCGCCCATTTCGCCGGCCAGCAGCTCGCCGAGGAAGCGCACCTGCGGATCGACGACAGGGAGCAGTCGATCCGCGCGATGGTCGACCTGTTCGACAAGGCGCTGACCGCCGAAGCCAACCGCTCGATGTCGCTGTTCGCGAGCTTCCTGCCGGCCGATTTCTCGCTCGACCCGGCACGCACCGTCGATATCGGCGGCGTCGCCGCGCCGACCCTCTTCGCGGGCGGCCAGCCGCTCGACCTCGATTACTCGATTCCCGATCAGTTCCTGAAGAAAAGCGGCGCGATCGCGACGATCTTCGCGCGCGACGGCGACGATTTCGTGCGCATCACGACGTCGCTGAAGAAGCAGGACGGCGCGCGCGCCGTCGGCACGAAGCTCGACCGGGCGGGCCCCGCGTATGCGCCGCTGGTCGCGGGGCGCAGCTACACGGGCCTCGCGAAGCTGTTCGGCCGAACGTACATCACGCAGTACAAGCCGGTGACCGACGCGACCGGCCGCGTGATCGGCGCGCTGTTCGTCGGCCTCGACATCGGCGCCGAGCTCAAGCTCGTCCAAGACGGCATCCGCTCGCTGAAGATCGGCGACAACGGCTACTACTTCGTGCTCGATGCGTCGCAAGGCCCGTCGCGCGGCACCTTCGTCGTGCATCCCGACGCGGCGGGCCAGCCGGCCGACAACACGCGCGCGCCCTACGCGCAGATGCTCGCGACGGCCCAAGGCCGGCTCGCGTACACGTCGACCGACCCGGCCGCGCACGACCGCGGGCCGACCGCGAAAGTCGTGTCCTTCACGACGATTCCGCAGTGGCAATGGCTCGTCGGCGGCATCGCACTCGACGACGAACTGCTCGCCACGATGCGCGCCACCCGCAACCGCTTCCTGATGATCGGCGCCGTGCTCGTCGCGGCGTTCGCGACGCTGTTCGTGATCGTCGTGCGTCGCGTCGTGAGCCGGCCGCTGGAAGCCGCCGCCCGCGCGTCGGAGCGCTATGCGGCGGGCGATCTCAGCGTGCGGATCCGCGACGGCGCGAACGTGCCCGACCGCGCGGGCAACGACGAGATCGGCCGTCTCGTGCAGGCGGTCGACGGGATCGGCGACGGCCTTGCGCGCATCGTCGCGCAGGTGCGCAACAGCGCGGCCGACATCGCGCACGGCACGGTCGGCATCGCGGCCGGCAGCGGCGACATCGCCGCGCGGATCGCGACGCAGGCGAGCAGCGTCGAACAGACGGCCGCGAGCATGGAACAGATCACCGCCGCCGTGCAGCAGAGCGCCGAGCATGCGGCACAAGCCAACGCGCTGGTCGCGGACGCATCGGCCGCCGCGACGAACGGCGACGCCGCGGTGCAGCGCGTGGTCGCGACGATGGACGACATCGGCCGCGCGACGCGTCGGATCGCCGAGATCACGGGTGCGATCGAAGGCATCGCGTTCCAGACCAACATCCTCGCGCTGAACGCGGCGGTCGAGGCCGCCCGCGCCGGCGAGCACGGCAAGGGCTTCGCGGTGGTCGCGGCCGAGGTGCGCGCGCTGGCGCAGCGCAGCGCGGCCGCGGTCAAGGAGATCGACGCGCTGAGCGCCGAATCGTCGACGACCGTCGAACAGGGTTACCGGATCGCGGACGCCGCACGCGGCACGATGCGCGACATCGTCGCGCGGGTCGACCAGGTCCGCACGCTGATCGGCGAGATCAGCGCCGCGTCGCGCGAACAATCGACCGGGATCGAGCAGGTGAACCTGGCCGTCACGCAGATCGGCGAAGCGACGCAGCAGAATGCGACGCTGATCTCCGATGCCGAGCGCGCGGCCGTCGCGTTGCGCGACCAGGCCGCTCAGCTGTCGGACGCCGTCAGCGTGTTCCGGCTCGAACGCAGCGCGTGACGCACGACCGATGATCAACCTGGGCCGGGCGGCTCGCTTACTTCTTGTCGCCCGCCAGGTCGATCGCCTTGTCCGAGCCGACCGCATGGCGCAACTGGAACTTCTGGATCTTGCCGGTCGACGTCTTCGGCAGCTCGCCGAAGCGCACGACCTTCGGCACCTTGAAGCCCGCGAGCAGTTGCCGGCAGTGCGCGACGATCTCCGCCTCGGTCGCGCTCGCGCCTTCGCGCAGCTCGACGAACGCGCACGGCACCTCGCCCCACTTCGGGTCGGGCATCGCGACGACGGCCGCGACCGCCACCGCCGGATGCCGGTACAGCGCGTCCTCGACCTCGATGCTCGAGATGTTCTCGCCGCCGGAGATGATGATGTCCTTCTTGCGATCCTTGATCCGTATATAGCCGTCCGGCATCAGCACCGCGAGATCGCCCGTATGGAACCAGCCGCCGTGGAACGCCTCGTCGGTCGCCTTCGGATTCTTCAGGTAGCCCTTCATGCAGATGTTGCCGCGGAACATGATCTCGCCGAGCGTCTCGCCGTCGGCCGGCACCTGCGTCATCGTGTCGGGATCGAGCACCGTCGCGCCCGCTTCGAGGTGGTAGCGCACGCCCTGGCGCGCATTGAGCCGCGCGCGTTCCTCGTCGGACGCGGTTTCCCAGTGCGCCTGCTTCGCGCAGACGGTCGCCGGGCCGTAGACCTCGGTCAGCCCGTACACGTGCAGCAGGTCGAAGCCGATCTCCTTCATCTTCGCGATCACGGCCGGCGCGGGCGCCGCGCCCGCGACCATCGCGTGCACCGTATGGTCGATCCCCGCGCGCAACTCGGCCGGCGCGTTCGCGATCGCGCTCTGCACGATCGGCGCGCCGCAGTAATGCGTGACGCGCTCGCGGCGGATCAGGTCGAACACGGTCTTCGCGTCGAACTTGCGCAGGCACACGTTCACGCCCCCGCGCGCCGCGACGGCCCACGGGAAACACCAGCCGTTGCAGTGGAACATCGGCAGCGTCCACAGATACACCGCGTGCTTCGGCATGTCCCATTCGAGGATGTTGCTGATCGCCGCGAGATACGCGCCGCGATGATGGTAGACGACGCCCTTCGGGTCGCCGGTCGTGCCCGACGTGTAGTTCAGCGCGATCGCCTCCCATTCGTCGGCGGGCGGCGTCCATGCGTAGTCGGGGTCGCCGCCGGCCACGAATGCCTCGTAGTCGGTCGCGCCCGCGAAACGGTCGGGGTCGGCCGGCATCGCGTCGGCCACGCTGACGATCTTCAGGCCCGGCACCTCGAGCGCCGCGCGATGCGCGACCTCCGCGTATTCGGTGTCGACGATCAGCACCTTCGCCTCGCCGTGACGCAGCATGAACAGCACCGACGACACGTCGAGCCGCGTGTTGATCGTGTTCAGCACGGCGCCGGCGATCGGCACGCCGAAGTGCGCCTCGACCATCGCCGGGATGTTCGGCAGCAGTACCGCGACCGTGTCGCCGCGGCCGACGCCGGCCTGCGCGAGCGCGCTCGCCAGCTGCTTCGCGCGCGTGCAGGTCTCGCCCCACGTGCGCCGCACGTCGCCGTGCACGATCGCGAGGCGCTCGCCGTAGACTTCGGCCGCGCGGATCAGGAAATCGATCGGGGTGAGCGGTACGTAATTGGCATCGCGGCGGCCGAGCCCGGCCTCGAACATCTGCGTCATGATCCTGTCTCCCGTGTTCTGTCCACCGGGATGCGTGCACCCCGGATCGTCTTGATGTGGTTCAATTGCCGACAGCCTAACGGGCGCTATTGTGAGCCGTCTGTCATCGAAACGACAGAGTGCCGCTCGAGCGCTGCGCGTTATCCCTATCCTCGCAAACCCGCACTCATGCACGACCGTCCCGACGCGGCCGCCCAGCCGGCCGACACGCTCCCCGAACCGGGCCCGGTGCCGCCGCTCGCGACGCTGTTCGGCCAGTGCGCGTGGTTCCGCACGCTGGCGCCCGAACACCAGGCGCTCGTGCTCGCCCAGTCGCACGTCGAACAGTGCGACGCCGGCGACGTGATCGCGCACCGGCTCGCGCCGTCCGAATACTGGATCGGCGTCCATCAAGGGCTGCTGAAGCTCGCGATCTTCAACGTGTCCGGACGCGGCTGCACGTTTTCCGGCGTGCCGTCGGGCGGCTGGTTCGGCGAAGGCAGCGTGATCAAGCGCGAGCTGCGCAAGTACGAGGTCGTCGCGATCCAGCGCTCGACCGTGCTGTTCGTGCCGGTCGACACGTTCCATGCGCTGCTCGACACGAGCCTGCCGTTCACGCGCTTCGTGATTCATCAGCTGAACAACCGGATGGGCGAATTCATCGCGTCGATCCAGAACAGCCGGCTGCTCGACGTCGACGCGCGCGTCGCGCAGGCGCTCGCGCAGCTCTTCAACCCCGCGCTGTATCCGGATACCGGCCCGTCGCTGTCGATCTCGCAGGAGGAACTGGGGATGCTCGTCGGCGTGTCGCGCCAGCGGATCAACCAGGCGCTGCAGCAGCTCGAGAAGCTCGGCGCGCTGCGGCTCGCGTACAACCAGATCGAGGTCGTCGATCTCGACGCGCTCGCGCGCTTCGGCATGGAGCAGCTGTGAGCGCCGCCCGATGCGCGAAACCGTCGCCATCGCGCCCGCGCATTCCGTCTGCGGAATCGGCCGACGGCCGCCACGCCCCAACCTGACGATTCCGCCAGTTTCGCGACAGTAACCCGTTGCGGGCCGACGCCTATCATTCGGGTTCCCTTCACCGCCGCCCGATCACCGCCTGCCCCGCTGCCTCCATGTGGATCGTCAATCTCGCGCTCAGGCGCCCCTACACGTTCATCGTGATGGCCATCATGATCGTGCTGGCCACCCCGCTTGCGCTGATGCGCACACCGGTCGACGTGCTGCCCGCGATCAACATCCCGGTGATCAGCGTGATCTGGAATTACAGCGGCTTCTCCGCGACGGAGATGACGAACCGCATCACGTCCGTCCATGAACGGATCCTGACGACGACCGTCAACAACATCCAGCACGTCGAATCGACGTCGCTGCCCGGCATCGCGGTCGTGAAGGTGTTCCTGCAACCGGGCGCGAACGTGCAGACGGCGATCGCGCAGACGGTGTCGTCCGCGCAGGCGATCGTGCGGCAGATGCCGCAGGGCGCGACGCCGCCGCTCGTGATCACCTATTCCGCGTCGAGCATTCCGGTGATCCAGCTCGGGCTGTCGAGCAAGACGCTCAGCGAACAGTCGCTCGCCGACATCGCACTCAACTTCCTGCGCCCGCAGCTGATCACGGTGCCGGGCGTGCAGATTCCGTTTCCGTACGGCGGTCGCACGCGCGTGGTCGCGATCGACCTCGATCCGCGGGCGCTGCAAGCGAAGGGCCTCACGCCGGCCGACATCGTCAACGCGGTCAACGCGCAGAACCTCGTGCTGCCCACCGGCACCGCGAAGATGGGCCAGACCGAATACCGGATCGACACGAACGCGTCGGCCGATACGGTCGCCGACATCAGCAACCTGCCGGTCCAGACGATCAACGGCGCGACGACCTACCTGCGCGAGGTCGCGGCGGTGCGCGACGGCTTCGCGCCGCAGACCAACGTCGTGCGCCAGAACGGCCAGCGCGGCGTGCTGATCTCGATCCTGAAAAGCGGCGACGCGTCGACGCTCAAGGTCGTGTCGGACCTGAAGGCGCTGCTGCCGAAGGTGATCCCGACGCTGCCCGAGGGGCTCACGATCACCCCGCTGTTCGACCAGTCGGTGTTCGTGAACGCGGCCGTCCAGGGCGTGATCCACGAGGCGCTGATCGCCGCCGTGCTGACCGCGATGATGATCCTGCTGTTCCTCGGCAACTGGCGCAGCACGCTGATCATCGCGATCTCGATCCCGCTGTCGATCTTCACGTCGCTGATCGCGCTGTCCGCGCTCGGCGAGACCATCAACATCATGACGCTCGGCGGGCTCGCGCTCGCGGTCGGCATTCTCGTCGACGATGCGACCGTCACGATCGAGAACATCGAGCGGCATTTGCACCTCGGTACCGACCTGCACGAAGCGATTCTCGAAGGCGCCGGCGAGATCGCGGTGCCCGCGCTCGTGTCGACGCTGTGCATCTGCATCGTGTTCGTGCCGATGTTCTTCCTGACGGGTGTCGCGCGCTTCCTGTTCGTGCCGCTCGCGGAAGCCGTCGTGTTCGCGATGCTCGCGTCGTACGTGCTGTCGCGCACGCTCGTGCCGACGCTCGCGATGCTGCTGTTCCGCCCGCAGCAGGCGAGCACCGGCCCCGCCGCTTCGACGTCGCGCTTCGCGCGCATCCATCACGCGTTCAACCACGCGTTCGAACGGCTGCGCGCGTGGTACATCGTGCTGCTCAGCATCCTGCTCGTGCGCCGCCGCTTCTACGCGCTGTGCTTCCTCGCCTTCTGCGTGCTGTCGACGGGCCTCGTGTTCGCGCTCGGCCGCGACTTCTTCCCGAACGCCGATTCCGGCAACCTCCGGCTGCACGTGCGTGCGCCGACCGGCTACCGGATCGAGGAAACCGCGCGGCTCGCCGACCAGGTCGAGCGCGTGATCCGCGAAACCGTGCCGCCCGACGAGCTCGGCGCGATCGTCGACAACCTCGGCTTGCCGGTGAGCGGCATCAACCTGTCGTACAGCAACGCCGGCACGATCGGCACGCTCGACGGCGAGCTGCTGATCGCGCTGAAGCCGGGCCATCGCGCAACCGCGCATTACGTAGAGACGTTGCGCACGCTGCTGCCGCAGCGCTTCCCGGGCGTCGAGTTCTTCTTCCAGCCGTCGGACATCATCACGCAGATCCTCAACTTCGGGCAGCCGGCCGCGATCGACGTGCAGGTGCTCGGCAACGATCTCGCGAGTAACATGACGATTGCGAGCAGCCTGATGAAAAAGATCAGGCAAATCCCCGGCGCCGTCGACGTGCACGTGCTGCAACGTAACGACGAACCGACCCTGCTGGCCGACATGGACCGTACGCGCATGCAGCAGCTCAATCTCTCCGCGCAGAACGTCGCGCAGAACATGCTGATCTCGCTGTCGGGGAGTTCGCAGACGACGCCGTCGTTCTGGATCAACCCGCGCACCGGCGTGCAATACCCGCTGCAGATCCAGACCCCGCAATACAACCTGTCGTCGGTCGACGACCTGCTCGGCACGCCGATCTCCGCCAGCGGCCGCACGGGCATGCCGCTGCAACTGCTCGGCAACCTGGTGCAGGTGCGCAGCACCGTGAACCCGGCCGTGATCACGCACTACAACATCCGCCCGGCGATCGACGTGTACGTGAGCGTCGAGGGCCGCGATCTCGGCGCGGTCGCGGGCGAGATCGACCGCATCGTGGCCGACGCGCGCGCGACGCTGCCGCGCGGCACCGACCTCACGATGCGCGGCCAGATCGAGACGATGCGCACGTCGTATGTCGGCCTCGGCGCGGGCGTCGCGATGGCGATCGTGCTCGTCTACCTGCTGATCGTCGTCAATTTCCAGTCGTGGCTCGATCCGCTGATCATCATCAGCGCGATGCCGGCCGCGCTCGCCGGCATCGCGTGGATGCTGTTCATCACCGGCACGCACCTGAGCGTGCCCGCGCTGACGGGCGCGATCATGACGGTCGGCGTCGCGACCGCGAACAGCATTCTCGTCGTCTCGTTCGCGCGGCAACGCCTCGCGGCCGGCGCGCCGCCGCTCACGGCCGCGCTCGAAGCCGGCGCGACACGGATCCGCCCGGTGCTGATGACGGCGCTCGCGATGATCATCGGGATGGTGCCGATGGCGCTCGGTCTCGGCGAAGGCGCCGAGCAGAACGCGCCGCTCGGCCGCGCGGTGATCGGCGGGCTGCTGTTCGCGACCGTTTCGACGTTGCTGTTCGTGCCGCTCGTGTTCGGCGGCGTGCATGCGCGGCTGGCCCGGCGGCGCGCGCGCCAGGCCGGTCACTGACTTTCGCCCCACTACCCGGTTGAATTGGTTGAATTCATGGAAGAGAAACATCACAGCGCCGTCGGCATCCAGGTGGACGAACACGGCATGCACCTGCCGGCGCGCGCGTCGGTGTCGCGACGCGGGCGGATCGTCGCGATCGTGATCGGCGTGCTGCTCGTTGCGGGCGCCGCGCGCACCATCGTCGTCAACGTGCTGAACCGGCACCACCTCGACGCGGTCGCCGAGCAGAACACGCGCCAGTACGTAACCGTCGTGCATCCGTTCGACGCGGCCACCGGCGGCAAGCTGACGCTGCCGGGCACGCTGCGCGGCTTCGTCGAGGCGCCGATCTATGCGCGCGCCAGCGGCTACGTGCTGCGCTGGCAGGCCGACATCGGCGCGCACGTGAAGCAGGGGCAAACGCTCGCCGAACTCGACACGCCCGAGCTGAACCAGGAACTCGCGCAGGCCACCGCGCAGCGTCAGCAGGCGCAAGCTGCGCTCGCGCTCGCGAAGACGTCGTTCGACCGCGCGCAGCAGTTGCGCCAGCGCGATGCCGTGTCGCAGCAGGAACTCGACGACCGCCAAGGCGCGTTCAGCCAGGGCGCCGCGAACCTCGCCGCGGCCGACGCGAACATGCGCCGCCTCACCGAGCTGAAGGGTTTCCAGCGGATCGTCGCGCCGATCGACGGGATCGTCACGCAGCGCAACGTCGACGTCGGCGATCTCGTCAATTCGGGCAACGCCGGCCGCGCGCTGTTCACGGTCGTGCAGGCCGACCGGCTGCGCCTGTACGTGCAGGTGCCGCAGGCGTATGCGCAGCAGGTGAAGGTCGGCCAGCACGTGAGCGTTGCGCAGGCCGAGCTGCCGGGGCGGACCTTCGACGGGACGATCACGCGCACGTCGCAGGCAATCGACGTCGCCACGCGCTCGCTGCAGATCGAGATCACGCTGCCGAACCCGGACGGGCGGCTGCTGCCCGGCGCATACGTGCAGGCGACGCTGCCGATGACGCCGGTCGGCCGCCTGCAGGTGCCGGCCAATACGCTGCTGTTCCGCGCCGAAGGCCCGACGGTCGCGACCGTCGATGCGAACGGCAAGGTCCGGCTGAAACAGGTGACGGTCGTGCGCACGATCGGGCAGACGCTCGAAGTGGACGGGCCGATCACGCCGAACGATCGCCTCGTCGCGAACCCGAGCGACGCGCTCGCGACCGGCGACGCGGTCGTCGAGCAGGCGCCGGCGGCGCAGCCGGCCTCGGCCGTCGCGGGAGCGAAGTCGTGAGTGCGATACGCACCCGCGTGCACCCGGCCGCGGTCGGCGCCGTCGCGATCGTCGCGGCGGTCGCCCTCGCCGGCTGCACGCTCGGCCCGGATTACCGGCGCCCGGCCGTCGACACGCCGGCCGCGTGGCGGCTCGACCCGGCCGACGGATACTGGCAACCGGCCGCGCCGGCCCGCGCGCCGCTCGATCCGGCCTGGTGGACCGCGTTCGGCGACGCCCGGCTCGACGCGCTGGAAGCCGATGCGCTGCGCAACAACCAGAACCTGAAGGCGGTCGCCGCGCGCTACGACCAGGCGAAGGCGACGCTCGCGTCGGTCGCGTCCGCGCAGTATCCGGCCGTCGGGCTGAACGCGAGCGGCCAGCGCTTCAGGATCTCCGCCGACCGGCCGCAGACAAACTACGCGACGAAGAGCATGTCGACCGTGCAGAACGAGATCCAGGTCGGCGCGGCGGTCAGCTACGAACTCGACCTGTTCGGCCGGGTGCGGCGCAACGTCGAAGCCGCGCAGGCCAGCTCCGAGCAGGCGCGCGACGATTTCGCGAATGCGCGCCTCGTGCTGAGCGCCGATCTCGCATCGAGCTATTTCGCGCTGCGCGAGCTCGATACCGAGATCGACGTCGTCAGGCGCTCGATCGAACTGCAACAAAAGGCGCTCGATTACGTGAGCGCGCGCCACGACCTCGGCGCGGTGTCGGGCCTCGACCTGTTGCAGCAGCGCGCGCAGCTCGACGCGACGCGCACGCAGGCGCAGTTGCTGATCCAGCAGCGCGCGCAGGTCGAAACCGCGATCGCGACGCTGGTCGGCACGCCGGCCCCCGCGTTCTCGCTGCCGCCGCGCGTGGTGCCGATCAACGCGCCCGCGCTGCCGACCGGCATGCCGAGCGACCTGCTGCAGCGGCGCCCCGACGTCGCGTCGGCCGAGCGCGCGATGGCCGCCGCGAACGCGCAGATCGGCGTCGCGCGCGCCGCGTATTTCCCGCGCATCACGCTGTCGCCGGACATCGGCTGGGACGCGACGCGCTTCGCCGGCCTGTTCACCGTGCCGGCGCTGCTGTGGTCGGTCGGCGGGTCGCTCAGCCAGCCGCTGTTCGAGGGCGGCAAGCTGAAGGCCGGCGTCGATTTCGCGCAGGCCGGCTACGTCGCCGCGCAGGCCAGCTACCGGCAGACCGTGCTCACCGCGTTCCAGGAGGTGCAAAATGCGGTGACCGGCCTGTCGGTGCTCGCGCAGGCGGCGCAGCAGGCGTCGGCGGCCGTCGACGACGCGCGCAAGCTCGTGTCGCTCGCGCAGGACCGCTACGCGGGCGGCCTGACGCCGTTCATCGACGTGCTGACGGCCCAGCAGCAGTTGCTGACGAGCGAGCGCCAGGCCGTGCAGATCCAGGGCCAGCGCGCGGCGCTCGTCGTGTTTCTCGCGAAGGCGCTCGGCGGCGGCTGGGACGGCGCTGCGTCGAACGGCCCCGCGCCGTCCGACGTCGCGTCGGCGGCCCCGCCGCGCGGCGCGAGCGTCGGCCCTTGACCCGCCCTTAACCTGGTTACGCGGACAACCACCATGAAAGTGCTGATCGTCGAAGACGAACCGAAAGTCGTCGAATACCTGAAGAGCGGCCTGACCGAGGAAGGCTGGGTCGTCGATACCGCGCTCGACGGCGAGGACGGCGCGTGGAAAGCCGTCGAATTCGACTACGACGTGGTCGTGCTCGACGTGATGCTGCCGAAGCTGGACGGCTTCGGCGTGCTGCGCGTGTTGCGCGCGCAGAAACAAACGCCGGTGATCATGCTGACCGCGCGCGACCGTGTCGACGATCGCGTGCGGGGCTTGCGCGGCGGCGCCGACGACTACCTGACCAAGCCGTTCTCGTTCCTCGAACTGATCGAACGGCTGCGTGCGCTGACGCGCCGCGCGCGTGTGCAGGAATCGACGCTGATCTCGATCGGCGACCTGCGCGTGGACCTGATCGGCCGCCGCGCGACCCGCGACGGCGCGCGGCTCGACCTGACCGCGCAGGAATTCCAGTTGCTCGGCGTGCTCGCGCGACGCAGCGGCGAGGTGCTGTCGAAAACGACCATCGCCGAACTCGTGTGGGACGTGAACTTCGACAGCAACGCGAACGTGGTCGAGACGGCGATCAAGCGCCTGCGCGCGAAACTCGACGGCCCGTTCGCGGACAAGCTGCTGCACACGATCCGCGGGATGGGCTACGTGCTCGAGGCGCGCGACGACGGCGACACGGAGCGGCGCGCATGAAACGCTCGATCATCCTGCGGCTCTCGGCGATGTTCGGCATCGTGTCGCTGCTCGTGTTCACGCTGGTCGGCTGCGGGCTGTTCGTGATGATGGAGCGCCAGTTGTTCGCCGAATTGCGCGCGACGCTCGACACGCGCGCCAAGGTCGCCGCGATGATCGTGTCGCACGCGACCACCGCCACGCGCGGCCGCCTGATGCAGGAAAAACTCGCCGATCTCGAACCGCCCGACGGCTCGACGCACTATCAGGTGATCAGCACCGACCCCGCGTTCCGCTTCGGCAGCCCCGTCAACGGCGTGCCGCTCGATCCGCCGTTCGGCGCGTTCCAGCGCTACCAGCTCAACGACAGCAGCTACGCGGTGATGACGAAAACCGTCACGCTGGCCGGCGCCGGGGAGCGGCCGACGCTGCAGCTGGTCGTCGCGACGTCGTGCGAGCGTACGCAGCGGATGCTGCGCCGCTTCGGCTGGACGCTGGCCGCACTGATCGCGACGGCCACCGTCATCACGCTGCTGCTGAGCCGCGCGGTCGCGCGCTTCGGGCTCGCGCCGCTCGACCGGCTGTCGCAGGACGCGGCGAGCGTGAGCGCGACGAACCGCCGCCAGCGGCTGCACACCGACGCGCTGCCGACCGAGCTGCGCGATCTCGCGACGTCGTTCAACGGCGCGCTCGAACGCATCCAGCAAACCTACGCGCGGCTCGAAGCGTTCAACGCGGACGTCGCGCACGAGTTGCGCACGCCGATCAGCATCCTGATCGGCCAGACCCAGGTCGCGCTGACGAGCCGCGACCGCTCGGTCGACCGGATGCGCCAGACGCTGCAGTCGAACCTCGAGGAATTCGAGCGGCTGCGCGTGATCATCAACGACATGCTGTTCCTGTCGCGCAGCGACCGCGGCGAACGCGCGACCGACCTGAAGGACGTGTCGCTCGCCGACGAGGTGCGGCGCATGCTCGACTTCCTCGAGATCCCGCTCGACGAGGCGCGGTTGCGCGCCGAACTGCACGGCGATGCGCGTGCGGCCGTCGATCCGTCGCTGTTCCGCCGCGCGATGACGAACCTGCTGATCAACGCGATCCAGCATTCGGCGCCGGGCGCGACGCTGAACGTGACGATCGCGCGCCGCGACACGCTCGTCGAGATGGCCGTGTCGAACCCCGGCGAGCCGATCGATCCGGTGCAGCGCTCGCACGTGTTCGAGCGCTTCTACAGGCTCGAGGAAGCGCGCGCGAACAGCAAGGAAAACCACGGGCTCGGGCTGTCGATCGTCAAGGCCGTGGCCGAGATGCACGGCGGCGGCGTGTTCGTCGCGTGTTCCGGCGGCGTCAATACGTTCGGCTTCTCGGTGTCGACGCAGCCGTGGTCGGGCGGGCCGCTGCGCGCGGCCGACGCCCCGGCCGATTCCAGCGATTCCGCTGATCCGCACGGCGCTCGCCCGGCGCACGTGCCGCGCGCGTTGCATTGACGGCGGCCACGGCGGCCACGCCCGTCGACGTCCAGCCGCTTCCGATCGGCGCTTGCCTGCCGCGAACGCGGCCCAGGACGACGCGTTACGCGCGCGGCTTGCCGCCCTGCTCGCGCCACGCCCGCGGCGACATCGCGAACCGCTCGCGAAACACGCGACTGAAATGCGACATGTCGTTGAATCCCCAGCGCAACGCGATGTCGGACACGCGCAGCACCGCGCATTGCGGATTCGCGAGATCCTGCGCGCACCGCTCGAGTCGCAGGTTCAATACGTAACGCATCAGCGACGTGTTTTCGGCCTCGAACAGCTTGTTGATGTACCGCGACGAAATCCCGATCGACCGCTCGATCATCATCGGGCTCAGCTCCGGATCGTGCAGGTGCTCGAGCAGATGCCGCTTCACCCGCGTCAGCGTCAACGTCTTCATCCTCGATTGCGCGAGGTCGTTGCGCTGCATGCCCCCGAGGGTCATCGCGATCAGCGAGATCGCGGTATCCGACAACTGCCGCATCTCGTCCTCGGTCACGCTGCCGATCTGCGACGACATCTGCTCGAGAAACGCACGCATGACGCTGCCGACGCCCTGCCCGGTATGCGTCGGGCAGGCCGTGCGGTGCTCCATCCCGACGACGAGCTGGTTCAGCGTCGCGCGCGGAATGCTGACGACGATCTCGCGCCACGACTGGCCGAACTGCAGGTGGTGAGGCCGGGTCGCGTCGTAGATCGCGAAATCCCCGGGGTGCAGCGTGACGATCTTGCCGTCCTGCTCGACCGATTGGCTGCCCTCGAGCATCAATACGCCGAAATACTTGTCCTCATACTCGCTGCGCGCCTGGCGATAGCGCCGGATCACGGCCTGCTCGCTGGCGTAGATTTCCGAGATCCGCATCTTTTCGCATTTGCGCTGCCGCACTTGGCCGAAGAAATCGGCTTTCTGCACGGCCGCGATCTGCACGTCCGCGAACAAACGCAGAATCGTCTCGCGCCAAAACTCGATACGCTGGCTGACCGAGCCGTCGGTCGCCACCTCGATCGCCGAATTCGTCCATTGGTCCGGCGGACTGTCGTCGGCCGCCGGGCCGGGCGCGTCGCCGCTCGCGGCGCGCGGAAAAGGACGCATCGTCATGGTCGTGCCCCACATCGTTTAGCCAACATGCAGCCGGTAGCGTGCCCGTTCAAAAGCGCCTTGTCCAATCGGCAACCGTGCAAGCCGCGTTGCCGGTCGGACCGACATGCGGCGCGGCGGCGATGCGCTGCCGCGCCGCATGTCACGCGAACGTCGTCTGACGCCAGTCGGAAGACTGTTCATACGCATAGGCGCAGCGGTAGAGCGTCGCCTCGTCGAAGCGGCGCCCGACCAGTTGCAGCCCGATCGGCAGATCGTCGGCCACCCCGCACGGCAGCGACATGGCCGGATGCCCGGACACGTCGAACGGCGCGGTATTCGCGAGCATCTCGAACGCCCGCGTCAACGACTCGGACATCGCACAGCCGGGCTTCGGCAGTTCCGACGCGCGCATCGGGACGGTCGGCATTAGCAATACGTCATACGATTGCAGCGCCGCGTCGTAATCCGCTCGCAAGCGTCGCGCCAGGTTCTGGCACTTCGCGTAGTAGCGCCCGCGATACCGGCTCGTGAAATATTCGCCGAGCAGCATCGTCACCTTCACGGTATCCGGCAGCTCGTCGGCGCGCTCGCGCCAGCCCGCGTGATGATCGATCATGCCGGTCACGTACAGGCCGCCCCAGTTGAAGCCGTGGCTGTTGCCCTTCATCATCTGCTGCGTCGCACCCTCGGCCGCAATCGGCAGCCAGATCGCGGTGCCGGCCGCATGCAGCGGCACCGACACTTCGTCGACGCTCGCGCCCAACTTGCGCAACCGGAGCGCGGCGACCCGCACGGCCTCGTCGACCACGCTCTCCGAATTCGCGAGTCCGAACGCCTCGCGCAGAATGCCGATCCGCAGGCCCGCGATGCCGTCGCGGATCGCGCCGAGATAATCGGCGCGCGGCGGCAACATCCGTTGGCGCGGATCGAGCCCGTCGTCGCCCGCGATGACGTCGAGCAGCAGCGCGTTGTCGAGCACGCTGCCCGTCATCGGCCCGAGATGATCGACGGTCGCCTCGATCGGCATCGCGCCGGTGTACGGCACGAGCCCATGCGTCGGCTTCATTCCGTAGATGCCGCAATAAGCGGACGGGATTCTCACCGAGCCGCCCTGGTCGCCGCCGAGCGCCATGTCGACCTCGCCGCTCGCGACCAGCGCACCGCTGCCGGACGACGAGCCGCCTGACGAATATCCGGCCTTACGCGGATTGTGCACCGGCCCCGACGCGCTCGTGTGCGAGCCGCCGGAAAAACAGTAGTACTCGCAGGTCGCCTTGCCGGCGATCGTCGCGCCGGCGTCGAGCACCCGCGTGACGACGGTCGCGTCGATATCGGGCACGTAGCCCTCGAACGTGCTCGCGCCATTGCGCATCGGCACACCGGCGACGCAGATGTTGTCTTTCACGGCCACCGTCTTGCCACGCAGCTTGCCGTCGGCGGCGCCATGGATCGTGCTCTTGCGCGCCCATGCGCCGTAACGGTTCTCGTCGCCTTCCGGGCGGTAGCCGGGCGTGCGCGGATACGCGACGACGGGCAGATGGTCGGGCAGCGCGTCGATCGCGTCGTACGCGTCGAAGTTCGCCTGCAGCGCATCGTCGTATTCGGCGAGTTGGCGGGAATCGACATGAAAGCCGAAGCCGGCTGCAATGTCGGACAGTTGTTCGCGGGTCGGGCGTTTGATGGCCATCGACGTTCTCCAGTTCGGTAAGCGGCGCCGCGAGCCTGGGCGGCGCCGGCGGGATTCATCGCGCGACGGCGACGGCGTCGCGCATCAGCCCGGTGCGCGGATGACAGTTCACGTATTCGTAGACCTGATGCTTTGCGTCGAAGACGGAAACCTCGTGATACAGCCGCAGTTTCGACAGCCCGGTGACGACGCGGAAGAACGTGACGAAGATCCGCAGGTGCGTCGGGTGAGATTCGGCCCACCGCTCGAGGCGGTCGAGCGAGCGCCAGTGGCCGATGTTGTAACTCTCGTCGAGCTCGTTGCCGTCGAGATCGATCGAGCGCACGTAGCGGTTGCTGTAGCAGCCGACGTCCTTGCCGTTGTCGCGCAGGAACTCCATTCCGCTGCGCAGCGTCGGCTCGATCTCCTCCAGATACAGTCGGCGCTCGTCAGTCTCCGCGGCGCGCCAGTCCTGACCGGACCGAATCAGCGCGATGTTGTCGTGTGCCAGTACGACCACGCGGCCGCCGCGAGCCGGATCGCCGTCGACGATGCGCAACTCGCCGTTCGCGTTCATCCAGTCCGTCTGCGAGATCGGGAACCGGTCGCGCATCGATCCCCAGTAGCCGTGCTCCTCGATCTCGCCGCTGACGCCGTCCATGATCGCGCCGACGCCGGGGAAATCGCTCGTAAATGCGTAAAGCGTCTCGAACTGCTCGGCGCGCGGCGCGACGATTTCCCTGAAGTAGCCGATCCCGTCCGCGAGGCGTGCGTCGGAGGTCCACCATTCGACGAGCGCCGGCGACGCAATCCAGCGCGCATACGCGGCCGGATCGCGCCAGTAGCCGACGGCAATCAGGTTCTCGTGGTCCTCGTCGTCGGTGTGCTGCGTCAGGTCGAAATTGTTCGGGCCGTCCTGCCCGCCGAAATCGGCGACGATCCGGCGCAACGCGGCCAGCGCCGCCGCGCGCTTGTCGGCGCCGCGATACTGCACGCCGAAATAGCCCATCACGACCTGGCTCAGGTCTTCGGCGGCACGGGCGACGTACATCGGGAACGGCGGCTGGTAATCGTCGGCGACGCGGCGTGACAACTTCCGCGGGCAGATCAGGTGTTTGTCGATGGCGGATTCCATGCATGACCTCTCTGGAAAGGGAATCGGGTGTCGAGGGTTCGACGTGGGCGCAACGAACGACATGCACCGGCCATATCCCGGCGCATGCGGACCGTCAGAAGATGTGCGCGTAACGCAGGCCGGCGAGCACGCTGTTCTTCGGGCCGTTGCGCACGCTCAGGTCGGTGCCGAGCTGGATTTGCACCTGGTCGGCCTTCGTCACGAACTTCGCCGCGGTGATCCGCAGGCGCGTCGTGCGCAGCGCGTCGTTGTTGTCCGCGCCGTCGACGCTGGTTTCGCCGCCCCAGAGCTGGGTGATGCCGATACCGAGCGACGTGCCCGGATCGGGCATGTAACGCACCATCGCCTGGGCGCTGTAGCTCATCCGCTGATGCAGCGTCGCACCGCTCGCGCCGTACGACGTGTTGTTGCCGTACCAGATCGCGTCGCCGACGAGATCGAGTGCCCACTGCGGCGAAAAGTGCTTGACGTAGGCTGCCTGGAAATCGAGCGACCAGCGGTTGGCGCCGAGATTGAGCCCACGGTTCTGGTCGTAACTTCCGGTCGGCGCGTAAACGTAGACCGTCGCGGCGACGACGTCCTTCGCTTCGTTCAGCCGGAATTTCAACGGCGTGGTCAGGATCACGTCGCCGACACCGTTCGTACTGCCAAGCGCGCCAGCGCTGCCGAAGCTGCTGATGTGACCGAACGGCAGCAACACCTGCGGATCGATCGTGAGCCTGTCGGTGAGCTGGAACACATGCAGCAGGCGGGCGATGCCGACATTGGACTGCAGGTCGAAATCCGACGTCCGGTGGCCATTCGCGTAGTACGCGTTCGTCGCGGAATAGTTGTAGTACAGCACGCCGATCGTCGCGCCAACCGGATACTGCTCGTAGTCGCCGGGATCGACCTCGACCGCGCCCGCGTAATGCGATGCGACGACCATCAGCGACAGGCCGATCCACCGCGCGATTCGCTTCAGTTTCATTCTGTTGACGTTGTCCATCATGCTCCTCACCTGGATGCGCAGACACCGCCACGCTCGACGTACGACCAATGGAGACCGTTGCCGGAGCGTGGAATCGCGGGGTGCTGGCTGACTGTTGTTCCGCCGGTACTCGAGGGAGTGCCGACGATTCGCGACATCGAACGGCCGTCGCTTGAGGGTGAGAATAGAAAGGCAAAATCCGCATTTCTGTTTTCCGGCGGAACAAGAAATTGGCTGTGGCGGGCCTCCTCCGCCAGCGTCCTGCAGCGGGCGCAAAACGTGCGCCGGCGGCCGCCGTTTCGTGCCGGGCGCGCGGTCGATGCCGCGAATCGTTGCGAATCGCCGCGTATCCGTTGCGCATCGGCGCCTGCCGCGCAACGGGGCCGTCTCGGCATAGTTTCCGATCCGTGCCGGCAAAGAACCGCGTTTTTTCTCTTCTTACCCTGCTCGTCGAGCGTGACCGACATGACGCGCCCATCCCCCGCCACGGCAGTCGCAACGTCGTGGCGGCGGTCGCCCCGAACTACGACAAGGAGCCCCACGATGAACACGATTCCTTCCGAGGAAACAGCCTCGACGCCCGGCGAACGCGCCTGGGCGCTGTTTCGCGTGATGAAAGAGAAGAACCTGATCCCCGACGGCTATATCGAAGGTCTGACCGAGCTGATGTCCACGACCTGGGATCCGGCCAACGGCGCGCGCATCGTCGCGCGCGCGTGGGTCGATCCGGCGTTTCGCGAACTTCTGCTGAAGGACGGCACGGCCGCGTGCGCGCAGTTCGGCTACACCGGCCCGCAGGGCGAATACATCGTCGCGCTCGAAGACACGCCGACGCTGAAGAACGTGATCGTCTGCAGCCTGTGCTCATGCACGAACTGGCCGGTGCTCGGGCTGCCGCCCGAGTGGTACAAGGGCTTCGAATATCGTGCGCGGCTCGTCCGCGAAGGACGCACGGTGCTGCGGGAGCTCGGCACCGACCTGCCCGACGACGTCGTCGTGAAGGTCTGGGATACGACCGCTGAAAGCCGCTATCTCGTGCTGCCCGTGCGGCCGGCCGGCAGCGAGCACATGACCGAGGAACAACTGCGCACGCTCGTCACGAAGGACGTGCTGATCGGCGTGGCGCTGCCGCGCGCGCACTGACGCGCACCACGTTTCGCTCTCGACCTTCAATTCGGAGATCTTATATGGACGGCTTTCACGACCTCGGCGGATTCCAGGGTTTCGGCCCGGTGCCGCATACGATCAACAGTCTCGGCTACAAACCGGTCTTCAAGGAAGACTGGGAGCATCTCGCATACAGCCTGATGTTCGTCGGCGTGGATCAACTGAAAAAATTCAGCGTCGACGAGGTACGTCACGCAGTCGAACGCATCGACGTGCGCCAGCACGCCGGCACGCGCTACTACGAGCGCTACGTGATCGCGACCGCGACATTGCTCGTCGAAACCGGCGTGCTCACGCAGGACGAACTCGACCGCGCGCTCGGTTCGCACTTCCGGCTCGCGAACCCGCCGCGATCCGGCGGCCGGGCGGCCCCGCCCGACTCGACGCGGTTCGAGGTCGGCGATCGCGTCGTGGTTCGCGACGAACACGTCAGCGGGCACATCCGCGCGCCCGGCTACGTTCGCGGCAAGGAAGGTGTCGTGCTGCACCGGACGACCGAATCGTGGCCGTTCCCGGATGCGATCGGCCACGGCGACACCAGCGCCGCGCATCAGCCGACCTATCACGTCGAGTTCCGCGTGAAGGATCTGTGGGGCGATGCCGCCGACGACGGCTATGTCGTGGTCGACCTGTTCGAAGGCTACCTGGATCGCGCGTCCGCGCAGAGCGCATGACGACGCCGGCGAATCGACACGTGCCGGCCGCCCCGCCGCCGAGGATTCCGGTCACCGTGCTGTCCGGCTTCCTCGGCGCGGGGAAGACGACGTTGCTGAACCATATCCTGCGCAATCGCGCCGGCCTGAAGGTCGCCGTGATCGTCAACGACATGAGCGAGGTGAACGTCGACGCCGACGACGTGCGGCGCAACGTCGAGCTGCATCGAGGCGAGGACGAACTCGTCGAAATGAGCAACGGCTGCATCTGCTGCACGCTGCGCGCCGATCTGCTCGAGCAGATCAGCACGCTGGCGCGGCAGCATCGCTTCGATTATCTGCTGATCGAGTCGACCGGCATTTCGGAGCCGATGCCGGTGGCGGAGACGTTCGCGTTTCTCGACCGGGACGGTTTCAGCCTCAGCGAACTCGCGCGGCTGGACACGCTCGTCACGGTGGTCAACGGCGAGACGTTCGAGGACATGATCGCGTCGACCGAACCGGTCACGCGCGACGCCCCGCTCGCGAACGGCAACGATGCCGATCCGCCGCGCAAGCTGTCGGACCTGCTGATCGAACAAGTCGAATATGCGAACGTGATCCTCGTGAGCCGACTCGACCGGATCGGCCACGCGGGTTTCGAGCGGCTGCGCGCAATTCTGGCGTCACTGAATCCATCGGCGCGAATCCTGCCGATGCAGCACGGCAAGGTCGATCCGTCGGACGTGCTGGATACGCGGCGCTTCGATCTACCGGCGCTCGCCGAATCGCCGGGATGGATGCAACGCATGCAGGCCGACGAACGCCCGTCGGAATCGGATGCGTACGGGATCGCGTCGTGGGTCTATCGCGAACGTGCGCCGTTTCATCCGGCGCGGCTGCTCGCATGGCTGCGTCGCCCCTGGACCAACGGCCGACTGCTTCGCTGCAAGGGCTATGTGTGGGCTGCGCACCGATATGCCGAAACCGCCCTGCTCGTGCAGGCCGGCGACACGTTCCAGTGGGGTTACGTCGGCCGATGGTGGCGGTTTACGCCACCGTCGGACTGGCCGCACGACGACTATCGTCGCGAGGGTGTGCTGAAGAAATGGGAAGAGCCGACAGGCGATTGCCGACAGGAAATCGTGTTCATCGGGCAGTCGATCGATCACGTCCTGTTGCGCCGCGATCTCGATGCGTGCCTGCTGACGGTCGAAGAAATCGACGCCGGCCCGGAGTCGTGGCGCCGGCTTCCGGAAGCCGACGCGTTCGATGCACTGGCGACGCCCGCCCATCCGTGAAGTGGGACTCGATGGCGTCGGCGGCAGCGCCTGCGTCGTGTCGCTTTCGGTCGGCCCGTGAGCGCCTCGCGCGGTTCAGCGTGACGTAATACCGACCGCACCGCCGACGGCAGTTTTCTTCAATACGGGCCGACGCGGCGCCCGTAGTCTCGATGCGACTTTCAACATGTCGCATGGAGACACCTGATGAGCATGCTGGTTTCGATGGCCGCGTTCGCGCTCGCCTCGTCGATCACCCCCGGTCCCGTCAACATCGTCGCGCTCAGCGCGGGCGCGCGCCACGGCCTTGGCGCGAGCCTGCGCTACGCGGCCGGCGCGACGCTCGGCTTCGTCGCGCTGTTCCTGCTGATCGGCCTCGGCCTGCACGCGGCGCTCGCGCGCTGGCCCGTGCTGACGACGGCCACGCAGTGGTCGGGAATCGCGTTCCTGCTATACATGGCGCTGCGGCTCGCGCTCGACGACGGCCGGCTGGCGGCCGATCCGGACGCGGCCGGCCCGTCGGCGGCGGCCGGCGCGGCGATGCAGTGGCTCAATCCGAAGGCGTGGCTCGCGTGCGTGGCCGCGATGGGCGCGTATGCATCCGACGGCGACCGCGCGCAGGTCTGGCAGTTCGCCGCGCTGTATCTGGTGATCTGCTTCGCGTCGATCGCATCCTGGGGTTATGCGGGCGCGTCGCTGCGGCACCGGCTCGCGAACGCGCGGCGCATGCGCGTGTTCAACCGGCTGATGGCGCTGCTGCTCGCGGGGAGCGCGCTGTTTCTGCTCGACGTGTAGCCGCCGTCGCGTTCAGCGCCTGGCGCTGCGGTACTGCCCCGGCGTCGCGGCCGCGATTCGCCGGAATGCACGCTGGAAATGCGCCTGGTCCGCAAAGCCTGCGTCGAGCGCGACTTCGGCGATCGGCCGGCCGCGGCGCAACTCGGTGCGGCCGTATTGCACGCGCCGATCGATCAGGAACGCATGCGGCGTCATCCCGTAACGCGCATTGAACGCGCGGATCAGGTACGACGGCGACAGGTCGGCCGCCGCGCAGATCGCATCGAGCGTGACGGCCTCGCGGCAATGGGCGGCGATGTAGTCGGCCGCGCGCGCGAGCTTCACGTTGTCGTCTCCCGGCCGCGGCTCGGGCAGTTCGCGATCGAGCGCGCCGTGCAGCGCCGCGAAGAATTCGACCGCCGCGCTCTCCTTGCCGAGCGCATCGATGCCGGGCGACACCAGCGTGCGGTAGAAGCCGTCAAATTGCGCGAACAGATCGCCGCGCTCGGTCAACTTCGGCGAAAACCCGTGAAAATCGCGATTCGGATCGCGACCGAGCGAATGTTGCAGCCGCGCGAGCCATGGCACGTCGACATAGACCATCCGGTACGCCCACGCATCGGGACCGTACGGATTGCATGCGTGGACCTGCTCCGGATCGATGATCACGAGCACGCCGCGCCCGACGTGCGCGTGCGTCGCGCCGTTCACGTACGTGCTCGTGCCGCCGACGATCGCGCCCACCGAAAACGTGTCGTGCGTGTGCTTCGCATAGCAGATCGCGCGCCCGTCGTCGACGGTACGCGCCTCGATGAACGGCAGCGCGGTATCGCGCCAGAATGGCGACGATACGGCGGATCGGTTGGCGGTACGGCTCACGCGGCGGGCTCCCGGTTCGAACGGCGAACGCTCACCGTACAAGACTGTGCGGCGCCGCGCAACAGCGAGCCGACGCTTCGCGGCTGGATCGCCTAAGCTTTGAATTCGGCCGCCGCGGCACACGCGGCGGGTTCCGCTTTCTCTTCCAACCGGTACACACATGCAGATCGATCTGAAAGGCAAGACCGCGGTCGTCACCGCTTCCACCGCCGGCATCGGCTTCGCGATCGCTGAAGGACTCGCGCGCGCCGGCGCACACGTCGTCGTCAACGGCCGCAGCGACGCGTCGGTGCAGTCCGCGCTCGGGAAACTGCGCGACGCCGTGCCCGGCGCAAGCTTCGACGGCGTCGCCGCCGACCTGTCCGACGCGGCCGGCGTCGCGCGCGTCACGCAGCACACGCCGAACGCCGACATTCTCGTCAACAATGCGGGCATCTACGGCCTGAAGGCGTTCTTCGACATCGACGACGCCGAATGGGAACATTTTTTCCAGATCAACGTGATGTCCGGCGTGCGGCTGGCGCGGCATTACCTGAAAGGGATGATCGAACGCAATGCCGGGCGCGTCGTGTTCATTTCGTCGGAATCGGGCCTGAACATCCCCGTCGACATGATTCATTACGGGTTCACGAAAACCGCGCAGCTGTCGATCGCGCGCGGCCTCGCGAAGCTCGCGGCCGGCACCCGCGTGACCGTCAATTCGGTGCTGCCGGGGCCGACGATGTCGGAAGGCGTGCGCGAGATGCTGAAGGCGCAGGCCGACGAAACGGGCCGCAGCATCGACGACATTGCCGTGGAGTTCGTACGCAGCGAACGCGCGAGTTCGATCATCCAGCGGCCGGCGACGACGGAGGAAGTCGCGAACCTGGTCGTGTACGTATGCTCGCCGCAGGCCTCGGCCACGACCGGCGCGGCGTTGCGCGTCGACGGCGGCGTGGTCGACACGATAGCGTGACGGCCATATGACGGGCTCGTGCCGCGCGTGGCCGCCGCACTAGCGCGACGCGCGCTTGCCAGACTGAAGCGTGCCCTTGCGATCGGCGTCCATGCAGGTATCGAAGCCGGACTGCGTGACGACGCCGGCCTTGTCGAACACGACGAAGTACGCGCGGTGATCGTTGCCGTGCTCGATGAAGTAGTTGTAGCAGACGCCGCCGCCGTTACGGACCATCCAGACGCTGCGCGGGTTGCCGGCGGCGCGGACGACGTCGGCGCGCGTCGCGCCGTGCCGCGACGCGGCCCGTGCAAGCGGCGTGCGCGAATACGAGAACGGCAGCCACGAGTCGAACCACGCACAGCCATGCAACATCAGGCAGCTGGCGGCCAGGGACAGCGTCGCTGCGGGACGGGCCATCGGAATCAATCGCATGCTCGGGAAATCTGCTGCGCCATACCGGCGTGATCGAAAGCCCCATGCTACTCGACCTTTGGGTCCGGATCGAAAAGAAATGTAGAGATCTTTATCCGGATCCCTGCGTTTGCGGGCCTTCGCGCCGGCTGAATCGTCATCAATCGTTGCAGCCGGCGTGCGCGCATGCGCATCCGCACCACCGCACCGTTGTATCGAACCGGTGCAACGGCATGCGCGATCAGGCGATCCATTCGGCCCACAGCATCGTCAGCACCGTCATCAGCGCGGGGCCGACGAACAGCCCGATCAGGCCGAACGTCTCGGCGCCGCCGAGGATGCCGAACAGCACGAGCAGGAACGGCAGCCGTGTCGAACCGCCGATCAGCACCGGCCGCACGAAGTGCTCGGCGACGAACACGACGATGAACCCGAGCACCGCGATCACGACGGCCCACATGGTCGCCCCCTGCACGAACAGCCAGAGCGCCGCGCCGCAGAACACGACCGGCGCGCAGAACGGCAGCATCGCGGCGACCGCCGTGACGAGCCCGAGCAGCGCCGCGTGCGGCACGCCCGCGAGCGCATAGGCGATGCCGAGCAGCGCGCCCTCGCCGAGCCCGACGACGACGAGTCCCGTCACAGTGCCGTACACGGCCGCGACCATGCGCTCGATCAGTTCCGCGCCGTTACGGCCGAACGCGCGCCGCGCGCCCTGCAGCAACGCGCCCGACAGCTTGTGGCCGGCGCGCAGGATCACGAACAGCGTGACGAGCATGAAACCGAATTCGAGCAGCACGTGCGCGAGCTTCGTGCCGAATTGCCGGCCGAACGCGATGAATTTCTCGCCGTTGACGCCGTGCATCGCGGTGGCCGCATGCAGCGGATGGCCGAGATTGGCCTGCCACCATTCGGTGATCTGCGTCGCGCCGTACGGCAACCGGCCGATCACGTCCGGCAACGGGATGCCGTTGTCCTGGATCGTGTGCAGCCACTCGCGCAGGTCGTGCGCCTGCGCGATCGCCTGGGTCGTCGCGACCGCCACCGGCAGCACGACGAGCAGCGAGATCGCCGCCGTGATGACGGTCGCGATCAGCGTCGGCCGATTGCGGAACAGCCGGTGCGATTCGAAGCACTTCAGCAGCGGCCACATCGCGATGGCGATCACGCACGCCCATGCGATGGCGGGAAGGAAGTCGCGGATCACCCACAGCGCGAGCACCAGCAGCGCCGCATACAGCGCGACGCGGGCGACCTGCTGGGCGCGCGGCCGCGCGGCGGAATCGGGAGACGACGGGACATGTGCGCCCATGGCACCTCTGTCGAAATGAAAAAATGGCGGCTCGCCCAGGCAATCGGCCCGGACGAACCGCCATTCTATCCATCGGCGCCGGATCGGCGGCACGCGCGATCGATGCGCGGACCGCCCGCCGCCGCGTCGCCGCGCGCCGGTCAGGCCACCTTGTCGGCGATCCGGTAGCGCTCGAGCCAGTGCGCGTACGGCGCGGGCAGCGTCCACGACGGACGCTCGACGCCGAGCTGCTTGGCCGCGTAGTACGGCCAGTGCGGGTCGGCCAGGTGTGCGCGGCCGACCATCACGAGATCGAGCTGCTCCTCCGCCACCACGCGGTTCGCCAGTTGCGGCGTATCGATTCCCCACGCGGACGACACCGGCAAGCCGGCCTCGCGGCGCACGCGCTCGGCGACCGGCGCGAGGAACGCCGGGCCCCACGGAATCTGTGCGTCGGGCGTCGAGAAGCCGACCGACACGCTCAGCATGTCGAGCCCTTCCCGCTTCATCCGCTGCGTGAGCGCGATCGACTCGGCGAGCGTCTCTTCGTCTCGGCCGTCGTATTCGATCACGCCGAGGCGCGCGGTCAGTGGCAAGTGCTCGGGCCAGACCTTGCGAACGGCCGCGAGCGTGTCGACGAGGAAGCGGCCGCGGTTTTCCGCCGAACCGCCGTATTCGTCGGTGCGCTGGTTCGAATGCACCGAGAAGAAGCTCTGGCCGAGATAGCCATGCGCGAAGTGCAGTTCGAGCCATTCGAAGCCGAGGTCGCGCGCACGCCGCGCGGAGGCCACGAAGTCGGCTTGCACGCGGGCGATGTCGTCGTGCGTCATTTCGCGCGGCACCTTCGGCAGGTGCGCGCCGAACGGCACGGCCGACGGCGCGATGGTCTGCCAGCCGCGCGGATCGCCGTCGGCGATATGGTCGTCGCCTTCCCACGGGCGGTTCGCGCTCGCCTTGCGGCCCGCGTGCGCGATCTGGATGCCGGGCACAGCGCCGGCCGCCTTGATCGCCGCGACCGACGGCGCGAAGGCTTCGGCCTGCGCGTCGTTCCACAACCCCGCGCAGCCCGGCGTGATGCGGCCTTCCGGCGACACGGCCGTCGCCTCCGCGATCACGAGGCCCGCGCCACCGCGCGCGATGCCGGCCAGATGCACGTGATGCCAGTCGTTGACGACGCCGTCTTCGGCGACGTACTGGCACATCGGCGGCACCGCGATGCGGTTACGCAGCGTGACATCCTTGAGTTTGAACGGTTCGAACAGGGCAGACATCCACGACTCCTTTGTTGGGTTCTGCAAAACGGCTGGGAATGCGCCGTGCGCGACGCACGGCGCAACGATGCGGGCCGTCGGCGGGCCGGGTGCGCCCGGCGACGGCAAGGACGAGACGCCGGCCGAGCCGGCGCCGTGTTCAGCGGTGGCCGAGCTTCGCGAGCAGCGCCTCGGCCGCGGGCGCCGACGACGCCGGGTTCTGCCCGGTGATCAGCAACCCGTCGGTGACGACATGCGGCGCCCAGTCGGCGCTGCGCTCGAATTCCGCGCCATTGGTTTTCAGCATGTCCTCGACGAGGAACGGCACGACTTCGGTCAACTCGACGGCCGCTTCCTCGCTATTGGTGAAACCCGTCGCGCGCTTGCCGCGCACGACCGACTCGCCGGTCTGCGGGTGCTTCACGTGGCGCAGCACGCCCGGCGCGTGGCAGACCGCGGCGACCGGCTTGCCGGCCGCCAGCATGCGCTCGATCAGGCCGATCGAATGCAGGTCCTCGGCAAGATCCCACAGCGGGCCGTGGCCGCCCGGGTAGAACACCGCGTCGTAGTCGTCCGCCGACACATCGGCCAGCTTGCGCGTCGACGCGAGTTCGGCCTGGGCCGCCGCATCGGCGTCGAAGCGGCGCGTCGCGTCGGTCTGGGCCGTCGGATCGCTGCTCTTCGGGTCGAGCGGCGGCTGGCCGCCCTTCGGCGACGCGAGCGTCAACTCGACGCCCGCATCCTTGAACGTGTAGTACGGCGCGGCCAGTTCCTCGAGCCAGAAGCCGGTTTTCTTGCCGGTGTCGCCGAGCGTGTCGTGCGAGGTCAGGACAACCAGAATCTTCATGATCGGACACTCCTTCGAAAATGAACGGGGAACGGGGCCGCACGTCGACGCGGCGCACCTGTCGGTTAGTCCGCCCGCGCGCGGCAACGTGCGATTCATTCACCCGCATGCGATATACGCCTATTAGACCAGTCGTCTAGAAGCGGCCGAAATAAAACGACGGCGTCTCGCGGCATGAAGCTGCCGGGGACGTCGCCGCATTCACCGGACCGATGATATCCGTGAATTAGACCGGTCGTCTAGAAGAACGCGTATTCGCCCCTGCCATCGTCATGGCCTTTGCGACGGGGGCGCAGTCCGGCATCGCCGTCCCACCCTCCACCGTTTGCCCGCGGCAGCCGGCCGCTGCCGTCGCGCCGGCTCCCGACGATTACCCGCGCAAAGGCCCGTCCGTGTCCCCCGCTTCGATGACTGGCGCTTCGAGCCGGTGATCGCACACGCCGTCGTCCAGCAGCCGCAGCATCAGCTCCGCCAGCGCGCGGCCCGATGCGTGCCCGGTCGGCTGCACGACCGCCGTGACACGATACGGGTGCGCGATATCGGGCGGCACGCCGTCATAGACGATCAGCGACATGTCCGCGCCCAGGCGCAGCCCGCTGTCGACCAGCGCGCGAAACGCGCCGCCGCCCGCGATGTTGTTGTCGACCAGCAGCGCGGTCGGCGGCTCGCCGCGCGCGAGCAGCGCGCGCGCCGCCTGCTGGCCGCCGTCGTGCGTAAACGCGCACTCGACGAGCAGCGCCGGATCGGCCTCGATACCGGCTTCGCGCAATGCCGACAGATAGCCGGCGCGCCGCTGCGCGGCGAAATTCAGCCCCAGCGGCGCGCTGATCATCGCGATGCGCCGATGCCCGAAGCCGATCAGCCGGCGCGCCGCGTCGCGCGCGCCCGCCTCGTTGTCGAAGTCGAACCACGCATACGGGCCGGCCGCCTGCGTGCGGCCGTACGCGACATACGGAAACGCGCTCGCTTGCAGGTACGCGAGACGCGGATCGTCGACCCGCGTGCGCGCGACGATCAGCCCGTCGACGAGCTTGCCGTCGACGATGCGCCGATAAGTGTCCAGTTCCGCGTTCGGTCGCGCGGACGCGATGATGAAATCGAGATTTCGCTCGGCGAGCCGCTCGGTGATGCCCGCGACGACCTCGCCGAACCGCGGATCGCCGAGATCGCCGGCGCCGAACGGATAGACGATGCCGATCATGTCGGCCCGGCCGGTCGCCAGCCGGCGCGCGGTCGGATCGGCCACGTAGCCCATTTCGCGCGCGGCCTTCGCCACGCGCTCGCGCGTCGCCTCGCTGACGTCGTCGTAACCGTTCAACGCGCGGCTGACCGTCGTCCGCGACAGACCCAGCGCATCCGACAGCGCCTTCAGATTCACCTTCACCGTCATTCCTCGCATTCGCCGCCCCGCCCGGTCGCCCGATGCCCGGGACGCGCCGACCTGGTAATTATTTCCATTGAGTAATCATTACCGTCAAATAAATATCTTTTGCGTTCCAAACCGGTTTGAAATAGCATCCAAACCGGTTTGGACATCGATGCCCACTCAGCCGTTCATTTTCACCTGCCAAGGAAACAACGACGAGATGACATACTTTCCCCTTTTCCGCCCGATCACGACCAAACGTTTGCTGCTCGCTGGCGGCGCACTCGCCGCCTTCGCGTCCGTCGCGCACGCGCAGTCCAGCGGCACGGGCGCGCCCGTGCCCACGCCCCATACGCAGCAAGCCTACGATCCCGAAGGCAACTTCACGATGCGCTGGACGCGCGCGGACATCCGCCAGATCGTCGCGCAATCGCACACCGCCGGCGCCGACAAGAACTCGCTGCCGCAAGCGCTGACGATGCCGGACATCCCGCAGGATTTCCCGCTGATCAACTCGAACGTGTGGGTGTGGGACACCTGGCCGCTGGCCGACCTGCGCGCGAACCAGCTCAGCTACAAGGGCTGGGAGGTGATCTTCTCGCTCACCGCCGATCCGCACGCGGGCTACACGTTCGACGACCGTCACGTCCACGCCCGCATCGGCTTCTTCTATCGCCGCGCCGGCATCCCCGCGTCGCAGCGCCCGGCGAACGGCGGCTGGACCTGGGGCGGCCATCTGTTCCCGGACGGCGCGAGCGCCAGGGTGTTCGGCACCGCGCCGATGACCAACAACGCCGAATGGTCGGGCTCCGCGCGCCTCACGAACGGCAGCAACGTCAGCCTCTACTACACCGCGACGTCGTTCAACCGCTCGGCCCCCGGCGGCGCCGACATCACGCCGCCGCAGGCGATCATCACGCGCGCCGACGGCAACATCCACGCCGACGACAAGCACGTGTGGTTCACCGGCTTCGGCGATCACAAGGCGCTGCTGCAGCCGGACGGCAACTACTACCAGACCGGCCAGCAGAACACCTACTTCTCGTTCCGCGATCCGTTCGTGTTCACCGATCCCGCGCATCCGGGCAAGACCTACATGGTGTTCGAAGGCAATACCGGCGGCCCGCGCGGCGCACGCACCTGCACCGAGGCCGATCTCGGCTATGCACCGAACGATCCGAACCGCGAAGATCTCAACGCGGTGATGAATTCGGGCGCAGTGTATCAAAAGGCCAACGTCGGCCTCGCGGTCGCGACGAACCCGCAACTGACCGAGTGGAAGTTCCTGCCGCCGATCCTGTCGGCGAACTGCGTCGACGACCAGACCGAGCGCCCGCAGATCTACCTGAAGGACGGCAAGTACTACCTGTTCACGATCAGCCACCGCACGACGATGGCGGCCGGCGTCGACGGCCCGGACGGCGTGTACGGCTTCGTCGGCAACGGCATCCGCAGCGATTACCTGCCGCTGAACGGCGGCAGCGGCCTCGTGCTCGGCAACCCGACCGACTTCTCCGCACCGGCCGGCGCACCGTATGCGCAGGACCCGAACCAGAACCCGCGGGAATTCCAGTCGTATTCGCACTACGTGATGCCGGGCGGGCTCGTCGAGTCGTTCATCGACGCGATCGGCCCGCGCCGCGGCGGCACGCTCGCGCCGACGGTGAAGGTGAACATCAACGGCACGTCGACGGCGGTCGACCGCACGTATGGACGCGGCGGCCTCGGCGGCTACGGCGACATCCCGTCGAACCTGCCGGCGACGGGGGCCGGCCACAACGACGGCAACGGCCAGGCCAATTGAGCAACCGAAAATAACCATCGTCGATAAAGGCACGAGGTTCAGGAGGCGCGTATCGCGCGTGCCGCGTGCGCGCCTCCGCTTTTTCCCTTCGACTTTTTTTTGACCGTTGCGCATGCCGTCGTTGCAGGCGGCCTGCGCCCTCCTTTCCCGCTTCGTCCGACGAAGCGCCTCCGGCACCGCATGAAATCGACGTCTTTCCGCTTTTCCGTCCGCATCGTCCGGCTGCTGCTCGTCTGCATGGCCTGCACGCAGGCCGTCGCCGCGCCCTGCCACACGCAGGCCGACAACGGCACGCCGCAATGGCGGCCCGCCCTCCACTACACGCCGCAGCGCAACTGGATGAACGACCCGAACGGGCTCGTCTACGCGAACGGCCGCTATCACCTGTTCTATCAGTACAACCCGCTCGGCAACGACTGGGGCAACATGTCGTGGGGCCACGCGACCAGCACCGACCTCGTCCACTGGCGCGAGCAGCCGGTCGCGATGCGCGCGAACGCCACCGAGGAAATCTTCTCCGGCTCGATCGTCGCCGATACGCTGAACACGTCCGGCCTCGGCACACCGGGCCACACGCCGCTCGTCGCGCTCTATACGAGCGTCTACAAGCCCGGCTCGGGCCACGCACCGGGCATACAGGCGCAGTCGCTCGCGTACAGCCTCGACCAGGGCACGACCTGGCAGCCGTATGCGCACAACCCGGTGCTGACGCTCGATCCGGAATCGAAGGAATTTCGCGACCCGAAAGTGTCGTGGTATGCGGCGGGCGGCTACTGGTTGATGACGACGGTCGTCGCCGATGCGCACGTCGTGAAGCTCTATCGTTCCGACGACCTGATCCACTGGTCGTTCCTCAGCGATTTCACGCTGCCGGACGTGCCGCATGCGGGCGCGCTGTGGGAAATGCCGGACCTCATACCGTTGCCGCTCGACGGCGATCCGAAGCGAATCAAGTGGGTCATGATCGTCAACGTGAATCCGTGGTCGATCGCGGGGGGGTCCGGGGCCATGTATTTCGTTGGCGATTTCGACGGCCGCACGTTCACGCCCGACCGCGTCGCGCCCGCCGGCTCCGATCCCGCGCAATTCCGCTGGGTCGATCACGGCGCCGACTTCTACGCGGCCGGCACGTTCTCCGGCGCACCCGGCGCCCGGCCGGTCGCGATCGCGTGGATGAGCAACTGGGATTACGCGGCAAAAGTGCCGACCACCCCGTGGCGTGGCGCGACCACGCTGCCGCGCGAACTGTCGCTGAAGGCGATCGACGGCGAGCCGACCCTCGTCGTCGCGCCCGCCGCCGCGTTCGACGCATGGGCCGACGGCCGGCCGGCCGTGCATGAAGGCGACGTCACGGTCGACTCCGCTACCCGACCGCTGTCGGCCGCCACACGCGGCGTCGTCCAGCGCATCACGGTGACGCTCTCGCCGCAGCGTGCCGCGCGCGCGGGGTTGATCGTGCGGGATTCGGCCGACGGGTCGGTCGGCACCCGGATCGTGTACGACACCGCGAAGCGCACGCTGACGCTCGACCGCTCGCGATCCGGCGAAGCGAATTTCGCCGGCACGTTCAGCCGCGAGCACATCGTCGATCTGCCGCTCGAACACGGACAACTGCGACTCGAAATCGTCGTCGATCGCGGCTCGGTCGAAGTGTTCGCGAACGGCGGCCGCGTCGCGCTGACGGACCTGGTCTTTCCGCCGCTCGATGCGGATCGCGTGGCCGTGTTTGCCGAACAGGGCCGCGCGACGTTCTCGGGGTTGACGGTGACGCAACTGGGAACCGGCGACGATACGCGTGGCGCCTGTGCGTCCCGATAGGTGCAGGTGACGGTGCCGCTCGCCCGGCACCGCATCGGCCGGCTACGGTCCCCGCCCGCCTCGCCCCTCAGAGCAGCCCCATCCCGCCCGACGCGATGATTTCCGCGCCGACGATGAACGCGGATTCGGGCGCGCTCAGGTGCAGCACCGTCGACGCGATTTCGTCCGGCGTGCCGAACCGGCCGATCGGCACGAGGCCCTTGATCTTGTCGGCCGTCGCGTCGAGCGTCGCCGCATCGAGCCCGAGCTTGCCGTACAGCGGCGTCTGCACGGGCCCGGGGCTCACCACGTTCACGCGCACGCCGTGCGGCAGCAGTTCCGTCGACAGCGTCTTCGCGAACGAATTGACGGCCGCCTTGCTCGCCGCGTACACCGACGAGCCGGGCATCCCGACATGCGCGTTGATCGAGCCGTTGATCACGATCGATGCGCCGCGGTTCAGCAGCGGCACCAGCGACTGGATCTGGAAATACGCGCCCTTCACGTTGGTGTTGAACACGAGATCCCACATCGCTTCGTCGCTGTCGGCGAACGGCGCGAGTTTCGCGACGCCCGCGTTGACGAACACGGCGTCGAGCCGTACGCCGGCGATGGCGATCGCCGTCGGCCAGCGCGCGGGCCGACGCGACGCTGCCGGCTTCGTTGCGAATCGCCAGCGCCCCTTCGCCGAGCGTCTGGCGGGCGGCTTCCAGCGTTTCGGCGTCGCGCCCGGTGATGATGACCCGCGCACCTTCGGCCGCGAATGCCTTGGCGGCCGCCAGGCCGATGCCGCTGTTGCCGCCCGTGACGAGAACCGTCTTTTCTTCGAAGCGTTGCATGATGTTCTCCTGTGAACCGGTGAGTTGACCGTGAACACAGGATGCGCGCGCCGCGCGGCGTTGCCGTACGACCGGTGCGACGAACATGTTCGAAAACATCGAACATGTTGGCGGCAGCGCATTCAGCCGACCACGTCGATCCCGTCGAGCAGCCGCTGCGCGAGCCGCGGCTCGCGCAATTGCTCCAGCCACCATTGCAGCGCGCGACCGTCGCGGTCGTCGTGCCACGCGACGTACAGCAGATTCGGCTCGCGCGGATCGGCCGTCTGCTTCTCGACCAGTTCGCCGCGCGCGAACAGCGACGTCACCCGCCGGCGCGGCACCCAGCCGACGCCGAGCGCATCGCGCTGCGCGAGGATCTTCGCGCGCATCGACGGCACCGCGAGCACCGCCTGCCCGCCAAGCAGCCCATACGCGCGGCCGGCCGCGCGCCGCGACGAATCGGCGACGACGACCGATCGATGCGCACCGATCGCGTCGCGCGTCAGCACGCCGCTCGCGGACGCCAGCGGATGGCGCGGCGACACCGCGAACACCCACTCCATCGCGCCGAGTTCGAACCACTTGAGGCCCGGAATCGCCGGCGGCTCGTTGGTCGCGCCGACGACGAGATCCGCGCGGCCGTCGCGCAACGCTTCCCAGGTCCCGCCGAGCACCTCGTGCGTGAAGCGCAGCGACACGCCCGAATCGAGCGCATCGAACGCGCGGACGACCGGCAGCAGCGTATCGAACTCCAGCACCTCGTCGCTGACGATCCACAGCCGGCCCTCCCAGCCGCTCGCGACCTGCCGCACGCGCTGCGTCAGCCGGGCGACGTCGAGCGCCAGCCGCGCCGCCTCGTCGGCCAGCAATTGCCCGGCCGGCGTGAGCTGCAGCCGGTAGCCGCGACGGTCGAACAGCAGCGCGTCGAAGCGCGTTTCGAGCTGGCGCGCCGCGTGCGACACAGTCGACGGCGCCTTGCCCAGCCGCGCGGCGGCGCGCGACAGGCTGCCGGTGGCGCGGATCGCGTCGAGCAGCGCCAGTTCGTCTTCGGACAGCATGAGGTCGCTCCACGGTGAGGATGTCGTGGATCGTAAGGCACTGGCGGGCTGCGGTCCAATCGGGCGATCGCGGCTGCGGTCGGCCGGCGCGATCGCCCGCCTGCGCAGACGACTCCCGGTATGCTGATCGACGCGAATTCACCTGAATCTCGAGGCGACCACTGCAATGCGCGTCGCGATCCGCATCATGTGCACGATCACGCAGCCGCGCGGTCGCCGCCGCCGGATCTCCCTGTCCGCATTGCCCCCAGCGCGCCGCTTACCGTGCAGGCCGCAGCATGATGCCCGTCAGCGCGCCCGCGATGCACAGCACGCCCACGTACAGTTCCGGCGCGTGCGGATGCGATTTCAATAGTACCGAGACGAACACCGGCGTGAGACCGCCGAACATCGCATAGGCGACGTTGTACGAGAACGAGATACCGGAAAAGCGCACGGCTGGCGGAAACGCATGGACCATCGCGACCGGAATCGCCGCGACCGCCCCGACGCAGAAACCGCATAGCGCATAAAGCGGCAACAGCAACGCCGGATCGACGGCGAGTTGCGACGCCATCAGCCAGTACGATGCGCCGAGCATCAGGCAGCCGACGAAGATCGTGCGGCCGGTACCGAACCTTCCCGCGATCGAACCGGCGACGATGCATCCGATCGCCAGGCAGAGCGTCGCGGCCGAATTGGCCTGCAGCGCAAGCGCGGGCGCGATGTGAAATTGCCTGGCGACGAGGGTCGGCGTCATCAGGATCACGACGACGATCGCGGCGGTGAGCGTCCACGTGAGGATCATCGATACCAGCACGGCCCGACCGTGATCGCGCAGCACGGCCTTCAGCGGCACTTCGCGGGTCAGCGACCGGCTCCGCTTCATTTCGATGAATACGGGCGTCTCGTCGAGCCAGCGTCGCAGCAACGCGGACACTATCCCGAACAGGCCGCCGACGACGAAAGGCAATCGCCACGCATAGGCGCCGATCTCCGCCGGCGAATAATGACGATTGATAGTCGACGCGATCAGCGAGCCAAGCAGGATGCCGAGCGTCAGGCCGCCGGTCAGCAGGCCGCACGCATAGCCGACATGGCGCGGCGGCACATGTTCGGACACGAACACCCACGCGCCCGGCACCTCGCCGCCTACCGCCGCCCCCTGCAACAGCCGGCACAGGAGCAGCAGCACGGGCGCGGCAATGCCGATGGACTCATAGGTCGGCAGCAGCCCCATCGCCAACGTCGGCAGCGCCATCATCATCACGCTCAACGTGAACATGCGCTTGCGGCCCACCAGATCGCCGAAATGCGCGAGCACCACGCCGCCGAGCGGGCGCGCGAGATAACCCGCCGCGAAAATGCCGAACGTCTGCAACTGGCGCAGCCAGTCGGGAATCGATGGCGGAAAGAACAATTGGCCGATGACCGCGGCGAAAAACACGTAAATCACGAAATCGTAAAATTCGAGCGCGCCACCGAGCGCGGCGAGCACGAGCGTCCGGTGATCGCGGCCGGTCAGCGGGCGATGGGATACAGCCGGAATCTGAAGCGAGTCTGGAAAGTTCATCTGGAAGAGGTCCGGGATCAGGAACCGCGCGCCAACCCGATGACGCGCTACTGATTGACAACACCCGGGCGCCGCACGTCATTCCATTGCGCGTCGATTTTCCGCGGCGCCTGTTCCAGGCCGCGTTCGGCAACCTCCGTTGGCTGCAGGCCGAGCAATGTCGGACGCCGTGTCGCGAATCCGGTGCGACGCCGGGAATAAACGGCCGCCGTCGCGTGTTCCATGGGAATGGAGGGCGCACGAGCCTGCCGCTTGCGCGCGCCTCGCCCATGCGTGACACGTTCACGCCTTCTCCTTGGAGCAATCATGCGTTTTGCGGTTCTGGGCGCCGGCGCGGTCGGCTGCTACTTCGGCGGCATGCTGGCGCTGCACGGCCACGATGTGGTTTTCATTGGTCGTCCGTTGCACGTCGACGCGATTCGCGACCAGGGTCTGCGCGTCCAGACGCACACGTTCGACAGGCGCGTGCCGGCCGACGCGTCGACCGATATCGACGCCGCGGCATCGGCCGACGTGGTGTTCGTGTGCGTGAAGTCCGGCGATACCGCGCAAGCCGCGCGCACGTTGAGCCGCGTGCTGGCGCCGCAAGCGATCGTGGTCAGTCTGCAGAATGGCGTCGACAACGCAGCCGTGCTGCGCGCGGAGATCGCCGGCCCGGTCATTTGCGCGGCCGTCTATGTCGCGAGCGAGATGGCGGGCCCGGGGCATCTGCTGCATCATGGCCGCGGCGATCTCGCGATCGAAGCGTCGCCGTCCAGCGAACGGCTGGCGCAGGTGCTGCGGGCAGCGGCCATTCCGACCCGGATCGCCGACGACGTGCGCGCGGCCCTCTGGCACAAGTTCATCCTCAATTGCGCGTACAACGCGATTTCCGCCATCGTGCAGTTGCCCCTGGGCGAGATGTCGCATCGCGATGCGTTGCGCGAAACGATGCGTGCCGCCGTCGCCGAGTGCATCGCCGTCGCGGCGGCCGAAGGCGTCCATTTCGCCGACCGGCCGGCCGCGATCGTCGAGCAAATCGAAGCGACGATTCCGCCCGGCCAGTATTCGTCGACGGCGCAGGATCTGGCGCGCGGCAGACCCGGCGAGATCGATCACCTGAACGGCGCGGTCGTTCGGCGCGGGCGCGCGGCAGGCATCGACACGCCGGTCAATCGGACGCTCCATCTGCTCGTGAAGATGCTGGAAGCGAAGACGGCGGCGCGTTCGTGACGGACGGCGTTCGCGTGTGCCGCGCCGACCGTCACGGCGCGTCGAGCGGCGCCGGCCAGCCTGCGGCCGCGCCGCCGGCGACGTGACGTCGGGCGTCGAACCGGCCCGCCGGCCGCGATGCCGCGCGGCCGGCGGCGGCCGTCGCGCGTCGCCGATACCAGCCGCTATTCGCGTTCGCCGGCCAGTCGCGCGAGCGCCGCGGTGATCCCCGCGCCATAGGCCGGGTCGGCCCGCGAGCAGTTGTCGATGTGGCGCTGCCGGATATCCGCCGACACGCCGGCAAGCTGCCGTGCGGTGGTATCGAACAGGCACTGGCGTTGCCGCGCATCCATCAGCCGGAACAGGTCGCCCGGCTGCTGATAATGATCATCGTCGACGCGATGATCCCAATGCGCGGCCGCGCCGTTCAACTCGAGCGGCGGTTCGTCGAGCTGCGGCCGGTCCGACCACGCGCCCTTGCTGTTGGGCCAGTACGACGGCGCCGCGCCGAGATTGCCGTCGGTGCGCATCGCACCATCGCGGTGATAACTGTGGAACGGGCACTTCGGCGCGTTCACCGGGATCTGCGCGAAGTTGACGCCGAGCCGATATCGCTGCGCATCGCCGTAGGAAAACAGGCGTGCCTGCAACATCCGGTCCGGCGAGTAACCGATGCCCGGCACGACGTTCGCCGGCGAAAACGCGGCCTGCTCCGTCTCGGCGAAGAAATTGTCGGGATTGCGGTTGAGCTCGAATTCGCCGACTTCGATCAGCGGAAACTCGGCCTTCGGCCATACCTTCGTGAGATCGAACGGGTTGAACCGAAACGCTTTCGCCTGCGCGTCGGTCATCACCTGGATGTACAACGTCCAGCGCGGAAAATTGCCGGCCTCGATGCTGTCGAACAGGTCGCGCTGATGGGTTTCGCGGTCCCGGGCGATCAGCGCTTGCGCCTGCGCGTCGGTCAGGTTCTCGATGCCCTGCTGCGAGCGGTAATGGAACTTCACCCAGGTCCGCTCGTTCTCCGCATTGATCATGCTGTACGTATGGCTGCCGAAGCCGTGCATGTGCCGGAACGATCGCGGAATGCCGCGCTCGCTCATGACGATCGTCACCTGGTGCAGCGCCTCGGGCAGCAGCGACCAGAAATCCCAGTTGTTTTCCGCGCTGCGCATGCCGGTGCGCGGGTCTCGCTTGACGGCATGATTGAGATCGGGAAAGCGCAATGGATCGCGAAAGAAGAACACCGGCGTATTGTTGCCGACCAGATCCCAGTTCCCTTCCTCGGTATAGAACTTCAGCGCGAAGCCGCGGATGTCACGCTCCGCATCGGCCGCGCCGCGCTCGCCGGCGACCGTCGAGAAGCGCACGAACATCGGGGTCTGCTTGCCGATTTCGGAAAAGAGCTTCGCCTTCGTGTACCGCGAAATGTCGTGCGTCACGGTGAAGGTCCCGTATGCGCCGGCGCCCTTCGCATGCATGCGGCGCTCCGGGATCACCTCGCGATCGAAGTGCGCGAGCTTTTCGATCAGCCAGACGTCCTGCAGCAACGCCGGACCGCGCGCACCGGCCGTCTGGATGTTGACGTTGTTGCTGACCGGCGCGCCGTTCGCATGGGCAATTTCGCGCGGAATCGAATGCTCTGACATGTCCTGGTTCCCCCAACGGTATGTGATTTCAGTTCATGGGCCGCGCGGTCCGCCGTCGGTGCGGGGAACGCGCGTCGTACAGGCGGCCATCCGTCAGGCCGTCCACGGACAGATTGGAAATGGACAACGTATCCGGCGTTTGTCCGGTTTGTATCGCTTTGTACCGGGTTACGTCGACAGCCGGCTGTACCACGCACGTCGAGCAGGACCGCTGCGGCACGACGCTGTTTTGCCGGATCGTTTCGACGGCGTCGCCGCTTGCCCTCACGATCGTTCGCTATCGAGGATCCGGTCGCCGAGCGCGCCGAGGTCCGCATCGCCGGGAGCGGCGATCAGCGCATACGCGATTCCCGAGCGCCGCCACGTCACGACGTCCATGTTGCCGACCTGCTGACGGTCGGGCACGGTATCGGGCCGCTCGTCCTTCATCACGCACAGCGCGACGGGCGCGCCTTGGGCGGGCAGATAGACGATCTGCACCAGCGGTTTGCGATTGAAGCTCAGGCGCTGGATGCGCTTGAACGTCAGCCCGGCCGAGCGCAGGTCCGGAATCCGTATCCCCCGTCCGTCGTCCCGGCGAATCGTGTCGATCGTCTGCGCGGCGGCCGCGACGTTCGCCGAATCGGACGCCACGGTGTCGCGCGTATAGAGCCGCTGATAATTGACGGCCGCCATGATCCACGGCGACATCCGCGCCTGCGCGGCCACCGTTGCGGGTGGCGGCGCGAAGCGCAGTACGGCGGCGCTGCAGAACGCGCCGGCGACGAATGCGACCGCGAGCCACGGCGCCATCATGCGAACCCGCGAGCGAACCGGCGTGAACTGCCGCCTGCGTACACCGGGCTGCGACGGCCCCGATATCTGCCGACGATCGCCGCCGCCGACCGGCAGCGCCGACGGCGGCGCATGCGCGTGCGCGATGTCGGCGACCGTCCGGATCAGACTCTGCGGCACCGGCAGCCAGGGGTGACGCTGAAACGCACGCTGATAGGGCAACACCGATGCTTCGAGCAAGGCCACCCGCGTCGCGATCTCGGCCGACGTTCGGATCGCCCGGTCGACTTCCTCGCGCTGGTGCGACGTGAGCGCTCCGTCCACGTATGCCATGAGCAGGACGTCGTCCATTTTCAAGCCCCCTGATCCTCACTGTTCGCCGCGCTTTTCACGGGTCGTTCGTGTCGATCGGCGAACAGCGCACCGATCGCCTGGCGAGCACGCGACAGCCGGCTCATGATCGTACCGATGGGCACGCCGAGCACGTCCGCCGCTTCGCTATAACTGAGTCCTTCCACGCTGACCAGCAACATCACCGCGCGCTGCGCTTCGGGCAGCTGCTGCACGGCCCTGACGATCTGCGCATCCAGCGCCTGCTGCTCCAGTGTCGGTGCGGCGGGATCGGAGATGGTTTCGAGCAGGTCGTCGTCCCAGTCCATGCCCGAGCGCCGGCGCACGCTGCGCGCGCGAAGCTCGTTGAGCCAGGTGGACTGCACGATCGAGAACATCCAGCTGAGCGGTGCCGTTCCGGGCCGCAACTGATGCGCGCGTTCGAGTGCACGCACGCACGCGCACTGCACGAGATCCTCCGCGTCGTGCCGATCGCCGGAGAGGCGCAGCGCGAACGTCCAGAGGCGCGGAAGCATCGCGGGCAGCATGGCGGACAGTTCAGCCGCGGTCATCGACGTCGATCTCCGCAACGTGCAAGCCGGCCGACGCGGACAAACGGCCGTATCTGATGTGTATCCATGGGTTTAGGCGAAATTGAACGGGCAACACCCCTACAGCCCACGTAAACAGCTGGACGGCGCAGATATTCCATCCGCGGTCGCGTGTCGCCCGACAGGCCGGATCACGGGGCGCCGGCCGTACGTCGGCGGCGTGGCGCGCGATGCGCGTCAGATCACCGTGACGACCACGTCGACGTTGCCGCGTGTCGCCTTCGAATACGGGCACGTCTGGTGCGCGGCATCGACGAGCGCCTGCGCGACGTCCGCGTCGACGCCCGGCACGCCGACGTTCAGCCGGGCCTGCAGGAGGTACGCGCCGTCGGCCATGGCGAGATCGATTTCCGCATCGACGTGCGTATCGCGCGGCAGCGCAACCTTCAGCCGTTGCGCGGCCAGCCCCATCGCACCGATGAAGCATGCCGACCAGCCCGCGGCCAGCAATTGCTCGGGATTCGTGCCGGGCGCGGCCGAGCCGGGCCCGGAGAGCTTCACGTCAAGGCGGCCGTCGGCACTGCGGGCAGCGCCGTCGCGCCCGCCGGTGGTGCGAGTCTTGCCGGTGTACAGAACTTTGGTTTGCTGGCTCATGATCGGTACCGTGCTGGATGGGGGTGAATGAATGGAGAACGTATTCCGTCGTCGGGATGCATTAGAGCGCGGCCACGTATCGGTCATGTGTCCCGACGCCGGGCTATTGCAACGTCATGTATCCATTCGCGATGCGTACACATTGAGAAACGAATCCGCCACGCCGGCCACAGCCATTGCCGAAACGAAGCGGGAATAGCCCTGCGTCCTCCGGTGTTCTGTTGAGGCAGACAACCCTTCGGGAGTGAAACGGTGCAGAACCAGCAGCAGGAACTCGACGATCGTCCGGCGACCGCGCAAACACGCGTGCGGGCACTTGGCAGCACGGAACATCTGTTCTGGTTGCTGGACCGGAATCGGCCGACGCATTTCGCGATGGTCGCGGAAATCGACCGGCGGTTTGCGCCGGGTGCATGGCACGCCGCCTTTCAGGCGCTCCAGCGCAGGCATCCGCTGCTGTCGACCCGTATCGCCGCCGACGCGCAGCACAATTCGGCGTTCCATTCGGTACCCGGCGCCGAGGTGCCGTTACGCGTGATCGAGCACCACGCGACGTCGTGGCAGACCGAAACGGCCCGCGAAATCGCGACGCGCTTCGACTGGGCGACAGCGCCGCTGGTGCGCGCAACGCTGTTGCAGCGCGAATCGACGTCGACGCTGATTCTGGTCGCGCATCACGCCGTCCTCGACGGCATGGGCGCCGCGTATCTGATCGACGAACTGCTGCGCACGCTGACGGGCGAGCCCGTGACGCCGCTGCCGCTCGTGCAGTCGCTCGAGACGCTGCTCGAGGCCGACCTGAACGACGCGGCCACCCTGCCCGCGCCGCTTCCGGCACCGGAGCCGAAGGCGTTCCGTCCGGACACGGCGGCGCTGCCGCACATCGACGCCGTCGCGCTTTCAGCCGAAGCCACGCGCCGCCTCGCCGCGCGCGCCCGGCAAGCGCGCACGACCGTGCATGGCGCGATTGCCGCAGCCGTTCATGAAGCGGGCCGGCGCCTGTCGAGCGACTGGGCCGCGCGCGCGTTGAGAACCGTCACGCCGATCGACGTACGCGCGCTCGCCAGCGAAGCGGGCGTCGCGAACGGCGTGTACATCACCCAGACCGTCACGATCGACGATCACCCGCGCGGGGTCGACTTGTGGGCAGCCGCCCGCACGATCAAGCAGGACCTCGCGCCGTCGCAAACGCGTGCGAGCGTCGCGGCGGAGCTGAAGGCGCTGGATACCGCGATGGCGGCCCGACCGAGCGTCGAGCACGCGGCGGGCTTCCTGTCGAACGTGCTGGCCTTCGACGTCCTGCTGTCGAACCTCGGCGATCAACCCATCGCAGCCGCGTACGACGGCGTATCGCTCGACGCGCTGTGGGGTCCGTTCGTGACATCAGGATTCGCCGACGATCAGGTCATCGGCGCCTGCACGATCGACGGCGTCCTGCGGCTCGCGCATACGAGCCATCGCGCCATCCCGGGACTGCTCGGCGAAGTCCGCACGATTCTCGAGGACACCGCCGGCTGAAGGCCGGCGCGGCGCCGCGCCGGTTGCGCCGATTTCAGAACACCGCGAGCGACACCCGCTTGCGGTGCTCGACGACGGACAGCAGCAACGCCGCCAGCCCGCATGCGGCGATGAGCGTCAGCAGCATCGTCCTGCCCAGGGTGACCAGCACCAGGCTGCCGAGCGCCGGGAATCCGAACACGCCGACGAAGTACGATGCGACGAACCACGTGAGCACCGCGCGCCGATGCCGCGCAGCGGCGCTGTTGACGGCCTGCGCCTGGACGATCGGATAGATGAGGCCGTAGCCCGTACCGAGCAGCACGGCGCTGGCCGAATGAAGGAGCGCATGGTGCGGCACGGCGAACGTCACCGCGACGCTCAGGATCATGAAGCCGAGCAGGATCTGCGTGGTCGCATCGACGCGCATCCGGATCACGAGCGCGCTGAGCAGCCAGCGGATGACGACCACCGTGGCCGAATACAGCCCGAAGAACGTTCCGGCCTTCACGCCGGTTTCCTGCGCCATCGACATCTGGAACGTCATCAGGCCCGAGAAGACGCTCGAGCCGAGCGCGATGATGGCGATCGGATAGATCGCGTGCGTGCGGGCAATCGCCATCATCTCCCGGCCCCATCGTTGCCGCACCGGCCGCGCGGCGGGCAGCGACGCCGGCGACAGCCGGCCGAAGCATTCCAGCATGACGGCGGCCATCGCGCACAATCCGCCGACGGTGCAGAACACCGTCCCCGTCGTCCAGTGCCAGTTGCGTATCGCGAGCGACGCGACGGCCGGGCCGCCGCCGACGCCCGCCATCTGAAACGACCCGAACCGCAGGAACCAGCGCTCGCGTTCGGTATCCGTGGTGCGCTCGGCAAGCATCATCGGCGCCGCGAGGTAGAACGCGCCCCAGCCGACGCCGACCAGCAATCCGGGCACGACGCTCAGTGAGCCGGCGCGGTCGATCAGCGCAAAACCCACGACGCCCGCGCCGACGACGAGCGCGGCCAGCGCAGCGGTACGTGCGGTGCCGATCGAATGGGCAAGCCACGCGACCAGCGGCACGCCGATCAACGCGCCGACCATGGCTTCGACCAGCGCGACGCCGGTATCGACGTCGCCTCCGCCCGCCGAACGAAAATGCATCGACAACAGGAACGTCGCGCCGTATCCGCATGCCGTCAACAGCGCGCCCAGCAGCACGAACGATGCGCCGCGCGCAGACATCGTGTGGGGATCGGCCATCGTGCCTCCTGTCGTTTCGAAATTCCGGCCGGATCTGGGGTCGGCGGCCCGGGTGGGTTCACGCCCTGGGACAAGCGCGCCGCGGTCCTGAACAGCGATGCGCCGACCTCACCGACGAGCCGCTCGGCCCGCCGGTCCTTCAGTCGACCGTCGCAGTCCAGGAATGCCGCGCCTGCCTTCCCGATTGGACGCCCGCCATGTATCCGGCGTGTGTCGCCGGCGTATCGAAATGTATCGGGGAAACGGACGCCCCCCAGCGATGCGTTCATGCAGGCGCGAGCGGCAGTATCACCGTCGCCTCGAGGCCGCCGGTGCTGCGATTGTTCAGTTGCAGGTCCCCCTGCATCGCCCGCGTGAGCCGGCGGGCGATCGCCAGTCCCAGCCCCGATCCCGGCGCGCGCGCTGCCGTCTGCGGCGCGCGATACCAGGGTTTGAACACCGCCTCGAGCTCCGCCGGCACGATACCCGGCCCCGAATCCAGCACGGTCAACATCACGTGCCGCGCGTCGACGCGCACACACAGGCGGACGTCGTCCCCGTAACGCAACGCATTGTCGATCAGGTTGACGAGCACGCGGCGCAGCGCGTGCGGGAACGTCACGAGAGGATGCCCGACCCGTCCGTCGAGATCGACGGTCAGGCCCGCGTCGCGATAGCTGTCGACCAGCACACCGAGCATTTCGTCCGCGTCGACACGGCGCGGCGGCTCCGGCACGCTGCATTGAAGTCGGGCGCACGCCAGGCTCGCGTCGACCAGTTCGCTCATCTCGGCAAGATCGCGCTCGATCGCGTCGCGCAGCGCACCGTCATCCATCATCCCGCTGCGCAGCATCATTCGCGTGAGCGGCGTGCGCAGGTCGTGCGCATAGGCGGCCAGCACGTGCAGCAATTCCGTCATGCGTTCCGCATGCTGACGGTGCGCGCCGTTGATCGCGCGTGCGAGTGTCGCGATCGATGGCGCGCCGCGTTCGGCCCACGTATCGGGAAGCGCCTCGATACCTTGCTTGTCGATGGCGTCGGCAAGCTCGCGCACGATCGCATCCAGCCTGAGCATCCGTAGCCACGACCACAGCGCGGTCGCGACCAGCGCGAACAGGATCGCCACGGCCGCGGCGATCAGCAGACCCTCGCTTGCCACCGGGCGCAATGCGGTCGCGAACGTCGCGCGTGCGTCGTACATGCCGGCCGCGACCAGTGGCACGCCGGCGAGGAGCAGGAGGCGCACCGACCACACGACGAGTTCGCGCGGATGCGGGAACACTGCGCGGGCGACGCCGCGCAGGCTGCGCGTGGCCCGCGATTCAAACACAGTCGCTGACGATAAGGTAGGAATGTGCTCCATCTTCGTTCTCCTGTCGCCGTCGCGGCGGACGGTACAGGACAGATGAAAACACGCGCATGGGGGCGTGCACCATCAAACGAGCGGCCATTCACCCCCTACGAAGGTTTAGGTTGCCGCCGCGGCAACCGCAACCGCCAGGCGCTCAGCCGCGCCGGAGCGCGCGGGCGAGCCACCCTTCGAGTTCTCGCGCATCGATCGGTTTTTCGAGGAGACACAGCGCGGTGCTCGCGCGCACGCGCTCGCGCTGGCGGACGGTGGCGAACGCCGTGACGAATATGGTCGGAATGCGCGCGCCGGCGGCTTCGATCCGCGACAGCACGTCGATGCCGTCCATCCCGGGCATCTGGATGTCGCAGATCAGGCAGCGCGTGCGCGCCACCCGGTCGGACACGAGGAATGCCGGCGCCGACGCGAACTCGCACGCGTCGCCGCCCAGCGCGCGCACGAAGCTTCTCACGGCGGCGCGCACGAACGGATCGTCGTCGACAATCGCTACGAGATCGGTGACTGAGAGTGAAAGAGGCATCCGCGCTTATGGCCAGGGGAACGAGCAGGCTCGCCCCACATACTGCTACACAAGTCGCCAGCATACCGTCACGCCGCCGAGCCGCCACCATATCTACGTATGGGTCGGCTTGCTCCCGACGGCGCCGCCGCCGCTACCGCGACGGTAATTCAATGCCGAGCGCGGTCATCTTGCGCACCAGTTCCGCGACGGAACGGCACTTCATCTTTCGCATCGCCTGGCCGCGATGGATCTTGGCCGTGATCTCGGCGATGCCCATGTTGCCGGCGACCTGCTTGTTCATCAGGCCCGTCGCGACGTGTTGCAGCACCTCCCGCTCCCGCGGCGTCAACGATTCCCAGCATTCGCGCAGATCGCGCAGCGACTGGCTGGCCTCCAGCCGCTGCGCGTCGCGATCGAGCGCCGCGACCACCGCATCGATCATTTCCTGATCATGAAACGGCTTCGTCAGGAAATCCATCGCGCCGGCCTTCATCGCCTTCACCGTCATCGCGATGTCGCCGTGCCCGGTCATGAAGATGATCGGCATTTGCGGGCCGCCATTCTCGACCAGCGACTTCTGGAACGCGATCCCGCTCTGCCCGCGCAATCGCACGTCGAGCACGAGGCAAGACGGCCCCGCCCCCTTCGGCGCCGCGAGAAACGCTTCGGTCGACGCAAACGCGCATACCGCCAGATCGATCGAGCGCAACAGGCTGACGAGCGCAGCACGCACGAATTCGTCGTCGTCGACGACGTAGACGACACGGCCGCTCCGATCGTCGGATGAAGTCGCCACGTTCGGCATTCTGATCTCGGGCATTGAAATATTCGCTGATGAATTTGCTGGGATGGCCGCGTGGCGGCGCGAAGGCATCTCGATGCACGCGGTGCGGCCGCCGCTCGAAGCGGGATGCCCCGTTCGCATCGTGCGGCCGGGCACGTTGCCGCGACGCATGCGGACGATGCCCCAACGATCGCCCACTCTGCCGGCATCAATGAAAACACGCGAACGCTCCGATTATTCCAGTCGCAATTCACCGATGCAACCGCGTGCGCATCGCGCTCGGCCGTTCGTCGGCTTGCGCGCCCTCGTCACAGCGCATGACCGCCGGTCGTGCACCGGCGTCCGCGCGGAAACGGCGTTGCACATCGACCGCGCCGACGCACGCGTCGGTATCCGAATGTATCGGGCTTCGAGGCGGATACATGACATTGCAAAACACCGCGCGCCGGACACATGCGAGATACCTCCCCGGCGTTCAATACACACACGGCGGAACCTGATACGAACACGACGCCGCGGGCGCAGGCAGGCTCCCGACGCCATCAGGTGACGCAAATACGTTCCGATCCATCCTTCTTCAGGAGCCCAGCATGAACACTTCGAAAATCACGCTCGCATTCGCCGCGCTCGCGCTGACTGCATCGGCCTACGCGGCGTCCCCGGCGGAAACGGTCGCCGGACATTCCGACGTGCCGGCCGCCAGCCAGTGGGCGCCGCTCGCACCGATGGCGAAGACCCGCTCGGAAGTCCGTCAGGAGCTGGTGGCGGCGCGACAGAACGGCGAGCTCGACGCGCTGAGGAAACTCTATTCCGGGCATTGAACGGCAGCCCTCGTATCGGGCCCGGCACGGGCGGGACACCTCCGGCGTCCTCGCCAGCGCCCGGGCCGTCACTGCATTTCGTCCCATGCAGGGGGCACGCCCGTCTGCCAATGAAGCCAATCGAATTTTCAACGATGCTTCCCGACATGCTGCCGCGTCTGCGGTCGTTCGCGCTGCGTGTGACCGGGAATCGACACGACGCGGACGAGCTCGTGCAGCGCGCATGCATTCGCGCGCTCGAGCGGGCTCATCAATTGCGGTCCGATACGGCGCCGGTCAGCTGGGTCTTCTCGATCGTTCATTCGATCTGGCTCAACGAGCTGCGGCGACGCAATCGTCGCGACCGCCTGCTGCTCGCGTGCAGCGACGCGCTGCTGGAAACGGTCGCCGATCCGCGCGCAGCGCCGGAGACCACCGTGGCCGTCCGCCAGATCGTCGACGTCGTCGAACGGTTGCCCGAACCGCAGCGCATCGCGTTGCTGCTCGTCAGCGTCGACGGGCTGAGCTACCGGGAAGCCGCGTACACGCTCGACATCCCCATCGGCACCGTCATGAGCCGGATATCGCGTGCGCGCAAGGCGATCCGCATCGCGCTCGGCGGCGACGCGGCGCGCACGTCGCGACACAACTTCACGGGTTCCGTGACCGGCGGCTGATGCCCGTTGCCGCGGGCAGGTCAATCGACGCGGGGGCGCATCGCTCGCGGCGCGTCGCGGCAATGCACGAACGGCGACGGAATAAACGACGTGCGTGGCGTGTTCAGTGTAGGCAATCGCATCCGCCGCGGGGGATGCGACCGGGCGCCTACTACTCGACACGAAATATGTCAGCACTTTCCAGAATGCTACTCGTCTATGACGAAACCGACGAGGCACAGGCCGCGCTCGCGCGATGTGCGGCGCTCTCGCACGCGCTGTCCGCCGCGGTCGACGTCGTGACCGTCGTGGATCCCGTGACCGCGAACGCGCAGACAGGCGGCCTGCTCACCGATCTCGCCCATCATCGCCTCGAGGAATTCGCGCGCGACGCACTTCAGCGCGCGATCGTCACACTCGCGGACGACGGCATCGACGCGCGCGGTTTCGTGCGATTCGGACGCGCGGCCGACGCCGTCGCCGCCCACGCGCTGACCACCCGTCCGGACATGGTCGTCGTCGGACATCGCGCCAGCAGCGGGTTCGCGCGCTGGTGGCGCGTGCGCCCGGTTCACTTCGATCTCGCCGAGCGCCTTCGCGGTGCGGCGCTGATCGTCGTGACGGTCCCGTCCGCCTAGCGCCGCCGCTCGCACCGCCCGCATCACGCGTCCGGCTCGATCGCGTCGGGCACCGATACGCCGGCGCGCGACTGAATGGTCGCCGCGAGAATCATGCGTTGCCGGTTGGCGGGCAGGCAAACGTCGCTCGAGCGCGGACGGAACACGCGATCACCCCGCGCGATCGCGCTTCCCGTCAACGCGCAGACCGCCGGCTCGCGTGCGCGGCTGCGGCACCAGATCTGCTCGGTATACCGTCCCGAACGCGAGTCGCTCCATGACACGCTGATCATCGACGACGACAGGCACTCGATCACCTCGATCGCGTAAAGCGAGTCTTCACGCGCGAGCGTGTCGTCGTCGTCGCACCGGCGCCGGCCGAAGCGGCGCGACTTGTATCGCGTGCGCTGCGCTTGCCGGCAAACATCGCGTTGCTCCAGCGAAGGATCGAGGACATTGATCAACGTGCGAATCATGATGTCCGCTTCGGGCAGTGTCGCCATCATCGTTTCTCCCATCCGGTCGTGTCGGTCGTGTGAAAGCGGACGCACGCGAGCGCCACGGCGCGGCCATCCGCCTGCGGTGCGTCCGCCCGTCGCTCAGGCGCCGCCTTCCGAGCGCAGCGTGATCCGGCTGTTCACCGACGTGACGCCGCGCACTTTCCGCGCCGCGTCGACCGCCAGACGATCCAGGTCTTCGCTTTCCACCTGGCCCGTCAGCGTCACGCGTCCGGTCGACGCGTTGCCGAACACGACGATCGGCTTCCCTTCAAGCCCCTTCGTATGGGACAGTGCCTTCTGAACCGACCGCGAGAACGTGCGATTGGCCGCACGGACCGCCTTCTTCGACGTGCCGGCCGCCGGCGTCGACGTGAGCGCGGCATCCGCGCCGGCCGTATCGGGTCGTTCGTCCGCGAACGCGCGCAGGTTCGTGCCGGCGATCAGGGCGACGGCGAGGCCGCCGGAGGCGACGATGTGTCGGAGTTTCATGATGGGTTCCTTGGGTGTCTGGTATCGGGTCGACAAGCACATGTGTTCCGGCGACCTGCGTCGTCACGATGCGCACGCATCACGTCCGCGCCGCGTCGCGATTCCGACTCGCTGACGGGTCGGTCGAGCCGTCGTCAACGTGAATCGTGTACCGGTGAAGCGAGCATAAGGCGACGCGTCGGCGTGCTCCATAGCATCTGCAGCTAGCCGCATGACGCGTCGGCATGAGTCGCCGCATACGTTCGTATAGGCATCCGGTCTGCATTGCCCGCGACGTGCGCCGGTCCGCACCGATTCACGCCCCGACACATCGCACCCGTATCCGCTCACATGGAAGAAACCGGCAGTGTCACCGTGGCGCGCGTACCACCGTGCTCGCGCGGCGCAAGATCCAGCTGACCGTGGTGTGATTCAACGATGGACTTGCAGATGGACAGCCCCATGCCCATTCCGTGCGGCTTGGTGGTGAACAGCGGTTCGAACAGGCGCGCCGCCAGCTGCGGATCGAAGCCGTCGCCGTTGTCGTCGATCCGAATGCGCACGAGGTTCCGATCGGATTCGCATGTCAGGACGATGACACGCCGTCCATCAGGTGTACCAATCATCGATTCCGCGCCGTTCATCAGCAGGCTGATGATGGCCTGCTGCAGCGGCACGCGTTCGCCGCGCATCGGTATCGCGGACGCACATCCGTCGACACGCAAGTTCACCTTCATCGCGTCCAGCGTGCTTTCGAGTATCTCCGCCGCCTCGCGCAGCACATCGGCAAGGTCGAACACGGCGAGCACGGGCGCCGCGCGCCGTGCCCGGGCGCGCAGCGCACCGATGATGGTCCGCGCACGCACCGTGCACGCACAGATGTGCGCAAGCATCTCGCGAGCGGCTTCGATGTTCGGCGCGCCGCGATCGAGCCATTTCAGCCCGGCACGCGCGGACGTGTCGATCGCCGTGACGGGCTGGGCGACCTCGTGCACGATCGAGGCCGCAAGCTCTCCGTACGCGGTCAGCCGACTGGTGCGGTCCATTTCGGATTGCGTTTCGCGCATCGCGGCTTCGACGCCGGCCAGGCGTGCGCGCTGCGCGCCCAGCTCGTCGCGCAGCCGAAGGTTCTCCAGCACGCATCCTGCATGCGGCGCAATGATCTCGACCAGTGCGGCCTTCGCCGGCGTGAACATGCCCGGCAGGTCGCCATGCTCGAGATACAGTGCGCCGATCAGTTCACCGTTGCACCGTATCGGCACGCAGATCACCGAGCGCGGCTTGCGGCGGCGCACATAGTCGTCCGTTCGCCAATGGTCGGCGGCGCACGCATCGCGCAGCACCAGGCCGTTGCGCAAGTGCACGGCGGCGGCAATGATCGGCACGGGCAGCCGGTCGACCGGCCGCCGCTCGGTGTGCGGTCCGTTCGCGGCCGTCGCGACGGCCGCTGCCTGCCAGCCGCCGTCGCGCAGCACCGCGATCACGCCCCACGTTGCCCCCGCCCCCCGCAGCGCCGACTCGAGCAGGGTCGCGACGCGCGTCGCGGGCGAAGCCTCGTGCGCCATCGCGCGCGAAACGTCGCGCAACACGTGCATGTCGACCGACAGCAGCGATCGTGACATGAGTTCGTCGAAGGCCGGGCCCGCTTCGGCGCCGCCCGGATCGGCGAGCGATTTCCATGGCGTCCGCGCAGCGAGCGTGCTGCAGGCATCGTCGAGTTCGTTGTTCATGGGTCTATCTCCTGCTTGCCGGCATCGGCCTATGCCAACCTGAAATCAACATTTCATGTAGTGAGTACTCCACAAACGAATGGTAGCAGCAGTTTCTCAAAATAAAAATGTGAAGATAGGGTTCACACCTCCTCCATGCGGGCCGATACGTCGATCACGGCACCCTCAACCCATTGAATCAATTACCTATTTATGATTTGTTGCGAACCCGGCGAGAGTTCCGTAGAATCCTTAATTCATGTAGCGTTCCCTGTACGAAAGTTCGAGGAATGCCGCTGTTCCAGGTTTCTTTCAGGCGGCAAGACGAGGTTGCCGGTCGCCATAGGAGCGGTATGACTCAAGCAACAAAAGCCAAGACGGTGCGCGGAACCGGTGTCCGGGAGGCAGCGGCACAGGAAACCCGCGACAAGATCCTGCGCGCGGCGACCAAGGTCTTCGCGCGCTACGGCTACGAAGGCGGCAGCGTGGAGCGGATCTCCAGGCTGGCGAAGTCCTATGACCGGATGATCTACTACTACTACGGGAGCAAGGAGGGCCTGTTCGTCGCGGTGCTGGAAGGCATCTATCGGCGGATGGACGAGGCGGAGCTCAAGATGGCGCCCGATCCGTCGAATCCCGTGGAAGCGCTCAAGACCGTGATTCGCTTCAAGCTGGACTACTATTGGCGCAATCCCGATTTCATCACGCTGCTCAACACCGAGAACCTGCACCAGGGCAAGCATTTGGCCAGGCTCGAGCGCCGGGGCGAATATTCGTCGCATGCGGTGCAGAACGTGGCCAGGATTCTCGAAAGCGGCGCCGAACAGGGATTGTTCCGCACGGAACTGAACGCGCGCGACGTTTTCCTGCTGATCATTTCGGCAGCGTATTTTTATACGTCGAACCGCCATACGTTGTCCGCGTTCCTCGGCGAGGAACTGAATGCGCCGGAGGCCGTGCGCCGATGGGAGGCGTTCGTCATCGACAGCGTGCTGCGGGTCGTCCGCAAGGATCCGCCGATCGGCGATTGAGCGTGTAGCGGCACCGATGTCGCCCCTCGTGACCATGACGATGCAGAGATGAACTACGTTCGCGCCCATACCCTCGACGAAGTGCTCGGTGCGCTCGCGGCGCAGCCGCGGCCGCGCATCGTGTGCGGGGCCACCGACGCATTTGCCGATATCGGGCTCGTGCCGGCACGGTCGGCATGGCTGGATATCAGCCGCGTCGACGCGCTGCGCGGCATCGAGCTGAACGACGGCGTCGCCCGTATCGGCGCGGCCGCCACGTGGGACACCATCGCCCGCACGACATGGCTCCCCGTGGCGCTAACGGACGCAGCCGCTTCGATCGGCCCCCGGCAGATCCGCGTCCAGGGCACGATTGGCGGAAACGTGTGCCATGCATCCGCCGTCGCGGACGGCATTCCCGCGCTGCTGGCGCTCGATGCGAGCGTCGAACTGGCCAGCGTGCGCGGCATGCGCCGCTTGCCGCTGGCCGAATTCCTGCTGGGCAACCACCGGACCGCGCTGGACGCCGACGAATTGCTGGTGGCGCTGCTGTTTGCGCGCCCCCGCGCGCACGCGCGTACGTCGTTCATCAAGTGCACGAATCGCGACGGCGCGGCGATCGCCGTGGTGTCGGCCGCCGCGCAGTTGCGCGTGGGCGCCGCAGGGGCGATCGAGGCGGCCGCCGTTGCCGTCGGCGGCGCCTCCGCCGTTGCGCGCCGGATGCAGGTGCTCGAGAATGCACTGACGGGCCGACGGCGTGACGAACTGGCCGGCGTGCTTGCAACGTCGCCGCTGGACGAGCTGTCTCCGGCCGACGACTGCCGGGCGACCGCACTGCATCGCCTTCATCTCGCGCGGCTGGCAATCACGCGCGCTTTCACATGCTGCATCGAGGAGAACGCACGTGGCGCATCCCCGGCCTGACCCGCTTGCCGACGTTCGCGAGACCATCGCGGGCGACGGCCCGGCGATTTCGCCGGAACCGGACTGGTTCGACCTCAACGGCACGCGGCGGCGCCTGCCGGCGGACCGCTCGCAGCGCCTCGTCGACCATCTGCGTGCGGACCTGCGCCAGTTCGGCACCAAGGAAGGCTGCCGCCAGGGCGATTGCGGCAGCTGCACGGTGATCGTCGACGGCGACGCACGCTATGCGTGCCTGATCCCGGTCGGACAGATCGCGGGGCGTCGTGTCGTCACCGTCGAAGGCCTTGCCGGCGGCACGCGATGCGGCGGCCGCCTGCAGCAGGCATTTCTCGCCCACCAGGCGGTGCAATGCGGTTTCTGCACGCCCGGCATGCTCACCGCGGCGGCGGCGGCCATCGACGCCGGCGAGGTAAGCGACCGCGCCGGTGCGCGGGCCGCGATCGACGGCGTGCTGTGTCGCTGCACCGGCTATCAGAAGATCGTCGACGCGGTGACCGAGGTCGGATGCGGCGCCGCCGCGCGGTGCCGCACGCCCGCGCCGTCCGAAGGGCCGTCCGTCGGCGTGCCGCTCACGCGTCTCGACGGCCCCGAAAAAGTCGACGGCAGCCAGCGATTCGGCGCCGACGACTACCCGGCCGACAGCCTGTTCGTGCGCGCGGTGCGTTGCCCGCATCACCGCGCACGTTTCGCGTTCGGCGATCTCGCCGCCTTCGTCGACGCGCATCCGGGCGTGCATCGCGTTCTCACCCACGCCGATGTGCCGGGCATGAACCTGCACGGCGTCGCGACGCCGTACGCGGACCAGCCGGTCCTTCCGGATACCGAAACACGCCACCATCTCGAGGCGGTCGCGCTGGTGGTCGGCGAGCGCGCCTCGATCGCGGCGCTCGACCTCGACCGCTTTCCGGTGCAGTGGGCGCCGCTGACGCCGGTTCTCGCGATCGCCGACGCCGTGCTGGACGACAGTCCGCAGTTGCACGCCGATCGCCCCGGCAACGTGCTGATCGAGGGCGTCGTGCGCCGTGGCGACCCGGAGCGCGCGATACAGGATGCCCGTCACGTCGTCAGCGCAACGTTCCAGTCCAGTTTCGTCGAGCACGCGTACCTCGAGCCGGAGGCCGGCTGGGCGCGACGCGTGGGCAACGTGATCGAAATCCATTCGTCGACGCAGGCGCCGCACCCGCATCGCGCCGACCTCGCGCGCATTCTCGGCGTTGCGCCGGAACAGGTGCGCGTCGTCGCGACCGCGGTCGGCGGCGGCTTCGGCGGCAAGCTCGACATGACGGTCCAGCCGCTGCTCGCGATCGCGGCCTGGCATCTCGACCGGCCCGTCGCGATGGCGTTCTCGCGCGAGGAATCGATGGCCACGTCGACCAAGCGCCATCCCGGCCGCATGACGTCCAGCATGGCCGCCGATGCCGATGGCCGGCTGCGCGCGGTGACGTTCGAAGGCGACTACAACACCGGCGCGTTCGCGTCCTGGGGGACGGCCGTCGCGAATCGCGTACCGGTGCATGCGGGCGGCCCGTACGTGATTCCGCACTACGCGGCGCACACGCGGGCGATTCATACGCACGTGACGCCGGCCGGCGCCTTCCGCGGCTTCGGCGTGCCGCAGACGACGATGTCGCAGGAACAGCTGATCGACGAGCTGGCGTTCGCGGCCGACATCGATCCGCTCGAGTTCCGCGCGCTGAACGCGTTGCGCCCCGGCGATACGCTGCCGACCGGGCAAGTGCTCGACGACAGCGTCGGCCTCGTCGCATGCCTCGATGTGCTGCGTCCCGCGTGGCGTGACGCGCATGCGCGGATCGCGACGCTGAATGCGGCGTCGCCCGGCCACATTCGCCATGGCGTCGGCGTCGCGGCGTTCTTTTACGGCTGCGGCAACACCGCATTGCCGAACCCGTCGACCGTCCGCTTCGGCATCCGGCGCGACGGCACGATCGTGCTGCACCAGGGTGCGGTGGATGCCGGCCAGGGCGCGAACACGGTCATTCCGCAAATCGCGGCCGACGCGCTGGGCGTACCGGTCGACCGGCTGCGATTCGTCGGCCCGGATACCGCGCTGTCGCCGGATTGCGGGCGCACGTCGGCGTCGCGACAGACCTTCATCACCGGTCGCGCGGCGTTCCTTGCCGGCACGGCGCTGCGCCACCGGCTGCTCGCGTTCGCCGGCGCGGCGTCCGATGCGCGGATTTCGTCCGATGCGCGCGGCATCGCCGTCGACGGCCATCCGCTCGATCTGCGAACGCTGCCCGTCGATGCGCACGGCTACGTGATCGCGGCCGAGGAGCGCTTCGATCCGCCGACCACGTCGCTCGATGCGTCGGGGCAAGGCACGCCTTATGCAACCTACGCGTTCGGCGCGCAGATGGCGGAGGTCGCGGTGGACTGCGAAAGCGGGCGCGTGCGGGTACTCAAGGTCGTGGCCGCGCACGACGTCGGCAGGATGGTCAATCCGACGCTGCTCGAAGGACAGGTCGAAGGCGCCGTCGCGCAAGGCGTCGGCATGGCGCTGATGGAGAAGTATCACCCCGGCCGATACAACAATCTGCACGACTACGTGATTCCGACCGTGCACGACATGCCCGACGTGCAGTCGATCTTCATCGAGGCGCCGACCGCCGTCGGACCGTACGGAGCGAAAGGCATCGGCGAGCCGGCACTCGTGCCGACGGCCGCGGCCATCCTGAACGCGATCCATCACGCGACCGGCGTGCGCATCCGCGAAGCGCCGGCCACGCCGGACGTCGTGCGGCGCGCACTCGCGACCGGCAAACGGCCTTCCGCGCTTCGATAGCGCCATTCCTACTTCGCGAACAACAACAATGACGACGACGAGAGATGCCGACGAAGCCACACTGCGAATCGCGCCGCGCGCGTCGTGGTACGCCGAACTCGATTCCGCGGGCAAACGCGCGTTCAAGGCAGCGTTCGCCGGCTGGGCGACCGATGCGTTCGACTTCATGGTGTTCAGCTTCGTGCTGGCTTCGCTGATCGACCTGTGGGGACTCGATCGCGGCAAGGCCGGCCTGTTGAGCACCGTGACGCTGATTTTCTCGTCCGTGGGCGGCTGGATCGCGGGCATCCTCGCGGATCGATACGGACGGGTCAAGGTATTGCAGGGGACGATCCTGTGGTTCTCCGTCTGCACGCTGGCAATCGGTTTCGCGCAGAACTTCGAGCAGATCTTCGTGCTGCGCGCGCTGCAAGGGCTCGGCTTCGGCGGCGAATGGGCCGTCGGCGCCGTGCTGATCGGCGAAATCGTCGCACCCGCCCATCGCGGCAAGGCGGTCGGCCTCGTGCAGAGCGGCTGGGCCATCGGCTGGGGCGGCGCGGCGATCCTCTACAGCATCGCGTTTTCGGTCCTTCCCGAGTCGCTGGCGTGGCGCAGCCTGTTCTGGGTGGGTATCGTGCCCGCCCTGCTCGTCCTGTACGTACGCAAGCACGTGCCCGAACCGGAGGTGTTCGTGCAGGCGGACGCCGCCCGCAAACGAGGCGCAGGCCAGCCGTCGGTGTGGGCGATCTTCTCGCGCGCGCACGCACGGCGCACGGTGCTGGCCGCGCTGCTCTGCACCGGCATCCAGGGCGGCTTCTATGCGATGTCGACGTGGCTGCCGGCTTTTCTCAAGATCGAGCGGCACCTGTCGGTGCTCGATACGGGCGCCTATCTGTTCGTGATCATCGTCGGGTCGTTTTGCGGCTATGTCGTCGGCGCGTATCTTTCCGACTGGTGGGGGCGCCGACGCAACTTCATGCTGTTCTCCGCGCTCTCTCTCGTGTCGGTGTGCGCGTACCTGACCGTCCCGCTCTCGAATGCACAGATGCTGTGGCTCGGATTTCCGCTCGGCTTTTCCTCATGCGGCATCTTCAGCGGAGTCGGTGCGTACCTGACGGAACTGTATCCATCGACTTTCCGCGCCAATGCGCAAAGCTTCACCTACAACTTCGGACGCGGCATCGGCGCGCTGTTCCCGAGCCTCGTCGGGATGCTGAGCCATTCGCTCGGCCTCGCGCTGGCCATCGCGATCTTTTCCGGCGCAGCTTATGGCGTGGTGCTGCTCGCCGTCCTGCTGCTGCCGGAGACGAAGGCGAGGTCGCTTTGAATGCCGGATCGCGCAGCGCAATCTCGATGTGTTGATTCGCACCGACGTGTGGCCGGGTGACGCACGGCGTCCCGCCCTCGACCGCCCACCGGCCGAACAACCCGACAACACCGCAGCAGTTCGCCTTCGGACAGCACGGCCCCCTCGGTGGTGAGCGCGTCATGGATCGCAAGGCACCGACGGACGATGGCGACCGCGCCAGCCTGCCGCGAACGGCCGCCGCCCGGTCGACTTCCGGTATGCTGATCAAGGCGAAATCCCGGGAATCAAGGTAACCACTGCGATGGACATCGCGATCCGCATCGAAGGCCGTCACGACCTGACGGGGCAAATTTTCCGGCAACTGCGCACGGCGATCGTCGACGGGCGTCTCGAAGGCGGCGCGCGGCTGCCGTCGACGCGCGATCTCGCGAAACAGCTCGGCGTGTCGCGCAAGACGACGCTCGACGCGTTCGAGCGTCTCGTCGCCGAGGGTTACCTGACGACGCGCGCGGGCGACGGCACGTTCGTCGCCGGCGGCCTCGCGCGCGTGCCGCATGCCGCGGCGACGTCGGCGCCGTCGATCGTCGACGACATGCCGCGCATCGACGCGGTCGATGCACGCGCGCTGTGGAACGACCTGCCCGACGCACTCGCGATGCCCGCGCCGCAGGACTCCCCCGGCTTCGACTTTCGCGGCGGCGTAACCGACAAGACACTGTTCCCATTCGACGCCTGGCGGCGCTGCCTGCATCACGCGCTGCGCCAACAGGCACGCGGGCCCGGCCAGTACCACGACCCGGCCGGCGATCCGCAGTTGCGCGGCGCGATCGCGCGCTACGTCGGATTCAGCCGCGCGGTCGCCTGCAGTTGGGACGACGTGCTCGTCACGCAAGGCGCGCAGCAGGCGCTCGACCTGCTCGCGCGCGTCGTCGTCCGGCCGGGCGACGTCGTCGCGGTCGAGGATCCCGGCTATCCGCCCGCGCGCGCCGCATTCGCGTCGCTCGGCGCGACGGTGATCGGCGTGCCGGTCGACGCGCAGGGCCTCGTCACGGAACGGCTGCCGGACGACGCGCGGCTCGTCTACGTGACCCCGTCGCACCAGTTCCCGCTCGGCATGCCGATGACGCTCGATCGCCGCGTCGCGCTGCTCGAATGGGCACAGCGCCGCCGCGCGGTGATCATCGAGGACGACTACGACGGCGAATTCCGCTTCGAGGGCCGGCCGGTCGAATCGCTGAAGAGCCTGGACCGCACGGGCCTCGTTGCGTACGTCGGCACGTTCTCGAAGACGATCTTCCCCGAGCTGCGGATCGGCTACGCGATTCCGCCGCGCGCGCTGCGCGGCGCGCTGGCCAAGGCGAAGCAGATCGTCGACTGGCACACGTGCACGCTGACGCAGGCGGCGCTCGCGCGCTTCATGCTCGAAGGCGATTTCGCGCGGCACCTGAAGCGCGTGCAGAAGCACTACGACGCGCGTCGCAAGATGCTGGTCGCGCACCTGCGCGGCGGACTCGCGCCGTGGTTCGACGCGATCGTGCCGACCGCCGGCATCCATCTCGCCGCGCACCTGAAACCGGGGCTCGACGAAGCGGCGCTGGTCCGCGCGGCGCGCGCGCAGGACATCGGCCTGTACGGGATTTCCGCGTTCCACGTGGGCGTGCCGGCGCGCCCCGGGCTGCTGTTCGGCTATGGCGGGATCGACGCGCTGCGCATCGACACGGCGCTCGCGAAGCTGGCCGGCTTGCTGGAGGCCGGCATCGTAGACGGGTCGCCACTGGTTACCTGAATTTGCACGGAATTGGCTATTCAAGCAGGCCAATGCGGTGCTTAAAGTGGGTCCTGTCGCGCCACCCCGGCGCACCCAACCGAAGAGGACCTGCCATGCAACCGCGCCTGAACTTCTATGCCGCCAGCCCGAATGCGATCAAGGTGATGCGCAACGCCGAGGAATTCCTCGCGAAAAGCTCGATCGAGAAGCCGCTCGCCGAGCTCGTCCGCCTGCGCGCGTCGCAGATCAACGGCTGCGCGTTCTGCGTCGACATGCACACGACCGACGCGCGCAAGGGCGGCGAAACCGACCGCCGTCTCGCGACCGTCGTCACGTGGCGCGAAACGCCGTTCTTCACCGAGCGCGAACGCGCGGCGCTGGAATGGACCGAGGCGCTGACGCTGGTGGCCGGCAACCACGTGCCCGACGCCGTATGGGAAGCCGTGAAGCCGCACTTCACCGACGAGGAACTGTTCGACCTGTCGATGCTGATCGCGACGATCAACTCGTGGAACCGCTTCGCGATCGCGTTCCGCAAGATGCCCGAGTAAGGAGCCGACGATGATCCGTTCACCGCTCCATCGCGTCGCGCTGTGCGCCGGGCTCGTGCTCGCCGCGGCGCTGCCGGCCGCCGCTCACGCGCACGACGCCGGCGACAACGTGCACGCGATCATGCAGCAGGCCGTGCCCGAGGCGCCCGGCAAGCTCGCGGTCGTCGCGACGGTCGACTATGCGCCCGGTCAGGTGTCCGAACCGCACAAGCACCTCGGCTCGGTGTTCGCCGTCGTGTCGAAAGGCGAAGTGCTGTCGCAGGTGAACGGCGGCCCGCTGCGCCGCTATCGGGCCGGCGAAGGCTGGTACGAGCCGCCCGGCTCGCGCCATCAGGTATCGCGCAACGCGAGCGCGACCGAGCCCGCGCAACTCGTCGTGTTCGGGTTGACGGGCGAGCATCAGCCGCTGAAGTCGCCGATCGATCAGTGATCCGATGAGACGGATCGCGCATCGGCTCGCGACGTAAACGAAAAAAACCGGCCCGAAGGCCGGTTTTTCATCCCGCATGCCGTGAGCGGCGCTCGCGCGCCGCGCGACATCAGAAGCGGTGGATCAGGCCGACGCCGACAGCGATCTGGTTCTGCTTCGAACCTGCGCCCACACCGTCGCCGATCGAGGTCGTCGCCGCAACGATGCCTCCCGTCGGGGTAATCGTGTTGCCGCTCGCGTGCTGGTAAGCCTCAACTGCGTACAGGCCCGTGCGCTTCGACAGGCTGTAGTACTGCGACACCGTGACCTGATGGTACTTGGCCGCGCTGGAGACACCGTTCGACTGCGTTGCCGCCGTGTACGAGTAGCCTGCCGCGAAGTCCCACTGCGGCGCTGCCTTCCAGTGCAGCACGGCGCCTGCCGTGTTGAAGATCGCCGTGTTCTTAAAGCCCGACAGCGTGCCCGGGATGTACTGGACGTTCGAGTACGACACCGAGATGTCCCATGCCGGCGTGAACTGATAGCCGGCCGTCACTGCCACGCGCTGCTGCGACTGGGCGAACTGGTAGCCGTTGTTGATCGACGACACGGCGGGCTCGACGCCGTTGGTGCCCGCTGTGTTCAGGCCGTTCTGAACGGTCGAGTTCGCGCCCCACGCACCGCCGCCGAGCGATGAGTTGTTGACACGCTGATAGCCAACTGCGATGCCTGCCGGGCCGTTCAGGTACTGGATCGCCGCGCTCCACGTCGAGCCGCGGTTGAAGCTGCCCGCCACGCCGCCGAGCGAGTACGAGCCACCGACCGTGAAGCCATAGAACTTCGGCGACATGTAGACGATCGAGTTGTTCGCACGGTAGCTCGTATCCAGCGAGTCGATATCGCCCGGGTGCGCGCCGTAGTAACCGGTCAGCCAGGTCGTCGGGCTGTACGGCGACAGCAGCGTGTAGTACGCGGTGTACTGGCGGCCGGCCGTCAGCGTACCGTACGTCGGGTTCGTCATACCGACCCATGCCTGACGCGTGAAGATACCGCCGCCCTGCGACCATTGCGACGTGCCGTTATTCGCGTTGAAGCCGGCTTCCAACTGGAAAATCGCTTTCGTGCCGCCGCCGAGGTCTTCGCTGCCCTTCAGGCCGAAGCGGCTGCCCGCCCAAATGCCGGTGGCCATCTGCACCTTCGAGTGACCACCCGAGGTTGCGCCGGTGCCCGACGAGTTGTTCTGCCAAGCAATGGCGTTGTCGACGATACCGTACAGCGTCACGCTGCTCTGGGCGTGGGCGGCGGTAGCGGCTGCGAGACCGACTGCCGTCATGGCGAAAGCGACGCGCTTTTTCATTGATTCTCCGTCCTCAAAGAATGTTTCTTTTCTGGTGTGGTTTTATGACCGACACATGTGCGAGTACATGCCGACGCGATTCTGACGGATTACCGATTGTTTCCCAACATGTGCAGTCGGTCATCGTATGATCGACGCAACGCAGCGGTTCACCAAACGGTTACAAGACAGCCCCAAACGCTTGCTCAGCGGGTGTTTCCGGCATTTCCCGGTGAAAACCCTAGCTTTACATTTTTACGGGTGCAACACGACCGTCCGATGTCGTCAGACGCCTTCGGCGACAAAACGTCTTACCAATGCGCGATCGAAGCTGACGCCGCGATTCACGCCGCCGCGCAGGATCGCCGACGTTCGTGACACCCACATTTCGAGACACGAAATCATGAAAACGTTTTTAGTCGACGTGCCGGGAACCGGACGGGTACGGTCCGGCGAACGCGGACCGGGAGGCGATGCCGGCGCGTGTCGCGCCGGCGATCTTCAGGACTGCGTGGCGGGGCGCGCGAGCCGCGCGGACACAGCATCGGCGAGCGCGGTCAGGCGCGTGCGGATCGCCGTGTTCGAACCGACCAGCGCGAGCGACGCCGCCATGATCCGGTAGATACGCTTTCTCGGCACCTTGGCCGGCTTCGCCGGATCGAGCCACGCCGCGTGGCCGGCCAGCAGCTCGAGCGTTTCGAGGCCGATCATGATCGGCCACAGGCACGCGAGCCGCAGCCGCACGAAACGGCGCGGGATCGCGAGCGTATACAGGCAGGCGTCGCGATACTGGTCGAGCGCGACGCGCAGCAGGTCGACCAGCACGCCGCGCGCGCGCGCCGAACCCTCGGGCCGCATCAGGTCGGCCACCACGAGCCCGTGCGCGCGCAGCACGTCGTCGGGCAGGTAGCAGCGGCCGATGCGCAGGTCCTTCGCGCAGTCGCGCAGGATGTTGGTCATCTGCAGCGCCTTGCCGAAACGGATGCCCTTCTCGCGCATGTCCGCCAGATCCCAGCCGCGCGCGGCGCGCGTGTGCATCCCCGTCATGTCGGTCCAGAATTCGCCGACGCAGCCGGCGACGAGGTACGTGTAGCGGTCGAGCACGTCGCGCGTCGGCAGCGATGCGACCTGCCCCGACTGCTCGTCCGGAAACGTGCGCAGATCGAATTCCATCCCCGCGGTGAGCGTCGCGACGACCTTGCGGATCGACGCGCGATCGGCCTCCGGCTGCGCGCGCAGCAGCGCGAGCATCGGCTCCATCGAGCCGAGCAGCAGGTGTTCGTGCGAATCGGTCTGCATCCGCGTCACGTCGTCGAGCGAACGCGACAGCGCCACGCCGTCGCCGAGCCGCTCGATGTCGTCGCGCAGGTCGGTCAGCAGCGCCGCACGTCGGTCGGGCGCGACGAGCGCCGTGTCGGCGATCGTGTCGGCCGCGCGCGCCAGCAAATACGCGAGGCCGACCGGGTCGCGCATGCCGTCGGGCAGCACGCGCAGCGTCAGGTAGAAGGAGCGGGAAACGTTCTTCAGCAGCTCGCCGAGCAGATAGGCGGGATCGGTATGGGTCGTCATGGGTCGGGAAAAATCGGCCGGCGCGGGCCCCGGACGCCCACGGGCGCCGGGCGCCCGCGCCGGCCCGCGAGTCGCCGCATCGTCGCGCCAGCCGGGCGTGGGCCCCGGTGCGGCGATGCAAAATTCCCGCAAGTTTAGTGCATCCGGCGCGCGGGTTCGCTGTGACGGCCGGAATGCGGTGCGCGCCCGCCTGCCGTCACGCGCGCTGCCGTGCATGTCGCCGCCCCACAACGAAACGGAAAGGCTGACGTAATACATATGTAATTATTCAATGCGACGATCGCGCACCGTTCGACTCCGCAGCCCGGCGCCCTGCCGGGCCGCCGGCGCGAGCACCCTTTCCCGACTCCGTTTCGAAGGTTCATCGACATGCTCCTCAAGCGCCCGACCTCCCTGCGCTACGTCCCGTTCGCCTGCGCCGCCGCGTTCCTGCTCGCCGCGTGCGGCGGCGACGATCTGACGCGCGATCCCACGCAGCCGATTTCCGCGAAGGTCCAGGTGGTCGGCCATCGCGGCGCGAGCGCGCTGCGCCCCGAACACACGCTCGCGTCGTACCGCAAGGCGATCGAGGACGGCGCCGACGTGATCGAGCCCGACCTCGTGTCGACCCGCGACGGCGTGCTCGTCGCGCGCCACGAGAACGAGATCTCGGGCACGACGAATGTGTCGGCGCTGCCGCAGTTCGCGAGCCGCAAGGCGACCAAGACGATCGACGGCACGCCGTTGACCGGCTGGTTCACCGAGGATTTCACGCTCGCCGAGCTGAAGACGCTGCGGGCGCGCGAGCGCATCCCGCAGGTGCGCCCCGCCAACACCGCGTACAACGACCAGTTCGAGATTCCGACGTTCGACGAGATCGTCGCGCTCGCGAAGCAGATGTCCGCGCAGACCGGCCGCACGATCCACCTGTATCCGGAAACCAAGCATCCGACCTACTTCCAGTCGATCGGCCTGCCGCTCGAGGACCGCCTCGTCGACGCGCTGCTGAAGGACGCGTACACGTCGCGCACGGCAACCGTCTACATCCAGTCGTTCGAGGTCGCGAACCTGAAGACGATCCGCAACCGGATCAAGTCGAGCCAGCCGAACTGGAAGCTCGTGCAACTGATGGACGAAGCCGGTCAGCGCCCGTACGACTTCGTGAAGGCGAACGACACGCGCACCTACGGCGACCTGTCGACGCGCGACGGGATGCGCGAGATCGCGACCTATGCGAACGGCGTCGGACCGTACAAGACGTCGATCATCGCGGTCGCCGCGGACGGCACGCTGCAGCAGCCGACGCCGTACGTGCGCTATGCGCACGAGGCCGGCCTCGTCGTGCATCCGTACACGTTCCGCCCGGAGAACAACTTCCTGCCCGCGTCGCTGAAGGACGGCGGCACGCCGGCCACGCGCAACACGGCCGGCTCGGTGCGCGAGATCCAGGCGTACCTGCGCGCGGGCATCGACGGCTTCTTCACCGACGATCCGGCCGTCGGTCGCACGGCCGTCGATACGTTCAAGCGCTGATACCCGGCGCCGACCCGCATCGCGACCGGGCGCCGCGCACGACGGGCCGCGCCCGGTTGGCCCGCGTCGGTCAGATCGCCTTGAAGTGGTGCGTGCCGTCCCGCTTCAACTGGTCGACCAGTCCGTATTCCCAGTCGAGATACGCCTGCATCGCGGCGGCCGCATTGTCGGTGCCTTCGTACGGGCGCCGGTAGCGGTCGATGCGCGGCGACGCAAGCCGGGTCTCGCCGCGCTCGAGCGGCAGCCCGGCGTCGATCCACGCGGCCGTGCCGCCGGTCAGCACCCGGATCTCGGCCGACGCCGGCAGCAGCGCGCGGGCGTCATCCGCCGCGAACCGCGCGAGCAGGCTCGATCCGCACGTGAACACGTAGCGCTTCGCGGACGGAATCGCCGCCAGCGCGTCGCGCAACTGCGCGCGCACGGCAAACCACGCGCCCGGGATATGACGCTTCACGTAGTTCGCGCTGGCCGTCACGTCGACGATCGCGAGCTCGCCGGGCGCGGCTTCCTTCAGCCAGCCGGCGAGCGTCGCGGGCGACACGTCGGTCGCGGGCGGCGTCGCGGGCACTTCCCGCGGCGGCTGGCCGCGCTCGGTGAATGCCGCGGTGCCGGCCGGCTCGACGACGCGCACGTCCCAGCCCATCTGCGCGAGCCACGATGCGGTCATGTCCGCGCGCACGCCGTCATCGTCGGCCAGCACGATCCGCGCGCCGCGCACGGCCGCGTGATGGTCGGTCTCCTGCACGAGCTGGCCGCCCGGTGTGCTCAGGAAGCCCGGCAGGTGGCCGGCTTCGTATTCCTCCGGCGTACGCACGTCGAAGCGGTACAGCGTGCGGCCCGGTTCGTCGAGCGCCGCGACGTCGGCCAGTGCGATGCGCGGCACGCCGGCGCGCTCGGCCACCGCGCGGGCGGCCCGACGCGCTTCGTCGCGCTGCGTCGCGTCGATTTCGTCCGGAAAGCGGCGCGCCGCGCCGCGCTCGAGCGTCTGGCCGGCCAGCGTCCAGCCGATCGTGCCGTTGCGCAGCGCGGCGACCGGGTTCGGCAGCCCCGCGTTGACGAGCGACTGCGTGCCGATGATGCTGCGCGTGCGGCCCGCGCAGTTGACGATCACCTGCGTCCGCGGATCCGGCGCGAGCGCGCGCACGCGCAGCACGAGCTCCGCGCCCGGCACGCTGATCGACGTCGGGATGTTCATCGTCTGGTATTCGTCGAAGCGGCGCGCGTCGACGATCACGACATCGGCTTTCGCATCGATCAGCGCCTGCACCTGCTGCGCGGACAGCGACGGCGTATGGCGCTCGGCCTCGACCCATTCGCCGAACGACTTGCTCGGCACGTTCACGTCGATGAACAGTTCGCCGCCTGCGGCAACCCAGCCCGCGAGGCCGCCGTCGAGCAGCCGCACGTCGGTGTAGCCGAGCCGCGCGAGCGTCGCGGCCGCGCGCGGCGCGAGATCCTCGCCACCCGCTTCGCCGAACACGACGACCGGCGTGTCGCGGCGCGGAATCCGCGTCCATGCGTCGAGTTCGAGCTTCGACAACGGAAAGTTGGCGGCCCACAGCGGATGGCCCTGTGCGTACGGATCCTCCTCGCGTACGTCGATCAGCGCGATCTCGTCGCGGGCCAGCAGGCGCGCGCGTACGTCCTGGTACGACGCGACGGGAAAGCGGGAAGTGGAATCGGCGGATTGCGTCACGATGTCTCGATGTTGAATGTGTTGAAGTCGGTGAAGAAAGCGGAACGGATCGAGCGTGGCCCTGCCCGCGCGCACCCGCAACGGGCCGCGCGAGCGGGCCGGGCGTCAGGCATTCGAATAGCCGGACACGAACGGCTTCACGGTACCGTCGTCCAGATACACCGCGCGCTCGACCTTGCCGATGTTCGCGCCGTACACGTGGATGCTGATCGATACGCGGTCGGCGAACGCGTTGGTCACGCGATGCACGTCGCCGATGCGCGGCGACACGGCCTCGACCTCGCCCGGCTGCAGCCGCACGGCGTCGCCCGCGGGCACCGGCTTGCCGGCCGCGTCGAACCGGTACGGCTGCGAGAACTCGCCGCCGCGCAGCATCCCGATCAGCCCCCACACCGTGTGGTCGTGGATCGGCGTCGCCTGGCCGGGCCCCCACACGAAGCTGACGACCGAGAAGCGCTCGTCCGGGTCGAGATGCAGCAGGTACTGCCGGTAACGCTCGGGGTCGGGCTGCGCGAACGCGTCGGGCAACCAGTCGTCGTGTTCGACGAGCGCGGCGAGCAGCGCGCCGCCCTCGTCGAGAATGCGCGCCTCGTTCGCGCCGGACGCGAGCAGCGCATCCAGACCGTCGACGAACGGACGCAGCGGCGTCTGCTGCAACGAAAGCGTACTCATCGGCCGGCTCCTCGAATATGATGCGGAATATGATGGATCGTCATGATGCACCCGAAAGACCATGCAGAACAAACATGAAAATTAGCGATATCGACGCTTTTGCAGCGGTCGTCCGCTGCCAGACCCTGAGCCAGGCCGCGGCCGAGCTCGGGATGACGCAGCCCGCGATCACGCGGCGCGTCCAGAATCTCGAGGAAGCGCTCGGCGTGACGCTGCTCGACCGCAACACGAAGCCGCCGCGCCCGACCGACATCGGCCGGCAGGTGTTCGAACAGTGTCGCGCGATCCTGCGCGAGGTCGACGCGCTGCGCGAACTGACTGCCGGCGAGCAGCCGCCTGCCGGTGAATTCCGGATCGGGCTCACGCAAGGGCTCGGCGAGCTGATGCTGCCGGCGCTCATCGCGGATCTCGCCGCGCAGTGGCCCGCGCTCGCGACGCAGGTCACGACCGCATGGGGCGGCCTGCTCGTCGAACGTGTCGCCCGCCGCGAACTCGATGCGGCGCTGGTCTTCCTCGCCCGCGAGATGGTGCTGCCGGCGCAGGTCGAGGGTGAGCGGCTGCTGGACACGCGGCTCGTCGCGGTCGGCCGCAAGGGCGACTGGCCGCGCCGCAGCTACCGGCTCGCCGATTGCCACGCGCGCGGCTGGGTGCTCAATCCGGACGGCTGCGGCTTTCGTGCGGGCCTGCGGCGCGCGCTCGACGCGCAGGGCCTGCCGATGCCGGTCACGCTCGATGCATACGGCCGCGACCTGCAACTGCAGAGCGTTGCAAACGGCGTCGGCCTCGGGCTGATGCCGCTGCCGCTCGTCGAAGGCAGCCCGCGGCGCGACGCGCTCGACATCGTGCCGCTCGCCGATTTCAAGCCGCAGATCGACCTGTGGCTGCTGCGCCGACACGATGCGGCGCGCCTCGACGCGCCGCTGGCGGCCGTCGCCGCGCATGCGCGCACGGCGTTCGCGCTGCCCGAGCAATCGCACGACCAGGCCGCTTGACGTAGCCGCGGTGGCTGCGCGGCGCCCGCGTCGCGCAGCGCCGTTTCCGTGCGCGGCAACCCGGCCCGGCTCACGCATCGCGTCGACCGGCTTCGATCCCGTTGCGTGACGTTGCCTCCGCCGCCGCGTTCGTCTGCCCGCGCGTCGCCGCATCGAGCACCGCCCGCCCCGCCGCCGCCGCGATCGCGTCGTCCTGCGGCGTATGCACGCGGCTGCACAGCACGTCGCGATAGTGGCGTTCGAGCGGATTCGCGCGGCTCAACCCGTGATTGCCCGACAGCTTCAGCGCCTGCTCGACCGTCCGGATCGCGTGCTCGGTCACGGTGCGCTTGACGAGGCCGCTGGTCGTCAGCGACGGCGCGTTGCCTGCGTCGGTGCGCGCGATGTGCTCGTCGAGCAGCACGCGATTCGTATGCAGCCAGCCCTCGATTTCGCCGACCGCCTCCTGCACGCGCGGCAGCGTCGCGAGCGGCGCGCCGAGCCCGCTCGGCGCACGCGTCGTCGCGAACTCGATCAGCCAGTCGCGCGATGCGCGCGCCACCGCGTCGTACAGGCTGCCGAGCAGCGCGACCATCCACGCCTGCTGATCGGCCTGCGCGTCGGCATCCGCGTGTGCGGCAGCCGACACGGCCCATGCGTCCGGCGCGCGCACGTCGACCGCGTGATCGGCCGGCAGCGGCACGTCGTCGAACACGACCTCGTGGCTGCCCGATGCGCGCAGGCCGAGGTGATTCCAGCTTTCGATCACGCGGATGCGGTCGCCGTCGGTCTCCGGGTCGCGCGGCACGAGAAACACGCCGACACGCGGCGTCGGCTCGTCGGTACGCGCCCACACGGCCAGCCAGCGCAGCGCCGGAATTCCGGTGCTGTAGAGCTTGTGGCCCGACAGCCGCCAGCCGTCGCCATCGCGGCGCGCGACGGTGTCCGGCAGCCCGCCGCGCGACGGCGAACCGAGCGCGGGCTCGACGCGCAGCGCGTTGATCAGCGCGCCGTGCGCGACCGCGCTGTCGAACACCGCGCGCCGCACCTGCGCCGGCCAGCGGTTGTCCGCGCGGCCGAGCGCGCGATGCTGCAGATACGTCATCGTCAACACCAGCGCGGTCGCCGGGTCTGCCCGCGCGACGGCGGCGACGATCCGGCTCGCCCGCGCCAGCGTCGCCCCGGCGCCGCCGTGCTCGCGCGGCACGACCTGCGCGATCAGCCCGGCGCGATGCAGTCGCGCGAAGTTCTCGTGCGGAAAGCGGCCGTCGACGTCGTTGCGGGCCGCATCGGCGGCGAGTTCGGGGGCGAGGCGCTCGAGCAGCGCGGCGACGCGCGCGTCGCTCGTCTCGTCGGCGACGTCAGCCGCGTCGACCGGCAGAAGGCGCAGCGAAGGGTGCGGTGGCGGCGAGGAAACGGCAAGGCTGGCGGACATCGAAACGGATTCCCTGGGTAGGTCGAACACGACGGCAAACAAGGCGCCAACGCGCGCCCGATCATTCACGAGCCCACAGCGTATGCGCAACGCATGCGGCCCCAAACCATGCAAATCTGATATTCAAATCGGGATTGATTATTTCCATTCCGCATGATCCCGGCGTTAACCTGCGCTCCATTCCTGCCCGGCCGTACGCCGGGACGTCCCTGCACCGGAGACCCAGATGAGCGTCGAATTCATCGGCATGATCCAGAGCCAGAAACAGTCGGAAATCCACCCGGCGTCCGGCCCCGTCGTCGATCCCGACTATGTGCGCGACTTTGCCCGCGCCCACGAAACCGCCGGCTTCGACCGGATTCTCGTGCCGCATCACTCGACCGGCCCGTCGGCGACGCTGACGATCGCGTTCGCGGCAGCCGCGACCGAACGCATCCATTTCATGCTCGCGCATCGCCCGGGCTTCACCGCGCCGACGCTCGCCGCACGGCAGATCGCGACGCTCGACCAGTTCAGCCGCGGCCGGCTCGCCGTGCACTTCATCTCCGGCGGCTCGGACAGCGAGCAGCAGCGCGACGGCGACTTCCTCGATCACGACGCACGCTACGCGCGCACCGACGAATACCTGGGCATCCTGCGGCGGGTCTGGACCGAAGCGCAGCCGTTCGATCACGACGGCGCGCATTACCGCTTCAAGCAGGGTTTTTCGGAAGTGAAGCCGGTCCAGCAGCCGCATGTGCCGATCTACTTCGGCGGCGCATCGGAAGCCGCGCTCGCGGTGGCCGGCAAGCATGCGGACGTGTACGCGCTGTGGGGCGAATCGCTCGACCAGGTGCGCGACCTGACGACGCGCGTACGCGCCGAAGCCGCGAAACACGGCCGCCAGGTGCGCTTCTCCGTATCGTTCCGCCCGATCCTCGCGGCGACCGAGGACGAAGCGTGGGCGCGGGCGCACCGCATCCTCGACGAGACGCGCCGGCTGCGCGAAGCGGCCGGGCTCGGCGCCGGCGGCCCGCAGCAGAGCGAAGGCGCGCGCCGCCTGCTCGCCGCGGCCGAGCGCGGCTCGCGCGTCGACAAGCGGCTGTGGACCGAGATCGCGAAGCTCACCGGCGCGCGTTCGAACTCGACGGCGCTCGTCGGTACCCCTGAACAAGTCGCCGACGCGCTGCTCGACTACTACGACCTCGGCGTGACGACGTTCCTGATCCGCGGCTTCGATCCGCTGGAAGACGCGATCGACTACGGCCGCGAACTGATTCCGCGCGTGCGCAGCGCCGTCGCCGCCCGCGACGCGGCGCGCCGCGCCGCCTGAGCCCAACGAAGCCAACGGAGCCATACGCGATCATGTCCGCCGTCCTGTCCTCGCCCAACCGTACCGCATCGGGCCTCGTGCTCGCCGACACCCCGCGCCAGCACTTCTGGTTCGATCCGCCCGCGCCGCGCGTCGACGTCGCCGCCGAGCGCCGCCACCGGCAGGAGCGGCTCGCGGCCGCGTTCCGCCTGTTCGCGCGCTTCGGCTTCGCGGCGGGCCTCGCCGGTCACATCACCGCACGCGATCCGGAGCTGCCCGATCACTTCTGGGTGAACCCGCTCGGTGTCCATTTCTCGCAGATCAAGGTCTCCGACCTGCTGCTCGTCAACGCGCGCGGCGAAACCGCGATCGGCAAACGGCCGCTGAACAAGGCCGCGTTCGCGATCCATGCGGCGATCCACGAAGCCCATCCGCACGTCGTCGCCGCCGCGCACACGCATTCGACCTACGGCAAGGCATGGTCGACGCTCGGCCGCCCGCTCGATCCGCTCACGCAGGACGCGTGCGTGTTCTACGAAGACCACGCGCTGTTCGACGACTTCACGGGGATGGTCGTCGACACGAGCGAAGGCGCACGGATCGCCAATGCGCTCGCGAAACCGGACGGCACCACGCACAAGGGCGTGATCCTGAAGAACCACGGGATCCTGACGGCCGGCCCGACGGTCGAGGCCGCCGCATGGTGGTACATCGCGCTCGACAACGTCGCGCACACGCAGTTGCTGGCCGAAGCGGCCGGCACGCCGCAACCGATCGATCACGCGACCGCGCGCCACACGCACGGCCAGATCGGCGGCCCCGACGGCGCGCTGCACGCGTTCGACAGCCTGTTCGCGCGTGTCGTCGCCGACGAACCCGATCTGCTCGACTGATCCGCCCTTCAGCTACACCGGAGACCAGACCATGACCCAAACCACCGCATCCGCGCCTGCCGACGCACACGACGACCAACGCCGCCGCCTGCTGCGCGCGGCCGGCGCCGCCGCGCTCGCCGTGCCGGCGATCACGCTCGGCCGCAACGCGTGGTCCGCGCCGCCGCTGAAGAAACTCACGTTCGCGTGGAACCAGAACGCGTTCTGCCTGACGCCGATCGTCGTCGCGCAGGAGCGCGGCTTCTTCGAGAAGAACGGACTGAAGGTCGAGCTGATCAACTACAGCGGCTCGACCGATCAACTGCTCGAATCGATCGCGACGGGCAAGGCCGATGCGGCGGTCGGGATGATCCACCGCTGGCTGAAGCCGCTCGAAGCCGGCTTCGACGTGAAGATCATCGGCAGCTCGCACGGCGGCTGCGTGCGGCTGCTCGGCGCGAAGGCGGCCGGCGTCACGACGCTGCAGGCGCTGAAGGGCAAGACGGTCGGCGTCAGCGATCTGGCCGCGCCCGGCAAGCATTTCTTCTCGATCCTGCTCGCGAAGAACGGCATCGATCCCGAGCGCGACATCACGTGGCGGCAGTATCCGGCCGACCTGCTCGGCGTCGCGGTCGACAAGGGTGAGATCCAGGCGATCGCCGACGGCGACCCGAATCTCTACCTGCTCGAGAAGCGCAGCAACGGCGCGTATACCGAACTCGCGACCAACCTGTCCGGCGAATACGCGCGCAAGGTGTGCTGCGTGATCGGCGCGCGCGGCGACCTCGTGCGCAACGACCGGCCCGCCGCCGCCGCGCTCGCGCGCTCGATCGTGCAGGCCACCGAATACACGCACGACAACCCGAACGAAGCCGCAAAGGTGTTCGCGAAATATTCGCCGAAGATCAGCCCCGAGGATCTGCGCAAGCTGTACGCGACGCTCACCTACACGCACCACCCGACCAACGTCGACCTGCAGCAGGAAATCGCGTTCTACGCGGACGATTTCCGCCGCATCAGCGTGCTGAAGAAGAGCACGGACCCGCAGCGCTTCGCGCAGCAGGTCTATGCGAACGTACTGGGGTAACGCGATGTCGACGATCGAACACGCTTCCGCCGCACGCGCCGCATCGGCCCCGGCCGGCGACGTCAACGCTACCGCCACCGCGCGCGCAGCCTGCACGGCCTGCGAAGCCACGCTGGCCGCCGACGCGCGGCGCGCGCGCACCTGGCCGACCGGGATCGCCGCCGCATTCGCGTGGGCCGTGCTCGGCGCGCTCACGCAGCTGTGGCCGAACCGGATCGTCGGCTTCAGCGACTGGGCGTACACCGACACGTTCGGCACGGCCGCGTGGACGATCGCCGCGCTGCTGCTCGCCGCCGCGACGCTCGGCCATCTCGTTGCGGCGACCCGCACGCGGCTCGCACGGGTGCGCCCGGCCGGCCCGTGGCTCGTCGCGCTGCCGCTCGTGCTCGCCGCGTGGGAAATCGTCACCGCGAAAACCGGCTGGCTGCCGACGCCGTTCTTTGCGCCGCCGCAAGCGCTGATCGAGGTCTACGTCGACGACTGGCCGCGCCTCGCCGGCAGCGCCGGCAACACGCTGAAGCTGCTCGCGCTCGGGTTCGCGTACGGCGTGACGGTGGGCTTCGCAGTGGGCGTGTCGATCGGCTGGTCGCGCCGGATCGGCTACTGGGTGCATCCGGTGCTGCGTGTGCTCGGCCCCGTGCCGGCCACCGCGCTGCTACCGCTCACGTTCTACTTCTTCCCGTCGAGCTATTCGGCGGCCGCGTTCCTGATCGCGCTGTCGACCGGCTTCCCGGTCGCCGTGCTGACGTGGTCGGGCGTCGCGAGCGTGAACCGGCAGTACTACGACGTCGCGCGCACGCTCGGCGCGAACGCGCGCTTCCTCGTGCTGCGCGTCGCGATTCCGGCCGCGCTGCCGCACGTGTTCGTCGGCATCTTCATGGGGCTGAGCGCGTCGTTCACGGTGCTGGTCGTCGCCGAGATGATGGGCGTCAAGTCGGGGCTCGGCTGGTATCTGAGCTGGGCGCAGGGCTGGGCGTCGTACGTGAACATGTATGCGGCGCTGCTCGTGATGGCGCTGCTGTTTTCCGGGCTGATCGCGCTGCTGTTCGCGGTGCGCGACCGCGTGCTCGCCTGGCAGAAAGGAACCGTCAAATGGTAAGCGCCGCCGTACTCGAATCGTCCGTTGCCACCGTCGCAGCGCCGGCCGTCACGCCGCCGCGCGGCGCACGCATCGACATCCGCCGCGTGAGCCATGCGTTCGACGGCCCCGGCGGCGCGCTGCCGGTGCTCGACGACGTGTCGCTGTCGGTCGCGGCCGGCGAATTCGTCGCGCTGCTCGGGCCCAGCGGTTGCGGGAAATCGACGCTGCTGCGGCTCGTCGCGGGGCTCGACGCCGCGCGGCAAGGAACGATCGCGCAGGACGGCACGCCGATCGAGCGCCCCGATCCGTCGCGCATCGTCGTGTTCCAGGACCCGACGCTGTACCCGTGGCGGCGCGTGCGCGCGAACGTCGCGCTCGGCCTCGAAGCGCGCGGCGTGGCGCGCACCGCGCAGCATCGCGTCGACGATGCGCTCGCGCGCGTCGGGCTGCAGGACTTCGCGAACGTGTTTCCGCATCAGTTGTCCGGCGGGATGGCGCAGCGCGTCGCACTCGCCCGCGCGCTCGTCAACGATCCGCGCCTGCTGATCCTCGACGAACCGCTCGGCAAGCTCGATTCGCTGACGCGGCTCACGATGCAGGCCGAGCTGACCGCGCTGTGGCAACGCGACGGTTTCTCCGCGCTGCTCGTCACGCACGACGTGGAAGAGGCGCTGTTCCTCGCGCAGCGCGTGATCGTGTTCGGGCCGCGCCCGGCACGGATCGTCGCCGAACTGCGCGTCGACCTGCCCTACCCGCGCCATCGCGGCGACCCGCGCCTCGCCGCATTGCGCCACGATGCGCTGCGGCATCTCGGGCTCGATGCGAGCTGGTAGATGCCGGGTAGCGTTCGACGTTTGGCCGCAGCATGCCGGAGACGCGCGCGATGAACGCGCCGCCGTTCGCCGACTGGGCCATCGCGTTCCTGCAACTGCTGTATCGCGCGCAGATCGCGTTGGCGCGGGTGCTGCACGCGATCGGCCTGACCGGCGACGCCGACGGCCAGGCCGCGTGGCCGTGGACACACCGCATCGCGCTCGAAACGCTGCGCATCGACGCGGGGCTCACGCGGCAGCTCGCGTTCGCCTGTGGCGTGACGGCGCTGGCCGTCGTGCTCGCCTGTATCGCACTGGCTTCGCGCAAGTGGCGTGTCGCGTCGGCCATCGCCGCGCTCGCCGTCGCGTGGTTCGCGCCGTGGCCGCCCGCCTCGCTGTGGCTCGCGCCTGCCGTGCCGACGAGCTTCCAGCGCGATCCCGCGCCGTTTTCCGTATCGAACGTGATGCGCGGCGCGCACCTGTACACGCAACATTGCGCGGCCTGCCACGGCGCGGACGGCCGCGGCGAAGGGCCGCTCGCGGCCACGCTCGCGCACTGGCCGCCGACCTTCGCCGGCGCGCTGCTCGCGCGTCGCCTCGACGGCGAACTGTTCTGGCGCGTGCGTCACGGCACGCAGGACGAGCACGGCGCGTCGACGATGCCCGGCTTCGCGGCGACGCTCGGCCCGCAGGACACATGGGCCGTACTCGACTACCTGAAAGCGCTGGCCGCCGGCAGCGGCGCGCAGGCGGAAGGCGCGTGGCCGGCGCCCGTCCCGCTGCCGGCCCTCGACGTGCGCTGCGGCGACGCCGCCCCTCAGGCGCTCGAGCGCTGGCGCGAAGGCCAGCGCGTGCGCGTCGTCGCGCTCGCGCCGGGCGCGACGCCACCGCCGGAAGACGCGCGCTGGCAGACCTTGCTCGTCACCGAACGCGGCGCGCCCGTGCCAACGTCAGCCGGCGCGCGCGCGAACTGCGTCGCGACGACCGCCGACGCGTGGCTCGCGTTCGCGACGATTGCCGGCGTCGCGCCCGACGCACTCGGCGGCACGCAACTGCTCGCGGATCGGCGCGGCTGGCTGCGGGCGCGCGCGTTGCCGGGCAGCGCCGGCTGGTCGGATGCCGACCTGCTGTGCCGCTCGGATACGGCGGCTGTCCGGCCGTCCACGCCGGCCGCCCGCGGCGACGCACTGACCGCGCTGCTGCTGCGCGTCGACCAGGAACCCGTGCGCGACGTCCAGGCCGGGCTCCCGCATTGAATCCCAGAACCCCTTCTTCAACCGAACTTCACGATGAATCCGACCCGACGCCACTTCCTCGCGCAGGCGAGCGCCCTTGCCACGATCGCCGCCGCGCCGGCCGCCGTGCGCGCGCAATCGGGCGCCCGCCCGCTGCTGCGCGCCGGCGACCAGAAAGGCGGGCTGCGCGCGCTGCTCGAAGCGGCCGGCGAACTGAACGGCCTCGCGTACGACATCACGTGGACCGAATTCCCGGCCGCCGCGCCGCTCGCGGAAGCGCTGAACGCGGCCGCCGTCGACTGCGGGCCGATCGGCGACGCGCCGGTGATCTTCGCGCTCGCATCGGGCGCCCGCATCAAGGTGATCGGCGCGAACCGTTCCGCTCCGTACGGCACGGCCGTGCTCGTGCAGCCCGACGCCGCGCTGAAAGGCGCGGCCGACCTGAAGGGCAAGCGCATCGGCACCACGCGCGGCTCGATCGGCCATTTCGTCACGCTGAAGGCGCTCGACGCGGCCGGCCTGCCGCCCGATGCCGTGTCGTTCCGCTTCCTGCCGCCGGCCGATACGATGCTGGCGCTCGCCACCGGTTCGATCGACGCGTGGGCGACCTGGGAGCCCTATACGGCGCTCGCCGAAACGAGCGGCCGCGCACGCGTGCTGGTCAACGGCCGCGGGCTGTGGTCGGGCCTCAGCTATCTCGCGGCGACCGACGCGGCGATCGCATCGAAGCGCGACGTACTGCACGATTTCCTGCGGCGCGTCGTGCGCGCGCAGGCCTGGTCGTACCGGCACGTCGACGCGTATTCGGCCGCGCTCGCACGCATCATCGGCATTCCGCCGGCGGCCGCGAAGCTGCAGTTCGAGCGCCGCGGCACGCGCTGGCGGCCGATCGACGCAGCGGTGATCGCCGAACAGCAGCGCACCGCCGACTTCTACCTGAAGGCTGGGCTGCTGCGCCAACCGCTCGACGTGCGCACGACCTTCGACACGGGCTTCCCGCTCGCATGACGGGTGGTGGCCGCGCCCGGCCGCGCAAACGACTCGGGCATGATCTGGCACAATCGCGATTCGACCATCCCGCCTTCAGCCAGCGTCATGCCAGCCATCACCGAACTCTTCGTCTACCCGATCAAATCCTGCGCCGGCATCGCGCTGCCGCGTGCGCAACTGCTCGAAACGGGCCTCGCGTACGACCGCCACTGGCTGATCACGGATCCGCACGGGCAGATGCTGACGCAGCGTACGCACCCGCGCCTCGCGCTGATCCGTCCGGCGCTCGACAACGACGCGCTCGTGCTGAACGCGCCAGGCATGCCGGCCATCCGCACGCCGCTCGACGGGGATGTGACGCCCGCCACGCCGACGATGGCCGCGACCGTGTGGCGCGACACCGTCGACGCGATCGACACGGGTGCCGACACGGCCGCGTGGCTCACGGAATTCGTCGGCATGCCGACGAAGCTCGCGCGCTTCGGCCCCGACGCGCGCCGCCGCTGCAACCGCCAATGGACCGGCGAGATCGATACGCATACGCAATTCTCGGATGCCTATCCGCTGCTCGTGATCGGCCAGTCGTCGCTCGACGACCTGAACGCGCGGCTCGCCGCGAAAGGCGCGCCGGCGATCCCGATGAACCGCTTCCGTCCGAACATCGTCGTGTCGGATCTCGACGCATACGAAGAGGATTTCGTCGAGCACCTCGACACCGACGGCGACACGCCGGTGCGACTGCGGCTCGTGAAGCTGTGCACGCGCTGCCCGGTGCCGACGATCGACCAGGCCACCGGCGCGCCCGATCCCGCATGGCCGCACGAACCGACCGACACGATGCAGACCTATCGCGCGAACCCGAACTACGACGGCGCGCTGACGTTCGGCATCAATGCGATCGTCGTCGAAGGCGCGGGCGCGTGGCTCGAAGTCGGTCAGCCGGTCGAAGCGGAGATCGGGTTCGGCGACTGAGCCGCAGCCGGACAGCGCCGCCCGTTCCCTTCGCGTGCCGTATCGCCACGCGCGGTCACGCGGCGCGCGGCATCGCGTCGCTCGCCGCCGGCAGCCGGATCGTCACGATCAGCCCGCCGCCCGCCGCGTCGGTCAACGTCACGCTGCCCTGATGCACGCGCGCGATCTCGCGCACGATCGACAGTCCGAGCCCCGTGCCTTCGACCGTCTGCGTCTTGCTGCCGCGATGGAAGCGCTCGAACACCGCGTCGCGTTCGTCGGCCGGAATGCCCGGACCGTTGTCGATCACGTCGAGCCGCGCGTCCGCGCCGTCGTGCGACACGCGCACCGTGATCACCGCATGGTCGCCCGCATAACGGATCGCGTTGTCGATCAGGTTGCCGATCATCTCGCCGAGCAAGTCGGACTGCCCGAGCACGTCGACATCGGCCTCGTGCTCGAAACCGAGATCGATGCCGCGCGCGCGTGCGACGGGCGACCAGTCGAGCGTCACGCTGCGCGCGAGCCGATGCAGCGCAACCGGCTTGTGCGCGACCGCATGACCGCTGTCCGAATCGAGCCGCGACAACGACAGCAGTTGCTGGACGATCTTCGCGGCCTGCCGCACCGCGCCGTTCGCGCGCCGCAGGTGCACGTTCGCGCGCGGCTGCTCGTCGGGCCGCAACGCGAGCTCGACGCCCGCCTGCACGGCCGCGAGCGGCGTCTTCAACTGATGGGCCGCATCGGCGAAGAAGCGGCGCCGCGCCACCTGCATCCGCTGCGTGCGACCGATGTACTGGTTGATCGAATCGACGAGCGGCGTGAGTTCGCTCGGCATCGCGCCCGTGTCGAGCGGCGTCGTGTCGTCCTCGCTGCGCGCGGCGACCGTCGCCGACAGCCGGTTCAGCGGCCGCAGCCCGCGCCCGACGCCGAGCCACACGATCCCGAGCGCCAGCACGACGAGCAGCCCTTCCTGCAGCAGCGACCCGATCAGGATCTCGCGCGCGAGCGCCTGACGCGCCTCGATCGTCTCGCCGACCATCACCCACACGATGCGCGACTGCGCGGTCGGCACGTCGTGCACGGGAATACGCAACGCGGCCATCCGCAATTGCTCGCCGCGATACACGACGTCGTAGTAGCGCGTGACGAACAGCGCGCCGTCGCCCGCGTCGCGGCCATGCGGCAGCGGTAGATCGGGATAGCCGGTGACCGTGCGGCCGTTGTCCTCGCGGATCAGGTAGTAGATCTTGCCGCCGTCGCTCGATTCGAGCATTTCGAGCGCGAGATACGGCAAGTCGACCTCGATCTCGCCGGCGTTGAGCCGCACGCCTTCGCGAATCGACTTCAGCGACGACGACAGCGTGCGGTCGAACGCGACGTGCGCGGCGCTCATCGCGCGCTGGTACGTGAGCCACGAGTCGAGCGCGAGCAGCCCGAGCAGCGGCAGCAGCAGCCACAGCGCGACCTGCGCGCGCAGGTTCGGGCGGGTCATCATCCGGCTTGCCGAGCCGTCCGAGGCGCCGCATGCGCCCGCGCCGGGGGCAGCGAATGACGGTGAGCGCGAAGGCGGATCATGCTTCCGCCTTCGCTTCGAGCAGATAGCCGAGCCCGCGCAGCGTGACGATCGCGACGCCCGAGTTCTCCAGCTTCTTGCGCAGCCGGTACACGTAGATCTCGATCGCATCGGCGTTGACCGACTCGTCGAGCCCGAAGATCTTCTCCGACAGCGTGTCCTTGTTGATCGCGCGGCCGTTGCGCAGGATCAGCACCTCGAGCACCGAGCGCTCGCGCGGCGTGAGCGACAGCGGCTCGCCCGCGAGATGAAAGCCGCGGTCGATACTGTCGTACGAAAGCGGCCCGCATTCGACGCGCGAATGTTCGTGGCCGAGGCTGCGCCGGATCAGCGCGCGGGCACGCGCCTCCAGTTCGGTCAATTCGAACGGCTTCGCGAGATAGTCGTCGGCGCCGAGGTCGAGCCCCTTCACGCGGTCCTCGACCGACCCGTGCGCGGTGAGGATCAGCACCGGCACCGGGTTGCGACGGGCGCGCAGCCGCCGCAGCACCTCCAGCCCGTCGAGCTTCGGCAGTCCGAGATCGAGGATCACCAGCGCGTAATCCTGCGTGCGCAGCACGTGGTCCGCCGCCTCGCCGTCGGCCATGTGATCGACCGCGAAGCGCGCGGCGCTCAGCGCGTCGTTCAGCGACTGGGCCAGGTTCGGGTTGTCTTCGACGAGCAGCACGCGCATGGGGATTCCGGTAAGGTCAGCGACAGCCCGCTACATTACATGATCCTTTCCGTCTCCACGCCTCGCGCAAACACGGGTTGCGCGGGTGCCGCGAACCCGCCGCGGGCGGTGCCGGCGGCTGCCGCTCAGCGCTCGGCAGCCGGACGGTTGCGCGCCGCGATGCGCGCATCGCCGGTCACGCGCCGCTCGCGAAAACCGGCCACCACCGCGACGAACGCGATACTCGCGCCCGCCGTGACGACGATCATCGGGCGCGCGGTGCCGTCCGACAGCCATGCCAGCACGCCGCCGCACGCGGCCGTGATCGCCATCTGGATAAAGAAGAACAGCCCCGACGCCGTGCCGGCGATCCTCGTGTAGGGCTGCATCACCGCGAACTGGCAGGCCGGAATCGCGATCCCGACCGCGATCATCACGACAAACATCGGTGCGACGAGGGCCGTCACCGAAGTCGGGGCGATCGCGCCGCCGATCCCCAGCACGGCGGCCCCGACCAGATTGACGGCCGCCGCCGCCGCGATGACCGAATCGGCTGACCAGCGCGCGCTGATCCGCGCGAACATATTCGAACCGACCAGATAGCCGAGCACCGTCACGCCGAAGATCGCCGCATAGACCGGCCCGGACACGCCGATTTGCCGCTGGAACAGCGTCGACGATTCCGCGATGAACGGATAGTACGTGCAGTAAGCGCAGCTGATCGCGAGCGAATAGCGCAGGAAGCGCCGCTCGCGCAACAGGCCGGCATAGGTCCGCAGCAGCCCGGCGCCGGCTGGCGGCCGCGCATCGCGTTCGCGCGTCTCGGGCAGATAGCGCCGCACCATCGCGGTCGCGACCAGCCCGCCGGCCGCCAGCCAACCGAACACGCCGCGCCAGCCGAGCCACTCGGCAATCGCGCTGCCGGCCAGTGGCGCGACCACCGGCGACAACGCCATGCCGGCCGAAATATGGCCGAGCATCGTCGCCTGCGTCGCGGCCGGAAAGCGCTCGCGCACGATCACGCGGCCGATCACGGTGCCGCTGCAGCCGCCCAGCGCCTGGAACATGCGCGCGACGATCAGCGCAGGGATGCTCGTCGACCATGCGCATGCGACGCTCGCGACGACGTACACGCACAGGCCGCCGAGCAGCACCGGACGTCGGCCGTAGCGGTCGGACAGCGGCCCCGACACCAGCATCGACAGCGCATAGCCGACCATGTACAGCGTCAGCGTGAGCTGCAACTGCGCGTCGGTGCCGTGCAGCGCGTCCGCCATCGCGGGCAGCGACGGCAGGTACGCATCGATCGTGGCGCGCGGCAGGCACACCACGAGCATCAGCAGGAACAGCCAGCCCCATCGGGGTAACGAGCGCGTCTTCATGCGGTGAGTCCGTTTCGGTCAGGATGGTTGGGGCGACAGCAATCTAAGGCGAAAGTGATATAAGCTGAAGGACCATTAAATTGACCATTGACTGGACCACTATGCCGCGAGGCAAAGCCGCGATCCCGCTGGACCTGCCGCGCCCCGCCGGGCTGTCGGGCGGCAGCCCGCAGTCGAAGCAGGAATGCATCGCCGATACGATTCGCGACGCGATCCTGAAACGTCTGCTGCCCGCCGACAGCCCGCTGCCATCGAGCCGCACGCTGGCCGCGCGCTGGGACGTCGCGCGCGGCACCGTCGAAGCGGCATACGACATCCTGTGCGCCGAGGGCTACATCGCTCGCACCCAAGGGTCCGGCACGCGGGTCTGCGCGGTGGTGCCGGACAGTTATCTGCGCGCGGCCGCGCAGTCGCGCGGCGGCAGCCCGCTCCACGCCGCCTCCCCCGCGCCGGCAGCGGCGGCCGAACCCGAGCACGGCGTGCGTCCGGGCGTCCCGTTCGTCGCGCGGCTCGCCGATCCCGGCCTGCTGCCGATGCAGCAATGGAAGAAGGCGCTCGGCGCCAGCCTGCTTGCCGCGACGGCCGACGAGCTCGGCGCGACGCCGGCCCAAGGCGTCGAAAGCCTGCGCGCGGAAATTGCCGCGTACCTGCGGGAATACCGCGGCATCCCGTGCGGGGCCGGCGATATCGTCATCACGACCGGCATCCGCCACGCGATCGATCTCGTCGCGCGCACGCTGCTCGCGCCCGGCTCGACAGTGCTGATGGAGGATCCCGGCTATGCGTCGGCGTGGCAGATCTTCACGATCGCGGGCGCGACCGTGATCGACGTGCCGGTCGATCGGGAAGGCATCGACACCGCATCGCTGGGCCGCCATCCCGATGCGCGCGCCGCGTATGTGACCCCGGCCCATCAGGCGCCGCTCGGCGTCACGATGTCGGTCTCGCGCCGGCTCGAGCTGCTCGACTGGGCGCAGCGCAACCGCACGTGGATCATCGAGGACGACTACGACGGCGAATTCAGCTACCAGACCGCCCCGCTGCCCGCGCTGAAATCGCTCGATGCGTGCGATCGCGTGATCTACTGCGGGTCGTTCAACAAGACGCTGTTTTCCGGACTGCGCATCGGCTTCATGATCGTGCCGGCGGCACTGCGCCCGGCGCTGTCCGCCGTGTGGCACGCGACCGCGCGCTCGGTCGGCGTCGCGCCGCAGCTCGCGCTCGCGCGCTTCATCGGACACGGCGATTTCGCGAAGCACCTGCGCGCCGCGCGTCACGCGTACCGTCAGCGGCGCGACATCGTGCTCGACCAGTTGGTGAAGCATGCCGGCGGCCGGTACACGGTGTCCGGCGAGCACGCGGGCTTTCATTTCGTGCTGTGGCTGCCGCCCGGTATCGATGACGCTGCGTACGTCTCGCAAGCCCGCGCGGCCGGCGTCGAGTTGCAGCCGATCCGCGGCTTCTGTCGAAGCGCCCGGTGCGAAGCGGGCGTCGTCGTCGGATATGCCGCGCTGACGGCCGCGCACGCGCGGCATGGCGGCCGCCTCCTCGGACAACTGCTGGCCGCGTCCGCGTAGCCGGCAACCTCGCCCCTCTCCCTTTCGAGCCCTGCCGCGCCCCGCGAAACCCGCGGCCGGCGCCGCGTCGACCTCGGGAAATCCATGACACGAATGGCACGATTGCGAACGGAAATGAAAGCGGGCTGAAAGTGCCTCGCACTTAACATCCGCGTCACTCGAACAACATCGACGCATCACTGGAGGAAGACATGCCGTTTGCACCGAAGCACCTTGCCGCCGCGCTGGCGGTCGTTCTGGGCGCTGCCGCCGGTAGCGCCGCCGCGCAGGTTCCGGCCGGCTACCCGGGGAACTACCAGGGCGTGATCGACGCCGCGAAGAAAGAAGGCAAGCTGATCGTCTACTCGACGACCGACACGGGCCTCGTACGTCCGCTGATCAAGGACTTCGAAAGCCTGTACGGCGTGAAGGTCGAGTACAACGACATGAACAGCACCGAGCTGTACAACCGCTACATCAGCGAGAACGCGGCGAGCAGCACCAGTGCCGACGTGCTGTGGAGCTCCGCGATGGACCTGCAGGTCAAGCTCGTCAACGACGGCCTGATGGCCTCCTACGATTCGCCGGAAAGCCCGAACGTGCCGCAATGGGCGCAATACCAGAAGCAGGCGTACGGCACGACGTTCGAGCCGCTCGCGATCGTCTACAACAAGCGCCTGATCCCCGAGAACGAAGTGCCGACGACGCGCGCCGACCTGATCAAGCTGCTCACCACGCAGGCCGACAAGTTCAAGGGCAAGGTCACGACCTACGACATCGAGAAATCGGGCGTCGGCTTCAACTACCTGACCCAGGACGCGCACGTGAACGAGAAGGTCACGTGGGAACTCGTGAAGGCGATCGGCGCGACCGGCCCGAAGCTGCAGTCGAGCACGGGCGCGATGATGGAGCGCATCTCGTCGGGCGAGAACCTGATCGGCTACAACATCATCGGCTCGTATGCGTACGCGAAGGCGAAGAAGGACAAGTCGATCGGCTACGTGTTTCCGAAGGACTACACACAGGTCGTGAGCCGCCTCGCCACCGTGTCGAAGAAGGCGAAGAACCCGAACGCCGCGAAGCTGTGGGTCGACTACCTGCTGTCCAAGCGCGGCCAGACGCTGATCGCGAACCAGGCGAACCTGTATGCGATCCGTGCGGACGTGACCGGCGAGACGTCGGCCGCGAGCCTCACGAAGGAACTCGGCGATTCGCTGAAGCCGATCCAGATCGGCACCGGCCTGCTCGTCTATCTCGACCAGTCGAAGCGCCTCGCGTTCCTGAAGCAATGGCAGCAGGCGATCAAGCGCTGATGCGCTGATCGGCTTCGGCTGACCCAGGCCGCCCGCCGCCCGTCGCGCGGGCGGCTCCTTCTCCTCACCGACTTCCTTGAGGCGGCCATCCGGATGGCCGCAGGGGCGAACTCATGCTTTCAACCAGCACACGCGGCACGGCACCGGCCGCGCCACCCGCCGCCGGCCCGCGCGACGCCATTCCCGCGCTGCCGGTCAGCCGCCTGCAGCCGCTCGCCGGCATGCTGCGCTGGATCGTCGTCGCGGTACTGACCGTCGCGGTCGCGCTGCCGCTCGGCTTCATCCTGTTCCAGAGCCTGCTGTCCGCGCCGTTCTTCGACGCGAACAAGACGCTCGGCATCGACGGCTTCCGCTTCATCTTCAGCGATCCCGATTTCTGGTCGGCCGTGAAGAACTCGTTCATCATCGCCGGCGGGATGCTGTTCATCTCGATCCCGCTCGGCGGCATCCTCGCGTTCCTGATGGTGCGCACCGACCTGCCCGGCCGCCGCTGGCTCGAACCGCTGCTGCTCACGCCGGTGTTCGTGTCGCCGATGGTGCTCGCATTCGGCTACGTGGTCGCGGCCGGCCCGGTCGGCTTCTACTCGGTATGGTTCAAGGAACTGTTCGGGGCGCAGAACGTGCCCTGGAACGTGTATTCGATCTTCGCGATCACGGTGATCGTCGGCCTCACGCACGTGCCGCACGTGTACCTGTATTCGTCGGCCGCGCTGCGCAACCTCGGCTCGGACGTCGAGGAAGCCGCACGCGTGACCGGCGCCCGTCCGTTCCGCGTCGCGCTCGACGTGAGCCTGCCGATGACGATGCCCGCGCTGCTGTTCGCCGGCGTACTGGTGTTCTTCCTCGGCTTCGAGGTCTTCGGGCTGCCGCTCGTGCTCGGTGACCCGGAAGGCCATCTCGTGCTCGCGACCTACCTGTACAAGCTGACCAACAAGCTCGGCGTGCCGTCGTATCACCTGATGGCCGCGGTCGCCGTGTGCATCGTCGCGATCACGTTCCCGCTCGTGCTGCTGCAGCGCCGCCTGCTGAAGACGGCGAACCGCTTCGTCACCGTGAAGGGCAAGGCCGGCCGCGCGACGGTGCTGCCGCTCGGCGTGTGGCGCTGGGTTGCGCTCGCGATCGTCGCGCTGTGGCTGATGCTGACCGTGATCGTGCCGATCTCGGGCATCGTGCTGCGCGCGTTCGTGACCAACTGGGGCGAAGGCGTCGCGCTCGCCGAAGTGCTGACGCTGTCGAACTTCATCGAGCTGTTCGAGCAGGACAACCTGGTGCGCGCGATCGTCAACACGCTCGGCATCGGCGTGATCGGCGGCGCGCTCGCGATCGGCTTCTACTCGCTCGTCGCGTTTGCCGGCCACCGCCGCCCCGACTGGGCGACGAGGCTGCTCGACTACCTCGTGCTGCTGCCGCGCGCGGTGCCGGGGCTCCTCGCCGGTCTCGCGTTCCTGTGGATCTTCCTGTTCGTGCCGGGCCTGCGCGAGCTGAAGAACTCGATGTGGAGCATCTGGATCGCGTACACGGTCGTGTGGCTCGCGTACGGGATGCGGCTGATCCAGAGCGCACTGCTGCAGGTGGGCCCCGAACTCGAGGAAGCCGGCCGCAGCGTCGGCGCGACGCGCAGCCGCGTGTCGCTCGACGTGACGTTGCCGCTCGTGCGCTTCGGCCTGCTCGCCGCGTGGCTGCTGATCTTCATGATCTTCGAGCGCGAATACTCGACCGCCGTCTACCTGCTGTCGCCCGGCACCGAAGTGATCGGCGCGCTGCTCGTGTCGCTGTGGGCGACCGGCGCCGTCGACCAGGTCGCCGCGCTCTCTGTCATCAACATCGCGATGGTCGGCGCCGGTCTCGGCGTGGCCCTGCGCTTCGGAGTGAAACTTCATGGATAAGCTCATCGTCGACGATCTGCACCTCAGCTACGGCGCCAACCCTATCCTCAAGGGCGTGTCGTTCGAACTGAAGGCCGGCGAAGTCGTGTGCCTGCTCGGCGCGTCAGGCAGCGGCAAAACCACGCTGCTGCGCGCGGTGGCCGGCCTCGAACAGCCGTCCGACGGACGCATCCAGCTCGACGAGCGCGTGTTCTTCGACGGCGCGCAACGCATCGACCTGCCCGTCGAACAGCGTTCGCTCGGCCTCGTGTTCCAGTCGTACGCGCTGTGGCCGCACCGCACCGTCGCCGACAACGTCGGCTACGGTCTCAAGCTGCGCCGCGTCGCGCCGGCCGAACAGAAGCGCCGCGTGCAGACCGCGCTCGACCAGCTCGGCCTCGGCCACCTCGCCGAGCGCTTTCCGCATCAATTGTCGGGCGGCCAGCAGCAGCGTGTCGCGATCGCCCGCGCGCTCGTCTACAACCCGCCGGTGATTTTGCTCGACGAGCCGCTGTCGAACCTCGACGCGAAGCTGCGCGAGGAAGCGCGTGCGTGGCTGCGCGAGCTGATCGTGTCGCTCGGGCTGTCGGCGCTGTGCGTGACGCACGACCAGACCGAGGCGATGGCGATGTCCGACCGCATCCTGCTGCTGCGCAACGGCCGCATCGAGCAGGAAGGCACGCCGGCCGAGCTGTACGGCGCGCCGCGCTCGCTGTACACCGCCGAGTTCATGGGCAGCAACAACCGGATCGACGCGCGCGTCGCCGCGATCGACGGCGAATGCGTGACGCTCGCCGGCGACGGCTGGGAGTTGCGCGCCGTCGCCCGCGACACGCTCGCACCGGGCCAGGACGCCCAGGCCGTGATCCGTCTCGAACGCGTGCAGGTCGCCGACGGCCCGGGCGCGAACCGGCTGCAGGCCGACCTCGTCACGTCGATGTATCTCGGCGACCGCTGGGAATACCTGTTCCATTGCGGCGACATGCGCCTGCGCGCGTTCGGTCATGTGCCGCGCACGGCCGGCAAGCACTGGATCGAATTCCCGACCAACGATTGCTGGGCGTTCGCGAAAGCGGGCTGACCCGATCACGGCGGCTCGTGTGCCGCCGCTCAGGCAGTCGAGCACGCATCCCTTTGCGACTCGCATCGGCGGACGCTTCCTCGCGTCCGCCGATGGCGCGCTGCGTACCTGTTTTCTGTTTCACCTCACCCAAAACAATCCAAGGAGACACCGTCAAAATGAAGTCACGCGCAGAACGTTCGATTCGAACAGTAGTCCTCACCGGTTCGGCCGCGGCAGCCTGTCTCGCCGCGCCGGCCGCGCACGCGCAGTCGTCGGTCACGATATACGGGATCATGGACGCCGGCATCGAATACACGAACCATGCGGCACCGGATGGCGGCAATTCGTTCAAGCTGAAGTCGGGCAACAAGAACACGTCGCGCTGGGGCTTGCGCGGCGTCGAGGATCTCGGCGGCGGGTTGAAGGCGGTGTTCCGCCTCGAAAGCGGGATCGATCTCGCGAACGGCGCGTCCGACGACGGCCCCGACTCGATCTTCGCGCGCCGTGCGACGGTGGGCCTGAAAGGCAAATGGGGCGAGCTGACGCTTGGCCGCAACTTCACCGTCACATACGACTACATGCTGCCGTTCGACCCGATGGGTTACGCGCAGAACTACTCGTGGGCGACGTCGTCGATGGCGACCGGCGGCCGCAAGGACGGCCTGTTCACGCGCTCGTCGAACGCGGTGCGCTACGACGGCGAATTCAGCGGCTTCAAGTTCGGCGCGCTGTACGGTTTCGGCAACGTGCCGGGCAGCGTGAAGACCAGCTCCAAGTACGATTTCGCGATCGGATACGAGACGGGGCCGTTCGCCGCCGTCGTCACGTTCGACCGGCAGAACGGCGCGGCCGACAGCGTCACGCCGGCCGATACCGTCAACTATATCCAGGGCATCCATGCGGGCCTGAGCTACGACTTCGGCAACCTGAAAACGATGGCCGGCTATCGCAATTACAAGCGCACCTTCCGCACCGCGGCGGCGAACCAGTTGAGCGACATGGTCTGGCTCGGCGGGTCGTACCAGTTCACGCCGACGTTCTCGCTGATCGCGGCCGTCTATCACCAGAACATCAAGGGCGGCACGGATGCCGATCCGACGCTGGTGTCGGTGCGCGCGCAGTACGCGCTGTCGAAGCGCACGGTGCTGTATGCAGCCGGTGCGTTTGCGATCGCGAAGCACGACCAGAAAGTCGGCGTGTCGCGCGATTTCAACGGGTACGGCACCACGCAGGTCGGGGTAACGGCGGGGATCCAGCAGCGGTTCTGACCGTTGCGACGTGACGGCAAGCGGAGGACGGCACAAGCGTTTCGGGGGCGCGTCGTCATCCGCTTCGTCGAATGTCGGGGCACGGCATGGGCCACCGAAGAAACATGTTGAAACAGATGCGCGAGCAACGTGCCGGCGATTCGCTGAGCACGCGAACGCGATGGCGGCTCGTTCAGAGAATCGTCCGGTAAGCTTCGAGCGCCTTGCAGGTCTGAACCATCCCCTGCCGCTGCAGGATGTCGAGGTAACGATCCACCATCACCGGAGGATGCTTGAGCATTTCGCGTTGTCGCCGTGCTGCGGCGACAACCGCAGCCGGCTCGAGATCGAAGAGATTGTCGACGAACACGTCGGGATGCTGCGCCTCCACCCCGTACGCCGACAGCACTTCGTCGGGAAAGTCCTTCTGGTTGAACGTCACGATCACACTGGCGTTGCAGCGGATCGCGGCGGCCAGTACATGCCGATCAGCGGCATCCGGCAACGTCAGGCCCTCGATCAACGCTTCGTACCCGGTCACCAACGCATCAGGTATCGCCCGATCCATCAGACTCGCGGTACGGTCGAGTTGCGCGGCACTGAGGTCCGCGCGCTTGCGCAGCAGATTCCGTTTCCATTCGTTGTGGATATCGATACTCCAGCGAGCCCTGAAACATCCGCTCAATGCGAGCCACATCAGGAAATCGCGCAGCGGTGCCGGGTACAGCACGCAGGCATCATAGACCGCCGTGAATGGCGAACTCGTCATTCGTAGCCCATCCCGAACGCCTGCGCTTGCCGACTCAACTCTTCCATCGCACTGGCACTCGCCTGATCGCGTTCGGTCTTGTAACGCATCAGATCGGAAAAGCGCACACGACGGTGCTTGCCAGTCTTGTGATATGGCAGCGCCTTCAATTCGAGCAGCTTGATCAGGTGTGGACGGGACACATTGAGCAGGTCGGCTGCTTCCTGCGTGGTCAGTTCCGCGTGAACGGGTACGACCTTGACCGCATTGCCGTCTGCGAGCTCCGCGAGGATGTCGACCAGCAGACGCAGTGCAGAAGTCGGAAGCTCGACCTGATGCGCACGATTCTCGTCATCGAAAATCTGGATGCGCTGTATTTCCGTTCGCGTGGCCAGATAAGCCGCCAGCGCACGCTGTCCTTCGACCGCCGCCTGCACCTCCCGCTCCACCGGCAAGATCGTATCGGACATCGAGGTATGGGGCATCGCGCACTCCCAAGCAGGTTCTCAAATGCGCCATCTTATTCGAAACAAACGAAATTCGCAATAAACGAAAATTGATGTGGCCCTTATAATATCGCCGAACCTCGATATCAGTCAATACGCGCCGTCACTCGGCTTCTGGCCCTTACTCTTGGCGGGCGACGATCACTGCACGCCGATGCGCCGCTCACTAGCCGCGCATCGTGAACACCAAACGTACGACGCTGCTCGTATCGCTCCAATGTTCGCCGACCGCCGACAGCGGCACCGTGCGCGTGTCGATCGTGAGGCCTGCCTCACCGGCCGCTTCGAATACGTCGCGCACCGACGCCAGCAAGCGCGGCAACGACACGCTGCCGATCCCGCTGCCCATCAGTTCGATCGCGGTGGCCCGCAGCACGGCGCCGGGCACCAGCACGTCCGCGCCGCCGATCGAGCCGATCTGCACGAAACGCAGCCGCCGCCCGCCGGGTGTCGCTTTCGCGGCCGCGCCGAGCAGTGTCTGCGCGCTGGCGCCCCACAGATAATCGAGCACGACATCCACGCCCGCGCGGAAATGCGGTTCCAGCGCCCGCGCCAGATCGGCGTCGTCCTGCTGCAGCGACACGACGGCGTCCGCGCCGGCCTTCAGCAACGACTGCAACGCGGCCGCGTTTCGGCCCGTCGCGATCACCTTCACCGCACCGAGATGCTTCGCGATCCGCACCGCGAGCCGCCCCGACGTGCCCGTTGCGCCGTTGACGAGCACCGTCTCGCCCGCGACGAGCCGCGCACGTTCGGTCAGCGCCGCCCACGACGACATCCCGGGAATCGCGATCGCCGCGGCGGTGACATCGTCGAGCGTGTCCGGCAGCGGCACGCATTGCGTATCGGGCACGATTGTGCGTTCGGCCATCGCCCCGAACGGCACCGGGGCGCCGAAGAAGTAGACGCGCCGGCCATCGTCGAGACGCCCCACGCCGTCGACACCGACGACGAACGGATAACCGCCAACGGAGGAATAATGCGTCCCCGCCGCACGTCCCTGCGCGATGCGGCTCAGCGCGGACGCCGTCACGTCGATCAGGCGGTGGCCCGGCATCGCGCGCGGCGGTTCGAACGCCGTATAAACCGGGCGCTGTCCAGCGCCTTCAACGACTGCTGCTTTCATGCTGGTTCCTTCAATTCTGGAGAAAGGGCCTTTACCGGGCATCGAGCCACGCGCGCAGCGCGGGATCGCGTACTTCCAGCACGTCGAACAGGCCGAGCGCGCGCAGTGCTGGCAACGCATCGATCGCATCCGCCTCCGCGCGCGCCCGCTCCTCCGGCGCGGCGTTCGGGTCGATCAATACACGCGCATTGACCAGAAACGCACCAACGGTGCCCTTGCGAATCGTCGTACCGCCGGCATCGATCCGGTCGGCATGGTCGGGAAGCATCTGTTCGGCTCGCATCGCGTCTTACTCCGGTTGTCATCGATGGAATGCAGTGTAGGCGTGCGAAGCCGGCCAATCTCCGGTATAACAGCCATTCGATACCGATATCCGGCCATGTCCGATCCGCTCCTGCCCGCCCGCTTCGTCACGTCCGACGACGGCCCGTTCGTGGTCGCCGCCGTCCTGTCGCAACGCGACCCGCGCATCACCGCGCCGCATTCGCATGCGCGCGGCCAGCTCGTCGGCGCGCTGAGCGGGCTGGTGACGATCGGCCTCGACGACCAGGAATGGGTCGTACCGGCGATCCACGCGATCTGGATTCCGCCGCATTGCCGGCATTCGCTGCGCTCGTTCGGACCGATTTCGGGCTGGTCGGCGTTCGTCGCCGAAGCCCGCTGCGCGGCGCTGCCGGCGACGCCGCGCGCGATCCGCACGACGCCGCTGCTGCGCGAAGCCGTGCAGCGTGCGGCAAGCTGGGGGGATGCCGAACTGAATGCCGCGCGGACGCGGATCGCCGACGTGATCCTCGATGAAATCGCGGCATCGGAAGCCGAGGCGCTGGGGCTGGTCCGGCCGCGCGACCCGCGGCTCGTGAAGATCACCGATGCGCTGGCCGCGGATCTCGCGAACGACCGGCGGCTGGAGGAGTGGGCCGAATGGGCCGGCATCGGCGCACGGACGATGAGCCGCCGCTTCGTCGCCGAGACGGGGCTGACGTTCGCGCAGTGGCGTCAGCAGGCGAGGCTGCTGCGGGCGCTGGAGCGCATCGCCGACGGCGTGCCGGTGACGACGATCGCCCTCGATCTCGGGTACGACAACGTGAGCGCGTTCATCGACATGTTCCGGCGCGCGCTGGGGACGACGCCGGGGAAGTATATGGAGGCGGGAAGCCAAGCGCAGCGATAGGTGTGGCCCCGAATGAAGCCGCACGGCGAAAGGCCGGCGGTCGGCACACGAACACAGCCCGCCGCTGCATCAATACGTGCCGTCGCCCTTCTTCACGACATCACCGCCAATCCCCTTGAACTGCGCGGCAAGCCGCTCCGCGCTCCGTGCCAGCAGCGTCGTATCGACGCCGACCGCGACGAACAACGCGCCCGCTTCCAGATAGCGCCGCGCGGCTGCTTCATCCGCGCTCAGGATGCCCGGCGCCTTGCCGGCCGCCTTGATCGCGCGGATCGCGCCGTCGATCGCGGCCTGCACATCCGGGTGCCCGGGGTGGCCCAGATGCCCGAGATCGGCCGCGAGATCGGCCGGCCCGATGAACACGCCGTCCACGCCGTCGACCCGCGCAATCGCGTCGACCGCATCGAGCCCCGCGCGCGTCTCGACCTGCACGAGCACGGCCATCTCGTCGTTCGCGCGATGCAGGTACTCCCCGACGCGATTCCATCGCGACGCGCGTGCGAGCGCACTGCCGACGCCGCGCATCCCATGCGGCGGATAACGCGTCGCGGCCACCGCCACACGCGCTTCGTCCGCGCTCTGTACCATCGGCACGAGCAGCGTCTGCGCGCCGAGATCGAGCACCTGCTTGACGATCACCGGATCGTTCCACGGCACGCGCACGACCGGATGCGACGGATACGGTGCGATCGCCTGCAGTTGCGCGAGGATCGTCGGCACCGTATTCGGCGCATGCTCGCCGTCGATCAGCAGCCAGTCGAAACCGGCGCCCGCGACCACTTCGGCGCTGTACGGATTCGCGAGGCCGAGCCACAGACCGATCTGCGCGTCGCCGCGTGCGAGCGCGGCCTTGAAGACATTCGACGGAATCTGCATCGTTCGCTCACCTCACTCGAAGTAGCACTGGATCGTCCCGAGCGGGCCGTAGTCGACGCTGAACGTATCGCCCGAACGCGCCGCGCACGGCCGCGTAAACGATCCGCCGAGCACGATCTGCCCCGGCTCCAGCGCGACGTCGAAGCGCGACAGCCGGTTCGCGAGCCATGCGACGCCGTTCGCCGGATGGTTCAGCACGCCGGCCGCGACCCCGGTTTCCTCGACCACGCCGTTGCGCGACATGATCGCCGCGACCCACCGCAAATCGACGTCCTGCGGGCGCACCGGCCGGCCGCCGATCACGACGCCCGCGTTCGCCGCGTTGTCGGCGATCGTGTCGAACACTTTGCGCGGCCGTTTCGTGTCGGGGTCGATCGACTGGCTGCGCGCGTCGATGATCTCGAGCGCCGGCACGACGTAATCGACCGCGTCGTACACGTCGAAGATCGTGCAGTTGGGGCCGGCGAGCCGCTTGCCGAGCACGAACGCGAGCTCGACCTCGACGCGCGGCACGATGAAGCGGCCGGTCGGGATCGTGCCGCCGTCGGCGAAGAACATGTCGTCGAGCAGCGCGCCGTAGTCGGGTTCGTCGATCTGCGACGTGTTCTGCATCGCCTTCGACGTCAGGCCGATCTTGTGCCCCTTCAGCGTGCGGCCTTCCGCGAGCTTGAGGGTCACCCACGCGCGCTGGATCGCATACGCGTCGTCGATCGTGATGTCGGGATGGTCGAGCGAGATCTGGCGGATCTGCGTGCGTGCGCGCTCGGCGTCGTGCAGACGGTGCGCGAGCTGGTCGATGATGGCGGGTTCGAGCATGATCGGATCGGGAATGGGGTTCAGCCGGCCCGCTTGTAGCGGGCGTGGATGTTGTTGTGCTTGTACGAGCCGCTTTCGCTGAACTCGGTCAGCTCCATCGACAACGCGAGGGTGCGTTTCGCGTACAACTCGGCGAAATGGGCCTTGATCGCGTCGAACAGCGCGTCGCACGCGGCTTTCTTCGTTTCGTCGCTGCGGCCCGCGCCGATCTTCAGCGTCACGTGGACGAACGCGTCGTCCTCCGTGCCGTCGGCGACGCAGTAGTCGTGCAGCTCGATCGCGCGCGAGCGGATGCCGCCGGTGGGGAACACGCCGCCCTGCGCGATCAGCGTCGCGTTGATCGTGCGCAGCAGCGCGGGAATGCGTGCGTCGTCGCGGATGTTCGCGGTGTATTCGACGACGATGTGTGGCATGGCAACGCTCCAGTCGGTTTCGAAGGCATGGTGGACGGCAACGCTCAGGGCAACGGGAAGATCGCGTTGATCTGCCCGGTGCCCGAGCTCGCGAAATAGTCGGTGACGATCTCGACGGGCTGGTCGTAACGATCCCAGCCGAGCAGCCCGAGCAGCATCGCCGTGTCGTGCATCCCGCCTTCGCCGTGGCAATGCACGTTGTACTCGGGCAGCATCGCGCAGAAGGTCTTGAAATCGCCCTGCTTCCACAGCTCGACCACGCGCAGGTCGACCTGCCGGAAGAATTCGCGGCTGATCTGGTGGATCGATTCCTCGGGGCTGCCGTTGTCGTTGAAGCGGTGCGACAGCGACCCGCTCGCGAGGAACGCGACGTTCGAATCGCTCTTCTCGATCGCCTCGAGCAGCGCCTCGCCGAAGCGCCGGCTTTCGTCGAGCGTGTGCCACATGCACCAGCCCGCGATCGACACGACCTTGAAATGCTGGTCGCCGTTCATGTAGCGCATCGGCACGAGCGTGCCGTATTCGAGTTCGAGGCTGTCGATCTCGTGCGCACGCGTCGCGACGCCGCGCTCGGTGGCCGTTTCCGCGATCAGCCGGCCGAGCGCCGGGTTGCCCGGATACGCGTACTGCATGTCGCGGATGAAATGCGGCAGCTCGTTGCTCGTATAGGTGCCGGCGAACCGCGCATTGCAGTTCACGTGATAACCCGCGTTGACGAGCCAGTGCACGTCCGACACGACGATCGTGTCGACGCCGAGCGCGCGGCAGCGTTCGCCGATCAGCCGGTGGCCGCGGATCGCCGCATCACGGCAGCCGTGATGCTTGCCGGGCAGTTCCGACAGGTACATCGACGGCACGTGCGTGATCTTCGCGGCGAGGGACAGTTTGCCCATCGTTCAAGTCTCCTGTCGACCGGAGTTAGCGCTTTAGCGATTACTCCGGTCCCATGCTTCGCGGTCGACCGGAGTTAGCGCTTTAGCGGTTACTCCGGTCCCATGCTTCGCGGTCGACCGGAGTTAGCGCTTTAGCGATTACTCCGGTCCCATGCTTCGCGGTCGGCCGGAGTTGGCGCTTTAGCGGTTACGCTCCGGCCCCATGCTTGGCCGGCGTGCCGGCCAAGGAATCGTTCGTTCTTGCGGCGCCACGGCCCGCGCCCTTCAAACGCCCCAGCGAGGAATGTGATGCGAACCCATCGAGATGCACACGTTCTTGATCTCCGCGAACACCTCGAAACTGTACTCGCCGCCCTCGCGCCCGGTGCCCGATTCCTTCACGCCGCCGAACGGCTGGCGCAGGTCGCGCACGTTCTGGCTGTTCACGAACACCATCCCTGCCTCGATGCCGCGCGCGAGCCGATGCACCTTGCCGACGTCCTGCGTCCAGATGTACGACGCGAGGCCGTACGCCGTGTCGTTCGCGAGCCGCAGCCCTTCGTCTTCGTCCTCGAACGGGATGATGCACGCGACCGGCCCGAAGATCTCTTCCTGCGCGATGCGCATCCGGTTGTCGACGTCGGCGAATACGGTCGGCCGCACGAAGTTGCCGTGGCGCAGATGATCGGGCAGCCCGGCCGGCTTGTCCGCGCCGCCCGCGACCACGCGCGCGCCTTCCTGCTCGCCGATGCGGATATAGCCCGTCACCTTCTCCCAGTGCTGGCGCGTGATCATCGCGCCAAGGTTGGTGCCCGGATCGGTCGGATCGCCGACCACCAGGTTGTTCGCGCGGCGCGCGAATTCCTGCACGAAGCGGTCGTAGATCGTGCGCTGCACGAAAATCCGCGAGCCCGCGGTGCAGCGTTCCCCGTTGATCGAGAAGATCGTGAACAGCGATGCGTCGAGCGCGCGGTCGAAATCGGCGTCGTCGAAGATCAGCACCGGCGACTTGCCGCCGAGCTCCATCGAATACTTCTTGAGGCCCGCGCGCTCCATGATCCGCTTGCCGGTGACGGTGCCGCCGGTAAACGACACCGCGCGCACGTCAGGATGCCGCACGAGCGCGTCGCCGGCCGTCGCGCCGTAACCCTGCACGACGTTCAGCACACCGGGCGGGATGCCGGCTTCGAGCGCGAGCCGGCCGAGCTGGTCGGCCGTCAGCGGCGACAGCTCGGACATCTTCAGCACGGCCGTGTTGCCGAGCGCGAGACACGGCGCCGTCTTCCACGTGGCCGTCATGAACGGCACGTTCCACGGCGACACCAGCGCGCACACCCCGACCGGCTGGTACAGCGTGTAGTTCAGCATCTGGTCGTCGACCGGATAGGTACGGCCGTTCATCTGCACGCACACTTCCGCGAAGAAGTTGAAATTCTCGGACGCGCGCGGAATCAGCTGCTTGCTCGTCTGCGCGATCGGCAGGCCGGTGTCCTGCGTCTCCAGCGCCGCGAGCATCGGCACGTTCTTCTCGATCAGTTCGCCGAGCTTGCGCATCAGCTTCGCGCGCTCCTTCGCCGGCGTGTTCGCCCATTTCGGGAACGCATCCTTCGCCGCGCGCACGGCCGCGTCGACCTCGGCCTCGCCGCCCGACGCGACGTCGGTGATGACGTCGCCCGTCGCCGGGTTCAGCGTCGTGAAGGTGTCGCGGCTCTCCACTTCGCGGCCGCCGATCCAGTGCTTGATGGTCATGTGCTCTCCTTCGTTGGCGACGGCCTCAACCGGCGCGATAGTAGTCCGCTTCGCCGACGATCGTGTTCACGAGCCGGCCGATCCCTTCGATTTCGGTCACGACCTCGTCGCCCGGCTGCGTGTCCGCCAGCCCCTCGGGCGTGCCGGTCAGGATCAGGTCGCCCGGCGAGAGCGTCATGAAGCTGCTGATGTGCTCGATCAGCGCCGGCACGTCGAACACCATGTCGCGCGTGCTGCCGCGCTGCGTCTCCCGGCCGTTCACGGTCGTGCGCAGCGTCAGGTCGCGCGCGTCGCCGATCTCGTCGCGGCTGACGAACCACGGCCCGAGCGGCGTGCAGGTGTCGCGGTTCTTCACGCGCAGGTTCGGCCGGTAATAGTTCTCGAGATAGTCGCGGATCGCGTAGTCGTTCGCGACCGTATAGCCGGCCACGTAGTCGATTGCCTGCGCACGGCGCACGTGGCGCGCGGGCCGGCCGATCACGACGGCCAGCTCGCACTCGTAGTGCATGTGCGCGGCGTCCGCCGGGCGCACGGTCAGCGACCGGTGGCCGACGAACGTGTTCGGCCCCTTCAGGAAGATCAGCGGCTCGCTCGGCGCGTTGAACGCGAGTTCCTTCGCATGGTCGGCGTAGTTCAGGCCGAGCGCGAACGTCGTGCGCGGCGCGACGGGCGGCAGCCACGCCACGGCCTCCTCGGCCACCACGCGCCCCGTATCGATGCGGATCGCGCCGTCGCCGGCCGGTTCGGCCGCATGCAGTGCGCCGTTGTAGATCACGCGCGCCGTCTTCATCGTGCCTCCTCCGCCGTCAGCGTATGCCGCAGCGTGCCGATCCCGGCCGCGGCGATCTCGATCGTGCTGCCCGCGCGGGCATGCGGTGCGCCGCCCGCGACGCCGAGCAGCAGCACGTCGCCCGCGTCGAACGACATGAAGGCCGTCACGTCGGCGATCAGCTCGCGCACCGGGCGAATCAGCGTCGCGGTCGACGCGGACGCGCCCACCTTGCCGTCGATCCGCACCGTCAGCCCGATCGCGTCGACATCGGCGAGCGCGGCGGCCGGCACGATCGCCGGGCCGAGCGGACAAAAGCCGTCACGGCACTTGAAGCGCACGGCCGGACGGTAGTAATCCGGATGCGGCACCGACACGTCGCTCGCGAGCGTGAAGCCGTGCACGTAGTCGAGCGCACGCGCGGCCGCCACGCGCGTCGCGCGACGCGCGAACACGACAGCCACCGACGCGCCGATTTCCAGCGCGTCGACGCCGGCCGGCACGACGACGGCGGCGCCGTCGGCCGCATGCGTGTTGGCGGATTTGATGTACAGGATCGGCGCCTGCGGCGGTCGGCCGTAAGGCGGTGCGTTCACCGCGTCGCCGAGCGCGGCGAGCGCCGCGCGCTCGTTGAGCAGCGCACCGTAGACGGTACCGATGGCGACCGGCAACGGCGGCGCCGCGGCGGTCGTGCAAGACAGCTCCATGCGTCATTCCCCTGCCGCGCGTCGCGGCGCATCGTCAATAGTTAATATCTTAAGTAAACAATCGGGCGCTGACAACCTCGATTACCCTGATACACGAAATTCATCAGCTTCGGCTGTTAAGATTGATGCGTCCCCCGTCCTCTGCTCACCCCGATGAACCGTACGCTCGACCATCGCAATCTGGCCATGCTGCTGCTCGAGGCCCGCGAAACGCTGATGGGCCTGTTTCGCCCCATTCTCAAGGAATTCTCGCTGACCGAACAGCAATGGCGGATCATCCGCGTGCTCGACGGCGAGCCGGCGCAGGCGCTCGAAGCCGGGCAGATCGCGAAACGCTGCTGCATCCTGAGCCCGAGCCTGACCGGCGTGCTGGAACGGATGGAGCGCGACGGCCTGATCACGCGCACGCGCGCGCAGGAGGATCAGCGCCGGCTGCTGGTCAGCCTGACGCCGCAAAGCAGGAAACTGGTGACGGAAATCGGTCCGCGCATCGACGAGCAATACCGTCAGCTCGAAGCGCGATTCGGCGAGGACGGCCTCGACGACATCTACCGCGCGCTCGACCGGCTCATCGAACTCGGCAACCAGGCATAAAGACGGCGCCCGCGCCCGCAACGTACGGGAACGGGCGCCGGGGCGATGCGGCCGGTTAGTGGACCGCGCCGCGCATCAGCTCGGTCACCGCCACGCCGCGCGACGTGCGCATGCATTCCTCGACGTAGTCGATGAACGGCAACGGCTCGAAATCGATTTCGTCGCGCACGCGGCGATTGTCGAACACGCGATCGACCGTCGCGAATTCGCCGCAGCGCTGCAGCGCCCGGCCGATCACGCGCTCGAGCGCCGGATCGGGGCGCCCGAGCACGTCGCGCACGACGAGCGGCAGTTCGGCCGGCGCGCATGCCACGTAGCGCGGCGCCCCGGTCATGCCCGCCGCCTCGTCCATCGCGCGCACGATCTGCGCGACCTGGGGCGCCTCGTCGCCGGCCGATACGTGATAGACGTCGTGCGCGAGCGTCGGCTTGACGGCCAGCAGCATCGTCGCGCGAGCCACGTCGTCCACCGACACGATGTCGATGCGCGTCATCGGCCGCGCGGTGAAGCGGCGCGCCGCATGCGCGAGCCGGAACATCCAGAACGAATTCGGCGCGGGCCGCGTACCGAGCACCGTGTGGCCGACCACGTGCGACGGCCGCACGACGACGAGCGGCAGCCCGAGCGCGCGCAGGCGCTGCTCCGTCTCCGCCTTCGCGTGCAGGTAGTCGGCCGCGAGCACCGCGCCCGGCAGGCCGTCATCGGCCCGCGGCGCGACGTCGTTCCCCGTGCGCTCCGCCTCTTCCTGCACGATCCCGCCGCGGCCCGCATGCGCGTAGGCCGTGCCGACGTACACGAAGCGTTGCAGGCGCGGCGCGCGCGCAAAGCGCTCGGCGAAGCGCACCGCATCGGCGATGTCGGCCTGCAGGTGCGCGCCGTCGGCCGGCGACGCATGGCCCGCGCAGTGAATCACATGCGTCGCGCCGGCCAGGCGCGGCGCATCGGCGCCGAGCCATACATCGCCGAGCGCGCCGACGATCACGTTCGCATCGGTCAGACGCGACGCCCAGTATGGCGCGAGCCCCGCGCGCAACGCGGCTTCACGCAGCCGCGCGACCGCATGGCCGCGGTCCTGCGCGCGCACGACGCAGACGATGCGTTCGAGCAGCCCTGCATTGACGAGCGCCGTCAGCACGGTACTGCCGATGAAGCCGGTGGCGCCGGTCAGCACCAGCCGTCCGACGTTCGCCGCCGCGACCGGTGCGCTGGCCGGCGACACGAGGCTCGTCCGCCAGTTGAGCGACAACGCGGTTTTCCAGATCAGCACGATAGTCTCCTTCGAAGAATCGGCCGGGCGGCGCGGCGCCCGCGGTTGCGGGCGGCGCCCGGCTCGCCGGCCGGGCCGGGGCCGACGCGGGCCCCGGCGGCTCCCGACCGGGCGTGCGGCCTGCGATCGCGTCGATCGCGCTCTGGCACGAGACGGCGGCAGCCGGCGCGGATGGGCGTCCGCGGCACAGGATCGGGAAGTTCCCAGTGTGGGGCCCGACCGCTTGCAAGTCTGTCCCGAAAGTTTCGTGAAAGTGTGCCGATTTGTACGCGATTGTCGGAGTGTGTCGTGCCGGCCATCTGATCAAAACGATGAAACGTTCGATCGGCTGCATTCGACCGGTGCCGAAACGCGCCGGTCGGCCCGGTTGCGATGGCGGCCGGTGCGCGACAGATCGACGCGGCCGGCGGCCTTGTCATCCCATGTCTCGACCGCCGCGCGTGCCCGAACGGCCACGACTATCGCCGGTATCGCGCGCCTGTGCTGACGCGTCGGGAATGACCATGAATCGTCAGACGTCCTTTCATCTGGAATCGAAATAGGCCCAATATAAATTTATTGCGGATTATCACTTGCGTTTCACACCAGTCTATCTAGACTGTTCAAGTTCAAACGGTCGAATGTGTCTTTTTTCAGGAGACGATGCAATGCGCCTCACCATTCGGATTAATGGCAGCGAATCGGCAACCCAGCATTCCTTCGCAGTCTTGTGGGTCGATACCGACGAGGGTCTGTGGTCGCGCGAGGCACATCAGGGCATCGACCTTCCGACCTGGGGCAAGGTCCGCGACATCGAAGGTGCGATGGCGCTCTGTGCGGCCGACAGCGGCAATGCCGTCTGCCAACTGAAGGGACTGTCGTTCGACGCGATGCGCCGCGAACAGGGCCCCGCGGTGCTCGCCGGCGATCATCCCGACGGCGCGTGGCGCCTGCAGGCGGTCGATACCTGCACGACCGAGCCGGAATACCGGGAATTTATTTCCGTTGCCCGATAGGTATTATTGACATGAATCGTCTACGGTTGTCGGGTTCATTCCGGCAGTAGTGATATTCATTTCGATATTCAACATGGATGGCGCCTCCGTTCGAGGCGCTTTTTATTTTCAAGAGTAGAGAAATAATCGCCGCGCGGGCAATTGATCGTGGGCCCGGGATGATTGCGTTCGAGCGATGGCGGAAATCGCGGCCCCGAATCGGCATGCGATGAGTCAACCCGCGTTTCACCATCGGCGCCCGCCGCGAAAACCCTGCGTCGGCCTCGCCTTTCCGGTCCGTTCCTCTCGCTCTCCCCGATGGCCTGCCGTTCGCCTTTTTTGCGGGGCCGGAACATACTTTCCTCACACGGTGTTTACTCATTTATTACAATCGCATTATTCAGACTGACCAGCCGCCATCCGGCGGCTCCACCCGGCCATTGCATGAGCGTGAAAAAGAAGACCCACCCTGCCGATCCGTATGCAGCGGCGACCAAGAATCCGATGCTCGCGGCGCGCCTGCCGATGTGGCGCTCGCGGCTGATCGTGGTCGTCGTGTTCCTCGCATTCGCCGCGCTGATCGTGCGCGCTTTCTGGGTGCAGGTCGCGAACCAGGATTTCTACGTCGGCCAGGGCCAGAAGCGCTATCAGCGCACGATCGAACTCGACGCGATGCGTGGGCGCATCGTCGACCGCAACGGCGCGATGCTCGCGGTCAGCCTGTCGACCTATGAAATCTGGGCGAACCCGAAACAGGTCGCCGACACCGACTACCCGCAGATCGCGAAGCTGCTCGACCTGCCGCTCGCCGAGGTGAAGCGGCGTCTCGGCAACGACAAGACGTTCGTGCTGCTCAAGCGGCAGGTCGACGCGGACACCGCCAGCCGGCTCGACAAGCTCGCGATCGACGGCATCACGCAGATCGCCGATTCGAAACGCTTCTACCCGGAGGGCGAATCGGCCGCGCACGTGGTCGGCTTCACGAACGTCGAGGACAAGGGCCAGGAAGGCGTCGAGCTCGCGGCGAATGCACGCCTGCAAGGCACGTCCGGCCAGCGCGAGGTGATCCGCGACCGCCTCGGCCGCATCGTGTCGGACACGCGCCCGCTCGTCCCCGCGCAGCACGGCGCGACGATCGAACTGACGATCGACCGCCGCATCCAGCAACTCGCCTTCAGCCAGCTCAAGGCGGCCGTGATCGAGAACAACGCGGTGGCCGGCAGCGTCGTCGTGCTCGACGCGCAGAACGGCGAGATCCTCGCGCTCGCGAACTATCCGACCTTCGACCCGAACGACCGCGCCCGCCTCACCGGCCAGCAATTGCGCAACCGCGCGGTGATCGACACGTTCGAACCGGGCTCGACGATCAAGCCGCTCGTCGTCGCACTGTCGATCGACGAGCGCAAGGTCACGCCGAACACGATCATCAACACGTCGCCGGGCACCTACAAGATCGGCCCGGCGGTGATCCACGACACGTCGAACCACGGGTCGCTGACGGTATCGCAAGCGCTGCAGAAGTCGAGCAACGTCGCGCTCGCGAAACTGGCGCTGAACCTGCCCGCCGAAACGATCTGGAACAAATACCAGGAGTACGGGATCGGCCGCGCGCCGGAACTGACCTTCCCGGGCGTCGCGTCGGGCCGGCTGCGCGGCTACAAGCGCTGGCGGCCGATCGAGCAGGCGACGATGGCGTACGGCTACGGGCTGTCGATGTCGCTGCTGCAGATCGCGCAGACCTACACCGCCTATGCGGGCGACGGCACGCTGCACCCGGTGTCGCTGCTGAAGAACGGCACCGACCAGCAGACGATCGACGCGCACCGCGGGCATCGCGTGACGTCGCCGCAAACGGCCGCCGCGATCCGCTCGATGCTCGAGATGGCGGTCGGCGAAGGCGGCACGGGGCGCCGCGCGCGCGTCGACGGCTACCGGATCGGCGGCAAGACGGGTACCGCGCGCAAGCAGGTCGGCGCGAGCTATGCGAAGGGCAAGTACCGCGCGCTGTTCGCGGGAATGGCGCCAATGAGCAACCCGCGCCTGATCGTCGCGGTGATGATCGACGAGCCGCGCGGCAAGGGCTACTACGGCGGCACGGTCGCCGGCCCGGTGTTCGCGTCGGTCACGAGCGGCTCGCTGCAGTTGCTCGGCGTGCCGCCCGATGCGCCGGTCGAACCGGAGAAGAATGCGCCGGCGCAAGCCGCCGCGGCGCAGAAAACGGTCGCGGCGCCGGCAGCGACGACCGTCACGCAGAAACCGGCGGCATCGTTGAAGACGGCCGCGCAATCCGGTACCGCCGCGCCCGCGAAGGCGGCTACCGCGGGCTGACGAGGCCCGACGCGCCGCCGCGCGCCGTCAATGCGCGGCCGCGACAGGCTTCGCCATCCGGCCGAGCACGTGCTCGGTCATCCCGCGCGCGAGTTCGGTCTCGCCCATGAACACGGTGCCGATGCCCTCGCTCGACAGTAGCGCGGCCTCGTCGCCGCTGTTCGTGCACAGCACGACCTCGAGCGTCGGGTTGAGCGTGCGCGAGATCTCGACGATCTGCCGCACGTCGAACACGTCGGGCAGCGTGACGACCAGCATCCCGGCGCGGGCGATATGCGCCTGCACGAGCACGATCGGCTCGATCGCGTCGCCCGACACGGCCGCGGTGCCGTCCGCGCGCAGCTTCTCGACGAGCTCGCGATTCTGCTCGACGACGACATAGGCGATCCCGCGCTCGTCCAGCGCATGCGCGATCCGCGTGCCGACCTTGCCGTAACCGACGATCACGACCTGCCCGGTCAGATGCGTCTGCGGCGTCGACATCGGCAGCGCGGCGAGCGGATCGTCACGCGCCTCGAGCTTGCGTGCGAATGCCGAATGCTTGCGGATCCACGCGAGCGCCGGATCGATCATCGCGAACAACAGCGTGTTCATCGCGATCGAGATCAGCGCGACCGCGAGAATCAGGCTCTGCCCCTCGGCCGACAGCAGCCCGAGTGCGCGGCCGAGTCCCGCGAGGATGAACGAGAATTCGCCGATCTGCGCAAGGCCCGCGCCGACCGTCAGCGCGGTGTTCAGCGGATAGCGGAACGCGATCACGAGCGCGACGGCCGCGAGCGTCTTGCCGACCAGCACGATCGCCGCGACCTCGATCACGTGCACCGGCTCTTCGATCAGGACCTTCGGGTCGAACAGCATGCCGACCGAGATGAAGAACAGCACCGAGAACGCGTCGCGCAACGGCAGCGTCTCGTCGGCCGCGCGCCGGCTGAATTCCGACTCGCGCATCATCATCCCCGCGAAGAACGCGCCGAGCGCGAACGACACGTCGAACAGCTTCGCCGCGCCGAACGCGATGCCGACCGCCGCGGCAATCATGCAAAGCGTGAACAATTCGCGCGAACCCGTGCGCGCGACGAGCCACAGAATGCGCGGGAACACGCGCTTGCCGACCACCAGCATCAGCGCGATGAACGCGGCGACCTTCAGCATCGTGACGCCGAGCGTCCCCCACACGCTGCCGCCGGCCGCATGCGCGTCGCCGGGCGGCGTGCCGCCGAGCAGCCCCGCCACCGGCGGCAGCAGCACCAGCACGAGCACCATCACGAGATCCTCGACGACCAGCCAGCCCACCGCGATGCGCCCGTTGACCGTCTCGACGAGCCCGCGCCCTTCGAGCGCGCGCAGCAGCACGACGGTACTCGCGACCGACAGCGCGAGCCCGAACACGAGCGCCGCTCCCAAGCTCCAGCCCCAGGTGAGCGCGAGCCCGCCGCCGAGCAGCGTCGCGACGGTGATCTGGACGATCGCGCCCGGCAGCGCGATCTTGCGCACCGCGAGGAGATCACCGAGCGAGAAATGCAGGCCGACGCCGAACATCAGCAGCATCACGCCGACTTCGGCGAGTTGCTGCGCGAGCGACAGATCGCCGACGAAACCGGGCGTGCCGGGGCCGATCACGATCCCGGCGAGCAGATAGCCGACGAGCGGCGGCATTTTCAGCAGCGACGCGAGGTAACCGAAGATCATCGCGAGACCGAAACCGGCCGCGAGCAACGCAATCAGGCTGACGTCATGAGGCATCCCCCCTCCCAAGCTCTTGTAACTATTTAGTAAGGTTCAAGAGTGAAAGGATAAGGGATGAGGCGGAAGAATGGCGCGCAGCCGGGGAAAATTTCACGGCGTTGCGCGCGGCGCGGGGTACAACCCCGGCGAAGGGAAAGGCGTCGCGGGCCGCCGCGCGTGAGCGTCAACGCGGCGGCAGGCGGGGCTCACGCCCCGCCGCTCCCGTCAGCGCGACGCTTGCGGGAACCGCGCGCCGGGCGGCGGCTCGGGCCGCGTCGACGGCACGCTCTTGCGCACCTTCGCGACCTGCGCGGCCGTCACCGGCGCGCCTGTGTTACCCCAGCTCGTACGCACGAAGTTCGACACGTCCGCAACTTCCTGGTCCGACAGCCGCCAGCCGAACGGCGGCATCGTGAAGGTCGACGGCGCGGTGCGCGTACCCTGCAGTGCGCTGCCTTCCAGCACGACGTGGATCAGCGACGTCGGATCGTCGCCCTGCACGACCGCGTTGCCGGCGAGCGCCGGGAACACGCGCGTGTAGCCGTGACCGTCGCTGCGGTGGCAGGCCATGCAGTTGTCGCGATAGACGGCCGCGCCCGGCTTGCTCGCGTCGCCCGTCTGCAGCGCCTTCGCCGCGGCCGCGTCGTACACGTGCGGCTGCTCGCCCTGCACGCGCGGCGGCAACGTCTTCAGGTAGCGCGCGATCGCGTTCAGGTCGTCGTCGGTCATGTGCTGCATGCTGTGGCCGACCACGTCCGTCATCCCGCCGAACGCGGCCGTACGCAGCGTGCGGCCGGTCTTCAGGAACTGCACGATCTCGGTTTCGTTCCACGTGCCGAGACCGGTGCGCGGCTCGCCGCGCAGGCTCGTCGGCACCCAGCCGTCGATCGCCGCGCCGCCGGCCAGGAAGTCGGGGCCATCGGCGTCGGTCAGCCCGCGCTCCTGCATCGTCGGCGCGCGCGGCGTGTGGCACGCGCCGCAGTGGCCGAGCCCCTGCACCAGATACGCGCCGCGCGCGACCACCGGGTCGGGGTACGACGCCGCGTCGAACGGCTTCGGCGACGGCGCGAACAGCTTGCGCCAGATGCCGAGCGGCCAGCGCATCGACAGCGGCCACACGATGTCGACCTTGCGGTTCTCGTGCTCGACCGGCGCGACGCCGTGCATGAAGTACGCGTACAGCGCCTTCATGTCGTCGTCGGTCAGCCGCGCGTACGACGGGAACGGCATCGCCGGATACATCGTGTCGCCGTTCTTGCGCACGCCTTCGCGCACCGCCCGAGTGAAGTCCTGGTAGGTCCAGCCGCCGAGGCCCGTCTTCGAGTCCGGCGTGATGTTCGTCGAGTAGATCGCGCCGATCGGCGTGTCGAACTTCAGCCCGCCCGCGAACGGCTTGCCGCCGCTCGCGGTGTGGCAGGCGATGCAGTCGCCCGCGCGCGCAAGATATTCGCCGCGCTTGATGAGGGCCGCGTCGGCCGACGGGGTGGCAGGTGCAGCCGCCGGGCCCGAAGCCGCGGCCGGCGCGGCCGCCGGCTGCGCGAACGCGGCGCCGCCCGCGAGACCGAATGCCGCCCATGCCGTGCCGATCGCCAGCGCGCGCCGCAGCGGGGAAACCGGGTGGGCGGCGTTGTGGTGGTTCATCGTCCTCTTCATGCGGTCACCAGCGGGGCAGGATTTTTCAGGTATTGCTCGCGGATCGCACGTGCCGACCAGTAGGCCAGCGCCGCGATGATCCCGGTCGGGTTGTAGCCGATGCCCTGCGGCAGCGCGGATGCGCCCATCACGAACACGTTGTGCACATCCCAGCACTGCAGGTAGCGGTTCAGCACGCTCGTCTTCGGGTCGGTGCCCATGATCGCGCCGCCGACGAGGTGGGTCGTCTGGTACTGGCGCGAGTCGAAATGCTTGCCGAACTCGCGCGTCGACACGCCGATCGCCTTCGGCCCCATCGCCTCCGCGATCTTCTTCATCTGCCCGGTCACGTACTGCGCCATCTTGATGTCGTTGTCCTTCCAGTCGAACGTCATCCGCAACAGCGGCTGGCCGTACGAATCGCGATAGGTCGGATCGAGGTCGAGATACACGTCGCGGTACGACATGTTGGTGCCGTGCGCATCCATCGAGATCGTGTGCGCGTAGTTGTCCTTGACGGCCTTCTTCCACGCGGAGCCCCACTGCGGCGTGCCGGGCGGCGTCGCGATGCCGCTGATCGGCTTCACGCCGGCCTGGTTCACCCACAGCGGCGAGCCGCCGACGAAACCGAGCGGGCCGTGGTCGAAGTTGTCCGCGTTGAAGTCGTCCACCGCGACGCCGTTGCCACCCGCGCCGATGAACGGATTCGTGTAGGTATCCTTGTCGAAGAACGCCTTGATCGTCGACAGGTTCTGATACGCGAAATTGCGGCCGACCACGCCTTCGCCCGAGATCGGATCGTACGGCTTGCCGATGCCCGACAGCAGCAGCAGGTGCACGTTGTGATACTGGAACGCGGCCACGATCACGAGATCGGCCGGCTGGTGCACTTCGCGCCCGGCCGGATCCACGTAGGTCACGCCGGTCGCGCGCTTCTTCGTGTCGTCGAGGTCGACGCGCAGCACGTGGCACTTCGAGCGCAGCTCGAAGTTCGGCGCCTGCTTCAGCGCCGGCAGGATGTTCAGGTTCGGCGACGCCTTCGAATACATGTAGCACGCGTAGCCGCTGCAGTAGCCGCAGAAGTTGCACGGGCCCATCTGCACGCCGTACGGGTTCGTGTACGGGCCCGACGTGTTCGCCGACGGCAGCCGGTACGGGTGCAGGCCGAGCGAATGCGCCGCGTCGAAGAAGCGCTGTGCCGAATACGTATTGAGCTGCGCGGGCAGCGGGAAATTGTCGCTGCGGTTGGCCTCGAACACGTTGCCGTCGCCGACCACCTTGCCGCCGACCTTGTACGCCTGCCCCGAGGTGCCGAACACCTTCTCGGCGAAATCGAAATGCGGCTCGAGCTCGTCGTACGTGACGCCCGTATCCTGGATCGTCATCCCTTCGGGGATGAATTTCTTGCCGTAGCGCTCTTCATAGTGGCTGCGCAGGCGCAGCTCCTCCGGCGTGATCCGGAAGTGCACGCCCGACCAGTGCAGCCCCGCGCCGCCGACGCCTTCGCCCGGCAGGAACGCCGCGAGCTGCCGGTACGGCAGCGCGGTGTCCTGCAGGCCGTGGCGGATCGACACGGTCGTCTTCGACAGGTCGAGGAACAGCTTCTTGCGGATGTTGTAGGTCAGCTCGTCGATCGTGTTCGGATACGCGCCGTCCGGGTAGGTGTCGCGATATTCGCCGCGCTCGAGCGCGACGACGTTCAGGCCCGCTTCGGTCAGTTCCTTCGCGAGAATCGCGCCGGTCCAGCCGAAGCCGACGATTACCGCATCGACATGCGGCTTCTTGTCTGCGGCCATCAGCTGCGCTCCCCGTTGATCGAGACGGGGCCGTACGGATACGGCTTGCCGCTCTGGTTGACGAAATCCATGAAGTCCGCGCGCGCGCCCGGGAAACCGATCATCTTCCACGCGGCCATGTCGCGATTGCCGCCATGCACCGGATCGCAGAAATAGCCTTCGCGCGTGTTCTGCAGCAACTGGCCGAGGAACACGCCGGGCGGGACGTCGTCGATCTGCGCGCCGCCCTTCTCCAGCGCGCCGAGCACGGCGTCGCGCGTCGGCGCGTCGAGATCCGCGAACGCCTTGCCGTGCGCCTTTTCGCAATAGCGGTTGACCGCCGCGATGCCGAGCCGGTAGATGTCGCGCGGCACCAGCTTCAACTGGTAGCCGAGCTCGGGCACGCCCTGCTGGAACGGCCCCTGCATGTACCACGTCGCGCCGTGCGCATACGGCGTCTCCATCTGGCGATCGATGAATTCGGGCACGCCCGCTTCGAGCGCGCCGGGGCCTTCGGCGTCGGCCGGAATCAGCCGGTCGACGGCGGCCTGGACGAACGCCCATTCCTTCGCATCGAAAAAGGTCGGCTTGTACGGCGCGCGGTCGGCGCTGGCCGCCGCAGTGGACGCGTTGCCGGCCGTCGTCGCGGACGGCGACGACGAGCGCAGGTCGCAGCCGGCGACCGACGCGATCGGCACGAGCGCGACCGATGTGCGCAGAAAACGGCGACGCGAATTGGGTTTGTCAGGTGGCGTGGACATGGTCGGATATTGATCGTTGGGGATCGGGGTTCGGACGCGCGCATTCCGCATGCAGCGTGCCCGGCAGGCAGCCGTGCCGCAGGCGGCCGGTCGCCCTGTTCTTTCGTGTGTTGCGCACAACCTCGATGCAGGGGGCCAGCCGCGACTAGCGGGGCCCCTTATTGCAGCCGCGCATCGCCCCGGATGCCGGCGGCGGGCTGCACGGATTGCCCTGTTCTCGGGCCTATCGTCGGACAAATACCGGCATTGGCCTGCATCTGTCCGCCATCGCCCGAACCCTTGTTCAACTTAGACGTCGCGTCTGCACACGGCAAGCGCAACGTGCACGACCCTCTTTCGGGTCCGGCGACGAGTGCGGGCGATTATATATGGAACCGGTTCCATTGCTAGGGGGTTCAATGCAATTCAGTGCATCGAAGTTAGCAACAATGGGAAATCTTGAAGCCGGAATGTGCAAGGATGGCGAGATCGCGGCAGCCTCGCCGGTCGGGAGAACGATCAGGCTGCGGCGCGCGCGTGTCGCTTTCCGGCGACGCCGAGCAGATGACGGTATCGAGTTGCAGCGCGCTCTGATAGCCTCCGCAACTCATGAATACCGAGAAAAACAAACAGCCGGCGCCCGATGCGACCGGCAGCAGCAAATATTTGAGCTACGTGCTGCGCCACGAGCCGCAGGCCATCGGCCTGCAACTGGACGCCGAAGGCTGGGCCGACATCGACGCACTGATCGCCGGCGCCGCCCGTCACGGACGCCAGCTCGATCGCGACGATCGAAAGCGTGTGCGCAACCAGCGACAAGCAGCGCTTCGCGCTGTCGGATGACGGTCAGCGCATCCGCGCGGTACAGGGTCATTCGACGCCCGCCGTGCAGCGCCAGTATCCGGCCGCGCAACCGCCCGGGCGTCTCTATCACGGCACGGCGACGCGCTTCCTCGATTCGATTCGCGCGCAAGGGCTGAAACCCGGCGCCCGTCATCACGTACACCTGTCGGCGGACGTCCGCACGGCGCTGGCCGTCGGTGCGCGCTACGGCGTGCCCGCGATCCTCGCAGTCGATGCGCGGCGCATGCATCGGCAGGGCCATACGTTCTTCGTCGCCGAAAACGGCGTCTGGCTGACCGATGCCGTACCGGCCGAATACCTCGAGTGGATCGACGACACGCGCACGGAGTGAGCGTGCGCCGGCCGCCATTCACCACGGCCAGAACATCGACGCGATCGACAACGCCAGCGCCGCGCACAGCGGCGAGTAATACAGCGTGTCCATCCGCGCGAAACGCGACCCGCGAATCCGCTTGAAGAAGCCGACGTAGCGGAAATCGCCGACGGCCCGCACCGCGAAGATCAATGCGAGCGCAACGACTGCGAACGCGACCGTGCATGGATGCGCATTGCGCCCGAGCCAGCCGGCACGCGCGGCGACCACGCATGCGCCGCCCAGCAGTGCCGCCGCGACAGCAAGCGTGCCGACGGCAGTCGGCCGCAACAGCGGTACGCCGTCCTGCTCCGGAATGGCCGCACGCTTGCCCAGCCGCCCGCCGAACGCCCAGTAGACGTGCACGAGCGCGATGGCGCAAAGCGCCGGCACGCTGAAATACGCACCTGTCATGTCGATCGATGTCCTCGTCTCGTTGTTTTGCCGAAAGGATCCGGCACGCGGCCCCGGCCCGCGTCACGCACGACGATACCGAAACCCGGCCACGCGCGCATTGCGACGTCCGGTCGCAACCGCTCGCCGCGCATGCTGCGTTGCAGTGCGGATGCGTCGTCGCGCAAGCCGGCTGCTTGACTTCCCTCCGCGCACCGCTACGCTGTTATTCCAGTACTGCGGTCGGCACGCCGCTGCACAACCGGCTGCCCGCACGACGACGATAACGAAGGCCATGGAGGCGACTCATGCTGATCGGTGTGCCGAAAGAGATCAAGAACCACGAATACCGCGTCGGCCTCACGCCGGCCGGCGCGCGCGAACTCACGCGGCACGGCCATCGCGTGCTCGTGCAGCGCGGCGCGGGCACGGCGATCGGCCTGCTCGACGACGACTACACGGCCGCGGGCGCGTCGCTCAGCGGCGGCGCGGATGAAATCTTCGCGCGCGCCGACATGATCATCAAGGTCAAGGAGCCGCAGCCGGCCGAATGCGCGATGCTACGGCGCGGCCAGATCCTCTACACGTATCTGCATCTCGCGCCCGATCCCGATCAGGCCGCCGCGCTCGTGAAATCCGGCGCGGTCTGCATCGCATACGAAACCGTGACGGGCCCCGGCGGCGGCCTGCCGTTGCTCGCACCGATGAGCGAAGTCGCCGGCCGCATGTCGATCCAGGTCGCGGCGACCCACCTCGAAAGCCCGCGCGGCGGCCGCGGCGTGCTGATGGCCGGCGTACCGGGCGTACCGGCCGCGCACGTCGTCGTGCTCGGCGCCGGCGTCGTGGGCACCGGCGCGCTGCAGATGGCGGTGGGCTTGGGCGCACGCGTCACCGTGCTCGACACCAACGTGAACCGGCTGCGCCAGCTCGATCTCGTGTTCGCCAACCGGATCGCGACCGTCTGCTCGAATGCGCATACGGTCGACGAAGCCGTGCGCGATGCCGACGTCGTGATCGGCGCCGTGCTCGTGCCGGGCGCATCGGCGCCGCGGCTCGTCACGCGCGACATGATCGCGACGATGCGCAAGGGGGCGGTCGTCGTCGACGTCGCGATCGACCAGGGCGGGTGCTTCGAGACCTCGCATGCGACCACGCACGCGGCGCCGACCTTCGTCGTCGACGGGGTGGTCCACTACTGTGTCGCGAACATGCCCGGGGCGGTCGCGCGCACGTCGACCTTTGCGCTGAACAACGCAACGCTCGGCCATGCGCTCGCGCTCGCCGACAAGGGCTGGAAACAGGCGATGCTCGACGATCCGCATCTGCGCGCGGGCCTGAACGTGTGCGACGGCCATATCACGTACGAAGCGGTCGCGCAGGCGCTCGGCCTGCCCTACGTCCCGGCGACCGGCGTACTCGGATGACCTTGCCGGCATGAGTCGAACGCGTCGCGGCCGGCCGCGACGCGTTCACGCACCCTTCGACCGGCTCCGCTTCGTGCCGCTGCCGCCCGTGCTGCCCGCACCGCCCGTCGTGCGCGCCAGCAGCGGCCGCGGTTGCGCGAGCGTGCGCGTGTTCAGCACGTCATGCCGCGTCAGCCGGCCGCGCCCGATCGACGGAATCTTCCCGGGATTGTCGCCGTTCGCGATCATCGTCGGGATGTCGCGGCCATAGACGGCGATCGTACGCACGCACGACGTCAGAGCGATGCGCGCGGGGTCGTCGCGTAGCGCCGCTCGTAGAGCGACTGGCAGTGCGTACAGCGTTCGGCGGTCGGGCGCGCCAGCAGGCGCGCGTAGCCGACCGAGCCGTCGCAGTCGATGCACTCGCCGTAACTGCCGTCGCGCATCCGCTGCTGCGCGCGGCCGACCGCGCGCAGTTCGGTCAGCTTCATGCCGATCAACGCATGGTCGACGTCGACGAAGAGGTCCGCGTTCGCCTCGTCGCCCTCGTCCGGCGCCGCGCCGGCAAGCTCCGCATAGGATTCCGACGCGCGCTGGTCTTCGCTCGCGCGGATCTCCGCACGCAGCGCCTGCTCGCTCTCGTTCAGCCGCTGCTTCAGCGTCTGCCGTTGTTGTGGGTCGAGCGACATGGCCGTCTCTCCTGTTCCGGGTTCCGCGCGAAACAAGAGCGGCGCGCGGTATCGCACCGGTGCGCGGCGCGCAGGCATGACCTGCGCCGTCGCATCCGGATGGGCGGCCGGACGCGCGAAACGCCGGACGCATTCGACGCAGGATAAACCCATTGAACACGCGTGTGTTGACCGGAATCAGCGTGCCGTTCACGCGGCGGCAGCGGTGCGGAAACTGGGGACGGACGCGCAATCCCGCCTTGCGGCGCGCGCGTCGAAGCGCGTTGGCACAACCGCAGCGCAGCAATTTCCCGCGCGGTCGCCTCGGTTCTTTCCGCGCCGGCGAACCGCCATCGCGCGGTCGATACGATCGCTCGCGCGGCGCCGCTTAAATCATTCGTAATCCTTAGAATGCGTTACGTCCGATGAAGCCGCGCACCACCGTCATCAGGATGATCTTGATGTCGAACCAGAAGCTCCAGTTCTGCATGTAGAACAGATCGAACTTCACGCGCGCCGCCATCGCCTCGACCTTGCGCGTTTCACCGCGATAGCCGTTCACCTGCGCCCATCCGGTGATGCCGGGCCGCACGCGGTAGCGATACATGTAGCAGTCGATCAGTTGCCGATACAAGTCGTCGTGTTCGATCGCGTGCGGACGCGGGCCGACCACCGACATCTGCCCGAACAGCACGTTGAAGAACTGCGGCAACTCGTCGAGCGACGTGCGCCGCAGGAACGCACCGACGCGCGTGATGCGCGAATCGTTGCGCGACGCCTGCCGCACGACGCCCGGCTGCGCGCGATGCACGCGCATCGTCCGGAACTTCAGGATATCGAATTCGCGGCCGTCGATGCCCTTGCGGCGCTGCCGGAACAATACGGGCCCCGGCGACGACAGCTTGACCGCGATCGCGAGCATCGTCAGCAGCGGCAGCAGTGGAATCAGCACGCCGAACGCGAACAGTCGGTCGAACGCGAACTTGGCCCACAGCTCCGGCGCGGAGCGCGGCGTGGTCGCGAGATTGATCGCCGGCATGCCGAGCACGTCGGTCGCGGAACGATCGACGACCGCCATCTGCCGCACGTCGGGCAACAGCCGCAACTCGACGAACTCGTCGCGCAACTCGCGCACGATGCGCTGGATCCGCCACTCGTGCGACATCGGCAGCGTGAGCCACACCTCGTCGATGTCGCCGCCGCGAATCCGGTCGCGCAACGCGTTCCAGTCGGCGATCACCGGTACGCCGCCGATACCGCCCGCGGCGGCCGGCGCATCGTCGTCGAATACGCATGCGGCCGCGAACGGGCCGTTCGGCGCGAGCTGCATCCGCTCGATCGCCACGCGCCCGTATGCCGTCGCGCCGACGATGGCAACGCGGCGCTGCCGCGCACGCGGGTCGCCGCGCGTCAGCGCGAGCGCCAGCAGCGCCGCGCGGCCGAGCAGCAGCGTCGCGTCGCCGGCCAGCACCGTGCGCGCGATCCAGCGGGTCGTCACCGTGCCGCCGCGATTCATGATCCACATCGTGCCCGCCACCGTCAGCACGCTCGCGCACACCACCGCCACCAGCGTGTGCGTCAGCACGTGCACGCCGCCCTGCACCACCACGCCGCCGCGCACGGTGCGCAGGTAGCGCGGCAGCAGCGCCACCGTCAGCACGCACAGCAGCGCGATCGCGCCGCGCTGCGCGTCGGACAGCGCATGCCAGCCGAGCCCCGATGCCGCCTGGGCGGCGAGCGCCCCGGCCAGCACGAGCACGACGTCGGCCGCCGCGATCGCGGCACGCCGGATCGCATTCGTTCCACCGGACATCGACTGCATCGTCACGCACCATGTGCGGGGAATCCGCGGTGCGTGTCCGGCATGCGCGGGCGAATCGTCGCCGGCCTCGCATGCTCGCGCGTGCCGAGCAACCGCCGATAGTCGGCGCGAATCAGGTTGTAGCATTCGCACGCGTGATGTTCGAGGCCGTCGCGGTCGAGCACCGTGATGCGGCCGCGGCGTTGCCGGATCAGCCCGGCTTCCTGCAGGTTCCCGGCCGCTTCCGTCACGCCCTCGCGCCGCACGCCGAGCATGTTCGCGATCGTCTGCTGGGTAACGGCCAGCTCGTCGCCGTCGATCCGGTCGTGCGCGAGCAGCAGCCAGCGGCTGAGCTGCTCGCTGACCGAGTGATGCCGGTTGCACAGCGCGCTGCGCGAGATCTGCGCCATCGTCGCCTGGCAGATATTGAGCAACAACCGATAGGTCTGCGCCGACCGCTCGAATTCGGCGCGCATCACGCAACTCGGCACGCGATAGGCCATTCCGCCGATGCGCACCTCGACCCGGCTCGACGCGGCGATACCGCCGACCAGCGTCCCCAGCCCGACCACGCCCTCGCGGCCGACCACCGCCACCTCGACCATCGCACCGTCCTCCATCAGGTGCTGCACCGACATCATCGCCGTCGTCGGAAAATGCAGATGACGCATCGGCTCGCCGACCCGGTCGAGCATCCCGGCCTTGATCCTGACCAGTTCGAGATGCGGGGCGATGGCGCGGATGCTGTCCTCCGGGAGGGCAGCAAGGATGGCGTTCGCCGAATAGCTCGAGTGAAGATGAAGCATGTCTGTATCCCTTTTATCGTCCGCGCCACCAGCGGCAGGCACGGAACTCGTTATCGCGATGCGCGCCCGGACATTGACAACGGTTGCGGCCCACAACCCTGAATCCGACTGATCATCGGCTTGTCAACGCCGAATTGAGTCGACTGCCCCGTTTCGACACGCCAGCCCGAATAAGCGATTTACGTGCCAATAGCCGCCCGTCCTTAATATATGAATCACATCCGATTTAGAGCCGCCGAATAACGGACCCAAAAACCAAAAAAACGTCTCATTTCCGGACACTCCCCCATGCGGCGGACACAGCACGCATTCGACTGATCAATTCCCGCGCGCTGGATCAGGACACGGCGTTACGGCCGCGATGCTTATCGTTCAAATACTTACAGCCGTTTTTCAATTGTTTCCGTGATGTGCGGCGCAGCATTTCCCGGCATCGCCGCACCGCACATGCCCGTTTCAAACTGTCTCAAATTTGAATCGGCACACTCATTCCAGGCTCTGTCCTCTACCGCACATATCGCCCGCAAGCCGTTGATATAAATGAAAAATATAGCGAGCCCCATTTATTTGTCAAATAATGTTCAATGTCTTCCCACTACTTCCGCGGTACGATTCGTCACGTTGTCCGATTGATTCCGGTCGACATAGAATGACAAGCAGGTTCACGATTCCATTTCCGGATAATTAATTCCACAGAAAGGAATCCTTAAATCGATATAACGTTTGCGCGCAGTCGGAATCGTCAAACTTTGTGAAATGGCAAAAGCCCGAATTGGCCGATTTCAATTGCGTGCTAGCCTTTTTCGCGAGTATCGTCATTCCGTTTTTTGATCAACAAAAGTCCGCACGGTCGTGCGATTTCCGTTCCGGGATTCGCTGCAACGACGCGCGACCGCCCACCTGCGAGGATGTGCCGTGACTCATCAGGCCACCGACGCCGTCGCTTATGCGAACGGCATGATCGAGCTTTCCCACAGCTTTGACGCCAACCGGTTTCTCGCGGCCATCGACCGCGACGAACTCGCCACCCTGACGCCCCACCTGCAACTCGTTCACCTGAAATCCGGGCAAGTGCTCTGCGAACCCGGCGAAATGCTCGCCGCGGTCTACCTGCCGGTCACGACCGCGATTTCGCTGCAGTACGTGTCGTCCGGCGGCATGACGCTGGAAGTCGCGGAGATCGGCAGCGAAAGCGTGGTCTGCGACGACGTGATCGGCGGCAGCGGCCGGATGCCCTGCCGCGCGGTCGCGTGCCGCGACGGCTTCGTCTACCGGCTCGACCGGCGCGTCTTCGCGACCGCGTTCGAGGCGTCGCCGGTGATCCGCCATCTCGTGTTCGTCTGTGTGCGGCTGCTGATGGCGCAAGTCGCACAGATCACGTTCTGCAGCCGTCATCACGTGCTCAAACATCAGTTATGCAGATGGTTCCTGCTCGCGTTCGACCGCACGCGCAGCATCGAGATCCAGGTGACGCACAGCATGCTCGCGCAAATGCTCGGCGTGCGACGCGAAACGGTCACGGACGCCGCAGGCGAAATCCAGAAACTCGGGTTGATCCGGCAATACCGCAGCTCGATCGAGCTCGCGGACCTCGACGGCCTCGAAAAAATGTCGTGCGGCTGCCGAGCGATCGTGCGCGACGAGATGAAGCGCATCCTGTCGGCCGACTCCGGCGTGCCGGCCGCGTCGCGCACGTGATCGGCTCACCGGACCGGGGCGGCGCTTCGGCGCCGCCCGCGTGCCGGGTCAGCCGTTTGTAGGGTGGCGAACAGAACGCCGTGTCTGCCGATGGTCTACTGATGCCGGACTGCCGGGGGATGTCAGCGCTTGTCGCGCGTCTGCCCGAGCGGACGACACCACGCACGCCGGAGCAGCACGTGAAAAACGAAATCAGAACCATCCTGAAGCACGTCGCCCACCTCGAAGCCGCGATCGACTCGATCGGCGACGGGGACGACCTCTACGAAGCGGGCCTCTCCTCGCTCGATACGATCCAGCTGATGCTCGCGATCGAAAAGCAGTTCAACATCGAGATTCCCGACGAGATGCTGAACCGCAACCTGTTCCGCAGCATCGACGCGCTCGCGGACACGATCGCCACGCTGCAACGCACCGAGCACTCCGCATGAGCGCGCTGCTTCCCGAACTCGCGTCCGACAGCGATTCGCATCGGCTCGACGAGGCCGCGCATGCCGTCGCGCAGATCGCCGCCCAGCATGCCGATGCGGTCGATCGCGACGCGCGCTGCCCCGTCGAGGCAATCGAGGCGATGCGCGCGCGCCGGCTGCTCGGCGCGATGGTGCCGGCCCATCTCGGCGGCGCTGGCGCGTCGCTGGAAGACATCGCGTCGGCCTGCTCGATCCTCGGCCAGGCGTGCGCATCGTCGGCGATGGTGTTCGCGATGCACCAGATCCAGGTGGCGTGCATCGTCGACCATGCCGCCGACCAGGGCTGGCACAAGCTGTTCCTGCAGCAGCTCGTGCGTCACCAGTGGCTGCTCGCGTCGGCCACGTCGGAAGACGGCGTCGGCGGCAACCTGCGCGCGAGCCAGTGCGCACTCGAAATCGACGGCGGCGGGTTCCGGCTGCACAAATCCGCACCGACGATCTCGTACGGCGACTACGCGGACGGCATTCTCGCCACCGCGCGACGCGATGCGGACGCGCCGGCTTCCGAGCAGGTGCTCGTCACGCTGCTGCGCGACGGCTATACGCTCACGCGCCGCGGCGAATGGGACACGCTCGGCATGCGCGGCACGTGCAGCAACGGCTTCGTGCTCGACGCACAGGGCGCCGCCGTGCAATGCCTGCCGGTGCCGTTCGCGAAAATCGCCGAGGAAACGATGGTGCCGGTCTCGCACATCCTGTGGGCCGCGGTGTGGATCGGCGTGGCCGGCGACGCGTTCCATCGCGCGCACCAGTTCTTCCGCGCGCAGGCGCGCCAGACCGACGGCGCACCGTCGCCCGCCGCGCGGCGCATCGCCGAATCGCTCGCGCTGCTGCAGGCGATGCAGGCGCGCGTCGACAACGTGCTGCGCCTCCACGCGAACGCGTCGGCTCGCTCGTGGTCGGCCGGCATGGCGTGGGCCGCCGAGATCAATACGCTGAAGACCTACGTGTCGGCGACCGCGCTCGAGGTCGCGCACCAGGCGATGATGATCTGCGGGATGGCCGGCTACAAGCAAGGCACGCCGTTCAGCATCGGCCGCCACATTCGCGACCTGCACGCGGCGCCGCTGATGATCAGCAACGACCGCATTGCCGCCAACACTGCGAGCCTGTTGCTCGCGCTGCGTCCCGCGACGCTGGAGAAACATACGTGAACGATCGCCTCGCCGTGCCCTCTGCCGCTCCCGCCCCCTCCGCTCCCGCCGACGCACCGCTCGACCGCGCGGGCGTCAATCCGCTGCGCGACGCGCTGATCGACGCGGGCCTGCTGGTCTCGACCGGCATCCAGGGCCTGTTCGGCCGCAGCGAACGATTCGAGCGCGTGGTCGAAGCGCTCGACGCGTTCGTCACGCGCCTCGGCGCCGACCAGCAGGCCGAAGTGCTGCGCTTCCCGCCGGCGATGAGCCGCACCGAGTTCGAGCGCAGCGAATACATGAAGAGCTTCCCGCAACTGGCGGGCAGCGTACATGCGTTCTGCGGCGACGAACGCCAGCATCAGCGCGTGCTGCAATGCCTCGATCGCGGCGACGACTGGACCGAAAACCAGAAGCCGACCTACGTCGTGATGACGCCGGCCGCGTGTTATCCCGTGTATCCCGTCGTCGCGCGCGCGGGCGCGCTGCCCGCGGACGGCCGGATCGTCGACGTGTTCTCGTACTGCTTTCGTCACGAACCGTCGCTCGACCCGACCCGCATGCAGTTGTTCCGGATGCGCGAGTACGTGCGGATCGGCACGCCCGAGCAGATCGTCTCGTTCCGCGAGACCTGGATCGAACGCGGCACGCGGATGATCGATGCGCTGCGCCTGCCGAATGCGATCGATCTCGCGAACGACCCGTTCTTCGGGCGCGGCGGCAAGATCGTCGCGAACAGCCAGCGCGAGCAGAACCTGAAGTTCGAGCTGCTGATTCCGATCGAGCACGACGACCGACAGACCGCGTGCCTGAGCTTCAACTACCACATGGACCACTTCGGGCTGCTGTGGGACATCCGCACCGCGACCGACGACGTCGCGCACACGGGCTGCGTCGGCTTCGGTCTCGAGCGGCTCACGCTCGCGCTGTTCCGCCACCACGGCTTCGACATCGACGCATGGCCGAGCGAGGTGCGCGACGTGCTGTGGGGCGCGCGATGAGGTTCGTTTCCCGCGACGGCGAAGACGCGTCGTTCGAAGGCGTGCGCCACCGCGCGCGTCACTACCGGCCGCACCCGCTGCACAGTCAGGAGATGGTCTGGAAGCAGACCAACTGCTACGTCGACATGTGGCTCGAGGTGCTCAGGTGGTGGGGGCTTAATCCGTATGCGGCGCTGCCGTTTACGATCGCGCTCGATTTCGAGGGCGACCAGTTCACGTTCTTCAAGTTTCCGCACGACGAACTGGAGCGGCTCTACGGAATCGTCGTGCAGGAGCATTCGATCTACGAGCCGCTCGACCAGCACATCGAGACGCAGGTCGCGCGTGGCCATCTGATGATCGTCGAGGTCGACGCGTGGTTCCTGCCCGATACGCGCGGCACCAGCTACCGCACGCAGCACACGAAGACGACGATCGGCATCGACGCGATCGACCGCGAGAAGCGCCAGATCGGCTACTTCCACAACAGCGGCTATTACGTCGCCGAGGATTTCGACTACAACGGGCTCATCGGCGGCAGCTCGCCGATGACGTTGCCGCCGTATGTCGAATGCGCGAAGCGACGCTTCGCGCCGCTCGACGAGCGCGCGTTGTGCGAAGCCTCGCTCGCCGCGTTGCAGCGCCACCTGCGGCGCCTGCCGGTCGTCGATCCGATCGCGGCGTTCCGCCGGCAGTTGCAGACCGACGCGCGGATCCTCGCGGAAGCACCGCTCGAACGCTTCCATGCGTATTCGTTCAATTCGGTGCGGCAGCTCGGCGCGAATTTCGAACTGTTCGGCCACTATGCGCGCTGGCTGCAGGCGAGCGGCTGCACCGGGCCGTTCGCCGAGATCCGCGCCGCGTGCGATCGCATCGCGTCCGAAGCGATGGTGCTCGAATTTCGGCTCGCGCGCGCGTGCGCGCGCGGCAAGGAAGAACGCGGCGATTCGACGCTCGAAGCGATCGAGGCCGCGTACGCCGACCTCGTCGCGTGCGCGCGGCAGATCGGCGCGCCGCTGCGGCACGTGACGCCCGTGCGCGCCGACACGGCGCTCGTGCCGGCCATGCGGTGACGCGCGCGCGCCCCCAGCCCGCGTGGTCGATGCTGGCGACGGCCGCGGGCGCCGCGCGGGCGCCGCGCGACCTTCCGGCCGACCATGACGGCTGGATCACGGCGCCGGTGCCCGGCACGGTCGCGCAGGCGCTCGCGCTGGCTGGCCGGCTCGACGAAGCCGCGTCGCTCGACGAGCGCGACCACTGGTACCGACTCGAGCTGCGCGGGCGCGGGCCGCGCATCTTGCGCTTTCACGGCCTCGCGACGCTCGCGCAGGCCTGGCTCGACGACACGCCGATCCTCCGCTCCGACAGCATGTTCGTCGCGCACGACGTGCCCGTGGCGCTCGACGGCACGCACCGGCTGACCGTCTGTTTCCGCGCGCTCGCGCCGCACCTGCGCGACGCGCGCGCGCCGCGCCGCGCGCGCTGGCGTACGCGGCTCGCCGAACCGGCCACGCTGCGCACGATCCGCACGTCGCTGTTCGGGCATATGCCCGGTTGGTTTCCGCCGTATGTGCCCACCGGCCCGTGGCGGCCCGTCGACGTGCTCGATCCGGCCGACGGGCCCGTTCTCACCGATTGCAAACTGCATGCGCGCGTCGAAGGCGACACGGGCTGGCTCGATGCGGAACTGACGTTCGCCGCGCCGCTGCCGGACATGTTCGCGGCGCGGCTGTCGTGCGGCGAACATCACGCGACGCTCGAACGGGCCGGCGCCGACCGACTGCGCACGAGCGTCGCGATACCGAACGTGCGCCGCTGGTGGCCCCATACGCACGGCGAACCGGCGCTCTACGAGATCGCGCTGCATATCGGCGATGCACGCCGGTCGCTGGGCTCGACGGGGTTTCGCACGATCGACGTCGACTCCTGCGCCGACGGCAAGGGTTTCGGACTGCGCATCAACGGCGTGCCTGTATTCGCGCGCGGCGCCTGCTGGAGCAGCGCCGCGCCGCTCGCGCTGCACGCGGACGACGCGACCTACGGCCGCCTGCTGGGGCTCGCGCGCGACGCCGGCTTCAACATGATCCGAGTCGGCGGCACGATGACCTACGAGGCCGACGCGTTCCACGCATGGTGCGACCGGCTCGGGCTGCTGGTCTGGCAGGACTTCGGTTTCGCGAACTTCGATTACGCGCTCGACGATCCCGCGTTCGCGGCCAACGTCGATCGCGAAGCGAGCCAGTTCCTCTCGCGTCACGGCGCTTCGCCGTCGCTTGCGGTGCTGTGCGGCGGCAGCGAGATCGCGCAGCAGGCCGCGATGTCGGGACTCGGGCCGAAGCAGCGCTTCCTCGAGCTGACGGCCGACCGGCTGGCCGGCCACGCGGCCGCGCACCGCCCCGATGTCCCGTACGTGCCCGACTCGCCCGACGGCGGCGTGCTGCCGTTCGTGCCGCGCGAACGCGTGTCGCACTACTACGGCGTCGGCGCGTACCTGCGCCCGCTCGACGACGCGCGCCGCGCGGACGTGCGCTTTGCGAGCGAATGCCTCGCGTTCGCGAACGTGCCGTGCGATGCGACGCTCGCGGAACTCGGCTGGCCGGGCGTGCACGAACCGCGCTGGAAGGCGGCCGTGCCACGCGACCCCGGCACGTCGTGGGACTTCGACGATATCCGCGACCATTACCTGCAGACGCTGTACGACGTCGCGCCCGACCGGCTGCGGCGCGAGGACCCGGCACGCTATGTCGAGCTGTCGCGTGCGGTGATCGCGGACGTGATGCGCGAAACGTTTTCCGAATGGCGGCGCACCGGTTCGCGTTGCGCGGGCGCGCTCGTGTGGCAGTTCCAGGACGTGATGCCGGGCGCCGGATGGGGCGTGATCGACGCCGTGCACCGGCCGAAATCGGCGTGGTATGCGCTGCGTCAGGTGCTGCAGCCGATCCAGGTGCTGCTCGTCGACGAAGGCTTGAACGGGCTCGACGTGCATGTGGTCAACGAGCGCCCGGCTCCGCTGTCGGCCGCGATCGAGCTGGTCGCGCTGCGCGACGGCCGCACGCCGGTCGCACGGGCCGGCTCCCCGGTGCGGATCGCCGCGCACGACACGGTACGGCTCGGCTCGGCCGAACTGCTCGGCCGCTTCTTCGACTGGACCTACGCGTACCGCTTCGGCCCCTGCGAACACGATACGGTCGTCGCGACGCTGCGCGCCGACGACGGCACGCTGCTGTCGCAGGCGTTCCATTTTCCGTCCCGCACGCATCCGGCCGTGCTGGCGCGTCGCGAGCCCGGAATCGAGGCATGCGTGTCGCGCACCGGCGCGACGTGGCACGTCGACATCGACACGCGACACGTCGTTCGCCACGTGCAGATCGACGCGCCGGGTTTCATGCCGAGCGACGACTGGTTCCATCTCGCGCCCGGCACGCCGGCGCGCATCGCGCTCATTCCATTGCGAACCGACGGGAAGCCCGCGGTGGAGGACGACAACGTGCCGCCCACGGTCGCAATCCGGGCCGTCAACGCCGCGCGCGCGGTGCGCGCCACGCAGGCCGGCTGACACGACGCTCGCGACCGGCGCGAGCGTCATGCTGCCGCGTATCAGTCGGACGAGCCCGTTCCGCGCGGTCGCTCGATGCCGTACGCCTCCATCCAGCGATACAGCGTCGCGCGCGACACGCCGAGCTCGCGCGCCGACGCGGCGACGCGCCCGCGCGTCCGCAATAACGCGGTTTCGATCGCCTCGCGTTCGATCGACTTGCGGATGTCGGCGACCGACGGCGACGCCGCATCGAGACAGTATTCGAGCTCGAGATCCTGCGCGGTGATCAGGCGCCCCTCCGTCATCACGACCGCACGGCGCACCCGATTGATCAGCTCGCGGACATTGCCCGGCCAGTCGTGCTTGTAGAGCGCCGTGATCGCATCCGTCGAAAACCCGCGCACGCGATGGCGCGCATCGCCGCGGAAGCGTTCGAGCATGTGGTGCGCGAGCAGTTCGATATCCTTGCCACGCGCGCGCAGCGGCGGCTGGTCGATGCGCATCACGCACAGCCGGTGGAACAGGTCGGCGCGGAAACGCCCTTCCTCCATCGCATCGCGCAGGTCGACGTGCGTCGCCGACACGATCCGGACATCGACCGGCACCGGATCGCTGCCGCCAAGACGATGGATCGAACGTTCCTGCAGAAACCGCAGCAGGCTCGCCTGGCTTTCATGCGGCAGGTCGCCGATTTCGTCGAGCAGCAGCGTGCCGCCGTTCGCGGCCTCGACGTAGCCGATCTTGCGCGCGTTCGCGCCGGTAAACGCGCCGCGCTCATAGCCGAACAGTTCGGATTGCAACAGATGCGGCGGAATCGCGCCGCAGTTGACCGCGACGAACGGGCCGTTGCGTCGCTCCGAATGACGGTGAATCGCGACGGCCGTGAGCTCCTTGCCGGTTCCCGTTTCGCCGAACACGAACACCGGTGCGTCGGTGCGCGCGAAACGCCGCACCGTATCGAACAGCCGCAACATCGCGCTGCAGGTGCCGACGATGCCCTTTTCCTCCGATTCGAGCTGTTCGCGATCACGCGCGAAGAGGCACTCCATGCCGTAGGCATGGCCGACCGTATCGGCGATCCGCTGGTGCGACGCCGGCAGCGTGACGTAGTCGAAGCAGTAGTCGCGCAGCAGCGCGCGCACGTTCGGCGAGGCCGTCTGGCCGACGTCCACGAGCGCTACCCAGACGACGTCGCGCATCGACGCGCAGGTCGACGCGATGCTGCCGATCGCATCGGCATGGCCGCCGCTCAGGTCGAGAATGCCGCAGGTAATTTCGCCCGATGTGTCGCGCAGTTCGTTCGCATGCGCGACGACCGTCACTTTCCAGTCGCGACGCGACAATTCCTTTCGCAGCATCACGGACGGCGACTGCGTCCAGTAAATCAGCGGACGCTGCCCGTTACCGCTCCCCGCGCCGGCGCTCTTATCGCGCGTTATTGGCATATTCATAACGAACCGTCACTCTCTGCACTCCGCGAACCGTTCGCGTGCGCTGCGGCCGGCGGCGCATGGCCGCCTTTCCGCGCTGCGTTTCCGCAGCTTTGGCGAAGATCGAAACTGCACACGGCGAAAACCCCCGGAGGTCGAGCCGGATGTCATCCGGCCTCGTTGTCATCAAACTCGAACGGAATGCGCGGCTGCGGGAGCCATGACATTCCGGCTTTGAAGCGATCCGCCGTCAGGCGGGGCACGCCGGCAAACGGAAATTCCTTCCGCATGTGCGTCGCGTCGTACACGACACTCGCGCCCGATGCTGAACCGGAGGGCCGCCAAACCGCGCCCGGATCGACCGCCCCATTTCATCCGCACCTGAATCTACACCCCGTTTCGAGATGACCTTGTTACCAAAAGATAATCCTGAATCAGTCGGTTACGCTGCCCGTGGTCCCGCGCTGCGCGCTTTTGACCACTGAGATTTGATTATCTCCGACCATTCCCGTCAATCAGTGGCAAATACTACTTTTCCGCAACATTGATACTAACGATTACCTGCGATTTTCACCGAAATCTCCCCAAAGTGCGTGGGACCGCGCGCGCGGCCCACATAATCGCGCTGGCCGGACGGCCGCCGCATCGCATTGCGCCGGCGCGCGGGCCGCCCGGCCGTTACACGTCGTAATCTCCGGCATCGCGCCGCGCAGCACCTTTTCGCGAGTTCCGGCCGACGGGCTCGGCCGGGCCTCGGACGCCCGCCCGTGTGCCGTGCGGTGCAACATGACGGCCCTGCCGGCGCGATCGCCCACCGCGCACGCGTTGGCCGGAGCAGACGCACCGGCAGATCACCACGGCGGTGCAGGCGCGCGGTCGGCCGGTCGCGAACGACCGCAATCGTCGGTCCCGCGTCCGGGTGACTTGTTTGCGCGCGATATCGGCCGGCCACGCTTCATTGCAGGCCGCCACGACGAAGCAATTATGAAAAGGCACCGGCCCCGACGGTGTGTGCTACCGCACATTGCGACGCTCCCGTAACGCGCACGTCGCGTCGTATCCCGCGCCGTGCATGCGAATCCGGAGCGTGAGTACGCTTTCGAACAGACTGCCGCACCATGCATCCGGATGATGAAGATCGCCGCGCCGCACGGAACGATCTCGTCCGTGCGGCGCGGCGTGCCGAAGGCATCACGCGAGGACAGCATCATGGAATGGCATTGTTGTGAATTCGAACATCTGAGCGCCGTCGATCTCTATGCAATCCTGCGCGCGCGCAACGCCGTGCTGGTCGTCGAGGATGCGCACACGCATCTCGACATCGACGGCAAGGACGCGGGCGCGTTGCACGTCTACGCGAGCGTGCGCAACGGCGACACCACGGAAGTCGCCGCGTACGCGCGCATCCTGCCCGGCGACGACATCGATCCGGACGTCGTGATCGACAAGGTGCTGACGAGCGAAAGCTGCCGCGACGACGACACGCTCGAACGCTTGATCGGGCGCGCGCTCACCGCCGCGCAGGCCGCGTGGCCGGACACCGCGGTGCGCACGCACGTCCCCGCGCCGCGTCAGGCGTTCTACAAACAGTTCGGATTCCGCAAGGCGTACGGCCCGTATCTCGAACAGGGTGCGCCGTTCGTCGGCCTGGTACGGTCGGCCGACCGTGCAGCCGGCGCACTGCGTCACCTGCTGTCGCGGGCTGTCTCGGTCTCGCGCAACGACGACACGCGCGCCGACGGCCGCGCGCGCACCCGACTACCCGTCGACACCGGAGCGAACCGATGACCCCCACCCTTCGCCCCGTTCCCGAACCCGATCTGCCGAGCATCCTGCCGGTGATTCTGGCCGGCGGCTCCGGCACGCGGCTGTGGCCGCTGTCGCGCGAGCAGTATCCGAAGCAACTGATCGAGCTGGTCTCGAACGAGTCGCCGCTGTCGGCGACGGCGCGGCGCCTGAACGGCATCGCGAACGCGTCGCTCGGCGACACGCTGCTGCTCGTCTGCGGCGAACAGCATCGCTTCATGAGCGCCGAGCAGGTGCACGGCCGCTCGGCGCCCGCCCGCATCCTGCTGGAGCCGGCCGCGCGCAACACCGCGCCCGCGCTGACGCTGGCCGCGCTCGACGCCAGCGCGCTCGCGGACGACCCCGTGCTCGCCGTGATGCCGGCCGATCACGTGATCGTCGATGTCGGCGCGTTCCAGGACGCGATCGCACGCGCGGCGCGCTATGCGCAGGAAGGCGCGATCGTCACGCTCGGCGTGCTGCCGCGCCGCGCGGAGACGGGCTACGGCTACATCCAGGTCGGCGAGCCGCGTTCGGGCCGCCACGGCAGCCAGGGCGGCTACGCGATCGGGCGTTTCGTCGAAAAACCCGATGCGGCGCTCGCCGAACGCTATCTGCAATCGGGCGATTACTGGTGGAACAGCGGGATCTTCGTCACGCGCGCATCGGTCTGGCTGAAGGCGATCGGCGCGCTCGCGCCGGACATCCACGCCGCCTGCGAGAACGCATGGCGCGCGGGCGTCGCCGACGATCCGTTCTTCCGGATCGATGCGGCGGCCTTCGACGCGTGCCCGTCGGATTCGATCGACTATGCGGTGATGGAGCGCCTCGCGCAACACGGCGAACTCGGCATCGAAGGCATCGTGGTGCCGCTCGCGGCCGGCTGGTCGGACGTCGGCACGTGGGATGCGATCTGGGAAATCATGCCGAAGGACGATCAGGGCAACGTCGCGCGCGGGCCGATCGTGTTCGAGGATACGCAGGACAGCCTCGTGCGCTCGGAAGGCCGCCTCATCGCGTGCGTCGGGATGAAGGACGTCGTCGTGATCGAGACGGCCGATGCGGTGCTGGTCGCGAACAGGCACGACGTGCAGCGCGTGAAGAACATCGTCGCGCGCCTGAAGACCGACCAGCGCCCGCAGGCGAGCGAGCACCGCAAGGTGCAACGGCCGTGGGGCCATTACGATTCGATCGATTTCGGCGAGCGCTTCCAGGTGAAGCGGATCGTCGTCGAACCCGGCAGGCAGCTGTCGCTGCAGATGCATTATCACCGTGCCGAGCACTGGATCGTCGTGCGCGGCACCGCGAAGGTCACGCGCGGCGCCGAGACCTTCCTGCTGTGCGAGAACGAATCGACGTATATCGCCGTCGGCGAAGTGCATCGACTCGAGAATCCCGGTCGGATTCCGCTGGAAATCATCGAGGTGCAATCGGGCAACTATCTCGGCGAGGACGATATCGTGCGGTTCGACGATCAGTATGGGCGGGCAGTCGTCGGGACGGCTCAGTCATCGACAAGGGCGGCTTCCGCGCAGCCCACGCCGGTCGTACCGCTCTCGGCCGGCGAACCGGGCTAACCGGACGAGCGTCGGGAGGAAGCGGCGGAACGCGATGCCGTTCGACCGGTGCATGCGAATCGCGCCGGCGCGTTGGCCGCGCACCGCATGCACGATCAATCGATGCCGCGTTGGGACCAGCGCACCCGTCTGACGGATTCGCGCACGCGCGGCAGGAGCGACGTATCGGCGCCGAGGGCGTCGGGCGCGCCCGGCCGGGACAGGCGCGCGCGCGCGCACGGAGCGCTTCTTGCTCGATTGTTCGCGGACGCGCTCGCGGCCGCGCCGGCTGCGCAATCCGGTTCAGGCCCGACCCGCACCGGCATGCCGCCGATTCCCGACAGCTGATTGTCCGCCAGCCGTACGTCCGACACGTTGCCCCACAACCGAATGCCATCGAATCGTGCATTCGAAACGCGATTGCCGATCACGGTCACCCGCGATACCGAACCGGACCACGTGCTGACCTCGATCGCCCCTTGCTGCGTGAGCGGACGCAAATCGGTCCGGCCTGTCGCGGTCTGGATATCGGCAATCACATTGCGCTCGACCCGGACGTCAGACGAGCCGACAGTGCGGTTGCTGTCTTCCTGCGCGACGAGAATCCCGGCGCTGACCTGCACGTTGCGCACGATGTTGTTTGAAATCGTAACGTTCGCGCCGCCGACGACGGTGATGCCGCGGCCCCACGGGTTGCCCTCCAGCGAGTTGCCGGTAATCATCACGTTGCGGGTCAGCACGCCTTCCGCCTGGTAGCTCACGACGGCGATCATGTCGTCGCCGGTTCCACGCACGACGTTGCCCTGTACCAGCACGTTGTGCGAGCCGTGCGTCATGTGAATGCCGTCCGCCAGCGTCGACAGCACCTCGTTGCCGACGATCGCGACATCCGCGCCGCCGAACACGAAAATGCCGGCCCCTGCGCCACCGTCGACGATGTTGTCGAGCACCTGCACGTCGCGCCCCGTGACCTCGATCTTCGTCGACTCCGGCGTCGTGAGACGCGTGGTGCCGGTTCCCGTGAGCCGGAACCCGACGAGCGTCGTACCGTCGCCGCGCAACTCGATCGTCTGATCGTTCGGCGCTGTCGCGATCAGCGTCGCGCCGAATCCCGACAGCACCACACGTGCCTGTCGCACGACGAGCGACCGGCTGACGACATACCGCCCCGGTGCGAATACGAGCCGTTGCCCCGGCCGCAGCGCGTCAAGCTCACGTTGCAGCGCGTCGCCCTGATCGGCCCCGGCGGGATCCGGACGCACGTACGCGTCCGGTACGGGCGCATCAAGTGCGGCCGGTTGGGTCGTGGAGGTCGCGGGCGCGGCGAGTTCCGGCCACGATAGCGCGCCCGCCATGCACATGCCGGCGACCACAATGCGCAACAGGCGTTGCAACTCATGCATATCGTATCGTTTCCCTGGCAAGTCTTCGTGCGCGCCGAACCGCATGCATTGAAGGCCGACTGCATGGCCGGTCCGCCAAGCCGACGAAAGCGGCGACGCTCCAACGTTGATTAGATCACGGGCTCCGAACGGCGTCGGTGCGTCATCAGACCAAGCGCCCCGGCACCGCATCGACGACGCGACATTCCACGCGCGCGCGAATTCCCGAACGGTAGGCTCGCGAACTGTGCGCAGCCGCGCGATCCGTATCATGACCCCGATCGTCCGCGCGCCGCCCGTCCCACTTCAGCACATGACCGACCTGACCATCGCAATCTGCAACTACAACCACGGCAAGTACCTGCGCGACGCGATCGACTCGGCACTCGCGCAGACCGCGCACGGCGTCCGCGTCCTGATCGTCGATGACGGGTCCACCGACGATTCGCGCGACATCATTCGCTCGTATGGCGAGCGCATTGCCGCGGTGTTCCAGGAGAATCGCGGTCAAGTTGCCGCGTACAACCGGGCGCTGGAACATGTCACGTCACGCTACGTCATCCTGCTCGACGCGGACGACCTGCTCTATGCCGACGCCGCGGCACGCGTGCTCGCCGCGTTCGCATCCGGCGATTTCGTGAAGGTCCATTTCCGGCTCGACGTGATCGCGCACGACGGCGCGCGAACCGGCGCGAGCGTACCGCAGTCGGTAGTCGATACGGATTGCGGTCGCCTGTTGCGCGCGGGCTGGCTGTACCCATCGCCGCCTGCATCGGGCAATGCGTATCAGGTCGCTGCGCTCAAACGCATCTTTCCGGTGCCCGTCACTGCCGACAATCTGCATGGCGCCGATTTCTACGCGATCTACGGCATCGCGCTGCTCGGTGCCGTCCACATGATCGATGCGACGCTCGGCGGCTATCGCATGCACCAGCAGTCGAACGCAAGCGCGTCCGACGGCCCGGCCCTCGCGCTCGCCAACTCGGAAGACGCGGCAACCGGTGCACTGAAGGCCGAACGCCGCTGGTCGATCCTGCGCACGCTCGCCGGCACGCGGTTGCGGGAAGCGCTGCCGATGGCCCCACTCGACTTCGCCATCGAGAAGGCACGCTTTGCGAGCACGCTGTATCGCGCGCCGCTGGCGCGGCGCTGGCGCTGGTTCCTGTGCGAATCGGGGCGCTACTGGCACACCGTGCTGCGCAACCCGTTCTGGCGCCCGGCCAAGAAGGCGGCGGTCACCGTGTTGTCGCTCGCGTGTTTGCTGCCATCGTCAACGCTGAGCAATCGCGCGATCCGCTATCTGTCCAATCCGCTCGCTCGCGTTCGCAAGTCGCCCGCCCCACGCGCCGGCGTGCGATGAATACCATCCGAGCGCGACCACGGCTGCCGATTCGCTTGTTCGGTTAGCCATCGCACCGAGTGCGTGCGGCATGCGCTCCACAATGGTCCTCACCAGTTGATGCATGCGTGGCGGTAGATATCGCAGTCGCGTGGCGTGTTTGCGCGACCATGCACGATGGACGGGAAGCAATGGCGGCGATGATCACGCATCAATCAATCAGGAATGCGTAATGCATCGAACGTCCGGTTTGCATGACCCGCCGACGGATTGACGATACGCCGCCCCCATCGTCGCACTGGGTAACGAACAGCGCGACCGAATCGACAGACCGAGAGATGACCCAAGAAAAGATCGTTCATATTGCCGAAGCATTCGGCGGCGGCGTGCTGTCGATGCTCACCTATCTCGCCAACCATGCCGCCGCGGCCGGCGTCGACGTGACGGTGCTGCACTCGATCCGGCCGGAAACGCCGACCGATTTCTCGACGCTGTTCCGGCCCGACGTGAAGCTGGTCTACGTCGACATGGTGCGCGAGGTCAACGTCCGGCAGGATCTGCAGAGCGTGCATGCCCTCGTCCGCAACCTGCGCGACTGCAAGCCGACCGCGATTCATCTGCACTCGTCGAAGGCCGGTGTGCTGGGACGCATCGCTGCCCGGATCGCCACCCCGAATGCAACGGTCCTCTACTCGCCGCACGGCCTGTCATTCCTGCGCTGCGACGTGTCGCCCATCAAGCAGTTCGCTTATCTGAGCTTCGAGCGCATCGCGGCGCGCATCGGCGGCACCATTGTCGCGTGCTCGGGCAGCGAGCTCGGCGAGATCAACGGAAAAGTCAGGCCGAGATCGGCGGTCCTGGTGGAAAACGGCGTGAACGTCGCGGAGATTCCGGCCCGCCGTACGCGCGACGACCACAAGATCGTGATCGGGATGAGCGGCCGCGCGTCGTTCCAGAAGAATCATGAAGCATTCGTGCGACTCGCCGACACGTTGCATGGCGCCGGCGTCGAGTTTCTGTGGATCGGCGGCAACGCGGCCGAGATCCCGGATTCCGCCGCGCGCGAGGCCGTCGCATGCAGCGGCTGGGTGACCCGCGAGCGAGCGCTGGCGTTGACGTCGGAACTCGACATCTATGTCCAGACCTCGCGCTGGGAAGGCATGCCGGTCGCGCTGATCGAAGCGCAGGTTGCCGGAATCCCGGCCGTGGTGACGAACGTCGTCGGCAATCGCGACGTGGTGATTCACGGTGTGACGGGCTATGTCGCGTCAACCCCCGACGAGATGGTCGAGTACGTGACCGCCCTCCGAGACGATCGGCAACTTCGCGAGCAGATGGGCCAGGCTGCGCGAAATCGCGCCATTCAACGATTTTCGATGAGCGCGATCTTCCGGCAATGGCATGCGCTTTACGGACTCGGCACCGACGAGCCGCGCGTCGACACGCGCGACTTCAAGCCGGTTGCAGCGGATCACGTCAAAGCCTGATTTCGATATCCCCTTATGGACATGATCTCGTTCAAGAAACCGAAGCCACTCGTATACAACGGCCGATTCACCACGCAGAAGACAACCGGGGTGCAACGCGTCGCACGCGAGCTGATCGCCGCACTGGTCAAGTTTCAGCCGCAGGATCCGGTAACCGTGCTGGTGCCTCCGCAACCGGGCATCGAGGTAAGCGGAGCGAAGACGGTCAAAGTCGGCTTTTACAAGGGCGTGGTCTGGGAGCAACTGGTCCTCCCGTTGTTCGCGCGCCGCGGCCGCATCGTCAATCTCAGCAATTCGGCATCCATTTTCATCGGCAACCAGATCATCTACATGCATGACGCGGCCGTGTTCGACACCCCCGCGCATTTCTCGCGCCCGTTTCGCGTGTGGTACCGGATCATGTTCTGGATCCTGGCGCGCACCTCCGTCTGCGTGCTGACCAACTCCTATTTCTCGCGGGATCGCCTCGCGCATCACTGCGGGGTTGCCGCGGAGAAGATCAGCGTCGTACCGCTCGGTGCGGATCATCTCGACACCCTGGAACCGGACACTAGCGTGCTCGACCAGCATGCGCTGACACCGAACCGGTTCGTGCTCGCGGTCAGCAGCATGAATCCCACCAAGAACTTCGGCCGGCTGATCGCGGCGTTCAGGCAGATCAACGATCCGTCGGTCGATCTCGTCATCGTCGGGATGCAGAACACCACCGTGTTCGGCCAACAGGACCTCATGCCGGCGGCGGAACCGAACATCAAGTACGTCGGCTATATCAGCGACGAACAATTGAAGGCGCTGTATCAGAACGCCGCATGCTTCCTGTATCCGTCGATCTACGAAGGCTTCGGCATACCGCCTCTCGAGGCGATGCGCTACGGCTGCCCGGTGGTGGTCGGCAAATCGGCGGCCCTGCCGGAAGTCTGTGCCGATGCGGCGCTGTACTGCGATCCGTACTCGCAAGACGACATCGCGCGGAAATTGCGGAGCCTGCTCGATTCCGACGCACTCAGGGCCGAACTCAAACGCAAGGGAAGCCTGCACGCGGAGAAGTATCGCTGGAGCCGAAGCGCCGAGATGATGAAAGCCATATTCGAGGGGCTGTAGGCCATTCGTCGGGCTGCACGACGACCCACTGTCGCCCACCGCACTGTCCTGCGCACGGGCCCGCCATACAGTGAACGACTGTCCGATTTCTCGGCGGTGCGGAACCTGACGGGCCGGCCGCCCCTTCATCATGACTGCTCGCGAAACCAGCCTCGATGTCGCCCGCGGCGCGGGAATCATTCTTGTCGTATACGGGCACGTGCTGCGCGGTGCCGTTTCCGCCGACCTTGTGCCGGCAGGCGCGGCCGACACGGCATTCGCGTGGAACGACTACGTGATCTACACGTTCCACATGCCGTTGTTCTTCTTCCTGTCCGGCCTGCACGTCTGCAGCTCGCTGCGCCGCGCGCCGCACGGTTTCTTGTGGTCGAAGATCAGGACGATCGTGTATCCGTACCTGTTGTGGTCGATTGCGCAGGGCGCCGTGCAGATTGCAATGGCGTCGCACGGCACCAATCATCCGTTCACGCTGGACGACCTGCTGGCGATCGGCTGGCGACCGTTCGCACAGTTCTGGTTCCTGTACGCGCTGATGCTCTGCATGCTCGGCATCCGGGCTTTCGCGGCGGCCGTGCCGGATGCGACGCGTTCGCCCATGCCATCGCGGGCGCGCGGCTGGCTCGCCGGATGCGCGGTGCTCGGGCTGGTGCTCGGCGCGGCGACGCGGTGGGGCATCCTGTCGATCACGCTGATGAACGCACCGTTCTTCGTGGCGGGCGTCCTTGCGTCTCAGGCATTGCCCGGCTGGCTCGCGCGCAACAGCGGGCCAACCGCATGCGCCGCCACGGCAACGGCCTTCGTCGCTGCGGTCGTATTCGCTCACGGCTTCGGTAGCGCGACGAGCATCTGGGCGCTTCCCGCTGCGTTCTCGGGCATCGCGCTGGCGCTGCAACTCGCGCATCGGTATGCGTCACAGCCGGCACGCGCGGCATGGCTGGCGGCGATCGGTTGCGCATCGATGCCGATCTACCTGACCCACATCTTCGCGATGGCGGCCGTACGGATCGTGCTGATACGCGCCGGCGTCACCGATCTCGCGGCACACCTCGTACTCGGCACGCTGGCCGGTGTCGCGATCCCGATCGCCGTCTATCTGGTCGCATTGCGGACAGGGGTCGCGCACATTGCCGGTTTCCCGTCGTGGCCAGGACGCGACACGGCGGCACGAACGCGCACCGCTTGAGCTTCAGGGTCATCCTGAGGCCGGCCTCCCTGTGCGTTGCTAGGCCGTTGCACTGCCGTCGCGCCCGTTCGTTTCCGAGGTGCGCGTCCCGCGCCCGGATGCGGTACGCGTGGCGGAAGGCGCAACGCTCGCCGGCCGCTTCCCGAACCAATGGAACACGATGATCGGCAGCACGATCGGCAGGAAATTGCGTCCGCTGAACAGATTTGGCGTACGCATGATTTCCATCAATGACACGTAGAGCACCGCGTGCGCGCAACACCAGAACCCGTTGCCGCTGCGCCAGCCCGCATAGCTTCGGCCAACGATCCAGCCCAGCACGGCCGCGTCGAGCAGCCCGAACCAGCCCCATTCATAGAAGTGGACGAAGATCCCGGACGGATTGTTGAATTCCGGGTCTGCGTAGCTGTTCAGAAACAGGTTGAAGCTGTCGCTTGAATCGAACCACGGCTGAAACGTCGCGCCGATCACCGGAAAGCGCATCAGCCAGTCGAACGTGAACATCGGATGGCCCTGACCCCAGCCGAGCACGGCAAGCATCCCCGCCCCATTGTTCAGCGACGTCGAATAGTACAGGCCGAGCCGTTCAAGCGCGAAATCGAAGATGTTGTCGTAGACATTGACGTAATAGGCTTCCCACGACCGGTTGTACTCGTTCGCGATAAACAGCGCGAACAACAGCGGGATCGCCGCGTACGGCCCGAGCGTCAGCAGCCGCGCATACCGGCCGTGCAGCCGGAACCGCACGACCATCAGCGCGAGCGGCATCACCATCTCGATCAACGCGAGGCGCTCGGCGAAGAGGAAGCTGCGCAGCAGCGTCAGCACCGCGAGCACGGCCATGTAGATCTTGTAGCGGTTCAGGCCTTTCGCCGGCGTCCGGAACACGTAGAAATAGAGCGCGACGAACGGCGACGTCGCCTGCGTAAACGAGCTCAACCCGGTGATGCGACCGATCTGCTGGAGCATGTCGTACGCGGTAGCCTGTCCGTGCAGGAACTCGAACAGCAGCGCCGGACGCGCGATGATCCCGCTCATCATCACGAGATTGCCGAACAGCGCGAGTGCAAACAGGACATCGAGCACGCGCGGCGGCACCTCGACGGGCGTTTCCGGCGGCCCGCGCCGCGTCCGCGCTTCGGTCGTCGCGAGCCACGCCGTCGCCGTCACCACCATCAGGAACAGCGCGCCGGCGAACGCGTAGTAGCCGTCGAAATAGATTCGCGCAATCGACTTCTGGTCGCCCAGCAGGCTGAGCGACAGCAATCCGTACAACGGTAGGATGAACATCAGCACGAGCCGGGCCGGATCTTCCCACCAGTAGCCCGTGTAACCACCCGCCGCACCGCGCACGCGCGCCATCCTGCGCAGCGTCGCCGGGTCTTGCCGAGGCCCGGCGGACCCAACCCCGCCCGCTCGCCGGTTCATGACGGGCGTTCCGCCCGTTGCCGCGACGCCATCATCCCCGTCAACCCGGACGTGGCCTGATGCGTGTTCGCGTCGTTGTAGCCGTAGTCGTACCGTCCCGGCGCGCCCTTGTAGTCGTTCAGGATCACGCCGCGCACGCCGATATGCGCGTGCTCGAGCCGCCGCGCGCTTTCGTCGAGTTCCGTCAACGTCGTCACGCCGCTCCGCGCGACGAGAAACACGGTGCCCGCCAGGCGCCCGAGCACCAGCGCATCGGCAACCGGGAGCAACGGCGGGCCGTCGAGCACGACCATGTCGTAGCGCGACGCGACCCGCTCGATCAGTTCGGCGAGCGCGGGCTGCAACAGCAGTTCGCCCGGATCGGGAACGACGTTGCCCATCGCGATGAAATCCAGGCCCGGTGCGACGCCGCGCTTGATTGCGTCGTCGAGCGTGTGGGTGCCCGCCACCACGTCGGACAGCCCGGGCGCGCGGCTATAGCGGAAACGGTCGTGCAGCGAGCCCTTGCGCAAGTCGGCATCGATCAGCAGGACGCGCCGTTTCGCGGCGCCAACGAGCGACGCGATGTTGGCCGCGACGAACGACTTGCCGACGCCCGTCGTCGGGCCGGAAATCAGCACGACGGGATTCGATGCGGCCGGCATCGACAGTTGCAGCGACGCCCGGAAATTGCGCAGGCTTTCGAGCGCCGCGTCCTGAGCCTCGGCCTGCGTCGCCAGCATGCGCTGGCCGCGACGGCGCACCTTCGACCGCAGTTCCGCTTGTGCCGCGACGGCGCTGTGCGGGACCGTCGCGAACACCGGCAAACCCGTCGCCCATTCGATTTCCTCCGCGTCGCCGATCGTGCCGACGACACGCTGCCGGGCGACCACGATCGCCGCGCCCGCCAGCAGGCCGATCATCAGCAAGCCGGCCACCGCGACCCCGCGATGCGGACCGATCGGTTGCTCGGCGACCTTCGCCGTATCGACGATCCGCACGGTGCCCGTCTTGCTGGCGCGCGCGAGGACCATCTGCTGGCGCGTATTGAGCAGGTTCGTGTACAGCGCGGTATCGACGGCCACGTCGCGCTGCAGTTGCAGCACGCCCTGCTCGACGGTCGGCAGTTGCTGGATCTGCTTGCGGGTCGTGTCGAGCGAGTGCTGCGCATCGGCGAGCTGCGCATCGACGGCCACGATGGCCGGATGCTTCGGCATGAAGCGCGTCAGCAGTTCCTCGCGCCGCTGCTGCAGCGTCTGGACACGCGTCTCGATGTCGACCGACTGTTGACGCAATGCCAGTGCCTCATCGCTCGTATTGACCGTCCCGTGCGAGGCACGGAATGCGTTGAAGCGGCTCTCCGCCGCTTCCAGCTGCGCCTTCAGTTGCGGCAGCTGGCCGTCCATGTATCGGATCAGCTTGTCGGCAGCCTCGGACTTGCGCTGCGTGTTCTGCGCCAGATACGCCTCCCCGATCGCGTTCAGCACACGGCTGTCGTGCACGGGATCGATGCCGTCGAGCGTCACGCCGATCATGTTCGACTGCTTGCCGCGCTCCGAGATCAGCGCGTTCTTCTGCAGCCACGTCGTCGCCTCTTCGTCGCTGTAGCGCGTCAGGTCGAAGCGTGCGCCGGGCTGGCCGGCCACGTCGCGCACGAACACGTCGATCGGCCCCTGCGGCGTCTCGATGTGCAGCGGCTGGCCGATGCGGCCCTGCCATACCGGTCCTTTCCGGCCGAAAAGGCCCGTGCGCTGCAGCGTGTACGCGCCGTCGTCGCCGACGGTCAGCGCGAAACGCTTGCCGAGCAGGCGCTTGGGCACGTCGAAGGTCGGCACGTCGATGCGCTCGGTGCCATACACATATCCCCCCGGCAGCGGCGACGACAGCCCGTCGGCCGCGTTCACGAAGCGCCAGCCGATCAGCGGCAGGTAATGCGGCCGTGCGTCGAGAGCGAGGTTCGTGCTCTGGATCGCGCGGTCGAGCACCGCACGGGATTTGAGCACCTCGATCTCGGTCGATGCATCGGTCTTCAGATCGAACACCGACGACGGATCGCCGGGCGGCGACGTCTGCTTCGAATCGGCCTGGCTTTGCTCGACCTGGAACAGGATGTCGGAGCGGTAAACGGGGGCCGCGAACAGCGCATACAGGCCGCCCGCGAGCGCACCCGCAAGCGCCGTGCAGACGATCAGTCGCCGGCCGCCATACAGCATGCTCCAGTAGCGGCGCACCGGATAGGACGGCCGCAGAATGCGCCCGCTGTGCGGGTCAGGCAGGGTCGAAGTGTTCATGCAGCATCAGTCCCGTATGGCGCGACGTACGGTCGCGGTCACGAAATTCGCCTCGGGCATCACGGCGAAATGGCTTTCGCCGTCAGCGCACCTTGCGCGGACGACGGAATCAGCAGGTTCACGACGCGGCTCCAGCGCACCAGCGATGACGCATCGACGAACACGACGTCGCGCCGCTCGAGCGGAAACTGGTCGGCGAGCGCGAACGACGCGGGCGAGCTGCCGTCGAGGTGGTACACCCGCGGGCGGTTGTCGGGGCCGCGGCGCACGACGAACACCTGGCGCGCGTCCGACGTGTACTGACTCACGCCCCCCGTGTCGCCGAGCGCTTCGCCGAGGCTCATCCGCCCGTCGGTCAACGTCAGCGTCGCGGGCCGCGATACCTCGCCGAGCACGAATACCTTCGCGTCGCTCGCCGCGCGCACGCGCACGAGATCGCCGTCGCGCAACAGGATGTTCGACGGATTCACGCCCGCGGCGATCAGTGCCGGCAGGCTCACGTTCACGGTCGTGTCGCCGCGCGTCACCGAAACCTGCGAGCGATCCGCCGTCGGCGTAAAACCGCCCGCGCGGTCGATCGCCTCGGGCAGCGTCATCGGCATGTCGTTGACGATCTGCAGACCCGGCGTGCGCACTTCGCCGTCGAGATAGACCCGCTTGCTGCGGTAGCTCTGCACGCGCAGCGCGAGCTGCGGCTTGCGCACGTATTCTCCGAGCCGCTTCGTCAGCAGCGCGCGCGCCTGTGCCTCGGTCAATCCCGCCACGTGCACGAGGCCGGCGTACGCAAACTGGACGTTGCCGGTCGCATCGACCGTATAGCCCGTCGCGACCGAGCTCGCGCCGACCCCGTCGCCGCCGCCGACCGTCTGCGTCGTCGGCAGGTTCAATTCGGGGTGGTCCCATACGATGATGCTCAGCACGTCGCCGGGTCCGATCGTGTACGGCGTCGGCTTGCCGAACAGTTGGCGGATCTCCGCGTCGACGTTGGCCGGCCGTCCCGCATGGTGCTGCGCGACGAATGCCGGCGTGATCTCGATCAGATCCTCGCTCGACACGTTCTGCACGCCGTCGAGGCCGCCCGAACCCGATGCGTCGGCGCTCACGCGCGCATTCGCGTCGCGCTCCGCCGGCGCGCGGTAAGTCATGCCGGGCGACAGCGCACATGCGCTCAGCGCGCATGCGGCCGCCACGATCGCCATGCGCGACAGCCACGGCGCGCGACGGGCGCCAGGCCGCGGCGTGCCGCGCGTCGATTCCGGTTGCGTGGTGATTGACATGGTGCTCTTCCAAACTGTGCGGTAACCCGCCGAACGCGGCGAATTCCGGCATTACGCTTGCCCAGCGCGGCTTGCATTGCAGCTTGCATGCCGCACCGGCCTCTTCACCGCACGTCACTCCGTACGATCCGTCATGAACTTCTCTTCATCGCTTGCGCCCTTCGTCTGCATCGTGTCGACCGGCTTCGTCTGTGCCGCCGGCGCCCAAACGCTGCCCGGCAGTCCTGCCGACACACCGCCCTTCGCGTCGTCGACGCTCGTTGCGCCGGTGCCGCCACAACGCTCGGCGCAAGCCGTCGGCCCGAGTGCGGCCGCCGAACCCGTTGCGACAGCGTCCGCGGCTGCATCCGGGGCGACAGCACCCGCGATCGCCGGTTCAGCCGCGAGCGCCGCCGTCCAGCCCGACACGCGGGCCCGCGTCACGTTGCGCCGGCCGCTCGTGCCGGCGCGGCCACATCGCGCGCAGGTCGCCAATGCACCCGCCGACGACGTATGGCGCAGCGACACGTTGTACGCATCGCCCTACGCGAAATCACCCTATGCGGAGCCGGGCGATCGGGACTGACCCATCCCGGCCGGTCATGCCGCGGCATGACCGTGCATGCATCGATAAGCGATTGGACACTACGGCGAACGGCGCGTCTGTGAGCGACCCCACCGAACGTCGATCTTCATACGAAGCGGGGATCGCGCCCCAAAGCGCCGACGCATGCGGCACGGCGCGCATCACGGCCTGCCGACCGACACGTTCGCGTACGATCCCGCAGCCGCTTCGCGCGCGACAGGATCGGCAACGTGCACGGCCGGCCTCGTCAAATCGCGACCGAGCGCCTGCAAGCACCGCTCGATCACGATGTCCGTGCCGACCGCGCCGTACACCGCGTGATCGACCTGCGGCTCGAGGTGCAGCCGTACGTGTCGCGAGCACCTGAACGCATGCTCGATCGCGCCGAAGTGGCGCCGGACATCGTCGATGCCGGGATCGAGCGCGCCATATACGAGCGTCGTGCGGACATTGCGTTGCGCAAGCACATGCATCACGCCGCGTGGGGTGCCGGCGCGCGGCTTCCAGCCGACGCGCGCGGCCGCCTCCTTCACCGGCACACTGACTCGCGCGATCGCATTAGCGGCGACGGCGCGCACGATCGGCCGCAAATCGCGCCGTTCGCGCACGAGGCGTTTCCACTTCTGCCAGTCGCGCACCGACAGCCAGTAGCCGCGCACCGAGTTGTTCCGCTGCTTCTGCACCGCATCGAGCGAGAGCCCGGCCGGCCACACGAAGCGCGCCAGGTTTATCGCGATCACGCCGCCGAGCGACGGCGTCTTCACGGCCGCATGCAATGCCGCATAGGCGCCGGAACAGATGCCGGCCGCGACCACGTCAGGATGCCCAAGCGCACGCAGCCAGTCGGCGGCGGCCGCCACGTCGTCGCTCGACTGCGCCGAATACACGACGCGCGACTGGTCGTCGAGCGCGGCCGCCCCGCTGTCGCCGACGCCGTTCACGTCGATCCGCAGCGTCGTGACGCCGGCGCGTGCAAGCGTCCGCGCGAGGCGCACGCTGAAGCGCCCTTCGCCGCTTCGTGGATTCGTCGACGTGTTCGCGATCACGAGCGCCGGAGCGGCGGGATTCGCCGGCCCCGTCTCGGCGGGACGGCACAGTACGCCGACCAAACGGTCCGGCCCGACCGCGACGACCTGCTCGGTCATGTCGGTCATGTCGAGCGCGGCGGCCGATTCGCCGTTCCATGGTGGATCATGCCGCCACATCGGGTCGACGCCCGCGGCCGTGCGCGGCACACGTTCGCCGATCCAGCGCGCGAGCGTGTCGATGGCTGCGAGCGGCAGGCGCGAGCGCGTACCGTCCAGCATCGTCGTCGGCCATTCGCGAAACGGATCGGCCGCCACGTTCACGCCCCGCGCGAGCAGCGCATCGCGCAACGCAGGTCCGTCCTGATCGGGTTGAATCAGCAGCATCGCATCAGGCAGCCTCGGGGCATCGCGCACGACGTCGCACAGATCGACCGCCTTCAGCGCAGCGACGAAATCGTCCGGAAAGCGGTGCCCGAGCACGTTCATGCAGGGCTCGTCACGATGTGCGATGCGAATCGCGGGCGACGTGACGTCGAGCCACTGGCGATGCACGAACGACATCTCGCGAAGGTAAGCGCGTCCGCGCACGACCGGCGCGAGCGCCACCAATGCGTCGACGCGCGGCGACGGGTGCCGGCCGTCCCCCGCGGCGGCCAGCATCGCGAACAGCGCGCCCGCACGAATTCCGACGAGCGTCAGCGACCCGACACCGACCTGGTCGCGCAGCAGATCGATCGCATCGTGAATGCTGCCGATGGTCGCGGCGTGCCGATCGACGTCACGGTCGTCGCCCGCGGAATCGCCGGTGCACGGATAGTTGAATCGCAACACCGTGACGCCGTCGCGGGCAAGGCGCTCGGCGATCGCCCGCATGAGCTTGTGCGTCCACGATGCCTCGTGCCCCAACGATTCGCACAGGATCACACCTTGTGTCGTCTGTCCTTCGTGCAGCCACCCCACGCAGCTGCCGAACGTAATCGGCTTCAATCGGTACTCCTCGGATCGGTATTTTTATCGGACGCGGACACGCGTTCGGGCCGCGCTACCGGAACGAGCGATCCACGCTCGTGCGGCTCGTCGATGAACGCGCGGCAGCGGCCCCCGCCGCGCCCCTGCGCGGCCCGCCCGGTTCCATGCGCTGCCCTGCTCCCCACGCCCACGGGAGGTGATGTTGCGTGCCCGAGGCATCGTCAGGCGGTTTGCACCGTGAACCAAAACAGTGCGATCGATTAAAGCACTCGGTTCGGGCGCCCTTCGGTGCGGCAGCTTACAAATAGATTCATCGCCGTCGCGAGACGACAACGCACCACGACGCGCGCCGTGCCGCGCTTCACGCCGCGCGCACGAACGGAATCCGCGAACGGTAGGCTCGCGAACATAGTCGTCCCGCGCGGCCCGTATCATGGCCGCCATACGATGTGATGTGGCCGTGCCCGGCGACGCCGGACGCGCCACCAACCCATGCAACCCGGGTCAGCGCCGACCGGATGCACGCGCACCGCGGCCCCATGCCGCCGCACTGCGACACTCACGGCGCCGACCGAGCGAATGTCAAACCTCAAGAAGAATTTCCTGCTGCTGCTGACGTTGCAGATTTCGATGTACGCAGTGCCGCTCCTGATCGCACCGCTGCTGACGCACGCCCTCGGGCCCGAAGGCTACGGGCAGCTCGCGTTCTCGCTCGCCGTCATTGCGTATCTCACCAACTGCACGAGCTACAGTTTCGACCTGACCGCCACGCCACGCATCGCGCTCGCGCGCGACAACCGTGCCGAACGCTCGCGCATCTTCTGGGCGACGCTATACGCGCAGATCGGCATCGCGGTGATCTGCTTCATCGTGCTCGTTGCGCTGACCTTTGCGGTCGAGCGCTTCGGTGAAGACCGCGACCTGCTGCTGATCGGGTTCGGGATGGTCGCCGGCGTGGCGTTCACACCGGGCTGGTATTTCCAGGGAATGGAAAAGCTGCGCGCGCTCAGCATGATCCTGTTCATCGGGCGCATCCTGAGCCTGCCGGCCATGTTCGCGCTCGTGCACAGCCCGGCGGACATCGACCGCGCGATGATCGTCAACGCAGCGGTACCGACGCTGTCCGCGATCGCACTGGCTGCCTATCTGTACTTCAACCGTGAAATCGACTTCGTGCGCGTCGGCGCGACCGACATCGCCGAATCGCTGAAAGGCGGCTGGCAGGTGTTTCTCGCGTCCACGTCGATCGCGTTCTATGCGTCGACCAACACCGTGCTGCTCGGCTTCGTATCGGGCAACGTCGCGGCGGGCTACTTCGCCGCCGGCGACAAGCTGATCCGCGCGGCGCTCAGCATGCTGCAACCGCTGAAGGCGGCCACCTATCCGCGCATCAGCTACCTGATGCGGCACGCGCGCAACGATGCGTTCTCGTTCCTGCGCAAGCTGTTCGTCATCCAGGTCGCGATGGTGCTCGGCATCTCGCTCGTGATCTTCTTCGGCGCGCCGCTGGCCGTGCGCATCCTGTATGGCCCTTCGTACGAACCTACGGTCCAGGTGCTGCGCTGGATGGCCTTCATTCCGTTCATGGCCGGCATGACCGACCTGTTCGGTGTGCAGACGATGCTGCCGCTCGGGATGAAGTCGGCATTCACGCGAATCCTGATGTCATCGGGCATTCTGAACATCGTGCTGGTACCCGTGCTCGCCAAGTATTTCGCCGAGCAAGGCGCCGCGGTCGCCGTGCTGACGGCCGAGGCCGTGGTCGCCGCGGCACTCGCAACCGTCGTCTACCGCGCCGGGATTCCGATGCCCGGTAGTCCCGTCGCTCGACGCAGCTAGCGCACCGTCGGTGCCGCCCGAGTTTCCCCACGGGGCGACTTGCATCCGGCGATGTCCCGTTCGATGCGGACGCAACAAACCGTGCCGCACGCTCGCGCACCCAGGTACTTCTTACTCCGCCACGCATGCCCGATCGGCAACGATGACTGCCTTTCCGCCTCGCCACGCGCCCCTACGAAATAAAGATCACACGGATCGGTAGAAACACCGATGCTGTAGTCAAACTACATTCATACCATTGGTCGCAGCAGAGAATCGCTACACCCGATTCGACAGTGCCGGGCGGTCCGCGTCGCCGCCCGCATTGACCGATCGAGCCCAACCGGCCGTAACGATTCCCCGCCTGGCTGGCATGCCGACGCGCAACCACCCTGCATCGTCAGCCGAATGCGTCCGGTGCGAATCCACCGGATGTACGCAGCTCCAGACATCATTCGAACAACCGGCAATACGATCATGGAGAGCAACATGCGGGACACACTCTGGCCGGCCGTCGTGCTGGCAGCGACCCTCTGCACCACCGCCTACGCCGGCGACGCCGATTTCAACGCGCAGGCCGACGCCACCGACACGTTCGCGTCGGCCGCCGCGCAACGGCGCGCCGACCTGCTCGTGCGCAAGATGACGCTCGACGAAAAACTTCAATTCATTCATTCGCAATACGAAATGTCGAAGGTTCCGGGCGGCGGCGCCGGCTACATCCAGGGCGTGCCGCGGCTCGGCATTCCCGATCTCAACATGGTCGATTCGGCAACCGGCTCCGGCAGCACGTCGCAAGCCAGCACGACGTTTCCGGCCACGATCGCGGTCGCCGCGAGCTGGGATCGGCGGCTGTCGTACGACTTCGGCAAGCAAGTCGCGATCCAGTTGCGCGCGCAAGGATTCGGCATGGGCCTCGCCGGCGGCACCAACCTCGCGCGCGAGCCGCGCGGCGGCCGCCTGTTCGAGTATCTCGGCGAGGATCCGCTGCTCGCCGGCGACCTGCTCGCCGAACGCACGCTCGCCACGCAGCGGCAGAAAGTCATCGCCACGATCAAGCACTACGCGGGCAACGAGCAGGAACACGGCCGGATGGGCGGCAATACGCAGATCGACGAGCGTACGCTGCGCGAGCTGTACCTGTTGCCATTCGAGATCGCCGCGAAGCGAGGGCGGCCCGGCAGCGTGATGTGCAGCTACAACCGCCTGAACGGCACCTATGCGTGCGAGAACCCTCACCTGCTGAACGACGTGCTGAAGAACGAGTGGGGCTTCCAGGGCCAGGTGCAGTCCGACTGGGGCGCCACGCACAGCACCGCCGCCGCGATCAACGCCGGGCTCGACGAGGAAGAAGACGTCGGGCCGAGCGTGTACCTGACGCCGGCGGCCGTCAAGCAGGCGATCGCGAACGGCTCGGTGTCGACCGCGCGCCTCGACGACATGGTGCGCCGCAAGCTCGCGGTGATGATCCGTGTCGGCGTGATGGACGATCCGGCCCAGGGCGGCGGCACGATCGATTTCGCGGCCGGCAACCGGTTCGCGCAGGCGGCCGCCGAGCAGTCGATCGTGTTGCTGAAGAACGACGGCAACCAGTTGCCGCTGGTCGCGTCGGCGCTGTCGCGTATTGCCGTGATCGGCGGCCATGCGGATGCGGCCGTGCTGTCCGGCGGCGGCTCGGGCAACACGCGCGATCCCGTATCGGGTTCGTTCGCCGGCTGCGGCGGCCTGACGTTCGGATCGTCGACCGGGTGCAGCTGGTGGCGCAATCCGTGGCTCAAGGTCGACGTGCCGATCGTCGCGGCGATCCGCGCGCTGGCGCCGGCCGCACAGGTGACGTATGCAGGCAACAGCGACCAGCAGTCGCCGTTCCGCGCGTACACGCAGCAGGAAATCGATCAGGCCGCAGCGCTCGCGGGCCGCTCGGATGTCGCGATCGTCGTGGTCGCGCAGCCGGCCGGCGAGGATTTCGGCGATCTGCAGAGCCTGAGCCTCGCGAACCCGTCGAACCAGGATGCGCTCGTCGAAGCCGTCGCGCGCGCGAATCCGCATACGATCGTCGTCGTCCAGAGCGGCAACCCGGTGCTGATGCCGTGGAAGGACAACGTGTCGGCCATCGTCGAGGCGTGGTATCCGGGCGAAGCCGGCGGCAAGGCGATCGCGAACGTGCTGTTCGGTGCGGTCAATCCGTCGGGCAAGCTGCCCGTGACTTTCCCGGCGCGCGATCAGGACTCGCCGACGTGGGGGCAAAACGGCACGTTCGACACCGACCCGGTGTACGCGGAAAAGCTGAACATGGGTTACCGCTGGTATGACGCACGCAACATCAAGCCGATGTTCGAGTTCGGCTACGGCCTGTCGTATACGCACTTCGCGTATTCGGGTCTGTCGGTGTCGGAGCAATGGGACGGCTCGCTGAGCGTCGCGTTTACCGTGCGCAACGACGGGCGCGTGGCCGGCGCGGAAACACCTCAGGTCTATCTCGGCGTGCCGTACAAGGACGAGCCGCCGAAGCGGCTGGTCGGCTGGGAAAAGATCCGGCTGAATCCTGGCGAGGCACGGCGCGTGCGCGTGACCGTGTCGCCGCGGATGCAGAGCGTGTGGGATACGGCGCGCAACGGCTGGCGCGTCGTCCCGGGCGGGACCGTGTATGTCGGCGCGTCGTCGCGCGATATCCGCTTGCAGGGCCACTGAGCAAGCGACGATGAAGCGACCGGGGGCGCCGCGCATCGCATGCGCGGCGCCCCTTCTGAACCACCACTGCGCCGAAGCGCCTTATCTGAACAGCAGCGCCAGCATCGTCGCAAGCGCCGCAATCGCGGCGATGCCGGCCACCACACCCGCCAGATGCGCGGCCACCACCACGCCGGCCGGCAATCGCGACACGATGCCGGCCATCACGCACCGCCCGCTTCCAGCGTGTCGAGCAGCGGCCTCGCCAGATGCAGGACCTGGTACACCGTACCTGCGCCGCCGTCGTCCGGCTCATGTTCCGTCACGAGCGCACGCGTCAGCCGCCAGCGCAGCGGATCGAGGCTGACGGCTGCCGCGACCACACCCTGCCGTGTCGCCGCTTCGCGATTGCGTTCGATCTCCCGCGCCAGGGCCGCATCGAGATCGGCATCCGCCGGAATCTCGATCGTTTCCAGACGCGCGAAGCGTCCCGTCGACGCACTGCCCTTGCGCGCGTCGAGCGCAACCCGGGTGTCGATCGGCGCACGGCCGAAACTGTCCGTCACGACCCGATAGCGGCCGTCCGTCACGAACCGCGCGAACGCCTGTTCGTTGCGCCACAGGTAAAACGACGCGTAGCCGTTTTCCGTAGCGCCGTGGCGGCCTGCCTCGCGCAGCAGGAATCCCTTGAACAGCAGGTCCGGCGTGTCGTCCCATAGGCGGCCGCGCTCGCGCACGCGCCGGCGGATGATGCCGAGGTCGTAGTCCGCCGGCAGGCGGTGCACGTAGTACGCGGTCAGCATGATCGGCTCCTGGAGAAAGAAACGGACGGCATGAACGCAGCGTAGAAGACCTTGATCCATTTGAAAATACGATGCCAGAATATTTCAATGATTCGATTTTTATATGAATGAGGATGCGATGAAAACGCTCGACATCGAGGCCGTGCAGGCCTTCGTGCTGACCGCCGACCTCAAGAGCTTCACGCGAGCCGCGGAAGCGCTGGACACCACGCAGTCCGCGGTGAGCCTGAAGATCAAGCGGCTGGAAGACGGGCTCGGCCGCCGCCTGCTGGAACGCACGCCGCGGCAGGTTCGCCTGTCGGCCGACGGCACCGCGTTCCTGGAGCCGGCGCGCGAACTGGTGGCCGCTCACCATGGCGCAATCAGCGCGTTCGGCACGCGCCAGCGACGGCTGGTGATCGGCGTCAGCCACCATGTCGTCGGCGCCGATCTCCCGATGCTGCTGCGGCGGATGAGCGAAGCCGAGCCGGCGCTGGTGCTGGAAATCCGCGTCGCCGCGTCGCGCGACGTGCTCGATGCGTTCGATCGCGGCCAGCTCGATGCAGCCGTCGCGCTGCAGCACGACAGCCGGCGGCTCGACGGCGAAACCATTCTGTCGGAGTCGTTCGGCTGGATGGCGGCGGCCGATTTCGAATACCATCCGCCGCAACCGCTGCGGCTCGCCACGCAGGCCGAACCGTGCAGCGTGCGCCGCATGGCGGTCGATGCGCTGGACGAAGCCGGTGTCGCGTGGACGGAGGTTTTTGTCGGCGGCGGCGTGGCGACGATCGGCGCGGCGGTATCCGCGGGCCTGGCCGTCGCGGCGCTCGGGCATCGCGTCGCGCCCGCCGGCACCGTCGACGTGGGGATGCGCTACGGGCTGCCGCCGCTGCCGACGCGCGACGTGGTGCTTTACTCGAGCCTGACCGATGCGCGCGCCCGGCAGGCGCTGCGTACGCTGGGCGCCGCGCTACGGTCGTCGGTCGGTGTGCGTTGATGTCGCGCGCGGCATCGCAATGCTTCGACGCGCGCCACGGTAAAATTCCGTCTTCGACCCGCGCTTATGCAGACGATATCCAATCGTCCACGGGCCCACGTCAAACGCATCGACCAGCCATCATCGCCTTGATTTCCCTACACTTTCCGCGTCGCGACGCATGAGTTACTCGCTCGCCACCTCTTACATCCGCGAACTCGAAATCCGCAAGAGCCGTTTCATCGCGTACGCGGTTCCGGTCGAGGACCGCGATGCCGCGATGCAGGTCCTGCAACGCCTGCGCGACGAGCATCCGGCGGCCACCCACGTGTGCTGGGCATTGCTGGCGGGCGGCCAGTCGGGTATGTCGGATGACGGCGAGCCGTCGGGAACCGCGGGCCGGCCGATCCTCGAAGTGCTGCGCCATCACGATCTCGACGGCGTGCTCGGCGCGGTCGTGCGTTACTACGGCGGCGTGAAGCTCGGTGCGGGCGGGCTGGTGCGTGCGTACACGGATGCGATCGCATCGGCGCTGCTCGATGCCGAGCGCGTCGAGCGCATTCGGCACACGCGGCTCGCGGTCGAGATCGGCTATCCGGAAGAGGCGCGCGTGCGCCGCTGGATTGAACAGGCCGGCTATGAACTGGTGGACAGCGCGTACGGGATGACGGTGAAGCTCGTGATCAAGCTGCCCGAAACCGCCGAAGCCGCGGCAAGAGCCGAACTGTTCGATCTGACGCAGGGGCGCTCCGGCTTCCCCGCATTGTAGGACGGACAGATTCCGGTGAAAAATCGCGGCCGCGACCGCGCCGCGCGCCTGATCCACGAGTAACGCGCGCCGCGTTGCGCAGCGCGCCTCGCGGCCGGTCCGGCCGACCCGAACCGCTCAATAAACGTCCGGCACGATCATGTTGTCCGGCACCGGCCGGCGAATGTAATCCTCGTGATGCTCGCGCTGCGGCAAGTCGATCGTCGGGCGCGGCACCTCGTGATACGGCACCTGGCCCAGCAGATGGTGAATACAGTTCAGCCGCGCGCGCTTCTTGTCGACGGCCTGCACGACCCACCACGGCGCCTCGGGAATATGCGTGCGCTGCAGCATCTCTTCCTTCGCGGCCGTATAAGCCTCCCAGCGGCGGCGGCTTTCGAGGTCCATCGGGCTCAGCTTCCACTGCTTCAGCGGATCCGCGATCCGGCTCTGGAAGCGCAGCTCCTGCTCGTGGTCGGTGATCGAGAACCAGTACTTGACGATCTGGATTCCGCTGCGCACGAGCATCTTCTCGAACTCGGGCACCGATCGGAAAAATTCCTCGTACTCGTCGTCGGTACAGAAATTCATCACGCGCTCGACGCCCGCGCGGTTGTACCAGCTGCGGTCGAACAGCACGATCTCGCCGCCGGCCGGCAGATGCGCGACATAGCGCTGGAAGTACCATTGCGTGCGCTCGCGGTTGTTCGGCGCCGGCAGCGCGGCAACCCGGCACACGCGCGGGTTCAGGCGCTGCGTGATGCGCTTGATCGCACCGCCCTTGCCGGCCGCGTCGCGCCCCTCGAAAATGACGACGAGCCGGTGTCCGGTATGTACGACCCAGTCCTGCAACTTCACGAGCTCGCCCTGCAGCCGGAACAGCTCGCGGAAATATTCCTTGCGCGCCTCACGGCGCTCGGGCGAGAACAGCAGGTCCTCGCCATCGTGGAAGCGACGGTCGTCGAGCTCCATCTCGAGCTCTTCGTCGTAGGCGTCGACGAGATCCTCCTCGAAACGGCGCTGGCGCGCTTCCATCGAGCTCGTATCGGTGCGGTTGTCGGTCTCGGTGCGGGTATCGTTGTCGCCCATGGGGCCTCCTTCCATCATTGACGCAACCAAACTCGTCCATTATCCCAGCGTCGCGCGTCAAATTCATGAAAACGGGCGGCCAAGCCGGTCAGCAGCGAAACGCGCGGGCCCGCGTCGGGCATGGCGGCTTCGGGGACATCCCCGAAGCCATTGCCGCATGGATCGCGCACTGCATCCGAACGACCGGCTGAAAAAAATCGGCAGCCGGGTCGCAACACCGGCTGCCGAACGGCGCGCGCGGCCGCTGTCGCCGACGCGCGCATCGCTTCACGGTCAACGTCAACGAATAATCCGCGTCACCCCCCGCCCGCGCGGATCGGCCATCGCTTCCGGCGTCTTGCCGTCGATCTTGATGACCTGGATGTCGCCGCTGAAATCCTGCCCCTTCAGCGTATAGCCGCGCGCCTCGATCTGCTTCGCGAGTTCGCCTTCGATCGGGTGGTACGGCTCCCAGAAGATCGTGTTCGGCGGCAGCAACTGGTGATGGAAACGCATCGCGCCGACCGCTTCCTTCAGCGGCATCTTGAAGTCGTAGATGTTGTTGATCACCTGGAAGATCGACGTGAAGATGCGCGAGCCGCCCGGCGTGCCGATCACCAGCGACACCTTGCCGTCCTTCGTCATGATCGTCGGCGACATCGACGACAGCGGGCGCTTCTTCGGTTCGATCGCGTTCGCGTCGCTGCCGACCACGCCGAACATGTTCGCGACGCCCGGCTTCGCGGAGAAGTCGTCCATCTCGTCGTTCAGCACGATGCCCGTGCCGTCGGCGATCACGCCCGAGCCGAAATAGCCGTTGATCGTGTACGTGTTCGACACCGCGTTGCCCCACTTGTCGACCACCGAGAAGTGCGTCGTTTCGGCCTTCTCCGGCATCGTCGTGCCGAGACCCGGCTGCACGCTCTTCGTGTCCGACGGCTCCTTCGGGTTGACCTCGGCCGCGCGCTTCGCGATGTACGCGTCGTCGGTCAGCTGCGCGATCGGCACCTTGTAGAAGTCGGGATCGCCGAGATACTGCGCCCGATCGGCGAACACGCGCTTCTCGATTTCCGCGACGAGGTGGATGTACTGCGGCGAGTTGAGCTTCACGCCCTCGAAGTCCTGCTTGAGGTCGGCCTTCATCTTCAGCAACTGCACGAGGCCGATGCCGCCGGAGCTCGGCGGCGGCGCGGTGATCACGTCATAGCCGTTCCACTTCGCCTGCACCGGCTGGCGCCACACCGCGCGGTACTGCGCGAGATCTTCGGTCGTGATCAGCCCGTTGCCGTCGCCGGTCTTCATCGACGCCGCGATCAGCTCGGCCGTCTTGCCCTTGTAGAAGCCTTCCGCGCCGCCGTTCGCGATGCGCGTCAGCACGTCGGCGAGATCGGGCTGCTTGAAGTTCGCGCCGGCCTTCAGCCCGGAAAAATACTTGTCGAAGTTGGTCTTGCCGCCGAACTCCTTCGAGGCGTCGACGCCGCGCTGCGCGAGCTGTTCGTCGACGACGAAGCCGTCGCGCGCGTAGTGGATCGCCGGCGCGAGCACCTGCTTCCATTTCAGCTTGCCGAAGCGCTTCTGCGCTTCCCACATGCCCGCGACCGTGCCCGGCACGCCGACCGCGCGCGGGCCGTACAGGCTCATGCCCTTGACGACGTTGCCGTCCTTGTCGAGGTACATGTCCTTCGTCGCGGCGAGCGGCGCACGCTCGCGGTAATCGATGAAGTACGGCTTGCCGTCCTTGTAGATCGTCATGAAGCCGCCGCCGCCGATGTTGCCGGCTTCCGGGTACGTGACGGCCAGCGTGAACGCGATCGCGACGGCCGCGTCGATCGCGTTGCCGCCTTCCTTGAAGATCCGCTCCGCGGCATCCGCGCTGTACTTGTCGGCGACCGCCACCGCCGAGCTCGTCAGGACCGCGGGCTGCGGCCCTTTCGCGTAGGCGGGCGCGTTCGGCAGGAAACCGATGCCGGCCACCGTCGCCAGCACGGCGGCGGTTGATTTGAAGCGATTCAGCGTAGTCATTGCATGTCCCCCATGTGGATCTCCTTCAGGCACGACAAGCGCCTGATCCGTGGATGGCCGCTGGCGCGCCGACGGCCATATGCCGGCTTCGTAGTATAGGGGGACAAAAAGGGTCGAACAGGCGGCCCGCGACGAAAGCGTGCCGCTTGTGTGCGGCCGGTCACGTTGCGGCGCCGCGACGCGCACGTGGAGCGTTCGACGCCACCTGCGGCGCGCGCCGTCGCGCAGTGCACAAAACCGAAAGTTGCGAACCGCACAGCATGCTACGCACAGCTCGCAAAAAAATCTGCCAACGTCCCGCGCGCGGCACAGGCCGATCTGCGAAGATAGCGCCCCGCTTGCGCGTCGCATCGTCGTTTCGTGCACGCGCCGCTTCACGTTTCTTCGTCTCGCTCCCTATGGCATCACACAATGCGCATCACGCGTCCGGCTTCGCGGCCGGCGTCGCCGCCGCCGTCCTCGTCGCGCAAACCGGCGCAACCGGCCCGTGGCACTCGGGCATGCTCGCCGCGTTCGCGGCGGGCGTCGCGGGCGGCACCGCGCCCGACTGGCTCGAAGTCGCCTGGTGGAGCCGCAAGCGCCGCCTGTGGATCACGCATCGCACGCTTACGCACTGGGGTATCGGCTGGGTCGCGCTGCTCGCGCTCGGCTGGCACGGGCTCATTCATCATCCGCATCCGCTGTGGGCTGCGCCGCTGTTCGGTTTCGCCTGCGGCGGCGTGATGCACCTGCTCGCCGACTGGCCCAATCCGCTCGGCGTACCGTGGATCTGGCGGCGCCATTCGCTCAACCTGTGGAACAGCGGGCATTGCGACCTGATCGTGGTGGCCGCCGCCTGGGGCGGCACGCTGTGGCTCGCGCAGTCGCTGTGGTCGCGTGCGGCGCTGGTCGAACACTGGCTCGGCTGGCTGCATCGCGTCTAGCGGCTCGCCCCCAGTTGCAATTCGACACAATTCAGCGCGCGCTCGGCGTGCCGGCGGGCACGCAACTTTCCGTCCATTGAAAGCGCGGTGCGGGCCCCCATCTGCATGGAAATCGCCGGCACGCATGCCCGGCACGCGCATGCGACGTCTGGCACACTGACGATTCGATTCGCGTGCGACGCGTCCGCACGCTCGCACCCCGCTCGCACCCTATTTCAACGTTCCGATGGACGTCACAGCTACCCGCCCTGCCGCCCGTGCGCTCGACGTGTTCCACCCGGCCGTCGCCGCGTGGTTCCGGCGCACGTTCGCCGCGCCGACCGGCGCGCAGGCGCTCGCGTGGCCGCACATCAAGGCCGGCCGCTCCACGCTCGTCGCCGCGCCGACCGGCTCCGGCAAGACGCTCACCGCGTTCCTGTGCGCGCTCGACGATCTCGTGCGCGATGCGCTCGCGCACGACGGCACGCTGCCCGACGCGACGCTGGTCGTCTACGTGTCGCCGCTGAAGGCGCTGTCGAACGACATCCACGTGAACCTCGACGCGCCGCTCGCCGGCATCGCGGAATCGCTCGCGCAACTCGGCCTGCCGGTGCCCGCGATCCGCACCGCGGTACGCACCGGCGACACGACGCAGGCCGAACGCGCTGCGCTGCGCAAACGCGCGCCGCACATCCTCGTCACCACACCCGAATCGCTGTACGTGCTGCTGTCGTCCACGTCGGGGCGGCAGATGCTGTCGAACGTGCGCTCGGTCATCGTCGACGAAATCCATGCGCTTGCATCGTCCAAGCGCGGCAGCCATCTCGCGCTGTCGCTCGAACGCCTCGACGCGCTGGTCGGCCGTGCGCTGCCGCGCATCGGGCTGTCGGCCACGCAAAAGCCGATCGACGCGGTCGCGCGCTTCCTCGTCGGCGGGCCGGCCGACGCGCCGCGCGACTGCGCGATCGTCGATACCGGCCACACGCGCGAGCGCGATCTCGCGCTGGAACTGCCGAACGTGCCGCTCGAACCGGTGATGGCGACCGACGTGTGGGAACAGGTGTACGACCGCATCGCCGGGCTCGCGGCCGCGCATCGCACGACGCTGGTGTTCGTCAACACGCGCCGCACCGCCGAGCGCATGGCGCGTCATCTCGCCGACCGGCTCGGCAAGGATGCAATCGCCGCGCATCACGGCAGTCTCGCGAAGGAGCACCGCTTCGACGCCGAGCAGCGCCTGAAGCGCGGTGAACTGAAGCTGCTCGTCGCGACCGCGTCGCTCGAACTCGGCATCGACATCGGCGACGTCGATCTCGTCTGCCAGGTCGGTTCACCGCGCGGCATCGCGCCGTTCCTGCAACGCGTCGGCCGCTCGGGGCATCATGTCGGCGGCGTGCCGAAGGGGCGGCTCTTTCCGCTGTCGCGCGACGAACTGGTCGAATGCGCGGCGCTGCTCGACTGCGTGCAGCGCGGCGAACTCGACGCGCTGCGGATTCCCGAAGCGCCGCTCGACGTGCTCGCGCAGCAGATCGTCGCCGAAGTCGCGTGCACGGAATGGCAGGAAGACGCGCTGTATGCGAGCTTCACGCGCGCCGCGCCGTACGCGCGGCTGACGCGTGAACGCTTCGACGAAGTGATGAAAATGCTCGCCGAAGGGTTCACGAGCCGTCGCGGCGTGCGCGGCGCGTACCTGCACCGCGACGTGGTCGGCGGCACCGTGCGCGGCCGCCGCAACGCGATGATGACCGCGACCACTTCCGGCGGCACGATCCCCGACATGGCCGACTACGCGGTGCTGCTCGAACCGCAGGGCATCCAGGTCGGCACCATCAACGAGGATTTCGCGATCGAGAGCCTCGCCGGCGACGTGTTCCAGCTCGGCAACCAGTCGTACCGGATCATTCGCGTGGAAACGGGCCGCGTGCGCGTCGAGGATGCGCACGGGCAATCGCCGAGCATTCCGTTCTGGCTCGGCGAGGGGCTTGGGCGCAGCGACGAACTGTCGGCGGCGGTCGGCCGGTTGCGTGCGCGGCTCGACGCGCTGTTTGCGGAAGGCGACCGGCAGGCCGGCACCGCCGGACGCAAGCGCACCGGCGGCAACGCCGCGAGCAATGCGCAAGCCTCAACCGCAATCGCGCTCGCCCCCACCGAAAGTCGCCTCGCGCCCGCGTTGCGCTGGCTCGTCGACGATCTGCACCTGTCGCCCGATGCCGCGCGCCAGATCGCCGACTACCTCGCGCGCACGCGCGCCGCGCTCGGCGCGTTGCCGACGCAGGACACGCTCGTGATGGAGCGTTTCTTCGACGAATCGGGCGGCACGCAGCTCGTGATCCATTCGCCGTTCGGCAGCCGGATCAACCGCGCCTGGGGGCTCGCGCTGCGCAAACGCTTCTGCCGCAACTTCAACTTCGAATTGCAGGCCGCCGCGACGGACGATGCGATCATCCTGTCGCTGTCGCTCGCGCACAGCTTCGCGCTCGACGAAGTGTGGCGCTACCTGCGTTCGGCCAGCGCCGAGCACGTGCTGATCCAGGCGCTGCTCGATGCGCCGATGTTCGGCGTGCGCTGGCGCTGGAACGCGACCACCGCGCTCGCGCTGCCGCGCTTCACCGGCGGCAGGCGCACCGCGCCGCAATTGCAGCGGATGAAGAGCGACGATCTGCTCGCGACGGTGTTCCCCGATCAGGCCGCGTGCCTCGAGAACATCGTCGGCGAACGCGAGATTCCGCATCATCCGCTCGTCGACCAGACGCTCGACGACTGCCTGCACGACGCGATGGACACCGACGGCTGGCTCGCGCTGCTGCGCCGGATCGAAAGCGGCGCGATCGAGCTCGTCGCGCGCGACTTGCCCGCGCCGTCGCCGCTCGCGGCCGAGATCCTGAGCGCGAAGCCCTACGCGTTCCTCGACGACGCGCCGCTGGAAGAGCGCCGCACGCAGGCCGTGCAGTCGCGCCGCTGGAGCGATCCCGAATCGGCCGACGATCTCGGTGCACTCGACGCCGACGCGATCGGCGCGGTGCGCGACGAAGCGTGGCCGCTCGTGCGCGACGCCGACGAAATGCACGATGCACTGCTCACGCTCGCGTGCGTCGCCGACAGCGAGGCGCATACCCACGCGGGCTGGCCCGAACGACTCGCGGAACTCGCGGAACGCCGCCGCGCGACGAAGCTCGCGACGCCGGGTGGCGCCGCGCTGTGGGTGCCGGTCGAACGGCTCGTCTGCGTGCGTGCGCTGCATCCGGACGCCCGCGCGACACCGGCGCTCAAGGTGCCGGCCGCGTGCGCGCAGCCGTGGGAAGCCGACGCGGCGCTCGTCGACGTGATCCGCGCGCGGCTCACCGGCTTCGGGCCGCTGACGCTCGATGCGATCGCCACGCCGCTCGGCCTGCCGCCCGCGCCGGTGGCGACGGCGCTCGCGGCGCTGGAGCGCGAAGGCTACGTGATGCGCGGCCGCTTCACGCCGGGCGCGACGACCGACGAATGGTGCGAACGCCATCTGCTCGCGCGCATTCATCGCTATACGGTGAAGCGGCTGCGCCGCGAGATCGAGCCGGTCGAGCGCGCCGATTTCATGCGCTTCCTGTTCCACTGGCAGCACCTGACACCCGACACGCGCGGCACCGGCCGCGACGCGCTGGCAGCCGTGGTCGAACAGCTCGAAGGCTACGAGGCCGCGGCAAGCGCGTGGGAAGACGCGCTGCTACCCGCGCGGCTCACCGACTACACGGCGGGCGGCCTCGACGAGCTGTGCCGCTCGGGCAAGCTGGTGTGGACCCGCATCGGCGCGCCGGCGCGCGCGGCCGGCACGCCCGTGAAGACGACGCCGATCGTGCTGCTGCCCCGCCGCCATCTTTCCGCGTGGCAGGCGCTGCGCGATCCCGACGCGCAACCGGCGCTGTCCGCACGCGCCACGCAAGTGCGCGACGCGCTCGCCGCGCACGGCGCGATGTTCTTCGATGCGCTGCTCGACGATCTGCACATGCTGCCCGTCGAACTCGAACAGGCCCTCGGCGAACTCGTGTCGGCCGGCCTCGTGAATGCGGACAGCTACGCGGGCCTGCGCGCGCTGCTGAAGCCGGCCGTCAAGCGCAGCGCGACCTATGCGCCACGCACGCGCCGCGGCGGCGCGCTGATCGGCGGGATGGACGACGCGGGCCGCTGGGCGCTCGTGCAGCGTCAGGCACGACCGGACGACGACGCGCCCGCGCCGAAACGCAGCCTCGCCACGACCGATCCCGACGCGCTCGAACATATCGTGTGGACGCTGCTGCGCCGCTATGGCGTCGTGTTCTGGCGGTTGCTCGAACGCGAAGCCGACTGGCTGCCCAGTTGGCGCGAACTCGTGCGCGTGCTGCAGCGCCTCGAAGCACGCGGCGAGATTCGCGGCGGTCGCTTCGTCGCCGGGCTCGCGGGCGAGCAGTTCGCGCTGCCCGAGGCCATCCCGATCCTGCGCGAACTGCGACGGCAGCCGGGCGACGGACAATACATATGCGTGACGGGCGCCGATCCGCTGAATCTCGCCGGCACGCTATTGCCGGGCGACAAGGTGCCGGCGCTGGCGGGCAATCGCGTGCTGTTCCGCGACGGCGTGCCCGTCGCCTCGCTGGTATCGGGTACGTTCCACTACGCGCCCGACCTGTCGCCCGCCGCGCGCGAGGACGCGCGCCTGCGGCTCGCACGATCCTGCTGACATCGGCTGACACGCATGCGGCACGAGACTACTGATCGCCGGGCCGCGCGGATGCCATCGTTCGGGTAGCATCGAACGATCGATCGCGCGGGCTTTCGCGCGTCATCCACACAAAACAAGACTCCCGGAGACTGCCGCTCATGCCTTCGCATGCCGATTCGCCCGCTGCTCATCATGCGGGTTCGCTGACCATTTTCCAGGGCGCCGCGCTCTATATCGGCGCGGTGCTCGGCACCGGCGTGATCGCGCTACCCGCACTCGCCGCCGAAGTCGCGGGGCCGGCCTCGCTGCTCGCATGGGCAGCGCTCGTCGTGCTGTCCGGGCCGCTCGCGGCCACCTTCGCCGCACTCGGCGCCCGCTATCCCGATGCGGGCGGCGTATCGACCTACGCGCGGCGCGCATTCGGCCCGAAGGCCGCGGCCATCGTCGGCTGGTGCTTCTATTTCGCGGTGCCGGCCGGCGCACCGGCGGCCGCGATGTTCGGCGGCGCATACGTCGCGGCCGTCACGGGCGGCGGGCACACGACGGTCATCATCACGGCCGCCGCACTGATCGCGACCGTGTCGGCCGCGAACGCGTTCGGCGTCACCGTGTCGGGCCGCGTGCAACTGGTGTTGTCGGCGCTGCTCGTCGCGCTGCTGCTTGTCGCGGTGCTTGCGTCCGCGCCGCATGCGCGCACCGTGAACCTGCATCCGTTCGCCCCGCATGGCTGGCTCGCGGTCGGCCAGGCCGCCGCGCTGCTCGTATGGAGCTTCGCCGGCTGGGAAGCGATCACCCATCTCGCCGCCGAATTCCGCCGGCCCGCGCATGACATGCCGCGCTCGGCCGGGATCGCCGTCGTGGTCGTCGGGTTCCTGTATCTGTCGGTCGCCGCCGCGAGCGTGACGGTGCTCGGGCCTTCCGCGGGCGCATCGGGCGCGCCGCTCGCCGAACTGATCGCGGGCGGCATCGGCGGCCATGCGCAGGTGCTGGCGGCCGCCGCCGCGCTGCTGCTCACACTCGGCACGATGAACGCGTATTTCGCGGGTGCGGCCAAGCTCGGCGCGGCACTCGGACGCGACGGCGCGCTGCCTGCGTGGCTCGCGCAAGGCAGCCAGGTCGGCGGCGTGCCGCGCCGCAGCCTCGGCGTGATCGCCGTGCTCGCGGCCGTCGCACTGGCCGCCACGGCGCTGTCGGACGTCGGACCGAAGCCGCTCGTGCTCGTGACGTCCGGATGTTTCGTGATGGTGTACGGGCTCGGCGCGGCGGCCGCGCTGAAGCTGCTGCCGCGTGGCGGCATCGCGTATCGCTGCGCGTGGATTTCGCTGATTGCGGTCGCCGGACTGTTCATGACGACCGGCTGGTATTTCCTGTTCCCGCTGCTGCTTGCGGGCGGCGCGCTGCTTTATCTGCGGATGGCCGGCCCGCGCAAATGACCCAACATGCGCCCGCGGGCCGACGCCGGCCCGCTCGCCGCGCCCGGCGCGCGAACCATCACGTCGAGCCGGCCATGCGCCGTTCGTTCGCGCCGGTCAGGCCGGCACCAGCTCGAAGCTGAGCCGTTTGCCGAGCGCGGCGGCCGCGCTCGCGAGCGTCGCCAGCGTGAGGCTCGTGTCGGTTTCGTCGAGCAGACGGTTGAGCGCGGCGCGGCTGGTTTTCATCCGCGCGGCCATCGCCGTTTTCGTGATGTGCTGCGCCTTCATTTCCTGCCCGATCTGCCACGCGATCACGCGCTTGATCGCGGTGGCGGTGGCTGCTTCGAGATTGCCGTCCGCTTCGAGGAAGGCGTCGAAATCGCTGCCGATATGCGGATTGTTCGTGGTCGTCATGTCGTACTCCAGGTGCATGGCGTTGCCGGCTGCCCGACCGTCGAAGACGGTGCGTCCCGGCGCAACCGGGGAATTCAGATGGCGTGCGTCAGCGCTTTCAGGCGCGCGACGGTGACGTCGAGATCGTCCGACGGCGTGGCCCGCGACTGCTTGAAGAAGCCGTGCAGCAGCACCATCGTGTCGCCGACGACCGTGAACATCACGCGAGCGCTTCGCCCCGGCACCGCCACGCGGATCTCCCACAGATCCTTCGCCATCTTGCGGACCAGCGGCATGCCGAGCGGCCAGCCGAGTTGAACGGTCTTGATCTCTTCGCCGATCGCCCTTCGCTCCCCTCGCCCGAGCGCGTTGAGCCATTCGCGCACCGGCTCGTTACCGCGGGCCGTCCGGAAGAACCGCACGCCGAGCGTGACCTGAATCTGCTGTCTCGCCATCGTCTTGTCGCCCATCGTATCAAAAACGGTACGATATGCCAAGCACCCCGATGACGGCTACTGGCCGGATGGCCAATCCTGCGGCAAGAAAGGGAAAGGAGATCGAGTCCGGCGCACTGCCAGGCCCGGTGGATCAACGCTTGCCGCGACCGGGCGTGCGCGCCGCGCGTGGCGCCCGGTGCGGGCGCGCATCGCCGAACCGCGACCGTGCGATGTCGCGCACCGCGTCGATCAGCGTCCGAGCGACCGGCGACGGTTGCGCATCGGTACGCAGCACGAGCCCGACCGGCTCGTCGGTGCCCGCCGACGGCAGCGGCAGGCGCGCCAGCGCGCCGGCCGACAGATCGTATTCGGCCGCATAGAGCGGCACGAACCAGACCGCGTCGTTCTCGAGCGCAAGCGCGCGCGCGACCGATACCGACAGCACCTCGATGAACGAATCCAGTGGCGGTGCGCCGCACGCGCCGAGCAGTTGCTCGGCGGACTGGCGGATCAGCGTGCCGAACGGCGGCAGCACGACCGGATAGCGCGCCAGCTCGGCGGCCGGCGCCACGCTCGCGAGGAGCGGATGCCCGGCGCGCACGACCGCGACGAGCGGCTCGTTGTACAACTGCTCGAACGCGAGCCCGATCATCCGCTCCGGCTCCGACAGCCGCCCGATCGCGCATTCGATCGCGCCGGATTTCAGACGCTCGAGCAACTCGGCGTTCGCGGCCGTCGCGATCCGCACGACGATGCGCGGCCAGCGTGCGGTCAGCGCCTTCATCAAGGCCGGCGCGAGCGAGGCCGCGACGGTCGGAAGCATGCCGATTTCCAGCGTCGCGGCGGCGGCCCCGCCCTCGCGCGCCAGCAGCCCGACGCCCTGCCGCAGCGCCAGCACGCACGCATTCGCGTGAGGCATGAACAGCTGCGCTTCGCGGGTCGGCTGCGCGCCGTGCCGGCCGCGCTCGAACAGCTTCACGCCGAGAATCGCCTCCAGCTCGGCGATCGTCTTCGACACGGCCGGTTGCGTGATCGACAGGCTTTCCGCCGCCTTCTGCACGCCGCCCAGCTGCGCGACCGCGAGAAAGCACTGCAGGTGCCGGAATTTGACGCGGCCGTCGGCGATACGGTTATTCATAACGAGAGGTTATGCGCAGGACGATGAATCGCCATTTTGCATAACTTTCCGGAAAGGCCCAAGCGTTCGGGACGACGTCATGCATGGCGCCGCAGCGCGTGGAATCCGGTCGGCTCCCAGATCCGCTTCGCGATCAGCAGGGCCGTGCCGTGCTTCTGCCCCAGCGGCGCGGACGACGACTCCGCGTGCAGCGCCGCCGCCTTGCTGCTGAGCCGCCGCAGTTCCTGTTCGAGCTCCGCGGCGGCCGCGTCCGTCAGCATTCCTTGCAGGAACGTCATCGTCTCGCCCGGGCCGTCGAAGCGGCTGCCGAGAAAATCGTCGAGCACGTGCGCATGGAAGTAACGGCGAATCGGCCCGCCCGGCAGCCAGTCGAAATCGCGCGCGACGCGCACGCGAATCCGGTCGCCGGGCAGCAGCGCGATCACGTTCATCCGGTCGAGCATCAGCAGATATTTCACGCACTCGGCCTGCGTGAGCCGATAGGCCGACACGATGTCCTGCACGGTCCAGTAGTTGATCGCGCAGACAGCGACCAGCAGCAGCTTCTCGTCCGACACCAGCAACGCCTCCTGCTGCTCGGTCAGCACGCGCAAGCGCGGTGCGGATGCCGACGCTTCCTGCACGAGTTCGGCGAGCGTATAGCCGAGCAGCTGCGCGATCTCCGCGACGCGCTCCAGCGTGAAGCGGCCGCTCGCGAACAGCCGCTTCACGCTCGTCTCGGACACGTCGAGCGCACGCGCGACGTCCCGGTAAGTCATTCCCTGCGCCTTCAGCTGGCGCTTCAGCGTTTCGATCAGTTGGGCGGTCTCGGTCATATTGGTATCAAAAAATGATGCTCGAAGTCGGATATTAGGCTACTTGCGCATCCACATCAGCACTTTTGGTTACTTGTCTGCATAATCCGCTCCGTCCTGTCACGCAACGACGGAGCCGAAATGACCACCCGAATCGACACTGCCTTCCGCGAACCGCACCACGCCGCCCCGCGCGATGCACGCGACACCGCTCGCACGATGCCGCTCGCGACCGTGCGCACGCTGGCCGCCAGCGCACATGTCGGCGATCTGGTGTTCATCCGCGTACCGGCCGGGACACCGGATGCCGCGGCTGACGCGGCCGACACCTGGGCCAATCGCTTCGGCATCGTCGTCGATACGTCAGGCGAAGAACCGCTGATCGCCGAGTCCACCGCGTTCGCGTGGACGAAACTCACGCCGCTGTCGCGCTTCATCGCCCGCGCCGACGACGGACGCATCGCACTGGCGCGCCGCCTCGCGGCAGCGTCGGCCGACGCGCAGCGTCACATCCATGCGCTGGCCGAACAGCGAATCGATGCGCTGCTCGGCAGTCGCTTGAACCCGCGGGTGCGGCGCGGCTTCTGCGCGCAGTACGTGACCGACGTGCTCGGTGCCGGCCTCGCGTCGACACCGTCGACCCTGCTGCGCAGCGGCACGTTGGCGCTCGAATTCGACGGGATCGTGTTCGATTCTCGTCATCCATGACGACGGGCACGCTCGGGGAGACCGGATAACAACGAGAACGAAAGACAAAAACAGCGACGGGCTGGCTGGAGGGCCGTGCACGGGGTCGTCACCGACGACGCGAAGCCCGATCGCTTTTTCCGCCGGACAGGTTTCCTGTCCGGCGGAATTTTCATGGTGGGCACCACCATAACGAACGGTTATGCGATTCGCGAAAAAAGGTCATTTTGCATAACTTTCCGGATTAGCTAAAGTCGTGCCGTCCACTTCGCGAAAAACTGACAGGAGACGCCCGATGGATTCCCCCACGATCCTCACGCCGCGCGACTGGCCGTCGCATCCGGCCTATGTTCACCCCGAGTACCGTTCGTCCGTGAAGCGCGGCCCGACCCGCCCGCTGATCCCGCTGAAGGAGAAACTGCGCGACCAGTACGCGCCCGTCTATGGCGCGGAGGATCTCGGCGCGCTCGACCACGACCTGACGAAGAACGCCGTGAAGAACGGCGAGCCGCTCGGCGAGCGGATGATCGTCACCGGCCGCGTGCTCGACGAAGGCGGCAAGCCCGTGCGCAACACGCTCGTCGAGGTGTGGCAGGCCAACGCGGCCGGCCGCTACGTGCACAAGGTCGACCAGCACGACGCGCCGCTCGACCCGAACTTCCTCGGCGCGGGCCGGTGCCTGACCGACGACGAAGGCCGCTACCGCTTCCTGACGATCAAGCCCGGTGCGTATCCGTGGGGCAACCATCCGAACGCGTGGCGCCCGAATCACATCCACTTCTCGCTGTTCGGCGATTATTTCGGCTCGCGTCTCGTCACGCAGATGTACTTCCCCGGCGATCCACTGCTCGCGTACGACCCGATCTTCCAGGGCACGCCCGAGGCCGCGCGCGATCGCCTGATCTCGCGCTTCTCGATGGACATCACCGAAGAAGGCTATGCGCTCGGCTACGAATTCGACATCGTGCTGCGCGGCCGCGACGCCACCCCGATGGAGCGCTGAACCATGACGACGCTGAAGCAAACCCCTTCGCAGACGGTCGGCCCGTACTTCGCGTACGGCCTGTGCCCGCAGCAATACGACTACGACCTGAAAAGCCTGTTCACGCCGACGATCGCCGCCGCGCACGCCGAAGGCGAGCACGTGCTGCTGGTCGGGCAGGTATTCGACGGCGACGGCAACGTCGTGGGCGACGCGGTGCTCGAATTCACGCAGGTGGACGGCGCGGGCCGCTATCCCGCGTCGCGCGACGACATCGCGACATCCGGCTTCACGGGTTTCGCGCGGGTCGGCACGGGCACCGATCCGCAGCAGCGCTTCGTCGTCGAGACGGTGAAGCCGGGCCGCGTCGCCGCCGACGAGGCGCCGCACATCAACGTGACCGTGATGATGCGCGGGATCCTCACCCATGCGTTCACGCGTGTGTACTTCGACGATGAAGCCGCCGCGAACGCGGCCGACCCCGTGCTGAACGCGGTGCCGGCCGAGCGCCGCGCGACGCTCGTCGCGAAACGCGACGCGCAGCCGGGGCGGCCGGTCGTCTACCGCTTCGACATCCGCATGCAGGGGCCGGAAGAAACCGTGTTCTTCGACGTTTGACGCGTACGCCGGCGCTCGCCGGCTTCGCCTGCAACCGCACCGCCGCGTGGCGCGATACCGACGGGCATCGCGCCACGCGGCGTTTTTGGGGCGCTGCGTCGTCCGCATTCGATGGTGCGCCGCATCGTAACCGGCGGCGCTACGGATGCACGTCCTTATCGGCTTCCCGCCCCGATATCGAATGCGCAATCGCAACGCATGCTGCGACAGCACATGAATCGTGGGGTCAACACGATATCGTTTGCGCGTCATGCAGCGTATTCTTTGCTATCCGCAACGAGCCGGCAGGATTGAATCGGACGAAGCAACAATCATATGAACGATGCGCGACGCTGCCCGACAGGGCGGTCGCGCATTTTTTCAGACAGAGTGCCTTTGAACGCGTCTGGCCGAAGTTGGCGGACGCGTATTTTTTGGCACGGCGACCCACGCCTGGGCGCGACCTGCGCCGGATCCCGGCGCCTAGCGACGAATCTCCAGATAGCGGCTCGGCGTGTCGCCCAGAATGCGGCGAAACGCCGACGTGAACGCACTCGCGCTCGCGTAGCCGAGATCGAGCGCGACGCGCGTCACCGGCTGCCCATCGGTCAGACGGGCAATCGCCGCCAACATGCACACCTGCTGGCGCCAGGCGGCAAAACTCACGCCCGTCTGCGCGCGAAACTGCCGCGTGAACGTGCGCCGGCTCACGCCCGCGTCGGCCGCGACTCGATCGAGATCGGCCGCGATCGACGGCGCCGCGAACAGGTGGCGGCACACCTTCGCCAGCCGAGCGTCGGCCGGCAGCGGCGCATGCAGCGACAGGCGCGGCATCGTCGCGATTTCGGCCACCAGCAGATCCATCAGCTTGCCCGCGCGGCCGTCGACGTCGTACATCGCCGGCAGGTCGATCGCATCGTCGATCAACTGCCGCAGCAGCGGCGACACGCCATGCACGCCGCATTGGGTCGGCAGGCCGGCCGTCTGAGAGGCGTCGGCGGACACGAACACGTTGAGCATCGTGACCGGCCCGGTCATCGTCATTTCGTGCCGCACGCCGGCCGGTACCCAGCACGCGCGCTGCGGCGGCACCAGCCAGCGGCCGTGCGGCGTCGACACGCTGATCGTGCCGCGCGACGCGAACGCGAATTGCCCGCGCACGTGTGCGTGATCCGGAAACGTCGTGCCCGCCGCAAAGTCGTTGGCGGTCACGACCACGCTCCGGGGAATGTGTTCGTAGGGATCTAGCAGCGTATTTCTCACGGCCCGAATTCCATCATCAATGACCCGATATCGAAGGCGGGTCGCCTTCGAACGATCTACGATCCGCTCCACCGTTGCGCGACCTCGCGGCCGCAACCCCCGCCGGCCCGACCGGCCGGATGGCAACCTCATCGGAGCGAACATGCCGAATACGTTTCATCGCGTGGGGGACGGCCCCCACCCTGTTCTCGTTCTGCACGGCTGGTTCGGCGACGCCCGCGCGTTCGAACCGCTCGAAGCGTGGCTGTCGCGCGAGCGCTTCAGCTATGTATTCATGGACTACCGGGGTTACGGCCGTATGCGCGACGCCCGCGGCCGCTACACGATCGACGAGATCGCCGCCGACACGCTCGCACTCGCCGACGCGCTCGGCTTCCCGACCTTCAGTCTCGTCGGCCATTCGATGGGCGGCATGGCGATCGAGAAAATCGCCGCCATCGCCCCCGACCGCGTTCGCGCGCTGGTGCCGATCGCGCCGGTACCGTGCGGCGGCCTGCCGTTCGACGCCGCGCGACGCGCGCTATTCGAGCGGGCCGCCGACCACCTCGCCGATCGCAGGACCATCATCGACCGCAGCACCGGCAACCGGCTGCCCGCCGCCTGGATCGAGTGGAAAGCCGCGTATTCGGCCGCCTGTTCGTCGGCGCGGGCATTCGGTGCGTACTTCCGCGCGTGGGCCGATACGGATTTCAGCGAAGAGATCGCGGGCATCCATCCGGTAAAGGTACTGATCGGCGAGCACGACCCGGCATTCGACGCGGCGCTGATGGCTCGCACCTACCTGCGGCGCTACCCGCTCGCCAGCGTCGACGTGCTGCGCAATGCCGGCCATTATCCGATGAACGAAACGCCGCTCGCGCTGGTCGCGGCGATGGAAGCATTCCTGTTCGCCGCGACGGCCCGCCCCGTCGCGATCGGCTGACCGGCCGCGCGCCGGCGGCATGGTCGCGGCACCCATTACCGCAGCATGAACGACATTGCCGACAGGCTGTTCAGCGTGCGCACCACATGCTCGACCGACGGCCCGTCGAAGCGCAGCGTCACCGCATCGACGCGCTCGAGCGACGGCAGCACGCAGAACAGGTCGGCGAGCGCGACCGTCTGCACGCGCAGCGTGCAAGCGGCCGGCGCGGGCCGATGCGTGCCGGCGCGCACGCCGGACGACAGCGCACGCGCGACCGTTTCCCGCGCGGCGGCCGCGATCCGCGCGCACGACGCCGACGGCGTGAGCGTCTCGCCGCTCGATGCGCCGCCGGCCGTCTTGACCGTCTCGAAACGCGCGTCCGGAAACAGCGGCTGCGTTTCCTCGGCGAATACGTCGTCGCCGGTCGCGAGCGCGACATGCGCGCCGTATTCCCGCGCTAGCGCGCCGTACAGTCCGGCTTCGCCGAGCTCGACGCCGTTCAGCCACACCTGCGTGAACGCAAAGCTGTTGATCGTGTGCGCGAGCACGCCGCGCGCCTGCGATTTCGCGTGATAGCCGATCATGAACACGAGATCGGGCTGCTGTTCGACGCCCGTCATCATCCCGAGCGTGCGCGGCTTGCCGAGCACGACGCGCGCCCGCGCATCGAGCCCGTCGGGCAGCAGGTTGCGAAAGCCGCCGTGCGAATCGTTGACCCAGACGGCTTGCGCGCCGCCCGCGAACGCGCCTTCGATCGCCGCGTTCGCCTCGGCGGTCATCCAGCGGCGCGCGCGCTCGTATTCCGGATTGCCGGCGCGCGTCTGCTCGATCGCGAATACGCCGGCGACACCCTCGATGTCGGTCGAGATCAGGATCTTCATGACAGGGTCGAACGTCCTTCGTTGTACTCGTTGAACCACCGGTCGAGATCGGGCACCGCGTCGCGCAGCGATTGCCGCACGTGGCCGTCGCGCCCGGCGACCGTTACCGCTTGCAGCAACGCGTCGGCGATCGCGTGCTCGACGCTTTCGGCCGCGGCCATGAACAGCGGATCGAGCGCCGCATCGGCCACGAGGGCCGGCAGCGCGATCGTCGATGCGTCGTGCGCGATCGTGTAGGCGGTCGAGAACGCGAGCGCGATGTCGCCGCTGCCATGCCCGTACACGGAACCGGTGCGGGCCAGCCCGGCCGCCGCGCGGCGCGCGAGCCGCGACAGCTGCCGCGCGTCGAGCGGCGCATCGGTCGCCAGCAACAGGATGATCGAGCCCTGCTCGGGCGGCGCCGCGTGCGCGGCTTCGGCCGCGCGCCGTTGCGCGACGACGCGGCCGAGCGGCACACCGCCGAGCGTCAGCATCGGCAGCCGGCCGAAATTCGCGAGCACGAGCGCGCCGACCGTATAGGGCCGGCCGGCCGCGACGGCCACGCGCGACGCGGAACCGATCCCGCCTTTCAGGTCGAAGCACGACATCCCGCGCCCGGCGCCCACCGCGCCGCGTGCGACGTCGCGCGACACCGCGCGGCACGCGTCGTCGTAATGCGCGGCGGTAACCGCGAACGCCTGGATGTCGTTCAGGTAACCGTCGTTGCACTCGAACACGAGCGGATTGACGGTCGACCAGTCGCGGCCGATCCGCGGATTCGCGGCGATCGCGGCGCGGATCTGCGCGTGGGCGACCGCACCGACGCCGAACGTGTTGGTCAGCGCGACCGGCGTCTCGAGCGTGCCGAGTTCGTCGACCTGCACGAGCCCGACACTCTTGCCGAAACCGTTGATCACGGCCGCCCCCGCCGGCACCTTGCTGCGGTACACGTCGCCCGGATGCGGCTTCACGACGGTCACGCCCGTCTGCACGTTGCCGGCATCGAGCGTGCAATGGCCGACCGTCACGCCCGGCACGTCGGCGATCGTGCCGCGCGGCCCGGCCGGCAGCGTCGCGCTCCACATCGGCACCGCCCGCATCAACGGCGCTCCAGCTTCGGGTCAAGCGCGTCGCGCAGCCCGTCGCCGAGCAGGTTGAACGCGAGCACGGTCAGGAAGATCGCGAGGCTCGGGAACACCGCGATGTGCGGCGCCGTCACCATGTCCGCGCGCGCCTCGTTGAGCATCGCGCCCCACTCCGGCGTCGGCGGCTGCGCGCCGAGCCCGAGGAACGACAGGCTCGCGGCGGTAATGATCGACGTGCCGATCCGCATCGTGAAGTAGACGACCACCGACGACACGGTGCCCGGCAGGATGTGCCGCATGATGATCGTCCAGTCGGACGCGCCGATGCTGCGCGCGGCCTCCACATAGGTCATGTGCTTGAGCATCAGCGTGTTGCCGCGCACGAGCCGCGCGAACGCCGGGATGCTGAAGATCGCGACCGCGCAGATCACATTGACCATCCCGTTGCCGAGGATCGCCACCACGCCGATCGCGAGCAGGATGCCCGGGAACGCGAACAGCACGTCGGCGACGCGCATCGTGATGCGGTCCCACCAGCCTTCGTAATAGCCGGCGAGCAGCCCGAACAACGTGCCGATCACCGCGCCGAGCGCCACCGAGAAGAAGCCGGCCGCGAGCGAGATGCGCGTGCCCGCGACGATCCGGCTGAAGATGTCGCGGCCGAGCGAATCGACGCCGAACCAGTGCACGGCCGACGGCCCTGCATTCAGCGCGTCGTAGTCGAAATAGTTTTCCGGATCGAACGGCACGATGTGCGGGCCGACGAACGCGAGCACGACGAGCGCCAGCACGAAGCCGCCCGCGACGAGCGCGATGGTCTGCTTGCGGAACTTGCGCCAGAATTCGCGCCACGGCGTGCGGATCGCGGTCGTTGCGGCCGGTGCCGCGGGCTGGACAGTCGCGTTCATGCTGGCCTCACTTGAACCGGATGGTCGGGTTGATGACCGCGTACAGCACGTCGACGGTCAGGTTGATCAGGATGAATTCGAGCGAGAACAGCAGGACGATCGCCTGGATCACCGGGTAGTCGCGCATCGTCACCGCGTCGACCAGCAGGCGCCCGAGCCCCGGCCAGTTGAACACGGCCTCGACGACGATCGAGCCGCCGAGCAGGAAGCCGAACTGCAGCCCCATCATCGTGACGACCGGGATCATCGCGTTGCGCAGGCAGTGCTTGAGCACGACCATCGGTTCGTGCACGCCCTTCGCGCGCGCGGTGCGCACGAAGTCCTCGTTCAGCACCTCGACGAACGACGCGCGCGTGAAGCGCGCCATCACCGCCGCGACCGCGGCGCCGAGCGTCAGCGACGGCAGCACGTAGCTCTTCCACGTGCCGTCCGGCACGACCGGCAGCCAGCCGAGCTTCACCGAGAAGATCTCCATCAGCAGCATGCCGAGCGCGAAGGCCGGAAACGAGATGCCCGACACCGCGAGCGTCATGCCGAGCCGGTCGGGCCAGCGATTGCGCCAGACCGCCGACGCAATGCCGATCGCCATGCCGAACAGCGTCGACCACCCCATGCTGACGAGCGTCAACAGCAGTGTCGGCATGAAGCGCTCGCCGATCTCGGTCGACACCGGCCGCTTGCTGCGCGTCGACACGCCGAAATCGCCGTGCGCGATCTTCGCGAAGAAGCGTGCGAACTGCGCGGGCAGCGGCCGGTCGAGCCCGAGATCGGCGCGCACGAGCGCGACGGTCGCCTCGTCGGCTTCGGGGCCGGCCGCGAGCCGCGCCGGGTCGCCCGGCAACAGGTGCACGAACAGGAACACCAGCACCGCGACGATCGCGAGCGTGGGCAGCAGGCCGAACAGGCGTTTGACGAGGAAATTCAGCATGGGACACCGATCGAATCAGCGCACCGGCGGCTCGTGCCGCCGGCGCTGCGTGGCGGGCAAACCGCCGTCATTTCAGCGAGATCTCGTCGAAGTTGAACGAGCCGTCCGGCATCACGTACGCGCCCTGCAGCCGCTTGCTGCGCGCATACACGATCTTCTCCTGCACGAGGAAGATCCACGGCGCGTCGGCCCAGATCTGCTTCTGCGCATCGGCGTACAGCTCGGCCTTCTGCGTGCGGTCGACCGTCTCCAGCGCCTTCGTCAGGTCGCCGTCCACCGTGTCGTTCTTGTAGTACGCGGTGTTGACCAGCTTCGGTGGCGCCGACGCGCCGGCCAGCAGCGGCGTGATCGCCCAGTTCGCTTCGCCGGTCGACGACGACCAGCCGATGTAGTACATCCGCACCGGCGCCTTCGCCGGATCCGGCGCGCTCTCGACCTTCGCGACGCGTTCGCCGGCCTCCAGCGCCTGCACCTGCACCTTCACGCCGACCTGCGCGAGCTGCTGCTGCACGAACTGGATCGCCTTCTGCGACGTCGAGTTGTTATACGCGGACCACAGCGTCGTCTCGAAACCGTTCGGATAGCCGGCTTCCTTCAGCAGCGAGCGTGCCTTCGCCGGGTCGTACGGCCAGGGCCCGAGCTTCGTCGCGTAATCGACGCCCTGCGGCACCACGCCGGTCGACGGCGTCGCGAAACCGGAGAACGCGACCTTCGCGAGCGCTTCCTTGTTCACCGCGTAGTTCAGCGCCTGGCGCACCTTCGGGTTGTCGAACGGCTTTTGCAGCATGTTCAGCGACACGTAGCGCTGCACGATCGACGGCCGTTCGACCACGTCGACCTTCGGGTTGCTCTTCAGGTCGGCCGCCTGTTCGAACGGAATGCGGAACGCAAAATCGGCTTCGCCCGTCTTCATCAGCGCCGCGCGCGTGTTGTTGTCGACCACCGGCTTCCAGTCGATCGCGTCGATCTTCGGATAGCCCTTCTTCCAGTAGCCGGCGAACTTCTTCACCTTCAGGTCGTCGGTCTGCTTCCACTCGACGAACTCGAACGGCCCGGTGCCGACCGGATGCAGCGCGATGTCGCGGCCCCACTTCTTCAGCGCGGCCGGCGAGATCATCACGGCCGACGGGTGCGCGAGCGTGTTGATGAACGCCGAGAACGGCTCGCGCAGCGTGACCTTCACCGTGGTCGGATCGACGGCCTCGGTCTTCTCGATCACGCGGAACATGTTGTAGCGCTTCAGGTGGTTCGCGGGATCGGTCACGCGGTCGAAGTTCGCCTTCACGGCCGCCGCGTTGAAATCGGTGCCGTCGTGGAACTTCACGCCCGAGCGCAGCTTGATCGTGTACGTCTTCGCATCGGGGCTGGCTTCATAGCCGGTCGCGAGCACGTTGACGAGCTTCATGTCCTTGTCGAAGCCGAACAGCCCCTGGTAGAACGACTTGACGACGGCCTGCGACACCGTGTCGTTCGCGTCGTACGGGTCCATCGTCGTGAAGGTCGAATCCACCGCCATCACCGCGGTCTGCTGCGCGAACGCGGGCAGCGCGGCCGACAGCGCGAACGCGCCGGCGAGCGCGACGAAGCATGCGCGCGGACGAAACATCGGAAACGGATGCTGCTTGTTCATTTTGCTGGGCTCCTATCGGTGAATCGGTGACGCCTCACGGGCGTTTCGGTTTCGACTGCCTGCTGGTTCGTGCGGCGTCATCGCGACGCACGACTCCACGACTCAATACGCGCCGCCGACGCGATGCGTCGCGACATAATGATCGGGGCCGACCGCGACGAGCGGCGCGACGACCGGCTCGTCGCCGACCGCGCGGATCGGGCTCGGAATCTCGTCCGCCGCGAGCTGGCGCGGCGCATGCCGGCGCGCGGGGTCGGCCACCGGCACCGCGCTCATCAGCTTCTTCGTGTACGGATGCTGCGGCGCCTCGAACACCGCGCGGCGCGGGCCGATCTCGACGATCTGGCCGAGATACATCACCGCGACGCGATGGCTGACGCGCTCGACCACCGCCATGTCGTGCGAGATGAACAGATACGCGACGCCGAGCTCGCGCTGCAGGTCGAGCATCAGGTTGACGATCTGCGCCTGCACCGACACGTCGAGCGCCGACACCGACTCGTCGGCGATCACGACCTTCGGATTCAGCGCGAGCGCACGCGCGATCGCGATCCGCTGGCGCTGGCCGCCCGAGAATTCGTGCGGATAGCGGCGCGCGGCCTCCGGCGGCAGGCCAACCTTGTCGAGCAGCCAGTCGACGCGCGCCTGCGCGTCGCTGCCGCTCGCGACGCCATGCACGAGCAGCGGCTCCATGATCGAAAAGCCGACGGTCAGGCGCGGGTTCAGCGACGCGAACGGGTCCTGGAAGATGAACTGGATGTTACGGCGCAGCGCCTGCAGGTCCGGGCCCTTCAGCGCGCTGATGTCGCGGCCGTCGAATTCGATCGAGCCGCTTTGCGATTCGACGAGGCGCAGCAGCGAACGGCCGGTGGTCGACTTGCCGCAGCCCGATTCGCCGACGAGCGCGAGCGTCTCGCCCGCGCGCAGCTCGAAGCTCACGCGCTCGACCGCATGCACGTATTGCGACACGCGGCCGAACACGCCGCTCTTCACCGGAAAGCGCGTGACGAGATCGCGCACGCGCAGGATCGGCGGCGCGGCGTGATCGACAGGCGGCTGCGCGTCGTTCGCGGCGGACGCCGTCGTCGCGGCCGTGGCCGCCGCGTTCGTGCCGTCCACCTTCAACAGCGGGAATTTCTCGGGTGCGTCGGTGCCCTGCATCGAGCCGAGCCGCGGCACGGCCGCGAGCAGCGCCCGCGTATAGCGATGCGCGGGCGTCGCGAAGATGCGGTCCGACTCGCCCTCCTCGACCTTCTCGCCGCGATACATCACGAGCACGCGGTCGGCCACTTCGGCCACCACGCCCATGTCGTGCGTGATGAAGATCACGCCCATGTTCATTTCGTCCTGCAGCCCGCGCACCAGTTGCAGGATCTGCGCCTGGATCGTCACGTCGAGCGCGGTCGTCGGCTCGTCGGCGATCAGCAGCGCGGGCCGGCACGACAATGCCATCGCGATCATCACGCGTTGCCGCATCCCGCCCGAGAGCTGGTGCGGATAGCGCGCGAACACGCGGCGCGCTTCCGGGATGCGCACGAGATCGAGCAGCCGCAGCGCTTCCGCGCGTGCTTCGGCCGCGCTCTTCGACTGGTGCAGCGCGATCGCCTCGCTGATCTGGTCGCCGACCGTAAACACCGGGTTCAGCGACGTCATCGGCTCCTGGAAGATCATCGCGATGTCCGCGCCGCGGATGCCGCGCATCGTCGCGGCGCTCGCCTGCGCGAGATCGACCAGCGCGCCGCCACGTCGCCGGAACGCAATGCGGCCGCTCGTGATCTCGCCGCCGCCGTGCTCGACGAGCCGCATCAGCGCGAGCGACGTGACCGACTTGCCCGAGCCCGATTCGCCGACGATCGCGAGCGTCTCGCCGCGATCGACGTGAAACGACACGTTGCGCACCGCGTCGAACGTCGCGCTTTCGCGGCGGAACGTGACCGACAGGTCGTCGACGGCCACCACGCGCTGCTCGGGCAACGTCAAGGGCGACGGGTTACGGCTCGAAGTCATGACATATCTCCTCGTGCGATCCGCAATCAGGCCGCATCGTCGCGGTAGATGCCGACGACCGGCGCTTCACCGACGCGCGCGTAGCCGCGGTACATCCCTTCTGTGTTGAACGGCATCGCGACGTTGCCCTGTGCGTCGACCGCGATGATCCCGCCGCGGCCCGCGAGGCGCGGCAGCTTGTTCATCACGACATCGTGCGCGGCGTCCGCGAGCGACGCGCCGCGATACGCGATCTGCGCCGCCACGTCATGCGCGGTCGCGAGCCGGATGAACATCTCGCCGGTGCCCGTCGCGGAGACGGCGCAGGTCGCGTCGTCCGCATAGCAGCCGGCGCCGATGATCGGCGAATCGCCGACGCGGCCCGGCTGCTTGTTCGTGATGCCGCCCGTCGACGTCGCCGCCGCGATGTGGCCGTTCAGGTCGCGCGCGACCGCACCGACCGTGCCGTGCTTGCGGTCCGGATCGAGCGGCTCGGCGGATTGGGCGGCGCCGCCGAACGCGAAGCTGGCCGCATCGTGGTCGAGCATCATGCCGGCCGCCGCGCGCGCCTTGACCCACTGCGCATGCCGCGTTTCGGTGTCGAAGTAGCCGGGTTCGGCGAGTTCGAGCCCTTGGGCGGCGGCGAACGCATCGGCGCCCGCGCCGGCGAACAGCACGTGCTCGCTCGCCTCCATCACGCGCCGCGCGGCGAGCACCGGATTGCGCACGCGCGTCGCGCAGCAGATCGCGCCGGCGCCGAGCGTCGCGCCGTCCATGACCGCCGCGTCGAGTTCGTGCTTGCCTTCGGCCGTATAGACGGCGCCGCGCCCGGCGTTGAACAGCGGACAGTCCTCGAGCATGCGCACCGCGACGGTCACCGCGTCGAGCGCGCTGCCGCCGTCGGCCAGCACCTGTTGCGCGGCCTGCAGGATCGCGGTGAGCTCGGCGCGGTACCGACGTTCGGTGTCGGTATCCATCGCTTCGCGCAGGATCGTGCCTGCGCCGCCGTGAATCGCGACGATCGCGGGTGAAGTCATGATTTTTTCGGACGGGGGGAAGAAGGGTTGGCGGCCGGCAGCGCCGCTTGCGGCTGCACGAGCCACGGCAGCAGGAATTCGGTCATCTCGGCGGCGGATTTCGCGGACCGGTGCGTGCGCAGCGCGACTGCATCGATCAGCGCCTCGATCATCGTGAGCACGGCCGCTTCCGACGTGGCCGCGAAACGCCGCTCGGCCTTCACGTACAGGTTCAGCGACGCGACCGGTGCAAGCGGCGATTGCGGACCGTCGGAAATGCCGAGCACGCGTGCGCCGCGCGCCGCCGCACGACGCGCCAGCTCGATCGTGTCCTTCACGTAGCGCGGAAACGCGAGCGCGATCACGAGATCGCGCGAATCGGCCGTGTACAGGCGTCGCGCCGCATGCGAAGGCCCGCCGAGCAGCGCGAGCGACTGCACGCTGTCGTGGCAGACGGACAGGCCATGCTCGATCAGCCCGGCAAGGAATGCGCTCGACCCGGCACCGAGAATCAGCACGCGTCGCGCGCCGACGATCGCCTCGACCGCCGCCTCGACATCGGCCGCGTCCAGTTGCGCGCGCGTGTTCTCGATGTTGGCGACAGCCTGGTCGAATACCGCATCGATCCAGACCGCGCCGCGTACGCCGGATTCCTGCTCCTGCGCGGAACGCAGCCGCTCGACCGGCCCGAGCGTGGCCTCGAAGCCGCGCACGAGCGCCGCGCGCATCGCCGGATAGCCGTCGAAACCGAGCGCCTTCGCGAAGCGGTTCGCGGTCGCGATCGACGCATTCACGGCCTGCGCGAGTTCGTCGATCCGCATCGTCGCCGCGCGAAACGGGTTCGCGAGCACGAATTCGCCCATGCGCCGGTGAATTGGCGTCATCAACGGCATCGCCGACGCGATCCGCTCGGCGATCGCGAGTTCGTCGTGACTGACATCAGGCGGAACGAGAGGCGTCATGCGAAGGGTTGTTGCAAGGTTCGATGAAAATGAATTTACACAATCTACCGCCAGAAAAGAAATAAATTTTCATCCGCGTTGTCCCGCCCCATCCGGCGCCTGTCGACCGGGCGGACGGGGCATTCGGCCCCACCGCACGGGCCTGCGACGGGCGACCGCCCTGCGCCGCCGCGCGCGGCCGTCATCCGCTCATCGGGAAAACCCCGAGTACGTTCGTTCGAATGCAGATTCACGTTGACCGGATTCGCATTCGAACATAGGATGTTCGAAAATGATCAGTCGTCAGATAACATTGCAGCTCAACGACGACGAAATGTTCGCTCGAACACCGTGATTTCGCGATAAACCGGCAAATCGGGCGCGCATCAAGATCGGACATCGTACGAACGAAAACGAAACAAGCCATCCCGACGGATGGCCTCATGGACAGGGCAGGCGCCGCGCGCCGCCCTCCCTGACAGGAGACAGCAGTGAAGACAGTCAAGGCGTTGCGCTGGTGGATCATCGTGCTGGTGTGTCTCGGCACGATCCTCAACTACCTCGCACGGAATTCCCTCGCGGTGCTCGCGCCCGAACTCAAGCAGGTGTTCGCGATCTCGACGCAGCAGTACTCGTACATCGTCGGCGCGTTCCAGATCGGCTACACGATCATGCAGCCGGTGTGCGGATTCATCGTCGACCTGATCGGGCTGCGGCTCGGCTTCGCGCTGTTCGCGATGCTGTGGTCGGTGGTCGGCGTCGCGCACGGCTTCGCGTCGGGGTGGCTCTCGCTCGGCATCCTGCGCGGCTTTCTGGGCCTGTTCGAGGCCGCCGCGATTCCGTCCGGAATGAAGGCCGTCGCCGAATGGTTTCCCGATCGCGAGAAATCCGTCGCGGTCGGCTACTTCAACGCGGGCACGTCGCTCGGCGCCGCGATCGCGCCGCCGCTCGTCGTGTTCATCTCGATGCGGTTCGGTTGGCAGGCCGCGTTCATGGTCACCGGCGCGCTCGGCTTCCTGTGGGCGGCGCTCTGGTACACGCAGTACCGGTCCCCGGCCGACCATCCGCGCCTCACGCCGCAGGAACGCACGCTGATCCGCGACGGCCAGGCGACGATGCCGCCCGTGTCGAAGCGCCGCATCCGCGACGTCGTCACCGCGCGGCGCTTCTGGGCGATCGCGCTGCCGCGCTTTTTCGCGGAACCCGCGTGGCAGACCTTCAGCTTCTGGATTCCGCTGTACCTTGCGACCGAGCGCCACATGCCGCTCACGCAGATCGCGGTATTCGCGTGGATGCCGTTTCTCGCGGCCGACCTTGGCGGCATCGCGGGCGGCTACCTGTCGCCGTACCTCGCGAATCGCTTCAAGCTGCCGCTCGTGTGGTCGCGCGTCGCCGGCGTCGCGCTCGGCGCAGTGCTGATGCTCGGGCCGGCGATGATCGGGCTCGTGTCGTCGCCGTACATGGCGATTGCGCTGTTCTGCGTCGGCGGCTTCGCGCACCAGATGATCTCCGCGCTCGTCAACACGCTGTCGGCCGACGTGTTCGATCCCGAGGAAGTCGGCACCGCGAGCGGCTTCGCCGGGATGGCCGCGTGGATCGGCGGCCTCGGCTTCTCGCTGCTGGTCGGTGCGCTCGCCGACAAGATCGGCTATGCGCCGCTGTTCGCGTGCCTCGGCCTGTTCGACATCATCGGCGTCACGCTGCTCGCGCTGCTGATCCGCGGGCAGTCGAAGCAGGAACGCCTGCTCGCGCAGCACGCCTGACCTCCGTTTTCACCAGGAATCGCATTCATGACTTCGCTCCTTCATCCGCCCGTGTTCCGCGTCGCCAGCCACCACGCGAACCGCGTGCTGCTCGCGTCCGATACGGGCGCCACCGTCGAAATCTTCGTGCTCGAGGACGACATCGTGCGAGTGCGCGTGCTGCCCGACGCGACGGCGCGCACCCCGCGCACGTGGACGATCGCACCCGGTCTCGACGACGTGCCGCTCGACGGGCGCGACCGCCTCGACCTGAGCGGCTTCGCACTGCCGCACTACGACTTCGTCGAAGACGACGACGGCGTGCGGATCGAAACCGCGCAGATCCGGCTCACGGTGCGCCGACGAGGCGGCCATTGCACGTGGTCGATGCGCGACGCGAACGGCGCATGGCGCGTCGCGCTCGCCGACCGCGCGACGCAGGCATACAACTTCGGCTGGTGGGACGATCGCGCATATCACTACGTCGCTCGCGAACGCGGCGACAAGGTGTTCGGCCTCGGCGAACGCGCGGGCGAACTCGACCGCACGGGCGCACGCTTCGAGATGCGCAACATCGACGCGATGGGTTACAGCGCGAAAAGCACGGACCCGCTGTACAAGCACATTCCGTTCTACATCACGTGGTCGCCCGATACGTGCCAGGGCTTCGGGCTGTTCTACGACACGCTGTCCGACTGCTCGTTCGACATGGGCCGCGAGCTCGACAACTACCACGGGCCCTATCGCTATTTCGTCGCCGAGCACGGCGATCTCGACTACTACTTCATCGCGTCGCCCGCTACGCCGCTCGCGGCCGCGCGACGCTTCACGTGGTTGACCGGGCGCCCCGCACGCACGCCGAAATGGGGGCTCGGCTATTCGGGCTCGACGATGAGCTACACCGATGCGCCGGACGCGCAGCAGCAGATGAACCAGTTCCTCGAGCAGTGCGACGCGCACGACATCCTGTGCGATTCGTTCCACCTGTCGTCGGGCTATACGTCGATCGGCGCGAAGCGCTACGTGTTCAACTGGAACCGCGACAAGTTTCCCGACGCGAAGGGTTTCGTGCAGCACTATCGCGACCACGGCATCCGCCTGTGCGCGAACATCAAGCCCTGCCTGCTGCGCGACCATCCGGCCTTCGACGACGCCGCGCAGCGCGGGCTGCTGATCCGTTCCGCGTCGGGCGAGCCCGCATGGGTGCAGTTCTGGGACGAAGTCGGCGCGTACGTCGACTTCACGCAGCCGGACGCCTATCGCTGGTGGCAGGAGCAGGTCACGTCGGCGCTGCTGGAATACGGAATCGAATCGACCTGGAACGACAACAACGAATACGAGATCTGGTCGCCCGACGCGATCGCGCACGGCTTCGGCCAGCCGTTTCCGGCGCGCGAAGCGAAGGTGCTGCAGACGATGCTGATGATGCGCGCGTCGCGCGACGCGCAGCGCGCGCATGCGCCCGCGCGGCGGCCGTTCCTCGTGTCGCGCTCCGGCGGCGCCGGGATGCAGCGCTACGTGCAGACGTGGTCGGGCGACAACTACACGTCGTGGGAGACGCTGCGCTACAACCTGAAAATGGGCCTCGGGCTCGCGCTGTCGGGCGTGTCGAACATCGGCCACGACATCGGCGGCTTCTCCGGCCCCGCGCCGTCGCCGGAATTGCTGCTGCGCTGGGTGCAGTTCGGCATCTTCATGCCGCGCTTCAGCATTCATTCGTGGAACGACGACGGCACCGTCAACGAACCGTGGATGTACCCGGAGATCACCGCGCAGATCGCGGCGCTGATCAAGCAGCGCTACCGGCTGCTGCCCTACCTCTATCACCTGCTGTGGCTGTCGACGACGCGCTACGAGCCCGTGCTGCGGCCGACCCTCGCCGACTTCCCCGGCGATGCGCGCTGCTACGACATCTGCGACGACATGATGCTCGGCGACGCGCTGCTGGTTGCACCGGTCGTCGATCCCGGCCGGACCGAACGCACGGTGTACCTGCCGTCCGGCGCACGCTGGACGTGCTGCGCGAGCGCGCAGTCGTTCGACGGCGGTGCAAGCGTGACGCTGCCCGCGCCGCTCGACACGCCGGTGATGCTGCTGCGCGAAGGTCGCGTGCTGCCGTTGAACGTCGCCGAACAGCATTTCGGCATGCGCACCGACACGCGCGGCTTCCTCGTCGCACCGCGCATCGAGGACGGCGTCGCGTACGGCGAATGCGTCGAGGACGACGGCGAGACGGAAGCGTGGCGCGACGGCGAGTACGGACTGTGGCGCATCGAGACCGGCCGCGAGGCGTCGGGCGAGCTCGGCGTATCGGTCCGCTGGGACGGCCGCCCGGCGCGCCCGGCCGACCGCGTCGAGATCCTGCTGCCCGTGTCGCTGCAAGGCCCGGTTGCCGTGCGCGGCGCGCGCGTCGAGCAGGATGCGCGGGACGGCGCGTGGCGCCGCCTCGTCGTCGCGTTCGACCACTGAACCAACCCGATCAGGCGGGCCGTTCGCGCGGCCCGCCGCCCGCCACGGAGGAGGCATTCGACCTCCCGCCCCGTTGAAAATATGAAGAGACCCGGAGATCGACAATGAAAGCACCTGTCAACCGTTATGCAATCCTGATTTTATCGGCCGCATCGCTCGGCGCGACCGCCGCCCATGCGCAGAGCAGCGTCACGCTGTACGGCGTCGTCGACGATTCGCTCGCGTACGTGAACAACCAGCAAGGGCACTCGAACATCTACCTGCGCGACGGCAACCTGTATGCGTCGAAGTTCGGGCTGCGCGGCGACGAGGATCTCGGCGGCGGCACGCACGCGATCTTCGATCTGCAGGCCGGCTTCAACCTGAATACGGGTGCGCAGGCCGCCGCCGGCACGATGTTCAATCGCCAAGCCTTCGTCGGTCTGCGCAACGCGAGCTACGGCACGGTGACGGCCGGCCGCCAGTACACGCCCTACTTCCTGTTCGTCGGCCCGTACGCGTCGAGCAGCTGGCTGACGGGCGCCACCGGCGCACATCCGGGCGACATCGACGGCCTCGACACGACGATTCGCGTGAACAATTCGGTTACCTATACGTCGCCGACCTTCGCCGGCCTGACCGCGAGCGCAATGTACGCATTCGGCGGCATCGCGGGCGCGACCGGCAAGGGCAACACGTTCAGCGCCGCGCTGCGCTACGCGAACGGGCCGATCGGGATCGCGGCCGGCTATCTGCGGATCAACAGCTCGGGCTCTTCCGCGGGCTTCCTGAATCCGGCCACCGCGTCGTCGGGCAGCTTCGCGGTGTCCGTGCTGAACCAGGGCTACCTGACCGCGAAGGCCGTCGAGCAGGTCGCGGCGGCCGGCAACTACACGCTCGGCGACCTGACGATGGGGCTCAACTATTCGAACGTGAAGTATCTGCCCGGCAACGGCTCGGCCTTCACCGACACGGCCGTGTTCAACACCTACGGCGCGCTCGCCGCGTACCGCTTCACGCCGACGTTCTCGGTGGCCGGCGCATTCGCGTACACGCTCGCATCGAAGGCGAACGGCGTCGCGAACGCGGCCCGCTATCAGCAGTACTCGCTGAAGGAGTCGTACAGCCTGTCGAAACGCACGACGCTCTACGCGCTGCAGGCCTACACGCATTCGAGCGGGCGGACGCTCGGCGCGCAAGGCGCCGGCCACATCGTCGACGCGGCGCCGATCGTCGGCGATTCGCAGCAGCTCACGCCGTCGACGACGCACGGCCAGTTCGTCGGCATGGCCGGGATCGCAGTCACGTTCTGAACCCTCTGGCGGCGCCTTTCGTGCGCCGTCTTCTACCCGGACGATGCGCATGCCGTACGCGCCGTCCGGGTGTCCGATATGCGTTCGCCGCCGCGTTTCCCCGCCTCGCCCGCTCGCCGCACGCACCGCGCGGGTTTTCTCGCTCGCCGCGATACCTTACAATCCGTCAGGCTTACCCTTCTGCATGCCCTCTTCTTGCAGTCCTGACACCGCGGTACACTCGACGCACGCCGTATCAGGGTCCGACGCGTACCATGCGCCGGGCGGCGTCGCGCTTCGTTGCGCCCACAACTGGATGCCCGCCATGCCGGATTCCCGTCCCTCGCCTCGCACGACATTCAAGCCGCAGGTCGTTCTGCCCGCGCTCGTCGTCATCGGCGCGCTGCTCGTCGTGTGCGCACTGCGCCCGAGCGAAGCCGGCGCGCTGTTCTCCGCCGGCCAGCAATGGGTCATCGCACGTTTCGACTGGTTCTACGTGCTCGCCGTCACCGGCTTCCTCGTGTTTCTCGTGCTGATCGCCGCCAGCGACTTCGGCAATATCCGGCTCGGCCCCGACGATGCCGAACCCGAATTCAGCTTCGTGTCGTGGACGGCCATGCTGTTCGCGGCCGGCATGGGCATCGGCCTGATGTACTTCGGCGTCGGCGAGCCGATGCAGCATTTCCTGAAGCCGCCGACCGTCGACCCCGGCACGCCCGCCGCCGCGCGCGAAGCGATGTTGATGACGTTCTTCCACTGGGGCTTCCATGCGTGGGCGATCTACGGGCTGATGGGGCTCGTGCTCGCGTACTTCGGCTTTCGCTACAACCTGCCGCTCACGCTGCGCTCCGGGCTCTATCCGGTGCTGCGCGAGCGCATCAACGGATGGGTCGGCCATACCGTCGATGCGTTCGCGCTGGTCGGCACGGTCGCCGGGATCGCGACGACGCTCGGCTACGGCGTGATGCAGCTGAGCGCGGGCCTGCAGACGGTCGCCGGCTGGGACACGGGCAGCAACCTGTTCCGCATCGGGCTCGTCGCGGTAGTCGTGATCCTCGCGGGCGTGTCGGCCGCGACCGGCCTCGACAAAGGCGTGCGCCGGCTGTCCGAGCTGAACCTGCTGCTCGCGTTCCTGCTGCTTGCGTTCGTGGTGGTCGCGGGCCCGACGGCGTTCCTGCTGCGCGCGCTCGGCGACAACATCGGCCAATACCTGTCGAGCCTCGTCGACCTGTCGTTCCGCACGTACGCGTACGCGCCGCCGCGCGAGGAAGGCTGGTTCGGCGGCTGGACGATCCTCTACTGGGCGTGGTGGGTGTCGTGGTCGCCGTTCGTCGGCATGTTCATCGCGCGCATCTCGCGCGGCCGCACGATCCGACAGTTCGTGATCGGCGTGCTGCTCGTGCCGACCGCGTTCAATCTCGTCTGGATGACCGTGTTCGGCAACAGCGCGATCTGGCTCGACACGCACGGCGCGGCCGGCGCGCTCGCGCAGACGGCGACCAACGTCGATGCGCTGCTGTTCCGCTTCTTCGATTTCCTGCCGTTGCCGCAACTGCTGTCGATCGTCGCGATCGTGCTGATCGCGGTGTTCTTCGTCACGTCCGCTGATTCGGGCGCGTTCGTGATCGACCAGATCGCGACGCGCGGCAACGCGCATTCGCCGGTGTGGCAGCGGCTGTTCTGGGCCGCGCTGCTCGGCGTGACGGCCGCGGTGCTGCTCGTCGCGGGCGGGCTCGGCGCGCTGCAGGCGATGACGCTGATCGCCGCGCTGCCGGTCGCCATCATCATGCTCGCGCTCTGTTACGGGCTGTGGCGCGGGCTCGCGGCCGACCGCGCACACTATTCGCAGGACGTTGCGCCTGCAACGAGCTTCTGGACCGGCCAGCACTGGCGCCATCGCCTGACGCACATCCTGCGGCAGACGACCGAGGCCGAGGCGCGCCAGTTCGTCGCGGAAACGGTCGAACCGGCGCTGCGCAAGGTCGCCGACGAATTGCGCGCGAGCGGCGTCGATGCGCACGTGCAGCGCGATAGCGACGATGCGGTGCGGCTCACCGTGCCGACCGCCGAACATCGCGATTTCGTATACGGCGTGCGCGTCACCGCGAAATCCGCGGCCGCGTTCCTCGTGCGCGAGGCAGCCGAACCGGATGCATCGCGTGCGCACGTCCATGGCATCGTCACGTTCTTCGAGGACGGCCGGCTCGGCTACGACGTCGAATACCTGCGCGGCGACGAGGTGATCGCCGACGTGCTGCGCCAGTACGAACGCTACGTGTCGCTCGCGGCAGACAAGCGCACGCACCTGCTGAGCCGTGCACCCGGACACGCGACGGAGGCCGAATGAGCGGGCTGCCGCACAGCCGCGCGGCCGACGTCATCGCGCTCGGCACGCTCGCGGTGCTCTACCTCGGCGGCGCCGGCATCGCGCTGTGGCGAATCCGCGCCGCGGCGCCGCTCGGCAAGGCCTACTGGATCGTCTGCGCGGCGCTGCTCGCCGGCGGCGCCGTCGCGATGGGCGGCAACCTGTCGCCGGTGCCGAACAGCGGCGCAATGCCGCCCAGTTTCGCGCTCGGCGCCGAGGCCGTCCTGCTCGGGCTTGCGCTGGTCGCCGGTGGCTGCGCGTGGCTGATGCTGCGCGCGCGCAAACGCTGACGCACGCGGGTCGCGCGGCCCCACTTCGCCACGCGGGCACGGCCGCCTGCCGGGCGAACGGGCGGCCACGCGTTCCTCATCCGCTGCTTTCACGCTACATGTCATGCGGACGGCGCGCGCGCCGTCACGAGCCAGCACGCCGCCTCGAAGCGTACCTCGGCGCCATGCACGTACCGCTCGAACGCCGCGCGCATCGTGTCCACCACACGCCGCCGCGTCGCCTCGTCCGTCTCCAGCAACGCAAGGCCGACCGGGCCCAGCCGGGCAATATAGTCGCCCAGCGCGGACGCCGGCAGCACGCACGTCCGATCGACCGGCTCGATCGCAACGTCGGCCCAGCCGCTGTCCGACAGCACCGACGCGACCCGCTGCCGGTCGCCGAACGCGAACTGCCCGGGCGCGCCCGGCTGCCGCGCACGCAAGTTCGGCAGCAACGGCGCGGCCGCCCGCTCGGCCGTCGTCATGAACGGGTTGTCGGCCGCGCCGCGCCACGCGACGAACCGCATCCGTGCGCCCGGTCGCGCCGCCTGCCGCAGGTTCGCGAACGCGCGCACCGGATCGTCGAAGAACATCACGCCGAGGCGCGACACGATCAGGTCGACGCTCGCCGGCTCGAATGCGTGCGTCTGCCCGTCCGCGCACACGAACCGGGCGCGCAGGCCGCTGCGTTCGGCACGCGCCCGGGCGGCGTCGATCATCCGCGCCGAAATGTCGATGCCCGTGCACTGCGCGTTCGCGCCGAGCCGCCGCGCGATCGCGAGCGTGACCGCGCCCGTGCCGCAGCCCACATCGAGCACGCTGCTGGCGGACGACGCTGCCACGGCGTCCGCCAGCAGCGTTTCGAACGGCTCGAACATCCGGTCCATCGTCGCCTGCGCATCGACCCATGCGCGCCCCGACGGACCGTTCCATAACGCGGATTGCGCTTCGTTGGGCCGGTTGGCTTCCATCGTCGATCCCCTTTCGTTTCATTGATCACGAACCGGACTGTGCTGCTTCAAGCCGGCTTGAAGTCAAGGCCGGTCGGCATGCGCGCCGTCACGCCCCGTTTTCACATTTCTTACATTCGCGCTGCGTATCGTTGACGACTTTCCTACGGTGCCTGCCCCTCCCATGCGACGATTCCTCACGCGCGGCCTGCTCGTGCGCTGCGCTCCCCTTGCTGCCCTCGCCGCGCTGTCCGCGTGCTCGAATCACATCGATACGCCGGACGATCCGGCCAGCGCGTCGGCCAACGTCCAGGCCGCATGGGTCGAGATCGGCGATGCGAACCAGGCGATCGCGCGCGTGATCACGAACTATGCGCCCGCGTCGGCCGGCGATCCGCTGTGCCCGCAACTGAACGTCGACGGCAAGGTATCGCGCATGGCACTGCGCGCAGCCGCCGCGACCGTCGCCCAACGGCCGACCGCCAGCGACCCGGCCGATTCGAAACCGTCGAGCTTCCCGGTGTCCGTCTGCGAAACCACGCTGCCGGCCGGCGCGCAGGCGGCGAGCGTCGCGGGCCGCACGCTGCCGCTGCCGAAAGCGCAGCCGCAGCGCATCGCGATCATCGCCGACACGGGCTGCCGGATGAAGAAGGCCGACAATGCATGGCAGGCGTGCAACGATGCCGCGGTCTGGCCGCTCGGCACGATCGCGGCCAGCGTCGCGAAGCTGTCGCCCGATCTCGTGCTGCACGTCGGCGACTACCACTATCGCGAGAACGCGTGCCCGCCGGACATCGCCGGCTGCAAGGACAGCCCGTGGGGCTACGGCTGGGATACGTGGCAGGCCGACCTGTTCCGCCCGGCCGCGGCGTTGCTCGCGAAGGCGCCGTGGGTCGTCGTGCGCGGCAATCACGAGGAATGCGCGCGTGCGGGCCAGGGCTGGTTCCGCTTTCTCGACCCGCGCCCGTATTCGGCCGCACGCTCGTGCGACGATCCGGCCAACGACAACACCGCGAACTATTCGGAACCCTATGCGGTGTCGCTCGGCGCCGGCTCGCAGGTGATCGTGTTCGACACGGCGAAGGTCGGCCGCACGCCGCTGAAGACGACCGACGCGCAGTTCGGCATCTACCAGAAGCAGTTCCAGACGGTCGCGGCGCTCGCGTCGAAGGCCGGCATGACGACGACGATCTTCACGAACCATCATCCGATCCTTGCGTTCGCGCCGATCGCCGGCAGCACGCCCGCGCCGGGCAACCTCGCGCTGCAGTCGGTGATGTCGAGCCTCAACGCGCAGGCGTACTACCCGCCGGGCGTGCACGTCGCGCTGCACGGCCACGTGCACGATTTCCAGGCGATCAACTTCTCGTCCGGGCACCCGGCGACGATCGTGTCCGGCAACGGCGGCGACAACCTCGACGTCGCGCTGCCCGACCCGTTCCCGGCCGGCCTGACGCCCGCGCCGGGCGCGGTGATCGAACGGCTGTCGCACAACAACAGCTTTGGTTTCCTGATCATGGAGCGCAACGCCGCGCCGGCGACGGGCTGGATGTTCCATGCGTATTCGGCGGCCGGCAAGCTGCTGGCGTCATGCAATCAGTCGGGCAGGACGCTCGCCTGCGACAAGACGGGGTTCATCGCGCCGTGACGGAAGAAGTTCAATGTGACGGCCGCGGCGAGCGTGGCCGGCGGACGCTGCAGCGCGTAGTCGCGGTCGTACTCGCCGGCCTGGCATTCGCGGCTCACGCCGCGCCGGCCGAAACGGTCCTGCTTCCCGGTGCGCCGCCGTCGCGGGTCGTCGACACGATCGGCAACGGCACGCCGCAGGTAACGGGCAAGATCGACGCGGCCGCCGCGCGCTTCGCGCCGGACCCGACGCTCGTCGCGCTCGGCCGCCGGATCTTCTTCGACCCGCGGCTGTCCGAGCCGCGCGGCATGTCGTGCGCGGGCTGTCACGATCCGGGCCGCGCGTTCGCGCCGACGCTGTCGGCCGCGTCGCTCGCGGGGCCCGGCGTGCCGGAGGGCAGCCGGCCCGGACGCTTCAGCCAGCGCAACGCGCCGTCGCTGCTGTATGTGCGCTACGTGCCGCGCCGCCACTTCTACCAGGACGACGATGCGCCCGCGCCGTCGCCGTTCGGCGGCCTGTTCAGCGACGGCCGCGCGGATACGCTCGCCGAGCAGATCCGCGGGCCGCTGTTCGATCCGAACGAGATGAACAACCGGTCGCCGGCCGCGTTGCTGCGCAAGGTCGATGCGACCGAACTCGCGCCCGCTCTCGCCGCGCGCTTCGGCGCGCCGGTGCGGCGCGATCCCGAGCAACTGGTGCGCGCGCTGGGCACGGCCGTCGAAGCCTATCTGCAGAGCGACGAGATGGCGCCGTTCACGTCGCGCTTCGACGCGTTCCTGCGCACGCGCAAGCCGCTCGCGCCGGCCGAGATGCGCGGCCTCGCGCTGTTCCGGAATCCGGACAAGGGCAATTGCATGACCTGCCATACGCTGTCGGACACGTCGAGCCGCCCGGAGCGCTCGCTGTTCACCGATTTCGGCTACGACGCGATCGCGGTGCCGCGCAACCGCGCGCTGCCGGCGAACCGCGATCCGCGCCATTTCGACAACGGGCTGTGCGACACCGCGCGCCGGCTGCGCTGGCCCGAGCCGACGCAATGGTGCGGCTACCTGCGCACGCCGGGGCTGCGCAACGTCGCGGTCAAGCAGACGTTCATGCACAACGGCGTGTTCACGACGCTGCGCGACGCGGTCGCGTTCTACAACACGCGCTCGACCGATCCCGGCTTCTGGTATCACGGCGCCAAGACCTTCGACGACGTGCCGGCCGCCTATCGCGGCAACATCAACGTCAATTCGACGCCGATGAACCGCCGGCCCGGCACGCCGCCCGCGCTGACCGACGCGGAAATCGACGACATCGTCGCGTTCCTCGGCACGCTGACCGATGCGCGCTATACCGGCCGGGCCGCGCCGGCCGCCCCTGCGGCCCCTGCGGCCCCTGCGGCCCCGGCGGCCCGCGTCGCGCGCACTGCCGCGCCGGCGCGCTGACCCTGGCCGAACGGCCAGCCGACGCGCCCCTGCTTGCGGTTCGCGCAAACACTGGTTATATTTACAGTACTGTATTTATGAACAGTGAGGTGCGCGATGGAACATCTGGTCCGTATCGTCAACGACACCGATCGCCAAGTACTGGCGTGGCTGCGTGCCCAGGTCGGCGATGCCCGCGTCGAGCGCGCGGCGCGTCAGCTCGGGCATACGCGCAAGCCCTTTCCGTCCGCCGTGTGCCGGTATCTGGGCATGAGCGCGCCGGCCACGCTGCGCCCGGCCGCCCAGCCGCGCGCGGCACGCGATTTCTCGGTCGGCGATCGTTACCTGTCGCTGATTCGCCAGCACCTGGCCACGCATTCGGTCGGCCGATGAAATGGCGGCGGCTTGCCGCTTCGGTGCCGCGTCCGGCCGGAGCACTCGCGTATTCGCAAGCCCGGCCGGCCGCCGCCGTCGCGCTTACGCGGCCGCCATGGCTTCCCGTACGAGGCGGCCGAGTGTGTCGAACGCCGCCTCGTGCGCCGCATCGAATACGCGCGTGCAGGCGAGCCGGATATAGCCGTCGAAACGGTCCGAATTCGAGAAGATCGAACCGGGTGCGATCTTGACTCCGTGCGCCAGCGCGGCGTCGAACAGCGCATCGGAGCGCACGCCTTCCGGCAACGCGATCCACAGCAGCATCCCGCCCAGCGGCTGGTTCATCCGCGTGCCGGCCGGGAAATGACGCGCAATCGCGTCGATCGTCACGTCGCGCTGCACACGCAACTGTTCGCGGAACCGGTGCAGGTGCCGATCGAACGCGCCCGAGCCCACGAATTCAGCCGCAACGGCCTGCAACAGCGCGGCGTTGTGCCGGCTGTGCGCGAATTTCAGCATCCTCACGCGCGCATGCCAGCGGCCCGCACTCATCCAGCCGAGCCGCATCCCGGGAGCCAGTACCTTGTTGAACGACGGGCAGTAGATCACCGTGCCGTCGCGATCCCATGCCTTGACCGGCCTGACGGCCTGCGGCGCCTCGACGAGCTCGCGATAAGGCTCGTCCTCGATCACGGCCACACCGTGGTACGAACACAGCGCGACGAGCTCGGCCTTGCGCTCGTCGGGCATCACGCAGCCGAGCGGGTTTTGCAGGTTCGGCACGACGACCACGGCCCGGATGTCCGGATAGGCAACCAGCGCCACTTCGAGCGCCTCGATCGACAGGCCGGTCGTCGGGCTTGCCGGGATTTCGAGCGCCTTCAGGCCGAGGCTTTCGAGCAACTGGATCAGGCCGAAGAAGGCCGGCGATTCGATCGCGATCGTGTCGCCGGGCCGTGCGACCGCACGCAACGCGAGATTCACCGCATCGACGCCGCCGCTCGTCGACATCACGTCGTCCGGCGTCAGCGTCACGCCGTAGGACAACGCGCGTTTGGCCATCGTCTGCCGGAATTCGGGCGAACCGCCGACGGGCCCCGCGTCGGTCAGCAATGTGGGCTTGCGCCGCAGCAGCCGGATCGCCAGCGCCTGCAGGCGCTCGGTCGGATACAGCGCGGCGTGCGCGGATGCGCCGCCGAGATTCAACGCATCGGTCGCCGCGTTCGCACGGTCGATCGCGCGCGATACGCGTTCGTGCAGCCCCGCGAACGGCGGCTCGACGCTCAGCGGCGGCACGTCGCTTTCCGGCAGCGTGTCGAGCACGGCCGCCGTGCGGCGGCGCACGAAGTAACCCGAACGCGGCTTCGCGTCGCACCAGCCCGCATCCTCGAGCCGCCGAAACGCCTGGATCGCGGTCGACAGGCTGACGCCGTGCTGCGCCATGCACGCGCGAACGGACGGCATCCGGTCGCCGGGCGACAGCGTGCCGGCCGCGATGATGCGGCGGTAATGTTCGGCGAGCCGTTCGTAAAGCGGCTCGCCGTCCATCGGCAAAGGCGTGCGGGATGCGTCGGCGAAAATCGTCATGCGAACCATCGTGCCCGCGGCCGCCACCGCACGCCAGATACAGATCCGGGAAAAACCCACCGATACAGCAGCCCGAAATCGTCGCCTGCACCGCAACAGATTCCCGTCCCCTGAATCTGTCGTGCGCACGTCCGTTTCCCTAACCTGATTGCACGCTGTCGCCTCGTCGTCACGAGGCCGCGCAACCGGAGCAACCGGGAAAAGGGAATCGCCATGCGGACGCAACACCTCCGGCTCGACGCCGGGCAAAGCCACTTTGCGTGGTTCGACAAGGGCAGCCAGTTGATCGTGCTGGACGGCGCGCTGGCGGTCACGCTGCGCCACGCCGGGCTCGACTGGCTGCCCGATGTACCGCAATACATTCGCCGCGAACTCGACGAAGGCGAATGCCTGACGCTCGAAACCGCCGGTCACGTCGCGCTGTCGGCTCGCGGCAGCCGCGTGGTCAGCACGACGATCGTGGAACCGTCAGGTCGAAGCGGCATGCTCTCGGTGTGCCGCGGCATCCTGCGCCGGCTGTCCGGGCGAGTGCGCGGCGGCCGCCACGTGAGCGAGCATGTCTGACATCACGACTTGCCCGCCGCGGGAAACACAGGGAGGTCACCGCATCATCGCGGTGATCGATGAACGTGTGATGTTCCGAGCGGCCGCGTCCAGCGAGCGTGCCGCCGCCTCACCGCCCGTTCCGCCGACGCTCGATCCACTCGAACAGCGCCATCCCGGCCAGCATCGCGACGACGAACCCGATTCCCTTGGCCGACCCGAAGCCGATCGACACGATCGCGGGGCCCGGACAGAACCCGGCAATCCCCCAGCCGATGCCGAACACCGCACTTCCGGCGACGAGGCGAACGGTAATCGTCCGGGCGGCCGGCAACTGCATCGGCAAGCCGAGCCACGATCGTGTCCGGCGCTTCGCCCACGCGAACGCGAACACCGCGACACCGATCGCGCCCGCCATCACGAACGCGAGCGACGGATTCCAGCGGCCTGCGAGATCGAGGAAACCGAGCACCTTCTGCGGATTGGCCATGCCCGACACGATGAGGCCGACGCCGAACAGCAGCCCCGCCAGAAACGCGAATCCTGCCTGCATGTCAGCCTCCCGGCACGTGCAGCCGCACGAAGACGGTCGCGAAGCCGGCAACCATGAAGGTCGCCGTCGCGACCACCGAACGCAGCGCCCCGCGCGATATCCCGCACACACCGTGACCGCTCGTGCAGCCGCCCGCGTACCGCGTGCCGATCCCGACCAGCAGCCCGGCCGCCAGCAATTCAGGCCAACTGGCGGCGACCTGCGGCGTCAGGCTGCTCCCGACGAAACGCATCGCGACGGGCGCGGCGATCAGCCCGGCGACGAACGCGGCGCGCCAACCGCGCTCTGCGCCGCCCGCCGTCATCAGGCCGCCGACGATCCCGCTGATACCGGCAATCCGGCCGTTGAACACGACGAGCCACGCCGCCGCGAGCCCGATCAGCACGCCGCCGGCCAGCGACGGCCACGGCGTGAAATGAAGTGCATCAACCTGCATCGCGCGCCTCCTTCGCGGTCGCCCCGCAAAACTGCTCGTACAGCACGCCCATCATCGCGACCACGGCCGGACTGTCGAGCGAATAGCGGATCGTCTTGCCTTCGCGGCGCGTACGAACCAGCGCGTTGTCCCGCAATACACCAAGCTGCTGCGACAGCGTCGGTTGATGGATGTCCAGGCGCGCCTCGAGATCGCTCACGCAGCGCTCACCCTGCGACAGTTCGCACAGCAGCAGCAGCCGGTCGGGATTCGACATCACCTTGAGGAGCGCGCACGCCGATTCGGCGGCGGCGCGCATCTGATCGGGCCCTGGCAACCCGGCGGGAAGATCGTCGTTCATCGGAGCGGGAATACGATTAAAGAATCAATATTATATAAATTTATATATTGTTGTGTCCCGCTGATTGCAGGATCGGCAATCCGGCCGCCGTTCCGTCTGTCAGACCTGCTTGCCAGCCGTCCCGTCGGCAGCCACCGCGCGTACCGCGCAGGCGCGAACCACGCCGAGCGCCAGCACGGCGACCGCCGCGATCACACATGGCGCGGCAACGACGGCGAAGGCGGTCGACAGCATTGCGTCACCCGCCATCGATCCAAAGTGAAGCTGAAGTAAAAGACACGGCCCGGCCTGAACCGGGCCGCTTCACCGCGACGCTTCACGCGTCACGCGCGGTCGCAGGACTCCGTGCCGTCGAGCATCAGCGTGCCGACCCGCGCGGGCACGAGCGGCGTGCGCGGCGCCGGCGGCGTCCAGCCGAACAGCGCCTGCGCGGCCGCGCCGCACACGCGGCCCTGGCACGCACCCATCCCGCAGCGCGACTGCAGTTTGGCGGCCGTCCAGCCCGGTTCCCGCGCGACCGCATCGAACCGCACGTCTTCGCAACGACACAGCAGCGTGTCGGGTCGTGCGAGCCGGCGGATCGGCTCCCGGATCGCGAAGCGCTCGCGCACGGCATCCGCGAAAGCCTGCCAGTGCGCGCGCCGTGCGATCAGCGCGGCCAGATGTGCGGTCTGGCCGGTCGCCGCGTAGCCGGCGATCTCGCCTTCGGCCATCGCCAGCTCGCTGCCACCGACGCCCGTGCACTCGCCCGCCGCGAAACATCCGTCGCGGCTCGTGCGCTGGTGCGCGTCGACCGCCACCGCGCCATGCTCGATCCGGCATCCGAGATGGCTCGGCAGCACGGTATTCGGCACGAGGCCGAAGCCGCACGCGAGCCGGTCGCAGTCGACGTCGAATTCGCGATCGCCCTGGCGAATTCGCACGCGTTCGAGCCGCTGGTCGCCGAATGCCTCGACGACGTACGCATCGGGCCGATACGCGACCGTGACGAGCTTCGCGGCCTGCGCGAGCTTCGACGGCCAGCGCCGCAGCCCCGCGCCGAAGCCGGCCACGTCGCCCCATGCGGCCTGTTCGAGCACGTGCGACACGCGCGCGCCAGCCTGCCGGGCCGTCGCCGCGCTCGCCAGCAGCAGCGGCCCACTGCCCGCGATCACCGTGCGCTGCCCGCGCACGTCGAGCCCGTACTTGATCAGCGCCTGCAAGCCGCCCGCGCCGGTCACGCCCGGCAGGGTCCAGCCCGGAAACGGCAGCAGCAGCTCGCGGGCGCCGCAGCAGAGAATCAGCGTCCGGAAATCGAGCAGCAGCCCGCGTTCGTCGTCTTCGAGCAGGAGCATGCCCGGCTGCGTTTCGGCGACGATGCGCGTCCCCGCAAGATGCGTGACGTTCGGCTGCCGCAGCACCGCGAGGCGTTCGGCGGCGGCCGGCGTCGGTGCGGCCGCTGCCGGCTGCCGCCAGATCTGCCCGCCCGCCCGCGGGTTGTCGTCGACGATCGCAACGGTCGCGCCGCTTCGCGCGGCGGCCCGCGCGGCCGACAGCCCGGCCGGGCCCGCGCCGACGATCGCGACGTCGACGCTCAATCGTTGCTGTTTCATCGCGTGCGCCCCACCTGCATGCCGTCGCGGCACAACGTCTGGCACGCGAGCCGGCGCCGGCCGTCGATCGTCATCCGGCATTCCTGGCAGATGCCCATCCCGCAAAACGGTGCTCGCGCCGCGCCCGTGCACGACACACGCGTCGTGTCGTCGCCGCTCGCCGCGACGGCGGCCGCGACGGTCGCACCGTCGGCCACCGTCAGCGCGCGGCCGTCCAGATGAATGATCATGCCAGCCTCCGCCGGGCCGTCCCAAGGAGGTTGACCGCCCCCGCGGGGGGCGCCTTGCGCGGGACCGGAGTCAGCGCTGAAGCGCCAACTCCGGTCGACAGCGAACAAAGTGAGCGTGGGGGTCGTTTCATGTCAGCGCTCCGGTGACGAGGGACGCGCTCAGGAAGCGTCCCGGCAAATACGGTTCGATATCGATGGACGGCCGCTCGCCGGCCATCAGCGCGGCGACGAGCCGCGCGCTGCCCGGCGCGGTCGTCACGCCGAGCCCTTCGTGCCCGACCGCGAGCCACACGCCCGGCCGCGCCGGGTGCTCGCCGAGCAGCGGCAGGCCGTCGGGGCTCGCTGAGCGGAAGCCGGTCCATGCGCGGATGCCGTTCAGGTCGGCCAGATCCGGCAGATAGCCGACCGCGCGGCGCAGCATGCGCGCGAGCACCGGCGGCTCGACCTGCGCGTCTTCGGTGTCGAACTGGCGCGACGAGCCGATCAGCAGTTGGCCGGTCGGGCGCGGCTGCACGTTGAACGCGACCGACGTGCCGTCGCTTGCGTGCGCGCTCGCCGCATAGCCGAGTTCGACGAGCTGGTGCGACACGTGGCCCGGATAGCGGTCGGTAATCAGCAGATGGCCCTTTTTCGGGCGCAGCGGCAGTTCGGGCAGCAGCGTGCGCGCCGCGACGCCGTTCGCGACGATCACACGCTCCGCGCGCAGCACGTCACCGCTCGCGAGCGTCACGCTGGGGCCGTCGATCGCGACGGCCCGCTCGCGGCGCAACGTGATGCGCGGCGCGCGCTGCAGCAGCCAGTTCGCGGTGACGGGCGCATAGAGGATCGCATCGCCCGGAATCTTCAGCGCGCCGCCGAGGCCCGCGCGCAGCATCGGCTCCAGTTGCGCGAGCGCCGCCGCGTCGATCAGCTCGCCGGCCACGCCGTGGGCGGCGAGCGTCGCCTGCTTCGCGCGTGCGAGATCCATCTCGTGCGCATCGGCCGCGAGCCACAGCGTGCCGCAGTTGCGGTATGCGCAGCCGTCGGGCATCTCGCCGCTCAACGCGCGCCACAGTTCGATCGAGTAATGGCTCAGCGCGAGTTCGGCCGCATTGTCGTCCATCGCGACGAGGTGCCCCATGCCCGCGCCGGTCGCGCCGCCGCTCGCGTCGTCGACGACGAGCACGCGCAGCCCGCGCTGCGCGAGTTCGTGCGCGCACGCCGCGCCGACGATGCCGGCGCCGATCACGACGACGTCGGTCTTCGTTTCGCTCACGACCCGATGCCCCAGCCGAACGGATCGTCTTCGTCGATCAGCAGCGTCGCTTCCGCGCTCAGGTGCGCGCTGCCGCGAATCGTCGGCACGATGCCGCCGTCGGCCAGCTCGTAGCTCGCGTGGAACACGCTGCCGATCACGCTCGCCTGCCGCCACACGGCGCCCGGCGCGAGCTTGCCATCGGCCGCGAGGCACGCGAGCTTCGCGCTCGTACCGGTGCCGCACGGCGACCGATCGTACGCGAGGCCCGGGCACAGCACGAAGCTGCGGCTGTCATGCGCGGGATCGTCGGCGAACAGCTCGATGTGATCGATCTCGCCGCCGTTCGCGCCGGTGACGCCCGCGCGTTCGAGCCCTTCGCGCACGGCCGACGCGTACGCGGTGAGCGCCGCGACGTTGTCGCCGGCGACGCGCTGCCCGTGGTCGCTGATCAGGAAGAACCAGTTCCCGCCCCACGCGACGTCGCCCTTCACGGGGCCGTATCCCGGCACGTCGAGCGCGATGCCGTGTGCGTGGCGATACGCGGGCACGTTGCGCACGCTGACCGACAGGTCGTCGTGCAGTGTCGCCTCGACGGTGCCGACCGGCGTCTCGATCCGGTGCACGCCGGGCGCGATGCGTCCCATGTGATGCAGCGTGCGCACGACGCCGATCGTGCCGTGCCCGCACATCCCGAGATAGCCGCTATTGTTGAAGAAGATCACGCCGGCCGCCGCGTCGGCCGACACCGGGTCGCACAGCAGCGCACCGACCAGCACGTCGCTGCCGCGCGGCTCGAGGATGCACGCGGTGCGATAACGGTCGTGCTCGCGCGCGAGCACGTCGCGGCGCTCGGCCATCGTGCCGTTGCCGAGCGACGGAAAGCCGGACACGACGAGCCGAGTGGGTTCGCCGCCCGTGTGCGAATCGATGATCTGGATGCGCTTCATCATGAGCCGTCCGAAGTGGGGAAAGGAGCATAGCTTCCTCCGTCGCGCGTTCGTCCGCTTGTGGCTTTTCGATGAGGACGACGACGAAATCGGCATAGTGCGACGCACCCTTCCCGCCCCTGCCGGCCGCTGTGCCGATTTCGTCATTTTGCTCCGCGATACGACTCAAGCGTGATGGGCGTTTGCGCGGCGATACTGGTTGCCACACCGACACACCCGTCGGCCGACCGATACGAACGTAGGAGATTTCAGTGAGCCGCAAAGCCATTCAGTGGACCGGGGTTTTCCCGGCCGTCAGCACCCAGTTCAAGCCGGACTTTTCCCTCGACATCGACGCCACGCACCGTGTGGTCAAGAACCTGGTGAACGACGGCGTGTCGGGCCTCGTGGTCTGCGGCACGGTCGGCGAAAACACGTCGCTGTCGACGAGCGAGAAGCTTCAGGTGATCGAGGCCGCACGCGATGCGGCCGGCGGCAAGATTCCGGTGATCGCCGGCATCGCCGAATTCACGACCGAATTCGCGCGCAATACGGTGCGCGAAGCGCAGCGCGTCGGCGTCGACGGCGTGATGGTGATGCCGGCGCTCGTCTACTCGGCGAAGCCGCACGAAACCGCCGCGCACTTCCGCGCGGTCGCAACGAGCACCGACCTGCCGGTGATGGTCTACAACAATCCGCCGATCTACAAGAACGACGTGACGCCCGACGTGCTGATCGCGCTGCAGGATTGCGAGAACATCGTCTGCTTCAAGGATTCGTCGGGCGATACGCGCCGCTTCATCGATCTGCGCAACGCGGTCGGCGATCGCTTCGTGCTGTTCGCGGGCCTCGACGACGTCGTGGTCGAGAGCATCGCGGTCGGCGCCGAAGGCTGGGTGTCGGGCATGTCGAACGCGTTTCCGAAGGAAGGCGAGACGCTGTTCCGCCTCGCGATGCAAAAGCGCTTCGACGAAGCGCTCGCGCTGTATCGCTGGTTCATGCCGCTGCTGCACCTCGACGCACGCCCGGATCTCGTGCAGTGCATCAAGCTGTGCGAAGAACTGGTCGGCCGCGGCAGCGCGGTCACGCGTCCGCCGCGCCTCGCGCTGCAAGGCGACACGCTCGCTGAAGTGAAGGCCATCGTCGCGAAGGCGCTCGACACGCGCCCGGCGCTGCCCGACGTCGGCCTCTGATCGACGCCCTGCGGCGGCGCGCGGGTTTGCCCTGTGCGTCGCCGTCCGCGGTCCGGCATGGTCCGCGGGCCCGCTCGCCCCGGCGCCACCCCACGCCGCGCGTGAACGGGCCGCGGCCCGCCCCGGTCGTTCGAACCGGGCGACGCCGGCCGGCAGGCGTGCGCGCTGCTCCGTCGGAGCGCGCGCCACGCGCGCCTGTACCGACATTCCCCCAGGAGACACGCCCATGCCAGGCCAAGGCAATGCACACCCGTCTGTCCCGCTTTCCCGTTCCGCGCGCCCCGGCGCGGGTCACGGCAAGTTCAAGAAACAGCTGTCGCTGACCGATCTCACGTTCATCGGTCTCGGCGCCATTTTCGGTTCGGGGTGGCTGTTCGCCGCGAGTCACGTATCGACGATCGCGGGCCCGGCCGGAATCTTCTCGTGGCTGCTCGGCGGCTTCGCGGTGCTGCTGCTCGGCATCGTCTACTGCGAACTCGGCGCCGCGCTGCCGCGCGCGGGCGGCGTGGTGCGCTACCCGGTGTTCTCGCACGGCCCGCTGCTCGGCTACCTGATGGGCTTCATCACGCTGATCGCGTTCTCGAGCCTGATCGCGATCGAAGTCGTCGCCGCGCGCCAGTATGCGGCCGCGTGGTTTCCGGGCCTGACAGTCGAAGGATCGAGCGACCCGACCACCCTCGGCTGGCTCGTGCAGGCCGCGCTGCTCGGCTTCTTCTTTTACCTGAACTATTCGAGCGTGAAGACATTCGCGAAGGCGAACAACATCATCAGCGTCTTCAAGTTCATCGTGCCGCTCGCGGTGATCGGCGTGCTGTTCACGTTCTTCAAGCCCGCTAACCTGACCGTGCACGGCTTCGCACCGTTCGGCATGCCGGGCATCGAGATGGCCGTGTCGGCCGGCGGCATCATCTTCGCGTATCTCGGGCTCACGCCGATCGTGTCGGTCGCGAGCGAGGTGCGCAATCCGCAGCGCACGATCCCGATCGCGCTGATCCTGTCGATCCTGCTGTCGACGCTGATCTACGTGCTGCTGCAGCTCGCGTTCATCGGCAGCATTCCCACCGACATGCTCGCCGCCGGCTGGCACGACGTGAGCAAGGCGTTCTCGCTGCCGTATCGCGACATCGCGCTCGCGCTCGGCGTCGGCTGGCTCGCGGTGATGGTCGTCGCCGACGCGATGATCTCGCCGAGCGGCTGCGGCAACATCTACATGAACGCGACGCCGCGCGTGGTCTACGGCTGGGCGAAGACGGGCACGTTCTTCAAGGTGTTCACCCGCGTCGACGAAGCGTCGGGCATCCCGCGCGCGGGCCTGTGGCTCACGTTCGGCCTCGCGATCTTCTGGACGCTGCCGTTCCCGTCCTGGGAAGCGCTGATCAACATCGTGTCGGCCGCGCTGGTGTTGAGCTATGCGGTCGCGCCGGTGTCGGTCGCCGCGCTGCGCCGCACGGCGCCCGACCTGCCGCGGCCGTTCCGCGCCAGCGCGTTCGGCCTCACCGGCCCCGCGTCGTTCGTGATCGCCGCGCTGATCGTCTACTGGTCGGGCTGGAGCACGGTGTCCTGGCTGCTCGGGCTGCAGATCGCGATGTTCGCCATCTATCTCGCGTGCCGCCGCTGGGTGCCAACCACGCACCTGAGTCTCGCCGAGCAGGTGCGCTCGTCCGCGTGGCTGATCGCATTCTATGCGGCGATGATCGTGCTGTCGTATCTCGGCGGCTTCGGCGGCACGGGCCGGCTCGCGCATCCGTACGACACGGTCGTCGTCGCGGCCGTCGCGCTCGTCATCTACTACTGGGGCGCGCACACCGGCGTGCGCGCCGACAAGCTGCAACTCGACGACGACGAGGACTGACGCGCCCTCCCCCTTTCCCCTTCCATCGGCCGGGCACATCACGCCCGGCCCTGCTTTTTTCCGAGGAAAACCATGCAACTCACAGGTCAGCTCCTGATCGGCCAGTCGGCCGTCGCCGGACAGAACGGCACCCTCCATGCGCTCGCCGCCGCAACAGGCGAACCGCTCGAACCGGCGTTCGGCGGTGCGAGCCTGCACGACCTGGAAACGGCGTGCGCACTCGCCGACGACGCGTTCGATACGTATCGCGAAACGTCGCTCGAAGCACGCGCCGCGTTCCTCGATGCGATCGGCCGCCACGTCATGGCGCTCGGCGACGAGCTGATCGAGCGCTGCGTCGTCGAAACGGGGCTGCCGCGTGCGCGCATCGAAGGCGAACGCGGCCGCACGGTCGGGCAGCTCGCGCTGTTCGCATCGCTGGTGCGGGACGGCGGTTTTCTCGACGCGCGGATCGACCCGGCACGCCCGGAGCGCAAGCCGCTGCCACGCGTCGACCTGCGCCTGCGCAACGTCGCGCTCGGCCCCGTCGCCGTGTTCGGCGCGTCGAACTTCCCGCTCGCGTTCTCGGTGGCCGGCGGCGACACGGCGTCGGCGCTGGCGGCCGGCTGCCCGGTGATCGTCAAGGCGCATTCCGCGCATCCGGGCACGTCGGAACTCGTCGGCCGCGCGATCCAGCAGGCCGTGCGCGAATGCGGGATGCCGGCCGGCGTGTTCTCGCTGCTGTTCGACGCATCGCGCGAGATCGGCCAGGCGCTCGTCGCCGATCCGCGCATCAAGGCCGTCGGCTTCACCGGCTCGCGTCGCGGCGGCGTGGCGCTGATGCATATCGCGGCCGCGCGAGCCGAGCCGATCCCCGTCTATGCGGAAATGAGCTCGATCAATCCCGTGCTGCTGTGTCCCGCCGCGCTCAGTGCGCGTCACGACGCCATCGCATCGCAGTTCGTCGCGTCGCTTACGCTGGGCGCCGGCCAGTTCTGCACGAATCCGGGCCTCGTGCTCGCGGTCGACGGCCCCGCGCTGCGCGCCTTCGAAGCCGCGTCGGCCGATGCCGTGCGCGCCGTGGCCGCGCAGACGATGCTGACACCGGCCATCCACGCGAGCTATGCGCAAGGCGTCGCGGCGCTGCGCGCTCACTCAGCCGTCGAACTGCTGGCCGAAGGCGTCGAAGGCGGCCGCCATCAGGCCCGCGCGGCGCTGTTCGCGGCCTCCGCCGACGCGTTCATCGCCCACCCCGAACTGCGCGACGAAGTGTTCGGCCCCGCGTCGCTGGTCGTGCGCTGCCCGGACGCCGACACGCTGCATCGCGTGCTGAAATCGCTCGAAGGCCAGTTGACGGTCGCCGCGCATCTCGCCGACGGCGACGCCGCGCTGTTCGCCGCGCTGCGCCCGACGCTCGAACGCAAGGCAGGCCGCATTCTCGTCAACGGCTTCGGCACGGGTGTCGAGGTCGGCCACGCGATGGTGCACGGCGGCCCGTTCCCGGCGACGTCCGACACGCGTACGACGTCGGTCGGCGCGCGCGCGATCGAGCGCTTCCTGCGCCCCGTGTCGTACCAGGACGTGCCGGACGCGCTGCTGCCGGACGCGCTCCGCAACAGCAATCCGCTGCACGTGCCGCGACGCATCGACGGCGTGCCCGCCCCATGCGAGGTGAACCATGTCTGAGCGCACCGCCGAAGTCGTGCTGTCGCTCGACGAAGTCCACGCGCTCGCGCTGCGCGTGCTGACGCACAACGGGATGTCCGACGCGCATGCGCGCGCCATCGCCAACGTGATCACGCAGGGCCAGCGCGACGAATGCCATTCACACGGCGTGTACCGGCTGCTCGTGTGCGTGCGCTCGCTGAAGAAAGGCAAGGTCGATCCGCAGGCCGTGCCGACGTTGCGCAAGCTGTCGTCGTCGATCGTCGCGGTCGACGCGCATCGCGGCTTCTCGCTGCTGAGCTTCGAAACCGGGCTGCCCGTGCTGGTCGAGATGGCGAAGCAGCACGGCATCGCCGCGATGGCGATCAACCACTGCTATCACTTCTCCGCGCTGTGGCCCGAGGTCGAGGCGATCGCGGCCGAAGGGCTGGTCGGCATCGCGATGAACCCGAGCCATAGCTGGGTCGCGCCGGAAGGCGGCCGCGAGCCCGTGTTCGGCACCAACCCGATCGCGTTCGCATGGCCGCGCCCGGGCGGCGAGCCGTTCGTGTTCGATTTCGCGACGAGCGCGATCGCGCGCGGCGACATCGAACTGCACGCGAAACAGGGCAAGGCGATTCCGCCGCACTGGGCGATCGACGCCGACGGCCAGCCGACCACCGACCCGAAGGCCGCGCTGCAAGGCGCGATGCGCACGTTCGGCGGCCACAAGGGTTCGGCGCTCGCGGCGATGGTCGAGCTGCTCGGCGGCGCGCTGATCGGCGACATGACGAGCCGGGAATCGATGGACTTCGACGAAGGCGTCGGCGCGACACCGTGCCACGGCGAACTCGTGATCGCGTTCGATCCGAAGGTGTTTCTCGGCGACGATCTCGACGCGGGACTCGCGCGCGGCGAGCGGATGTTCGAATCGATCGTCGCGCAGGGCGCGCGGCTGCCGTCGCAACGGCGCTTCGACGCCCGCGCGCGCAGCATCGCGAATGGGGTGCGGATTCCGAAGGCGCTGTACGACGAGATCCTGACGCTGCTCGACTGACGCGCGATCGAGCGGCGCGGCTTCATCGTCGGCGGAACGGGCGATGGAGCCGCCGCCCGGTTGCGCCGGCGATGGCCTGCGTCGGGCTTCGTGCTTGCTCGGTCTGGTGGGGCTCGCGCACGCGGCGCACCCGGCCGCTGTCCGCCGCACCGCCCGCGCCGGCCGGCGCCGCCCGCCCGGCGGCTGTGGGATAATCGCGAAGTTTGCCCAGGGCGCAGCTCAAGAGGTTGTTCGCACGGGCGCGAGAGAGGCCTTTATTCCCCGAGCCTCCACCCTTTTCCCGCGATATTTCTTCAGCCATCACCATGCCCACTTACCGTTCCAAAACCTCCACCGCCGGCCGCAACATGGCAGGTGCGCGCTCGCTGTGGCGCGCCACCGGCATGAAAGACGACGATTTCTCGAAACCGATCATCGCGGTCGTCAACTCGTTCACGCAATTCGTCCCCGGGCACGTTCACCTGAAGGATCTCGGCCAGCTCGTCGCGCGCGAGATCGAAGCCGCGGGCGGCGTCGCGAAGGAATTCAACACGATCGCGGTCGACGACGGCATCGCGATGGGCCACGACGGCATGCTCTATTCGCTGCCGAGCCGCGACATCATCGCCGATTCGGTCGAATACATGGTGAACGCGCACTGCGCGGACGCGATGGTGTGCATCTCGAACTGCGACAAGATCACGCCGGGGATGCTGATGGCCGCGATGCGCCTGAACATTCCGGTGATCTTCGTGTCGGGCGGCCCGATGGAAGCCGGCAAGACGCGCCTCGCGAACCCTGTCACCAAGTCCATCGAACTGAAGAAGCTCGACCTGGTCGACGCGATGGTGATCGCGGCCGACCAGTCGTATTCGGACGCCGACGTCGCCGAAGTCGAGCGCTCGGCGTGCCCGACCTGCGGTTCGTGCTCGGGCATGTTCACCGCGAACTCGATGAACTGTCTGACCGAAGCGCTCGGCCTGTCGCTGCCCGGCAACGGCACGGTGGTCGCCACGCACGCCGACCGCGAACAACTGTTCAAGCGCGCCGGCCGCCGCATCGTCGAATTGACGCGCCAGCACTACGAGCAGGACGACGAACGCGTGCTGCCGCGCGCGGTCGGCTTCAAGGCGTTCGAGAACGCGATGACGCTCGACATCGCGATGGGCGGCTCGACCAACACGATCCTGCACCTGCTGGCGATTGCGCGTGAAGCCGGCATCGACTTCACGATGAAGGACATCGACCGCCTGTCGCGCATCGTGCCGCAGCTGTGCAAGGTCGCGCCGAACACGAACAAGTACCACATCGAGGACGTGCACCGCGCGGGCGGCATCATGGCGATCCTCGGCGAACTGGACCGCGCCGGCAAGCTGCACACCGACGTGCCGACCGTGCACGCGCCGACGCTGAAGGATGCGCTCGACCAGTGGGACATCGTCCGCACGCAGGACGAAGCGGTCCGCACGTTCTACCTGGCCGGCCCGGCCGGGATCCCGACGCAGGTCGCGTTCAGCCAGAACACGCGCTGGCCGAGCCTCGACCTCGACCGCGCCGAAGGCTGCATCCGCTCGTACGAGCATGCGTTCTCGAAGGAAGGCGGCCTCGCCGTGCTGACGGGCAACATCGCGCTCGACGGCTGCGTGGTGAAGACGGCCGGCGTCGACGAAAGCATCCTCGTGTTCGAAGGCTCGGCGCACGTCACCGAATCGCAGGACGAAGCGGTCGAGAACATCCTGAACGACAAGGTCAAGGCCGGCGACGTGGTGATCGTGCGCTACGAAGGCCCGAAGGGCGGCCCCGGCATGCAGGAAATGCTCTACCCGACCAGCTACATCAAGTCGAAGGGGCTCGGCAAGGCGTGCGCACTGCTGACGGACGGCCGTTTCTCGGGCGGTACGTCGGGTCTGTCGATCGGCCACTGCTCGCCCGAAGCGGCAGCGGGCGGCGCAATCGGCCTGGTGCGCGACGGCGACCGGATCCGCATCGACATTCCGAACCGCACGATCGACGTGCTCGTGTCGGACGAGGAACTGGCGCGCCGCCGCGAGGAGCAGAACGCAAAGGGCTGGAAGCCCGCGCAGCCGCGTCCGCGCAAGGTGTCCGCGGCGCTGAAGGCATACGCGAAGCTGGTCATGTCGGCCGACAAGGGTGCGGTGCGCGACCTGTCGCTGCTGGACGACTGACGCAGCGGGCTGCGGGCGACCGGTAGCACGTTACCTCGCCCGCTTGCCTGATCTCAAGGCCGCTCTCCGGAGCGGCTTTTTTTCGTCCGGGGCGCGGCGCACCCGCGGCACCGGCGCGATCAGTGCCGGCGTTCGTCGGGGCCGCCACCACCGCCGCCGTGGTGACCGCCACCGTTTCCGCCGCCCTGCGGCTGCGCATAACCGCCGCCGCCCTGCCGCACCGGCGGCGGCATCGTGCGGGCCTCGCCGCCCGGGGCGGGCGGCGGCCGCAGCACGGCCGGCGGAGGGCCGGCCGGACGCGCATTGCCCGCTCCGCCCGGCATCGGCGTTGGCGCCGGACTGCCCGGACGCGCATTACCCGCCCCACCCGGCATCGGCGTTGGCGCGGCCGGCGCCGGCATCCGGTTCGCACCGTTCCAGCCGCCGCGCGTCGCCGACGGCCGCGTGTCATGCACGGGCGGCGGGCCGCCCGGCGCGACCTGCATCGGCGCGCCCGGTTGCGGACGCCCTTGCGCCGGCGGCATGCCGCCCGGGCCGAGCCTCGGCTCCGCCCGATGCGCCCAGCGGTCGCGGTCCGGATACCACGGGCGGTGCCGGTAATAGCGATCCCAGTACGCGCCGATCGCGAATCCGGTCACCGGCACGCCGATGATCGCGCCGTACTCGAGCAACGGCACGTAGCTGCCTTGATACGGATAGTCGAGCAACTGCGCATCGATCCAGCCGCGCACGCCCGGCAGCGCGACGTCGCACCACGTGTAGTCGCCCAGGCAGCCGAATACGCCCAGCGCGGTGCCGGGCGGAATCTGCGCGACCACCGGGTAATCGGGCGCCGGCCCCGCATACAGCTCGGCCGGCGAATTCGTGTAAGCGCTGCTCTGCGCATCGGCGACGCCCGGTGCGGCCGCGAGGCCGGCCAGGACGATGCACAGACTTCGGACAATCGTGTTCCTCATGATGCTCTCCCGCGCCGTCGCGCGCCGGTCAGTGCCGATGGCCGCCCCCCCAGTGACCGCCACCCCCGTGACCGCCACCCCAATGCCCGCCGCCCCACGGACGATGCCAGTACCCGCCGCGCCCGCCCCAGTATCCGCCGCCCCAGCGGCCCCAGAAGCCGATCGTCACGGGCGGCCCGTACCAGCCGGAGTAGTACGCCGGGTAGTAATACGGATACGGCGGCGGCACATAGGCCGGGGCGACATACACGGGCACCGCCGTGCCGGCGTCGACCTGCGCCTGCCGTACGGTCGATGCGGCCGGACCGGACGCAGTCGGTGCGGCCGCGATCTCGCGCTGCGTCACCGTGGCGGACACCGGCGCGTAATAAGGTGCATAACCGTACGGGCTCGTGTAGTAGCAGCCGCCAAGCGTCAGTGCAGCCAGCGCGAAGACGGCGGGCCTCGCGGCGGGAATCGGGTTCATCTCGTACTCCGGCAGAATCCGCGCGTCGCCGCCGGGCGCGCGCCTGACTCTAGCTTACGTCCCCTGCGGATTTCCGCGCGTATGATCGGTTACTTTTTGTTTCCTGCACCCTGCGGCCGGCCGGGCACGCCGCGTGCTGGCCCGTCCGCGGCGCCGGCGTTGAAGTTGGCGCAAATGCCCTCAACTTGAACGATGTCGGGCTGACCGGCGCGGACGGGCGTCCGCGACCCACCGGCAACCGCAAACCGGCGGGCTTCGGCCCGCCCTGACAGGAACGCGGCTCGCGCCGCCATCGACATGACTACGCCACGCCCCACTCCCCGGGCGGACACCCCGCTCGATCCGATCATCCAGCTGCTGGCCCTTGCCGGCGAACAGGGTTATCTGACGCACGCCGACCTCGTCGACGCGCTGCCGCCCGAAAGCGACAGCCCCGACGCGCTCGAGGTCGTGCGCGCCGCGCTGGCCGACATCGGCATCGCGGTACTCGACGAGCCGGCCGTGCCTGCACCGTTCGCTGGCGCGGCGCCGGTCGAGGTCGATCGCGACGCGCTCGACGAAGGCCGGGCCATGCTCGGCGACCTCGCGCGCGGCACGAGCGCGTCGACCGATCCGCTCGCGCTGTACATGCGGCGCATGCACGCGGTGCCGCTGCTCACGCGCGAAGGCGAAATAGTGCTCGCCCGCGAGATCGAGACGGGCCGCCATCAGATATTGCATGCGATTGCCGGCTATCCGCCCGCGGTCGACGCGCTGCTCGAGCGCCATCGCGCGACGGGTGCAGCCGGATCGCCCGATGAAGAGGATCGCGAAACGTCCGCGCCCGCCCGCTACGACGCGCTGCACGCAGCGGTGTCGGCGTTGCGCGACGCATTGCATGCGCATGGCAGCCGCTCGGCCGAATACCGCGACGCGCGCAACCAAGTGGCGACCCTGCTCGGTTCGCTCGCGTGGGTCGCGCCGGCCGTCGACGACGCAAGTCGTGCCGTGCGCGCACTCGCCACCGCCCGCGATGATTCGTCGGCGACCGACGCCGCGTGCTTCGACGCGGTCGCGCGGCGCGCCCTTGCAGCCGCGCTGAGCGACGGCCAGCAGAAGGTGCGCGACGCGACGCGTGCGATGCTCGAGGCGAACCTGCGGCTCGTCCTGTCGATCGCGCGCAAGTACCTGAATCGCGGCGTCGACCTGTCCGACCTCGTGCAGGACGGTTGCCTCGGCCTGATGCGCGCGATCGAGAAATTCGAATACCGGCGCGGGTTCAAGTTCTCGACCTATGCGACCTGGTGGATCCGCCAGGCGATCGCGCGCGCGGTCGCGGATCGTTCGCGCACGATCCGCGTGCCGGTGCACGTCGGCGACCAGTACCAGCGCGTGCAGCGGCATGCGCTCCGCTTTCGCCAACGTACCGGCCGGCGGGCCACGCCGGCCGAGCTCGCGGCCGAAACCGGCCTCGACGAAGGCAAGCTGCGCGCGGTGCTCGCGCTTCCCGCCGAGCCGGTTTCGCTCGACACGCCGCTGCCCGACGCGGACACCGGCCTCGTGGAGCTGATCGAGGATCAGGCGTCGGCCAGCCCGTTCGAGCAACTGGCCGACACGCGCATGCGCGACTGCGTACGGGCGCTGCTGCGTTCGGTCACGCCGACCGAGGCCGACGTGCTGCGCCGGCGGTTCGGCCTCGGCGGCACCGAGCCCGACACCTACGACGCGATCGCGCAGGATGCGGGGATGTCGCGTGAGCGCGTGCGGCAGATCGAGAAACGCGCGCTCGCCGCACTGCGTACGGCCGCCGAGGCCGAGAACGCGCAGTCGTTTCTCGACGCGTAACCGCATCGCGCGCAGCGCACGGTCGGGCCGCGTTCCGGCCCGACCGTGCGCTGCGCGCCTGTGTTACGTTTGCCATTGACGCGCATCAAGTTTTCTTCATCGCGCGTCGCGACAATGGTTGACAGCCGACCGGCGCGTCGTGCGCCGCGTCCATTCCGTTTGTGCTTTCCGGGTCCCTTGCCATGCAGTCGACCGTCAGCCAGACGTACGAGGAAAACCGGACTGTCGCGGCCTGCCTGCGCGAGGCCGCGCAGTGGCTCGTCGACCAGGGCGCGAACCCGTATCGGGTCGCCGCGTACCGCTCGGCGGCCGATACGGTCGACGCGCTCGACCGTGACATTCGCAGCGTGTTCGACACCGGCGGCGTCGAGGCGCTCGGCGCGCTGCCCGACATCGGCGCGGGCGTCGCGCAGGCGATCGCCGAGCTGCTGGTGACGGGGCGCTGGCGCCAGCTCGACCGCCTGCGCGGCGACGCGGAACGCGCGTCGGCCTTCGAAGCGGTGCCGGGCATCGGCCACGCGCTCGCGCTGCGCATTCACGATGCGCTGCATATCGACACACTGGAGGAGCTCGAACGCGCGGCCCGCAACGGCCAGCTCGAAACGATCGCGGGCGTCGGCCCGCGGCGCGCGGTCGGCATCCGCGCCGCGCTCGACGACGTGCTGAGCCGCCGCCGGCGCTGGCAAGGCCACATGCGACACGCCGGCCCCGGCACGGAGCCGCCCGTCGAACTGCTGCTTTACATCGATCGCCAGTACCGCAACAAGGCAGCCGCCGGCGTGCTGCCGACGCTCGCGCACCGGCGCCTGAACGCGGACGGTTACGTGCCGCCGCCCGTGATGCACATGACCAAGGGCGGCTGGCATTTCACGGTGCTGAGCCAGCATGCCGCCATGCGCACGCCGGAAGCCGGGCGCCCGACCGACTGGGTGTCGCTCTATTTCTACGATGCCGTGCAGTGCGAGCACCAGCGCACCGTGTTTACCGGGACGTACGGCGCGCTCGCCGGCAAGCGGATCGTGCGAGGGCGCGAGATGGAATGCCGCGTGTATTACGCGGGGTGATGCAGGCGTCGGCGGTCTCGCCGACGTCGAAGGCGATACGGGCCGTATCGCCTTTTCGCGATTCGGCACGTCGAACCGGTCACGTCGCCACGTAGCCGCCCTCCTGCCGCACCGCTCCGAACCGCTACCGCACCGCCCGCTTCATGCGGATTCGCCGCCTACGCAGCTTCCGCCTTCGCGCGGCGCGCCGGATGACGATGCGCGGCAATACGCAGCAGCTTCTGGAACGACGGGCATTCGAGATGGTTCGCGGCCGGGCACACGGCCGCATGCCGCAACGCGTCGCGCACCGCGCCGAGACGGCGGATCGTGCGATCGAGCTCGTCGGCCTTGCCGTCGAGCTTCGCGCGATCGATCGCGGGCCGCCCCTCCGCGCCGACCATCGCGAGGATGTCGTCGAGCGAGAACCCGGCCTCCCGCCCGAGCGCGATCAGCGCCAGGCGCTCCAGCACCGATTCGTCGTATTGCCGCCGCAGCCCGTGCCGGCCGATCGGAACGATCAGCCCCTTTTCCTCGTAGTAGCGCAGCGTCGACGCGGGCAACCCCGTGCGCCGCGCGACGTCCGCAATGTCCAGTCGGCTCATGCTTGACCTCAAGTGAACTTGAAGTTGCAAGATAATCGCCCGACTCCACGAAGACAAGCCCGGACCGTCATGAAACCGTTGAAACCGCGTCGTATTCCGCTGTGGGGCCCGCGAGCATGGCCGCACCGCTCTTCGTGATGCAGCCGGCGTTCGGTTTCTGCATCGCGGCGTCGCGCACGCCGCAGCCGGACGTCGCGCGCCGGCGCAGCCTCGTCACGCATCTGTCGTACGGCGTAGGGCTCTACCTTGCGGCGTACACGCTCGCGGCGCCGGCCGGTTGACCAGCGCGCCGGCGTACCCTCAACCTCCCCTGCAACACCCGTTCACCGTCCTTCTACACGCGGCCGAGCCTGACCACGCAGTCTCATTGCCCCGTGCGCCCGACCGGGCGCCCGCGTCACTCGCCGCCGCAATCGATCAGGTTGCGGCGCACGCGCCCGAGCAGCCGCACCAGCGTATCGCGCTCGTCGGGCGTGAAGCCGCGCAGCCCGTCGTCGGCGACGGTATCGCCCACTTCCAGCATCTGCGGAAAGATCTCGCGCGACTTGTCGGTCAGCCGGATCACGAACGCACGGCGGTCGTCGTCGTTCGCGATGCGTTCGATCCAGCCATAGCCTTCCATCCGGTCGAGCAGCCGCGTGAGCGAGATCGGCGTGATCTCGAGCCATTCGGCGAGCCGGGCCTGGTTCATCTCGCCCTTCCACGTCAGGTACGCGAGCACGCGGCTTTGCGCCCGCGTCAGCCCGATGCGCTTCGCGCGCCGGTCGAACAGGCGACCGTTCAGGCGGGCCACGTCGGCGATCAGGTAACCGATCCGGTTCTCGTAGGTCTTGTCCATGCGGCGATTATAGGGTCAAGCCGGAACCGGCCCACGACCCGCCATTCAGAGATAAGCGGATATATAATAAGCCTGCTTATAATTTGCGTCGTGCCAGATCGCAGACCACGCCCGACCGCCCCACGGAGACACGCGCTTGAACCCCGCCGCCGACGCCCCCGCCTCGCCCGCACTGAACCGGCCGATGCTGACCCTGTCGATCATGCTCGCCACGTTGATCCAGACCCTCGACAGCACGATCGCGAACGTCGCGCTGCCGCACATGCAGGGCACGCTGTCCGCGTCGCAGGACGAGATCACGTGGGTGCTGACCTCCTACATCGTCGCCGCGGCGATCGCGACGCCGCTCACCGGCTGGCTGTCCGATCGGCTGAGCGTAAAGCGGCTGCTGATCGTGTCGATCGCGGGCTTCACGGTGGCGTCGGCGCTGTGCGGGCTGTCGGAGACGCTCGTGCAGATCGTCGGCGCGCGATTGCTGCAAGGCGTGTTCGGCGCCGCGCTGGTGCCGCTGTCGCAGTCGATCCTGCTCGACATCAACCCGCGCGAGAAACAGGGCCAGGCGATGGCGATCTGGGGGATGGGCGTGATGGTCGGCCCGATCCTCGGCCCGACGCTCGGCGGCTGGCTCACCGACAGCTACAACTGGCGCTGGGTGTTCTTCATCAACGTGCCGATCGGCGCGTTCGCGCTCGCCGGCGTGATGACCTTCCTGCCAGGGCGCCCGCCGCGTCCGCACGTGAAATTCGACGCATTCGGCTTCGCGACGCTCGCGCTCGCGATCGGCGCATTCCAGGCGATGCTCGACCGCGGCGAACAGCTCGACTGGTTCGGCTCATACGAGATCCGCATCGAGGCGCTCGTCGCGGCGCTCGGCTTCGCGTTCTTCCTCGTGCATACGACGACCGTCGGCAAGGCGTCGTTCTTCAAGTCGGAACTGCTGCGCGACCCGAATTTCGCGACCGGCACGTTGTTCATCTTCGTGGTCGGCGCGGTGCTGTACGCGACCCGCGCGCTGCTGCCGCCGATGCTGCAGAACCTGATGGGCTACCCGGTCGCGACGACGGGCCTCGTCACCGCGCCGAGCGGCGCCGGCACGATGATCGCGATGCTGTTCGTCGGACGATTGTTGAAATACGTGGACGCGCGAACGTTGCTGTTCGCCGGGCTGGCGATTTCCGCGCTCGCGCTGTGGCAGATGATGCAGTACACGATCGTGCTGTCCGAGGCGGACATCGTGTGGCCCGGCGTGATCCAGGGCTTCGGCCTCGGGCTCGTGTTCGTGCCGCTGAGCGCGCTGTCGTTCTCGACACTGCCGCCCGAGCTGCGCGCGGACGGCACGGCCACCTACAGCCTGATGCGCAACATCGGCAGCAGTATCGGCATCTCGATCGTGCAGACGCTGATGACGCGCAATACGCAGGTCGCGCATGCCGACCTCGCGACCCACATCACGCCGTTCAACCCCGCCGTGCAGGCGCTGGCCGGCAGCCGCGTCGACATCGCGCTGCTCGACCGCACGATCAACCAGCAGGCGACGATGATCGCGTACCTGAACGACTTCAAGCTGATGTTCGTCGCGACGCTGCTGATGGTCCCGCTGTTGCTGCTGATCCGCCCGCCGCAGAAAGCGGCGAGCGTCGACGTCGCGCATGCGGCGATGGACTGACGATGCGAAGGAGAGGCGAAGGACGTGCGCACGACGCACGCCCGTCGCGGGCCGATACGTCAGGCCTTCATCGAGCCGGTGCGCACGTAGCGCTCGTGCCACGACAGCGCCTCGGCGAGCAGATGCGGCGTGTGCTTGCCGAAGCTGTCGCGCGACGCGCGCTCGAAGTAGTCCTCGAGCATGGGCCGGTAGTCCGGGTGCGCGCAGGTCGCGATGATCTTGCGCGCGCGCTGCTTCGGCGACAGGCCGCGCAGGTCGGCCAGCCCCTGTTCGGTGACGACGACCGCGACGTCGTGCTCGGTATGGTCGACGTGGCTCGCCATCGGCACGATCCGCGAGATCGCGCCGCCCTTCGCGGTACTCGCCGACATGAAGCACGACAGGTAGCCGTTGCGCGCGAAATCGCCCGAGCCGCCGATGCCGTTCTGGATCTTCGTGCCCATCACGTGCGTCGAGTTCACGTTGCCGTAGATGTCGGCCTCGATCATCCCGTTCATCGCGATGCAGCCGAGGCGGCGCACGAGTTCCGGATGGTTGCTGATCTCCTGCGGGCGCAGCACGATCTTCTCGCGGAACGTCGCGATCTCGTCGGCGAAACGCTGCACGGCGGCCGGGCTCAGCGACAGCGCGGTGGCCGACGCGAAGCTCAGCGTGCCGTCGTCGAGCAGGTCGAGCATGCCGTCCTGGATCACCTCGGTGTAGGCCGTCAGGTTCGAGAAACCGGCCGAGCTGAGTTCCGCCAGCACCGCGTTCGTGATGTTGCCGACGCCCGACTGCAGCGGCAGCAGGTTTTCCGGCAGGCGGCCGCGCTTCACTTCGTGGCGCAGGAAGTCGATCAGCTGCAGCGCGATCTGCTTGGACGTGGCATCCGGCGCGGAGAATGCATTGCTGCGATCGGGCGCGTCGGTCTCGACGATCGCGACGATCTTGTCGGCCGGGCAACGCAGGTACGGCTCGCCGATCCGGTCGTCGCTCTTCGTCAGCGGAATCGGCTTGCGGTGCGGCGGCAGCGCGGTGCCGTAATAGATGTCGTGCATCCCGTCGAGGCCGAGCGGCTGGCGCGCATTCACTTCGAGGATCACGTGCTTCGCGCGCTCGAGCCAGGTCTTGTTGTTGCCGATCGACGCGGACGGAATCAGCAGCCCGTCCTCGCGGATGCCCGCGACTTCGACGATCGCGACGTCGAGATCGCCGTATAGCCCGAACCACGCGTATTGCGCGACGTGGCTCAGGTGGACGTCCTGGTAATCGACTTCGCCGCCGTTGATCTTGTCGCGCAGCGTGGGGTCGGACTGGTACGGCAGCCGCATCGAGATGCCGTTGGTGCGGGCGAGCGCACCGTCGAGCTCCGGTGCGGTCGACGCGCCCGTCAGCACGTTGATCCGGAAGTCCTCGCCGCGCGCGTGCGCCGCGTCGATGTGGGCGGCCAGCGCGGCCGGCACGGCCTTCGGATAGCCCGACCCGGTGAAGCCGCTCATGGCGACGGTCATGCCGGGGCGGATCAGCGCGGCGGCTTCGTCGGCGGTGCGGACGAGCGAACGCAGGGCGGGAGCGAGGATGCGTGATGAAGACATGGCTGGTTATCTGACGCTTTGGTCTGTCGTTGACGTCGCGGGGGGTGTCTCCTGAGCGACGCGAAGCCCTTGGGGCCGCGAGGGGCGGCCCGGCACCACGGGCACGGTCGGAGTATCGCAGAGGCCATCGCCGCGAAATGTCCGCTGGATGCAAAAGATCCTTGCCGGATTTGCCGGGTATCGAACGATCGTTCTGTGACAGGCGATCCGCCCGCACCGGATGCCGACGAAAGGTGTGCGAAAGCATCGGGCGAATCGCCGGTTCGCGATCGCCTGCCGTCGCGCGCCAATCGACCGGTTTGCATCGACCTTGACGACGTTCGGTTCGGTAATCGCCGCTACCCATCCGGCGCGGCCGATTGTCGCCCGATGCGGCTGTCCCGGCGCTGATGGAAATCAAGGTCGCATGGGCTGCGCGACCCCGGCCGGGCGGCGCGCGAAAAACACCGCCGAGCCGGCCTGCGAGGCCCGTCCGGCCTTGACAGCCGCGTGACGCGAACCACACTGGAAGGCGGGTCCGGCCGCCCGGTCGGCCACCTCGTTCGCGGTTGCGCTTTTGAACCGGCCGATGCCCGCAAGACGCGGTAACACTCCCGCATGTCAGGACATTGATCGAATAAAAAGCAACAAATTACAATTCCGTATATATTTCGCCGATGGACCAAAGAAAAACCGTCAAACGCCCCGAGCCGCCCCCACCACGCACCTGGGATGCGCGGCTCGCGCGCTCGCTTGTCCGGCCGCTCGTCGATACGCCGATCACGCCGAATCACCTTACCACCCTTCGTCTGCTGATCGGCCTCGCCGGCGCCTGGTGCCTCGCGCACGGCGGCTTCGGCTGGAGCAATGCAGGCGCGTTCCTGATCGTGCTGTCGAACTTCGTCGACCACACCGACGGCGAACTCGCGCGCATCAGCGGCAAGTCCAGTAAGATCGGTCATTTTTACGACCTCGCGGCCGATGCGCTCGTCACGGTCGCGCTGTTCGTCAGCATGGGCGTCGGCATCGTCGCCCAGGGCGGCCAGATGGCCGCGTCGCCGGTGCTGCTCGGCGCGGTCGCCGGCGCGGCCGTCGCGCTGATCTTCTTCCTGCGCATGCGGATCGAATCGATCGCCGGCAAGGCCGGCACCAAGCAGGCATTCGCCGGCGGCTTCGAGACCGAGGACGTGCTGTACCTGCTGCCGATCGTGACGCTCGTCGACGGCGTCGAGCCGTTCCTGCTCGCGGCGTCGATCGGCGCCCCGCTGTTCGCCGCCTGGGTCGTGATCGACTGGTGGCGCATCGTGCGGCGCGGCAACCTCCCGCAGAACCCGGCCGCGCAGAACCCAACCGAAATCCAGGCTTCCAAATGACTCCTAGCACGCGCGACGATTCCGTGCTGAGCCCGGCACGCCCCGCGCCCGTGCGCGCAGCCGCGGCCGATCCCGATCGCACCGTGGCCGACCGCGTCGGCCAGCTCGACCTCGACCGCCTGCGCGGCGACTACACGCGCCAGGGCTCGTTCCTCTACCTCGACACCTTCCTGCCGGCCGACGCGCACGCGAAGCTCGCGAACGCGGCCCGCGCGATGCAGGCCGGCCTGAACCGCAATTACCTGCCCGGCCACAAGCAGGGCGGCAGCGTGAGCCGTCATACGATCGACGAGCAGGCGCCGTACATCGCCGAGCTGTATCGCTCGAAGGCGCTGATCGGCTTCCTCGAGAAAATCACGGGCGACAAGCTGATGCTGTCGCCGGACGACGATCCGCACGCGTACGCGCTGTATTACTACACGAAGCCCGGCGACCACATCGGCTGGCACTACGACACGTCGTACTACGACGGCCGCCGCTACACGCTGCTGATCGGCGTGATCGACGAATCGTCGTGCCGGCTCGACTACGAACTGCATACGCGCAACCCGGACGTCGCCGACGAACCGGGCTCCGTGCAGATCGCCGACGGCGGCATCGTGCTGTTCGATGGCGACAAGCTGCGTCACCGCATCACGCCGCTCGGCCAGAACGAGATGCGCGTGTCGCTCACGTTCGAATACGTGACGAACCCCGGCATGCGGCCGTGGAAGCGCTTCATCTCGAACATGAAGGACGCGATCGCGTATTTCGGTTTCCGCCAGGTGTTCAAGCAACTGGCCACGCGGCGCGCGAGCGGGTCATGACACGCGCGGGCCTCATCCTGCTGTCCCTCGGGACCGCACTCTTCATCGCACTGCTGGCCTGGCAGGGCGTCGGCGCCGTGGCGTCCACGTTCCTCGCGGCCGGCTGGGGCCTCGCGCTCGTCGCGGCGTTCCACGTCGTGCCGCTCGCGATCGACGCGGTCGCGATCTCCGTGATGTTCCGCCGCGGGCAGCCCGGTGCCGAACTCGGCAACGCGCTGCGCGCGCGCTGGGTCGGCGAATCGGTGAACAGCCTGCTGCCCGCCGGGCAGATCGGCGGCCCCGTGCTGATGGTGCGCCACCTCGCGCAGCGCGGCACGCGGATGGCCGACGCGGCCGCCGCCGTGACCGTCGGCACGACGATGCAGGCGCTCGCGCAGATGGCGTTCGCGCTGATCGGCATCGCCGCGTTCAGCCTGTATGCGACGCACGAATCGGTCGCGTATCTGCGCACGCCCGCGCTGATCGCCACCGGCGTGCTCGGCGCCCTCGCCGTCGCGTTCTACGCGGCGCAGCGGCGCGGGCTGTTCGGCCGCGGCCTGCGCCTCGCGTCGAAGCTGCTCGGCCCGCGCGACTGGTCGTCGCTGGCCACGCGCGCCGACGCGATCGACGGCGCGGTCGGCGCGCTGTATCGCGATCGCGCGAAAGTCGCGAAGACCTTCGCACTCAGCCTCGTCGGCTGGATCGTCGGCACCGCGGAAGTGTGGCTCGCACTGCACTTCCTCGGGCACCCGGTCAGCTGGCTCGACGCGCTGCTGCTCGAAAGCGTCGGCCAGGCGATTCGCGGGGCGGCCTTCGCGATCCCGGGCTCGCTCGGCGCGCAGGAAGGCGGCTATCTGCTGCTCGCGCCGCTGGTCGGCCTGCCGCCCGACGCGGCGCTCGCGCTGTCGCTCGCGAAGCGCGCGCGCGAACTCGCGCTCGGCCTGCCCGGCCTGCTCTATCTGCATTTCAGTGAAAGAAACTGGCAGCGGCGCCGTGCGCCGCAGCCGCTCGCCGACTGATCGTTCAGATCGCCGGCTTTTTGGTTGGAGAACCCATGCGAGCCATCATTCTTGCGGCAGGCCTCGGCTTGCGCCTGCAACAACCGCCCGAGGCGCAGTTCCCGAAGTGCCTGCTGCGCTTCGACGACGTGTCGCTGCTCGAGCGCCATCTGCGCGTGCTCGACGCCGCGGGCGTCGATGACATCGTGCTCGGGCTCGGCTTCCAGCACGAGAAGGTCGAGCAGGAACTGAAGCGCCTCGGCCGCACCGCAGAGATCGTGATCAACGACCGCTACGACCTCGGCAGCGTGCTGACCGTGCATACCGTCGCCGATGCGATGACGCGCGGCGGCGACGTGCTGCTGATGGACGCGGACGTGCTGTACGACGAGAACATCCTGCACGCGCTGGTGGCCGATGCCGACAAGGCCGTCGACCGCCTGCTGATCGACCGCGACTTCGAGGCCGGCGACGAACCCGTCAAGCTGTGCCTGAAGAACGGCGTGCCGGTCGAGCTGCGCAAGCAGCTCGCGGTCGACCTCGACTACGACACGATCGGCGAATCGGTCGGCTTCTTCCGCTTCACCGAAGGCACCGCGCGCCGCCTCGCGGCGATCGTCGCGGGCTATGTCGACAGCGGCCGCGCGAACATGCCGCACGAGGAAGCCGTGCGCGACCTGCTGCTCGAAGGCGGCCATTCGTTCGACGTCGCCGACGTCACCGGCTCGCCGTGGATCGAGATCGACTTTCCGAACGACGTCGCACGCGCGACGCAAGACATCCTTCCCCTGATTCAACGCACCACCGCCGGAGCCGCACGATGAACGCACGCGAACCCAACTTCACCGAATCGCGCAGCGCGCGCCTGCGCCGCATGCTCGTCAGCAGCGATCTCGAATTCCTGATGGAAGCACACAACGGCCTGTCCGCGCGGATCGTCCGCGAAGCCGGCTTCAAGGGCATCTGGGCGTCGGGCCTCGCGATCTCCGCGCAGTTCGGCGTGCGCGACAACAACGAAGCGAGCTGGACCCAGGTCGTCGACGTGCTCGAGTTCATGGCCGACGCGAGCGACCTGCCGATCCTGCTCGACGGCGACACCGGCTACGGCAACTTCAACAACGTGCGCCGCCTCGTGAAGAAGCTCGAACAGCGCGGCATCGCGGGCGTGTGCATCGAGGACAAGCAGTTTCCGAAGACGAACAGCTTCATCGGCGGCGAGCGCCAGCCGCTCGCGGAAATCGACGAGTTCTGCGGCAAGATCAAGGCCGGCAAGGATTCGCAGACCGATCCCGACTTCTCGATCGTCGCGCGCGTCGAGGCGCTGATCGCGGGCTGGGGGATGGACGAGGCGCTGCGCCGCGCGAACGCGTATGCGGAAGCCGGCGCCGACGCGATCCTGATCCACAGCAAGCTGTCGCGCCCCGACGAGATCCTGCAGTTCGCGCGCGAATGGAGCGGCAAGGCGCCGCTCGTGATCGTGCCGACCAAGTACTACAGCACGCCGACCGACGTGTTCCGCCAGGCCGGCATCAGCACCGTGATCTGGGCGAATCACCTGATCCGCGCGTCGGCATCCGCGATGCAGGCGACCGCGCGCGAGATCCACGAAAGCGAAACGCTGATCAACGTCGAGGACCGCGTTGCATCGGTCAACGAGATCTTCCGCCTGCAGGACGCCGACGAGTACTCGGCCGCCGAGCGTATCTACCTGTCGTCGTCGTCGCGCGCGTCGAATGCCGCGATCGTGCTCGCCGCGAGCCGCGGCAAGGGCCTCGAAGCCGTGACCGAAGACAAACCGAAGGTCATGCTGCCGGTCGCCGGCAAGCCGCTGCTGCGCTGGCTCGTCGACGGGTTCAAGACGCACGGCGTGAACGACATCACCGTGGTTGGCGGCTATCGCGCCGATGCGATCGATACGTCGGGCATCAAGCTCGTCGTCAACGAGCGCCACGCGCAGACCGGCGAGCTCGCGTCGCTCGCATGCGCGGCCGAACGCCTGACCGGCGACACCGTGATCTCGTACGGCGACCTGCTGTTCCGCAGCTACATCGTGCGCGACCTCGCGGAGAGCGAGGCCGAGTTCAGCGTGGTGGTCGATTCGTCGCTCACCGAGACCAATCAGAGCGTGCGCGACTTCGCCCTCTGCTCGGCGGCCGACGATCGCGGCCTGTTCGGCCAGAAGACCTATCTGCAACGCGTGTCGAGCGACGTCGCGGCGGGCACGCCGCACGGCCGCTGGATCGGTCTCCTGAACGTGCGCGGCGCCGGCGTCGACCGCCTGAAAGCGACGCTCGCGACGCTGCAGGCACGCCCTGATTTCGACACGCTCGACATCCCGTCGCTGCTGAACGAGCTGATCGCCGCCGGCGAGAAGATCGAGGTGCAGTACGTGCACGGCCACTGGCGCGGCGTCAACGACCTGGAAGACTTCCGTCGCGCGGGCGACTTCGCGCACGGCCAGACGCCGCTGTCCGAACCGGGCGCCGGCAACGGGGGCGCACAATGATCGAAGCGGCCCAGTTCGTCGAGGCCGCACGTGAACGCGGCTTCGACTGGTACGCGGGCGTGCCCTGCTCGTACCTGACGCCGTTCATCAATTACGTGCTGCAGGACCCGACGTTGCACTACGTGTCGGCCGCGAACGAAGGCGACGCGGTCGCGCTGATCGCGGGCGCGACGCTCGGCGGCAAGCGCGGGATCGCGATGATGCAGAACTCGGGGCTCGGCAACGCGGTGAGCCCGCTCACGTCGCTCACCTGGACGTTCCGCCTGCCGCAGTTGCTGATCGTCACGTGGCGCGGCCAGCCGGGCGTGGCCGACGAGCCGCAGCACGCGCTGATGGGCCCGATCACGCCGGCGATGCTCGACACGATGGAGATCCCGTGGGAGACGTTCCCGACCGACCCCGAACAGGTCGGCCCGGCGCTCGACCGCGCGATCGCGCACATGGATGCGACGGGCCGCCCGTACGCGCTCGTGATGCAGAAAGGCAGCGTCGCGCCGTATGAACTGAAGGCGAACCCGGCCGCGAAGCCGCGGGCGCACGTCGCCGCGCAATCGTCGCCGCGCGCCGCGTCGGCCGACGCGTGGCCGACCCGTCACGACGCACTGCAGCGCGTGATCGCGCATACGCCGGTCGATTCGACCGTCGTGCTCGCATCGACCGGTTTCTGCGGCCGCGAACTCTACGCGCTCGACGATCGCCCGAACCAGCTTTACATGGTCGGTTCGATGGGCTGCGTGACGCCGCTCGCGCTCGGCCTCGCGCTTGCGCGCCCCGACCTGCGCGTGGTGGCCGTCGACGGCGACGGCGCCGCGCTGATGCGCATGGGCGTGTTCGCGACGCTCGGCACCTATGGCCCGGCCAACCTCACGCACGTGCTGCTCGACAACGGCGCACACGAATCGACGGGCGGCCAGGCGACGGTGTCGCAGCATGTGTCGTTCGCGGGTGTCGCGGCCGCCTGCGGTTACGCGTCGGCGGTCGAAGGCGATACGCTCGACGTGCTCGATGCGACGCTCGCCTCGACCAGCGACGGTGCGCAGTTCGTTCGCTTGGCGATCCGCACGGGCGTGCCCGACGGCCTGCCCCGCCCGACCGTCACGCCGGTCGAAGTCAAGACCCGTCTGATGCGGCACATCGGCGCCGAGCAGACCGAAGCCCACGTTGAAGGAGCCCATTGATGCTGCTGCTGAACCCCGGCCCGGTCACGCTCACCGAGCGCGTGCGCCGCAGCCTGCTGCAACCCGATCTGTGCCATCGCGAAGGCGAATTCTTCGACCTGCAGGATGAAGCGCGCGCGCGCCTCGTCGCCGCGTACGAGCTCGATCCGGCCGAATGGGCCGCCGTGCTGATGACGGGTTCTGGCACGGCCGCCGTCGAGAGCATGATCGCAGCGCTCGTGCCGCAGGACGGCAAGCTGCTCGTGATCGAGAACGGCGTGTACGGCGAGCGGATCACGCAGATCGCCACGCAGTACGGCATCGCCCATGACGTGCTCAAGCATGAGTGGATGCAGGCGCCTGATCTCGCGCAGATCGCCGCGAAGCTCGATGCGGGTGGGTACTCGCATGTCGCCGTGATTCATCATGAAACGACGACGGGCCGGCTGAACGATCTCGATGCGATCGCCGAAGTCTGTCGTGCGCGCGGCGTGAAGATGCTTGTCGATGGCGTCAGCAGCTTCGGCGCGGAAGCGATCGATTTTGCAGGCGGCGTCATCGATGCGGTTGCCGCGACCGCGAACAAGTGCCTGCACGGCGTGCCGGGCGCGGCGTTCGTGATCGTGCGCCGCAGCGCGCTCGTGAAGGCCGCGAGCCGGACTTACTACCTCGATCTCGGGCGGCTTGCGAAGCTGCAAGATCAGCGGAATACGCCGTTTACGCCGTCGGTGCATGCGTATTACGCGCTTGTCGAGGCGCTGCGTGAGTTCGATGAGGCCGGCGGCTGGCGCGCGCGGCATGCGCATTACAAGGCGCTTGCCGATCAGGCGCAGGCCGGGCTTGCGGCGCGCGGGATGCCGCTGGTGCTGCCGGAAGGTGCGTCGTCGGTCGTGCTGCGTGCGTATCGGCTGCCGCAGGGTGTGACGTACGAAGCACTGCACGACGGGCTGAAGGCACGTGGCTTCGTGATTTATGCGGGGCAAGGCGGGCTGTCGAAGGAACTGTTCCGGATCTCGACGATGGGCGCGATTCAGGCGGCCGATGTCGAGCGGTTGCTGGAAGGGTTTACGGCGCTGACGCGGTAAGCGTTGTCCGTAACTTCGTCGACGAAAGGCCCGCAAGGGCCTTTTTTGTTGTCATTTGCACATTCTTGGGGTGTGGAACACGTTGTCGGCATTCGGCCAGAAGCGGTCGTTGGAAATTAGTCGAAAATAGCGTTCTTCCGTGCTATAAATTCATATACGGAAATATCATGTCTATTTAACGTAAGTTCATCGAAGGGGCGCGTGCTGATGGTTGAAATTGACCGACTTTCAGAAGATGAGGTGCTTGCCGTCCGCAGAAGAATGGCATTGCTTCAAATTGCAGCCCGAGATGCTTTCGGGAGAACGGATCCATTAGACATGGGAAAACTCGGGTCTGCAGTATACCGCCAGTATACGTCCGCGGGTGGAGTGTATAAATATCAAACCATTGAAGCGGTTTCGGCGAACTTGTTCTATGGCGTCGCCATGGGCCATGCATTTGAAAATGGGAACAAGCGCACTGCGCTCCTGTCAATGCTCTCACTTTTTGAGAAGAATCGATTTTACCTAATCAATACGAACGAGGATGATTTATACGAACTGGCGCGATCTGTCGCAGCACACGAAATCCCCTTGCTGGACGGCGTAGATAGATCTCCCGACTCCGAAACTCAAGCCATCACTGCCTGGTTGAAGCCAAGGCTGAGGGCGAAGAAATTTGGCGACGTAGCGATGCCGTATAAAGATCTAAAGGCACAGTTAGAGCAATTGGGCTGCACATTTGATAGACCCGATCGCAACTACGTAAAAATCCATCGCGAGAAATGGATGATAAAGACAGGCTATCCCCGTGCAAATTTCGAAGTTGCAGTTGGGGAGGTAAAGAAAATCCGCCGGACCTTGCGTCTTGATGAGGCGCAAGGTGTTGACTCCGCGGTCTTCTACGATCTTGAGCAATCGGTTGATCACTTCGTCAATGAGTATCGCGACTTAATGCGGCGCTTAGCAGATTTGTAAATCTACTATGGCGTAACAAACGCTTGCGGCCGACCGTCAAAAAGCTGCGCTTTTCCCGTCGGCTGAGTGTTACGTTCCTGAATATCAGCTTTGCCGAACCACCAGCGTCTGCATAGGGGCGGAAGTCGCCCGTTGCAGAGCAGCGGCCGGCGGAATTCAGCCAGCAAGCGGGTAGACCTCGCCTTCATCGCCCCGGATGACGGCAGAAAGCGCCACGGCCAGTTGCATAGCCGCCGCCATCGTTGGATCGACCGCGGATAGATTCCGAGGCGCGTTGAAACTTGCACGGCCCTGATTCCAGCTAAAGGACTTGATCCATTCGCCATCGACAAGGACCGCGACATCGCCAGGTCTGCCCGGAATCGAAATCCTTTCGCCCGTCACTGGATTCACCGACGTGACCGGGCGCTCGTCTTCTTTTAAGGAGGCTTGCCCGAGGATAGCGGCCCGCCATTCATCTAGCGAGATGGACGGATCACGTTCGATGTGCAGTCGATAAGCCATGGCAGAAACCGAAACGGTAGGGGGGCGATTACGCTAACACGAATGACGGCTTAGGAGAAAACCGGGTGGTCGCAAGGGGGCACGAAGATGTCGTCGAGCGGCGCGGGGCGGCATCGGGCGGCATCCGGCCAAAAGCGGACATTGGCCTTGTCAGTTTATAGGCCCGCGACATCCCCAATAATGGTCTATTGTCATTAATTAATATTTTTGGTAAATTTAAAATGAGAGCGCGCCCCTCCCGAATTTATTCTCTTCACAAAAACAATCAATAAGGTGCAATTATGCTTCCCTCTAATATCAACGATGACGAAATCGAGAAAAGAATTTTAGATTTCCGATTCCAGGCGGAAAACGGGATCAGCGACGAAACGTGCATAAATGCGGTCACTTCAATTTTTGGAAGCGCATTCTCCTTTGCGACAGAAATGAGATCGTACGAGGAAGGACGGACTTTTTATCGTGTCCGGGCGCTTCCACCAGACGATACTAGCATTCCACTCAAGACAATCCGAAGAATTGAAGACGCATGGGAGCCGCCCAAACAATTCGTTAGTGTACAAAGCCGCCTCAACAAAATTGGACAAAGTATTTTGTATTGCTGTCCAGATGACTTTGAGCTGGCAATAGATGAGGCTAGAGCGAGAAGTAGTAAGCATATCGCGGCTATCGTATATAAATACTTTCGTCCGATAAATGTCGCAGTGCTTGGTGACTACGACAACTCATCACTTCCTAAAGATGAACGATCGAGATTATTTTATTCATTTTTAAATGATGAGTTCTCAAGGCTAGTCCCGAAAGGAAGCGAAGGGCGATACTCCATAACTCGCGCAATCGCTGACACATATTTCAACTATCCAGAACAGGACGCTTGGTGCTACCGCTCCGTCCAATCTCCGGAAAAATTCAATGTGGCATTCTTGCCGGGGAAATCAAAAAGCAGCCTTAATCCGATCGGAATAATGATCTGCGAAATTGGGGCATCATCCAAGAATTCTCTTAAGGTTAAATTAGTAGTTGATTTCGATGAGCAATCTGGAGAGGCTCGTTATCATGCGATTGGTTCAAAAGAGCAGATGAGGATGTTTCCAGAAATTGTACAGGAATAAATTTTTATAAACTTCTAGACAATTGCGCTTTGCTCTTTTAAGTGCCGTTTGCTCGATGGGGTGACCATCTCTACCCCATCGCGACAAATGAATAATTCACGAGGGAGAATATTTACGTGATCGTCTATTATGAAAGACTGCTATGGGTCGGGCAGAGTCGGCCGCCTGTTCTCACCCATCGGCTGGTTCATGCAAAACGCATGAATCGGTGATCGGCCAGGAACAAGCACTTGAGATCCACATCCTTAATGCCTGTTGACGAGCTATCAAACTATTTTCTGCTCAATGGTGCACTGCGGTATATATTTCAGTAAAATCCTCCGAAATACAATTCTCGTTTTTATAAAAAATTATGTTTGAAAAAGGTTTTTTGATAAATCCCGTGAATGACTTCGCCTGGTCTCTGCCGACAGAAAAATGCAATGACCGAGAACTAGACTGGACGATCAAGAATTTATCGGCAAATTTTCAGAAACTTTACGGTTGCACGATAAATTTATTGCAAGTTCAAAATTTCTATTTAAACAACAAGAGTCAGAATTATATGGATCTTGCGACACTTTGCACAAATTCTGTCGAATATTTTTTTCTGAAAATTAATACAATATTTGAAATATGTTATCAGATATACGTTAAACTTTGTGATCCCAAGAAAATAGCAAAACAGTCCAAACACGAACATCTTGAGATAGAGTTCGATAACTACCGTCGCATCACAGGTCGCGAGATTGCATTTGACTGGTACGAACCAATCAACGCAGTAAGAAATAGAATTGCGCATGGTGGCTTCAGTATAAAAAGCTTCCTCTATGAGGATTTTTTGCTTTTTCAAGTTTACAATCGTGACTTGGATGAACAAATACTCGACAATTTTGGATATCTAGTCCACGACAAACCTCTTGTATACGTAGATCTCTACACTACCTTTTATACAACAAAGACTCATCAATACATACGGGAATTTCTTGAATTCGTGATCAATAGATTGACCAGTGGTGAATCAGCGAACCAAGATCTCAGTATTCTTGAGCGTCAGCAAAAAAATTCGGGGAGAGTTTTGTACTACGGATACGAAAAAATATTTATTTCGACAGCGGAACAACTCGGAAAAAGATATTTTCGTAATTGATTTCAAGGAACCGCACGAACGACGTGAAGAAAATTTATTATCTTGAATAATCAATTTTTGCACCCGGTGCGGACATTCTGGGTTTCAAAGTGATTGTCCGTTTCGGGTCGGTAAGCGACTCTCACGCATATCAATGAAAACAACATCTCCGATCACGACAATGAGAATCCTTCGCTTCGCCCCGCTGCTGGCGCTCGCCGCCGCCCCCATGGTTCACGCCGCCGACAGCCAGTCTTGCGACGACGAAACCGTCACCGCCGTCGCCCGCTGGGCTGGCATCGCGAGCGCACGCATCGCCACGCGCGACGCGGACCGGCTCGTCGTTGCGTCGGCGTGCAAGGCCATGCCGAATGCACCGGAAACGACGATCGCGGCCGTCGCGTTTGATTCGCTGCCGAAGAGCAAGAACCCGGACGAAAGCAAAAAGCTGCAGGTCGTCGCACTCGTCGAGGGCGGCAAGGTCGTGGCAGCGGATCGGTCGGTAGTCGAAGAGGATGCCGTGACGGAGATCGGCGAGAACAGCTATCGGATCGACACGGCGCCCTACCGGTTGTCACCCGACGTGCGGGCGTTCGGCGTCGTGTTTACCAGCAGCGCACGCGGGCCGAGTTGCCCAGATGCCAACGCCGGTGAAGAGTTGACGCTGTGGGTGCGCGAAGGCGGCCGTATCCGCCCGGTGTTCGGTACGAATCTATACGGCTGGGTCAGCGTCGAAGGCGACGCCTGCGGCCCGGGTTCAGGCGATGCGCGCAGCGAAGAGACCCGCATGACGATCGCCGTCGAGAAAACGTCGAGCCATGGCTTCGCCGATCTATCGATCACGGCGCACATCACGAAGACGCAGCGCAAGAACGGTGCTTACTCGGATACGGGCAAGCGCACGGCGCGCACGATCGTCCACTACGACGGCAAGTCCTATGGAATCGACATGTTCCGGAACTTCTGGTATTCGCCGGCCGCGAAGAAACGCTTCAAGTAAGGCCAGGGCGAATCGCCACTCCGCCCGCCTACTCCGCCACTTTCGGCCCGATCGCTTCGGTCGGCGCCGGCATCCGCAACGCGTCGTCCCGCACGCGTCGCGCCTCGCGCGCCGTATAGCGATCCTTCAGCCGCAGGAACGGTTTCTCGACGAGGAAATAGCTGGCGGTCGCGGCCATCAATGCCCACACGATACCGAGCGGGAACCCATGCGGCACAGGCAATCGCGGGTTCGCAAAAGGCTGCTGCCACAGATAGAGGCTGAACGAAATCGTACCGACGAACACGACCGGCCTGGCGCGCAACCAGCGCGCGCACCAGAACTCGCCGCGGAAATTCAGCACGACGATCACGATCGCGATCAGCGCGGCTTCGAGCGTCACGCCATACGTCGCATTCCAGAAGCCGCCGAGCCGGTGCTCGGCGAGCGGCATGCCGAGCAGCACGACGAAGACGAGCGCCGTCACGATGCGCGCCTCGTTCCGCCACGAAGCGATCCACGCTTCGAGACGTTCGCGGTTGAGCGACGCATAGCAGCCGATCAGGATCGGATCGATACCCGTGTGCAGCATCATCCCGAGTTGTCCGCGCAGCGCGGGCGCGAGGAAATACGTGGTCGCACGCACCAGCGGCACGATCAGGATCAGCGCGGCCAGCCAGCGCGTGCCGGCGCGGCGGATGCCGAACACGAACAGCAGCGGCCAGAACCAGTAGAACTGCTCCTCGAGCGCGAGCGACCAGAAATGGCCGAGGTACCACGCGCCGTCCGGATGCAGCGCGTTGTCGCCGGTCAGCCCGAACCACGCCGAGTAATTCCACAGGTGCAGCGCCGCATAGAGCCACTGCCGGCGCTCGACGTCGAACCCGCCGGCGAACGCCATGATCGCGACGACCGCGAGATACACGTAGCAGGCAGGCCAGATTCGCAGCGCGCGGCGCACGTAGAACGACGTCAGCGCGATACCGCCCGTGCGCGCGAACTCGGCGCGCAGCACGTTGGTGATCAGGAAACCGCTCAGCACGAAGAAGATCAGCACGCCGAGCCGGCCGTCGGCGATCAGCCGCAACGGCGCGTACCAGCCGGTATAGCCGCCGGGCAGCACATGCTCGGCATGACCGACGACGACCATCGCGACCGCGACGGCGCGCAACCCGGTCAACTGCGTGACGCGATGGTTCATCGGCTGGTTTCCGTTGGCACGGTGAAGGAGCGGGAATGGGCCGGCGTCCAATCGGCCCGCCGACCTGCCGCCGGATTTTGTATGAAAAATATCGGAATGAAATTGCTTCAAAAATCCGCGTGACACATGTCATCGGCGAGGCGACGCCGCGCCACGACGCGCCCACGCCCTGCGCGACGAATGGGCATAATGACAAGCCTTGTCCGGCGGCGGCCGGTCCGATGCCCATGCAACGATTTTTGCGGCGCAGCAACACCCGCAGTCCCGTACCCGCCCGCACACCAGTCCGCGCCTTGTCCGCCTCCTGTCGACCCTCACCCGGAGCCTGCCTGTGTACCCACCGATCGAACCTTACGCCCACGGCCACCTCGACACCGGCGACGGCCACCGTCTCTACTGGGAGCGCTGCGGCAACCCGTCCGGCAAGCCCGCCGTGTTCCTGCACGGCGGCCCCGGCGCCGGCTGCGGCCCCGACCATCGCCGCCTGTTCGATCCCGAGCGCTACGACATCCTGCTGTTCGACCAGCGCGGCTGCGGACGCTCGACGCCGCATGCGAGCCTCGAGAACAACACGACGTGGGATCTGGTCGCCGATATCGAACGCCTGCGCGAGATGGTCGGCGCCGAGCAATGGCTGGTGTTCGGCGGCTCGTGGGGCAGCGCGCTGGCAATCGCGTACGCGGAAACCCACCCCGAACGCGTGAGCGCGCTGGTCGTGCGCGGCATCTTCACGATGCGTCGCGCGGAATTGCTGTGGTACTACCAGGAAGGCGCGTCGTGGCTGTTCCCCGATCACTGGGAAGACTTCCTCGCACCGATTCCGGAAGCGGAGCGCGGCGACCTGATGGCCGCCTACCATCGCCGGCTGACCGGCGATGACGAAGCCGCGAAGCTGGAAGCCGCGCGCGCATGGAGCATCTGGGAAGGCCGCACGATCACGCTGCTGCCCGATCCCGCGCTCGCCGAGCACTTCGCGGACGGGCATTACGCGCTCGCGTTCGCGCGGATCGAAAACCACTACTTCGTGAACAAGGGTTTCGTCGAGGAAGGCCAGTTGCTGCGCGACGCGCATCGCCTCGCCGGCATCCCGGGCGTGATCGTGCAGGGCCGCTACGACATCGCGACGCCGGCACGCACCGCATGGGAGCTGTCGAAGGCGTGGCCGGAGGCGACGTTCGAAATCGTGCCAGGCGCCGGACACGCATACAACGAGCCGGGGATTCTGGAGGCGCTGATCGCGGCGACGGACCGGTTCGCCGCCTGAGCGACGTAATGCGATGCGGCGCGTGTTTCCGTGCCTACCGGCACGTTCATACGCCGCGCGATCAAAGCGCGGCTTCGACGATCGTCCGGCCGCTGATCGCCTGCTCGACGAGCTGTTCGTCGCCGACCTTGCGGATCGCGTCGTCGAGCAGCCCTTCCGGTTCTTCGGTCGCCACCTTCAGCAGGCCCGACAGTCCGCGTGCGTCGAGCACCACCAGCGTCTCCATCGAATCCGCACGGCTCACGAGCACGCGGCGGAATGCCGGGCCCGCGCCGAAGCTCGCACAAAGCTCGATCTTCTCGTTGCCGAGCGTGTAGTCGAAGTGCTTGATCATGGTCTGCCGCCGTTGCATGGAAATGGCGACGCGCGACGGCGCGGCGCCGTGACGTCGACGCACCCGCGCGTGCCGCCGGCGCGCCGGACCGGGGTCCGAGCCGTTCGCCGGCATCACCATGCTAGGCGTGCAGTATTAACGAAGACTTAAACGGCGAATCGCCCGAACGGGCCGCATCGCATTACGGCGCATCGAGCGGCTCGACCGTCACGCCAACCTTCAGCTCCTGATCCGCGCCGCCGCCGCGGATCACGCCACGCAGCGGCGTCACGTCGGCATAATCGCGGCCGACCGACAGCATCACGTAGTCGTCGCCGGGCGCACGATCGTTGGTCGGATCGAGTTGCAGCCAGCCGCCATCCTCAGGCCACGCCGGGTCGTACACGTCGACCCACGCATGCGACGCGTCGGCGCCGATCAACCGCGGCTGTCCGGGCGGCGGCTGCGTGAGCAGGTAGCCGCTGACATAACGCGCGGCGAGCCCGAGCGAGCGCAGCGCGCCGATCATCACGTGCGCGAAATCCTGGCAGACACCCTTGCGCAACCGCAGCGCATCGAGCGCCGACGTCGTGATGTCGGTGCTGTTCGGCGTGTACGCGAAATCGGCATGCACGCGCCGCATCAGGTCCCACGCCGCCTGCACGAGCGGCCGTTGCGGCGTAAAGCTCGCGGCCGCGTACGCGGCGAGTTCGGGATCGCACGCCACGTGCGGCGACGCGAACACGAACTCGCTCGCCGGATCGTAAGGCTGCCCCGCGCGGAACCGCAGGCGGTCGCGCACGGCCTCCCATTCGGTGGCATGCGCGGCGTCCGGGTTCGCGATCGCAGGCGGCGGCGCGCCGCGCGCGCCGAGCGACCACACGGGCGGCGTCACGCGCACGGTGCTGCGGCTGCGCACCAGCAGCGTGTCGTGCGGCAGGTTCAGCGCGAACGACGCGCGTGCATTGCCGAACGCGTCGACTTCGGTACAAACCGATTCCGGTGCGGGTTCGATGTCGAGCGAGAACGACAGCACCTGCTGGCGCGGCGTCGCGAGCGGCTGCAAGCGTGCCTGGTGCTGCGCGGATTCGACACGCGCCGCGTAACGGTATTCGGTGTCGTGCGTGACACGCAGCAACCGGCCCGGCGCGACGGCGGCCGGCGCATCCGTTGCGGCCGGAGCCGCCGGCGGCGCCTGCCGTGCGTTGCCTGAACCGGCCGGTGTTTTCGGTGCGCCCTTCGTCGTCACCATAGCGTCCTGCCCGCCTCGCGCACGTGGCTGAAATAGCGCTCGCCGATCCGGTTCGACAGCTCCCAGACGGCCTTCACCGTCGTGTCGAGCGCGGCGAGCAGCTTGTCGTGCCGGCCGTCTTCGGCGGTTTCGCACAGCTCGTGCAGCGACCACGCGGGTATGTCCGGAACCGTCTCGGCCAGTTCGGACAGCGCATAGCCTTCGCCGCGTTCGACCTTCGTCAGTCGGCCGCGCAGCGCCTGCACGACCCAGCCGAGCGAGCGCGGGTTGTCGGTATCGAGCACGACGAGCGACAGCAGCGGCGCGACGTCGAAGCCCCGCTGGAAGCGCGAGCGGAACGTGATCGTGCTGTCGAACAGTTCGAGCACGAGCTCGAAGCCGTCCTGCCGATGCACGGCGCCTTCGTCGAACGCGAACTTCAGTACGCTGCACAGGAAGTCGAGCCGGTCGATCTGCCGGCCGATCGACAGCAATCGCCAGCCGTCGTCGCGTGTCATGTTGTCGGTCTGCGCACCGGTGATCGCGCCGAGCAGCAGGCCGACGCGTTCCAGCAATTGCAGCGCTTCGTTGCCGATCTGCTCCTCCGCTTCCGGCTGCCCTGCGCTGTCCGCGAACAGCTGGGTCGCGTCGTCGATCAGCCGCCACTGATCGCTCGACAGCCGTTCGCGGATTGCGGCAGCCGCGCCGCGCATGCCGAACAGGCACGACGCGATCCCCGACGTGCGGTCGGCGCCGCGCGTCAGCGACGTCGCCAGCTCATGCTGGAACGCGCGCGGCGCATCGACGGCGTGCGGCGCATCGGCCGCGATCAGCCCGGTGTCGCGGCACAACGTGTCGATCAGTTCCAGATGCGCGGGGCTGTCGACGTCGTCTTCGCCGCGCAGCCGTTCGAGCGCGGCGCGCGCCAGGCGCATCAGGTTGGTCGCCCGCTCGGTGTAGCGGCCGAGCCAGAACAGGTTCTCGGCCGCCCGACTCGCGATCGCGCGCGGCCGTTCGACGAGGTCGTCGGGGCCGAGGTGCGTCTGCAGCAGCGTCGTCGAATCGACGATGCCCTCGGTCATCACCCACGTGTCGACGGTGCTGCCGCCGCGCGGCATCGGCGCATTGAACAGCGTATCGCGCGTGCCGACCCGCGACAGCCCGCCCGGCAGAAGCCGCCAGCGCTGCGCGCCGTCGGCGAGCGCGAACACGCGCAGCAGCAGCGGCTTCGGCACGATGCGCGCGCTGTCGTTGCCGTCGGGCGCGTCGGGCCGCGGCCAGGTCGGCGCCTGCGACAGCGGCAGGTCGGCCTGCACCGTGTAATGTTCGGGCTGCGCGAGAATCCGCGCGCGCCATTCCGCCAGTTGCGCCTGCGTGAGCCGCGCGCCGATCACCGGCTCGAATGCACCGCCTTCCTGCACGTCGGGTGGATAGGATGCCTTCACGATGCCGCGCGCGAGCTGCGGCAGTGCGTCGTCGCATGCGGCCGCCTCGCCGCACCACCACGAATGCACGGCCGGCAGCGTCAGCGTTTCGCCGAGCAGCGCCTCCGCGAGACGCGGCATGAAGCCGAGCATCGCCGGCGACTCGAGGAAGCCCGAGCCCGGCGCGTTCGCGAGCAGCACGTTGCCGGCGCGCACGGCCTGCAACAACCCCGGCACGCCGAGCATCGAATCGGGCCGCAGTTCGAGCGGATCGAGCCACGCATCGTCGACGCGCCGCAGGATGCCGTGCACCGGTTCGAGCCCGCTCAGCGTCTTCAGGAACACGCGGTTGTCGCGCGCGGTCAGGTCCCCGCCTTCGACGAGCGTGAGGCCGAGATAGCGCGCGAGATACGCATGCTCGAAATAGGTCGCGCTGTGCGGCCCCGGCGTCAGCAGCACGATCCGCGAATTCTTCGCGGCGGGGCTGAGCGACTGCATGCTTTGCAGCAGCGCACGGTACGCGGACGCAAGCCGCTGCACGCGCAGCCCGCGAAACCCGCGCGGAAAGAGCCGCGACACGATCAGCCGGTTCTCGAGCAGGTAGCCGAGCCCGGCCGGGCCCTGCGTGTGCTGCGCGACGATCCGCCATTGGCCGTCCGGGCCGCGCGCGAGATCGAACGCGACGACGTGCAGCCACGTGTCGCCCGGCACGCGCGCGCCGCGCATCGCACGCAGATAGCCCGGGTGGCCGGTCACGAGCGCGGGCGGCAGCAGCCCGCGCTCCAGGATCGTCTGCGGCCCGTACAGGTCGACCAGCGTCGCGTTGAGCAGCCGCACGCGCTGCAGCACGCCGCGCTCGATCCCGACCCAGTCCTCGGGCGTGACGATCAGCGGCAGCAGGTCGAGCGACCACGGGCCGACGGCGCCGTCGCCGGCGCGCTGCTCGTGCAACTGGTAGAACAGGCCGTTCTCGCGCATGCGCCGGTGCAGTGCGTCGGCGCGGCGATCGAGGTCGGCCACGCCGTCGCTGCCGATCGACGTGAAGAAGCTGCGCCACGCGGGCGCAAGCGCAGGCGCGTGCAGGCCGGCCGCGCTGCCGCGCAGTTCGTCGTAGCGGCCGGCGGCGGCCGGCGCCGCGAGCGCGGCGGCCAGTTCGGCGGCGTCCGGCTGCGCGCCGGTATCGAAAAGCGTGGGCATCGCGTCGAAGGCGGCGGGATGGTCGAGGTCAATGGGCGGCACGATGTCGTTCCGTCGTCAGGGTGCGGCCGCGCATGCGCGCCGCCATTCAGGCGGCAAGCCGCCGTGCGGAACCGCATTCTGCCCGCATCCTAGCATTCCGGCGGGGCCGCGACCGGCCGGTGCGCCGGGCGGTCGCGAACCGCGCATCGTCGTCCGTCCAGTCATCGATCGATCACGGCCGCCGCAAGTCGAGCGTGAACGGGAATTCACGGCTCGGCGAGGCAGCGGCGACGTCCATCCGCCCCGGCGTGTGCCCGATCTCGACGAAGCGCGCGAGCCGGCGGCTCTCGGCTTCGTACGCATTGACCGGGAACGTCGCGTAGTTGCGCCCGCCTGGATGCGCGACGTGATACCGACAGCCGCCGAGCGAGCGTTGCAGCCACGTATCGACGATGTCGAACGTGAGCGGCGCGTGCACGCCGATGGTCGGATGCAGCGCCGACGGCGGCGACCACGCCTTGTAGCGCACGCCCGCGACGTATTCGCCGACGGTGCCGGTCGGCTGCAGCGGCAACGCGCGGCCGTTGACGGTCACGACGTGCCGGTTGTCGTTCAGCCCCGTCACGCGCACTTCGAGCCGCTCGACCGACGAATCGACGTAGCGCACCGTGCCGCCGGGCGCGCCCTCCTCGCCCATCACGTGCCACGGTTCCAGCGCGCCGCGCAACGACAGTTCCATCCCGTTCACCGCGATCTGCCCGAACAGCGGAAAACGGAATTCGAAGTGCGGCGCGAACCACGCCGGGTCGAACGCGAAACCGGCGTCGCGCAGCTCGGCCAGCACGTCGTCGAAATCCATCTGGAGAAATTCCGGCAGCATGAACCGGTCGTGCAGCGCGGTGCCCCAGCGCGTGAGCGGCGTCGTGTACGGCGCAGCCCAGAAGCGCGCGACCAGCGCACGCAGCAGCAGTTGCTGCACGATGCTCATCCGCGCATGCGGCGGCATCTCGAACGCGCGCAGTTCGAGCAGGCCGAGCCGGCCGGTGGACGAATCGGGCGAATACAGCTTGTCGATGCAGAACTCGCTGCGGTGCGTATTGCCCGTCACGTCGATCAGCAGGTTGCGCAGCACGCGGTCGACGAGCCACGGCGGCATGTCCTGCCCGAACAGCAGCTTGTTGCGCTGGATCTCCGCGAACGCGATGTCGAGCTCGTAGAGCTGGTCGTTGCGTGCCTCGTCGACACGCGGCGCCTGGCTCGTCGGCCCGATGAACAGCCCCGAAAACAGGTACGACAGCGACGGATGGTTGTGCCAGTACGCGATCAGGCTCGCGAGCAGGTCCGGGCGGCGCAGGAACGGGCTGTCGGCCGGCGTCGCGCCGCCGAGCACGAAGTGATTGCCGCCGCCCGTGCCGACGTGCCGACCGTCGACCATGAACTTCTCGCTGCACAACCGCGATTGCCACGCGGCGTCGTACAGGAATTCGGTGTGGTCGACGAGTTCGTCGAAGCTCGCGGCCGGATGGATGTTCACCTCGATCACGCCGGGATCCGGCGTCACCTGCAGCAGCTTCAGCCCGGCGTCGCGCGGCGGCGGATAGCCTTCGAGCACGAGCTTCACGCCGAGTGCATGCGCGGTCAGCTCGATCGCGCCGAGCAGGTCGAGATAATCCTCGAGCGCGGCGAGCGGCGGCATGAACAGGTACAGGATGCCGTTGCGCACTTCGACGCACAGCGCGGTGCGCGTGATCCACGCGGCCGATTCGAAGCGCTCCGGCCGGCGATGCGGGTCCGCGGCGCCCGGCCGGCCGCGCGCGGTCGTGCCGTCGTCGCGCCACTGCATCACGGTCTGCGCGGACGCTTCGCGATGCACGCCCGCCAGATAGCGCGGCGCGTCGGCCGGGCCCGCGTAGCGGGCGCGAATGGCGGCGGCGTCCGGCAGCGCGTCGCGCGGCGCGAACGGATCGCGCTCGACGAGGTACGGATAGTCGGCGCGGGCCGCCCACGGCAGCGAATCGAGCGGCAGCCGATAGCCCATCGGCGAATCGCCGGGCACGAGATACATCCGCTCGTCGCGGAAGAACCACGGGCCCGTCTGCCAGCGCGGGCCGTCGAGGCCCGGCGCGTCATCTACGCGCTTGACCGGCAGCACGTAGCCGACCACGCTGTCGAGCTGCTGCTCGAACACCTTGCGCAGCCGCGCGCGTTCGAGCTCGTCGTCGAGGCGCGCGTCGAACGGATCGACGTTGACGGGCAGCCGGCGCTCGCGCCACAGGTAATACCAGACGTCCTCGTAGCCGGGCTGGATGAATTCGCTGGTCAGGTTCAGCCGCGCGGCGAGTGCATCGATGAAGCGCTTCGCGTCGTCGGTGGTGTGCGATGACGGCTCGCGCTCGTCGGCGAACAGCGACGGATCGTGCCACACGGGCTGGCCGTCCGCGCGCCAGAAGATCGACAACGCCCAGCGCGGCAATTGCTCGCCGGGGTACCACTTGCCCTGCCCGAAATGCAGGAAGCCGCCGTCGCCGTATTCGGCGCGCAGCCGCTGCACGAGTTCGGTCGCGTAGCCGCGCTTGGTCGGGCCAAGCGCATCGGTGTTCCACTCGGCGCCGTCGCGGTCGTCAATCGACACGAAGGTCGGCTCGCCGCCCTGCGTGAGCCGCACGTCGCCGGCGGCCAGCGCGCCGTCGACCCGCGCGCCGAGCGCGAGCACGCCCTCCCACTGCGATTCGGTATACGGCTTCGTCACGCGCGGCGACTCGTACACGCGCGTCACGCTCATCTCGTGCTCGAACGACACCTCGCACTCGTCGATCAGCCCTTCGACCGGCGCGGCGCTCGTCGGCTGCGGCGTGCACGCGAGGGGAATATGCCCTTCCCCGGCGAGCAGGCCCGACGTCGGATCGAAGCCGATCCAGCCGGCGCCCGGCAGATAGACCTCGCACCATGCGTGCAGGTCGGTGAAATCGACCGCGGTGCCGCTCGGGCCGTCGAGCGATTTCACGTCGGGGGTCAGCTGGATCAGGTAGCCCGACACGAAGCGCGCGGCAATGCCGAGATGGCGGCACAGCTGCACGAGCAGCCACGCGCTGTCGCGGCACGAGCCGGACGCGAGTTCGAGCGTCTGCGCGGGCGTCTGCACGCCCGGCTCCATCCGCACCAGGTAACCGATGTCGCGCTGAAGCTGCTGGTTCAGCGCGACGAGAAAGTTCACGGTGCCGGCCGGCGTGCGGTCGACGCCGTCGAGATACGAGCGAAACAGCGGCGCGGCGCTCGTCTGCGGATCGCACGCGAGATACGGTGCGAGCTCGGTCTTCAGCGCGTCGTCATAGCTGAACGGGTATTGCTCCGCGCTCGCTTCGAGAAAGAAGTCGAACGGGTTGTACACCGACATCTCGGCGACGAGATCGATCGTGATCTCGAAGTGCTCGGTGCGCTCCGGAAACACGAGCCGCGCGAGATAGTTCGAGAACGGATCCTGCTGCCAGTTGATGAAGTGCTGCGCGGGCTCGACCGTCATCGAATACGCGAGGATCGGCGTCCGGCAATGCGGCGCGGGCCGCAGTCGCACGACCTGCGGGCCGAGGTTGACGAGCCGGTCGTAGCGATAGCGGGTGGTGTGATGCAGCGCGACGTGGATGGACATGGGAGCTCGGGTCGGGTTGGGCCGGCCGCGCACGCCGCGTCGTTTGCGACGCGGCGGCCCGGCATGGCGGATTCGGCGAAGGCGCGCCGCGGGTCAGACGAGTTCCGGCGTCTGCACGACGCTGATCTCGACGCCGACGGCCGTCGCGCCGAGCCCGGTCACCGGCTGCGCGTCGCGATGGTCGAGGCCGACCGCGATGCGCACGTAGCGTTCGTCCGGGCAACGGTTCATGAACGGGTCGAAGCCGACCCAGCCGAGCCCTTCGACATAGGCCTCGGCCCATGCATGGCCGGCCGGTTGCTGCATCAGCGCCGTGGCTTGCGGCTGCGCGCCGAGCGCCGCGTGCGGCTGCCCCTGGGATTGCGACTGCGATTGCCCTTGCGACTGCGACTGCGCGGCATGCGATGCACCGAGCGCCTGCTGCATCCCGTCGCCGCTCTGCAGCGCGAGCGCTTCCTCGTCCTCGACGTCGACCCCATTCTGCTTTGCATCGGCGATGCGCTGCATCGCACTGTCGGCCAGCACGTAGCCCGAGATGTAGCGCGCGGGGATCTTCAGCACGCGGGCGGCCGCGATGAACGCGTGCGCATGGTCGCGGCTCGTGCCCTCGCCGCTTTGCAGCGCGGTTTCCGCATCGACGGGCGCGTCGGCGGCCAGGTTCGGCGCGTACGCGATGCGGCCGTGCACTTCCGTCATCAGCCAGTGCAAAGCGTCGAGGCCGTGCGGCTCGATCGGCAGCGCCTCGGTGAGCGCGCGCACGGTGTCGCCGGCCTTCGTGAGCGCCGTTTCGCGCTCGAAGATCCACGGCGGCGCATAGCCTTCGGAATTCCCGAGAATGCCCGCGCGGTCCTGCGTCTCGACGACGCCGGCCGCCACGACGACGATCTCGGCCTTCGCGCCGCGATCGTGGCGCACGAGGTCGATCCGGTTGCCGAGCCCGTCGGCGTAAGACAGCGTCGGCTCGACGCCGTCGATCGTGACCTGCCACGCGCGCACCGTCTGCCCGGGGCCGGACTGCGGGCGCAGCCGCAACCGTTGCAGTGCGTGGGTGGCCTGATCGTCGAACTGATAACGCGAAATGTGTCGGATGGCGAGTCGCATGGCAAGTCTCAGTCGAAGTTGTAAGCCTGGGCGATTTCGAGCCCGAGGCTGTTGTTGCGGCCGATGAAGTCGGTCAGGAACTCGTGCAGGCCGCTCTTGAAAATCCGCTCGACCGACGTATCGGACAGCATTTGCAGGATCTTCGTGGCCGTGTCGTGACACGGGTGTGTCACGCCGTAATCCTTCGCGAGCAGGTTCAGGCTGGACACGACGCGCCCGTAGCAATAGCGCAGCGAACGCGGCATGCGGCCGTTCAGGATCAGGTAGTCGGCGATGTTCAGCGGCTTGTACTGCACGTCGTACACCCAGCGATACGAACGATGCGCGGCCACGCAGCGCAGGATCGTCTCCCATTGGTAGTTGTCGAGGATCGTGCCGACGTGCGATACCGACGGCAGCAGCAGGTGGTATTTCACGTCGATGATCCGCGCGGTGTTGTCCGCGCGTTCGACGAATGCCCCGATCTGCGCGAAATCGAAGATCTCGTTGCGCAGCATCGTGCTGTAGAAGCTGCCGAGGATCAGCGCGGTTTCGCGTTTCACCTGGTCGAGCACGGCCGGCAACTCGCTTTCCGGCACCGGCCGCGCGAACGCGCGGCGCAGCGCGAGCCACGCGCCGTTCACGCTTTCCCACGCCTCGCGCGTCAATGCCGTGCGCACCATCCGCGCGTTCGAGCGCGCGGCCTCGATGCACGACAGCACGCTCGACGGGTTGTCGCGGTCGCGCAGCAGGTAGTCGGTCACGGTATCGGCCGCATACGCGTCGTATTTCTGCCGGTAGCCGTCGTCCGCGCCCGAGCTGACGAGCACCGACGACCATTCGGCCGGCGCGTCGGCCGTGCGCGTGAGCGCCATCCGCAGCCCGGCATCGACGATGCGCGCGATGTTCTCCGCGCGCTCGATATAGCGGTACATCCAGTAGAGACCGCTTGCAGTACGTCCCAGAAGCATCTCGTGTCCACTCCGTCTTCGTTCGGTTCGCGCGCCGGCTCCGGCGCGCGCGGTCGTGCCCGGCTCAGTCGGCCAGCACCCAGGTGTCCTTGGTGCCGCCGCCCTGGCTCGAGTTGACGACGAGCGATCCTTCCTGCAGCGCGACGCGCGTGAGCCCGCCCGGCGTGATGCGGATCCGGTCCGACACCAGCACGAACGGCCGCAGGTCGACGTGGCGCGGCGCGAGGCCGGCGTCGGTCAGGATCGGCGTCGTGGACAGCGCGAGCGTCGGTTGCGCGATGTAGTTCGCGGGACGCGCGCGCAGCTTCGCGGAAAACGCGTCGAGTTCGGCCTTCGACGCGCACGGCCCGACCAGCATCCCGTAGCCGCCCGAGCCGTGCACCTCTTTCACGACCAGCTCGTCGAGATGCGCGAGCACGTACTTCAGGCTGTCGGCCTCGCCGCAGCGCCAGGTCGGCACGTTCTCCAGCAGCGCCTTGCGGCCCGTGTAGAACTCGACGATCTCCGGCATGTACGAGTAGATCGCCTTGTCGTCGGCGATGCCGGTGCCGGGCGCATTCGCGATCGTGATGTTGCCCGCGCGGTACACGTCCATGATGCCGGCCACGCCGAGCACCGAATCCGGGCGGAACGTGAGCGGATCGAGGAACGCGTCGTCGACGCGGCGGTACAGCACGTCGATCGGCTGGAAGCCTTCGGTCGTGCGCATCGCGACGCGGCCGTCGATCACCTGCAGGTCGCTGCCCTCGACGAGGTGCACGCCCATTTGATCGGCGAGGAACGAATGCTCGTAGTACGCGGAATTGTGGATGCCGGGCGTGAGCACCGCGATGGTCGGATTGTCGGCGTTGCCGCCCGGCGGGCACACGGCCGCGAGCGACTGGCGCAGCATCTGCGGATAGGTTTCGACCGGACGCACCTTCACCTGCTGGAACAGCTCGGGGAAGAGCTGCATCATCGTCTCGCGGTTTTCCAGCATGTACGACACGCCGGACGGCGTGCGCGCGTTGTCCTCCAGCACGTAGAACGCGTTCTCGCCGGTACGCACGATGTCGACGCCGATGATGTGCGTGTAAACGTTGCCGGGCGGCCGGAAGTCGATCATCTCGGGGATGAACGCCTCGTTGTGCGCGATCAGGTGCTTCGGCACGATGCCCGCGCGCACGATTTCCTGGCGGTGGTAGATGTCGTCGAGGAACGCGTTCAGCGCCATCACGCGCTGCTCGATGCCGAGCGACAGCCGGCTCCATTCCGCCCCCGAGATGATGCGCGGGACGATGTCGAACGGAATCAGCCGCTCGGCGGCCTCCGCGTCGCCGTAGACGGCGAACGTGATGCCTGTCTTGCGGAACACGCCTTCCGCATCGTGGGCCTTCTGGGCGAGGCTCGCAGGATCCTGCGTGTCGAGCCATTGCTTCAGGCGCGCGTAAGGCGCCCTCACCATGTCGCCGGATTGCAGCATTTCATCGAATGGCTTCATCGATCTTCTCTCCATCGATCGTTTTCCCCGGCATTGCGCATGCCGGACCGGCGTACTGAATGCTTTGCAAGGAACGTGCCTTGCTCGATCCCTTCGATATCCCCCTGTTTTGCGCCGCCCAGGCACGCCTGCGCGGCATCGCGCACCATAACGGTGCAACACCGGACGCGACCGGCGCTTGCGGTGCGCCGCGAGCGCGCACGGCCGATGCTGCGCCGCGTCCGACGAACATAGTTCCCCCGCGTGTCACGAATGTGCAATCTGCACTGCACCAAAAACGGCGAGCCGGGCCCCCGGCACGGCCGTGAACGGGTGGGCCGGCACGCACACGGCGCAGCCGACCCTGGGGAAGCGCCGTCCGGGCGGCCGGGACGGTCCGACGCGGTGAACCGTCCGGTTAACCGGTCCGGCCCCTCAACGCTATGCAGCCGTAATCCCGCCGACAACGCCCATGCATATTTCGACTGACACCGATCGAAAAAAAACATCGGCCCGACCGGCGCGATGCGCGGTACGCTAGAACGTTGGTGCAGCAGACGGCGCCGCCTTTCAGGCGCCCGACTATAAAAAGCGAAGATCGAAATGGAAGCAAAGTGGCTGGAAGATTTCCTGAGCCTGGCGGATACCAAGAGTTTTTCCCGGGCCGCGCGTCACCGGCACCTGACGCAGTCGGCGTTCAGCAGACGAATCGCCGCCCTCGAAACCTGGATGGACGCGAAGCTGGTCGACCGGAGCATCAATCCGGTCGCGCTGACGCCCGCCGGCCAGATGTTCCGCGGGCTCGCCGCGGACATCCTGCGCAGCATGTATGCGGCGCGCAATCTCGTGAACGGCTACGACCAGTTCGCGGCGAGCGACCAGGTCGTGCGCTTCGCCGTCGCGCACACGCTCGTCTTCACGCTGTTTCCCGAATGGCTCAAGCAGCTCAATAGCGAGGTCGGCCACGTGACCGCCCGCGTCAATGCGGTAAACGTGCCGGAGGGCGTGCAGCAACTGGTCGAAGGCGAATGCGACCTGCTGCTCGGCTATCACCACCCGCAGTTGCCGATCGTGCTCGATCCGAACCACTTCCCGTTCGTCAGCCTCGGCGTCGAGCGGATCCTGCCCGTGTCGTCGCCCGACGCGCGCGGCAAGCCGGTGTTCCAGCTGCCCGGCACGCCCGATGCGCCGCTGCCGCTGCTCGCGTATTCGTCGGGCGCGTTTCTCGGCAACATCGTCGAGATGCTGCTGCTGAACGCGACCGAGCCGTACGTGCTGCACCGGTGTTTCGAGACGCACATGTCCGAGGCGCTGAAAGGGATGGTCGTGGCCGGGCACGGCATCGGCTGGCTCCCTGAAAGCTGTGTCGCGAAGGAGCTCGCGGACGGCACGCTCGTGTGCGCGGGCACCGGCGACTGGATCACCGAGCTCGAAATTCGCCTGTATCGATCGGCGCGCAAGCGCGGGCTCGCGGCCGAACAGCTGTGGGCCTACATCATGAACCGGCCGCGCACGGCGCTCGACGGTGCGATCGGCACCGAAGAGGCAGTCGCGCCGGCGATGCGCAGCGCGCGGCGAAGCGCAGGCGGCAGCCGCTGACCGCGCATTCGCGCCGTGAACGTCCGCGGCGCGAATGCACGTTGTTTCGATAGAAATCGATAATCCCGCCGGGTTCCATAAAACCCTTGCCGACTTGCAAGCGATCTCGATAAAAGCGCAAACGTTTGCGGTTCATGTCGTATTTTTTACTGTTTTCCGTATTAAGTAAGAATATTCAGCCCGATTTTCCAGACAGAAATACCTTGTTACACAAGTTTCTATTTACCTGTAACTGCCGGAACCATCAAAAACGTCGCACCCTCATTTCGCAATTCGCGGCCTGTATCCTGACCTTCATCGATTCGGCCTGAACACAGGCGCAATACTTTCTTTTATCAGTCGTTATTTTTCGGTACCACAGTCGATACGTCCGACATGATTCAAAGCGTGCTCGATCATCGCTACCGGCGAGCAATTTTCATGTTCGGCAATATCGCCTTTATTCAGTATTAAGAAATCCTCATCAATCCTTCTTTATCCTGTTTAGATAGGATCTTTCACCTCGTCCCATTCGGGCCACACGCGGTTGTTGGTTCAAAAACCATCGTGTATCAATAGCGTGTCGCAAAAAGAACGTTGGCAAATTAGACAGGAATCGATGCGTGTCATTGGTTCCGGATGGGAGATTGCAATGTCACCTTCGCTTCGACAGCGTGCTCGCCCTTTCCTGTGCGTCGCCATCTCCACGCTGTGCATGAACGCCATGGCGCAGACACCGGCGGCCCCGTCGCCGGCGTCCGGGCCGGGGGCGAACCGGTACGTGATTTCGTATATCTGCGGTGACGCGCGGATCGACGGTACCGCGCCGCTTCCGCCTGACGGACGCCCGTACAACCTGGGCGTGTCGTTCGTGGCGGGGAGCACCGGACAGCCGCTCTCCAACGTGCAGGTGCGCCTGCGCCGGCACGGGCGCGTGCTCGTCGAATTCAATGCATCGGGGTCGCGCTGCCTGTTCAGCGTGCCGGATGCGAGCTACCGGGTCGAAGGAACTTATCAGGGAGCAACCCAGTTCGCGATCGTCGAGACGGGCACGCTCACGACGCAGTTGCGATGGTGACGGTCGCGCCGATCGCGTCATTCGTCGAACGTATCGAATCAAGGAGCCTTGAATGCCTCGTGCAGAACGACCGGACGACTCGCCCGCCCGTGAGCCGAAACCCTCGTGGGGTCCGGGAAAGAATGCGGCGCTCAGCGTCGCCGCATTTGCCGCGATCTTCGGCGCCTTCGCGTATGTCGAGCGAGACGCGAGGATCGGCCATGCGAGCGTGACGCACGATATCGCCGGCGTGATCGAAAACGCCGCCGGCAAGTACCGCGAGTTCATCGTGGCGGCAACCGGCGGCGCGTCCGGCGCCGCAGCGCCCGCCGGCGCGACGGCGACGGTCGCGCAGGCCGGGCCGGTTCCGCGGTCTGCCTCGGCGACGCCGGCCCTCTCGGCCGCAGCCGAACCGCCCGTACCGCCGCAAACGACGGCCCGGTCCGACGTGAAACCCATGCGCCCCGCGCATGTGCCGGCGACAAGGCTCGCGGCCGAGCCGCACGCCGCGTCGACCGCCAGGCGCACGGCGCGCCCCGGCGACGCGCACCGGACGTCCCGTTCGCAGGCGCTGGCGCGCACGAGAAAACGCCCCGACCCCGTGCCGAAACAGCAACCGCAATCGTATTTCGCCGGCACGTCGCACATGGAAGCGACCAGCGTCACGCACGATGAGTTGGAAAGCGCCCGCGCGCTGGCCAAGGCACGCTGGTGCGCACAGATCGACGAATGGAGCTGTGTGGAGCAAAACGCGAGTCGTGCGCTCGCCATCGACCCGAAGAACAGCGAATCGCGCGCGCTGCTTGGACAAGCGATCCGCAATCGCCTGTGAACCAGGCGAATGCCGCCGGGCCTCGCCGCCCGGCGACGCACGCCGTCGGGCGTGCAACCGAGGTGAACGTTTCAAAGTGAGGAGACACCGTGGCTAACAATCGTCAACAACAATGCACCACCGTCGTTCCGCCGAGCCGGCGGATCCTCCTGCATGCGCCGCTGCTGTGCCTGCTCGTCGCGTCCGGCCCGGGCCTTGCCGCCGAAGGCGACGCGGAGCCGCAGGTCGCCCAGGGTTACGGTGCGCAGCCCCCTCAAGCGCCGACGCCGATCGCGCAGGCGTCGGATGCGTCGATGCAGATCGCGCAGGAATCTGCCCGGGGATCGAACCCGGCGATGCCGACCACGGTCGTGGTCGACCCCGACGCGCCGCAGCCGAGCGCGCCATCGTCGAATGCGCCGATGCTGCTTGCGCAGGCATTCGACACCGCGCCGCCGGATACGTCGGCGCCGCGCGCGCGGACGCCGGATGCACCGCAGCCGCCCGCCCCAACCGAGACCACCGCACCGCCCACACCGCCGCCTACGCCGACACTCACGGCGCAGGCGTCCGGCACGCCGATGCCGAATTCGCCCACGCCCATGACGCAGCCATCCGGCGCCGAACCACCGTCGTCCCGGCAACCGAATTCACAGTCGCCCGGCGCGCAGCTCCCCGGCGAGCCGATCCAGCGATCGCAAGGGCCCGACGTAGAGACGCCGAATGCGCAAGCGCCGAATCTGCGCACAGCCGACGTCGCGACGGTACGCAACGACGTGTTCGGCCTCGCGGCGAGCGGCGGCGCGGTCAAGGCGCTCGACGAAGCGAAGGCCCGGCCCGATGCGTTCTCCGCCGTCGACATCGCGCAACTCGAAGAACTGTCGATTCGCCAGCAGGTGCGCGGCGGACGCGACAAGTCTCGTTCGATGACGAGTTCGGACCGCTTCGACGGGCTCGACAACGCGCTGCGCGCGGCCGACGACCTCGACAAGCGGATGCCGGCCACACCCGAGTACACGCCGGTCCGCACGGCGCTCGCGGGCGATCGGGTCGTCGCCCTTGCGGCACGCGGCGACATGAAGCCGGCCGTGGCAACGTTCGAGACGATTCCGTCGAACGCGGAGATCTCGATCGACGCGCTGGCGGCCGTCGGCGACGCCTACCTGTACCTGAGCGAGCCGACCAAGGCGAACGCCGTCTACGCGCGTGCGCTGCAGCAGGCGACCGCGTCGCCGACGGACCGCGCGACCCGCGGCTTCCAGTACGGCGCGCGCACGCGTCCGATCGAGCTGCAGGAAGGGCTGTTCTGGTCGTACGTCGACCAGGCACGCGCGCCGCAAGCGAAGCAGGTGCTCGACGACATGGAGAAGTCGCTGCCGCCGGCCAAGCAGGTGACCAACGTCGGTCCGGGAGAAAGCGACTACCTGCGCTACTACCGGCTGCGTGCGCAATACCTGATCTTCACGGGGCACGTCGACCAGGGGATCGCCGCGCTCGAAGAACTCGAGAAGCAGGTGCCGTTCAACGCGGAGATCCGCGCCGCGCACGCCGACGCCGTGTCGGGCCAGTCGCATCCGCGCCAGGCGATCTCGATGTATCGCGCGTCGCTGACCGATCACCCGGACAGCGTCGAAATGCTCGCGGGCCTCGGCCGCGCATCGCTCGTGGCGGACGACTACGCGACCGCGAAGACCGTCGACCAGACCCTCGGCACCACGTTCCCGGACAGCGGCGCCGTGCGCGGCTTCAAGCGCGACTACAACGCGTACCGCAGCCCGGTGTTCACGACCGACCTCAGCTTCGAGCACGGCAACAGCGCACTAGCCAACAACAGCTTCACGTCGGACAGCTATGTGTATTCGCAACCGTTCGGCGACAACTGGCGCGTGTTTTCGCACACGTTCTACGGTTTCGCGCAGACCGACGACGGCAACCTCAGCCGCACGCGCACGGGCATCGGCGGCGACTACCGGCACGGGCCGCTCACGGTGCTGGGCGAAGTCACACGCTCGATGGGCGGGGACGGCCGAACCGGCGGCCGCGGGACGATCGCGTACGCGCTGAACGATTACTGGACGGTCAGCGCGGGGCTCGACACCAACGACAACTCGCTGCCGTGGAAGGCATATGCCGCGCACATCTGGGGCCGCTCCGCCAACGTCGAGGTCGTGTATCGCCAGAACGACCGACGCCAGGTCAGGCTGAGCTACGGCGTGAGCCGCTACAGCGATTCGAACTTCCACCAGGAGATCGCGGCGACCGCCACGCAGCGCGTGTACACGGCCGCGAACCAGCTCGTCAACGTCTCGCTGAATCTCGGTACCGACAGCAACACGCGCCGGGACGCACCCTACTTCAGCCCCGGTCGCGACTACGCGGCCGCCGCGACCGTGATGCATCAGTTGACGCTGTGGAAGAAAGGCGACATGGGGCTGCAACAGCGCGTGTCGGTGTCGGGCGGCGTGTACAACGAACGCGGCTTCGGGACCAGCCCGCTGTGGAGCGCGCGCCTCGAGCACGCGTGGACGTTCAAGCACGACATCACGCTGAGCTACGGCGTCGAGGTCAGCAGTCACGCATACGACGGCCAGCGCGAGCGCTCCGAAACCGGCTTCCTGTCGCTCAACCTGCCGTTCTAGCAAGGAGATCGGGCAATGCTGCAATCCAGACGGACCTTCATGTGCGGATGCCTCGGCACGTTTGCCGCCTGTTCGCTGTTCCCGGGCGTGACCGGCGCCAAGATGATCGATCTGCTGCCGCCGTCCGATCCGGCCGACGGCAAGACGTTTCGCGTGATCTGCATGCACGACGTGCGCGACAACCTGATGGCGTCGTTTTCGTCGCCGACGGCGGTGGTCGATCCGTTCGCGGTCGACACCGGCACGCTCACCGCGATCTTCTCGTGGTTGCAGACCAACAACTACCACACCATCACGGTCAAGCAGATCGAGGCGTCGCGGCACGGCGGCAAGCCGCTGCCGCCGCGCTCGGTGCTGCTCACGTTCGACGACGGCTTCCGCAGCCACTATACGAAAGTGCTGCCGCTGCTGGAGCGCTTCAAGTATCCGGCCGTGATGGGTCTCGTCACCGCATGGATCGACACCCCGCCGGATACGCCGATCCGCATCAGCGACAAAGTTCAGGTGCCGCGCGACTACTTCCTGTCGTGGGACGAGGTGAAAAAGCTCGGGCAGTCGGAATTCGTCGAGCTCGGCTGCCACACGCACAACCTCCATCACGGCGCGATCGCGAATCCGCAAGGCAACGAGTTGCCGGCGACCACGTCGCATCTCTACCTCCAAGACCAGAAACGCTATGAGACCGACGCCGAGTTCCACGCACGCGTGCACGACGACCTGCAGACGTGCGTACGGCAGATCCGCGAACGCACCGGCATCGTCGCACGCTCGATGGTGTGGCCGTACGGCGCGGAAAACCAGCCCGTGCGCCAGATCTCGACGTCGCTCGGCATGGACGTCCAGTTCAGCCTCGACGCCGGCCCGAATACGCCGGACGTGCCGCTCGACCGGCTGAGACGGATCCTGATGATGTACGACGTCGACATCGGCGGATTCGAACGCTCGATGCGCGAACCGGCGTCGAACCGCGGCGACGTCGACGTGCCCGAGCGCACCGTGCAGGTCGACCTCGACCAGGTCTACGATCCCGATCCCGCGCGGCAGGAAGCGAATCTCGGCAAGCTGATCGAGCGCATCTACCGGATGCAGCCGAAATCGGTGTACCTGCAGGCGTATGCGGACCCGAAGGGCACCGGCGTGGCCGAAGCGGTGTATTTCCCGAACCGGCACCTGCCGATGCGTTCCGACCTGTTCTCGCGCGCCGCATGGCAACTCAATACGCGCGCCAACGTGCAGGTGTACGCATGGATGCCGGTGCTCGCGTTCCGGCCGCCGGCCGACAAGCAGCGCGGCCTCGAGGCCGTGAGCGCGTTCGGCGGCGCGCCGGCCCGCGAGAACGGCACGCGCGTGTTCCGGCTGAGCCCGTTCGATCCCGATGCGCGGCTGATGATCCAGCAGATCTACGAGGATCTCAGCAAGCACGCGTCGTTCAGCGGCATCCTGTTCGGCGACGACGCGGCGCTCGACGATTACGAAGACGCGGGCCGGCATGCGCTGCGCACCTATTCGCAATGGGGGCTGCCGGCCGACGTCGACAAGATCCGCGAGAACCCCGACCTGATGAAGCGCTGGACGCGCCAGAAGACGCGCCACCTGATCGACATGACCCGGCAGCTCGAGCAGATCGTGCTGGCCCACCAGAACGTCGGCGACGTGCTGACCGCGCGCAACATCTTCGCGATGCCGGTGCTCAAGCCCGAATCGGAGGCGTGGTATGCGCAGAACTACGACGATTTCCTCGCCGCCTACGACTACGTCGCGCTGATGGCGATGCCGTACATGGAGCAGGCGAAGGACCCGGAAGGCTGGCTGGACCAGCTCGTGAAGGCGGTGCGCATGAAGCAGCGCGGGCTGCAGCGCACCGTGTTCGAACTGCAGTCGTACGACTGGCACGCGCACAAGGACGTGCCCGCCAGCACGCTGCTCGCGCAGATGCGGCGGCTGCGCAGCGAGGGCGCCGTGAATTTCGGCTACTACCCCGACAACTTCCTGAACGGCCAGCCGGAGCTCGACGCGATGCGCGACGTGATGTCGCTGAAGTCGCGCCTCGACCCGACCTCGATCAACGCGCTGATGCAGATGCAGCACGCGCAGGGAACCAAGACGCCATGACCTCCCATAGCCTCATCCAGCGCCTGCAGGATTTCGTCTTCTACTATCCGTTCTTCATGTCGTATCTATGGATGATCGGCGGCGTCGTGCACTACTTCCTGCTCGAGGAAGGCCGCGAGCTGTCGACGCGCACGATCGCGTCGAGCGGCATCCCGAAGGTCTCGATCGTCGTGCCGTGCTTCAACGAAGCCGCGAACGCGCGCAGCGTGATCGCCCATCTGAACGGGATGCAGTATCCGAACTACGACATCATCGCGGTCAACGACGGCAGCAAGGATCGCACCGGCGAGATCCTCAACGAGCTGGCCGTCGAGATCCCGCGGCTGCTCGTGATCCATCACGCGCGCAACGAAGGCAAGGCGGTCGGGCTCACGACCGCGGCCGCGGTATCCAACGCGGAGTACCTGCTGTGCATCGACGGCGACGCGCTGCTCGCGCACGATGCGATCGGCTGGATGCTCGAGCACTTCCTGACCGACCCGGGTGTCGGTGCGGTGACCGGCAACCCGCGCATCCGCACGCGCACGTCGCTGCTCGGCCGCATGCAGGTCGGCGAATTCTCGTCGATCGTCGGGCTGATCAAGCGCACGCAGCAGGTGTACGGCCGCATCTTCACGGTGTCGGGCGTGATCACGATGTTCCGCAAGACCGCGCTCGCCGACGTCGGCTACTGGAGCTCGGACATGCTGACCGAGGACATCGACATCAGCTGGAAACTGCAGTGCCGCGACTGGCGCGTCGTGTACGAGCCGCACGCGCTCAGCTGGATCCTGATGCCCGAGACGATCACGGGGCTCTACCGGCAGCGGCTGCGCTGGTCGAAGGGCGGCATCCAGGTACTGCTCAAGTACGCCGGCACGCTGATGCGGCCGACGCAGATGATGATGTGGCCGCTGTTCGCGGAGTACCTGATCGGCATCGCATGGGCGTACTCGATGTCGTTCATCCTGCTGCTCGCGCTGATCGACGTCGTCTACCCGCTTCCGCCGAACTGGCATGTGTCCGTGGTGCCGCACTGGCACGGGATGCTGCTGGTCGCGACCTGCATCCTGCAGCTGATCGTCGGCAGCATGATCGATCGTCGTTACGACGAAAAACTCCTGATGTACTTCCTTGACACCATCTGGTACCCCGTCGCGTTCTGGCTGATCAGCATGATCACCACCGTCGTCGCCCTGCCCGCCGTCGTACTGCGGGGCCGCGGCAAGCGCGCCGTTTGGGTCAGTCCCGACCGAGGCATTCAACATGAAGAACGCGCCGATTATTGACCTCTCCCTGCGCGCACCGCGCGACATGATCGCCGAACGCGGCAGCATCGTCGGGCCCGTGCTCGTCGCGTGGTTCCGTCTCGTGCGGCCCGCGCTGGTCGGCGGCGTATGGGCATCGATCTGCATCTACACGTATCGCTACCTGTTGCCGTTCAACGAGGCCGAGATGCCGATCGAACAGATCGTGTTCTACGTGACGAGCATCGCACTGATCGCCGGCACGATCGTCATGTGGCTGATCGCGGGGCGCGTCGTGCATCCGTTCGCGTACCGGTTGCGCGTATCGAAGATGATGCGGCGCTCGGCCAGCGTGAAGGTGCGTTCGGTGCCACCGACCGCGTTCGCGAGCGAGCGCCGGCGCGGCGCGCGGCGCACGACGCGCATTCTCGTCGCGTCGCACGATGCGAACGGATCGATTTCGGGCATCGAATGGGTCGCCCATGCCGAGCCGCAGCCCCGCGAATAGCCGGCCGGAGACGTGCCGCGCCGGGCGCGACGCCTGCCGCGCGACGCGGCACCGCTTCTGACATCGCGCTGGCGCGCGTCGCGCGCCAGCCGGAAAACTTCATGGAGACGAGGTGAATCATGTGCGGAATCGTCGGAGCAAGCGGCCTGAACAATCAGGTGCCGCAACTGGTCAATGCGCTGAGCCGGCTCGAATATCGCGGCTACGATTCGTGCGGCATCGCCGTGCAGGGCGACGGCCGCCTGCGCAGCGAACGCACGCTGCGACGCGTGACGGACCTGCAGGATCGCGTGCTGACGCTCGGTCTCGAAGCACAGACCTGCATCGCGCATACGCGCTGGGCGACGCACGGCGCGCCGTCTGAAATGAATGCGCATCCGATCATGTCGGGCGACACGATCGCCGTCGTGCACAACGGGATCATCGAGAACCACGACGCACTGCGCGCCGAACTGAAGCAACGCGGCTACACGTTTCGCGGGCAGACCGACACCGAGGTCATCGCGCACCTGATCCACAGCCTCTATCGCGACGACCTGTTCGACGCGGTGGTGCGCGCCGTCAAGCGGCTGCACGGCGCATACGCGATCGCGGTGCTCGGCGCGCGCGAGCCGCAGCGCCTCGTCGCCGCGCGCGCCGGCTCGCCGCTCGTGATCGGCATCGGCGCCGAGCAGAACTACCTCGCGTCCGACTGCGCGGCGCTCGGCGACCTGACCGACCGCTTCGTGTACCTGGAAGACGGCGACGTCGCGCTGATCACGCCGGAGCGCATCGCCGTGGTCGATGCGGGCGGGCAGGACGCACGGCGCCCGTTGTGCGAAGTGAAGGCGCGCGCGGACGACGCCGCGCTCGGCCCGTACCAGCACTTCATGCAGAAGGAAATCTTCGAGCAGCCGAAGGCGATCGACAGCACGCTCGCCGGCATCGACACGATCTCGCCGTCGCTGTTCGACGCGACGGAAAACACGCGCGCGCTGCTGTCGCGGGTGAAAAGCGTGTTGCTGCTCGGCTGCGGCACCAGCTACTACGCGGGCCTGACCGCGAAATACTGGCTCGAAAGCATCGCGGGCGTGCCCGCCCAGGTCGAGATCGCCAGCGAATTCCGCTACCGCGATACGGTGGCCGATCCGCGCACGCTCGTCGTCGGTATCTCGCAGTCGGGCGAAACAGCCGACACCATCGGCGCGATCGAACAGGCACGCGCGATGGGCCAGGAACTGTCGTTGGCGATCTGCAACGTCGCGACCAGCACGATCGCGCGCAACGCGCCGCTGCGGTTCCTGACGCGGGCCGGCATCGAACTCGGCGTCGCATCGACCAAAGCGTTCACCACGCAGCTCGTCGCGTTGTTCGTGCTGACGCTGACGCTCGCGCAGCTGCGCGGCCGGCTCGATGCCGCGCAAGTCGCGACGCACCTGAAGCAGTTGCGCGCGCTGCCGGACCGCATCGGCCACGCGCTCGCGCTCGAAACGCAGATCATGGGCTGGGCCGCGAAATTCGCGCGCACCGAGAATGCGCTGTTCCTCGGCCGCGGCATCCATTTCCCGATCGCGCTGGAAGGCGCGCTGAAGCTCAAGGAAGTGTCGTACATCCACGCGGAAGGTTATGCGGCCGGCGAGCTGAAGCACGGGCCGCTCGCGCTCGTCACGAGCGCGATGCCGGTCGTCACGATCGCGCCGGACGACCGCCTGTTCCAGAAGCTGAAGTCCAACATGGCCGAGGTGCGTGCGCGCGGCGGCCGGCTCTACGTGCTGGCCGGCAATCAGCTCGAGATCGACGCCGACCGCGACACGCACCTGATCCGCGTGCGCGAATCGGGCGACCTGCTGTCGCCGATCGTCAACGTGATCCCGCTGCAACTGCTCGCGTATCACGTCGGCTGCGCGCGCGGCGCCGACGTCGACAAGCCGCGCAACCTCGCGAAATCGGTGACCGTCGAATGAGGCGGCGAACGCGCCCGGTACAGGCGATCACGCGGCTGGCGGCGACCGTGCTCTGCGGCGCGGGCGGCATCGGCGCGGCGTCGCCGGCCCTCGCCGGCGCGCCGGCCGTGCATACGGTCACCGTGTCGAGCGCCCCGTCGCCGCGGGACACCGGCGACCCGCGGCGCTTCATGCACGGTATCGGCGTGGCCGATGCCGGCGACGGCAAACGCTGGGTATTCTTCAGCAGCTCGGGCATCGTGCCGCGCGGTGCGCTGCGCAGCGGCAACTGGCCGCATGACGTGTACGTCGGCGAATGGCTGCCCGACAAGCGGCGCGCGCTGCGCGTGCGCACGTTCATCAGCCGCCCCGAGGCGCAGGAGCCCGTGTCGATCGCGCAGAATGCGCGCGGCGACATCTTCGTCACGTTCGAGGACGGCTGGAACACGTCGCAGGAAGTCAGCCAGCGCTACGGCGTCTACCGCCGCGACCTGAAGCCGATCAAGCCCTATCCGAACGACGTCGAATCGGGCGGCCATTCGGGGCACGTCGCGACGGTCGGCGACCGCTTCGTCGTGTTCTATTCCGCCGACTGGGTCAACGGCGGCGGGGTCGACAACCTCGGCAGCGGCAACGGCGTCTACCTGAAAACCTACGACGCGGCCGGGCGCGTGCTGAACCATGTCGCGGTCGCGCCGCACCGCCGTGAATGGTGGCCCGTGATCGCGGGCTCGCCGCGCACTGCGCTGCTGGTGTGGCAAAAATTCATCGAAGGCAGCACGGACGCGACGCTCGAATACGCGATGTTCGACCCGGTCACCGCGAAGCTGGACACACTCGGGGCGCTGAACGGCGCGATCCAGTACTACGTGTATTCGGCCGCCTATGTGCCGGAGATCGACCGGTTCATCGTCGTCACGACGACGGCGGACGACCGCGGCGTCGCGATGCTGATCGCACCGGACGGCCGCCGCACGGCGACGCTCGATTGCCTGCCCGCGTCGGTGCGCGAATCGGACCTCGGCGTTTCCGGCACGCACGCGTACGTGCCGACCCGCGACGGCCGGCTGCTGACGCTCGCGCTCGCGCCGGCGGACATCGCGGTGAGCGGCGTGCAGCGTTCGCCGATTCCGTGGGGCTCGACCGGCGTCGCCGGCTTCCCGGCGCGCGGCACGGCGATGCATTTCGTGTCGCTGACGCCGTCGGGAATGCGCGAAGCCGATTTCGAACCGAAGCAGGACACGCCGCTGCCGAAGAACGAAGTAACGTGTTCGAATCATTGACGGCGGGCCGGTAACGCAATGTCGTCGTGAACACGGGCGGGCCGCACGTCGCCCCGTGCGCTTCGTCTTCCGCCGTCCGAACGGTGCGGCGGCAACACCTCGGCAACTCGGCAGTGGGCACGCTGTCGCGGGCCTGTCCGACCACAACGGCCACGCCTTTCCCGTGCCGAATTCGCCAGCGCCGCCCGTACCGGATAGACTGTCGCCCGATTCCTTCCATCGGCCGCGGCGTCCCGCCTCCTGCCGCCGCCGGAACGCCCCTTCCCGGAGAACGAATGCTGAAGCGCCAGTGGTTTTCGCTCGTGCTGCTGACGGTTTGCCTGCTCGGGCAACCCGCGTCGGCCCAGTCCACGCTCGAACTCGACACCGACGGCACGGCCCGCGCCGTCAGCCTCCAGACGCTGCTCGCGCGCGCCGATGCGGCCGACATCCACGTGCCGCGCGACATCGCATACGGCCGGCCGATGACGTTCCGCGCGGTGCCGTTCGCCGCGCTGCTCGGCGACACGCCGCTGCCGGACGACGGTGTGCTCGAAACGCGCGCGGCCGACGGGTTCGCCGCGCAATTGCCGCTCGATCTCGTGCGCCGGCGCGCGCCGGCCGGCGCGACCCCGTGGCTCGCGATCGAGGATCCGGCCCGTCCGTGGCCGAAGCTGCCCGGCAAGCAAGTCAGCGCGGGGCCGTTCTATCTCGTCTGGCTCGGGCCGGACGCGTCGTCGGTGCGCGGCGAGCAGTGGCCGTACCAGATCGTGCGCATCACGATCGAATCGTCACCGCTCGCACGCTGGCCGTCGCTCGCGGTCGATGCCGCATTGCCCGCGAACGATCCGGCCCGCGCGGGCCAGCGGCTGTTCGTCACGCAATGCCTCGCGTGTCATCGCATCGACGGCGCGGGCAGCAGCCACGCCGGCCCCGACCTGAACACGCCGATGAACCCGGTCGACTACTTCCAGCCCGCCGCGCTGCGCCGCTACATCCGCAACCCGGCGTCGGTGCGCGACTGGCCGGGCCGCAGCATGCCGGCGTTTCCGCCCGATCAGCTGAGCGACCGCGAACTCGACCAGATCGTCGCGTATCTCGCGTATAGGGCGCGGCGCAACGCAGCGAAGTAACGCGGGTGCTCCGCTGCCCGGCCGCGCGCGTCGCGCTTACGCTTCCTGTGCGCTCTGCAACACCGCGCGCAACAGCACGTCGGCGCCGGCCGTCGCCCATTCGGGGGTAATCGCTTCGGCCTCGTTGTGGCTCAGCCCGTCGACGCACGGCACGAAGATCATGCCGGTCGGCGCGACCCGCGCGACATAGCATGCGTCATGGCCCGCGCCGGATACGATGTCCATGTGCGACAACCCGAGCGAGCGCGCCGCGTCACGCACCGTGTCGATGCAGCGCGGCGCGAACGGCACCGGCGCATACGTGAAGATCTGCTCGACCTGCGCGCCGAGGCCGGCTTCGTCGGCCACGCGCGCGAGTTCCGCGCGCAGCACCGCGTCCAGTTCGTCGAGTACCGCATCGTCGGGGTGACGGAATTCGACCGTGAAGAAGCAGCCGCCCGGCACCGTGTTGCGCGAATTCGGCCGGGCCTCGATCATCCCGACCGTTGCGCGCGCATCCGGTGCGTAACGGCGGCCGAGCACGTCGATGAACGAGATCATCCGCGCCGCGCCGACCAGCGCGTCGCGACGGAACGCCATCGGTGTCGTACCGGCGTGCGCGTCGACCCCGGCGAGCGTCACCTCGTACCAGCGCTGGCCCTGCCCGGCGGTCACGACGCCGATCGTCTTGCCGGCCCGCTCGAGAATCGCGCCCTGCTCGATGTGCAGTTCATACGCCGCGTGCACCGGATAGCCGCCGACCGGCTCCGTGCCCGCGTAGCCGATCCGCTCGAGCTCCTCGCCGATCGTCCGGCCCGCGCCGTCGGTGCGCGACAGCCCGTATTCGAGCGTATAGACGCCCGAGAACACGCCGGCCGACACCATCGCCGGCGCGAAGCGCGAACCTTCCTCGTTGGTCCAGATCACGACGTCGATCGGGCGCTCGGTCTCGATGCCCGCGTCGTTCAGCGCGCGCACGACTTCGAGCCCGCCGAGCACGCCGTAGATGCCGTCGTAGCGGCCGCCGGTCGGCTGCGAATCGGCGTGCGAGCCCGTCATGACCGGTGCGGCGTCGGGACGGCGACCCGCGCGGCGCGCGAACACGTTGCCCATCCGATCGATGCGCACCGTGCAGCCGGCGTCGCGCGCCCACTGCACGAACAGGTCGCGCGACTCGCGGTCGAGATCGGTCAGCGCGAGGCGGCACACGCCGCCCTTCGGCGTCGCGCCGATCTGCGCCATCCGCTCGAGCGACGCCCACAGGCGGTCGCCGTCGACGCGCGGCACGCTCGCGGTATCGGTAGCGTCACGCATCGCCGTTCTCCGGCGCGCCGTGCAGCGCATAGCGGAAATCGCAGCGCTCGCCGCCCTGCATGATCGTGCTCGTGCGCGTGAGCGCGATGTCCGGCGCATAGCCCTGGATGAAATGGCTGTCGCGCGCGCAACTCAGCAGGTGCCCGATCTCGCCGAGCCCCATCGCGTGATACATCTCCGCATAGCGGCAGCGATGCACGTCGTAGTCGTAGTGCGCGTCGTCCGCGCGCCGCACCTCGACGTCGAGCGCATCGTCCTTCTCCCACAGCACCTGCAGCGCGATGAACGACTTCACGCTCGTGCCGTCCGGCTCCTGCGCGGCGAACGTACGGCCCGCGTCGACGGCCGCGCCGCGCACGGCTTCCGCGATCACGGCCTGCGCGCGCTCGATGCCGAACTCGCGCTTCATGATCTCGTAGATCGGCTTGATGATTTCCGCCTCGATGCGGCGCCGCGCGAGGATTCCGAGGCGCGTGTCCTCGGGTGCGGCGGATGTCGGGTTCGCTTCTGTCATGGGAATCGTCTTGGTTTTGTCGTTTTGGCGTTACTTGGCCGCGGTGCGCGAGCCGCCGAGCACGTCGACGACGGCCCACTTGCCGCCGCGCACCTGGTAGATCGTGAAAGCCGGGTCCTTCAGGTTGCCTTCGGCGTCGAACGCGATGCGCCCGGTCACGCCGGGCCGGTCGATCGCACGAACGGCCGCGACCAGCTTCGCCGGCTGAGTCGTGCCGGCCTTCTGCGCGGCCGCGATCAGCGTGGCGGCCGCGTCGTACGCGAACGGCGCATGCAGTTCGATCGGCGCGTGAAAGCGAGCCTGGTATTGCGTGTCGAACGCGCTGCCGCCCGGCATCCGGTCGAGCGGCAGGCCCGGCTCGAGCGCCGTCACGCCGTCGCCGTCCTTGCCCGCGAGCGACAGGAAGGTCTGGCTCACGAAGCCGCCCGCACCGAGCAGCGGCGCGTTCACGCCGAGCTGGCGCATCCGGCGCGCGATCGGCGCGGCCTGCGCGTCGAGGCCGCCGAAGAACACGAGATCCGCGCGCTTGCCCTTGATCGCGGTCAGCACGCCGCTGAAGTCGGTGGTCTTGTCGTTCACGTATTGGCGATCGACGATCGCGCCGCCGTTCGCCCGCACGCCCTGGATGAACTGGTCGGCCAGCCCCGCGCCGAACGACGTGCGATCGTCGATCACCGCGATGCGCTTCGCCTTCAGCGTCTTCACCGCGTACGCACCGGTGAAGTGGCCGCCCGCATCGTCGTGACCCATGATGCGAAAGGCCGTCGCGTAGCCCTGCTGCGTGTATTGATGGCCGGTGGACGCCGGCGCGATTTGCGGGATGCCCGCATCGCGGTACACGCGCGACGCCGGCACGCTGCAGCCCGTGTTCCAGTGACCGACGACGCCGATCACGTGCTGGTCGACGAGTTGCTGCGCGACCGCGACGGCCGTACGCGGGTCGGACTGGTCGTCGGCCGCGACGAGCTTGTAGACGACCGGCTTGCCGCCGATGGTCGGATGCTTTGCGTTCGCGTCGTCGATCGCGAGTTGCGCGCCGTTCTGCAGATCCTTGCCGATCCGCGCGGACGGGCCGGTGAGCGGCGCGGCGAGACCGATCAGGACGGTCTGCGGCGCGGACTGCGCGAACGCGGGAACGGTGGCGACCAGGGCGGCCGCCGAGAAGGCGAGGCTGACGGAGAGGAAAGCGATTTTCATGTGCGGGATCGGTCGGTTGGATCTAAAACATGAAAAATATTAAATATTCGACATCCCAACCCCAAATATCCAATTGTTGGATGCTTATGCCGTTCTCGACACATTAACGTATCTACATGTAAATACGAAATATTTTTGTTCTGTCGCTTACCCTGACTTTTCGATAAAATTCGATACATGAAAAATATCGAACAATTGCCGCACGATCCGCCGCTGCGCGCGGTGCGTGCGTTCGAAGCGTTTGCGCGTCTCGGGTCGGTCACCGCGGCGGCCGGCGAATTGGACATCACGCCGTCGGCGGTCAGCCATCAGCTGCAACTGCTCGAGGCGTTCATCCAGACACCGCTGACGGTACGCGAAGGCCGGCTGCTCGCGCTCACCGACGAGGGACGCGACTACTACCGCTCGATCAGCGCGGCGTTCTCGGTGTTGCGCAGCGCGACGCGCTTCGTGCGCGACCGTTCGTCGCTGCGCCAGATCACCGTCAGCCTCATTCCGCTGCTCGGCATCGGCTGGTTCATTCCGCGGCTGCACGCGTTCCTCGCCGACAACACCGATGTCGACGTCACGGTGCTGTACGCGCACCACCGCAACTACCGAAGCGATGCGTCGGATCTGTCGATCCGCTTCGGCACCGGCGACTGGCCCGGCTATCGCTGCGAGCGGCTGCTGCCGGGCGCGATGGTGCCGATGTGCAGCCCGTCGTTCCTGAAGCGTCACGGGCCGTTCCGCACGCCGGCCGATCTCGCGCGCGCGCCGCTCGTGCACGACGAGGATCGCAGCACGTGGGTGAACTGGCTGCACGGCGCCGGCGTGCGGCACGTGTCGCACGCGGTGGGGCCGATGTTCGAGGACGGCCAGCTCACGCTGAGCGCCGCCCGCGCGGATCTCGGCGCCGCGTTGCTGCGCGCGCCGCTGGTCCAGCGCGAACTGGCGAACGGCGAGCTCGTGCAACTGTTCGATCACGCGCTCGACGACGGGCGCGACTACTACCTGTGCACGCGCGAGGACGCGGACATGCCGGACGGGGCGCGGCGGCTGGCGGCGTGGTTGCGGAAGATGGCGGGGATTTGAGCGGGCCCCATAGACGCGTCGTCCTGCCGGGAGCCTTGCGTGCTTTCAACTTGGCATATATGATATGCATATCATATATCGGAGGTTGCCATGAGCCGGATTCTGGTCGATCTGTCGGATGGCCAACTCGACGAGTTGGCCGTCATCGTCGAGACTCAACACCGTCCCCGCGCCGCCATCATTCGCGACGCGATCGACGCCTACATTGCCCTGAACAAGCACCGGCTTGCCGACGACGTCTTCGGTCTCTGGAAAGATCGCACGATCGACGGGCTCGCCTATCAAGAGGAATTGCGCTCGGAATGGTAAAAGCCCTTTTCGACACCAACATCCTGATCGATTATCTGGGCGGCGTGGAATCCGCCCGTGCGGAGCTAGGCCGCTACGACTATCGTGCAATCAGCATGATCTCGTGGATGGAAGTCCTCGTCGGCACGTCCGCTAATGACGAGGCACCCATTCGTGCATGGCTCTCGTCGTTCGATGTCATCGCACTCGACAGCACGGTTGCGAATCGCGCCGTGACGATTCGCAAGGACCGCCGCATACGCCTGCCCGACGCGATCGTGTGGGCATCGGCGCAAGTGAACGGTCTGCTGCTCGTATCGCGCAACACGAAGGACTTTCCCGCCACCGACCCCGGCGTTCGCGTGCCGTATCAGATCTAAGCCGGCGTACGCGAGCGCATACGCCTTCCCAGCACATCCCCCCCGACCCGCGTTCATGGCAAGCGGGCGCCACCCACGTCAACGTCCTCCTCCCCGCGCTCGCCAATCAAGGGCCGGAAGCAGATAGAAAATCCCGATGCCGCGGATTGAAACAAGCAATTTCACAAGCTCAGGGTGAACCCGGATACTGGCAACACTCCACTCACCACTGACGAAAAGGAATTGTCCAGATGCCGATCATCAACACCCAAATCAAGCCGTTCAAGGCAACCGCTTACCACAACGGCGAATTCGTGCCCGTCTCGGAAGAGAACTTCAAGGGCAAGTGGTCCGTCGTCGTGTTCTACCCGGCCGACTTCACGTTCGTCTGCCCGACCGAACTGGGCGACCTCGCCGACCGTTACGCGGAATTCCAGAAGCTGGGTGTCGAAATCTACGGCGTGTCGACCGACACGCACTTCACGCACAAGGCATGGCACGACACGTCGGACACGATCGGCAAGATCAAGTACCCGATGATCGGCGACCCGACGCTCACGCTGTCGCGCAACTTCGACGTGCTGATCGAGGAAGAAGGGATGGCGCTGCGCGGCACGTTCGTGATCAATCCGGAAGGCGAGATCAAGCTGTGCGAAATCCACGACAACGGCATCGGCCGCGACGCAGGCGAACTGCTGCGCAAAGTCCAGGCGGCGCAGTACATCGCCGCTCACCCGGGTGAAGTGTGCCCGGCCAAGTGGACGCCGGGTGCGGAAACGCTGACCCCGTCGCTCGACCTGATCGGCAAGATCTAAGGGTCGCAGCGCGCCTCGCACGGGGCGCGCGACACGCATCGCCACGGGCCGCCTCGCGCGGCCCGTGGCCTCCTCCGGCACGACGTGCCCGACCAGAATGATCAATACGGAATCCGAAACGCCATGCTCGACGCCAATCTCAAGAACCAACTCAAAGCGTACCTCGAAAAGATCACGCGCCCGATCGAACTCGTCGCCTCGCTCGACGACAGCGCGAAATCGCAGGAACTGCTGGCGCTGCTGACCGAGATTGCGTCGCTGACGGATCGCGTGACCGTGGCCGAACGCCGCGACGACGCCGAGCGCAAGCCGTCGTTCTCGATCGGCGAGCCCAGCAAGCCGGCCGGCATCCGTTTCGCCGGCATCCCGATGGGCCATGAATTCACGTCGCTCGTGCTCGCGCTGCTGCAGACGGGCGGCCATCCGATCAAGCTCGACGACGACGTGATCGAACAGATTCGCGCGCTCGACGGCGACTACGCGTTCGAAACGTATTTCTCGCTGTCGTGCCAGAACTGCCCGGAAGTCGTGCAGGCGCTGAACGTGATGTCGCTGATCAACCCGCGCATCCGCCACGTCGCGATCGACGGCGCACTGTTCCAGGATGAAGTCGAGTCGCGCCAGATCATGGCCGTGCCGACGATGTTCCTGAACGGCGCATCGTTCGGCCAGGGCCGCAGCAGCGTGAAGGAAATCCTCGCGAAGCTCGACACGGGCGCGAGCGAACGCGCGGCGAAGTCGCTCGAAAACAAGCCGGTGTTCGACACGCTGATCGTCGGCGGCGGCCCGGCAGGCGCCGCCGCGGCGATCTACTCGGCACGCAAGGGCATCGCGACGGGCGTCGTGGCCGAGCGTTTCGGCGGCCAGGTGCTGGACACGATGGCGATCGAGAACTTCGTGTCGGTACAGGAAACCGAAGGGCCGAAGTTCGCGACCGCACTCGAACAGCACGTGAAGCAGTACGACGTCGACATCATGGACGTGCAGCGCGCCGACGCGCTGATTCCGGGCGACGTGCACCAGATCCGCCTCGCGAACGGCGCGGTGCTGAAGGCGAAGACGATCGTCCTCGCGACCGGCGCACGCTGGCGCGAAATCAACGTGCCGGGCGAGCGCGAATACCGCAACCGCGGGGTCGCGTACTGCCCCCACTGCGACGGTCCGCTGTTCAAGGGCAAGCGCGTCGCGGTGGTCGGCGGCGGCAACTCGGGCGTCGAGGCCGCGATCGACCTCGCCGGCATCGTGAAGGAAGTCACGCTGATCGAGTTCGGTGCGCAACTGCGCGCGGATGAAGTGCTGCAGCGCAAGCTGCGCAGCCTGCCGAACGTGACGATCGTCACGCAGGCGCAGACAACCGAGCTGACCGGCGACGGCAGCAAGCTGAACGGGCTCGTGTACAAGGATCTGCGCTCGGGCGACACGCAGCGTATCGAGCTCGAAGGCGTGTTCGTGCAGATCGGCCTCGTGCCGAACACCGAATGGCTGAAAGGCACGGTCGAACTGTCGAAGCATGGCGAGATCGTCGTCGATGCGCGCGGTGCGACGTCGGTGCCGGGCGTGTTCGCGGCCGGCGACGTGACGACGGTGCCGTTCAAGCAGATCGTGATCGCGGTCGGCGAAGGCGCGAAGGCGTCGCTCGGCGCATTCGACCACCTGATCCGGCAAGACGTGGCGCCGGTGGCAACCGCTCAATCGCAAGCCGAGGAAGCGGTCGCAGCCTGACGGACGTCAGCCCGACGACATCAAGGTTTGTCTCTCTTGGCCCCGCATGCTTTGGTCGGCGTGCGGGGCGCTTTTTATGCCGAAGGCGTTCGCGGTTACTTGGTCGCGCCCGGGCTGCCGTCCGCCGGCGCAGGCGCCGTCGACTTGAAACTGCTCGATTGCCTGACCAGCTGCTCGGTCATCGCGGCCGCCACCGGATTCGCGCCGGACGACCCACTTCCGTGCCGGTACGAACCGGTGCTCGCCGGCATCGCAGAAATCGACGACATCGACGGCGGCGGCAACGACGGGTCGAGCTTCGCCGATTCCCTGACGAGCGCGGCGGTCTCCGGCGTTTCGGATTTCGTCGCGGCCGGCGGCGCGGCAGCGGCGTGGCGTTCGAGGCCGTCGCGCTTGCGCGGCGCGCGTTGCGTGACTTGCGCGGGCGGAGCCGACTGAGCGGGTTTCGCGGTCGGGGCTGGTGCCGCCGGGGTCGAATCCTGCGCATCCACCGTCACGACATTGACCTTCGGCGGCGGCGCAGCCGGCTTCGTCACGAGTTGCGGCTTGTCGCTGACGACTGGAATCGCCGGAGCCGGCGCAGGCGCGGCGACGACGCGCGCGGTTGCGGCCGGCGCGGGTGTTGGTGCGGCTGGTGCTGTTGGCACGGCGGGAGGCGGCATGGCAGCCGCCTGTTTCGGTGCTGTCGCAGCAGCCGGTGCCGGCGGCGCGATCGCGCCCTGCACCGCGTGATCGTTGCTCGCGGGCGCCGCGGCAACAGGCGCGGCCGAATCGCCGATGCCGGCGTCTTCGATCGCGCGGTGGTCCGCGCGCAGGAGCATCACGTACGCGGTGCCGGCCGCGGCGACCAGGAGCCCGCCGGCGATCATCATGGTTTTACGGGTACTCGTCATGCTTGCTCACCGACATATCGACGTGAACAAGCCATCATACGCGGCCAATCCGCGTTGATCTCGCACGAATACATTTGGTTGCATTGTTGACGGCGCAAGGCCGTCGACGCCGTGCGCCGCACTATCGTCAGATGAGAAGGAGCCGCCCTCCCTCGCCGGTCAGATGCAGAAGATCGCGACCGCGATCCCGCCGAACAGCAGCCACTTGACGATGTAGTACACGGTGCGATTCCACGCCTTCAGCCGCTTGCCGGCGCGGCGAATCGCATACAGGTACCGGAACGCGCGATTGAGCCCGCCCGTGCGATCGCCCGTTTCGTTCGGCGATGCGGCCGCGCGCATCAGCAGTTGCCCGACCGCATCGTTGACGCGTTGCGCCCAGCGATATTTCATCGGGCGCGCGACGTCGCAGAACAGGATCACGCGATCGTGCACGGTGCGGTTTTCGGCCCAGTGCAGGTACGTCTCGTCGAACATCACGGCGTCGCCGTCGCGCCACGCATACGACTCGCCGTCGACGACGATCCGGCACGCATCGTCGTTCGGCGTATCGAGGCCGAGGTGGTAGCGCAGCGAGCCCGCATACGGATCGCGATGCAGCCCGAGCTTCCCGCCCGGCGGCAACTGCGCGAACATCGCCGCCTTGATCGACGGAATCCGCGACAGGATCTCGACCGAGCGCGGACATAACGCCTGCGCGGACGGATGCGGCGCGTCGTACCACTTCAGGTAGAAACGCTTCCAGCCGTGGCGAAAGAACGAATTGAAGCCGATGTCGTTGTACTCCCCCGACGCCTTGATCCGGCTCGCGTCGCGCAACGCGAGCGCTTCGCGGCGAAACGTGCGCCATTCGCGCTGCAGCACCGCGAGCTCCGGAAAATGATCGGTGTCGAGAAACGGCGTAGTCGGCACCGACGAGAACGCGTACGAAAAGCAGTTCAGCGGTGCGGTAAAGGTCGAGTGGTCGGATAGTTGCCTGAACAACCGGTGCCGCACCTTGCCGCGCCGATGCGTGTACACGACACACGCAATGAACACGATCAACAGGACCCAGCGCATCGATATTTCCCCCGTAAGCCGTTTGCCGGAATTCTAGATACGGGAAAAATTTCTTGCTCTGACGGTGAGGTCGTGTGGTGTATACCTCACAGCGCGGCGCGATAGGCGATCGATCCGTGCCGAAACGCAGAAAAGCCCGTGTATCCGGGCTTTTCCACGCAATCCGCATGCGGGCGCGGCAGGCTACCGATGCACGCGCCTGCGGCGATTATTCCGGAAACGGCAAAGCAGTTTGTCCGTCTGCGCGCATATCGAACGTGTTGAGCGTCATCGCGACGAGCGCGTAATAGCCGAGCAGCGCAACCAGATTCACCACGGTCTCGTGGCCGAAGCGCGCCCGCGCACGTGCGAACGTCGCATCGCTCACGCGGCGCGTATCGTACAGCTCGGTGGCGAACGCATGGATCAGCGCGTCGTCGTCCGCTTCGAATGCGGGCGCGACGCCAAGCCGGATCGCGTCGGCCGTCGCGGCCGGCACGCCGGCCTCGAGCGCGATCGGATGATGGATGTGCCACTCGGCCTGCGAGCGCCAGCGTGCGGCCGTCACGAGAATCGCGAGCTCCGACAGGCGCAGCGGCAGCCCCGTGCGATAGCGGCAGAACGCGCCGAGCTTCTGCGCATGCTGGGCCAGTTCGGGGCTCGCGATCCAGCCGAGAAACGGCCCGTTCAGATTGCCGCGCGGGCCGCTGAGAATATCGGCGAGCACGGCCTTCTGTTCGTCGGTGGCCGACGCGGGATCGAAAGGAGGCAGTCGGTCTGTCATGGTGAGGAATCGGTGAGGTCGGGTTCACGCGCCGGCCGACGCGAGCGCCGCGCCGATCGCGCCGGACAGCCGCTCGACGATCGTGTCGATCTGCTGCGCGGTGCACACGAACGGCGGCGCGATCAGGATGTGATCGCCGTGCACGCCGTCGATCGTACCGCCCATCGGATACACCATCAACCCGCGCTGCATCGCTTCGCGCTTGACCGCCGCATGCAGCTTCAGCGCGGGTTCGAACGTCGCCTTGGTGTCGCGATCGCGCACGAGTTCGACGCCGACGAACAGCCCGCGGCCGCGCACGTCGCCGACATGCGGATGCGCGCCGTAGTGCTCGCGCAACGACGCACGCAGTTGCTCGCCGCGCGCCTTCACGTTGTCGAGCAGCTTGTCTTCCGCAATCACGCGCTGCACTTCGAGCGCGGCCGCGCACGCGGTCGCGTGGCCGAGGTACGTGTGCCCGTGCTGGAAGAAACCGGAGCCGTCGACGATCGTGCGATAGATGCGGTCGCTGACCAGCGTCGCCCCGATCGGCTGGTAGCCCGCGCCGAGCCCCTTCGCGATCGTCAGCAGATCGGGCGCGACGCCGTCTTCGTCGCATGCATACAGGTAACCCGTGCGCCCCATCCCCGACATGATCTCGTCGAGGATCAGCAGCACGCCGTACTTGTCGCATACCGCGCGAATCTTCTTCAGGTACGTGCGCACCGGCGGCACCGCGCCGGCCGTCGCGCCGACCACCGTTTCCGCGACGAACGCCGCGACGTTTTCCGCGCCGAGTTCGACGATCTTCCGTTCGAGCTCGTCGGCCAGACGCTGCGCGTACGCTTCGTCGGTTTCGCCCGCCTGCTGGTCGCGGTACGCATAGCACGGGCTCAGGTGGTGCGCTTCGATCAGCAGCGGCAGGAACGGCTCGCGCCGCCATGCGTTGCCGCCGATCGCGAGCGCGCCGAGCGTATTGCCGTGATAGCTCTGGCGCCGGGCGATGAAATGGCGGCGCTGCGGCTCGCCCTTCTCGACGAAATACTGGCGTGCGAGCTTCAGCGCGGCCTCGATCGCCTCGGAACCGCCCGACACGAAATACACGTGGTCGAGCCCGGCCGGCGCGCCGTCGACGAGCCGGTCGGCCAGTTCCTCCGCCACGTCGGTCGTGAAGAACGATGTATGCGCGTAAGGCAATTGCTGCGCCTGCCGCTTGATCGCGTCAATCACGCGCTGGTTGCTGTGGCCGAGACACGATACGGCCGCGCCGCCGCACGCGTCGATGTAGCGTTTACCGGTCGAATCGATGATCTCGATGCCGTCGCCTGCGACGGCAACGGGCAAGGTGGCGCGCGGGGCGCGATGGAAAACGGTCGTCATGCGTGGCCTCATGGATCAGGACGCGCTGGATGCGTGTCCGGACGGCACGATGCGCGTCGCGAAGCGCTGCGCGCCGTGTTGATGGACGGTGAAGTCGATCGCGGTGTCATGAATCGCGAACACCGCGGTCGCCAGTGTGTTCTCGTCGTCGGGATCGGCCGGATCGTCGCGGTAGATCGGCAGCCCTTCCGGCGCCCGATCGCCGAGCACGCGCAACAGCGCGGCTTCGTCGATCGTGTCGATGCCGGGTGTCAATGCGTCGACGCGGCGCTGGCGGTCAACCGACGACTGCGTGACGATCTGCGCTTCCGCGTCGCACCCCGGATGCACGAGATGATTCGCGTGGCCGGTGAGGCGCGTGACATCGACGACCGAACAGCGCGCGACGCTCGCCTCGATGCTCAGCAGTCGCGCATCGCCGGTCGCACCGATCGTGTGATGAAAGCCGCTCGCGCGCGCATGCGATCGCAGCACGTCGGCCGCCGCGTCGAGCGACGTCGCGTCGAGCACCGCACGCGCGAGGATCATGCGCGGCACGCCCGGCGCCGGCATGCAGATCCGCAGGTTGTTGATCGCCTGCGCGATGCCCGCGCGGTTCGCGGCGAACGTATGGCCCGGCAGCGAGCCGGGGTAGTAGAAACTGATGAAGCCCGGCTTGCCCGCCGGCTGCACGTCGACGAGCAGGCAGCGTTCGCGCAGGTACGGATCACCGTCCTCGTTGTGCGCGATCCAGCGCGTGCCGTTCGCGTCGCGCACGGCCAGCGTCGTGCAACCATCTGGCGCGTTGTGAATCAGTTCGCCGCGGCAATTCCACAGGAAGATGTCCTCGGCCGGCCAGCCGACGCCCGCCGCTATCCCGTCCAGTTCCGCGACGAGATCGGGGTACGCGGCGAGCGCGGCCTGCCGCAGCGCATCGACGAACGGATGGCCGCGCCAGCGGCGCACGGCCTGCCATGCACTGCTCTGCTGCATGTACGTATCGAATACCGGGCGGGCAAGCTCGCCCAGGCGCACGCCGATGTCGAACGGCGTGCCGGCGATGACGGGGGAAAGGGAAAGCGGCATGTCGGAGGGTTCGGTTCCGTTCAGGACACGTGTTTCAGGAATTCCTTCAGGCGCGGCGTCGACGGCCGGTCGATCAGCTCGACCGGATGGCCCTTGATCGTCATCCCGGACAGCGCGACGTCGATGTTCTGCGTCTGCAGCGCCGGGATCAGGCCCGCGAAATCCATCGGCTGGATCGTGTATTTCCAGCCCTGATCCTTCGCGATCTCGGCCCACAGGTCGAGATCGAAGCCGACGTACTTGTCGCCCTGCTTGAACTCGAACGGCATGAACGACGTATCGGTCCCGACGACGAGCGTCTTGGTGTCCGCGTGCGCGAGGCTGGCGCCGAGCGCGGCGACGACCGCGACGGCTTTCAGGAAGGAACGGCGACTCATGGTTTCTCTCCGCATGATTGAGCGATGTAACCGGCCAACGGGCCGGCGGAACGACGACATCAAGCCGCACCGCAACATGCGATGTTGAATTAGACATTAGTGCAACAAGTGTTGTCAATGGCGATACTACGACAACAAAAAAGTCCGCAACAAAAAAATGCGTCGAGACAGGCCCGGGCCGCGCGGTGCGGATAGATCGGAGGAATGCCGGAAAATGGCGGAGCAGAACGCCCCGCGCGAGCGTGGCGCGCCGGTGGATGGCGGTACGGGGAAAGAAGACGGCGCGCCGTGCCGAGATGGCCGTGCGCGCGAAGCCGGCAACCGCCTGCCCGTCTCAACACGTGTTGCGGAATGCGCGCGGAATCGGCGAACGACGGCGCGCCGATTCCCCGTCGTTCACCGTTCACGCCGCGACCCCGCTCGCCTGATGCGACACGAGCCGCGCATACGCGCCGTGCCGCGCGATCAGCTCCGCGTGGCGGCCGGCCTCGATCACCGCGCCCTGCTCGATCACGAGGATCAGGTCGGCGTTGCGCACGGTCGACAGGCGGTGCGCGATGATGATCGACGTGCGCCGCGTCATCAGATCCTCCAGCGCCGCGCGGATCTGCTGCTCGCTGATCGTGTCGAGGTGCGACGTCGCCTCGTCGAGGATCAGCACCGGCGCGTCCTTCAGAAACGCGCGTGCGATCGCCACACGCTGACGCTGGCCGCCCGACAACTGCACGCCGCGCTCGCCGACGCGCGTCGCGAGCCCGTCCGGCAGCCGCGCGACGAAATCGCCGAGCGCCGCGTGGTCGATCGCGCGCCGCACGTCCGCGTCGGACGCGTCGCTCGCGGCGAGCCGGATGTTCGCTTCGAGCGTATCGTTGAACAGGTAGGTATCCTGCGCAACGAGCGCAATGTGCTGCCGCAGATCGTCGAGCCGCAGGTCGCGCAGGTCGACGCCGCCGAGCGTCACGCGGCCCTGCTGCGGATCCCAGAAGCGCAGCAGCAGGCTCGCGATCGTCGACTTGCCGGCTCCCGATGCGCCGACCAGCGCGACCGTGCTGCCGGCCGGCACCTCGAAGCTCACGCGGTCGATCGCGGGCACGCTGCGTCCCGGATACGTGAACGACGCCGCGTCGAACCGCACCGCCGAATTGCCCGGCATCGCGTGCGCGCCGTCCGTCACCGTCACGGGCTCCTTCTCCAGCGCGCGCAAGCGACGCGTCGACGCGATCGTGTCGGCAAGCTGGCGCGCGACCTGGCCGATCTCGGCCACCGGCATGAACGCGGCCACCGCGACCAGTACCAGCAGCGGCAATGACTCGCGCGGGAACCCGCCGCGTGCGCACAACCACGCGCCGAGCGCCGCGACGGCCAGCCCGCCGAGCCCGCTCGCGACTTCCAGCGCGGCGCTTTGCGTCGACAGGTCGTCGAGCAGCTTCGCGCGCTGCCGGCGGTACGCATCGACTTCGGCGACGAAGGCCGCACGTCGGCGCGCGATCGCCTGGAACGCGGTGAGTTCCGCGAGCCCCTGGATCGTTTCGGTCAGATGCGCGCCGAGCTGGCCGAGCGCTTCGCGCGCGCCGGTGCCGAGCCGGTCGACGTCGCGCCGGGCCAGCACGGGCGCGAGCCCGGCCCACAGCAGGAAAGGCAGCAGCACGAGCGCGAGCGGCCACGCGACCGACGCGAGCAACGCCAGCACGCCAGCCGGCACGAGCACCGCGACGAACGCGGGCGCGAGCGTATGCGCGTAGAAATATTCGACGGTCTCGACGTCCTGCGTCGCGAGCGCCACGAGATCGCCGGAACGGCGGCGCAGCAGCCCGGCCGGCGCGAGCCGTTCGAGCGTCGCGAATAGCGCGATGCGCATTTCCGCGAGCAGCCGGTACGCCATGTCGTGCGCGAGCCACGATTCGAGCCAGTGCAGCACGGCCGCGACCGGCGCGATCACAAGTAGCGCGGTCACGAGCCCGGTACCGACGTGACCGGTCGGCACCGCGCCGACCACCCGCGCACCGATCACGCCGACACCGATGAACGCGAGCACGCGGCCGATCCCGAACAGCACGGTCAACACGACCTTGCCCTTCCACGGCCGCACGAAGCGCAGCAGCGTCTGCACCGTCTCCGGCCAGCCGATCGTCGCCGCGTCGTCGTTCAGCGGCCGCACCTGCGGGCCCGACGACGCTCGCGCGCTCGCGCCGACCGCCGCCGTCGTGCCGACGGATTCGGCGACCGCTTCCAGCTGCGGCCCCATCAGCCGGCGATACGGGCCATCGCGCGCGATCAGCGCCGCATGCGTCCCTTCGTCGACGACCTGCCCCTGGTCGAGCACCAGGATGCGATCGGCGCCGATCACGCTGGACAGCCGGTGCGCGAGCACGAGCGTCGTCCGCCCGCGCGTGAGCCGGTCGAGCGCCTGCTGGATCAGCGCTTCGTTTTCCGCATCGACGGAGGACAGCGCCTCGTCGAGCAGCAGGATCGGCGCATCGCGCAGCAGCGCGCGGGCAATCGCGATGCGCTGGCGCTGGCCGCCCGACAGCATCAGCCCGCGTTCGCCGATGCGCGTCGCGTAGCCGTCGGGCAGCGCCGAGATGAAATCGTGCGCATTGGCCGCGCGCGCGGCCGCGATCATGTCCGCGTCGCTCGCGTCCGGGCGGCCGAGCCGCAAGTTGTCGGCGACGCTGCCGTCGAACAACGTCGCATCCTGCGCGACGACCGCGATCATCTCGCGCACCTGGTCGGCATCGAGCGTCCGCACGTCGTGGCCGCCGATCCGGACCGCGCCGCCCTGCGCGTCGTGCTGGCGCAGCAGCAGGCGCACGATGGTCGACTTGCCGGCCCCGCTCGGCCCGACGATCGCGACCGTCTCGCCTTCACGCACCGAGAAACTCAGCGCCGCATGGGCGTCCGCGCGGCGCCCCGGATACGCGAAGCTGACGTCGTCGAACGCGATCTCCGGCCGCAGGCCCGTCACGCGCGGCGCGTCGGCGGCCGGCGCCTGACTGCCCGCGTCGAGCAGCGCATGGATCGCATTCGCCGCCGACTGGCCGATCATCCCCTGATGCAGCACCGCACGCAGGTCGCGCAGCGGCCGGAAGATCTCGCTGCCGGCCATCAGCACGATCAGCAGCGCCTCGAGGCTCATGTCGCCGTGCTGCACACGCCACGCGCCCACCGCGATCGCCGCGGCCGCGCCGAGGCCGGTGCCGAGATCCGTGAACAGCCGCGTCAGCAGCCCGAGCGCGAGCACCCAGAACGTGCTGTCGGACACCGCGCGCGCCTTCGCGGCCAGCTTCGCGCCGAACGCGGTGCTCTGCCCGAACGCCTTCAGCGTCGGCAGGCCCTGCACCGCGTCGAGAAACTCCTCGCCGAACGCCTTGAACGCGGCCGAACGCGCGAGCGCCGCGCGCTTGTCGGCGCGATGCACGAGCTGCGGCAGCGCGAGCGTGACGAGCGCCGCGACCAGCAGGATCGCGGCCGTCGGCACGTCCCACCATGCGAGCACCGCGAAGATCATCAGCGGCGCGCACGCCGCGATCACGAGCTGCGGCAGATAGACGCCGAAGAAGGTCTGCAACTGCTCGACGCCGTCGACGACGGCGAGCATCACGCCGCCCGTGCGTTCGCCGCTGAACCATGCGGGGCCGAGCGCGGCGATCCGGTCGAACAGCCGCGCGCGCAGCGTCGCCTGCACGCGGCCCGCCGTCTGCTGCGCGAGCACCGTGCGGCGATGGTCGAGCCATGCACGCAACAGCACGCAAGCCGCGGTTGCAGCGACGGCCTCGCCGATGCCGCGCGCCGGCGCGCCGGAAAACACCAGCGCCAGCACGCGGCCGAGAAACACGAAGCGCAGGATGCCGACACCCATCGCGAGCAGCCCGAGCGCGACGGCCGCCGCCACCCGCCAGCGCAGTCCCGCCATCATTGCCCATAGTCGTCGGTCGAAATACATGCAGCCCTCCGGTCGGTGTTTCGTTGCGTTTTTCTGGACCGGATCGAGGCTACCCGCGCCGCCCGCGCGCGGCAAAAGATGATTTTTCAACGGGTGTTGAGTCAACTACAATACCCCGCATGTCGCACCTTCCTCCCCTCAGCGCACTGCGTGCTTTCGAGGCGGCCGTCCGCCTCGGCGGATTCGCGCGCGCGGCGGCCGAGCTGAACGTGTCGACCAGCGCGGTCAGCCACCAGATCCGTTCGCTCGAGGAATCGCTCGGCGCCCGGCTGCTCGAACGCAGCACGGGGCTCGGCGGCATCAGCCTCACGCCGGCCGGCGCGCGTCTGCTGCCGGCTGTCGGCGATGCGCTGTCGCGTCTGACCGACGCGTGCGCCGACATTCGCGGCACCGCGCAACGGCTCACCGTGTCCGCCAATGCGCCGTTTTCGTCGATGTGGCTCGCGCGCCGGCTCGCGGAATTCTCGTCGCTGCATCCCGACACCCCGCTGCATGCGGTCGTGCTCGACGACGAGCCGGATTTCGCGCGCAGCAGCGTCGATCTGGCGATCGTGCACGTGCCCGCGCATCGGCTGCGCGCAGACGACGACGTGCTGATACGGGAAACCGTGTTTCCGGTCTGCAGCCCCGAACTGTTTCCGTACGCATCGGAGCACGTATGCCGCTCGCGGCTGCTGCAGGAGATGCACGAGAACAGCCCCGAGATCGACTGGCGCAACTGGGCGGTGCACTTCGGCTTGCCGGACGACTTCGACACGAAGATCGTCCGCTACAGCAGCTTCAGCCAGGTGATCGGCGCGGCCGTCGGCGGCGCGGGCATCGCGCTCGGCCGCGTGCCGCTGATCGAGCCCGAACTGCGCAGCGGGCGCCTGGTGCCGCTGGTGCCGGGCCTCGCGCGCGATGCGTCATGGCGCTTCGTGCTGCGCCGCCATCCGTCGACGCGGCACCGGCTGCTCGATCCGTTGATCGCGTTCCTGCGCAGCGAAGCGGACGCGCCGCCGTTCGTGTCGAAGATCGTTGCGCCCGCATCCAACGACAGTCACGCACGAGGCGCGGGCGGCGCGTGACGGGCCGGCTGCAACGTCGGCTGCGCGTTGCCTGCGGGCGCCCGCTTACGGCGTCGCGAAGAACAGCCCGACGACGCACGCCATTCCGCCGAACCACACGAGCGAACGCAGCGACGCCCAGTTGAGCAGGTACATCAACGCATAGACGACGCGGATCGCGACGAACGCGATCGCGAGCTGGTCGACACGATGCACGTTCGCGCCGTTGTGCCACGCCACCACCAGCGCGACCGCGAACAGCGCGAGCGCTTCCCATGAATTCTGATGCGCGGCCTGCGCGCGTGCGCGCCAGCCTTCGAGCTTCGCGAGGTAATCGCGCGGCGTACGGTTGTCGTAGCCCTTGCGGGCCTTGGCGAGAAACGTCATCGGGAACGGCAACAGCGCCACGATGAACAGGCACAGCTGGGACGTCGTCATCAAAGTCTCCTCCGTTATGCTTACATTGATCAATGACAAGATCGCGAGAGCTTAGCATTGCACCGTGCCGTTCGCGCACGGGTTTTCTAGACGGGAGACTCGGCTGTACAAGGCTTTCCGGACGACCGGCTCGGCCCGCGCGGGCACCAAAATTTCCACCAAATCGCCGACAAATACGTTAATTAAAACTGGTCGAACACCAATAAGATAGCGCTCAACACTGGCTTGACGCGCTCCCGCGCCGGGCCAGCCATTTTCCCCGCACCGCCCTGCGCCGAACGACATCCGACCCGAGCCCTTGCCATGCCCCGTCCCATCGTCGCCCATATCCGCCCCGACGCCGTCCGCCACAACCTCGACTTCATCCGCCGCACCGCCGCGCAATCGCGCGTGTGGGCGGTGATCAAGGCCAATGCGTACGGACACGGCATCGAACGGATCTACCCGGGCCTCGCGGCTGCCGACGGCATCGCGCTGCTCGATCTCGACGAAGCCGTGCGCGTACGCGAACTCGGCTGGGACAAGCCCGTGCTGCTGCTCGAAGGAATCTTCGAGCCGGCCGACGTCGAGCTGGCCGATCGTCATCGACTGACGGTCGCCGTGCACTGCGACGAACAGCTCGACCTGCTGATCGCCGCGAAGCCTCAGCAGCCAATCGATATCCAGTTGAAGATGAATTCCGGCATGAACCGGCTCGGCTACCGGCCGGCCGCGTTCCGCGCCGCGTGGGAGCGCGCGGCCAGCGCGCCGTCGATCGGCAGGATCACGCTGATGATGCATTTCGCGAACGCCGACGAAGGCGAAGTCGACTGGCAGCTCGAACAGTTCGACGCGACCACGGCCGGAATTCCGGGCGAGCGCTCGGTGTCGAATTCGGCGGCCGTGCTGTGGCATCCGCGCGCGCACCGCGACTGGGTGCGGCCCGGCACGATCCTGTACGGCGCATCGCCGACCGGCGCGGCGCGGCATATCGCCGACACGCCGCTGACGGCCGCGATGACGCTGACCAGCAAGATCATCGGCGTGCAGACGCTCGCGCCCGAAGAGACCGTCGGCTACGGCCGCCGCTTCACGGCCGACCGGCCGATGCGGATCGGCGTCGTCGCGTGCGGCTACGCGGACGGCTATCCGCGCCACGCGCCGACCGGCACGCCGATCGCGGTGGACGGCGTGATGACGCGCGTCGTCGGCCGCGTGTCGATGGACATGCTGACCGTCGACCTGACGCCGTGCCCGAACGCGGGCATCGGCTCGAGCGTCGAGCTGTGGGGCGACCAGGTGAAGGTGGACGATGTCGCGGAAGCCAGCGGCACGATCGGCTACGAGCTGATGTGCGCGCTCGCGCGCCGCGTGCCGGTCGTGATCGTGCCGCCCGGCGCGTCGACCGTGCAGCCGGCGCTGCGGACGGGGAGCTACGGACGCTGACCGGCAGGCCCTGCGGCGATACCACGGATGCGACGGTGCGTGACCGTCTCGCCGCGCATGCCGTTCCGCTTGCTTGCGGGCCGCCCTGGCGGCCCGTCTGCTTTGCGGCGAACCGCCTTCGCGCACCGGCGACAACGCGCCACGTCGTAGCGCGTTGCATGCACCGTCGGGAGACAACGCCCTCGCTGCCCGCCCGCTTCCGTCAACGCATCACGAACGCCACGTCGGCTTGCGCTTCTCGAGAAATGCGTCGATCCCCTCGCCCGCATCCTCTTCCATCATGTTGCGCGCCATCACGTCGCCCGCGTACGCATACGCTTCGTCGAGCGGCAACTCGCGCTGACGATAGAACATCTGCTTGCCGACCCGCACCGCGGCGGGGCTCTTCGCGACGATTTCCGCGACCTTGCGCGCGACGGCCGCATCGAGCGCATCCTCGGGCACGGCTTCGTTGACGAGCCCCCACGCGGCGGCCGTCGCCGCATCGACGAAACGGCCGGTCACCAGCATGTCGAACGCGCGCTTGGCCGCGACGTTGCGGCTCAACGCGACGGCAGGCGTCGAGCAGAACAGCCCGACGTTGATGCCCGACACCGCGAAGCGCGCGGTATCGGCAGCGATCGCGAGGTCGCATGCCGCGACCAGCTGGCACCCGGCCGCCGTCGCGATGCCGTGCACGCGCGCGATCACCGGCACCGGCAACGCGCGCATCGCGAGCATCACGCGGCTGCACTGCGCGAACAACGTGCGGTAGTAATCGAGTTCGGGCTTGCCGCGCATCTGGCGCAAGTCGTGGCCCGCGCAGAACGCCTTGCCTTCGGCGGCCAGCACGACGCAGCGCACGTGCGGATCGGCAGCCAGCGTGTCGAATGCATCGTGCAGCGCCGACAGCATCGCTTCGGACAACGCGTTGAACTGCTGCGGGCGATTCAGGCGCAGCGTGACGACGCCGTCGTGCGCGTCGCGCAGCAGGATCGGCTCGGCTGTCTCGTGAATGGGTTCCATGGTGTTCCGTTCAACGGGGTTCGGCAGGATTCGATGCGGCGCGGCCGGACGAAACGCATGTCCGTCCGGTCGCGGCACCGTCACGAAATGGTCCTCCACATTCCGTACGGCGTCCAGCCGCGGTGCCGCACGCCCATGCACGGCGGCTGCCGGCCAGTGCGCAACGACCGTGCCCGTCACGCGTCAACGGCGTGGTTGCGCGGCTTCCGCGCGGCCGGCCGTCCTTGCGGCCAACGCGGCAATCGCATAGGCGACACAGCCGAGCGCCGCGACCGCCCACAGCGCATCGGTCAGATCCGGCAACAGTATCGTCGCGGCGCCTGCGACGGCCACGCCGAGCAGGCTGCCGGCCTGCCGTGCCGCGTTGAGGAACCCGGACGCCACGCCCGCCGCGTCGGCGGGCACCTGTTCGAGCACCGTCGCGATCATCGGCGCGACCGACAGCGCGGTCCCCGTGCCGAAGGCGGCCATGGCCGTCCAGACCACCGGCCACGGCGCATGCAGCGCGAGCGCAAGCGCCATCGCCGGAATGGCCAGCGCCGCCATCGCGAGGCCGTTCGCCATCAGCGTGACCGGACGAACGCGGCCATGCAGTTTTCCCGACAGCAGATTGCCGAGCGACAGACTCAACGCGAACGGCAGCAGCGTCAGCCCGATCTGCCGCGCGCTCATGCCGAAGCGCCCGTGCAGGTACAGGCTCAGCACGAACAGCAACCCGAAGTAGCCGACATAGACGAGGCTGCCCATCAGGTTCATCGCGACGAAGACGCGATTGCGAAACCACGCGAGCGGCACCATCGGATGGCGGGCGCGCCGCTCGACGACGACCAGCACCCCGGCGGCGAGCGCGGCGAGCAACAACGCGGCGCGGACCTCCGCGGCGCCGGCGCCGCGCGTCGGCAATTCGATCACCGCGAAACACAGCGCGCCGAGCGCCGCCGCCCCGACGCACTGGCCGGCCCAGTCGAACTGGCGCACGTCCCGCGCGACCGCGGCGCGAACGAGCGCCGCCGCGCCGGCAAACGCGACCGCGCCGGTCGGCACGTTGATCAGGAACGCGCTGCGCCAGCCGAAATCGTCGACCAGGATGCCGCCCAGCACCGGCCCCACCGCGACCGCGACCGACGCGATGCCGGCCCACACCGCGATTGCCCGCGCGCGCTCGGCCGGCACGTCGAAGGTGCTGCGCACGATCGCGAGCGACGCGGGCAAAAAGAGCGCGGCGCCCATGCCCTGCACGAAACGCGCGGCCACGAGGATCGCCACCGACGACGCGACGCCGCACGCCGCCGATGCGCCGACGAACAGCGCCAACCCGGCAAGGTACACGCGCTTCGCGCCGAACCGGTCGGACAGCGCACCGCCCGCGAGGATCAGCGCGGCGAAGCTGAGCGTATACGCGTCGACGATCCACGCGAGTTCCGCGACCGTCGCGCCGAGGCTCGCGCGCATCGCCGGCAGCGCGACGTTGACGATCGTCGAATCAAGTACCGCCATGAACATGCCGACCGCGACGAGCGCCAGCGTCAGGCGCTGCTCGCGCGCCGTCGCGCGGCTCGGCGCTGCCAGCGCGACGGGAGAAACCGGGACGGAAACGGAACGGCAATCGGCCATGACACCTCCATGCAGATGCCGGAAGTCTAGGACCGGGCGCGCGATGCGGAAAAGTGATAATTTCGCATTTCCCCGATGCAGATCTGCATCACCGTTTCCCGTCCGTCGCCGCCTGCCCGATGACACGATCGATCCGCTTGAACTGGGACAACGCCCGCTTCTTCCTCGCGCTGGCGCGCACCGGCACGCTGCGCGGCGCCGCGGCGCAGCTGAACGTCGACCAGGCGACGGTCGGGCGCCGGATCGCCGCGCTCGAGGACGAACTGTCGGCCCGGCTGTTTCTCCGCACACCGTCCCTCTATGTGCTGACGACCGCGGGCGAAGCGCTGCTCGAACCGGCCGAAACGATGGAGCGCGCGTCGCTCACGATCGAACGCCGCGTAATGGGGCTCGACGAGCAACTGGCCGGGTCCGTGCGCATCGCCACGACCGACTCGCTCGGCAAGCGTTTCGTCGTGCCCGCGATCGCCCGCTTGCGGCGCAGACATGCCGGCATCGACGTCGTGTGCGTGACGTCGGCGCAAATCACCAACCTCACGCGCCGCGAAGCGGATCTCGCGATCCGTACGTTGCGGCCGGAATCGCCGGACCTGATCGCCAGGCGGCTCGGGCATCTCGAAACGGGCATCTATGCATCGCGCCGCTACCTGGCCGAACGGGGCGAACCGCTCGCGGGCAACGCGTTCGACGGGCACGATCTGGTGATGTACCAGCAGCCGGTGGTGCCGGCGATGTGGGATGCGCTGTGCGGCGAACCGACGTCGCGCGGACGCGTGATGTTCCAGACCTCGTCGACGATGATGCTGGTGGAGGCCACGCTGGCGGGGCTCGGCATTGCGGAGCTGCCGTGCTTTCGCGCCGACACCGAGCCGGAACTGGTGCGGCTCATGCCGCAGCGGTGCAATCATTTCGACGTGTGGCTCGTCGCCCATGCCGATCTCTACAAGACCGCGCGCGTGCAGGCGGTGATCGAAGCCGTCGTCGACGAATTCGCGACCGCGGCGGCGGGCCGGTAGCCAGCCTGCAAGCTTCAGGGCGTCAGCGCGCGGCCGCGTTCCGCCCGCTACGCCATGCACGCACGCCCGGCCACAATTGCGCGACGCCGACGGCGAAAAAGACCGCCCCCATCGCGCCGATTGTCAGCACGCCGCCCCAGATCGCGCCGAACGTATTCATCCGTGCGGTCATCTTCGGCGCGTCCGGCGCATAGCGCACCTCGACCGTCGCGCCGTCCTGCACGCTGACGTCGCCGCCCTGCGCATATTCGACCTGCTCGCCCGCGAGCGTCGTAAACGCGATCTCCGGATGATGCGCGCCCGCGTTCAGCTTGACGACACGCCCCGGCACGACGACCGACGTTCGCAGGAATTCCCGCGTCGACTGCGCGTACAGCGCGACGCCGATCAGCATGCATGTGCCGACGATGGTAAAAACGACGCCCTTCGCGATTTGCATGCCCGTGTGCCGCGCAGCGGGTCGCCCGTATTCGGATGCCATCGGTTTCGTTCCGTTTCTGATGTTCGTCAATGCCGGGCGTGCGGCGCACGATGCGCCGCCACGCCGCCCTCGGCATCCGGCAGGATACGGACATCCCGGCGCGCTGTAAATTGCGCGCGCAACCGTTCGACGGCCCGCTGGCGCGTCAGCCCGCGAGCTTCTTCAGCGCGTCGAGCACCGCGTCGCCCTTGAACGGCTTCACGATCCAGCCCTTCACGCCGGCGGCCTTGCCGCGCTCCTTCATCGCCGGGCTGCTTTCGGTCGTCAGCATCACGACGTTGACCGCCGTGTTCGCCAGCTCGCCGCGAATCTTCTCGACCATCGTCAGGCCGTCCATGTTCGGCATGTTCACGTCGCTGATCACGAGGCGCACGCCGGGCGTCGCCTTGAGCTTCGCGAGCCCGTCCTTGCCGTCGACGGCCGTCGCGACGTCGAGCCCGTGATTGCGCAGGAAGCCCGCGACTTCGTCGCGCACCGTGCCCGAATCGTCGACCACCAGAATCTTTGCCATGTCGTATTCCCCTTTCGTCGTTGCCGACTTCAACATTCAAAACAGTTCGAGTTCGCCCGCTTCGACCATCGGCCCGACGTCCTGCACCGATTCGCGGAAATCCTCCGGCGACCAGCTCAGGCTGAACACGAAACGCTGGTCGAGACGGACCGCGCGCCCCGACGCCGGATCGGTCATCCGATACTTGAAACAGAGTTGCGGACAGTCGCCGCCGAACGAGATGAACTTCTGCTTGTGATTGACGACGAGCGGCACCTGCACCGGATGGCGCGCCAGCGCCTCCGCGTCGCCGAGATAGCGGTTCTTGAACGCGCCCCACACGAGGTTGGTCAGCTCGCCGAGCACGCTGTTCACGTCGCGGAAATCCGGCGCGCGGCCGCCGTCGCGCGTGCCGCCGAGCATGTCGAGCAGCGGCTGCTCGCTCGTCTGCAACAGCATGTAGCCGCGACACCATGCGCTTTCGAGCGCGATCAGGCTGAACACCTCGCCGAAGATGATCTGGTCGCGGACGATGCACGGCGTATCGTGCTCGATCGTCATGCCCGGAAACAGGCTGTCGATGCGCGCCTCGGTGATTTCCGAGATGCCGCGCACGAGCGCGTTCGGATAGTCGCGGCTGAACAGGTATTCGTCGATCGCGCGCTCGAGCGGCGTCATGTCGTCGGCGACGTAGGCCGCGCACGCGACACGGGCGAGCGCATCGGGCAGCCCGTCGCGCGACGCGAGCGATTCGCGGCGCAGGATGATCGGCAGCTCGGGCCGCAGCGCGTCGATCTGCGTCGCGATGATCGCGCTCTCGGCCGGCGAGCCGCCGTAATCCTCCGCGAGCAGGATCGCGCCGAGATCGATGTTCGAGCGCAGCACCTTCAGCAGCCGGCTGCGCCGCACGGTCAGGCCGACCAGGTTGTGCGCGTCGCAGAAACGCTTGATCGCATCGGCGTGCACGCGGCTGTCGTCGAGTACGAGCACCTTGCTGACGGGTTGATCTTCGTTCATCCGATGGATTCCTGATGGTCGTCAGAACAGTTCGAGCTCGCCGCCGGTGTCCATCATCGCCGTTTCCGGCACGTGGAAATCGACCGGCGCGTTCGCGCATGCGCACAGCGTCGCGCCGACCCGCACGTCGCCGTCGAGCGTCAGATCGTACGCGGCCACGTAATCGGGCGAGAGCGCGTGCATGAAGTCGAGGCTCGCGCCGCTCAGCAGGTAAGGCGTCGACATCCCGAGATCGGGAAACGGCGCGGTCAGCGCCTGGTTGATCGCGCCGCAACACAGGTTCGCGACTTCCATGAACGCGTCGGTCAGCGGCCGCTGGCTGTTCGCGCCCGCCGCCGCACCGGCGAAATGGCGGCGCGTCGCGTCGTCGTCGCTGAAGCGCAGCGCGAGCAGCAAGCGAAAATGCAGCGCGGAGATCGTCAGCACGACCACATGCTCGACCACTTTCGGCTTCGATCCCGACTTCGCGCGCACGCGATCCGGCGCATCGTGTTCGTGACCGGCGGCCGGCCGGATGTCGCACGTGCCGCCGGCCGCGAGCCGCGTGCGCGCGGCATCGAAGAAGATCCGTTCGAAACCGGCCCTCGCCTGCGCACTGATCACGCCGCCGCCCCTTCGATCCGTGCATGCAGTTGCCCGGCCAGCGTCTCGACGGTCGCGAGCGCGGCCGTGATCATCTTGCCGCCGGCCTGGATGTCCTGGAACGTCGCGGCCGTCACGAGATCGTTGCGGTTCAGGCTGTCGCGATAGCTGTTCGACAGCTCCTGCGAGCGCGCGGCCAGCCCGCGCACTTCGCTCGCGACAATCGAGAAGCCGCGTCCGGCCGTGCCTGCACGCGCGGCCTCGATCGACGCGTTCAGCGACACGATCGACACGTGCGCGACGATCGCCGACAGCTCCTGGTTCTTCGCGCGCATGTCCTGGTTCTGCGTGGTCAGCGAGATCATCTGCTCGTGCCAGCGCTCGAACGTGCCGGCGAGCCCGCGCAAGCGCGCGGCTTCGTCGGCGATCTTCATCGCATGCTGCGCGAGCGCCGCGCGGTCGGCCGACAGCGCCTGCAACGCGTCGCGCTGCGCGCCGTTCGCGGATACCTCCCGCGTCAGCGCCTCCTCCAGCCGCACCTCGCGTTGCGCCCATGCATCGGCCGCTCGCGCATGCGCCGACGCCGCTTCATCGGCGCGTGCGCCGGCGGCGTCGAGCGCACCGCGCAACGCGTGCGCATCGCGCGCCAGCGCCGCCACGAGCCGCTGTCGCATCACGCGAAACACGATCGCCGCCGCGACCGCGACGACCACGCCGCCCGCCAGCGCGGCGGCCATCTGAATCATCCACGCCTGCACGATCACGCCGTCACTCCGCCGCGCCGATATCCACGCCGTGCGCGCGCGGCGCGTGGCCCGCGCCATGCGCGGCACCATCCACCGCGAAACGCGCCGGCAGCGACACGATCGTCTCGAACGCGCGATACGGCGCGCCGACGCGATCGTCGGTGAAGCGTAGCGCGATATCGCCGCCGTCGCGCTTCAGGAAATTGCGCACCGCGTCCATGCCGACGCCGCGCCCCGATACTTCGGTCACCGTCTGCGCGGTCGAGAAGCCCGGCCGGAAGATCAGCTCGGCGACGTCCTCGTCGGACAGCGCCGCTTCGCTCGCGGCATCGATCCAGCCGCGCTCGCGTGCGATGCCGCGAATCCGGTCGAGCGCGAGGCCGCGGCCGTCGTCGCCGAGCACGAACCACAGTTCGCCGCCGCCCACCCCGACCGCGATGTCGATCGTGCCGGACGCCGGCTTGCCGGCCGCGCGCCGCGCGTCGGACGATTCGATCCCGTGGTCGATCGCATTGCGCAGCAGGTGCATGAACACGTTCTTCAGCGTCGCGACGATCTCGCTGCGCACGCGCTGGCCGTGGCTGTCGATGTGCACGACGGGCGCCGGCTTGCCGAGTTCGGCCGCGAGCGACGGCAGCGACTCGATCACGCCGCCGAGCGCGTCGCCGATGCCTTGCGTGCCGAGCTGGCTCAGCATGCGGCGCACCGCATCGCGCGCCGCGTGCCAGTCGGACGCGTTCGCCGGATCGGCGCCGTCGAGCACGCGCAGGCTCTCGCGGATATGCGCGCGCTCGACCATCAGGAAATCGGCGCCATTCGGTGCCGGCTCGCCGCTGCGGCCGAGCGTGACCGCGTTGATCGTCGCGTAGTGATCGATGGCTTCGCGCACGCGCGCCAGATCGTCCATCAGCGCGTCGCGGTTCCATTCGGGGCCGCCGTCCGCGCGGCGCAGCGATTCGTACGCCTGCTCCGCTTCGTGGACGATGTTCGTCAGGTGCTGGAGGCTGTACGTGCGCGCATTGCCCTTGATCGTATGCATGTTGCGGAACAGCGCCGCGACGATCGAGTGATCGACGCGCTCGTGCTGGCGGATCATCCGCTCGTTCTCGCTGAGGAAGCCCTTCGCGCTGTGCACGAAGTCGTGGAACTTGTCCTGGCTGATCGACAGGATCTCGCCGATCATCTCGAGGCGCCGCTGCTGTTCGCCGGCCTGCGCGGTCAGCGCGCGGATCTCGGTCACGTCGCGCACGCACAGCATCAGGCGCACCACGGTGTCGGTCTCGTCGGTGATCGCCGACCAGCTGAGGTCGAGCCACTTCTCGCGGCCGTCCGGCATCCGCTTCGCGACTTCGTTGACGAGCAGATGCTCGTTGAACCCGAAGTTCATGCTGTCCTCGCCGAGGCACGCATGCACGGCCGCATCGACCTGCGAGCGCGCGTCGGCGCCGATCGCCGAATCGTCGAACACGAGCGCCATCAGGTCGCGGCCGGCGATGTCGTTCGTCTCGAAGATGGTTTCGAGGTACGCCGAATATTCCGCATGCACGACGCCGCCTTCGACGACGGTCAGGATGCCCTGCTGCATGTTCTGCAGCATCGCCTGGATATCGGCCGTCTTCTGCTTCAGTTGCGCGGCGTTCTCCTGGATCTTCTTGATCATCCCGTTGAACGCGACGATCGAATGGCCGATTTCGTCCATCCGGCCCACCGGCACGCGGCGCGTGAAATCCTGGCTCGTCGCGATCTCGCTCATCGCCGTCTGCATCCCGATCAGCGGGCGCGTGATCTGGCGATACAGCACGAAGCCGAGCGCGGTCAGCAGCACGATCACCGTGCCGGCGACGCCCGCGATCGCGGTCGCCGTGGTCGCGAGCATCCCGTTCAGCGCGCCGATCGCGTCGTCCTTCTGGCGGTTCTTCTCGACGCGCAGCGTGTCGACGATGCTTTCGAGTTCGTCGCGATACTGCGCGACGTTCGCGAACAGGTAGGCCTGCGCCATCCCGGCCTTGCCGTCCGTCTTCATCTTCACGGTGTCGTCGATCGCCGCGAAATAGTTCGCGGCGCTGTCCTTCGCCTGCGCGACGAGGCCTTCCTGCGCGCGGCCGACCGCCGATTTCGCCTGCGCGTCGAGCGCGGCGCGCAGCGCGGCCTGCTTCGCCGTCAGCTCGTCGCGCGCCTGCGCGGCGGTGTTCGCGTCGGGCGCGTAGACGAGCGTCATCGTCGCGATCTGGATGTTCTTCACGTCGGCGACGAGATCCGCCGACGCAAGCGCGCTCGGCACGATTCCCTGGGTGACCTGACGCACTTCGGACGCGCTCTTGCGCGTCTGGTACACGGCGTAGACGCCGATCGCGGACAGCGCGAAGAACGTCAGGACGACTAGCAGCGTAATGCGATGACGGATGGTCATGAACACGGCTCCCCGCAGCGATCGGGTTTCGATCGCCCTTTGGTCTATTGAAAGAATGTGAGCGCCGAATTATCGGGGATGGTGTATGACTGTCCGATGACCGAAAATCAATCGGCCATTGAGAAAATCGCAATGATCAATTGTAGGGAGAAAAGGCTAAAGTTCTTATTGGACCGGCCGTTAACTGCCAGCCTGGGCGTCCCGTCCGGCTTGCCCGGCGACCTCGGCAAATCGGATCTGGATATTCATTCTTTTATTTCTCGATCCGATAATTCAATCCGGTCGAATACCGGTAAAACGTTTGCGCCTTCGCTTCGCTGCCGCAACGTCAAACGCATCCGCTCTCGTCTGAAATCGCGGGTCGCGACGCGAGCGCGTTTTCAAACTCCGGGTCTATTGGTCCGATCAGAGGTGCCAGCCACGCCGACTGCTCCGGCGCCGGCTCGTTCGCGCTCACTGCGCTGCGACGAGGTTCATGGGAACCGCGAGCGCCGAATCCCGCGTCCTTGGGAAACCGTTCAGCTTTGGCATCGTCGGCTTCAAATCTTTTCGTCGAATTCATCGGATCTCCCAGTGTGTCGGTGGTCGCACCCGATTCTGACAAAAAACTTTCAACCCGGTCAATTCATTCCTGGCGAGAAAGAATCAATCGCAATCCGGCGATTCACCTCACCCCCGGGGCGTTTTAGACTGTCGGATCACTCCCCCCAACCGGACCCACGCGATGACCGACGTCCTGCCGCTGGCCACCGAACCCGAATCCGGCCTTCAATACCGGCTGCGTCCGGCCACCGGCCAACCGGCCGCCCGCCTGTTGCTGCTGCATGGCGTCGGCGGTAACGAGACCAACCTGCTGAACGTGGCCGACACGATCGATCCGCGCATCGAAATCGCGTTCCTGCGGGGGCCGCTCGCATTCGGGCCCAATCAGCATGCATGGTTTCCGGTGCGTTTCGGCCCGAACGGCCCTGAAATCGATGCGGCGCGTGCGGACGAGAGCCGCGTGCAACTGCTCACACTGCTGCATGCGCTCCGCGCGCGGGATAGCGCGGCCCCCGCGTTGCCGACCATGATCGCCGGCTTCAGCCAGGGCGGCATCATGAGCGCGAGCGTGGGCCTGACGTCGCCGGGCGACGTGAGCGCGTTCGCCGTGCTGTGCGGGCGCATCCTGCCGGAAATCGATCCGCTGATCGCGCCGCGCGATGCATTGAGCACGCTGCACGCGCTGGTGATGCACGGCCGCTTCGACGACAAGTTGCCCATCGCGTGGGCCGACACGGCCGACGCGAAGCTGACGGCGCTCGGCGTCGCGCACGACACGCGTCTGTATGCGGCCGGCCACGAGCTGACCGCGGAGATGGCCGGCGATTTCGGCCGATGGGTCGGCGAGCGCGCCGGGTTGAACTGAAGTTGAATTGATGAACCGCAACCGGACGCACCGGGGCGCCGGCCCGCGAACGGACCGGCCCCCCCGGTGCATGACGTCACGCGTTCTGCGCGGGATCCGCAACGGCACGCACGGATGCGGGCATCGCCGCCGCCCGCTCGCGCTCGGCGCCACGTTTCGCCAGCTTCCAGCCGATCACCAGCGCGAGCACGACGACGGGAATCGTCGCGATGGTCCACGTGCCGCCCGGGTAGTCGAACGCCATCAGCACCAGCACGCCGACGAGGAACGCGAGCGTGAGCCACGACGTGAACGGCGCACCGGGCATCCGGAACGACACGGCCTTCATCTCGCCGCGATCGACCGCGCGACGGAACAGGATCTGGCACATCACGATGAAGCCCCACGTCGTGATGATCCCGAGCGACGCCATGTTCAGCACGATCTCGAACGCCTGCGCCGGGACGATATAGTTCAGCGGCACGCCGATCGCGTTGATCGCGACCGTGATCACGATCCCGCCGTACGGCACGCCGCGCGCGTTCATCCGCGACACGAAGCGCGGCGCCGAGCCGCCCATCGCGAGCGAGCGCAGCACGCGGCCCGTCGAATAGAGGCCGGAATTCAGGCTCGACAGCGCGGCCGTCAGCACGACGACGTTCATCACGGTACCGACATACGGCACGCCGAGCTTGCTGAAGAACGTGACGAACGGGCTTTCGTGCGCGCTGTACGCGGTCCACGGCAGCAGCATCGTCAGCAGCACGACCGAGCCGACGTAGAACAGCGCGATGCGCCACATCACGCTGTTGATCGCCTTCGGCAGCACCTTGCGCGCGTCGGCGGTCTCGCCCGCCGCGACGCCGACGAGCTCGATGCTCGCATACGCGAACACGACGCCCTGCACGATCAGCACGGCCGGCAGGATCCCGTGCGGGAAGATCCCGCCGTGATCCGCGACGAGGTGCAGCCCCGTCATCTGCCCGCCCACCGGATGGCCGCTCGCGAGAAACACGGTGCCGACCGCGAGAAACACCGCGAGCGTGCCGACCTTGACGAGCGAGAACCAGAATTCCATCTCGCCGAACACCTTCACGCCGATCATGTTCATCACCGACACGATCCCGAGCGCGCCGAGCGCGAACACCCATTGCGGCACGTCGGTGAACACGGCCCAGTACTTCATGTAGATCGCGACCGCGGTGATGTCGACGATGCCGGTCGTCGCCCAGTTCAGGTAGTACATCCAGCCCGCGACGAACGACGCGCGTTCGCCCATGAACTCCCGTGCGTACGACACGAAGCTGCCGCTGGTCGGCCGGTGCATCACGAGTTCGCCGAGCGCGCGCATGATCAGGAACGCGAACACGCCGCACACGAGATACACGAGCGCGAGCGCGGGCCCCGCGCTTTGCAGGCGACCGCCCGCGCCGAGAAAGAGGCCGGTGCCGATCGCACCGCCCATCGCGATCATCTGCACGTGCCGCGGCTTCAACTGCTTCGCATAGCCGGCTTCGTGCGACGCGAACATCGCATCGGGATCGGCATGCGCGGCATCCGCGCCGCCGGCCGGACCGGCCGGGCGCTCGCTGGGGTGTTTCATCGTGAGTCTCCGTTGTTTGTAGATGTGTCGCGCCCCGCTCCGGGGCGTTTTCGGTACGACCGCGAACCGGCTCGCGTCAGAACGCGCGCGGCCGGATCAGCGCTTCGGGCTGCAGCGCTTCGTCGAGTTGCGCCTCGGTCATCAGTTCGCGCGCCAGCACGACCTGGCGGATCGACTTGCCGGTCGCATGCGCTTCGGCGGCCACGGCGGTCGCGCGCTTGTAGCCGATGTACGGATTCAGCGCGGTCGCGAGCGCGACCGAGCGCTCCATCGTTTCGCGCAACCGTTCCGGATTCGCGGTGATGCCGCTCACGCATCGCTGCGCGAGCGTCGTGCACGCGGCCGTCAGGTGGCTGAAGCTGCGGAACAGCGCGCTCGCGATCACCGGTTCGAACGCGTTGAGCTGAAGCTGGCCGGCCTCGGCCGCGAAGGTGATGGTCACGTCGTTGCCGAACACCTCGAACGCGACCTGGTTGACGACTTCCGGAATCACCGGATTCACCTTGCCGGGCATGATCGACGAGCCGGCCTGCACGGGCGGCAGGTTGATCTCGCCGAAACCCGCGCGCGGGCCGCTCGACAGCAACCGCAGGTCGTTGCAGATCTTCGACAGCTTGACGGCGATCCGCTTGAGCACGCCCGACACCTGGACGAACGCGCCGCAATCCTGCGTCGCCTCGATCAGGTTCGGCGCGGTGCTCAGGTCGAGGCCGGTGATGCGGCGCAGCGCGGCCAGCGCTTTCTCCGCGTATTGCGGATGCGCGGTGATCCCCGTGCCGATCGCGGTCGCGCCGAGGTTGATCTCGCGAATCAGCCAGCCGGCTTCCTGCAGCCGCGCGATGTCTTCCGTCAACATCACCGCGTAGGTCGAGAATTCCTGGCCGAGCGTCATCGGCACCGCGTCCTGCAACTGCGTGCGGCCGAGCTTCAGCAAGCCGGCGAACGCGTCGGCCCGCTCCGCGAATGCATCGCGCAGCCGCGCCATCGCTTCGAGCAGATGCTCGACCGCGAAGCACGTCGCGATCCGGATCGCGGTCGGATAGACGTCGTTGGTGCTCTGCGCGAGATTGACGTGCTCGTTCGGATGCAGGTATTCGTACTGCCCGCGCGCGTGACCCATGATTTCGAGCGCGCGGTTGCAGATCACCTCGTTCGCGTTCATGTTGGTCGACGTGCCGGCGCCGCCCTGGATGACGTCGACGACGAACTGGTCGTGCAGCCGCCCTTCGCGGATCTCGACGCACGCGGCGGCGATCGCATCACGGTACGACCGCGGCAGCAGCCCGAGTTCGCAATTGGCGTCGGCCGCCGCTTCCTTCACGGACGCGAGCGCCATCACGAGGTACGGCAGTGACGCGATAGTGCGGCCCGAAATGTCGAAATTCTCTTTCGCGCGCAGCGTGTGGACGCCGTAATAGGCGGTATCCGGAATGCTTCGTTTGCCTAAAAGATCCGCTTCGACGCGGAAGCCGTTTTCTGCCATCGTGCCCTCCTGAAATGTCTCGTGCCGCTCGCCGGCCGCCGCTTGCCGACGCGACGGGTTCGCATTCTATGCCTTTGCAAAAACAAGCTCCCTTCTGTATTATCGAAAGCGGTTTTGCGTGGGACGCAACAGCGAGAATCGAATGAAAAAAGGCGCGAGAGAAACCGGCATCGATCACCTGGGCGCCATGCGCGCGTTCGTGCGGGTGGTCGAAACGGGGAGTTTTTCGGCGGTCGCGAAGGAGATGCACGTGTCGACGTCGACGGTCGCGCGCAAGGTCACCGCGATCGAGGAGGCGCTCGGCGTCGCGCTGCTGCACCGTTCGACGCACAGCGTGACGCTCACCGAAGCCGGCCATATCTATCTGGAGCGCGCGGTCACGCTGATCGCCGATCTCGACGACACGCTGCGCGTCGTCGCCGAGCTGAATGCGCAGCCGAGCGGCCCGCTGAAGCTCACCGCGCCGGTCGCGTTCGGCCGCCGCCATCTCGCGCCGCTGATCGCGCCGTTTCTCGCGCGCTACCCGACGATCCAGCTCGACGTGCGGCTCACCGACAACCACAACGACCTCGTGGCCGGCGGCTTCGATCTCGACATCCACGAAGGCGAGAACTACCTGGACAACCTGGTCGTCCACCGGCTGTCGCGCAACGACAGCATCCTGTGCGCGACGCCCGGCTACCTCGACCGCTGCGGTCGCCCGGCGACGCCGGACGACCTGAAGCACCACAACTGCTTGCGCTACGTGCACCCGGAAGGCGATCCGCGCTGGGAGCTCGTGCGCGGCGACACGCGGCACAGCGTGCTGCCGGCCGGCAATCTCGTCACCGACCATTCGGAGCTGCTGCTGGAAGCGACCTGCGCGGGGCTCGGCATCGCGGAATTCGAGATCTGGCTGGTGCGCGACCTGCTCGCGGGCGGCCAGCTCGAAGCCGTGCTGCCGCGCTACCGGCTGCAGAACCGGCTGACCGGCGAATTCATCTACATCGCGTATCTGGCGAACCGGCGCAGCTCGGCGAAGCTGCGCGTGCTGAAGGATTTTCTCGTGGAACATCTCGCGCAGATCGGCGAGCTGTCGGATCGGGAGCTGGCGAAGCTTCGCGACGCACGCGCGTAGCGCGCGCCGAGGCGCGGCCCGGATGGCGGGCCGGCGGCATCGGCGCGGCGACCGCGTCAGGGCCTGTTCACGCTAATAACGGGCTTGCGCTGGCCCTAAGCCACCTGCAATTCGAACGGGAACGTCGCGTGCCCGAACTCGACACCCTGCGTGTTCAGCATCGGCGGCCGGTGGAACGCGGACAGTTGCGCGCGCTGCTCGGCCGTGCCGATCTGCAACCGCTCGAGGATTTCGCTGACGACCATATACAGCACGTCGAGATTGCCGTCCTCGATCTTCACCGAGATGCCGAGCGCACCGTCCGCGCCGAGTTGCCGCGTGCGTTCCGACGCGCGCACGCCGATCCCGTAGCACGCATCCGCGCCGAGCTTGCCGACCACCTGCCCGCCAAACGCGCTCATCAGCACCGTGCAATAGCGCCCTTCGCCTGCGACCAGCTCCGGATGGGCGGTCATCGCACGGTGAATGCGCGCCAGCGCGCGCACGCGGTCCGTGAGCGCGCCGCCCGCTTCCACCGCGTCCGCGCCGTCGGCCAGCGACGCGTACAGGCGCGCCAGCCGATCCAGCGAGAACGCGGGCGTCGGCAGGTTGCAGCCGTCGATGCCCCAGTCGACCTCGTCGTCGCGCAGGCCGCATGCATCGGCCACCACGTGCTTCACGCGCACCTGCATCGGGTGGTCGGGCAGATGGTAATCGGCGATCGCGGCGCCGATCGCCTGCGCGCCGGCCAGCATCCCGACATGCTTGCCCGAACAGTTGCTGCACACGCCGGTCGGCGTGTAGTCGCGCTTGATCCATGCCCGGTACACCGCGTCGGACAACGGCGGATGGCCGCCGCAGCGCAGATCCGATTCGTGGGCGGCGACCTTCGCGAGCATCGCGCGCGTGCGTTCGATGTGACGATCCTCGCTGCTGTGCGACGCGCACATCAGCGCGATGTCCGCGTCGTCGAAGCCGAAGCGCTCCGGCGCGCCCGTCTCGATCACCGACAGCGCCTGGGCCGGCTTGGCCGCCGACCGCGCGAGCGTCATCCGGAACGGGTCGCCGAACCGGGCCAGCAGCCGGCCGCGTGCATCGACGACCGCCACATGGGCGATGTGCGTGTTCTCGATCGCCTTCCCGCGGTACGTGACGACCGCTGCGCGTGGGGTGTCCATCCTCTTCTGTCTCCTTGCTCGCGGGCCTGATGCCGGGGCCCGTCCAACCGGTACGGCAGTGTAGCGAGTCGCCGCCGCCGCGCGCCGGTCCTGATATGGAAAGCGGTGTTGCATGGGATGCAAAGGCGGTCGTGCCCCCACGAAAGATTGAGGGTGCGCTACGCGTCCAGCGCGAGCAACGCGAACGTCGCGAGCCAGTGCTCGCCCATGTAGTCGCCGGCCACGTGCGCGAGCGCGCTCGCGAGATGCCTATCGGCCGCGTCGAGCAGCTTCGCGCGCCGCGCATCGCCTTCCGGCAGCGCGCCGGCCAGCGAACGCTGGCACCACGCACGGCTCAGATTCAGCCCGTCGAGGTGCGCGATCTTGCCGTCGCTGCGGTCGCTGACCGTCGCCGGCTCGAACAGCGTCGCCGGCTCGCCGCGCGCGAGGTCGGGCAGGAAGCGCGCGAACCAGCCGTCGAATTCGGCGGCCGGCAGCACGCGCCGCATCAGTTCGGCTTCCATCAGCGCGGGCGACAGGAATTCGTCGCCCGACGGCTCCCACGCCTGGCATGCGACGTCGTTCAGGTGCCAGCGCTTCGCGGTATCGACGATCAGCGCCGCGAGCCCGTCGCGTCGCGTATCGCGCGCGAAATCGAGCGCGAGCGCCAGCGCGAACGCGGTGTTGAAGTGCGTACCGACGCGCAGCGGATAGGTGGCCTTCGGCAGGAAAGTCTCGAAGCGCGACACGAACAGGTCGGCCAGTGGCGCCATCGTCTTCGCCCAGCGCGCGGCCTGCGGCAGCGCACCCTTCAGCGCGAGCCGCTCGAGCTGCGCGACGAGCGCGAGCAGCCATGCCCAGCCGTACGGCCGCTCGAAGCCGCTGTTGTGCGGCCGCGCGAGATACGCGCGCTCGCCGGCGACGTTCGCGTCGGTGAAGTGCGCGTCGACGATCGCGACGATGCGCTCGGCCTCCGGCAATGCCGGGAAGCGTTCGAGCACGCGCAGCACGAGCCAGTAGCCGTGCACGCACGAGTGCCAGTCGTAGCTGCCATAGAAGATCGGGTGCAGCGCGCGCGGCCCCTGCACGTCGTGCGGACCTTCGAGCGCATGCGTGAGCTTGTTCGGATATTCGCGGGTCAGGTGTGCGAGCGCGAGCGACGCGAATTTCGACGCGAGTTCGGGGGTGAGTCGGTCGGTCATGAGGATCTCGTCCATCGAGTCAGAAGCGGAATACGAACGCGTACATCAGCAGCGTGTTCACGGCCAGCAGCAGCACGGCGGTCGGCCACTGCGCCTTGATCACGCCGTTCTTGTCCTTCAGTTCGAGCAGCGCCGCGGGCACGATGTTGAAGTTCGCGGCCATCGGCGTCATCAGCGTACCGCAGAAGCCGCTCAGCATCCCGATCGCGCCCATGATCGCCGGATTGCCGTGGAACTGGTGGACGATCAGCGGCAGGCCGATGCCGGCCGTCATCACCGGGAACGCGGCGAAGCCGTTGCCCATGATCATCGTGAACAGCGCCATGCCCACCGTGTAGGCCGCGACCACCGCGAACGGCGAATCGATCGGCACCCATTCCTTCACGAGCCCCGACACCACGCCGCCGACGCCCGCGACCGCGAATAGCGCGCCGAGCGCCGCAAGCATCTGCGGCAGGATCGCGGCCCAGCCGACCGCGTCCATCGTGTGGCGCGCTTCCTTCAGCGCATGCACGGGCGAATCGCGCAGCATCGCGAGCGCGACGACGAACGCGACGATCGTGCCGAGCACGAGCGAGATCAGCGTCACGCTCTTCGGCTCGACGAACGGCACGAGTTTCAGCGCGAACGTGCCGATCAGCGTGACGAGCGGAATCAGCAGCGCGGGCAGGAACAGCCGGTTGCCGAAGCGCTGCGCGAGCGTCTCGCGCCGCACGGCCGCCGCTTCGCCGGCCTCGTCGGACCGGCCGCGGCCGAGCTTGCCCGAACCGGCGATCAGCGCGAGCGCGATCGCCAGGCAGCCCATGACGAAATGCGGCAGCAGCGCGCCGAACAGGAACGTGATCGCGTAGATGGCCCAGAACGCGAAATTGACGACGCGCCGCGGGTTCGTGCGGTCCGTCAGGTTGAAGTACGCGAACGCGGCGAACATGAGCCCCGCGAGCGTGTACAGCGATTCGAGACCGATCATCGCGCGCCCTCCTGCTTCACCAGGCCGAAGCCGCGCGCGAGCCGGCGGTCGAGCAGCGCGAGGCGCGTGCAGTGGATCAGCAGCGCGGCGATGGCGGTCGGGATCGCCCATACCGACAGGTGCAGCGGCTCGATGGCGATGCCGTTCTGTTCGAGAAAGCCCTTGATCAGCAGGATCGACTGGATCGCGATGAAGATGTCCTCGCCGAAGAACACGGCGACGTTGTCGGCGCCCGACGCATGCGCGCGGATCTGCTGGCGCACCGACTCGGGCAGCTCGCCGTGCCGGCCGACCGCGGCGGCCTCGGCCATCGGCGCGATCAGCGGCCGCACCATCTGCGCGTGGCCGCCGAGCGACGTGAGGCCGAGTGCGGCCGTCGTCTGGCGCAGCACGAAGTACAGCATCAGCACGCGGCCCGTGGTGGCCGCGTGCACGCGCGCGATCATCCGCTTCGCTTGCTCCTTGAGCCCGTTGCGCTCGAGCAGCGCGATCACCGGCAGCGTGAGCCAGATCAGCCCCATGTAGCGGTTCTCGGCGAACGCCTTGCCGAACGCGCTGACGATGTCGACGAGATTCAGCCCGCCCGCCAGCCCCGTCGCGAGCCCGGCGATCGTGACCACCAGCAGCGCATTGAAGCGCAGCGCGAAGCCGATCACGACGATCGGCACCCCAATCAGCACCAGCATTTCCCCTCCTTGTGTCTGGACGCGCGGCACGTCGGCCGCGCGCTGCCGGCCCGGTTTGCATCGGGCTCGGACGGCGAAATCTAACACGAGACTTTATCGATAAAAAGTCGACAATTTGCCGATTCGGGTAAACGTTGAAGCCGCCGGATACCGTGCATGCGGCATGTGTCGGCGGTGTTTCATCGGACGAATCGGGCCGGTCGGCCGGTCGGCGCGCGTGGCGCGGCCGCGGGACGCCGACTACACTGAAAAGCATCGGCAACGTATGGGAGAGCCGCCATGATTGACGTATTCCAGACCATCGGCAGCCGCGCGTTCTCCGCGCATCTGGCGAAGGACGGGATGGTGACGCTGATGGAGCAACGCCATGAAGTCGACCGCGTGACGCTCGCGACCGCCTATGCCGCGCTCGTCGAGGAAGCGGAGCAGGAAGACGACCTGCGCGACGCGACGGTCGAGGGGATGATGCGCGCGCTGATCCAGGGCTACGCGCGCAGCCATTGACGGCGCGGCGGCGGGGCCGCTGCGCGGCCCGATTGCCACGGTACGGTCCGCTACGCGGCCGGCGTGCCCGCGCCCATGCCGAACCACCGGCCCTCGCGCAGTTGTCGGTAATCCGCCTGCGTGAAGATCCTCAGCAGGTTCGCCACCGCGCCGTTGCTGGCGCGATCGCGTTCGGTCATGAACGCTTCGACCGCGTCGCGGCCGGCGAACAGGATCGTGCTGAAATAACGCTCGCGCTCCGCATCGGAGAGGTTCGTCGCGCTCAACTGGTACGGATGGTGAAGCGCCGCGAACAGGAAGTAATAGCGTTCGGCATCGTCGCGCAGCACGCGCACCGCATCGGGTTCGACCGGAAAATCGCGGTAGAACGACGCGTGCCCGCTCTCGATGTAGATCCGGTACAGCAAACAGCCGTCCTGCTCGATCACGATCGGCGCGTACGGGGCGCGTCTGACGAGGACGGTATCGGGCGCGGTCATTCGGTTCTCTCCTTTCTTTTTGTCGATGCCGGCACGGTAACATGCGGACTTTTGCGGCCTGTCCGCACGGGATCGACTGGCCCGCTTGCAGACAATGCGGCATCGCCATGGAGGAAACGCACTGAAACGGCACAATGCGCAAATTTTTCGATTGCCGCCGCCCGCGCCGCATGACAGCATTCGGGCGTCGTCAACCCAAAAGAATGCCGCGCCGTCCGGCCGCCGATGCCGTCCGGCCGCGCCGAACCGGCTGCACCTTCCATGAACCCGGCCCACCTCCAACAACACTACGAACCGACCGGAGAATTCCGCTTGTGAACATCGGCATCGTCAACGACCTCCCGCTTGCCGTCGAGGCGATGCGCCGCGCGATCGCGCGACGGCCCGAGCACCGCGTGCTGTGGGTCGCGACCGACGGCGCGCAGGCCGTCGAACTGTGCGCCGCGCAGCCGCCCGACATCGTGCTGATGGATCTGATCATGCCGAAATTCGACGGGATCGAAGCGACGCGGCGGATCATGCGCTCCGAGCGACCATGCGCGATCCTGATCGTGACGAGTTGCATCGGCGCGAACGCGTGGCGCGTGTTCGAGGCGATGGGCGCCGGCGCGCTCGACGCGGTCGATACGCCGCGGCTCGGCGACGGCGCGGCCGGCGACACGACGACACTGCTGCTCGCGAAGATCGACCAGATCGGCCGCCTGCTCGACGCGCCGGGCGGCACGCGCGTGGCCGGCGCGGCCGCGCGCGGCGGCGTCGGCCCGCTGGTCGCGATCGGCGCATCGGCCGGCGGACCCGGCGCGCTCGCATCGATCCTCGGCAGCCTGCCGGCCGATTTCAATGCACCGATCGTGATCGTGCAGCACGTCGATCGCGCGTTCGCCGAAGGCATGGCGCAATGGCTCGACGGTCAGACCCGGCTCGCCGTGCGCGTCGCGCACGAAGGCGACCGCCCGCAGCCGGGCGTCGCGCTGCTCGCCGCGACCGACGATCACCTGCGCATCACGCGCGCCGGCACGCTCGAATACACGCGGGAACCGGCCGCCACGCCGTATCGTCCGTCGGTCGACGTGTTCTTCAACAGCCTGACCGAGCACTGGCCCGGCCGCGTGATCGGCGTCCTGCTCACCGGGATGGGACGCGACGGCGCGATCGGCCTGAAGGCGCTGCGCATGAAGGGCTACCATACGATCGCGCAGGACGAGGCGACCAGCGCCGTGTACGGGATGCCGAAGGCGGCCGCGACGCTCGGCGCGGCGCGCGCGATCCTGCCGCTCGGGCGCATCGCGGGCGAACTGGCGGCGCTCGCGCGGATCTGAGCCCCGACGATGACCGCGCGCAACGCCCATGCCTGCCCCAGCAACAACCGCAACGACCCGCATCGACCATGACGATTGACCTGACTCGCCCGCCGGGCGGCCCGACCGCGTCGCCCGCCGATGCGCCGGCGATGGTGCTGCTGGTCGACGACCAGACGATCGTCGCGGAAGCCGTGCGGCGCGCGCTCGTCGACGAGGAAGGCATCGACTTCCACTACTGCCCGCGCTCGGACGACGCGATGGCCGCCGCGATCGAGACGCGCCCGACCGTGATCCTGCAGGATCTCGTGATGCCCGGCACCGACGGGCTGAGCCTCGTGCGCGCGTACCGCGCGAATCCGGCGACGCGCGACGTGCCGATCATCGTGTTGTCGACGCAGGAAGAACCGGTGATCAAGAGCGCCGCGTTCGCGTGCGGCGCGAACGATTACCTGGTCAAGCTGCCCGACCGCATCGAGCTCGTCGCGCGCATCCGCTACCACTCGCGCTCGTACATGAACCTGCTGCAGCGCGACGAAGCCTATCGCGCGCTGCGGCAGTCGCAACAGCAATTGCTCGAGGCCAATCTCGAACTGCGGCGCCTCACGCACTCCGACGGCCTGACCGGGCTGTCGAACCGGCGCTATCTCGACGAATACCTGGCCGCCGAGTGGCGGCGCGGCACGCGCGAGCGCAGCGAGCTGTCGCTGCTGATGATCGACGTCGACAACTTCAAGCTGTACAACGACACGTACGGGCACGTGTCCGGCGACAGCGTGCTCAAGCAGATCGCATCGACGATCGAGCGCTGCCTCGGGCAGTCGGGCGATCTCGCCGCCCGCTTCGGCGGCGAGGAATTCGCGGTCGTGATGCCGGCCACGTCGCCGGGCGCCGCGCGGCTGCTCGGCGAGAAGATCCGGCTCGCGGTCGAGGCGCTGCGCGTACGGCACGCGCATTCGTCCACGGGCAGCCAGATCGTGACGATCAGCATCGGCGGCGCGAGCATCGTGCCGGCGCCCGGCCTGCCGACGACCGTGCTGATCGAGGCGGCCGACCGCGCGCTCTATCGCGCGAAGCACGAAGGCAAGAACCGGGTCGAGATCGATCCGTCGCCGACGCCGCCGGGCGGCGGCGGGTTCGGCGCGCGCTGACGCGCCATGTCCGGCGAGCGCGTCGCGCTCACGCGGCGCCGAGCCGGCGCGCGTAGTCGTGCGGATCCAGCGGGCGGCTGAACAGATAGCCCTGCTGCATGTCGCAGCCGATCTGCTGCAGGAACCACGACTGCGCCTGCGTCTCGACGCCTTCGGCCGTGACCTTCATGCCGAGCGAATGCGCCATCGCGACGACCGCCTGCGTGATCGCGACCGAGTCGTGATGATCGGGCACGCCGGACACGAACGAACGGTCGACCTTCAGGTTGTGCAGCGGAAAGCGCTTCAGGTACGCGAGCGACGAATAGCCGGTGCCGAAATCGTCGACCGAGATCCGCACGTTCATGTCCGTGAGCGCTTCGAGCATCGGCAGCACGGTGTCCGTGTCGTTCATCAGCACGCCTTCGGTGATCTCGAGTTCCAGCGCGGACGGGTCGAGCCGCGTTTGCGCGAGACAGCGGGCGACCGATTCGACGAGCCCTTCGTGAAACTGCCGCGGCGACAGGTTGACGGCCAGCATCAGGTCCGGCGCGATCGTGCGGCGCCACTCGGCCGCCTGCCGGCACGCGGTTTCGAGCACCCATTGGCCGATCGCGACGATCAGCCCCGTGTCTTCCGCGACCGGAATGAATTCCGCCGGCGACATCGGCCCGAGCTCGGGGCTCGTCCAGCGCAGCAGCGCTTCGGCGCCGACCGTGCGGCCGGTGCGCGCGTCGACCACGGGCTGATACGCGAGCCGCAGCATGTCCGACGCGAGCGCGCGCCGCAGCGACTGCTCGATCGCGAAGCGGCGCTGCAGCCGCAGGTTGAGCTGCGCGGTGAAGAACGTGAAGTGGTTGCGGCCGTGCTGCTTCGCGTCGTACATCGCCGAATCGGCGTTGCGCATCAGCGTCACGGCGTCGTCGCCGTCGCGCGGCGCGACGCTGATGCCGATCGATACGCCGAGCCAGTATTCGTTGTTCGCGATCGCGAACGGCTTCGCGATCGCGTCGATGACCTCGCGCGCGAGCCCCGCCAGACGCTCGGGATCGTCGCAGTCGTCGACGAGGATCACGAACTCGTCGCCGCCGACGCGCGTGAGCGCGTAGCGGCCGTCCGCGCAGCCCGCGAGCCGCGCCGCGACGCTGCGCAGCAGCGCGTCGCCCGCGTCGTGGCCGGCCGTGTCGTTGACCTTCTTGAAGCCGACCAGATCGATGAACAGGATCGCGACGCGCGCGGGCCCGGCCGCCGCATCGCGCACGCCGAACAGCTCGCGCATGCGGTCGCCGAGCCAGCGGCGGTTGTAGAGGCCCGTCAGCGCGTCGCGGGTCGCCATGTAGCGCAACTGCTGCTGCGCTTCGCGCACGGGGCCGATGTCGTTGAACGACACGAGCACCGAGTCGGCCTGCGTCTCGCCCGGCCTCACGATCGGCACCGCGTTGCCGCGCACCCAGATGATGTCGCCGTCCGCGAGACCGAAGCCGACCGTGTAGTCGAGCATCGGCGTGGCCGTGTCGAGCGCGCGCCGGCTCGGCCAGTCGTACGGGTCGATCGGCGTGCCGTCCTCGCGAAGCTTGCGCAGGATCACCGTGGACAGCCGGCGGCCGACGAGTTCGCCCTTCGCGCGCATCATCCGGTTCGCGCTCGGATTGCTCGCGATCACGACGCCGTCGCGCGACACGACGAGGATGCCCTCGCTCAGGCTGTTGACGACGAGCCGGTGATGTTCCTCGCTGCGCGCGAGCTGCCGCGCGATCCGGTCCTGGTGCACCGCGAGCCCGACGCTGTTGCCGATATCGCGCAACAGCGCCGTTTCCTCGTCGCTTGGGCGGCACGGCCAATGATGATAAACGGCGAACGCGCCGAGCACGGCGCCCGCGTCGTCGAGGAACGGCACCGACCAGCACGCGCGCAAGCCCAGCGGCAACGCGATGGCGCGATAGTCGGCCCAAAGCGGATCGGTTTCGATGTCCTCGACGGTGACCATCCGGCGCTCGTACATCGCGGTGCCGCACGAGCCGGCCGCGGGGCCGATCGTCGCGCCGTCGATCGCCGCGCTGTACTGCGCGGGCAGCGACGGCGCCGCGCCGACGCGCACGTGCACGCCGTCCGTATCGAGCAGCAGGATCGTGCACGACGCGCCGTCGCCGAGCAAAGCCTCGGCACGCCGGCAAACTTCGACCAACAGTTCCGGCAGCGGCGTGTTGCGTGTGATCAGCCTCAGCACGCTCTGCTCGGATGCGAGCACTTCCGCGGCGAGCCCGAGGCTGTAGCGAGAACTTTGCGGTTCGGTATTCAAGTGAATCCTGCCGTCTGTCCGACCGGGTCTGATACGCCCGGTTCGTCATCGATATTTCGTGCCCTGTTCCGCTCCGGGTTTACGCCGATCCCCGGTGCGCCCCGTTTGCGCGCCGAGCGAGGGCGCACCGAAATGTATTTAACACCAATCCGTGACGATCGGCGTGTCTGCTTACATCAGGGGTTTACGCTCGGTTGCCGCGCGGCGTGCGGGCGGCGGCCGGTGCGATGAAAGGTTGCAGCGCCGCACGACGGCGCCGGCGCGCCGCCCGTCAATCCTTCCGGATGTGCTCGGCCAGGAAGTCGATCAGCAGGCGCACGCGCGGCAGCAGCCCGCGCCGCGACGGAAACACCGCGTGCACCACGCCGCCCTTCGGCGCCCATCCGGGCAGCACGTCGACCAGCGTGCCGTTGCGCAGGTCGTCCTCGACGACCATGCACGGCAGTTGCACGATGCCGACGCCATGAATCGCCGCATCGCGCAGCGCGTGCATGTCGTCGGTCACGAAGCGCGGGTGGTGGCGCAATTGCGCATGCTCGCCGTTCGGCCCGATCAGTTGCCACACGTGATGCCGTGCCGGCCCCCAGTCGAGGCTCGGCACGCCGATCAGCTCGGCCGGGTCCGACGGCGCGGCGCGCCCAGCCAGCCACTGCGGCGCCGCCACCAGCCGCTGCGGGCTGTCGGCGAGCACGCGCATCACGAGATCGCTGTCCTCCAGCGGCGGGAAGCGCACGCGCAGCGCCAGGTCGAATCCTTCGCTCAACAGGTCGACGCGGCGATTCGTCGCCTCGAGATGCACGTGCACCTGCGGATGAAGCGCCATGAAACGCGCCACGAGTTCGCTCACGCGGTATTCGAGCAACGCGGTCGGGCAGCTCACGCGCACGATGCCGCGCGGCTGGGCGTGCCGGCGCTCGATCACCTCGCGCGCGGCGTCGGCTTCGACGAGCACGGCGAGACAGCGCTCGTAGAATTCGCGCCCGGTCTCGGTGACCATGAAATGGCGCGTCGTGCGCTGCAGCAGCCGCACGTCGTACCGCGTTTCCAGCGCCGCGATGCGCCGGCTCAACGTCGATTTCGGCACGTCCAGCGCGCGCCCGGCCTGCGTGAACCCGCCGTGTTCGACCACTTTCACGAAATAGTAGAGGTCGTTCAGGTCATCCATGATTGTTCCACCCATAGAACACTGACGGCATTTTAAGGGACTGGAACACCGGTTGTTGCAGGCATAGCATCGTGTTTCGACGTGCCCCTTCACATTCCCGAACTATCTCTGGAGGCAACCATGGCAAGCGAACCGATTCGCGACCCCGCGAACGACCACCTGCTTACCCCGCGGAACGCGGCGTTCATCGTCATCGATTACCAGCCGGTGCAGGTGAATTCCATCGCGTCGATGGACCGCCAACTGCTGATCAACAACATCGTCGGCGCATCGAAGGCGGCGGTTGCGTACGACCTGCCGATCGTCCATTCGACCGTCAACGTGAAGACCGGGCTGAACAAGCCGCCGATCCCGCAACTGCGCGCGGCGCTCGAAGGCTATCCGACCTACGACCGCACGAGCATCAACTCGTGGGAAGACGTCGAGTTCCGCCAGGCCGTCGAGGCGACCGGCCGCAAGAAGCTGATCATGACCGCGCTGTGGACCGAAGCGTGCCTGACCTTCCCGGCGCTCGACGCGCTGAAGGCGGGTTACGAGGTGTACGTGGTCGTCGATGCGGTCGGCGGCACGTCGGTCGCCGCGCACGAAGCCGCGCTGCGCCGCATCGAGCAGGCCGGCGGCCAGATGATCAGCGTCGCGCAGCTGTTCTGCGAATTGCAGCGCGACTGGGCGCGCAGCGCCACCGTGCCGGCGTTCGTGAACCTGTTCATCGAAACCGGCGGCACGGCCGGCATCCAGTTCTCGTACGACAAGAGCTGATCGGCCCGGGGGCGCGGCGGTCGGCGCTGTCCGGCCAGCGCGCGCCCTTGCCCTGCTTCGGGGCGCCGGCGCGACCGGCGCGCGAGTCCCGCATCGCGGCCTCCCCGGCCGCGTTTTCGTATCCGTGATTCAATGTCGATCGAACCGGCGTCGCGCCATCCAGCGGCACGGCGATGTGAACCCTCATCGAACGACTTTCACTGGACCCCCATGACGAACCCTGCCGAAATCAAGGCGCTCGTTTTCGATGTCTTCGGAACGATCGTCGACTGGAGAAGCGGTGTCGCACGCGGCGCTGCCGCCTTCCTGGACCGCCACGCGCCGACACTCGATCCGTTCGCGTTCGCCGATGCGTGGCGCGCCGAATATTCGCCGTCGATGGAAGAAATCCGCAGCGGACGCCGCCGTTACGTGCGGCTCGACGTGCTGCATCGCGAGAACCTCGTCCGTACGCTCGACCGTTTCGGGATCGTCGACGTGCCCGATGCCGACATCGACGCGCTCAATCTCGCGTGGCACCGGCTCGATCCGTGGCCCGATGCCGTCGCCGGGCTGCACCGGCTGAAGCAGCGCTACATCATCGCGCCGCTGTCGAACGGCAATATCCGGCTGATGGTCGACGTCGCGAAGCACGGCGGGCTGCCGTGGGACGCGATTCTCGGCGCCGAGGTTGCGCGCGCGTACAAGCCGTCGCCGGCCGTCTATACCGAAGCGGTCGAGATTCTCGGCCTCGCGCCGGCCGAGCTGTGCCTGGTGGCCGCGCACAACGGCGATCTTGCGGCCGCGCGCCGGCTCGGGCTGTCGACCGCGTTCGTGCTGCGGCCGACCGAGCACGGGCCCGGCCAGACGACCGACCTGCAAGCCGACGATGCGTGGGATTTCGACGTCAGGGACCTGAACGAGCTTGCGGATCGGCTGGGTTGCCCGGGTTGAGTGCCGCGCGGCGCGGCCTGCCCCGCGCTGCGCTCGCGAGGCGCGGTACAGGCATGCCGCGCCTCCGCTACTTCACCACCGCCCGCCATGCGGTTCGCGCATGGACGAGCAGCAACGGCAGCAGCGCCAGCGCGAACAGCAGGCACAGCGCGAGCACCCATACCGGCCATTGCTGCGGATTCCCGTGCACCCAGTAACGGTACGGCACGCTCAGCAACGCGATTTCCATCAGCAGCGCGCCGAGCGGCACGAGCCCGTTCAGCACGGCCGCCACGCCGAAGCGTGCCGCGCCGTCGATCTTCTTCCCGGCCCCGTACGCCGCGATCAGGTACACGAAATACCCGATGATCGCGACCATCACCGTGCCGCCGGCCAGCAGCCCGATACTCCGCACGCTGCGTTCGTGCCACTGACGGGCGCCTTGCGGCAACACGACATCGATCTTCTCGCCGATTTCGGGCACGGCGCCCGAGCGAATGTTGCCCGGCAGCACGATGCGTTCGCCATCCGGCATCGTGGCTTCCAGGATCGACGTGTACTGGATGCATCGATACTTTTCGGTGCGCCCGCGGCTGTCGCGACGCTCGCACGTATCCCACCCGGATTCGTAGGACACGACGGTCGCCTCGTATTTCGGCGACACCGTCAGTGCGTAGAGCTCGTCGCCGATCCAGTACGCGAACGGAAAAAACAGCGACACCAGGCAAAAACATACGAGCCACCAGAACGCGACCGCGCCACCTGAACCGCGCTTGCCGCCCGTCTGTCGGCGCACCATGCGCGACGCGAGCCAGTAGGCGGTCACGCCGAATACGACCACGCACACCACGAAAACCTTGCCCGCATGCGTCAACGCCATTTGCCCTCTCCCCGATAGCCGATCGAATCGCCGCCGGCCGTGTTGTCATCCGGATCGATCGTCGCGTCGCCGTCGCGCCCCGCCCGTCGACCGCTACTCCGGCTCGCCGACGAAACGCAGCGTGCCCGACTCCCCCGACAGCAACGCGCGGTTCGCGTCCGCCGCCGCGCGCAGGTAATCCCACAGCGCGGTCACACGCCGCAGCTTGCGCAGATCCTCGCGGCACGTCAGCCAGAAACACCGCGTGACGACCACGTCGTTCGGCAGCACGGGCACCAGCGCCGGCTGCGTGGCCGCGATGAAGCACGGCAGGATCGCGAGGCCGCCGCCCTGTAGCGCCGCGAAAACCTGCGCGATCACGCTCGTCGTGCGCAAACCCGCCGTCGCGCCGGGCACCGCACGGTCCAGGTACAGCAGTTCGTTGCTGAACGCGAGATCGTCGACGTAGCTGATGAACGCGTGCCGCGCGAGATCGTCCGTGCAGGTAATCGGCGCGTGGTTCGCCAGATAGTCGCGCGTCGCATAGAGCCGCAACTGGTAGTCGCACAGCTTCGTGACCACGTAAGGCCCGCGCTCGGGACGCTCGAGCGTGATCGCGAGATCGGCCTCGCGCTTGGGCAGGTTGACGAAATGCGGCACCGGCAGCAGGTCGACCGTCACGTGCGGATGCGCGGCGCGAAACTGCGCGAGCTGCGGCGCGAGGAAAAAACAGCCGAACCCTTCGGTCGACCCGATCCGCACGTGGCCCGACAGCGCCTCCCCCGTGTTCGCGACCTGGTCGCACGCGGACTGCACGGTCGTCTCCATCGCGTCCGCATACGCAACGAGCCGCTGCCCTTCGGCCGTCAGCGTGAAGCCGCCGGAGCGCGACTTGTCGAACAGCAGCGTGCCCATCGCGGCTTCGAGCGCGCGGATGCGCCGCGCGACGGTCGTGTAGTCGACGCCGAGCCGTTTCGCCGCGCCGCTCGCGCGCTGCGTCCGCGCGACTTCGAGGAAAAAACGCAGGTCGTCCCAGTTCAGGTTGCCGGAAACCGGCTCGGTGGCATGTCGCATCGGCGAGGGAAAAAAACGGGCGTCTCCGGGCCGGCCGTCGATATGCATAAATGCACATCCAACCGGTTTCTTTATCGGTACATCATGAATCTGCGCATAACTATACTCGACCGTGACCTGCGGACCATGAGCCGCGGGCAATAAAACCGGAGACACCATGCAGACCCGATCCACCCTCGATGAGCATGCGACCATCGCGACGCCGGCGCCCGAGCGCACCGCGAAGCATTACCTGCTGGCCGGCTGGGCCAGCATGGCCGGCACCACGATCGAGTGGTACGACTTCTTCCTGTACGGCACGGCCGCCGCGCTCGTGTTCAACCGCATCTTCTTCCCGTCGCTGGACCCGGTCGTCGGCACGCTCGCCGCGTTCGGCACGTTCGCGGTCGGCTTCATCGGGCGGCCGATGGGCGGCATCGTGTTCGGCCACTTCGGCGACCGCATCGGCCGCAAATCGATGCTGATGATCACGCTGCTGCTGATGGGCGTGCCGAGCATGATCATCGGGCTGATCCCGTCGTACGACAGCATCGGCTACTGGGCCGCCGCGCTCTTGATCGCGATGCGCTTCCTGCAGGGGATGGCCGTCGGCGGCGAATGGGGCGGTGCTGTGCTGATGGCCGTCGAGCACGCGCCGAAGGGCCGCAAGGGGCTGTTCGGCAGCCTGCCGCAGACGGGCGTCGGGCTCGGCCTGATCCTGTCGTCGCTGGCGATGGCCGCGGTGGCCGCGCTGCCGGAAGCCGACATGCTGTCGTGGGGCTGGCGCGTGCCGTTCCTCGCGAGCATCGCGCTCGTCGGCCTCGGCTGGTTCATCCGCGCGAAGGTGCCGGAATCGCCCGACTTCGAGAAGGTCCGCAAGCAGGGCAAGGCCGAGAAATCGCCGGTGACGGCCGCGCTGCGCCGCCATCCGCGCGAAGTGCTGACGATCGTCGGCGCGCGCGCCGCCGAGAACACCTGGTTCTACATGGTCGTCACGTTCGCGCTCGCTTACGCGACGCAGCAGCTGCGTCTGCCGAAGGCCGAGATGCTGCACGCGATCACGGCCGGCGCGGCGCTGTCGCTCGTCACGATGCCGCTGTGCGGGCATCTGAGCGACCGCATCGGCCAGCGACGGATGTTCGCGATCGGCCTCGTGCTGATGTGCGCATTCGCCGCGCCGTTCTTCATGATGCTCGGCACGCAGCAGACGTCGACCGCATGGTGGGCGATCGTGCTCGGCCTCGGCGTCGTGTTCCCGATCCTCTATGCGCCGGAATCGCTGCTGTTCGCGCAGCAGTTTCCCGCGGAAATCCGCTACAGCGGCATCTCGCTGTCGGTCCAGCTGGCCGGCGTGATCGGCGGCGGCTTCGCGCCGATGATCGCGACGTCGCTGCTCAAGGCCGGCGGCGGCCAGCCGCACTACGTGATCGCGTACCTCGTCGGCTTCGGCGTGTTCGCGCTCGTGTGTACCGCGTTGATGCGCCCGGCGCGCGCCTGAGCACGCCGGACGGCATTTAATCGGATTCAGTTCGCCCTGCCGCCCGCCGCGCCTGCACGCGCGGCGGACGCAGGCTTCCCTTTGTCCTCGCCACCTCGTTTCCCCGGAGAGAGTTCCATGAACGCCGCAGTTCCCCAGACCACCCTCGCCCTGCCCACCGCCAAGCTGCTGATCGACGGCGCGTTCGTCGACTCGCAAAGCGCCGAATGGGGCGATATCGTGAACCCCGCGACGCAGGAAGTGATCGGCCGCGTGCCGTATGCGACGCTCGACGAGGTCGATGCCGCGATCGCGTCCGCGCAGCGCGCGTTCCAGACCTGGAAGACGACGCCGATCGGCGCGCGGCTGCGCATCATGCTGAAGTTCCAGGATCTCGTGCGCCGCAATCTCGAACGGATCGCGCACACGCTGACGGCCGAACAAGGCAAGACGCTGCCCGATGCGCAGGGCGACATCTTCCGCGGCCTCGAAGTGGTCGAGCACGCGTGTTCGATCGGCACGCTGCAACAAGGCGAATTCGCGGAGAACGTCGCGGGCGGCGTCGACACCTACACGCTGCGCCAGCCGATCGGCGTCTGCGCGGGCATCACGCCGTTCAATTTCCCCGGGATGATTCCGCTGTGGATGTTCCCGATGGCGATCGTCTGCGGCAACACGTTCGTGCTGAAGCCGTCCGAGCAGGACCCGCTGTCGACGATGCAGCTCGTCGAACTCGCGATCGAGGCCGGCGTGCCGCAAGGCGTGCTGAACGTCGTGCACGGCGGCAAGACGGTGGTCGACCGCCTGTGCACGCACCCCGACGTCAAGGCGATCTCGTTCGTCGGCTCGACGCGCGTCGGCACCCACGTGTACAACCTCGGCAGCCAGCACGGCAAGCGCGTGCAGTCGATGATGGGCGCGAAGAACCACGCGGTCGTGCTGCCCGATGCGCACCGCGAGCAGGCGATCAACGCACTCGTCGGCGCGGGCTTCGGCGCGGCCGGCCAGCGCTGCATGGCGACCTCCGTCGTCGTGCTGGTCGGCAACGCGCGCGACTGGCTGCCCGATCTCGTCGAGAAGGCGAAGGCGCTGAAGGTCAACGCGGGCGCCGAAGCCGGCACCGACGTCGGCCCGGTCGTGTCGAAAGCGGCGAAGGCACGCATCGTGTCGCTGATCGACGCCGGCGTGAAGGAAGGCGCGACGCTGCTGCTCGACGGCCGCGACGTGAAGGTGCCCGGCTACGAGCACGGCAACTTCGTCGGCCCGACGATCTTCTCGGGCGTGACGACCGACATGTCGATCTACACGGAAGAAATCTTCGGGCCGGTGGTGGTCGTGATGGAAGCCGACACGCTCGACGACGCGATCGCGCTCGTCAACCGCAACCCGATGGGCAACGGCGTGGGCCTGTTCACGCAGAGCGGCGCGGCGGCGCGCAAGTTCCAGAGCGAGATCGACGTCGGCCAGGTCGGCATCAACATCCCGATTCCGGTGCCGGTGCCGTACTTCAGCTTCACCGGTTCGCGCGGCTCGAAGCTCGGCGATCTGGGCCCGTACGGCAAGCAGGTCGTGCAGTTCTACACGCAGACGAAGACGGTCACCGCGCGCTGGTTCGACGACGACGCGACGGCCGGCGGCGTGAACACGACGATCGCGTTGCGCTGACCCGACGGAGCCCGCACATGGAAATCGCCTTCATCGGACTCGGCAACATGGGCGGCCCGATGGCCGCCAACCTGCTCAAGGCCGGCCACGCGCTGACGGTGTTCGACCTCGACGCGTACGCGGTCGACGCCGCGGTACGCGCCGGCGCGACGGCAGCCGCGTCGCCGCGTGACGCCGCCGCTCGCGGCTCGGTGATCATCACGATGCTGCCGGCCGCGCAGCACGTGCGCGCCGTCTACCTCGGCGACGACGGCGTGCTGGCCGGCGCGCGCGCCGGCGCGACGCTGATCGACTGCAGCACGATCGATCCCGGCACCGTGCGCGCGGTGGCCGACGCCGCCGCGCAACGCGACTGCCCGCTCGCCGACGCGCCCGTGTCGGGCGGCACCGGCGGCGCGCAGGCCGGCACGCTGACCTTCATGGTCGGCGCGAACGCCGCGCTGTTCGAGCGCATCCGCCCGGTGCTGCTCGACATGGGCAAGAACGTCGTGCACTGCGGCGGCACCGGCACCGGGCAGATCGCGAAGATCTGCAACAACCTGCTGCTCGGCATCTCGATGATGGGCGTGGCGGAAGCGATGGCGCTGGGCGCCACGCTCGGCATCGAGCCGGCCGTGCTGGCCGGCATCATCAACACGTCGACCGGCCGCTGCTGGAGTTCGGACGCGTACAACCCGTATCCGGGCGTGAGCGACACGGCGCCGGCCGCGCGCGGCTATGCGGGCGGCTTCGCGGCAAACCTGATGCTGAAGGATCTCGGGCTCGCGACCGAAGCCGCGCGCAGCGCGCATCAGCCGGTCTGGATGGGCTCGCTCGCGCAGCAGCTCTATCAGTCGATGAGCCAGCAGGGGCTCGGCACGCTCGACTTCTCCGCGTGCGTGAAGCTGTACGAGGCGCAGCCGGCCTGACCCGCCCGGCCGACGCCGGACGTGCGCCGACCCGCGACGTGCCGGTACGGCATCGCGGGTCGGTTTGCATGCGGGGGGAGGACAACGCGGGCGGCGCGATCATGCCGCCGGTCGGTCAACCGCGCGGGTTCGACGCCGTCTCGAAGGTCGGATGGCACTCGAACGCGAGTTCGGAGCGCGCGTCGACGCGGCGGCCGGCGGTCAGCGATTCCTGCTTCATGCTCGCGCGCATCCCGCGCTGCGAGCAGTAGTTGGTGGCTTCGCTGACGGCCTTCTCGTGGGCGTCGGCCCACGTCGTCGACACGCCCACCGTGCGCGTCGTCACGGTGAACACGTTCGGGTTCGACGTCGCGGTCACGTCGGAAGCGGTCGAACATGCGGCGAGCAAGCATGCAGTCGCCGCAATGGCCAACCATCGCAAGGTTCGAAAAGAGACTGGAATGGACATGGAGGGCAAGCGCACGCCGGTCGACGTGCATTGAGCAACATAGACGACAGTATGCCTGCTCGATCGCCGGAGATCATGCCCCTTTCGGTGAACACATTGTTTCGAATGGTTAAACGATGGCCGAATCAGGCAAGATTTACAGCCGTCGCCAGCTGTCGTATTCGTCCGGCAAGTCATTTCGTCCGGCGCGACCGTCGATGCACGCCCCCGCCGGGTTCTCGCGCACGCTTCGGCCAGGTGGCGCCACGCCGGCTGGCCCCGGCGCGTAGCGTGCGGATGTGCGTTTTTACAACTGCGCCGATCGCGCAGCCCGCCCCTATCGCGCCCCGCGTCGCGCGCCCCGCCGTCGTTCGCCGGCTTTTTTCCGCGCAGGCACATCGATTGCGTCATTTGCGCGCCCGCCATCCGGCGGACAGCCATCTTCCTTCCAACCGGCGCTGCGCCCCGCGCGATCCTTTGCGCGGCGGTCCCGCATCGCAAGGCAGGTTTCCTGAACGAGAGGACGACATGAAATCAATACGAACGATAGTGGCCCTGTGCTCGGTCATTTCCGTACTCGCAGCGTGCGGCGGCGGCGACGACGCCGGGACCGAACTCGGCATCTCGAAGCCGCAGGCGCGCTTCATCAACGCGGTGCCGGCCGGCCCGAACCTCGACTACTACCTGAATGCGAAGATCGACCAGTCGGGCGTCGCATACAAGGGCGTGACGCGCTATCACGACATCGATTCGGGTACGCAGACCGCGAGCTACGACGTGTCGGGCACGACCGCCACCATCGCGTCCCAATCGTTCAGTGCCGCGAACGGGCATCACTACACGACGATCGCGCTGCCGAGCACGACGTCGCTGATCTCGGTGATCGACGATCCGTACGACAAGGGCCTGCTGTCGGACAAGGCGCGCGTGCGCAGCTTCAACGCATCGCCGAATGCACAGAATGTGGACGTGTACGTCGTGCCGCCCGGCACCGACATCACGACGCAAAGCCCGACGATGGCGGGTGCGGCCTACCAGAACGCCGTGCCGGCGACGACGCAGGATTCGGTCTACCTGAACGGCGGCACCTACCAGGTGATCGTCACGACGGCCGGCAGCAAGTCGCCGATCCTCAGGACCGCGCCGGTCAGCATCGGCAACAACGCGGACTGGCTGCTGCTGACGATTCCGTCCGGCGGCGTCGGCGACGTGACGCCGAACGACATTCACGTGCTCGTCGCGCAGGGCAACAACGCCGATACGTCCGCGCAGGAACTGGGTCCGCAGTAACGCAGCAAGGTCCCGAAACGACACGCGGCGGCCGGTGCGATTGCATCGGCCGCCGCGGGTCGTATACCGGTATCAAGCGTCGGTATCGGCGCCCGCCATCAGTCGTCGGCCCGTTCGAGGCAGATCACGTGCTCGGCGCGCGTGCTGTCGCCATGCTCGATATCGACGTCGCCGACATGGCGCACGCGCCAGCCCGGCCGCGTCGCGATCTGCGGCATGTTGCCGGACGGCCGGCTCTCGATCCCGCCGAGCCCTTCGTCGGGCGTATCGACCGCTTCGTCGAGCGACGCGTTCGAATAGATCACGTTGTCCTGCAGTTCCGACGCGCCGGTGCGCGCCTCCATGCCCTTGCCGTCGACGTCGACCGTGTTGTCGGTCATCGCCATGTTCGCGTTGTCGAGCGTGACGATCCGCCCGGCGGCCCGGCGCACCGGATCGCCGCTGTCGACCGCATGCGCATCGACGTCGATCGCCGGCAGGCCGGTCGGCATTTTCCCGGCGACGGCCTCCGGCGTCAGCGGACGCTGCGCCGCCTGTGCGGCCTGCGTCGCCGCGTCGGGCATGTCGCCGGCCGCCGGCGTCTTCACCGGACTCTTCGCGATCTGTTCCCGCTGCTTTTCCGGGGTAGGGTTCGATTCCGCGTTCTGCATCGCACCTCCTTGCCCGACCCGGCGGACGCCGGCGTCACGCCGTCGTCGCCGGGCCGGAATTCGCTACAACGGTCCTTGCAAATCTTTCATGCGCATCGCCCCACACGTGCGCCGCTCGACACACGTGCCGACGAACGCGGCACTCGGTGAGCGGACGGGCGGCACGCTGGCGCGCCGCCCGCCTGACCGCCCGTCAACCGCCGCCGCTCGCGCCGGCCGGCGCGGAAGCCGCGCCCGGCAGCGTCGTGCCGGCCGCGCCGCTGCTCGGCATGCCCGACGGTGCGGTGGAAGGCGCGGCCGACATGCCGCTCGCTGCGCTCGAATCCGAACTGGCCGCGCCGTTGTCGCCCTTCTTCTGGCAACCCGCGCCTGCCGCCAGGCCCGCGATCAGGATGCCGGCGAAGACGGCTCGCGATACGTGACGAATGGAATATCGCTGCATGACACCTCCGCTGATGTCGATGTGGATGGAACCCGATGACTCGCAATATGCGTGCCGTCGCCGCTCTCCGCGACCGCCCGCCATTGCATTCATTTTTCAAATGACGTCCACCCGAATATTTAATTTCCCATCGCGGTAGCCGCCGCCCATACTCGCGAACAAATCCGACACATAACGTCCACCGGGGCCCGGCCCGCGCTGCGTACGACAGGCGCCGGTGTCGCGCCCCGCACATGGAAGGAGACACCGGCGTGCAACTGGAAGCCATCCACCGCGCGGGCATCGGGCCCGGCGCGAACGACGCATCGCATCGAACCGACACGGCCGCGCGCGATCCCGCGCCGAGCCCGCGGCTGCATAACGCCGATCTCGCGCCGACCCAGGCCGAAGGCCGGACCTGGGGCCGCTACAGCATCTTCGCGCTATGGACCAACGACGTGCACAACATCGCGAACTACTCGTTCGCGATCGGGCTGTTCGCACTCGGGCTGTCGGGCTGGCAGATGCTCGCGTCGCTCGCGATCGGCGCGGTGCTCGTGTACTCGTTCATGAACCTCACCGGCTACATGGGCCAGAAGACCGGCGTGCCGTTCCCGGTGATCAGCCGGATGAGCTTCGGCATCTACGGCGCGCTGCTGCCCGCGCTGATCCGCGCGGTGATCGCGATCGCATGGTTCGGTATCCAGACCTATCTCGCGTCGGTCGTGCTGCGCGTGCTGCTCACCGCGATCTGGCCGGGCCTCGCCGCGTTCGACCGGAATGCGATCTGCGGGCTGTCGTCGCTCGGCTGGATCACGTTCATCGCGATCTGGCTCGTGCAGATCGGCATCCTCACGTACGGGATGGAGATGGTCCGCAAGTACGAGGGGCTCGCCGGCCCGGTGATCCTCGTCACGACGCTGTCGCTCGCCGCATGGATGTTCAGCCGCACCGGCGGCCAGCTCGCGATGTCGATCGGCAAGCCGATGAGCGGCGTGAAGATGTGGACGGAAATCTTCGCGGGCGGCGCGCTGTGGCTCGCGATCTACGGCACGCTGGTGCTCAACTTCTGCGATTTCGCCCGTTCGTCGCCGAGCGCGAAAACGGTGCGCGTCGGCAACTTCTGGGGCCTGCCGGTCAACATCCTCGTGTTCGCGACGATCAGCTTCGTGCTGGCCGGCGCGCAGTTCAAGCTGAACGGCCACATCATCCACAGCCCGACGGAAATCATCGCGACGGTGCCGAACAAGCCGTTCCTCGTGCTCGGCTGCCTCGCCTTCCTGATCGTGACGGTCGCCGTGAACATCATGGCGAACTTCGTCGCGCCGGCCTTCGTGCTGACGAGCCTCGCGCCGCACCGCCTGTCGTTCCGCCGCGCGGGCCTGATCAGCGCGACGATCGCCGTGCTGATCCTGCCGTGGAACCTGTACAACAGCCCGATCGTGATCGTCTATTTCCTGTCCGGCCTCGGCGCGCTGCTCGGCCCGCTGTACGGAATCATCACGGTCGACTACTGGCTCGTGCGCAAGCAGCGCGTGAACGTGCCCGACCTCTATACCGAAGCACCGACCGGCGCCTACTTCTACACGCGCGGCGTGAACCGCAAGGCGCTCGCGGCACTCGTGCCGTCCGCGTTGATCTCGATCGCTCTGGCCGTCGTGCCGGCCTTCAGCGCGATGACGCCGTTCTCGTGGCTGCTCGGCGCGGCGATCGCAGGAAGCGTGTACTGGCTGACGGCCGATCGCAAGCGGCACTACGAAGCGCGCTCGGGCGAACACATCGCGGTCGCCTGCACGCAACACTGACACACACGCATACGGAGTCACCAATGAGAATCCTGGTAGTCAACGTCAACACGACCGGGTCGATCACAGACGCGATCGCCGCGCAAGCGCAGGCCGCGGCGTCGCCCGGCACGGAGATCGTCGGGCTCACGCCGCGCTTCGGCGCGGAGTCGATCGAAGGCAATTTCGAGAGCTACCTCGCGGCGATCGCCGTGATGGATCGCGTGCTGAGCTACGACGAACCGTACGACGCGGTGATCCAGGCCGGGTACGGCGAACACGGCCGCGAAGGGTTGCAGGAACTGCTGACGGTGCCCGTCGTCGACATCACCGAAGCGGCCGCGAGCGTCGCGATGCTGCTCGGCCATCGCTACTCGGTCGTCACGACGCTCGACCGCACGGTGCCGCTGATCGAGGATCGCCTGAAGCTCGCCGGGCTCGATGCGCGCTGCGCGTCGGTGCGGGCGAGCGGCCTCGCGGTGCTGGAACTCGACGAGAACCCGGCCCGCGCGATCGAATCGATCGTCGTCGAGGCGCAGCGCGCGGTGAAGGACGATCGCGCGGAAGTGATCTGCCTCGGCTGCGGCGGGATGGCCGGCCTCGACCGGCAAATCGAGGAATGCACGGGCGTGCCGGTCGTCGACGGCGTGTCGGCCGCGGTCGCGCTCGCCGAGTCGCTGGTGCGCCTGAAGCTGAAGACGTCGAAGGTCCGCACGTACGCGCCGCCGCGCCCGAAGCGGATCGTCGGCTGGCCGGGAACCTTCGCGAAATGACGGGCCGCCGGCCGGCTGCCGGGTGGCGCGCTCGCCCCGTCTCGCCGGGACGCGTATCGGCATGCGGCGCCCGCTAGATCCGGCCGCCCCGCCCCGCGACGCAGGCGACGCCGTGGGCGCGCTCGACGTGCTCGATGCGCGGCTGATGCGCATCCTGCTCGTGCTGCTGACCGAGCGTACCGTGTCGCGTGCGGCCGTGCGCCTGAACATGTCGCAGCCGGCAACGAGCGCCGCGCTCAAGCGGTTGCGCACGCTGCTCGGCGATCCGCTGCTGGTGCGCAGCCGTTACGGGATGGTGCCGACCGAGTTCGGCGCGCGATTGATCGAGCCGCTGCGCAACGCGCTGCGCGTGATCGACTTCATCCGCATCCAGCAGCCGACGTTCGACGCGCGCACGTCGGTGCGCACTTACCGGATCGGCTGCCCCGACTATCTGAACGTGCTGTTCGTGCCGAAGCTCGTCGCGCTGTTCCGCGAGCGTGCGCCGAACGCGCAACTGGTGTTCCATCCGCTCGGCGACGGGTTCGACGACGAGCGCGCGCTGGCCGACGGCGAACTCGACGTCGTGATCGACAACCGCCCCGCACGCCGGTCGCGCTTCCGGCAGGACGACCTCTTCGACGATCGCGTCGTGTGCCTGATGCGCGCGACGCATCCGCTCGCGCGGCGCGGCGCGATGACGGCCGCCGGGTTCGCCGCGGCGCCGCAGCTGTGCCCGACGCCGTCGTGGCTCGAAGCGTCCGGCGCGATCGACCGGCAGCTCGAACGCGTGGGCCTGCAGCGGCGCATCGTCGTCACGCTGCCGCACTTCGAACTCGCCGCGCATGCGCTCGTGCGCAGCGACCTGATCCTCACCACCACGTACCGGCTCGCGCGACACTACGCGAAGCTGCTGCCGCTCGCCGCGGTCGCGCTGCCGGCCGAACCGCCGGACATCGCGTACCGGATGACGTGGAACGAATCGGGCGCGTGCGCGGAAGGCGGTCGATGGCTGCGCGGACTGATCGCGGAAGCGACGCGCGCATGGCTCGACACCGACGCGAGGCTGCCTGCGATCGCGGCGATCGCCGCTTCCGGGGCCGATGCGGACGAGCCGAAAACCACGCCGGCCGTCGCCGATCCGCCCGAGCCTGCCCGACGCACGCGCCACGGACCGGCCACGCATTGTCATGCGTCGCCGCCGACGCGCGTCGCGCAGGCGGCCCGCATTCATCGCATCGCGACGAAGTCGCACTGACCGGCGCCGCACGCGCGGCCGGCATGATCCACCAGGCCGCTGCATGTCAGACCGGTCCTATTTACCCGCGCCGCGCCGACTCGTCAGAATGACGCCTTGAATATGTGCCGGCGGACGTCGCATTGCGAACGTCCGTGTCCGCTTGATCGAATCGAGGAAAAATCCCCATGAAGAACCCGCTCATCGCGCTGGCCGTCCCGGTCGCGCTATTCGCGAGCACTGGCGCATTCGCCGGCACTCAGGACTGCGCGACGCGCATCCGCGCGCTGCACACGCAGATCGACAACGCGAAACGGTTCGGCAACACGCAACAGGCGATGCGCCAGCAGGCCGTGCTTGAACGAATCCAGGCGAACTGCACGGATGGCGGCCAGCTCGCACGCGCCGAACGCAAGCTGACCGACAGGACGCGTGACCTGCGCAACGCGGAAGACGAAGTACGCCACGCCCAGGCGCGCGTCCACGAAGCCGAAGCGCGCGGCGATGCAAAGAAGCTGAACAACGCGCAACGCAAGCTCGCCGACAAGCAGGCGAAGCTGCGCAACGCCACGCGTGACCTGCACGACGCGCAGGTCGATCGCGACGCGCTGAAAGCGCTGACGGATTGAAGGGTTGAAACGCCGCGGCGCGGCGCGGCGCTCGCGTGCGGGTGCGGGTGCGGGCGCGAGCAGCACCGACAGCGACACGCTCGACCCGAACGTCGACAGCAGGACCGTGCACGACGTCACGCGCCTCCGCGCATCGGTTGCGCAAGCAACTTGTATGCAACGACGGCCGAACCGAGCGCCAGCACGCCGCTCACCGTCAACGCATCGGCGAACCCGCTCGCGAACGCGACGGGCGCCGCGTGCGCGAGCGCGCCGGCAGCCGACGGCGGCACGCGGCCGAGCGCCTGCGCGAGGTCGCCGGCCAGCAGGCTCGACATGAACGATGCATCGGCAAACGCGCACAGGCCGGGCGTCGCGGACAGCAGGCTGTCGAGCCGTGCATGCGTACTCGCCGCCAGCACCGCGCCGAGCACGCCGACGGCCGTCACGATCGCCGAGAAGCGCGTCGTCGTGCTGATGCCCGACGCCATGCCCGTGCGATCCGGCGGCACGCACGCCATGATCGCCTTCTGCGTGTCGCCGTTCATGATGCCGGCGCCGCACCCCGTCACGCACATGCCGAGCGCGACGAGCCGGTAGTCGCCGCTGGCCGTCAGCGCCGCGGTCGCGAGGTTGCCGGCGCCGATCAGCGCGAGCCCGCCCGCCAGCACGCCGCCGGACGACACGTGCGCGGCGAGCGCCGCACCGAGCGACGGGCCGGCGATCATCGCGAACGCGAACGGCAGCATGCCGAGCCCCGCATCGATCGCCGACATCCCGAACGCGTTTTGCAGGTACAGCGGCAGGAACGTCATCATCACCTGCGCGCACGCCGCATAACCGAACATCGCGAGCACCGCACCGACGAAGTGCGGCTGGCGGAACAGCGCGAGATCGATCATCGGCCGCGCCTGCCAGCGCTCCGCGCCGACGAATGCCGCCAGCAGCGCGGCCGCGAGCGCGAGCCGGCCAATCGTCGCGCCCGACAGCCAGCCGTGCGACGGCGCGCCGATCAGCGCCGCGATCGCACAGGCGAGCGCCGCGCCGAACAGCAGGCTGCCGGCCGCGTCCACGCGTTTCGCATGCGGATCGTTCGATTCGTCGATCGCGACGCGCGCGCCGGCCACCAGCAGCAGGCAGACTGGCAGGTTCAGCAGGAACACCCAGCGCCATCCGATCCATTGCGTGATCGCACCGCCGACGAGCGGCGCGATCGCCGTCGCGATCCCCATGCACATGCCCCAGATCGCCCACGCACGCGCCCGTTCGCGTCCGTCCGGGAAACGGTTCGCGATCACCGCGAGCGCGGCGGTCAGCAGCAGCGCGGCGCCGCCGCCCTTCACCGCGCGCGCGGCGATCAGCCAGCCGGCCGACGGCGCGATGCCGCAGCCGAGCGACGCGACGAAGAAGAGCGCGAGCCCCGCGAAGAGCATCCGCCTGCGCCCGAAGCGGTCGGCGAGGCCGCCGGCCGGCAGCAGGCACGCGGCGAACGCAGTCATGTACGCGCTCACGACCCATTCGATATCGGCGAAGCTCGCGTGAAAGCCGCGCGCGATGCTCGGCAGCGAGACGGCCACCACGTTCGTGTCGAGCACGATCAGCGCGCAGGTCGCGGACGCGACGGCGAGCGTCGCGGCGGCAGGCAAGTTGCCGCCGGTGCGCGGGGCGGCCGCCGCGCTCGCGCGCGACGCCGGTGAAGACTGGGACATCGGCCACTCCGGAACAGGATGAACGAGCCGTATGCTAGGCTTGGCCGCTATTGCCTGTCATTGACACTTCAAGGCAGTTTCATTGACGAAAATCGCAACCATGAGCCAGCTCGAATTCCGTCACGTGCGCGCATTCCTGAGCGTCGCGCAGCATCTGCACTTCGCGCGCGCGGCCGACGCGCTCGACATGGCGCCGCCCGCGCTCACGCGGCAGATCCAGGAAGCCGAGCGCGTGCTCGGCGTGCGGCTGTTTCACCGGTCGCGCCGCGCGGTCACGCTGAGCGCGGCCGGCGAAGCCTATCTCGCGGAAGCGCGCGCCGCGTTCGACCATCTGCAGCGCGGTCGCGAACTCGCCGCGCTGGCCGAACGCGGCGAGCTCGGCCGGATCGAGATCGGCTATGTGTCATCGGCCGTCTATTCGGGCACGCTGCAGCGCACGGTCGGCGCGTTCCGCACCGCGCATCCGCGCATCGAGCTGAACCTGCGCGAAGTGCCGATGGACGACGTCGCGAACCAGCTCGACGCGGGCCGCCTCGACCTCGCGTACGTGCGCCCGCCGTTGCCGCTGCCCGGCGGCCTGCGGATCGTCACGCTGCAGCGCGACGTGTTCGTCGTGGCCGTGCCGGCCGATTCGCGCCATGCGGCGATGGCGGCGGTGCGCGCGGCGGACCTCGCCGACGCGCACTTCGCGGTGCCCGAACAGGCGCTTGGCACGCTCGAGGTCGCGCGCCGCGGCCGCTTCGCGCCGGTCGTGGCCGCGCGGCCGGGCGGCCTGCTGGCGGTGCTCGCGTGCGTGTCGGTGAACGGCTGCGTCGCGGTGATTCCCGATGCGCTCGCCGCTTGCGTGTCGCTGCCGGGCGTCGTGTACCGGCCGATCGCCGGCAAGCCGATCATGTCGGCGCTCGCGCTTGCGCACCGGCGGTTCGAAAAGGCGCCCGCCGTGCGGGCATTCCTGCGCACGGTTGCGCCGGCCGCGTAAGGCGCTCGCGCCAGGCCCGGGCCATCGGGTCGGCGGCGGCCGCACCGGCGGTCGCCGCGCGAATATGCATTCCACGATTCGATGTTTGTCGGCCGGAAACCGATTCCGTAACCTGCCCGGCAGCCGCGCCGCCCGCGCGCGGATCACCGAGGACACGCCGCCGATGACCCACGCTTTCGCCACCGCGCGCCGCCGCACGCTGCAGCGCCTTGCCGCCCTCGCCGCCGCGCCGCTCGCGGGCGGCCTCGCACTCCCCGCCCGCGCGACCGGCGACGCCCTGTCGGGCGTCACGCTCGTACTCGGCGACCAGGCCGGCGGCCTGCGGGCGCTGGCCGAAGCGGCGCGCGTGCTCGACGGCACGCCGTACCGATTCCGCTGGGCCAACTTCCAGGGCGCCGCGCCGCTGTTCGAAGCGCAGCGCGCTGGCGCGATCGACCTCGCGCCGGCCGGCGACCTGCCCGTCCTGACGGCCGCACTCGGCGATCCGTCGTTGCGAATCGTCGCGACGCGCGTCGGCTCGCCGACGTCGCTCGGCATCGTCGTGCAGCCCGACTCGCCGGTGCGCACGGTGGCCGACCTGAAAGGGCAAACCGTCGTCGTGTCGTCGGCGCGCGGCAGCATCTCGCAATACCAGTTGTACGGCGCGCTGCGCGAACACGGGCTCGCGCCGCGCGACGTCGAGGTGCGCTTCGTGCTGCCGGTCGACGCGTTCGCCGCGTTCGAGGCGAAGCGGATCGGCATCTGGGCCACGTTCGATCCGTACTACGGGCATGCGGTGCGACGCGGCGCGCGCATCGTCCGCGACGGCAGCGGCATCAATTCGGGGCTCGCGTTCCTCACGTCGCCGGTCGAGACGCTCGACGATCGCGGCAAGCGCGCGGCGCTCGCGGACGTGCTCGCACGGCTTGCCCGCGCGGGCCAATGGGCGCTCGCGCACCCGGCCGACTACGCGAGCGTCTATGCGTCGCTCACGCGCCTGCCGACCGACGCGGCCACCGATATCGCGCGCCGGGCCGCGCTCGCGCAACGCAGCCTCGGCGACGCCGACATCGCCGTGCTGCAGCGCGTCGCCGATCGCGCGGCGGCGGACGCGATCCTGCCGCGTCGCGTCGACGTCGCGTCGATCGCCGTCCGGCAGGTGTCCGCCTGAGCGATGCGGCGCGAGGACGTGTTCAGCACGGCCGCGCCATGTCGAGATCCGGCACGTCGTCGCCGAACGTCGACGCGACGAGCGTGCGCATCGCGGCGAACGGCGGCGTCGGCCCCGACTGGTTGAACGTGCAGCGCTCGCCCGCGGCCGGCACGGCGCGGTGCAGCACGGCACGCCACGCGCCACGCCCGCCGTCGCGCTCGAATGCGGCGAACGGCAGCCGCTCGACGATCGGGCCGCCGTCCGCCCAGGACGACGGCGGCGCGAACGACGTCGGGACGCCGCCCGGTTCGCGGATCACCGTGCATCGCGACGTGTCGATGCGCGGGGCGACGAGGTCTTCCGCCATCGCCACCCAGTAATCGCGCGTCGCGCCTGCCAGGTCCTGCACTTGCATGACCGTCTCCGTATGACCGTTGTCTTGAAGGACATCGTAGCCGTTGTCCATGCAGCCGCAAGGACTGCTCGCATGCGTGACAGGGTTTCGTCCCCTGTCGCGCCGCGATAAGCATAGTTCAAATCGTTGCTTGTCCGCCCCGGACACGTCATCGAGAATGATTCGACGGACCGACACCCGGCACCGCCGCCCGAAACGTACTCCTGACCGATCGATTCATGCTCCCACTGCGCCTGCTGCGATCGCTGCTGATCGCGTCCCTCATTGCGTTGCCGGCCGCCGCCGCGCACGCGGACAAACCCGCCACCATCCGCATCGGCGTCGCCCAGCAAGGCGCCGGCGATCCACCGACGTTCGGCGGGTCGAGCGCCGCCACCGTGCAGTTGCAGCAACTCGTCGAAAAGGAATTCGCCGCCGACGGCATCAAGGTGGAATGGCTGTTCTTCAAGGGCGCCGGCCCGGCCGTGAACGAGGCGATCGCCAACAAGGCGCTCGACTTCGCATACCAGGGCGACCTGCCCGCCGTACTCGCGCGCTCGAACGGGATCAAGACGCGCCTGCTGCTCGCCGCGAGCGTGCGCTCGGGTATCAAGATCGCGGTGCCGCCCGACTCCACGATCCGCTCGATCAAGGACCTGAAGGACCGCCGCGTGTCGATCTTCCGCGGCACCAACCTGCAGCTCGTCGCCGACAACGCGCTCGCGAAGAACGGCCTCGGCGAACGCGACCTGCGCGTGATCAACCTCGACGCCGCCAGCTCGCTCGCCGCGCTCGCATCGAAAGGCATCGACGCGTCGGTCGGCGATTACGGGCTCTACAAGCTGCGCGACGCGGGCCTCGCGAAGATCATCTACGAATCGCAGAACGACGGGCCGCAGCTGACGCGCCAGACCCACCTGCTTGTGCTCGACGAGTTCGACCGCGCGCACCCGGACATCGTGCAGCGCGTCGTCACCGCGTTCGTGAAGGGCGCGCAATGGTCGTCCGACGAGGCGAACCGCGATGCGCTGTTCAAGCTCTGGGCAAAGAGCGGCGTGCCGTATTCGTCGTGGCAGGCCGACTATGCGAACCAGCGCCTGAAGGACCGCCTGTCCCCGCTGATCGATCCGTTCGTCGTCGCGCGCTACAAGGCCGTCGCGCAGGATGCGCTGAACCTGAAGCTGATCCGCCAGCCGGTCGACGTCGACGGCTGGTTCGAGCCGAAGTATCTCGACAATGCATTGCGCACGCTGAAACTCGAGCACTACTGGCCGCGCTACGACGCGGCCGGCAAGCCCCTCTCCTGACCGGACCACCCCGATGAGCGACACCGCGTTTTCCGTCCCGTCGACCGAACCGCACACGCTCGCCGTGCCGCCGCGCCGCGCGGCCCCGGTGATACGGCTCGCGTGGCAGCTCGCCCCGTGGGTGCTGCCCGCGCTGCTGTTCGCGCTGTGGAGCGTCGGCAGCGCGCGCGGCTGGATCGCGCCGCAAATCCTGCCGCCGCCCGAACGCGTGGTCGACACGCTGGCCGAGCTCGCGTCGAGCGGCGATCTCGTGCGCCACACGCTGATCAGCCTGCAGCGCGTGCTCGTCGGCTTCGCGGCCGGCACGCTGCTCGGTGTAGCGATCGGCGTCGCACTGGGGCTGTCGCGCACGCTGGAAGCCTACGTGCTGCCGAGCTTCAACGCGCTCGTGCAGATTCCGGTGCTCGGCTGGCTGCCGTTCCTGCTGCTGCTCGTCGGCGTCGGCGAGCCGCTGAAGTACCTGCTGATCGCGCATGCGGCGCTCGTGCCGGTCACGCTGAGCACGTTGCAGGGGTTTCGCCAGGTGCCGCCCGCACTCGACGAAGTCGCGCGCGGGTTCGGCTACACGCGCCGGCAACGCATCGTCCACGTCGTGCTGCCGGCCGCGATTCCGACGCTCGCGACCGGCGTGCGACTGGCGTTCACGAAGTCGTGGCTCGCGCTCGTCGTGGTCGAACTCGTCGCGTCGTCCGAAGGGCTCGGCTACCTGATCGTGTACGGACGGCAACTGTTCCAGCTCGATCTCGTGATGGCGGCCGTGGTCGTGGTCGGCGCGGTCGGCCTGCTGATCAACCGGGCGCTCGACGCACTTGAAGCGCGCCTGCGCCGCGGCGTGCCGTCCGCGTTTCGCGGCTGAAGCGCCCTCGAAGGAGAATCGCCCGTGCCGCATGCCGCCACACCGTCACTCACACCGCCCACCACGACCGCCCGCCGCCTGCATGCGCCCGACTGGCGCGGTTTCATGCTGCCGCTCGCCACGTTTGCGTGCTGGTGGGCCCTCGCTGCCGCGCACGTCGTGAAAAGCGGGCTGTTCGTCGGCCCCGCCGACGTGCTGCACACCGCGTGGGCGCAGGCCACGAGCGGTGCGCTCGGCCGCGCATTGTCGGCGTCGCTCGCGCGCGAAGCATGCGGGTTCGCGATCGGCGCGACGGCCGGGCTCGTGCTCGGCGCCGTGCTCGGGCTGTCGCGCGTCGCCGCGCGGATGGTCGGCCCGAGCTTCGACACGTTCAAGCAGATCTCGCTGTTCGCGTGGATTCCGCTGATTTCCGTGTGGTTCGGCCTCGGCGACGTCGCGAAGATCGTGTTCCTGTCGCTCGCCGCGCTGCTGCCGGTCGCCGCCCATACCTGCGACGGCATTCACGCGGTGCCGCGCACGTATGTCGACGTCGCCCGCGCACTGCGCTACTCGCGGCTTCAGCTGATCCGCTACGTGATCTTCCCGGCCGCGCTGCCGTCGATCTTCACCGGCCTGTATCTCGGCCTGATCTATTCGTGGCTCGCGACGCTCGGCGCCGAGTACCTGCTCGTCGCAGGAAGCGGAATCGGCAACACGCTGATCGACGGCAGCGAGCAGTTCCGGATGGATCTCGTGCTGTTCGGGATCATCGTCGTCGGCGTGACCGGCTGGGCACTGAACGCGACCGCGCGGGCGATCGAGCGCAAGGTGCTGGCGCGGCGCGGCGACCTCGCGCGCTGAGCGCCCTTTCCTTCCGTTTCGCCTCTTCTTCGTACCGCCATGACGACTCTCACCTCCGATTCGCTCGACATCCTCCATGTCGGCAAGCACTACGCGCAACGCGGCGCGGCGCTCGCGGTGCTCGACGACGTATCGCTGCACGTGCGCGCCGGCGAATTCGTCACGATCGTCGGCGCCAGCGGCTGCGGCAAGTCGACGCTGCTGCGGCTCGTCGCCGGGCTCGACACCGATTACACCGGCGAAATCCGCGCTGGCGGCGAACGCGTGCGCGACACGTCGCTGCAGCGCGGCATCGTGTTCCAGGATCACCGGCTGTTCCCGTGGCTGACCGTCGAACAGAACATCGGCGCCGCGCTGCGCAACGCGCCGCTGGACGCCGCCGCGAAACGGCGCGCGATCGCGGAACACATCGCGCTCGTCGGGCTGAACGGCTTCGAGCACGCGTTTCCGAACCAGTTGTCGGGCGGGATGGCGCAGCGCGTCGCGATCGCGCGCGGTCTCGTGAACCGCCCGCGCGTGCTGCTGCTCGACGAGCCGTTCGGCGCGCTCGACGCGCAGACCCGCGCGAAGATGCAGAACGAACTGCTGCGCATCTGGGAACAGGAGCGCATCACGATGCTCCTGGTCACACACGACGTCGACGAAGCCGTCTATCTCGGCGACCGCGTCGTCACGATGGCGCCGCGACCGGGCCGCATCGCGCGCATCGTCGACGTCGCGCTGCCGCGGCCGCGCCGGCGCGATTCGCCGGCATTCGCGCGCTTGCGCGACACGGTGCTCGCCGATTTCGACGATAGCGAACCGCCGGACGACGATGGCTCGGACGGCAAGCGCATCGACGCGGCGCGCCCGCACCGGATCGGCGAATGGCGGCTCGCGTGGTAAGCGCATGCCATCCCGAATCGCTCAGCATCACGACACATATCGTTCATCGCAGCGCGCACGCTAAGGTTGTGACGATTCATCGGTTCCGGTTCCGCGCGGCGCCTGCTTGAATGGAGACTCGACCGACCCGACTCCCAGGAGACTCCCGATGTCCGATGTCCAGCATGCCGTTCACTCGTCTTCGCCTGCTTCGCACGCCGCGCCGCGCACGGCCGCCGTCCCGCTTCAGCTTCGCCAGGTCGCCGGCCGGATCGGCGCCGAGATTGCCGGCGTGCGGCTGTCGGCCACGCTCGACGACGCGACGTTCGACGCGATCAACGCCGCGCTGCTGCGCCACAAGGTGCTGTTCTTCCGCGGCCAGCACCATCTCGACGACACCGCGCAGGAAGCGTTCGCCCGCCGCTTCGGCGACACGGTCGCGCACCCGACCGTGCCGTCCGTCGACGGCAGCGCGGCGCTGCTCGAACTCGATTCCGCGCACGGCGCACGCGCCAATTCGTGGCACACCGACGTGACCTTCGTCGATGCGTACCCGAAGATCTCGATCCTGCGCGCGGTCGTGATCCCGCCGTTCGGCGGCGACACCGTATGGGCCAACACGGCCGCCGCGTACGCGCATCTGCCCGATTCGCTGCGCGCGCTCGCCGACACGCTGTGGGCGCTGCACACGAACGCGTACGACTATGCGTCGACGCACGTGCACGCCGACGATGCGCAACTGAAGCGCTACCGCGAAGTGTTCACGTCGACCGTCTACGAAACCGAGCACCCGGTCGTGCGCGTGCATCCGGAAACCGGCGAACGCACGCTCGTGCTCGGGCACTTCGTGCAGCGGCTCAAGGGGCTGTCGGCGCAGGATTCCGCGCATCTGCTGCAGGTGTTCCACGAGCACGTGACGCGCCTCGAGAACACCGTGCGCTGGAACTGGCAGGAGGGCGACGTTGCGATCTGGGACAACCGCGCGACGCAGCACTACGCGATCAACGACTACGGCGATGCGCGCCGCGTCGTGCGCCGCGCGACCGTTCACGGCGACGTGCCGGTCGGCGTCGACGGCCGCCAGAGCGTCCTGCTGAAAGGGCCGGGCGCCACGCTGCAATAACGTCCGCGTATCCACGTCACGCGGCGGCGCTTTCCCGCGCGCCGCCGCGCCATTCCTTGCAGGACACCCGCCATGGATATCGCCTCACAGGACCGACACTTGCACGCGCAACGATGTCGTCCGTCTTCCCCGTTCACTTCCGCCAGGAGCGTCGCATGAGCGCCCTACTCGAACCCGCCGCCTACCCGGTCGACGTGATTCCGCTGTCCGCCCATATCGGCGCGGAAATCCGCGGCGTCGACCTCACGCAACCGTTGACCACGCCGCAGATCGCGGCGATCCGCGCCGCGCTGCTGAAATGGCGCGTGATCTTCTTCCGCGAACAATTCCTCACGCACGACCAGCATGTCGCGTTCTCCGCGCAGTTCGGCGAGCCGACGGTCGGCCACCCGGTGTTCGGGCACGTCGACGGGCATCCGGCCGTCTATTCGATCGCGAAGCATCGCAAGGCGACGCGCTTCGAAGGCGAGCCGGTGCGCCGACCCTGGACCGGCTGGCACACCGACGTGACGGCGGCCGTGAACCCGCCGTGGGCATCGATCCTGCGCGGCGTGACGATCCCGCCGTACGGCGGCGACACGCACTGGACGAATCTCGTGCGCGCGTACGAAACGCTGTCCGCGCCGCTGCGTGGCTTCGTCGACACGCTGCGCGGCATCCATCGCTTCACGCCGCCGCCCGGCGCGCGCGCGACCGGCGCCTTCGACGACGCGGTCGAGCGCCGCCCGCTCGTGACCGAACATCCGCTCGTGCGCGTGCATCCGGAGACCGGCGAACGCGCGCTGTACGTGAGCCCGAGCTTCCTGAAATCGATCGTCGGGCTGACGCCGCGCGAGAGCCAGGCGCTGCTCGAACTGCTGTGGGAGCACGTGACGCGGCCGGAATTCACGATCCGCTTCAAGTGGGAGCCGCGCAGCATCGCGTTCTGGGACAACCGGGCGACCGCGCATCTCGCGCCCGTCGACATCTTCGATCTCGACTTCGACCGCCAGCTGTATCGCACGACGCTCATCGGCGACGTGCCGGTCGGCCCCGACGGCCGCCCGTCGGTCGCGCTCGAAGGCACGCCGGTCGAAACCGCGGCCGCCGTCGCACTCAACTGATGCGGCAAATGCCGGCGCGTACGAACACGCCGGCCCCCGCTTACATCAATCGAGCCACACGCCGTCGAAGCGGTGCCCGCCGAGCGGCGAGAACGTCAGCCCGTGCACGCGCCTGGAGATCGGCAGCGACACGATCGATGTCGCGATCGGCGTGAACGGCACCTGATCCTTGAACACCACCTGCGCCTGCTCGTACAGCGCCGTGCGCTTCGCGACGTCCCCATTCGAGCGCGCGGCGCTCACGAGTTGCTCGAAGTCCTTGTTGCACCACTTCGCGAGATTGCTGCCGTGCACCGCGTCGCAGCCGAGCAGCGTGCCGAGCCAGTTGTCGGGGTCGCCGTTGTCGCCCGACCAGCCGTACAGGATCGCGTCGTGCTGGCCGTCGTGCTTCGCGCGGCGGTTGTATTCGCCCCATTCGTAGCTGACGATCTTCGCGCGCACGCCGATCTTCGCCCAGTCCTGCTGGATCAGTTGCGCCATCAGCTGCGCGTTCGGGTTGTACGGGCGCTGCACGGGCATCGCCCACAGCGTCAGGTCGAAGCCGTTCGGGAAGCCAGCCTGCGCGAGCAGCGCCTTCGCGGCGGCCGGATCGCGCGGCGCGTCCTTCAGGCGCGGGTTGTACGACCATTGCGCGGGCGGCATCGGGTTCGTCGCGATCGTCGCGTCGCCGTTGAACACGGTCTTGATGATCGCCGTCTTGTCGATCGCGATGTCGAGCGCGCGCCGCACGTCGACGCGATCGAGCGGCGGATGCTGCGTGTTGTACGCGACGAAGCCGACGTTGAAGCCCGTCCCCGAAAACAGCGTCAGCTTCGGGTCGCGCCGCACCGTCTCGAGATCGGCCGGCCGCGGAAACGCCGACACCTGGCACTCGCCGGCCACGAGCTTCTGCAATCGCGCGGCCGGATCGGGCGTGATCGCGAACACGAGGCGCGAGAGCTTCACGTCGTCGGGCTTCCAGTAGTCGGGATTCGCGTCGTAGCGGATCAGCGCGTCCTTCTGGTACGTACGCAGCACGAACGGCCCCGTGCCGACCGGGAACTGGTTGATGTCCGACTCGCGATGGCGCGCGGCGAGCTGGCCCGCATATTCGGCCGACAGCACCGACGCGAACGCCATCGCGAGATTGCGCACGAACACGACATCGGGCGACTTCAGCACGAAGCGCACCGTGTAGTCGTCGACCTTCTCGATGCGCTCGACGTTGTGGTCGAAGCCGAGATCGCTGAAATACGGGAAGCTGACCGGATAGGCCTTGCGGAACGGGTCGTCCGGGTCGAGCATCCGGCGGAACGTGAACACGACGTCGTCGGCCTGGAACGGCCGCGTCGGCGTGAACCACGCGGTGGTCTGGAATTTCACGCCGCGCCGCAAGTGGAACGTGATCGTGCGCTGGTCGGGCGACACGTCCCAGCTCGTCGCAAGCGCCGGTTCGAGATCGAGCGTGCCGCGCTTGAACTGCACGAGCCCGTTGTAGACCGGGTACGTGCTCGCATCGAAATCGGTGCTCGTCGTGTGCTGGCCGGGATCGAAGCCGGCCGGGCTGCCTTCGGTGCAGTACACGAGCGTCTTGCCCGCAGGCGCCGCGAGTGCGTGCGTCGCGGCGCCGGCCAGCAGCAGCGACGCGGCGATGCAGCGGAGCGCGGCAGCGGCAGGCGATACGCCGCTCGAACGGCGCGCGGCTGACGAAACGAAAGGATTCTTCATGGTGGCAAAGGGAAGAAAGAGGTGTCATGCGAATGACGACCGTCGATCTTCGCGCGCCGCCCGCCGATCGCTTACCAATTAATTCCGCGTTGCTTATCGTCGCGGATGCATCCCGCTGCCGCTGCATCGGAACGTCCATGCGAGCGCCGCAGACAGGTTCGCGAACGCCGCCGCGACGCCGCCCGCTCGGCGTCATGACGCAGCGCCATGCGCTCACGGCGGCGGACGTCCCTTCCGGCCCCCTGCAAGTTCCGCCGAATGGGTGCATCGTATCGGTTGGCCAACGCCGGCACCGGTGCGCGGGAATCCGCCGGCGCACGCGTGCCGGCACCGCGCACCCGCGGGTGCGCGCCGTTCCTGGAGGACCCCGATGTCGATCAACCCCGATACGCCCTCTCGTCCCGTGAAGTCGCCGGGCCCCGATCACCCGATCCTGATCGAACCGCACTCGTCGCGCGTGGTCGTGAAAGTCGCCGGGAAGGTCGTCGCCGATACGCGCCATGCGCTGGTGCTGCGCGAGGCCAGCTATCCGGCGGTGCTGTACATTCCGCGCGAGGATGCCGACATGTCGCTGCTCCAACGCACCGACCACGCGACCTACTGCCCGTACAAGGGCGATTGCGCGTACTACTCGATTCCGGCCGGCGGCGAACGCGCGACCAACGCGGTCTGGACGTACGAGCATCCGAATCCGGCCGTCGAGTCGATTCGCGGGCATCTCGCGTTCTATCCCGACCGCGTCGATTCGATCGAGGAAAGCCTGCTCGTCTCCGAGTGAGCACGGCGACGCGCTGCCGCGTCACCGTTCACGTATCGTCCGGCCGCTGATTTGCATATGCGGATTCATTGGTTGGCCGCCGTCCCGCCGGGCCGTATCGTCTCGACACCGGCGCGGGCCGGCCCGTTGCGCGCGTCGCCCGCATCCGGCCCGGTCCTGCGCCGGCCGCGCCGCCTTCGCGTGCGCCCCGTGAACCCGCCAGCAGGACGCCTTAGGGCGTGTTCACGCTAATAACGGGTTTGCGAACGTGCCTTTCCGCCCGCAGTGCAAGGAGTAAGGAGCGCCGTTTGGCCGTGCCAAACAAGCGACGCACGACGCCGCAATGTGGGCGGAAAGGCACGTTCCCCTGTTTGGAAAAATTCATTCGCGGGGCTGGCCCCCAGAAGGGCCGATCGCCGCGTCATGCTCCTCGCGAATACGTCGAGTATTCGCTTCGTCGCAATCCTTGCGCTCGGCCCTTCTGGGGGCCAGCGCAAACCCGTTATTAGCGTGAACACGCCCTAATGAACGACACACCGCACGCAGACCTTGAAACGACCCCGGCGAACCCGCGCCGCCGCCGGTGGCTGCACGGCGCGGCCGCCGGGCTGGCCGGGCTCGCGCTCGGGCCGCTCGCGGCCGTGCCCGCCCGCGCCGCCGACAGCGGCACGCGGCTGCGCGTCGGCTTCCAGAAATACGGCAACTTCGTCGTGCTCAAGGCGCGCGGCACGCTCGAGAAGCGTCTCGCGAGCCAGGGCGTCACCGTGCAATGGCTCGAATTCCCGGCCGGCCCGCAACTGCTCGAAGGGCTGAACGCCGGCGCGATCGACGTCGGCACGGTCGGCGAAACGCCGCCGATCTTCGCGCAGGCCGCCAGCGTCGATTTCGTCTACATCGGCAACGAGCCGCCCGCGCCGCAGGGCGAGGCGATCGTCGTGCTGCCCGATTCGTCGATCCGCACCGTCGCGCAACTGCGCGGCAAGAAGGTCGCGTTCAACAAGGGTTCGAACGTCCACTACCTGCTGGTGAAAGCGCTCGAGCACGCGGGCCTTACGTATGCCGACATCCAGCCGATCTACCTGACGCCCGCCGACGCGCGCGCCGCGTTCGTGCAGCGCAGCGTCGATGCGTGGGTGATCTGGGATCCGTACCTGGCCGCCGCCGAACGGCAGCTCGGCGCGCGCGTGGTCGCGAACGGCGACGGGCTCGTGCGCAACACGCAGTACTACCTCGCGGCGCGCCAGTACGCGGCCGCGCATCCGCAGGTGCTGCGCGCGCTGCTCGACGAGGTCGACGCGGTCGATCGCTGGGCGCGCGACCACGTGCCCGAGGTCGCCGCGCAACTGTCGCCGCTCGTCGGCCTCGACGCGCCGACGCTCGAAGTCGCGCTCAAGCGTGCCGGCTACGGCGTGCAGCCGATCACCGATGCGACGCTCGCGTACCAGCAAGGCATCGCCGACGCGTTCAGCGCGCTGAAGCTGATTCCGGGCAAGCTGTCGGTCGCCAGCGCGCGCTGACGCGTCACGGCGCAGCCGCCCCGCCGATGCGCCGCCATTCGTCGTAGTCGGTGACGAGGCCCGCATCGTCGATCGCGATATCGGCCGCATACGTGCCGCTCTCGTAGCGGTACACGTGCGGCGCGGTGCGCGTATAGCGCTGCTCGCCGCGCACGACGGCGATATCCGGAAAACGCAGCCAAGCGGTGCGAATCTCGGCCGACTCGCCGACGGCGAGCGCCAGCCGGCGGATCGGCAGCGTATTGGTCGACGGACTGAAGCCGAGATCGATGTCGGTCGCGCCCGCGAGCATCGGTGCATCGACACCGTCGATCGTCCACTGCCCTGCAGTGCATGCGATGTCCCATTGCCTTGGCGGCGCCGTGCCGGTCCAATGCGTCACGCGCGCCGAGCGCGTGAGCCAGTCGGCGCCGCACGCGATCGCGTAGTCGATACGAAACGGCGTGCCGCCGATCGCGCCCGCGACCGCACCCGCCAGCGCGATGCCCGTTCGCGACTCGTCGAGCCGGCACCATTCGGCCGCCTGCCACGTCTGCACGTTCTGCCATGCGACGCAATGCGTCCGTCGCACTTCACTCCGTTGCGTCATGTCGCGTCTCCTGTCGGCCGTGCGAAAGAATGCCGATTTTCGCTCACGGTGCCGACGAACGCACGCGGCTTCGGCAGCGTCGTGAGCGCGCCGGCCGATCATCAGTATCGGCCCGGCGCACACCATCGCGTGGACGCCGCTTTGGTACCATCCGTCGATCGGTAAAAATCGAACCGGAAGATACGAGGCGCGACTTCATGGATCTGTTGGCGACGATGCGCATCTACGTGAGAGTCGTGGAGCGCGGCACGATGTCCGGCGCGGCGCGGGATCTCGACATGGGCCAACCGGCCGTCAGCGAACGCATCGAGAAACTCGAAAGGCATCTCGGCACGCGGCTGCTGATGCGCAGTGCGCGCACGCTCGCGTGCACGGAGGAAGGCCGCCTCTTCTACGAACGCAGCAAGGCGCTGCTCGAAGCGGCCGAACTGGCCGTGGCGTCGGTGTCGAGGACGGAGAATGCGCTCGACGGCACGATCCGGCTCGCGGCGCCGCAGTGTTTCGGCGAGGTCGTGCTGCCGGCCGTGCTGATGCAGATCCGCACCGCGTATCCGAAGCTGCACATCGACCTGGTGCTGAACGACGAGATCGTCGATCCGGTTACCGAGGGCGTCGACATTTCGATCCGGGTCGGCCAGCTTCGCGACGGCGGTTTCGTCGCATACGCGCTCGGCGCGGTCGGCCGCGTGCTCGTCGCCGCGCCGTCGTATCTCGAGCGGCACGGCCTGCTCGACACGAAGGCCGATCTCGCGAACCATCCGTTCATCCGCGTGAAAGGCGTATTCGCGAACGAACAGGTGCCGCTGCAGCGCGACGGCGGTGCGGTCGAATACGCGCGCATCCGCACGGTCATGACCGCGAGCCACTGGCGCCCGATGTTCGACACGATCGCGGCGGGCGGCGGCATCGGCGTGGTCCAGCATCCGGCTTGCGCCGACGCGCTCGCGCACGGCCGGCTCGTCCGCCTGCTGCCGCACTACGACGTCCCCGACTTCGCGCTCAACGTGCTGGTACACGCGCAGCGGCCGTTGCCGCCGCGCGTGCGCGCCGTCGTCGATCTGCTGAAACGCGCCCTGCCGCCGCTGCTGGCGCAACGTCCGCGCTAGCAGGTCACGTCTGCAGCGATTTCCCCGGCTCCTTCACGTGCGCGTCGACCTCCATCTGGTAGAAGCGCGCGCTGACGAAGCCGAACAGCGTCCAGCCGAGGAACACGCACAGGCCGCCGAGCATCAGCGCCTGCTCGCCCGAGCTGTAGAGCGCGTAGAAGCTGTACGCGGTCGCGACCATCGCGACCGCGTTCGTCACCAGCGCCTTGCCCGGCGACACCTTCGCGACCTTCTGGATCGTGATCAGCGCGGCCATCGACATCACGTAAGGCACGAGGTTGGTGACGACCGCGAGATCGACGATCTTCTGGAACTGGCTGCTCAGCTCCGGGCTGATCGTCATCAGCGCCAGCGCGACCTGAGCGACCAGCAGGATCACCATGCCGACGATCGGCGTGCCCGTGCGCGTCGCGCGGGCGAACACCGGCAGGAAGTAGCCGACGTCCGCCGAGCTCTTGAACACCTGCGCCACCGTGAATTGCCAGCCGAGCAGCGAGCCGATGCACGCGATCACCATCAACGCGGTGACGATCGTGCCGACGGTCGGCGTGAACATCGTCGCGAACGCGAGGCCGAACGGCGCATTCGACTTCGCGAGGATCGCGTTGGGCACGATCCCGGCGATCACGTTGGTCGACACGATATAGAAGATCGCCGACGCGATCGTGCCGCCGAGCACCGCGATCGGCACGTTGCGCTCGGGATTCTCGACGGCATCCGCGTTCGCGCACGCCGATTCGAGCCCGAGGAACGCCCACAGCGTCACCGCGATCGAGCCGCCGACGGCCGGCCCGAACGGCATGTCGTGCGGATTCCACGCGGCGCCCCAGGTCGCGCCGCTGAACCAGAACCAGCCGATCAGCGACACGACGACGACCGGAATGATCACGCCCCACACCGTCACCGCGCCGATCCGGCCGGTGATGCGCGAGCCGCCGAAGTTCGCGACCGTCGTCAGCACGAGCAGGAAGATCGTCCACAGGCCCGTCTGCAGCGGCGACAGCGTCGCGTCGAACAGCACGGTGCCGTAGCCGACCGCCGTGACGCCGATCGCGACGTTGGCGATCACGAGCGACAGCCCGTACGTGTAGTTCGCCATGTAGTTGCCGGCCTTGCCGAACGCGTATTCCGCGTAGCCGCCCATCCCGCCCGGCTTGCGGCTCAGCATCCCGCAGCGCGCGAACGCATAGGCCAGCGCGAGCGAGCCGCCGGCCGTGACGATCCACGACAGCAACGAGATCGTGCCGACCTGCGCGAGCTTCGCCGGCAGCAGGATGATGCCGGAGCCCATCATGTTGACCGCGGTGAGAATGGTGAGCTGCCAGACGTTCATCCGGTTCTTCGGTGCGGCCGCCGGGGCCGCGTCGGCCAGGTGCGCTGCGTTGTCCATGGTGTTCGATCCTTCGATGTGAGGCCGCCGCGCGGCCGGTCGCCCGTTCGCCGGGTCAGGCTTCGGGGCTTCAGGCCGTCAGGCAGTACACGCGGTACGTGCCGTCCTCGACTTCCACGCCGTGCGTGTCGTGCGCGAAGCCCGGAAAACGCCGGTCGTACGCTTCGAGCGCCTTCAGGTAGCCGAGCACCGGGCCGCCGGCCGGCCCCGCGTTCTCGCCCGGCATCAACAGCGGAATGCCCGGCGGATACGGCACGACGCCGGTGGCCACCGTGCGCCCGGCCAGCTCGTCGAGCGTCACCTGCTCGACGCGGCCCTGCACGAGATGCTCGTACGCGCGCACCGGGCTCATTTCCGGCTTCGGCAGGATCGAGAACGCCTCCGACATCAGGCGCGTCGTGCCGAGCTGCTCCATCGCCGCGAACATCGTGTCGGCCAGATCCTTCAGCCCCATGCCCGCATAGCGCGACCCATGCTCGTTCGCGAGCGACGGAATCGCCATGTCGAGCGGCAGGTTCGCGTCGTAGTCGCGCTTGAAATCGCACAGCGCGCTGACGAGCGAGCCCCACTTGCCCTTCGTGATGCCGATCGAGAACAGGAACAGGATCGTGAAATCGGTCGTCTTCTCGACGACGATCCCGCGCGCATCGAGATACGCGGTGACGACGCTCGCCGGGATGCCGACCGGCATCAGGCCGCCGGCCGGCGCCACGCCCGGCGTGACGATCGACACCTTGATCGGGTCGAGCATGCAGTAGCCGTCCTCGATATTGCCGAAGCCGTGCCATTGCGCGCCGGGGCGCAGCACCCAGCACGCCGGGTCGCTCGCGAGCAGCTCGGGCGGCGCCTCGTGGAACGGCAGCGTGCGGCCCGTGCGCGCCTCGAGCACGGTGTCGGGCTGCCAGCACTCGAAGAACCAGTCGCCCTTCGCGCCGAATTCGCCGTTCATCCGCGCGATCATCTGCCGGAACGCGACGGCCTCCTCGATCGATTCGCGCGTCAGCGCGGCGCCGCCGGGGCCGTCCATCATCGCGGCCGCGACGTCGTTCGACGCGATGATCGCGTAGTTCGGCGACGTCGACGCGTGCATCATGAACGTTTCGTTAAACTGACCATGCGGAATCGGGCTGCGGCCGTCGCGCACGTGGATGTACGACGCCTGTGACAGCGCGGTCAGCAGCTTGTGCGTCGACTGCGTCGCGAATACCGTCGGCCGGTCCTTGTGGTGGTCGCGCGGGTCGCCGTGCATCGCATGGCGGTCGCGGTAGATCGGATTGAAACGCGCGTAGCCGTACCACGCTTCGTCGAAATGCAGCCGGTCGACGCTCGCGCCGAGCAGTTCCTCGACGCGCGTCACGTTGTAGCAAAGGCCGTCGTACGTCGAATTCGTGACGATCGCATGCTTCGGCTGGCGGTCCGCCAGCCCCGCCGCGAGCGGATTCGATGCGATCGCCTCGCGGATCGCCGCTTGCGTGAGGCGCTCCGATGCGATCGGCCCGATGATCCCGTAGCGGTTGCGCGTCGGCACGAGGTAAGTCGGAATGGCGCCCGACATCGTCATCGCATGCTCGGCCGACTTGTGGCAGTTGCGGTCGCACAGCGCGATCTGGTCGCGGCTCACGCTCGCCATCAGGATGATGCGGTTCGACGTCGACGAGCCGTTCGTCACGTGATACGTACGATGCGCGCCGAACACGCGCGCCGCATAGCGTTCGCTTTCGCCGATCGGGCCCGAGTGATCGAGCAGCGAGCCGAGTTCGCCCACCGAGATCGACAGGTCCGAGCGGAACAGCGATTCGCCGAAGTATTCGAAGAACGCGCGGCCGACCGGCGATTTCAGGAAGCCGGTGCCGCCCGTGTGGCCGGGCGTATGCCACGAGTATTCGTAGACGCGCGAGAACTTCGCGAGCGCGCCGAACATCGGCGGCAGCACGGTCGAGCGATAGCGTTCGATCGCCGCGTGGATGCGCCCGCCGATGAAGTCGGCCGTATCCTCGAGCAGCCACACGAAATCGTCGACCTTGCCCATCACCGCGGCCGGCACCGTCGACGCGACGCTGCGATCGGCCAGCAGGAAGATCGGCACGCTGCCGTTGCGTTGACGGATCGCATCGACCACCGCCTCCGACGGCCCGTGGCCGTCCACACCGAGATCCCAGTCGAGCAGCACGCACTGGATCGACGGATCGGAGCGGATCAGCACGATGGCATCGTCGGCGGACGTCGCCGTCAACACGTCGATACCGCGTTGCGCGAGCTCCGCGCTCAGCGTGCGGACCGCACGCCCGGTTGCCGTTTCCTGCGCGATCTCGTCGTCGACCAGTAGCGCGCGCATGCCGAGGCGACGAATGCCGCCAGCGGAAGTGTTCATGTTCTTGCCCTCGCTGTTGCGTTGCTTCGATTGGTATCGTTCGTCTCACGAGCACGCGGACGGCAGGTCACGGGCAGCGGCATGAGACGCTCGCCATTCCGGCTTGATTCGCCATCCAGTTCGGAGCCGACTATGCCATGAACGCCTTTCGATGAAAAGCCGACGATTCGGTGAAACCATCGGCGCATTTCCAATAGGATTTCAACATTGGATCATTTTTATATGCGCCGCAGCACGCCAATTCCTGATCAATTGATCAGGCTCATCCGCCAATGACATTGACGATGCCGGTCGATTGAATTCGCGTGCCTTTGTTGCTACGATCGGCTGCGCCGGGCACTGTCCGATCACGGCCGTGCCGCGCTGCTCAATGCTTCTCGGTGCAGTCCGCATTCGGCGTTCGGCATTCGCGGGAGCATTTCAATCGGCTGCAGCGCGCGTCGTAATCGACGTGACGCGCCGGCGCGAATGCGGCTCCCGTTTCAGGTCATTTACCGGAGAGTTCGCGTGAGCCTGTTGAAAATCGCAGTCGAGCCGGCGCTGATCGGCGCCTTTCTCACCACGCACGAACAGGTCGACGTATTCCAGACCGATTTCACGAATATCGCGGCCATCGTCGTCGGCATCGATGCCGCGGAGAAGGTGCTGAAAACCGTCGAGAGAACCGGCTTCGCGATTCCGTTCTTCGTCGCGGTCGAACCCGACCAGGAAGTGCCGCCGTCGATCCTGCCGAGCGCGAGCGGCGTGATCCCGCTCCGGCAAGGCGGCCGCCATTACCACGGCCGGCAGATTTCCGCCGCGGCCGACATCTACAGCGAGAACCTGCTGCCGCCGTTCTTCAAGGTCATGCGCGACTACGTGCAGCGCGGCTACGTCGAATTCGACTGCCCGGGCCACCAGGGCGGCCAGTTCTTCTCGAACCATCCGCTCGGCCGGATGTTCTTCGATTTCTTCGGCGAGACGCTGTTTCGCTCGGATCTCTGCAACGCGGACGTCCGGCTCGGCGATCTGCTGATTCACGAAGGGCCCGCGCTGGAAGCGCAGCGCAACGCCGCGCGCATCTACAACGCGGATAAAACCTGGTTCGTGCTGAACGGCACGTCGACGTCGAACAAGGTCGTCACGAGCGCGCTGCTCGCGCCCGACGATCTCGTGCTGTTCGACCGCAACAATCACAAGTCGGTGCACCTCGGCGCGCTCGTGCTGTCCGGCGCGCGGCCGGTCTACCTCGAAACCGCGCGCAACGCGTGGGGCCTCATCGGCGGCGTCGACAGCGCGGCGCTCGGCGAAGCGCGCATTCGCGACGCGATCCGCGACGTCGCACCCGAGCGCGCCGACCTGCCGCGCCCGTTCCGGCTCGCGGTGATCCAGCTCGGCACCTACGACGGCACGATCTACAACGCGCGCGAAATCGTCGACCGGATCGGGCATCTGTGCGACTACATCCTGTTCGATTCGGCGTGGGTCGGCTACGAACAGTTCATCCCGATGATGCAGGACTGCTCGCCGCTGATGCTGACGCTCGGGCCCGACGATCCCGGCATCTTCGTCACGCAGTCGGTGCACAAGCAGCAGGCCGGCTTCTCGCAGACATCGCAGATCCACAAGAAGGACAGCCACATCGAAGGGCAGAAGCGCTTCTGCGATCACCGGCGCTTCAACAACGCATACATGATCCACGCGTCGACGAGCCCGTTCTACCCGATGTTCGCGGCGCTCGACGTCAATGCACAGATGCATGCGGGCCCGGCCGGCAGGCGCCTGTGGCGCGACTGCGTCGCACACGGCGTCGATGCGCGCAAGCTGCTGCTGAAAACGTGCCGCCAGATTCGCCCGTTCGTTCCGCAGCAGATCGACGGCCGCCCGTGGGCCGACTACCCGACCGAGCAGATCGTCGACGACCTGCGCTTCTTCCGCTTCCACCCGGCCGACAGGTGGCACGGCTTCGACGGCTATGCGGACGACCAGTATTTCGTCGATCCGTGCAAGCTGCTGCTGACCACGCCCGGCATCGATCGCGATACGCACGAATACGCGCCGTTCGGCGCGCCGGCGCCGATCCTCGCGCGCTACCTGCGCGAGCACGGCGTCGTGCCCGAGAAAGCCGACCTGTATACGATCCTGTTCCTGCTCACGCCGTCGGAAAGTTCCGGCAAGCTGCAGCATCTGGTCGCGCACCTCGCGCAGTTCGAACGTCATCTCGATCAGGACACGCCGCTGCGCGAAGCGATTCCGTCGTTGTGCGACGCCTATCCGGAGCTGTACGGCACGATGCGCCTTCGGCAGCTGTGCCAGCGCATGCACGATTTCTACCGCGGCCACGACATGAAGCATCTGCAGAAACAGATGTTCCGGCGCGCGCAGTTCCCGAAGCAGGCGATGCTGCCGCAGGCCGCGAATACCGAGCTGATCCGCAACAACGTCGAGCTCGTCACGCTCGACCGCATCGAAGGCCGGATCGCGACCGAAGGCGCGCTGCCCTATCCGCCCGGCATCTTCTGCGTGGTGCCCGGCGAAGCGTGGGGCGGCCCTGCACTCGACTACTTCCGTGCGCTCGAAGCCGGGATCAACGCGCTGCCGGGCTTCGAGCCGGAAATCCAGGGTGTGTACCTGCAGACGAAGCCGGACGGCACGAAGCAGGCGTCGGCATACGTGGTCGCAGCCGGCGCCGACGCGTCGCGGGCCTGATCGCGATCCGCCGTGCCCGACCCGCGCGGCGCTGGCGCGCCGCGTGTATCATCGCCGCCATCATGCCCATCCGACCGCTTCGTCCGCTCCTGATCGCCCCGGCGCTCGCCGTCTCCATCGCCGCGCATGCGCAGCAGGTCGGCGTGGTCGCCGACGGCGTCTACTACACGCCGAATACGCATCTCGCGGCAGGCACGTCGCTGCAAGTGCTGCCCGACGACGACCAAGGCGTCGCGCGCTGCTGCGCGATAATCACCGGCCCCGCCGGCAAGCCCGGCAACCAGATTCTCGACAGCCTGCACGACGACCGCGCGATCGCCGCGTACGCCCTGTCGCTGCCGAAGTCGGTGCCGGCGGACACGCGCGGCTTCGGCGTCGTCGGCACCGCGCATTTCGTGCGCCAGGGCGCACACCCGGAAGCCGTGCTCGACGGCGGCTTGCCACTCGCATTCTCGACCTGCACGTCGGCGGAGGGCACGCATTACCTCGGGCGCAAGGTCGGCGCCAACAAGTTGCTCGTGCACCTGTATCAGTACTTCGACGGCGAATTCGAGCCGACCTGCAAGGATCGCGACCTGAAATGAATGAACCCGGCCGGCGGGCAGCATCGTGCCCGCCGTGTCACCACGCCTGCCGGTAGATCTCCAGCGCGTCGGCCTCGGTCACCTCGCGCGGATTGTTCACGAGCAGACGCGTCTGCAGCATCGCGTCCGACGCCATCCTCGGCAGGTCGTCCTCGCCGATACCGACCTCGCGCAGCGTGCGCGGAATCCCCGTCGCGACGATCAGCCGGTCGATCTCGGCGATCAGCGCGTGCGTTTTCGCTTCGTCGCTGCCCGTGGCCGACGGCGCGACGATGGCCGCCAGTTCCGCATACAGCGGCGCGGCGGCCCGCGCATTGAAGCGCAGCACGTGCGGCAGCACCAGCGCATTCGACAACCCGTGCGGCACGTGGAAGATCCCGCCCACCGGATAGGCCAGCGCGTGCACGGCCGCGACCGGCGCATTCGCAAACGCCTGCCCCGCGAACATCGCGCCGACCAGCATCGCTTCGCGCGCGTGCCGGTTCTGCCCGTCGTCGCATGCGGCCAGCAGGTTGCGCGACAGCAGCGTCAGTGCGTGCGTCGCCAGCATGTCCGATACCGGATTCTTCAGACGCGCGGACGTGTATGCCTCGATCGCATGCACCATTGCGTCGATGCCGGTCGCCGCCGTCGCCGCGCGCGGCAGGCCGAGCGTGAGCTCCGCGTCGAGGATCGCGACGTCCGCGAACAGGTGCGGCGACACGACGCCCATCTTGCGCGCCTCGCCGACCGTGACGATCGACACGGCCGTGACCTCGGAGCCGGTGCCGGCCGTGGTCGGCATCTGCACGAGCGGCAGCCGCGCGCTCGCGACCTTGTCGACGCCGTACATGTCGACCAGCGCCTGCTGCCCCGGCGCGAGCACCGCGATCAACTTCGCGACGTCCATCGACGAGCCGCCGCCGAGACCGAGCACGATCTCGGCATCGGCCGCGACGGCCCGCGCGGTCGCTTCGAGCACCACGTGCTCGGGCGGATCGGCGATCACGTCGTCGATCACGGTGACCTGCCAGCCGTGCGCGGCGAGGCTCTCCAGCGCGGGCGCGAGCACGCCGCTGCGATGCAGGAACGCATCGGTGACGACGCACAGCCGCGCGAGCGCCGGAAAGCGTTCGCGCAACAGTGGGCCGAGCCGGCGCGCGGCGCCGAATTCGACGATCTGCGTCGGAACGGTGCGGAATTGAAACGGGTTCATCGGGCGCCTCCCGGGGCCGTCGCCGTGCCGGTGTCCGGCTGCACCATGTAGCGGATCACCTCGCGACGATCGAGCAACGGCATGATCGCGCCGACACCGATCCGCTGGAAATGCGGCGTTTCCCGATGCACGTCGAGGCCGTCGGCCTCGCTGTAACGCTCGAGGATCACGATGTGGTCGGGGTTCTCCGGCGACCGGAAGTATGCGTAGTCGAGGTTTTTCGGCTCGGTGCGCGTGGCCGGCGCGAGTTCGGCCAGCAGTTCGACCACGCGGTCGCCGTTGCCGGGTTTCGCGAAGAAATGCGCGATGACCTGCAGATAGGGTTCGTTCATGCTGCGCTCCATGTTCGACACAAGCCCGTCGCGACGGGAGCGCCCCCCATCCGCCATGAACCGGATGGATTCAAACGCGATGATGCGGCACCGTATCGCTGACGCGTCGTGGCATTGTATTGAATCGGCACGGCCTTCGCAGTGCCGCGACCGGGCCGCGAACAGCAGGCCGAATCGCGCCGCACGCTCACGACGAGCCGGAACAGGGCCGGCCGCCGCCCGCTTGCGCCGCCACCCCGGCTACCAAGGCACCGTCCGCCCCAGATAGTCGAGATATTCGAGCCCGGGCCGCGCCCGCTTCGCCAGCAGCACGTCGACGAGGCTTGGCACGCTCTCCTCGATGGTCAGGCGCGCATCGGGCCCGCCGAGTTCGGTGCGGACCCAGCCGGGCGCCATCAGCGCCAACGCGCGGCGCGTGTCGGCCTGACGCGCCGCGAAGCTGCGCATGAACTGGTTCAGCGCGGCCTTGCTGCCGCGATACACCTCGCGCATCCCCGTGACGTTGTTGGTCACGCTGCCCTGCCCCGACGACATCGCGCCGATCAGCCCGTCGTCGGTCACGAGATCCTGCAGCGTCTCGATCGCGCGCATCGGCGCCAGCGCATTCGTGATCATCACGCGCACGAATTCGTCGGTCGTCACTTCGCCGATCGTTTCATTCGGATCGTTGGTCGTGCCCGCATTCACGAACAGCATGTCGAAGCGCCGGCCCGACAGGCGCTCGCGCAGCGCGGCCAGCTGCGCGGGCTCGCAGATGTCGAGCGTGCCGATCTCGAGCCGGCCGTCGAACCGGTCGGCCAGGTCATGCAGCTTCGTGCGCCCCGCTCCTTCGCGCACGGTACCCGTCACGTTCCAGCCCTTGTTCAGGAATACCTCCGCCATTGCCAGTCCGAGGCCGCGCGACGCCGCGACGAGCAGGAGCGCGGGGGCGTTTCGTCGATTCGATTCAGTCGATTGCATGGTTTTCGCCTTTGCCGTGTTTCGTCATGCGCCCACTATAGGCGCGCACCAAGGCAGGCGCCAGACGCACCCGATGCAATCCATCGTTGCACCAAACGCCATGCCAAACCTCGCAGTGGCGTATCCTGTCCGCATGGAAGACATCGACCTGAACCTCGTCACCGCGCTCGACGTGCTGCTGTCGGAGAGCAGCGTGACCGGCGCCGCGCGCCGGCTGGGCCTGAGCACGTCCGCGATGAGTCGTACGCTCACGCGGCTGCGCATCGCCACCGGCGACCCGCTGCTCGTGCGCGCCGGGCGCAAGCTCGTGCCGACGCCGCACGCCGCCGCGTTGCGCGACCGCGTGCATGCCGTCGCGCACGACGCGCGCGCGGTGCTCCGGCCGGCGACGGCCGACGTCGAGCTGGCGACGCTCACGGCCACGTTCACCATTCGCGCGGCCGCATCGTTCATGGAAATGCTGGCCGGCCCGGTCGTCGCCGCCCTGGCCGACGTCGCGCCGCACGTGCGGATCCGCTTCGTCCCGAAGCTCGACCGCGATCCGCAAGCGCTGCGCGACGGCACGGTCGACCTGGAAATCGGCAAGCGCGGCGACGACGCGCCCGAACTGCACACGCGCATGCTCTTTCACGACTGGCATGTCGCGGTGGCGCGCGCCGGGCATCCGCTGCTCGCCTCGGCCCGGATCACGCCCGCGCGCTATGCGGCCTGCCGCCACGTTATCGCAGCCCAATTGGGCGATTTCGGCGGGCCCGCCGGCGACTCGACCGGCGAGGCCGGCCCGGGCCCCGCCGTGCATGTCGTCGTGCCGGGCTATCCGGACGCGATGCGCGTCGCGGCCAGCACCGACCTGATCGCGCTGGTGCCGCGCTCGAGCCTCGGCAACGCGTGCTCGCCCGGGCTCATCGAAGCGCTCGGGCTGCGCAGCTTCGAAGTCCCGGTCCGCTTGCCGGCGATCCTCGTGTCCGCGCTGTGGCATCCGCGCATGCATGGCGACCCCGTCCATCGCCGTCTGCGCGACACGGTCATCGCCGTGTGCCAGCGCGCGTATCCGGATTCCGGCCCGCCACGCGCCGCGGCGCGCGGCCAGGGAGCCCGCGCGGCCGGCTGACGTCGCGTCGCGGGCTCCCTGGCCGGCCAGCCGCGCGGTCGGCAACGTACCCGCGACGCCCCACTACCGCGGTCCGGCCGGGCGGCGCCGGCAGCCCCTTCGGCTAAAATGCCGCACTTTCCACCTTGTCCGGCCCGCTCGCCATGCAACCCGCCTCCTCCGCCCAATCCGCTTCCCGCGGCGCCGACGCCGCAGACGCGGCCCGCGACCTCGTCTACGGTCCGAACGACCGGCCGGCGCCGATGGTCGCCTTCGTCGCCGCGCTGCAGCACCTGCTCGCGATCATCGTGCCGATCGTCACGCCCGGCCTGCTGATCTGCCAGGCGCTCGGCGTGTCCAGCCGCGATACGACCCTGATCGTGTCGATGTCGCTGGTGATTTCCGGCATCGCGACCTTCGTCCAGTGCAAGCGCTTCGGCCCGCTCGGCGCCGGCCTGCTGATCGTTCAGGGCACGAGCTTCAACTTCGTCGGCCCGCTGATCGCCGGCGGCAGCCTGATGGTCAAGCAGGGCACGCCGGTCGAGACCGTGATGGCCGCGATCTTCGGCGTCGTGATCGCCGGGTCGTTCGTCGAGATGGGCGTGTCGCGCATCCTGCCGTTCGTGAAGCGCCTGATCACGCCGCTCGTCACCGGCATCGTCGTGTTGCTGATCGGCCTCACGCTGATCAAGGTCGGCCTGATCAGCATGGGCGGCGGCTACGGCGCGATGGCCAAGGGCACGTTCGCGAGCGCCGAGAACCTGACGCTGTCGGGCCTCGTGCTCGGCACGATCATCCTGCTGAACCGCGTGCAGGTCGTCTGGGTGCGCAGCACGGCGCTCGTCATCGCGCTCGCGATCGGCTACCTCGCGGCCGCGTTCCTCGGCCGCCTCGATTTCACCGGCATGCACCAGGCCGCGCTGTTCCAGGTGCCGACGCCGCTGCATTTCGGCATCGGCTTCTCGTGGGCGCTGTTCGTGCCGATGCTGATCATCTATCTCGTCACGTCGCTCGAAGCGATCGGCGACGTGACGGCCACCAGCAAGATCTCGAACGAGCCGGTCGAAGGGCCGGTGTGGATGCAGCGGATCAAGGGCGGTGTGCTGGTCAACGGCGCGAACTCGCTGCTGGCCGGCGTCTTCAATACGTTCCCGAGTTCGGTATTCGCGCAGAACAACGGCGTGATCCAGATCACCGGCGTCGCGAGCCGTCACGTCGGCATCTGGATCGCGGGGATGCTCGTCGTGCTCGGCCTGTTCCCGGTCGTCGCCGGCGTGCTGCAGGCCGTGCCGGAGCCCGTGCTCGGCGGTGCGGCGATGGTGATGTTCGGTGCCGTGGCCGCGTCGGGCATCAACATCCTCGCGGGCGTCCACCTCGACCGCCGCGCGCTGCTGATCATCGCGGTGTCGCTCGCGCTCGGCCTCGGCGTGTCGCAGGTACCGGACATTCTGAACAGCCTGCCGCATGCGCTGAAGAACGTGCTGGAATCGGGCGTGGCGACGGGCGGCATCTGCGCCCTCGTGATGAACTGGTTCCTGCCGGAAAGGAAGTAACGGCCAAGCGCGGGGCGAACCGCATGACAACGTGGCGGTCGTGACGGGCCGCGTCGGTCCTCATGCCCAACGGCATCGGGCGTCCGGCGCACGGCCCCGCCACCGGCCCTGCGCTTTCGGCCGGCACGCAACGTGCCGACCGCGCATCGGCGGCAATCAATCGTCAAACCCGGTCAGGGCGCCTTGGCCGATCGATTCTGGCTGGTTAGAATCACCGCATGCCCCAAACCCTCGCGCCCGACAAAGCCCCCGAAACGACTGCCGTTCCGATCAAGGAACGCGCGACCGTCGTCTGCTATCGCAATGCGCGCGTGTTGCTCGTCACGCGTGCGGCATCGCGCTGGGCCCTTCCGGGCGGCACGATCAAGCGCGGGGAAACACCGCTCGAAGCCGCGCATCGCGAACTGGGCGAGGAAACGGGCATGACCGGCCAGGATCTGGTGTACTCGATGCAGTTCACCGGGCTCGCGAAGATCCATCACGTGTTCTTCGCGGAAGTCGGGCCGGACCAGACACCGCAAGCGAGCAACGAGATCGAGAAATGCAAGTGGTTCCCGATCGACAGTATCGACCGTCTGCGCACAAGTCTTCCGACGAAGCGAATCGTCGAACTCGTCTACAACCACGAAATCCGCAAGGCGTAACGCCCGCCCCGAGCCGTCGGCCGGCTCGAGTCGGGTGTCGTGATCAGCGGTGCGCGCTCGCTCAGTGCGAGCGCTTTCTTCGCAGTTCGTGCGTGGAATAGACGACGAGGAAGATGCCCAGCATCGCGACGCCGGACGCCATGAACTCGTTTGCGCTGCCCGAGCTGCGCAGCGCCGCCGGGAAAATACCCAGACTCAATCCTGCACCAGCAAGAAGCAATCCTGCTGCCACGCCCCAGATCGGTCCAGCGGTCTTGTCGATTATGTTTTTCATACGGCACCCGTCTACGGTCGTTACCTGAACGGTATCGGCAACAAGCGCCGCGTCTACCTTCAGTGATTCCACTATAACCGGAAGAAAATCCGCAAGCTTCTGGTGCTTTTCCCGATCAAGTTTCGGCGGCCGCGGCCGCCACGTGCGGCCGGGTCGCGCAACCTGCGGCAGGTCATGGGGTGTGCCCGTCCAGCCCCCGGATCACGTCGTCACTGATCGGCCGCGCTTCGGCGTCGCGCCCGCAGTCGCCCGCCTGCTCGCCGTTCAAATCGCCACTTCCGGCGGTGCCTGGCGAAACAGCCGCGTAATCCAGCACAGATACACGAGCCCGAGCACGAACCATGCGACGCCGAGCACGAGCGCCGCCTTCTCGAGGCTCACGAGCAGCCAGATATCGGACACCGCGCCGATCAACGGAAAAACGAGGCCGCCGAATACTCCGATCCCGCGCTCACCGGGATTGCCCGACAGATACAGCCGGATCACGCACAGATTGACGGCCGTAAAGGCGAGGAATGCGCCGAAGTTGATGAACGACGTCGACGTGGCGACATCCAGCTTCAGCGCGATCAATCCGACGACGCCGGCAAGTGCGATATTGATCGCGGGCGTCTTGAAGCGCGGATGAATGAACCCGAAGATGCGCTTCGGCAGGATTTCGTCGCGGCCCATCGCGTAAAGCAGCCGCCCGACGCTCGCTTGCGCGGAGATGCCCGATGCGAACTGCGCGAGGATCAGGCCCGCGAGGAACACGGTGACGAACAGGTCGCCGCCGATCATCTTCGCGACTTCGAACGCGGCCGAATCCGTATCCTTGAATTCGACGCCGGGATGCGCAAGCTGCATCGTATACGCCGCGATCACGAAAATCGCGCCGCCGATCAGCGCAATCAGCAGGATCGCACGCGGCATGTTCTTTTTCGGATCGATCGTTTCCTCGGTCAACGTCGAGACGGCGTCGAAGCCGAGATACGAATACGCGGCGATCGCGGCGCCTGCCATCGTCGCGCCGAACGGCACGTGCGGCCTGAAGAACGGCTCCGCCATCGCGATGCCGCCGGGGCCCGCCGCAGCCGACGCATAGTGCCAGCACAGTACGACGAACATCGCGACGACCGCCAGTTGCACGACCATCAGCACGATATTGAAGCGCGCGGCCAGTTCGATGCCGACGATGTTCAACCCGCTCGTCAGCACGATGAACGCGACGATCCAGATCCAGGTCGGCACGTGCGGAAATGCCGCGTTCAGGTACGCGGCACCAATCAGCCAGATCACCATCGGCAGGAAGAAATAGTCGAGCAGCGTCGCCCAGCCGATCATGAAGCCGAGGTGCGGGTTGAACGTCCTGCGCGTGTACGTGTAGGCCGAGCCCGCGGCCGGATAGAGCCGCGCGAGCTTGCCGTAGCTGAGCGCGGTAAACGCGATGGCGATCAGCGCGAGCAGATAGGCGAGCGCGGCCGTATCGTCGCTGGCCTTGGCGAGCACGCCGTAGGTCCCGTAGACGATCAGCGGCGCCATATAGGCGAGGCCGAACAACAGCACGGACGGCAGGCCGAGCGTGCGCTTCAGGCGTACCGGTTCGCTGGGTGACGACGCTTGCATGTTATCTCCTGGGCCCTTCTGGGGCCGATGCGAATGCCTGGGTGCCGTGCGGCAGGCATTTCCGGCATGTCGATGGGACGACCGGGCATGTGCGGGCATCGCGCCCTGCTCCATGCATCGGATGGACCGTGGATTCGGGCTACTCGGCGCGGTGACGGCCCGCGTCGATCGTGAGCACGCGACTGCCGCCCACCTGTTCGACAGGCGAGAGACCGAGTGCCACGCGCGCGTCGTGCAGATAGCTGTAATGCTCGCGACTTGCTGCGAGGCGCGTCAGATCGAGGCGCGCCTGAGCGACGGCTTCGTCCCGGCCGAGTTCGATCGTGCTCTCGCCAAACGGATCGACCAGCGTGGACAGGCCCGCGAACGTCAGATCCTCGTCGCCGGTCCCGCAGCGATTCACCATCACCGCGAACATCTGGTTCTCCATCGCACGTGCCGCGATCGCGCGGCGATGGACGGGGCCGAACGGGTCCATGTTGCCGTTGGTGACGATCAGCAGATCGGCGTCGAGCGCAGCGACCGCGCGCGCCGTCTCGGGGAATTCGATGTCGTAGCAGATCAGCAGGCCGACCGTCAGGCCGTTCCAGACGCAGGTCGCGAAGCGGTCGCCTGGCGTGAATACGCCGACATCCGACGCCCACAGGTGGGTCTTGCGATAGCGCAGGACGATGTCGCCCCGCTCGTCGACGAGTACCGTCGTGTTGTAGAACCGTCCGCCATCGCGCTCCGCGAAGCCCACCGCGACGGCAACGCCCTTGCGACGTGCCGCGTCGCGTACCGCCAGCAGCCGCGGGCCGTCGAGCGTCTCGGCGACATCGGCGACGTTCTCCCGCGTCGGGAAACCCGACAGCGTCGTTTCGGGGAACACGATCAGTTTCGTGCCGCCGGCCACGTCGACGCGCTCGATCGTGTCGATCACCTTGCGCGTGTTGTGCGCGACGTGTCCGTCGACGAGCGACAGTTGCGCGAGTTCTACCTGCATGAAGCCATCTCCTTCCAATTGCCTTTCATTGGCATGTCGTATGCGTTGCACGTGTCATGCGACGCGCGTCGAGCGAAGCGGCGAACGGCCCGCCGCCCGTCGAATTGAGGCCGATTATCGGGTTATTATTTTTGACCTGAAATTCCCCGCCAGGGTTACCCTCACCGGAGCACACGATGGACCTCGAATGGCGAGATCTCGCTTTTCATCGGGAGATTGGCTCGGCCATCGACGCCCTCGATGGTCCGCATTTCTGGGCGCGTCTCACGCGCGTACTCGAGCGGCATCTCGATTTCGACAACTGGGTCGCGCTACGCTTCGCGCGCGATGCGGCGCCGCTCGTGCTCGCGGAACAAGCGATGCCGGACGGCAAGATCGACCTGATGTTCCAGGACTATCTGGCCGCGCTCTACCAGCTCGATCCGTTCTATCTCGCCGCGTTCGAAACGCAGGCGTCGGGCTTCTACACGCTCGCCGACGTCGCGCCGGACAACTTCCGGATGACCGAGTATTACCAGCGGTACTTCAAGAAGAACATCGTCGGCGACGAAGTGCATTTCAACGTCGTGATCGATCGCGATCACACGCTGGGCTTCTCGCTCGGCAAGACGAGCAAATACGACGAGCGCGAGATGGCATTGCTGACGCTTTACACACCCTGGGTGCTGTCGTTGATGCAGCAGCGCCTGCGCTTCGAAACGTTCGTCGTGAACGAAACGCCGCGCGCGAGACAACAAGAAGCGCCCGATCCGCACACGCGCTTCGGCATGCTGACCGGAAAGAGCGGACGCGGCGCATTGACGACGCGTGAAACCGAAGTGGCGATGCTGTCGTTGAGCGGCTTCTCCACGCGGGCGATCGGCGAGAAACTGTCGATCTCGTTCGAGACCGTGCGCGCACATAAAAAGCACATCTATGCAAAGCTCGGTGTCGGGTCGCAGTCGGAACTCTTCGCGCTGTTCTACGATCCCGCGAGAGCGGGTGAATCCGCGTGAGGCGAGCGACGGCGTCGCCGCTCGGACATCCGATCGATGGTCATGACGCAATCGCGCGCGGCAGCGAGATCGCGCATTCTCCCGTGTCAGGAAAAGGGCGCTGGTTCGGCGATCGAGAAGAGGCGCCCAATTCCCGCGGACACGCTCAGATCACGCCGTTCGCCGCATGTACACACCGGGCCCGCTCGATACATGCACACAGCGCGTCGACGATCGCGTCGAGCGGTATACCCGGCCCGAACGTCGCCGCGACACCCTTCGCCTTCAGATGGCGCGCATCCGCGACGGGAAAGATGCCGCCCAACACGACCGGAATCTCGGCGCGAAGCAGCGCCAGTTCGTCGAGCAGCCCTTCGACGAGTTCCAGGTGGGCGCCCGACAACGACGAAACGCCCACGATATCCGCGCCATGCGCCTGTGCGGCAGCCGCCACGGCGGCCGGTTGCTGAAACAGCGGCAGGCGAAGGACGTCGAATCCGGCGTCCTCCAGCGCGGCTGCGACCACCGCCGCACCGCGGTCGTGTCCGTCCTGGCCGAGCTTGGCGATCACGATGCGCGGCCGGCGTCCCGCACGTTTCGCCAGCCGGCCGACGCGGCCCGCCGCCGCCCGCCATGCGGCGTCGTCACACCGATGGTCGCCGTAGACGCCCTCGCCGCCCGCATCCACCGCCGCGGCATGCCGCGGCCATACCGATTCCAGCGCGTGCGTACACTCCCCAACGGTCGCACGTGCCCGCATGCAGTCGATCGCCAATGCGAGCAGGTTTCCGCCGCCGTCGCGCGCCGCATCGGCCAGCCGCCGCAACGCCGCCTCCACCCGCACCGGATCGCGCGCGGCCTTGACGGCTGCGATTCGGCGCACCTGCCCCGCACGAACGTGACGACCGTCCATCTCGCGCGCCATGAACGCGTCCGTCGGATCGCTCGCGACGAAACGATTCACGCCGACCACGGTCCGGCGCCCGGAATCGACCTGCGCCTGCGTCTCCGCCGCGGCATGCAGCAAGCGCCGCTTCACCCAGCCGGACGCGATCGCGGCGATCACGCCGCCCTGCGCGTCGATGGCTGCCAGCTCGGCGCGCACGCGCGTCGCGATGCCGTCCGTCAGCGACTCCATCATGTATGAGCCGGCCCACGGATCGACCGTCTCGCACAGTCCCGTTTCATGCTGCAGAATCAGCTGCGTATTGCGCGCGAGGCGCGCCGCCGCCGCGGACGGCAGCGCAAGCGCTTCGTCGTACGCATTCGTGTGCAGCGACTGCGTGCCGCCGAACACCGCGGCCATCGCCTGCGCCGTCACGCGAACGATGTTGTTTTCCGGCTCCTGTGCGGTCAACGACCAGCCCGATGTCTGGCAATGCATGCGTAGCGCACACGCCCGCGGCGAACGCGCGCCGCACGCGTGTGCGATCTCCGCCCACAGCAGACGCGCCGCGCGCAGCTTGGCGATTTCCGTATAGAAATCGCTGCCGACGCCGAAGAAGAAGCTCAGCCGAGCGCAGGCTTCATCCGCGGGCATCCCGCGTGCGGCCAGCGTGCCGACGTACGCCCGCGCATTCGACAGCGTCAACGCGAGTTCGAGCACGGCATCGGCGCCGGCTTCCTGGAAGTGATATCCCGACACCGACAGCGCATTGAAGCGCGGCGCATGCCGCGCCAGCCACAGCGCGACGTCGGCGACGATCCGCATCGACGGCTCCGGCGCGAAGATCCACGTATTGCGGACCATGTACTCCTTCAGGATATCGTTCTGAATCGTCCCGCCGATCCGCCCGGGCGGCACGCCCTGCTCCTCGGCGGCCACGACGAATGCCGCCATGATCGGCAGAACCGCGCCGTTCATCGTCATCGACACGGTCGTGCGGTCGAGCGCGATGCCGTCGAACAGCCGCGCCATGTCCTCGACCGTATCGATCGCGACGCCGGCCACGCCCACATCGGCCCGCGCGTCGGCGCAATCCGAGTCGTAGCCGCGCTGCGTCGCCAGGTCGAATGCCACCGACAGCCCCTGCGCGCCCTGTTCGAGCACCGCGCGAAACGCGAGATTGGAATCCGTCGCGTCCGCGTGCCCCGTGTATTGGCGAATCGTCCATGGGCGATCGGTATACATCGACGCGTACGGCCCGCGCACATAGGGCCACGTGCCGGGCATGCCGCCGAGATGCGCGACGGCTTCGAGATCGCGCTGCGTGTAAAGTTGACGCAGCGGCACCGAGCGCGCGCCTCGATCGTTCCGCGCGACGTGCTCCGCGTCGGCGCCGGGCGCCATGATTGCCGCTTCGTTCATGCCCGGCTCCAGTGCTTTTGCGTAATGACATCGGCAATCTTCATCCCGTCGCTGTCGCGCAGGATTTCGCTCCAGTGCAGCAAGCCGCCCGCATTGGCCCGGGCACGCGCGAAATGCACGGTCAACGCATCGCCGATGTCGAGATTTCCATGAAAGTACAGTTGACGCGCCGCCAGCACCGGTGCGTGCGCGAAGCGGTAATGCTGCCATTCCGCGCGGTCGACGAAGGCCTGGAAGCTGGCGAAGTACAGCAGGTCCGCGCCGTTGAAATCCATGTTCGGGCACGGCAGGAACGACACGCTTGCGCCAACGTCCTCCGTGAAGCCGGCGAGCGCCGGCACGATCGACGCATCCCGCATCCGCAACTTCTTCGCGCACTCCGCCATCGACAGCACATCGGTCGGGACCGGTCCCGTGCGGCCGTCGACGCCGGTCATTCGCGCCTTCACCACCGAGCGGTTGCTGCCAGCGTGTTCGCGCGTCACGAACGTCGACATCATCCGCACGATTCCTGCTTCGTGGTCGCCGTATCGGATCCGCTGCTCGCTGAAATGACGAACCGGGCCGACCCGGCGAAGCGCGACATGCAGCGCGAACGTATCGTTCTCGCGAATCGCGTGACGGCGGTTCATGTCGACGCGCACCGCGACGAACGACGCATAGGCACGCCGCCCGTCGTCGTCGAAGAACTCGGGCGCGTCGCGGCCGCCATGCGCGGCCAGCGCGTCCCAGTGACGCTGCCCGCACTCCTTGAGCAGCCAGTTTTCCGCGAGCCCCGTGTGCGCGAGCTGCGGCATGCCGGCCCGATAGCGGTGGATGGCGGTATGCATCGGCGTCAGGCGGCCAGGCTGTCGGCCGAGCACCGCGCGGCTGTCATCTCGGCCCGGATCTGGTCGACGATATGGGCGGCGTCGCGCGCCACGCCGGAAAATCGCCCCGAACCCCACGTGTATAGCCAGGGCAGGCCGACGAAGTAGAGGCCGGGAACCGGCGTCACGCCGCGCCGGTGCGCGGGATAGCCGCGGCCGTTGAAGACCGGCGCATCCAGCCAGCTGAAATCCGGGGTGAAGCCGATGCACCAGATCACCGATGCGATGCCGCTGGCCGCGAGATCGAGCGCCGTGCGCTCGCCGGCCGGACGCCACACGGGTTCGTAGCGCGTCGCAGGCGGCGCGGCGATCCCGTTCTTCTCGATATGTGCGTCGATGCCGGCATTGATCCGGTTGTACGTATCGTCGGCGCTGTCGAGCCGCGCCGACAGATCCGCGGAGAATCGCAACTGCCCGCCCGCGAAATCCTCCAGCCGGCCGTACAGTTCCATCCCTTCGGCGGCAAAGCGGCGCAGATCGATGTCGCGCCCGCCGTCGCGGCCGGTCACATAGTGGTTGGTGTTGTCGCGCACGCCTTCGCGCAGCGGATGTGCATCGACCGGCATGTCGTAGTACTGCATGTCGGCCAGCCAGTCGACGACGTCCCTGCCCCGATAGAAACGGGCACAGCGAGGCGCATCGCCCACCGCGAGGAACACCTTTCGCCCGGCGAGGTGGAGGTCTTCCGCGATCTGCGCACCCGACTGTCCCGATCCGACCACGAGAACCGGTCCGTCCGGCAAGACGGATGGATTCCGGTACTCCGACGACTGGAGCTGCACGATCGATGCAGGAAGCCGCTCGGCCAGGCGCGGCACGATCGGCCGATGGTAGCCGCCCGATGCAACGACGACCCGATCCGCCGTGTACGTGCCGCGCGACGTGTCGATGCGATAGCGTCCGTGTGCGTCGCGCGTCACATGCTCGACCGCGGTATGTTCCAGCACCGGCGCATCGACGCTGCGGATGAAGCCGTCGAGATACTCGACGATCTCGTCCTTCGTCATGAAGCCGTGCGGATCGGCGCCGCGATACGGATAGCCCGGCAGCGCGCACTGCCAGTTCGGCGTCACCAGACAGAACGCGTCCCAGCGCTGCTTGCGCCACGTGTGCGTTACCGTCTCCTTTTCGAAGACGAGATGATCGATACCTGCCTGCTTCAGGTAGTAGCTGATCGACAGCCCGGCCTGCCCGCCACCGACGACGGCTACGCCGAGATGGGCATCGATATCCGGGAGGCTGGATGAAACAACGGGTTCGCTTGACATGATGTAGTCCTGAATGTGTGTTGAAGACGACAGCGGATGCCTGCGCGCCGGACGCCCTAAACGAGCTCGATGACGGTCACGGTCGCATCGCGCTGCGGCACGAATCGTTCCGCGTGCGCTTCGATTCGCGCCAGCTCGTCCATCGCGGCCGAGCATGCGAACCCGTATTTCTCGCGTACGCGATCGGATGCGATACCCAGTGCGCGCCGCGCGCGCTCGACGAAGTCGTCGAGCGCGTATTGCGTGCCGGGCGTGAAGAACTCCGACACCACGGTCGAAGGCGAATAGCAGTTGGTTTCCGACTGGTCGGGCCAACGAACCCGAAAATGCATGACCGGCATGATGCCTCCTTACTCGGCGGACGATGCTTGCGCGCGCTGCGCCAGCCCGTCCTGGTAAATGTCCAGATGCCTGCGCGCACTCGCGTCCCATGTGAAGCGGTTCAGCAGTGCAGGGACGGCATGGATGAAATCGGGAGCCCGCCGCCCCGAGAGCGCGTCGTGCAGCGCATCCGCAATCGAATCCACATCGGCGGGATCGGCCCACACGCACGCGTGCTCGTCCAGATACTCGGTAAACGGTTCGATTTCGGATACGACGACGGGCTTGCCGCACGCGAGCGCCTCGAGCACGACCAGACCGAATCCCTCGCGGATCGACACCATCGACACCACGTCGGCGCAGTGCATCAGCGCGACCAGCGCCGCATCATCAAGCGGCCCGGTCGGTACGACGGCTTCGTCGACGCCGATCCCGAGCCCGAGCGCGGCGGCGCGCGCAACGAAGCGGCGCGCGTAGGCGTCGTGATCGAGCAGGCTCGCGCCGCCCGCGATCACGAGCCGTGCGTCGGGCATCGTGCCGCGCAGCCGGACAAATGCGTCGAGCAACGCGATCGAGTTCTTCCGCTGCTCGATCCCGCCGATCGCCAGGACGACCGGCGCGCCGTGCAGGCCGAACCGCCGCCGCACCACCTGCATGTCCGCTTGGCTCGCGCGAGCGAACCGGGCGACGTCTACGCCGTTGGGCACCACGCTCGCGTCGACCCCGAACGTCTTGCGCATCGTCGCCGCCCACGCGGCGCTCACGCACAGAACCTGGTCCGCCTCGCGCCATGCTCGTTCCTGCCAGCGTTCGAGCTGCGGGTCGTCGAATACGTCGAGGTGATGCACGGTCCGTACGAATCCGCGTATTGCGCCTGACTGCCGCAGTTCGGCCAGCGCATTGCCCGTGATGCTGTCCTGGGCATGCAGAACGTCGAACCGGCCCGCATCGTGTTCCAGCAACGCGTGCCCCATCGCGGCAATTCGCGCGCGCACCACTTCCACGACGCCGCGCGGACGGCCACCGACATGCGCCAGTACGACGCGGCACGGGACATCGCGGAACATCGCGTCGCCCGGCGCAGCCGGCGCGAACACGGTGACGTCGCTTCCCGCTTCGTGGAGCGCCCTCGCGAGTTCGAGTGCGTGCACGACGCCGCCGCGCGGATTGACCGAGTGGGTCAGCAGCGCGATGCGCAACGTGTCGCCGCTCATCGCACACCTCCGACGCCGGTGATGAACGGCTCGATCCCGAAATCCCACAGCACCGCCGTTTCGCCCGCCTCTTCGACGACGACCTCGCGCGTTGCGTCGATATCGCCGATCACCGCACACGCGAGCCCGCGCGCCGCGAAGCGTTCCGCGATCGCGTCGGCATGCGCCGGCCGCGCCGCCATCAGGAACCCGTAACTCGGAAAGGCCGTCAGCCAGCGATCGAAGTCGACGCCGGGAGGCCGCGGGATCGCGTCGAGCGCGATCCGCGCACCGACGCGCGAGCATTCGACGAGCATCAGCGCCGTACCGAGCACGCCCGCCATCGAGATATCCTTCGCGGCATCGCACAACCCGTCTTCGGCCAACGCCGGCAGAATCTCGAGATCGCCGCGCAGCCTGGCCGGCGGCGCGCCGACCGACGCATTCCAGAACGGATACGGCTCCTCGAATGCGCCGCGCAAGTCGACCGCCATCATCAGGCGATCGCCCGGCCGCGCGCTGAAGCTCGACAGCAGCGCGTACGCCCGGCCCAGGATCGATACGGCCAGTTGCCCCTGCGCGCTGCGTGTGTTGCTGTGACCGCCGACGATCAGCACGCCATACGCCGACGCAGCCGCGGCCATCCCGGCAAGCACCGGCCGCGCGGTGTCGATCCCGTCGCTCCACAATGCGTCCACGACAGCGATCGGCCGCCCGCCCATCGCGTAGATGTCGCTGACATTCGCCATCACGCCGCTATATCCGGCGAACCACGGCATCGACCCGACGAAATCACCGACCATGCCCTCGATCGCAAAGAGCAGATAGCCGTCACCGTCGGGAATCGCCGCACAGTCGTCACCGAGCGCCACCGCGTGGGCGAGATCGCGTTCGCCGTTCGGCAATGCCGCCGCGAGCGATGCGACCACGCCGGAGATGTCGTGCTTGTGCTGGAAGCCGCGGCTGGCACGCAGCGCCGCGATGCGATCCCCGACACTCATGGCCGTCCCTCCGAGCGCAGGACGAAACCCTCGAACGGCGTACCGCACGGCGGATAGTGCGCAAGCTGGGCCTGCATCAGTTGATGGGGGCGGCCAAATAACGTTTCCTCGCCGAGTGCATCCCAGTGAAGCCGACGAAACAGCGGCACGTTCTGCGCTTGCACATGCGCGACGAAGGTGTCGCAACCTTCGGCATGCGCGCTGCTGACGGCCAGCGCGATCAGCATCGAGCCGATCCTGCCCTGTCGGCGGAACGCCGGATGCACCGCGAGCCGCGACCCCATCCAGGCGCCGGGCGCGGTTTCATGAATCCGCACCGTGCCGACCACCTGCTCCGGCAGGCCGGCGCAGCCACTGACCGCGACCAGCAATTGCGCTTGACGATCGATATCGTCGCGATCGTCGCCGACGAAAATCCCCTGCTCGATGCAGAATACGGCCCGGCGCAGCTTGTACGCCTCGTCGATTTCCCACGGAAGCTCCGCCCATTTGATCCGGTACTCGGCAGGCCGGTACGTGTCGCGGCTGTCGGCCAACCCCATCTCTACGCAGTACATGGTCAGGCCTCGTAGGTCGACAGCGACGAGCAGGCGCCGCACTTGCCGCACCCGGCCTTGATGTCGGCGGAACGCATGCCGGCGTCGCGCAACATGGCGCCGAGCGGCGCGAGCACCGCGCGCATGAAGTCCGGCGACGGCGCAGGATGGCTCTCCAGCGGCGTGCCGCTGATCGGAACGAACGGCACGACGAACGGATACACGCCCAGGTCGATCAGTTCGCGCGACATGTCCAGGATCGCCGCCTCGCTGTCCCCCAGCCCCGCGAGGATGTAGGTGCTGACCTGTCCGCGGCCGAACACGGCGACGGCCGCGCGGAATGCCGCCCTGTACCGGGACAACGGCACGCTCGCCTTGCCCGGCATGATCCGTTCGCGCACGGCCGGCGTCACGGCTTCCAGATGCATGCCCAGCGTATCGATCCCGCTTGCCTTCATCCGATCGAACCAGCCGTCGTCGTCGGGCGGCTCGCACTGCGCCTGGATCGGCAGATCGACGGCCGCCTTGATCGCGAACGCGCTTTCGCACAGCACGCGGGCGCCGCGATCCGGCGTCGGCGGCGTGCCGGTCGTCAGGACCATGTGCTTGACGCCGTCGAGCAGCACCGCCGCGCGCGCCACCTCCGCGAGTTGTTCCGGCGTCTTGCGTGCGATCGTCCGGCCGGCGGCCAGCGACTGGCCGATCGAGCAGAACTGGCAGGTCTTGCGCCGGCTCTCGTAGCGAATGCAGGTCTGCAACACCGTGGTCGCCAGCACGTCGGCGCCATGCAGCGTCGCGATGTGCGAATACGGCACGCCCTCCAGCGTCTGCAATGCATAGAAGCGCGGGTTCGACGGAAAGCTGATGCTCGCGATCGGGATGGCGCCGCGCGAGAGCAGGCTGACGCCCGCCGCGTCGGGCTCCGCCGCGACGAACGGCGATTCCCACGCGGTGCTCGTGTGGACCGGCACCATGATGGTCACGCCGTCGACCGTCACGGCCTTGTGATCGGATGGCCCCGCGCCGCCGCGCCGGCTCGCCGCGCCCACCCGAGGGTCCGCGAGGCGCAGCCCGACCGACTGCAGTTCAGTCATCAATTGCCGGCTCTGCACCGACGGTTTCGCGTTCGCGCTCATGGCAGTTTCCCTCGAAGTCGCGTGCGGCCGAAGCGCCGGTCCCCATCGGGGTCACCGTCGTCGCCGGCCGATCGTTGATGGCAAGGCTCAGCAGTTCCGGACGGGCATAGTGGCCGACCGAATCCATCATGCGCTTGCGTTTGGTGATCAGCGACATGTCCATGTCGGCGATCACCATCCCTTCGCCCGAGCGCAACGGCTCGGCCAGATGCTGGCCCTCCGGAGACACGATCGCGGTATTGCAGCCGCCGCGCAGGGCTTTCTGCAGATTCGGATCGCCGGTGATCGACTCGATCTGGGCATCCGTCAGCCAACCGGTCGCATTGACGACGAAGCAGCCCGATTCCAGCGCGTGGTGACGAATCGTGACTTCGATCTGTTCCGCGAAGATCGGGCCCACCAGCGATCCGGGGAACTGGCTGCAGTGAATTTCCTCGTGCTGCGTCATCAGCGCATACCGCGCGAGCGGGTTGTAGTGCTCCCAGCAGGCGAGCGCACCGACCCGTCCGACGCCGGTCTGCGCAACCTTGAGCCCGGCCGCGTCGCCCTGCCCCCAGATCATTCGCTCGTGAAACGTCGGCGTGATCTTGCGGCGCTTCACCGCGAGTCGTCCGTCGACGTCGAAGATCAGCTGCGTGTTATACAGGCTGCCGTGATCGCGCTCGTTCACGCCGAGCACGATCGCCATCCCGTGCAGCCGCGCGCGCTCGGCGACCGCTTGCGTCACGGGGCCGGGCACCGCGACGGCCTGCTCGTAGAGCCGCATGTGATCGGCGCCGGACGCGACCGGCGCCCGCACGAACGAGAAGTACGGGTAGTACGGCACGAACGTTTCGGGGAAGACGATCAGCTGGACGCCCTTGCCGGCGGCCTCGTCGATCGCCGCACAGACCTTGTCGAGCGTCGCGCCGGCGCGTTCCAGATCGGGAGCGATCTGGACGGCTGCCGCACGGACGATGCGTTTGTCGGACATGATGGCACCCGTCGCTCGATCAAACGGTCCAGGTGTGGATGATCAGCGCGTTCTCCTTGCGGTGAAGCAGCTGGATATCCAGCACGTCGAGCGGATTGATCGGCCGGATGCCCTCGATCAGCGACGCTTCGCCGTGCCCGTATAGCGCCTGCAGCGCGAAGCGGCACGCGTAGACCTTCCCACCCTCTTCCATGAACTTGACGAGTTGCTTGTTGAAGTTCAGATGGCCGGGAAATGCCTCGTCGCCGAGCGTCGGAAACCCGCGCTGCAGGCCAAGCGTCACGCCGGGGCCGTAGAGCAGCACCGACGTGTCGAACCCTTTGCGTTGCAGGCGTGTCGCCTGCAGCAGGTTCACGAAGCCGATCGATCCCTCGAACGCAACCGTGTGGAACGTCACGAGCGCCTTCTCGCCCGGTTCCGCCTTGACGTCTTCGAACACTTTTTCCTCGTAATCGACGAGGAAATCTCCTTTCTTGTGCAGAGGCTGATTGACTGCGGGCATGGCACGCTCCGTTTGGAAATGAGTTGAACGATGTTCCCGAACGCTTTCGAATCCGGGCGAACTCATTCACGCAACGCATATGCCAACGGGCTCCAAGCCGATGCGATCACTCTCCAATCATTCAATCGATCAATACCGATGCCGTCGGTCCGATCCTTGCGTGACCGGATCGGTCTCGGACGGAAAACGACGGGCCAGCGCGCCGCCGCGCACCGGACTGATGCAGCAGAAAGCGGCTCGTGCGCATCGAGCGTGCATCGATGCATCGATCCGATACACGATGCGATCAATGCAATCAGCCGGCTGAGAAATACCGATATCGATATTTTTTGATTAATGCGTGATGCTAACGTTTCGATTAACCGTCAAATGGAATCGGGTATGGACTACGCAATCCATCATTGGTCCAAGCGGCTATTGGAAAGCAGGAAACCGGCGTACCTGCTGATCCCCGACCTCATCGAGGAAGATCTCGCCGCGGGCCGTCTGAAGCCACGCGACCGCCTGCCCGGGTTGCGCGATCTCGCCGGTGCGCTGAACCTCAACTACACCACGGTGGCCCGCGCGTATGCGGAAGCGCGTCGACGCGGCCTGCTCGATACGCGCGCGGGAAGCGGCACGTTCGTGCGCGGCCCGACGCGAACGATTCCACTGTCGGGAGGGAGCAGCATCGAGATGTCGATGAACATGCCGCCCGAGCCGCCCGAGATGGCCAGGCGACTACAACAATCGGCGGCGGCATGGATCGATGGCGCCGATCCTTACCAGCTCATGCGATACCAGGATTTCGGCGGCACCCCGGCGGATCGCGCCGCCGGCCGCGCGTGGCTGGCCAATCGCCTGCCGGGCTGCAGTGGCGATACCGTGCTCGTCTGCCCGGGCATCCACAGCGCGCTCGTCGCGCTCGTCTCCACGCTTGCGCGCCGCGGCGACGCAATCTGCCTCGATTCGCTCGCTTACCCGGGCATCAAGGCAATCGCATCGCAGCTGGGCGTACAGTTGCAGCCGCTGCCACGGGACGACGACGGTCCGTTGCCGCACGCATTCGAATCGCTCTGCAAAAGCGGACGACCAGCCGCGCTGTACTGCAACCCTACTCTGCAGAACCCGAGCACGCTCACGATACCGTTCAGACGCCGCGAAGCCCTGGCCGATGTCGCACTGCGCTACAACGTGCCCATCATCGAGGACGACGCGTATGCGATGCTGCCGCAGAGCGCGCCGCCGCCGCTGGCGTTGCTGGCGCCCGAACTGACCTACTACGTGACCGGCATGTCGAAGAACTTCGGCGCCGGGTTGCGCATCGCTTACCTGCTGGCGCCGACGGTGCGTGAAGCGCAGCGTATCGCCGGCGCATTGCGCGCCACCACCGTGATGCCGAGCCCGTTCACGATGCTGCTGTCGACCCAATGGATCAACGACGGCACCGCGAGCGAGATGCTGGCCGCGATTCGATCGGAGGCACATGCACGGCAGGCCATCGCGGGCCGGATTCTCGGCGCATGGCCGTTCGATGCCCACCCCGACGGTTTCCATCTCTGGTTGCCGATTCCGCGCGAGTGCCTATGGACCGCACCGGACCTGGCGCAGCATCTGCGGAGTCGAAGCGTCGCCGCCGTGGCGAGCGCGGCATTTTCGACGGACGGCGACCCGCCGGCGGCGATCCGTATCTGCCTCGGCGGGCCGCAGGACCGTGAGCAGTGCCGCGACGGCCTGGAACTCGTCGCGGATGCACTGACCGACGCGCATCATCTTTACGGTGCCGCGATGTAGCGGCCGGTGCCGCGTCGAAGACAAACGAACGCCCCGGTTCGCCCTCGCGCTCGATCCGCAACCGTCAGAACGTGTGTCGAATGCCGATCCGCGCCGCGGTCTGAAAACTCGTGCTGGACGGCGATCCGAGCGCAGCTTCGATTTGAGCGCCGTGTGCATGATCATGCGCGAGCGCGCCAACGAAATAAACGTCCGTTCGCTTGGAAATGAAGTATTGCGTCACCTGACGGGATCTTTGCGCAAGGCAGGGCAACGCCTGTCTTGAGGGCCGTGAACCACGCATGCCCGCGAGCCGCTCCGCGTATCGATCGAGCATTTCACAGCGGTTCCGATGGAAGCGACTGCAGCGTCGAAGCAGCAGCCTCGACGTCCGCTCGAACGCTAGCGCGCTCACTGCCCACGTCTTCGGAAGCAGTCCGTACGATATGACGATATGCGGTCGGCGAATGGCCGGACCTGCGCTTGAACGCGTTACTGAATGCGCTTTCGGACGAATAACCGAGCGACTGGGCAAGCAGAGCCACTGGAATGTTCTCGTCGCGCAAACGGCGCTCCGCCACGCGCATGCGCCACTCGCCAAGATAGGCCAACGGCGCGACACCGGCGCTCGCCCTGAAGTGAGAAGCGAACGTGGTCCGCGACATCGCACACGCGGCGGCAAGCTCATCCAGATGCCATGAACGTGCGGGATCGCCGTGCATCAGTCGCAATGCGGGGGCGATGCGCGGGTTGCCGAACGCGCGCAGCCATCCCGTCAAGGACGCGGACGTTTTCAGATGTGCACGGAGTATCTGAATGAAGAGCAGCTGGGAAAGCTGGGCCGATACGAGTTGCGCGCCAGGCAGATCGGCCGCGCGCTCTTCCACGAGTTGCTCGAGAAGCCAGCGAACCTTCACGGCCTGCGGCGATACGGCCGGCACGTGAATCCATGGCGGCAGAACGTCCGACAGCAAGCTGCCCGTTACTGGATCGAGCAGTACGTGCCCGCCGATCTGCGCGAAGTCGTCGCCGTCGCCCAGTTTCACCGCCGACCTGCCGGCGCCCGAGAACAACGCCATCGCGTCGACGGGCGGAACGCAAGGATCGCTCGCGAGGACGAAGGACCGCTTTGCCGTCAGCAACCCGACGTCACCACTTCCAAAGCGGATGGGCGTTTCTTCTCCGTCGATAGAAACCCAGCACACGCCCTTCACCACCGCAAAGAACTTGATCTTGTCGGGTGCCGGAAATCGAACGGCCCAAGCGCCGCCGGCGGAAAAGCCTCCCGTCGCCAGCGATTCGGCGCTCGTGAGCCTCAGGATGTCGGAGAAAGGGTCGTCACTCATGATCGTACTGTCGCGCAAGTAAATCGCACTATAGAGCATTAACAAGCCGCCGGCCGGGCCTTAACCTTCCGGTTCCTCGTCCCGGACACTCAACGACATGAACAGCAATACCAGCCTCGAATCGGTTCTCGTAACGGGCGGCAGCGGCTTCATTGCGCAACACTGCATCCTGGCGCTGCTCGATCGCGGCTATCGGGTGCGCACCACCGTTCGCTCGCTCGCACGCGAGACGCAGGTGCGCGCGCAGCTCGAAAGAGGCGGCGCAAAACCCGGCGAGCGCCTGTCATTCGTCGAGGCGGATCTCCTCGCCGACGACGGCTGGCAACAGGCAACTGCCGGCTGCACCTACGTCGTGCACGGCGCGTCGCCCACGCCCACCGGCACGCAGACGAGCGAAGACGATTGGGTCAAGCCTGCCGTGGCAGGCACGCTGCGCGTGCTGCGTGCGGCGCGGGACGCGGGTGTAAAGCGCGTCGTGCTGACCTCCGCTTTCGGGGCGATCTGCGCCGGACACGGGCCAATGAGCCGCCCCTTCGACGAGACCGACTGGAGCAACCTGACGGCCGCCGATGTCTGGCCTTATCAGAAGTCGAAGACGTTGTCGGAACGCGCGGCCTGGGATTTCATTGCGCGAGAAGGACGCGGCATGCAACTGTCCGTGATCAATCCGGTGACGGTTCTCGGGCCTGTGCTCGGCGACGACTATTCGCACTCCATCCGCCTGATCAGGGGCATGCTGAACGGCCAGCCCGGCAATCCGCGCATCAATTCCGGCTTCGTCGACGTGCGCGATCTCGCCGACCTGCATGCGCGCGCCATGACCCACGACGCCGCGAACGGAGAGCGCTTCATTGCCATTGCCGGCGAAAGCATGTGGCTCGCCGAAGTCGCGCAGGTGCTCAAGGCGCGCATGGGGGATGCCGCGCGCCATGTGTCCACCCGGGTGCTGCCCGACTGGCTCGTGCGCATCGGCGCGCTGAAGGATCCCGCGCTGCGAGGATCGCTGCCGCTGCTCGGCCGCAATCTGAACGCCACCAGTCAGAAAGCCATCAGCTTGCTCGGCTGGTCGCCGCGCCCGCGCGAGGACGCCATTGTCGCCACGGCCGAAAGCCTCGTGCACCTCGGGCTGCTGCGCGATGCCGGCCGGCGATAGCATCCGCACAACCACCGCTCCCGCCGCTGCCATTTTGTTCCGGCCTGCCGATCGAGGGCCCTGCGCCCCGAAAGCACCGCCAGCCCGGCGACGGTTTTGCTCACCTCTCCTACGGAGGCTCCATGCCTGACACCACCACCGCCCGTCTTGCCGCACTCGGACTGGTTCTTCCGCCCCCCATCGCACCGCTCGGCTCGTATCGGACCGTATCGATCGCGGGCAACCACGTACACGTGTCGGGCCTCGGGCCGTTCGAGAACGGCAAGCCTGTGACGGGCATCGTCGGAGAAGACATGAGCATCGAGCGCGCTCAAGCCTGCGCACGGCTGACGATGCTGATGATTCTGGCTTGCCTCGACGAACGGTGCGGACTCGATCGCGTCAGGCGTTGCATACGGTTGACCGTGTACGTTCGCGCGTCGGCTTCGTTCACTCGGCATCCGCAGGTGGCGAACGGTGCGAGCGACGTACTGCTGGACCTGTTCGGCACGGACTTGTTGCCTGCCCGCAGCGCGATCGGCGTGCACACGCTGCCCATGGGCATTCCGGTTGAAATCGACAGCGTATTCGAGTTGCACGGCGAAGCAGGCCGTGATTAGTTCGCCCGGTCCCGTCGCGCCGGGCATGGCGTCAGCGTGTCGACGCGAGTTTCAAGGTTCAGTGGAATCTATCCGCGCCCGATCGCGGGCGCGGCGAGCAGCGCCTGGGCGGTGCGCGTGGCCATCGGGTCGTCGGATTTGTACGCCGCCGCGTAGGCATAGGTACGCCACGATGCATCGCCAAGCGCATAAAGACATACGGCCGCGAGCGCCATGCCGCGCGACGACAGCGTGCCATCGCGCTCCACCCGGCGCAATTCGCTCAGCGCCTCGCCCCAGGCGCGTGCACGCACATGCCACCAGGCCAGCACCTCGCGCATTTCGCCGTTCCCGGGACGCAGCACCGCCATCGCGTCGAGCAGGTCCTGGACGTCCGAAAACGTATCCAGCGCCGCACCGGCCCACAGCACGTCCATCATCCCCGTAACGATCGCGTTGTCGCTCAACGTCTCGATCATGTGCTTCTCCAAGCTTTTTCAGCCAATCGCCATCGGCGCACGCATCATTGCGCCCGCTCGCGCATTCAGCGCGTTTCACTTGCCGCCCGCGAGCGCCCTCGCCTCGGCCGCGATGCCCACGAGCGACAGCTGATCGCGTACCTGATCGATGAAAATCGCCGCCATCAAGGCGAGCATCAGAATCGTGAGCGCGCCTTTCACGGGCTGCGCCAGCGACGGCAGATCGAGCTTTTGCGACACCTTCCCGGTAAAGCCGAAGCCGATATCGATCAGCAGCAGCATCAGCATCATCGGCGTGGCCAGCTTCGCCACCGTTTCCATCAGCGAGTCGGTCTTCAGCAACACGAACGATTCGAGTACCGATCCCCCGGCCGGCGTGAGGTTCGCAAGCGGCCACCAGGTATACGATTCGTAGATCGCACCGAGCAGAAACGTCATGCCGCCCAGACACCAGAACGCCGCGATCGCGAACTGGCTCAGCAGCGTGGAAGTCAGCGACGTCTGCTGCCCCTGGCTCGGGTTCTGCATCTGCAGCTGATTGAAACCGGTCAGATCGTCGACGTACGTGCCGACGCTTTCGGCGGCCCAGAACACCGTCGACGCCGCGAAGCCGAGGCCGACGCCGATCAGCGCCTCCTTCAACCCGATGCCCACGAGCATCGTCGCATCCCCCTGCTCGAGCAGGCCGCGTTGCCCGTAGGCGATGAAGCTGCCCCACAGCAGCGCCAGCGCGGTGCGCACGCGGCCTTGCACGACGTTGTCGGACGTCGGCGGAAAAATCATCATCAGGACCATCAATCGTTCGCTGCAAAGGCCGAGCACAATCAGAAACCTGACCAGTTGATGGCTCGATTCGATCGATGCGAAGGTAATCTCGCTCATTTCAGTCGCCTGTCGTCCAATGGATGCGCGGCTTGCGGGCGCGCTTGCCGCTTCAAAACGCCGGGCTGGGCCGGCGGCTCTCCGATGTTTCCTCGTCCTGCGCGTCCTCGATCGCGAGCTCGATTGCCTTGACGAGCGTGTCGCGCCGCTTGCCGTAGATGTCGATGCGGGCACGGTTGCGCAGAATCTCGGTGCGCAGCGCACCGATCTGCGCCTCCTTCGCCGCCAGCGCCTGTCCGGCCTGCGCCGCCCGGGCCTCGAGCATCGCGTGCTGCTCGGCCGCGTGCGAGCGGAATTCGCGCAGCTTCAGATACTCGTCTGCCCGGAACGACACGCTGCCCAGCATCGCGTCGATCTTGCCGTCGTGCGCGGCAAGCTCGGCCGCATGCGCGTGCACCGCCGCGCGGCTTTCCTCCAACGCGTCCGTGAGCGCCTGCAGCTCGCCGCGCAAACCGCCGAGCGCCGCATTGAGCTTGCGATCGAGCTGGCGGCGACGCGAGAGCACGCGCTCGAACGCGGCAACACGGCGGTCTTTCATCGCTCGCCTCCAGTATCAGGACTGCACGATCTCGCCGAGGGCCGCGAGCGTGTCGCTCGGGTCGACGAGCAGATCGGTCGGTTGGCCGAGGAAAGCCCGAATCGCGTCGATCTTTGCAATGGCTTCGTCGGCAAGCGCATCGGTGCCGCTCTGATACTCGCCCACCTGCAGCAGCAATTCGACCTCCTTGTGCTTGGCCATCAGCCGCCGCACGTGTCCCGCCGCCGCCACGTGCTCGCGCGGCACCACCTGCGTCATCACGCGCGACAGACTGCCGAGCACGTCGATCGCCGGATAGCGGTTCTGTGCCGCGATCTCGCGCGAAAGAATCATGTGACCGTCGAGAATGCCCCGTACCTCCTCGGCGATCGGGTCGCCGCCCGATTCGTCCTCGGCCAGCACGGTATAAAGGGCGGTGATCGAGCCGTGCTCCGAGCGTCCCGCGCGCTCCAGCAGCCGCGGCAGCTCCGCGAAGATCGACGGTGGAAAGCCGCGCCGCGTCGGCGGCTCGCCCATCGCCAGGCCGATTTCGCGCTGCGCGCGCGCAAAGCGCGTCAGCGAATCCATCATCAGCAGCACACGCATGCCGCGGTCGCGGAAGTATTCGGCCACCGCCGTTGCCGCATAAGCGGCCTTCGCGCGCTCGATCGACGAGCGGTCCGATGTCGCGCAGACGACGACCGAGCGGGCCATCCCGTCGGGCCCGAGAATGTGCTCGCAGAATTCGCGCACTTCGCGGCCGCGCTCCCCGATCAACGCGATCACGTTGACGTCGCAGCGCGCCCCGCGCGCGAACATGCCCATCAACGTACTCTTGCCGACGCCGGCCGGCGCGAAGATGCCCATGCGCTGCCCCTCGGCCAGCGTCATCATGCCATCGACGACGCGCACGCCCGTCGGCATCGGGGTATCGACGACGGGCCGCGACATCGGATCGGGCGGATCGGCGATGACGGGCTGCCATTCGTCGCATTCGAGCGGCCCCTTGCCGTCGATCGGCTCGCCCAGGCTGTCGATCACGCGGCCGAGCAGGCGGGGGCCGATGCGCAGCGAAAGCGGACGCCGGAGTCCCACCACGCGTGTCGCCCGCGACACGCTGCCGAGCCGGCCGAACGGCGAGAGCAGCGCGACGTCGCGCGAGAAGCCGACTACCTCGGCACGCTGCAGCAAGGCGCCTTCGGGCGAGCGCAGCTCGCATAGCTCGCCGAGCGTCGCGTCGAGCCCCGATACGCGTACGAGCGTGCCGATCACTTCCTGCACCTTGCCGCATGCCGCGGGTTGTGCGCGGGCGCGCAGTTCGCGCTCCATCGCATCCATCAGCGCCGAGAAGCCGCGTACGGCCCGCGGCTGCGCGATGCGCACCCCGCTCGCTTCGTCGGTTCCGAAACCGTCCGCGCTGTCGATCATGGCGCTCCCTTCCTGGTCATGTCTTCTTCCACGTGCGGCGCGAAGGCCGGTTCAGATGGACATCGCGTCGGCATCGGCAAACGCGGCATCGGCCCAGCCCTCGTCGCGCCGGTCGTCCGCCGTGTGCAGGACCGCGGCATCGTCTTGCCAACCTTCTTCGTCCCCGATGTTGCCGTCGCCATCGCCGCCGTCGGCCGCGTGCGCATCCGGGTCCGTCAGGTCGTCGCCAGCTCCGACGGCGGACTCGCCGATCGGCCCCTCGGCGTTGCCCGCGAAACCGGCCTGCGCGTCGACGGTTTGTGCGTCATCCCCGGGCCGCGCAGTCGGCGCATCGCGCCATGGGTCCTCCGCCACGCTTTGCACCGCGCGCGCCAGGGCGTCGCGCATCGCCGCCAGGTGCAACGACAAGCTCGCGTCGATCGCACCCAGGTCGGTTTCGGCGACGCACGCGCCGGGCGCAAGCGTCGCGTCGGCCGCCACGCACAGCCGCACGGAGCGCCCGGCCTCGCGCCACGCCGCGGCCGCTTCGTCGAAGGCCGCGCTGGCCGCGGCCAGATCCGACGGATGAACACGCAGATGAACGGGACTGCCGTCGGCGACGATCCGCTCGACCGTCGCGGCCGCGCGCGCGAAAAGCGCCTTGGGATCCACCGACGCGACGATCTGCTCGACCGCCAGCGTCACGAGCTCGGCCAGCCGGTCCTGCTGCCCGGGCGCGAGCCGGCTGGCCTCGGCATGCGCGGCTGCCGCGCGTGCGTGCCAATCGGTCAGCCCCCGCCGCAATCCGTCGTCGTAGCCGCGCTCGGCCGCTTGCGCGAACTCGCGCATGGCGCGCTCGACGAGTTCGTCCGCGCGGGCGCGGGCTTCGTCGAGCAGCATGCGGGCCTGCGCGCGCGCCGCGTCCAGCGCGTCGTCGCATTGCCGGCGCATCTCGACGTACGCCGCATCGATCTCGACGATCGCCGCGACGCGTTCATGACGCAGGACGTCGCCTTCGACGCCCGCACCGAGGCTCGTGCCTTCGGCCAGCGGATTGCGTAACCAGATCACCATGACCACTCCGGAAACAAGTCGGGCAGTTGCGAGACGATCGAAAGGCTCGGGCTCGGGCCTTCCGAAGACGGTAATGACAGCGGCAACGAAGGGGATGGCAACGCCCCCTCGTCGTCGCGCGCCGGCATGGCCAACCGCATGATCGCGAGCGGGCCGCCCGGCGCCCATCGGCAGTCGCGCTCGAAAAGCCGAAAGCCGAGCCAGGCCAGGACATCGCCATCGGCCGCGTCGAGCGGCACTTGCATGACCGATGCCGCGTGGCGCGCGCGTGCAGCAAGCGAACACGCATCGCCCGCAAGCTCGCGCTCGCGGGCGAAGAGCAGATTGACGCCGCGCGCCCCGATCCAGCCGGTCAACTTCTCGCGACGCGGCCGGTCGATCCAGGCGCGCAATGGCTCCGCCTGCTCGACGAGCGCGCGCAAGCGGAATACGGTCAGACAATCGTGCGCCGGCAGCAACGCAAGCGCCGTTTCCGGCGCGTTGAACGCGGCAAGCGGCGGCACCGGCATGCCCCATTCGTCGAGCAGCGCATCGGCAAGCGCCTCCGCCTGCGCGGGGCTGCATGCGCCGAGCCGGTCCGCACCGGGCACGCGTGCAAGGTACGCCGGATGCATCCAGTCGAACAGCGTACGTCGGCGCCGATGGTAGGCGGCCAGTCTCGCCGCCACGGCCGCCGGCGTCTCGCCGTTCGGGGCGGCAACGCTGTCGGCTGCGGCGTCGTATGCATCGGCGGCGTCGTATGCACTCGTCAAGTGCTCAACCCTGCTTGCCGTGCCGGCCATATGGTCGTTCGGATCGAAGGTCATGCCGGCGCTTTCGCCGCACGCCCCGCCCCGCGCGCGAACCGGCCCGCAAGTCCGCCGCCGCCCTTGAGCAGATTGCCGCGCCAGAGCGCGAAGCCGCCGGCGATCGTCAACAGCAGCACGCCGAGTGCGCCGCCCGCATAGACGACCCAGCCGTCCTGGCGGTGCGGGTGGGCAGGTGGATCGAGCGCATCGGCCGGCACGCTCGTCACGCTGACCTGATCGTAGGTCAGCCCCTCTATGCTGTGCACGACCAGGTTCTTGATCGCCGGCGTCATCCGATCGAGATTCGCGTCGGGCCGGTACTTGATGAAGACCGATGCGGACGACGGCTTGACCGACTGCGCGAGCGGGTCGTTGTTCGGCAGCACGATCTGCACGCGCGCCACGACCACGCCGTCGATCTTCGACAACGTATCGTCGAGTTCCTGCGACAAACCGTAAATGAAGCGCACGCGCTCCTCGGTCGGCGTGGAAACGAGCCCGTCCTTCTTGAACAGCGAGCCGAGGTCGTCGAATTTCTTGCGCGGCAGGCCGCGTGCGCGCAGCACTTCCACGGCATGCACGATCTGCTTTTCGTCGACGCTGACCGACCAGGTCTTGCCGCCATCGGGCGTGCTCTTTTGCGCGTCGACGCCGGACATCAGCAGCGCGGCCGCCATTTCGTTGCAGTCGCTTTCGGTCAGTTGCCCGTAGAGCTCCTGCTTGCAGGCCGCAAGCGACAGCACGAGCGCCGCCACCGCGACGAGCCGCCATGTGGAGGGCAGCCTCGAAGGCACGAGGTTCGGTTTCATCAGTTGCTCCGGCCAGTGTGGGAATCCTCTCTCTTCAGGGAGAGGAGAACGTCAAGTCATTGGTTCTTCATGAGCGTCTGCACGGCGTCCTTGGACGACTGCACGGTCGCCATCTTCACCTGCAGATCGGCGTTCAGGCTTGCGATCTCGAGCTGGATCGTCATGTCGGCGGCGGCAAGGCGTTCCATCGACAGCGCGCTCATGTGCTGAGTCATATAGAGCACGTCGTTCGGCACTTGCCGGTAATAGTCCGCCTGCTCCTCGACTGCTTTCGTCACGAGGTCCGCGCGCTCGGTCGGGTGGACGGCTGCCGCATGGTGGGGCGCCGAAGCCATCATCGCCTGGAATTTGTCGACGAGCGGCTGCGATATCGCGTCCGCATTCGGCGCCGCGGGCGTCGTGCCGGTGACGCGGGCCAGTTCGTACTGGAGTTGCGATGCAGTCGTGATGCTCATTTCGTTTCTCCTGGTAGGGGCAACAGGCTCAGACGCGCATGTACTGCATCGTCAGCAGCATGTCGCTGGATGAGGACGACGGCGTCGCGACCGCTTCGCCGTCTTCGGCGTGCGCGCCGTTCTCGAACGCGAGCGCGGAATCCGGCGCAACGAAGCGGCCCGTGCGCTTCGCGGTCGCGACCGCCTGCTTCAGCTCCTCGCTCGCAAGCAGAACCTTCGCGAGCCGTTCAACCTCTTCGTTGCCGCCCTCCTCCAGCAGGTGTCGGGCCTCGTCCTGCCAACCGAACTCCTGGCGGGCCTTCAGGCACTGCAGCAACATTCCCTTGCTGGCCGGCAGGCACACCGCGCGCTCGACCAGATTGCGAAAGAGCCGTTCGGCCTCGCTCCATTCCGCGCGCACCATATGCAGCCAGCCGTCGAAAAACGCGAATTCGGCGGAATCCGGGCGCAGCAGATGCAGCACGTCGACGAGGTGCTCGAGATCGTCGATGTCGACTTGCTGCGGCGTGCCTGCGCGGGCCAATGCCACCCTGACCAGGTCGACGATCGCGCCGACGACTCCCGATGGGCACTGCGGCCGATCCTTCAGAACGTCCATCCTTTCCCCCAAGGAAATCAGATTCGATCCGATGGGCCGCACCCGATGAGGCGTGGCCTTCCGTTGACGCTAAGTTACGCAACACGACGGGCGCGCCACGTGCCGGGCACGAAGTCGCACAACGAATTGCGAAGCGCCGCATGCGATGCGGCGGCGGTCCGAGCCACTTTCGCGGACGCCTTCGCGCGTGCTCGCCGCCGCGCGGTTTGCCTTGCTCACGTGGCCTGCGCCCGAGCGACGCGCCGTCGCGCCGCCCGCTTCGCAGCCCTTGTCCTTGCTTCGCATCGCCGTCGCGCCGGATACCGCGGCGCCGCTAACGTTGCATCGGGGCGCCCCATCCCGGGTGCGCGCCGGCGACAAGCGAAGGACAGCGGTCATGAGCGACGAGAAAACCGAAGAGCCCACAGACAAGAAGCTGGACAAGGTCCGCGAGGAAGGCCAGGTCGCGAAGAGCACCGACCTCGTCGAAGTCGCGTCGCTCGGCTCGATCGTGCTGGTGCTGACGGCGGGTCAGCACTATCTGGCCGACACGCTGCGCGCGGTCGTCAAGGAAGCGGTCGATTTCACCCACGGCGAGCGCGAGTTGCAGGACCTCTGGCCCATCCTCGTTCATATCGGCCTGCAGGCGCTCGGTCTGCTGTGCGGGATCGCGGCCGTCGCGCTCGTCGCCGCCATCATCGCGCTCGCCCCCCAGACGGGACTCAAGATTTCGCTGAAAGCCGTGATGCCGAAGCTTGCGTCGGTCAGCCCCGGGTCCGGCTTTCAGCGCATCTTCTCGATGAACTCGGCCATCGACCTCGCGAAGATGATCGGCAAGGCCGCGATTCTCGTCGCCGTCATGTGGCAGACGATCAAAAGCGCGATGCCCGTGGTGGCGAGCGCGCTCGATCAGTCCGTACCGCAGTTGATCGGCGTGCTGTGGTCCGTGCTCATGCATGTGGTCGTGGTCGCGCTCGGCGTGTTCGTCGTCATCGGCGCGTTCGACTACAAGCTGCAGAAGTGGCTCTTCATCCGCAAGAACCGGATGTCGAAAGACGAGGTGAAGCGCGAGCACAAGGAGAGCGAAGGCAACCCCGAACTCAAGGGCGAGCGCAAGCGCATGGCCAGGGAGATGTCGCAGGAAGGCCCGAAAGGCGGCGTCGCGCGCGCGAACGTCGTCGTGGTCAACCCGGTTCACTACGCGGTCGCGCTGCGCTACGACCCGGCGGAGTTTCCGCTGCCCGTCGTCCTCGCCAAGGGCGTGGACGAGCAGGCGCTGCGGCTGCGCCAGCAGGCGATGCACGCGCGCGTGCCCATCGTCGCGAACCCGCCCGTCGCGCGCATGCTGCACAAGGTGCCGCTCAATCAGCCGATTCCCGAAGAACTGTTCGAAGTCGTCGCCGCGATTCTTCGCTGGGTGGACGGCCTCGCGCCTCAAACCGCCACCACGGAGTAGTGGACATGTTCAAGACCATGAAACTGCCCGGCATCGGCGAGGCCGGCATCGCCGTCCTGCTGATCGCGATCGTCTCGCTGATGATCCTGCCGCTGCCCCCCGCCATCATCGACGGGCTGCTCGCGATCAACATCACGATCAGCATCACGCTGCTCATGGTGACGATGTATGTGGGCCATATCGCCACGCTCTCGGCGTTCCCGTCCGTGCTGCTCTTCACGACGCTTTTCCGGCTCTCGCTGAATATCGCGTCGACGAAGTCGATCCTGCTGCATGCCGATGCCGGCGAAATCATCGAAAGCTTCGGGCAGCTCGTCGTGGGCGGCAATCTCGTCGTCGGCCTTGTCGTGTTCGTCATCATCTCCGTCGTGCAGTTCATCGTGATCGCCAAGGGCTCGGAGCGCGTCGCCGAAGTGGGGGCACGGTTCACGCTCGATGCGCTGCCCGGCAAACAGATGAGCATCGATGCCGACCTCCGCGCGAACATCCTGACGCCGGACGAAGCCCGCAGGAAACGCGCGAGGCTCGCCATCGAAAGCCAATTGCATGGCGGCATGGACGGCGCGATGAAGTTCGTGAAAGGCGATGCGATCGCCGGCCTCATGATCACGATGATCAACATCGTCGCGGGTATCGCCGTGGGCGTCGCCTATCACGGCATGTCGGCCGGCGAGGCGGCCAACCGCTTCTCGGTCCTCTCGATCGGCGACGCCATGGTCTCGCAGATTCCCTCGCTGCTGATCTCGGTGGCCGCGGGCGTCATGATCACACGCGTGGACGAAGGCGGCGACCATGGAAACTCCTCCCTCGGCGAAGACATCAGGCGCCAGTTCACGAGCAGCTCGCGCGCGCTGTACTTCGCCGCGCTGCTGCTGCTCGGCTTCGCCGCCGTGCCCGGTTTTCCGGCCGCACTCTTCGCGCTGCTCGCCGGGCTGCTCGGCTTCGTCGGCTACCGTCTGCAGAAAAAGCAGGACGGTCCCGCCAAAGGCGCCGGCAAGCCCGTAGGGGCACTGCAGCGCGCCGGCGCCAAGGGCGACGCGCCGTCGATCCTGCCACGCCCGCCGCAGTTCACCTGTCCGCTCGGCGTGCGCCTCGCAGCCGACGTCAGCGCGCGTCTCGCGGCCGATGCCCTTGACCGCGCGTTCGACGCACAGCGCCACGCGCTGCAATCGGAAGTCGGCCTGCCGTTCCCCGGCATCATGATGTGGTCCGACGGCACGCTGCCCGAAGACAGTTACGAAGTGCTCATCTTCGACGTGCCGCAAGGACGCACCACGCTCGCCGAAACGCGCGCGGTACACGCGGCGGCCGACGGCGGCGCAGCGGACGCGCCTGCCGCCGCGGCGACCCCGGAAGCATTGATCGCACGCCACACGATCGACCTGCTGCGGCGCAATGCCCATCTCTTTCTCGGCATCCAGGAAGCACAGTGGATGCTCGATCAGCTCAACGAGGACTACCCGGGCCTCGTCGCGGAGGTACAAAAGGCACTGCCGCTGCAGAAGATGGCGGACGTGCTGCGCCGGCTGCTGGAGGAAGACGTGCCCGTGCGCAATATCCGCAGCATCACCGAAAGCCTGATCGTCTGGGGACCGAAGGAGAAGGACATGCTGATGCTGACCGAGTACATCCGCATGGAGCTCGGCCGGCTCATCGCCTATCGCGCGACGGGTGGCGTGCGGGATTTGCCCGTCGTACTCGTCGACGTTCAGGTCGAGCAACACATCCGGCAGTCGATCAAACAGACCCCCACGGGCAACTTCCTCGCGCTGCCGCCCGACGAAATCGGCCAGCTCGTCGGCAAGATCGCCGACATCGTCGGCGATACGCCGCGGCAGCCGCTGGCGCTCGTCGCGTCGATGGATATCCGGCGCTACATCAAGCGCATGATCGAGGCACGGCTGCCCTGGCTGCCCGTGTATTCGTACCAGGAGCTCGGCGCGCATGTCGATCTCCAGCCCGTCGGCCGCCTGGCGATGTGATCGAGCGAGCCGCGCCATGCACTCCTCCGCCCCTCATCGCGCCCGCGTCATCGCGGCGCCGGCCGCGCACACCGACCCCGCACCCGAGATGCCGGCCGCGCAGTTGAGCCGCCAGGCCGCCCTTTTTCAGCGCCTGCGCGAAGGCACGCGCGCCGGCGCATCGGAAGCGCCCGGCGACGGGCAGCCGTGCGCCGCACCGGCCGAGCCGCCATTCGCCGAGCCAGCCGATCCGCTCTACCCGGTCGCCGGGTTCGCCGCGGACGAACATCGCGACGATGCCGGCAGCGGCGAGCGCGACGACGACGCACAGGCCGGCTCCGGCGACGAACACGACGACGCTGCGGCGCACGCCCGATCGGCAGCCCCGGTGCCCGCTCCGGTACCTGCGACGATTCATCCGCCCATGCATTCGACGATGCGCGTGCCGGTGCATTCGGCCATGCATGGGCTCGTGCATGTGCCGGCATATTCGACGATGCCGGCACCGACGCCGATGCCGGCGCGCGGCGCGGCGCCGCTTTCACCGCAGAGGCCGCCCAACGCCTGGCCATCGGCGGCTGCGCCGGACACGCCGCGCGTACAAGCCGCGCGCGAGCCGCGGCGCCCCGAAGCAGGCGGCCCGCACGCCGTGGTCGCCGTGCAGGCACCGGCGCGCACGGGCCAGGACATGAACCGGTTCGTCGATTCGATCGTCGCCGAGGTGTCGGACTTCTGCGCCAATCCGATCGTGTTCGCAAGCGGCGACTGGCAGATCACGATTCCCATCGATCCGGCGCTGCTGCCAGGCTGCACGTTGAGCCTCGCGCTTTCGCATTTCCAGTTGACGCTTCGCTTCGACACCACCGACGCACGCTCGCGCGAACTAATCTCACAGCATGCGGCGACGTTGCGCACAAGCCTCGAAGAAGTGATGCAAGGCCGCTTCGACGGCGCGCGCAGCGTCGAGATCATCGTCACGTAAAACCCATATGGATACCACACGAACGCTACTGACAGACCACGTTGCGGCGGGCGCCCAAGCGCCGGCGGTAGCCGTTTTGCTCGATCCCGCGCGGCTGCCCGCGCTTGCGGCCGCCACCGCGCGCCAGCATCGGCTCGCCGTCGACGAGCGCCTGAGCGCACTGCTCGCTCACGCGCTCGGCGTCTCGGCCTTCAGCGTCGGCGCGCACGACTTCGTGGCGCCGGAGCGCGCCGCCGTCGTGCGCGTGCGCTGGGGCATGGAGACGGCCGCGGTGCGCATCGACGTCGGACAGCACACGGGGCTCGCGAGCGTCGTCGCGTCGGACGAGCCCGTCAACGAGCGCTTGCGCGATGCCGTGTGCGCGATCCTGCTCGATCCGCTGCGGCGCGCCCTGCAAGCGCTCGGCTTCGACGGCGCGGAAATCGTCTCGCTCGAACGCGCCGCGCGTCAGCCGCCGAGCGCGCCTTGCTGCGCGCTCTCGCTGCGCCTGGGCGATACCCGCTTCGATGCGGTGATCGAGCACATCGACAGCGGCTGGCTCGACGCGCTCGAAACGCTCGTGGCCCGGCAATGCACGCCGTTCGCCACCCACGTCAGCGAGATCGCCGTACCGGGCCGGCTGCGGATCGGCGAGAAAACCATGAACGTGACGACGCTCGATTCGCTGCGCGCGGGGGACGTCATCTTGCGTGCCGTTCCCGAAGCCACCCGCGCGCTCTTCGCGAACGAGCGCTCGTCCGCCCCGATGCAAGTCGTCTGGGGCCGCTACGGGACGCGGCAACTGCGCGCCGTGGCAGACGTCACCCACCATCTGATGACCTTGAGCGAGGACCCCACCATGAGCCATGAGACGCAGTTCAACGCGCCGCTTACCGATTCGATCGACACGCCCGTCGAAATCAGCCAGCTGGACCTGCCGCTGAAGCTCGAGATCGACACGGTTTCGATGCCGGTCGCCCAGCTCTCGGCGCTGCGCGCGGGCTACGTGCTCGAGCTGCCCACCGCGCTGCCCGATGCGCGCGTGCGGCTCGTCACCTACGGGCAGACGATCGGCTTCGGCGAACTCGTGAGCGTCGGCGATCATCTCGGCGTGCGTCTCGTTCAGCTGTCGCGCGGCCATGGTTCAGTTTAGCGATCTCACCGGGCTGCTGATCACCGTCGTCGCGATCAGCCTGATCCCGTTCGTCGCCATGGTCGCGACCTCGTACGCGAAGATCGTCGTCGTGCTCGGACTGTTGCGCAACGCGCTCGGCGTGCAGCAGGTGCCGCCGAACATGGTGCTCAACGGCATCGCGGTCCTCGTCTCCGCTTACGTGATGGCGCCGATCGGCATGCAGGCCATGCAAACCATGCAGACGATGCACCGTACCCCCGGCAGCGACACGTCGCTCGTCGTGCTCGATGCGTTCGATGCGGCAAAGGAGCCGTTTCGCGCCTTTCTGAAGAAGCACGCGCACGAGCGCGAAAAGCGGTTCTTCGTGCGCTCGGCAACCGTGGTCTGGCCGAAGGACATGGCGGCGAAGATCCGTGAGGACGATCTCATCGTCCTTGCCCCGGCCTTCACGCTGACCGAGATGACCGACGCCTTCAAGATCGGCTTTCTGCTGTACATCGCATTCATCGTCGTCGATCTCGTCATCGCCAACGTGCTGATGGCGATGGGCCTGAATCAGGTCCAGCCGACGAACGTCGCGATTCCGTTCAAGCTGCTGCTGTTCGTCGTCATGAGCGGCTGGTCCACATTGATTCACGGTCTTGTCATGACCTATCGCTGAGGCGCGCACCATGGAAACCGATACGCTCGTTCGCATCACCTCGCAGGGCCTGCTGCTCTGCCTGTCCGTCTCGATGCCGGTAGTGGCCGTCGCCGCGCTCTCCGGCCTCGCGATTTCGTTCGTGCAGGCCATCACGTCGATGCAGGACCAAAGCATCTCGTACGCGGTGAAGCTCGTGGCCGTCGTGGCCACCGTGCTCATGATCGGCGCCTGGGGCGCCGCCGCGATCCTGCGCTTCGCCAATCAGATCATCACGCTCGCGGTGCCGTCGTGAATTCGCCGATCCGCAACAACCACGGCCACCACGCCGCCGATCTCGCGCAGCAGGCGCAGGCCGGCGCCGAGCACGTGGGGCAGATGACCCAGGCGCGCGGCTTCACGGGCGTGAAGGTGCAGCACACGAAGATGCAGCGCGCGCGCATGCAGCACAACAAGATGCTCGCCGCCGCTTTCTACCGCGGCAAGCGTTTTGCCGAAGGCATGCACAAGCCGCCGCCCCCTTCCGCGCAAAAGCTGATGCGCCAGCTCGGCCAACGGCCGCGGCCGGCGGGCTCGGCGAAGACGCAGGGCAAAGAGGCATCGGCTCACGAGCGGCCGGACGACCCGCACGCGCTCGAGCCCAGGCACGAGCATGAACACGAACACCCGCACGAGCGCGAACGCAAGCACGAGCAGGGTCAGCAGCAAAAGCACGGACAGCAGCAAAAGCGCGAGCGCGATCAGCAACACGGCGACGGGCAGCAACAGCATCGCAACGGCCATGGGCACGATCGCGGCTCGAATCAGCACGGCGAAGAGCAGGGGCAGCCGCAGCAGGGTGCGCCGCGCGACGGGCAGCCTCGGCGCGACGGCCGTCAGTCCGGCGAAGGCCGCGACAAACCCCGCAAGTTCGCGATCGGCAAGGCGGGCCGGGCCAAGGCCGCCGCGCGCAGCCAGCCGCTCGCGGCCACGATGCAACTGCTCGCGACGCACAAGCTCGGTGCGCCGGACTTGCCGGCCGAACTCGCGGCGGCGTGCGCGAAGGAGGTGCTGCGGCTTGCCGCGCAGATCGAGCTGGGGCCCTTGCTGGCGGTGCCGATGCTGCTCGCGATGCGCTCGCCGATGGCGCTTCGGCGCAATGCTGCCCGGCTTCACGCGCACCGCCATGCGGCACTGATGCAAAGTGCCGCCACCCCGGGCAAGGCCGCCGCGGTGGCGGGGCTTCTCGGCGTATCGCTCGACAACACGCTCGCCCGCCAGAGCGCGGGCATCGAATACTCGTACGACGATCAATCGATCGCGGCCGTGAAGCAACGCATTCTCGACACGCAAGCCGCGCTGCCGGCCGGCGGGGTGCCCGCCGGCGCCGCCGTCACGGGCGGCGCGATCGGTGGTCCAACCGGCGCCGCGCGGCAAGGGACGGCCAAGCCCACGGCCGGCGCTTCGGATAAGACGTTCGAAGTTCGCATGGCGCCGGCTGCGCCACCGGCAAAACCCTAAACTGATTTCGACGGTCAAGGCCCGGCGGCCCGATGCGCGAAGCAGCGAAACGCCGGAGCGGCGACCAGCAAGGGCAACCGCATGACCCACGTCGGATACACGGATACCACGATCATGAAAGCGCTTCGAGTACTGACCGGCACCCACGCCGGAGCCCAGGTCCGGCTCACGAGCGGCACCTACCGGATCGGCGCCACCGAGCACTCGGATGTCTGCATCAGCGACTGGACGGTCGAGGACATCGAGCTTTGCGTGGGCGAGGACGGTGTGGCGCGGATTCGCTCGGCGAACGGCGACGAGGTGCTCGTGGCGGACTTCGTGGCCGTGCCGTTCGGCGACGTCGTGTTTTGCGTGGGCCCCGACGGCGAAGCCTGGCCGCGCGATCTCGATTTGCTGGCGGGCCTCTGGAAGACGGCCGAGCCGCCTGCCGCCGACACCGCGACGGGGGCTGACGCGGATAGCGGCGCGCCGGATCGGGCCCCGGCCCATGCGGACGAACCCGGTGCCGGCCATGCGCCGGCCGATTCGCCCAAGGTGCCCTGGCGCACGGCCGTGCTGGCGCTCGCCTGCACCGCTGCGATCGGCGGCATCGCCGTGGCCGGTGTGATGTTCGCGGGTACGCAGTCGAGCGAAGCGGCGAGCGTGAGGTTCGACGCCGACGCGCTCGCACGGCAGTTGCAGGAGGCCCTGCACCGCGAAGGCCTCGGCGACCTGCAGGCAATGGCACGCAAGGACAGTGTGGCGGTGCGCGGCATCGTGACGAGCACCGACGAAAGCGCGAAGGCGCAGCGGATCATGGACAGCCTCGCGCGCGGCAAGGTGCGGCGCGAATACGACGTCGCGCAGCAAGACGTGGACAACATCCAGCAGTCGCTCGCCGGCACGGGCGCGGCAGTGAGTTACCAAGGCCACGGCATCTTCCGCGTGAGCGGCAGCGTGCAGTCGATGACGACCTTCCGCACGCTGATAGCGGGTATCAGGGCCGACCTCGGCGACAACGTCAAGCGCGTCGACGTCGATGTCAAGGAGGCGCAGGCGCTCACGCCCGATGTCGAGTACACGTCGGTGATCGCCACGGGCGGGCTGCGCTACATCGAGACGCCCGACGGCACGAAGCATCTGTTCGCGAGCAGCAGGGACGAAGCAAACAATTGACCTCGACCACCAAAGGAACCGACATGTACGACGCATTGCTTCCCATCGCGCAGGATCTGAACGCGCTCGATGCCACGCTCTCGGCGCCCGACGGCGCGCAACGGGTCGCGCGCATCGCGGCGGCCTTCGACGAAACCGCGCGCCGGATCAGTACGGCCACGCAGTCCGCGGCCGACGAGCGCGAGCGGCTCGATCTGCAAAAGCTTTATCGCGGGATGATCGCGGCGCGCCGCATCGTGCTCACGCTGCAGGAGCGCCACAGCGCCCGTGGCGCGGCGCTTTGACGGCATCCGCGGCGATACGGAAGACGGTTGAACAGTTTGCAGTTGCAGCATCCGGCTGCGCGTCAGCCGGTCCGGACCGGCGGCCACCACGGCCACGGGCCTTTTACCGAAGCATCAGGCGTCAACCCACAGCAGTGCTTTTTCCATCACTTTCTTGATAAGGGGAATACATCATGTCTTCATCGATCGGAAGCTCGGGCGTCTCGCAAGCCGGTTCGCAAAACGCCGACATGGTCGGCCAGATGCAGGCCATGGCCAACCAGAACAACGCCATGACGATGGCCGCCATGCAGATCAACATGCAGCAGCAGGAAACGTCGGCGCTCGCTTCCGTCGGCAACAACGGCGCGAAGAACATCGCCGACGCCGCGAAGGGCCAGTAAGCCGCTCGCGTTGCCGCAGTCCGTTCGCGCGAGGGGCACGAAGGCGGAAAGCCTGGCTTTCCGGCTACGTGCCCCCGCTTTTTTGCAAGCGGGCCGCCCTATTTTCGCCGGAGATTGCCGCCCATGAGCAGGGAACGTTTCGTCGAGTTGATTCACGAAGTTTGCGCGGTGGTCGGGCTGCCCGACGCCGAGTACGTCGTCGAGACGCAAACGCTCGAGATCGAGGGGTTCGACGTCCATCTCGACCACCACGAGACCGACCCCGATTCGGTCTATGTCAGCTTTCATTACGGCGCCGTCACGCCCGGCCGGTCGCTCGTCGTTTTTCGGCTCATGCTTGAGGCCAACCTGCTCGTCTACGCGCAGGACCAGGCGCAACTGTGCCTCGAATCCGATACGGGCAACGTCGTGCTGCTCGTCCATCTGCCGATGGGCCCGACGATCACCGGCGATTATCTCGCCGATCTCTTCTCGCACTACGCCGAACACGGCCGCTACTGGCAAAACAACATCCTCGAATCGCCGGACGAAATGTTCGAGGGCATCGCCTCGGGCAATTTCATGTGGCTGCGGGCGTAAGCCCGGCGAGCGCAAGCGCGCTTCAGGCAACGGGCGCATCCGCGCGCGCATCGATGCCTGGCCAGCCATCGCATCCGTTCGTACACGGCACGTCGCTTCACGCTCACGCGATCGCGAGCGCCCGCCCGCTCGGCGCTATGCCGCCACGCGCGGGATCAGCAAGACGAGGCGGCGGCGCGTGCCCCCGTCTCCCGCATCGCCGGAACCGGTATCGTCCGCGCGACGCGCGACATCGCCTCCGTGCCCCGCCGGCCCCTCGATGACGAGGCACTCGCCCGGCGCCAGGCTTTCGTCGACCGCCCGATAGCCGCGCGCATCGCGGCGGCGTCCCAGTTCCACGCGCAAGCCGATACGCGGCATCGACGCGGCGCCTTCGACCGTCGGTGCAATCGAGAGCCAGAGGTCGCGGGCACCGTCATCGGGCAGGTCATCCTCGTCACGGCGTGCGAGGCGTGCCTCGTGGCGGTCGATGACGGCCGGCGAGCGGTCGTGCGTGAGCGCCGTTTGCGACACCTCGATTTCGGCGCGGCCGCTCCTGGCCAATGCCTTGAGCTGCGCGATCAGCGCGCGGCCGCCGTCGGGCGCGACACCTGCATCGCGGTGCTCGCGCACGTCCGCCGTCGCCTGCTCCGCGCCTGCCCCGTCGGCCATGGCCGGCGGCAGCGCGGGCCGCAACGCGTCGAGCGCGTCGCCATCGACATCCACCACCCACGTTTGGACCGATACGAGCTGCGCACGCACGTCCAGGCTGGCGACGAGCGCGCCGTCGGCGTCGATGCGCTCGGCCCGATCGCGTATCAGGATGGAATTCGTGGTCGCATCCGCTTCGATCACCGGCAACGCCGCATCGAACTCGACGATCCGCGGTGCATCGGAGACGGCGGTCCCGCTCGCAACGGCCGGGCGCTCGAAACGGCGCCGCAAGAGCGTGGCCACACCGGGCACGACGAGCGTGCGGCCATCGACCACGCGCGTTTCGTCGGCGGCATTCGCGGCACTCAGGCGAAACACCCGCACGGACAAACGCACGCGCGCTCGCGCGTCGCGTTCGAAGCGCTCGGCCGCGGCACGAATACGCTCCACGTAGGTCGCCGGCCCGTGCACGTTCACAGTTTGCGCGGCGGCGTCCACCGCCAGCGGGAAGTGCGTATCGGCAAGACCTGCCTGCTCGAGCGACGCACGCAGCGCATTCGCCGAAAGGAAGTGAGGCCGGATGGCGATATGCGCCTGCTCGTTCGCGGGCGACACATGCAGGACCGCACCGTCGTAGTACCAGACGAATCCGTACGAACGGCTCATGACATCGAGAAAGCGCTGCGGCGGCATCGCGAAACGGCCGCTCACGACGCCCTCCACTTGACCGTCGATGCGCAGCGCAACGTGCTGCCCCGCCGCGAAGGCATTCAGGACCTCCGCGAGGCCCGCGCCGTTCGTCGCGTAGACGAAACGGGCGCCGGAGCCGCCGGCCCACGCCATGCTCGCCGCCTGCGCATGCACGGTGGCCGCGCAGACGAAGGCAGCGACGGCGCCGCGCGCGAGCGCTCGCATTCGTGCCGCGTTCATGCGGCGCCTTCCGGCGACGCACCGGCGCCCGACGCAGCGGCGCCCGACGCATCGGCGCCCGACTGATCCCTATCCGGCTTGAGGGTCAAGCGGTAACCCGTCGCATAGACCGATTGCACGGTCCAGCCGACGCCGGCCGCCTTCAGGCTCGCACGCAGGCGGCTCACGTACATGTCGACGGAGCGGCTTTGCACGGCCGCATCCCAGCCCCAGACCACGCTCATCAGATCCTGCCTCAGCACGACGGCGCCCGTGTGCCGAGCGAGATGCCAGAGAATGTCGAACTCCTTGGTGCCGAGCTTGTGCGCCACGCCCGCCACCACGAGCGAGCGCGCCTGCTGATCGAGCACGCATTCGTCGTCGACGAACATCTTTCGGCCCTGCACGTTCATCGGCGCGAAGCGGCGCAGCAGGGCGCGCATGCGCGCGAGCAGCACCTGCCTGTCGTAGGGCTTCACGAGATAGTCGTCGGCACCCGCATCGAGTATGCGCACGATGTCGGACTCCGCCGAGTGCACGGTCTGAAAAATCACGGGCATGATCGATTGCGAGCGGCTGCGGATCTTTTGCAGCAGCTTGTCGCCGGACACGCCCGGCAGATCCCAGTCGAGAATCGCGAGATCGGCCCACTGCTCCGACAGAAATTGCTGCGCGTCGAGCCCGCTGTGAAAAGCGTCGACGTGGTAGCCCTCGCTCTTGAGCCAAGAATGGATGAGCGCGTGATGCGCGACGTCGTCCTCGACGAACAGAATGCGTACGGGTTTGCCTGCAAGCGATTTCATGTGAACTCTTGGTTCTGACGGCCGCGCGGGAGTCGGCGCCCGGCCCGCGCAACGCGTGTCAAACGAATACGGGCCGCGCGCTGGCGCCTCACTCGCGGCGCGCCGCGCGCAACGCGCGGTCGGCATCGACAAGCGATGTCGCGTGCGGCTTCGCGGCGACAGGATTCAGGCAAGGCAGACGCAGCACGAACATGGTACCGCCTTGTCCGTTGAGCTCGGCGTAAAGTGCGCCGCCGTGCATGCCGACGATCTGCACGGCGAGCTTGAGCCCGAGACCGAAGCCCGTTGCCGTCCGCTTGCCGAGCTTCTCGAAGTCGGTCAGCCGATCGCCCTCGACGAGACCCGGCAGCCCGCCCGCGCGATCGTCGACGACCACCTCGGCGAAACCGTCGGCCTGCCGGATCGACACCGTCACCGCCTCGCCGCGCGGCGACGCGCGAACGGCATTGTCGATGACGTTCTGGACGGCGCGCGCCACGAAGTTGCGCATGCCGCTCACCCAGAGCGGCGCGCTGTCGGGCAGCCACAAGTGTAGCGCGACGCCGCAATAGACGGCGGTGACCTCCAGCTGCGAGATGATCTGGCGCAGCGTCGCGCGCAGATCGAACCGTTTGAAGTCGCGCGCCTGCAAATGCTCGGTCACCGACGAGAAGATGAACTGCTCGCCGAGCGAGAGCACGTACTGCGCGAGCGAGGTGATCTGCTGCATGCCGCCGCAGCGCTCGAACGCCTCCGGGTCGCTCGCATCGAGCTGCGTGAGCGCGCTGATCGAATTGAGCGGCGAGCGCAGATCGTGCAGCAAGAAGCGCAGCGACATGGCTCGCTCGTCGAGCGAGCGCGCGAACGGCGTCACGTCTGTCACGGCGATGACGGATTCGCCCGCCCCCGCACCGGCGCACGCACCGGCGGGGCCCGCCTGAATCCAGAAGGTCGAATCGTCCACGCGTACCTCGCGGCCCGCTTCGAGATCGCGCAGCCGCGGCACGTCCGTCATCTCGAAGCGCTCGCTCAGCGCCACGCTGAAATCGACGCCCGCGGGCAGCGTCATCGCCAGCATCTCGAGCGCACGCGCGTTCGCGTGAACGACCGCGCCCGCGCGATCGAGCACGATCACCCCGCACGGCAGCCCGCGCAGCGTGCCGCGCAGGCGGCGCGCGTCGTCGTCGGACAGGCGGCGATCGGCGGCGCCCTCGCCGCATGCGTCGGCGGGCAAGCCCGATGGGGTGGGCCGCGGCTCGGGCTGCTCCCCGGGCGGCACGCCGGGCAGCGAATGCGGCTGAGTATGGGATTCGTTCACATGGCCTCCTGCATTCCCCGGTGCGGGCGGTTGCGGTGAATCACGGCGAGATGACGCGCGGCGACAGCAGGAAGAGCCGCTCCATGTGACTCTTCTGGCGGTTGTCGGTCCTGAAGAGCGCGCCGATCAACGGAATCTTCGAGAGCCCGGGCACCCCGGTCACGCCCATCGTCGCACTGTCCGCGCGATAGCCGGCGATGAGCAGCGCCTGCCCCTCCTCGATGAACGCCTGCGTGTTGATCGTGCTGTTCTGGATCACCGGCAGGTTACTGACCGTCTGATCGGTGAGCTGGCCGTCCTGAATCGCCACGTCGAGCTTGATGCGCGTGCGCCCGTCCTCCTCCACGACCATCGGCAGCACACGCAGCGAGATGCCCGTCGACACGCTGTAGAGATCGCCCGACGTGTATCCCGACACCGGCACGAAAAACTGCGTCTGGTTGTCCATCACGGCCTCGATGTTGTTGAGCGTGACGACCTTCGGGCTCGCGTCGATCTTGGCGGCCTTCGTCTGCTGCAGCGCCGAGATGCGCGCCATCAGATAGCGGCCGGCGTCGCCGAGCACGGCGGCCACCGATGCGCCCACGGGCGTCGCCGCCGCGAGCATATTGCCCGCCAGCGCCGTCTGGCCGAAGTTCTGCGAGAGCGTGCCGTTGTAGGTGCTCTGCGCGAGCGTGCCGGTACCGGTCTGCACGTCGACGTGGCTGTTGTGCGCGGTCCAGTCGACGCCGAGCTGATGCAGCGCGTCGTCGTCGATCTCGATGATGTGCGCCTCGATCTCGATCAGTTGCGGTTTGACGTCGAGGCGATCGATCAGTTTGCCGTACTGATCCATCCGGTCGGCCGTATCGCGAATCACGACGGAGTTCGTGCGCTGGTCCGCGACGATGACCGGCAGTTGATCGTCGCTCGCCGGCGCCGTGCTCGTGTTCTGCGGCGGCGGCGGCTCGCCCACCGCCGCCGCCACGGCCGGCGAAGGCTGCCCGGTGAGCCCGGCGAACATGCCCTTGCCGGCCGCGCCCGACGGCACCGGCGGCGGAATGTACGGGCCGTTGTACGCATTGCCGTTCACGTCGTTGATCGGCGTGGTGCGCTTCACGCCGCTCGCCGCGCGGCCGCCCTCGCCGCGCTTGTCGGCGGCCTTGGCCGTGCCCGGGTGGTAGATGCCGTTGAGCACGGCCACCACGCCCTGCAGCGTGACCTGCTGGCCGTCGATGGGCACCGTGCGGTCGTGCGCCCACGCGTGATAGAGCGGAAAGACGCGTACCTGCGTGCCGCTTCGATGCGCCGCGTTGTTGTCGAGCCGCGAAGCCACGTTCGTCACCATCTGCACGTAGCGAGGCGGCCCGCTCACGAGCGCCGTGCCCTGCGCGCTGTCGTAGACGATCGGAAAGCGCTCGTCGGCGATGCGCAGGCGGTCGAGTGCGTTGCGCAGCGCGCCCGTATCGGCGGAATCGAGCTTCACGAGCGTGCTCTGCAGTTCGGCGGCCGTCGTGATGTCGAGCACTTCGCCGTCGTAGTACCACACGAAGCCGAACGACGCCGCGAGCGTATCGAGAAAGCGCCGCGGCGGCAGATGGAACTTGCCGCTCACGGTGCCGCTCACATCGGCGGCGATGCGCGTCGGGACGCCCTGGCTCGCGCCGAAGTCGCGCAGCACATCCTTGATGTCCTTGCCCTGCGCTTCGTAATCGACGATCGACGACTTCCAGCGCACGGCCGCCGCCTCGGCAACGGGGGCGGTCGCCCCGAATGCGAGCGCGGCGGCGAGGGCCACGGTGCCCAGTCGGCGAGCCCAGTTCATGACGCGCCGCCCGCGATGAAACGTACGCACCGCCGCCGGGTGCTTCTCCGACACATCGACAAAATTTTCATGTAAGTTCCGACTATCTTTCATAGGAAGGGCACTGACGATGAACGCTCCGAGTCACGAACGTCGCGACCTGACGCGCGAGATTCTCGAATTGATCGACCTGCGGCAGACTTTCACCGACATCCATATCGAGCAGGACCGGCCGATCATGATCAAGGCGCCGCGCGGCTGGCTCGCCGTCGGCGAGGAGCCCGTGCTGCACGACGAAATGCTGCCCACGCTGGCCTCGATCGAACCCGACTGGGAGGCGCAGCTTCAGCACGGCGCGATCGATCGCCCGTTCGTGCTCACGCGCTGCCGCCTTCGCTGCAACATCTACCGCACCAATGGCGGCCGCAAGCTCGTCATCTCGATCCGGCGCCTGCCGCTGCAGCCGCTCGCGCTCGACAAGCTCGGCCTGCCCGCGTACGTGCGCTCGATGATCGACAGCGCCAAGGGGCTGATCCTCGTGACGGGCCCGACCGGCTCGGGAAAGACGACGACGATCGCGTCGCTGCTCGAGCACATCAACCGCACGCGCAACAGCCACATCGTCACGATCGAGGAGCCGATCGAATACGAACTCGAGGGCCGCACGTCGATCGTCTCGCAGCGGCAAGTGCCCACCGACACACCGAGCTTCTCGGCCGGCCTGCGCGAGGCGCTGCGGCAAAAACCCGACGTCATCATGGTGGGCGAGGTGCGCGACCCCGAGACGGCGGAGACGGCGCTGCAGGCCGGCGAATCGGGCCACCTCGTGCTCGCGACGATGCACACGGGCAGCGCGATCGGCACGCTCACGCGACTGCTGTCGTTCTTTCCGGCCGAGCAGCGCGAGCGCTATGCGGCCGCGCTCGCGAACTGCCTCATCGGCGTGATCTGCCAATGCCTCGTGCCGACGGAGGACGGCGAGAACTTCGTGCTCGCGAGCGAACTGCTCTTCAACAACAATCAGCAGATCAGCGGCCTGCTGACCGATCCGGGCAAGCTGCCGTACCTTGCCGAGTTCATGAAGCGCAAGGAAGACAACATGTCGCGCATGCTCAACGATCACCTCTTCAGCCTCGTATCGAAGCAGCAATGCCTGCCGCGCGACGTGCTGCGCGCGACCTACAACCGGCTCGAGCTGCACGAAATGCTGCAGACGCTCGCGCCGCACTGAGCCCGCGCGACGGCGGCGCCGGCGCAATGGCGCCGCTTTCGCCGGTCGCGCCGTGCGTGACGATGCTGCGAAGGTGTGCGGTATGGATAGGCTCACGGTCGGGCGCTCAGTAGTAGGAGTTGATCGTCCAGCCCGCCGCGACGGGCGTGTTCCAGACCGTCTGGCCGGACTCCCCGCAAAAGCTGCTGATCCACGGCGTCGTGATACCGGCGTACGTCGCCCAGTTGGTCGTCACGACGATCGTGTAGGTGCCGGGCGTGCCCGCCTGGGACAGCGCGTTGTTGATCCCGCCCGAATCGTCCTGAAGCGTCGGCGTCTGGCTCTCCGTATGCCCGAGGTTGCGGTTGCCGCCGTCGGTGATGTCGATGCTCTGCGAGAGCTGCCCCCGGTTGCCGGTGGGGCCGTTGCACATGCCGTCGTTCAGGTGCGCCCACGTGGACGCGACGATGATCCCCGGCTTGGTGAGGTTGACGGTCGTCCTGAACGTATACGAGTACGTCCCGTTGCTGCCGTTGTACGAATAGGCGCCCGACTGGAAGTTCGTCGCCGGCTGGCCCGTGCAGGCCGAGTAATCGCCCGCGCCGTTCGGGTTGGCCATCACGAGCTGACAGCCCGTGAGCGATGACGCCGGCTCGATTTCGCTTTGCGTTTGCCACCTGCCGCCGCGGCACGACAGCACGCGCCCGTTCGCATCGGTGGAGACGAGCGTCGTGCTCGCCGACGCGGGGGCGATGGCCGAATTCTGCGGCGCGGGCGGGCATGGGTCGCCGACGTCGTGCGCGTTGCCGAGCGCGAGATTGCCCGCTTCGTCCACCGCCAGTGCCTGCCATGTGGCGCCGTTGTACGCATAGGCCCGATTCGTCGCGGCGATGAGCCGCACGTCGCCCCGATGCGCGGCAACGCCCGCGAGCGCCGCTTCGTCGTCCACCGGTTCGCGCCAGTGATAGGCCGCCTGCGGCACCCAGAGGTTCTGCGCTCCATCGCAATTCAGGACGTTGCCCGAAGCGTCGGCCGCAATGGCGCCGGGCTGCGTGCAGGCGGCATAGTCGATCTGCCGAGCGAGCACGATCGGCACTTGCATCGTGTTCGCCTGCGGATTGCCCGGCACGGCCACGCGGTACAGATAGTCGACGTTCTGCGCCTGCGTGCCGTCGTAGAAAATGAGGCTCGCGAGATGGCCCGTGCCCGTTTTCTTGTTTGTGCAGGATGTATTCGCCGGGTTGGGCGTATCGATCTTCCAGGTGCCGAAGGCGCCGATGGCCGCGCCGATCGCATTGTTCGTCGCCTGGATCGATCCGCCGCCCGGGCCGGCGTTCGCCGCGATGTAGCCGAGTTCGGGATCGGGAATGGTCCGGCCGCCCTCCGTGACGAGCAGCGCCTGCAACGCCACCGGGCTGGCGCCGCCCGGGGCCGCGTAGACGAGCAGGCACGGCGCCTGACCGTAGGGATTCGTGCCGCTCAACGCATTCGGAAGGTAGGTCGACAGCTGATACGTCGAGCCGGTCATTTTCGCGATCACCGGCGAGGTGGTCGTGGCCTGGGCCGCGAGCGCCGTGTAGTTTTGCCGAATGAGCCGCGTGGCAGCCGCCGTCAGCTGCGACTGATAAAGCGCGGCCTGCTGCGCACGCGTATCGTCGAGCGACGAGTTCGTGAGCGCGACGAGGCCCGCCATCATCAATGCGGCAAGTGCAAGCACGGCCAGCATCTCCACCATCGTGAAGCCGGACATGCGGCGAGCCGGCCGCGCGCGCGGGCCGGCGCGCTGCTTGCCGGTGCGGGCAAGGGTACGGGTGCGCTCAGTCATACGCTTGCGCCATCCATACCGGCATGCCGTTCGGGATCGCGTTCGCCAGGGCGGCCGGCAGCGGCACCGCCGGGTTGCCGGGGGACACGAGGTTGGCGCCGAGCGCCACGCCGGCCAGCGCCGAGCCCTGCGCAATCTGCTCGATGCCGTCGACCGCGGCCGCGGCTGCCGCCGACGCCGACGCCGCATAGACCACGACCAGGCTGCCCGCATAGCCGGCATTGGGCCGGACGTAGTTCCGCCACATCGGATCGGGAACGGTCGCCCCGAGGTAAGGCGCGAGGCTCGCCGCCGGCACGCTGCCGGCGAACGACGGGTTGGCGCGCGCGTAGGCCACCACGGCCTGCCGGTAGGCGCTCATGTTCGCCGCGAGCGCCATCGCCGACGGCGCGAGCGGTGCCGGCGCCGCCTCGGCGCCGAGTAGCGCATAGGCACCGGTCAGCATCGCGAAGGCGGCGACGATCCAGATCAGGAACATGGCGGGCGGCTCGTGGCGTCAATCGGGGCGAAGGCCGATACTCGGGCCTCGATCAGGCGGAGGTCCAGATGATGTCCTTCGCACCGCCGGCACAAGCCGCCTGCGCGGCGGCGGGCGTGACCGGCACGATTTGCGCCGCACCGCCGATCGAGACGGCCGTCCAGGTTCCGCCGGCAGATGCCGCGTTGATGCATACGTCCGTCGGCACGGAATCGAATTCGATCGTGAATGTACCGGTGCCAGTGCCCGTAACGGTTACTGCGCCACCCCACGCATCGGTGACTGTATTTGCCGCGGTGTCGATGACGAGCGTCGTCGGGATGATGCCGGCGGCAATGGCGACGGTCGTCGCCAGCCCGTTGTAGCCGTTGGTCTGCCCCATATACAGCTTCTTGACGCCGGTCTGGATGGCCGTCACCTGCTCGGCCGTCTGATTCGACGAAGCACTGCCGAATGCGCCGCGCAGCAGCGCAATGGCGCCGATGACGACGATGGCGGCGATCCCGAGATAGGCGATCGCTTCGAGCAGGGTGGCGCCACGCTGCATGCGCCGCGACCCACGGCTGCCCACCCGGGCGCGAATCGATGCGACGGTCTTGACCTTCATGTTGCTCTCCTTGGTTTCCTCAATCGGCACTCGACAAACACGTGCCCTCTCCTTTCAACACCCGTTCGTTTGCACTGCGCCTGCACGCCATTACACGGCAGGCTCAATGCAGACTCCGAGCCAAAGCCGCAATTTCCTGCTGAATTCCGAAGAAGCCGCTGATGAGCCACGACAGCACGAGCGCGAGCACGACGATCGCCGCGCCGTTGACCACGCGCATCTGCGCCTCGATCGTCTCCACGCCGTCGGTCATCCATTCGTTGGCGATCGCGTGCAGCGCCTCGGCGAAGCCCTTGTATTCGGCATACACACACAGATCGTCGACGATCTCCTCCGAAGGAAACCGGTAGCCGGCGTTCTTCATCGCCTCGCCGACGTTGAGCCCCGACTTCACGCCGAAGAGCATGTCGTCGATTCGCCGCCTGAGCCACGGCTTCGCATCGGTGGCCAGCCGCGCGAGCGAGCGTTCGACCGTGAAGCCCGCCGCCTGCAGCGACGAAAACGCGACGAGAAAACCGCAGCCCGTAATGAGCCGATAGATCGAGTAAGGCGGGTAGCGGTCGAGCCAGACCCGCACGTTGCCGGACCAGCGCGGCATCGAGTAGAAGAGCGCCGCGACGAGGATCGCGAGCACCACGAGGCAATAGATCATGCCGCCCTGCACGAACCGGGACAGCTCGTAGAGCGACTTCGCCACGCCGTGCCAGCGCTCCGGGCTCACGATCGACGCGAAGCGGGGAATCACGAGCTGGCCGAAGAGGTACACGTACCCGATCGTCATCGCCACGATCACGCACGGGTAGGTCAACCCGCCGACGATGGCCGTGCGGATCCGGCGGCTGTACTGCACGACGTTGCACACGTTCAGCAGCGCGGCCTCGAGGCGCCCCGACTGCTCGCCGGCCATGACGATCATCTGCTCGGTATGCGGCACCCACCACGCCATTGCCTCGGCCAGCATGCCGCCGTTTTGCACGACGCTGCGCCAGTCCGCGAGCGTCAATGCCAGCGGCTCGTTCGGCTTGCGGCCCTCGTGCGACGCACGCAACTCGAGCTCCTCGAGAATCTTGAGCAACGGCAAACCGTTCGCGAGCATTTTCGCGATCTTGCGATAGAGCCGCAGGCGTGCCTGCGTCGTAAGTTGCAGGCGCGCCCAGCGCCGGTTGAGCTCAAGTGCCATAGCCGCTTCCGAGCGGCTGCGGCCGCCCCCCGCTGCCCGGCATGAACGGGCCGACCACGCGCTCCGCCATGCGCGGATCGACGAGGCCCGCCGCCACTTTTTCGAGCGCATGCTGCGCGACCGTCTGCCCCGCGAGCTCGCTAAGCCAGTACGCCTGCGCATCGGGCTTGCGCCCGGCGCGCAGCAATTCGCAAAACGTCGCGTCGGTGCGCACGACCTCGGCCACCACGGTCCGGCCGACCGTGCCGTTCTTGCAATGCGGGCAACCGGGCCCGGCCACGCGCACCGCGTCGAACCGCGCGCCGACGGCCCGCTTCACGCGCGCGACGAGCCCCATGTCGAGCTGCGCCATCGACTCGGCCAGCGGGCGCGAGCAGTGCGGACACAGCAGCTTGACGAGCCGCTGGCTGATGAGCCCCGTGACGAGCGATTCGTCCGTCACCATCGCGATCGGCAAGCCGAGATCGACGAGCCGGTCCACGATCGCGAGCGCGCCGTTCGCGTGCACCGTCGTCCACACCTGATGGCCCGTCATCGCGGCGCGCAACGCGCTTTGCGCCGATGCACGATCGCGCACCTCGCCGATCATGATCGTATCGGGATCGAGCCGCATCGCATTCGCGATCGCGGCGGCGAACGCGAGCGAGCGCGCCTCTTCCGTCGGCGCGTTGACGACGGGCGTCTGCACGGCGCCCTCGATCGGGTACTCCACCGGGTCTTCCACGGTGATGACGTGGATCGAGCCGGCCATCTCGCGCAATTGCTTCGTCAGCACGCGCTGCAACGTCGTCGATTTGCCCGAGCCGGTCGGGCCGCTGATGATGTTCATGCCGTGCGGCTGCTGCGCGAGCAGCTCGAACGCGTTCGCCTGCGCCACCGTGAAGCCGAGCTCGGTCAGGGCCGTCGCCTCGCCCGCATCGTTGTAGAGCAGCCGCAGCACCATGACGCTGCCGACGCTCGTGGGCGCCGTCGCGATCCGCACGCCGAAAAGCCGGTCCGGCAGCTTGTCGCGGTCGCCGATGGCCGCGTCCTGGCGCTCGTTCGGCTTGTACGTGTTGTCCGATACGCTCGACATCGCCGCATAAAGCGTGGCGAGCAGCCGCTCGCCGTACTCGCGCGTCTGCTCCGACATGCGCACGAGTTCGTTGTGGACGCGAAAAAGAATCTCCGTGCTGAAGCGGTTCACACGGATATGGATATCCGAGGCCCGCGCGTCGCACGCTCGTGTGATCAGGTTCTTCGCGACGACCTGCATCTGCGTGTGATCGATGCGCTCGGCACTGCCGTCGCGGCGCGGGCCCTGATAGCTGCGCCTGATCGCATCGAGCGCCACGAGCCGCGTCGTATAGCGGCAATTGAGCCGTTCGAGCCTCGCGCAGTACGACAGCACGAACGGATTCATTTCGTGCCCTTCGGCAACGAGCAGCGTGCCGTCGTCGAGCAGACAGAGAAACTTGCGCTCCTCGTCGCTCGCGGCGAACTCGCCGCTGTCGGAAAGCGGGCGCGCCACTGCGGCGAGCGGCAGCGCCTGCGCCGGCGGCTGGCCTTGCGACGCCGTTTGCGCGGGCTGCACCGAAGCGGCGGCTGCAGCGGCCACGGCGCTCAGCACCGGCTCGCGTGGCCGCGCAACGGGCGCGAGAGCCGGCGCGGCTGGGGCCGTGGGCTGAACCTGCGTAACAGACGGATCGGTTTCGATCGGTTTCACGGCGCGCGAGAGAATCAGCGGCGTCACGCTGTTGGGCGTCTTGCCCGGAGGTGTCGGAGACGAACTCATGGCGTCACCTCGCAGACATCGGCAAGGCAGGCAGCGTCGGCACCGGCGGCACGCCGGGCGAGCCTGTCGACGCCACGTTGCGCGCGGGCTGCTGCCGCGCGCTCGCGGAGACGGTCAGCGTCGTGCGCCGTCCGTCTTGCGATGCGAGGACGATCGCGCCCGGGCGAATGGCCGCCACGCGCATGCCGTTGGGCAGCGTATCGCCCGGCCCGACGTCGAACTCCGCGCCGTCGCTCGTCGCCACCGTTGCGCCGAGCTTCTTGCCGAGCCCTTGTGTCGCCACCAGCGACACGTCCGAATACGAGGAGACGGTACTGCCCATCCGGTGCAGCGCTTCTTGCCGCTCCGCCACCTGCGCCTGCGCATCGAGCTTCTTCAGCTGTGCCTTGAGGATCATCGTTTCCTCCTGTAGCCGCATCAGTTCGTTGGCTGCCTGCACGGCGGCCGGCGTCGGAACGACGTTCATGCGCGGCGCCGCTTCAGCGGGCGCGGCGGCCGTGGCAGCTGCGGCGCTGGTCTCGCCGAACGCGGCCAACGGCCACGCCCAGCAGCAGGCGAGCACCAGCACAGTCAATGCATCGTCATTTCTCATAGAGCACTCCGTCGAGCGTCCACTGCCCGGATTTGTATGAAAGCGTCTCGACGCGCACGCCCGGCTCGTCGAGGTACCTGATGAGGCTGTCGGGCCGCACGTCGCCCAGTTGCGCCGACATGCGCCAGGTCTGCCAGCTCGGCGCCGGGGGCGGGCCGCCGCCCGGATGCAGCCGGTCCAGCGTTTGCGCAGCGAGGCTGCGCTGCGGCGCGCTTGCCGGCTGCAGCGTGAACGTCAGGCCGATGCCCAGCAACTGGAAGGCGGAAAGCATGCGCAAGCGCACGCCGCGCACGCCATCGAGCACTTCGTCTCCCCCCACGGGCAATGCCAGCGGCTCCACGTAGCTCGCATGCTCGCCGTTGCCGTCGATCGTCGCGCGCGGCTCCGCCGCCATCAGCATCGCCACGTTCGATCCGCCCCGCGACCAGCTGTAGCTGACGTTCGAGGCCCGGCAAACGTAGTCGTCGAGTTCCCAGCCGCCCGGCGCGATGTGCGTGAAGTGATCGAGGCACGCGCGAACGAATGCATCGGGCCGCGGCTCGCCGGCCCACGGGTGCGCGGCTTCGGGCGGTGCCGCGGGCTTGGGCGGATGCAGCGCGAGCTCCGCGCGCATCCGCTCGAACGCCTGCTGCCGCTCGAGTTCCATGCGGTGGCGCCGGTACGCGACGATGCCGGCCGCAACCGCGGCCGCCACCACGATCGCAACGGCGGCCAGCAGCACCTCGCGCCGCGGCGCGCGCCGCGAGACACGCGACAGGTTGAGCCAGCGCGGCAAATGCGGCTTGCCGCCCCGGCGCGGGATCATGTCCTCGATGCGACGTGCGTAGAAGTTGTGGAACCCCTGCACTTCCAGCTGCGGATCGCCGATGACGACGTTCCAGCCGCCGAGGCTGTAATCGCTGTGCAGCCGCTCGAACACTTCTTCGCTGGAGCCGATCCAGTCGCCGTTCGGCAGGAACGCGCCGTCGCGCACCGCGAAGTAGGCCCAGCGCCCGTCGGGCAGATGGAACGCACCGAGCCAGTTGGGCGCCGGCTGCTGGCGCCCGTCGTAAAACGCGCCTTCGGCCGCGATCGTCTTCGACACGAGCGCGCCGAGCGACGGCAAGCCCAGTTGCGCGCCCTCGCGCGTGCTCGCGAAACCGGCGCCCGCGAAGGTGCGGTCGATACGCAGCACCATCGCATCGAAATTCAGGCGCGCGGCGAGTTCCACGGCCTCCGCGCGCAGCGCGTGCCGGCGCGAGAGCGATTGCCAGAAAAGGCCGCATATGAAACGCTGGCGGCCGATCTGGATGACTTGCGTCGCCATGACGGATCCTGTGCCCGAGCGCGCGTCAAGCGCCGTTGATCGCGATCGGCGAGAGCAGGATGACGATCACCTCGCGCGTGCCGGAGGCGTTGAACCCGCCCATCGCGTAGTTCGACGGATGGCCGACGCCTTGCCGGTTATCCAGATCGGTGATGCCCTCGTAGCCGCTGATGACGAGCGTCTGCCCCGACTTCACGGCGATGCGCTGCAGGAAGTTGCGCGTATCGACGGTCGGCAGCTGGATCTGCTGGTTCGCCGGCCCGAACGGCGCAAGGTTCACGAGCGACGAAATGTTGCTGTAGAACTGCATCATGATCGTGCCGTCGTCGAGGATGTGCGGCAGCACCGTGAGGTTGAAGCCGGTCGTGATCGTGCCCGGCGTGAGCGACGTCTGGCTGCCGATGTTGACGGTGTTGGTCGTCGAGATCTGCGCGAGATAGCCTTGCTGCTCGGCCACCTGCACGGGAACGGGCTGATCGTTGAGCGTGGTGATCGAGGCCGAGGTCTTGCGGTGCACCGTGCCCTGCGTCGAAAGCGCATCGATGATGGCCGTCGTGCTCGAGGCGCGGCTCGACGGCGTGATCACCGTGGCCGAGAGCTCGCTCGGGTTCTGGATCATGCTCGTGAACGCGGTGGTGATGCCGAACTGCGTGCCGAGCGCCTGATAGACCGCGTGCCAGTTGATGCCGTAGCTGTCCTGCGCGGAAAGCGTGACCGAGAGCACCGTCACGTTGACGAGCACCTGCCGCGCGAGCACGCGGTTTTGCTGCTCCATGAACTCGCCCACGCGCTCGAGCACATCGGGCGTGTCGGTGACCGAGATCGAGCCCGTGGCTGGCGAGGTGATGACCGAGCCTACCGGAGAGAGCATCGCCTTGATCGCCGTCTGCAAGCCGTTGTACACGGAGAGCTGCGCGTTCATCGTGATATTCGCGGTGTTGTCCGACGACACCGACGGCGAACCGGACGTCCCGCCGCCTCCACCGCCGATGCCCGCGCCACCGGCGCCCGATCCGCCCGCGGCCCCCGCGTTGTTGCTCGACGCGCCGCCGCTGTTGCTCGCCCCGCTCACGACGTTCGTATCCAGCTTCGAGTCGCCCGGAATGGCGACGACCTGATAGACGCGCGTGGCCGTGTAGAAGAAGACGATCGCGCCGTCCTCGTACTTCCAATAGACGCCGAAGCGAGCCGACGCCGTGTCGAGCAGCCCGCGCAGCGTGCCGCCCGAATACGCGATGCGCACGGGCGAGGATACACCCGGCACGCGCGCGGCCACCGTCGCGGCGCTCGTGCTGGGCGCGGGCCCCTGCAGCAGGCCGGGGGGCAGCGGCGGCACGCCGGGATAGGCTCCGGCGCCGCCCATATCGACCGCGGCCTGCGTCGCGCGCGCGGCCGCTTCGCTCGTGCCCGGCGCGACCTTGGCCGGCAGGTGCGCGAGACGCGAAATGCGATCGGCGAACATGCGCAGCGAATCGACCGTGCCGTCGAAGCTCGCCGGCTCGTCGAAGAGCTTCGGCAGCGTCGATTTCGTCGCGATCTTGATCGTCTTGCCCGAAAGCCAGAGTTCGTCCTTGACGATGACGTCGTCACTGCCCGGCGCCGCGCGGTTGTCGCCGTTCGACAGCTTGCCGAGCAATTGCCCCGCACGCGCGGTATCGGCCTGCGAGCTGCGCTCGATCTTGTCCAGGAGACCCGTGCACCCCGCAAGCAGCGAGAGGCTCGCGGCGAGGATGACGAAAGGACGGCAGAGGACGCTCATCAACTTGCTCCTTTGGGAACGACGCGCATGACGCGATTGCGCTGGTACAAGACCACCTGAATCGGCACCTGCGAGCCGGCGAGCGCATTGGTCACCTGACGCAGCGCTTCGGCGAGCGTGCCGTGTATCGTGGCCGTCGCGTCGACCTGAAAATCGGTCGGTACGTCCCAAATGAATTGCCAGCCGGCTTCGCTCGCCCAGCGCGCGAGCGCATTGCGCACGGAGCCGTCCGACAGGCGCATCTGCCACTCCGTGCGCTCGGGCGCCGCCGCGGGTACGAACGCCGGCGGCGCGGCGGGCGCCGCCGATGGCGCCGGCGAGTCCGGGCGGAACGCCAGTTGCGTGGCGGCGAGCAGCGGGGGCTCTATCGCGTCCCGCTTTGCGGGCGCGGGTACCTGCGCTCGAGGCGGTGCTGAAACACGTGCCGGTACCGATGCCGGCATGGCCGGCCCGGCTGCCGGTGCGGGCGACATCACCAGAGCGGGTGCGGGTGCGGGTGCGGGTGCGGGTGCGGGTGCGGGTGCGGGTGCGGGTGCGGGTGCGGGTGCCGGTGCCGGTGCCGGTGCAGACGCCGGCACGGGCGGGACCGCCAGTGCTGCCGCCGGTGTGCGAGCCGATGCCGGTGTGGCGGGCATCGACGTCGAAACGCGCGCCTGCGCCACGGTTTGCGCCCGTGCAATGGCGGGTCCCGCCGCGGGAGCCGTCGCCGCCGCGCCCGTGGGCAAGGTGGAAGACGCATTCGTGGCGGCACTGTTCATGCGCGACGCCGCGCCGGCCGCCGGCGCGGAAGGCTGCGGCACGTCAACGTTTGCGCGCCGCGCATGCGCAGTCACCGTGAGCAGACGCATATCCGTATCGATGCGCGCCTGCAGCGCAGGATCGACCGACAGCACCTCGCCAAGCGCTTGCACGACCGACGAGCCGGCGCGCCAGCTCACGGGCGCGTCGGCCCATGCGCCCGCGTTCGGCACATTGATGCTGTAACTCGTCGGCATGATCTGCTCGAGCGCGCGCAGCAGCGGAACGCCGTGGCCGCCCGTGCGCACGGCGCCGCCCAGGCGCTGCCCGCCGTCGACGATGACTTGCTGATCCGAAGCGTGCGCGACCGCGCAGGCGAACCAGACGCCGCACAGCAGCGCCCGAATTGCCGGCGGCATCGCCGCTATCCAGACATTCGCCCTCGCCCGGTTCCACCTCTTGTCGCTCATGCACCTCGGATGCACCGGAAGCTCTATTTTTTTTGTTGCCACGTTCTTTTCAATCTGCTTGAACCATGCCGATAGCCGCCCTAAAAGCAGTACCGAAAGGCGTCAGGAATTCGAAAGAAATTATGTAAGAAAACATTAACGACGCGTAAGGATAGCACTACAGCTCATTGGGTGTTTACGGCAAAGTACACCGCACCTTTAAGTAAAAAATAATCCTGGAAAATCACTCTTTCTCGGCCGGCATGGATGATACAGGCGCTGGCGCGAGAACGTCGTCCTCACGCCACAAGCCCCGCCCAGCAAGGCGCTGCGGCAGTCGCCACATTTTTTTGACGTTTCGACGCGAATCGCGGAATGGCCGCCCGTGGAAATATGCCAGATACAATAATGTGCTACGGCGCCGTTCGCGGGCGTGCCGACAATTGGGTGCCCGTTCAGGAGGTATCCGGAATTCCGTGTGTGACGCGGATTGAGATTCAGACTCCAATGTTTAATCGTTCCGGATAAACAAGCGCGAACTGCTTCATGCCGCTCTTCCAATCGTGCCGGGAACCGGTCCGCTGTGGCCAAGACGCCAAGACTGTTACGCAGCGCCAGCCAGATCAGTTTGAGCGCGACCTCGTTCGACGGATCCTGACTCGCAAGGCGTCGAGGAACACGACCGGGTACATCGGCTCGAGCGGCCTGCCGGCTCGGCGTCGCCCCTTCCCGTAGTTCAGGTGGTGGATCAGTTCGCCGCCCACCGCGCGTTCGAAGACATCAAGAGCCGGACAAGCTCGCCGTGCGCCGCGCCAGACAGCGCACGGCGGCGGCAAACGTAACAAATCATCAAAGAACCGCGACGCAGGCCTCCCGCGCGTGCGTGGAGATCCACCGCGGCACCGCCCTCTCCGGCCAATGCCGATGCCAAACCGAAGGTAACAAACCATCACAAACACGCGCCTAAATCGGCCCGCGATGAAAACATGCGCTCACGGCTTCACGAATCGTTTCACGCCGCTTAACGCATCGCTCATCGAGTCAGGAGCACGACATGTTCTCAACGATCTACTTCGCCGCCGCCTCGGCCCTCGCTTTCGACGACACCCCTGCGGACGTCGCCTCGAAAATGCTCCAGGGCCAGTTTCTCGACGCTGTCCGCCACGCCGCACGCCATGCCGATACCGACACGGCGCAAGCTCAGCCCGGCTACGCACTGCTGCAAGTCTGCGCCGATCTCGAGCTGATGCTCGGCCGCCATGAAGAAGCGGAGGAAACGTATCGCCGCGCGCAAAAAGCCATTCGCGCCCATCGCGACGATCTCCGTATCGCGTCGTGCCGCAATACCGGCTGGCAAGCCTTGTTCCGCAACCAGTTCAACGTCGCGCTCAGTTGCTTCAAGCGCGTCGGCGAGGAAAAGGCGGCCACGCCGCGCCAACGGCTCGACAGCCTCGTCGGTGCGACACTCGTTTCGTTTCATCTGGGCCTGATCCAGGCGGCGTGCCATCGCCTCGGCGAACTGGCCGCGCTGGCGGCAGCGCATGGCGATCGCCGCTGGAGCTACCTCGTGGAGGCGCTGCGGCGGGACCTCTTCGCGCAGCACGAACTGCACGGTGCCGAGCGACTCGCCGACCACATCTACTGGCGCTCGGCTATCGCGGAATTCGAGCCGAGCGAGGCACCGGTACCCGGCTCGCAGCCCGCCGGGACCGTGCTGCCGCTGCTGGCCGAACGACTCTCGCACCTGGACCGGCTCGTTTCGCTGGCCGACGGCCGGACGAGCGCGGGCGAAACGCTCAAGCAATACGTGAGCTGGAGCCGCCAGGCCGGCCTCAACGATTACCACCGCAGCCTGTGCCTCGAAATCACGCTGGCCGCGATCGCCGGCCACGCGACGCCGTTGGCCGAAGCGATGCTCGATGCGTCCGGCGCGGCGAACTCGCAAGGCAGCCAGCATGCGCGCTGGTACCTCGACTATCTCTACTGCCGCGCGAAGATCATGCAGCAGCAGATGCGCACGCAGGAATTCGCGCAGTTCTACGGCCGCTACGCGCTCGCCTCGATTCAGCACGTGCGCGCGGACAGCATGTCGATGCCCGCCGCCGCGGCCGATCACATGCAGGCATCGCGTACGGCGCAGCGCTCCGACGACGTGAGCGCCCGCCTGCCGGCGAAATACCGCCGCGCCTATCGCTACCTGATGGACAACCTCGACCAAAAGGACCTTTCGGTGCGCGAAGTGGCATCGCATGTGGGCGTGACCGAGCGCGCGATGCAGGCAGCGTTCAAGAACCACCTCGGGCTGTCACCGAGCGAGCTGATCCGGCGCCAGCGGATGGAGCGCATTCGCGGCGATCTGCTCGACGACGGCGCACCGGCCACGCGCGTGCTCGACGTCGCGAACAAGTGGGGCGTGCGCCATCGTTCGACGCTGGTCAACGGCTACCGGCGCGTGTTCCAGGAAGCGCCCTCGGAGACGATGGGCCGCTGAGGGCAGCGTGTGCGGCGCCAAAGCGCCTGCACCACCGATCGGTAACACGGCCGGCCCGCGGCTTTTTTCCGCCCACGCCGTCCGACGAAACGCGCACGCGTGGGTCGGACGGCGTTTTCATTCGCACGTCGGTGCGAAGCGATTCCCGCACCGCTTCTCTTACCAGATGATCCATGAAGCGACTATTCACACCCAAGCCAGCGCTCGCGCTGGCGCTTGCCGTTCTGTCCGTACGCCCCGCCGAAGTGCGCGCGCAGACCGCCGACTGCTTTGCGGCGGCCGCGGCCTATCAACATGTGAGCCCCGTCGTGCTGCGCGCGATTGCGTGGCAGGAATCGCATGGCAACGCGAACGCGCTCCATCGCAACCGGAACGGTTCGACCGATTACGGCATGATGCAGATCAACTCGATTCACCTTCCGCTGCTGTCGCGCTACGGCGTCTCGGCGGACGACCTCATGAACCCATGCTCGAGCGTCTACGTGGCTGCGTGGCACCTGCACAAGATGATGGTCAAGTACGGGAATACCTGGGAGGCGATCGGCGCCTACCATTCGGAGACACCTGCCGAGCGCGACCGCTACGCGCGTTCGGTGGAACGCATCGTCGAGCGCATGAAGCTGGCGGATGACGGGCAGTAGGACGTGCGCGGGCAGCCGGGGAGACCCGGCTGCCCGCGCACGTCATCAAGAGAGAAAGCGACGTTGCATGAGGAAGTCGTCCCGTATGGCAAGCGCCAAGGCAAGCGCGAAGCGGAACGAAGCAGGAACGAGGCAGGCAGGAAGCGTGGACGAACCGGGGCGTTCGCGAGCCGCGCGCGAAAAGCCGCGGCCCGCCGTAGCCGTTACTGCCCCTTGGCGGCGTTCGAAATGTTGCTGGCGCCCTTGTTACCCACCGACGCCAGCGCCGACGTGAGCTCCTGCGACTGCTGGTTGACCGCGGCCGCCAGCGTGTTCGCGTTGTTGAGCCGCGTCATCTCGTTTTGCTGCTTCATGAAGTCGTTTTGCATCGCGGCCATTTGCGTCACGGGATCCCCCGCGCCGAGGGCCGATGGACGCACGATGTCACCCGCCGCATGCATTGCGGTGGACGCGACGCCGGGCGGCAGAAAGTGACTGCCGGCATGAAGCGCCGAACTCAGCACCTGTGCGCCGACGTTCCCCGCGCGCCCCGGCAGGCTGGCAAAGTTGCGGGGCGGCGCAGACGGAGCCGGCGGCGCGCCGGCGGCCCCCTTGAAGTTGGACAGCCCGTCCAGTTGGCCTTTGCTGCGCGCGGGCGCCTGCTTTTGCGCGCCGTCGGCCGCACCGTTCTTCGTCCCCTTCTCGAACTCCGCGACACGGGACTGGACGAGCCCCGGCCGAATACCTAAGTTGTTCATGGCGAACTCCTTGAGTGACATGACGATTTCCGTCGCCGGCAACATCGCTCGATGTCGGTGCGGCACGGTCCCCGCATCCCACTCACGCGGAGCGATATCGAGGAATGCAAGCGCAAGCTTATGCGCCACGGCATTGCGCCACGCAAGCGACGCGACGCGGCGAGCGAAATTGCGAAGCGCGCATGCGGCACATGCGATGAAATACGCAAAAGGGATCCGAAGCCGCGGCGCCCGCGCCGGCATCGACGTGCGTTTTTTTGCACGCCACTTCGGAATCGGCAGGCTGCCATCGTTATGTCGTTTTACCTTTCCAACACGAGAACCCACGTTCGCAAAGCGCGAAGACGGAATCGGCGGGCAAAGGCGCGCCGACCGCCTGGACGCGATGAAGCAGCGCGCAAGTCCATCAAGGCCTTTGTCGCGAGGCGACGTCGAACGATCGAAATCAACTGAAAGGAAACGTCATGACGATCAGCACCAGCACGCAAGTACGGTCATCATCGCTCGACCTCCCGCGCAACGACACGCAGCCCGCGCCGGCCCCGCGCCAACGAAGCGCATCGATGACCGGCCCGCGCCCCTCCGGCGGCGCATTGCTCGGCGCGTTGAGCAATGCACCCGCCTTTCCGGCGCACACCGGCACCGATGCACCGGCGCCGGCGAGCCCGCTTTCGACGACATCGCAACCGGCCGGGACGGCGCAGCCCCCATCGCCGCCGCTGGCGGCACCGTTGCCGGTCAGGCGCAACTCGCTGCCGCCGCGCGCATCATCGTCGTCAGGCTCCGCGATCGGCCGCCACGGTGAAGGCTCACGGTCGCTGCCCGGTTCGGGCAAGCTGGGCGCTCAACGTACGGCTCTCGGAGACGAGACGGTGCCGGTGCTCGACTTGTCGGCGGGCGGGCAGTCGAACGAAGAATTGCCCGTACACGAGGAACCGCCGCCACACACGCCTGCATCGCAGGAAAGTGCGGCGCCCGTTGGACATCAGGAGCCGGTGGAAACGGAAGCTGCCGGCAAGCAACCGGCCACGTCGCGTTCGGGTAGCCCGCTGCCGCACGAGAAGGAAACCACGGGGGTGACAACCGCGACGACGAACGAGGCCGAATCGAAACCCGAAACGTCCCGCTCGAGCAGCCCGCTATCGCTCGATAAGGGGGTGAACCCGGCGTTGCTCCACCGCGCCGCATCGGACGCTTCCTCATCCGCTCCGTCCAGCCCCGCCCTCGATCGACACAACGCTGCGCTGGGGAAAGCTGTTTCCGAGCCCCCCGAAGACAAACCCGTGCCGGAAAAAAGCACTTTCACGATGCCTTCCCTCGCGAAGGCGTCATCGTCGCGCCTACCCGAGACACCTTCGGTGCCCGAGGAGCACGACACGACGTCCCGGAGCCCTCTCTCCCCGAATCCGGCCAGCTTCTCGGCGCCTCACCGCGTCGCGCACGACATCGAAATTCAGGATCCCGAAATCCAGCCCGAGGCAACCGTTCCGAGCTCGTCGTCCCGGGTAGCGCCGGAAACCCGTACGCTGGCCGCCGCCGGGACATCGGTGCCCGCGGAGATCTCGGCGGTCGCGGAACCCGAAGACGTACGTCCGGCATCGGCCGCCGAGATGAGCAGCCACCTGTCGGCCGCGCTGTCCCGGCCGGGGCAAATCCGGTCGTTCATCTCGAACGTCGGCGACATGCTGACTCGGAACCCCTACGGCGCCGCGCAACCGCTCAAAGGGTGGACGGCCAACCTCGTCAACGCGTTCAGTCATGAATTCGTCGCAACCGGCGGCGCCACGCTCTTCCGCGAGTTGTGCTCGATGGCAACCGAAGCCGTCCTCGACAAGACCGGCGCCGGGCCCGAAACACGCGGCGTCATCACGGCCTCGCTGTTCACTGCGGCGGCGATGGGCAACCTGGTCGCGATGTTGCACAAGTATCACACCGGCACCGCGGACAAGAAGACCTACGCGGGCCACGGTGCGCAGCTCATCGCGCTGATCACGACGATGGGCCTCGCGGCCCATGCCGGCAAGAACGACGAGGGCAACGGGCATCTTGGGCAACTCGCCGGCATGCTGCCGAGCGCGATCAAATCGTACGCCTACCTGGCGCGCGACGTGATCAACGTGTTCCGCCCGCTCGAAGGCAATCACGACGCAGGCTACGAGCGCCCCGTCAGAGGTCAGGCACTCAACGGCATTCCGTATTTCGGAAACCAGCTCGCGGTGAACACCGCGCAGGGCAGCTCGCAATGGTCGGCCACGTCCTACGTCGACAGCCTCATTCACCACACGAAGAGCAACGCAGCGATCAAAGGCCTGTTCGGCTATTCGGCAGCGAATGCCGCCGGCGAGGGGCTGGATGCGATCGGGGGACGCGTGGCCTCGGAAATCTCGACGCACGGCTTCACGGGCAAGGCGCTCGATGAACTGAAGACGCTGCGCCTGAGCTGGGGCAAGATCGACACCTCCGAAACCAGCACGGCCAGGCAGCTCGGGGACAAGGCAGCCGGCGCGGGAATCGCGCGTCTCAGCCTGTTCCTCTCCCTCTATGCCGCCACCGCCGTGGTCAATCACGCCGTGGAGGGTAGAAGCGATTGGTCCGCCGGCCACAAGAGCTTCACGGAAAACGCGTTGGGCGCACTGCTCATCATCGCGGGATGCCTGCCGTTTGCCGCGAGCACGTCGAGCCCGTCGAACCGGTCGAACGAGGGGCGAACGGCCGACGCCGACAACGCGGTGGAACTGGGCATGATGCGTCGCACGACCGCCTGAGCACGCGAGCCGCGCCGAGCAAGCGAAACGACGAAGGTTCGCGCAGGCGGCCGCATCAGTGGCGCGGCGGCTCGCCTGCCGCAAGCCGCTTGCATCGACATCGCGGCCGCCACTCGGTTCGGCGGTTCGGCAATCCGGCGACGGCTTCGCATCCGTCAAGGCGCTGTAAGCACCGGGCAATAAATTAGGTTTCGCAGGCGGCCGCTATCGGCCCTCCATCAGCAACTGATGAATACCGTCATTCTCACGCGGAGAAAATCATGTCCACCACGGCAGTGCAAGGCTATAACGCCGGCTATCTGAACGGCATCGACGATGTCGGCGGCATCGGCGGCACGAACGAATCGCAGCTCGCACAACTGCTCGAATTGCTCATCGAAGAAATCAAGCAGATTCTCGATCCCTCCAGCCAGAATTCAGGCGATGCGGGTGGTGTGGGCGGCATCGGCGGCGGTACGCCTTCGTATTCCCCGCCGCCCGCCTATGCCGGCGGCGGCGGCGCCGCGCCGGCCGGCGTGAGTGGCGGCGGCCACGGCAACACGCTGCCCAATGTATCGGGCGGGGACGCCGCGCACGCCATCGCACAGGACCTCAAATCGCGCTACGGCCTGACCGACGCGCAGGTCGCCGGCGTGCTCGGCAACCTGCAGCAGGAAAGCGGGCTGCAAGGCAACGTCAATCAAGGCGGAGCGACAGGCGCGCCCTCCGGCAACTTCGCGGACGACAACGCCAACGGTTGGGGTCTTGCGCAATGGGGCGGCACACGCAAACAAGGCGAAATCAACTATGCGAAGGAGCACGGGCTCGACCCGGGCAGCCTCGAAGCCAACATCGGCTTCATGAATCAGGAACTCGACACGACGTACAGCAAGACGATCACCGACATCAAGCAGACGACGACGGCGGACCAGGCGGCACTGGTCTGGGACAAGGACTACGAACAGGCCACCGATCCGCAAATGGAAAACCGCAACAAGTACGCCGAGCAATTCCTCGCGCAAGGTCTCTGAACGCGAACGCGTCCGCCCCCCGGGGCGTTTGAAGCCCGCACGATCCCGCCCGATGTCCGGGCGGGATTTTTTTGCGCGGCATGTTCCGCCGCGCGAAAACACGCCGCGCGTCGGCAACTACCAGGATTCGGGGGAAACGACTCGATGGGCTCGCCGAGCGGGGCCGAAGGCCCCGGGAACGGCCATCAGTCTCTTTCGAGCAGGCGCCGCATGGCAAGGCGCACGTAGGGATCGGTACTGTCCTCGTGTGCCGTCGCATAGCCATGCCACGACGGATCATCGAGGACTTTCAGGCAGATTGCCTTCAGTTCGGGCGCGCGATCGTCGGGCAATCCGTTCACGATCTGCCACGCTTCGTGTGGGCGCCCGCGCACCAATGCGATCGTCACGGCAAAGACGTGCACCTCGCGCGTTTCGGGGTAGACATCGTGCATGCGCGCCAGCAGCGCCTCGGCCTCGTCCAGCTCGTTGGCCTCGATATGCTCGATGATCGCCTGCGCGATGGCCGGCGCTTCGGCCGGCAGTTCGGTAAGAAGCTCCATCATGCTCGTCACCGTCCGTGCGTCAGGCGGCGCCCGTGCCCGAGGTCAGCGTTCGCACCGCCTCCTTGCCGCCCGCCAATGCGAGCGCGGTAGCGGCGCCCTCCGGCGTCAGGTTTTCCGCGAGCGCCGTGCCGCCCTCGAGCGCCTCGAGCCCACCCTTCGCAATGGCCCCCGCCCCCGCAAGGGCTTCCTTCGGGTTGCCGCTCAGCAGCCCCTTGCCGAACGTCGCCGCGCCGTGCAGCGCGTTGCCGACACCATGAAGAACATCCCCTGCAGCCTTGGTGACATCCCCCACTACGCTCTTCACAATATTGCCGATGAAGCTCATTCGTTTTCTCCTTGATCGTGAACGAAACGCGCGTTCGATGAAACGCGCGAAGCCGAACCGCATGAAGGCGGCCCTCGTTCCAATCTAATGAATGCGGATGCGAAAGCGTTCGCGCGCGCGAAGCCGCACCGCGAAAGCCGAATGCGCGACACCCGCGAGACGGCTCGGCGGTATGCCGCCGCGAACCTGCTTCGCCAATCCGAACGACGCTTCGCGCGGTTCACGGGAGTGTCATGACCGGCTCGCACAGTGCAGTCCATCTTGTCTCCTGGTCGAGAACATCATGGCGCCCCCACCCAAGATCGAGCCCCGGTCGCATGCGATCAAATCCGCCTCCCTCGCCCGTACGCCGAGCGACCCCGGCCCCTCCACGGGCGCGAAACCCGTGCCGGTGCCGACCCGGCGCGCGAGTGCCGGCGCGCTCATCGAGGAACTCGGCAGCCTCGGCAAGCGCCCGCGCGCGGAAAGTCCGCCCGCCGCACCCGCTGCGCCCAAGCCCGCGGCGGCTATCGCGCCGCAGAAGCCCGGTGTGGACGACATCGGCGCATTCGTGCCGGGTGCCGGCGGCAAAGGCCGGCGCTTCGCCGATTTCGCGCACGCGATGGGCGTCAACCGCAAAGGCATGACGTTGACGGCCTTCGCCGCCAAGCGGCCCGCGAAAGACGGCCTGAACGGCGTGTCGACGGCGGCGCACGGACAGTTCGGCTACGACGCGGCGCCCGCCACCGACCTCGTGAACGCGCTGGCCTCGGGCTCGAACGCCGCCGCCGCGCATTCGATCCATAGCCGTTACGAAAACAAGGTCAAGGCGATGCTCGCCGCCGACGTCGAACGCTTCGAGCATCCCGAAAAACGCCCTCCGGGCGCGCCGATGTCCAACCAGGTCGACAATCTCCTGCTGACGAAAAACAGCAACGGAGAATGGCAATACGACAAAGGGAAGCTCTCGCGCATGGCGCGAGACGACGCGCACCCGCTCACGCAGCATGCCCGCGACGTACTGACCGCCATGAGCATCGCGGAGAACAAGGGCAAGCAACGTAACGGCGCGCTCTACCAGTCGGTCACGTCCGCCATCGGTCTGACCGCAAGCGGGCTGCTCGTAGGCGGCTCGCATGGCGCGCTGGCACCGCTCGCGGCATCCGGGCACCTGACCAACGCAGTCAAGGAAGCGCTCGATTTGAAGAAGCCGTTTGTCGAAGGACGGCAAAACCTGCGCAATGCGAAGGCCGCCACGATTCAACGCTACGTCGACACGGTATTAGCCCCGCACGACTACACCGGCCAGACGCAGGACGAGCGCCTGCGCGCGGCGCTGCAAACGAGCCGCGCGAAGATCGACGATCTGCGCGCCATGGAGGCGCGGCCGGAGGACGAAGGCCTGCCTGCGGACTTGCGCAGCCCGCAGGCGCAGGCCGGTGTCTATGCGTCGCTCTATGACGATGCACGCCGCTATGCCAACAGCACGACGTCGTTCGGCAAGCGCTTGATCTCGGGCATGCACGCCGAAGACAAGGCGAAGGTACACAAGGACGCCGAGCGCGACATCGTGGTCAAGCACATTCTGTCGATGGTCACGAAGAGCATCGGGCGCCTCGATCCAGTCTCGCTTGCGGCGCTCGCGGGCGCCGACATGGCAGTCGATGCATCAGGCGCGCAGCGCGCCAGGCAGGCGCTCGCGATCGTGGGCAACCATCCGCGCGCGAGCCGCAATCAGGATCTGATCGCCGCGCACACGCTGCTGACAGACAGCGGCATTCCGAAGGGCGAAGCGGCGCTGCTGCTTTCGCAGCTTGCCCGCGCGCGGCGCGAAAAACCGCAAGAGGCGCCGGCGCCGCGCGATACATCGGCCTCCAGCCCGGGCGCCGCACCGCTGACCGAAAGCGAGCGGCTCAAGCAGATCGCCAACATCATCGGACAGCCCGGCCTCACGGCAACCGCCGCCAAGACGGCGGAGGACGCCATCAAGAAAAACCTCGGGCTGAGGTCTTGACGCGCGGCGCGGCGTAGGGCGCAATAGCGACGCCGTCGCCGCGGCGCGCAGTCGGCGATTGATTTGCCGGTTCGCGGCACTCGACGAAACTTCGGAATGCGCAGGTTGTCCTCCGCCGTGCGCGCTTACCGTGAAGCGGGGTGGCCGTCGGCCGTCATCGCCGCCCATGCCGCCATGACCTTCAATGCGAAAGGGAGAACCGATCATGCGATTCGCGTTCGCCGGCTTCGATCGCTGGCGTGTCGTCTTCGACGCGTTCGTGGCCGCCGGCTGGGAGCCTGTGGCGCTCTACTCGATTCCGGTCGACAACCGGCTCGACTTCAATAGCGAGCTCGTCGAGCGCGCGGACAAGCTGCGCATTCCGGTGCAGCTGTCACGCATCGACGAAGACGATCTGCGCTGGCTCGCCGAACGGCAATGCGAGGCACTGATCGTGGCCGGCTACAACTGGAAGATTCCGGCGTGGCAGCCCTATCTGCGCCATGCGGCGAACTTCCATCCGTCGCCGCTGCCCGACGGGCGCGGCCCGTACCCGGCCATGCGCGCCATCCTCGAGGGGCGGCGCGAATGGGGCATCAGTTGCCATCGAATCGATGCCGATTTCGATACCGGGGACATCATCGATTCCGAATACTTTCCGCTCGATGCCGACGAATGGCACGAGACGCTGCAGTTGAAGCTGCTGATGGCCGCCCGTCGGCTGGCCACGCGCGTGGCCGGCGACTTCGATCGGCTCTGGAACGAACGGCGTCCGCAAGGTGCGGGCAGCTACTGGCCGCGCCTTGCCGATGCCGAGCGCACGATCGATTTCGCGCGGCCCGTGGCCGAGGTGATGCGCGTCGTGCGGGCCTGCGGGAACGTCGAATCGATCGCGCCGCTCTTCGGCACGACCGTCCACGTGCGGCGCGCCACCGCCTGGCAGGAAGCACACACGTACGCGCCCGGGCAGATCGTGCATCAGTACCGGCGCTGGGTCGTGGTCGCCGCGCAGGACGGCTTCGTCGCCTTGCTCGAATGGAGCCCGCTGAACGCGTCCCTTCGTCAGCAGATGGCGGGCTGAATCGGGACATCGGTTGCGCCGGTAAACAACGATGCGGCCGTGCTGCGGTGTTTCGCAGCACGGCCGCCGATTGTCGCCGGTTGTCGCTTCCTGCAGCCCCCGATCGGCGGCCGCTCGGGTCGCCGATCGGGATGATCGCCGGAACGGCCGGCGACGTTACTTCGTGCTGACGCCGGCGATCGTACCCGTGTGAATGCCGGTGATGTTCTCGAAAGCGACCGCGGCGCGCGTCTTGCCCGGCGTCAGCACGTTCGCGCCGCCCAGCGCATCCGAAAGCGCCTTGCTCGCGTCGTGGCTGATCTTGCCACCGCCATGCGCGTTCGCCGTCTGCTGCAGTTGTGCGCCGATCGCCGCCGCATCCGACTGGCTCAGCTTGCCCGACTTCACCGCGTTGGCGAGCGTCTTCGCCGCGGCATTGCCGTCGCCGTGCGACAACGCGCTTTCCATGGCCTGGAAGTCGGCGCCATCCTGCGCGTTGAAATTGGCCAGCGCCTTGCCTTCGTCGGCCATCTGCAGCGGCTTGCCGTCCTTCAAGAGATCGCCCGTACCGGGTGTGAAGCCTGCCGTCGCGCCCGTTGTCGGCAAGCCGCCCGTCGTCGGCAGCGTACTGGTGTTCGCCGGAAAACCGCCCGTGCCGGGCAAGCCGCCGGTCGTCCCCGGCTGCGCCGCCGCGCCGCCCGCGCCGCCCGCGCCACCCGTTGCGTTGCCCGCCGCGCCGAGTCCACCTTGAGCCGCCCATTGGAAATTGCCGACAGCGGACTTGCCGTCGGCGCCCGCCACGTCGTGCGTCTCGATCTGCTGGTAGGCACCCGGGTTCGCGAGCATGGTCTGCGCCGCTTGCTGCACCGTGGGCGGCGTGCCGCCGTCGGCGTTCGTCGCGAGTTTGTACATCGTGTTCGGGTCCGACGCGCTCATGCCATGCTGCCCCATGTACGAGGCCAGCACGCCCGCCGCGTTTTGCACCGTCATCCCCCCGGTGCCGCCCGGCATGGCGCCTGCGCCGCCCCCCATGCCGCCGGGCGTCGCCCCCACACCGCCGGGCGTGGCGCCCATACCGCCGGGCATTGCGCCCGCGGCGCCACCGGGCATGCCACCGGGCATGCCGCCGGCGCCGCCCGCACCGCCCGGCATGCCGCCGGCCTGCCCGTTCTGCCCGCTCTGCATCTGCTTGAGCAACTGGCTGATGAGGCCGATGAGATCCTTGAGCACGTCCTGCGTCGAGCCCGTCGACGCACCGTTGGTCAGCCGTTGCAGGTAGCTCGCCGGATCGGTGGGGTAGGTGGTCATATTCGGAACGTTCAGATTCATGATGTTTCCTTCCTGTCGGGTAAGTGTTTGCGTGACCGTCGGTACTACGAGGCAAAGTCAGTCTAGGTTGCTGTCGCTGCTACAAGCGCACCGATGCGAAGGCTGCAATTGAAATGCGAATCGCCCGGTGCGCGGAAAACGTGAAAACGGATGCTCATGCGCGGACCCACGTCATCGACGCGGAGAATCCGCTGTTGTCGGCCGGCACGCCGTGCGTGCTCGCCGGTGCGTCGGCGGACGCAGGCGCTTGAACGCCGATGTCGAGCTTTGCGGCACGCTCGAGCAGACGCGCGCCGATCTTCGCGCCCTCGATGCTTTCGCGCTGGTCGGCCGCGCTGAGCGCATAGCTGTGCCACAGCGGGTCTTCGAGGCCGAACAGACACACCGCCATCAATGCGGCATGAAGCCCCGAGCGCTTCGCTTCGGTGTCGTCGTCTTCGAGCACGCGGCGCGCGTCGCCCCATGCCTGGCGCCGGACGTAGCGCCACGCGGCGACCGTCCCCGCCCCGGGCCACCTGGGCCAAAGCACGCGGATCGCTTCGAGGAGATCCTCGAAGTCGGCTTCGTCGTCGAGCTGCGAAGCCGTCCACAGCACCTTGGTTAGGCCGCCGGCAATCTCATCCCTGCATCCTGTGTAAGTCACGATGTCCTCGTCTGCTGGAGTGCTGCAATCAAAAAGCGCACGGCGGCGCCGCGCACGGCCGTGCCGTGCTTGCTGCCGGCTCGTGCGGTGGACGTCCCCTGGCGGTTAGTCTCTTGTATCGGGTCGGCTTTCGCCGACGCGATGCGAACGGAACGATCGGGATGCGAAGAGAGAGCGGAGAAGAAAACCGACCGCAGCGATGAGATCGATCGGTGCGATAAGCCGGATCGCTCGCTGGGTATCGAAAGGCGGGGATTTGCTCGATGGTCGGTGCCGAAGAAGGTCCGCCATCAGTCGACGCGCTCCCGGCCATCGGCCAGGCTGCCCGTCGAATCGCCCCGGGGAAGCCACGAATACACCGCCCCCCAAATCGCTTCAAAATCAGCGGTCTGCGGGCCGGTTACGGAATACGCGGGAAGCCATGACTGGCGGAAGGCAGCAGGAGTCGAACCTACCCGGGAGTGTCTGACACCCCCAACTGGATTTGAAGTCCAGCCGTACCACCGGATACGAATGCCTTCCGTGGGAAAAAGAAACCGAAGAACGACGAGCGCCTACGCCTGAATACCCATCCAACCGCTGTCAGGCCGCAGGTAGTGAAGATCGCGGTGGAAGCGAGTATACCCAACCCGATCGAAGAACTCGAGAATCTGGATCGCACGCTTGCGACCGAGCCCCGTCGCGTCGCGGAACGTCGCCGCATCGAGCCCGCCGCCGCGCGACGGCGCGAGATGCGCGACCAGTTCCGCGAGTTCGCGCGCGACGTCCGCATGATAGAACAGGTCGCGCACGACCTGCTGCACGTCGCCGCGCCGTGCGAGCTTGCGCAGCAGCGCGCGCACCGCGTCCTCGGCCGTGCCCGTGTCGCGCGCCAGGTCGCGCACCCACGGCGGGTCGAAGCGCCCCGCGTGAATCAGCGGCAGCAGTTGCCGCGCCAGCGCTTCCTCGCGCGGATCGAGGCTCACCGAATGCGACGGCAGATGCAGCCACGGCCCGCTGCGCACGACTTCGCCGCCGGACACCAGCGCGTCGACGAGCGCGCGCCACAGCGCCTCGCCGACGAGCGGCGCGGCCATCCGCCGCAGGCGTGCGGCGTCGAGCCCCTGCTCGTCCGGCATGCGCTCGTGATACGCGCGCAGCGTCTCGATCGCCCGCGTCTGCAATGCCCGCCAGTGCGCATGCGAAATCACGGCCCCTTCGTTCGACGCGGCGTCGCGTTGCCCGATCGCCAGCGCATCGTCCGGCAACGCCAGCACATTCGGCGCGAACCCCGTCAGATGCGTGAGCGTCGCGCGCGCAATGCCGAGCGGCGCCTGCGCGAGCAGCGCATCGACGCGCCCTTCGTCGAGCCACGCCGCGAGCGCATCGAGCCACGCGCGACGCGCGGGCGTGCGGCGCTTGCGAGCCGGCCCGAACGGATCGAGCACCCGGCCGCCGCCGACGGTGCGCGTCGCCTGCGGATTGCGGACGATGAAGCGGTCGCCCGGCAGCGCGAACACCGGCTCGTCGAATACCAGTTGCACGCGCATCCGCTGGCCGGCCGCGAGCGTGTCGCCGTCGAGCAGCGCGACGTGCGCCACGCGATGCAGCGTACCGAGATGCACATGCAGCGGCGCCCAGTGGGTCAGCGTCAGCCCGGCGTCCGCGAGCAACGTCAGCTCCACGTCCAGGCGCGGCGACGTCGCGACGAGCCGCGCGTCGGCGACGGTGTCGCCCCGCTCGACGTCGGCCTTATCGACGCCGGCCAGGTTCAGCGCGCAACGCTCGCCCGCGCGGCCGGCCTCGACCGGCCGGTTCTGCGCATGGATGCTGCGCACGCGGGCCGCGCCGCCCGTGCACACGATCGCGAGCGTGTCGCCCGTCGCGACGCGGCCCGCGAACGCGGTACCCGTCACGACGGTGCCCTGCCCGGCAAGCGTAAACACGCGATCGACCGCGAGCCGGAACAGCCCGTCGTCGCGACGCGCGCGCCACGCGATCGCCGCGTCGGCGAGGTGCTGCTTCAACGCGGTGACGCCCGGATCGTCGGTCTCGGTCGCACGCGTTTCGAAGATCGGCACGCCGGCCAGCGTCGAGTCGTGCAGCCACGCGGCGATCTCGTCGCGGACCTCGGCGACGCGCGCGGCATCGACGCGATCGCATTTCGTCAGCGCGACGGCGCCATGCGTGACGCCGAGCAATTGCAGGATCGCGAGATGCTCGCGCGTCTGCGGCATCACGCCGTCGTCGGCGGCAATCACGAGCAGCGCGAAGTCGATCCCGCACGCGCCGGCCGCCATCGTGTGAATCAGCTTCTCGTGGCCCGGCACGTCGATCAGGCCAAGCACGTCGCCGTTGTCGAGCGGCGTATACGCATAGCCGAGCTCGATCGAGATGCCGCGCGCCTTCTCTTCCTTCAGGCGATCGGTGTCGACGCCCGTCAGCGCACGCACGAGCGTGGTCTTGCCGTGGTCGATGTGCCCCGCGGTCCCGACGATCATGCGGCGGGCCCCGCGAGCGGCACGCATTGCGCGACGAACGCCGCTTCGTCGGCCGCTTCGAGGCAGCGCAGGTCGAGCCGCAGCGCGTTGTCGGCGATGCGGCCGATCACCGGCCGCGGCCATTCGCGCAGCCGCTTCTCGAGCTGCGCGAGCGCACGGCCGCTGCGCTTGCCGTCCGCCGAGCGCACCACGAGCCCGGCGCTAGGCAACTGGTCGACCGGCAGCGCGCCGCTGCCGATCTGGCTGAACATCGGCTCGACGGTCACGTCGAAACCGCTGCCGAACGCAGCCTGCAACGCCGGGCGCACGCGTTCGGCCGCGTCGGCGATCTCGCGCTGCGGGCGCGTCAGCAGACGCAGCGTCGTGAGCCGGTCGCGCAGGAATTCGGGCGACTGATACAGGCGCAGCACCGGTTCGAGCGCCGCGAGCGTCAGCTTGCCGACGCGCAGCGCACGCTTGAGCGGATGCTTCTTGATCTTCGCGATGAGCGCGCGATCGCCGACGATCAGGCCGGCCTGCGGGCCGCCGAGCAGCTTGTCGCCACTGAACGTGACAACGTTTGCGCCGGCGGCGACGGTTTCCTGCACGGTCGTCTCGTGCGGCAGACCCCATCGAGACAGGTCGGCCAGCGTGCCGCTGCCGAGATCGACGGCGACCGGCACGCCGTGCTCGCGCGCGAGCGGCGCGAGTTCGGCGAGCGTCGCCTCCTTCGTGAAGCCGCTGATCGCATAGTTGCTGCAGTGCACCTTCATCAGCAGCGCCGTGCGCGGGCCGATCGCGTCCGCATAGTCGCGCAGATGCGTGCGGTTGGTCGTGCCGACCTCGCGCAGCTTCGCACCGGCGCGACTCATGATGTCGGGAATACGGAATGCCCCGCCGATCTCGACCAGCTCGCCGCGCGATACGACGACTTCCCGCTTCGTCGCGAGCGCGGACAGCGTCAGCAGCACGGCCGCCGCGTTGTTGTTGACGACGGTCGCGGCTTCCGCGCCCGTCAGTTCGCACAGCAGAGCGTCGATCAGGTCGTCGCGATCGCCGCGGCGGCCGGTGGCGAGATCGAATTCGAGGTTGACGGGCCGCGTAAGCACGTCGACCACGGCACGCACCGCGTCGTCGGGCAGCAGCGCGCGCCCGAGGTTCGTGTGCAGCACGGTGCCGGTCAGGTTGAACACGGCCCGCACCGCGCCGGCGCTCTGCGCGGCCAACGTATGCGCGACGGCAGCGGCGATGCGCGGCTCGTCGAGCGGCTCGGCCGCGGCGGGGTCATGCTGCGCGGCCGTGCGCCAGCGCTCCAGTTCCGCGCGCACGGCGTTCAGCACGCGCGTGCGGCCGTAGTCGGCGACGAGCGGCTGCAGCGGCGCCGACGACAGCACGCGCTCGACCGACGGCACACGCGCCAGCACGGCATTCAATTCGTTCACACCCGGTTCGGTCACGTCGTTATCGCTCCAGTCTCATGCTTCGCAGTCGGCCGGGCCGACGCTCGCGCACCGTCCCGGCCCGTACCGTCAGTCCGCTTCCCGCGACACGTCCGGCCACAGCAGCGGGTTCGGCGAACTGCGCTGGTAGCCGGCCTCGTTCATCAGCAGGTCGAGCGTGAGGCTCGCGAGATCGTCCGCCAGCGGCTCGAACTCGTAGTCCTTCTCCTGATAGCCGATCTTGCGATAGGTCTTGCATTCGTCGCACGATTCGGCCTTGACGGCTTCGCTGCCGCCTTCGATCCCGTGATACGCGATGCCCTTCGTCGAATCGCAGTGCGAGCACTTGGTACGCACCATGTGCCACTCGGTCGTGCACAGCCCGCACTGCAGGAAACGGTAGCCCTGATACTGGCCGCCGACGCGCACGACGCTCGCGACCGGATGCGTGCCGCACACCGGGCACAGCCCCGGCTGATCGAGATACGGAACGTCGGTCGGCGTCACCCGGCTCGCGAGGTCCGTCCACACGACCTGCAGCGCGGCCATCAGGAACGGCGCGGTGGCCGGGTCGACTTCGGCGAAGCGCAGCGCGAGGATCGCGTCGGCCTGCGCGTCGAGCTCGGCGGGCGCCATCAGACGCAGCCGGTCGAGCAGCTTCGCGAGCGGCGGATTGACGAGCCCGGCGCTTTCGACGCGGTCGAGCAGTTCATACAGCACGGCGCGCCAGCGCGAATCGCGCTCGCCGTCGAGCGCCGGCACGGGCGGCATCGAATGTTCCTGCGCGCGTGCGATCGCTTCCTTCGACGGCAGCGGCAGCTCCAGCGTCTGCAGCGTCGCGTGCTGCGCATCGGCGACGGTGGCCATCAACCGCAGGTAGCCGCTGATCGGGTTCAGGTCGGCAAGCTTGCGCAGCCGCGCGGCGCGCGCCGCGAACGCGGTCGTGCGATCCGGCAGACGAAAGCGCGGAATGGCCGAATGATCGAGTGCCGAGATCTCGGTCGGCTCCAGAATGCGTTGTGTCACGACAATGTCTTCCAAAAAACTAAGCGCCGACGAATCGGCGCTTTCGGGCGATTCCGATGGTTGGCGGAGCAGCACGCCGCAATCGGCGTACCGCCCCGCTCCGGTGCGTTACTTCACGCTTTCACGGAACCACTTCGGGTGATGCTTGCGGGCCCAACCCAGCGTGACGGTGCCGCGCACCATCGCGCCGATCGAACCCTTCACCCACAACGCCGCGTAAATGTGCACGATGATGCTCGCGATCAGCACGAAGGCCGCCACGGCATGCACGACAGCGGCCGCGCGGATCACCCCGATCGGGAAGTAGAACGAGAAGTAGCGCCGCCAGATCACGATTCCCGACAGCAGGAGCAGCAGCAGGCACGCCACCAGCGTGAAGAATAGCAGCTTCTGCCCGGCGTTATAGCGCCCGACCGGCGGCAGCTTGTCTTCCTGGTTGGTCAGCACGTCGCCGATCTGCTTGAGCCACTGCCGGTCGTCCGCGTCGAGCGCATTGTGGTGCCAGAAGCGCACCACGAGAATCGCGAACGACACGAACATCACGAGGCCGACGAACGGATGCAGGATCCGCGTCCACTGGCCGCCGCCGAACAGCGCGGTCAGCCAGAACATCGACGGATGAAACAGCGCGAGCCCGGACAACGCGAGCAACACGAACGTGATCGCGGTGATCCAGTGGTTCGTGCGCTCGTTCGGCGTGTAGCGGACGATCAGGTTGGGGTCGTCGTGGTTCATTTCGCGTCCTCCTTGATGCGTCGCGCCTCGTCGCGGGCGGCGGCTTCCTCGTCGTCGGTGACCTCGTTCGGACCGACCCGCGTGTAGTGGAAGAACCCGGCCAGCGCGGTCAGCGCGAGGCCGGCTACCGCCAGCGGTTTCGCGATGCCCTTCCACAGCTTCACCATCGGGCTGATCGACGGGTTGTCGGGCAGCCCGTGGTACAGCGACGGTTTGTCCGCGTGGTGCAGCACGTACATCACGTGCGTGCCGCCCACACCTTGCGGGTCGTACAGCCCCGCATGCTCGAAGCCGCGCTCCTTCAGGTCCTCGATCCGCTCGGCCGCGTGCTGCTTCATGTCCTCCTTGGTGCCGAACACGATCGCGCCCGTCGGGCAGGTCTTCACGCAAGCCGGCTCCTGGCCGACCGCGACGCGGTCGGAGCAGAGCGTGCACTTGTACGCGCGATGATCCTTCTTCGAGATCCGCGGCACGTTGAACGGGCAACCGGTCACGCAGTAGCCGCAACCGATGCAGTTCTCCTCGTGGAAATCGACGATCCCGTTGTTGTACTGCACGATTGCGCCCGGCGACGGACACGCCTTCAGGCAGCCCGGATCCTCGCAGTGCATGCAGCCGTCCTTGCGGATCAGCCACTCGAGGTCGCCGGCCGGGTTCTCGTATTCGGAGAACCGCATGACCGTCCACGAATGCTCGGTCAGGTCGGCCGGGTTGTCGTACACGCCGACGTTGGTGCCGACCTCGTCGCGCAGGTCGTTCCATTCCATGCACGCCGTCTGGCATGCCTTGCAGCCGATGCACTTCGATACGTCGATCAGCTTCGCGACGCTCCCGGTCACCGGTTCGCGCACCGTGGGCGGTGGCGTCGTGGTGGCCGAGACCCGCTTGATATCCAGCGATTGCAATGCCATCTCTTCCCCCTTACGCCTTTTCGACCTTCACCAGGAACGACTTGAATTCCGGTGTATAGGAGTTGCCGTCGCCCACGGACGGAGTCAGGGTGTTGGCGAGATAGCCGGGCTTCGTCAGGCCCTTGAAGCCCCAGTGCAACGGGACGCCGACCGTCTGGACCTTCTTGCCGTCGACCGTCAGCGGCTTGATCCGCTTCGTGACGAGGGCGACCGCGATGATGTAGCCGCGCTTGGACGACACCTTCACGCGCTCGCCATGCGCGACGCCGACTTCCTTCGCGAGGTCTTCGCCGATCTCGACGAATTGCTCGGGCTGGATGATCGAGTTCAGCCGCGCATGCTTGGTCCAGTAGTGGAAATGCTCGGTCAGCCGGTACGTGGTGGCCACGTGCGGGAAGTCCGCCACCTTGCCGAACGACGCACGGTCGTCCGGGAACACGCGGGCAGCCGGGTTGTTCAGCGCCAGCGGGTTGTTCGGATGCAGCGGGTTCGCCGCGAGCGGCGTCTCGAACGGCTCGTAGTGCTCGGGGAACGGGCCTTCGTTCATTCCCGCGCGGGCGAAGAAGCGCGCGACGCCTTCCGGGTTCATGATGAACGGACCCATCCCGTTTTCGGGTGGTTCGTCCGCCTTGAAGTCCGGCACGTCGGCGCCCTTCCACGCGCTGCCGTTCCAGCCGATCAGCTTGCGGGTCGGGTCGAACGGCTTGCCGGCGACGTCGCACGACGCGCGGTTGTACAGGATCCGCCGGTTCGCGGGCCACGCCCACGCCCAGTTCAGCGTCTGGCCGATGCCGGTCGGGTCCGAGTTGTCGCGCCGCCCCATCTGGTTGCCGGCCTGCGTCCACGCGCCGCAGAAGATCCAGCAGCCGCTCGCGGTCGTGCCGTCGTCCTTCAGTTGCGCGAACGCGGCGAGCTGCTCGCCCTTCTTCACGAGCGTCTTGGCCGGGTCCTTCGGATCGGGCAGATCGGCGAGCGCCTTCCCGTTGAACTCCATCGCCAGTTCTTCGGGCGTCGGGCTTTCCGGGTTCGCGTACGGCCAGGTCAGGTTCACGATCGGGTCCGGGTACTTGCCGCCGTCCTTCTGGTACAGCTTGCGCATGCGCAGGAACAGCCCCGACATGATCTCGAGGTCGCTCCTCGCTTCGCCCGGCGGCTCCGCGCCCTTCCAGTGCCACTGCAGCACGCGGCTCGAACTGACGAGCGAACCGTTTTCCTCCGCGAAGCAGGTGGTCGGCAGGCGGAACACCTCGGTCTGGATCTTCGACGCATCGACGTCGTTGTAGTCGCCGTGATGCTTCCAGAACTCGGACGTCTCGGTCGCGAGCGGATCCATGATCACGAGCCACTTCAGTTTCGCGAGGCCCGCCGCCGTCTTCACCTTCGACGGCGCCGCCGCGAGCGGATTGAAGCCCTGGCAGATGTAGCCGTTCATCTTGCCGGCATTCATCAGCTCGATCGCCTGCAGCAGGTCGTACTGCTTGTCCAGCTTCGGCAGGTAGTCGTACGCCCAGTTGTTCTCGGCGGTGGCCGCGTCGCCCCACCACGATTTCATGAAGCTGACGTGGAATGCCTTGTAGTTCTTCCAGTAGCTGAGCTGGTTCGGCCGCAGCGGTTGCTGCACGCGCTTCTTGATGTATGCGTCGAAGTCCTGCTCGGCCTGCATCGGCAGCGTCATGTAGCCCGGCAGCAGGTTCGACATCAGCCCGAGATCGGTCAACCCCTGGATGTTCGAGTGACCGCGCAGCGCGTTCATCCCGCCGCCGGCGATGCCGATGTTGCCGAGCAGCAGCTGCACCATCGCGCCGGTGCGGATGATCTGCGCGCCGATCGAGTGGTGCGTCCAGCCGAGCGCGTACAGCACCGTGCCGGCGCGGCCGGGAACGGCCGTGGTCGCGAGCATCTCGCACACCTTCAGGAATTTGTCCTTCGGCGTGCCGCAGACCTGCTGGACCATCTCCGCCGTATAGCGCGCGTAGTGCTGCTTCAGCAGGTTGTAGACGCAGCGCGGATGCTGCAGCGTCGGGTCGACCTTGACGAAACCGTCGTCGCCGCGCTCGTAGTCCCAGCTCGATTTGTCCGGGTACGCGTGTTTCTCCGCGTCGTAACCGGAATAGATGCCGTCGTTGAACGCGAAATCCTCGCGCACGATGAACGAGAAGTCCGTGTAGTTCTTCACGTACTCATGCTGGATCTTGTCGTTCGTCAGCAGATAATTGATGACGCCGCCCAGGAAGACGATGTCGGTGCCGGTACGGATCGGCGCGTAGTAATCGGCCACCGAGGCCGTACGCGTGAAGCGCGGGTCGACGACGATCAGCCGCGCCTTGCGGTGCGCCTTCGCCTCCGTTACCCACTTGAAACCGCACGGATGGGCCTCGGCTGCATTGCCGCCCATCACGAGAATCACGTCCGCGTTCTTGATGTCGACCCAATGGTTCGTCATCGCTCCACGGCCAAACGTCGGGGCAAGACCTGCCACCGTCGGGCCATGTCAGACACGCGCCTGATTGTCGAATGCGAGCATCCCGAGACTGCGGATGGTCTTGTGCGTCAGGTAGCCGACCTCGTTGCTGCCCGCCGACGCGGCCAGCATGCCGGTCGTGAGCCAGCGGTTGACCTTCGCGCCGTCTTCGGCCGTCTCGACGAAGTTCGCGTCGCGGTCGGCCTTCATCAGCTTCGCGATGCGGTCGAGCGCGTCGTTCCACGAGATGGGTTCCCACTTGTCCGAGCCGGGCGCACGATACTCGGGGTGCGTCAGGCGGTTCGGGCTGTGGATGAAGTCGATCAGGCTCGCGCCCTTCGGGCACAGCGTGCCGCGATTGACCGGGTGGTCGGGATCGCCTTCGATATGGATGATGCTCGGCTGCGCGTTCTTCGCGCCGTCTCCGAGGCTGTACATCAGGATGCCGCAACCTACTGAACAGTAAGGACAGGTGTTGCGCGTTTCGACGGTGCGCGCCAGTTTGTACTGTCGGACTTCGGCCAGCGCTTCGGACGGAGAAAAGCCCATCAGGGCAAGACTCGATCCGGCAAGCGACGTGGCGGTCACCTTCAGGAACTGGCGCCGGGACATTTGTAGCATGGCGGTCTCGGCGTTATTGTGGGGTGGGGTACGACTGAAAGGAATTATAGACAGTTCAGGCAACTCTGATCGAATCCTCGGATCAATACCGATTTGTCCGACCAACCCGCGACCAACCCGCGATGATCCGCGTTCCGCGCGCAACCGAACCGTCATGAAACGACAGATCACTTCCGAAGCAACCCGTCTCGCCCAGCAGCAGGCCAACTGGGCCCTCACCGCGTTCAAGCGCTTCTCGTCCGACCGCTGCTCCGCGATGGCCGCGGGCATCGCGTTTTTCTCCGCGTTCTCGCTCGCGCCGACCCTCGTGATGGTGATCGCGGTGGCCGGCTGGTTCTACGGCGACGACGCCGCGCGCGGCCAGGTGTTCGAACAGGCGCACCAGCTGATCGGGGACGACGCGGCGGCCAGCATCCAGACGATCGTGCAGAACGCGCACCGCGCGGGCCAACGCGGCGGCCTCGCCACGCTGATCTCGTTCGCCGCGCTCGCGATCGGCGCGTCGGCCACGTTCGCGTCGCTCAGCGCGGCGCTCAGCGTGATCTGGCCGGCCACCGAAAGCCGCTGGTCGAGCATGCTCGGCCTCGTGCGCGTGCGGCTGATCTCGTTCGGGCTCGTGCTGGGCGTCGCATTCCTGCTGATCGTGTCGCTCGTGCTCGACACCGCGATCACCTTCGTCGGCACATGGCTGCTCGGCGATTCGCCGTACGTGGTCGTCACGAACCTCATCCAGTTCTTCGTCGGCATCGCGGTGCTCGCGGCCGCGTTCGCGTCGCTGATGAAATTCCTGCCCGATGCACGCGTCGCATGGCGCGACGCCGCGATCGGCGGCATCGTGTCCGCGATCCTGTTCTCCGGCGGCAAGAAGCTGTTCGCGCTGTATCTCGCGCATGCGGGCACCGCGAGTGCGTTCGGCGCGGCCGGATCGTTCGCGGTCCTGCTGATGTGGCTGTACTTCTCCGCGATCGTGCTGCTGCTCGGCGCGGAATTCGCGGCGGCCCGCGGCGACGCGCATCGGCCGGCCGAGCACCCGGCGCCGGCCGCGTCCGTTCAGGCGGTTCAACCCGGTCACGCCGACGATCGCCCGCGCGACGACTGATTCACCCGCCCTCTGCAAGCGGCCGCGCATCGGTCTCGCGCGCGCCCGACACACGCCTCTCCCCTTTGCAACCCCGTCGTCCCGCCGCGCATGCGCGCGGCGTCGACGCATGCGTTGCACGCCGACATGCACACACCTGCAACGGCAAACGTTTGCACACCCTCGTTTCGTTGCTGCAACGGCCTAAAACAACGGATCTGCGGTCATGGGCATCAACTATTGAAACAATCGCGGCGCAGCAATTGTCAACTGTTTCATAAACAGGAACAGTTGCTGATGTGCTTGATCTATATGGACTTTTTCCCGCTGTTACCTTTTCGAGACACTTTATTTTTTGAGCTTTCTTGCGTGTATGGCACTGAGCTATTCTCCAATCCGCAACAAATAACGATGAATCACTTGCGTGGAGAAACTCAACGATGAAGAAACTTGCTCTCTCGACCCTCTCGCTCGCCCTGCTGGGCGCCGCTGGTGCTGCTCAGGCTCAGTCGAGCGTGACGCTGTACGGCGTGATCGACACGTCGATTGCCTACGTTCACGGCAATGACGGCACGGGCAATAACATGTGGCAGATGCTGTCGGGCAACCTGCAAGGCAGCCGTTGGGGCCTGAAGGGTGCGGAAGATCTGGGCGGTGGCCTGAAGGCAATCTTCCAGATTGAAAACGGCTTCAACCCGGGCACGGGCAAGCTGAGCGCATCGAACACGATTTTCAACCGCCAGGCTTACGTCGGCCTGGAAAGCAGCCAGTACGGCACGCTGACGCTGGGCCGCCAGTACGACCCGGTGGTTGACCTGGTCCAAGCAGTCACGGCTGACAACTACTTTGGCAGCTTCTTCGCAACGCCGGGCGACGTCGACAACAACGACAACAGCCTGCGCGTCAGCAACGCGATCAAGTACACTTCGCCGGTTTGGGGCGGCTTCCAGTTCGAAGGCCTGTACGGTCTGAGCGGTGTCGCTGGCAAGCCGGGTTCGGGTCAGACGTGGTCGGTCGCAGCCGCTTACAACAACGGCCCGATTGGTGTTGCAGCTGGCTACTTCTACGCAAACAACCCGACGCCGGCAGCAGGCGCGCGCACCAATTGGACGTCGACGACGGCCGACAACATCGTCGACGGCCCGATCAACTCGGGTTACGTGACGGCGAAGTCGATCGGCATCGCACAAGTCGCAGGCCAGTACGCAATCGGCCCGGTCACGCTCGGCCTCGGCTACAGCAACGCACAGTACAAGCCGGACGCATCGTCGGGCTTCGGTTCGACCGAGAAGTACAATACGGGCCGCGCGTTCGTGACGTACCAGGTCACGCCGCCGCTGCTGCTGGGTCTGGGCTACTCGTACACGAAGGCGAGCGGCGACACGGACGCGAAGTACCATCAGGTTTCGCTGGGCGCGGATTACTCGCTGTCGAAGCGCACGGACGTCTACCTGGTCGGCGCATACCAGCACGCAAGCGGCACGCAACGCGTCGACGCGAATACGACGCAAGCTGCGCAAGCGTCGATCGGCTCGTACGGCTACGCCGGCACGAAGTCCCAGGAAATGGTCGCACTCGGCCTGCGTCACAAGTTCTAAAAACGAAGTATCCGGTGTGCATGGCGTCTCCGACGCCTTGCCGCCGACCTGGAAAGCCAGCCCCGGTTTCGGCCGCGGCTGGCTTTTTTTCGTCCGCCTCCGGCAGATAGAGCCAACCTCGCCTGCAGCGCCTCCGCGGCGAAGCCGGGGACCGACACAGGTCGGCGCGCCGGGAGCGGCGCCTGGCGGCTGCAATGCACCCGCAACCCCGTTTCCGATGGCCGGAGAGGTCGCCGTTTCTCCGTTGAGCGCCTATCATCCGCACAGCCGGCGCTGCCCGGTGCGACCGACGCAGGATTTGTTTGCGCCATGTGTCGATTTCGGCGGGCGTCGTCCGTCGTATCGATGGCGACATACGGTTTGCCCCGCACCCATACAGACAGGAGACTCGTCATGACGATTCAGAAGATCACGCCTTTTCTCTGGTATTCGACGGAAGCCGAAGAAGCCGCGGCCTTCTATGCCGGCATCTTTCCGGACTCGCGCATCGTGCGCGTCACGGCGGTGCCTGGCACCGACGGCACGCGGATGGTCGAATTCGAGCTCTTCGGGCAGCCATTTTTTGCGATGAGCCACCCGCGCACGGAGACGTTCAATCACGCGATATCGCTGCTCGTCAGCTGCGCGGACCAGGCGGAACTCGACCGCTACTGGAGCGCCCTGCTCGACAACGGCGGCACGGCCGACGGCTGCGGCTGGCTGAGGGATCGCTACGGCGTGTCATGGCAGATCGTTCCGGAAGCGCTCATCCCGATGATGGCCGACCGCGACACGGTCAAGGCGGGACGCGTGGCCGCCGCGATGATGCAGATGACGAAGTTCGACGACGCCGCGCTGAAGGCCGCCTTTGCGGGCACCGCGAGCTGACGACAGGCGTCCGGCTGCGCATGCGTGATGCCGCGCCGGATCGCCGTCTGCACGCACCCGGCTCGACGGGTTGCGCATGCAGCCGGCTCGAACGGGTTCGCCATCCGCGGCAGGCGGCCCGTATGCCGTTAACGTGGCTCGTCGGCGGCCGCTGCTACGCCGACAGCATCGACTCGATCGCGCGCCGCGCGTAGCCGATGAATTCGGCCAGCGGCTCGCCCGCCACGATCGCCGCGCCCGCTTCGCCATCGAGACAGGCAGCACGCGCAACCGCTACGACCGGCCGGTGCGCGTCCGGCAAGCGCGCCAGCACGCACGTCGCGGCGCCACCCTTCGGCGCGATCCTGCCGGTCGCGGTGCTGTACCCGATGCGTGAGAGCGCGAGCACGATGTTGCATTCGTCGCCGCGCCAGTCCGGTTCGGCCTTCCACTGCGCAACGGTCGCGAGCAGCGCGGCGACGAAGTCGCGTGCGGGCGCCGGCTCGAACAGCACGTCGGCGGGCGGACCGATCAGCGCGACACTGTGCTGTCGCGCCTTCGTCAACAGGATGGCCAGATCGTGACGACCAGCGGCGGCTCGACGATGCCGGCCTCCAGATCGCCGCGCAGCCACTCGCCGAACTGCAACTCGCGTCGCGCCGGATGACGCCACGGCACCAGGTCGTCCGGGGAACCCTCGCCTCCGGCTAACACGTCCCCTTGCCGGGTGTGTAGGGGACTTTCACCCCGCAGCGAGTGCGCCCTGCCGGGCGCACCAATAAAAATCCCCGCACGCTTTCGCGTACGGGGATTTCGGGACATCGCAACGGCTGCCGACATGCATTCGGCAGTCGTTGCGCGGCATTACGCTGCCGCGTCCTTCAGCTTCTTCAGCGCACGTGCCTTCACGCGCACGCTGGCCGGCTTCGCCGGGAACCAACGCTCTTCGCCCGTGAACGGATCCTTGCCGAAGCGCTTCTTCTTCGCCGGCACGACTTGTGCCGTGATCTTCAGCAGGCCCGGCAGCGTGAACTCGCCTGCGCCCTTCTTGTGAACCGAGCCCAGCACGACGTTCTCGAGTGCGACGAGCACTGCCTTGACCGCCTTCACTTCGACAGCTGCGCGCTCAGCGATGTGCGTTGCGAGCGATGCCTTCGTGAACTTGTCCTTCAGCGGCGTCGGAGCAGCCGGTGCTGCCTTTGCGACAGCCTTCTTGGCCACTACTTTCTTCGCGGGCGCAGCCTTTTTGGCAGCCACTTTCTTGGTCGCCGGTGCGGCAGCCTTCTTGGCCACCTTTTTTGCGGAAGTCGCCATGTTTCTCCTACCAGGTGTGGTCGTTGGATACACGAAGCGTGCAACGCGCGCGCTTCAACGCCGGATTCTACAAGCGCCTTGACGCTTCGTGCAGTACTTTTATGCGTTTTCACGGGGTTTCCCGCAGGTTTTGTTGCGCGCGACCGACTTCATCGACGCTCGAACGTGAAAAAACGCCTTCACGTATACGTCCGAACGCGAATTACGTTCGATATTTGCGCACCTATACTGGGCGTGCTCAATGCCCGGATGCCTCCATGCGCGAAGTCAGATACGTCAAAGGACTCGACGGCCTGCGAGCCCTCGCCGTCATCCTCGTTTTCCTGTCCCACAAGGGCCATGTCCTTGCCGTCGACGTCGGCAAGCTTGGCGTGTGGACGTTTTTCCTCATCAGCGGATTCCTGATCGTCGGCGAGTTGCATCGCAACCGCCAGGCGGTCGAGCGCGGCGCCATGACGCGTCGCCACGCGCTCGCGCTGTTCCTCGCGAAGCGCGCGCTGCGGATCTTCCCCGTCTACTACCTGCTGCTCGCCGCGCTCGCGATCGCGCACGCGCTGTTCTATCAGCGCGGCGTCAACCTCGGGCTCGCATGGCACGCGGTGTTCCTGTCGAATTACTGGATCGGCGTCGTCAAGGACGGCTGGCCGGGCTCCACGTCGCACTTCTGGAGCCTCGCCGTTGAACAGCAGTTCTATCTGATCGCCCCGCTCGTGCTGCTCGCGGTGCCCGCCGCGCGACACGTCGCGCTCGGCATCGCGGCCGTCGCGCTGTGCGCGCTCGCGCATCTCGCGCTCTATCTGTCCGACGCGTCGCCGGTGCTGATCTACGCGTTTTCCCCGTGGAATTTCGCGTTGATCGCGCTCGGCGGCGTCGGCGCGATGGCGCTCGCCGATCGCGGCGCGGCCGCCGCGCGCCGCGTGCCGCCCGGCTGGCTCGGTGCGGCCGGCGTCGCCTTCTTCCTCGTGCTGCCTGCCTGCACCGCATTGCCCGATGCAGTCGCGGGGCTCGCGGATCTCGGCCTGTCGGTGTCGCTCGGCGCGCTGATGCTGTGGATCGTCAGCGCGCCCGAGCATCCCGCCGTCGCGCTGCTCGACTGGGCGCCGCTCGCGTATCTCGGCACGATCAGCTACGGCTTCTACCTGTTCCACAACCTGATTCCGGCGCGCTTCGGCGCGCTGCCCGCGTCGTTCGCGCACGTGCCGATGCCGGAAATCGTCCGCGACGCGCTGCCGGAAATGCTGCAATTCACGCTCGCCGTGCTGCTCGCGCACCTGTCCTGGCGTTATCTCGAAAAGCGGCTGCTCGACTTCAAGAAGCCGATCGCCGCGATGCTGGCCCGGCACTTCGCCGCGCAGCCGAGCGCGTCGCCGCGCTGAGCGGTGCGCGGCGCGAACCGGATCGGAACGCGTCGATACCGGTGATGCCCGGCGGCATGGCAGTCGATGCCACGTCATCGCGCGACACCCGAGCGCGCGTCGTGCAACCCGCGCAACCCATCCACCGATCCGGTCACGCGACGAATGCTTCGGCACCGGTGTCACGCGCGAAGTCCCGCCTCATCGGCATACTTCCCGCGTCGCGCGGCGCCGCCCTCCACACATTCGAAGTGCGACATCCGGACGTCGCGCACCACGTCCGGACGCCCGCCAACAACAAAAAAGCCCCGGCGCGCGAGCGGCCGGGGCCAACGGAACAACCACCACCTGAAACGACGGAGCGCGCGGCCGCTTAAGCGACGGCAGCCAGCGCGGGCAAGCAGGTACGCAGGTACGCCTCGAATTCGCGGCTCACTTCCGGATGCTGGAGCGCGAGCTCGACGGTTGCCTTCAGATAACCGATCTTGCTGCCGCAGTCGAAACGCGTGCCGTAGTAGCGATACGCGAGCACCTGTTCGTTCGCGAGCAGCGACTGGACGGCGTCGGTGAGCTGCAGTTCGCCGCCCGCGCCCGGCTTGAGCTTGCGCAGATGATCGAAGATCGTCGGCATGAACACGTAGCGGCCGACCACGCCGAGGTTCGACGGCGCATCCTCGGGCGCCGGCTTCTCGATGATGCCCGACAGCTTGATGATGTCCTCTTCCCACTCCCGGCCTTCGACGACGCCATACGAGCGGCTATCTTCGCGCGGGATCGTCTCGACGCCGATCACCGAGCTGTGATAGTGGTCGAACACGTCGACGAGCTGCTTGAGCACTGGCTGTTCGCCGTGCAGCAGGTCGTCGGCGAGGATCACCGCGAACGGCTCGCCGTGCACGAGCTTCTCCGCGCACAGCACCGCATGGCCGAGGCCGAGCGCTTCCGGCTGGCGCACGTAGAAGCAGTTGACGTGGCTCGGCTTGATGCCGCGCACGAGCTCCAGCAGCTTTTCCTTGCCGCGCGCCTCGAGCTCGGCCTCGATCTCGTACGACTTGTCGAAATGATCCTCGATCGCGCGCTTGCTGCGCCCGGTGACGAAGATCATTTCGGTGATACCGGCGTTGATCGCCTCCTCGACCGCGTACTGGATCAGCGGCTTGTCGACGACGGGCAACATTTCCTTCGGGCTCGCCTTCGTTGCCGGGAGGAACCGCGTGCCGAGACCGGCAACGGGGAACACGGCCTTGGTGACTTTCAACATGTTCGCATCCTGATAGCGTTGACTGCGCCGCGTCGACCTGCGACCCGGCGCGATTGTGTTCCGAACGGCATATCGAGAATCGACGGCACTGCCAATTCCGCTCCGCTCATTTTCGATATGAACTGATTGCCCAATTATTCCGGAAAAAATATAATCGCCTCAACCCGGTCGATATTTCCGAACCGATTGCCGGAGCAGAAACAAATTACCGATTTTCCGGATACAAATTCTTACGATTCGAATTCCTCGATATAGGGCACGCCGCCCCGCTCGAGGCCCGGGCGGATCGGTTCGTTCTTCAGCGCCTCGCGGTACGCCGACAGCACGGCCATGACCAGCAGTACTGCAGCGCTCGCGATCCAATGCATGTCCATCTTGCCGCTCCTTGCATCAATCAACTGGAGCTTCAAACTATCAGAAAAAAATCGGCAAATAATTCGCACCCGCCGCGGAACCGCTTTCGGGCCGCGATAAATCCATGATGTGGAATACCGATATTTGCAGGCGAGATTTTTTTATTCATTGACCGAATTCTTGCGCATTACGATTGGATGAAACTTCCCGTCCATCCGTCGCAAGGAATCGAATCGCATGCAAGCTTTCAGCGGATCGTCTCTGGCCGCGCCGCCCGTCGCCGACCACAAGGAACACGTGATCGACGCGATGCGCGGCTTCGCGGCGCTGCTCGTCGCCTATTTCCACTGCCGCCAGGTCGTCTGGGTCGGCATGCAGAGCTTCCATCAGGCTTACGGTCATGCACTGAGCCCGGGCGCGATCGCCGGCTACCTGACCTTCCCGTTCGCGTGGGGCTCGGCCGGCGTCCCGATCTTCTTCGTGATCAGCGGCTACTGCATCCACCGCAACGCGGCGCTCAAGCTCGCGGCCAATCCCGCGTACCGGCTCGACGCGCCGAACTTCTGGGTGCGCCGCTTCGCGCGCATCTACCCGGTGCTGCTCGCCGCACTGCTGTTCACGCTCGCGCTCGATGCGGTCAGTCTGCAGATCGAGCCCGTCAGCCACAAGATCCGCGACGTCGGCCTCGTCGCGTTCCTCGTGAACCTGTTCTCGCTGCAGGGCGTCGCCGGCCACACGTACGGGTCGAACGGCGCGTTGTGGACACTGTCGCTCGAAGTGCAGTTCTACGCGATCTACCCGCTGCTGTTCGCGCTGCGCCGGCGCATCGGCATGCCGGCCGTCGTGGCCGCGGTCGCGCTCGTCAACGTCGCGTCGGCGTGGCTGCTCGAACGGCACGACCTGCAGTTCTTCACGTCGTACTGGCTGTCCTGGACGATCGGCGCATGGATCGCCGACGTGCGCGCGCAGCAGTCGCGCGGCACGGCCGTCGTGCCGTCGCGCGCGTGGTACGTCGCGGCCGCCGTGCTGCTGGCCGCCGGCTGCGGCGCATTCCATTTCGGGCAGTACGGCGCGTTCCAGCTGTGGTCGGCCGGCTTCGCATGCTTCCTGTACCGCGCGCTCGCCCGGCCGCCGCGCGCGACGCCGCCGCTGCGCGTGCTGAGCTGGTTCGGCGACTTCAGCTACTCGCTGTATCTCGTCCACCTGCCGCTGTTCGTGTGCCTCGGCTCGGTGCTGTTCCACTCCGAACTGCAACTGTCGATCTGGCCGTCGTTCGCGTTCATGGCCGTCGCGGTTCCGGTCGCGTACCTGTTCTACCGGATGTTCGAACGGCCGGCGATGGTGTGGTCGGCCAGCTTCAAGCCGGCCCGCACGGCCCGCGTCGTCGCGTCGACGCCCGAACAGGCCGCCTGACGCGGGCCGGACGGCTCGATCAGCCGTCCGGTTCCGGAGCCCCCGCGCGGCGCGTCGCTGCGCGGGGGCTTTTTCATTGCCGGCACGCGGTTGCAGGCCGGGTCGACAACGAGTGGGCAGCCTGCCGCCCTCGGACGGCGCCACGGCCCGCACGGGCCCCTTCCGCGCGGTTGCCGAAGCACGAGTGCGACGGTGTCGGCTGCTCGCTTCACGTTCCTGACGGCCCGATCCTGTTCCAGATGACGCTCGGCCACGCTCGCGCCCGACCCGGACCCGGGGCGCAAACCAGCCCGTCCGTCCCAACCAGACGCGTCGCCCGCTGAAAAGCGAAGCCCCCACGCAGCGCAACGCCGCATGGGGACCCGTTTTCCGCCATTTCCCGCCAGCTCCCGCCGGCCGCTACTTCTTCGCGCTCGCCGCCTTGGCGGCCTTGGCCGTATCCGCGAGGATCTTCTCGACCCGCTCCACGTAGGTTTCAGTCCCGAACCGGCGCACCGCGGTCGCGCGACCGCTCGCGACGAGCCGCTCGCGCAACGCGCGGTCGCGCTTGAGCGTCGCCAGCGCATCGGCCAGCGCGGCCGCGTCGCCCGGCTCGCAGAGCAGTCCGTTGTCGCCGTCCTCGATGATCTCGACGACGCCGCCCGCGCGCGCCGCGACGACCGGCCGGCGCGCGAGCATCCCCTCGACGATCACGCGCCCGAACGGCTCCGGCGTGATCGACGTGTGCGCAACGACGTCGACCGCCGTCATGCAGGCGGCCACGTCGCGCTGGAACCCGAGGAAATGCACGCGCTCGTCCATCGCATGCTGCGCGACGTATTCGTGCAGTTGCGCCGCATAGTCGTCCTCGCCGAACAGCGGCGCGCCGACCAGCACCACGTGCATGTCGGGATGCCGCGCGGCGGCCTCCAGCAGCACGTGCTGCCCCTTCCAGCGCGCGAGACGGCTGAACGAGCCGACCAGCCATGCGTCCGCGGGCAACCCGAGGCGCGCGCGCAGCGCGGCCTGGCTCACGCCGTCCAGCGCATCGAACGGTTCGGCCGAAATCCCGTTGAACACGACGTCGACGTGCTGCGGCGTAAAGCCGGTCAGCGCGCGGAACGCCTGCGCGGATGCGTCGGAGTTCGCGATCACGCGCGTGACGCCGAACCGCGCGCAGTACTTGATCGCCTGCAACTGCTTGCCGCCGAAATGGTCGGTGCTGACGATGTCGCGCAAATGCCAGACGACCGGCTTGCGCGCCAGCCGCCCGGCAAGCGCGGCGACCACCATCGCGCGCTGCGTGTTCGCGTAGATCACCTCGGCGCGGCGCGCGCGCCGGGCGACGTCGCGCACCAGCCGCACGAGCTGCTTCACCGCGCCGAACGACACGCCGCCCTGCTTGCGCACGCCCGCGAGCGCGCCCTGCTCGACCACGTCGACGCGCGCGCCGATCTCGTCGAGCGCCGCGCGAAACGGACCGTCGTCGAACAGCAGCACGTCGGCGTTCGCGCGCATGTGCTTCATGATCTCGAGCAGCGACAGCTCGGCGCCGCCGAGCACGCCGCTCTGGTCGAGCACGAGCGTCGCCGGGCCGCGCGCGACCGGCAGCGGGGCCGCCGTGCCGCGCTGCGCGGTCGAGCCAGGCAGCGCTTGCTCCACGTAGTCGAGGAAGCGCCGCCGGAACGTGTCGGCGGAAAACCGCTCCGCATTCGCGCGGCACGCGTCAGGCGTGAAGCGCTGCGGCGCGCGCTCGAAATCGTCGACGGCCGCGACGATCGCGTGCGGCGTCTGTTCGTCGAAGAAAAGGCCGGTCGGGTTCAGGTTCGACTGCGGGTCCAGCACGGTCTCGAGCGCGCCGCCCTTGCCGTACGCGATGACCGGCGTGCCGCACGCCTGCGCCTCGACGACCGAGATCCCGAAATCCTCCTCGGCCGCGAACACGAACGCCTTCGCGCGCCGCATCCGGTCGTGCAGCACCGCGAACGGCTGGTAGCCCATAATCTCGACGTTCGGGCCGGCCTTCGCGCGAATCTTCTGCATCTCGGGGCCGTCGCCGATCACGACGAGCTTGCGCTCGGGCGTGCGCGAAAACGCTTCGACGATCAGGTCGATCTTCTTGTACGGCACCATCCGCGACGCGGTCAGGTAGAAATCCTCCTTCGCCGCGTTGAGCGAGAACGCGTCGACGTCGACCGGCGGAAAGATCACCGCCGCGTCGCGGTGGTAGACCTTCTTGATGCGCCGTGCGATGAACGCGGAGTTCGCGACGAAGCCGTCCACCGCGTTCGCGGTGCGCGTGTCCCAGTTGCGGATGTAATGGAGAATCATCCGCGCGAGCAGCGATTTCGGCCCGTGCGTGAGATTCGACTGTTCCAGATACTGGTGCTGCAGGTCCCACGCATAGCGGATCGGCGAATGCACGTAGCTGATGTGCACCTGGTCCGGGCCGGTCAGCACGCCCTTCGCGACCGCGTGGCTGCTCGAGATCACGAGGTCGTACTCGGACACGTCGAGCTGCTCGATCGCGAGCGGCATCAGCGGCAGGTAGCTGCGGTACTTGGTGCGGGCGAACGGCAGCTTCTGGATGAACGACGTCGTCACCGGCTTGCCGCGCACGAACGCGCGATCGTCGAGGAAATCGACGAGGCTGAACAGGTCCGCGTCGGGAAAGCACGCGACGATCTGTTCGAGCACGCGCTCCGCGCCCGCGTAGGTGACGAGCCAGTCGTGGACGATCGCCACGCGCAGCGCACGCGCCGGCTGTCGCGCGCCGGCGCGCTCGGCTGGGTGCAGCGCGGCGGCGTCGCCGGCGTGGACCACGACGGCATCGGCCGTGGCGAGATTCAGGACGGCGTGTTCCGCCAGATCGCGATTCATGCAGTTCTCCTCGCATTGAGACGGACAAACAGGTCGCGCACGAGTGCGCGCAATCCCGGCGTCATCGTGAGCGACCACGCGACGTTCAGCACCAGCACGACCGCGCACATGCCGATCGACTGGACCAGCCCCGGCCATGCCTGCGCCAGGAACAGACTCGCCAGCAGAAACGCGAGGTGCGCGAGCATGTCGAGTACGATCGCGCGCATCCGGATCGCCGACAGGTACAGCAGCACGCCGTAGTCGACGAGCGCGCGCGCCGCGACGACCACCGCCGCGCCGATCAGCCCGAAGTGATGAATGCCGAACCACAGGCCGCCGACGAAGAACGGCATCTCGACGAGCCCGGCGAATGCCGCGCGGGCCGGGTTGACCTGCGACTGGATCAGAATGCGCGTGACGCTCGCCTGGCCGACGAGCCACACGCTGATCACCAGCACGCGCCCGACGGGCGCCGAATGCGCGGCGAGATCGGCGCCGACCCACAGCGTGAGGAACGGTGCGAGCGCGAAGATCGCGACGATGCCGACCGGCGTGAATACGCCGTTCAGGAATTCGAGCGACTGGCGCGCGAGCGTATCCGCGTGATCGCGGCCGACCGCCGACAGGCGCGGGAACAGCGTGCGCACCAACGCGTTCGGCAGCATGTTCAGCCGCGTGACGAGGTTCTGCGGCACCGTGTAGTACGTGACGAACTTCGCGCCCATGCCGGCGCCGAGCATCACGCGGTCGAGCGTGTCGGCGATCATGCTCGTCGTGCTCGCGATCAGCATCCAGCCGCCGAAGTTGAACAGCCCCTTCGCGGTGCCCCACTGCGGCGGATCGATGCGGCGGATCCCGAGCACCTTGATGCTGGCCTGACCGAGCATCACCGCCGCGATCAGCCGCGCGACGACCGCCGCGGCGAGCACCGTCTGCAGGTTCGGCGCGATCCACCACGCGGCGCCGAGCGGCAGCAGCTGGAACAGGAACGTGCCGATCGTCTGGTTCGTGTTGAACACGCCAAACCGTTCGGCGCCGTTGATCGCGCCGGCGAACACCCACGACACGTTCGCGAGCGGAATCGCGAGCGCGAGCCACGGCAGCGCCAGATACACCTCGTGCTGCATCGCCGCCGACACCTTCGTGAAATACGCGGTGTAGACGAACGCGCCGAAATAGATCAGCAGGCCGCCGACGATGCCGGTGCCGAGATTCAGCCAGAACGCGCTCCAGAACACGCGCGCGCTTTCGTCGGCGTTGCCGCTCGCGAGCGCCTTCGAGATGTGGTTCTGCGCGGCCATGCTCATTCCGAGATCGAGGATCCCGAAATAGCCGATCAGCGTCCACACGAGGCTGACGACGCCGTAGCGTTCGACGCCCAGCGCGTGGATATACGCGGGCACCGTCACCAGCGACACGAAGGTCGGCAGGATCAGCCCGATGAAGTTGATCGAAACGTTCTTGAGTATGCCTTTGTCCATGCTTTAGCCCAGGGGCCCGTTACGGTTTCCAGCGGTACATGAGCACCTTGCCGCGCGCGTCTTCCTCGACGAACACCAGGTACTCGCCGTTCTCGCGCCGGAACGCGCTGATGCCGAACGGCACGTCGACCCAGCCCGACGCCTTGCCGACCTCCGCGCCCGGGCTCATCACGCCGACTTCCTTGCCGGTTTCCTTGTCGTACACGTGGATCTTGCCGACCGGCTCCACGGTGAAGATGTAGCGGCCTTCGACCGTGATCCCGATCAGGTCGAGGATCGGCTTCGCGTCGAGCTGCCACGGGAGCGCGACCTGGTAGCGCACCACCGGCGAGCCGCTCGACCATTTGTCGAAGCGCACCAGCACGCGGCCGACTTCCTTGTTGATGCCGGGCTGCGGCGGCGCGTCGGCCGTATAGCCCGTCACGTACAGCGTGTCCGTCTGCGGCTCGTAGATCGCGCGGCGCAGCTGCGTGAACGGCTGCGGCATCGGATAGGTCGTGACCTTGTCGTACGAGTAGATCGGGTTGCCGGCCTTGTCGATGCCGCCATAGCCGAAACGATGAATCCCTCGCACGTCGCTCGTGCGCCAGATGTCGCCCTTCGTGTCGACCCACCAGCCCCAACCGCCCGCCTTTGCCTTGCCCGTCGTGTTGATCTCGGACTCGTCGGCATCGATCCGACCGTTGCCGTTCGCGTCGCGCCACAGCCAGTCGCCGCCCGGCGGCTTGTTCGGCACCTTGTCGACCGGCCGCGCGCGGCCCGCGATCAGGCCCGACGGAATCGCGACCTCGCCGTCGCGCTTCGCGTCGAAACGGTAGATCTTCAGGTGATCGGCGTACATGTCGGTCAGGTACAGGAACGTGCGCCCGTCGACGCGCCGCGCGATCGGCATGCCCGGATACTGGTCGGTGTGGAACACCGGGTCGTCCGGATACTTGAAGCGGTTCGACAGGAAGCCGACGTATTTCCAGTCCTGGCCCGGCGGCTTCGACAAGTCGAGCTCGAAGCGCTTGTTGCCCGTGTACACGCTGTTCGGCCGCGCGGGGTCGAGCCACGCGCCGTCGACGAACAGCAGCCCCTGCACCTGCCAGCGCAGCTTGCCGTCCGGCGTGTAGCTTTCCAGCACCGCGCCGAGCCCCGCGCCGATCGTGTCGTGGCGCGGCCCGATCCCGTTCATCGACACATAGATGTTGCCCGCGCGGTCGACGCCGACGCCCGTCAGCCCGTTGAAACGCTGCGGCCCCGGCCGGCCCGGCACCGGGCCCGCGAAGATGCCGCCGCGCTCGCCGAGCGTGCCCGACGGCGCATAGCCCTTGCCGCCTTTCGAGAAGATCAGGATCTGCTGGCGCGGCCCGTTGTCCGCGACGAGCACGCGCCCTTTCGCGTCGACCGCCACGTCCACCGCATCGGTGCCCTCCGGCAGCACCGGCGCGTCGTCGAGCTTGCGGCCGTCGGGCCGCACGTGCACGAGATGCGCGGGGCCGCCCAGCGTATCGGTCAGCAGCCACAGCGTGCCGTCGCCCGCCAGCGCGATGCGGCCCGGCTCGTGCGCGTTCCACGTGCCCTTCTGCTGCATCGTCTCCGCGTCGTACACGTCCACCACGTCGCGCGACGGATTGGTCGCGAACAGCGTCTTGTCGTCGGCCGCGAGGCCGCCCACTTCCGCCTTCGCCTCACCCACTTCCGAGCGCGCGGGCGCCGGCACCTCGTTCATCATCATGAAGCTCGCGGCCATCCGTGCGCGGCCGGTATCGGCGCGCCCGCCCGGCGCGACCTGCGGCGCCGCGCGAAACGGCGCGGGCTGCTTCATGTCGCCGATCGTGCGCCGCGAGATGCCGAACCATTGCTTGCCCTTGTCCGGCCAGATGCCGGGCGACTGCAGGTGGCCGCGCTCGTTGCCGACGCCGATCGCGACATACGCGTACTTGCCGTTCACCGCGATCGCGCTGCCGCCGAGGTTACCCCAGCCGTGCGTGCCGCCCGCGAAGCCGAGCATCTTCCCGTCCTGGTAGACGCTCGCCTCGGCGCCGCTCTCGTCCCACGGCGCATTCGTATACACCTTGCCCTCCGGCGTCACCGCGATCGCGCGAATGTCGATCTGCGTCCACGTGCCGTCGCCATAGCCGAACGTGTTGCCGATCCACGACGTCGTCGCGGGCAACACCGTTTCGGCCGGCACGGCGCTCGTCAGCAGTGCCGCGCATACCGTCATGCCAACCAGAATCAGACGTCGCAATGCACTTCTCCAGACTCGATGTCGATGCAACAGCGACCGGCGCCGCCTCGGATCGCCCGCGGCGGCGCGCTGTCGCTAAATGGGTTTCAAACGTCGCGATGCAGGTTACAAGCAAAAATAATCACAAGAAATTTGGAAATATTTGGGGATGTTTCCGCGTGAAATATCGAACCGGAACAGCGAGTAAATGACCGCGGAAAACGGCAATAACGACCGCCCCTCCCGCGCCATCACGTAGAAAATTCCGCCCCGGGCCGCCTGTCATGCCTGTCCGGGAGCAAACCTTTCACCTCGCGATCGTAATAATCGGCATTTGCCTGTTTGTCGTCAGATAAATGGCACGCGTTTTTTTACCGATTTCTTTTCCCTAGAATCGATTTCGATTCCATATTTCATTTAAAGGCATGCAATACGTACACGCATCGGATGCGGGTCGTGAAGGAGCCGCGCGATGACGGCCCTGTCGCGCCCCGCCGACCTCGCCCCGCAACATGGCCGCATCGTGCAGCTCGACGGGTTGCGCGCGATCGCGGTGGGCGCCGTATTCCTGCAACACGCGCTGAAGGCGCCGCTGTGGATGGGCGTCGATCTGTTCTTCGTGCTGAGCGGCCTGCTGATCACCGGCATCCTGCTCGATCGCAAGGCGCGCGGACAGTCGTACTTCAGCCACTTCTACGCGCGCCGCGTACGCCGCATCCTGCCGCCGTACGTGCTGTTGCTGGTGGTGTCGACGCTGCTGTTCGGCGCGAGCTGGCTGCCGCACTGGCCGTGGTTCGCGTTCTTCTCGACCAATATCGGGCTGTCGCTCGGCAGCATCGGCCATGACAGCCTGAACGTGCTGTGGTCGCTCGCGGTCGAGGAGCAGTTCTACATCTTCTGGCCGTTCGTCGTGCTGTGGTGCTCGGAGCGCGCGCTGCTGTGGGTCGCCGCCGCGCTGATCGTCGCGGCGCCGGTGCTGCGCGCGATCGCGACGCCGTGGTTCGATTCGTTCTGGCCGATCTACTACCTGACGCCGTTCCGGATGGACCTGCTCGCGGCCGGCGCGTTGCTCGCGATCGTCCTGCGCCGCGACCGGCGGGCGCTGGAGCCGTTCTATCCGCTCGCGATCGTCGGCGCGCTCGTGTCGCTCGCGATCCTCGGCTGGCTGCACCTGTCGTTCCCGCGCTTTCGCGCCGCGAACACGCCGCTGTCGAATGCGGCGCTCTACAGCATCTCGCTGCTGCTATGCACGTCGATCGTCGTGATCGCGCTGCGCGGCCGCGGCCTCGTGCAGCGCGTGCTGACGAACCCGATGCTCGTCTACGTCGGCACCGTCAGCTACACCGTCTACCTGATTCACCTGAGCGTGCTGTACGCGCTGTGGCCGCTGCACCTGAACCGCTTCGTCACGGCCGCGCTCGCGCTCGCGATCACGCTCGCGTACGCGACCCTGAGCTGGTACGGCTTCGAACGACGCCTGACGCGCGGGCCTGCGCGCCGCGCGGTGCCGACCGCCGCCGGCACGACCGCCTGACTTTCATCATCCATCGCTTCTACCAGGACAACGCCATGAGCCAAACGCGTAAGAAGGCCATCATCACCGGAATTTCGGGGCAAGACGGTGCGTACCTGACCAAACTGCTGCTCGACAAGGGCTACGAGGTCACCGGCACCTACCGCCGCACCAGCTCGGTGAATTTCTGGCGCATCGCCGAGCTGGGTGTCGACACGCACCCGAACCTGACGCTCGTCGAACACGACCTGACCGACGCGGGCTCGAGCCTGCGCCTGCTCGAACGCACGCAGCCGGACGAGCTGTACAACCTGGCCGCGCAAAGCTTCGTCGGCGTGTCGTTCGACCAGCCGGCGACGACCGCCGAAGTAACCGGCATCGGCCCGCTGAACCTGCTCGAGGCAATTCGCGTCGTCAGCCCGAAGACGCGCTTCTACCAGGCGTCGACGTCCGAGATGTTCGGCAAGGTGCAGGCGATCCCGCAAACGGAAACCACCGCGTTCTATCCGCGCAGCCCGTACGGCGTCGCGAAGCTGTACGCGCACTGGATGACCGTGAACTACCGCGAATCGTATGGCCTGTTCGGCAGCAGCGGCATCCTGTTCAACCACGAATCGCCGCTGCGCGGCCGCGAATTCGTCACGCGCAAGATCACCGACACGATCGCGAAGATCAAGCTCGGCAAGGCGACCAAGCTCGAGCTCGGCAATCTCGACGCGAAGCGCGACTGGGGCTTCGCGCTCGAATACGTCGAAGGCATGTGGCGCATGCTGCAGGCCGACGAACCCGACACCTACGTGCTGGCGACCAACCGCACCGAAACCGTGCGCGACTTCGTGCGGATGGCGTTCGCGGCGGCCGGCTACCAGCTCGAATGGACCGGCAAGGGCGAGCAGGAACGCGGCCTCGACGCATCGACCGGCAACGTGCTCGTCGAAGTGAACCCGAAGTTCTATCGCCCGGCCGAAGTCGACCTGCTGATCGGCTGCGCGGACAAGGCGAAAAGCAAACTGGGCTGGGCACCCAAGACGACGCTCGAACAACTTTGCCAGATGATGGTCGAAGCGGATTTGACGCGGAACCAACACCATGACACGTTCTGAAACCGGGCGTCCGTCGCGCCGTGCGTTCGTCACGGGCCTGACGGGCTTCACCGGTCGCTACATGGCCGAACGCCTGCAGGCGGCCGGCTATGACGTCTGGGGCACGGTCGCGCCCGGCACGCCGCCCCCCGCCGATCCGGCGTTCGCACACTGCACGCTGCTGCCCGTCGACCTGCTCGACGCGGATGCCATGCGCGCGGCCGCGGCCGACGCACGACCCGACGCGGTCGTGCATCTCGCCGCGCGTGCGCATGTCGCCGACGACGAGCCGTCGTCCACCTACGCGGTCAACATCGTCGGCACGCGCAACGTGCTGGCGGCGCTGGCCGGCCTCGACCGCCGTCCGTCGGCAGTGCTGCTGGCCAGCAGCGCGAACATCTACGGCAACTCGACGGCCGGCGTGCTCGACGAAACCGTCGCGCCCGCGCCGGCGAACGACTACGCGGTCAGCAAGCTCGCGATGGAATATGCGGCGAAGCTATGGTCCGACCGGCTGCCGATCGTGATCGCGCGGCCGTTCAACTACACGGGTGTCGGCCAGAGCGATGCGTATCTGCTGCCGAAGCTCGTCGCGCACTATGCGAGCAACGCGCCGCGGATCTCGCTCGGCAACCTCGACGTGAGCCGCGATTTTTCCGACGTGCGCGACGTGACGGCCGCCTATCTGAAGCTGGTCGAAGCCGCGCCGGCCGGCGAGACGTTCAACGTCTGCTCGGAGCGCGCGTATTCGCTGAAGGAAGTGCTGGCGATGCTGTCGCGGATCGCCGGCTACGTGATCGACGTGACGATCGATCCGCGCTTCGTGCGGCACAACGAAGTGAAAAGCCTGAGCGGGTCGCGCGACAAGCTGCGCCGCGCGGTGGGCGAATTACCGGTCACGCCGCTCGACGAAACGCTGCGCTGGATGGTGGACGCGATGCGTGCCGCACCGTCCGCGCACGCCGCCGGCTGAACGACGGCACAACAGGCGCGCGACGGCATGCGCCGAAACGACAACGGGCCGCTCTCTCGAGCGGCCCGTTTCATTGATGCCGAGCGAAAACCGGCGGTATCGCTCAGCCGTCCAGGCCGTGCGCCAGATCGTTGCGAATGTCGGCTGCATGCTCGAGGCCGACCGCCAGGCGAATCAGCCCCTCGGTGATCCCCGCCGCCGCCCGCGCTTCCGGCGTGATGCGGCCGTGCGTCGTCGTGGCCGGATGCGTGATCGTCGTGCGCGTGTCGCCGAGATTGCCGGTGATCGACACCAGCTTCGTGCCGTCGATCACGCGCCATGCGTTCGCGCGTTGCTGCTCGGGCGTGTCGCCCTTCAGCTCGAACGACACGATCGCGCCGCCCGCCTTCTGCTGGCGCTTCGCGAGTTCATGCTGCGGATGCGATTCGAGCCCCGGATAGAACACGCGCGCCACCGCCGGATGCGAGTCGAGCCAGCGCGCGATCTCCAGCGCGTTCGCCGATTGCTTCTCGACGCGCAGCGACAGCGTCTCCATCCCCTTCAGCAGCACCCACGCGTTGAAGGCCGACAGCGTCGGGCCCGCGCTGCGCACGAACGGGAACACCTTGCCCATGATGAATTCCTTCGAGCCGACCAGCGCGCCACCGAGCACGCGGCCTTGCCCGTCGAGGAATTTCGTCGCCGAATGCATCACGACGTCCGCGCCGAGCTTCAGCGGCTGCTGCAGCACCGGGCTGCAGAAACAGTTGTCGACGACGAACAGCGCATTCGCCGCCTTCGCGATCTTGCCGATCGCCTCGATGTCCGCGAGTTCGGTCAGCGGGTTCGACGGCGTCTCGAGGAAGAACATCTTCGTTTCCGGCCGCACGGCTTCCTGCCATGCGTTCAGGTCGGTCGGGTCGACGAAGGTCGTCGTGATCCCGAACTTGCTGAAGATCTGCGAGAACATCCCGAGCGTCGAGCCGAACAGGCTGCGCGAGCTGACGAGGTGATCGCCCGCCTGCAGCGCGGACATCACGACCGACATGATCGCGGCCATGCCCGACGCCGTCGCGATGCAGGCCTCGCCGCCCTCGAGCGCCGCGAGACGCTCCTGGAACATGGTGACCGTCGGATTCGTGAAGCGCGAATAGGTGAAATAGTCTTCCGAATTCGCGAAGCGCTCGGCCGCGTCGGCCGCGCTCGAGAAGCAGAAGCTCGACGTGAGGAACAGCGCTTCCGAATGCTCGTTGAAGTCGCTGCGCAGCGTGCCCGCGCGCACCGCGAGCGTGTCGAAGTTGAGGGAGTCGTCCATGTTCCGTTTTCCGTATTCGATGGCCGCGCCGACGGTCGTGCACAAGGCGCGGACCCGGTCAAAACCGAGGCCAAAAAAACAAAAAGCCCGCTATGCGTCGGCATCAGCGGGCTTCGGTGCGGTACGACAGCGATCGACTCGGGCCGGCTGCCGCCGGCCTTCGCTTTAGCTGTTTTGGGAAGTTGCCCCGCGTCCGCAAGCTGATATCAAATCGACGCAAGGCCACATCCTATCACGCCTCGATAAAAGCGTGCGCCGGCGTTACTCGACCGACAGCTGCAGGTTCATCTGCGAACGCTCGGTGTCGCCGGCCGTGTCGCGATCGGCCTGCGACGCCGGCGTGAGGCGCGCGCGCTCGATCGCATCGAGGTACTCGGGCGTCACGGCGCCGGTGATGTAGTTGCCGTCGAAACACGACGCCTCGAAGCGCTCGAGCTTCGGGTTGATGTCGCGCACCGCGCGGCGCAGATCGTCGACGTCCTGATAGATCAAATGATCGGCGCCGATGATCTTCGCGACTTCCTCGTCGGTGCGGCCGTGCGCGACAAGCTCGCCACGCGTCGGCATGTCGATGCCGTACACGTTCGGGAACTTCACGGGCGGCGCCGCCGACGCGAAGATCACCGACTTCGCGCCCGCATCGCGCGCCATCTGCACGATTTCGTGCGAGGTCGTGCCGCGCACGATCGAATCGTCGACGATCAGCACGTGCTTGTCCTTGAATTCGATGCTCATCGCGTTGAGCTTCTGGCGCACCGACTTCTTGCGCACCGCCTGCCCCGGCATGATGAAGGTGCGGCCGACGTAGCGGTTCTTGAAGAAGCCTTCGCGATACTCGACGCCGAGCTTCGCGGCGACCTGCATCGCGGCCGGGCGCGACGAATCGGGAATCGGCATCACGACGTCGATCGGCACGTTCGGCAGTTCGCGCTTGATCTTCTCGGCGAGATAGTCGCCCATGCGCAGGCGCACGTTGTAGACCGGCACGCCGTCGAGGCACGAATCCGGACGGGCCAGATACACGTATTCGAACATGCACGGATTCAGCGTCGGGTTCTCCGCGCACTGCTGGCTGTGGAAGTTGCCGGCCTTGTCGATGAAGACCGCTTCGCCCGGCTCCAGGTCACGCACGAATTCGAAACCGATGCCTTCGACCGCCACCGACTCCGACGCGACCATCCATTCGGTGCCGTGTTCGGTTTCGAGCTTGCCGATGCAGAGCGGGCGGATGCCGAACGGGTCGCGGAACGCGAGCAGGCCGTAGCCGGCGATCAGCGACACGATCGCGTACGACCCCTGCAGGCGGCGATGCACGCCCGAGACCGCCTTGAACACCGACGCCGGATCGAGCTCGAGGCCCGTGGTCGACAGTTGCAGCTCGTGCGCGAACACGTTGAGCAGCACTTCGCTGTCGGAATTGGTGTTGATGTGCCGGCGGTCGATCCGGAACATCTCGTCCTTCAGCTGCATCCAGTTCGTCAGGTTGCCGTTGTGCGCAAGGATGATCCCGAACGGCGCGTTCACGTAGAACGGCTGCGCCTCGGCCTCGCTCGACGCCGAACCGGCCGTCGGGTAGCGCACCTGGCCGATGCCGTAGGTGCCGGGCAGGCTGCGCATGTTGCGCGTGCGGAACACGTCGCGCACCATGCCGTTCGCCTTGTACATGTGGAAATTGCTGCCGTCCGCCGTCGCGATGCCCGCCGCGTCCTGACCGCGATGCTGCAGCAGCAGCAGGCTGTCATAGATCAGCTGATTGACAGGGGATTGGGAGATAACGCCTACGATGCCGCACATGGCATGTCCTTCAGAATGACAAAATCGGTTCCGTCCTGCCCGGCCGCGTCGTCACACGCGTACGTACTGGGCCATGCCGTCGGGCAGGAGCTGCTTCAGCTCGTGCACGCCCTGCTCGGCAAAAGGACGCAAGAGCGCATTGCGCCAGAAATCCTGTTTGGGCAGTTCGGTCAGCCCGGCCGCCGCGACCAGCAGCACCACCAGCACACAGCCGCGGACGAGCCCGAACATCATGCCCAGCGAGCGGTCGACGCCGCCCAGGCCACTCGCCTGCGCGATCCGCGACAGCAGCGCGTTCGCCACGCCGGCGACCAGCACGACGCCGATCACGAGCAACGCGAAGGCGATCACCCACTGCGTCAGCGCGCCGCCCGGCCAGTTCGCCGGAATGTATGGCACGACCAGCCCGACGTAGCGGCCCGCGATCACGATCGCCGCGATCCAGCCGATCAGCCCGAAAATCTCGGATACGAAGCCGCGCCACGCGCCGCGCAGCGCCGACAACACGATCACCGCCAATACAGCGTAGTCGAAAGCCGTCAGCATCGTGGCATTACTGCGTCAGACCGGCTTCGCGCACCTTCGCGATCGCGGCGGAGGCCGCCGAGCGATCCGCGAACGGGCCGGCACGCAACAGTGTAGCCGTGCTGCCGTCTGCCTGCTTGCGATGCTCGACATATGCGGGCACGCCCGCCGATTTCAACTTGGTCGCCCACGAACGGGCCGTCGCGTCGTCCTTGAACGACCCGAGCTGCACCGCGAAGCGCGCACCGGCCGGCGACGCCGGCGACGATGCGTCGCCGCTGTCCGGGCTCGCGGCGCCGTCGTTCGCGACGGTTGCGGGCGCAGGTTTCGGCGCGGCCGGCTTCGGCGCGGGCGCGGCAGCCGGCTTCGGCGCGGGCTTCGGCGGCGTCACGCTCGCGGTGGTGGTCGGTTCGGGTTTCGCGACCGGCTTGGCCGCATCCTTCGGCGCGGGCGCCGGTGCGGCCGCAACGGCCGTGTCGGAGGCCGGCGGTTCGTCGTGCGCGACGCCTGCCTGCACGTCGGACACATCGTCGTCGCGCGGCGCGACTGCCTGGTGCGCGGGCCGGTTCGGGATGTCGATCGCGATGTCGTCGGTGACCGGCTTCGGGTGCGAATCGAGCACCATCGGCAGCACGATCACCGCAGCCACGACGAGCGCGATCGCGCCGACGAGGCGACGGCGCGCGCGTTGCTTTTCTGGAAGGGTCGGATCGAGCAGCAGTGCATCCGATTCCGGACGCTCGGTACGGCGCGAGCGTCGCTCGACGCGTTCAGTGCGCTCCGTGCGCACGTTCCGGGAGGCCCCGGTGCGACCGCCGCGCCGCGGGGGCGCGTCGTCGTCTTTCTTGCCGAACGAGAAAATTCCCATGAATGGCTGAGTCCGAAACTGCCCGTCAGTCAGTGTTGCTGCGATTTACGGTAGGCCAGCACGCCGGCAACCGTATGGAAACTGCCGAAAACCACGATTCTATCATTCTCGGATGCTCTTTTTAGTGCATCGCGAAACGCTTCCGCGGGCGACGCGTAGCGCGTCACGCTCGAATCGGGTCCGTCCTCCACGCCGGCCTTGCGCAGCGCGGCTTCGAGCTGCTCCGCCGAGGCCGCGCGCGGCAGCGGCAGGTCGGTCACGCACCAGTGGTCGATCTCGCCCTTCAGGTGCTGCAGCACGCCGTCGATGTCCTTGTCGTGCATCGCGCCGAACACCGCGTACGTGTACGGGAAGAAGCCCATGTTGCCGAGGTTCTGCTCGAGCACGGCCGATGCATGCGGGTTGTGCGCGACGTCGAGCACGATCGCCGGCTTGCCGGGCAACACCTGGAAGCGCCCCGGCAGCTCGACGTTCGCCAGCCCGAGCCGGATGTCCTGCGCGGACACCGGCAGCATCGGGCGCAGCGCCTCGAGCGCCGCGAGCGCGGCCGACGCATTGATCAGCTGATTCGCGCCGCGCAGCGCCGGATACGCGAGCGCCGGATAGCGCTTCTCGCGGCCGAGGTAGCTCCATTGCTGGCGTTCGGCACCCGCCTGCGCCTCGTAGCGGAAATCGCGGCCGACGAGCCACAGGTCGGCGCCGATCGCTTCGGCGTGGTCGATCAGCGTCTGCGGCGCGGCCGGATCGCCGCAGATCGCCGGCTTGCCCGCGCGGAAGATCCCGGCCTTCTCGAACGCGATCTTCTCGCGCGTATCGCCGAGGTACTCGGTGTGGTCGATGTCGATGCTCGTGACGATCGCGCAATCGGTATCGATGATGTTCACCGCGTCGAGCCGGCCGCCGAGGCCGACTTCGAGGATCACCGCGTCGAGCCCGCGCGATGCGAACAGATGCAGGATCGCGAGCGTCGTGAACTCGAAATACGTGAGCGAGACCGGTTCCGGCAGCGACGTGCGCGCGGCTTCGACGGCCTCGAAGTGCGGCAGCAGTTCGTCGTCGGTCACGTTCTGCCCGTTCACGCGCGCGCGCTCGTTGAATTCGAGCAGGTGCGGCGACGTGTGGCAGCCGACCTTGTAGCCCGCGCGCACGAGGATCGTCTCCAGGAACGCGCAGGTCGAGCCCTTGCCGTTCGTGCCGCCGACGGTGATCACCGGGCACGCGAATTCGAGCTGCAGCGCCGCCTTGACCTGCCCGATGCGGGTCAGGCCCATGTCGATGCCGACCGGGTGCGCGCGTTCGAGATGCGAAAGCCACGCGTCGAGAGTGGGAAAAGTGCTCATCGGATCAAATCTGGATCGGTACCGCCACTACGCCAAAAAACGAAGCGCGCCGCCTGACGCTGAAGCCAGGCGACGCGCGGAGTCACAACCTTGCGCCGGTCAGGCCAGCGCGTCGGCCGGCTGTCGCTGCAGCAGCGCGAGCAACTGCGCGATCTCGTCGCGCATCTTGCGACGGTCGACGATCATGTCGATCGCGCCCGTCTTCAGCAGGAATTCCGCGCGCTGGAAGCCTTCCGGCAGCTTCTCGCGGACCGTCTGCTCGATCACGCGCGGGCCGGCGAAGCCGATCAGCGCCTTCGGCTCGGCGATCACGACGTCGCCGAGGAACGCGAAGCTCGCCGACACGCCGCCCATCGTCGGGTCGGTCAGCACCGAGATGAACGGCAGCTTCGCTTCGGCCAGCTTGGTCAGCATCGCGGTGGTCTTGGCCATCTGCATCAGCGACAGCAGGCTTTCCTGCATCCGTGCGCCGCCCGATGCGGTGAAGCAGATGAACGGCACATGCTGCTCCAGCGCGTTCTGCGCACCGCGCGCGAAGCGCTCGCCGACGACCGAGCCCATCGAGCCGCCCATGAACGAGAACTCGAAGCACGCGGCGACGACGGGCAGCGTGTGGATCGCGCCGCCCATCACGACCATCGCGTCGGTCTCGCCGGTTTCGTCCATTGCTTCCTTCAGACGATCGGGGTACTTGCGGCTGTCCTTGAACTTCAGCGAGTCGACCGGGACGATTTCCTGACCGATTTCATAGCGGCCTTCCGGATCGAGCAGCCCGTCGAGGCGCTCGCGTGCGCCGATGCGCATGTGGTGATCGCACTTCGGGCACACGTGCAGGTTCGCGTCCACGTCGTTGCGATAGAGAACGGCCTCGCAGGACGGGCACTTGACCCACAGGCCTTCCGGAATGCCCTTGCGGCTTTTCGGGTCGGTCTGCTTGATCTTCGGCGGCAACAGTTTGTCGAGCCAGCTCATCGTATGGTTTCCTGTTCCGTGGCGGGGCGGGCCGACCGGCCCGTTCCCGCTTCCTGTGTTGTGTTTATCGCGCCGTGTTGCCGGCACCGTCCAGGGCGGCGCGCAGCTCGGCGATGAACGACTTCAGCGCGGCGGCGGCACCTTCCGGCGCAGCGCTCTCGAGCAGTTGCACGAGACGGCTGCCGATCACGACGGCGTCCGACACTTCGGCCACCGCGCGCGCCGTTTCGGCGTCGCGGATGCCGAAGCCGACACCCACCGGAACCGGCACGCGCGACTTGATGGCCGGGATTTTACCCGCAATGCTCGAAACATCCAGATTTCCGGCGCCGGTCACGCCCTTCAGCGACACGTAATACACGTAGCCGCTCGCGATCTTGCCGACGTCGGCGATGCGTTCGTCGGTCGACGTGGGCGCGAGCAGGAAGATCGGATCGATCTGCGCGGCCCGCATTTTTTCCGCAAACATGCCCGCCTCTTCCGGCGGGTAGTCGACCACCAGCACGCCGTCGACGCCGGCGGCGTGCGCTTCGGCCGCGAACGCATCGACACCCATCCGTTCGATCGGGTTCGCATAGCCCATCAGCACGACGGGCGTTTTGGGATCGGTCTCGCGAAACCGCTTCACGTCGGCGAGCACGCTCTTCAACGTGACGCCGCGCGCGAGCGCGCGCTCCGACGAGCGCTGGATCACGGGGCCGTCGGCCATCGGGTCCGAGAACGGCACGCCGAGTTCGATCACGTCCGCGCCGCCGGCGGCGAGCGCGTGCATGAATTCGACGGTTTTCGCGGGATCGGGGTCGCCGGCCGTGATGAACGGGATCAGGCCCTTACGGCCTTGTTCGGCGAGTGCGGCGAAGGTCTGCTGAATACGGGACATGGCAATTTTTTCCTATGTCGATCGGAGTGAGCGCTTCAGCGCTTGCTCCGATCCCATACAAAGTAGCATTCGGCGATGCGGCGGCGCGATTCACGCGCACGCCGGCGCGGCGAGCGCGCTCACGCGCTCGTGCGCGATCGCACAATAGCTTTCGTTGATCTCATAGCCGACGAAGTCGCGCCCCTGCCGTGCGCAGGCCACCGCGGTCGTGCCGCTGCCCATGAACGGATCGAGCACGCGGCCGCCCGGCGGGCAGCTCGCGAGCACCATCCGCTCGATGATTTCCAGCGGCTTCTGGGTCGGATGATCGACGCGCTCCGCGTGCTGCCGATGCAGGCGCGAGACCGACCAGACGTCCTTCGGGTTGTAGCCCATCTCCAGCCACTTGCTGCCTTCGAACAGCTTGCGCGAGCGGGCCTTCTTCGTATCGGCGTCGTACGGGATGCGGACCGGATCGAGATCGAAGTAATACGCTTTCGAAACCGCGAAAAAGCCGATGTTGTCGTGCACCGACGTGAAACGGCGCGTCGTGCCGCCCATGCTCGGCACGCGCCGGTCCCAGATGATCTCGTTGACCATCGTGAGCTGCGTCTTCAGGAAACTGAAGATTTCCGGCGCGTACTGCCACGTGCAGAAGATGTACATCGACCCGCTCGGCTTCAGCTTCGGAATCGCGAGTTCGAGCCACGCGCGCGTCCACGCGAGGAAATCGTCGCCCGAACGCTTGTCCGAATCGTTGCCGTAGTCCTTGCCGAGCCCGTACGGCGGATCGGCGACGATCAGGTCGATCGACGCATCCGGCAGGTACGCGGCGTGGGTCAGGAAATCGCGGTTGTGCAGCTCGATACCGGACGGCAGCGCGCGCGGCACCGCAGCGGCGGGCTGAACCGCCTCCGCGTCGCTCGCGGCGCCGCCGCCCGGCTCTTCGATCAGGTCACGCATCGGTCGGGGTCAGAGCTCGATGCCCGATCGCTCGGCGACCGTGTGCATGTCCTTGTCGCCGCGACCCGACAGGTTGACGAGCAGGATCTTGTCCTTCGGCAACGTCGGCGCGAGCTTCACGCCATATGCGATCGCGTGGCTCGACTCGAGCGCGGGGATGATCCCCTCGATCCGGCAGCAGTCGTGGAACGCCTTCAACGCTTCGTCGTCGGTGATCGGCACGTACTGCGCGCGGCCGCTGTCCTTCAGCCATGCGTGCTCGGGGCCGACGCCCGGGTAGTCGAGTCCCGCCGATACCGAATGCGTCTCGATGATCTGGCCGTTGTCGTCCTGCAGCAGGTACGTGCGGTTGCCGTGCAGCACGCCCGGGCTGCCGGCGATCAGCGAGGCCGCGTGATGGCCCGTGTCGAGGCCGTCGCCGGCCGCTTCGACGCCGATCAGCTGCACCGACGCATCGTCGATGTACGGATAGAAAATGCCCATCGCGTTCGACCCGCCGCCGACGCACGCGATCACCGCGTCCGGCTGGCGGCCGGCGAGTTCCGGCATCTGCACCTTGCACTCGTCGCCGATCACGCGCTGGAAGTCGCGCACCATCATCGGGTACGGGTGCGGGCCCGCGACCGTGCCGATGATGTAGAACGTGCTTTCGATGTTCGTGACCCAGTCGCGCATCGCTTCGTTCAGCGCGTCCTTCAGCGTGCGCGAACCCGATTCGACCGGCACGACCGTAGCGCCCAGCAGCTTCATCCGGTAGACGTTCGCGGCCTGCCGGCGCACGTCCTCCGAACCCATGTAGACGACGCACTCCATCCCGAAGCGCGCGCAGATCGTCGCGGTCGCGACGCCGTGCTGGCCGGCGCCCGTTTCCGCGATCACGCGCTTCTTGCCCATGCGCTTCGCGAGCAGCGCCTGGCCGATCACGTTGTTGATCTTGTGCGCGCCCGTGTGGTTCAGGTCTTCGCGCTTCAGGTAGATCTGCGCGCCGCCGAGCATCTCGCTCCAGCGCTGCGCGTGATAGATCGGCGACGGGCGGCCGACGAAATACTTCAGCTCGCGCTCGAATTCGGCAACGAAGTCGGGATCGTTCTGGAACTTTTCATACGCCGCGCGCAGTTCGTCCAGCGCGTGAATCAGCGTCTCGGCGACGAACACGCCGCCATACGGGCCGAAGTGGCCGCGATCGTCAGGAAGGTTGTACATGGTGTCTCTCTCGATCGGTCGGTGCGCCCCGCTTGTCAGGCCGCACCGGCTTGCATCACCCGGCGTCCGCTTCGCGCACCGCGCGCACGAACGCCGCCATCCGGGCGTGATCCTTCACGCCCTTCGCGCCCTCCACTTCGATGCCACTCGAGACATCGACAGCAAACGGACGCAGCTGGCGGATCGCATCACCGACGTTTTGCGCGTTCAAGCCACCACTCAAAACGGCCCGACGCGCGAGCTCTGCGGGAATAAGAGACCAATCGAAGACCTTGCCGCTACCGCCGTAATCCGGCACCAAGGTGTCGAACAGGAGGCCGCGCGCTTTCGAATAATGAAGAGCCGATTCTACCAAATCGGCACGCTGCGTCGAGGGGCCGACGCGCACCGCGCGCAACCACGGCAGCCGTGCCGCGCGGCCGAGCGCGTCGCACTGCGCCGGCGTCTCGTCGCCATGGAGCTGCAGCATCGTGAGCGGCACGTCGCGCACGACGGCCTCGATCTCGGCTTCGGTCGCATTCACGAACAGCCCGACCACCGACACGAACGGCGGCGCGAGGCTCGCCAGCTCGGCCGCCTGTGCGATCGTCACCGCGCGCGGGCTCTTCGGGTAGAACACGAGGCCGATCGCATCGGCGCCGAGCGCGGCCGCATGCAGCACGTCCTCGGGGCGCGACAGCCCGCACAGCTTGATGCGCGTGCGCGGCGGCAGGCCGGCCGCGGCGGAAGTCGAAGAAGACACGGCGTGCTCCGTCATGGTTGTGGGTCCAGATCCGCCCAGACGCTGCTCCACGGCACGCTGCCGAGCTGCGCGGGCGGGACGGCGAATTCCGTCGGGTAGCCGACGTGGGCGAGGTACAGCCCGTCGGCCATGAACGTCGGGGCCGCGAGGTTGCGGTCACGGCCGGCCAGCACGTCGGCGAGCCAGTCGGCCGGATAGCGGCCCCGCCCGACCGCGACGAGGCAGCCCATCAGGTTGCGCACCATGTGATGCAGGAACGCGTTCGCGCGGAAGCGGAAATGGATGAAATGCCCCACCCGCCGCACGTCGATCTGATACAGGTGTTTGACCGGCGTCTTCGACTGGCATTCCGACGACCGGAACGACGAAAAATCGTGCTCGCCGATCAGATGCGCGGCGGCAACGCGCATCGCATCGTCGTCGAGGGGCGTATGGATCCAGCCCGCGCGCCCGGCCAGCATCGGCGAACGCACCGGGTGCACGTACAGCGCGTAGTAATAGGTGCGCTCGAACGCCGAGAAGCGCGCATGGAACGTGTCCGGCATCGGCTTCGCCCACTGCACCGACACGGTCGGCGGCAGGAACGCGTTAGTGCCGCGCACCCACGAGAACACCTCGCGCTCGAGGTCCGTGTCGAAATGCACGACCTGCCCGAGCCCGTGCACGCCGGTATCGGTCCGCCCGGCCACCGTCGTGTGCAGCGGCACCCGCGCGAACTCGGCCAGCGCATGTTCGAGCCGGTCCTGCACGGTCTTGCCGTGCGGCTGCGCCTGCCAGCCGCAGAACGCCGCGCCGTCGTACTGGATGCCCAGCGCGATCCGCATCACGCCTCGTCCGCCAGTTTCGCGAGCAACGCGCGGGCGTCGTCGCGCGTCGCGGCGTCGTTCGCGTCGATCACTTCCTGCAGCAGCGTCCGCGCGCCGGCCAGATCGCCCAGTTCGACGTATTCGGTCGCGAGGTCGAGCTTGTTGCGGGCGATGCGCGCGAGCTCGTCCGCGGTGAGCGCAGGCAGCGCGGCGCCCGGCGTGGACGGCAGGTCGAGATCGAAGTCGAGCTTCAGCGCGCCGAACTGCGCGCCGCCGAGCGGCGGCAGCGACGACGTCGCAGGCGGGCTGCCGGCCTGGCCGGCCGGCGTCGCCGCGTCCGGATCCCAGTCGAACTCGTCGTCCTGGTCGGCCGGATGTTCCGCCGTCGTTTCAGCCGAACCCACCGGCGGGTGTTGGGCGGATTGACCGTTAGTTGCAATTTCTTCGACGTCGGACTGCGGTGTGCGCGCAGACGGTTCCTCCGCCGTCGACGACGGCTCATCCGCCGTCCGCGGCGGCAACGGCATGTCGAGACTGTTGAGCGCGCTGATCGCGTTCTGCATCAGTGCTGCATGCTGGGCTTCGGCGCTCGAAGGCGCGGCAGGTGCGACGGTCGGCTCGGCCGGCTTGTCGGTGGCAGAGGGTTCTTCCGCCGGTTCTGCTTCGTGCGAAGCCTCGGCCGGAACCGGAGTCGCGTCGTTCGTGGCCGGCGCGACAGTATCAGCAGGCGGCAATTCGGGCGACTCGACGCGCGGCGCCGTCATTTCCGGCGCGGGCGACGTATCCGCTGCGGGCGGCTCGATCGTCTCCGCCGCGGCGGCAGTCGCCGCGACCAGATTCATGTCGGACGCGGCATCGCGTGCGATCGGCATCTCGGGCGTGATCGGCAGTTCGCGCTCGACGGACGGCGCGGCTTTCGCTTCTCCCGCCGCGTCGCCGCCTGCTGCGGCCACAGTCGCAGCAGCACCCGCCTCATCCGCGCGGCGCCCCTTCCGGCGCTTGCGCCATACGAAACCGGCAGCGAGCACGATCACGGCAGCGCCGGCCGCGGCGGCCGGGCGCCAGTCCATCTGTTCGGTACGACGTGCCGGGGTCGCGACGGGTGCGACCGATTGCACGGAAGCCGATGCCGATTGCGGCGCACTGGCTGCCGCACCCGACGCGGCTTCGTCCGCCGTCGATGCGGCGGCCGATGCACCCGCGTCATTCGCGGCCGCACGCGGCGCGGCAGGCGCCGGAGCAGGCGCGATGCCGGTCGTCGCCGGCTTGCCGATGCCGTGCTTCTGCAACTCCATCAGCACACGGTTCTTCAACGCGAGCAATTGCTGCAGGCTCGACGGCCGCGGCTGCGACGCACCCGCGGCGGGCGCTGCGCCGGCCGGCTCGCGCACGCCGGAAACCGGGTTGCCCGGCACCGACTGCGCCGTGGCCTCGCTCGCGGACGACGGCGCCGCCTGGATCGCACCGCTCCATACATGCGGACCGCTCGCACCGCCCGTGGGCGCCGCCGGCTGCGTGCTGTCGACAGACGACGCGCCATGGGCGGCGGACGCCCCGCTCGAAGCCGAAGCACCGACCGAAGCCGACGCCCCCGCCGCCGTCGCGGCACTCGCGCCGCTCACCGGAGCCGCATGCACGGCCGGCGCCACCGGCGCGGGTTGCACGGCCGAACCGGGATGCGGCGCGGATGCGCCGTACTGCGCGATCGCCGACCCGCCCGATGCGACGACGGGCGCGGACGCGGCTGCCGTACCGGACGCGGCGGATGCACCGGCCGGCGCGAGCGCCACGCCGGTTGCGTCGAGCGCGGGCACCGTCAGCGTCGCGCCGACCTTCAAACGACTCGCGTCGCGCTTCATGAACGCCTGCGGATTGGCGTCGAATAGCGCGCGAGCGGCGCGCGCGAGCACGGCCGGATCGTGCGATTGCGTGGCCGCTTTCGCGATGTCGTTCAACGACTGGCCCGGCTGGACCGTCACGGTAAGCGGTGCGGCGGCGCCGACAGCGGATGCCGGCAGATCGCCGACGCCGACTGCCCACACCGATGCGGCTGCGCCGAGCGCCAGGATCGCCAGCGCGCCACGCACGGCGCGCGACAGACGGGACTGGCGCGGAAACAAGGAAATTCGGGACATCGTTGGCTCTATCGCCGCGCACGGGCGCGGCTCGGATTCGCGGTTGGAAGCGTCAATAAAGTGCTGCAGAAATGCAAAAGCGTCGCGCGGAACGCGACGCTTTCGGCGGGTCTGTGCGTCGTAACCGCGTAGTTTACTTCACACGATCGGGTTCCGGCCGAATTCGTCGCCGACAGCTGTCACGGGGCCCGAGCGGGCGCTCGTATCGCGGGGGTCCGCCTGCCCGCAGCCGATGCATCCGATCGGCCAAACGAACCTGCATGCCGCAGTTGAAAGCCGGCGGCGGCGGCCGCTCGCCCCGCTCGAATGACGCGGCTTTCTGGCGCTCAGCGGGCGTCGGCGCAGGATCACGGCGCCAGAATCGCAAGCACTCCGTCAACAATCCATCCCGCCCGCCGTTAATGAATTAATAGCCGGAAAATCAAAACGCATGCTGACCGGCCACCCATTCCGCTCCAATTGATTCCAATTCCCCGATAAGAAGGCAATATCCCTCTCTTATCAGAGAAATGAAAATCCACATCACCAAAGCCCCACCCCGTAAGGCTTTGACCGCCTGTCGCTCGCTTCATTGCTCATACAAAAGCCATTATTTCTGCATCAATTCAATTACATTACACAAAATTACACAGACCCTGTAACTGCCGTCGATACGATCGCCTTCAAACACGAATCGGCACATTTCGACGTCGCGCTCGCCCATGCCGGAAAGACGGGAGCGCGCGACCGGGCTGATGCCGTGAAGTACCGGAGGGCCATCGCGCAGTCGCACGACTGCATCACTCACCAGCTCGTTACGGGGACGAACATGGGCTATCAACAGGGTTTGAGCGGGTTGGCCGGCGCGTCGAGCAATCTCGACGTCATCGGCAACAACATCGCGAACGCAAACACGGTCGGCTTCAAGCAGGGGCGTGCAAACTTCGCCGACATGTACGCGAATTCGGTCGCGACGTGGGTCAACACGCAGATCGGCATCGGGACGCGGCTCGCGTCGGTGCAGCAGCATTTCAGCCAGGGAACGATCAATTCGACGAAGTCGTCGCTCGACGTCGCGATCAACGGCAACGGCTTCTTCCAGATGTCGAGCAACGGCGTGACCACGTACTCGCGCGACGGCACGTTCCACCGCGACAGGAACGGCGCGATCGTCGACGCGCAAGGCCGCAACCTGATGGGTTATGCGGCAGGCGCCGGCGGCGTGATCAACACCGCGCAGACCGTGCCGCTGCAGGCGCCGACCAGCAACATCGCGCCGCGCGCGACGAACAGGATCACCGGCCAGTTCAACCTGAACGCGCAGGACAAGGTGCCGGCCAAGACGCCGTTCAACGCGACCGACAACACGACGTACAACTACAACACATCGATCCAGGTCTACGACTCGCTCGGCGGTTCGCAACCGGTCAACATGTACTTCGTGAAGTCGGCGGCCGGCACGTGGCACGCCTACGCGGGCGCGCAGGGCCAGACGCCGACGAATCTCGGCACCGTCACGTTCGACGCATCGGGCCGGATCAGCTCGACGACGTCGGCCGCGACCGGCCAGCCGACCCCGAGCCTGGGCCAGTTCGCGTTCTCGATCCCGAATACGACGGGCGGCGCGAATCCGCAGAACCTGACGCTCGACCTGGGCGGCACGACCCAGTATGGCGGCAAGGACGGCGTGAACAACCTCGGGCAGGACGGCTTCGCGAGCGGTACGCTGACGACGTTCTCGATCGGCACCGACGGCAAGCTGACCGGCAATTACTCGAACGGCCAGAGCGCGGTGCTCGGCCTGATCGCGCTCGCGAACTTCAACAACCCGAACGGGCTCGTGAACATCGGCGGCAACCAGTATGCGGAAACGGCCGCGTCGGGCGTGCCGCAGATCTCCGCACCGGGCAGTACGAATCACGGCACGCTGCAGGGCAGCGCACTGGAAAACTCGAACGTCAACCTGACGACCGAGCTCGTGAACCTGATCACGGCGCAGCGCAATTACCAGGCGAATGCGCAAACGATCAAGACCCAGCAGGCCGTCGACCAGACGCTGCTGAACCTGCGCTGAACCACATGAAAAACGCGCCGCGCCAGCCCTGAATCTCAAGGCCGACGCGGCGCGTCGTATCGTGCGGCCCGGCCCGCGGGCCGGACAGCCGGCGTGCTTACTTGTCGAGCAGGATGCGCAGCATGCGGCGCAGCGGCTCGGCCGCGCCCCACAGCAGCTGATCGCCGACCGTGAACGCCGACAGGTATTCGCCGCCCATCGCGAGCTTGCGCAGGCGGCCGACCGGCACCGTCAGCGTGCCGGTGATCTTCGCTGGCGACAGGTCGCGCATCGACGCTTCACGCTCGTTCGGCACGACCTTCACCCAGTCGTTCGCCGACGCGAGGATGCCGTTGATCTCGTCGAGCGGCACGTCCTTCTTCAGCTTGATCGTCAACGCCTGCGAGTGGCAGCGCATCGCGCCGATCCGCACGCACAGGCCGTCGACCGGGATCGAACCCGGCTCGCCCATCGCCGGCTTGCCGAGGATCTTGTTGGTTTCCGCGCCGCCCTTCCACTCTTCCTTCGACATCCCGTTGCCGAGATCCTTGTCGATCCACGGAATCAGCGAGCCGGCGAGCGGCACGCCGAAGTGGCTCGTCGGCATCGCGTCGCTGTTCATCGCGGCCAGCACGCGGCGGTCGATGTCGAGGATCGCGGAAGCCGGATCGGCGAGCTGTTCCTGCACCGCGCCGTTCAGCGTGCCCATTTGCGACAGCAGCTCGCGCATGTTCTGCGCGCCCGCGCCCGATGCGGCCTGGTAGGTCATCGCGGTGATCCAGTCGACGAGGTTCTCGCGGAACAGGCCGCCGAGCGCCATCAGCATCAGGCTGACCGTGCAGTTGCCGCCGATGAAGTTCTTCGTGCCCTTGACGAGCGCGTCCTTGATCACGTCGAGGTTGACCGGATCGAGGATGATGACCGCGTCGTCCTGCATCCGCAGCGACGATGCCGCGTCGATCCAGTAGCCGTTCCAGCCGGCCGCGCGCAGCTTCGGGAACACGTCGTTCGTGTAGTCGCCGCCCTGGCACGTGATGATCACGTCGCACTTCTTCAGCTCGTCGACGTTGGTCGCGTCCTTGAGCGTAGTCTCGTTTTTCGCGAACGACGGCGCCTTGCCGCCCGTGTTGCTGGTGCTGAAGAACACCGGTTCGATCAGGTCGAAATCGCCCTCTTCCTGCATGCGCTGCATCAGGACGCTGCCGACCATGCCGCGCCAACCTACGAGACCTACGTTCATGACTAACCCTTTGCTTTGAATGGAGCTTCCCCGCCATTTCCGTCCCCGCGTGACCGCGCGGGGAAACAGGCGGGCACGACGGCGATCAGCGTTTAATGATCGTTTTCGTGGTAATGGTTTTCGTGATGACGATGGCGCGCGCACCCGCACGGGCAGTGTTGCCGTGGAGTTTCAGGACCGGGGAGATCAGGGAAATCAGCGCCATCGTTCGAGTCTACACAAAGCCGGTGGCCCGCACAACGGCCAACCGTGCGCGAACCGGCCGATTTTTCCGGCCCGTTCGCGCCCTTTTCCACATTAATTACCGCACTTCATTGCGACGCGCTTACAGCGCGGCGACCACCGCATCGCCCATCGCGGCCGTGCCGACCTGCTTGCAGCCCGGCGTCGCGATGTCGCCGGTGCGGTAGCCCTGTTCGAGCACCGTTTTCACCGCGCGCTCGATGCGATCGGCCTGCTCGGCGCGATTCAGCGAGTAGCGCAGCAGCATCGCGGCCGACAGGATCGTCGCGAGCGGGTTCGCGATGCCCTTGCCCGCGATGTCCGGCGCCGAACCGTGCGACGGCTCGTACAGGCCCTTGTTGTGCTTGTCGAGCGACGCCGACGGCAGCATGCCGATCGAGCCCGTCAGCATCGACGCTTCGTCCGACAGGATGTCGCCGAACATGTTGCCGGTGACGATCACGTCGAACTGCTTCGGCGCCTTCGCGAGCTGCATCGCCGCGTTGTCGACGTACATGTGCGACAGCTCGACGTCCGCGTACTCCTTCGATACGTCGATCATGATGTCGCGCCAGAACTGCGACGTCTCCAGCACGTTCGACTTGTCGACCGACAGCAGCTTCTTCGCGCGCTTTTGCGCGGCCTGGAACGCGACGTGCGCGATGCGGCGCACTTCCGGCTCCGAATAGCGCATCGTGTCGAAGCCTTCGCGCTCGCCGGCGAACGGGCCGTCCGGCGCCGCGCGCACGCCGCGCGGCTGGCCGAAGTAGATGTCGCCGTTCAGTTCGCGCACGATCAGGATGTCGAGGCCCGCGACCAGCTCCGGCTTCAACGGCGATGCATCGACGAGTTGCGGATAGCAGATCGCCGGACGGAAATTCGCGAACAGCTCGAGGTGCTTGCGCAGCCCGAGGATCGCCTGCTCGGGGCGCAGCGCGCGTTCCAGCGAGTCGTACTTCCAGTCGCCGACCGCGCCGAACAGGATCGCATCGGCCTGCTTCGCGAGCGCCAGCGTCGCGTCGGGCAGCGGATGGCCGCTCGCCTCGTAGCCCGCGCCGCCGACCGGCGCCTGTTCGAGTTCGAACTTCTCGTCGAGTGCGTTCAGCACCTTCACCGCTTCATTGACGATTTCCGGACCGATGCCGTCGCCGGGCAGCACTGCAATCTTCATGCGAAATTCCTGACTGGGTAGAGTGTGATGGAGGCAGGCCGGCGAGCGCGCAAAGCGCGCCCGCCCCGAAGGCGATGTCAGCCGACCAGCTTGGTGTTGAGCCAAGGCTGCTTCACGAGCCGCTCTGCCTCGAACTGGCGAATCTTGTCCGCGTGGCGCAGCGTGAGGCCGATGTCGTCGAAACCGTTCAGCAGGCAGTACTTGCGAAACGCGGCGATCTCGAACGGATACTCGCGGCCGTCGCCCGCGCGCACGACCTGCGCGTCGAGATCGATCGTCAGTTGAAAGCCGTTGAACGCGACCGTCTCGTTGAACAGGTGATCGACCTGCTGCTCGGTCAGCACGATCGGCAGCAGACCGTTCTTGTAGCAGTTGTTGAAGAAGATGTCCGCGAAGCTCGGCGCGATGATCGCGCGGAAGCCGTATTGCTGCAGCGCCCACGGCGCGTGCTCGCGCGAGCTGCCGCAGCCGAAGTTCTTGCGGGCGAGCAGCACCGATGCGCCCTGGTAGCGCGGCTGGTTCAGCACGAAGTCCGGGTTAAGCGGGCGCTTCGAGTTGTCCTGGCCCGGCTCGCCGTGATCGAGATAGCGCCACTCGTCGAACGCGTTCGGACCGAAGCCCGTGCGCTTGATCGACTTCAGGAACTGCTTCGGGATGATCGCGTCGGTGTCGACGTTCTCGCGATCGAGCGGCGCCACGACGCCGGTATGTACAGTGAATTTTTCCATGATCCGTCTATCCGGTTGAAGGGCCGGCTGTCAGCCGGCGCACATCGACAAATTCTCGGCGGGAAACGTCACTCCGCGGCGCGCTTCAGCGCGCTGCCGGCGGCGTTGACGTCTTCCCCGAAGCCTCGGACGGTATTGCAGCCGGCCAGGCCGAAGCCCAACCCGGCCAGCGCCAGCACGGCAACCAGCCGCGCGATGACCTTCGATGCCGTCACGTGTTACCCCAGCTGGCGAATGTCGACGAAGTGACCTTCGATCGCCGCGGCCGCCGCCATCGCGGGGCTCACGAGGTGCGTGCGACCGCCCGCGCCCTGCCGCCCTTCGAAGTTGCGGTTCGACGTCGACGCGCAGCGCTCGCCCGGCTCGAGCCGGTCGGCGTTCATCGCGAGGCACATCGAGCAGCCCGGCTCGCGCCATTCGAAGCCCGCATCGGTGAACACCTTGTCGAGCCCTTCGCGCTCGGCCTGCGCCTTCACGAGGCCCGAGCCCGGCACGACCATCGCGAGCCGCACGTTCGACGCGATGCGACGGTTCAGCTTCTTCACGACGTACGCGGCCGCGCGAATGTCCTCGATGCGTGCGTTCGTGCACGAGCCGATGAAGATCTTGTCGACCTTGATCGATTCGATCGGCGTGTTCGGCTCGAGCGCCATGTACGCCAGCGCGCGCTCCATCGCGTCGCGCTTGACCGGATCCTTCTCGCGCTCGGGATCGGGCACGCGACCGTCGATCGACGTGACCATTTCCGGCGACGTACCCCACGTGACCTGCGGAACGATCTCGGCGGCGTTCAACTCGACCACGCGGTCGAATTGCGCGCCGTCGTCCGACTTGAACTGGCGCCAGTATTCGACGGCCTGATCCCACTCCGCGCCGGTCGGCACGAACGGACGGCCCTTCAGGTAATCGATCGTCGTGTCGTCCACCGCGACCATGCCTGCGCGCGCGCCGGCCTCGATCGCCATGTTGCACACGGTCATGCGGCCTTCCATCGTCAGCGCACGAATGGTCGAGCCGCCGAATTCGATCGCGTAGCCCGTGCCGCCCGCGGTGCCGATCTTGCCGATGATCGCGAGCACGATGTCCTTCGCGGTACAGCCACGCGGCAGCGCGCCCTCGACCTTCACGAGCATGTTCTTGCTCTTCTTCTGCAGCAGGGTCTGCGTCGCGAGCACGTGCTCGACCTCCGACGTGCCGATGCCATGCGCGAGCGCGCCGAATGCGCCGTGCGTCGACGTATGCGAATCGCCGCACACGATCGTCATGCCCGGCAGCGTCGCACCCTGCTCCGGCCCGATGATGTGGACGATGCCCTGGCGCACGTCGTTCATCTTGAACTGCGTGATGCCGAACGCGTCGCAGTTCGCGTCGAGCGTGTCGACCTGCAGCTTCGAGACGGGATCGGCGATGCCGTGGCTGCGGTCCGTCGTCGGCACGTTGTGGTCCGACACGGCGAGGTTCGCGCTGATGCGCCACACCGGACGCTGCGCGATCTTCAGCCCTTCGAATGCCTGCGGGCTCGTGACTTCATGCAGCAGCTGACGGTCGATGTAGAGCAGGGTCGTGCCGTCTTCCTCGGTGTGGACCACGTGGGTGTTCCACAGTTTGTCGTAGAGAGTCTGTGCCATGGGTATGCGGGGTCGTTGTGACTACAAGCCTTGCGGATGCGGTCGATTATGCCACGCAAAAGCGGCCCACGGAGTACCACGATAACGAAAAAAGTGAATAAAAACAGTGGGTTGGGTGGTACACGCGATACCCGGATAAGCATTACCCGGCAAGCGCGGCAGCCGCACGCGGACCAATCGGGCGCTCGGGATACGCACCTGGCGCAGGTTGTCGCGCGCCATGCGCCCAACCCGGCCAAACGCGCCGGCGCGTGCGACGCACCCATGCGGCTTGCGCGGCGCGGTTTCTCGACCGTCGCGGGCCGCGCCGGGCATTGCAATCGACTTGCGGCGGCGTGTTACCGGAAGAAACTGCGCAGCTCGCGCGCCAGCGCGTGCGGTTGTTCCTCAGGAATGAAATGCCCGCTATACGCGATCGTCGCGGCCGTCACATCTTCCGCGACATGCTCGAGCGGCCCCGCCATGTCGGGTATGGATCCCTGCTCCGCACTGACAGCGAGCACGGGCATCTTCAGCTTCCCCAGCGCCTGCAGCTTGCGGTTCTGCGCCGACGACTCCGACACGGCCCGGTAAAAGGCCAGCCCCGCTCGCAACCCGCCGTCCCGGGTGAACACCCGGAGATACTCGTCGACATCCGCGTCGGAGAACGACTCGGGATTGGCCGCCTTGCGACGCAAGAACCAATCGAGATACGCGCGCTCCTTGCCGGCAATCAACGTCTCCGGCAGATCGGCGACAGCATGAAATGCGAAGTGCCACGTGCGCCATGCTTTACCGGGCTCGATCGGCAGCGCGGCGGGCAGCGTGATGCCGGGGATCCCCGCGTCGAGCAACGCCAATCGCTTCACTGAATCGGGATACATCGCGGCAAACGGATAGGCGACCCACGCCCCGACGTCGTGAGCGGCCAGGTAAAAGCGCGCGATATTTTGCTGCTCCAGCAGGCGCGCAAGCGTTGCCGCGACGGTCTGCGTGTCGTAACCGACGAGTGGACGGTCCGAATCGCCTTGCCCGGGAAGATCCGGCGCCACGATCCTGAATTCGTCCGCGAGAAGCGGCATGATTCTCCGCCACGCGTACCAGCTTTCCGGAAACCCTGCGAGCAGGACAATGGTCTCGCCGTCGGCGCGGCCTCCTTCGACAAAATGAAGGCGCACCCCGTCTACAGTATCGAACCGATGACGAAAGCCGCTGAGCCGCGGGTCTTCCCGAAAATAGGGCGCGGCCTCGAGGTGCGAAGCATCCGCGGTTGATTGATGCTGGTGCATAAGTTCGTCCTCTCTACAGAATCGACTGTCCTGGATGATGCCCCCGTGCAGTGGGAGCCATTTCATTCGGAAATATTCATTTCCAAACTCGGCGAAACCGCCTCACGCGCACGCGCGATTTCGCGCGTCACTTCACATCGAATCACCTGTCGGGTAACGCGGAAACCTTAGTCGAGCAGCCGCATTGCCTCGTCCACCAGCATCGACATGTCGCTCCGGCTCTGGCCGAGCTTCCCCACCACTCGAAGCCCCTGCACCATGGCGAACAGGCAGCTCGACGTAGCTTGCGCGTTCAGCGCGGCATCGACGGATCCATCGGCCTGCCCTTGCTTGATCAAATCGCGAAGGAGACGCTCGATCCTCTGCATCGATTTGTGGACGATGCCGGCGATCTCGCTATCCAACGTACTCAGAACAATGGCGCCGGCGACGACCAGACAGCCCTTTCGACCCTCGTCTCCATGCGAGACGTCCGCGTAAAAGCGCAGGAGCGCTCGCACCTTGTCCCGACCGTTTTTTTCATCGGCAAGGATCATGTTGAGCTCGCTTGCGCGCCGATCGATGTACCGGCTCAACGCGGCAACGAATATGGCGTTCTTGTCGGGAAAGGCCTTGTAAAGACTGCCGGCGGTGAGCCCCGTCTCCCGCGACAGATCGCCGATGGAAGTCGCATGATAGCCACGCTCGCGAAAGACGCGGATGAAGCCGTCCAGCGCTTCATCCATATCGAATTCTCGCGGCCTGCCAACGTTCGATGCCATTTTCGTAGCCATGCGGCATCATAGGAAATGATCGTTTCCAAATCAAGTCCTCCGAGCCGTGCAGGCGCCACTGGCATTTCGCACTCGATCTCATAGACTGTCTATTCGCAACGGGCGGCGCGCGGCCGCCCTCCCAATTTCACGATGCCGGCATCGACCGACGCATCGACGGACAGGAGCATTGCATGCGATACGAACTCTATTACTGGCCCGAGATCCAGGGCCGCGGCGAATACGTACGACTCGCGCTCGAGGCAGCCGAAGCCGACTATGTCGACGTCGCGCGCGAATCGGGGCGCGGGATGGGCGTGTCGGCCATGATGCGCATGATGGACAGCACGAAGGCCGAATACGTGCCGTTCGCGCCGCCGTTCCTGAAGGCGGGCGACGTGGTCGTCGGGCAGACCGCGAACATCCTGCTGTTTCTCGGCGCGCGGCTCGGGCTCGCGCCCGACGACGAAGCCGGCCGGCTGTGGGTCCATCAGATCCAGCTGACCGCCGCCGATTTCATCACCGAGATCCACGACACGCACCATCCGATCGGCAGCGGCCTGTACTACGAGGACCAGCAGGCGGAAGCGGCCGAGCGTGCGGCCGATTTCCTCGAGAACCGGCTGCCGAAATTCCTCGGCTACTTCGATCGCGTGCTCGAACAGAACCCGCACAAGAGCGGCTATATCGCGGGCAGCGCGCTCAGCTACGCGGACCTGACGATGTTCCAGTTGATCGAAGGTCTACGCTATGCGTTCCCGAAAGCGATGAAACGCGCGGAGCGCAAGGTCGCGGCGCTCGTCGCGCTGCACGATCGCGTCGCGCGGCATCCGCCCGTCGCGCGCTACCTCGAGTCGAAACGCCGCATCCCGTTCAACGACATGGGGATCTTCCGGCACTATCCGGAACTGGACAAATGACGGCCCGGCACGTACCGCGGAACGTGCGCGCACGGGCGGATTTCACGCAGGATCAGTGCGGCTGCCCGTGCTGCGCGGCGGCTGCGTCGACGGCTTCCACCGAGCGCGTGAGCCACGGCCCGATGTCCATCTCCTCGTAGCGCACGAGCCGGCTCTTGCGCGCGCGGCGATACGTCCACCAGATCGCGACGAACAGCGGAATCCATACATAGATCGACAGCACTTCCATCCAGTCGATGCGCGCCGCGAAGAACGCCTGGTAATCCTGGCCGAGCGAAATCACGATGCAGACGGCGATCGCGAACACCGGCCCGAACGGAAACCATTTCGCGCGATACGGCAGTTGATCGAGCCGATAACCCTGCTTCAGGAATCCCTTGCGGAACCGGTAATGGCAGACCGCGATGCCGAGCCACGCGATGAAGCCGGTGATGCCGACCGTATTCAGCAGCCACAGATAGATGCGCTGGTTGTTGGTCAACGACGTGAGAAAACACAGCCCGCCGACCGCCATCGTCGCGTACAGCGCGTTGCGCGGCACGCCGCCCGGCGACAGCGTCGCGAATACGGCCGGCGCGCGCCCTTCCGATGCGAGGTTGTACAGCATCCGCGTCGCCGCGTAGGTGCCGGAATTGCCGGCCGACAGCACGGCCGTCAGGATCACCAGATTCATCGCGCCGGCCGCGAGCGGGAACCCTGCGTGGCTGAACACCAGCGTGAACGGGCTCACGCCGATGTCGGTCACGTCGCTCTTCAGCAGGTTCGGATCGGTGTACGGCACGAGCAGGCCGATCACGAAGATCGCGAGCACGTAGAACAGCATGATCCGCCAGAAGATCTGCTTCACCGCGCGCGGAATCGTCTTGCGCGGGTTTTCCGATTCGCCGGCCGTGATGCCGACCAGCTCGGTGCCGAGAAACGAGAAGCCCGCGATCAGTGCGACGCTGATCATCGCGTGCACGCCGCCGACGAACGGCGCGTCGCCGGTCGTGAAGTTGCGCCAGCCGACGGGGTGCCCGGAGCCGGTATGACCGTTGCCCAGCACGCCGGCCGCGATCAGCAGCCCGGCCGCGATGAACGTGATCACGGTGACGACCTTGACCAGCGAGAACCAGTATTCCGATTCGCCGAAGCCGCGCACCGACAGCGTATTGAGCAGGAAGATCAGCACGAGGAAGCCCGCGCCCCACCACACGCCCGGCACCGACGGAAACCAGTAGCGCATCACGATCTGCGCGGCGACCAGCTCGATCGCGATCGTCACCGCCCAGCTGTACCAGTAGGTCCAGCCGAGCGCGACGCCGAAGCCTTCGTCGACGTACTTCTCGCCGTAGATCGCGAACGAGCCCGATACCGGCATCAGCGCGGCCATCTCGCCAAGCCCGGTGACGACGAAGTAGACCATGATCCCGATCGCCAGATACGCGGCGATCGCCCCGCCCGGCCCGGCCTGCGCGACCGACGCGCCCGACGCGACGAACAGCCCCGTGCCGATCGACCCGCCGATCGCGATCATCGCGATGTGGCGGCCCTGCAGACGGCGCTTCAGCGTCGTCCCGGACGGCGCGGCCGTCTGCGCTGCCGCTTGCATGGCATCCATAGTATTCACCCTGATTGTGAGCCGGCCAGCCCGTTTGATTCGGAATGCAAATCGATTGACCCGGTCATTCGCATCGCAACCGGCCCCTGCCGGGCCGGTCGCCTCACACGAGGCTGCGCTTGATCGCCTGCAGTTCGGCCGTCGTCACGATCTTCTCGATCCGGAACCGCGGGCTTTCGAGCCACGCGTTCGCGATCCGCCGGTACTCGTCGAGATCCTCGCACGCGAGCCGCACGAGAAAATCGAACGTGCCGCTCACCAGCCAGCAATCGATCACGGCCGGATTCGCGCGCATTTCCTCTTCGAACGGCGCTTGCGAGCGCCCGTGGTCGGCCAGCACGATCTGCGCGATCACGACGATCGGCTTGGTCGCGCGCGGCGCCTTGATCACCGCGCGGTACCCTTCGATCACGCCGAGCGCCTCGAGCCGCTCCACGCGCGCCTGGCACGGCCGCGGCGTAAGGTTCACGCGCTCCGACAGCTTCCGGTAGGAAATCCGCCCGTCGGTACGCAGGATGTCGAGGATCCGGAGATCGATCTTGTCGAGCTGCATCTTCTTGTCGGTCATCCGCGTTCGCTCCGGTCGGGTCGTGGCTCCGCACGGAACGTCTGCCGTTCCGCGCGCGGCCCACATTATCCGGCCGAAGCCGCCGCGCGCCAATCGGCTAGAACCGTAGCGACAGGCAAGTCAGGCCGCCGTCCATCTTGCGGAACTCGCTCGTGTCGATCACGTGCAGCGGCATGCCGATCGACGCGATCGCGTCATGCACGCGCGGATAGCCTGCCGGCGTGATCAGCGTGCCGTTCACGCGCAGCGTATTGCCCGCGTATTCGTCGGCGGCCGCAATCGCGATCCGGCGATAGTCGGCGAACGCCGGATGCGCGGCCAGCGCGTCGGTCACGAGCAGCGTGTCGTCGCCGAGCGCGTTGACGACCGATTTCAGGTGCAGGCCGGCGCCGACTGGCACCGCGACGACCGAATAGCCATGGCGCGACACCAGCGACTCGAACGCGGCGATGCCTTGCGCGTCGGTGCGGCTCGTCAGGCCGATGAAGAAACGCTTGCCGACCAGCATCACGTCGCCGCCGTCGAGGCGGCCCTGCTGCATCGGCAGCAGTTCGCGATGCACGCGCAGCGCCGCTTCGATGTGCGCGGTCTCGCCGCGCCGCGCGGGCGCGCCGGGGCGCGTGATCACCGCGAATTCCGGCGTGACGACCGCGACGTCCTCGACGAAATGCGAATCGGGAAACGCATCGAGCGGCGGCAGTTCGGTCAGCTCGACGCCGAGCATGCGCAACGCGTCGCAATACGCGTGGAACTGCGCGAGCGTCTTGTCGTAATCGGGTGCGCCGAGTTCGGCGGTGGTCAGGCCCGCACCGCAGGACGGCGCGGGACGGCGAACGATCGCTTGCGTGAATTGCATCGACTCCTCCATGATCTGCGCCGCCTCCGTGCGGTGCACGGGCCGGCGGCGTTGTGTCCGGACCATTATCGGAAGCCAATTTGCGCAATTCGCGTCGATTTCGGCAGCGCCGACAGCCGATTGCGTCGAATTGTGCACACCACGCAGCGGATTCGGCAGACGGGCCGCCCGCCGTCTCGCGAACGGCCATTTCGCCGCCTGCACTCGCGTTACGCGCCGGGCTCGAATCCCATCTGCGCACGGCCGAGCGCCGTGAGATCGCCCTCCCCGGCGCGGCCGTCGAAATCGACTTCGAAATGGTCGGCCGGGAAATCGGGCGGGCTGTCGCCACGCAGGAACGCGAGCCGCTGCCGCTGCAGGTACGCATCGTTCTTCGCGCAGCCGGGCGCGGCCGCGATGTACATCACGTTGCTGTCGCCGCTGCCGCGATGCGCATCCTCGACCGCATGCACGACGTCGCCGTGCCAGAACACCGCGTCGCCCGGTTCCATGTGAGGGATCGGCACCAGCGCGTCGAGCAGCAGCGCGTGCCATTCGGGGCGGATCGACAGCGCACGGCCGGGACGCGCGCCGCACAGGTCGTCGTCGGCGACGTCGTCCTGCAGCGCGCGCAGCACGACATAGGCCATCGCGTTCGCGACCGGGATCAGTTGCAGCGTGCCGTCGCCAGGCCCCTGCGGCGTCAGCGCGGTCCAGCCCTGGAACGTGCGGAACATCGAACACACGGCCGGCGACGGAATCTCCTCGACGTCGGGGCGGAACGCCGCATCGAACGGATCGTAATCGCGCCAGCGGCCGGCCAGCACGTGGCGATAAACCTGGCGGAAATTCGCGCCGAGCCAGCGCTCGACCGAGCCGCCGTCGACGTGCGGCGACAGCCCGAGCGACGTCGAGCCGGGCGGCCGGCGACGAATCCGGTCCGCGTAGGCCGGCACCTGGTCGGGATCGAAATGCGTGCGCGTACCGTCCGCATGCCGCCACAGACGGTTCAGGAACACCCGCGCCTGCGTGAGCGCCGGCGACTGGCGCGCGGCCACCTGCGGCTTCGACCAGTAGACGCCGTAGATCTGCGGCTTGCCCGACGCGAGATTGCCGAAATAGCGATCTTCCGCGCGCGCGTGCAGCCGGTCGGTGAAACGGTTCGCCTCCAGATACGCGCCGATCTCGTCGTTCCAGTCGCATGCCTGCCGCGCGTCGAACACGCCGCGGATCACGACCGCGCCGTGCGTACGGATCGCGGCAATCGCGAGCGGATCGACGGTCCCCGCCGCGACATCCGCGAACGGCACGACCGGAATCACGTCATCGCCGTGCGCGTGCGCGCGGCGGATCGCGTCGACCTGTCGCGCGATGTCGCCTTCCACTTCGCGGAACGTGGCCGCGTAGCCTGGCAGGTCGGCGCGCAGCGCCCGTTTCGCCGCGCGGATCGCGTCCGGCAGATCGTCAATCGTCAGATGCATCGTTTGTCTCCTCGCTGAAGCGCGTTTTGGTGAGCACTGAGCGTACGGCCGCCGCACGGTCGCCATCGACACTATCCAGCCAACAATCGATACAATCCTGACAACCGCGCGTTACTCGGGACGATGACAGACCACGCACAGCTTGTTGCCGTCCGGGTCGCGAAAATACGCGCCATAGTAGTCGCGGTGATAGTGCGGCCGCAGGCCGGGCGGCCCTTCGCAGGCGCCGCCGTGCTGAAGCGCGAGCGCATGGCAGCGATCGACATGCGCGCGGGTCGGCGCATCGAACGCGATCGTGTGGCCGTTCCCCGGTTCGGGCGCGCGTGCGTCGAGCGGCTTGCCGAAGAAGAACAGCGGCCGGTCGGCGTCGGCCGGCATCCAACCCGTCCAGCCGTCCGGTTCGTGGAATTTGACGCGCAGCCCGAGTTCCGCGAACAGCGGCGCGTAGAAATCGTAGGCGCGCGCCGTATCGCCGACGCCCACGCAAACATGTGAAAACATGGCATCGCTCCGTCGTGAAGATTCGCTCACGATCATGCCACGGCGCGCTGCCCGCCCCTTCCGGAGGCCGCGATGAAACCGCAATACGAACATGTGACGTTCGCGTCTGGCTGTTCGATCCGCGTGTATCACCGTCAGCTCGCGCGCATTCCGTTCGAGTGGCATCGCCATCCCGAGTACGAACTGACGCTGACGCTCAACAGCCGCGGCCAGCGCTTCATCGGCGATCACGTCGCGCGCTACGCGGACGACGATCTCGTGCTCGTGCCGCCGAACCTGCCGCATACGTGGTCGTCGAACGCGCGCATCGACCGCGACGCGCCCGAGGTCGCGCTCGTCGTCTGGTTCGACGGAGACTGGGTACGGCGGCTGGCCGACTGCTGCCCCGAATACGCACCGCTGCGCTCGCTGCTGCGGCGTGCGGCGTCCGGCCTGCGCTTCGACGTGGAGACGGCCCGCGCGATGCGCGCGCGGCTGCCGCGGTTGCTCGATCCATCGCCGCGCGTGCGGCTCGCGGCGACGCTCGATACGCTTGCCGACCTCGCGGAAGCCGGCGGCGAACCGCTCGCCACCGCGCAGGCGTACGACCGGCCCGACGGCGCCGCCTCGCCCGCCGACCCGGCCGCCCCCGAAGCCGAACGCCTCGACCGCGTGCTCGACGCGATCGACCGGCAGTTCCACGAACCGCTGCGCATCGACGCGCTCGCGGCCGTCGCACACCTGTCCGAACGCACGCTGCAGCGGCTCTTCGCGCGCCATCTCGGCGAAAGCGTCGGCCGCTACGTGCAACGGCTGCGGCTCGCGCACGCGTGCCGCCATCTCGTCGGCACCGAGTGGCCGATCGCGACGGTGGCCGCGCGCTGCGGCATTCCGAATGCCGCGAACTTCAACCGCCAGTTCCTCGCCGCACGCGGCATGACGCCCGGTGCGTACCGGCAGTTCTTCAAGCAGCACGGCCACGCCCCCGACGACGAAGCGCCCGCGCTCGACACACGGCCGCCGTCGCTGGAGCGCCGCGCCGGATCGCGTATCGCCTGATCGGCACCGCACGCCTGAACGGCCTCGATCCCGACGAGTGCGAGCCAAATGGCGCCCGCACCTTCGATTCGACTTCGCGCGCGATCAGCGCGCATCTGCTGCCAGAGGTTCTGCTCGCGCCGGCCCAGCTCATCGCGCATGCGGAAGAATGCCTTCACAGGCGCAATCTTTAGTTGCACTCCTCCCGGTCAATTACCGCTTCCGGATTGAAGCGTTCTCCGGTTCGCGTTTCATGCTTTTATTGCGCGTGAGTGAGGCTTCCGGGTCGGCGTACATCATTAATATCGGCGCTACACCTTGTGTTAACCGGAGAAACCACATGACGAGCAGCAACAACTTGTCTCGAGTTACGTACGGCAACAGCGCTTACACGACTGATTTTCATGAACCGTACCCAGCGCCCGGCTCGGGGGCAGGGTCGGGGACCGGGCCCGCCTCTCACACGCAGCCTCCTATCCATGGGATGCCTCCGGCATTCAACGGGCGTCCATCTTCCGCGCCAACGACGACTAATCCCGCGTTTGCCGGCACCTATGGCAGCGTAAGGCGACACGGTATCCTTTCTCAAGACCAGATGCGAGATCAGCACATTACATTTAATCAATCACACGACGGTCAAGTGGCGCGGAGCGATATCGATGTTACCCGGATACACGGTAGCCCGGATCCTCAACAGAGGGCGCGCGCCGCGCGCATGGCCGTGGAAAACCCTGCGCATGGGGCGCTGTCCGTCGCGCTCGAGCGCCATGGATACGGCCCGCTGCATACTGAAACACACGCGCCATCAACCGAAGAGGTGCTTCGCTCGTTGAGTCCCCAACAACGTCAAGATTTTGAGGCAGCGAAGGAGTACGCGAAGGAGTCCGGTATGACGCCTGAGGACCTTCTCAAGATGATGGCGACGGATCAACGAACAACAAGTTTGTCGCCGCAGGGGCAATCGCAGGCCTACCATCGGATGCAGAGTACTTTTATGGTAACAGCGCACGCCAGTGCCCCAGCGGCCTACGCATCCCCGTACGAAGACACCCGTCGCAGTATTCCGCCGTCAGAGTTTCGTGGCGTTTACGTCCCGCAATCGCATGCGCACACCGCTCGTCAGGTTGATCGGGAATTAGCCGCGCGTCAGCCGGTATATCCGCCGGCCGTGGCCGTGCCGGATCAACCCGGAATGAACCCATATTATCAGGCGTCAAATGGTAGCCAGCATCAGGTCCATGGTGTTCAAGCTCCTGACTATTACAATGCCCTTAGAACCCAGCTCAGTTCCGAGGCCGACTATGACGCGCACATCGTAAAGACCGGCATTCGGCGCGAATGGTAAGAACGCCTTTAGCGAATCGGCAACGAACGTTGGGAGCGTAAAGCATGGCGTTGACATCCTCCCTGCCCGAAGGCAGCGGAGGATGTCAATTCCATTGCACCTCTGATGGGAATCAGATTGCCCGTGTCGCACGCTCATGAACAGACGGTGTGCATCGAGCGCTTACCTCGCACCAGCGTCGGCCGCACAAATGAAAACACCCCGGCGGGATGACCCGTCGGGGTGTCGTGGCGTGGCGATTGCCGGACGCGAGCGGCCTGACGGCCGTTCGCGCCGCGCACGGTTTAACGTGCGTTGAGCGGCTTCGCTTCGCGCGGCGTGTCGCCGATGAACAGCTGACGCGGACGGCCGATCTTCTGCTCCGGATCCGCAATCATTTCGTTCCACTGCGCGATCCAGCCGACCGTACGCGCCATTGCGAAGATACACGTGAACATCGACGTCGGGATGCCCAGCGCGCGCTGAACGATGCCCGAGTAGAAGTCGACGTTCGGGTACAGCTTGCGCGACACGAAGTATTCGTCTTCCAGCGCGATCTTCTCGAGCTGCATCGCGAGCTTGAACAGCGGGTCGTCGTGCAGGCCGAGTTCGTTCAGCACTTCGTAGCACGTTTCGCGCATCAGCTTCGCACGCGGGTCGTAGTTCTTGTACACGCGGTGACCGAAGCCCATCAGCTTCACGCCCGAATTCTTGTCCTTCACCTGCTTGATGAATTCGGGGATGTTGTCCGGCGAACCGATCTGCTCGAGCATGTTCAGCGCGGCTTCGTTCGCACCGCCGTGCGCCGGGCCCCACAGACACGCGATACCGGCGGCGATACACGCGAACGGGTTCGCGCCCGACGAGCCGGCCAGGCGGACCGTCGACGTCGATGCGTTCTGCTCGTGATCGGCGTGCAGGATCAGGATACGGTCGAGCGCGCGGACGAGCACGTCGTTGACCTTGTACTCTTCGCACGGGTTCGAGAACATCATGTGCATGAAGTTCGCGCTGTACGACAGTTCGTTCTTCGGATAGACGAACGGCTGGCCGATGCTGAACTTGTATGCCATCGCGACGAGCGTCGGCAGCTTCGCGATCATGCGGATCGCCGACACTTCGCGGTGACGCGGGTCGTTGATGTCGAGCGAGTCGTGATAGAACGCCGACAGCGCGCCGACGGCCGCGACCAGCACCGCCATCGGGTGCGCGTCGCGACGGAAGCCGCGGAAGAAGAAGTGCATCTGCTCGTGCACCATCGTGTGCTTGGTGACGGTGTCGACGAACTCCTTCTTCTGCGCCGCGTTCGGCAGTTCGCCCTTCAGCAGCAGGTAGCAGCTTTCGAGGAAGTCGGCGTTTTGCGCGAGGTTGTCGATCGGGTAACCGCGGTACAGCAGCTCGCCCTTGTCGCCGTCGATGTACGTGATCGCCGAATTACAAGCTGCCGTCGACATGAAGCCCGGGTCGTACGTGAACTTGCCGGTCTGGCCGTACAGCTTGCGGATGTCGATTACGTCCGGGCCCATCGTGCCCTTGTAGATCGGCAGTTCGACGCTCGGCGAGTTGTCGCTGAACGATAGCGTGGCTTTAACATCAGACGGAGTCATGGCACATCCTCAATCGAAATAAAGAAACGGGATTCGATAACGGGCACAGCGTGTTACACCTTGGCGTTACACGTTGCGCAGCATCTCCAACAGCCGGTGAATCTCCGGGCTGTCTAGGTCGCCCTCTGGTTCCTTGCGCGCGAGGAGCAAGTCCATCAGGTCGTTGTCGCTCAGATCGAGCAGGCGCGACAACGCGCCTACGTCTGCATCGGTGAGGTCATGCTCGTATCGGCTGAAGAAACGCTCGAATACGATGTCGTTCTCCAGCAGACCCCGCCGCGCGCGCCAGCGAAGGCGCGCGCGGCGGTGCGGGTCGGATTGATGCGAATCGTCGCTCATCGAGCTTTATACCGCGCGGCGAACCATCAGTTCCTTGATCTTGCCGATCGCCTTCGTCGGGTTCAGGCCCTTCGGGCAAACGTCGACGCAGTTCATGATCGTGTGGCAACGGAACAGACGGTACGGGTCTTCCAGGTTGTCGAGACGCTCGCCGGTAGCCGTGTCGCGGCTGTCCGCGATGAAGCGGTAAGCCTGCAGCAGGCCGGCCGGGCCGACGAACTTGTCCGGGTTCCACCAGAAGCTCGGGCACGACGTCGAGCAGCTCGCGCACAGAATGCACTCGTACACGCCGTCGAGCTCGTCGCGCTCTTCCGGCGACTGGAGGCGTTCCTTCTCCGGCGGCGGCGCGTCGTTGATCAGGTACGGCTTGATCGAGTGGTACTGGTTGAAGAAGTGCGTCATGTCGACGATCAGGTCACGCACGACGGGCAGGCCCGGCAGCGGACGCAGCACGATCTTCTGCGGCAGGTCGTTCAGGTTCGTCAGGCATGCGAGACCGTTCTTGCCGTTGATGTTCATCGCGTCCGAACCGCACACGCCTTCGCGGCACGAACGGCGGAACGACAGCGTCTCGTCCAGTGCCTTCAGCTTGACCAGCGCGTCGAGCAGCATGCGCTCATGCTGGATCTCGAGCTCGTACGTCTGCATGCGCGGCGCTGCGTCCTTGTCCGGATCGTAGCGGTAGACTTCAAAAATGCGTTTTGCCATTTCGGATTCCTTTGACTCGGCTTAGAACGTGCGCGGCTTCGGCGGCACGGATTCGACCGTCAGCGGCTTCATTTGAACCGGCTTGTAGTCGAGGCGATCGCCTTCGCTGTACCACAGCGTGTGGCGCAGCCAGTTGTCGTCGTCGCGGTGTTCGTAGTCGCTGTGCGCGTGCGCGCCACGGCTTTCCTTGCGCGCTTCCGCCGACACCATCGTCGCGCGGGCCACTTCGATCAGGTTCTCCAGCTCGAGCGCTTCGACGCGCGCGGTGTTGAACACCTTCGACTTGTCCTTCAGGTGGATGTTGTCCACGCGCGCCTTCAGGCCGGCCATCTGGTCGACGCCTTCCTTCAGCAGCGCCGACGTGCGGAACACGCCTGCGTGCTTCTGCATCGTCGCGCGGATGTCGTTCGCGACGTCCTGCGTGTACTCGCCCGAGCTCGACTTGTCGAGCTTGTTCAGGCGCGCCAGCGAGAACTCGCCCGCATCGGCCGGCAGCGGCTTGTGTTCCTTCTGGTTCTTCACGTGCTGAACGATGTGGTTGCCGGCCGCACGGCCGAACACCACGAGGTCCAGCAGCGAGTTCGTGCCGAGACGGTTCGCACCGTGCACCGACACGCACGAGCATTCGCCCACTGCGTAGAAACCGTTGATCGGTTCCTTGTGATCGCGCGACGTGCCGACGACCTGACCGTGGATGTTGGTCGGGATGCCGCCCATCTGGTAGTGGATCGTCGGGACGACCGGGATCGGTTCCTTGATCGCGTCGACGTTCGCGAACTTCAGCGCGATTTCGCGGATCGACGGCAGACGCTTCATGATCGTCTCGGCACCGATGTGCGACAGGTCGAGCAGCACGTGATCCTTGTTCGGACCGACGCCGCGACCTTCCTTGATTTCCTGGTCCATCGAACGCGACACGAAATCGCGCGGCGCCAGATCCTTCAGCGTCGGCGCGTAGCGCTCCATGAAGCGCTCGCCGTTCGCGTTGCGCAGGATACCGCCTTCGCCGCGCACGCCTTCGGTGATCAGCACGCCCGCGCCGGCCACGCCGGTCGGGTGGAACTGCCAGAACTCCATGTCCTGCAGCGCGACGCCCGAGCGGGCCGCCATGCCGAGGCCGTCGCCGGTGTTGATGAACGCGTTCGTCGACGCCGCGAAGATCCGGCCAGCGCCGCCCGTCGCGAACAGCGTCGTCTTGCCTTCCATGATGTAGACGTCGCCCGTCTCCATCTCGAGGGCCGTCACGCCGAGCACGTCGCCGTCCGCGTCGCGGATCAGGTCGAGCGCCATCCATTCGACGAAGAACTGCGTCTTCGCCTCGACGTTCTGCTGGTACAGCGTGTGCAGCAGCGCGTGACCGGTACGGTCGGCGGCCGCGCAAGCGCGCTGGACCGGCTTCTCGCCGTAGTTCGCGGTGTGGCCGCCGAACGGGCGCTGGTAGATCGTGCCGTCCGCGTTGCGGTCGAACGGCATGCCGAAGTGCTCGAGTTCGTACACGACGTTCGGCGCTTCACGGCACATGAACTCGATCGCGTCCTGGTCGCCGAGCCAGTCGGAGCCCTTGATCGTGTCGTAGAAGTGGAAGTGCCAGTTGTCTTCGCTCATGTTGCCGAGCGACGCGCCGATACCGCCTTGCGCGGCCACCGTGTGCGAACGCGTCGGAAACACCTTCGACAGCACGCCGACCGACAGGCCCGCGCGCGACAGTTGCAGCGCTGCGCGCAAGCCGGAGCCGCCTGCGCCGACGATCACGACGTCAAACTTGCGGCGCGGGAGGGAAGTTTTGATTGCAGCCATTCTTTACACTCTCCAGAGAATCTGCGCGGCGTAGCCCGCACATGCGAGCAGCCAGACGATGGTCAGCGATTGCAGCAGCAGGCGCACACCGACGGGCTTCACGTAGTCCATCCAGATGTCGCGCACGCCGACCCATGCGTGGTAGAAGAGGGAAAGCAGCATCACGAAGGTCGCGAGCTTCATCCATTGCGCGGCGAAGATCGATGCCCAGCCTTCGTACGAAAAATCGTGCGCGCCGAAGAACAGGACGAGCAGAATGACCGTGTAGACCGCCATGATCGTGGCGGTGACGCGCTGCGCGAGCCAGTCGCGCAGGCCGTAGTGAGCGCCGACGACGAGGCGCTTCGAGCCGATTCGGTTGTTGGCTGCCATTTTCTTAGAATGCTCCGAACAGTTTGAGTGCCATGGCGATCGTCAGCGCGATCGAGACGACAAAGACGACGACGGCCGTCCGCTTGCCGCCTTCCTTCGAGACGGCGTCGTGGTTGACGTCCATCAGCAGGTGGCGAATGCCGGCGCAGAAATGGTGAAAGAAGGCCCACGACAACGCGAGGACGATCAGCTTGACGACGATGTTGGAGAGGAAAGCCTTGAAGACTTCGAAGCTGAGCTCGGAGGTGAGGCTCTGGTCGAAGAGGAACAGCAGGAACGGCAGGAACAGGAACAGCAGCGCGCCGCTGACTCGGTGGAGAATCGACAATATCGCCGCCAAGGGCATGCGATATTTCAACGTGATGTCGCCGATTCCGATGTTCCGGTATTCCGGCCTCGGCTTTCTTACTGCGTCAGTCATGCTAGACCCCTACTATGTTGTCACACTAATCCGCGATTTTAGCGCCTTTTTATATCGCGCTGCAGCGAAAGTCTGCTCTGGATAATTGCGCGAACACGAACAAAGGCGGCCCGAAACGTGCTTCGCGAGCGTGGGAAACGCGAATGCACGCGGCTGAGCCGAACGTCGTCAGCTCAAGTCATTCTGATAGTAGTACCCGGTTGTGACATACCAGCCGCGACGCACTTCCACCGGCCGGTCCCCATATGTATAGGACACGCGCTCGACCGACAGCAGCGGGAAGCCCGCCGGCACGTGCAGCAGGTCGGCCACCGCCGGATCCGCCGCGACCGCGCGGATCTTCTCCGTCGCGCGGATCATCCGCGTCCCGAACTCCGTCTCGAACATCGCGTAGAGCGGCCCCTTGTACTCGCTCAGCCGCTCGAACGTCAGCCCGCGGAACATCGCGCCCGGCAGCCAGATCTCGTCGAGCACCGTCACCTCGCTGTCGAATTCCAGCAGGCGGCGCACCTGCACGACGGGATCGGCCGGCTTCAGGTCGAGCTGCCGCGCGATCTCGGCCGGCGCGCGCAGGCGCCGGCATTCGAGCAGCCGGCTCACGTGCGGGTGCTCGGCGCCGTCGTCGGCCAGCAGGCGCAGAAAGCGGAATTGCGCGCGATCTTCGTTGTGCGTTGCAACAAAAGTGCCCTTGCCCTGCCGCCGGACCACGAGGTTTTCGGCGGCCAGCTCGTCGATCGCCTTGCGCACGGTGCCCTGGCTGACCTTGTAACGGGCCGCGAGCTCCACTTCGCTGGGGATGATCTCGCCGGGCTTCCATTCGCCGGATTCGAGACTTTGCGTGATCAACGACTTGATCTGCTGGTATAACGGGCTGAACGTCGGCGACGCGGAGGCCGCGGGCGAGGCTGCGGGATCGCCCGCGCCCGGCTGCCCTGGGCCGCCTGCGCCGGTCTGATTCGCGGTGTTCGCCTGGTTCGATGTCATGGCGCGCATTTCATCACAAACCGCACTTTTTCGTCCACTCAATTTCCGCAAAACATCTGTCTTATATAAGACATATGATACCGTTTGACTTTGCGCGTGACGGCTCCTACACTCCCGGTCGAGCAAGGGTTCGCGGGTGCAACAGCGCGTCCCCGGCTACGTGCCACGGCCGTCTCCAGGTTCACCGCGTCTGCCATCGCGAGTCCTCCGCCCTGCTTCAATGCAACGCTACGCACAACGCGCATAGAATGGCGTTTTCGCTCGCGTCCAACGCTTCACCCGTCCTGGAGATTTTCAATGGCTAAGCCCGCAAAGCGCGTTGCCGTCACCGGCGCCGCAGGTCAAATCGCTTACTCCCTGCTGTTCCGCATCGCGAACGGCGACCTGCTCGGCAAGGACCAGCCGGTCATCCTGCAACTGCTCGACCTCCCGCAAGCCCAAGGCGCCGTCAAGGGCGTCGTGATGGAACTCGACGATTGCGCGTTCCCGCTGCTCGCAGGCGTCGTGATCACCGACGATCCGAAGGTTGCATTCAAGGATGCAGACGTCGCGCTGCTGGTCGGTGCGCGTCCGCGCTCGAAGGGCATGGAGCGCAAGGACCTGCTGTCGGCGAACGCCGAAATCTTCACGGTTCAGGGCGCCGCGCTGAACGAAGTCGCGAGCCGCGACGTGAAGGTGCTGGTCGTCGGCAACCCGGCGAACACGAACGCGTACATCGCGATGAAGTCGGCGCCGGATCTGCCGAAGAAGAACTTCACGGCCATGCTGCGCCTCGACCACAACCGCGCGCTGTCGCAGCTCGCCGCCAAGTCGGGCAAGCCGGTCGCGTCGATCGAGAAGCTCGCCGTGTGGGGCAACCACTCGCCGACGATGTACCCGGACTTCCGCTTCGCGACCGCCGAAGGCGAATCGCTGCTGAAGCTGATCAACGACGACGTGTGGAACCGCGACACGTTCATCCCGACCGTCGGCAAGCGCGGCGCGGCGATCATCGAAGCGCGCGGCCTGTCGTCGGCCGCATCGGCAGCCAACGCGGCGATCGACCACGTGCGTGACTGGGTGCTCGGCACGAACGGCAAGTGGGTCACGATGGGCATCCCGTCGGACGGCTCGTACGGCATCCCCGAAGACATCATCTACGGCGTGCCGGTCACCTGCGAAAACGGTGAATACAAGCGCGTCGAAGGCCTGGAAATCGACGCGTTCTCGCGCGAGAAGATGGACGGCACGCTGGCCGAGCTGCTCGAAGAGCGCGACGGCGTCGCCCACCTGCTGAAGAACTAAGCATCACGCATCGAGCCGGGCAGCCTTCGGGCGCCGGCTTCGGCAGGGCCGGCATGCTGCCGGCCCTGCCGACCGATCCGATTCGCGCACGTTTTGCCGCCGCGCACCGGCCCAGAGCCTGCCCGAATCCGATTTCCGCCACGTTGACCCGCTTCCCTGACGTAGAAGAGATGGCCGCGCTCACTCCTGCACAAGTGCTGTACGACGGGGCGTCCCCGCCCGCGATCCTGCCCTGCTGCGATCACTACGCGGGCAGCGAGAAGCTGATGCGCAAGTCGCTCGCGCTGCAGGCCGAGCTGGGTCCCGTGTTCGACCTCACGCTCGACTGCGAGGACGGCGCGGCCGTCGGCCAGGAAGCCGCGCACGCGGCGCTCGTCGCCGACCTGCTCGGCAGCGTCGAGAACCGCTTCGGCCGCGTCGGCGTCCGCATCCACGACTTTTCCCACCCGCACTGGCGCGACGACGTGCGCATCGTGCTGCGTGCATCGCGCGCCCCCGCCTACATCACGCTGCCGAAGATCGCGAGCGCCGCCGACGCGGCCGAAATGACCGCGTTCATCGAAGGCACGCGCCGCGAGCTCGGCATCGCGCAGCCGATCCCGGTCGACGTGCTGATCGAGACGCACGGCGCGCTCGCGCAGGCGGCCGCCCTCGCCGCGCTGCCGACGGTCGGCACGCTGAGCTTCGGGCTGATGGATTTCGTCTCCGCGCACCACGGCGCGATTCCCGATTCCGCGATGCGCTCGCCCGGTCAGTTCGATCACCCGCTCGTGCGCCGCGCGAAGCTCGAAATCGCCGCCGCCTGTCACGCGCACGGCAAGACGCCGTCGCACAACGTGACCACGGAAGTACGCGACATGGCCGTCGTCGCCGGCGACGCCCGCCGCGCGCGCGACGAATTCGCGTTCACGCGGATGTGGAGCATCCACCCGGCGCAGATCCGCCCGATCGTCGACGCGTTCGCGCCGCGCATCGACGAAGTCACGCTGGCCGCCGAGATCCTGCTGGCCGCGCAGGCCGCCGACTGGGGCCCGACGCGCCACGGTGATACGCTGCACGATCGCGCGAGTTATCGTTATTACTGGTCGGTGCTGCGCCGTGCGCGGGCCACCGGCCAGCCCGTACCGGACGAGGCCGCACCGCTGTTCGACCGGGCCGCCGCGGGCGTCGCGCCGTAAGCACGCACCGCCCGTCGATACACGCGGTCCATGCATTCGACGTTTCGCAAACCGGACAGACGTTTGCGAAACGACAAAAAACGTAACGGAGCCCGAAAACCTGATATATGCGCGGCCAAATAGGTGAAAATAGCGGCCGCTGCGCGCTTTCGGGGCGCGTGCAGTTTCAAACCGGCCGGCAGTTTCGATTGCCGGCCCTTGTCAACTGATTATCGAAAGGTTCTGACTCCATGAAGAAACTCCTGATCGCTACCGCCATCGGCGCCTTGTCCGCCACGATGCTGGTGTCGGCTCCGAGCGCGTTTGCCCAGGGTACGGCCACCACGACCGCGAAGAAGGCCACGGCCAAGCGCCCGGCGCCGGCCAAGCGCATCATCCCGCGCAGCAAGAAGGCGCAGGCACGCGCGGCCGCCAAGGTCGATCCGGTACCGGACGGCGCGGTCAAGTGGTCCTGTAAGGAAGGTCTGTCGTTCGACCTCGCCGGCGACATGAAGCGCGACCAGGTCGTCACGGTTCACTGGGCGAAGAAGAACTACAAGCTGCCGCGTCAAGCCACGACGACGGGCGCCGACACGTTCTACGATCCGGCCGCAGGCTTCAAGCTGGTCGTGATCCCGACCAAGGCGATGCTGTTCTCCGACGCCAACGGCGGCGAGCGCCTCGCGGACGAATGCGTGACGCCGGAAATGGCGCAAGGCACGGCAGCACCGACGCAGTCGAACGAGCTGAAGCCGGCAACGAACTAAGCGCGTTCCCCCCGGCCCCTCGATGTCCGCCCCGGTCTCCAACGTCCGCCCCGCGCCGGATTCGGTACTCGTCGACATCGTCGACTACGTGCTGAACACCGGCATCGACAGCGCGCTCGCGCTGGAGACGGCGCGTCATTGCCTGATCGACACGCTCGGATGCGGACTCGAGGCGCTGTCCTACCCTGCCTGCACCAAGCTGCTCGGCCCCGTCGTGCCCGGCACGATCGTGCCGAACGGCGCGAAGGTGCCCGGCACGTCCTTCCAGCTCGATCCCGTCCAGGCCGCTTTCGACATCGGCGCGATGATCCGCTGGCTGGACTTCAACGACACCTGGCTCGCCGCCGAATGGGGTCATCCGTCCGACAACCTCGGCGGAATCCTGGCGACAGCCGACTGGCTCTCCCGCACGGCCCGCGCGGCCGGCCGCAAGCCGCTCGCGATGCGCGACGTGCTGGTCGGGATGATCCAGGCCCACGAGATCCAGGGCTGCCTCGCCCTCGAGAATGCGTTCAACGCGGTCGGGCTCGACCACGTGCTGCTCGTGAAGGTCGCGTCGACGGCCGTCGTCGGGCGCCTGCTCGGGCTCACGCGCGACGAGCTGATCAACGCGGTGTCCAACGCGTTCGTCGACGGCCACGCACTGCGGACCTACCGCCATGCGCCGAACACCGGTTCGCGCAAATCCTGGGCGGCCGGCGACGCGACGTCCCGCGCGGTGCGCCTCGCGCTGATCGCGAAGACGGGTGAAATGGGCTATCCGTCGGCGCTCACCGCCAGGACCTGGGGCTTCTACGACGTGCTGTTCGACGGCAAGCCGTTCCGCTTCCAGCGCCCGTACGGCACGTACGTGATGGAAAACGTGCTGTTCAAGATCGCGTTCCCCGCCGAATTCCATGCGCAGACGGCCGCCGAGGCCGCGCTGCAACTGCACGCGCAGCTCGCCGCGGCGGGCCGCACGACCGACGACGTCGGCCGGATCACGATCCGCACGCACGCGGCCGCGCTCCGCATCATCGACAAGCAGGGCCCGCTCGCCAATCCGGCCGACCGCGACCACTGCATCCAGTACATGGTCGCCGTGCCGCTGCTGTTCGGCCGGCTGACCGCGGCCGACTACGAAGACGCGGCCGCCGCGGACCCGCGCATCGACGCGCTGCGCGCGAGAACCGTGTGCGTCGAGGATCCGCAGTTCACGAAGGATTACCACGATCCGGACAAGCGATCGATCGCGAATGCGCTGACGATCGAGTTCAAGGACGGATCGAAGCTTGCCGAAGTGGCGGTCGAGTATCCGCTCGGCCATCGGCGGCGCCGGGCCGAAGGCGTCCCGCTCCTGGTCGAGAAGTTCAGGACCAACCTCGCCCGCCGCTTCCCGGCCAAGCAGCAACAAGCGATTCTCGACGTGTCGCTGGACCAGGCAAAGCTCGAAGCGATGCCGGTCGATGAGTACGTCGACTTGTATGTGATATAGCCGTCAGATACAGGACACGTAGTTTCCTAGCCTTAAACCCAGGAAAATCACCATGGCCCACAATCTCCACAAGACCCTCAAGGAATTCGACAGCGGTTCCGGCAAAGGCAAGTTCTACTCGCTGCCGCAGCTCGGCAAGGAACTGAAGACGAAGATCGAACGCCTGCCGGTGTCGATCCGCATCGTGCTCGAGTCCGTGCTGCGCAACTACGACGGCAAGAAGATCACCGAGGAGCACATCGAGCAGCTCGCGAACTGGAAGCCGACCGCGAAGCGCGTCGACGAGATCCCGTTCGTCGTGTCGCGCGTCGTGCTGCAGGATTTCACGGGCGTGCCGCTGCTCGCCGACATCGCGGCCATGCGCGGCGTCGCGGAGCGCACGGGCAAGAACCCGAAGAAGATCGAACCGCTGGTCCCGGTCGATCTCGTCGTCGACCACTCGGTCCAGATCGACTACTTCCGCCAGAAGGACGCGCTCGACCTGAACATGAAGCTGGAATTCCAGCGCAACAACGAGCGCTACCAGTTCATGAAGTGGGGCATGCAGGCGTTCGACACGTTCAAGGTCGTGCCGCCGGGCGTGGGCATCGTCCACCAGGTGAACCTCGAGTATCTGGCGCGCGGCGTCCACAAGAAGACCGACGGCGCCGACACCGTGTACTACCCGGACACCCTCGTGGGTACGGACAGCCACACGACGATGATCAACGGCATCGGCGTGGTCGGCTGGGGCGTGGGCGGCATCGAGGCCGAAGCCGGCATGCTCGGCCAGCCGGTGTACTTCCTGACGCCGGACGTCGTCGGCGTCGAGCTGAAAGGCAAGCTGCGCGAAGGCGTGACGGCCACCGACCTGGTGCTGACGATCACCGAAATGCTGCGCAAGGAGAAGGTCGTCGGCAAGTTCGTCGAATTCTTCGGCGAAGGCACGCGCTCGCTGTCGCTGCCGGACCGCGCGACGATCGGCAACATGGCGCCGGAATACGGCGCGACGATGGGCTTCTTCCCCGTCGACGAAAAGACGATCGACTACTTCGAAGGCACGGGCCGCACGAAGGCCGAAATCGCCGCGTTCGAAAACTACTTCAAGGCGCAGAACCTGTTCGGCATCCCGAAGGCCGGCGACATCGACTACACGAAGGTCGTGACGCTGGATCTGACGACGGTCGCGCCGTCGCTGGCCGGCCCGAAGCGCCCGCAGGACCGGATCGAGATCGGCAACGTCAAGTCGACGTTCACCGACCTGTTCTCGAAGCCGGTCGCGGAAAACGGCTTCGCGAAGAAGGCGGAAGACCTGACCGTGCAATACACGACGAGCAACGGCGTCGACGTGAAGAACGGCGACATCCTGATCGCCGCGATCACGTCGTGCACGAACACGTCGAACCCGAGCGTGCTGCTGGCCGCCGGCCTGCTCGCGAAGAAGGCGGTCGAGGCCGGCCTCACGGTCGATCCGAAGATCAAGACCTCGCTCGCGCCGGGATCGCGCATCGTCACCGAGTACCTGACGAAGACGGGCCTGCTGCCCTACCTGTCGAAGCTCGGCTTCGAAGTCGCGGCGTACGGCTGCACGACCTGTATCGGCAACGCGGGCGACCTGACGCCGGAGCTGAACGAAGCGATCACGAAGAACGACATCGTCGCGGCGGCCGTGCTGTCGGGCAACCGTAACTTCGAAGCGCGTATCCACCCGAACATCCGCGCGAACTTCCTCGCGTCGCCGCCGCTCGTCGTCGCGTACGCGATCGCCGGCAACATCACGCGCGACCTGATGACCGAACCGGTCGGCAAGGGCAAGGGCGGCCGCGACATCTACCTCGGCGACATCTGGCCGACCAGCGAAGAGATCCACGCGCTGCTCAAGTTCGCGCTCGATCCGAAGAAGTTCGAGGACAACTACTCGAAGCTGACCAAGAAGGGCGACCTCTGGAGCAAGATCGAAGGCGAGACGGGCGAGGTCTACGACTGGCCGAAGTCGACGTACATCGCCGAGCCGCCGTTCTTCGGCAACGACTTCTCGATGGAACCGGCCGCGTCGATCCCGACGGTCAAGGGCGCGCGCGCACTGGGCATCTTCGGCGATTCGGTCACGACCGACCACATCAGCCCGGCAGGCTCGATCAAGGAAGACTCGCCGGCAGGCAAGTGGCTGAAGGAAAACGGCGTGCAGAAGGCCGACTTCAACAGCTACGGCTCGCGCCGCGGCAACCACGACGTGATGATGCGCGGCACGTTCGCGAACGTCCGGATCAAGAACCTGATGATCCCGGCGAAGGCGGACGGCACGCGCGTCGAAGGCGGCCTGACGATCCACCAGCCGAGCGGCGAACAGCAGTCGATCTATGATGCAGCGATGCAGTACGTGGCCGCCGGCACGCCGACCGTCGTGTTCGCGGGCGAAGAATACGGCACGGGCTCGTCGCGCGACTGGGCCGCGAAGGGCACGCAGCTGCTCGGCGTGAAGGCCGTGATCGCACGCAGCTTCGAGCGGATCCACCGCTCGAACCTGGTCGGCATGGGCGTGCTGCCGCTGCAGTTCAAGGGCTCGGACAGCGTCCAGTCGCTCGGCATCACCGGTGAAGAGACGTACGACATCGAAGGCCTCGGCGACGACTTCAAGCCGCAGCAGGACGTCACGCTCGTGATTCACCGCAAGAACGGCGAAACGCAACGCGTGCCGGTGCTGCTGCGCATCGATACGCCGATCGAAGTCGACTACTACAAGCACGGCGGGATCCTGCCGTTCGTGCTGCGCTCGCTGCTCGCAGCGTAAGCGCGCGGCTTTTGCAGGTGCCGCAGCCGCCTCGCGGGCGGTTGCGGCCGATTTGGATGCCCGACCTCGTGTCGGGCTTTTTTTCGCCTGTGCTTGATGCGGCCTTACGCCGCCTTGTCGCCGCGCGCCTTCGCGGCGGCCCCTCGTGCGTTCTTCTTCAGATGCGTGCGGTTGTATTCGATCGCCGCGCGCACGAGGTGCTTCAACGCCCGCTTGTCGATCTTGTCGCCTTCGAAGAAATCGATCGCGCGCCGCGCATTGCCTTCGAGACCATCGTTGAACAACTGGTCGGGATCGGGCAGTTTCGCACCGTGCATGAACGTCAGCTTCACCTTGCCCTTGTGCGCATTCGCAACCGCGATCATCCCGTCGCACGACCACACGGGGCTGCCCATCCACTTCCATTCCTCGACGATGCCTTCGTCGGCCGCGAGGATCGTCTGGCGAAGCTCGGCGAACGTCTTGCGGCGCCAGTCGGTGATGCCGGCGATCAGTGCGTCGATGCGCTCGGACGGTTGCAGCTCCGTTGCACTCATGCGCGGGCCTCCGTTTGCGTGTCAGGACGCGACAACACCTGTTCGAGCGACTCGAAAAACCGTACCCAGCCATACTGCGCGCCGCGGTACGCCTGCTCCTGGTCGGGGCGGAAGCCGACCTGCTCCATGCGCAGGTGCGTGCCGGCCGGCGTCGGCGTGAGCGTCCACGTGACGACGCTTTCGAGGCCGTGGGCCGCCCACGAATAGGACAGCGTACGGTGCGGCTCGATCGCGAGGACCGTGCAGTCGACCGAGCCCCAGTCCGCGCGAAAGGTGAATGCACGGCCCGCGACGGGCTCGAAGTCGCTCTTCATCAGCCACGCCTCGATCAGGTGCGGTTGCGTGAGCGCACGCCAGATCTTCTCCGGCGGATGCGGCAGCTCGCGGTCGACGACGACGGAGCGCGTTTCGGTAGTGGCTTGGTTCATTACTGATCCATCCTTTTGAGCAGATCTTCGAGGGCATCGAACCGGTTCTGCCAGAAGCCTGCCATCTGGCTCGTCCAGTCGATCAGCGGGGCCAGCGCCTGCGGCTGTGCGCTGTAGTGCGTCTGCCGGCCTTCGTGACGGTCGTTCACGAGCCCGGCTTGCTTCAGTACGCCCAAATGCTTCGATACCGCCGGCTGCGACACGCCCGCATGGGCGGTCAGCGCGGCAACCGTCAGCTCGCCCTCCGCGCAGAGCCGCTCGAAAAGCGCGCGGCGCGTGGGGTCGGCGAGTGTCCGGAAAAGCGTGTCCTGAGCGTTTTGCATATCCTTCAATCCATAACCTTATGGTTATGGATTGAAGGATATGCGCTGATCGGCACGCGTCAAGGCGGGATTTCATGAATGACGTGGCCCGATCCCGAGCGACCGGCGCGTGCGTCGCACCGGCTCTCGTCGACGCCCGATTCGAGCATTTCCTCTAATCCGCGATGCCGCCGCGCGATCCGAAAGCGGCCTGCAAGACTGGCCGATGCGCTGTTCCACAGTTCGGGAAACGTCCGAGCTCCCCCGGCCCCGTTGTTGTGCATGCGCGCAACCGTTCCTGACGAGTCGCTTCCAATGACCACATAGTGCGATACGGCGTGTCGCCATTGACACGCAAACGCCATGCATCCACGCGCCCCTTCCTTCCACGACCGCGCACATTCCGCTGCCGCAACGAACGAGTCGTGCGTGTGAGCGACGCGCGTTGTCGCGCCGTCGTACCGCGAACCGGTTCCGCGCATCGGCTCCGCCATTGCCGGCGCGTCCGACGCCGTGCATGCAGTCATGCCTTCCGTTGTCAGAACTGACAGCTATGGAAAATGGCAGCTACCCGAACGGCACCGACGCCCTACGCTCGTCACCGCTCGCGGCCCCACAAGGGCCGGGGGTTCCAGTAACGTCGCCTCTCCTAAAAAGGACTCCCGATGAAAAGGAACGCCTGGTTTGCCCTTCCCCTTCCGTCGCCCCGCCGCCTCGCGTGCGTGGCACCGCTCGTGTTCGCCGCCGCAGCGGCGCACGCGGCGACGGATTGGGTCGATACTCATACGAAGGCCTTTCTGACCGGCCCGCAGTTGATGGCGCGCAGTGCGGCGCCGTCGCTCGAACTGGCAGCCGGTGAAACGACCAACGTCGTCGTCAGCCTGAAGCTGCGCAACGCCGCGCAGCTCAAGCAACTGGCGCGCGACGTGAACCGGCCCGGCAGCGCGCATTACCGCCAGTACCTGACGCACGAGCAGTTCCTCGCGAACTACGCGCCGACCGACGCGCAGGTGAAGTCGGTCGTCGATTATCTGCACAAGAGCGGCTTCACGAATGTCGAGGTCGCGCCGAACCGGCTGCTGGTCTCCGCCAGCGGCACGGCCGGCACGGTGAAGGCCGCGTTCAACACGTCGCTCGTGCACTTCGAGTACGCGGGCCGTTCGGGCTTCGCCAATACGTCGACCGCGCAAGTGCCGCGCGCGCTCGGCGACGTGGTCGGCTCGGTGCTCGGGCTGCAAAGTGTCGCGCGGGCGCGGCCGATGCTGCGCATCGGCAACGTGGCGAAGCCGCAGGCGCTCGCGGCCGGTACGGCGACGGGCCACTATCCGAAGGAATTTCCGGGCCTCTACAACGCGACCGGCGTGCCGACCGCGGCCGGCGTGACCGTCGGCATCATCACGATCGGCGGCGTATCGCAAACGCTGCAGGACCTGAAGCAGTTCACGTCGAGCAACGGCTACGGCACGGTCACCACTCAGACCGTCAAGACCAACGGCACGGGCGGCAGCTACAGCGACGATCAGGACGGCCAGGGCGAATGGGATCTCGACAGCCAGTCGATCGTGGGCTCGGCCGGCGGCCAGGTCGGCAAGCTCGTGTTCTACATGGCGGATCTCAACGCCGCCGGCAACACGGGCCTCACGCAGGCGTTCAACCGCGCGGTGTCGGACAACACCGCGAAGGTGATCAACGTGTCGCTCGGCTGGTGCGAAACCGATGCGGACGCGGACGGCACGCTCGACGCCGAGGAGCAGATCTTCACGACGGCAGCCGCGCAAGGCCAGACGTTCTCGGTATCGTCGGGCGACGAAGGCGTGTACGAGTGCAACAACCGCGGCTATCCGGACGGCTCGAACTACACGGTATCGTGGCCGGCTTCGTCGCCGCACGTGCTCGCGATCGGCGGCACGACGCTCTACACGACGTCGGCCGGCGCGTTCTCGAACGAGACGGTGTGGAACGAAGGGCTCGATTCGAACGGCAAGCTGTGGGCGACGGGCGGCGGCGTCAGCACGATCCTGCCCGCGCCGTCGTGGCAGTCGGGCAGCAATCGCCAGTTGCCGGACGTCGCGTTCGATGCCGCGCAAAGCACGGGCGCGTACATCTACAACTACGGCCAGTTGCAACAGATCGGCGGCACGAGCCTCGCCGCGCCGATCTTCACGGGCTTCTGGGCACGCCTGCTCGCGGCGAACGGCACGGGTCTCGGCTTCCCGGCCGCCAACTTCTATGCGGACATTCCGTCGCATCCGTCGCTCGTGCGCTATGACGTCGTGTCGGGTAACAACGGCTACCAGGGGTATGGCTACAAGGCCGGCACCGGCTGGGATCTGACGACCGGCTTCGGCAGCCTGAACATCGCGAACCTCAACCAGTTGATCAAGTCGGGCGGGTTCTGAGCGATGCATGAAGACCGGCGCGCGGCGATGGCTTGCCGCGCACCGGTTGTGATCGTCCCGCACGCTACTCCGTCGCCGGTTCCTCCACGCGTTCCGACACGACCGGCGCGCCGGCCCGATGCGACGGCGCGAACAGCCGCAGCCCGCTCGCGACGCTCGCCGCGCCCGCGAAACCCGCACCGAGCATCAACGCAAGCGTCGGCCCGTGGCGGCCCGCGATCCCGAACGACAGCGCCACCAGCGCCGCGCCCGTCGCCTGACCGATCAGCCGCGCGGTCGCGATGATCCCGCTCGCGCCGCCGCTGCGCTCGGGCGGCGCGCTCGACATCAGCGCCTTCAGGTTCGGCGACTGGAAGAAGCCGAAGCCCGCGCCGCACAGCATCATCCGCCAGCCGATGTCGACGACGCCCGGCGACGCCGGCAGCGCGGCAAGCGACACCATGCCCGCACTCAGCAACGCCAGGCCGATCGCGCCGAGCAATCCGGGCGGGTAACGATCCGACAGCCGCCCCGCGATCGGCGCGGCGAGCGCGACGATCGCCGACCACGGCGTCATCAGGAATCCCGTCTCGACCGCGTTGCGATGCAGGACGGTTTCGAAATAGAACGGCAGCGACACGAACGCGAGTCCCTGCGCGGCGAACGCGCACACGGCAGTCAGCGCGGACAGCGTGAACACGGGCCGGCGGAACAGGTCGACCGGCAGCATCGGCGCCGGATGCCCGGCCTGGCGGCGGATCAGCAGCCAGCCGAATGCGAATGCCACCGCGGCCGCCGCGAACACGACCGACAGCGGCCCGCGCTGCGCGAATTCGCCGAGCGCGAAAATCAGCGACGCGAACGTGATCACGTTGAACAGCGCGGCCACCGGATCGAACGCATGCTTGCCGCGCGCCGTCTGCGGCAGCGACGGAATCGCCACCGCGAGCGCGAACACGCCGAGCGGCACGTTCACCGCGAACAGCCACGGCCACGCGGCCACCGACAGGATCAGCGACGCGATCGTCGGCCCCACCGCGAACGACACACCGACGACGAGCGCGTTGAAGCCGACGCCGCGCCCGAGCCGGTGCGCGGGAAACAGGCCGCGGATCAGCGCGACGTTGACGCTCATGATCGCGCTCGCGCCGAAGCCCTGCACGATGCGCGCGGCCGTCAGCATCGGCAGCGTCGCCGCGAGCGAACATCCGAGCGACGCCAGCGTGAACACCGCCAGCCCGGCGACATACACGCGCTTGTGGCCGACGATGTCGCCGAGCGACGCGAACGGCAGCAGCGTCGCGACCATCGCGAGCTGGTACGCGTTGATGATCCACACGGACGCGGCCGGCGACGCATGCAGGTCGGTCGCGATGGCGGGCAGCGCGGTGTTCGCGATCGCGGTGTCGAGCGTCGCGAGCGCGACGGCCAGCAGCACGGCGGCCATCGCGCGCCAGTTGACGGCCGGCTCGCGCGCGCCGGCGGGGGAAGCGAATTCGGACAAGATGGGCTCGGCTGACGAGCGACGCGTGGCGCCGCGGATTGAGCGGCGCGGCACCGGATGCTCCGTGCAGCAGCGATGGAGTGCGCGGCACCGCGACCCGTATTGTTGCAGAGCCGTATCGAACGTGCAGGCGAGCGCTTCGTCAGTCAGCGAAACGAAAGCTTCGGCACGCCGCGCCGCGCACGCGGCATCATCGAAGAAGCAACGATCGGCGGGCTCGCGGCCTGCCGGACGGCGTTCGGCGGGCCGCCGCTATTTACGACACCGCACGCCGCGCATTGCGGCCGCGCAGCCATTCGAGCGCGAGCAGCAGGCTCGTCGAGAAGATGATCAGGATCGTTGCGAGCGCAGCGATCGTCGGACTGATGTTTTCGCGGATGCCCGTGAACATCTGGCGCGGCAGCGTCGTCTGGTCGGCGCCCGCGAGGAACAGCGTGACGACCACTTCGTCGAACGACGTCGCGAACGCGAACAGCGCGCCCGACATCACGCCCGGCGCGATCACCGGCAGCGTCACGCGGAAGAAGGTCGTGACCGGATTCGCGCCGAGCGACAGGCTCGCGCGCACGAGGTTATGGTTGAAGCCCTGCAGCGTCGCGGCCACCGTCGTCACGACGAACGGCACGCCAAGCGCCGCGTGCGCGGCGATCAGCCCCGTGTAGGTATTCGCGAGCCCGAGCGGTGCGAAGAACAGGTACATGCCGACGCCGACCACGACGACGGGCACGATCATCGGCGACAACAGTACGGCCATCAGCAGCCCCTTGCCGCGGAAGTCGGCTTTCGTCAGGCCGATGGCCGCGAGCGTGCCGAGCACGGTCGCGACGACGGTCGCCGACGGCGCGACGATGAAGCTGTTCTTCGCGGCCATCCGCCACTCGTCCGAGGCGAGCAGGTTCTCGTACCAGCGCATCGAGAAGCCCGGGATCGGATAGACGAGGAACGTGCTCGACGAGAACGACAGCGGCACGATCGCGAGCACCGGCAGGATCAGGTACAGCAGCGTCAGCACGACGAGCACGCGCAGCGCGACGTACCACGCGCGCTCGACGAACGACATGTGCGGCGCGAACAGCGGCCTGGCGAGTTTCATGATCGGCATCCCCTTCCCGTTTCCCTGTGCCCGGCGCTCAGCCGAGGCTCACGTTGGTGCGCGTGAAGCGCCCGTACACCGCATACAGCACGAGCGTCGCCGCGAGCAGCAGCCCGCCGAGCGCACACGCCATGCCCCAGTTGATCGTCACGTTCGTGAAGTACGCGACGTAGTAGCTGACCATCTGGTCGTTCGGCCCGCCGAGCAGCGCGGGCGTGATGTAGTAGCCGATCGCGAGGATGAACACGAGCAGCGCGCCCGCGCCGACGCCCGGATAGGTCTGCGGCACGTACACGCGCCAGAACGCGGCGAACGGATGGCTGCCGAGCGACACCGCCGCGCGCTGATAGGTCGGCGGGATCGACTTCATCACGCTGTAGAGCGGCAGGATCATGAACGGCAGCAGGATGTGCGTCATCGAGATGTACACGCCGACGCGGTTGAACAGCAGCGTCAGCGGATGCGAGATCAGCCCGCTGCCGAGCAGCGCCGTGTTGATGAGCCCTTCGCTTTGAAGCAGCACGATCCATGCGGCGACGCGCACGAGCACCGATGTCCAGAACGGAATCAGCACGAGGATCATCACGAGGTTCGCGCGCCGTTCCGACAGCGTCGAGATCCAGTACGCGAGCGGATAGCCGAGCAGCAGCGCGAACAGCGTGACGGCCACGCCGATCACGAACGTGCGCCCGAAGATCGCGAGGTAGATCGACTGGTCGGGATCGGCCTGCACGATATGGCCGAAGCCGTCCTGCTTGTGATCGAGCGCGGCGAGCAGGTAGAACGGCGACACCTGGCTGCCGTTCTTCGCGATCGACTGCCAGTATGCGACGTCGCCCCAGCGCGCATCGAGATCGATGAATTTCGCGCGGGTCTGCGCGGGCGTCAGCGCCGCGTCGCCCGCGTTACCGTCGCCCTTCAGCGGCATCGCACGCGCCGTCTTCGCGACGAGCGAGCGATAGCCGGGAATCTCGGTGTTCAGGCGCCGCGCGAGCGCGCCCATCGCCTCGCTGTCGGCCACCTTCGTCATGTCGGCCGCGAGCGCGACATAGGCCGCATCCGCCGGCGGCGTCTTGCGGTCCCAGCCCGACAACGCGGCGACCGTGTTCGGCAACGCGGTCGCGATCTCCGGGTTCTGCACCGCGCGCGTGAGCAGCGTGCCGATCGGCACGACGAAAATCAGCAGCAGGAAAATCGCGAGCGGCGCGATCAGCAGCAGCGCCATCGTGCGCTTGCGGGACTCGGCGGCCTTCAGCTCGCGCTTGAGCGCGGCGGTCGACGGCGAGGAAGGCGCGATCGTCATCGTATCCAACGGTTTTCTCCGGCCGGGCACGTTCCGGCGGAATGCCGCGCGACGCGATCGACGCGTCGCGCGGCCGGTTGCATCACGACACCCGTGAGGATGCCTGACCGGTTACTTCGTTGCCCACGCGGCGAAGCGCTGTTCGAGCTCGTCGCTGTGGTCGGTCCAGAAGCCGATGTCCTCCAGTACCGCGTTCTTGCCGTTGGCCGGCGAGTTCGGCAAGTTGGCGAGCGTCTTCGCGTCGAGCGACTTGATCGCGGCGACGTTCGTCGGGCCGTACGCGATGTGCTGCGCATACGCCTGCTGCGGCTTCGGCGTCAGCGAGTAAGCGATGTACTGCTCGGCCAGCGCCTTGTTCGGCGAGCCCTTCGGAATCGCCCAGTAGTCGAGGTCGTAGATGCTGCCGTTCCACACGACCTTCAGGTTCTTGCCTTCCTTCTGCGCGGCGTCGATGCGGCCGTTGTACGCGGTCGACATCACGACGTCGCCGGCCACCAGGAACTGCGGCGGCTGCGCGCCCGCTTCCCACCACTGGATGTACGGCTTCAGCTCGTCGAGCTTCTTGAACGCGCGATCCTGGCCGGCCTTCGTGCCGAGCACCTTGTAGACGTCCTTCGTCGCGACGCCGTCGGCCATCAGCGCGAATTCGAGGTTGTACCGCGCGCCCTTGCGCATCCCGCGCTTGCCGGGGAATTTCTTCACGTTCCAGAAATCGGCCCAGCCGGTCGGCGCCGACTTCAGCTTGTCCGCGTTGTACGACAGTGCGGTCGACCACACGAAGAAGCCCACGCCGCACACCTGCGGCGCTTCCGGAATCAGGTCGGATTTCTTCGCGATCTTCGACCAGTCGAGCTTCTCGTACAGCCCTTCGTCGCAGCCGCGGTTCAGGTCGCCCGATTCGACTTCGACCACGTCCCAGTTGACGTGCTTCGCCTCGACCATCGCCTTCACCTTCGCCTGCTCGCCGTTGTACTCGACGGCCGTGACCTTGTTGCCGGTCGCCTTCTCGAACGGCTGGTTGAACGCGACCTTCTGCGCGTCGCCGTTCGCGCCGCCGAAGTTGACGACCGTGAGCTCGGCAGCGGTGGCCGATGCACCGAACGCGACCAGTGCCAGCGCGAGCGCCGTGCGGCGGGCGGTAAAGCTTGCTCGTTTCATGATGGTTCCTCTCCTCTCGTGGTGGAAGTAGGCTTTGTTGTTGACGACGTGCTGCGGAAAACCGGGTAAACCATGCTCACGCGAACACGCGCAGGTGTTCGGGCGAGAACGCAAGCGAGACCGGTGCGCCGGGCGAGAACGCGTCGAGCGCGCCGGTGCCGAGCGGCACCTTCACGAAGCATTCGTCCTGGCCCGGCAGTGCGCAGCGCATGCGCACGTGATCGCCGAAATAGATGAGGCTGCGCGCCTCTCCGCTCACGCAATTGGCGGCGGCGCCATTCGCGCCGTTCGCGCCGTGTGTGGCAAGACTCATGCGCTCGGGGCGGATGCACGCGACGGCCGATGCGCCTTCGGCGGCTTCGCCGATATGGCGGCCGACGAGCTTTGTGCCGTCGTCGAGCCGGAATTCGCAGAATTCGCCGTCGACGCGCGCGATGGTGCCGCGCAGCCGGTTGCTGTCGCCGATGAAGTTCGCGACGAATTCGTTGCATGGCGATTCGTACAGGCGGTCGACGGTGTCGAGCTGCTGCACGATGCCCTTGTCGAACACGGCGACGCGATCGGACATCGTCAACGCCTCGCCCTGGTCGTGGGTCACGTACACGAAGGTCACGCCGAGCTTTTCGTGCAGCGCCTTCAGTTCGTACTGCATGTGTTCGCGCAGCTGCTTGTCGAGCGCGCCGAGCGGCTCGTCCATCAGCACCAGCTTCGGCTCGAACACGAGCGCGCGGGCCAGCGCGATGCGCTGCTGCTGGCCGCCCGACAGTTGCGCCGGATAGCGTTTCGCGAAGCGTTCCATCTGCACCATCTTCAGCGCATGCGCGACGCGCTCCGCGCGCTCGGCGGGCGGCAGCTTGCGCACCGTCAGCGGATACGCGACGTTCTGCTCGACCGTCAGGTGCGGAAACAGCGCGTAGTTCTGGAACACCATGCCGATGTTGCGCTTGTGCGGCGGCACGTTGTTCAGCAGCTCGCCGTCGAGGCGGATCTCGCCGCCGGTCGGGAATTCGAAGCCGGCGAGCATCATCAGGCAGGTCGTCTTGCCCGAGCCGGACGGCCCGAGCAGCGTCAGGAATTCCCCTCGGTGGATGTCGAGGTCGAGCGATTTGACGACCAGCGTCTCGCCGTCGTAGGTCTTCCGCACGCCGCGAAAGCTGACGATCACATCATCGGACTTCATCGTGGCTGTCCCCTTGCTGCGCAACAAAACGTTTATGAACGCCCCAACCTGTCGCTGCGCGCCAGGCCCCCCGAGGGGTCAAGAAAACTTGGGGCGGCCCGGCGTTTTCTTGTGAGATGGACCGACTATACGGCCCGCACGGTTCTATACTAGGGAACCATTTCAATATTCCTAGTAGGACCACTTTGGATACCGTGATCCTCGCCGACTGGCTGTCCGCCCGTCTGGACCGCAACTCGCCCGAACCGATGTACCGGCAACTGCTGCAACTGATGCAGCAGGCCATCCTGACCGGGGAATTGGGGCCCGGCACAAAGCTGCCGAGTTCGCGCACGCTCGCGGGCGACCTGTCGATCGCGCGCAATACGGTGCTGCACGTGTACGACCAGTTGACGGCCGAAGGCTACGTGCTGACGACGACCGGCAGCGGCACCTACGTGGCCGACACGCGGCCGGACGCCGCGGCGATCCGTGTGCCGGGCGCCGCGCCGCCGCCGTCGGCCGCCGACGAACTGCCGCCGCCCGACGCACAGGGCAGCCTGTCGATGCGCGGGCGGCAACTGGTCGAGCATGCGGGCGTGTCGCGGCGCCAGTGGGGGGCGTTCATGCCGGGCGTGCCGGACGTGGCGGAATTCCCGAGCCGCACGTGGAGCCGGCTGCAGGCGCGGCTGTGGAAGGAGGCCAATCCGGAACTGCTGACCTATGCGCCGGGCGGCGGCTACCGACCGCTGCGGCGCGCGCTCGCCGACTACCTGCGCGTCGCGCGCTCGGTCAAATGCTCGCCGGACCAGGTGATCATCACGACCGGTATTCATCAGTCGATCGATCTCGCGGTGCGGCTGCTGTCCGACATCGGCGATCGCGCGTGGGTCGAGGAACCGTGCTACTGGGGCGTGCGCAGCGTGCTGCAGGCGGCCGGCCTCACGCTCGCGCCGGTGCCGGTCGACCAGGAAGGGCTCGACCCGCGCGCGAGCGACATGCAGCATCCGCCGCGGCTCGTGCTCGTCACGCCGTCGCATCAGTACCCGCTCGGGATGGTGATGAGCCTCGCGCGGCGCCGCATGCTGCTCGAATATGCGCGCCAGCACCGCTGCTGGATCATCGAGGACGACTACGACAGCGAATTCCGTTACGGCAGCCGCCCGCTCGCGTCGCTGCAGGGGCTCGACGAGGGTGGCCGCGTGATCTATGTCGGCAGTCTCGGCAAGATGCTGTTCCCGGGGTTGCGGATGGGCTACATGGTCGTACCCGAGCATCTGGTCGACACCTTCCGCACCGGGCTGTCGGAGCTGTATCGGGAAGGCCAGCTGATGCAGCAGGCCGTGCTCGCCGAATTCATCATGGACGGCCACCTCACTTCGCACGTCAGACGAATGCGCACGCTGTACGGCGAGCGCCGGCAACTGATGATCGACGCGATCCGCGCGCGCTTCGGCGACGCGCTGCCGGTGATGGGCGACGAGGCCGGCCTGCATCTGGTGCTCGGCCTGCCCGACGCGTGCGACGATCGCGCGGTCACGCAGAGCGCATTCGACGCGGGCGTGATCGTGCGCCCGCTCACCAGCTACTACAGCAACCTCGATACCGCGCGGCAGGGTTTGTTGCTCGGCTATGCATGCGTCGCGCACGAAGGCATCCGCCCCGCGTTCGACACGCTCGCCGATACCATCGAGCAACATCTGCCGCGGAACGTCACACGCGCCGCGTGAAGCCTGCCGCACACGGCGGCGCCCGGTTCGTCAATGCGCGCTGCCCGCTCCGCGATCGAGCGACGCCGCGCGCACGGCTTCGCCGGGCTTCGTGAACACACGCTGCCGCAGTGCGGCGATCTGCGCGTCGCGATCCTGCGGCGACAGGCCGGCCGACTCGATCTGCACACGCTGCGCCGCGTAGTCCGAGTAACGGCTCTGCCACGATGCATCGTCCTGCTGCATCTGCGCGACGCGCGCGGCGGCTTCGGGGCCGAGCGTCTGCGTCAATTGCGCGCGCATCGCGTCGGGCGTCGCGCCGCGCTTCTGCAATTGCGCGATCTGGTCGATCGCGGCGCGCTGCCGGTCCACCTGCTGCCGCGCCGCGCGTTCGTCGGCCGGCATCTGCTGCTCGAGCGCCGCGAGCCGCTCGGCCTTCTGCGCGTCGGTCAATGAGCGATCCTGGGCAATCTTCAATCGCGCGAGGTCATAGCGCTGACGCCACTGCTCCGCGCCGAAGAACGGCTGGCTCCAGTCGCCGAGCGTGCGATACGCGATCGACGCGCGCTGGTCGAGCGCGAGCTGCAACGCGCCCAGGTCAGCCTTGTCGACCGCACCGGCATCGCTCAATTTGGCGAGCGCATCGAGATACGCGCGGTACCGGCGCCACACGTCGAGCGCCTCGGCCTGCGCGACCGAACCGTCGAGCTGCGCGGCGATTTCGCGTACGACGAACGCATCGAGCGCGGCCGCGCTCAGATCGCTCTGCGCGGTCAAGCAATAGTCGAAGAAATCGCGCACTGCGCGCGATTTCGCGAGATGGCCGCCCGCATCGAGCGGCAGGCGCGGCGCGCTGGAACCGGCGAGCGACGTCGGCAACCCCGCACTGGCCGGTACGGCCGGCTGCGGCGCAGCGGCGGCCACGCCGCCCGTCGCGGCCGCATCCGGCACGTCAGCCGCGGCGCCCGTGCCGCGATGCGATCCCGCAGCGCTCCACATCGCGACGCCGGCAATCGCCACCAGTCCCACCACACCGTAGATCGCCGCGCGCCGCGCCAGCGGCGCGCGCCCTTCACGTGCCGCCATCGATCACACGCCCGCGAGTTTCAACCGGTTCGCATGCGTGCGGATCACCGCGACCGGATCTTCCGCATACGCGCCGCGCACGCCGAGCAGCTGGTTGATCTCGTCGATGTGGTTCCACTTGTAGCTCGTGCTCAGCACCTTGCCGTACAGCGCGCTGCACTTCGATACGAGCCCGTCGTTCTGGCCCGAGCCTCGGTTGATCATCACCGTGCCCGTGCCAAGCAGCGCGAGTGTCGACAGGTCGAGCGCGTTCGCCGGATCGACGACCGGAATCGTGCTCGTGTCCGTCGCGCCCGTCACGCCGAGCACGGAAAGCGTCGGCTGGATCGCCGTGCCGGCCCACGAATACAGCAGATGCGTGTTGCCGCCGACGGTTTCGGTCGGTGCGCCGGTCTGGCAGCTTCCGGGCGCGCCGAGGCCCGCGCTCGGATAGTTCTGGTTGTAGATGGCGGCCTGCGCGCTCGTCAGCGTCTTCAGTGACGCGAGCGCGTCCTGATTCGTGTTGTGGCTGCTGCTCGTCAGGATCCCGAACACATTGACGAACGCGGCGATCACCGTCGACGACAACCCGGTCGGATCGTATGCGAGCACGCCCTGCACGAAGTCGGCGAACTCGGAGCCGCGATGCGGCGTGCCGATCGTCGTCACCGACGCGACGAGATCGGGTGCGACGGCCGCGACATAGCGCGACGTCAGCCCGCCCTGGCTGTGCCCGACGAGATTGACCTTGGTCGCGCCGGTCGCGGCGAGCACCGTCTTCACGTAAGCGAGCAGCTGTTCGCCGCGCCCGTTCGGGCCGTCGTCGCTCTGGAAGCCCGACAGGTTCGCGACGTAGACGGTCGCGCCATGCTGCTGCAAGTCTTCCTGGATGCCGTACCAGTAGTCGAGTACGCCCGCATACTTGTCGGTGCCGGTCAGCCCGTGCACGAGAATGATCGGATAGCGCGTCGTCGCATAGTCGTCGGCGGGCGCGGTTGCCGCCATCGCCGTGTGCGTCGTCGCGAGCGTCGTCAGCGCGGTCGTCGCCGCGAACGGCGCGACGCTCATCGCGCATGCCACTGCCCCTGCCATTACCCTTGAACGCATCGATCTGGCCATGCATGTTCTCCTGATTATTGTGCTGCCGGTGCGGATGACACCGGATCGACACGCACGCCGCATTGCGCGCACCGCGTGGGTCGAATGCGGGAGTGAAGCACGACTCGCGAACGTTTGCGCCCCGACTAGATACGGCTCTCTAATCGGTTGACGCGCGCCGCCCGTTCGGGCGGTGCGGCGTTCAGGCACGCGCATGCTGCGACGCACACGCGCGATCCGGGCTACAGCTTCGCGCTCACGCGCACCCATGCGGTACGCCCCGGCTCCATGACCGGCGCGTTCGCCGGATAGCCGAATCCGGCATTGCCGGCGAGGTTCAAATGCTCGGTGTAGGCCTTGTTCAGCACGTTATCGACGCCGACCGAGATCTGTACGGTCTTGCTGACGTTGTACTGCGTATGCAGCGACAACACGCCGAATCCGGCGCTCGGGCCGAAGTCCTTGCCGACCACGTTGCCCTCGTTCGGCGCGTAGCGATGCTGCGGCGCAACGACGCGCCACAGCCCGCCCGCCGACCATGCGCCGCGCGTGTATTCGAGCCCGATGCGCGCTTCGAGCGGCGGCATCTGCGGCAGCGGATCGCCGTTCGCCACGTTGCGCCCCCACGCATACGCGAGCGACGTCTCGACGCGCAGCGGCGCGACCGGCCGCCACGACACGCCGGCTTCGCCGCCCATGATCTGCGCGTTGACGTTGGTGGCCTGCGTGCTCGGGCCCATCATGCCGGCCGCATAGTTGAACAGGATGAAGTCCTGGACGTAGCCCGCGTACGCGGACACCCACGCATCGAACCGGTCGCTCTTGTATTGCGCGCCGACGTCGAGCTGGGTGGTCTTCTCCGGCTGCACCGCCGAGAATGCGTTGACCGAACCGGCCGGCCCGCGCGTCGCGGAAAACAGTTCCCAGTAGTCCGGATAACGCTCCGCGTGGCCGATCCCCGCGTACCACGTGACGGGCAGCGACGCGAGATCGCGCTCGTAGCGCACGAAGCCGCTCGGCAGCACCTTCGTCCGATCGTCGTCGAAAGTCGGATTCGGCTTGCTCGTCATCATCCCGCGCTTCATCGCGCGCTTGTCGCGTGCGCTCGCATAGTCGACGCGCGCGCCGCCGATCACGCGCGCGACGTCGCTCGCATACCACGTCAGCTCGCCGAACACGCCCGCGTTCCACATCGTCGCCTGCGCATCCCACGGCTGGTCGCGGTAGTTCTGCCACCCCATCGACGAACGCGAATCGAGCCGGTTCGACTGCGCATCGACACCCGTGACGAGCTTGACGTCGTCGCCGAAGCGCAACGTCGCGGACGCACGCGCGCCGACCGTGCGGCGCCGCACGTCCGCGGCCATGCGCATCGGCATGCTGCTCGTCGGGTCGGGCTGCCGCAACGTGTAGTTGTCCATCACGTGATCGGCTTCGTTGTAGTACACGCGCGCCTCGATCCGGTCGAGCACGTCGCCCAGATGCCGCTTGTCGAACGACAGCCCGAACGTCTCGCGGCGAAAATGCGCGCCGTCCATTCCGCGGCCCGCATAGCGCGCATAGCCGTCGCCGGTGCCGGCGGTCAGCTCGACGCGCGTATGGTCGTCGGGCGTCCAGCCGAGCGCTGCATCGGCGTTCCATTTGTCCCACTGCGACGGCACGGTGTTGCCGTTGCCGTCCTGGTAGTCCTGCGAATGCGCGTGGTTCGCGGTGACGCGGCCATAGACGTCCGGCGTGCCGGCGGTCAGGTCGACGTTCTGGTCGTTGCGGCCGAACGATCCGCCGACGAGGCCGCCGTCGACGCGCATGCCGGGTCGCTCGAAACGCGGCGTCACGCGTTCGAACAGCACGGTGCCCGCCGACGCGCCCGGACCGTACAGCACGGTCTGCGGCCCCTTCACGACGGTGACCTTGTCATAGCTTTCCGGCGCGATGTACGACGTCGGCGCATCCATCCGGTTCGGGCACGCGCCAAGCGTCGGCATCCCGTTCGCGAGGATGTTCAGCCGCGATCCGAACATCCCGCGCAGCACGGGGTCGCCGTTCGTGCCGCCGCTGCGGATCGACGTGAAGCCCGGAATCGTCTTCAGGTAATCGGCGCCGTCGCTGGCGGGCAGCGGCTGGCGCGGCGCCTTCGGATCCGTGACGACGACGAGCGGCGTCGACAGCGGCGACGCGACGACTTCGACGGGCGGCAACAGCATGGCCGCATCGCCCGTCGGCGCACCTTCAGCACGCGTGGTGTCGGCAGCGGCAGCGCTCGCGGCCAGCGCGCCGACGGCGAGCGCGGGAACGGTGAGTTTCAGCATGCGCGGCAGAGGCCGCACACCGGCATTGCGTAGCGCCCGCGGCGCACGCAACTGGGAATTGGTCATGATCGAAAGCCCGAGTGACACCCTCCACGCGGCCTCGACGGGCCGCACGGATAGTGGCGGTGATAAGAACGGAAGAAACGCGTCAGGCGCGCTCGGGCGGTGCGCGCGGATAGGCGCGCGGATAGTGGTCGCCGCGTGCCGCGACGGCAGGCGACGCGGCGGCGGAAACGGAAACGACGGGAATGGAGCCGACCGACACGGCGGCAGGCGCGCCGATGGCCAGGCTATGCGCGAAGAAGCCGCAGTAGCCGCATGCGTCGAGATGCAGCGCATGATCTTGCATGCCGCGCGCATCGGACGAACGATGCGCAGCATGCTCCGTACTGCAGACGATCGCCTCGGGCGTGGCCGTCTGTGCGATACGCCACTGCGACACCAGCGGCGCCGCGATCGCGATCCAGATCGCGAGCAGGCCAAGCCAGGCAGTCAGGTGACGATGTCGGTGCAGCATGTACGGCAACGAGTCAGCGGAATGTAAAAAAACAGCCGCGATGTTACAGAATGTTCAACGTGATGACCAGTGCGGACGCACGGTAAACGAACCGGGGGCGCATGGTTGTCGACACAACCATGCGCCCCCGCGTGCTGCACGTGCCGGCAGCCGGACGATCAGGGAACCATGCGCCGCAGCACGTCGTCGCGCCGGATGAAATGATGGTAGAGCGCGGCCAGCGCATGCAGGCCGATCACGAAGTAGAACGCATTGCCGATCAGCTCGTGCACCTCCTTGATCGTGGGCCGCAGCGCCTTGTCGGGGCCGAACAGCGTGAACGACACGCCGAGCCAGTCGAGCGACACCGGCTTGCCGCCCATGTTGATCGTCATGATGCCGAGCAGCGGCTGCGCGATGATGAACGCGTAAAGCGCAAAATGCGCGAGCTTCGACAGCCAGCGCAGCAGCGTCGTCTGCGGAATCGGTTCCGGCACGCGGCTGACGACGCGCCACAGCACGCGCAGCACCGACAGCACGAGGACGAACGTACCGGCCGTCAGGTGCACGTTCATCCAGAACGCCCGGCTGTCGCTGCCCTTCGGTCCGCGGATCTCGATGGCCAGGTAGGCCAGCGCGACCAACAGGAAGATGGCCCAGTGGAAGAAGATCGCGGGCGAGCTGTAGCGCGTCTGTTTTGCGAGGATGTTTTTCATGCTTCGTCTCGTGTCGTATTCGGGAAGGGGCGCCTACTGCAAACGATCGGCGCCCGGCAAAGCTGTGGCGATTGTAGCCGCACGGGCGTCCGGTCTTGCACGGCGCGGTCAAATATCCGATGAATCGTCGGCGCGCGCCGCGCGTCGGCGCGTCCTATGGAAAATCCGCATCGCGCGCCCGGGCGGCTGTGGCACGATGAAGCTTTGGTGCGACGGCGCGCGGGCATCATGAGCAAAGCGTTCTTCGTTGCGGCCTACCGGCTGATCGCCGCATTGCTCGCGGTGTCCACCACGCTGCACAGCGTCGCCGACTACTGGCGCCTGCCAAGCTTCCATCTCGGCAACTACCTCAGCTACTTCACGCAACTGAGCAGCCTCTACGCGGCCGCGATACTGGCCGCGGGGCTGTGGCGCATCGCGCGCCCCGGCTCTGCCCGCTACGAATCGATGCGCGGCGCGGCCGTGCTGTACGTGCTGATCACCGCGATCGTCTACGAGTTGCTGCTTGCGCGGCTCGATGCGCTGCTCCACGTCACGCCGGCGTTCAACAACTGGGTATTGCACCGGATCGTGCCGGTCGTGATGCTGTGCGACTGGCTGTATGTCGAACCGCGCTCGCCGATTCCGCGCCGCAGTGCGTTCGCGTGGCTCGGCTTTCCGGTCGTCTATCTCGGCTATACGCTCGTGCGCGGCGCGGTGGAGAACTGGTACCCCTACCCGTTCGTCGATCCGCGGCCGCACGGCTACCTGCCCGTCGCGATCCAGTGTTCGCTGATCGCGCTCGGCGCGGCGGCGCTCGCGTTGTGCATTTGCTGGCTCGGTAATCATGCGAGACAGTCTGGCAGCGCGACGCTTAAGGAAGGATGAAGGCGGGAAGGTGAAAGAGGCGGGAACGTGTGCGCCGGCCGGCGCACACGTGGCGATACCGACGATCAGCCGCCGTTGCGCGGCAGGAAGTTCATCGGATCGACGACCTTGCCGTTCTGGCGGACTTCGAACTCGAACGTCGAGCGACCGCTCGCGTCGATGCCCATTTCGGCGACCGGCTGGCCCTGACGCACCGCGTCGCCTTCGTTGACGAGCAGCTTGCCGTTGTGCCCGTAGGCCGTGATGAGCCCGTTGTCGTGCTTCAGGATCACGAGCGGACCGTATGCCTTGACGCCGGAGCCGGCGTACACGACGCGCCCGTTTGCCGCGGCCCGCACCGAATGGTCGGGCCCGGATGCGGCGATCACGACGCCGCGCGTCTTGCCGGCCGAGAACGGCGCCGCGACGACGCCCGTGGCCGGCCATGCGAGCGAGCCCGGCTGGGCGGCGGCCGCGGGCGGTTGCCCGTACGAGGTCGCGGCCTGCGGCGGCGCGACCCGCAGAACCTGGCCCGGCGACACGGCGTCCGTGGGCGCCATGCGGTTCCAGTTGGCGACGTCCTGCACGCGCTGCCCGTAGGCGTTCGCGATGCCCGCCAGCGTATCGCCCGGGTTCACGCGGTAATAACCGGCAATCACGCCCGGCGTCGCCGCCGACGTGGGCGCCGGCTGGCGCGTGGGCTGCCAGCTGTCGGTCCACGGCGTCATCGTGCAGCCCGCCAGCGCAATGGCCGCGGCGACGAGCGCCGCCTGCGGCAGCCAGCGCGTGAGCGCGTCGTGGATGGGAATAGTTTCTCTCAAGGGTCCTCCCGGATTTGCGTCGTTGCGCCGCCCACCGCCCCCCGGCGCGCGACGCACGATGTCCGGCCGAACGGCCGGATCAATCAGTATCCGACCGCTTTCGCGGCCGTCAGTTTCCACAGCGGAACGTGGGTGCGAAGCGCTCACCGGCCCTTTTTCGCATCGTCCCGATCGGCAAAGATACCATTTGTCGCGGTCAGGGCCCCGACAGTTGCCCGATCCGGAAACAATCTTGCGGCGTCGCGCGGGCCCCCGGCGGCCTGTGAGCCGTGCCGGGCGGGCCGCCCGGTGGCCGCTTGCGGTTTTTCGCGGAGGCGCCCCCGGCGGCGGCCGGATCGGCGGCGTCATATTGTCCGCTTCGATCGCCGCCTATACTCGGTGATGCGCAGCGCGATCCAACGACAACGAGGAGCATGACAATGAATAACGCGACGTTTCTTTCCGTGCAGCTCGACGCCGACGATTTCGCCGGTTCCAGCGGTCTGGTCGAATTGCTCAACCGGCACCTGCTGTTCGCGACCGACGTCGCCGAAGCGGCCGATGCCCTCGTCCAGCTGGCGAGCGTCACGCACCTGACCGGCGCCACGCGCCACAGCGTCGAGCTGCCGGTCCTCGCGATCGAACGGCTGCGCGACGCGCTCGACACGCTGAGCGGTTACGACGAAACGTGGCTGCAGGTGCTGGAACCGGCGGAAGCACTGTTCCGCGATATCGGGCGCGGCAGACGCCCGCTACACTGAATGCTGGCGCATTGCGCGCCGCCAATGAAAACAGCCCGTCGTTCCGTTATGCGGAACGACGGGCTGTTGTACTACAGGGGGTCGGATCGGGTCGCCAGCGCGGCCGTACCATTAACGACCCTTGTAGACCGGTGCGCCGTCAGCGATACGCTTGACTTGCCAGCCGGTCTTGGCGGCAGCCGGTACGCCCGATTCCTGGCCGGCGGCCGGTTGTGCGCCGTAGCCGGTCGTGTCGGCGGCGGCGACGTTCTGTTGCGGGTTCACACGTGCTTCAGCAGCCTGGATGCCTTCCGGGTAGTTGGTCCGGTCGCTGCCCAGCTTGTAGCCGGCCTGTTGGAGCTGGACCAGTTCGGCCTTCACCTGGGCACGGGTGACGGGCGCGTTCTGTTGGGCGAACGAGACGGCGGGGACGGCGAGGACAGCAGCAGCAGCGAACGTTGCGATCAGCGATTTCATGATTACCTCCGGGATTTTTTTGCTCCGCCGCACACACCATGTCTGCAGCGATGGAACAGAGTTTAGTCCCGGCAGCACCTAGGGAAAACCATGAAAGAACGAAAACACTGTTTCCCCGGAGCCAACAATGCTGGCATCCGGGATAGAAAAACCCTATTCAGAGAATAGATTTTCGCAACAATGCTGTCCTCGCCAGCCGGTCAGGACCAGTTCGCGTGGAAACTGCCCGGCTTGTCGGTGCGCTCGAACGTATGCGCGCCGAAGAAGTCGCGCTGCGCCTGCACAAGATTCGCCGGCAGCCGCTCGGAACGATAGCTGTCGAAGTACGCGACCGCCGATGCGAACGCCGGAACCGGCACGCCGGCCTTCACCGCGGCCACCACGACGTCGCGCAGCGCGGTCTGGTAGTTCGCGGCGATGTCCTTGAAGTACGGGTCGAGCAGCAGGTTCGCGAGCGCCGGATCCTTCGCGTATGCGTCGGTGATCTTCTGCAGGAAGCGCGCGCGGATGATGCAGCCCGCGCGGAAGATCTTCGCGATCGTCCCGAGATCGAGGTTCCAGCCGTATTCTTCCGACGCCGTGCGCAGTTGCGCGAAGCCCTGCGCGTACGAGATCACCTTGCTCAGGTACAGCGCGCGGCGCACCGCTTCGACGAACGCGGCGCGATCGCCGTCGAACGGCGCGGCGGCCGGGCCCGACAGGATCTTGCTCGCCGCGACGCGCTCGGTCTTCAGCGACGACAGCACGCGCGCGAACACCGACTCCGTGATGAGCGGCAGCGGCACGCCGAGATCCAGCGCGTTCTGGCTCGTCCATTTGCCGGTGCCCTTCTGCGCGGCGCGATCGAGGATCACGTCGACGAGGTGCTTGCCGGTCTCTTCGTCCTTCTTGCCGAAGATCTTCGACGTGATCTCGATCAGGTAGCTGTCGAGCTCGCCCTGGTTCCATTCGGTGTACACCGCGCCGAGTTCGTCGTTGGTCAGGCCCGCGACGTCCTTCAGCACCGAGTAGCTTTCGGCGATCAGCTGCATGTCGCCGTATTCGATGCCGTTGTGGACCATCTTCACGTAGTGGCCCGCTCCGTCCGGACCCATGTACGCGACGCACGGCTCGCCGTCCGACGGCGCCTTCGCGGCGATCTGCTTGAGGATCGGCTCGACGAGATCGTACGCGTCGCGCTGGCCGCCCGGCATGATCGACGGGCCGCGCAGCGCGCCCTCTTCGCCGCCCGACACGCCGGTGCCGATGAAATGCAGGCCCGACTGCGCGAGTTCCTGGTTGCGGCGGATCGTGTCGGTAAAGTGCGTATTGCCGCCGTCGATCAGCACGTCGCCCTTTTCGAGCAGCGGCTTCAGCGATGCGATCGTCGCATCGGTGGCTTCCCCGGCCTTCACCATCATCAGGATCCGGCGCGGCGTTTCGAGCGACGCGACGAATTCCTCGAGCGTATAGGTCGGCACCAGATTGCGGCCGGGGAATTCGGCGATCAGTTCGTCGGTTTTCTCGCGACTGCGGTTGAACACCGACACCGCGTAACCGCGGCTCTCGATATTGAGTGCGAGATTGCGGCCCATCACCGCGAGCCCGATCACACCGATTGCTTGTTTGCCCATTAGTCAATTCTCCGGAAAAAACGGGGCGCGACCCGAGCCGGACCGCGCGCACAGGCGAAAGGATAGTGGAAACCCGGCGGCGCTGCCCGCTCGCGTGTCATTGCTCCGCGTGCGGCAGGCGCCGGAACGCGACGCTCAGGTTGTTCGCCGGCATCTCGACGACCTCGATGCAGTCGAGCCCGCAATCGAGCCCGAGCGCGACGACGGTCTCGAGATCGCGCACGCCCCACGACGGGTCGCGGCTGCGCAACTGCCGGTCGAAGGCTTCGTTCGACGGCGCCGTATGCCGGCCTTCGCGACGGTACGGGCCGTACAGGAACAGCACGCCGCCCGGCCGCAGCACGCGCGACGCGCCTGCGAACAGCGCTTCCGTACAGGCCCACGGCGAGATGTGGATCATGTTGATGCAGACGATCGCGTCGAGCGCCGCGACCGGCCACGGCGTGTCGCGCACGTCGAACGCCAGCGGCCCCGCGACGTTCGCGAGGCCCGCATGCGCGACCCACGCGGCGATCGAACGCCGCGCCTGCGCGTCGGGATCGCTCGGCTGCCAGTGCAGGCCCGGCAACGCCTGCGCGAAGTGAACGACGTGCTGCCCGGTGCCGCTCGCGATTTCGAGCACGCTGCCGGTCGCCGGCAGCACGCGGCGGAGCACGTCGAGGATCGGCCCGCGATTACGTTCGGCCGCCGGCGCCGACAGCCGCGCGGACGGATCGTGAGAAGAAGCGTCGCCGGTCACGATGCACGCTCCGCCGTGTCGCTGTCGATGTTGCTTCCGAGCCCCAGCCGCGTCACGAGTGCGTCGAGCGCGGATGCACAGCGCGCCTCGACCTTCAGCGTCAGCATCGGGTCGGCGCGCGTATGGCCGAGATTGAGTGCGGCAATCGGCTTGTGCTGCGCCTGCGCCCACACGCAGAAGCGGTAGCCGGAATACACCATCAGCGACGAGCCGACGACGAGCAGCGCGTCGGCCGCTTCAAGCGCCTGCGACGCCAGCGCCACGCGCTCGCGCGGCACGTTTTCACCGAAGAACACCACCGCCGGCTTCAGCAGGCCGCCGCACGCGGGGCACGCCGGGATGCGGAACGTATCGAGCGCGGCCCATTCGAGATGCGCGTCGCCGTCCGCGGCCGGCTCGGCCTGCGCGCCCAGCAGTTCGGGATTGTCGGCTTCGAGCACGGTCTGGATCGTCGCCCGCGCATGATGCGCGCCGCAGTCGAGGCAGGTCACGCCGTTGATGCCGCCGTGCAGTTCGATCACGTCGTCGCTGCCCGCGCGCTGATGCAGGCCGTCGACGTTCTGCGTGACGAGACGCTCGATCCGGCCCGCGCCGCCGAGCCGCGCCAGCGCGACATGCGACCCGTTCGGCCGCGCGCGGCCAACCACGGGCCAGCCGATCATGCTGCGTGCCCAGTAGCGGCGCCGCGCGGCATCGGAGCCGAGGAATTCGTTGAGCTGGATCGGCGGCGAGCGCATCCATTGGCCGTTGCGGTCGCGGTAGCCGGGAATGCCGGAATCGGTGCTGATGCCCGCGCCGGTCAGCACGAGCAGGCGCGGATGACGCTCGACGAACGTCTGCAGCGCATCGAGCGCGGCCGGATCGACGTCGGCGAGGGAGGGGTCGGGCAAGGCTTTGTCGTTCATGTTGGCAACGTGATCGGGCGCGCCGGCAGGCCGTGCGCCCGCACGGGCGGCCACGCGCGCCAGCACATGATACAGAACGCCGTGCGATCGGGCGGGCTGCCGCCGCGGCACGCAACAGGACGCAAAAAGACGCCCATCGCCGCTCGGCGACGGGCGCTCCAACAATTGATCCATCGGGGTAGTGGATCAACTGACAGCACAATGTTGCGACGCCCGTCGTACCGCGATCGACGGACGCTCCCCCGGACTTCACGTGTTCCGCACTGCCGCGCACATCGGCGCGTCATCGGCTTTCCAGACCCGGTCCTGTTCGTCGCGCTCGTCACGCCGCCGTCATGCGCGGCGTGCAAGCGCATTCGCCGCGCGACGGTGTGCGTTGCGCCATGGCATGACGATTCGGGATCCGGGCCGCGGCCATCCGCCCGCGTTCGCGGTTCATCCCGGACGGCCGACCGGCGTTGGTCGGACGCGTGCGTCACGCTTGCACGCCGTCGTTCAGAACGAACCCGATTGTTCAGATGGGACGGAAAGCCGCTCGCTCACGTCGCCGCGATCAACGGCGAAGCGAATACCCTGGCAGGTCGGCGATTCATGCTTGCAACACGGCATGTTGCGTTTCGGTCTTTTTTCATTCTCTTGTCCCCGTCTTCGATACATCCGACCCACTGAAGCGATTGCCGGGCTGACTGCACCTGCGATCGCGCTCACGGCCCATACAACCATGCAAGGAGCGCACCATGCTTCATGCCGCAAGGCCGCGCGGGCATATCCGGGGCCGCGGGCAGGCATCGCGCCCCGTCAGAAAGCGCGAATGTTTCGAAACTGAAACGCACCGCCGGCGTCGCCGGTATCGTCCGGTCGCGGCCTTGCCGCGCGGGCAGCCGCCTTGCAATCCCCCCACGATTGGCGTCGCACGCGCACGGACTTGCCCTTTCCCGCGGCGCGCCACCGCCCGACCGGTACCCGCACTCGCCGCATGTCCGACACGAGGCACGGGCTGGATATCGACTACCGCACGCTGTTCCACGGCACCGATCGCGACAACCGCGCGTCGCAATGCGCGGCGTTCCGCCCTGGGGCGCGCGTTGCGGAGCGGATAGCGCGGAGTTTGCGCCGTCCCGCTCGCGCATCGAACAAACACGCTAGCATTCGGACACGGAGCGCCGCACGCTTGCGCTGCCTCGCCGCCAAGGATCCACCATGACCCCACCCGCTTCCGCCCATCCCGACGTCGCGCATCGCGTCTTCTCGGCCGGGCGGCTGTCGATCGGCCTCACGCTTCCGCTGCTTCGCGGCGGCCACGTCGTCGCGGACTTCAACGAGCAGCTCGAACTCGCCGCGCTGGCCGATTCGCTCGGCTTTCGCGCGCTGTGGATTCGCGACGTGCCGCTGAACAGCGCCGATTATCCGGACCCGGTCGGCCACCTCGACCCGTGGGTACTGCTCGGCGCACTCGCGTCGCGCACCCGCCGGATCGCGCTCGCCAGCGGCGCGATCGTGCTGCCGCTGCGTCATCCGCTGCATATCGCGAAAGGCGCGCTGTCGGTCGCGACGCTGTCGGGCGGGCGCTTCATCCTCGGGCTCGGCTCCGGCGACCGGCCGCCCGAATATGCGGCGTTCGGCGTCGACGCGGAAACGCGGCGCGACCGCTATCGCGCGCACTGGGACGTCGTCGCGGCCGCGCTCGGCGTGCCGTCGCGCGTGCTGCCCGACCAGACGCCACCCGATGCGCCCGCATTCACGCTGCTGCCGCGCGACGGCGACGCGGTGCCGATGCTGGCGGTCGGCTCGGGCGGACAGAGCGTCGACTGGATCGCCCGTCATTCGATCGGCTGGATGACGTATCACCGCGATCCGGATACGCAGCGCGCCCGCTATTCGATGTGGCGCGCGGCGGTCGACCGGCTCGCATCGCCGGCATTTCGCGCGTTCGGCGTAGCGATGCGGCTCGATCTCGCCGCGCATCCGGATACGCCCGCCACCGCGCTGCCGCTCGGTTATGCAACCGGGCGCCGCGCGTTGGTCGACATTCTGCAGGACATGCAGGCGGCCGGGACGCACCATGTCACGCTGAACCCGGGATCGGACCGGCCGGTGCGCGACGTCATCGAGGAAATCGCCGAACATGTGTTGCCGGTCTTTCACGACGAGCAAGCGTGATTCGTCAGGAATCCCGATCCATACGATGCGATTCAAGCACTGATCGGGGCCGGACGAACACTCACGCAGCGGCGCATCGCTGACCGGAACCGGCAAACGCGTGTTACAGACGCCTTACGACCGGACAAACAGGACGTTCCCGCGATGTCGGACGGCCGACGACCTGTATCCGGCGCCTTCATGCCCGATTCAAATCGTCGGCGACGGAACTATTCGGTTTCGATCGCGATCATGTTAACTTCCGTCCATCGTTCAGCCTGGCGGGCCGCGTGACGAGACGCACCCGCATGCCCACTCCATGCGACATATCCTCCTCGGCTGGCTGCTCGCCGCCGTCGTCTCGGCCGCCCACGCGGCCGCTCCCGCACCGGCCGCCGCGTCGGCCGCCTCCGGCGCCGCGCCCGCGCTGACGCCACAAGAGGCGCGGCAGGCACTGAATGTGCTCGAAAACCCGCGCGAGCGTGCGCAGGTCGAAACGACGCTGCGCGCGATCGCGGCCGTCGGCGCGTTGAGCGCGCCCGCCGTGCCGGCAAGCGCAGCGCCCGCGGCCAGCGGCGCATCGGCTGCCGCGGCGCCGGCCGCGCTCACGTCGAACGGGCTTGCATCGATGCTCGTCCGCCAGGGATCGCGCTGGGCCGCGCAGATCGGCCACGCGCTGCAGGAATCGCTGCGCTCGCTGCTCGATATCGGTTCGGTGGGAAGCTGGTGGCACGACACGCTCGTGCGCGCCGACGAGCGTGCGAATCTGACTCGCACGCTCGGCATCCTCTTCGCGGTGCTGCTGCCTGCGCTCGTCGTCGAATGGCTCGCGAAGCGGCTGCTGCGACGCGCACTGGCCGCGGTGGCCGCGCGCCGCGCCGTGCCCGACTCCGCCGCATCGGACGGGGACCACGCGCCGCCGCCCGATGCTTCCCCTCCGCCCGACGCCGCAGCCGCGGACACGGCCCCGTCGCCCTCGCAAAGCCAAGGCCACGCACGCCGGCACACCACGCTGCTGCACCGGATGCCGCGCGCACTCGTCAGTCTCGCGCTGCGCGCGGTGCCGCTGCTCGTGTTCGTCGGCGTTGCGAGCCTGACGATGTCGTTGCTCGTCGAAGCCGACACGCCGATCGAGTCCGCGCTCGAAGCGTTGATCGACACCTACGTGATCTGCCGGCTCGTCACGATCGTCAGCCGGCTGTTCTTCCAGCCCGACGCGCGGCAGCTGCGGCTGCTGCATATCAGCGACGCATGGGCCGCGTTCGCGCAACGCTCGATCGCGCGGATCGTGATCGTGGTCGGCGCATGCACGGCGGCCGTCGAGATCGCCGCGAACTTCGGCCTGACCGAAGCCGGCCATGTCGCGCTGCTGAAGGCCGTCGCGCTCGTCGGGCACGTGATGATCTCGGTGTTGATCCTGCAGTGCCGCCGACCGGTCGCGGCACGCATCCGTGCCGCCGGCGCGGATCGTCCGACCTTCACCGTCGTCGGCAACGCGCTCGCGGACGCGTGGGCGCCCGTGTCGGTCTTCATCGTGATGGCGCTGTGGTTCGTGTGGGCGCTCGACGTCCACAACGGCTACCGCGTGCTGATCGCGCTCGGCGGCCGCTCGATCGCCGTGATGATCGCGATGCGGATGGTGTCGATCGTCGTGTTCGGCGCGCTCGCGCGGCTGTTCCAGCGCCGCGAGGACGACCGCACGCTCGTTCATCTGCACGCGTACCGCTACTACCCGCTGCTGCGCCAGATCGTGTCTGGCGCGATCGGCGTCGTGACCGTCGTGCTGCTGCTGCAGATCTGGGGCGTGCCGATCTTCCGCGCATTCGGGACGGGCACGATCGGCCATCGGCTCGCGTCCGCGCTGGTGACGATCGCGATCGCGGCGATCGTCGCGCTCGTCGTGTGGGAAGCAGCCAACATCGCGATCGAGCGCCGGCTGCAACGCTGGACGCGCGAAGGCAACCTGGTGCGCGCCGCGCGGCTGCGCACGCTGCTGCCGATGCTGCGCTCGCTGCTGTTCGTGATGATCGCGCTCGTCGTCGTGCTGACGGGCCTCAGCGAACTCGGCGTGAACGTCGGCCCGCTGCTGGCCGGCGCCAGCATCTTCGGCGTCGCGCTCGGTTTCGGCTCGCAGAAGCTCGTGCAGGACTTCATCACCGGGATCTTCCTGCTGATGGAAAACGCGATGCAGGTCGGCGACTGGGTCACGCTCGCCGGCGTGTCGGGGACGGTCGAATACCTGTCGATCCGCACCGTTCGGCTGCGAGCGGGCGACGGGTCGCTGTACACGATCCCGTTCAGCTCGGTGACGACCGTCAACAACACGAATCGCGGGCTCGGCAATGCGGCCGTCAAGGTCAGCATCGCGTATGGCGAGGACATCGAGCGCGCGATCGCGACGCTGAAGGAAATCGGCGCCGCGTTGCGCGACGATCCGAAGTACCACGACGGCATCCTGTCGGACTTCAGCTACTGGGGCATCGATCAGGTCGACGGCGCGGCGCTCGCACTGGCCGGACAGATCCAGTGCACGGATTCGGCGCGCTGGAGCGTGCAGCGGGAATTCAACCGGCGGATCGCGGAGACGTTCCGCGAACGCGGGATCCGGATCGCCAATCCGCAGCGCAGCGTCGTCGCCTATGCGGACGGATCGCGGCCGGTCGACAACGATGAAGACGGCCCGCGCCCCGACCCGCGGAATACCGCCGAGATGGCAGCCCGGCCGCCGTCGCCCGACGCAGCGGAGCGCAAGCCGGGTTGATCGCGATCGCCCGGGGCCGGTGACCGGCGGCGCTCAACGCGCGGCGGGCTTCTTCACGCGCGCCGTGCTTTTCGCGGCGGGCGGTGCGGCCCCCGGCTTCGCCGCACGTCGTTTCGTCGCGGCACCTTGCCCGCGCTTCGCAGCGGTTTCCGGACCGGCGGCACCCGCATCGCGCTGCGCATGCCATTGTTCGAGCAGCACGCGCGTCTGGTCCGCAATCGTATCGGTCACCAGCGCCGCGCGTTCGCCCTCGAACGCGTCCCATTCGAGCAACTGCAGCGCCGAACGCTGCGCGATGTGGAACACCGTGATCTGCCCGAACAGGCTCAGCGCGCGCAACCGCGTGACGGGGTCGTCGGCCGGCCGCCCGGAAATGCGGCCAATCAACTCGGCGCTCACGTCGTTCAGCGGCTTGCGCATGCGCTTCATCAGGATTTCGCTCGCGCTCGCCGGTTCCTGGCCGCCCTGCTCGCGCGCGAAGAACATCCGCTGGTTCATCGTCTTCGGCGCAGTGAACATCCGGTCCGACAGCGCCCGCAGCAGCCCGATGAACGCATCGATCAGCGCATCCACGCTCGCATGGGCGTCAAGCATCGCCCGCGCATGGCCGACCGCCGGCGCGAACACCTGCCAGCCGTGCTCGGCGATCGTCTCGACGCACGCGCGGTACACGCCTTCCTTGTTCTCGAAGTAGTACTGGAGCGCCGGCGCGTTCACGCCCGCCATCGCGGCGATCTCGCGCGTCGACGCGCCCGCGAACCCGCGTTCGCCGAACAGTTCGATCGCCGCCTCGATGATCCGCTGGCGCGTTTCGTCGCCGCGCGCGTAGCCGCCCGCCGACGTGCGGCGCAGCTTCTTCGCTTCGTTCATGGCTTCCTCGTCATTCGCTCGGTCGACATTCTACTTGACACAATTTTATCAACTGGAATAATTCTTCCACTTGGAATAAATTGGATCCCGCATGTCGACGCCACAAGACCCGCCACAGAAAGCAGATCGTCAGGAAAACGGAACAATGCCGCGCAACGGCGGAACGAGGCGGCGCATCCTGCTCGCGGTCGCCGTGCTCGCGGCCGTCGGCGGCGCGGTGTGGCTCGGCCGCTGGTGGACGGTCGGCCGCTTCATCGAAAGCACCAACGATGCGTATCTGCAGGCGGACAGCATGACCGCCGCGCCGAAGGTCGCCGGCTACGTGACCGACGTCTACGTGCGCGACAACCAGCCCGTCAAGGCCGGCGATCCGCTCGTTCGGCTCGATGTCCGCCAGTACCAGGTGGCGCTCGCGCAAGCGCAGGCGACCGTCGACGCCCGTCGCGCCGATATCGCGCGCGCCGAAGCCGACATCAGCCAGCAGCGCGCGAATCTCGAACAAGCCGACGCGCAGGCGAAGGTATCGCGCATCAACGCCCAGCACGCGAGCGACGAGTACGCGCGCTATGCGCCGCTCGCGGCGACCGGCGCCGAAACGCACGAACGCGTGGCCGACCTGAAGAGCACGCGCGACCAGGCGGCGGCGACGCTCGCCGCGAACAACGCGTCGATCGCCGCCGCCCGCACGCAGATCGCGTCGTTCACCGCGCAACTCCAGCAGGCGCGCGCGCAGCTCGAGGCCGCGCAGGCCAGCGCCGCGCAGGCGCAGCTCGACCTCGACAACACGATCGTGCGCAGCACGCTCGCGGGCCGCGTCGGCGATCGCACGGTGCGCGTCGGGCAATACGTGCAGCCCGGCACGCGCCTGCTGACCGTCGTGCCGGTCGATTCGATCTATCTCGTCGCGAATTTCAAGGAAACGCAGATCGGCAACATGCGCATCGGCCAACCCGTCGAGCTGCATGTCGACGCGCTGCCGGACGGCCCGCTGTCCGGCGTCGTCGACAGCTTCGCGCCCGGCACCGGCGCGCAGTTCGCGCTGCTGCCGCCCGAGAACGCGACCGGCAACTTCACGAAGATCGTCCAGCGCGTGCCGGTGCGCATTCGCCTGGCCGCGAACGCCCGCGCGCAACGCATGCTGTTGCCCGGGCTGTCGGTGACGGTCGACGTCGATACGCGCTCGGCGCGCGACGAGCAGCATCATGGCTGATACGCCCGCCACGATCCCCATGCCACCGCACGAAGGCCGCGCGAGCGTGACTGACTGGATCGCGGTCGCGGCCGGCGCGCTCGGCGCACTGATGGCGACGCTCGACATCTCGATCACGAATTCCGCGCTGCCGCAGATCCAGGGCGAAATCGGCGCGACCGGCACCGAAGGCACGTGGATCTCGACCGGCTACCTGATGTCGGAAATCGTGATGATCCCGCTTGCGGCCTGGCTCACACGCGTGTTCGGGCTACGCAATTTCCTGCTGACGAACTCCGCGCTGTTCATCGCGTTCTCGATGATGTGCGGCTGGTCGCATTCGCTGCCGATGATGATCGCCGGCCGGATCGGCCAGGGCTTCACCGGCGGCGCGCTGATCCCGACCGCGCAGACGATCATCCGCACGCGCCTGCCGCTGTCGCAGTTGCCGGTCGGGATGACGCTGTTCGGCCTGATCGTGCTGCTCGGGCCGCTGTTCGGCCCGGTGCTCGGCGGCTGGCTCGCGGAAAACGTGAACTGGAGCTGGTGCTTCTTCCTGAACCTGCCCGTGTGCCTGCTGCTGATGGCGCTGCTCGTGTTCGGCCTGCCGTCGGACCGCCCGCAATGGAGTGCGTTCTTCAACGCGGACTGGCTCGGCATCCTCGGCCTCGCGATCGGCCTGAGCTCGCTGACCGTCGTGCTCGAGGAGGGCCAGCGCGAACGCTGGTTCGAATCGCAGATGATCGTCACGCTGAGCGTCGTGTCGTTCATCGGGATGGTCCTGATCGCGCTGTCGCAGCGCTTCGCCAAGCGGCCGATCATGCGGCTGTCGCTGATGCGCAACCCGCGCTACGCGAGCGTGATCGTGATCGTGTCCGCGGTCGGCGCCGGGCTGTACGGCGTGTCCTACCTGCTGCCGCAGTTCCTCGCGATCGTCGCCGGCTACAACGCGGAACAGGCCGGCGCGATCATGCTGCTGTCGGGGCTGCCGGCCTTTCTCGTGATGCCGATCCTGCCGCGCCTGCTCGGCAAGGTCGATTTCCGCATCCTCGTGATCACGGGGCTGCTGCTGTTCTGCCTGAGTTGCATGCTCGACATCAGCCTGACCGCGCAGAGCGTGGGTCACGATTTCGTGTGGTCGCAACTGATTCGCGGCCTCGCGCAGATGCTCGCGATGATGCCGCTCAACCAGGCGTCGATGGCGGCCGTCGCGCGCGAAGACTCGGGCGATGCGGCCGGGCTCTACAACATGGCGCGCAATCTCGGCGGCTCGATCGGGCTTGCGATCATCGGCACCGTGATCGACCGGCGCACGACCTTCCATACGGCCGCGCTGCGCGAATCGGTGACCGCGAACTCGCTGATCGGCCAGGATCGACTGTCGGCCTATGCGGCCAACTGGTTCGCGCACACCGGCGATCTCGCGTATTCGAACATGCGCGCGCTCGGCCAGCTCGCGCGGCAGATCCAGATCCAGGCCGTCGTCATGACCTACTCCGAAACCTTCTATCTGCTCGGCCTCGCGCTGCTCGCCTGCGTGCCGCTCGCGCTGCTGCTGAGAACGCCGCCGCGCGGCCCGCAACCGATGTCGTCCGGCCATTGACCCGTCATACGCGATGAAATCCTTCCCCCTGCCCCGCCGCCCCGCGCTCACGCTGTGCGCGGCCGCGTGCCTGCTCGCCGGCTGCACGGTCGGCCCCGACTATCGCGGCGCGCCCGCCGCGCCGGATGCGCCGACCTTCGTGCGTGCGCCGGCCACCGGCGTCGACACCGCCGCGCCGGCGCCGAGCGCCTGGTGGCACGCGTTGAACGATCGCCAGCTCGACGCGCTGATCGTTGCCGCGCTTGTATACAACCCCGATCTGCACGCCGCGCAGGCGCGCTTGCGCGCGGCACGCGCGCAGCTCTCGCAACAGCGCGCCGCGCAGATGCCGAAATCGTCGGCCACCGCCGCGGCCATCCGCATGCGCGAACCGGACGTCGGCGCGCTCGGCTCGCTGCTGCCGTCGAACGGCTCGGGCCAGTCGGGCGGCACGTCGCCGTCGCTCGGCGGCTCGGGCCCGCTGCAACTCTATTCCGCGGGCTTCGACGCGACGTGGGAAATCGACCTGTTCGGCGGCACGCGCCGCGCGGTCGAAGCCGCTTCCGCGCAGGCCGAAGCGGTCGACGCCGATCTCGCCGATACGCAGGTGTCGATCGCGGCCGAAGTCGCGAATGCGTATGTCGACCTGCGCGACCAGCAGCAACGGCTCGCGTTGTCGCGACGCACCGCGCAATTGCAGCAGCAGATGCTCGAACTCACGCAGCAGCGCCGCGCGCGCGGCGTCGCGGCCGATGCGGACATCGAGCGGCTGACGACCCAGGTCGAAAACACGCGCGCGTCGTTGATCCCGCTCGATGCCCAGGTGACCGAATCGCTCGACCGGCTCGCGATCCTGACGGGCCGCGCGCCGGGCGCGCTCGACGCCGCGCTGTCGACCCCGGACGCGGCATTGCCGACGCTGCCCGGCAGCGTCGCGATCGGCGATCCGGCCACGCTGCTGAAACAGCGCCCCGACATCCGCGCGGCCGAACGCCGGCTTGCGTCGAGCAATGCGCAGATCGGCGAGCATGTCGCCGATTATTTCCCGAAGGTGACGTTGCTCGGCGATCTCGGCTTCAGCGCGACCGACCCCGGCCACCTGTTCCGCAAGCAGAATTTCACCTGGGTAGGCGCGCCATACCTGCAATGGAACATTCTCGATTTCGGACGCACGCGCGGCGCGGTGCGCGCAGCCGAAGCGTCGCGCGACGAAGCGGAAGCGAATTATCAGAAGGCCGTGCTCGGCGCGTTGCAGGACGCCAATACCGCACTGCAGCGTTACGGGCATCAGCGCGAGCATGTCGTCGCATTGACGAAAGTGCAGACGTCGGCCGTGCATTCGCGCACGCTGATGGACCAGCGCTATCGTGCGGGCGTCGCGTCGATGATCGACCTGCTCGATACGCAACGCGAAGCGCTGTCCGCGCAGCAGAACGTGATCGCCGGGCAAGCCGAACTGATCAAGGACTATGTGTCGGTGCAGAAGAGCCTCGGGCTCGGATGGCAGGCAAGCGCCGGTTGACGGCGCGGCCGCAAATCATGCACGACCGTTGCATCATGCTCGCCGAAACAATCCGGCAACAACTCATTGCGCGCGCAACAATACGCTTCGTTTCCTGCGCAACGAACGGGCTCGCGCCGCATCGCCCCGCGGCTATCGAAAACATATCGAATATCAATTAGCCAATCGTCTGACGATCTCTTCTAATTCAGTCGGCTTCCCCACCACCGATCGGATTCAAGGAGTTCCATCGTCATGTCCTCATCTTCCCCTCGCGTGCTGCGGCACGCAGTCGCCGCGATCTGCGTCGCGCTCTCCGCCTCTCCGTACGCCGCCGAACTCACGCGCGACACCGGCGCGCCGGTCGGCGACAACCAGAATTCGCAGACGGCCGGCCCCGCCGGCCCGGTGCTGCTGCAGGACTCCGCGCTCATCGAGAAACTGCAGCGCTTCGATCGCGAACGCATTCCGGAACGCGTCGTGCATGCGCGCGGCACCGGCGCCTTCGGCGAGTTCGTGCCGAGCGCCGACATCTCCGACCTGACGAAAGCGAAAGTCTTCACGCCGGGCACCCGCACGCCGGTGTTCGTGCGCTTCTCCACCGTGATGGGCTATCGCGGCTCGCCGGAGCAGGCGCGCGACCCGCGCGGCTTCGCGGTGAAGTTCTATACGCAGCAGGGCAACTGGGACATGGTCGGCATCAATTGGCCGGTGTTCTTCATTCGCGACGGCATCAAGTTTCCCGACTTCGTGCACGCGAACAAACCGAGCGCCGTGACCGGCGTGCAGGACCCGAACCTCGCGTTCGACTTCTTCGCGCACACGCCCGAAGCGACCCACATGCTGACGCGACTGTACACGGACGAAGGCATGCCCGATTCGTATCGCCACATGGACGGCTTCGCGGTGCATGCGTTCAAGTTCGTCAATGCGCAAGGCGACGTGCACTACGTGAAGTTCCACTGGAAGAGCCAGCAAGGCGTGCACGGCCTGCGCCCGCAAGAAATCGCCGCATCGATCGGCCGCGACTGGAACCTGATGACGAACGACCTGTACGGCGCACTGAAACAGGGCGATTTCCCGAAGTGGGACCTGTACGTGCAGGTGCTCACGCCGAAGGACCTGAACCGTTTCGACTTCGACGCGCTCGACGACACGAAGGTGTGGACCGGCGTACCTGAACGCAAGATCGGCACGATGACGCTCAACCGCGTGCCCGACAACTACTTCCAGTCGACCGAGGAATCGGCGTTCGCGCCGTCCCGGCTCGTGCCGGGGATCGAGCCGTCCGAAGACCGGATGCTGCAGGATCGCCTGTTCGCATACGCCGACACGCAGCTGTACCGGCTCGGCGCGAACTACATGGATCTGCCGATCAACCGCCCGGTCGTGCCGGTCGTCAACAACAACCAGGACGGCGCGATGAATGCCGGCAGCCGCAAGGGTGAGGTGAATTACGAGCCGTCGACGCTGAACGAACTCGCGCAGGATCCTCAGTACAAGTCGGTCCGCATGGCGCTCAGCGGCACGACGCAGCAGGAGGCGATCCGCAAGAAGCTGCCGTTCCGTCAGGCGGGCGAGTACTACCGCAGCCTGTCGCCGCAGGACAAGGACGACCTCGTCACCGCGCTCTCCGGCGACCTCGGCCAGGTGAAGAACGCGCAGAACCAGTACGCGATGCTGTCGTACTTCTACAAGGCCGACGCGGACTACGGCACGCGCCTCGCCCAGGCCGTTCACGCGAACGTCCAGCAAGTGCAGTCGCTCGCGGCGAAGCTGAACGACAACTGATATCGCGACACCGGTCGCCGCCGACGTGTGCGCTCCCGCCGCGCACGTCGGCCCGATCCTTTCATCTGGACTTCCCCCATGCGATCCGAACGCTTCACCCACGCGATTCGCGCGGCCGCGGCGGCGCTCGCGCTGACCGCACTCGCCGGCTGCGCGCACCTGCCCGACCGGCCGGCGTACGGCAAGGCCGACCCTGCCGCGCTGCGCCGCTATGACGACGACTGGTTCGACGCCGCGCGCGTCGGCCGCGTCGATATCCTTCGCGCGTTGCACGACGCCGGCTATCCGGTCGACGCGACCGACAGCCACGGCTATACGGCCGTGATCCTCGCGTCGTACGACGGCCAGCCCGCGGCGCTCGAGTACCTGTTGTCGGCCGGCGCCGATGCGTGCGTCGGCGATCGTCACGGCAACACCGCGCTGATGGGCGCGCTGTTCAGGAACGAACCCGACATCGCGCGGCGCCTGATCGACACGCGCTGCCCGATCGACCAGACGAACGGCGCCGGCGAAACCGCGCTGGGGTTCGCGACGCTGTTCAACCGCTTCGAGCTGATTCCGCTGCTCGTCGCGCATGGCGCGAATCCGAACCACGTCGACCGGCGCGGCCAGTCGCTGCTTCAGCTCGCGCTGACGCACGACAATACGTATGCCGCGGACGCACTGCGGGATGCCGGCGCAAAACAGTAGCGCGGCTACGCGTCAAATGGCGCGCCCCATTCGCTGACCCGATCCGCGTCGCCATCGCGCGATGCCGGCGCCGCGTCGCGCCCGTTGTGCGCCAAGTGGCCCCGTCATGGCCAGCCAGCGCAGACGCGCCGCCTCGTCGGGCAGTTCGCCCAGCGACCCTGCCGGCTCGATCTTCAAACACCGGCGCGGGCCCACGCGCGCATCGAGCCGAAACACCGCGCGTGACACCGCGCCGCGCCCCTTCCTCCGAGCATTCCGCTGCGGCTCCCCCTCCTTTCGCCGCCTCCATCGAATCTCCATCTTTCCGCATGAAAGCCGCCAACTAATCCAAGCAAACTCCGCTCCGTCAAAGCAGGCAGTGGGCTGCCTGCGCTTCCTGGAGTTGCTATGAACAATCAGAAACGATGCTGCCACGGCGCCGTATGCGCGCTGATGGCGGCCATGCTGGCCGGTTGCGGGCGGTCCGGGCAGCAGGCCGCCGCACCGGCCACCCCGGTCGCGGCCATGACCGTGGCCGCCACGCGCGTCGACGTGGCCGAAGACCTGCCGGGCCGCGTCGCGGCCGTGCGGGTGGCCGAGATCCGGCCGCAGGTGAGCGGCATCGTGCAGCGCCGGCTGTTCGAACAAGGCACCGAAGTGCGCGTTGGCCAGCCGCTGTTCCAGATCAATCCGGCGCCGTTCAAGGCCGAGATGGACACGGCCGCCGCGTCGCTGCAGCGGGCGCAGGCCGCACTCGAGCGCGCGAAGGTGCAGACCGCACGCTTCAAGCCGCTCGTCGAGGCCGATGCGATCAGCCGCCAGGTATACGACGACGCCGTGTCGCAGCGCGACCAGGCCGCGGCCGACGTCGCACAGGCTCGCGCGACGCTCGCGCGCCGCCAGCTGGACCTGAAGTTCGCGACCGTGGAAGCGCCGATCGCCGGCCGCATCGACCAGGCGCTCGTGACGGAAGGCGCGCTGGTATCGAGCAGCGACAGCCAGCCGATGGCGCGCATCCAGCAGATCGACCAGGTGTACGTGGACGTGCGCCAGCCGGCCGCGTCGCTCGAAGCGCTGCGCGGCGCGCTCGCGTCGCAGCCGCAAGCGTCGGACAGCAACAGCCTGCCGGTCGACGTGCTGCGCGACGACGACACGCGCTACGACGTGAAGGGCCGCATGCTGTTCTCGGGCGTCAACGTCGATCCGGGCACCGGCGACGTGTTGCTGCGCGTGCTGGTCGACAACCCGAAGCGCCAGTTGCTGCCGGGCATGTACGTGCGTGCCCGGATTCCGCGCGCGCACTACGCGAACGCGGTGATGGTGCCGCAACAGGCGATCGTGCGCGCCGGCGGCAAGCCGCAGGTGTGGGTGCTCGACGCAAAGGGCACCGCGCACCTGAAGGCCGTCGAAGTCGGCGAGCTCGCGAATCGCAGCTACCGCATCAAGTCGGGCCTGCAGGCCGGCCAGAAGATCGTCGTCGAAGGCATGGAACGCCTGACCGACGGCGCGCCAGCCGCCGCGACCGACTGGAAGTCGCCTGACGCGGCCGCCACCGCGTCCGCGCACTGAGTCACGAGGAGCCTCCAGCCATGGCTGAATTCTTTATCCGACGCCCGGTGTTTGCGTGGGTGATCGCGCTCTTCATCATCCTGACGGGGCTGATCGCGATCCCGCAACTGCCGGTCGCGCGCTATCCGTCGGTCGCGCCGCCGTCCGTCACGATCACCGCAACCTATCCCGGCGCCACGCCCCAGACGATGAACGACGGCGTGCTGAGCCTCATCGAGCGCGAACTGTCCGGCGTCAAGAACCTGCTGTACTTCGAATCGTCGGCCGACACGTCCGGCGGCGCGCAGATCACCGTCACGTTCAAGCCCGGCACCCATCCGGAGATGGCGCAGGTCGACGTGCAGAACAAGATCAAGTCGATCGAGCCGCGCCTGCCTGCCGCGGTGCGCCAGAACGGGCTGATCGTCGAATCCGCGTCGTCCGGCTTCCTGATGCTGATCGGCCTGCGCTCCGACAACGGCCGCTTCGACGAAGGCGCGCTCGCCGACTACATGGCGCGCAGCGTGTCCGAAGAGTTGCGGCGCATCGACGGCGTCGGGCGTGTGCTGCAATTCGGCTCCGAGCGCGCGATGCGCATCTGGGTCGATCCGCAGAAGCTGATCAACTTCGGCCTGTCGATGAACGACCTGACGACCGCGATCGGCCAGCAGAACGTGCAGATCGCGCCGGGCAGCCTCGGCGCGCTGCCCGCGCTGCCGGGCCAGCGCGTGACCGTGCCGCTGACCGCGCAGGGCCAGCTCACGACGCCGGAGGAATTCGCGAAGGTCGTGCTGCGCGCGAACGTGGACGGCTCGAAGGTCGTGCTCGGCGACGTCGCGCGCGTCGAACTCGGCTCGCAGAACTACATGTTCGTGAGCCGCGAGAACAGCAAGCCGGCCACCCTCGCCGGCGTGCAGCTCGCACCGGGCGCCAATGCGGTGAAGACCGCGGACGCGATCCGCACGCGCATGGCCGAACTGAGCAAGTCGATGCCGTCGGGCATGAGCTATTCGATCCCGCTCGACACGTCGCCGTTCGTGAAGATCTCGATCGAGAAGGTGCTGGCCACGCTGTTCGAGGCGATGGTGCTCGTGTTCCTCGTGATGTACCTGTTCCTGCAGAACGTGCGCTATACGCTGATCCCGGCCATCGTCGCGCCGGTCGCGATGCTCGGCACCTTTGCGGTGATGCTGCTGACCGGCTTCTCGATCAACGTGCTGACGATGTTCGGCATGGTGCTCGCGATCGGCATCATCGTCGACGATGCGATCGTCGTCGTCGAGAACGTCGAGCGTCTGATGGCCGAGGCAGGGTTGTCGCCGAAGGACGCGACGTCGAAGGCGATGAAGGAAATCACCGGCGCGATCATCGGCATCACGCTGGTGCTGACCGCGGTGTTCCTGCCGATGGCGATGGCGAGCGGCTCGGTCGGCGTGATCTACAAGCAGTTCACGCTGTCGATGGCCGTGTCGATCCTGTTCTCCGCGCTGCTGGCGCTGACGCTCACGCCGGCCCTGTGCGCGACGATGCTCAAGCCGCTCGCACCGGGCCATCACGAGAAGCGCGGCTTCTTCGGCTGGTTCAACCGCCGCTTCGATCGCCTGACGACCTGGTACGAGACGCGCGTCGGCCGCCTGGTCGGCCGCACCGGCCGCGTGATGCTCGTGTTCGTCGCGATCGCGGGCGCGCTGGTGTTCGGTTTCCGCAGCCTGCCGTCGTCATTCCTGCCGGACGAGGACCAGGGCTACTTCATCACCAGCTTTCTGCTGCCCGCGGACGCTACCGCCGAGCGCACGCATGACGTGGTCAACACGCTGGAGAAGCATCTTGCTTCGCGTCCGGCAATCCAGTCGAGCATTTCCGTGATCGGCTACGGCTTCTCGGGCCAGGGTCCGAACGCGGCGATCAACTGGTCCGTGATGAAGGACTGGAAGAACCGCGGCGGCGCGTCGACGCTCGAGGAAGGCATGCTCGCGCAGCAGGCGATGGCCGGCGTGACCGAAGGCACGGTGATGAGCCTGCTGCCGCCCGCGATCGACGAACTCGGCAACAGCTCGGGCTTCTCGATGCGCCTGGAAGACCGCGCGAACCGGGGCACGGCCGCGCTCAAGGCAGCGGAAGTCAAGCTGCTCGAACTCGCCGCGCAAAGCAAGGTCGTGACCGGCGTGTACCCGGACAGCTTGCCGGCCGGCACGAGCATTCGCCTCGAGATCGACCGCGCGAAGGCGCAGGCGCTCGGCGTGTCGTTCACGACGCTCAGCGACACGCTGTCGACCGCGATGGGCTCGACCTACGTGAACGACTTCCCGAACGCCGGCCGCATGCAGCAGGTGATCATCCAGGCCGACGCGCCGGCGCGCATGCAGATCGACAACGTGATGAAGCTGTACGTGCGCAACGCGGCTGGCGGCATGGTGCCGCTGTCCGAAGTGGTGCGCCCGGTGTGGGCCGACACGCCGCTGCAGATGGTGCGCTTCAAGGGCTATCCGTCCGCGCGGATCTCGGGCACCGCGGCCCCCGGCCAGTCGAGCGGCGCGGCGATGGCCGAGATGGAACGGCTCGCCGCGCAACTGCCGCCGGGCTTCGCGGTCGAGTGGACCGGCCAGTCGCTGCAGGAACGCCAGTCGGCGTCGCAGGCGCCGATGCTGATGGCGCTGTCGATGATCGTCGTGTTCCTGGTGCTCGCCGCGCTGTACGAAAGCTGGTCGATTCCGCTGTCGGTGATGCTGGTGGTGCCGCTCGGCCTGATCGGCGCGATCGGCGCGGTGCTGCTGCGCGGCTTGCCGAACGACGTGTTCTTCAAGGTCGGGATGATCACGGTGATCGGCCTGTCCGCGAAAAACGCGATCCTGATCGTCGAGTTCGCGAAACAGTTGCGCGAGGAAGGCAACGGGTTGATCGAGGCCGCCGTGCAGGCGTCGAAGCTGCGCCTGCGCCCGATCCTGATGACCTCGCTCGCGTTCGGCCTCGGCGTCGTACCGCTGATGATCGCGACCGGCGCCAGCGCCGAGACGCAGCACGCGATCGGCACCGGCGTGTTCGGCGGCATGGTGACCGCGACGGTCCTGGCCATTTTCTTCGTCCCTGTTTTCTTTGTGTTCGTGACGAGCATCCAGGAGCGCATCGGCGCATGGCGGGCTTCCCGCAAGCAGCCGGCCGCCCCGACTCACGGACAGGAAGGTTGATGCCATGCGATCGCTTATTCTTCCCTTCGTCCTCGCGCTGTCGGCGTGCTCGCTGGCACCGACGCTGGTCAAACCCTCGATGCCGGTGCCGACGGCCTACACCGCCGCCGCTGCCGCCGACCGCGACGCGAACGCCGCCGACCTCGGCTGGCGCACGATGTTCGGCGACCGCCGCCTGCAGCGCCTGATCGAGCTCGCGCTCGACAACAACCGCGACCTGCGCGTGGCGGCGCTGAACGTCGAGGCCGCCGAAGCGCAGTACGGCATCCAGCGCGCCGCGCGTCTGCCTGCGATCGGCGCCGGCGCGGACTTCACGCGCCAGCGTACGTCGGACGACACGCAATCGAATCCGCCGTTGTTCGGCACGACGCAGAACCAGTACGGCGTGAACGTCGGCATCAGCGCGTTCGAGATCGACCTGTTCGGCCGCGTGAAGTCGCAGTCGGATGCCGCGTTCGCGCGCTACCTCGCGACCGATCACGGCCGCCGCGCGGTGCAGATCTCGCTCGTCGGCGGCGTGGCGGACGCGTACTTCGCGGAACGCCTCGCGCACGAGCAACGCCAGTTGGCCGAGCGCACGCTCGCCGATTGGCGGCAGTCGCTCGATCTCGCGCGCCGCCTGAAGGAAGCGCATCAGGCGAGCGGCGTCGACATCGCGCAGGCCGAAGGCCAGGTCGCGAGCGCGACGGCCGATCTCGAAGCACGCACGCGCGCCGTCGAGCGGGCGCGCAACGCGCTGCGCCTGCTGGTTGGCGCCGAGCTGCCGAAGGATCTGCCCGAGCCCCTGCCGCTGCAGCAGCAACCGGTGATGACGCAACTGCCGGCCGGCCTGCCGTCCGAACTGCTGTTCCGTCGCCCGGATATCCAGCAGGCCGAACAAAATCTCGTCGCCGCGAATGCGGACATCGGCGCCGCGCGCGCCGCGTTCTTTCCCCGCCTGTCGCTGACGTCGTCGATCGGCTTCCTCAGCCCCGCGATGGGCAGCCTGTTCGACGGCGGCCAGCGCGTGTGGAGCTTCGCGCCGCAGGTCACGGTGCCGATCTTCCAGGGCGGGCGGCTGCGCGCCGAGCTGCGTCTCGCGGAAGTGCGCAAGTCCGGAGCGGTCGCCGAATACGAACGCGCAATTCAGGCCGCGTTCCGCGAAGTGGCCGACGGCATCGCCGGACGCGAAACCTTCGGCCGCCAGATCGACGCGCAGACGCGCGTGGTCGGCTCGGCCGAACGCCGCACCGACCTGTCGAACCTGCGCTATCGCGCGGGGGTCGAGGGGCGGCTGGAGTTGCTCGATTCGCAGCGGCAGCTCTATGCGGCACGGCAGGCGTTGCTCGACCTGCGCCGCAGCGAGCTCGGCAACGCCGTTGCGCTGTACAAGGCGCTCGGCGGCGGCCTGACGGACCAGGACGTCGCACCGTCGACGCGCGTGGCGCAGAACTGAACGAACGGCGCCGTTTCGTCCTCCGCGGCAGCGTGGCGGAACGGCGCGCCCCGCGCCCGGCAACGGGCCGCCCCGATGGTTCGACATCGCACGGCACACTCCATGACGAATTCCCTGATACTGATTGCAGAAGACGAGCCCGACATCTCGGACATCCTCGATGCGTACCTGAAGCGCGACGGCTTTCGCACCTACCGCGTCGTCGACGGCCGAGCGGTGCTCGACATGCAGCCGCACCTGAAGCCCGACCTGATCCTGCTCGACGTGAAGATGCCGCATAAAAACGGCTGGGACGTGCTCGCCGAACTGCGACGGCGCGACAACACGCCCGTCGTCGTCGTCACCGCGTTCGACCGCGACCTCGACCGGCTGCAGGCGCTGCACGCCGGCGCGGACGACTACATCGTCAAGCCGTTCAACCCGGCCGAGGTCGTCGCGCGGTTGCGCGCGATCCTGCGCCGGTCCACCGCGCCGCCGAGCTTGCGCGTGCTGCGCGTCGGCGACCTGGAGATCGACACCGACAGCTATCTGGCCCGCGTCCGCACGGCGGGCGCCGAGGTGCCGATCACGCTGACGCTGACGGAGTTCCGGCTGCTCGCGCACATGGCGAGATCGCCGAGCCGCGTGTTTACGCGCGGCGAGTTGCTCGATGCGTGCATGGCCGACGTGAGCGCGCTGGAGCGCACGGTCGACAGCCACATCTGCAGGCTGCGCAAGAAACTCGAACAGGCCGGCGCACCGGGCATGCCGGAAGTGATGCGCGGCGTCGGCTACCGGCTGCGAGGCGTGCGGTGATGCTGGCGGCACGGCCCGGCCGGCAAACTCGGGCGAACGATCGGCCTCGTCGCGATCATCGCCGTGCTGCTCGCCTGCATCGCCGCCTTCTTCATCTACGCACTGCATGCGCCGGCCGCGTTGCCGCATGACGCGACCGGCGCGATGCTCCGCAGTGCGTCCACTTACCTGGTGCTCGCGACGGCGCTGTTCGCCTGCCAGCTGGCCGCCGCGTTCGAACTCGTCACGTTGATCCGCCGCATGCTCGCGATGCTCGACGCGACGGCGGATACCGCCGGCCGGATCGTCGCCGCCAGCAGTCGCGTCTCGCACACCCAGCTCGCTGAACTCGAAACCCGGCTCGACGCCATCAAGGTGCTCGCCACCGATGCGGACGCTGCCTCTCACAACGCGCTGCTTCAGCATGTCGACGCACTGTTCCGGTTCGTCGAAGATCTTCAGGCAGCCGAACGACAGGCGCCGGCGATTCGAACATTTCCTCGATAACGAACGGCCGTTTCAACACGCATCGGAAAGGATCGGCGAGTCGCTTTCGGCATTACCTGCTTTACCGGTTTCGAACATTACAAAATGCCGCCGATCTTTCAAAATCATTGCATCTTATTCGATTTAATTTTGTTTCATATAATCAGAAAAAGTTTGACACCGCGCTTTCGTTCTTGATACCGTCCGATGCAAGCAATCCGACGGATTGCCCGCCACGCAATCGATTCCGCTCTACGTTTTTCGCTTCCGCTGCACCGAAGTACGCGTCGCCGAATGATTCGTTCGTCCGCCGGCGCGTGCAGTATCCCGATGCATTTCACTGGACGGCTGCCATCCGGCAGCGGGCCGAAGGACCGAATCAAATGAGCAGGACAACGAAGCTGTTGCTCTAGCAATCCCGCCCGCGCCGACTCCGGCGCGACTGCCCCGCCCTGCGGCGCAGCCTTCCCGTTACCGCGTTTTCCGTATTTCGCCCCCGGAGAAAAACCGCTTTCCGGATCGGGCGAAAGGCCCTGTCGCGTCCGTGCCATCCGCCCGCATGCGACAGAAAACGGCGGTGCATGACCCGCACCGCTGTCGACCGTTGTTGTTCGTGCCGTTCGTTGTTCAACCGGAGGGGTAATTCAAATGAATCAGGTTGCAAACAAGAAACAAAAGCACATTCGCGCCGTCAATCTCGCACTCGCCGCCGCGGCCGCTGCCGCTTCGTTCGGCATGGCTGCCGCCCATGCCGCGCCTGCGGCCGGCTGGACGGAAACGCGCACCAAAGGGTTCCTGCCGCTCGTGCAGCAGAACGAAGCCGGCACGGCCGGCGCGCCCGCCGCAAGCACGGCAGCCGCTGCCGCGTCGGCCGTCGACATGGCGCCCGGCGAATCGGTGGACATCGTGCTCGGGCTGAACCTGCGCAACGAAGCCCAGCTCGACCAGTACCTGCGCGACCTGCACACGCCCGGCTCGCCGCACTACCGGCAGTTCCTCACGCCTGCGCAATTCGCCACGCAATACGCACCGACCGACCAGCAGGTCGCGTCCGTCGTCGCCCACCTGCGCAAGGCCGGCTTCGTGAATATCGTGGTCGCGCCGAACCGGCTGCTGGTCTCCGCGTCCGGCACCGCGGGGACCGTCCAGTCCGCATTCCGCACGACCCTCAAGCGCTTCACGCGCAACGGCCGCAGCGTCTATGCGAACACCGACGCCGCGCAAGTGCCGAACGCGATCGGCAACGTTGTCGGCGCGGTGCTCGGCCTGCAGAACGTCGAACTGATGCATACGGGCGCGGGCAGCAAGCCGCAAGGCGATACCAGCAACCTGACGATCCCGGCCGGCGCGTCGGCGGTGCCGCACAACCCGACCGAGTTCTCGTCGATCTACGGCGGCGACGGCACGCCGACGGCCTCGCAAACCACGGTCGGCATCATCTCCGAAGGCGACCTGTCGCAGACGGTGAGCGACCTCAATACGTTCGCCGCGAACAACGGCCTCGGCACGATCAACAGCAGCATCGTGAAGACGGGCCCGGCCGGCAGTTCGTACACCGACACCGACGGCACCGTCGAGTGGAACCTCGACAGCCAGTCGATCGTCGGCACGGCTGGCGGCAGCGTGAAGCAGGTCGTGTTCTACGTCGCGCCGTCGATGACACTCACCGCGATCACGGCCGCGTACAACAAGGCCGTGACCGACAACGTCGCGAAAGTGATCAACGTATCGCTCGGCGTATGCGAGTCGTCCGCGTACAGCACCGGCTCGCAGGCAACCGACGACACCATCTTCAAGCAGGCGGTCGCGCAAGGGCAGACCTTCTCGGTTTCCGCCGGCGATCACGGCGCGTACGAATGCGCGAGCGGCAAGCCGTCGCGCTCGACCTACACGGTGAGCGAGCCGGCCACGTCGCCGTACGTGATCGCCGTCGGCGGCACGACGCTGTTCACGAATACGTCGACCAATGCGTACAACAGCGAAATCGTCTGGAACGATCCGAGCTGGCAGTCGGGCACCGTGTGGTCGACGGGCGGCGGGTACAGCAAGTACGAGGCCGCGCCGACGTGGCAATCGTCGACTCTCACCGGATCGACCAAGCGCGCGCTGCCGGACATCGGCTTCGACGCCGATCTCCGCACGGGTGCGATTCTCGTCGTGAACGGCCAGACGTCCGACACGCTGTGGGGTTCGGGCTACCTGAACAACGAAGGCGGCACGAGCCTCGCCGCGCCGATCTTCACCGGCATCTGGGCGCGGCTGCAGTCGGCCAACAACAATGCGCTCGGGTTCCCCGCGTCGAGCATCTACAAGTACTTCCCGACCAACGCGGCGCTGCTGCACGACGTCACGTCCGGCAACAACGGCAGCGGCACCTACGGCTACAAGGCGAAGGCCGGCTGGGATGCGACGACGGGCTTCGGCAGCGTGAACATCTCGAAGTTGAACGCGTTCATCCAGAGCACGTCGGATTTCGCGCGCTGATAGGCCACTGACCGAACCGGGTGCGGGAGCGCGACGTATCGCACGCAACCGCGTCCAACAGCCCGCGAAGGCTGCGAAGCCGTCGCGGGTTTTCTGCATGCCGCGTGATCTCGCCTCCGCCGATGCGGCCCCGCCGCGCCGCACCGCACCGCTCAATCGGCCCAGTTCCGGACATAGTCCGGCATCGGCGCGTTGCCACCTGCATGAACCGGCGCGCCGCGTGTCGTCTTCAACGGCAGGATCCCGGTCCACACCGCCAGCCCGAGATCCTCTTCCTTGTCGGACGGCAGCGAATCGCTGATTTTCACGGCCGCTTCCGCCATCGAAATCCGCAGGACGCTGGTCGCATTGATTTCCTTCGAATTGCCCGGTCGCGCTTCGTGCTTGCGGCCCGGCGCGATCTTGTCCATCAACGCATCCAGCGCGGCGAGTTTTTCCACGCTGCCTTCGATCACGTCGAACTGCCCGTAGATCACCGCGGATCGATAATTCATCGAATGGTTGAAGGCGGACCTGGCCAGCACGAGACCGTCCAGCAGCGTCATCGCGACGCTAGCTTGCACGCCGGCCGACAGCGCCTTGATCATCCGACTGCCGTTGGACCCGTGGATATAGAGCGCGTCGCCCCTCCTCCAGTGCGCGGTCGGGATGCAGTGCGTGTTCTGTCCGTCGCCGAATGCGACGTGACAGACGTACGCGTCGTCCACGACGCGGTAGAGCATCGTGCGATCGTGACACGCCAGTTCAGGCAGGCGGCGAATGGTCGTGCGCGGCGTGGAAGAGAGAGTGGTCTGTTCGCTCATATATATCTGGACTACGAAGTGAATTGCATCGGCATCATGCCGTATCCGTGTCTCAGCGCGTGGTTGCCCCGCCGATCGACAATCGCGCGCCGAATCGAGCAAAATACGCGCACATCGCAAGTCGCGCCGATCGCTCGCCATGTGCGCGAACCTGCCTGCGCCGCGAAAGCATGAACGATACGATGCGCGCCGCGTCTTCGAAAGAACCAGCACAAGGAAAATTTCTGGAACCAGCCCATGGATCTCGCGCTGCTCATCTCATCGCTTGCCAGACAGGACGGCGCGACAACGCATAGTCAGCAGGAAGCGCTCTACCGGAGCCTGCGTGACATGCTGCTGGACGGGCAGCTTCCGCCCGGCACGCGGCTCGCGTCGACGCGCGTGCTCGCGGCGGAGCTGGGCATCGCGCGCAATTCCGCGGTCTATGCGTACGAGCGCCTTGCCGAGGAAGGCTTCGTGGCGGCCACGCGCAACGGCACGATCACGCTATGGGACGGATGCCGCCGGCCGGACGCCGGAAAGGAAGACGGCTCCGCACCGGTTCACCTGTCGGCGCGCGTGCACGGGCTGGAGAACGCCGATCCCGAGCCCGAACGCATGCTGCCGTTCGTTCCCGGCCTCCCGTCTCTCGACGAATTCCCGGTTGCCCAGTGGCGCCGCTGCATCGAGCGCGCATGGAAGACCATCACGCCCGCCCGGCTGGCGTACGGTCCGGTCGAAGGACTGCCCGAATTGCGGCGCGCGGTGGCCGCGTACATTCGCGTGTCGCGCGGCGTGCGCTGCGACATGGAGCAGGTATTCATCACCGACGGCACGCAGGGCAGCCTCGAACTGTGCGCGCGGATGCTGGCGAATCCCGGCGAATACGGCTGGCTCGAGAACCCTTGTTACAACGGCGCGAGGACCGCGTTCCGCTCGACCGGCCTGAATCCCGTGCCGATCGAGGTCGATCGCGAGGGGATGGCGCCGACCGACGCGCAGTGGCGCACCCACCCGCCCCGGCTGATCTATACGACCCCGTCGCACCAGTACCCGCTCGGCGCACTGATGAGCCCACGGCGGCGCGCGGCGCTCATCGAACATGCCCGTGCATGCGGCGCGTGGATCCTCGAGGACGACTACGACAGCGAGTTCCGTCACGGCGGCCAGCCGCTGCCCGCGATCCAGGGTCTGCAAGCGGACGCGCCGGTATGCTATCTCGGCACGTTCAGCAAGACGATGTTCCCGGCCCTTCGGCTCGGTTTCATGGTGGTACCGCCGGTGCTGGTCGAACGCTTCACGCGCACGCTGCGCGAACTCGTCCATCGCGGTCATTCGGCCGACCAGCTGGCGATGGCGGAATTCATCGATACCGGCCTGTTTGCGCGGCACCTGCGCAGAATGCGGGCGCTTTATGCGGACCGGCGCAGGAGCCTCGAAGCGGCGCTCGCCCGCCATCTCGGCACGTCGCTGAGCGTGCGGGAAAGCCCGGGAGGCATGCATCTTTCCGCGGATCTCGCGGCGCCGCTGCACGATACCGACGTCGCGCGCACCGCCGCCGCCCATGGCTTGCTGCTGCAACCGCTGAGCAGCTACTGCATCGGCGACGGCCGCCGCGGCAACGGCCGCCGCTACAACGGTTTCGTGCTCGGCTATTCCGGGCTGAGCGACGCGACGATCGAGACAGCAGCGATGCAGTTCGCGGCCGTCATCGACGAGCACCGCCGCGCACGGCGCTGAGCGTCGCTCACAGTTGCGATTCGATCGGAAACAGCCCGAGGAACCACACTTCCATCCGCCGCCCGGCGGACACTTCCGGCTCGTGATCGATCTCGGTGACCTTTCCGTCCGCGTCGGTCTGAACCCACTTGAGTCGCCCTTTGCCGGCCGCGTCGGTTCTCGCTTCCACGCGCCATGCGATCTGGTCGAGCCGCGCTTCCAGATCGTTGGCCACCTGGGAGGCGATCGCCGGACTCTCGCAGTAAAGGCCGATCTCCGTATTGAGGTTCAGCGAACGTGGATCGAGATTCATCGACCCGATGAAAATGCTCGTGTGATCGAACACGTAGGTCTTCGCATGCAGCGATGCACGCGACGAGCCGATGATGACCTGCTTCGAAATGCTCTTGTCGCCCGACGGCCGGCGCTCGTAAAGCCGCACGCCCGCATTCACCAGCTCGCTTCGATAGCGGCGGTAGCCGGCATGCACGGCCGCCACGTCGGTCGACGCGAGCGAATTGGTCAGCACCGTCACGCGCACGCCGCGCGCCACGAGCACGCGCAGCCGCTCGACGGCATCCTTGCCCGGCACGAAATACGGCGACACGATCAGCAGGTCGTGCTGCGGCTGCAACGCGAGCGCACGCAACTGCGGCATCAGGTGCCCGTCGCGGTCCTTCGGCGGGTGCGCGATCTTCGACGGATCGTCGTACAGCACCGTCGCATGCCCCCACGACAATTCGGTGCCCTGCCCGTGGACGATCCGGTCGAGCCGCTGCCGGGCCTCGAGCACGTATGGATTGTCTTCCATCGCCCTCAGGTAGTCGCGCAACCGTTCGCGCTCGCGGTCGAGCCCGCCCGGCGCCGCATCGTGTCCAACCAGCGTATCGATCGGATACGCATACGGCGAATTCCAGAACGTATCGAATTCGGTCGAGATATCCTTCACGACCGGGCCGTGAACGACGACGTCGAGATCGCCGAATTCCAGCATCGACGATGCGCCGAAGTATTCGTCGCCGATATTGCGGCCGCCGACGATCGCCGCCTGGTTGTCCGCGATCATCGCCTTGTTGTGCATGCGCCGGTTGACGCGCGAGAACTCGAACACGGTGCCGATCTTCTTGAACCGGCGCGTGGCCACCGGATTGAACAGCCGGATCTCGATGTTCGGATGCGCGCTGATCTCGAGCAGCTTGCGGTCGTCCGCGTTGGTGCCGAGATCGTCGAGCAGCGCGCGCACGCGCACGCCGCGATCGGCCGCGCGCATGATCGCGTCGGCGAGTTCGTGCCCGGTCAGGTCGTCGTGCCAGATGTAGTATTGAAGGTCCAGCGAGCGGTCGGCGCGGTCGGCGAGCAGCACGCGCGCGTCCAGCGCGTCGACCGGATCGGTCAGCAAATGAAACGCGTCCTGCCCGGGATGGGCGGCTGCCTGCTGGCGAAATGCCGCGCCGAGGCGCGTATTGCCGGTATCGGTAAATGCATGCGTCGGCGCGCGCTCGGCCTGCGGCGGCAGGCTCGCGCACGCGACAAGCATCAGCAACGACAGAATCGCACCCCACGAACGCAGCATGATCATGTTGGCCGCCCCCACTGTCGGGCGAAGTCGGATTGTGTTTGTTCTGGCTGGCTGCCGGACGGAGCGCGGCGCTGGTCCTCGGTGTGCGCGCGACAAAGCAGCGTGCGACCGGATCGCGCCACAGCATACTTCGATTGATATCGGGGCCGCACGCTTTCCGTGTTTCCGCGGTGGCGAAGATGCGACAGCCGGCGCCGACGCGAACGCGTTCAATACGGTCGACCGCGCCCAAAGAAAAACCCGCGACGCCTTGCGGCATCGCGGGTTTCGCGGCTTCCCCGGATAACCCTGGGAGCGAATCTGGTGGGCCCCCCGGGAGTCGAACCCGGCACCAACGAATTATGAGTTCGCTGCTCTAACCAAGCATGAGCTAGGGGCCCAGACGAGAAGCAAAGCGTGCTACACGCTCTCCCGGCAACGAGGCCGGGCCGGCATTGTAACAACAAAGACGACAGAGGGAACAAACGCCACCGGCATCATGCGGATACCGGCGGCGTTCGTAGAAGAGACGCTGGAAATCAGTTCCCTTCGAGGAACGACTTCAGCTTGTCGGAACGGCTCGGGTGACGCAGCTTGCGCAGCGCCTTGGCCTCGATCTGACGGATCCGCTCGCGCGTGACGTCGAACTGCTTGCCGACTTCCTCGAGCGTGTGATCGGTGCTCATCTCGATACCGAAACGCATCCGCAGCACCTTCGCCTCGCGCGGCGTCAGCGAATCGAGCACGTCCTTCACGACGTCGCGCATGCTGGCATGCAGCGCGGCATCCGCCGGCGCGACCGTGTTGGTGTCCTCGATGAAGTCGCCGAGATGGGAATCGTCGTCGTCGCCGATCGGCGTTTCCATCGAGATCGGCTCCTTCGCGATCTTCATGATCTTGCGGATCTTGTCTTCCGGCATCTCCATCTTCTCGGCGAGCGTTGCCGGATCCGGCTCGAGACCGGTTTCCTGCAGGATCTGCCGCGAGATGCGGTTCATCTTGTTGATCGTTTCGATCATGTGAACCGGAATACGGATCGTGCGCGCCTGGTCCGCGATCGAGCGCGTGATGGCCTGACGGATCCACCACGTCGCATAGGTCGAGAACTTGTAGCCACGACGGTATTCGAACTTGTCCACCGCCTTCATCAGGCCGATGTTGCCTTCCTGGATCAGGTCGAGGAACTGCAGGCCGCGGTTCGTGTACTTCTTCGCGATCGAGATCACGAGACGCAGGTTCGCCTCGGTCATTTCGCGCTTCGCCTGACGCGCCTTCAGTTCGCCGGCCGCCATCTGGCGGTTGGTTTCCTTCAGGTCCTTCAGCGGCAGCACGACGCGCGCCTGCAGGTCGAGCAGGCGCTGCTGCTGTTCGCGGATCGCCGGGACGTTACGCGACAGCACCGCGCTGTACGGATGGCCTTCCGCAGTGATCTTCTCCGCCCAGTCGAGATCCGTCTCGTTGCCCGGGAAGCGCGCGATGAATTCCGAACGCGGCATGCCGCACTTGTCGACGACGATGTGCAGGATCTGACGCTCGACCTGACGCACTTCGTCCACCTGCGCACGCAGCGTGTCGCACAGGCGTTCGACGGTACGCGCGGTGAAGCGGATCGTCATCAGCTCGCTCTGGATCGTTTCCTGCGCCTTCAGGTAGGCCTTCGACTTGTAGCCTTCCTTCTCGAACGCACGGCGCATCTTGTCGAACCACTCGCTGATCTGCGAGAACTTTTCGAGCGACGCGCGCTTGAGGGCTTCGAGTTGGGCGGCATTCGCCGATGCCTGCGCGGCACCGTCGTCTTCCTCCTCTTCCTCTTCTTCCTCTTCCTCTTCGGCTTCCTCGTCCTCGTTCTCGATGGCTTCCGCTTCCTTCGCGGAGAAGCCGTCCGTATCGGCCGCGTCCGCGGCATTCGGATCAAGCAGGCCGTCGACGAGCTCGTCGACGCGGATCTCTTCGTTCGCGACGCGTTCGGCCATCGCGAGGATGTCGGCAATCGTCGTCGGGCACGCGGAGATGGCCATCACCATGTGGCGCAGGCCGTCCTCGATCCGCTTCGCGATCTCGATTTCGCCTTCGCGCGTGAGCAGCTCGACCGTGCCCATTTCGCGCATGTACATCCGGACCGGATCGGTCGTGCGGCCGAATTCCGAATCGACGGTGGACAGCGCGACTTCCGCCTCCTCTTCGACTTCATCGTCCGACGACGCGGCGGGCGCGTTGTCGTTCAGGAGCAGCGTTTCCGCGTCCGGCGCCTGCTCGTAAACCGCCACGCCCATGTCGTTGAACGTGCCGATGATGCCCTCGAGGGCCTCGGTCTCGGTGAAGTTGTCCGGCAGGTGGTCGTTGATTTCGGCGTACGTGAGGAAGCCGCGCTCCTTGCCGAGCTTGATCAGCGCGCGCAGTTTCACGCGGCGCTCTTCGAGCTCCTCGGCCGTGCCCGGCGTGCTCGTCGCGAACGCTTCCTTCAGCAGCGCCTTTTCCTTGGCGCGACGATCGCGCACCTTGGACTTGCCCGGTGCAGCCGCCGCTGCGGGCTGCTCGTCGCTCTGATTTGCGTCGTCTTCGACGGATACTTCGTTCAGCTTTTTGGTCATGGAGTTCGCCGTACCGGCTATATCGACTCGCGGCTGCTGGACGACAGCCGGTTGAACCGTGGGTGCATGAGTAGTACGTACTGCCGTTTCGTCCGCGTCGGCAGTCGTGTCCCTTGCGCTTTTCGCACTTGCCCGCTTCGCCGCCGGCTTGGCCGGCCCGGAGTCGGGTCTGGCGGCAGCCCGTGTTCTGGCTGCCGGCGCCGGCGCAGCCTGAGCAGTGCCGGCCGCGGTTTTCTTTCCTGCAGGGGCTGACGTGGCTGAAGACGTTGTCCTGGTGGAAGAAGCAGACTTGGCCGCTGTGACCTTCTTGGTCGGCTCCGTCGAGCCCTTGCCTGTTGCTTTCTTTCCGCCTGTCGTCTTTGCCATCGCGATTCTCGCCTCTGCTTGGAAAACAAACCGCTGGAAACCTTATATTATAGCACGCTGGGAAGCCCTCTCTAAGCGCCCCGGCCGCCTACAGCCCGAGCCGACGCTTCATGTCGGTTCGCTGCTGGTTCAATTCCGTCAATTCAGCCAATTCCTCGGGGGTGAAGGTGGATTGCCGCGCCAGCCTGTCCAGCCGGTCGCAGCAGGCGTCATAGCGCATCTTGAGCACCGCTGCCTGCAGCTCCTCCCCCGCAATCCGCTCCTGCTCACGCTGCCGCTCGGGCACCGTCTCGTCTTCCGGATTCTGTAACAGCAAATCGCGGACGTTTTCATCATAGTCCAGAATTTCGCGGAAGATTTCCTCGTAAGTCGCCCCGTTCGAGGACGTCCTCAGGACATCCGACAACAGCCGGAACTCCGCGCCGTCGCCCAGCGCACGCGCATGATCGACGACTTCCGCGAACAGCTCGCCGATGCGCGGCAGCGCGCGCAGGGTCGCAATCTGTTCGTCGTCGAGTTGCGATGCGACGCGCGGATGCATCACCAGCGTGCGCAATGCGCGCTTTTCGCTGTCCGTCACGCGGCGCCGCTCGCTGCGCGCGGGCGCCTGCCGCGGCGGCGCCGCGATGCGCGTATCGACGTCGGAAAGCGCCGCGACCTCTTCGAACGGGATATCGAGACGATCGGCGAACATGTGCATGATCTGCGCGCGCAACGCGTTCGCGGGTAGCGCCTGCAACAGCGGCTTCGCATCGAACAGCGCTTTCGCGCGGCCTTCCGGCTGATCGAGCGCCTTGCCGGCAATTGCTTCGTTCAACAGAAATTGCGACAGCGGCATCGCGCGTTCGACCTGCTCGGAGAACGCGTCCGCTCCGAACTCGCGCACGTAGCTGTCCGGATCGTGCTCGGTCGGCAGAAAAAGGAACCGGATCGTACGGTTGTCGCCCGCATGCGGCAGGCAGGCCTCGAGCGCGCGCCGGGCCGCGCGCCGCCCGGCCGAATCGCCGTCGAAACTGAAAATCACGGTGTCGGTCTGACGCAGCAGCTTCTGTACGTGAATCGGCGTGCACGCGGTGCCGAGCGTCGCGACCGCGTTCGGAAAGCCGAGCTGCGCGAGCGCGACGACGTCCATGTAGCCTTCGACGACCAGCACGTACTTGCGCTCGCGAATCGCGAGGCGCGCCTCGAACAGGCCGTACAGCTCGCTGCCCTTGTTGAACAACGGCGTTTCCGGCGAGTTCAGGTACTTCGGCTCGCCGCTGCCGAGCACGCGGCCGCCGAAACCGATCACCTGCCCCTTCACGTTGCGGATCGGGAACATGATCCGTTCCCGGAACCGGTCGTAGCGGCGCGCGACGCCCTGCGCGTCGGTTTTCTCGCTGACGATCACGAGCCCCGCCTCGACGAGCGACTCGTCGCGATAGTCGGGAAACGCGGCTTCGAGGTTCTGCCAGCCGTCCGGCGCATAGCCGAGACCGAAGCGCGCGGCGATCTCGCCGGTCAGGCCCCGGTTCTTCAGGTACTGGATCGCGACGGTCGCGCCGCGCAACTGCTTGCGGTAGTAGTCGCACGCCGCCGTCATCGCATCGGACAGCGCCGTCGCCACCGATTTCGACACGGGCGCCGGATAGTCGCCGCCACCGCCTCCGCCCCCACCGCCGCGCATCGACGGCTCGTGCGGCACGGTCAGCCCGACGGATTGCGCGAGTTCCTGCACGGCTTCCGGGAACGTGAGCCCCGCGTGCTCCATCAGAAAGCCGATCGCCGTGCCGTGCGCGCCGCAACCGAAGCAGTGATAGAACTGCTTGGTCGGGCTGACGGTAAACGACGGGCTCTTCTCGTTGTGGAACGGGCACAGCCCCATGAAGTTGGCGCCGCCCTTCTTGAGCTGCACGTACCGGCCCACCACGTCGACGATATCGACGCGGTTCAGCAAATCCTGCAGGAACGAATGCGGAATCACCGTGGGATCGAGCGAAAAAAGACAATACGACGCCCGGCGCACGCATCGCTGGGCGCGCCGGGAACGGGTTTTACTTCGTGAGCGCGGCCTTGACCTGCGCGGAAACGGCCGTCATGTCGGCACGGCCGGCGAGCTTGCCCTTCAGCACGCCCATCACCTTGCCCATGTCCTGCGGGCCGGCTGCGCCGGTTTGCGCGACCGCCGCCTGGACCTCGGCCGCCACTTCGGCGTCCGACAGTTGCGCGGGCATGTAACCGCCCAGCACGGCCAGCTCGGCCTGCTCCTTCGCGACGAGATCGTCACGGCCGGCCGCCTGGAACTGGCTGATCGAATCCTTGCGCTGCTTGATCATCTTGTCGATCACGGCCGTGATGCCCGCGTCGTCGAGCGTGACCCGGTCATCGACTTCGCGCTGCTTGATCGCGGCCATCAGCAGGCGAATCGTTGCCAGGCGCTCGCTTTCCTTCGCGCGCATCGCGGCCTTCATGTCTTCGCTGATCTGCTCTTTCAAACTCATCTTTCACCCGGGATGGAAACGTGAATCCGACGCCCGCGAACGGGCGTCAACACAAAAACCCGCTTGGGACATTGTCTCAAGCGGGTTGCTCGAATCCGGCATCGGCGACTCGCCGCCTGATCGGCTGCGCGACCGCACCCGATCGCACGGAGTCGCCGGTGCGCCGCTCAGCGAACCGCGCGGCGCCCAATCGTTCAGTACAGCTTCTTCGGCAGCGTCTGGCTGCGAATACGCTTGTAATGACGCTTCACCGCAGCGGCCTTCTTGCGCTTGCGTTCTGCGGTCGGCTTCTCGTAAAACTCGCGCGCACGAAGCTCGGTCAACAGACCGTTCTTCTCGATCGTGCGCTTGAAGCGACGCATTGCAACTTCGAACGGCTCGTTCTCTTTAACGCGAATGATCGTCATGATCCGACACGAATAAAGGTTTGCAGGGAAAGACTACCGAGTATAGCAGAGCGATTGCTCGAAGGCACGGACCCCAGCCCGCCGGAACGGCGCCGGCCGGCGCGTCAGGCGCCGCGCGCGTACTCGGCCGCGGCCTGCCCGGCCGCCGTGCCGGACGCCCACGCCCACTGGAAGTTGTAGCCGCCGAGCCAGCCCGTCACGTCCACCGCCTCGCCGACGAAGAACAGCCCGGGCACGCGCGCGCTCATCATCGTCGCCGACGACAGCTCCCGCGTATCGACCCCGCCCTTCGTCACTTCGGCCTTCTTGTAGCCTTCGGTGCCGTTCGGCGTCAGCGTCCAGCCGGACAGCGCGTCGCCGATCTGCCGCAGCGTCTTGTCGGGCAGGTCCGCGAGCCGCGCGTCGGCCGCGACGCGATGCGCGTCGAGCCACGCATGCGCGAGGCGCGACGGCACCCAGTCGGCGAGCAGCGAACCGATCTGGCGCTTCGACGTGCGTTTCGCGTCGAGCAGATCGGCCACGGTCTCGCGCTGCGGCAGCAGGTCGACGCGGATCGGGTCCCCTGGCTGCCAGTAGCTCGAAATCTGCAGGATGCCCGGCCCGGACAGCCCGCGATGGGTCAACAGCAGGTCCTCGACGAATTCGCCGCCGCGCTTTTTGTCGCCGGTCGATACGCGTACTTCGAGCGACACGCCGGACAGCGGCGCGAACGGCGCCCAGTCCTGCGGCGCGAACGTCAGCGGCACGAGCGCGGGCCGCGTATCGACGAGCTTGTGGCCGAACTGCTTCGCGAGCCGGTAGCCGAAGTCGGTCGCGCCGATCTTCGGGATCGACAGGCCGCCGGTCGCGACGATCAGCGCGCGCGCGCCGATCCGGCCGGCCTGCTGCGTGTCGAGCGTGAAGCCGTCGGCCGGCGCATGGCGCACCGCGTCGACGACGACGGGCCGGCGCCACGCGATGCCGCCCGCGTCGCACTCGTGCTTCAGCACGTCGATGATCGCATCGCTGCCGTGGTCGCAAAAGAGCTGCCCCTTGTGCTTTTCGTGCCAGGTCACGTGATGGCGCTTGAGCAGCCCGAGGAAGTCGCGCGGCGTATAGCGCGCCAGCGCCGAACGCGCGAAATGCGGATTCGACGACAGGTAGTTGTCGGGTCCGGCGTACAGGTTCGTGAAGTTGCAGCGGCCGCCGCCCGAGATGCGGATTTTCTCGGCGAGCCGCGGCGCGTGATCGATCAGCACGACGCGACGGCCGAGCTGCCCGGCAACCGCGGCGCTCATCATGCCGGCGGCGCCCGCGCCGATCACGGCGATGTCATAAGTTTCCATGGCGCGGATTGTACCTGCCTGGCCTCGCGCCCGGGCCGCCCGCGGCGGCGGCGAGCCCCTGCCTGCTATAATTTCAGGTTACGTCGACCTACCCGCGGCGCGTCCGAAACGGCGCGCCCTGCCCTCACCCATGCTCGTTCTCGGCATCGAAAGCTCCTGCGACGAAACCGGCCTCGCGCTTTACGACACGCAGCGCGGCCTGCTCGCGCACGCGCTCCATTCGCAGATCGCGATGCACCGCGACTACGGCGGCGTCGTGCCCGAGCTCGCGTCGCGCGACCACATCCGTCGCGCGCTGCCGCTGCTCGAGGAAGTGATGGCGCAAAGCGGCACGCGCCGCGACGACATCGACGCGATCGCGTTCACGCAGGGCCCCGGCCTCGCCGGCGCGCTGCTGGTCGGCGCGAGCATCGCGAATGCGCTCGCGCTCGCGTGGAACAAGCCGACCGTCGGCATCCATCACCTTGAAGGCCACCTGCTGTCGCCGTTGCTGGTCGACGAGCCGCCGCCGTTCCCGTTCGTGGCGCTGCTGGTTTCCGGCGGCCATACGCAACTGATGCGCGTGACCGACGTCGGCGTGTACGAGACGCTCGGCGAAACGCTCGACGACGCGGCCGGCGAAGCGTTCGACAAGACGGCGAAGCTGATCGGTCTCGGCTATCCGGGCGGCCCCGAAGTATCGAAGCTCGCCGAAACGGGCACGCCGGGCGCGGTCGTGCTGCCGCGTCCGATGCTGCATTCGGGCGATCTCGACTTCAGCTTCAGCGGCCTGAAGACGGCCGTGCTCACGCAGATGAAGAAATTCGAAGCGGCGAAGCTCGAGGGCGACGCACTCGAACGCGCGAAGGCCGACCTTGCGCGCGGCTTCGTCGATGCGGCCGTCGACGTGCTCGTCGCGAAGTCGCTCGCCGCGCTGAAACAGACGAAGCTCAAGCGCCTCGTGGTCGCGGGCGGCGTCGGCGCGAACCGCCAGTTGCGCGCCGCATTGTCGGCGGCCGCGGCCAGGCGCGGCTTCGACGTGCACTACCCCGATCTCGCGCTGTGCACCGACAACGGCGCGATGATCGCGCTCGCGGGCGCGCTGCGGCTCGGCCGCTGGCCCGAACAGGCGAATGCCGATTACGCGTTCACGGTGAAGCCGCGCTGGGATCTCGCGTCGCTCGCAAGCTGAATCGCGCCACGCGATGCCTCGAGCAGGAAAACAAAAAGGCCGCTCGGTTCCGAGCGGCCTTCGTCATTGGCGGAACAAAACGCCGCGGCGTTATGCAGCCAGCCGCTTGTCGCGCTCAATCAGCGCATACGCGCTGTGATTGTGGATCGACTCGAAGTTCTCGGCCTCGAGCACGTACGCGATCACCCGCTCGTCCGCATCGAGACGCTGCGCGACGTCACGCACGAGATCCTCGACGAACTTCGGGTTCTCGTATGCACGCTCGGTGACGAACTTCTCGTCCGGACGCTTCAGCAGCCCCCACAGTTCGCACGACGCCTCCTCTTCCGCGATGCGGATCAGCGCCTCGACCGGCAGATCGGCGGCCAGCTCCGCATCGATCGTCACGTGCGAGCGCTGGTTGTGCGCGCCGTACTGCGAGATCTTCTTCGAGCACGGGCACAGGCTCGTCACCGGCACGAGCACTTTCAGGAACAGGCGCGTGTCGCCGTTGCGGCTTTCGCCCGCGAGCGTCACTTCATAGTCGAGCAGGCTCTGCACGCCGGACACCGGCGCCGTCTTGTTCACGAAATACGGGAACGTGACCTCGATGCGGCCGGCCTCGGCTTCGAGCTTCACGAGCATCGACGCGAGCATCGCGCGGAAGCGCTCGACCGTCAGCGGCGCGCGATTCTCTTCGAGCAGCGCGACGAAGCGCGACATGTGCGTGCCTTTCTGGTCGGCCGGCAGATGGACGTCGAGGTTCCAGACACCGACGGTCGGTTGCACGTCGCCGCTCTCGGTACACACCGTCAACGGATGCCGAACCGCCTTCACGCCCACGCGCTGAATCGGGATCTGACGGGTATCCACCGTGCTCTGCACGTCGGGCATCACGAAGGCGGGATTCATCTGGTTCATTTGTTCAATCCTTGTAAGCCGCGCGTCCGACGACGCGCACGCCGCATCATGCGGCGGCCGGAAAAGCAACATGGGCCCGCAGGCCCATGTTTTCCGCATCAATGAAGACCGGTTGCACCAGTCGCACCGACGCCGCCCGCGGGCGGCGTCGGCTTATGCGACGCGCTTCGCCTGACCGGCGACATCAGCCGCCGGATTCAGAAAGCGTTCGCGAATCGATTTCGCGATGCCCGCGCCGTCGAGGCCGCATTGCGACAGCAGCTTCGCGGGGTCGCCGTGATCGATGAACAGGTCAGGGAGGCCCAATTGTAGTACGGGTCGGATAACCCCACTCTCCATCAGGGCTTCGACGCACGCCGAGCCCGCGCCACCCATCACGCAGCCTTCCTCGACCGTGACGACGTAGTCGTGCGTTTCGGCGAGCTCGCGCACGAGCGCCGCGTCGATCGGCTTCACGAAGCGCATGTTCGCGACCGTTGCATCGAGTTCCTCGGCGGCGGCAAGCGACGGCGCCACCATCGTGCCGAACGCGAGGATCGCGACGCGCTTGCCTTCCGGCTGCGACGTGCGGCGCCGCACTTCGCCCTTGCCGACCGGGATCTCGGTGAATTCCTTCACCGTCGCCACGCCCGTGCCCGCGCCGCGCGGATAGCGCACCGCGGTCGGGTTCGGTTGCTGCAGCGCCGTATGCAGCATCTGGCGGCACTCGTTCTCGTCGGATGCGGCCATGATCGTCATGTTCGGGATGCAGCGCATGAACGCGAGATCGTACGCACCCGCATGCGTCGCGCCGTCCGCGCCGACGAGGCCCGCGCGGTCGATCGCGAACACGACCGGCAGATTCTGCAGCGCCACGTCGTGGATCAGCTGGTCGTACGCACGTTGCAGGAACGTCGAGTAGATCGCGACGACGGGCTTCAGCCCTTCGGTCGCGAGACCGCCCGCGAACGTCACCGCGTGCTGCTCGGCGATGCCGACGTCGTAGTAGCGATCCTTGAAGCGCTTCTCGAATTCGACCATGCCGGAGCCTTCGCGCATCGCGGGCGTGATGCCGACCACGCGCGTATCGCGCTCGGCTTCGTCGCACAGCCACTCGCCGAACACCTGCGTGTAAGTCTTCTTCGCAGGGGTGGTCGACGGCTTGATGCCTTCGGCCGGATTGAACTTGCCGGGGCCGTGATAGAGCACGGGATCCGCTTCGGCGAGCTTGTAGCCCTGGCCTTTCTTCGTCACCACGTGCAGGAACTGCGGGCCGCGCAGTTCGCGGATGTTCTGCAGCGTCGGGATCAGCGAATCGAGATCGTGACCGTCGATCGGGCCGATGTAGTTGAAGCCGAACTCCTCGAACAGCGTGGCCGGCACGACCATGCCCTTCGCGTGCTCCTCGAGCTTGCGCGCAAGTTCGAGCACCGGCGGCGCCACGCTCAGCACGCGCTCGACACCCGCGCGCGCAGCCGCATAGAAGCGGCCCGACATCAAGCGGGCGAGATGGCGATTCAGCGCGCCGACCGGCGGCGAGATCGACATGTCGTTGTCGTTCAGGATCACGAGCACTTTCGCATCTTCCGACACGCCCGCGTTGTTCATCGCCTCGAACGCCATGCCGGCCGTCATCGCGCCGTCGCCGATCACGGCGATCGAAAAGCGGTCGTCGCCGTTCAGCTGGCTGCCGATCGCCATCCCGAGCGCGGCCGAGATCGACGTGCTCGAGTGCGCGGTGCCGAACGTGTCGTATTCCGACTCCGAACGGCGCGGGAAACCCGAGATGCCGTCCTGCTGACGCAGCGAGTGCATCTGGTCGCGGCGGCCCGTCAGGATCTTGTGCGGGTAGGTCTGGTGACCCACGTCCCAGACGATGCGATCGTTCGGCGTGTCGAACACGTAGTGCAACGCGATCGTCAGCTCGACCGTCCCGAGGTTGGACGACAAATGGCCGCCCGTCTTCGACACGCTGTCGAGCACGAACGCGCGCAGTTCATCCGCGAGCGGTTGCAGTTGGCGACGATCGAGGCGGCGCAAATCCGCCGGGTCGTCGATGGTTTTCAGCAAGTCGTACATCGTCGTTCCATTGTAGGAAATCAAACGCGCCCGCATTCTTTTGCACGCACCGTAGCATGTGCGCGGCGGCGGGCTTTCGCGTCAGCTGACCCGGTTCACTACCAGGTCGGCAAGTTCGGCGAGACGCTGTGCGCGTGCGCCGAACGGTTTCAGCGCGTCGTGCGCTTCGGCGCGCAGCTGCGCTGCCAGCTCGCGCGACGCCTCGAGACCGAGGATCGATACATAGGTCGGCTTGTCGTTCGCCGCGTCCTTGCCGGCCGTCTTGCCGAGCGTCGCCGAATCGGTCGTGACGTCGAGAATGTCGTCGACGACCTGGAAGGCCAGACCCACGGCGCCCGCGTAAACATCCAGCGCGGCCATCGTTTCCGCCGACGGCGTCTCGCCGGCCAGCGCGCCCATCCGCACGGCCGCGCGCAGCAATGCGCCCGTCTTCATCCGGTGCATCGTCTCGAGCTGTTCGCGCGTCAGCTTCAGGCCGACGCTCGCCAGGTCGATCGCCTGCCCGCCGGCCATGCCGATCGAGCCGCTCGCGAGCGCCAGCTCGCGCACGAGCGCCGCCTGCTGCACCGGCGACAGCGCATCGGCGTCGGTCAACGCGACGAACGCCTGCGACTGCAGCGCGTCGCCGACCAGCAGCGCCGTCGGCTCGTCGTACTGCACGTGCACGGTCGGTTTGCCGCGACGCAGCGCGTCGTCGTCCATGCACGGCATGTCGTCGTGCACGAGCGAGTAGACGTGGATCATCTCCAGCGCCGCCGCCGCCGCGTTGCGCGCCGCTTCCGTCGCGCCGGTCAGTTCGCCTGCTGCATGGCACAGCAGCGGGCGAACGCGTTTGCCGCCACCGAGGACCGCATAGCGCATCGCCTCGTGAAGTTTCGCGGGCGTCGCGGTTTCGGCCGGCAGATAGTGGCCGAGTGCGTCCTCGACACGGTCAAGCACGGACCGCATCCATTGTTCGAATGTCATAGATCGTCGTCTTCGCCGTCCGTGGCGGCCGTTCCGGACGAAAGCGGCTTCAGCGTCGCGCCGTCGAGCACGCGAACCTGCTGCTCCACTTTCTCGAGCTGCTGTTGGCAAAACGCAACGAGGGTCGCACCGCGGCGATACGCCGCCAGCGAATCCTCGAGGCTCAACGCGCCGCCTTCCATCCGGGCAACCAGCGTCTCGAGTTCCGCCAGCGCCATCTCGTAATTGTCCGGCAACGGTTCGGTGCCATTGCCGGGCGGCGTGGCGCCTGGGGATGCGGTTTTCGCCATGGACGAGGTGTCAAATTTCAAAACAAGTCGGACATTCTACGGCAAAAGAGAATTTTCCGACCTGCCGTGTTGGGCGCCCGCGCACAATTCCGGCCCCATCTACGACGCACAGTGTGCGCCTTTGGACGGCCGCCCGACAAAAAATTGACACAAATCAGGCACTTAATCCTAGCCTTGCGGGGCGAACCGGGTATAATTCTCCGTTTCCCTAAATCGATTTTTCGATGGTTGGGTTGTTCACTGCTTTCACGCTAACACCGGGAGTGGGAATGTCCAATCTGAGCGATGCGCTTCAGTTGAAGTCGGCCCACAGCCAGCTTCCAGTCACTGCATATTTCGATGAGGCGCTGCTTGAGCGCGAGATCGAAACCCTCTTCAAGAAAGGTCCTCGTTACGTCGGGCACGAGCTGATGGTGCCCGAGGCGGGAGACTATTTTGCGCTGCCGTCCGAGAAGGAAGGCCGCGTGCTGGTCCGTAACCAGACGAACCGGATCGAACTGCTGTCGAACGTGTGCCGCCACCGGCAGGCGATCATGCTCAACGGGCGCGGCCATGCACAGAACATCGTGTGTCCGCTGCACCGCTGGACGTACGACCTCGATGGCCAACTGCTCGGCGCGCCGCACTTCCCCGACAAGCCGTGCCTGAACCTCGGCAAGAGCCCGCTGCAGAACTGGCAGGGGCTGCTGTTCGAGGCCGAGGGCCGCAATGTCGCGCGCGATCTCGCGAACCTCGGCACGAAGCATCACTTCGACTTCTCCGAGTACCAGTTCGATCACGTCGAAGTGCACGAGTGCGATTACAACTGGAAGACGTTCATCGAGGTCTACCTCGAGGATTACCACGTCGTCCCGTTCCACCCGGGCCTCGGCAGCTTCGTGTCGTGCGACGATCTCAAATGGGAGTTCGGCGACTGGTACAGCGTGCAGACGGTCGGCGTGCACAACGCCCTCGCGAAACCGGGCAGCACGACTTACCAGAAATGGCACGAACAGGTGCTGAAGTTCCGCAACGGCGTGCCGCCGGAGTTCGGCGCGATCTGGATGGTGTACTACCCGGGCCTGATGATCGAGTGGTATCCGCACGTGCTGGTGGTGTCGTGGCTGATTCCGCGCGGGCCGCAGAAGACGACCAACATCGTCGAGTTCTATTACCCCGAGGAAATCGCGCTGTTCGAACGCGAATTCGTCGAGGCCGAGCGTGCCGCCTATATGGAAACGGCCGTCGAGGACGACGAGATCGCGATGCGGATGGACGCGGGCCGCCGTGCGCTGATGGCCCGCGGCGAGTCGCAGGTCGGCCCGTACCAAAGCCCGATGGAAGACGGGATGCAGCACTTCCACGAGTTCCTGCGCCGCCACCTCGGCGACCTCTGACAGCGGCTGCGGCGCGTTGACGCCGCGCGGCATCCGGCAGACGAAAAGACGGGCTTCGGCCCGTCTTTTTTTGTTTAGACTTGGAGTGTCAGGCCATTTGCACTCCAGGGAGTCGTCATGTCGCACACTCATTACACCACGCTCATCTCCGCCGCCAATCTCGCCGAGCGCCTGGCCGCGGCGCCCGGCAGCGTCGCGCTGTTCGACTGCCGCTTCGATCTCGCCGATCCCGGCGCCGGCGAAGCCGCCTACGCAGCCGGTCACCTTCCCGGCGCGCACTATCTTCATCTCGACCGCGACCTGTCGGGCCGCAAGACGGGCACCAACGGCCGCCATCCGCTGCCGACCCGCGACGCGCTCGCGACGCTGCTCGCCAGCCGCGGCCTCAAGCAGGGTCAGCAGGTCGTCGCGTACGACGCGCAAGGCGGCGCCTATGCGGCGCGCCTGTGGTGGCTGCTGCGCTGGCTCGGCCACGATTCGGTTGCCGTGCTCGATGGCGGCCTCCAGGCCTGGGAAGCGGCCGGCCAGCCGCTGACGACCGACGTACCGCACCCGGCCGCCGGCGACTTCCGCTCGGCCACGCCGCTCGAATCGACGGTCGATGCAGCGACCGTGCTGGCGAACGTGTCATCGCCCGCGCGCGTCGTGATCGATGCACGCGCACCGGATCGCTATCGCGGCGAAAACGAAACGATCGATCGGGTGGGCGGCCACATTCCGGGCGCGCGCAACCGCTTCTTCAAGGACAACCTGACCGCCGACGGCCGCTTCAAGACCGGTCATGAACTGCGTGAGGCATTCACCGCCGTGCTGGGCGGCACCGAGCCGAACCGCGTGATCCTGCAATGCGGCTCCGGCGTCACCGCATGCCACAACGCGCTGGCGCTGGAAGTGGCCGGCCTGCACGGCGCGTCGCTGTATCCGGGCTCGTGGAGCGAATGGAGCGCCGATCCGTCGCGGCCGATCGCGACCGGCCCGAATCCTTGAGCGCCCGCGCGGCGCGACGACGATGATGCGGCGGCCGGTGCCGCGGCGGCCGATGTCGCGGCGGCACCGGCCGCCGCTCGTCGTTTACATCACGCCGTACTTTTGGAACCACTCGATCGCGCGCTTCCAGCCGTCCTCGGCATCGCCCTTCACGTAACTCGGCCGGTAGTCGGCGAAGAACGCGTGACCGGCATCCGGATACACGACGATCTCCGATTCGCGCGCGCGCTTCGAATCGCTCGCCTGGATCGCCTTGCGCATGTCCGCGAGCGACGCCTGCGTGATGTTCTGATCCTTCTCGCCATACAGCCCGAGCACCGGCACCTTCAGCAACGACGCATGGTCGACCGGATTGAACGGCGTCATCTCGTCGGTCTTGCCTTCGACGAAGCCGTACCACGCCACGGCGGCCAGCACGTGCGGATTGTGCTCCGCATACAGCCACGCCTGGCGACCGCCCCAGCAAAACCCCGTCACGCCAAGACGCGACAGGTCGCCGCCGTTCTTGCCGGCCCACGCGACGGTCGCATCGAGATCCTCCGTCACCTGCCGGTCCGGCACCTTGCTGATGATGTGGTCGTACAGCTCCTTCATCGTCGGATACTTCGCCGCATTGCCCTGCCGGGCGAACAGGTCGGGCGCGATCGCGAGATAGCCGAGCTTCGCGAAGCGCCGGCACACATCGGCGATATGCGCGTGCACGCCGAAGATCTCGTGGATCACGATGACGACCGGCAGGTTCGTCTTGTCGACCGGCTGTGCGCGATACGCCGGAATACTCGCATCGCCCGAGCGGATCTCGATGGTGTCGACGTCCAGCCCGGCGCTGTCGGTCGTGACCGTCTGCGCCGACACGGGCAGCACGGCCGCCGCGAAGGTGCCGCCGAGCGCAGCCTGCATGAACTTGCGGCGCGAGAACGGGACGTGGGGGACCAGGCTGTCGACTTCGGGTTTCAACATGAATGCACTCCTCGATTGGGCGCCGCCGTCACGATCGCCGATACGGCATGACGGGGCATCGCACCGGCGCGCGGCGCGGAAGTCGCGGCGGTTGGCACGCCGCCGCAAACGAAAACCCGGACAAGATGCCCAATAATCCGTTGTCGCGTCAACTGTCGGATGTGTAAGACTCGATTACGACACGTGGCGGCGCCGAATCGATCGTCGCGCGGCGGCACGTATCGCGCTTCGTCGCGCGAACCCTGGCGAATCGAAAAGAAAAACGGGCGGCGAACACGCACGACATGCGCATTCCCCGCCCGCTCCGCGCGCGACGACGCGATCAGTGCAGCTTGACGCGCGGCAGCGTCGTGCGCCGCAGCCAGTGCGCGACCGTGTCGAGCATCATCCGCGGATAACCGTGCAGCGCCGCGATGTGCAGCCGGTACAGCGACATGTACATGAAGCGCGCGAACAGCCCTTCGATCAGCATGTTGCCGCCGATCAGCCCGCCCATCAGGTTGCCGACCGCGCTGAAGTGGCCGAGCGACACGAGCGAGCCGAAATCGCGGTACGTGAACTCCGGCAGCGAGCGGCCTTCGAGCCGGCAGCCGATCGCCTTGAGCAGGAAACTCGCCTGCTGGTGCGCCGCCTGGGCGCGCGGCGGCACGTTGCGTTCGTTACCCGGCCATGCGCAGGCCGCACAATCGCCGAGTGCGAACACGTTGTCGTCGGTGAAGGTCTGCAGCGTGCGGCGCACGTCGAGCTGACCGAGCTTATTGACCTGAAGGCCGTCGAGGTGCGACAGCACGGACGGCGCCTTGATGCCGGCCGCCCAGACCGTCAGGTCCGCGCGCACCGCCTTGCCGCTCGCGGTATGCACGAACCCGGGCGCCACCTCGGTCACGCGCTCGCTGAGCATCAGCCGCACGCCGAGCTTTTCGAGCAGTTCGGCCGTCGCCGTCGACACGCGCTCCTGCAGTGCCGGCAGGATCCGCGGCCCCGATTCGATCAGCACGATGCCGACGTCATGGCGCGGATCGAGCTTGTGCAGCCCGTACACGGACAGCACCTGCGCGGTATTGCGCAGCTCCGCGGACAACTCGACGCCCGTCGCGCCTCCGCCGACGATCACGACCTGGATACGCGGCTCGGCCGACTCGCCGGGCACGGTAGGCGCCGGCGCCTGGTGCTCGGCGCGCATGCATGCCGCGATCAGCCGCTTGCGGAAACGTTCGGCCTCCCCGACCGTGTCGAGTGCGATCGCGTTTTCCGGCGCGCCCTGCACGCCGAAGAAGTGGGTCGTGCTGCCGATCGCGATCACCAGCGTGTCGTATTCCAGCTCGCGCGCCGGCAGCAGTTCCTCGCCGTCGCTGTCGTTGAGCGGCGACAGCGTGACGCGCTTCGCCGCGCGGTCGAGCCCGGTCAGCTCGCCCTGCTGGAACTCGAAGCCGTGCCAGCGCGCCTGCGCTGCATATTCGAGTTCCTGCGTGAACGGGTCCATGCTGCCGGCCGCGACCTCGTGCAGCAGCGGTTTCCAGATGTGAGTCGGATTGCGGTCGACGAGCGTGACGAGCGCACGCGCGGGACGATTGCCGCGCGCGCCGTAACGGTCGCCGAGCCGCGTCGCCAGTTCCAGGCCACCCGCGCCTCCGCCTACGATGATGATCCGATGCATCTGATTCCCCCTTTGCGAGTCGAAATGCTGCCGCCGGATGAAGCAAACGCGATGCACGCGCGCCGCCCGGTGGATTAACCGGTTCGGACATCATCGATGTGCAGTTCGAAGCACGACGATGCGGCCGATCCGGCACGCGGGGCGCGCCGCCCCGCTTCAATGACATGCCTGACATGCATTGTCCGGGAGCTTGCGCGTTGACCACAAGCAAACCATCTCGATATTTGGCATCCCTGCAACAATATGCCGCGGGAAGCGGGGAATCGCACGGGGTGCGTCAGTGTGCCTCTTCCCAGTTCGCGCCGGCGCCCACTTCGGCGACCAGCGGCACCTTCAGCTTCGCGACGCCGCACATCATTTCCGGCAGTTTCTCGCGCACGAGCGACAGCTCGCTTTCGGGCACCTCGAGCACCAGTTCGTCGTGCACCTGCATGATCATTCGCGACGCAAGCCGGTCGCGCGTGAGCCAGTCGTCCACCGCGATCATCGACAGCTTGATCAGGTCGGCCGCCGTGCCCTGCATCGGTGCATTGATGGCCGCGCGCTCGGCCGCCTGGCGGCGCGGACCGTTGCCGCCGTTGATCTCCGGCAGCCACAGGCGGCGACCGAAAACGGTTTCGACGTAGCCCTTCTCCTTCGCCGCCGCGCGCGTGTCTTCCATGTACTGCGCGACGCCCGGATAGCGCGCGAAATAGCGGTCGATATAGAGCTTCGCCGCGTCGCGCGTGATGCCGAGATTCGATGCGAGCCCGAACGCGCTCATCCCGTAGATGAGCCCGAAGTTGATTACCTTCGCGATCCGGCGCTGGTCGGAATTGACCTCCAGCGGCGTCACGCCGAACACCTCGGCGGCCGTCGCGCGGTGGATGTCCTCGCCCTGCGAGAACGCACGCAGCAGCGACGCGTCGCCCGAGATGTGCGCCATGATCCGCAGTTCGATCTGCGAATAGTCGGCCGACACGATCCGGTGGCCCGGCGAGGCGATGAACGCTTCGCGGATACGCCGGCCTTCGGCCGTGCGCACCGGAATGTTCTGAAGATTGGGATCGTTCGACGCAAGGCGGCCCGTCACCGCGACGGCCTGCGCATAATTCGTGTGCACGCGTCCGGTGGCGGGGTTCACCATCCGCGGCAGCTTGTCGGTATAGGTCGACTTCAGCTTCGACAGCCCGCGATGCTCGAGCAGCAGCTTCGGCAGCGGGTAGTCCTCGGCCAGCTTCTGCAGCACTTCCTCGTCCGTCGACGGCGCGCCGCTCGGCGTCTTCTTCACGACCGGCAACTGCAGCTTCTCGAAGAAGATCTGCCCGATCTGCTTCGGCGAGCCGAGATTGAATTCGCCGCCCGCCAGTTCGTATGCCTCGCCCTCGAGTTCGATCAGGCGCGTCGCGATTTCGGTGCTCTGCGCGTGCAGGCGCGCATCGTCGATCAGCACGCCGGTGCGCTCCATCTTGCGCAGCACGAGCGACACCGGCATCTCGATCTCGCGATACACGCGCTCGAGGCCCGGCTCGCGCGCGACCTGCGGATACAGCGCGTGATGAAGCTGCAGCGTGATGTCGGCGTCTTCGGCCGCGTATTCGGCGGCCTGCGCGAGCGCCACTTCATCGAAACCGATCTGTTTCGCGCCCTTGCCGGCCACGTCCTCGTACTTGATCGTCTTGACGCCCAGATGACGCAGCGCGAGGCTGTCCATGTCGTGCGTGCGGTGCGATTCGAGCACGTACGATTCGAGCAGCGTGTCGTGCTCGATACCGTTCAACGCGATGTCGTAGTTCGCGAGCACCTGTGCGTCGTACTTCAGGTGCTGGCCGACCTTCTTGCGATCGGCCGATTCGAGCCACGGCTTCAGGCGCGCGAGCACTTCGTCGAGCGGAAGCTGCTCGGGCATGTCGGGGCCGCGGTGCGCGACCGGCAGGTAGGCCGCCTTGCCCGGCTCGATCGAGAACGACAGGCCGACGAGCCGCGCGAGCATCGGATCGAGCGCGGTCGTCTCGGTGTCGAACGCGGTCAGCGCGGCCGCGTCGATCTTCGCGAACCACGCATCGAACTGTTCCCAGGTCTGGATCGTGTCGTATTCGCGCACGACGTCGGCTGCGATCACCGGGGCCGGCTCGCCTTCCGGCGCATCGGCGCCGCCGCCTTCGGCCGGTGCGCTCTCGACTTCACGCAGCCAGGTCTTGAAGCCATAGCGCGCGAAAATGTCGCGCAACAGGTCGCGCGCCTCGCCGTCGCTCTTCAGCGAAGCTTCGATCGAGTCGAGATGCGGCGCGAGATCGCAGGCCGTGTCGACCGTCACGAGCCGGCGGCCGAGCGGCAGGAAGTCGAGCGCGCGGCGCAGGTTGTCGCCGACCACGCCCTTGATCTCGGCCGCGTGTTCGATGACGCCGTCGAGGCTGTCGTATTGCGACAGCCATTTCACGGCCGTCTTCGGCCCGCATTTCTCGACGCCCGGCACGTTGTCGACGGTGTCGCCGATCAGCGCGAGGTAGTCGATGATGCGCTCGGGCGGCACGCCGAACTTCGCAAGCACGCCGTCGCGGTCGAGCGTCTCGTTGGTCATCGTGTTGACGAGCGTGACGCGGTCGGTCACGAGCTGCGCGAGATCCTTGTCGCCCGTCGACACGATCACGTTCATCCCGTGCCGTTCGGCTTCGCGCGCGAGCGTGCCGATCACGTCGTCGGCCTCGACGCCTTCGACCATCAGCAGCGGCCAGCCGAGCGCGCGCACCGCGCCGTGGATCGGCTCGACCTGCAACGCGAGGTCGGGCGGCATCGACGGACGGTTTGCCTTATAGTCGGCATAGAGGTCGTCGCGGAACGTCTTGCCCTTTGCATCGAACACGCAAGCGCTATACTCTGCACTGACTTCCTTGCGCATACGGCGCAGCATGTTGATGATTCCGTAGAGCGCTCCGGTCGGCTCCCCGCCAGGGCCACGCAAATCAGGCATCGCATGGTAAGCCCGATACAGATAGCTCGAACCGTCAACCAATAGCAGGGTCTTACCTTCCAGATTTCGTTCTTCAGGCATTATGAACAAGAGAAAAGTGATTCCGAGTCTGCGTTCGCTCGCAGATCAAGAGCGCGCGACGGCCAAGAAGGCGCGCGCATCGTGGCAGATGTTCACGATTATGGCAGAGTTTATCGAGGCGACCGAGTACCTGTCGGAGATCCGCCCGGCTGTCAGCATCTACGGTTCTGCCCGCCTCAAACCCGACACGCCGCACTACAAGCTCGCCGCGCAGATCGCGCGCAAGCTGTCGGACGCCGGCTTCGCGGTGATCTCCGGCGGCGGCCCCGGCATCATGGAAGCCGCGAACAAGGGCGCGCACGCCGGCAAGGCGCCGTCGGTCGGCCTGAACATCGAGCTGCCGCACGAACAGGCCGGCAACCACTATCAGGACATCTCGCTGCGCTTCCGCCACTTCTTCACGCGCAAGGTCACGTTCGTGAAGAATTCGGATGCGGTGATCGTGATGCCGGGCGGCTTCGGCACGCTCGACGAACTGTCCGAAGTGCTCACGCTGATCCAGACGAAAAAATCGCGCCTCGTGCCGATCATTCTCGTCGGCAGCGAATTCTGGCAGGGGCTGCTGCAATGGTTCCGCGATCAACTGATTCCGATGGGCCTGATCAATCCGGAAGACATGGATCTGATGCAGGTGATCGACGATCCCGACCAGGTGCTCGACGCGGTGCTCGCGTTCTACGAGGACAGCGGCGAGGAAGAAGGTTCGGACGACGACGATCATCCGCCGCGCCCGGAAGAAGACCGGATGTTCTATCTGTAACTATTCGGTGACGACAGCCGGCCCGATGGCCGGTTGTCGTGCTTCGCACGCGACCGACATCGCGGGCCGGCGGCGCGCTGGGCACGACTTTGTAACGCGCTGTTAATACCGTTCACCGCCGCGCGCGGTCGAATGTCAAATCCCCGCAGTCGGCGCTGCGTCATGCGACGGGCTCAGCCGCACCGGCGGCCCGCCACTGTCAAATGGATGGCCCTTCGCGCGCCTGCGCGCCGCCAATCCTCCGTAATAATCATGACTCGCCTTTTCCGTCGCGCGGCAGCACACTGCATTGTGTCGACGCGGCGTTCCCCCGGTGGAACGGTCCCCCTCGCTTCCATCGCGTCGCGTCGGCCCATTCATCACGACACCACGGAAAAGAACATGCAACGCTCGCTGATCGCCCTCGCTTTCGCCGGCCTCGGCCTTTCGCTGTCCGGCCTCGCTCACGCCGTCAACGTCGACGTCAACATCGGCACGCCCGCGCCGGTCGTCGTCGCACCCGCGCCCGTCGTGGTCGCCCCGGCACCGGCGGTAATCGTCGGCTGGCACGGCGACCGCTACTGGGACGGCCGCCGCTACTGGGAACGCCGCGAATGGGAAGATCATCAGCGTCATCGCGGTCATGGCGGCTATCACTGCCCGCCGGGACACGCAAAGAAGGGTGAGTGCTGAGCCCCCGGCCTTGCCGCTTTGAGCCGCCTGCACCGCGAATCGGCGATCTGCCGACGCAGGCGCGCCCTTCTATCGAGCCGCCCTGACCGGGCCGAAAGAACGTCGACCGACGCCCCCCCCACCCTCGGCAGTCACACACGTCACGCCCGCGCTTGTGATGGCGCAAATACGCCTGCGCCGCGCAATCAGCCCGCTGTCGGGAGATTGCCGGTTCGCGCCGCGATATCGATCCGATGCTCGACGATATCGGCCATGTCGTCGCTGACGATCGACTCGGCCGTCACGCCGGCTGCCAGTCGCAGAATTCGCCGAGCAACGGCGCGAGAAAACGACGGGCAAGCGAATACGGCGCCGCAACACGGAAAGATGCTCACGTTCCGGCGACAACACGGCCTCGCCCGGTTCGTGTCGATGCAGAGCCGGTACAGCCTGGTCTGCCGCGACGACGAGCGCGACATGCTGCCGTCGGTGACACTGGCGAATACCGTCATCGCATTCAATCGATTCCCCGTACCGGGCACGCCTTCATGGCACTGCTCAGAGCGGAGACCGTAGCGATCACAATGACGAGAAAAAGCCTACGGCCGATGAACGATGAGATCTCGAGGCTACCGGCGCCTCCCCCGGCTTGCGCAGTAGAGGCCGCTCCGTCGCGCCATCGATGCGTTCCCTTCTCTGTCACGCTTGAACCTGCGAACGAGGCGCACCCAAGGATGGACGCGCCTCTTTCACGGCTTAATTAACGAGGTAGCACCAACACGGTTTGGGTTTGCTCGGGCCGACTACTGCGACGGGTTTGCAAGGATCGGAGGGGCCGAGCACCGCTTCTCTTTCGCAAGGCGGCTTCGGCTTGGATGGACCGATCACCGCTTGGGCCATGGCCGACAGCGAAGCAGTGAGCATCAGGGAAGCCAGCAGGATTTTGATTTTCATCGGATATGTCTACTCTCAATATTATAAGAATCAATTGGATCGGCTGTTCGCCGTTCCTTCGTGCGGGCGTCGGACAACGCCACGCAGGAGAGCATACTTTCGATGACAAGGACAAAACTATAGGACAACTTCCAAATTGGAGAATATGGTCACGTCCGAGTACGAAGGCCGCATTGCGGCCACGACGAGTGTCCGGACGACCGGAGGGGTGACGCAGGCGCGCGCCCGCCGCCGCGAAGCCGGGCAGGGCATCGCCCTCCCCCTGCCAGTCATGCGCGTTACTGGAACGCCACTTCCGCGAAGCTCCGCAGCTTCCGGCTATGCAGCTTGTCGAGCCCGTTCGTGCGAAGGATCTCCATCGCCTTCACGCCGATCTGCAGATGCTGGTCGACCTGCCCGCGATAGAACGTGTCGGCCATGCCCGGCAGTTTCAGCTCGCCATGCAGCGGCTTGTCCGACACGCACAGCAGCGTGCCGTACGGCACGCGGAAGCGGAAACCGTTGGCGGCGATCGTCGCGCTTTCCATGTCGAGCGCGATCGCGCGGCTCTGCGACAGCCGCTGCACGGGCTCGCGATGGTCGCGCAGCTCCCAGTTGCGGTTGTCGACGCTCGCGACCGTGCCCGTGCGCATCACGCGCTTCAGCTCCACGCCCTCGAGCCGCGTGACCTCGGCCACGCCGCGCTCGAGCGCGAGCTGCACTTCGGCCAGCGCCGGGATCGGCACCCACAGCGGCAGGTCGGCGTCGAGCACATGATCTTCCCGCACGTAACCGTGCGCGAGCACGTAGTCGCCGAGACGCTGCGTGTTGCGCAGCCCCGCGCAGTGACCGAGCATCACCCACGCGTGCGGACGCAGCACCGCGATGTGATCGGTGATCGTCTTCGCGTTCGACGGACCGACGCCGATGTTGACCATCGTGATCCCGCTGCCGTCCGCGCGCTTCAGGTGATACGCGGGCATCTGCGGCAGGCGCGGCGGCGCGGTGCCCTCGGCCGGCTCGCCGCCGAGGTTCGCGTTGTACGTGACGACGTCGCCCGGCTCGACGAACGCGCTGTACTCGCTGCGGTACGCGCGCACCTCGGGATCGTCGCTTTCCGTCATCATCGTGCGGCCGAGCTTCACGAACTCGTCGATGTAGAACTGGTAGTTCGTGTAGAGCACATAGTTCTGGAAATGCGTGGGCGACGTCGCCGTGTAGTGGCGCAGCCGATGCAGCGAGAAGTCGACGCGCGCGGCGGTGAACAGCGCGAGCGGATGCGGCTCGCCCGGCGCCGGCTCGAACGTGCCGTTGACGATGCGGTCGTCGAGATACGACAGGTCGGGCGTGTCGAAGATGTCGCGCATCGCGAGCAGCCGGTCGCGATCGAGTTCGCCCTCGAGATGGATGCCTTCCGGAAACGCGAAATGGATCGGAATCGGCTGCGACGACACGCCGATCTCGATCTTGACATGGTGGTTCTTCGCCAGCAGGCGCAGTTGCTCGCGGTAGTAGTTCGCGAAGAGATCGGGACGCGTGACCGTCGTCTCGAACACGCCCGGCCCCGCGACGAAGCCGTACGAGCGGCGCGAATCGACGTGCGTGTTGACGTCGGTACGGATCCGCACGAACGGATAGCACGCGCGCACGTGCTCGGTGATCGCTTCGTGGCGGCGATAGCGCGCGAACGCATCGCGCAGGAAACCCGTATTCGTGTCGTAAATGGCGGACAGCCGCGCGACGGCAGCGATCGGATCGTCGAAAGCCTCGGTCGACGGGCTTTCGGGCGACAGCACACGGTGCCGGCGGCTCAAATCGTTCTTCATTTTCATCACCTCGTCTGATCCGACGACATTACCACGGAACCCGGTCGCCCTTATGGTCGCCCCTGCGCACGCGGGGGCCGGATGGCGCGCAGTATTTGCTAAAATCGGTAGGTTCACTGGAGACTCATCATGAAGCCGCTCATTTTCGTCGCCGCTGCCGTCGCGTTTGCCGCCGCCAGCGTCGCCCACGCCGCCGGCGGCACGCCTGACGCCGACGCGCAGGCCCGGGCCGAGGCCAACGAAGCCGCCGGCCTGCCCGATCTCCGCAAGATCAACCGGCCGGGCGCCGAAGTCACGTCGAAAGTGGACTTCGCCGACATCCGCCGCACGCCGAGCTTCCACGAAAAGAGCAAGAACGGCACCGAAGTCACCGAGTACCGCGACCGCGGCAAGCCGGTCGAGATCGACGTGAAGTCGAACTTTGGCACGCGCTACCAGATGAGCTCGACGCCCGACACGTCGCCGAAGCCGCACGACGCGGGCATCCCGATCACGCGCCTGCCGTCGCTGAACCTGCGCTACTGATTCCGTGGCGCCGCGCACCGACCGCGCCGCGCCCCCCCTTCACCTGCTGTCGCGCTGCACGCCGCCCGCGTGCCGACACCCTGACCTGACGCATCCGCATGGCCGTTTTCACCGCTGTTTCCGACTCCGATCTCGCGCAATGGATGCGCCACTACGAACTGGGCGACGTGCTTGCGTTCCGCGGCATTCCGTCCGGTATCGAAAACAGCAATTTCTTCCTGACGACGACGCGCGGCGAATACGTCCTCACGATCTTCGAAAAGCTCACGGCGCAGCAGTTGCCGTTCTACCTCGACCTGATGCGCCACCTGGCCGCCCACGGCGTGCCGGTGCCGGACCCGGTCCCGCGCGACGACGGCGCGCTGTTCGGCGAGCTGCACGGCAAGCCGGCCGCGATCGTCACGAAGCTCGACGGCGCGGCCGAACTCGCGCCCGGCGTCGAACACTGCATCGAGGTCGGGCAGATGCTCGCGCGCCTGCACCTCGCGGGGCGCGACTATCCGCGCAGCCAGCCGAACCTGCGCAGCCTGCCGTGGTGGCAGGAGAACGTGCCGGCGATCGTGCCGTTCATCACGGACGCGCAACGCACGCTGCTCGAAAGCGAGCTCGCGCACCAGGCCGGTTTCTTCGCGTCGGACGACTATGCGGCGCTGCCGGCCGGCCCATGCCATTGCGATCTGTTCCGCGACAACGTGCTGTTCGCGCACGCGGCGCCCGGCACCGGCCACGACGTGCGGCTCGGCGGCTTCTTCGACTTCTATTTCGCGGGCTGCGACAAGTGGCTGTTCGACGTCGCGGTTACCGTCAACGACTGGTGCGTCGACCTTGCGACCGGCGTGCTCGACGTCGCGCGCGCCGATGCGCTGCTGCGCGCGTACCAGACGGTCCGGCCGTTCACGGCCGAGGAACGCCGCCACTGGAGCGACATGCTGCGCGCCGGCGCGTACCGCTTCTGGGTGTCGCGCCTGTACGACTTCTACCTGCCGCGCGCGGCCGAGATGCTCAAGCCGCACGACCCCGGCCATTTCGAACGCATTCTGCGTGAGCGTATCGCGCATACGCCCGCGCTTCCCGAGATCCAAACCGCATGCAACTGATCGAAGTGCCCGCGAAAACGGGCTATGTCTGGTTCCGTCAAGGCATCTGGCTGTTCCGCCGGAATCCGCTCGCATTCATCACGCTGTTCTTCACATACCTGCTCGCGATCACGCTGGTGTCGATGGTGCCCGTGATCGGCTCCGCGCTGCCGCTGGTGTTCATTCCCGGCATCGCGGTCGGCTTCATGGCCGCGTGCCGCGACACGGTGGCCGGCAAGACCGTGATGCCGACGATCCTCGTCGACGGCTTTCGCTCGTACGGCACCGTCGCGACCCAGCGGCTGCTCGTGCTCGGCGTGATCTACGTCGTGTCGATGGTGCTGGTGTTCGCGGCATCGTCGCTCGTGGACGGCGGCGCGCTGTTCCACGTGATGATGGGCGCGGCCGACGAAGCGAACACGACGCCCGAGACGCTCGCCGCGCAAGGCACGCTGGGCGCGCTGTTCTTCGCGACGCTACTCTATCTGCCGGTCGCGATGCTGTTCTGGTTCGCGCCGGTGCTGGTCGCGTGGCATGACGTTCCGCCCGCGAAGGCGCTGTTCTTCAGCGTCGTCAGTTGCTGGCGCAATCGCGGCGCGTTCGTCGTGTACGGCGTGCTGTGGTTTGGCGTCGCGCTCGGCACGTCGCTCGCGCTGTCGCTGCTGCTGCAGGCGCTCGGCGCCGGCGCGTATGCGCTGACGATCATGATGCCGGTGACGATCATCATCGTCACGATGCTGTACTGCTCGTTCTACGCGACCTATCGCGGCTGCTTCGGCGTGCAGGAACCGGGCGCAACGACGACGATGTCGGGCCGCTGACCCTTCTCCCGGCCGGCGCATGTCGCCGGCCGTCACGCTGTTTCCCGCGCCGGGTGGCCGCCCGGCGCGCTTCCGATCTCTCCCCTTTTCCGGTATCGACCGTCTCTGGTCGCCCCCTGTTCAACCTGAACTTTTGCGCGCAAAATAATTTGTGTACAAATCGTTCGCGCATCCGACGCGCTTCCCGAATCATGGATCGCCTGCCTCCGCTGCCCCAGACGCTCGACGAGCAACTCTGCTTCGCGCTTTACTCGACTTCGCACGCGATGACGAAGGCGTACAAGCCGCTGCTCGACAAGCTGTCGCTGACCTATCCCCAATATCTCGCGATGCTCGTGCTGTGGGAGCGCGACGACCTGGCCGTGAAGGACATCGCAGCACGGCTCGACCTCGATCCGGCCACGGTCACGCCGCTGCTCAAGCGGCTGGAAGCGCTCGGCTACGTCGAGCGCGTGCGCAGCGCGACTGACGAACGCGTCGTCAACGTGCGCGTGACGCCGGAAGGCCGTGCGCTGAAGGACCGCGCGCGCTCGGTGCCCGCCGATCTCTTTTGCGCGATGCAACAGACGCCCGACTTCCTGATCAGGCTGCGCGCCGATCTCCAGCAGTTGCGCGACGCGTTGTCGGTAGCCAACGAACGCTGACACTTCGCGCGCGAAGCCACCCGCCCGGCGCGGGCGGGTTTTTCTTCAAAATTTCATTTGCACACTAATCATTTGTGTTCTATATTTCACTCATGGCCGGCGACATCCCGTCCGACCGGACCGCTTTCCCCCTCTCTTCCCGACAGGAGTTGCACGATGAACATTCTGTACAAGACCAGCGCCACGAGCACGGGCGGCCGCGACGGCCGCGCGGTATCCGCCGACCACAAGCTGGAAGTGAAGCTGGCCGCGCCGCGCGAACTCGGCGGCACGGGCGCGGAAGGCACGAATCCGGAGCAGCTGTTTGCCGCAGGTTACTCGGCCTGTTTCCTGAGCGCGATGAAATTCGTCGCGGGCCAGAACAAGCAGACGCTGCCGGCCGATACGCAAGTGACGGCGGAAGTGGGCATCGGCCCGAACGATGCGGGCGGCTTCGGGCTCGACATCGAACTGCGCGTGTCGCTGCCGGGGCTCGACAAGAACGACGCGCAAGCGCTGGTCGACAAGGCGCACCACGTGTGCCCGTATTCGAACGCCACGCGCAACAACGTGCCGGTGCGCCTGACGGTCGTCTGACGCGACCAGGTTCGGGCTTCGACAGAATACGAAAAGGGCGCGTGCAGCTCGATGCCGCACGCGCCCTTTTGCGCGATTCGTCGAAATGGCGGGCCGGCGGGCCCGCGTGCGCCGCTTAGCGCGCGCCGATCGAATACGGACGGTTCATTGCCGCGTCGCGATCGATCTTGCGCATGCGGAATTCGAGATCGTAGATGTCGGTGGCTTCGGCCAGATACGCGTCGGCGCGCTCTTTCGCGGCCTTTTCGGCGTTCTTGGTCAGCATCAGGAACAGGTGGCTCAGCAGGTACATGGTCGATCTCGCTATTCAAAGGTTCTGGACTAGGGTTTTCCCGAATTATAGGGAAAACCCTAGGCTTTGACCAGCGTCGATCAAACCGTGCGTCGTTCGGTCGCCACAGTGCGGCGATGGGTTTCGAAAAAAGCCCAGATCATCGCGCTTGCGTCGGGGCCGACCGCCGCGTGAAACGGCACAGCTTCGTCGCCGCCCGCCCACGCGTGATCGAGCCCTTTCACGTGACACAGCCGCACGACCGGCTCGCCGTCGCGGCACACGTCGGTAATCTGGACGCCCGTTTTGCGCGTCTCGACGCGCTCGCCGCCACGCAGCGCGCCCCGGCTGTCGGCGAGCCCGTTCAGGCGCATGAACTGGACGGTCAGCTGGTCGGCATTCTTCGGCGCCACGACATGGTCGCCGTCGCCCTGGACGATCAGCGCGGGCATGCCTGGATATGCGCTGGCGTCCACCAGCGCGTCGACCACCGCGGCCGGGTTCTGCCGCAGCCCGCGGCGCATCACGTCCATCGCGGTGATGCCGGAATTCGCCTCGCCGAGCGCGGGGCCCGAGTGCAACGCGACCGCCGCGAAACGGTCCGGATGGTGCAGCGCCAGCAGCGATGCGAGCCCCGCGCCGGCCGACAGCCCCGCGACGTAGACGCGCGACGCGTCGAAACCCTGCTCGTCGACCAGCGCGTCGACCAGCGCCGCCACCGTGTCCGCCTCGCCGCGCCCCGCGCGGTCGGTGTCTTCATACCAGTGCCAGCACCCATGCGCGTGCGCGCGCGGCGACTGTTCCGGATACAGCACCGCGAAGCCGTGCTTGTCGGCCAGCAGATTCATCCGCGTGCCCTGCGCGAATTCGTCGACGGACTGCTGGCACCCGTGCAGCATCACGACGAGCGGCATCGCGCCACGCCGGCGGCCGGGCGGCACGTAAAGCCCGTATGCGAGATGCTGGACGAGGCGTCCGAGCGCGGGCGCCATCGGATGTTCGCCGCGCGTCCACTCGCCCGCCGCCCACGCGGCCGCGCGCGGCCGCACGCGCGATTCGCGAGGCGGGGACGGATCGGACACGGCAGGAGAGGCCGCGGCCTCGAGTGCGTCGCGCGCGATGCGCTGCGCATCGCGCGCCGCGCGCTTGGCGACCGGGGACAGCATGCGTTTCATGCCGCCCAGCCACACCTTGGTCAGACTTTTGGTCATCGATCGGGCTCGCAGTCAGGAAAAATAGGGGCGCGGTGAAGCCGCCGCAACGGATGCATCGTTTGACTTTGTGCAATGCACCATAACATTGTTTCCAGGATTTTTCCTGCTCGCCGAGCGTTCCCGGCGGCGCAAAAGCGGGCCCCATACGGACACGGCGCTATACTGGGGTTTCGTCGCTTGTATCCGTTGTAGTCGTTCTTCCCGGCTCGCGCGTTGATTTAAGCATTGTCCCGCCTTCGTTCGTCCCCTTCCCGATGTTCGACCTGCCCGCTCACCTGTGGATCACGATCACCGCGTTCGGCGGCGCCGGTCTGACCTTGCCGCTCGCGATCACGATAGCCGTCTGGCTCATGCTCGGCTACTCATGGCAGCGCGCGGCCGCGTGGCTCGGCGTGCTAGCGGCCGCAATCGGCGTGGTCGCGCTCACGAAGATCGCGTTCCTCGGCTGGGGCATCGGCATCCGCGCGTGGGATTTCACCGGCTTCAGCGGCCATGCGATGCTGTCGACGTCGGTGTATCCGGTCGCGATTTTCCTCGCGCTGATCCGCACGCGCACGCCGGTGCGGATCGCCGGCATCGCGCTCGGACTGGCGGCCGGCGTCGCGGTCGGCGTGTCGCGGGTCGCGCTCGACGCGCATTCGCCGTCCGAATCGATCACAGGCTGCATCGTCGGCGCGATCGCCGCGCTCGCGTTCATCGCCGGCTCGTGGCGCGCGGCGCCGCACCGCTGGTCGGTGCCGGCGGTCGTCGCGAGCCTCGCGCTCGTCACCGTGGCGCTCCACGGCCTCACGGTGCCGTCGCATCGCTGGGTCACCAAAGTCGCGCTGGAACTGTCGGGCCACGAGCGCCCCTTCGTCCGCGCGCGCTGGAAGGCCAATCCGAACTACCATCCCGCGTCGCAGCCGTCGTCGCTGCAGCGCACCGAATCGGCGCCGCCTGCGCTTCATGCGTGACCGGCCGCCCGGCCGCCCGTTTTCATGTCTGACCATTTCATGCGCACCGTCGCATGCGCAGTATGTCGAGCGTTATAACCCGCCCTATATTACGATGACGGTTTCCACCCATTCACAACGAAACCCATGCGCTCAACCGCCCGTCCGCTTCGCCGCGCCCTGCTTCGCCTGCTGCCGATCGCCACGCTTGCCGCCGGGGTCGCGCTCAGCGCACCCGCTTGCGCCGCCGACGAACTCGTCGTGTCGGCAGCAGCCAGCCTGACGAACGCGTTCAAGGCCGTCGGCGACGCGTACGAGAAGCAGCATCCGGACACCAAGGTGCTGTTCAACTTCGGCGCATCGGACGTGCTGATGCAGCAGATCGCCAAGGGCGCGCCGGCCGACGTATTCGCGTCGGCCGACCAGAAGGCGATGGATCGCGCGGTGAACGAGAAGGTGATCGTGCCCGGCACGCGCCGCGACTTCGCGGCGAACTCGCTCGTGCTGATCGTGCCGGCGGACAGCCGCGCGGCCGCGCCGGTGTCGCTAAACGACCTGACCGCGCCGGGCGTGAAGCGCATCGCGTACGGCGACCCGGCCTCGGTGCCGGTCGGCCGCTACACCGAGGGCGCGCTGCGCACGGCCGGCGTGTGGGATGCGGTCAGCGCGAAGGGCGTGCTGGCCGCCAACGTACGCCAGAGCCTCGACTACGTCGCGCGCGGCGAGGTCGACGCGGGCTTCGTGTTCGGCACCGACGCCGCGATCATGCCGGGCCGCGTGAAAGTCGCGCTGACGGTGCCGACCCGGACGGCCATCACCTACCCGATCGCCGTGGTCAAGGACAGCCGCCACGCCGCGCAGGCGCAGTCGTTCATCGATTTCGTCGCGTCGCCGCAGGGGCAGGCCGTACTGTCGACGTTCGGCTTCAAGCCCGCCAAGTGAGCGAATCGCGATGCAAGACGCCTGGGTCCCGCTGCTGCTGTCGCTGAAGGTTGCCGGCTGGGCGACCGCACTCGACATCGTGCTCGGCGTCGCGGCCGCGTTCGTGCTCGCGCGCTGGCGCTCGCCGCTGCGCGACGTCGTCGATTCCGTGCTGACGCTGCCGCTCGTGCTGCCGCCGACGGTGCTCGGCTATTACCTGCTCGTGCTGCTCGGCCGGCGCGGCGTGTTCGGCGCGTGGCTCGACAAGTTCGGCATCGAACTGGTGTTCACGTGGCAAGGCGCGGTGATCGCGTCGATGGTCGTCGCGTTTCCGCTGATCCTGAAATCGGCGCGCGCGGCGTTCGAAGGCGTCGATCCGCATCTCGAACGCGCCGCGCGCACGCTCGGGCTCGGCGAAGTTGCGGTGTTCTTCCGCGTGACGCTGCCGCTCGCTACGCGCGGGATCCTCGCCGGAGCGCTGCTCGCGTTCGCGCGCGCGCTCGGCGAATTCGGCGCGACGCTGATGATCGCCGGCAACCTGCCCGGCCGCACGCAGACGCTGTCGGTTGCAATCTACGCGGCCGTGCAGGCCGGCGACGACAACACGGCCAACTTCCTCGTGCTGGTGACGTCGATCACCTGCGTGCTCGTGCTGCTCGCGACCGGCTGGCTCGTGCCGTCGCGCGCCCGGCGGAGCCAGTTGACATGAAGCGGCCGTCCTGTCCGTATCAGTGGCGCCGCCCGGCGGCCGGCCCGCTTCGGCGGAGGCTCGCATGAGCGTCGTCGTCGACATCCGCAAGACCTACGCGAACGCCGAGCGCCGCTTCACGCTCGACGTGTCGTTCACGGCGACGACGCAGCGCGTCGTGCTGTTCGGGCCGTCTGGCGCAGGCAAGAGCATGACGCTGCAGGCGATCGCCGGGCTGCTGACGCCCGACGAAGGCGCGATCACGCTGAACGGCGAGCCGCTGTTCGACGCCGCGCGCCGCATCGACGTGCCGACCCGCGAACGCCGTGTCGCGTACCTGTTCCAGGACTATGCGCTGTTCCCGCATCTGAACGTGCGGCAGAACATCGCGTTCGGGCTCACGGCCGGCCTGCGCAACCCGCGCGCGAAGACGGCGCCGCCGGAGGTCGCGTACTGGCTGCGCGCGTTCGATCTCGAATCGCTCGCGGGGCAATATCCGTCGCAACTGTCGGGCGGGCAGAAGCAGCGCGTGGCGCTCGCCCGTGCGCTGGTCGCGCAGCCGCGCATCCTGCTGCTCGACGAACCGTTCGCGGCGCTCGACGGCGCGATGCGCCAGCGGATGCGCCATGAGCTCGCCGAACTGCAGGCGCGGCTCGACATCCCGATGGTGCTGATCTCGCACGACCCCGACGACGTCGCCGCATTCGGCGACCAGGTCGTGCAGTTGAGCGAAGGACGCGTGCAGGCGAGTTCGCCGCACGCCGAGTGGCCGACGCGCGTCACCTGAACGCGCGACGCCGTGGTCGTGAGCGTGGCGCCCGCCGCCACGCTGGAGCCTGAGAGCAGCCGCGTCGCGGCACATGCTGAAAGCGGAAACGAAGCCGGTGCGATGCGCACGCATGCGGCACCGGCTTCACGCCGCCCCGAACGACGGCCCCAGGCCAACGGAAGCCACGCTGCCGGCCGGGTCAGCCGGTCACCGCCAGAATCACGCTCGACGCCTTGAACAGCGCGATCGCGCGCCGGCCGGCGTCGAGCTGCAACGCATCGACGCTGTCGTTGGTCACGACGGCCGTCAGCGTCCCGCCGCCGTCGAGCGCCAGCGTCACCTCGCTGTTCACCGCGCCCGCCGTGACGGCTTCGACGCTGCCGTGCAGCCGGTTGCGCGCGGACACCTTCAGGTCGGGCCCGCCATCGTCGACCGCGAGCACGACCCACGACGCCTTCACCAGCGCGCACGCGCTCGCGCCTTCCCGCAGCCCGAGCGCTTCGGCGCTTTCGTGCGTCAGCACGGCGACGACGGCTTGCCCGCCCGGCAGCGCAAGCGTGACCTCGTCGTTGACGGTGCCGCGCACGATCGACGCGACCTTGCCGAACAACTGGTTGCGCGCGCTCGTCTTCATCCCGATCCGGCCGATCAGCGCCCAGTCGACGTCGAAGCCGGCAACGGCCGCGCTCGCGGCCTCGATGAAACGGCGATGCTCGCGCTCGATCGTGCGGAACGCGGCGATCAGCGACGTCGCGCGCGGCGTCAGCGTCGTGCCGCCGCCGCCCTTGCCGCCCGTCGAACGCGCGACGAGCGGCTCGCCGGCGAGATTGTTCATCGTGTCGACCGCCTCCCAAGCGGCCTTGTAGCTGAGGCCGACGGCCTTCGCCGCGCGCGTGATCGAACCGGTGTCGCCGATCGCCGCGAGCAGCGCGATGCGCGTCGCGCCGCCGAGCGTCTGTTCGCCGGCACGCAGCCACAGCTCGCCACCCAGTTCGAGCGGCCCGGCGGACGAGGAAGAATGCGGTGCGTCGGTCATCATCGGCATGCGAGCAGGAAACGGGCGGCCATTATAGGGCCCGGCGCGCGGCGCTCAGCCCGGCTTGCCGTCGAGCTTCGGCGGCCGCAGGCTGGCCAGCAGCGTCTCGGCGTCGCGCGCGGCCCGCTGTTCGAGCGCGGCGCCGTAGCCGCGCACGAAACCGAGCTGATACGGCGGCGCCGCCAGTTGTTCGAGATGGTGCAGCGCGACCATCGCGTCGTTCGCTTCGCCGAGCACGCTCTGAACGCGCGCCAGCGTCTTGACCGTCTCGGTGCGCGTGCGGCGCGACGCCAGCGACGCGAAGAATTCGAGGGCGTAGCGCAGCCGCTTCGCATCGATCCGCACCTGGTGGCGCGCCGCCGTGTCGAGCGACGTGAGCGACGGCGAGCCGTACAGATGACCGAACAGCCGCCGCACGCGCTTGGTCGCGTGACGCCGCAGCGACGGCGCGTCGTCGTCGCCGGCCGCCGGCAGCGCGAGCGCGCTCAGCCATTCGAGCCAGCCGAGCGTCAGCCGCGCATAGCGGGCCGAATGCAGCGCCTGCCGCAGTTCGACGCGCGCGGCCATCGACTGCGCGCGGGCGGCGTCGAGCGTGCCATCCCACGCACTGCCGCCGCCGTCGGCCGCGATCAGCGCGGGCAGGCTCTCGGTCGCGAACACGTCCCAGTCGCGCACGGTGCCGAGCAGCGCGGCGAGCCAGCGCAGGTCGACACCGAGCGTGTCCTTCCATTGACGGTCGGTGAAGCGCGGGAAGAAGCGCATCAGCGTGCGCAGGCGGCGCAGCGCGACGCGCATCTGGTGCACGAACTCGGGATCGTCGCGATCGAGCACGCCGCACTCGTTGCCGAGCCATTGCGCGGTGATGTCGCCGGACAGCGCGAACAGCGCGGCGCGCTGCGTGCGGATGCCGGTCAGGTCGACGGGCTGCGCCTTGACCAGCGCGGCGGCTACCGGCCCGCCCGCACAGGCGCGGTCGATCACGCTCGTCAGTTGCACGAAGGCGGGCCACGCACCGGTCAGTTCGCGCGCCGCGGCAAACAGCGCGTGCAGCGCGGCCGTGCGCGCGGCAACGGTTTCCCAGTCGGGCGCGGCCAGTCGCAACTCCACGTAGCGGCGCGGCGGCTCGCCGCCGCCGTGCAGCGTGATGTCGTCGAGCGTCATCTCGACCACGACGCCGCTGTCATCGGCCCAGCGCCCGCGCCGCCGTTCGCTGACGATGCGCAGCGCCGACGCCTGGGATCGCGCTTCGTCGGTGTCCGATGCAACGCCGTCGATCTCGGCGGCCGGCGCGTCGGCATCGGCCGCGGCACGTGCCGCAGGTGCCGGCGACGTCGCGACGACGATGCCCGCGTGCTCCGCGTCGAACAATTCGCGCTGCGTGACGCCGGGCGCGAACGTCTCGGTGCGCGACGCGACGACCCGTGTGCCATGCGCGTTCGCTTCGACCCAGGTCCACCAGCTCGCGCCCGGGCTCCGCTCGGCCTCCTCGATCTGGCACGGCTCGATCGTCACGCGCTCGTGGCCGCGCCGCATCCGGACCTGCGGGCAGATCCGCCACGCGCGCACGAGTTCTGCGCCGAAGTCGCGCTGCGCGCCACGGGCGCGGCTTGCGCCCTTTCCCGGCCACCCTTCCAGCGACAACGACAACACGATTTCCAGCACACGCGACATGGAGGCTCCTGCACAAGAAGGATCGCCGGCGCATCGACCGCGCCGGCGTCGCTCGTGAAGCAACTTCCATAGTACACGCCCCAAAAGAGCGCAGCCGACGATCCGGCCCTGTCTCCCTGTGGCACGTCAAACCGGCACGTCAGACGGCGTATTGCGCGATGCCGTTGCCGAACGACCAGTTCTCCTTCAGCACCTCGACGAGACCGATGAATACGTCTTCCTGCCGCACACCGGGCTGCTGCGACAGGTTGTCGGCGATCGTCCGGTACAGCGCCCGCTTCTGCTCGAGCGTGCGCGTGTTGTTCGCGGTGATCTGGATGATCACGAGATCGTCGCTGCGTTCGATATCGAGGTAATGACGGCCGAACACGAAATTCTCGGCCGCGTGCTCGGTGACGACCATGAAGATGTCGTCCTCGGGCACGTTGAACGTCTGTATCAGCGCGCGTTGCACACCGTCGACGAGGGCCTTGCGGTAGGCGGCCGGTTTGCCTTCGCGTACGGCGATACGGGTGAATGGCATGGTGCTGCTCCTGTCGGTGAGTGACGTTGAAGATCGAAAACACAGCGTCAGGTTAAGCGCGGCAACCTATAATGAACAGTCATTGATGAATATTTCATTCATTTTCAACCGAAATGAAAGTACTCGATCTCGATGCGGTACGCGCGTTCGTGCTGGTCGCCGACCTCGCCAGCTTCACGCGCGCAGCCGATGCGCTCGGCACCACGCAGTCGGCCGTCAGCCTGAAGCTGAAGCGGCTGGAGGCCCATCTCGGCAAGCCGCTGCTGGCGCGCACGCCGCGCGTCGTCAAGCTGGCCGCCGACGGCGAGACTTTCCTGCCGGCCGCCCGCGCGCTGCTCGACGCGCACGAGCACGCGCTCGGCGCGATCTCGACCGGCACGGTGCGCCTGTCGCTCGGCGTCAGCGAGCACGTCGCGGTGCCCGACCTGCCGGCCGTGCTGACGAGCCTGCACCGGCAGGATCCCGGGCTGTCGCTGGAAATGCATCTCGGAGCGTCGACGAGCCTGCTTCCGCAATACGACGAACGGCGGTTCGACGCGGTGATCGTCCGGCACGAGCCCGGCGAGGATCCGCCGCGCGACGACGCCACGCCGCTGTTTACCGAGCCGCTGGCGTGGCTCGCCGCGCCCGACTGGGCGCCGCGCGCAGGCGAGCCGCTGCCGCTCGCTGTGCTGGCCGGCCCCTGCGGGGTGCGGGCCGCCGCGCTGCGCGCGCTCGACCGTGCGGGGCTGCCATGGCGCGAGCGCTTCACGGGCGGCGGGGTCGCGGCGGTCACGGCCGCCGCCGCGGCGGGGCTGGCCGTCTGCCCGCTCGCGCGGCGCGTCGCCCCGCGCACGCTGGTCGACGTCGGCGCGAAATTCGGGCTGCCGGCGCTGCCGCGATCGCAGGTGGTGCTGTATTCGCGCGTCCGCGACGCCCGCGCCGCCGCCGCGCTGCGCAGGTTCGCCGACAGTCTTGCAATCTCGGCGTAAACTAGCGGGCTCCTCCGTAATCTCCAGACGAATTCCCATGAAGCCCGACGCCCGCAAGCACCTCCGCGCCAACCTGCTGATGCTGGGCGCCGCCGCGATCTGGGGCTCCGCTTTCGTCGCGCAACGCCTGAGTCTCGACGTGATCGGCCCGTTCCTGTTCACCGGGCTGCGCTTCCTGCTCGGCGCGCTCGTGCTGGTGCCGCTGCTGATGCTGAATCCGGCGTCGCGCACGCAACTCGCGGCGATTCGCCGCGAACCGGCGCTGCTGCTGCCCGGCCTCGCGCTCGGCGGGCTGCTCGCCGTGTCGATCTCGCTGCAGCAGGTCGGCCTGCAATACACGCGGATCGCGAACGCCGGCTTCATCAGCTCGCTGTACGTCGTGATCGTGCCGCTGATGGGCGTGTTCGCGCGCCACCGGATCGGCGCTGGCACGTGGTTCGGCGCGTTGCTGGCCGCGATCGGCCTGTATTTCCTCAGCATCGACGAGCACTTCTCGGTGCTCTACGGCGACTGGTTCCAGCTCGCGGGCGCCGTCATCATCGCCGCGCACGTGATGGCGGTCGGCCATCTCGCGAAGCGCCACGATCCGCTCGTGCTCGCGTTCCTGCAGTTCGCCGTGTGCGGCGTCGCGTGTCTCGCGGCCGGCCTGGCCGTCGAACCGGTCAGCGTCGCGATGCTGCGCGGCGCGCTGCCGACGCTGCTGTACGGCGGGCTGCTGTCGGTCGGGGTCGGCTATACGCTGCAGGTCGTCGCGCAACGCGACGCGGCGCCCGCGCACGCGGCGGTGATCTTCAGCATGGAAGGCGTATTCGCGGCGATCGCCGGCTGGGCCGCGCTCGGCGAAACGCTGACGCTGCGCGCGCTCGTCGGCTGCGCGCTGATGCTGGCCGGCCTGCTCGCGTGCCAGTTGCTGCCGAACGGCGACGCGCGGAAAAAGGACGAGGACGCGCTGCCGGCGTGACGCCCACCGTCCCTATAATGGCGATTCGCGTGACTTCCACGCCAACCGCTTCCGACAGGCCAGCTCCGTGACGTCCACTTCCGTCGATCCCGCCGCCGACCTGCTGCGCGAACGCGCAGCGCACTACGCCGCCCAGGCGGCGCTGTTCCTGCGCGACCAGGCGCTCTCCACCGCGTCGCACGACCTGCGCAGCCCGCTGAATGCGATGCACAGCTGGGCCTACGTGCTCGAGCGCCAGCTCGCCAATGCCGATCCGAACCTGCAGCGCGCGCTCGCGGGCATCCGCACGGGCATCGACCAGCAGGTCGCGCTGATCGATGGCGTGCTCGACGCGCCGCGCGCGGAAACCCGCACGCTCGCGCTCGCGCCGCGGCCGTTCGCGCTGCGCGCGCTGCTCGACGAAACGATCGCGCTCGTGCGTTTCACGCTCGCCGACACCCGCCAGGTCGCGCTCGACACGACGCTGCCGGATGGCGAGCCGTCGCTCACCGCCGATCGCGAACGCGTCGCGCAGGCGCTCTGGACCCTGCTGACGACGGCCGTCGAGGCCAGCGCCGCGGGCAGCCGCGTCGTGTTCGCCTGCACGCGCGACGGCGCACAGTTCACCGCGCGCGCCACCTGCACCGTGAACACCGGCGTGCTCGTCGATCCCGCGCAGCCACACGCGTTCGAATCGTTCGCCCGGCACGAGATGCTGCGCGAGCGCGACGCGAAACGCAGCGCATGGGCGCTCGCGCTGTGCCAGCGCGTCGCCCTCGCGCACGGCGGCACGTTCGCGCACGACGTGTTCGTCGACGGCGCACCCGCCACCCTCACGTTCTCGATTCCGTGCGAGGCGCCGGTGTAAGCAAGCGGCCGTCCGATACATTACAAAATCCTTTCCGGCTCTATACTGACGGGCCTTTCATAACCGGAGCGATTCTTTGTTACAGATCTTCGCGCTCATCGGCGCGTTGTTCCTGGTGGCCCTGAACGGGTTCTTCGTTGCGGCCGAATTCGGCCTCGTCAAACTCCGCGCGACGCGCGTTAAGACCCTCGCCCGCAAGCACGGCCTGCGCGGGCGCATCCTCGCCATCGTGCACGGCCGGCTCGACGCGTATCTTTCCGCGTGCCAGCTCGGCATCACGCTCGCGTCGCTCGGCCTCGGCTGGGTCGGCGAACCGGCGTTCGCGGAACTGATCGGCCCGCTGCTCGACCTGATCGGCGTCGAGTCCGAACGCGTCGTGCACCTGATCTCGCTCGTGTTCGCGTTCTCGCTGATCTCGTTCCTGCACATCGTCGTCGGCGAACTGGCGCCGAAATCGATGGCGATCCGCCAGCCGGAGAAGGTCGGCCTGTGGGTCGCGCTGCCGCTCTACGCGTTCTACTGGGCGATGTATCCGGCGATCTGGGTGCTCAACACCAGCGCGAACGCGGTGCTGCGGCTCGCGGGGCTGTCGGCCGACCACGGCGGCGATGCGCACTATTCGACCGACGAGCTGAAGCTGATCCTGCGCAGCCGCCGCAGCGCGGCCGGCAATGCGGCCCAGCCGGCCCGCGGCACATACAGCAACGACGAGTGGAACACGCTCGCGCATTCGCTCGATTTTTCGTCGATGACCGTGTCGGACCTGATGCGGCCGGCCCATGAAATGATCGGCCTGCGGCGCGACCTGCCGCTGCCCGACAACATGGAGATCGTCGCGCGGCACCGCTTCAGCCGCTATCCGCTGTTCGAGGATGCGTCGCGCGAACAGGTAAGCGGGCTGATCCACCTGAAGGACCTGCTGCTCGCGCGTCACGCGGGCGCCGCGCTCGCGGATCTGTCCGACTACGTGCGCCCGGTCCAGTACGTGAAGCCCGACACGCCGGCGCTGGAGCTGTTCCGCCGCTTCCGCAAGGGCGCGCCGCACTTCGCGCTGGTCGGCAACAAGGGCGAGAAACCGATCGGCTTCCTGACGCTCGACAACCTGCTCGGCGCGCTGGTCGGCCAGATCCACGACGAGTTCCGCCAGGGAGACGCCGACTGGAGCCGCCTCGACGACGGCACGCTGATGGGCAAGGGCAGCCTGCCCGTCGTGTCGCTCGAGCAGGCGCTCGGCATCGACATCGACGAAGGCCGCGCGGAATCGGTCGGCGGCCTCGTGATCCAGGCATTGAGCGACCTGCCGACCGAAGGGCAGCGCGTGTCGTTCGACCGCTTCGACGTCGTCGTGAAGAAGATGAACGGGCCGCGCATCGTGCTCGTGCGCGTCTATCCGAAGATCGCGAAAGAGGCCGACGAATGACGGCGGCGGGTTGCATCGCGCGATGAACGCGCCGCTGCCGCGCTGCTGCGTGATCACGCCGGAGCCGGCATCCGCATCGGCGGCCGATCGGGCCGCGTTCCTCGATCGGCTGTCGACCGTGCTCGCGCGCGGTGAAGCGCTCGTGCAACTGCGCGTGAAATCGTTCGACGCGGCCGCGTTCGCGTCGCTGGCCGCCGCGGCGCTCGCGCGCTGCAACGCGGCCGGCGCGCATCTGATGCTGAACGGCCCGATCGATGCAGCCGGCGTGATGCGGCTCGACGGCGCCGGCTGGCATCTCGACGGCCCCGCGTTGCGCGCGGTCGCGCAGCGGCCGCTGCCGGCCGGCCGGTGGGTGTCCGCCGCGTGCCACTCGGAAGACGACCTGCTGATGGCCGCGCGCGCCGGCGCGGATTTCGTCACGCTGTCGCCGGTGCTGCCGACGCTCAGCCACCCCGGCGCGCCGACGCTCGGCTGGGCGCGATTCGACGCGCTGGCCGCGCAGGCCGCGATGCCCGTGTTCGCGCTCGGCGGCATGACGCGCGCGCACCTCGACGACGCGCGCCGTCACGGCGCGTACGGGATCGCGGGCATTCGCGGGTTCTGGTAATTCGGTATGTTCCGGCCGCGCGGCCGTGCGCGACCGATGGCCGCCACGCCGCTTCACGCGTTCATCGGCTCATGCGTTCAGGTTCGCACGCCTGCCGCGCCATGAACCGTCGTCGAGGCGACGCACGTCGTGCGTCAGCGCGTAGCGATTGACGTCGCCCGTCAGCCACGCGACGAGCGAATACGGCGGCAACTCCCCTTCATCGACCCGGTCGCGCGCGCGTGCCGGCGTCTCGAACACCACCCGCCCGACCGGTGCATCGAACGGCAGCGCATCGGGCGACAGGTTCAACGCGATCGTCAACGTCTCGTCGTCGGCGAGCCGCCATGATGCGCACAGCGCGTCGGCATCGCCGTCGCCGTCCGCCTTCAGCGCATGGGCTTCCTGCGGCCGGCAATCGGTCAGCCTGGGCGCGATCAGCTTCGCGCGCACCGCGAGCGCCGACTGTACGAAATGCGCACGGTCGATGTCGCGCGCGGTTTCGTCGAAGACCAGCGGGATCTGCGGCGTGAGCAGCGACAGCGCGAGCGCGGCCAGACCGGCCGCCTGCCCGTGATCGCCCGGGCCGCTGTCGCGCCATGCGCCGTCCGACAGCACGAGCGACGTCAGCGACAGCCCGCTGTCGGCGGCCATCCCGTCCGCCGATGCGGCCGGCTGATACGCCGCGCCAGCCGCGGTCAGCGCGCGGGCGAGCGTGTGAATCGACTGGTGCGTGGAAATGCCTTCATGAGCCGACGTGTCGCGCCCGGTGAGCCGGTGCAGCGCGCGTTCGCCGCAACCGTTCCACTGCGCATCGAAATGGGTATCGGCGAGATGCGCCGGATGCCGCTCGCTGCCGAGCACGAGGTGGATCAGCCGGTCGGCCGGCACGGCGGCGCGCACGCGATCCGCGATCTCGCGCAGCCACGACACGCCGATCCGGTCGGCTTCGCGCAGGCGCAGCCCGTCGCAGCGGTATTCGTCGATCCAGTACAGCGCGTTGTCGCAGAAGAAATCGCAGACTTCCGGATGATCGAGCGCGAGCGGCGCGGCCTGCAGCGGATCGTCGCGCGTATGGAAAAACGGCCCCGCGTAGTGGCGCAGCGCGTCGGTGCCGCTGCCGAAGCGCGCGTAGTCGAGCTCCAGCAGCACCGCGAGACCGTAGCCGTGCGCAGCGTCGATCAGTGCCTTCAGCGCGTCGGGGCCGCCTTCGGCCGCAAGCGGCGCGAACGGCAGGCTGTCGTGCGGCGACGCGAGCAGTTCCAGCGCGGTCACGCCGAGACGCGCCAGCTGCGGCAGGCGACGGCGCACGGCGTCGAAGCCGCCCACCGCGTGCGGGCGGATCGCGTAGAGCGCGATGTCTTCCCACGCGCGCCCGTGCCAGAACGTATTGCGCCACGTGAACGCGCGCGGATCGACGACCTCGCTCGGACCGTCGAGCCCGTCGGGCTGCGAGCGCGAGGCGGGATCGGGAATCGACACGGTATCGTCGAGACGATAGCGGTAACGCGCGCCCGCGCCGCAGTCGACGAAAACCTCGAACCAGTTCGGGCCGGCGCTCGTCATCGGCACGAGCGTCGGGCCGTAGCCGGTATCGAGTTCGAGCTCGACGTGGGCGCTGCCGGGCGCCCACACGCGGAAATGCGTGCGCGGCGTCGTGCACAGCGCGCCGCAGGGCTGCGCGCCAAACGGCAAACAATGGATGTAGTGCTGCGCGTACGGATCGTGCGGACAATCGGACATCATGCGCTCCTCGTGCGTACCGAGCGGCATGGCCGCGCCGATGGCGCAGCGCATCGGGGCCCGGCATGCGAAGGCCAGGCGGGGGGAGAGCACCGAGTATGCGCCGGATTCGCGACGTCGATGCATCGTGGTCAGACATTTTTAAATGCGAATCGACCCTTGGAAAATCGCGCGGGAAACCGGCCGGCACGCGCCCGCGAGTCGGGTAGTCGGCATACCGGAATGATTGCTCGTCTTGTTGCGCCGGCCGCGCGCACATACGCTCTGCGTCCTGTTCGCGGACATGTCGTCCGCCCCAACAACCCGAGGACCTGCCATGTCGCTTCCCGCCAGCGCCGCGAAATTCGATCCGTCACGCGCACACGACTACGCCGAGCAATCGCGCATCGCGCTCGCCGGCTACGATGCGTGCCACGAACTCACCGCATGCATGCTCGCGTCGGCGATCGGTGCGGCCGATGCGCGGATGCTCGTCGCCGGCGCGGGCGGCACGGGACAGGAAATCTGCGTCGCGGCCGCGCTCGAACCGGGCTGGCAGTTCACGGCCGTCGACCCGTCCGCGCCGATGCTCGCGCTCGCCCGCGCGAACGTCGAAGCCGCGGGCTTCGGCGCGCGTACGACATTCGTCGAGGACGGCGTCGACGCGTTGCCCGACGTGCCCGCGTTCGACGGCGCGACGCTGATCGGCGTGCTGCATCACGTGCCGGGCGACGACGCGAAAGCCGCGCTGCTGCACGCGATCGCGCGACGCCTGAAGCCCGGCGCGCCGCTCGTGCTCGCCGGCAACCATCGCCGCTACGCGGACCACCCGCGCCTGCTCGACGCGTGGCAGCAGCGCTGGCGCATGAAGGGCGCCACCCCCGACGCCGTGCGCGCGCAACTGGCGAAGATCCTGCAGGGCGCCGATCCGCCCGCGTCCGAGGAAGCCGTGTTCGCGCTGCTTCGCGACGCGGGCTTCGATGCGCCGCTGCGTTTTTTCGCGAGCCTGTTCTGGGGCGCGTGGATCGCGGTGCGGCGCGCATGACGGTCGATGCGGCCCGCGACGGCGCGCGTCACACGATTCGCGTACGCGGCGCATGGGCTCGGTATGATGGCGTTCCCGCCCCCTTCCGGCCTCGACATGCTGACCGTCCATCACCTGAACAACTCGCGTTCGCAGCGCGTGCTCTGGCTGCTCGAAGAACTGGATGTGCCGTACGAGATCGTGCGCTACGAGCGCGATCCGAAGACGATGCTCGCGCCGGCCGAATTGCGCGCGATCCATCCGCTCGGCAAGTCGCCCGTCGTGACCGACGACGGCCGCACCTTCGCCGAATCGGGCGCGATCATCGAGTACCTGGTCGAACGCTACGGCGACGGGCGCCTCGCGCCGCCGCCCGGCTCGCCCGAGCGGCACGACTACACATACTGGCTGCACTACGCGGAAGGGTCGGCGATGCCGCCGCTGCTGCTCAAGCTCGTCGCGCTGCGGATCGCGCATGCGCCGATGCCGTTCTTCGCACGGCCGATCGCACGCAAGATCGCCACGACGCTGCAGTCGGGATTCGTCGATCCGCAGATCGACCTGCATCTCGGCCATGTCGACGGCACGCTGGCGCGCAGCGGCTGGTTCGTCGGCGACGGCTTCAGCGCGGCCGACATCCAGATGAGCTTTCCACTCGAAGCCGCGACCGCGCGCGGCGGCGGCAGCCGGTATCCCGCGATCGCGCGCTTTCTCGACACGATCCATGCGCGGCCGGCCTACCGGCGCGCGCTGGAGCGCGGCGGCCGGTACGACCTGCTCAAATAACCGGCGTCAGCTCAGCAGCCCCGCCGCGACGTTGATCGACAAGCCGAGCACGGCCATGTTGAAGTAGAACGACAGGATCGATTGCGCGAGCACCGAGCGCCGCGCGGTGCGGTTCGCGAGCGACACGTCGGCCGTCTGCGACGCGACGGCGATCGTGAATGCGAAATACAGGAAATCCCAGTAGTCGGGCTCCGGATGCTGGTCCGGGAAACGCAGCGCGCGATCGCCGCTCGGCGAGCCGTAATAGAGCCGCGCGTAGTGCAGCGTGAAGATCGTCGGGATCAGGAACCACGCGCCGAACAGCGTCGCGCCCGTGATCGCGTAGTGGCTGAGTCCCGCGCGAAAGCCGACGCTCTTGGCGGTCGCGAGTTCGATCGCGATCGCGGCCACGCTCGCGATGGTCGCGAGGCACACGACGGTCAGCACGGTCGTCGCGTTTTCGTCCTCGCGAATCGCGACTTCGCGCACCTTGTAATGATGCGCGGTGACCATGCGCACCCACATCAACGCCAGATACAGCCAGACCGCGCAATCCCAGCCGATCAGCGCACGCGCGGTGGCGCGCAGCGGAAACGGCAGCAGCACCGCGCACAGCACGCCGGCGACGAACGCCGCGACCATGCGCGGCCGGTTGCGTAATACCTGCGGATAAAGCGTCATCGTGTGATTCCGAAAGCAGATGGAAAGGGTTCGGCCGGGTGCGCGGCAGCGCCGCCGCGCCGGCGTGAAACGCGCCCCGATTATCCTCATTCCATCGTCAGATGGCGATGGGTGCGAGCGCCCGAGGAGCGCCTAAGATAAGGGGATGACCGCCACCGCCTTGCTCTGCCGCCATCCCGCGAACACGGCCGGCCGCGACTTCGTCGTCGGCGACCTGCACGGCTGCGTCGACGTGCTGCGCGCGCTGCTGCACGACGTCCGCTTCGATCCGGCCCGCGACCGGCTGTTCTCGGTCGGCGATCTCGTCGACCGCGGCCCGGCCTCCGACACCGCGCTCGACCTGCTCGACCGACCATGGTGCCACGTCGTGCGCGGCAATCACGAGGAAGTGCTGAGCCTCGTCGCGCGCGGCAAGCTGCCGCCCGACGCGTGGCGCGGGATCGGCGGCGACTGGGGCGCCGACCTGCCGCCGGAACGGCTGCGCGCGCATGCGGCGCGCGTCGACGCACTGCCGCTCGTGCGCGTGATCGGCGACGGCGCAACGCGCTTCAACGTGCTGCACGCGGAATTCTTCGGCTCGGACGCGGATCTCGATGCCGGCAGCTATCCGCACGACGTGCGCGAGCGGCTGATCTGGGGCCGCGATCTCGTCCAGGGGCTCGCCGATCCGGCGGTGCAGGCCGGGCTGTCGCTGACCTGCACCGGACACACGCCGGTGCGTGAGCCGCAGCGGATCGGCGCGCAATGGTTCATCGACACGGGTGCGTTCGCGCCGGCCGGGCGGCTGACGCTCGCCGAGCCGCGCACCGGCCGCACCTGGTCGATGACGCAGGCCGAAGCGCGCGAGCGCCACGCGGGCGACTGGCCGCTGCCCTGATGCGCCGGCCGGCGCTTCGTCCCGCACGCGAACGCTAGCCGACCTGATTCAGTTCGAACACCGCATCGACGGCCGAGCCGTTCCAGTTGTATTCGAGATAGGCCGCATGCTGGCAGTCGCGCAGCAGCGTCGTGCGGAACGCGGCGAGACACTCGCCGCGCGGATCGCGCACCGACGGATAGACGATCCCCGCGCCGCCGGCATGGCGCACCGCGCGGCCGAACGCCTGCCCCGCGCCGTAGTCGACCGGATCCAGCAACGCGGGGTCGCGCTGCGGCCACGTGCGCACGTCGACGACGTCGCCGTGCGCGAACACGGTATAGAGCCGCATCTGCTGGCGCATCGGCGGCTCCTTCGTCGCGGCGAGGAACAGCCCGCTGTGATAGCGCGTTTCGGCGATCGCCGTGTCGCGCGAGCGCGTGCAGTAGAACACGCCGTAGCTGCCGTCCGAAAAGCGGCTGCCCAGCGGATTCAGGTGCGTGAACGCGGCCATGATCGGCCCCCAGCCCTGCCCGTAGCGGCGCTCGGCCGGCGGCACGAGATCGAGCGTGCCGACTTCGTTGCGGATGCGGTCGTTGGTCAGCGATTCGAGCGCGTAGAGCGCGTCGAAATCGTCCGCCGATGCAACGCGGTCGAACAGGTTGATGGCCGGAAAACGGGTGGGAATCACGCGATAGGCTGGCGCCCAGTCGACGGTGGTTGTGGGCCACCGGGTGACTTCGATCGGTGTCGTCACGCCCAGCCACCCCGCATTGCGTCGAGATATTGCCGGACGGCCACCAGATCGCCGACGTTGCCGGCCAGCATCCGGTCGAGCGCGCGCTTGCCGCCGAACGGCGCCGCATCGTTGGGCCGCTTGACCCACGCATCGGCCGCGGCCGGTTGCGGCAGCAGGATCTGCAGCGCCTTGTAGATGCCGAGCAGCAGCGATAGCCGCTCGAGCGTATCGCGCGGCAGGCGTGCCGATTCCGGCGCGGCCTTCCACTTGAAGAACGTCGAGCGGCCAGGCGACCCGAGCAGCACGATCTGCTCGTCGATCGTCAGTTCCCAGTCGCGCGCAATGTTGAAAAACGCACGCAGGCCGGCCGCGGACATCTGCGCGACCGAAGCGTGCGGCACGGCGGAATGCGAATCGTACGCGGGCTGTGACATGATCGTTAGTCTCTAAATGAATTTACTAACAAGGTTAGTCCATTATCGTATTTTTGCAAGGGTCGCACCCATCGATCGTCACTCCGATCCGCCAGATCGATATTTTTTGTCCATTCTGGACTCTTATTTTATTTTCTGCGTTAATGGCCGTGCGGACACCGCGTCACGGCGCGGGTCGCGTCCGTGGAGACCCTGTCGCACGGAAACCGGATGCCCCACGCCAAGGAACGCACCATGAAGAGACTGATTGCCGCCGTTTCGATCGCCCTGCTCGCGGTATCCGCAGGCCCCGCCGTCGCGAAGGACTGGACCACGATCCGCTTCGGCACCGACGCCAGCTACGCGCCGTTCGAGTCGAAGGCGCCGGACGGCAAGCTCGTCGGCTTCGACATCGACCTCGGCAACGAGATCTGCGCGCGCCTGAAAGCGAAATGCGTGTGGCTCGAGAACGATTTCGACGGGATGATTCCTGCATTGAAAGCGAAGAAGTTCGACGCGGTGCTGTCGTCGATGTCGATCACGCCGCAGCGCGCGCAGCAGATCGCCTTCACGACGAAGATCTACAACCAGCCGACGCGGCTCGTGGTGAAGAAGGGCTCGTCGCTGCTGCCGACCGCCGAATCGCTGAAGGGCAAATCGATCGGCGTCGAGCAGGGCACGACGCAGGAGACGTATGCGAAGGCGTACTGGGGCAAGCAAGGCGCGAACGTCGTGTCGTACCAGAACCAGGACGGCGTGTATGCCGACCTGATCGCCGGGCGCCTCGACGCGGCGCTCCAGGATGAAGTGCAGGCCGCGATCGGGTTCCTGAAATCGCCGCGCGGCGCGAACTACACGTTCGTCGGGCCCGAGCTCGTCGACGAAAAAGTGCTCGGCATCGGCGCCGGCATCGGCCTGCGTCAGCAGGACACCGACCTGAAGGCGAAGATCGATCGCGCGATCGCCGACATGGTCAAGGACGGCACCTACAAGCGACTCGCGTCGAAGTACTTCGACTTCGACATCTACGGCGGTTGAAAAACGGCGTCGCGCGCGTACGGGTACTGCTCCCGTCGCGCGCGTCCGACCGCCCCTCCCCTTCAACCGGATGGCAACGGCGGCGCGTGGTTCGCCGTTGCATCGAATGCCTGTCTTCCCGCATCGCGCGCAGCACGATGCGTCGACCATCGTTCGGATAACGGATCAATCGTTCGCGGAACAGATAGTCATGCGAACGGACCGCGTGCCGCTCGGGTCAATAGGCGAAGATCGGACGTCGCGGTATCGGCGCCCGCGTGCACATGCCCATGCGGATCGGATTCGCGTGCAGGAAAGTGCCGACCCGGCGCGGATGACCGGCAACCAGCCGGATCCGCCTCGCACCGGGCGCGGAGAGATGGCCTGTCGAGGCATGCCGGTCTGCCGCAAGCGCGACGTTCGAGCGGCGATGTCCCGAATCACTGCGATCGCGGCCCGCGGACCGCGGCGTGTGATGATCGATCATTTTTCTACCCCGTTTGCTGTCTGATGTTTGTTCCGGCAACCGGACGATGCCGATGCCCCGGCGATCGGGCGACGACGTTCCCTGCTCGCCGTGACGCGGCCGCTGCACCGCGCACGGCCGCCGCATCCCCGCGGACTGCATCCTGGCCGGCAGCGGCGGCTGTCGCCGCCCGACCGGACGGATCTCGCGCCGTCGACTCTCGCATGCCCTTCTTCGCAAGGACCGGGCCAGCGCTGCGCGAGCCCGGCCGGACAAGGCGGTGACCGGACCGGCTGGCGGCCGGAACGGGCGTGGAATGCCGGAAGTTACGAAACTGAAACATCGGCGCCGCGGCACGCGCCGGCCGCGCAACGGCGGGGCCTTGCGGAATAAGGCTGAACAATGGAGCGCGGAATTTTTACCGGCGGCGGGCTGGCCGATCGGCCCGGTTCGCCGCGGAAATTCGCGTGGCGGCCAACGCGAAATGTTTCATGCGCTTTACATGCCGGCGGCGGCAACGCGCACCGCAGGTCGCTGCCGGACGCTGGACGCTACGACCGATCGCATGGCTATACTGCGACACCGCTCCACGCGACTTCACGCAAACGCCCGCCCACGATGATCCGTACCTTCCATGCCGCCGAGCGCGCGAGACTGATCCGCTTCGGCGTGTCGGGCCTGGGCTCGACCGCGCTGCATGCGCTGATCGCCGCCGCGATGTTCGCGCTGTTCGACGCAACGCCCGTCGTCGCGAACGCGACCGCGTTCGTCTGTTCGACCGCGTTCTCGTATCTCGCCAACACGCTGTGGAGTTTTGCGTCGACGGTGACATGGGGCAACTTCGTGCGCTTTCTCGCGGTCGCGATGGCCGGCCTCGCCGCGACGATGCTGCTGGCGCGCGGCACCGACGCGCTCGGGCTCGCCCGTGCATGGAGCATCGTCGCGGTCGTGCTGTGCGTGCCGCCCGTCACGTTCGTGCTGCACCGGCTGTGGACCTATCGGTGAGCCGCGCCACACGCATCGCACACGCCGCTCATCCGACCCGCTGATGCTCCGCGTCGCCCGACGGCGCGCCGTCGTGCCCGCCACTGTCGCCGTTTCCGCCGTTGCCGCCGGTGTTGTCGTGATCGTTCAGCCCGTGCTCGATCATCATCCGGTAGAGCGTCACGCGTGAAATGCCGAGTTCGGCGGCGGCCTTGTTGATCCGGTGGTCGTTGCGCAGCAGCGCGTTCTCGATCGCGGTGCGCTCGGCCAGCGAGCGCGCCTGCTCGAGCGTCACCGGTTCGGTTTCCCCGGGCGTGTCGAGCCCGAGATCGTGCGGCGTCAGCAGCCGGCTCTCGGCCATCACGATCGCGCGCCGCACGCGGTTGATCAGCTCCCGCACGTTGCCGGGCCATTCGTAGCGCCGCATCGCGTCGAGCGCGGCCGACGTGAAGCCGCTGATCTTGCGGCCGCTGTCGGCCTTGAATTTCTGCAGCACGTAGTGCGCGAGGATGTCGATGTCCTTGCCGCGTGCGCGCAGCGGCGGCTCGTGGATGCGCAGCACGCACAGCCGGTGATAGAGATCCGCGCGGAAGCGCCCGGCCTCGACCGCGCCGTCGAGATCGACGTGCGTGGCCGAGATGATCCGAACGTCGACCGGGATCGATTCCTGCCCGCCGAGCCGCTCGATCTTGCCTTCCTGCAGGAAGCGCAGCAGGCTCGCCTGGCTTTCGACCGGCATGTCGCCGATCTCGTCGAGAAACAGCGTGCCGCCGTTCGCCGATTCGATCCGGCCCGCGCGCCGCTGGTTCGCGCCGGTGAACGCGCCGCGTTCATAGCCGAACAGCTCCGACTGCAGCAGGTGATGCGGGATCGCGCCGCAATTGATCGCGACGAACGGCCCCTTGCCGCGGCCGGAGCGCTCGTGAATCGCGAGCGCCGTCAGTTCCTTGCCGGTGCCCGATTCGCCCGAGATGAACACGCTCGCATCGGTCTTCGCGACCTTGCGGATCGTGCTGAACAGCTGCTGCATCGCCTCGCAGTTGCCGATCATCCCGTGTTCGCCGATCGACGCCGCATAGGCGGCGCCGTCGACGCGATCGAGCGCGGCCATCCCGCGCGCATGGCCGAGCACGTGCGAAATCCACTCGTACGGCAGCGGCAGCGTCACGTAATCGAAACAATAGCTGCGGATCAGTTCGCGCACGGCGGGGCCGATCGTGATGCCGGCCTGCGCGATGGAAATCCAGCCGATCGCCGGCTGGCTCAGGCACATCTTCAGCGCGGGATAGTCGCGCGACGTGAACCCGGTGAAATCGACCAGACCGGCGGCCACGCTCACGCCGGAGGTCATGTTCTGCGCGGCGCCGGCCGTCTTCGCGACCGCGATCTCCCAGCCGAGCCCGCGCAGTTGTGCGAGCAACGGCTCGTCGGGCGTGCGCATGATCACGAACAGCTTGCGTCCGGCCTCGGGAGCGGTGACGGACATGTCCGTCATCTCGGGCGCCGCCTGCCCGTTTGCGTCGGGTGACCTTGCAACCATCGTTGTTCCCCGCTTGGCGTTGGTATCGCGCGCCGGCTCACCGCCGCGTACGACGGACACGATCGAACCGACATATTGGCCGTATTTCCGTCCGAATAAAATCCCCCTGCGCATGAATCGCGCCGGAGGTAGACGTTGTCATGAACGGTATATCGATACGGCCGGCCTGCGGCTAGATGGGTGTTATCCCGGAGGCGGGCACGGCGCGCGACCGGAACGGACCGCCGCCGCGCGCGCACAGCCGCGCCGGTGCTGGCGCGCGGCGATTGCGTGCGACGCGGCGCACGCCGATCGGCGCGCCGGCGCATGCGCGTGCAACCGGTCGGCCGGGCAGGCGGGCGCCCGCGCAACCGGTTCCGGTTGATTTGCGTCAATCGTCGGAAGCAGTCAGATGATGCACGCACGCAACATGCGCGGCGCCCGCCGTACGGCGGGCGGCCGGGTCAGCGGCCCGATGCGAGCGGCGCCGGCGCGCTCGCGCGGCCGCGGCCGGTCGGCGTGCCGCCGTGCTGGCCATAGCTGGCGGCCAGCGCATCGACCCGCGCGAGATGGTGGCGATTGTCGTGATCCCACGGGTGGAAGCCCGGCCGGAAAAAGCTCAGCCATTCGCCGGCGATGCGCGGGAACAGCCCGCGGCGCGGCCCGTACAGGAACGCGATCACGCGCAGCAGGCCGCGCACGTGATGGCCGGCGCCGCGATCGCGCCACAGCAGCGTCACATGGATCAGGAACACGGTCGGCCAGAACGTCAGCGTCGTCAGCAGATACACGCCGATGCGGACCAGGTAACGGCGCAGCCCCGGCTTCATCGCGGCATTCCACACGTCGAACGACACGGCCTTGTGCTCGGTTTCCTCCAGCGCGTGCCACAGCCACATCTGCCGGTAGCCTTCGACCGAACCGGCCAGGCGCGTCGGGTCGCCCAGCAGCCAGTCGGCGAGCATCGCCGTGTAGTGCTCGGCCGCCACCGTGTGCGCGAGCTGCACCGAATGCGGCAGCTTACGCTTCATGTAGCCGAGCACCGTCCACACGCGCTTGTCGAGCTTGCGCGCGGGCAGCCGGTTCGCCTGCATCAGCTCGTTGTATTCGACGTGCTCGCGCGTGTGCATCGCCTCCTGGCCGATGAAGCCGAGCACCTGCTGCTTCAGCACCGGATCGTCGATCCGGTCGCGGTAATTGCGCACCGAATCCATGAAGAAGCGCTCGCCGGCCGGAAACAGCAGCGACAGCGCGTTGAAGAAATGGGTCACGTGCGCCCCGAGGCCATGCCAGTCCTTCGCGCGTTCGACCGGCAGGTCGAAGCGCAGATCGCGACGCACCGGCATGATCCCGGCTGCGGTGGCGGAAGCGGCTGACTTCATGTTCATCGTTCTCCTGGTGCGGAGCCGCCCGGCGCATCGTCCGACGCGGCCGGCGCAAGCCCGGGCGGCACAACGCGCGCCGCCAAATCATGACATCGACAGATGTAAAGATAGGCCGCACGCGCCGGCGCACGCAAGCCGCGCGGTAGATGCGCGCTTCCAAACAGGGCACGGTCGGAAAGGTGGGAAAAACGGCGCTCGAACGGCGCCTGGGCCCGGTGCGATTCGAACGCGCGGACGCGCGGGCGAGCGAGATGCCAGGCCCGATGCGGCGCGCCGCTATCGGGCCGCAAGCCCCGTGTGGCGGCCATTTCGCCGCCTCTGGCGCCGGTCGTGCAACCCGCGGCAACGCGTGCCGGTCGCATCGATTCATACGCGCAGCACACTGCCGTGGTGCAACCTCGGCGCCGCGACGCGCGAAAAATTCAAACGCGCGTTCCAATGGCGTTTCGGGCGATCCCGCGCGCGGCGCTCCGCCGCGCCTGGCGACACGCTTGCCGACACGCGCACGGCGGCGCGAGATCCGCACGTGCCGGCCCGCTGCGCGCTCGCCTACAATAGCGGTTTTACGTCACGCTCTTTCAGGAGAAATCATGTCCGTCATCACGACCGAATCGGGCCTCAAGTACGAAGACCTGACCGAAGGTACCGGCGCGGAAGCGCAAGCCGGCAAGACCGTCAGCGTCCACTACACGGGCTGGCTGACCGACGGTCAGAAATTCGATTCGAGCAAGGATCGTAACGACCCGTTCGCGTTCGTGCTGGGCGGCGGCATGGTCATCAAGGGGTGGGACGAAGGCGTGCAGGGCATGAAAGTCGGCGGCGTGCGTCGCCTGACGATCCCGCCGCAACTCGGCTACGGCCCGCGCGGCGCAGGCGGCGTGATTCCGCCGAACGCGACGCTCGTGTTCGAAGTCGAACTGCTCGACGTCTGAGCTCGCATCCGGCCGTTTTCTTCCCGATGGAACGCATCGCCTCCCCCGCCATCGCGCTGCGCCGCTACGCCACGTGCGAAGCGTCGGATGTGCACGACTTTCACCAGGTCGTGCTCGGCGTCGATGGCGCGATGGTGATGGCGGTGGGCGGAATCGGCCGACGCATCGACCGGCACGCGGCCTGGCTGATTCCGGCCGGCGCGCGCCACGACTATGCGGGCCTCGGCGACAATCGCCAGCTCGTGATCGACCTGCCCGCCGCGTCGCTCGCGGTACCGCAGCGGCTGTTCGACCATGCGCGCGCCGTGTCGATCGACCCGACGCTCACGTCGCTCGTCGCGCAAGTCGCGGCGGCGGCCGTGCAACACGATGCGCCGGCCGGCGACGCACGGCAGGCCGCCGCGCACCGTTTCCAGTGGCAGGCCGCCGCGCGCCTGTGCGACGCGCTGCTCGACGATGCAGGCATCGCCGCGCCCGCGTCGGGCCTCGATTTCGCGCGCATCGACCGCTGGCTGCGCGCGCGGCTCGCCGAGCCGCTGCGCATCGCCGATCTCGCCGCGCACTGCGGCTACGGGATGCGCCGGTTTCATCAACTGTTCGTCGACGCGTTCGGCGAAACGCCGCATCGCTACCTGCAGCGGCTGCGGCTCGACGCCGCGGTCGTGCTGCTCGCCGACGGCCGGCATTCGCTCGTCGACATCGCGGGCAGCGTCGGCTTCGCCGATCAAAGCACGTTCACGCATGCGTTCACGAAGCGCTTCGGCGTCGCGCCGGGGCGCTGGCGCGGCGAACGGCACTGAACGCATCGGCCTCGCCGAATACGTAACGACGCACGTAGCAGGCAGCACGCGTCGGCATGCGTATCGACGCTTCACGTCCCGCTGAAACATCGCGTGTCCGTCGCCGCCTACGATGGGCGCATGGATGCGACGCCACCGTCCCCTGCTTTCCCGCCTGCGCCCACGCGCGTCGTCGCCACCGTCGGCATCGGGTTCGTCGTCACGCAACTCGACGCGACGATCGTCAATATCGCGCGCGCATTTCGCCGCCGACCTTGAATCAGGTCGTCACGCCAACGACAGGACGTCTTCCTGAAGCGACTCGCGTAGCCGGCCGGGCCAGGCCGGGCCGCGCCCGTGCTTCCGCGCCGAATGCCATCCGACAGTACAACCCTCGCACATGACGCTCACCGCCGTGCCGCGCCGGCCTCGTCGTCGATCTTCCTGACGACTGTATCGGCCGCCTTCAAAGGCCGGCCGTCGTCGTGCCGCAGCGCGAGCTTGCGGATCGCGCGCCCGGTGCCGCGGTCGACCAGCACCGAATGCGGCTCGCCGCGCGCGAACAGGTTGGCCTCGCCCCACTGCCGCAGCATCACGATGACCGGAAACAGCCCCTCGCCCTTTTTGGTCAGCACGTACTCCTGATACGCGGTGCCGTCGGACGCCGGCACGACGTCGAACACGCCGGCGTCCACCAGCCGCTTCAGCCGGTCGGACAGGATGTTGCTCGCGACGCCGAGACTCGCGCGGAAATCGCCGAAGCGGCGCACGCCGTCGAACGCATCGCGCACGATCAGCAACGCCCAGCGATCGCCGACGATATCGGTCGCACGCGCCACCGGGCACGGCGAATCCGCAAGACTTTTCTGCCTGGCCATCTTCCTCTCCGCAATCGCGCCGGCCGCCTTCGCGGGCATGCCGGCCATCCGTGCACGGGCCTTCGGCCCGCCACCCAACAAGTTGCATTTTAAAACCACTTTCCCTACACTCCAAACAAGTTTCAAATTGCAACTACATTGCGTGAGGCAACCATGGAGTCGTCCTGCCGTTCCGGCACCGTTGCATCGAACGCGCGAACCGATGCGGTCCATCCGGCCGATGGCGGCCGCCTGTCGTCGGCGCGTGTCGCGCTGCTCGCCGTCTGCTGCGCGGCGAGCGTCGCGAACGTCTACTACGCGCAGCCGCTGCTCGATTCGATCGCACGGGATTTCGGCGTGTCGCAGGCCGCCGTCGGCGGCGTCATCACCGCGACGCAGCTCGGCTGCGCGCTCGCGCTGCTGTTCGTCGTGCCGCTCGGCGACCTGCTGAACCGCAAGCGCCTGATCGCCGTGCAGCTTCTGCTGCTGGCCGCGGCCTGCATCGGCGTGGCCGCCGCGTCGACACGCGTCGCGCTGGTGGCGGGAATGGCCGCGGTCGGATTGCTCGGCACCGCGATGACCCAAGGGCTGATCGCGTGCTCGGCCGCCCTCGCTGGGGCGGGCGAACGCGGGCGCGTCGTGGGCGCCGCGCAGGGCGGCGTCGTGGTCGGATTGCTCGCCGCGCGCTCGGTCGCGGGAGTCATCACCGACATCGCCGGGTGGCGGGCCGTCTATCTCGTATCGGGTGCGCTCGCGATCGCGATGCTGGTCGCGCTGTCGCGGCTGCTGCCCGACATGCGCGAGCCGCGCGAACGCATCGGTTACGCGGCGCTGCTGCGCTCGATGGTGTCGCTGCTGCGCGAAGAACGCGTGCTGCGCGTGCGCGGCGCGATCGCGCTGCTGATGTTCGCGGCGTTCAGCATCTTCTGGAGCGCGCTCGTGCTGCCGCTGAGCGCGCCGCCGCACGCGATGTCGCACACGCAGATCGGCGCGTTCGGCCTCGTCGGCGCGCTGGGCGCGGCGGCGGCCGCCCGCGCGGGCCGGCTCGCGGATCGCGGGCGCGGCGAAACGACGACCGGCGCCGCACTCGCGCTGCTCGCGTGCGCGTGGCTGCCGCTCGCATTCGGCAATACGTCGATTGCGCTGCTGATCGTCGGCATCGTGCTGCTCGACGTCGGCGGACAGGCCGTGCACGTCGTCAACCAGAGCATGATTCTCGGCGCGCGGCCCGACGCGCAGGCGCGTCTCGTCGGCTGCTACATGCTGTTCTATTCCGTTGGCAGCGGGCTCGGTGCGATCGCGGCGACGATGATGTATGCGCACGCCGGCTGGACGGGCGTCTGCGTGCTCGGTGCAGGGGTGAGCGTGGCCGCGCTCGGCGTATGGGTTGCGACGCTGCGGCGCGCTTGATGCGTGCCGGTCGGGCGGACGGAACGGGAAAAGCCGGCACGCCCCAGGCGGGCGGCCGGCACGCGAACCGGCCACGCACGCGCGCCGGTCGGGCTTTCGATCTGGCGCGCCGGGTGCGCGCCGCGGGCGTTCAGCCGGCCGCCTGAATCGCCTCTTCGTAGACGCCGGCCACGCGTCGCGCGATCACCGCGTTGTCGAAATGATCGCGCGCATAGCGCTTGCACGCGGCCTCGTCGGGCAGCGCGATCGCGCCCGACAGCACACCGCCAAGCCCTTCGGCGATCGCGTCCGCGCCCGTCGACGGCAGCACGAGATCGTTCGACAGCCCCGCGACCGCCTCCGGCAGCCCGCCGACCGGCGTGACCAGCACCGGCGTGCCGGATGCCAGCGATTCGACGGTGATCAGCCCGAAGCCCTCGAGCGCGACCGTCGGCACGACGCTGACCGTCGCCGCGCGGTACAGCGCCGCGAGATGATGGTCGGGCACGAAGCCGAGCAGCTTCACGTTGTCCTGCAGCCCGGCTTCGTCGATGCGCTGCTGCAGTTCCTCGCCGATCTTGCCCTTGCCGGCGATCAGCAGCAGCACGTCCGGGTGACGGCGCTTGACGAGGCCGATCGCGTCGATCAGGTCCTCGAGCCCCATGCGCCGTACGAGCCGGCGCACGGCCAGCACGATCGGCCGGTCCTGCGGCAGTTGCAGCTTGTGCCGCGCCTCGGCCGGCGTGAGCGGCGTGTCGAACTGCGCGGTATCGACGCAGCCGGGAATCACGCGCACGCGGGACGGATCGATCCCGTAGCGGTGCGTCAGGATCTGGCCGAATGCCTGCGACAGCACGATCAGCCGCGACGAGCGCGTATAGACGGCCTGTTCGAGATAGCGCTTCGCGCGCTGCCCGAGCGACGCGGCGCCCTCGACCTGGCTTTCGTCGGCCCACGGCCCCTGGAAGTGCGACACCTGCGGAATCCCGCGCGTCACGTCGAGGCCGGGGAACGTGTACAGCGCGAAGTGCGACGAAATCACGTCCGGCCGCGCGCTGCGGATCTCTTCGCGCAGCGCGCGCCGCGCGGCGAGCATCCGGCGCGCGAGCGGCTGCGATGCCGGCCCGAAGCCCTGGATCGCGCCGCCCGTGTCGTCGGCGACCTTCGGCGAGCCGGCGACGAGCCCGCGCACCTCGACGCCCGCGCCGGGCAGCGCGCCGACGAGCGAGTAGTACATCCGGTCGAGGCCGCCCGCGCGTTCGGGGAACCAGTGCATGCCGATCTGCAACGATTTGATCGGCCGGGAGGATTGGGACATCACGGTTGCTCCTGCGTGATTGCATGCTCGACCCGCTCGAACGCGGACGGCTGCGTGGGTTGGCCGATGCGCCGGTAAAGCGCGACGTACTGGGCGCCCATGTGCGCCCAGCCGAAACGGGTCATCAGTTCGCGGGCCGCGTCGCCCATCGCGCGACAGGTGTCGCGCGACGCCGCGAGCGCGCCGATCGCCTGCGCGAGCGCGGCCGGATCGTCCGGATCCTCCAGCACGATCCCGCATTCGCGCGTGATGATTTCCGCGCCGCCCGCCGTGCGCGCGGTGACGACCGGCAGCCCGGCCGCCATCGCCTCCAGCAGCGACAGGCTCATCGCTTCGTAGCGCGACGGAAAGACGTACGCGTCGACCGAGCGCATCAGCGTCGGCATGTTCTTCACGAGCCCGAGGAAATGCACGCGCGAATCGATGCCGAGCGCACGCGCCTCTTCCGGATACGGGCTGCCGGGCAAGTAGCCGGCCACCGCCAGATGCACGTTCGCGGGCAGCTTCGTCAGCGCCTTCAGCACGGTGCCGAGGTTCTTGCGCGGCGTGCGCAGGTCGCCGACGAACAGCAGCAGGAACGCGTCGTCCGGCAGCTTGAACGCCGCACGGTCGGCCTGCGCGCCCGCGAACGCGCTGCCGTCGACGCCGTTGTAGATCACGCTGATCTTGCGGCTGTCGATGCCGAGCCCGGCGATCTCGTCGGCCACCTTCTGCGACACGGCGGTGATCGCGCGCGAACGCTTGTACGCCCAGCGCTCGAGCACGGTATTCACACGCGTATAGACGTACTGGTAGGCCGACCACAGCCCCTTGGTGGGCCCGAACGGATAGTACGGACTCTTGAACCAGCCGCCGTGCACGAAGTGCGCGGTATTCACGTCGGCCTTGATCCACGAGATGAAGCCGTTCACGTGAAGCACGTCGTATTCGCTACGATGCGCGCGCAGCCACGCCGCGCTTTTCAGCGCGAACACCTGCTGCTTGACGAGATTCGACGGCCAGAAGCCGCCGACCTTCACCGGCACCCAGCGCACGCGCGGATCGGCCAGCAGCTCGGGCGCGACATGCGACGCGACCAGCGTGACCTCGTAGTGTTCGGCCAGCGCCGCGCGCGCGATTTCGTAATTGACGCGGCCCTGCCCGTCGTTATGTCGCACGACGTGCGTGACGATCGCGATTCTCAATGGTCGCCTCCCCGTGAACGCGCGGCGGCCAGCAGGCGTTGCGCCTTCTGCCAGTGCGCCGCGGCAAGTATCGAAAAAATGGCTGTGAACATCAGCAGGCCGCCGGTGCCGATCAGCGAGTTCGTGAACACGAGCATCGCGAAGGTCGACAGGCACAGGCTCAGGCACGCGCCGACGAACTTGTCCTGGCGCAGCTTGAACGCCGCGCGCAGCGTGCGGCCGAACAGCATCACGACGCCGGCGAGATACAGCAGCGTGCCGGGCCAGCCGAGCACGAACGGCACGTTCATCACGCCGCTGTCGAAGCTGCCGTACTTGCCGAGCTCGCCGCTATCGCTCGACAGCTTCGTGGACGCGCCGGTCGCGCCCATCCCTTCGCCGGCGACGTCGGTGAACGCCGTCTGCGCGAAGGTCGCGTAGAACTTGTTGCGGTCGTCGTAGCTGCGGTCGTCCTTCAGGTTCGTGATCGACTGCAGGCGCGCGCCGAGCCGGTCGGCCACCGGCCCCACGGTCAGCAGCGGCACGCACAGCCCGACCAGCACGACGCCGCTGATCAGGATCCGCATCCGCACGCGGTTGCTCGATTGCACGAGCTGGATCGCGAGCGCGATCACCCAGCCGCCCCAGGTCGAGCGCACGAGGCACAGCGCGAACGACACGAAACCGGCTGCCCCCGCGAACCAGCGGATCTTCTGCGGCGCGACCAGCACGAACACCAGCGCGCCCATCATCGCGAACGCGAACGGCCCCGACGAATTCATCGTGCTGAACACGCGCACGCCGTACGGCACCGGCTCGCCCTGCGAGCCCATCTGCGAGCCGACCATCCACAACACGTCCCACTGCGGCATCACGAAGTACTGCACGACGCCGTACACGCCCATCACGAGCATGCCCCACATGAAGGTGGACAGCAGCACGTCGCGATACTCCGGATAGTTGCGCGCGTTCACCATGATGTGAAAGCCGATCAGGATCGGGTACAGCCAGTTCGCGAGGTCGTAGGTCGCGGCCATCACGCCGCTCGACACGATCCCGACCAGGTACGCATACACGAGCCCGAACAGGATCAGCAGCACCGGAATCCCGCGCCGCTGCGCGAGCACGCGGTAATGCCGGATGAGCCCCAGGCCGGCGATCATCGTCACCGCGAGCGGCGCGACCTGGATCAGGCTCGTCGGCGTGAACGCGCCCTTCGACCAGTCGGCCAGACGCCGCACTTCCGGGCTCAGGAACCACACCCACCACATGAAGCCGATATAGCGCGCCGGGCTCTTGAAATACAGCCAGATGCCGACCCCGATGGCCAGCACCGGGAACGCGAGCGTCAGCACCTTGCCCTGGTGGATCGCGATCAGCGCGGCGGTCAACGTCCACAGCCCGGCCTGCCCGGCCCAGTGCCTCCGCTCGGCGAACCAGCTGCGGGCGCGCGACGGCGCGCGTTCGGCGGCAATCGTACTCATCGATGCGCGCTCACTGCGACGAAGGGTGCGAATCGGCGAGCGGCATCGCGACGCCGGCCGCCGCGGGCGTGCGGCGCCGGCGCAGCATGTCGCGCGTGATCCGCACGTGCTGCTCGGCGAACGCCTGCGTGGTCAGGTCGCGCTCGCGCAGGCACGCGGCGGCCGCCCGCGCGCAGTCGAGCGCCGCCGCCGGATCGGCGACGAAGCGGTCGGCGGCCTGGCGCATCGCCTGCGCGTCGAACGCCGGCACATACGCGGCCGTATCGTGCGGGAAGTAGTCGCTCAGGCCGCCCACGTCGGACACGATCATCGGCTTGCCGACGGCCGCCGCCTCGAGCATCACGGTGATGCCCGACGCATGGAAATTCGGCCGCAGCGGCACGACGATCACGTCGGCCCACGCGTATAGCTCGTGCTGCTTCGCGAGCCCCGACGCCGCGCCGATCTTCACGTTCGGCGCGTGCCATTCGCGCGGCACGCGGCGGCGCGTCGCGAGCCGCACGTCGTAGCGTTCGTCGCCGCCGAACGCGGCGAGGAACGTGCGCCAGTCGCGGTCGCGGTCGTTGCCGATCGCGGCGATCCGCAGCGGCCGGTTCGGCTGCCACTGCCGCGGCTCGACCGGCGGGAAATCCTGCGTATTCAGCCCGTAATAGACGAACTCGGCTTCGCGCCCCAGGTAGCGGCGGCACAGGTCGGCGTTGTCGCGGGCGAGCGTGGTCAGCACGTCGGCGCGCGCGAGCAGCTTGCGGTACAGCCAGCGGCGCGGGCCGCCGAAGCTGCCCCACTTGTCGAACAGCCACACGCTCTGCGCGAGCAGCAGCGGGCGCTTGCCCTGCGCGCCGGCGAGCTTGAGGATCAGCGCGGCGGCCAGATACTCCTGCTCGGTGTGCGTCCAGATCACGTCGCTCGCGAGCAGCGCCGCGCGGTTGCGCCACGCATGCACGACGTCGAAGCCGAGCGCCGCCTTCAGCGCGCGGCGCGCGACGCTCACGACGCGGTTCTCGCGGACGTCCTGCGAATAGGTCAGCCGGAATTCGTCGGATTCGGCGTGGTGATAGCCGTACAGGCAGCCGATGTCGTCGCCTTTCCGGTAGGTACGCGGATCGGCGCCGTAGAACAAATGGACGTGAACGTTCGTTGCAGCCTTCGTGGTCATGCGAGCCCTCCGGGCATGGCCGCGCGCGAGGCGCGCGGGCCGTTCAAGACGTCACCGGCGGCATCGCCGCACGATGGGGGGCAAGGTTGGTGCGACGCGCATCGCGCGCGCCGCGGCGCACCGCGCGCCAGTGCGCGAGCACGCGGGCGCGCCGCGCGGTCGGCAGCGCGAGCAGCACGTGCGCGAAGCCCGGATAGACGCGCGTGCCGACCAGCGCCCACCACCACCACGCGATCTCGCGCCGCAGCGGCGGCAGATGCTCGCGCAGCGTCAGTTGCAGGTTGTACGCGCCGTTGCTGATCGCGTTCAGCGACGCCGCATCGCGCCGGTCGTCGTCGAAGCGCTCGGCCGGGAAATGGTCGACGGCGATCGCCGGGTCGTACAGCAGCGTCCAGCCCGCGCGCTGCACTTCCATGCTGAACGCCATGTCGTTGTGCACCTGCGCGCCCGCGCCGCGCAGCCGCGTGTCGAAGCGCAGCCGTTCGATCGCCGCGCGGCGGTAGCTCATGTTCGCGCCTTTCAGCATGTCGACTGCACGCGCGCCGCCGACGCCGAGGTGATGATTGCCGATGATCTTGCCCGACAGCGTGAGCTGACCGACCAGCTCGCGCGATTCGTCGAGCAGGCGGCCCTTCTCGTGCACCCAGTCGCGGCCGCCGACCGCGCCCACGCGCGGGTCGGACAGGAACGCGGCTTCGATGCGCGCGAGCCAGTCGGGATGCGGCGCCGCATCGTCGTCGGTGATCGCGACGATGTCGCCGTTCACCGAGTCGAGCCCCTTGTTCAGCGCGGCGACCTGCCCCGCCACCTCCACCGGCACGATGCGCAGCGGCAGCGCGCCGCCGACCGCCGGATCGGCGAGCCGTTCGTGCGTGGCGTCGTCCTCCGGGCGCGCGACGACGATCACCTCGTCGGGCAGCCGCTGCTGCCGCTGCAGCGCCAGCAGGCAGCGCGCGAGGTCGGCGGGACGCCGATAGGTCGGAACGAGCACGGAAATTTTCATCAAGGATTCTCCAGTCGGCCGGGCAGGCGCCGCTCGCGCCGGCCCGGTGTCGTGAAATGCGATCAAGCGCTCAGGTATTCGTGCACGGCCGCATAGCCGCGGCCGTAGCCGCGCGCCTTCGGCGGCACGCCGTTGAAGATTCCGCCTTCCAGGTCGACCCCCGCGGTGCGCAGACGCTTGATCGCATCGGCGATCTCGCCTTCGGTATGCATGCCCGAGCGCAGCACGAGGAACGTCGAGCCGGCCATGCGGCCGATGATGGTCGCGTCGGTCACCGCCAGCACCGGCGGCGAATCGATCAGCACGACGTCGTAGCGCTTGCCGAGCCCCTCGAGGTATTGCGGCAGGCGCGTCGACATCAGCAGCTCCGACGGGTTCGGCGGACGCGTGCCGGCCGCGATGAACGACAGGCCCTGCACCGGCGTCTCGCGGACCGCTTCCTCGAGCGGCGCCTGGTCGCTCAGCAGCTCGGACAGGCCCGGCTGCACGGTCAGCCCGAAGTAGCGGTCGAGCATCCCGCGACGCATGTCGGCGTCGATCAGCAGCACGCGCTTGCCCGAATGCGCGAGCAGCACCGCGAGGTTGACCGTCAAAAAGCTCTTGCCGATGCCCGGCGTCGGCCCGGTCAGCACGATCACGCGGTTCTTCGCGTCCATCATCGCGAACTGCATCGCGGTGCGCAGGCTGCGCATGCTTTCGACGCTCAGGTCCTTCGGGCGCAGGCTCGCGAGGATCGGCCGCGCACGGCTGCCGCCCTTCTCCGCGGCCGCGTCGAGCTTCACCTGCTCGGCGCTTTGCGGCACCAGCCCGTACAGCGGCAGGTTGAACGTGCGTTCGATGCGGTCCGGATCCTCGATGCCCTGGAACAGGTTGCGACGCAGGAACACGACGCCCGTGCCGAGGATCAGCCCGAGGAACACGGCGGCCGACAGGATCAGCACCTTCTTCGGCTTGACCGGCGCGCCGGGACGCAGCGCCGAATCGATGAGGTGGATGTTGCCGCCCGTGCCGGCCTTCTGCACCGACAGCTCCTGCACGCGGTTCAGCAGCAGCACGTAGATGTCCTCGGCGACCTTCGCATCGCGCTGCAGCTGGACGGCCTTCACCTCGGTCGCCGGCAGGCTGCGGAAGCGGTTGCTGAACTTGTCCTTCTCGCCCTGCAGCTCCGCGAGCTGCTGCTTCGCGGCGATCACCATCGGGTGCGAATCGGTGAAGCGCTGCGCGAGCGACGCGAGCTGCAGGCGCTGCGCGGCGATCTGCTGTTCGTACTGCACGCTGCCCTGGAGGTAGACCTTCGCCTCGTCGCTCGCGTTGATCGAGCCCGACGTGCGCTGGTATTGCGTGAGCGCGGCTTCCGCGCGTTCGAGGTCGGCCTTCAGGCGCGGCTCCTCGCCCTTCAGGAAGTCGAGCATCTTGGTCGCCTCCGCCTGCTTCGCGACCACGTGCTGGTTCAGGTACGACTGCGCGAGCGCGTTCGCGATCGCGGCGGTCTGGTCCGGGTCCTTGCCTTCCAGCGAAATCTGCACGACGCCCGTCTGCTTGCCCTGCTCGCTCACCTGGATGCCGGCCTGGAAGCCGCTGATCGCGTCGAGATCGTTGTAGCGCACGACCGTGAATTGCGTGCCGGGGCGCGCGACGAGCTTCCGCACGAGCAGCGTCACGCCGCCGCCCTGCGCCGATTCGCCGACGCGGCCGGCCAGCAGCCGCGTGCCGTTCTCGTCGACCAGCGAATAGGTGCCGTTCGGACCGGCCGTCAGCGTCAGCTTCTTGCCTTCGAGCGCCGGCACGACGCTGATCGAATCGACGTCGGCGAGTTCGCCGCCCCACGCGTACGACTTCAGGCCGAGCCACGGCCGCGACGGCTCGCCGGGCGTCGCGAGGCGCGCGGCGAGGCTGCCGAGCACCGGCAGCGTCTTCGGCGCGACCGAGAAGTTCAGCTTGAACTGTTCGACGACCGGCGTGACGACGCCGCGGCTCTTGATGATCTCGATTTCCGCATCGGTCGGCGCCTGCTGCGGGCCGCTGTTGATCGACGCGCCCGTCTGCGTCTGCGTGAGCGCCTGCGACGTGTTGTCGTTGCCCTCGACCCGCACGTGCACGTCCGCCTGGTAGACCGGCTTCGCGATGAAGCAGTAGAGGCCGGCGAGCGCGACGACCGTCACCGCGATGCCGAGCAGCAGCCAGATGTCGTCCATGATGACCTGGAGCAACTGGCCGAGAACGACGTCCTCTTCCTCGGTCTTCGCGGTCAGGTCCGCGTAGGAGTGTTTCGCTTGCGTGTTCACCATTCGTTCCCGCTTGAGTGGTGCCGGGGGGCGGACGCCGCCCCGGCGGGCTATCAGCGCGTGATTTGCCGCATGTAGAAGATCGTCTGGATCGTCGGCAGCACCTGCTGCAGCACACGGTTGAACTGCACCGAGCCGGCCGTGCTGACGTAGACGACGTCGAGCGGCTGAAGCGGGAAGCGACTCGACAGCATCAGCGCATCGGGCTGCGTCATGTCGAGACGGAACACTTCAGGCTTCGTCGGGTTGTCGCGCATCCCGCGCATCACGTAGATCTTGCGCGGGTTCGCGTCGGTGTCGAGAATCCCGCCGCCCGCGGTCAGCGCGTCGGCGATGGTCAGCCTGCCCTTGAGCATCGGCACCGTGACCGGCGTCTTGACCTCGCCCATGATGAACACGCGGCTGTCGCTGCGATCCGGCACGTTGACGATGTCGCCCGGCTGCAGCATCACGTTTTGCTTCACCTCGCCGCGATCGAGCACGCCGTTCGCGTCGAGCGTGTACAGCTTGCCGTCGCGCGTCAGGCGCACGCGCTGCAGGTCGGCCTCGGCGGTCGAGCCGCCGGAGCGCGAGATCGCGTCGACGAGCGTGAGCGGCACGTCGCTCACCGCGAGCGGGCCCGGCTGCTTCACCTCGCCCGTCACCTGCACCTTCTGGCTGCGGAACGACAGCACGCGCACGTCGAGCTGCGGATTCTTCACGTAGCGCGCAAGGCTGGACGCCATCTCGTCGCGGATCTGCCCGACCGTCTTGCCCGCCACGCGAATCCGGCCGACGAACGGGAAGAAGATCGTGCCGTCGGCGGCGACCGTCTGGCCGTACGGATCGGCCTGGCCCGGCAGCGCGGTCGTATACGGCTGCTGCAACGCGCCCGCGACCGATTGCGTCGTGTTGCCGCCGCTCGAGAACGACTGGCCCTGCGGCGTCGTCAGCTCCGGGTGGTCCCAAACGGTGACGCCGAGGATGTCCTGCGGGCCGACGCGATACGTGTACTGCGACGGATCGGTATAGCGCCCGGGCGGCAGCGGATGATCGACCTGCGCTTTCTGCAGCTGGTCCATCACCACTTTGGCGTCGATGTAATGAACCGGATAGGTTTCGGCCGCTTCCTGCCGGCCTTCGTCCTTCAAGTTCGACGAGTCGAGGTAGTTGCCGGGCGCGGTTGCACAGGCTGACAGGAAAGTCGTCAGCGCGACGGCAAGCGCCACCGGGCGCATCGGGCGTTTCAGCATAGTTTCTGTAGCCATCCTTGAACCAGACGTTCGATCAGTGAGTAGCTCTCGCGGTAGTCGGCCTCGGGGCCGCCGTGCGGGTCCGCGATCTCGGCCCCCTCCCACTTGCCGAGCAGGTGAACCTTGCCGCGCGCGAACGGATCGACCGCTTCGACGGCCGCGATCTGCCGGCGCTCGCTGACGAGAATCAGGTCGGCGTCGCGCACGATCCGGCGCGACAGCCGCCGCGAGCGATGAGTCGTCGCATCGACGCCCCGCTCGGCCAGCAGTTGCCGCATCACCGGATCGATGCCGTCGCCGTCGTTCGCGTGGACGCCGGCCGAATGGAACGTCGGGCGCGGGCCGCCGCGCGACGCGGCGTGCGACTTGAACAGCATTTCCGCCGCCGGGCTGCGGCAGACGTTCGCGTGGCAGACGATCAGGATGTTCCGGAACATGGCGTCTCGTAACGAGTGACGAAAAACGGGTTACGCGCTGGCGCGCGCGGCGCCCGGCACGCGCGCGGCGACGGCCTGGCGCGAGCCCGGCCGGCCGATCGGGTGGTACTCGATGCCCTGCTCGCTCATCGTCTCCGGCTCGTACAGGTTGCGGCCGTCGAAGATCACGGGCGCCTTCCACAGCCGGCCGAGCGCGACGAAGTCGGGGCTCTTGAACGCCTTCCATTCGGTGACGATCACGAGCGCGTCGGCGTCGCGCGCGGCCTGCGCCTCGTCGTCGACGAAGGAGAGGCGCTCGAGCCAGCTCGGGTGATCGGCGAGATCGAGCGCGATCACGCGGCGCGCTTCCTGCTGCGCGACCGGGTCGTAGGCGGCGACGCGCGCGCCGCGCGACAGCAGTTCGGCGATCAGCTCGCGGCTCGGCGCCTCGCGCATGTCGTCGGTGTTCGGCTTGAACGCGAGGCCCCACAGCGCGAACGTGCGGCCGCTCAGGTCCTCGCCGAAACGCGCGACGATCTTGTCGGCGAGCACGCGCTTTTGCGTCGCGTTGACCGACGACACGGCCTTCAGGATCTGCAGCGACTGGCCGTGCTCGTCGGCCGTGCGGATCAGCGCCTCGACGTCCTTCGGGAAGCACGAGCCGCCGTAGCCGCAGCCGGCGTACAGGAAGTGGTAGCCGATGCGCGGATCGGAGCCGATCCCGCGGCGCACGGCCTCGATGTCCGCGCCGAAGCGGTCGGCGAGGTTCGCCAGTTCGTTCATGAACGAGATGCGCGTCGCGAGCATCGCGTTCGCCGCGTATTTCGTGAACTCGGCCGAGCGCACGTCCATGTACAGCGTGCGCTCGTGATTGCGGTTGAACGGCGCATAGAGCTTCTTCATCAGCTCGCGCGCGCGCTCGCCCGGCACGTCGTCGTCGCAGCCGATCACGATGCGGTCCGGCCGCGTGAAATCGTCGACGGCCGCGCCTTCCTTCAGGAATTCCGGATTCGACACGACCGAGAACATCGGGGCGTCGCCGCCGCGCTTCGCGAGCTCCTCGGCCACGGCCGCGCGCACGCGCTCGGCCGTGCCGACCGGCACCGTCGACTTGTCGACGATCACCTTGAAGCCGGTCATGTATCGGCCGATGTTGCGCGCCGCCGCGAGCACGTACTGCAGGTCGGCCGAGCCGTCCTCGTCGGGCGGCGTGCCGACCGCGATGAACTGCACGTCGCCGTGCGCGACCGCGGCCTCGATGTCGGTCGAGAAGCGCAGGCGGCCGGCCGAGCGGTTGCGCGCGATGACTTCCTTCAGGCCCGGCTCGTGGATCGGCACGCCGCCGTCGTTCAGGATGTCGATCTTTGCCTGGTCGACGTCGAGACAGAACACGTCGTGCCCGATGTCGGCGAGACAGGCGCCGGTGACAAGCCCTACGTAACCGCTGCCGATGATAGTCAGATTCATGATGTGTCGGACCCCTTGACCAATGATTCGAAATTCGGAAAACCGGAATGCCTGCGCGACGCAGCGCGTCGGTGTCAGTACGCGTTGCTGCCGGTGAAGCCTTTCCACAGCGTCAGCACGACGATCTTGATGTCGAGCCAGAACGACCAGTTCTGCATGTAGTACAGGTCGAGCTTCACGCGGCCCATCATCTTCTCGATCTGGTCGGTCTCGCCGCGATAGCCGTTGATCTGCGCCCACCCGGTGATGCCGGGCTTGATCCGGTAGCGGAACATGTAGCCCTTGACCAGATCCTTGTAGATGTCGTCGTGCGCGAGCGCATGCGGGCGCGGGCCCACCACCGACATCTCGCCCTTCAGCACGTTGATGAACTGCGGCAGCTCGTCCAGGCTCGTGCGGCGCAGGAACCGGCCGACCGGCGTCACGCGCGAGTCGTTCTTGGTGGCCTGCGTGACCTGCCCGGCCGCTTCCTGGTGCACCTTCATCGAGCGAAACTTGTAGATCTCGAACTCGTGCCCGTCGATGCCCTTGCGCTTCTGCCGAAAGAACACCGGCCCGCGCGAGGTCAGCTTGATCAGCGCCGCGATCAGCACCATCACCGGCGCGAGCGCGGTGAGCGCCGCCAGCGCGAACAGCCGGTCGAACACGAACTTCGGCAGGATCCGCACGTCGGTGATCGGCGACGCCGCGAGGTTGATCGCCGGCACGCCGAGCACCTCGACCACTTCCTGGTTGAAGAACGACAGCGTGCGCACGTCCGGGATGAAGCGAATGTTCACGAAGTCGTGGCGGAACACCGTCACGATCTGGTGAATCCGGCGCTCCTCCGTGATCGGCAGCGTGAGCCACAGCTCGCTGATCGCGCGGCTGCGCACCAGCCACACGAGCGATTCGAACTGCCGCTCGATGCGCACGTCGTCGAGCGCGACTTCGCCCGGCGCCTCGCTTTCGTCGTACACGCACACCGGGTTGAAGCCGGCTTCCGGCCGCGCCCGCATCTGCGCGATCAGCCGCCGCGCCGCCGGCGTGCCGCCGACGATCGCGACCGCCTTCAGGTTGTAGCCGCCGCGGCGCAACTGGCGCAGCACGACGTGCACGCAGGTCTTCGAACCGGCGAGCAGCGCCATCGTCACGAGCGCCCAGTAACCGAGCCACAGCCGCGACAGGTCGCCCGACTGATGAAAACTGAAACTCATCAGGATGCCCGCGAGCTCGACCGCGAGCCACGCGAACGCCACGCGCATCACCAGCCCGACGAGACGCTTGCCGCGCCACGACTGGTAGATGCCGACGGCCGGAAAGAACACGACGACCAGCAGGCAGTCGAACAGCACCGTCGTGCGCTGCAGGTCGCTGAGCCCGATGCTGCCGTCGTGCAACGCGGCCGCGATCAGCGCGCCCGTCACGACCATCGCGATATCGATGACTCTCGCCAGCACGCTCAACATGTCTGTTTCCTCTTCTTTGAACAGGCGTTTGCCGAACAGCGCCTTGCGCGACCCGTGCCGCACATTCGATTCAAACGTTGCATGACGCTATTGAAGCGACAAGAAAATTCCGCCTCAAGCGCACAAGTATTTCGAAAAATAATCGGAAATTCTTGCCGCGATCTTTTTTAATTAAATCGGCAGGTTTTCCCGAATCGGGCCCGAACGAGGATTTTTTCTGAATCTTTACGCTTTCCGCTCACCCTTTGCAGGCGGGCATGACAGGCGCACGACCGGAATTATTTTTTATTTTTTTATTTGCGGCCGGTGCTACCGCGGAAAATTCTCCCGGATGACGGCGCGGCGGATATCCGGTATTGGGTCCGGTTTTATTGTCGATTTACTTCATGCTACAACGACAGGCACTGACTTCAACCGTGGAGAGTGTCATCATGAATGCTCCGGCAGTGGTCGCCGAAACGCGCCATTCTTCTTCCGCCGCACCCGATGCCGGTATGCCCGCAGCCGGTATGCCCGCCGTCGGCACCCGCCTCGCCGTGCAGCCCGTGATTCTCGCCGGCGGTTCCGGCACGCGCCTGTGGCCGATGTCGCGCGAGCGTTTTCCGAAACAGCTGATCGGCCTGCTCGGCGATCATTCGCTGCTACAGTCCACCGCACTGCGCCTCGACGGCCTGACGGCCGAGCACCCGCTGAACGACGACGTGCTGATCGTGTGCGGCGAGGATCACCGCTTCACCACCGCCGAACAGCTGCGCCTGACGGCCAAGCACGCGACCATCATGCTCGAGCCGCTCGGCCGCGACACCGCGCCCGCGCTGACGCTCGCCGCGTTGCGGCTCGTCGCCGGCGGCAACGACGCCGTGATGACCGTGATGCCCGCCGACCATGCGGTCGCGGACGTGCCGCGCTTTCACGCGGCCGTCGCGGCCGGCGTGCACTGCGCGGCACAAGGCAAGATCGCGACGATGGGCATCGTGCCGACGCACGCGGAAACCGGCTACGGCTACATCCGCGTCGGCGCGCCGCTCGGCGACGCCGGAACGGGCGCCCTCGACGTCCGCCGCCTCGACCGTTTCGTCGAGAAGCCACACCTCGAACTCGCGCAGCAGTACGTCGCGTCGGGCGAATACTGGTGGAACAGCGGGATCTTCATCGTGCGCGCGTCGGTCTGGCTGAAGGCGATCCGGCAACTCGAACCCGAGATCTACGCGGCCTGCGAACAGGCCGTCGCACAGGGCAAGGAAGACGGCGATTTCTTCCGCGTCGATCGCGATGCATTCGCCGCGTCGCCGTCGAACTCGATCGACTACGCGGTGATGGAGCCGCTCGCGAGCCTGCCGCAACTGTGCGAAAGCGTCGTCGTGCCGCTCGACGCGGGCTGGTCGGACGTCGGCTCGTGGGACGCGATCTGGCAGATCTCGCCGAAGGACGACGCCGGCAACGTCGGCCGCGGCCACGTGCTGTTCGAAGGCGCGGACTCGACGTTCGCGCATTCGGAAAGCCGGCTCGTCGCCTGCGTCGGCACGCAGAACCTGGTCGTCGTCGAAACGCCCGACGCCGTGCTCGTCGCGGATAAATCGCGCGTGCAGGACGTGAAGAAGATCGTCGGGCACATCAAGGCGCGACAGGGCACCGAAGCGACCGATCACCGCAAGGTGCATCGTCCGTGGGGCCACTACGACTCGGTCGACACGGGCGAGCGCTTCCAGGTGAAACGCATCGTCGTGAAGCCGGGCGCGCAACTGTCGCTGCAGATGCACCACCACCGCGCCGAACACTGGATCGTCGTGCGCGGCACCGCGCGCATCACGCGCGGCGACGAAACGTTCCTGCTGTCCGAAAACGAATCGACGTACATTCCGCTCGGCGTCTCGCACCGCCTCGAAAACCCGGGCAAGATGCCGCTCGAACTGATCGAAGTGCAATCGGGCGCGTATCTCGGCGAGGACGACATCGTCCGCTTCGACGATACCTACGGCCGGCAGTAACGCGCATGCAACAAAGGGCGCCGCTTCGACGGCGGCGCCCGGGCAAGGGTCTGTTCACGCTAACAACGGGCTTGCGAACGTGCCCTAGGCAGACATGGAGACACGGGACTTCCGCGCGGGCGTCGTGGCACACGACGGCCCGCGCGTGACACGGCAACGGCGATCAGCCCACGCGATACGCGTATTCGCGACGCTCCGCCTGCACGGGATCGTTGCGGCTTTCCGACAACGCGCCCGCGCGACGCTCGGCGATGAAGCGCTTGATGTCCGATTCCGCGCGCGCCAGCGCCGACAAGCCGGCCAGCACTTCGCCCTGCGGCTCGCGCGCCGGGGCGTCGCTCGCACCGTGGCGATCGATCCACTGGCGCGCCCAGTCGAGCGCGTACTGCTCGGCTTCCTCGGCGTCGGTGAAGCGCGGGCCGATCAGGCCCGAGCGTTCGACCCGACGGTCGTCCTGCGAGATCTCGGCCCACGCGCGATACATCAGGTTCTGCACGGGCTGCGCGATGCCGCTGATCGTATAGCCGCGATACTCGTCGACCTGCGGCTCGGCCGCGGCGAAGCTCGCCGCCGACGCGCGCGCATGGCGCAACTCCGTGCCCGGCGCGCCGGGCACGGTAAACGACACGTCGGCGCGGCCGGTCACCTGGTCCTCCGCCATCGCGCTCAGCGACGCACCCTCGTCCCGCCAAACGTTTGCCTGCGCAACCGGCAATTGCCACGACTCGGGGTTCTGCCAGAATACGCCGCGCAGACGGTCGTTGTCGGGCGCGGGCTCCGCGCGGCGAGCCGGCACGACGGCCTCCGGCGGCGGCGGAATATACGCGAACGTGCGCCCGCTGAACTGGGTCAGCACGTCGATCATCTTCAGCAGCGTGCCGTTCGCGAGCCACTCCTCGTAGCGACGACGGCACGTCGGCCCGGACGGATAGCGACCGGGCAGCTTGGACCAGGCTTCCCCGGTCGTCAGGATCCAGAGCACCGCGTTCGCGACGACGCGCGGTTCGGCACGTGGACGCCCACGACGGTTCAGCCTGATGGGTTCATCGGCGATCAGCGCTGAAAGGCGAAACCACTCTTCATCGTTAAGCTCATCGAAGAACATAGTCGATCTCTCCACGCAGCCAGGCCGGGGCTGCGATTGGCGGCGCCGTCACGACACATCGCGTCGCGGGGCGGCCAGGTTGCACATTATGGTTATCCGGCGTTGTGCATACCGGGCGACACCGCACTTTCACGGTGCCGCGATTCCCGGCAATGGCGCACAAATCGCGGTCTCACTCCAATGTGGGAATTTTTGTGCACGAAGCATACCATCCTTAGGGTTTATCTCAATATGACAATGACTTAATGTTACGCACTGAAACAACCTGCCATCGGCGAGCAATCCATTTACGCTTGAATTTTTTTGCGGGATCTTTATGCCGATGGCTGCAAAGGCCCGGCTGACGGGGCTCCGCAGCGTCTGAGGAATGCGCTGCACCGGTGGTTACAGGCTGGTCCGACCCTTGCCGGCAAGCTCTTCCGGAATGGCTTCCGGAAATCGGTAAATCATGGAAAATTTCGTAACGAGCCATTCGCAAATCGGTAAATCATTCAATTTGAGCTAAATCAAATTATCTCGATGCACAATCTTTTTATTGTTTCGCTGCGAGGAATGAAAATACGCTGACGTAGCGCGCCCACTCTGTCCCCGCATGCAAATCCGTCACGCTTGTTACATTTTCGCGGAGACCGGCAAGCGACCGCGCCGCAGGCCGTCGGGCGCTGCTGTTCCGGGTCGGAACGGAAAGCCCGAAGCCGGCGTACGCGGCTCCGCGACGACGGCGGCGCTAGCGCAGATCGCCGACCAGCGACGCGGTCACGTCCGCGTCGATGCGCTGCGCCGGCATCGTGTAGGCCGGGTGATCGCAGCCGATCGACAGCGCCGCCCCGCCCTTGAGCGCCGCGCGCATCGGCGCGTCGAACTCGAAGCGGACGAAGTGCACGGCCGACGTCTTCTCCGCGTTGTCGCGCTCGAGATCCTCGTCGGCGATCGCGTAGACGCTCGCGTGCCCGTCAACCCGCAGGTACACGCGATCCTCGACACCGATCAGCCGCGCGAGCGCCGCGCGCCGTTCGATCTCGTGCTCGTACTCGATCTGCATCGTCGCCTTCAGGTTGGTGCCGTCGGGCACCAGCGGCAGATACGCGTCGAGTTCCCCTTCGATGCCGGCTTCGTCGAAGATCTTCTCGATGTGCAGCATCTCGTGGATCTGGTAGCGGATCGTCGTCTCGTCCTCGAACAGGAACCGCAGGTGGTTGCCGAGCGCCACCGCGCGGCGGCGCTTGTACGCGACGAGCCGCGCGTGTTCGGCCTTGCGGATCTTCGCGTACGCTTCGAGCGTCAGCAGGGAGTCGCGGGTCAGCGTCATCAGTTGCTCCGAGAAACCCCGTCCTTCAGGACGGGGAGGAAAGGGGTGCTGTTGACAGGCAGCTTCTTCCACGGGGTAGGATCACCTGCATGATTCTTGTCTACCGCTACCGCGTGAAGTCGCTCAACGGACTGCTCAACAAGCAGAGCCGTGAGTCGACGAAAGCGGTTCGACCCAGTCCTGTTCGGCGTGCGGGTCGAAAGACAGCACGACGCGGCCGAAAGGTATCGCGGGACTGAGAATAAGAGAGTGGACCTGCAGTGACTGTGGTGTCGAGCATGATCGAGATACCAATGCTGCGTTGAACATTCTCCGATGCGGACGTGCATCGCCAGGTGTGGGAATCCTCTCCCTTTAGGGAGAGGAGAACGTCAAGGATGTCCTCGTGGATGCGCGACCGCGGCTCAGATGCCGTACGCGCGCCGCAGCAGCGTCAGCGGATGCGCGAGCGGCGCCGGCGGCAGCCCGTTCTCGTCGATGCCCTGCACGATGTGATGGCCGGCGAGCGCGCAGTCGGACGACACGACGTCCGGCCGCGGCTCGGCCATCGCCTTGAACACCGGCGCGCCGATCCGCATCGCGTCCGCATGAAATTCCTTCTTCACGCCGAACGTGCCCGCGTGGCCCGAACAACGCTCGACGACGGTCACGCGCGTATCGGGCACGAGCGACAGCGCATCGGCCGTCTTGCGGCCGATGTTCTGCACGCGTGCATGGCACGGCACGTGATACGACACGCTGCCGAGACCGGTCTTGAAATCGGTCTTCAGCAGGCCGTCGCGATGCCGCGCGATCACGTATTCGAACGGATCCCAGAACGCGTCGGCCACCGCGCGCACGGCTGCGTCGGCGGGGAACATCAGCGGCAACTCGCTCTTGTACATCAGCACGCAACTCGGGATCGCGCCGATCAGCGCATAGCCTTCGCGTGCGTAACGTTCGAGCACCGGGATGTTCACCGCCTGCTTCGCGGCGACGCCGTCGAGATTGCCTTGCTCCAGCAGCGGCATCCCGCAGCACGCTTCGCGCGTGACGAGTTCGTACGGGATGTCGTTGTGCGCGAGGATCGCGAGCAGGTCGTGGCCGATCCCCGGCTCGTTGAAATTCACGTAGCACGTCGCGTAGATCGCGACCTTGCCGGGCGTGCGTTCGCCGTCGCGCACGGGCGGGTTCGCCGAGCGCTCGGCTGCGCGCCGGAACGTGCGCGGCGCGAACTCCGGCAGCCACGCGTTGCGATCGACGCCGAGCGCCGCTTCGAGCGCGTGGCGCGCGGGCGGCGTGCGGTTCACCGCGTTGACCGCCTGCGTGACGACCGGAATGCCGGCGAAATGGCCGAGCGCATCGGTATTCGACAGCACCTTGTCGCGCAGCGTCGCTTCGCCGCGCTTGTAGCGCGCGGCCTTGCCGCGCAGCATCAGGTGCGGGAAGTCGACGTTCCATGCATGCGGCGGCACGTACGGGCATTTCGTCATGTAGCAGAGGTCGCACAGATAGCACTGGTCGACGACCTTGCCGAACGCTTCCTTCGGCACTTCGTCGATGTCGCCCGTCGGCGTGTCGTCGACCAGGTCGAACAGCGCCGGAAACGCGCCGCACAGCGACACGCAGCGTCGGCAGCCGGCGCAGATGTCGAATACGCGGGTCATTTCCGCGTCGATCTCGGCCTGGTCGTAGAACGCTTCGGACTGCCAGTCGAGCGGATGCCGGGTCGGAGCTTCGAGACTGCCTTCCTTGTGGGGCATGAGGCGCTCCCGCATGGCGCGCATGTGCGCAAGCGCACCGCCCGCGCGACGCAGGCGGCGATGAACGAACAGCTGCCGCGTGCCGGTCGCGCGGCGATGCCGTGCGGCCTGCGGCGGCCCGTCAGTCGACGAGACTGTCCAGCGCCTTCGTGTAGCGGTTCGCGTGGCTGCGCTCGGCCTTCGCGAGCGTCTCGAACCAGTTCGCGATTTCGTCGAAACCTTCGTCGCGCGCGGTCTTCGCCATGCCCGGATACATGTCGGTGTATTCGTGCGTTTCGCCGGCGATCGCCGATTCGAGATTCAGCCGCGACGAACCGAACGGCAAGCCCGTCGCCGGATCGCCGACGGCTTCCAGGTATTCGAGATGGCCGTGCGCATGGCCGGTTTCGCCTTCGGCGGTCGAGCGGAACAGCGCGGCGACGTCGTTCTGCCCCTCGACATCGGCCTTCGAAGCGAAATACAGATAGCGCCGATTCGCCTGCGATTCGCCCGCGAATGCGGCCTTCAGGTTCTCTTCGGTCTTGCTGCCCTTGAGTTGAGCCATGTGCGCCTCCGTTCGAGTCGGCGCGGCCGCGTGCGACGCCGGGCCGATCAGGTATGTGGGGAACGAAGCACACGCCGGACGCGCACGCTTCGTGCCTTTTAATCTAGGCGCTGGCGTTCGCATCCCCCAATAGGCTTTTTCAATCCGGCCGATAGCGGCCGCCCGCTGCCGGGCGATCGTTCGTGCAAGCGTGCGGGCGACACGACTTCCATCACGGACCGCGGCCGATATCCGGGCCATGACGAAGCGCGCCGTGGCGATGCGAGTGAAGGACCGGGCATCGCCAACGACGCGACGCCCGGCTTGCCCGACTCGGTACGAGCCGTGCGATCGAGGTTTATCGGACCTTGTCGGCCGGCAACGGACGCGCCATGTAGCTGACGACACGCCCAGGCCCCGACATGCGCCCGAAGCCGGTCACGCCGCCGTAGCTGCTGGTGATGCCGGACAACCCGTTGTACAGGCTGCCCATCACGAGGACGGAATCGTCGCCGTGCAGCGTGCCGTCATTGGTCGTATTGCCCATGATCCGCACGTTGCCGGCGTCGATCGTACCGCGGTTGGTCACGTTGCCCATCGCGGACAGCGATTTCTCCGCGTGCAGCGAGCCGGTGTTGACCAGGTTGCTCATCACCTGAATGTTGCGACCGCCGACCGTACCGCTGTTGGTCAGCGATCCCATGAGCTTCAGGGACTCGGCGCTCCCCAGCGTCCCTTCGTTGACGACGTTGCCCATGACCCGAACGTCGCGCCCGTCGACGGCGCTGTCGGCGCCGTTGTTGGCCAGACGGCCAGCGATGTCGAGCGCGCCGTCGCTGTGCAGCGTGCCGGCATTGGTTGCGTTGCCGCTGATCGAGACGCTGCGTCCCTGTACGGAACCGTCGTTGTCGAGATCCCCAGCGACGCTGACAGTGCCGCCGCGAACCGTACCGCTGTTGTCGAGCCCGTTCATCAGCCGCAACGCGCCCGCTTGCAGGTGTCCGGTCGACTCGATCCGCGTCTTGCCGGTAGACGAGATCGAGACGCCACCGGCCGATGCGTCCACCGTACCGGCGATCCTGACGCCGGTTTTCGCCGACGCGCCGACCAGCGCCATCGTGTCCGCCTGCAGGCTGCCCGACGCGGACACGTCGAGCGCCACGTCCGGCGCGTTGCCGCTCGCCGGCCCGGAAAACGTCCGCGGCACCGTCTGCTCGAGCGCCGCCGTCCCTTGATGGGCGATCGCGAACAGCTGCTTCGCGCGTACCGCCGCATCGACCTTCACGCCGCGCGCCACGAGATCGAGCTGATTCGCGCTGCTCGCGTCGAGCCCGTCGCCTTCGATCGTGAGGCGGCCGTCCTCGGTCCGAAATTGCTTGACGCGACCGTACCTGTCGAATTCCGTCGTACCCGCGACAAGCGATACGCGGCTCGCGTTGATGAAGCTCGCGCCGTTCACGCTGATCCCGTTCGGGTTCGCGACGATCACGCGCGCCTTTTGCCCCGCGACTTCCGTCGTGCCTGCGAGCACCGACGCGTTGCCGCCCGTCACCTGGTTCAGGATCACCTGCGCCGACCGGCCGCCGAGCCGCGCGTTACCGTCGATATCGCCGGCCAGTCGCGTGTGCGTGCGCTTCGTGCTGTTGTTCAACACAAGGCCGTTCGGACCGACGTTGTATTCGAGGAACCGGTTCGACGAAATGCCGGCGGCGTCCGGTGCATTGATGTCGACGATCGGCGTGCCGTTCGGCGCGGCGCCAAGCACGGGGCGATCGGCTGCGTTCGGGTCGACGACGAGTTTCGGGTTCGTTTCAACGACTGGCGGTTCCGGGTCGACCGGCGGCTTCGTTTCCGCGACCGGCGGCTCCGGGTCGACCGGCGGCTTCGTTTCCGCGACAGGCGGCTCAGGGTCGACCGGCGGCTTCGTTTCCGCGACCGGCGGCTCCGGATCGACTGGCGGCTTCGTTTCCGCGACCGGCGGCTCCGGATCGACTGGCGGCTTCGTTTCCGCGACCGGCGGCTCCGGATCGACTGGCGGCTTCGTTTCCGCGACCGGCGGCTCCGGATCGACTGGCGGCTTCGTTTCGGCGACCGGCGGCTCCGGATCGACTGGCGGCTTCGTTTCGGCGACCGGCGGCTCCGGCTTGACCGGCGGCTTCGTCGCCTCGTCGTCGTCCGTCCAGTTCCCGCCGATCTGCAGGCCGGACGGCACCGACAGACGCTTCGCGCGCAGCGACCCGCCATTCGAGATCCGGACCTTGCCATCCGACAGCAGCGAGATCGAGCCCGTCACCGCCTCGAGCTTGCCCGAGATATTGATGCCGACGCCCGCCGACGTGCCACGCATGACGATCGAATCCTCGCCATGCACGCTGCCGAGTTTCGACACGTCGATCGCGACACGCGGCAATTCTCCACTCGTCGCAGCATCGAACGACATCGCCTGCGGATTCTCGATGGCGGCCGTCCCTTGCTGGGCGACCGCGACCAGCTTCTTCGCGTGCAGCGCGGCGTTCACCTTCAGGGTGCGCGCCACGAGATCGAGCTGATCCATATTGCGCGCATCGAGCCCGTCGCCGTCGATCGTGATGCGGCCGTTCTCGGTCCGGAATTGCTTGACGTTGCCGATCTCGTCGAATTCCGTCGTGCCCGCGACGAGCGACACGCGGCTCGCGTTGATGAAGCTCGCGCCGTTCACGCTGATCCCGTTCGGGTTCGCGACGATCACGCGCGCCTTCTGCCCCGCGACTTCCGTCGTGCCTGCGAGCACCGACGCGTTGCCGCCCGTCACCTGGTTCAGGATCACCTGCGCCGACCGGCCGCCGAGCCGCGCGTTGCCGTCGATGTCGCCGGCCAGTTGCGTGTGCGTGCGGCCCACGCTGTTGTTCAGCACCAGGCCCGTCGAACCGACGTTGTATTCGGTGAAGCGGTTGGTCGAAATGCCGGCGGCGTCCGGTGCGTTGATGTCGACGATCGGCGTGCCGTTCGGTGCGGTGCCGAGGCCGGGGCGATTGGCCCCGCTCGGATCCACGACGAGCCCGGGCTGCGCGAACGCGGGCTGTGTCGCGAGGATCGGCATTGCAAGCGTGAGCGCCGCGGCAAGCGCGGTGCGCACGGATGGCACGGCCGCACGCCGGCGATGATGGTCGAGTTGATGTTTCATGGTCTTCTCGTTTTTCTGAAGATGAATGACAGGCATGGCTCAGGCCACGCCGGATCGGGCCGGTCCGTCGATCGGCCGATGAACGGGCAAACGTGCTTACATGGCGGTTCCCTCCGTGGCATATGGCGAACGCGGGTGCGCCCGCACCGATCAGAAACGGCTCGTAAGCGACATGAGGAACATGGGTTGCGCGGTTCGCAGCGCGCCCGGCTTGTGAAGCGGCATGCCGAGCGCGACGTCATAGCCGAGCATCCGGTAGCCGCCGCGCACGCCGAGCGCGGCGCCGATCAGCATGCGGCCTCCCCGGCCCGCGCCCTCGTCCGCGCCTTCGCCGACGATCTGGCCGGCATCGAGCGCGGCATAGACCTCGTGCATGCCGAACAACGGCGTCGCCAGCTCGTTGCGCCATAACCAGCCTGAGGCTCCAGCGAGCGTCTGGTTGCCGTCGAACCCACGCACCGTGTAGCGGCCGCCGATCTGCAGGTACTCCGTGGACGGCAGCACGCCGGGCGTGTACTGGAACTGGACGAACCCGCGATAACCGAACGGCCGCGCGCCGATCCGGAACGGAGCATCGGCGCCGAACGCCGCGGTAAACACGCGATAGCGGCCGTCCCACGAGTCCCGACCGTTGATATGGCCGGGGAAAGGACTCAACCCGGCGAGACTTGCGCGCATGCTGATGCTCGCGTCGATGGTCGCGCGCGCGAGCTTCTCGCGATGCGCCGCGCTCACCTCATAGCTGACGATGTCATGGCGCATCACGTCGATACCGATCGGCCCCAACCACGAACGGTCCTCGCGTCGAGCAAGCCGGAAACCGAGCGTGGTCTTGCCGTGACCGGAGCGATACGGCACGTAGCCGATGCCGGCCTCGTAGCGGCGGGTCCGCTGGCCGAACGGCGGCACGACAAGGCCGGGCACATCGTTCAACAGCGCCTGCCGGCTCGTCCACTCGCTGATGCCGAGCGAGAACGACGCATAGCCGATCGGCACGTTCCATGCGGCGCTTTTCGCCTGCGAGCCGATCGCCTTGTTGCCCAGCGATGCGTCCGTGTTGTAGGTGAGGATCAACTGATCGTAGAGCCGCAGCGGCGAATCGATCGCGACGATCGCGCCGAGCTGGTTGCGACCGGTCGCATCGAGCCCGCCGTTGTCGGCCGTCGCGATGAAGCGAAAGCGGCGCGTATCGTCCGGAGGCCGGACGACGATGTCGGTATCGCCAAGCGACGCGCCGGGAACCAGATCGAACGCGGTGGCTGCCTGACCGGGCAGACGACGTATGTTCTCGAGCGCCTGATCGAGATCGCGCACGTTCAGCAACGCGTGCGCGCCGCGCGCAAACGCGATGCGCACCCAGCCGATCCGGCCGCGCTCGTCGCTTATCGCGCCGATGCGGCCGGGAAGCACCTCGATGATCAAGCGTCCCGTCGACAGATCCTGCGACGGAATGCTGACGAGCGACGTGACGTATCCGCGTGCGACGAGACGGCGGCCGATCCGTTCGCGCAGCAGACCCAAGCCTTTTTCACCGATGCAGGCGTGCTCGAACGGGACGGCGTCGCGCAGCCACGGGAATGCGTCGGCGCCGCGCCATTCGATCGTGTGAATGTCGAAACACGGCGTTTCTTCGGGCAATGGCAGCGCGTCGGATTCACGCGGCGGCTTCGCGGACAGCACGTCCGGCCGGTCGAGCATCTGCTGCCGGATCTCGTCGAGCTGTTGGGCCTGATGGCGCTGCGCATTGAGCGGCTGCGCGCCGGACTCGGGGGTCTGGGCAGCCGCGGCAACAGCGAATGCCACCAGGTTCGCGGCGCACAGCGCGCGGCTCGCAATGCGTCGCGGCCGCATGACCAGATCCGGGAAATGACCGATGCGACCGAATCGTATCGGGCCGCGCCCGGTCTCGCATGATGCGCAAGACTGGCGCATGCGGGCGCGTCGCGACTCCGTGGGCTCCATTCGCCCATACTTCTTTTTGTTAACTATCCTTAACACTCGGACCCCGCCCATCGCGCGACATGTCAATCAAGCGCGGATTATGCGAAGCCTTGCATTTAAGTTTCAATTAAAATTATCATCTTGAAATATAATTCGTACACGTATTATTATTTTTTAGCGTCTAATTAGGACATCGCTTAAATCTGCCGACATATCGCGGATCCCGCCGAGAGGCGCCGACTCGTGCGCACCGGCCGGTCATGCCGCATTCGGCGTGTCGTCACCGCACCGCTTCCGGCCGGGCTCGCGAGCATTTCCCGCCGACGCGCCGCGACGGCGCGCGATCCACTTCACGCATCCGTCGCACGCTTGAGCAGCAATTCCCTTTCGCGCGCGTTGCGGGTCAGTTCCGCCGCGCGCCGGAACTCGAGCTTCGCTTCGTCGGTGCGGCCCAGCTTCGCGAGCAGATCGCCGCGCACGCTCGGCAGCCAGTGATAGCGCGCGAGCGCCGGATCGTCGCGCAGCCCGTCGACGAGTTCGAGCGCCGCAGCCGGCCCGAACGCCATTCCCACGGCCACCGCGCGATTCAGTTCGACGACCGGCGACGGCGCGACTTCGGCGAGCGCGTCATACAGCGCGACGATCTGCGCCCAGTCCGTGTCCGCCGCCCGCCGCGCACGCGCATGGCACGCGGCGAGCGCGGCCTGCAGCGCATACGGCCCGCGCACGCCACCGAGCTTCGTCGCCCGTTCCAGTGCCGCGAGGCCGCGCCGGATCAGCAGCGGATCCCAGCGGCTGCGGTCCTGGTCGAGCAGCAGCACGGGCCGGCCCTGCGCATCGACGCGCGCATGCATGCGCGACGCCTGTAGCTCCATCAGCGCGACGAGCCCGAGCACCTCGCTTTCATCCGGCGCGAGCCCGGCCAGCACGCGGCCGAGCCGCAACGCCTCGTCGCATAGCGCCGGACGCATCCAGTCGTCGCCCGCCGTCGCCGCATGGCCTTCGTTGAACACGAGGTAGATCACTTCGAGCACCGACGCGAGCCGCGCGGGCCGCGCATCGGCAGCCGGCACTTCGAACGGCACGTGCGCGGCCGAGAGCGTGCGCTTCGCGCGCACGATCCGCTGCGCGATCGTCGGCTCGGGCGTCAGGAACGCGCGCGCGATCTCGCCCGTCGTCAGCCCGCCGAGCAGCCGCAGCGTCAGCGCGACGCGTGCGTCGGTCGACAGCACCGGGTGGCATGACGTGAAGATCAGCCGCAGCAGGTCGTCGCCGATGTCGTCGTCGCGCGCGTCGGCGAGCGCGTCCGCGATGTCGGGGACGACATGCGCTTCGAGCGCGTCCATCTCGTGGCCGAGCTGGTCGCGCTTCGCCGCATGCAGCGACTCCTGCCGGACCCGGTCGAGCGCACGACGCTTCACGGCCGTCATCAGCCACGCGGCCGGGTTGTCGGGCACGCCGTCGACGGGCCAGTGCTCGAGCGCCGCGACGAGCGTGTCCTGCGCCAGCTCCTCGGCCACGCCGACGTCGCGCACCACGCGCGCGGCGCGCGCGATGATCTTCGGCGCCTCGATTCGCCAGACCGCTTCGATCGCACGATGCGTCGCCTCATGCGTCACGACGCCTGCCCCTGGGCGGACGCCTCCAGCGGCATGGCCATCAGTTCCCACGTGTGGCCGTCCGGATCGGTGAACCCGTGGCCGTACATGTTCGGGTACTCGCGCGGCGCCTGCGGCGCAGCCCCGCCGGCGGCCAGCGCCTTCGCGACGAGCGTGTCGACTTCGGCGCGGCTGTCGCACGACAGGCACGACAGCACCTGGATGTGCGTCGCCGGATCGATGATCGTCTTGTCGGTGAAGGTCTGGAAAAACGGCCGCACGAGCAGCATCGCGAAGATCGTGTCGCTGATCTTGATGCAGGCGGCCTGCTCGTTGGTATAGGCCGGCACGACCTCGAAGCCGAGCGCCTGGTAGAACGTCTTCGCGCGCGGCAGGTCGGCTACCGGCAGGTTGATGAAAACCATCTTGTGCATGACGGGTGCTCCCGGTGAGGTTGGATTCAGGCGTGGCTGCGGCCGACGTGGAGATCGCGGAACCGCTCGACCGCATCGCTCGGCGTGAGGTCGTCGAGCTCGAACAGCGGCCGCACCTCGATCTCGCAATCGAGTTCGGCGCCGAACGGCGCGGGGAACCGGCGGGTCCATTCGAGCGCCTCGTCGCGCGAGCGCACCTGGATCAGCGTGTAGCCGGCGATCAGTTCCTTCGTTTCGGCGAACGGGCCGTCGACCACCGTGCCCTTGCCGCCCGTGTAGCGCACGCGCCAGCCGTGGGCGCTCGGCCTCAGGCCGTTGGCGTCGAGCAGCACGCCGGCCTTCGCCAGTTCCTCGTGATAGACCGTCATCGCCTCGACCAGCCGGTTGTCCGGCAACGCGTCGGATTCGCTGACGGCGTTCGCCCGGATCATGATCATGAATCGCATCGTTCACTCCTTGTCGTCGGTGGAAAGCGGCGCCCGTTCCGCGGCGCCTTACCCGGACGACGGGCGGAAGACGGCCGGATCGACACGCGCCACGACAAATCAGGGTAAATACCGAGTCGCGGCACTCACAGGAAACACGGGCCGACCGCGCGTACCTCGACCGTGCACCATTGCGCGGCCGGGCACTGGCGCGCGATCTCGATCGCTTCCTCGCGCGTGTCGACGTCGACGAGGAAGAAGCCGCCGACCATCTCCTTCGCCTCCGCGAACGGGCCGTCGAGCAGCCGGGTCTCGCCGTCGCGCACCTGCACGCGCGTGCCGCGCTCGGACCGCTCCAGCGACTCGACGCCGCGCAGCACGCCGCGCGCCTTCAACGACTCGGCGAATTCGACCATCCGCGCATAAAGCGCCTGGCCTTCGTCGAGCGTGCGCTCGGCGCGCTGTTCGACCGGTTCGACAATCAACAGCATGTAAGACATGGATTTCTCCTGTGGGAACGGGGTGCGGCGACATGCAGCGGACGAGCGGCACACGACGCCCGGTGCGAAAGCGTAACAGCCGCGGGGCGGCTTGCCGCATCGTTGGCCAACCGGCAATGGCCGAACGGCCATTTCGCCCGCAGCCTGACATTTTGCCTTCAAGATGCGGTCCCGAACTGTCGGATTCTCATCCTGTGGATCGCCCCATGTCACGCCCGCTCCCCCTGCTTGCCGTCGCGCTGTTCGTCGTGGTGTCCGTCGTGCTGTCCGTGGCCTTCTGCGCCCGGCGGACCACCGCCGCGCTGCCGGTCAGCAGCGGCTGCGGCGGCGCAGCCACGGCGATTGCCGAGATCCGCCGCGCCGGCGGTCGGTCGCCGCTCGCCGGGCAAACGACGTCGATCGAGGCGGTCGTCACCGCGGCGTTCGGCGGCGCCGACGGCCTGGGCGGCTTCTTCGTCCAGCAGGCCGACGCACAGCGGCAACGCCGGCCGGGCGTTTCGGAAGGCCTGTTCGTCTACGCACCGGACGCGCGCGCCGAACCCGGCGATCTCGTGCGTCTGACCGGCAAGGTCGACGAGAAATACGGCCGGACGCAGCTCACGCTGTCGGGCCGCGTGGCCGTCTGCGCACGCGGGCAGACGGTCACGCCGGCCGCGCTCACGCTGCCGGTCGCGTCGCCCGCCGTCCTCGCCGCGCACGAAGCCATGCGCGTACGCCTGCCGCAAACGCTGACGGTCAGCGATACCCACGAACTCGGCCGCTACGGCAGCATCGTGCTGAGCAACGGCCGGCTGCGCGTGCCGACCCAGGTCGCGCCGCCGGCCGACGCTGCCGCCCAGGCAACGGCCAACGCATTGAATCGCATCGTGCTCGACGACGGTTCGAACCGCCGCGACCCGGCGACTGCCCGCTATCCGCCGCCCGCGCTGAGCGCCGCCAACACGCTGCGCGCGGGCTACACGGTACGCGGCGTCGAAGGCGTGCTCGAGTTGCGCTACGGCACATGGCGGCTGCAACCGGTGGCCGGCACGGCGCCCGTATTCGATGCCGCCGCGAACCCGCGTACCGCGGCGCCGGCCCGGCATCCCGATGCCGACGTACGCATCGTGTCGTTCAACGTCTTCAACTATTTCAACGGCGACGGCCAGGGTGGCGGATTCGACGCGCCGGCCAACCGCGGCGCGAAAACGGCCGCCGCGTTCGCGCGGCAGGAAGCGAAGATCGTCGCGGCGTTGCGCGCGCTGCGCGCCGACGTGATCGGGCTGATGGAAATCGCGAACAACGGCCACGGCGACGCGAGCGCCATCCGTCGGCTCGCCGCGCAACTCGGCGACGGCTGGCGCGCGGTCGATCCCGGCACCGCGCGGCTGGGCCGCGACGCGATTGCGGTCGCGCTGCTGTACGACAGCCGCACGGTCGAGCCGGTCGGGCGCGCCGCCACCGTCTCGCTCGGCGGCCGGCATCGCCCGCCGCTCGCGCAGACGTTCCGGCGCATCGGCGGCACGCGTGCGCTCACGGTCGCGGTCAATCACCTGAAGTCGAAGAACTGCCCGCATGCGAGCGGCGCCGATCTCGACCAGTCGGACGGCCAGGGCTGCTGGAATGCGGCGCGCACGCGGGCGGCCGCGCGCGTCGCCGACTGGCTCGCCACGTCGCCGACGGGCGTCGCGGCCGCCGGCGTGCTGCTGATCGGCGATCTCAACAGTTATGCGAAGGAAGACCCGGTCCGCACGCTCGAAGCGCGCGGCTACGCGAATCTGGTTGCGCGCTTCGTCGGCGATGCTGCGTACAGCTACGTATTTCGCGGCGAAGCCGGCAATCTCGACCATGCGCTCGCCACGCCGCCGCTCGCCGCGCGCGTGAAAGCCGTGCGGTTCTGGCACATCAATGCGGACGAACCGCTCGCGCTGCAACCCGTGCCCGATTACAAAACGCGCACGCGACGGTCGGCTTATTACGCGCCGGACGCCTACCGCTCGTCGGACCACGATCCCGTCGTCATCGACGTCGCGCTGAACGACACCGGCCCACAGCCGGCATTAGGCACGAATCGTGCGCCTCGATCGAGCGTCGAGTAGTGCATTTGCATCAACGCTCAACCTGCAACGGCACTATTTACCTGATGCCCGTGGGGGCGCCATATTTACCGGACCTTCACTGCGACCCGCTGCTCGACACGCTGTATCGCCCCGACGCGCGAAATTTTTTCAACCGCTGCGCCGCCCCGCGCGACGGGGTTTCCCGGCGATCCGGCTGACGAATTGAAAATTTGTCTCGAAACTCAATCGGATCAAGTGAATCACATTAGTTGCAGCGATTCGTCTTATCTTCAAATTGCCTGGAATCAAAGGAGGATAAACACCATGGCGCTTACCGACTCGATCGAACACAAGCTGGACCGCGGGCTGTCCGATATCCGTCGCACCGGCCGGCGCGTGGGCCGCACGACGCGCGCGGCCGCCCGCGATCTGCATGCCGACGTGACCGACGATCTGCGCGGGCTGGTCGACGAACTGGAAGATCTGCTGAAAAACGATGGCGATGGCGATATCGCCGCGCTGCGCAAGCGCGTGCAATCCCGGCTCGACGAAGCGCGCGGCGCGCTCGACTACGCATCGGGCAGCGCGGCCGCCCGGCTGCGCGAATCGGCCGAACGCGTGTCGCAGGCCGTGCACGACAACCCGTGGCAAACCGCCGGCGTCGTCGCGGGCCTTGCGTTCGTTGCGGGCCTGCTCCTTTCCCGCCGTTGAACGGGGCGGCGTGCACCGCCGCCCGCCTCGCCCGTCATCCATCAGACAACGAAGGAGAAACGCCATGCAGAAATCCCTCGCCATGAAAGCCGCCGCTGCCGTGATGCTCGGCAGCCTCGCCCTTGCCGGCTGCACGACCACGTCCGGCAAACCCGATAGCCCCGCGGCCAGCGCGTCGAAGCGCGAGTCGATCGACGCCAGCGTGAACGCGACGCTGTCGCGCCTGTATTCGACGGTGCCCGGCTCGCGCGACCTGGTCTCGAAAGCGCGCGGCGTCCTCGTGTTCCCGAACGTGCTGCAGGCCGGCTTCATCGTCGGCGCCCAGTCCGGCAACGGCGCGCTGCGCGTCGGCGGCAGCACCGTCGGCTACTACAACACGTCGTCGCTGTCGGTCGGCCTGCAGGCCGGCGCGCAGTCGAAGGCGGTCGTGTTCCTGTTCATGACGCAGGATGCGCTCGACTCGTTCCGCAAGTCGGACGGCTGGTCGGCCGGCGCAGACGCGTCGGTCGCGGTCGTGAAGGTCGGCGCGAACGGCGCGGTCGACTCCAACACGGCTACCGCACCGGTGGAAGTGCTGGTCCTGACCAATGCAGGCCTGATGGGCGACCTGTCGGTGAACGGCACGAAGGTCACCAAGCTCAACATCTGACGATGCGGCACGCGGCCTCCCGCCGCGTTCGCTTCCCGGCAGCGCCGCGGCCCCGGCCGCGGCGTTTTCGCATGTGCATCACGCAGCGGCTATGATGGCGGCACCTTTGCGGGCATACTCCGCATGGGCCGCCCGGCGGCGCGTCGCGCCGCGAACCCGACGTTCGCGAACCGATCGCGCGCGGGGCAACGAGATTCAATCAAACCACGCATCAATCTGCGCGAATGCACCCATGGATAGCGGACACGATCACCAAAAATTCTTCTACTTCCTGCTGTTCGCGGTCACCGTCGGACTCTGCTGGATCCTCGCGCCGTTCTCCGGCGCCGTTTTCTGGGGCACCATTCTCGCGATCCTGTTCCAGCCCGTGCAGCGCTGGCTGGCCGCACGCTTCGGCAAGCGGCGCAATCTGGCCGCGCTCGTCACGATGTCGCTGATCATCCTGATCGTGATCCTGCCGCTTGTGTTCGTCACGGCCACGCTCGTGCAGGAAATCGCGTACGTGTACCAGGAGCTCAAGGATGCCCAGCCGAACTATTCGCAGTATTTCCACGACATCATTCACGCGCTGCCGACGTCGATCCAGAACCTGCTGCAGAAATACGGGCTGACCAACATCCCGGGCATCCAGAAGAAGCTGACCGACGGCGCCGCGCAGATCAGCCAGTTCGCGGCCACCCAGGCGCTCAGCATCGGCCAGAACACGTTCCAGTTCGTCGTGAGCTTCGGCGTGATGCTGTACATGGTGTTCTTCCTGCTGCGCGACGGCGGCGAGATCGGCCGCCGCGTGCGCCGCGCGCTGCCGCTCGACGAAGAGCACAAGAACCTGCTGCTCGCGAAATTCACGACGGTCGTGCGCGCGACCGTGAAGGGCAACATCGCGGTCGCGCTCGTCCAGGGCGCGCTCGGCGGCCTGATCTTCTGGATCCTCGGGATCGAGGGCGTCGTGCTGTGGGGCGCGCTGATGGCGTTCCTGTCGCTGTTGCCCGCGATCGGCGCGAGCCTCGTGTGGGTGCCCGCCGCGCTCTACTTCCTGATGATCGGCGCGGTATGGAAGTGCGTGATCCTCGTCGCGTTCTGCGTCGGCGTGATCGGCCTCGTCGACAACCTGCTGCGCCCGATCCTCGTCGGCAAGGACACGAAGATGCCCGACTGGGTCGTGCTGATCTCGACGCTCGGCGGGATGGCGCTGTTCGGCATCAACGGCTTCGTGATCGGGCCGCTCGTCGCCGCGCTGTTCATGGCGAGCTGGGACATCTACGCGCGCGCCGAACAGGGCGAATGACGCGCGTCCGGCGGCCGGCGATCCGCACGCGGGCGGACATCGCCGGTCAAGGATGACGGATATGGATCACGACGGGCGCCACGGCGCCCGTTGCTTCATCCGCCGCAACCGTCATCACGCCGCCATACGGGCCGACGCGATGAACACGGCCCGGCGCCAGCGGCACGCTGCGATCGTCGCGCGCGTCGTGCCACGTGGCGCGCACCGCCGCGCCGCCATCCGCCGCGAGCGGCGCGCCGTCCGGCCCGACCAGCATCACCAGCGCACCGGGTAGGCGCCGCCCATGCGCATCGAACCGGAGCGTGGCCGCTGCCCCGCCGTGATCCGCGTTCCGCGCGTCGACCTGCACACCCGCCGGGGCATCGAGCGTCACGTCATAGAGATCGACGAGCGCGCCGGTGAATCGCACGACACCGTCCGCCGCGGGCTGTCCGGCCATGTTCGTGTTCGACATTGCGATCGACGTCGCAGTCGACATCGCGAGCGCGACACCGAGCCCGAACATCCTCTTCCGCACGACTCCCGCACTCACTACCGTCGCCGATGCCAACCGCTTCGCGTTGTCGCGCATGTTCCCTCTCCTCTGCCGCGTCACCAGAAAAAACAGGCGGCGTGACGCGTCGGTCACGCCGCCTGTGTACTGGCAATCACTGTAGAGAGAGCGGCCCGGACAATATATGGGACAAGTCCTAAACTGCAGCCGGATTAATCGAACTCAGCGCGATCGATATGCGCCCGCGCCCCGATCCGACAGGCGAGACACGCCCGTCACGCTTCCGGATCGACGCGCAGCACGAGCTTGCCGCGATGGTCGCCGTCGAACAGGCGATTCAGCACGTCGGGCGCGTTTTCGAGACCGTCGGCCACGGTTTCCTCGGCCTTGAGCCGACCGTCGCGCAGCCAGCCGGAAAGCGTCTGCACGGCTTCGCGGCTCTTGCGGTAGTCGAGGATCAGGAAGCCGCGCATCGTCAGCCGCTTCGAGATCAGCACGCCGACGTCGTCGGCCGCGCGGCCGCTGTTGTAGTTCGAGATCACGCCGCACAGCGCGACCCGCCCGCCGATCACCATCCGCGACAGCACCGCGCGCATCACCTCGCCGCCGACATTCTCGAAGTTCACGTGCACGCCGTCCGGCGTCGCTGCCTTCAGTTGCTGGCGGAAATCGTCGGCCTTGTAGTCGACGGCCGCGTCGAAGCCGAGCGTCTCGGTCAGGTAGCGGCACTTGTCCGCGCCGCCCGCGATGCCGACCACCCGTGCGCCGTGGATCTTGCCGATCTGCCCGGCAATCGAGCCGACCGAGCCGGCCGCCGCCGACACGACGAGCGTTTCGCCCGGCTGCACCGGCGCGATGTCGGTCAGCCCGTAGTACGCGGTCAACCCGCTCATCCCGCATGCGCCGAGCAGCGTCGGCAGCGGCAGGCCCGACTGCGCGGGCAGCTTCACGAACTGCGCGGCCTGCTCGGCCGGCACGACCGCGTAGTCCTGCCAGCCGACGAGCCCCTGCACGAGATCGCCTTCCGCGAACCCCGCATGGCGCGACGCGATCACGCGGCCGATCCCGAGCGCGCGCATCACCTCGCCGATCGCGACGGGCGGCAGGTACTGCGGCACGTCGCTCATCCACACGCGGTTGGTCGGGTCCATCGACAGATACAGCACGCGTACGAGCACGTCGCCGTCGGCGAGCGCCGGCACCGGCGTCTCGACGAGCGAAAAATGTTCGCGGCCGACCCGCCCTTCCGGGCGCGTCTTCAGCAGCAGCTGACGGTTCACGGGTGTCGACATGCTGTTCTCCTCCAATCGTTGTGGTTCGGGATGCGCGTCAGACCGCGCACATGCCGCCGTCGATCACGAGTTCGGCGGCGGTCACGAAGCGGCTCTCGTCGGACGCGAGATACACGGCCGCATGCGCGACGTCGTCCGGCTCGCCGAGCCGGCGCAGCGGAATGCCGCGCGCGAGCTTGCGCGTCGCGTCGCGTTCGCCGAGCGACTGGAACAGCGGCTCGACGATCCCCGTACGGATGAACGCCGGGTGAATCGAATTGCAGCGCACGTCGATCTCGCGGCGCGCGCAGTCGATCGCGACCGACTTCGTCAGCGACGCGACCGCCGCCTTCGACGCGTTGTACGCGGTGAAATCCGGTTCGACCTTGAACGCGGCGACCGACGAAATGTTGATGATCGATGCGGGATGGCTCTCGGCCAGATACGACAGCGCATGCTTGCAGCCGAGCACGATGCTCTCGACGTTGATCGCCATCACACGCCGCCATTCATCCAGCTCGATTTGCGCGGGCGAGCCGATCGAGCCGACACCCGCGTTGTTGACGAGCACCGACAGCCCGCCCATCGCATCGGTCGCCTGCGCGAGCAGCGTCTGCCAGCGCGCTTCGTCGCGCACGTCCTGGGTCGCGGCGAACGCGACCGGCGTCGCGCGGCCCGCGTTGAGTTCCTGCGCGAACGCGTCGAGCACCGCCGCTTCGGCGATATCGGTCACGAACACGCGCGCGCCCTGCTCGACCATCCGGCGCGCGATCGCGCGGCCGAGGCCGCCCGCGGCGCCCGTGATGTATGCGCACTTGCCGGCGAGGCGCGGAGAAACGATTGTCATGTGTCTGCTCCTGTCTTGAATCGTCGTCGCGGAACGCTGCCGCGACGGGGTGTGCGTGCTTTCCGGGCCTTCAGGGCCGCTGCCGGCCGACGTGCGCCGGTGGCCGGTGCGCCGACATGACGACGCGCCGCACGGTTTCCGCGAGTATATCGAGACGAACGCGACGCACGCGTGCCCGGCCGGGCAGACTGTCCGCGGTTGAACGACAGCCAGCGTACGCGAATGCAGCCGATCGTTGAAGTGAATGTTCGTTATGCCCGGTCATAGACATCGAACGGGCTGGCGAGCAAGTCGATTTTCGGGATGCCGGGTGTTGCGTTCCGCACAACCGGGGAAAGCAATCGGGGAGATGAACCGGCGTGGCATCGTGCGACCCGCCGGAAAACCCGGGAAAACGCCGGACGAACGCCGGCAACAGGAAGGCGGCGCCACAGCGCCCGCCATCTGCACCGGTCAGACCCGGTCGCCCGACGGCGCACGCATGAACGCGCAAAACTGCGGCGAATGCGTGTCGATCATCTGCTGGAACGGCGCGCGGTGCCCGTACGCGATGCCCGACACCAGCAGCAGGCAGGCCGCCGCGACGCGCGGCGAGAACGCGCGCTGCCGCGCGCCGTCGTAGCCGCGCAGGAACACCAGCGCAACCAGCGCGCCGAGCATCCAGCCGGCGACGACTTCCGGCACGGTATGCGAATGATCGAACACGCGCGCGACGGCCGTGATCGCGCCGACGGCCAGCCCGGCCGCGATGCCCGGCGCCCTGCCCGGCCGGAACGCCTGCCACAGCATCGACAGCGCGACCGTCCACACCGACGTCGACAGCATCGTATGGCCGCTGATCACGCGGAAATCGAATTGCGGAAGCTCGATCCCGCATCCGGCATACAGGATCTTCGTCGCGCCGACGACGCCCATGCCGGCGGCCAGCAGCACGCCCCAGCGGGCGGCGAGGCGCCAGTCGATCAGCACGAGCCATGCCGCGCAGGTCAGCGCGATCGGCAAGGTCAGCGCGGCATCGCCGATATTGCTGATTTCACTCCACATAATGGACTTCGGGGTCGATCCAAAGGCGGCAGTTTACCGCATGCGCGCCGCACGCCTGTGTCAGCCTGTGACAGGCTGTATCAGCCCGCGACACCGGTAATCAACAGCAGGTTCGTGCCGGTGATCACGGCGAACAGCGCCCAGGCGACCACCTGCATCCCGCGGCCGATCGCGTGTTCGCCCATCGTGTGGCGGTCGCTGACCGAGCGGATCAGCGGCCACATCGCGAACGGCAACTGCAGGCTCAGCAGCACCTGGCTCCAGACGAGCAGTTGCCCGACCGAGCCGTCGCCGAGCCACAGCACGCCGATCAGCGCCGGCACGAGCGCGAGCCCGCGCGTGATCAGCCGACGCTGATAGCACGGGATCTTCGTATGCAGGAAACCGTCCATGATGACCTGGCCGGCGATCGTGCCGGTCAGCGTCGAGCTCTGCCCCGATGCGAGCAACGCGATGCCGAACAACAGCGCGGCCGCGCCGCCGGCGATCGGCGTGATCAGCCGGTACGCCTGTTCGATGTCGGTCACGTTGTGCTGGCCCGTCGCATGAAATGCGGCGCCCGCGACGACGAGGATCGCCGCGTTGACGAGCATTGCGACGAACAGCGACACGCAGGTATCGATGCGTACGAGCCCCAGCGTGTCGCGGATCACGCCGCGCGCGCCGCCGACCACATGCCGCGTCTGCACGACCGACGAATGCAGGTACAGGTTGTGCGGCATGATCGTCGCGCCGACGATGCCGAGCGCGAGCACGATCGCGTCCTTGCGGTCGTGGCCCGGGTCGCCCGGCACGAGCCCGCCGACCACCGCGTGCCAGTCGGGTGGCGTGATCGCCACCTGCGCGACGAAGCAGAACGCCATCGTCGCGATCAGCCCGAGCACGATCGCCTCGATCTGCCGGAATCCCTTGCCCTGCAGGCCGAGCACGATCACCGTATCGAGCGCGGTGAGCACGACGCCCCACGCGAGCGGCACGCCGAGCAGCAGCTTGAACGCGAGCGCGCAGCCGAGCACTTCCGCGATGTCGCACGCGATGATCGACACTTCGGCGGTGATCCACTGCACGACGCGGCCGAACCGGCCGTAGCGGTCGTAGCTGGCCTGCGCGAGATCCTTGCCCGCGACGAGGCCGAGCCGCGCCGCGAGCATCTGCAGGAAGATCGCCGCGACGCTCGAGAACGCGACGACCCACAGCAGCGAATAGCCGAACTGCGAGCCCGCCTGGATATCGGTCGCCCAGTTGCCGGGATCCATGTAGCCGATCGCGACCAGCAGGCCGGGGCCGAAGAAACGCTTGAGCTTCTGCCAGCGCGGCGCGGCGGCGTCGATCGTGATGCTGCCCTTTACTTCCGACGGGCAGAAAGGGGCGGTGGCGGTAGAGGGGAGGAAGGGCATGGAAACCGGGAATCGAGGTCGCGACACGACGATTCTACGGGTATCCGTCCCGTTTTCCCGCGCGCGGCCACGCACGCGTCGCATTCCGCCCCGTCGCCGTCGCGGCACGCGGCGGCGACCCCGTCATCCGGATCGGGCGACGCCGCGCCGTGCGCGAGGATTTTTTCCCGCTCGGCGACGCGAAATTCGGTCGGCGATATCAACAGGCGCTGGCGAAACAGCTTCGCGAGCCGCTCGCCGCTGCCGAACCCGGTGCGCCGCGCGACCTTGTCGGCCGGCAGCGTCGTATGGATCAGCATGTGGCACGCCCGTTCGAGTCGCACGTGCTGGACGAACTCGGTCGGCGTCACGCCGATTTCCTTCTTGAAGCGTCGCAGGAAATTGCGCTCGCTCATCGCGGCCGCCTGCGCGGCGTTGGCGATCGAGATGCGGTTCACGCTCTGCGCGCGCAGCCGCTGTGCGGACATCCGGATCGACGGGCTCGCGCTCAGTTCGCGGAACGCCCACATCGACTGAACATAGCGCTGCTCGACCGGCCGCATCATGTTGCTGGCGATCTCCCGCGCGGCGCCGTCGCCGAGGTCGGCGCGGAACATGTCGAGCGCGGCGGCGAACACGTCGGTCTCGCCGGCCCGCGATTCGATCGTCGTGGCGGCGCGGCGTCGCGCCCTGCCCGGCCGCACGTCGATCGACGACGACGGCCGCTGCGTGGCGGCGAGCGCGGGCAGGTCCATCGCGTCGACGATCCAGCGCGCATGCTGGCGAATGTCGGCCAGGCGCCGCTGCAATGCGTCGTCCCAGTTGACGGCCGCGCGGTCGCCATGAAGATGAAAGAACGCGCGCGCGCGGCGGCTGTGTTCGTCGCCGAGCGGATCGGCCGCGATTCTCACGCCGGACGACGACTGCAACAGTCCCCCGCTTTCGGATACGTACTTGAGCTGGTAATCCACACCGTACCCATGCAGGCGATTCGCCAGGTTGAAGGCCTCGCCGAGACGCGCGGCCTGGGCCAACGAAAACCCCGTACTCAAATAGATAATGACCCACCGCTGATCTGCTGCATTCACTGGCCAAGCCCCCGACTTGTTCGACTTCTTCTAATACCGTCGAACTGTCAGGCTTATATTTGGTTTGAATGCGTGCGACAGGACGGCTATCCCGAAATATGAAGCGACGGCATCTTAGCCGAACGGGTAGCGCCTTTGGCGCGAAATGGCCGACGGGGACAGCATGATGGCGGATTACTACAGGCTGCCGCGCGCCGCTGGTATGCCGATACAGAATCGCGTATGCGATGCAGCCGATTATTGCAGCCGTCATGCGTAATGGCGTGCGTGTTCGATTGCGTTACATCGGCAACGCGAACGCTCGCGTATCGGCGCGAACGGCAGCGACGTGCATCGAACGCGGGCGAACGCATCGCCGCGCTCGTGCGCAGCAGCGCCGGCATCGCCGATGCGTAGCGCGCTGCGCACGCCCGCGCGGCCGGGACGGTATGCTGACGGCTGCACGCCGCCACGCGGCGCCCGCTTTCCTTTATTTGCTTCCCGGAGACCTGCCATGTCGCTCATCCACGCCGCCGCCGTCCTCGATGCCGACGCGCCCGACTACGTCGTCCAGCTGCAGGCCGGCACGCACGCGCTGACCGGCGACGAAGCGCCGCGCGAAGGCGGCCAGGATCGCGGGCCGGCGCCGTACGAATTCGTACTGGCCGGGCTCGCGCAATGCACGGCCGCGACGCTGCGCATGTACATGCAGCGCAAGACGTGGCCGGCCGCACGCATCGCCGTGCGCACCGAGTTGCACGCCGATCGCGAAGGCGTGCAGTACGTGCGCCGCGTCGTGACGCTCGACGGCCCGCTCGACGACGCGCAACGCCAGCGTCTCGCGGAAATCTGCGAGAAAACCCCGGTGACGCAGTTCATCAAGCGCGGCACGCGGATCGACACGACGTTGAACTGACGCACGCGGTACGCCGTACGGTTTGCCGCTCGAAAAACGAAACGGGCGGGCCGCGCATCCGGCGCGCCCCGCCCGTTCGTCGATCCTCCCCGGCGCTTACAGTCCGAGCGCGGCAAGGTCCAGCTTGCCGTCCTTCATCGGCGGGCACCAGAAGTACGCGCCCGTCAGCGGCCGCGTGAAGCGGAACAGGCCGTCGACGATCCCGTCTTCCGCGCCGCTCATCCGGCGCATCTGCACGTCGAACGCGCGGAACGAGCAGCCGAACGCGACGAAGTACAGGCCCGCACGGCGCGTGTCCGACCACGGCGACGAACGGCGCAGCATGAATGCCTCGGGTTCGAAGCTTTCCTGTGCGGTGCGCTTCACGTGCGCGAATTCGGGCGCGTCGTCGAGTTCCTCGTTGTCCGAACGGCGACGCCCGATGATGTGGTCCATCTCGCCCGACGGAATGCGCTCCATCTGGTCGAAGTCGTGCACCCACTGCTGCACCGCGACGAAGCTCGAGCCGTCGAGCCCCGCGCCCTGCCCCGTGACGATCGCCGCGGCTACCGCATCGTCGCCTTCCGGGTTCTCGGTGCCGTCCTCGTAGCCGGACAGGTCGCGATCGTTCGAATAGCGGAAGCCGTCGACGGCCTCCTGCAGCACGAACGCCGGCGCGAGCGCGCGTTCGATCGCCCGCGCGCGCAGCACGATCTCGCCGCGGTCGTCCGAGCGCAGCCAGACCCACACGTCGGCCGGCGTCGCGGGCAGCGTGCGGTCGTTCACCGAGAACGCCGGATAGTCGGTCAGGCCCGGCACCGGGTGACCGAGATAGGCGGCCAGCGCGTGTCCGAAACCGACCACCGTGTCGCGTCCGTCGGCGATCTCGCGCAGCGCGGCCAGCGCCGCGGCGACATTGCCGTCGTTCGACATCGTGAAAGTGAGGTATCGGGCTGCCGTATCGATCGGAGCCAGGATGCCTTGCTGAACGTCGCTCATCGTTTCCTCGGGAATGGTTCGGAATGAATCTGTGCGGGCCACGCCGTCGCGCGCCGCGGACGCGGAAGTGTAATCGATGCGCGCGCCGGCTCCGCACCCGCCATCGCGCAACGTACGCGAAAAGGGGCCAAAACCCTGAATACTAACCGTATCGACGCAGCAACGCCGCATTCGTCAGACGTTGCGGCGCGCGCGACTGTCCTGATAAAATCGCTGCACGTCTTTTCGGCGTCCTTTCATTCAACCGTTCACTTCAGGGAGGTGCAGATGTTCCGAATGCCAGCAACCTTCCCGAACGTGGTCTCGCGGCGCAGCTGATCCAGCCCGCCGTCCGCGCCGGCTCCCGAGTTTTCCGCTAACCCGTCAGCCGCGCTTTTCCCGACAGCCCGTTTTCGTTCCGCCCGCGCGTGTTGCGCGGCCCGGCTGTTGCGTTTTCGACGTTCTCCGAACCGGAAAGTCCCGTCGCGCGATGCGCCGGGCAACGATACATGACCAGAAAAACCTCCCATCTGGGCGGCCACGCATTCCAGGCCGTCTTCGGCTTCACCATCCGTTACTGGCGCAAGCAGCCGGCGCGCATCGCCGCGGTCGCGAGCCTCGCGCTGCTCGCCGCGCTCGCCGACGTCCTCACGCCGCTGTTCGCCGGCCGCCTCGTCGACGCGCTGTCGACCGGCCTGACCGACCGCGCCGCCGCGTGGCATTCGGCCCTCGTCGCGTTCGGCACGCTCGCCGCGCTCGGCATCGGCGCGACGGTGCTGCGCCAGGGCGTCTACCTGAACATCATCACGCTCACGCTGAAGATGATGAGCGAGATCGCCGCCGCGTCGTTCCACCGCGTGCAGCGCTTCTCGACCGACTGGCACGCGAACAGCTTCGCGGGCTCGACCGTGCGCAAGATCACGCGCGGGATCTGGGCGCTCGACCTGCTCAACGACACCGTGCTGATCGCGCTGCTGCCGTCGGTCACGATGCTGGTCGGCGCGACCGTGCTGCTCGGCACGCACTGGCCGGTGATGGGGCTCGTCGTCGGCGCGGGTTCGCTGCTGTACATCGCGGTGACGGTCGCGGTGTCGCTCGGCATCGTCGCGCCGGCCGCCCGGCTCGGCAACCTGTGGGATACGCGCATGGGCGGCGCGCTCGCCGACGCCGTCAGCTGCAACGCGGTCGTCAAGGCGTTCGGCGCGGAAACGCGCGAGGAAGCGCGGCTCGCGCGGGTGATCGGCAAGTGGCGGCAGCGCACGCGCCGCACGTGGGTGCGCGGCACGTTCAACGGCGGGCTGCAGGGCGCGATGCTCGTCGCGATGCAGGCCGCGATGATCGGCGTCGCACTGCGGCTGTGGATGAACGACGAGGCGAGCGTCGGCGACATCGCGTTCGCGCTGACGATGTTCTTCATGCTGCAGGGTTACCTGCGCGACGTCGGCATGCACATCCGCAACCTGCAGCGCTCGGTGAACGACATGGAAGAACTCGTCGCGCTCGAACGCCAGCCGCTCGGCATCGACGATCGCCCCGGCGCGCCGGCCATCCGGGTCGGGCAAGGCGAGATCCGCTTCGAGCACGTGACGTTCCGCTACGGCAACCATCCGGTGCCGCTGTACGACGATTTCTCGATGCGGATCGCGCCCGGCGAACGCGTGGGCCTCGTCGGCCATTCGGGGTCGGGCAAGACGACGTTCATCAAGCTGATCCAGCGCCTGTACGACGTGTCGGGCGGCCGCATCACGATCGACGGGCAGGACATCGCGCAGGTGCGGCAGGATTCGCTGCGCAGCCAGATCGCGATCGTCCAGCAGGAGCCCGTGCTGTTCCACCGCACGCTCGCGGAGAACATCGCGTATGCGCGCCCCGACGCGAGCCGCGCCGACATCGAGCGCGCCGCGCGTCTGGCGAGCGCGCACGACTTCATCGCCGCGCTGCCGGACGGCTATGACACGCTCGTCGGCGAACGCGGGATCAAGCTGTCGGGCGGCGAGCGCCAGCGCGTCGCGATCGCGCGCGCGTTCCTCGCCGATGCGCCGATCCTGATCCTCGACGAAGCGACGTCGAGCCTCGACAGCGAAAGCGAGCTGCTGATCCAGCAGGCGATGGAGCGGCTGATGGTCGGCCGCACGACGCTCGTCGTCGCGCACCGGCTGTCGACCGTGCGCGCGCTCGACCGGCTGCTGGTGCTCGATCGCGGCAAGGTGATCGAGGAAGGCAACCACGATGCGCTGATCCGCATCGACGGCGGCATCTATCGCCGGCTGTTCGAGCGGCAGGCGCTGGAGCTCGCGAAGGGGCTCGCCGATTCGCCGCGGCGTATGGCGGATCGCGATGCCGGGCCGCTGGGAGAGCCGGCGAAGGTTTGATGCAGGCGCATCACGACACGGCCCGGCGGCGCGGTCATCGCCGCCGGGCCGTATCGGCCAGCCAGCGGATCCGGATCGAGGCCGTGCCACGCGCACGGCCTTTTTTGTATCTGCGGCACGTGCTCGCCGGCGCCGGCCCGCGCGCCGCGGCATGTCCGGCAGCGGGATCACTTATCATGTCGGCCAGGAAATTTGCGACGAGGGATCGATCATGTTTACAGGCATTGTTCAAGGTGTTGCCGTCATCAACGCCATCAAGGATCACGGCGAGCTGAGAACGTTCAGCATCGAATTCCCCGAACGGTTCACCGACGATATCGAGATCGGCGCGAGCGTGTCGGTCGACGGCGTGTGCCTGACCGTGACGACCATCCACTCGCCGGTGCTGATCGACTTCGACGTGATGCTGCCGAGCCTGCGGATCACGACGCTCGCCGACCTCACGACCGGCGCGCGCGTCAACGTCGAGCGGGCCGCGAAGGACGGCGCGGAAATCGGCGGCCATCCGCTGTCCGGTCATGTCGATTTCACGGGGACCATCGCGCACATCGCGTCGTCCGAGCACAACCGGATGATCCGTATCGGCGTGCCGGCCGAATTCAAGCGCTATGTGTTCGCGAAGGGCTACATCGCGATCAACGGCTGCAGCCTCACCGTGTCGGACGTCAATCGCGACGAAGGCTGGTTCGACGTCTGGCTGATTCCCGAAACGCGCCGCGCGACCACGTTCGATGCGAAGGGTGTCAACGACAAGGTCAACATCGAGATCGAGCGCAGCACGCAGGTCGTCGTGGATACGATCCGGGAATCGGTCAAGGAAACGCTCGGCGAATTGAACGGCGTCGTCACCGCACTGCTCGCGGAAAAAGGCATCGATATCGAGGAACTGCTCGCGCGTCATGTCGCGCGGCTGCCGAAGCAGTAAGCGCGATGCCCGCGTGCTAGGTGATCCGCTGGATCACCGAGTACCGGCTGCTGTCGAAGAACACCTCGACCCACGGCTCCGATTCCTCGAACGTCCAGAGGACGAGTTCGAGGTCGATCAGTTCATTCCAGTCGTCGTCGGGCCATGGCATGTTCCATCCGCCCGCGACGGCCACCATGCCGCCCGTGTAGAGCGGGCATTGCGCCATCCATGCACGCTCGTAGTCGTGCGCGGCCGCGCCCTTGAAGTTGCCGTTGAATCCCCAGTCGCGCTGCCAGCCGTGTGCGTCGAGGTATGCGCCGATCGCGGCGGAACCGAAGCGAAACACCGCGTCGACCGGCGGAAGCGACATCGCGTCGGATCGGCACAGCGGGCGGGCGGAACGGACGGGTTGCATGGAAGTCTCCACACGGCCTGACGTGCCGCTATCGTCGAGATAGACGTTCAGCCAGACGCCGTCGCGTTCGACGGAAATGCACAACTCGCCGGCGTCGACCCCATGCCAGTAGCCGGCGACGGGTTCGCCGCCGTCCGCGAAACGGTACTGACGGCACGGCCTCGCGAGCCGCCCGGCTTCGTTCAGAAAATCGTCCGACGTCATTGGATGCCTCTCTTTTTAGCGTCCCGGGTATCGCATCGCGCCGCCGCGATCGACCGACATCGACCGCGCTCCCGCCTCACTCCGCCTCAACCCGCGCTCCCTTCCCCACCGCCACGCGCTGCGCGCGATAAATCCCCGCGTGCCCCGAGAACAGATACGCGACGACACAGGCGACGATCGCGTACACGCCGATATCCGCGCCGAACAATTCGATCGCCATGATCGTCGACGCGATCGGCGTGTTCGCCGCGCCCGCGAACACCGCGACGAAGCCGAGCCCCGCGAGCACGGGCACCGGCAGCGCCAGCACCTGGCCGAGCGCGTTGCCGAGCGTCGCGCCGATGTAGAACAGCGGCGTCACCTCGCCGCCCTTGAACCCCGACGCGAGCGTGACGACGGTGAACGCGAACTTGCCCGCGAAATCGTAAGGCGGCAGCGGGCCGCGAAACGCGGCCTCGATCGTCGGGATGCCGAGGCCGAGATACTGCGGCGCGTTCAGCACGGTCGCGGCCACCGCGACCAGCAGGCCGCCGAGCACCGGCTGCAGCGGCGCATAGCGGATCACGCGGCGAAACCACGCGGTCAGCGCATGCGTCGCGAACGCGAACAGCCGCCCGACCACGCCGAACGCGACGCCCGCGACGACCGTCACGGCCAGCCCGGTCGCCGAGACGGCCGGCACGAACGGAATCGCATAGGCCGTGTGATGGACGCCCCACGCGCGGCACACGACGTCCGCGACGATCGCCGACGCGACGCAGGTCAGCAGCGCGTCGTAGCGCAGGCGCCCGATCGCGAGCACCTCGAGCCCGAACACAGCGCCCGCGAGCGGCGTGCCGAACACCGACGCGAAGCCGGCCGCGATGCCACCCATCAGCAGCACGCGGCGATGCTCGCGATCGAGACGGAACAGGTGCGTGACGCGATCGGCGAGCGCGCCGCCCATCTGCACGGCCGTGCCCTCGCGGCCGGCCGAGCCGCCGAACAGGTGCGTGACGACGGTCGCGACGAGCACGAGCGGCGCCATCCGCTTCGGCACGAGCGCCTTCGGGTCGTGGATCTCGTCGATCAGCAGGTTGTTGCCGCGCGCGACCGACTGGCCGAAGCGATGGTAGATCCAGCCGGTGGCGAAACCGGCGGCCGGCAGCCCCCACAGCAGCCACGGATGCGCGACGCGCGTACCGGTCGCCCAGTCGAGCGCGATCAGGAACAGTGCGGAGGCCGTGCCGGCGAGCGCGCCGAGCAGCGCGGAAAGCGCGAGCCAGCGGCACACGTAGCGCACGGTGGCGAAAAGATCGGCAGAAGTGGTGAAGAACATGATTTCCAGATTCGACGGAACATCAAAACCTGGGCGGCAGAATACCGGATGGACGGCCTGCGACCTCCTGACGACCCAGGAACACGCAGGCATCATCAGCCGGGCAAACCGGCGGTTGAGGGTCGCACCGCGCGCCACGCGCCGGGAACGACCGCAGGGAGGCATGCCATCTCCGCAGGCCGCAATTGTACGCGACGCCGCGCCACGCAGGCAATGCAGCGCCGGCGCGCCACGCAGCGATCGCCCCTGCCCGACGCGCGGTCAGTCGCGCGGCGCGAGCGCGATCCGCGCGGTCAACTGCGGCGCGATCTGCTCGAGCGGCAGGATCGCCGACGCCGCGCCAACCGCCGCGGCCGCCTTCGGCATCCCGTACACGGCGCTGGTCGCTTCATCCTGCGCGATCGTGTAGCAGCCCTTCGCCCGCATCGCCTTCAGGCCGAGCGCGCCATCGCGCCCCATGCCCGTCAGCAGCACGCCGAGCGCCTCGCCCTGCCAGCCGTCCGCGACGCTGTTGAAGAACACGTCGATCGACGGCCGGTACGGCGTTTCGACCGGATGCCGCGTATAGCCGAGCACGCCGCGCGGCGACAGCATCAGATGGTCGTTGGTCGCCGCGAGCAGCACCGTGCCGGCTTCCGGCATGCTGCCCTGCCGCGCGACGCGCACCGGCAGCCGCGTATAGCCGTCGAGCCATTCGGCCATGCCATGCGCGAAGGCCTGGTCGACGTGCTGGACGATCACGATCGCGGCCGGGAAATCCGCTGGCAGCGCGCGCAGCAGCGCGGTGAGCGCGGTCGGCCCGCCCGCCGACGCACCGATCGCGACGAGCGTCGGTTGTCCGCGCGCGGGCGTCGGCCCCGGCGGCACGAGCGCCGCGCTGCGGCTTTCGAGCAGCCGGCCGATCTGGTCGATCTTCGCGAGCAGCGCCTGAGGCGATGCGTCGGTCGACAGCCCGAGCGCGAGCGTCGGCGTGTCGACCGCGTCGAGCGCGCCGGCGCCCATCGCCTCGTACACCGACGACGTGTTCGCGCTGACGCTCGCCGTCACGATCAGGATCGCGCACGGCGCGCGCGCCATGATCCGGCGCGTCGCGGCGACGCCGTCGACCTTCGGCATCACGAGATCCATCAGCACGACGTCGGGCGGCTGCGCGACGCAGAAATCCACCGCCTCGTCACCGTCGGTCGCCACCCACAGCACGCGATGGTCCGCGCGCAGCGCGATCACGCGGCGCAGCGCCTCCACGGCCAGCGGCAGGTCGTTGACGATGCCGATGTTCATCCTCGTGCGTCCCCAATCAGGTCGTGCACGGCGTCGAGCAGCGCTTCATCGTGGAAGCTGCTCTTCGCGAGGTAGTAGTCGGCGCCGGCGTCGAGCCCGCGGCGGCGATCCTCGTCGCGATCCTTGTACGACACGATCATCACCGGCACGCGCTTGAGCATCGGGTCACCCTTGATCAGCGTGACGAGTTCGATCCCGTCCATGCGCGGCATGTCGACGTCGGTCACGACGAGATCGAACGCATCGCTGCGCACCGCGTTCCATCCTTCCATCCCGTCGACCGCGACCGTCACGTCGTAGCCGCGCTTTTCCAGCAGCTTGCGTTCGAGCTCGCGCACCGTCAGCGAATCGTCGACGACGAGCACGCGGCGGCGCCGGTCGGCCAGCGCGAGCTGCGGATCGCGCGTGAGCCGCGCGAGCTGACCGCCGCGCACGAGCTTGTCGACCGAGCGGATCAGGTCCTCGACGTCGACGATCAGCACCGGGTCGCCGTTCTCGAGCAACGCGCCGGCCGCGATGTTCTGGATCTTGTGCAGGCGGCTGTCGAGCGGCTGCACGACGAGCATCCGTTCGCCGAGAAAGCGATCGACCGCGACGCCGTACAGCTCGGGTTCGGCGCCGACGACCACGACCGCCGTGCTGGCGCGGGCCACGTCGGGTTCGCCCGCGTCGAGCAACTGGTGCGCGGCGACGAGGCCCGCACGCCGGCCGTCGAACGGAAAATGCGGCTGCCCTTCGAGCACGTCGATGTCGTCGTGCGCGAGTTCGAGCGTGCGGCGCACATGCGCGAGCGGGAACGCGTACGGCTCGCCGCCGACCTCGACGAGCAGGCTGCGGATCACCGACAGCGTGAGCGGCAACTGCAGCACGAAGCGCATGCCGGCGCCCGGCTCGTTGAAGATCCGCACCGCGCCGCGCACGCCGCGCACCATCTCCTGCACCGCGTCGAGGCCGACGCCGCGCCCCGATACGTCGGTCACCGCATCGCGCATCGAGAAGCCCGGCAGCAGCAGGAACTCGAGCAGTTCGGGGTCGGACAGCCGCGCGGCCGTCTCGTCGTCGGTCAGGCGCTGGCGTACGACGGCCGCGCGCAGTGCGTCCATGTCGACGCCCGGCCCGTCGTCGATCACGCTGACGAGCAGCGAGCCGGCGCTGTGGCGCGCCTCGAGCGTGACGCTCGCCTCGGCCGGCTTGCCGCGCGCCTGCCGCGCGTCGGGCGAATCGACGCCATGGTCGATCGCGTTGCGCAGCAGGTGGCCGAGCGGCGCGTCGAGCAGGTCGAGGATGTCGCGATCGACCTGCGTGCCTTCGCCGACGATCGAGAAACGCACCTGCTTGCCGAGCGAGCGCGCGAGATCGCGGACGATGCGCGGATACGCGCGCGTCGCGTCGCCGAACGGCCGCATCCGGCATTGCAGCGCCTCGTCGTACAGCTGCTCGGCGATATGCGTGCTGCGCCGCTCGAAGCGGTCGAATTCGTCCATCCGCTCGGCGAGCGAGCGCTGCAGGTCGTTGAGCATGTGCCGCACTTCGTTCATCGACGCCAGCATGCCGGCGTCGAGCTCGTCGGCGAACTGCTCGACCATCAGGTCGAGCGAACGGGCCGCGTCGCGCTGCGCGCGCTTCACGCGCAGCATCGATTCGGCGAACGGCTTGAGCCAGCGCGATTCGACCAGCGATTCGCCGGACAGGCTCAGCAGCCGGTTCAGCGTATCGGCGCGCACGCGGCGCATCGCGCCGGCGCCCGCCACGCGGCCGGCCTGGACCGGATCGGGCACCGGGCTCGACACGGCGAGCGGCGGCACCGCGGCACCCGCACCGACCGGCTCGTTCGCGGCGCCGTCGTGATCGCGATACGGCACGAACGACGGCGGCATCGGCACCGGCGGCGGCACGGCGGCCGGCGCCTGCATCGTCTGCGCGCCGTCGGCGCCCGTCAGCGCCGCCGCGAACACGTCGATCTCGGCCTGCGACACGGGCTGCCCCTGCGGATCGCCGACGCGCACCAGCAAGTCGACGCCGGCCAGCAGCACGTCGACGTGCGTGGCCGTCAGCGCGATCGTGCCGGCCTGCGCGGCGACGAAGCATTCCTCCATCCGCCCGGCGATCTCGACGCCGAGCGGCACGCCGACGATCCGCGCGGCGCCCTTCAGCGAGTGCGCGGCGCGCATGCACGCTTCGAGCGCGACGGAATCGGGCTCGCCCGATTCGAGCGCGAGCAGCCGCTCCGACAGCGCCTGCGTCTGCGTGCGCGTCTCCTCGCGATACAGCTCGAGCAGCGACAGGTGGCTCAGGTCGTCATCGCCGCTCATCGCATGCTCCGTGTCACGGCGTCGAACAGACGATCGTCGTCGAGCAGGCCCACCGACTTGCCGCGCCACGACAGCACGCCGCGCGACAGGCCGGCGCTCGCGCGCCCGACCGTCGCCGGCACCGGTACCCAGTCGGACGCGCCGAAGCGCAGCACGCCCTCGACCTCGTCGACCGGAAACACGACCGGTTCGCCCTGGTGCGCGGCCACCAGCAGCCGCGTGAACCGGCCGTCGCCACCGCCGCGGCCGGCCTTGCCGGCATCGAGGCCGAGCAGCGCGCCGATCGAGATCGCGATGCGCAGCGTGCCGCGGATGTTGACCACGCCGCGCACGGCAGAATGGCGGCGATGCGGCAGCGAATGGATCGGGCGCGTGCCGGCGATCTCGCGCAGCACGCCGATCGGCAGCGCGAGCCATTCGTCGGCCACCCGGAACGCGAGCGCCGCATGGCGCGTATCGCCGTCGTCGTCGCCCGCGCGCGCCGTGCCGAACGCGCTCATCCGGCGCGTGACGTCCGCCATCTCGGCCACGTCGAGCGGACGCTCGAGCAGCTTCGCCGCGTGCGACGCGTAGACCGGGCAGTTCAGGCAGCGCAGGCAGTCGTTCAACCGCTCGCACGAGCGGTCGCCGCGCGTGCCGATCCGGTTCCAGCAATCGTCGACGTCGAGCGTCGCGTCGTCAGTGGCAGCGGCGCGGTTCATCAGAATTTTCTCCGAGAGACCCCGCCATTGATGGCGGGAAGGAAAGGCGTGCTGTTGACAGGCAGCTTCTTCCACGAGTTAGGATCACCGGCATGATCCTTGTCTACCGCTACCGGGTGAAGTCGCTCAACGGACTGCTCAACAAGCAGAGCCGTGCGGTGAACTACGTCTGGAACTTCTGCAACGACACGCAGAAGCACGCGCTCAAGTGGAACAACAAGTGGCCGACCGGTTTCGACCTGAACGTGCTGACGACCGGCAGCAGCAAGGAACTCGGCATCCATTCCGGCACGGTCAATGCAACATGCGAGCAGTACGCGAAGTCGCGCAGTCAGCACCGTCGGCCCTACCTGCGCTATCGCGGCAGGAAATCGCTGGGCTGGGTGCCGCTGAAGGGGCGTGACCTGAAGCGCGAGGGTGACGCGTTCCGCTTTGCCGGCAACACGTTTCGCGTGTTCAACAGCCGACCGCTTCCCGAAGGCAAGATCAGGGATGGAACCAACTTTGCGCAGGATGCGCGTGGCAACTGGTTTCTCAACATCGTGATCGAGATACCCGATGTTCAGGCCCGCCAGATCCGTTCCGGCGTCGGCATCGATCTCGGCCTGAAAGACTTCGCCACACTTTCGACCGGCGAGAAGCTGCCTAACGATCGGTTCGGTCGATGCGCGGCCGAGAAACTCGCGAAAGCGCAACGGGCGCGAAAACACAGGCGGCATATCGCGAAGTTGCACGCCAAAGTGACGAACGCCCGCGCCGATTTCCAACACAAGCTCCCGCTCGATCTGGTGCGGCGCTTCGATTACATCGCGGTCGGCAACGTATCTGCCGTCAAACTTGCCAGAACCAGGATGGCGAAGAGCGTCTACGACGCGTCCTGGTCGTCCTTCCGAAACAAGCTCCGTTACAAAGCGATGGCGCACGGAGTCACGTTCGATGAAGTCGATGAAAGCGGTTCTACCCAGTCCTGTTCGTCGTGCGGGTCGAAAGACAGCACAACGCGGCCGAAAGGTATCGCGGGACTGAGAATAAGAGAATGGACCTGCAGTGACTGTGGTGTCGAGCATGATCGAGATACCAACGCTGCGCTGAACATTCTCCGATGCGGACGTGCATCGCCAGGTGTGGGAATCTTCCGCCTTTAGGCGGAGGAGGACGTCAAGGGTTCCTCTGGTCATCGCGGTGTCGGTCCCATTTCCCGTCGTCGTGTCAGCCGGCCGAACGCCGGGCGCGTTCGAGCAGCCATTGCGCGCCCGCGCGATCGCCGCCGACGTCGAGCAGCGTCGCGAGATGCGTCAGCGCCTCGTGATGCGTAGGGCGCAGGTACAGCGCCTTCCGGTAGAAGTCGCTCGCTTCCGCGGCGCGGCCGCGCGCATCCGCGATCAGTCCGTTCAGGTAGAACGCGTCGGCATGCGGGCCGACGCGCGCCGAGAACTGCGCGAGCACGCGCTCGGCCTCGTCGAACGCGCCCGCGTTCGCCAGGGCCTGCGCATCCTCCAGCGTCGGCGCATCGTCGATCGTCGGCGCGATCCCGTCGTAGGCCGGGGCGGCCGCCACGGCGGTCGCCGCCGCCAGAGAGGCCCGCGCGTCGACTGCGGCAGCCTGCACGGCCGGCGCCGCCGCGAACGGCTGGCGCCCGTCGCCGAGCCAGCCCGGCGGCGCGACGGCCACCACCGGGCGCGGCGCGGCGAGCGGCGCGACCGTGAAGCGCTCCGCGCGCCGGTCCGGCGCCGCGGACAGCGGCACAACCGGCCGGGCCGCGCATGCATCGGCCGCCGCGCCCGCCGGCTCGCGATGAAACGCGAACGCCAGCGGCACGCGCGCCGAGCGCATCCCGTGCCGCATCGCGACGCCCGTCTCCGCCGGCCCGACGAACAGCATGCCGTCGTCGGCAAGACGCGCGTCGAGCGAGCGGATCACGCGATCCTGCGCATCGCGGTCGAAATAGATCAGCACGTTGCGGCAGAACACGAAATCGTAGCGAATGCCGTTATCGGCAACCGGTTCGACGAGGTTCGCGTGACTGAACTGCACGCGCGCGCGCACGCGCTCGTCGAGCAGCCAGCCGTCGCGGGTCGGCGTGAAATACCGCGTACGGAACTCCATCGCGGTCCCGCGGAACGCATTGCGCCCGTAACAGCCGAGCCGCGCCTGTTCGATCGCGCGCGCGCTGAGGTCGATCGCGTCGATCGCGAAGCTCGCCGGCTCGAGCCCCGCATCCAGCAACGCCATCGCCGCCGAATACGGCTCCTCGCCCGTCGAGCACGGCGCGCTCAGCACGCGAATCACGCGACCGGGCATCGCGGCGAGCCGTTCGGCGGCCTGCCGCGCGAGCGTCGCGAAGGCCTCGCGGTCGCGGAAGAACCACGTTTCCGGGACGACGAACAGCTCGATCAGCGCGCGCCGTTCGTCGGCCGACGCGTTGAGTTGCTGCCAGTACGCGTCAAGCGCTTCCGGCGTGACGGGCGGCCGCGCGGCCGACGGCACGCGCTCGCCGTCCGCCCGCAACGCATGCACGCGATCCGTCAGCGCCCGCATCAGGAAATCGTTGCCGAGCGAATCGGCGTCGATGCCGGTCTCGCGCAGCAACCAGTCGCGAAAGCGCGATTCGGACGCGTTCATGCGAACTCCTCCCCGTGGCCCGACAGGCCGTCGAACAGATACAGGCGTGCCACGTCGTCGATCAGGTCGGACACCGACAGTTGCTGCACGACGCCATCGGGCGTGTTCGCGACCCGCCCGAGCCAGCGCGTGCGTGCGGTCGAGACGCCGCTGGCGCGGAATGCCGCGCGGTCGATCCGCATCGTCTGCGTCGCGCGCTCGACGATCAGGCCGATCGTGCGCTCGCCATCGGCGTGACCGGAGCGATGGCGGACCATCACGAGCCGCGTCGAGCGCAGCGCCTGCGCGCGCCGCCCGAGCGCCAGCATCGGCACGTCGATCACCGGCACCGGCTGGCCGCCGCGCATCAGCAGCCCGGCGATCCAGTCGGGCGCGCCGGGAACCGCCTTCATGACGGCGAGCGGCAGCACCTCGTCGATGCCGGCCGCGTCGAGCGCATAGCGCTCGCCGTCGAGCTCGAACATCAGGAACAGCGCGTGCGCGCCGTTCTGCGGATCGGCGCGCGTCACGCGTCGACCTTGAAGCGCGACACGCTGGTGCGCAACTGGTTCGCGACGAGCGTCAGGTCGTCGATCGCCTGCGACGACTGGCGCAGCGACTCGGCCGTCTGCTGCGCGGCTTCCGACAGTTGCGACAGCGCCTGCGTGATCTGCTCGGCGCCGTTCGCCTGCGTCTGCATCCCTTCGTTGACCATCTGGAAGCGCGGCGCGAGCGTCTGCACCTCGGCGATGATCTGCGACAGCTGGCCGCCCACCTGCTGCACGTCGAGCATCCCGCGGCGCACTTCCTCGGAGAACTTGTCCATCCCCATCACGCCCGCCGACACGGCCGACTGGATTTCCTTCACCGTCTGCTCGATGTCGTAGGTCGCGACGGCCGTCTGGTCGGCCAGGCGGCGGATCTCGGTCGCGACGACCGCGAAACCGCGGCCGTACTCGCCGGCCTTCTCGGCCTCGATCGCCGCGTTCAGCGACAGCAGGTTGGTCTGGTCGGCCACCTTGGTGATCGTCGCGACCACCTGGTTGATGTTCAGCGCCTTCTCGTTGAGGATCGCGAGCTTCGCGTTCACCGAGCCGGCCGCGTCCATCACGCTGCGCATCGTCTCGCCCATCCGCGTGAGCCCGCTCTGGCTCACGCCCGCGAGCGTCGCCGACTGCTCGGCCACGCCGGCCACCTCGTTCATCGTACGCAGCAGGTCGCGCGACGTCGCGAAGATCTCGCGCGACGTCGCGCCGATCTCGGTCGTCGTCGCCGCGGTCTCGTTCGCGGTCGCCTGCTGCTCGCGCGACGTCGCCGCGATTTCGGCCACCGACGTCGTCACCTGCAGCGACGACTGCTGCGCGCGCGAAACCAGCTCGGTCAGCTCGTCGGCCATCCGGTTGAAGCCGGTCTCGAGCGTGCCGAATTCGTCGCGGCGGCGCAGATCGAGGCGATGTGTCAGGTTGCCGGTGCGCATCACGTCGTGCACCTCGACGAGCCGCGCCATCGGCACGGTCACCGAGCGGTACAGCATGTAGCCGAGCCCGAGCGCGGACAGCAGCATGAACGCCAGCGCGGTCGCGAGCACGATCTCGGTGTCCTGCACGGATTCGCGGATCAGCTTCGCGGACTGCTCCGCGAACTTGCGGTTCTCCTGCACCAGCACGTTCGCGTTGCGCACGACCTCGGTCCATGCGGGCAGCGCTTTCGCGTACGCGGCGACCGCCTCGCCGTGCGATGCGCGGCTGTTCTGCACTGCTTCGTTCAGCAACGGCACGTAGTGATCGTACGCGCCGCGGAACGCCATGAAGCGCTGCCGGTCGTCGTCGCGAAACGTCGTGTTCTGGTAGTCCACCGACAGCGACTCGATCTCCTTCAGCGCGTCGGCGATCTTCGCGAGATCGCGCTGCGCGGCGTCGGGCTCGGTGTCGACGAAGATCCCGCGCTGCAGCAGCGTGAACGACTCGTTGACCGCGCCGCGCAGCGACGACGCAAGGTAGACGCCGGGCACCGAGTCGCGCTCGATGCTGACGGCTTCGGCGTTGATCGCGCGCAGTCGCTCGTACGACACGCCGGCGGTCACCAGCATCAGCACGAACAGCAGGCCGAAGCTGAGCAGGATGCGATTGCCGAGCGTCAGCCGGGCAGCGCCGATCGTCGGATGCAGGCTTTCATTGGTCGCGCGGGGCGTCAAGGTGGCCATGTTCGTTATGGGCTTTCTAAATTCAGCGTTGAAAAATCCGCGCCCGCCTGGCGCGCCGGCTGGCGCGCCACGAGCGCATCGGGGTCCCGCGGGCGGCGCGGCGCCGGCAGGCCGCGTCGCGACATCATCGCTCCGCTTGCGCCGGCAGCCGAAGTGCGACCATGAAGCCGCGCGCCGTATTGCGCATCAGGATCTGGCCGCGATGCCGCGCCGCCGTCGCGCGGACGAACGCGAGGCCGAGGCCGAAACCGCTGCGCGCCGCGCCGTGCGCGGATTCGAGCTGCACGAACGACTCGGTCGCGGCCGTGCGCTGCTCCGGCGCGATGCCGGCGCCGGCATCCTCGACGCCGATCAGCCAGGCGTCGTCCTCGCCGGTCAGCGTGCAATGTACGTCCATCCCGGCCGGCCCATACTTCAGCCCGTTGTCGATCAGGTTCGCGACCGCGCGCGTCAGCATCATGCGGTCGCCCATCGTCACGCATTCGGTATCGGGCACGCACGCGCTCACCCGGCAGCCGAGCCCGGCAGCCTTCTCCCACAGCTGGTCGACGGCGTCGAGCACGATCTCGTTGAGACTCACGACCTCGTGCGCGCGGCGCTCGGACTGCGCGCGGGTCAGGTGGATGAAGCCGTCGGCGAGCGCGAGCGCGCGCCGTGCATGGCCGGCGATGCGCTCCATGATCGCCGGCATGTCGCCGTGTTCGGCCCGGTAGACGTCGAGCAGCGCGAGGATCGACGTCTGCGGCGAACGCATGTCGTGCGACAGGAAATCGAGCGCCTCGTCGCGCTGCCGCGACATCAGGTACGAATTCGAGTGATAGCGGATGCGTGCGGTCAGCTCCATCGCGTCGGGGAGCTTCACCAGATAGTCGTTCGCGCCGGCGATGAACGCCTCGCGCTTGACGATCGGCTCCTCCTTCGCGGACAGCACGATGATCGGCACGCGCGCGGTGCGGGGGTCCGCGCGCCAGGCACGCACGAGATCGAGGCCATCGATCTCCGGCATCACGAGATCCTGCAGGATGACCGTCGGCTTCACGTCGCGCGCGACCGCCATCGCCCGGTGCGCGTCGGTGCACACGTGCAGGTCGATGTCATGCTCGCTGCGCAGCGCGCGGCGGATCACCTCGCCGACGAACGGCTGGTCGTCGACCAGCAGGACCGATAAGCCCGATTCGAGGCAATCCGAGGCATTATCACTGCTCGATTCTTTCATAAATACAGTTTCAAACGCCGAATCTCCAATCGATTCTTTCATGGGAGTTGTTTATCCGACTTGGACGCTATCTTATATTGGCAGTTGGAAAAACCGCCTGATTCCGCCGATTTGGCCTGTCGGCATTGCCTCGCGGGGCTTTGGACGCCGCTTTCTTCCCCGTCGACGACCACATTACCTCCGCATTCTTTCTCTCAATAAACATAACCGGCTGATTCTAAATGAAATTAGAACACAGCATCTATCTCCTTCCGGTTTAGTTTTGCCAAATATGCAGAAAGATACGGAATCAGATAAATCAGATCATTTCCGGATTCGAGGGACGATAACGTTTGCGAGACCGGCGCCATGAGGTTTGCATGCGCTGCAAGGGTGGCGGCGGGTCGTATCAGGGGCGTGTATTGGGGCCGGATTCGAAGAGCGGCAAACGGCAGCTGGGAGAAGAGGAATCGCGCGACGGACGCGCTCGACCCGCGCGTTTCAGGGCCGGCAGGACGCCGGCCCGTGGGCCCGCTTACCCGCGCGCGTGCTGCGCGGACACTTCCTGCAGGTCGAGGTCGCGTTCGAGTGTGTGCAGCATCTCGTCGTGGATGCGCCCCGACCGATGCAGGCGCAACAGTTCGGCGCGCCCGGCCCGGATCGCGGCCAGCACCACGTCGTAGTGCGCCATGCGCACTTCCGCCGGATACGCGGGCTCGTTCTTCGACCGCTCGGTCAGCTCGGCGCGATACGTGTACTGCTCGAGCAGACGCGGATGGATCACGACGCCGTGCTCGTCGCGTACGAGCGGCTGGATCGCCGCGAGCTGCGCGGCCTCGACGTACGCCCACGTCTGCGGCTCGGTCAGATGGTGCGCGGCGCGCTCGTCGCGCTGCGGCAGGCGCAGCAGCCGGATCAGCGGCCCGATCGTCGTGCCCTGCAGCAGCACGGTCACGAGGATCACCGCGAACGACGCGACCAGGATCACGTCGCGGCCGGGCAGCGCCTCGGGCAGCGACAGTGCGATCGCCAGCGTCACCACGCCGCGCATCCCGGCCCAGCTCATGATCGTCGCGGCCTTCCAGTCGGGCGCGTCGCCGCGCCGCACGAGGCCACGCACCGGCCACTTCAGCGCCTCGACCGCGTAGATCCACACGAAGCGCGACAGGATCACCGCCGCCAGCACCGCGAGCACGGGCGGGACCATCGTGCCGAGCACCTGCTCGAAGCCGCCGAGCCGGTGGATCGCACCGCGCAGCGACAGCCCGATCAGCACGAACACCATAGCCTCGAGCAGGAACACGATGACCTGCCAGAACGCGGTGCCGCGCGTGCGCACGGCCGCCGAGAACACCTCGTGCTGATGCCAGCCGACGATCATGCCGGCCGTGACGGTCGCGATCACGCCCGACACCTCGACCATTTCGCCCGCGATGTACGCGATCCAGCCGGCGATCACCGCGACGGTGATCACGAGATAGTCGTCGTCGAGCAGCTTCAGGAACCACACGACGAGCTTGCCGACCACGAAGCCGACCACCACGCCGCCGAGCCCGAGTTCCGCGAAACGAACGACCGCATGCTCGACGCTGAATGCGCCGGTGAGCGCGGCCGCGACCGCGAAGCGGAACAGCACGAGGCCGGCCGCGTCGTTCAGCAGGCTCTCGCCTTCGAGCAATACCATCAGCCGGCGCGGCAGCGCGACCCGTTCGAGCACGGCCTTCGCGGCGACCGCATCGGGCGGCGACACGATCGCGCCGAGCGCGAAGCATGCGGCCCACGGCAGCGCCGGCACCACCCAGTGCACGGCAAAGCCGACCGCGAATGTCGTGAACACGACCGCGCCGATCGCCAGCATCAGGATGCCGCCCACGTTGCGCTTGAACTCTTCCCACACGGAGAAGTACGCACCGTCCATCAGCAGCGGCGGCAGGAACACCAGCAGCACCAGCTCGGGATCGAGGTTGACCGGCGGCAGGCCAGGGATGAACGCGATGCCGATGCCGCCGATCAGCAGCGCGGCGGCGGGCGGCAGCCTCAACCGCTTGGCGATGCATTCGAGCGCGACGATCGCGAGGAATGACAATAGAACCAGCTTGAATGCCGAGACGGGGGACATGAATCGACCTCGTGAAGAATGAATTCGCGCGTTCCGGCGTCGTACCCCGGTCGGCAGTTTCGCGCGATTACATCACGACGCGACACCCGCAGTCGAGCCCGTTCCGGGCGGCCCGCCGCGCGGGACACGCGCGGCGCCGTGCCGCCGCGCGCGCCGTCATGAAAAAACGGCACGCGGGCCGGCCCGATCGCCCGCCCGCGTGCCGTCGCGGCGCCGCCCGGCCTGCCGCGCGTTACCGGCGCCGCACGACCATCAGCCGCGGCTCGGTCATGTCCTCGATCGCATAGCGGATGCCTTCGCGGCCGAGACCGGAATCCTTCACGCCGCCGTACGGCATGTTGTCGACGCGGAACGACGGCACGTCGTTGATCACGACGCCGCCGACTTCCAGCTCGTCCCATGCGCGGTGCGCATGCGCGAGCGAATCGGTGAACACGCCGGCCTGCAGCCCGAAGTCGCTATCGTTGACGCGCGCGAGCGCGTCGTCGAAGCGGTCGAATTTCTCGAGGATCGCGACCGGGCCGAACGCCTCCTTACGGTACAGGTCCTGCTCGCGCCCGACGTTTTCCAGCAGCGTCGCCTCGAACATCGCGCCGTCGACCTTGCCGCCGGCGACGATCTTCGCGCCTGCCGCGACGGCCGCGTCCATCCAGCCCGACAGCCGGCGCGATTCGGATTCGGAGATCATCGGGCCGACGAACGTCGACGGATCCTTCGGATCACCCATCTTCAGCGAGCGCGTCTTCGCGATCAGCTTCTCGCGCAGCGCGTCGTACAGGTCGGCATGCACGAGGATCCGCTGCACGCCGATGCAGCTCTGGCCTGACTGGTAGTACGCGCCGAACGCGAGCCGCTCGACCACGTAGTCGAGCCGGTCGCGTTGATCCGCATCGACGATCGCCGCCGCGTTGCCGCCCAGTTCCAGCACGACTTTCTTCTTGCCGGCCTTCTCCTTCAGCGCCCAGCCGACGGCCGGCGAACCGGTGAACGACAGCAGCTTGAAGCGCTCGTCGGTCGTAAACAGGTCGGCGCCGTCGCGATGCGCGGGCAGCACCGAGAACGCGCCCTTCGGCAGGTCGGTTTCGGCGAGCACCTCGCCGATGATCAGCGCGCCGATCGGCGTGCGGCTCGCGGGCTTCAGCACGAACGGACAGCCGGCCGCGAGCGCGGGCGCGACTTTGTGCGCGGCGAGGTTCAGCGGGAAGTTGAACGGCGAGATGAACGAGCACGGGCCGATCGGCACGCGCTTCGTGTAGCCCGTATAGCCCTGCGCACGCGCGGAGATCTCGAGGTTGACGATCTCGCCGTCGATGCGCACCGATTCCTCGGACGCGACACGGAACGTATCGATCAGCCGCGTGACCTCGCCCTTCGAATCGTTGATCGGCTTGCCGGCCTCGATGCACAGCGCCTCGGCCAGTTCGTCGAAACGTTCGCGAAAGCGCGCGACACAATGATCGAGCACGGCCTGCCGCTTGTAGGCCGGCATCTCGCGCATCGGCTTCGTGGCGTCGACGGCCGCGGCGATCGCCGCATCGATCGCCTTCGCGTCGGCGAGCGCGACGCGCGTGGCGACCTTGCCGCTGAACTTGTCGGTCACCTCCAGATCGGTGTTCGCGTAGACGGCTTCGTTGGCGAGGTAGTACGGATAGGTTTCCTTCAACATGGAACGACTCCTTCCTGTGAACGGGGAATTCAGAGTTGCGCCGACAGGCGCTTGATCTCGCGATTCAGCACGCGCTCGTTGTCCGAGTAGTCGATCGGCACGTCGATCACGTGCACGCCCGGCGACGAGAAGCACTCGCGCAGCAGCGGCTCGAGATCGTCGGCCGACTCGACGCGGTGCCCGTGCGCGCCGTAGCTTCGCGCGTAAGACACGAAATCGGGGTTTTGCAGCGTCATCGCGAAATCGGGGAAATTCATGTTCTCCTGCTTCCAGCGGATCATCCCGAACGCGTCGTCGCGCAGGATCATCACGACGATGTCGAGCTTCAGCCGCACGGCCGTTTCGAGCTCCTGCGAATTCATCATGAAGCCGCCGTCGCCGCATACGGCGATCACCTTGCGCTGCGGATGCACGATCTTCGTCGCGATCGCCGACGGCAGGCCCGCGCCCATCGATGCGAGCGCGTTGTCGAGCAGCAGCGAGTTCGGCTCGTGCGCACGCCAGTAGCGCGCGAACCAGATCTTGTACATCCCGTTGTCGAGGCAGACGATGCCGTCCACCGGCAACGCGTTGTACAGGTCGTTGACGATCCGCACCGGATACATCGGAAAACGCGGGTCGTGCTGCCCTTTCTGCAGATGCGCGTCGAAATGCTCCTTGATCATCCTGAAGCGCTCGAAATCCCAGTGCGATTGCGGCGTCACCGCTTCCTTCATCTGCCACACCGCGTTCGCGATGTCGCCGACCACCTCGATCTGCGGAAAATAGACGGGATCGACCTGCGCGCCGAGGAAGTTCACGTGGATCACGGTCTTGTCGTCGGTGCGCATGAAGAACGGCGGCTTCTCGATCACGTCGTGGCCGACGTTGATGATGCAATCCGCGTGCTCGATCGCGCGATGCACGAAGTCGCCGTCGGACAGCGTCGCGTTGCCGAGCCACAGCGGGTGCGTCTCGTCGATCACGCCCTTGCCCATCTGCGTCGTGAAGAACGGGATGCCCGTCTTGTCGACGAATTCGAGCAGCATCTTGCAGGTGGTCTTGCGATTGCCGCCCGCGCCGATCATCAACAGCGGATGGCGCGCGGCCTGGATCGCGTCGACCGCGTGCGCGACCGCCTTCTCCTCCGCCACCGGCCGCCGGCTGTAGCTGCGCGGGATCGGCTTGCCGTCGCCCTCCTCGTGCGCGATGTCTTCCGGCAGCTCGAGGTGCGCGGCGCCCGGCCGCTCTTCCTCCGCGCGGCGGAACGCCTCGCGCACCGCCGACGGGATGTTGCCGATCGACACGATCTGCCGCGTGAACTTCGTGAGCGGCTGCATCATGTCGACCACGTCGACGATCTGGAAGTGGCCCTGCTTGCTGGACTTGATCGGCTTCTGCCCGGTGATCATCAGCATCGGCATCCCGCCGAGCTGTGCATATGCGGCGGCCGTCACGAAGTTCGTCGCGCCCGGCCCGAGCGTCGCGAGACACACGCCGGTGCGGCCCGTGAGGCGGCCGTAGGTGGCGGCCATGAACCCGGCCGCCTGCTCGTGCCGGGTCAGCACGAGCTTGATCTTCGATCGCCGCAGCGATTCGAGCAGATCGAGGTTTTCTTCGCCTGGAATGCCGAACACGTACTCGACGCCTTCGGCTTCCAGCGCCTTCACGAACAGATCCGATGCTTTCATGGGGACTCTCGGTTATGCCGCCTGCCCGGCCTACGGACACGCGGCGTTCAGGACGCGCGCCGGCCTACGGCACGCGGACGCCTTACCTACCGGACACAGACCACGGCACTGCTCGCCGCGCAACACGCGATGCTCGAGGCGTGAGGCGTGGCGGCGCCCCCGGGATGCCGGAGGACGAACGGATTCGCCCGCGCGCGGCACGCGCGCACGGGCGGCAAAGACGCTTTTGATTGTAGACGGATTCGCGGCATTCCGGCTTCGGCCGGATGGCCGGCTCCGGCCTCGCGACAGGATCGGCCTGACGGCCAATTCGACCTCGAACGACGCGCGCGGCGCTACCGTAGGCGCGACGATTCTATTCATCGAACATGTGAACCATGGTTGACATCCTGCAATCCGTGCCCTACTGTGCGCCTACGTACAGCATCCGGACCACCGACGTCTTCGACGCCTGGTTTGCCGGCCTGCCCGATCGCCTCGCCAAGCGCCGCATCCAGGCGCGCATCGACCGCCTGTCGATGGGCAATACGGGCGACTGGAAATCCGCCGGCTCCCCCGTCGTCGAAATGCGTATCGACCACGGCCCCGGCTATCGCGTCTACTACGTGAGGCGCGGAACGATATGGGTCATCCTGCTCTGCGGCGGCGATAAATCGACGCAACGGGCCGACATACGCGCCGCGCATGCAATGCTCGCGCACCTCGACATGGAGTGATCGATGGACAAGATCAACACGCGGCCGTGGGATTCGGCCGAACACCTGAAAACCGAAGACGACATGGCCGAGTACTTCGACGCATGCCTGCAGGAGGGCGGCGACGATCCGGCCTTCATCGCGCACGCGCTCGGCGTGATCGCCCGCGCTCGCGGCATGTCGCAGGTCGCGCGCGATGCGGGCCTGTCGCGCGAAGGGCTGTACAAGGCGCTGTCGCACGACGGCAATCCGAGCTTCGGCACGATCCTGAAAGTCATCAAGGCGCTCGGCCTGCAATTGCACGGCGCGAAGGCGGCCGCATAATCCGGCGGCCCACCGCGTCGGGCCACGGGCGCAACGCGCGTGCCCGCGTCAGTGCAGCCACCCGGCCGCCCAGCGCGGCGCGAGCGACACCAGATACAACCCGAGCCCGATCAGCCCGCCGACCAGCGTGCCGTTGATGCGGATGTATTGCAGATCCTTGCCGATGTTCAGCTCGATCTGTCGCGACATCTCGCGCGCATCCCAGTTGCGCACCGTGTCGCGAATGTGACGCATCAGGAAATCGGCGAAATCGGGCGCCATCTCGTGCACGGCCTTCTCGACGTGCTCGTTCAGCGACGCACGCAGCGCCGGGCTCTCGGCGAGCCGTGCGCCGAGCCAGCCACCGAGCGTCGCGGCTTGCCGGTGCAGCGTCGAATCGGGGCGCGCGAGATCGGCCTTCAGCCACGCGCGCAACTGGTCCCACAAATCGCGCACGTAGTCGTTGAACGCATCGCCGTCGCGAATATAGCGCTTGATCTCCTCGCCCTTCTCGATGAACGCGGGGTCGTGCTTCAGCCGCTCGGTCAGCCGCACGACCGTCCGGTCAAAGCGTTGCCGCAGTTCGTGCTCGGGGTCGGCCGCGACGCCTTCGAGCACGCGGCTCACCGCGCTTGCGAGCATCCGCGCGCCGTTTTCGCCGAACCACTGCGTCGGCATGATCTTCTCGACCTTCGGGTATTGCGTCTTCAGCCATTCGACGATGAAGCCCGCGATCACCTCGCGGTTCTCTTCCTTGTCGAGCACGTCGACCACCTGTTCGATCGCGTCGTCGAGCAGCGCCTGGTGGCGGCCGTCCTTCGTCAGCGTGTCGAGGATCGCGCCGGCCGATTGCGACAGGTCGACCCGGTCGATCACCGCGCGGAACGCGTCGTGGACGAACGACTGGATCCGCGCGTCGTCGGTCATGTCGAGCGCGAAGCTCATCAGCTTCGTCACGTAGCCGCCGAGCGCGTCGGTGTTCGCCGGCTCGCCGAGCCACGCGCCGAGCTTCTGCGCGGGATCGTGCTGGCGGATCTGCGCGGCGAGCGCGTCGGGGCCGAGGAATTTCTCGCGCACGAATACCGCGAGGTTGTCGGCGATCTTGTCCTTGTTCTTCGGAATGATCTCGGTGTGGCGCGACACGAACGGGATCGGCACGCGACGGAACAGCGCGACGACCGCGAACCAGTCGGCGAGCGCACCGACCATCGCGGCTTCGGCGACCGCCTTGAAGCCGTCGACCCACGGGCCGCGCGGCAGCAGGATGGTGGTGACGAACACCGCGACGGCCGCCAGCAGCAGCCACAGCGCACGGCGTTTGCTTCGTTTCAGTTCGAGGGCTTTGTCTGGCGTCATGGAGGGCGGGGGGATCGGCGATGCCGTTAATATCCCCGATTTCGCCCCCACCGACAAACCCGTAGCCGGCGCGGGCACGCACGGCGCATGCGCGCCGCCCGCGCCGCGCTGCTACATGAACGTCTTCAGATTGACCGCCGGATCGGCCAGCTTCACCGGATCGGGCACCGCGCCTGCCGCGATCAACCGCCGCGACGCGCCGATGTCGCGCCCGAGGTTCGCCGCGGCCACCGCGACGATCCTGCCGTCGTCGCCGAGTCCGAACACCGTAAACGGCCCGTTCGCCGGGTCGCCGCGCACGACGATCGTGCGTTCGTCGCCGAACAGCCCGAGCATCTGCAGGTTGCAGTCGTACTGATCGGACCACAGCCACGGCAACTCGGCATAGCGCTCGTCGGCGCCGAGCAGGTTCGCGGCCGCGACGGCCGGCTGGTTTTCGGCCACCTGCCACGATTCGATCCGCACATGCCGCCCGAGCAGCGGATTGAAGTGCATCGTCACCTCGCCCGCCGCGAAGATCGCGGCATCGGCCGTGCGGCAGCCCGCGTCGACGCGAATCCCGTTGTCGACGTCGAGCCCGGCCGCCTGCGCGAGCTCGACGTTGGGCACCACGCCGATGCCGACCACGACGATGTCGGCCGGCACGTCGCCGCGATCGGTCTCGACGATCGCGCCGCTGCCCGGCGCGCGGCGGATCGCGCGCGGCAGCGTCGCCGTCCGGAACGCCACGCCGCGCGCATCGTGCAATTGCCGCGCATACGCACCGACCACTTCCGGCAACGCGCGTTGCAGCAAGCGCGCAGCCGGGTCGATCACCGTCACGTCGCAGCCGAGCTGACGCGCCGCCGCCGCGACCTCGAGGCCAATGAAGCCGCCGCCGAGCACCGCCACGCGGCGCCCGGGCGCAAGCTGCGCACGCAATGCACGCGCATCGTCGACCGTGCGGACGTAGTGCACGGCGACACCTTCGTCGATCGCCCCGCCGAACGTGCGCACGCGCGAGCCCGTCGCGAGCACGAGCTTCGCGTACGGCAACGACGCACCGTCGTCGAGCCGCACGCGCCGCGCATCGCGCTCGATCGCGTCGACGCGCGTGCCGAGCCGCAACTCGATGCGCTGCGCGTCGTACCACGCGGCATCGCGGATGAACGCGCGCCGTTCGCCGCCGTCCGTCAGCAGCGCATCCTTCGACAACGCCGGCCGGTCGTACGGCAGCTCGCGCTCCGCGCCGATCATCACGATGCGCGCATCGGCATCGCGCTCGCGCAGCGCCTCGGCCGTGCGCCGCGCCGCGTGGCCGGCGCCGACGATCACGAACGGGTCAGCCGACATTGACTTCCACCTGCCCGTCGACGATCCGGATCGGATAGGTCCGCACCGGCTCGGTGATCGGCGCGCATTTCGGCGCGCCGGTGCGAATGTCGATCAGCCCCTGGTGCAGCGGGCATTCGACGCAGCCGTCCTCCACATAGCCTTCGGACAAGCGTGCGTGACCGTGCGAACACAGGTCGTGCATCGCGAACAGTTCGTCGCCGATCCGGAACACGGCGATCGGCTTCTGGCCGGCGACGCGCGCGGCCGGTTCGTCCTCGGAGAATTCGTCGAAAGCGCCGAGCGGATGCCACTCGGCCAGCGTTGCTTCAGTCATGTCGGTTCCTTGCTTCGTCAGAGCGGTCAGATCGGCGTCGCGAGCAGCGTCTGCACGCGCGACGTGTCGTAGATCACGCGCTTGGTCTTGTAGCGCAGCCCGTCCGGCGTACGCACGACCGTGTCGTAGTACTTGCCGGCCTGGTACACGTTCGATTCGCCGTTACTGCGCGTCTGCACGACCACGTAGTTGCTCTCGGTATCGAACTCGCCGTCGCGTTCGGCGACGATCGTCAGGCCCGACGTCATGTGCCGGTACGTATGCTCTTCGTAGATGTTCGCGTGCCGCAGCGACACCACGCGGTCGCGCAGCATCCGCTGGTTCGTGCAGTGCACGATCCCGACCGGCAGCCCGAGATCGGCGTTCTCCTTCGGCACGATTTCGTACGTGCAATCCTCGGTGAACATCTCCGGCCAGTGCTCGAGCCGGTCGTTGTCGAGGTGCCCGATATAGCGGTTCTGGAGCATGTAAATCTCGAACCACGTCTTCATGTCTTCCGTCATTTTTTGCTCCCGCGTCAATAGCCCATCAGCTTCTGGTAGCCGACCCAGAACTTGCGGATCAGGCTCTCGGTGATCACCGTGTCCTGCTGGTCCGGATTGCCGCGCGACATCTCGATCACCGACGTCGCATCGGCATCGCGCACCGTGCCGCGCTGCACGAGCTCGGTCGCTTCGGTGTCCTCCATCGAGATGTAGCCGGCCGGCCCGACCAGGTTCGCCTGCTTGATGCGCAGCGCGCGCAGCTCGGGCGTGTCGTCCGCGTAGCCGAAGAAGTGGAAGATCAGCTCGAAGTTGTCGGGGCCCTTCGGCAGGATCTGCCGCGCGACCAGCGTATTGTGGATCTGCTGGATCACGAGCTGCGGGAAGATCGGCTGGATATGGTTCGTGCAGTCCTCGTCGTATTCCGACACGAGATCGAGGATCGATTCGTCTTCCAGATGGAAGCCCTCGTCGAACGAGCGAATGTTCTGCTGCTTGTACGCGGCCGACGTGTCGTCGCCCGTCTTCGTGACCGTGATGATGCTGTGCAGCCCGTGGTTCGCGTCCGGAATCGAGCGCGCCTTCATCCCGACGCGGAAGATGTTGAAGGTCGTATGGAACAGGTGCAGCATGCTCGCGTGATACGGGTCCTTCACGTTCTCCATGTACAGCTTCCAGTTCGACTTCGAATACTGGCGCGTGCAGCCGAGATACTCGATCGGCTTGTGGAAGATCCGGTCGATCCACGGGCGCATCTGCTCGCCGAGATACTCGGGCAGCGGCGCGACTTCATCGCTGAAGGTCGCGAACACGAGCCCGCGATAGCTGTCGACGCGCAGCTTGCGCAGCCCGTGCTGCTTCGGATCGAAATCGGCGGGCATCCCGGTCATTCCCTTCTGGCCGCGCCGGAACGGCACGCCGAGCAGGTTGCCCTCGTTGTCGAAGCTCCACTGGTGATACACGCACGTGTGCGAGCTCGCGTTGCCGCGCGACTTGCGGCACACCTGCGCGCCGCGGTGCGCACAGCGGTTCACCCACGCGGACAGCGCGCCGTCCTCGGTGCGCGTGACGACCACCGGCGTGTCGCCGACGAACGTGCTCTTGAAGTCGCCGGCGTTCGGGATTTCGGCTTCGAGCGCGACGAAGTTCCACGTCGGCCCGCGGAAGATGCGTTCCTGCTCGCGATCGTAGACCGCACGCGAGCTGAACACCTTGTACGGCACGCGCGAGCCGTCGTCGTGCGGGAAAGTCACGTCGGATGCGTCGCCGCGCGCGGCGAAAACGACGGGCAATTCTGTCTGCTCCATGTCGGACTCCTTGTCGATCCGTTGCGTTGAATGCATGGAGCCGATTTTTGAAAAGCTAATATTCGGCGTCTATCCGGAAAGTGCGATTGCGGCGGCGCAATATCCACTTTCGGCGGATTTCTGCGCTAGCATGACGGCACACGCGACCCGGCGCGCGATCGCGACCCATTCGTGGGATCGAAGCGCGCATCGTCCATACCAAGGCTGAGGCCCATGTCCCCAACGTCGTTCGAGCCGCTCGCGCTGCGCGCGCACCGGCTGTTCGAATCCCGCGATCTCGACGAGACGCGCGAGCGGATCTCGCGCGTGATGCAGCCGCACGCGCTGCTGCCGAGCGGCCGCGTGCAAGGCGCGTCGCACATGGATTTCGTCAGGCTGGGCGGCCTCGGGATCGGCACGATCGCGTTCGGCGATGCGATGCGCGTGCAGGTCGACGCCGTCGACGGCTATTACCTGCTGATGTTCTGCCTGTCCGGCCAGGCCGAAGTGCGCGCGATGGGGCGGCAACTTGGCGTCGACGGGCAGACCGGCGTGCTGTGCGCGCCCGGAGAGCGCTTCGACGCGGTGCTGTCGGCCGATTGCGAGCAGTTCGTGCTGCGCATCGACGCGACGACCGTCGGCGCGCTGACCGGCGACCCGCGCGCGACGCTCGACCCGGTGCTGCACGTCAGCGACGCCGCGCTCGCCGCGTGGCGCCAGCAACTGATGCTCGTCGCGCGGTCGCCCGAGCTGCTCGAACGCGCGAACGCGAACCCGCGTGTCGCGTCGCAGCTCGAGCATCTGCTGATCGACCTGCTGATCGAAGGCCATCCGCCTTCCGCGCTGCAGGCGTCGCACCGCGACCCGGCGCCGGGCTTCGTGCGGCGCGCACAGGAATTCGTCGATGCGCACTATGCGCAGCCGCTGCAGCTCGCCGATATCGTCCAGGCCGCCAACGTGCCCGAACGGACGCTGCGCGACGCGTTCCTGCAGTTCCGCGGGATGAGCCCGATGCAATACCTGCGTGCGACGCGGCTCGCGCACGCGCGGGAACTGCTGCGCGGCGCGGCATCCGACCGGCGAATCGCCGATATCGCGCTGGACTGCGGGTTTACCCACCTCGGACGGTTCGCGATCGCGTATCGGGAAAGGTTCGGCGAGTCGCCGTCGGAGACGCTCGGCGCGACGCGCTGAACGCACGCCCGGGCGTATCCGGATCGACGCGCCCGCGGCGGCTGCGCGAGCGGTTGCCGGTTACGTGGCGGGCGCGCACGATGACCGGCGGGCCGACGATCACTCCGTTACAGCACGGCGCTGACGGCTGCGATGGCCCGAGCAGCGTGAACGGCATCAGCCGCTTTTTGCCACTCGTGCTTATGCCGGCGCCGTTTACGCCGTATCCGCGGCGCCCGCGGACGGCAATGGCGGACCATCCAGTCGCGACGACGCGCAGGCCAGCGCGCGTTCGACCTGTTCGAACATCGCCCGCGTGGCCGGACTATGCGGGCACGCGCGCAGCAACAATTCCAGCCATTTCAGCCGCCGCGCGAGCATCGGCACGACCATCGTGCGCACGATCAGCCGCTGATCCGCGTCCGACGGATCGAAACGCGCGCACGTGTCGACGAGCGCGTCGAGCGTCAGTACTGCCTGAGTCGGGTTCGTCATGAGTGTGAGAGGCAACTCCACCGCCCGCATCGCCGCGGACGGATCGTATACGTGAACGGCGAACGCGCGCGCCGGCGTATCTGGCGCACCGGCATGCGCGTCGCCACAGGGGCGAGCCGCGTGGCGTTCAAAACGCGCGCCATTCGGCGGCCGCGCCCCCTGCCGCAGCCGCTACCGGCACGCTCGGCGGCCGCGCTGCCGACGGAGACTGCGCCCGCGCCATCGGCGCGACCGCCGGCGCGGCAGGCCCGTCCGGGAAGGCTCCCGCCAGCCTGAACGCCGACATCGCCGCCTGCAAATGGCCGGCCTGCTCTTCGAGAGAATGCGCGGCGGCGGCGGCCTGCTCGACGAGCGCCGCGTTCTGCTGCGTCACGCCTTCCATCTGCCCGATCGCCACGTTGACCTGCTCGATTCCCTGACTCTGTTCTCGCGACGCGGCCGCGATTTCGGCGACGATGTCGGACACCTGCTTGATCGCCTGCTTCACGTGCCCCATCGTCGCGCCCACGTCCGTGGCCTGTTGCGCGCTGTCGCGGATCATCGACACCGACGCGCCGATCAGCTCCTTGATTTCCTTCGCCGCCGCCGCCGAACGCTGCGCGAGGTTGCGCACTTCGCTCGCGACCACCGCGAAGCCGCGCCCCTGCTCGCCCGCGCGCGCCGCCTCCACGGCCGCATTGAGCGCGAGAATGTTGGTCTGGAACGCGATCCCCTCGATGACGCCCGTGATGTCGGACACCCGGCTGGAGCGGTCGCTGATCTGCCCGATCGTCGCGACCATGTGCTGCACGGCGTCGTGGCCGGCGTCCGCGATGCCCGTCGCACGCGTCGCGAGCGTATTCGCCTGCTGCGCGTTGTCGGCGTTCTGCTTCACGGTCTCCGTCAGTTGCGTCATGCTCGACGCGGTCTCCTCGAGCGACGCGGCCTGCTCCTCCGTGCGAGCCGACAGATCCGCATTGCCGCTCGCGATCTGGTGCGACGCGATCGCGACCGACTCCGCGCTGCGCTTGATGCCGCGCACCGTCGTGCCGAGCTGCCGGTCCATCGTCGCCAGCGCGCCGAGCAATTGGCCGAATTCGTCGTGCAAATCGACGTCGATGCGGTTGTCCAGCGTGCCGCCCGCGATTTCATCGGCCACGCGCACGGCTTGGCCGAGCGGCGTCGAAATGTGTCGCAGCAGGTGCACGGACGCCCACCCCGCGATCAGCACGCCGGCGCCGATCAAGCCGATCGCGATCCACAGAATGATCCCGAACGTCGACTCGCTGTCGTCGACGAACGACTTCGCCTGCTCGGCGTTCAGTGCGATGTCGTCTTCGAGCACCTGCCTGAGTTCGCCCGAGGCCGGCAGCAGCCGGTCGATGGCCGCGCTGATCGCATCGGGGTTCGAGCCGCTCATCGCCGCGACGACGTCGTTGACGCCCGCCCTGAAGCGCGGCAGCACACCGTGGATGCGCTCGGCGATCGCGCGCTCCTTGTCGCTCGTGATCGATTCCGCGTAATAACGGTTCCAGAGCGTATCGAGGCGGCTTTGCTCGGCACGAATTTCGTCGACGCCGCTTCGCGTGCGTACCGGGTCGCGCTCCGCCTGGATCCGGCGCATCCGAAGCTGCATCCCGAGCGAGATGGCGCGAATTTCGGTCAATTCGCAGATCGGCAATGTATTGCCCTGATACGCGCGATGCAGATTCGAATTCAGCCGGGACAAACCGAATACGCCGAACACGCCGATCGCGACCATTAATGCGACGCACGACGCAAGGGTGAGAAAAATCCTGAACTTTATGCTTTTTGCAAATCGACTCATTTTCACGCTCCTCCGGCTTTCCAGGTCGATGCGGAATGGCAAGCGCCGTTCCATGACCGGGGTTTACGGAAGGAAAACGAGTCGATTTAGGCATCTCGATCCGAAATAATCAAAATCGAAAACGGCAAGAATCCGGATATCCACCGCACTTTTATCGATCGATATCTCATTAATAAATCCCTATATATTGGAGCTCTCCTTTATCTCATTAATAAACTATCTCATTAATGGAGCTGGCACGATTCGGTCGACGATATGAGGTCGCAGCAACGTGCCGCATTTCCATCCGAGGACGTATCGCAGATAGACCGTTAGTTGCATGGAAAGGCCGAAGCGGCGTCCCGCTACGCCGCCGGCACGATCATCTCGCGCGCGATCGCGCAGAACGCGGCCGTCGCGGCGCTTTCGCCATGCAGCCGGCGGCTCATGATGATCGGCGACGTCGCGCCCGGCTCCGGCAGCCGCCGATAGACGACGCCCTTCACGCGCACGCCCTCCACGCTCTCCGGCACCAGCGACACGCCCACCTGCGCCGCGACGAGCCCGAGCGCCGTCTGCAGCTCGCGCACCTCGTGCACGGCAGCCGGCACGACCGCGCCGTCGCGCAGCGCCGACAACTGCTGGTCGGCGAAGCTCGGCCGCGGCGTGCTCGGGTAGACGATCATCGTCTCGTTCGCGAGATCCGCGAGCGTCAGCGGCCGGGACGGATCGGCGAGCCGATGCCCGACCGGCAGCGCCGCGATCAGCTTTTCCTCGATCAGCGCCTCGCGTACCAGTTGGTCGTCGTCGAAGCGCAGGCGGCCGAACCCCACGTCGATCCGCCCGCCCTTCAGCGCGCCGAGCTGTTCGAGCGTGAACATTTCGATCAGCGACAGCTCGACGTCCGGCTGCGCCTCGCGAAACGCGCGGATCACGTCCGGCAGCGCGCCGTACAGCGTCGACGGCACGAAGCCGATCACGATCCGCTCCGACAGTTGCGCGAGCCGCCGCGTCAACGGCCCCAGTTCGTCGGCCTGGTCGACCAGACGCTTGGCCTGCGCATAGAACACGCGCCCGGCATCGGTCAGTTTCAGCGGCCGCGCGCCGCGCTCGAACAGCGGCAATCCGATCTCCTCCTCGATCGCCTGGAGCTGGCGGCTGAGCGGCGGCTGCGTCATGTGCAGCCGCTCCGCGGCCCGCGTGATGTTCATTTCCTCGGCGACGGCGATGAAGTAACGGAGCTGGCGCAATTCCATTTCATGCCTCAAAGGTATGGAAGTAGTCGGAAAGAGTGTTGGACGGCGCGGGGCGGGCATTCCTACCATGTGCACCAACAGGAGGAATCGCATGATAGCAACTGCCGCCACCATCGCACGCATCGAGACGTTGCTGGTCGACGTGCCGACGATCAGGCCCCACAAATTGTCGGTCGCCACGATGAATTGCCAGACGCTCGTGCTGGTCCGAATTCGATGCACGGACGGTATCGAAGGCGTCGGCGAGGCGACGACCATCGGCGGTCTCGCCTATGGCGAGGAGAGCCCCGAGAGCATCAAGGTCAATATCGACACCTACTTCGCGCCGCTGCTGCAGGGCATGGACGCGACGCGTCCGGGCGCCGCGATGGCGCGGGCGCGCAAGCTGTTCCAGGGCAACCGTTTCGCGAAGTGCGCGATCGAGACCGCGCTGTTCGACGCGCAGGCGCGGCGTCTCGGCGTGCCGCTGTCCGAACTGTTCGGCGGGCGCCGGAGCGATGCGGTCGATGTCGCGTGGACGCTCGCGAGCGGCGATACCCAACGCGACATCGCGGAAGCCGAAGCGATGCTCGACGCCCGCCGCCATCGCGCGTTCAAGCTGAAGATCGGCGCGAACGCGGTCGCCGACGACGTGGCCCACGTGGTCGCGATCAAGCGCGCGCTCGGCGAACGCGGCGACGTGCGGGTCGACGTGAACCAGGCGTGGAGCGAGACCGACGCGATCTGGGCCGGCGCGCGGCTGGCCGACGCCGGCGTGAGCCTCGTCGAGCAGCCGATCGCCGCGACCAACCGGGCGGGGCTGAAACGCCTCACGCAGCTCGCGCAGGTGCCGATCATGGCCGACGAAGCGCTGCACGGCCCCGTCGATGCGTTCGCGCTCGCGCAGGATCGCGCGGCCGACGTGTTCGCGGTGAAGATCGCGCAATCGGGCGGCCTGCAGGGCGCGGCGAGCGTCGCGTCGATCGCGGCGGCGGCCGGCATCGAACTGTACGGCGGCACGATGCTCGAAGGCGCGGCCGGCACGATCGCGTCCGCGCAACTGTTCAGCACGTTCGACTCGCTGAAATGGGGCACCGAACTGTTCGGCCCGCTGCTGCTCACCGAGGAGATCCTCGTCGAGCCGCTGCGCTACCAGGATTTCAAGCTGCATCTGCCGGCAACGCCCGGCCTCGGCATCACCTTCGACTGGGCCCGCATCGAACGGATGCGACGCGACGCCCGCTGATCCCCACACGACACCCGAAACCGGAGACACAGATGAACAAGCAAGCCATCGACGCCCTGCTGAAGACCTTCGACGACGCCGCCGAGAAGCCCGGCAACCCGCGCGTGCGCGCGATCGTCAACCGGATCGTGAAGGACATCTGCTACACGATCGAGGACTTCGACGTGCAGCCGAGCGAGTTCTGGACCGCGCTCAACTTCCTGAACGAAGCCGGCCGCGAATTCGGGCTGATCGCCGCGGGCCTCGGCCTCGAGCGCTTCCTCGACGTACGGATGGACGAAGCCGAGGCGAAGGCCGGCATCCAGGGCGGCACGCCGCGTACGATCGAAGGGCCGCTGTATGTCGCCGGCGCGCCGGAATCGGTCGGCCACGCGCGTCTCGACGACGGCACCGATCCGGGCCAGACGCTGATCATGCGCGGCCGGGTGCTGGGCCAGGCCGGCGCGCCGCTCGCGAACGCGCTGGTCGAGGTGTGGCACGCGAATCATCTGGGCAATTACTCGTACTTCGACGCGTCGCAGCCCGCGTTCAACCTGCGCCGCTCGATCCGCACGGATGCCGAAGGCCGCTACAGCTTCCGCAGCGTGCTGCCGGTCGGCTACAGCGTGCCGCCGGGCAGCAAGACCGAGCAGTTGCTCGACCAGCTCGGCCGCCACGGCCATCGTCCGGCGCATATTCACTTCTTCGTTTCCGCGGACGGTTATCGTAAGCTGACGACGCAGATCAACATCGAAGGCGATCCGCATCTGTGGGACGACTTCGCGTTCGCGACGCGCGACGGGCTGATCCCGCCGGTGCGGCAGGCGGAAGGCGCGGAAGGCAAGCCGTACGGCATCGACGGGCAGTTCGCGCTGATCGACTTCGACTTCTCGCTGCTCAAGGACAAGCAGGACGTGCCGGGCAGCGAAGTCGAACGGGCCCGCGCGCAGGCGTGAGCGCCCTTCCCGTTCGACGAATCGACAACGCAAGGAGTGCAGGATGCTGTTTCATGTGGAAATGACCGTTCGCCTGCCGGCGGACATGGATCCGGTCAAGGCGGCCACGCTGAAGGCGGAAGAGAAGGCGATGTGCCAGCGGCTGATGAACGAAGGAACGTGGCGTCATCTGTGGCGAATCGCCGGGCAGTATGCGAACGTCAGCATCTTCGACGTCGAAAGCGTGCAGCAGCTGCATGACGTGCTGAGCCAGCTGCCGCTGTTTCCGTATATGGAGATGGAGGTGCGGGCGCTGTGCCGGCATCCGTCCTCGGTGCGGGAAGACGATCGCTGAGTCCGCGGTCGAGCACGGACTGGAAAAACGGGCGGCCTGCGATTGCCTCGCAGGCCGCCCGTTTCATTGCGTCATCCGCACCGGCGGATCAGGGTGCCGCGCGCCCTACTTCTGCGCATCCATCTTGTCGGCGACTTCACTGCCATACACCTTCGCGACACGTCGCGCGACGATCGCCTGCATCAGCGTCTTGTCGAAATCGTCGGCGGTTTTCCAACCGCTGCCGTCCTTGATGAACGTGAAATCGCCCTTCAGCTGCAACATCGACGGCGCGCCGATCGCGCCGAGCAGCCGGTCGCGATAATCGATCAGCAGCGGACACGAAACATGGTCGCCATCGATCTGCTTGCAGTCGGCGGCCGGCATGACGCCCAGCACGCTGCTCGTCAGCGTCGTCGGTTCGTCGCCGCCGGGCAGCGGCTTGCCGTAGCTCGGCGAACGCTCCGACACGTTCTTGTCGACTTGCGCGACGCCCGCCATGAAAGCCGCTCTGATGACGTCGCGGCCGAGCGGTGCACCGAGCTTCGGATCGAGGCCCTGCGCACTGTAGCGAGCCGTCACGTATTCAGGCGGGAACATCTGCACGACGAAGGCGCTCTCGTCCTTGTCGTCGTGCTGAACGACATAGCCGAACGTCGTATGCTCGTCGGCGATACTCACGTCCGCCAGGCAACCGCGCGCTCGATTTGCGTCGTCGTAGCCGACTTCACGGGGGTTGCTGACGCGTGGAAACGGCGCACTGTCCTTGTCGAGCATCTGCATCGGATTCTTGCGCATCATGTCCATGCGCGCGCGGAACATCAGCGCACCCAGTGCCTTGGTGGTACTCGACGCGCCGCATGCGGGCGCCGATGCGGGCCACAACAGGTAGGCGCCCACCGCCAGCGCGGCGGCGAGGCCGCCGAAACCGATCAGCATCTGCTTCTTCTTTTGCGCGCGCTGGACTGATGCGACCGTTTCGTTCAGACGCTGTTCGAACCGGAGCGGATCGATCTCCTCCAGCATCGTCATCAGGACGAGTTTCTCGTCGGCGCTCGTGGCGCGGCCGTCCAGCAGCTCATGCGTCGCTTTCGCCTCGGCGTCCGTCGTCGTGTAGCCCTCGACGATCAACCAGTCGAGCATTTTGCGGGCGGAATCGGTTTCGGGAAGCTCGGCCGGTGTGTTCCTCAGACGCTGGGTGACGCGCGCCGCCTGTTCCTCCGTCAGATAGCCGCCGGCTTCGAGTGCGATCAGCAGCGTGGCGCGGTTGTCATCGATCAGTTCTGCCGGGCCCTGTTGTTCGAAAGTCATCGTTGTTGTTCTCCGTCGAGACCGATTCGCTGCGCGGGCTGTGCCGCCCTATTGTCCAGACGAATCGCGTCGATCTCCGGAAACTACTCGATTCGGGCTCCGGTGTCGACATGCCCGCGCGTCGCTTTCTCGCGCGGGCCGGCCATGCATCGTCAATGCCCGTGCGCCAGATGCACGGCAAACCCCGCCTTCCCCGGCGCGATGTCCTCCTTCAACGTCAGCGCCGGGATCTCGTAATCGCCCGCGTTCTGCCGGCGGAACGGAATCGGCGGCGTGGTCCACAAATCGTCGAGACGCCGGCCGAGCGCCGTGCACGTTTCGTCGAAACGCGCGGCGTTCATCTTGCCCGTCCGGTAGATCACGAACGGCGGCAGCACGTCGAACCCCGGGTAATACAGCACGCCGTGCTGGATCGGGAACAGCAAGTCGTCGATCGGCCCGTTGATGCCGCGCGGGCCGTAGTGCGATTCCCACCCGCCCGTGGTGACGACGATCATCGCCCGCTTGCCGGCCAGCGAACCTTCGCCGTAGCGATCGCCCCAGTGCGTATCGGAATGCTCGCCGACGCCATAAGCAAAACCGTACGCGTACACGCGCTCGACCCAGCCCTTCATGATCGCCGGCATCGAAAACCACCACAGCGGAAACTGCAGGATCACCGCGTCGGCCCACTTCAACTTGTCCTGCTCGCGTGCGATGTCTTCGCTCTGCGTACCTTCCGCAAACGCGCGCTTCGAATCGAGCACGGGATCGAAGCGTGCGCCGGGCGCATGATCGACCACATCGTTCGCATCGAACGCCGCCTTCCAGTTCATCGCATACAGGTCGCTCACCTGCACCGCGTGGCCGGCCGCTTCGAGATGCGCGACCGCAAAATCGCGCAGCGCGCCGTTCAGCGAACGCGGTTCAGGATGGGCATACACGATCAGCACATTCATGTCGTCACTCCGTGGATTGAATGACTGCAGGATGCCGCCTTCGAAGGTATATTTGAAATGAATTCCTGATATTCCAGGTATAGCCATGAATAATCTCAGAAGGCTCGATCTGAACCTGCTCGTCACGCTGGACGTCCTGCTCGCGGAGCACAACGTCACGCGCGCGGCCGAGAAGCTGAACATGTCGCAGCCGTCGGTCAGCGTGCAGTTGCAGAAACTGCGCGACGTGTTCGGCGATCCGCTGCTGCTGCCGGGGCCGCGCGGCATGCGGCCGACGGCGCGCGCGGAAGCGCTGCGCGAACCGTTGCGCGATGCGCTCGAAGCGGTCGAGCGCGCGGTGATCCCGGCCACGCCGTTCGATCCCGCGACCGCGACGAACACGTGGCGCGTGGCCGCGACCGACTACGGCGAATCGACGATCGTGCTGCCCGCGCTGCGCACGCTGCGTTCCACCGCGCCCGGCACGCGGCTGGCCGTCCTCGAGCTCATGCCGCCGCGTATCGAGCAGGATGCCGAACGAAACGGCATCGACCTGGCCTTCCACATGACCGAAGCGTCGCCGCCCGGCATGCGGCGCCTGCCGCTGTTCGTCGAGCGTTACGTGCTGATCGGCCGCGCCGGTCACCCGAAGCTGAAGCGGCGCCCCACGCTCGCGCAATTCGGCACGCTCGAGCACGTGATCGTGTCGCCCGACGGCGGCGGCTTCTTCGGCGTAACGGACGAAGTACTCGCGAAGGTCGGCGCCACGCGGCGCGTCGTGCTGTCGGTGCCGCACTTCCTGTTCGTGATGTCGGCCGTCGCGAGCACCGATCTCGTCGCGATGCTGCCCGAACGGCTGGTGCGCGACGTGCCCGCGCTGCGCGTGGTGGACGCGCCGGTCGAGGTGCCCGGCTATGAAATGTCGATGCTGTGGCACGAGCGCGTGCATCGCGATCCGGCGCATCGATGGCTGCGGGAGACGATCGCGGCGGCGGTGTAAGTTGCCCGCCCGATCGCGGCGATTCGTCCGCGCCGAGCGCCGACGCACGAAATCCTTTATTCGGGACTTGAAACCGCCGCGAACACTGTATATATTTACAGTGCTTTTGCACCATTTGACCCGAATTCCGTCATCCACAGACGAACGGACTTTTGTGAGGCGACCATGTTCCAGGCTTCCGCATTCGATCCCGAGCAACCCGGCTTCAATCCCGTCCACTTCGAGCGCGCCGCGCAGCGGGCGGTCGTCGATCTGCAGCGTGTCGTCGGCGGCCCCGCGCAGCGGGCGCTCGGCCTGCGCCGCCGCACGCATCCGGCAGCCGTCCGCACGATGAGCTGGCAGGCGCTGCTGAACGTCGAAGAGCTGGCGTTCTCGAATCCCGGGTTCCTGAACCGCAACGATCCGACCGTCGTCGACGCGTTCATCCGGCTGCGCGACAGCCGGCTGGTCGCCGCGGACGTCGAGGAGCCGGTCGACTGGCAGCGTGACGATGACGACCTGCCGGCCGTCTATCTGATCGTCAAGGCGATGCTCGAGGCGGAACAGGAAGAACGGGCCGAAGCGGCCTGAGCCGCGCCGGTCGATCGCGATCACGGTCTGCCGGGCTCGCGCCGTCACGTTGCATGGTGGCGCGAGCGGCGCTGCGGCTGGTTATGGTTCCGCACCCGCGACTCGGCGCATCAGACGGCGAGCCGCGAACCGTCGCGTAGCCGTTGCGCGTTGCGCAACGACGGATCATCGCCACGCTGCGACGACCCAATGACCATCGCGGCGCCCGCCCGTTACAACCGCGCCGCGAGCCGCGCCCCCTGATCGATCGCCCGCTTCGCATCGAGTTCGGCGGCCAGTTCCGCGCCGCCGATCAGGTGCACCGAGCGCCCGGCCGCCTGCAGCGGCGCGAGCAACGCGCGCTGCGGCTCCTGCCCCGTGCAGAGCACGATCGTATCGGCTTCGATCAGTTCGTGATCGGTGCGTTGCTCACCGTACGACACATGCAGCCCGCGCGCGTCGATCCGCTCGTAGTTCACGCCGCCGATCATCTTCACCTGCTTCATCTTCAGCGTCGCACGGTGAATCCAGCCGGTCGTCTTGCCGAGCCCCTTGCCGAGCGGCGCGGCCTTGCGCTGCAACAGCGTCACTTCCCGCGCCGGCGCCGACACCTGCGCCCGCGTCACGCCGCCGCGCGTCGCGGCCGGGTCGGTCACACCCCACTCGGCCTTCCATGCGTCCAGATCGAGGGCTGGCGATTCGCCGTCCTGCACCAGATATTCGGCGACATCGAAGCCGATCCCGCCTGCGCCGACCACCGCGACCCGCCGGCCGACCGGCTGTTTGCGCGCGAGCACGTCGATATAGCTGAGCACGTTCGGCCCGTCCTGCCCCGGAATCTTCGGGTCGCGCGGCGCGACGCCCGTTGCGAGCACGATCTCGTCGTAGCCGCCCGCGATCAGGTCGCTCGCGTCGACGCGGCGGTTCAGGTGCAGCTTCACGCCGGTCAGTTCCACCTGCCGGCCAAAGTAGCTCAACGCTTCGTGAAACTCCTCCTTCCCCGGAATCCGCTTCGCCATGTTGAACTGGCCGCCGATCTCCGCCGCGCCGTCGAACAGGTCGACCTGATGGCCGCGCTGCGCGAGCACGGTCGAGCACGCGAGCCCGGCCGGCCCCGCGCCGACCACCGCGATTCGCTTCGGCTGCGGCGCGGGCGTGTATTTCAGTTCCGTCTCGTGGCACGCGCGCGGATTCAGCAGACACGATGCGATCTTGTTCTTGAACGCGTGGTCGAGACACGCCTGGTTGCAGCCGATGCAGGTGTTGATCTCGTCGGCGCGACCCTGCGCGGCCTTGACGACGAACTCGGCATCCGCGAGCAGCGGGCGCGCCATCGACACCATGTCCGCGCAGCCGTCCGCGAGAATCTGCTCGGCCACTTCGGGCCGGTTGATCCGGTTGGTCGTCACGAGCGGGATGCCGACCTCGCCCTTCATCTTCTTCGTCACCCACGCGAACGCGCCGCGCGGCACCGACGTCGCGATCGTCGGCACGCGCGCCTCGTGCCAGCCGATCCCCGTGTTGATGATGGTCGCGCCCGCGCGCTCGACCGCCTTCGCAAGCTGCACGGTTTCGCGCCAGTCGCTGCCGTCCGGAATCAGGTCGAGCATCGACAGCCGGTAGATCAGGATGAAGTCGCGGCCGACCGCTTCGCGCGTGCGCTCGACGATCTCGATCGGCAAGCGGATGCGGTTCTCGTACGAGCCGCCCCACTGGTCGGTGCGCTTGTTCGTATGCATCGAGATGAACTGGTTGATCAGGTAGCCCTCAGAGCCCATGATCTCGACGCCGTCGTAACCGGCCTCGCGCGCCAGCTTCGCGCAGCGCACGAACGCGCGGATCTGCCGCTCGACGCCGCGCGCGCTCAGTTCATGCGGTGCGAACGGCGAGATCGGCGACTTGATCTTCGACGGCGCGACCGCGAACGGGTGATAACCGTAGCGCCCCGTATGCAGGATCTGCAGCGCGATCTTGCCGTCCTCCGCATGCACGGCATCCGTGATCTCGCGATGCCGGCGCGCGGCGGCCGACGTCATCAGCGTGCCGCCGAACGGCTTGGTCCAGCCGGCCACGTTCGGCGCGAAGCCGCCCGTCACGATCAGGCCGACCCCGCCGCGCGCGCGCTCGGCGAAATATTCGGCGAGGCGCGGCAGCGTCTTGCGGCTGTCCTCGAGGCCCGTGTGCATCGAGCCCATCAGCACGCGATTCTTCAGCGTCGTGAAGCCGAGATCGAGCGGTGCGAGCAGGTGGGGAAAGGGTGTCGTCATGATGATTCGGCCAATAAGCGATGCCTGCCATCGTAGGCGCGCGCTGCCTTGAACGTGAGGGGGCAAACAGCCATAATGCTTGTCATTTCCGGCCAAATCGACATGACTTCCCCGTCTCGAAAGGATCGCCTCGGGCTGCGCCGGCCAACGATTCCGGTCGCCTATCCGCGTCTGCTGCTGCAGGCGCTGGCCGCGCGCGGCGTCGACCTGGCCGCCGTGCGCGCCGGCACGGGCCTGCGCGACGCGGTGCTGGCCGAGCCGGACGCGCGCGTCGCGCCGTCGCAATGGGGGCGGCTGGTGCTCAACGCGATCGAAATCGGCGGCGATCCGGGCATCGGGCTCGCGTTCGGGCTACTGTTGAAACCGACCGTGCACGGCTTTCTCGGCTACGCGACGCTGACCGCGCGGGACATCCGCGAAGCGCTGTCGGTCACGCAGCGCTACTTCCGGATGCGCAATCGCCAGTACCGGCTGACCTATGCGGAAGACGGGCGCGGCGCGACGCTCGAGTTGCACGGTGTGCAGGCGAACCCCGTGCTGCAGCATCACGTGATGTTCGAGTTCGTGCTGACGGGGCTCGCGCAGAACGTCTCGCAATGGTCCGGGCGTGCGTCGCCGCCGATCAGGCTGCAATTCGCGTGGCCGGAGCCCGCGTATTTCGCGCGCTATCGCGATACGTTGCCGCCGGTGGCATTCAGCTGCGCGGCCAACTCGGTGTGGATCGCGCGCGACGTGCTCGACTGGCCGCTGCCGCTCGCCGACGAAGTCGCGCACCGGCAGGCGCTCGTGCAGGTCGAGCGCGAATATGCGCAGGTGCGGCAGGAGGAAGGCGATCTGGTCGAGCGCGTGCGGGCGGAACTGGCGCGCGCCGCCGGCGATTATCCGGGGCCGGACATGCTCGCCGACGCGCTGCTCGTGTCGACGCGCACGCTGCGGCGCCGGCTGGAAGAAGCCGGATCGAGCTATCGGCAATTGCTCGACGAAGCGCGGTTTCGCGACGCGAGGCAGTTGCTCGCCGCGTCGGATCTCGATCTGAAAACGATCGCCGAACGGCTGCAGTTCACCGACCCGGCGAATTTCACGCGTGCGTTCCGGCGCTGGGCCGGGCAGACGCCGAGCGCGTTTCGGGAAGCGGCTGCGGGTGCTGCACGCGAGTGACGCCCGGATGCCGTCGGCACGAGATGCCTGCCCGCAGTTTCATCGGTATGATCAATGCCACACCGGTGCCCCGTCCTGCCTATGCGCAATCACACTACCCTGATCGAGTCGACGATCGACCGTATCGATACGAATCTCATTCGTATCGAAGCCGACATCAAGAAAGTGCCGCTTTACCGCCTGACGATGCAGGACGCCTGCTACTTCATCGCGGCCTACGATATCGACGCGGAGGCGTTCAAGCAGGTCGATCAACTGAAGCCCGGGATGGCCGTGCGCGCGTGCATCTTCGACGATCGCGGGCGTCGCCGGATCGCATGGATCAGAAGCGATGACGTGGCGATCGCGCCTTACGATGCGTTCAGCCAAAGGAACAGCAATCTGTCGCTGCTCACGTGGGCGTCATGCATCTTCATACTGAGCCTGCTGAGCGGGGCCGCCATATTCAAACAGGGCTGGGCACTCGTCGGCGCCATCAACGTGTTCGTGAGCATCATCAGCATGCTGGGTACTTTGCTCGCGATTGCCGGCCTGTCCGAACTGGCTTTTCAGCCGCAGCGGCGCGAGGCCTACGAGAAGTGGCAATCCGAACCGGCCCGTTTCACCGCGGAACGGAGCAACGCATGACCGATCGCACCATGCAGATCGCATCCGGCTGCGTGACGTCCGTCAGCCAGACGACGATCAGTACGAAGGTCTGGAGCAACAACCTCGGCTGGACCACGCAAAGCATCGAGGAAATCGCGCTGCAACTCGACACGTTCGACGCGCTGCTCACCGTCAGGACGGACAGCACGCGAAGCCTGTTCATCGTCGCCGGCGACCGGCTGACCGTGGCGTACGCGCGAAGCGGGGATCGCGCCCGCCTCTACGGCATCCGGAACGTCACCGACGGCTCCGTGTATCTCGTTCGAACCGCGCAAGTCGCCGGTGCACGCACCGATACGTTCGTTACGATCGGCATGCTGTGCGTCATCCTCTGCGTCACCGGCATCCTGTCCGCGGTGCAACGCAGCACGGACGGCATGCTCGACATATCGATGGCGTTCGGTGCAACCGCGATCGGCTTTTTCGTGCTGAGCGCGATGCTGCGCGCCGTGTTCGGCGTCGTCGTGTGGCCCGAAATCCGGCGGCTCAAGCAGCCCGGCGGCAGGCGCGAGATGAATGCCGCCCGCCGTGCGCTGTCGCTCGCGAGCGCCGAGACGCGAAACATTCGCTTCCTCTGACGCGAACGACGAGCGCTCGGCGTATCAACGACCGATATAAACCCGCGCGCCGCCGTCCCCCTCGCCCGCTTCGATCCGCACGTCGCCCGTGGCAGCGGCGATCGCGTCGTACACATCGTCGCTCACGCACACCACCGGCACCGCAATCGCATACAGCTCGGCGGCCACGATCGCGCCGATCGAGATGATCAGGTCGCGCTCCTTCAGCACGATCCCGACCGGCCCGGTGCCGTTGCGCACCGCTTCCGCGAGCACGCTGCTGCTCGAACTCGATCCCTTCGCGTGCGGCATCACCATCACCTTGCCGGCAAGGCTCGCGCCGGCCTGCGGATGCCCGCGATCGACGATCCTGCCCGCGCCCGAGTCGTAGCCGCCCCAGAAGCTGAGCGGCTTGTCGAGGACGAACGGCCGCGCGCACACGCTGCCCGGCACGAGCGTGTCGCCCGTCAGGAATTTATCCATCGCTTCAGTCATCGAATCGCACCTTGCCTTCGTACGCGGACCGCACGCATTCGCGCATGCTGCCGTACGCGACCGTCACGCCGATGTTCGCGGGCGCATACGACGCCCATTTCCCCGAATTGGTCATCACCAGTCCCGACAACCGCTTCATCACCGGCGTGATGTACGTGCAGGTATCGACGACGATCTGGACGCCGCGCGCGGCGAATTTCTCCGCGAGGCCGGCTTCCTCCAGCTCCCACAGAATGAAGCGGCTCGTGTTCACGTAGAAATCGCAGGCCGGCTTGCCGTCGAACGCGTCGAGCAACGTGTCGAGCGTGCGAAATTCGGCCAGCGAGAAATGCGGCGTGCCGAGCGCGACCGCGACCAGCGCGTCGCCGGCCGCGCCGTGATTCAGCGTGCGGCGAATCTCGTCGAGATCGGCCATCGCGATATCGATCGTGCGTTGCGCGGCGCGCCCGTGCAATGCTGCGTCGAGCGTCGGCGCCTCGGGCGTCACGCCGACCGCATGAAACAGCGCGACGGCCCCGCTCGATGCGGCGGCCGCGCCGAGCGCCTTGAGCTCGTCCTCGGTGGTGTCCGCGGGTAGCCCGACGATCGCCGGCACGACCGCGCCCGCGAGCTTGCCGACCGTCAAACCGAGCGCGGCGAAATAGATGTCGCGCGACGGCAGGCCGGTGAAATCCGGCGCATTGAACACGATCCGCGCGGCGCGGTTCGCATCGACATGCAGCCCCGCATACGGCGCGCGCCCGGTGATCGCGGCGGCCAGGTCGAGAAAATCGCCGTAGCGGCTCGTGCGCGCGCCGAGCACCGAATTCGCGAACACGATCGCATTCGATTCGGCCCATGCGATCTGCTCGCCCAGCGCGGGACGATTCTTCAGTTGATACGGCGCGCACGTGAAGCTCGATTCGCAGCCGAGCAGCACATGCGCGTCCATCAGGCGCTGCGCATCGCGCTGGATCGTGCGATCGCCGTGATACAGCTCGGGATGGATCAGGTCGAGCGACCCGACGTTCAACGTGGTCGGCACCGCGACCTTCGCGCCCGTGTCGACGAAATAGTCGACGAAATCGAGGCTCGTCTGGCCGTGATACAGACAGCCGTCGATATGGGCAGACGTAATGTCGATCAGGTGCGGCGCGGACATCACTTGCGCGGTGCGCGCGACGATCCGCATCGCGCGGGCGACGCCGTGCCCGAAATCCCCGCGCAACATGGCGTCGTCGCGGTCACTCAACTGCAGCATCGGTTGCTCCTCGTGACGCGTGCCGACCGGCGCGGCGGCGCCGGCTCATGGAATCAGTCAGAGGACTCTACAACTGGAAACAAAAACTGTCCAGATTTCATTCAATCCGGACATCAGTGAAACCAATTTTTGCAACCGACCGCTTTTAAGTCTGCCAATGGCTCGAATTCCATACCAGTTGATCGCCCGGCCGCCCCACCCGCCCCTCGCCTAACGTTCCGCCGTCAGGCTGAACAGCTCCGCGCGCAACGCCTTCGCGCGATCGCGGCCGAACTGCGTGTCGAATTCGTCCTGCGCGGCCTGCCACGCGACTGTCGCCTGCGCGAACGTGCGCTCGCCGAGCTTCGTGAGGTGCAGCGCGTGCGCACGCGCATCGTGCTCGGACGCCGCCGTGGCGACGAAACCGTCGCGCTGCAACGGCTTCAGCGCACGCAGCAACGTCGTGCGATCCATCACCAGCGCATCGGCGAGTTCGCTCATCAGCAGGCCGGGCCGGCGTTTGAGGTTCACCATGATCGAGAACTGGGCCGGCGTGACGCCGACCGGGGCCAGATGGCGTTCGTACAGTTGCGTGACGAAGCGCGCCGCCTGACGCAGCGCGAGGCAGTTGCACGCCTCGGAAATCGGAATGTCGTTCATGTTTCCGAATCTATATGTGCATATGCATAAAGTCAATGTACACTCCGCCGTAACATGGCCGGGCCGGCCATCGCGTCAAGGAGACGGACATGGACTACATCGACAAGCTGCGCATCTTCCGGTCGGTGGTGGAGATGCGCAGCTTCACGCGCGCCGCCGACATGCACGGCCTCGCGCGGCCGGTCGTATCGCGCGCGGTCGCGGATCTGGAGGCGCGTTTCGGCAGCCGGCTGCTGCACCGGACCACGCGCCAGGTGTCGCTGACCGAAACGGCCGAGCGCATCTACGAGCGGTGCGCGGCCGTGCTCGACGAACTCGACGCGCTCGAAGTGGAAGCGCAGACGCACACGCGCGAGCCCGAGGGCCTGCTGCGCCTCGTGGCCCATACGACGGCCGCGCTGAACCGGCTCGTGCCGCTGATCGCCGGCTTCAAGCGCGCACACCCGAACGTGCGCCTCGACGTCACGCTGACCGAGCGCCCGGTCGATCTGGTCGGCGAAGGCTACGACATCGGCATCGTCGTGCCGTACATGCTGACGAGCGAGTCGACCGTCGTGCGGCTGGTCGAGCGCATTCCGGTCGTGATCGTCGCGACGCCTGCGTATCTGCAAACGCATGCGCGCCCCGAGACGCCCGCCGACCTCGCGAATCATCCGTTCGTGCCGATCTCGCCGTCGCTGCGCCGGCCGGCGCTGTCGTTCCGTGTCGACGGCAACATGCTCACCGTGCCGTTCCGCTTCGACATCTCGTCGAACAGCCCCGTTTTCAACCGCGAAATGGTGATGCACGACTTCGGCATCGGCGTCGTCCCGAAAACGCTCGTCGAGGCACAACTCGCGTCAGGCGCGCTCGTGCAGTTGCTGGAAGACGCCGATCTCGTCGATGCGTTCGTCGAAATCAAGCTCGCATACGCGAACCGCGCGCTGCTGCCCGCGAAGGTGAAGGCATTTATCGACTACACGGCCGCGTACTGCGACCGAGAAGGCTGGATCGTTCCGGCCGCGGCGTGACCGGCGCGAGCGCGCCTTTCCGACGCCGATTGGTACAGCCACGACACCAATCTGATCCTGTCCCGCTCCTCGCTTCGCCCCGCCCCGCCGCCTAACATGTGCACATGCACAATACCACGCTCACCGATGACGATTGCTTCGCGGTCCGGCAAGCCGCCCGGCGAATCTCGCAGTTCTACGAGCGTTACCTGTCGCGAGCGGGCGTGACGCCGTCGCAATACAGCATCCTCGCGCTGCTGCGCGAGCGACCCGGCCTGACGATGGCGACGCTGTCGAACGTGCTGGTGATCGAACGCACCGCGCTGCTGCGCGCGCTCAAGCCGCTCGTCGGCGCGGCGCTGGTGACGGGGCGGATCGAGCCGCCGTGCCGCGGTCAGACGTTCGCACTGACCGCGCACGGCGAAACGAAGGTGGCCGACGCGCACGTGCACTGGCTCGCCGCACAGGAAGCGTTCGAGCGGTGCTTCGGGTCGACGCAGGCGGCCCGCCTCAGAGACGAATTGTTCCGGATCACGCACAACCTGCCGGAACGCTAACCCTTTTCCCGATCGACACGACGTCGTCGATCGTTTTGATTAGTGCATATACATAGGTGATTCGATGGATACGACCCAAGCCGCTGCCTCGTCACGCGAAGCAGCCACAACCGAGCGGCCCGCGAAGCAACAACGCCGCGTGCCGTGGATGCGCATCGCGGTGGGCGCCGTCGTCGTCGTGGTCGCGGCCGCCGCGCTCGATTGGCTGTTCGTGCTGCGCTTTCAGGAAAGCACCGACGACGCGTATGTCGGCGGCGACGTGACGGTGCTCGCGCCGAAGGTCAACGGCTTCGTCGACAAGATTCTCGTGACCGACAACCAGCGCGTGAAGGCCGGCGACGTGCTCGTGCAGCTCGATGCGCGCGACTACGACGCGAAGCTCGCGCAGGCCAGCGCCGAAGTCGACAGCGCGCGCTCCGCCGTGACCGAACTCGAAGCGAAGCAGCAACTGCAATACGCGGTGATCGGCCAGCACGCGGCGGACAAGAACGCGTCGTCAGCCGAACTGACGCGCGCCGCATCGGATCGCGTGCGCTATCGCGAGCTCGTGAAATCGGATGCCGTATCGAACCAGATCGTCGAGCGCGCGGACGCCGATTATTCGAAGGCCGGCGCGGCCGTCGAACGCAGCGACGCCGCGCTGCTCGCGTCGAAGCGGCAGCTCGACGTGCTCGGCGCGCAGCTCGCCGATGCGCGGGCCCGCGTGAACACCGCACTCGCCGCGCAGCGCGTCGCGGCGCTCAACGTCGAATACACGACGATCCGCTCGCCGGTCGACGGTTACGTCGGCAACCGCACGGGCCGCGTCGGGATGCTCGCGAACGTCGGCGTGCCGCTGCTGACCGTCGTGCCGGCCTCCGGGCTGTGGATCGATGCGAACTTCAAGGAAGACCAGCTTCGCAAGATGCGCGCGGGCGACCGCGTCGACGTCGCGCTCGATGCGTCGAGCACGCGCCTGCATGGCCGCGTCGACAGCCTCGCCCCCGCGACCGGCGCGACCTTCAGCGTGCTGCCGCCCGAGAACGCGACCGGCAACTTCACGAAAATCGTCCAGCGCGTGCCCGTGCGCGTGCATCTCGATCCGCAGCCGGGCATCGAGCACGTGCTGCGCCCGGGGCTGTCCGCGGTCGTGACCGTGCATACCGACCACCAGCACTGAGCGGGAGCCGACGATGACCACCGCGTTTTCCGGCGACCCCGCGTCGCAACCGACCAAACAACGCGTGTTCGCGTTCGCGCTGATGTGCGTCGGCTTCTTCATGGCGACGCTCGACATCCAGATCGTCGCGTCGTCGCTGCGCGACATCGGCGGCGGGCTGTCCGCGAGCCAGGACGAACTGTCGTGGGTGCAGACCGCGTACCTGATCGCCGAGATCATCGTGATCCCGATGTCGGGCTGGCTGTCGAAGGTGATGTCGACGCGCTGGCTGTTCGTCGCGTCGGCCGTCGGCTTCACGATCACCAGCATGCTGTGCGGGCTCGCGTGGGACATCAATTCGATGATCCTGTTTCGCGGGATGCAGGGCGCGCTTGGCGCCGCGATGATCCCGACCGTGTTCACCACCGCGTTCGTGCTGTTCCCCGGCAAGCAGCGGCTGATCGCATCGACGACCATCGGCGCGCTCGCGTCGCTCGCGCCGGCGATCGGCCCCGTGATCGGCGGCTGGATCACCGACCAATGGTCGTGGCACTGGCTGTTCTACCTGAACCTCGTGCCCGGCATCGCGGTGGCCGCGCTCGTGCCGCGCTACGTGCATATCGACGCGCCCGACCTCAGCCTCGTCAAGCGCGGCGACTATCTCGGCATCGTGCTGATGTCGGGCTTCCTCGGCTGCCTCGAATACGTGCTCGAGGAAGGCCCGCGCAAGAACTGGTTCGGCGACGACGCGATCGTGGTCTGCGCGTGGATCTCCGGCATCTGCGGCTTCCTGTTCATCGTGCATGCGCTGACCGCGAAAGATCCGATCGTCGACCTGCGCGCGCTCGCCGTGCGCAACTTCGGGATCGGCAGCCTGCTGTCGTTCGTGACCGGCATCGGGATCTTCGTGACCGTGTTCCTCACGCCGCTGTTTCTCGCGCAGGTCCGTGCGTTCAGCTCGCTGCAGATCGGCATCGCGCTGCTGTCGGTCGGCGCGTTCCAGTTGATCGCGCTGTGCGCGTATGCGTTCGCCGCGCGCTACGTCAGCATGCGGGCGTTGCTCGTGTTCGGGCTGATCTGCTTCGGCCTCGGGTGCTACCTGTACACGCCGATCACGCACGACTGGGGCTGGCAGGAACTGCTGCTGCCGCAGGCGCTGCGCGGCATCGGCCAGCAGTTCAGCGTGCCGCCGATCGTGACGATGGCGCTCGGCTCGCTGCCGCAGTCGCGGCTGAAATCGGCGAGTGGCCTGTTCAATCTGATGCGCAACCTCGGCGGCGCGATCGGTATCGCGGTGAGCGCGACGATGCTCAACGACCGGCTGAATTTTCATTACCTGCGGCTGAACGAGCACGTGAGCGCCGGCGAACCGCAGGTCGCGTCGCTGCTCGACCGCCAGGCCGCGTACTGGGGATCGGTGGCCGGCAATACGCTGAATACCGCGCAGGCCGGGCTCGCGAACCTGCACCGGCTGATCTATCGCGAAGCGCTGACGCTGACCTATGCGGATGCGTACTACGCGCTGTCGCTGTGTTTCGTCGTCGCGCTGCTTGCCGTCGTGTTTTCCAAACCCATCACGTTGAACGCGCCGCCGCCGGACGCGCACTGAGGCCCAGGGATCATCATCATGAAGAAGCTACTCGTCGCGCTGGCCGTCAGCGCATTCGCCGCCGGGTGTGCGGTGCAGCCCGCGCAGCATCCGGCGCTGAACGAATCGGTTCAGACGCTTGCGCCCACCGCATGGGATACCGACGTGCCGCGCGCGGAAGTTGACGCCGCCGCCTGGTGGGCGCAATTCCACGACCCCGTGCTCGACCGGCTGATCGCGACCGTGCTCGACGGCAACCTCGATCTGCAGGCCGCCGCCGAACGCGTGAAGCAGGCGCAGGCGCTGACCGTGCAGAAGCGCGCGGTGTTGCTGCCCGAACTCGACGCGACCGCGCATGCGGCCGACGCGCGGCAGAACACGCCGCCGCCGCTCGGTTATGTGCGGCAGGCCGGCGCGGGGCTCGCGCTGAGCTGGTCGCCCGATGTGTTCGGCGGCGAACGGCTCGATTTGCTGGCCGCTCAAGCGGAGTGGGTCGGGCAGAAGCACGCGGAAGATGCGATGCGGCTCGCGCTCGCGGCCGATACGGCAGCCGCGTATGTCGATCTGCGCTGGGCCCAGCAGGAATTGAAGATCCTGCAGGACAACGCGAAGATCCGGCAGCATGCGCTCGAACTCACGCGCAAGCGGCAGGCGTTCGGGCTGTCGACGGAGCTCGACGTGACGCGCGCGCAGAATCAACTCGATGCGCTCGAAGCGCGGATTCCGCCGACGCAGGCGCAGATTTCGCATCAACTGAATCTGATCGCCGTGTATTCCGGGCGGACGCCGGAATCGGTCGATCGGCTCGTGCTGGCGCGGGCCGGCGAGATTCCCGCGCCGCCGGTCGGCGCGCCGGGGACGTTGCCTTCGCAAGCGTTGTTGCGGCGGCCCGACGTGCTGACTGCCTACGCTCGAGTCGAGCGGCGTGCGGCGCAAGTGGGCGTGGCGAAGGCCGAGCGGTATCCGAAGTTTTCGCTGAACCTCACGGACGGAATTCTGGCGGCTTCGTATCTCGGGTTGCCGACGTTGACCGATAACCTGTTCAGCGCGGCGCTGAGTGCGACGAGCCCGATCTTCAATGCGGGGCGGATTACCGCCGATATCTCGCAGAGCGAAAGCCGGATGCGCGAGTCGGAACTCGGGTTGCGGCAGACGATGCTGCAAGCGCTGCGGGAAGTCGAGGATGCGCGCGCGAATCTCGTCAGCTCCGATGAGGCGACGCGGCGGCTCGATAGTGCATTGGCGGCTTCCGATAAAGCGCTCGGGTTGGCGAATCAGCTTTATAAGGGCGGCGCGACCGACTTCCTGGACGTGCTGTCGGCGCAGGAGGTGTATCTGCGCGATTCGGATTCGCTCAACCAGGTCAAGCGCGAGCATGCGCTGGCGGCGGTGGCGTTGTATCGGTCGCTTGGGGGTGGGTGGAGCCGGAACGATGCGGCCGGCGGGCCGCCGACGGAAACCGAGGCCGTGGCGAAAAACTAGGCGCCGCACATGGCGCCGAAGTCAGCCGCCGGACTCGCACACCACCGCGGCTCCTCCCACACACATCCGGCCCCCAGCCCGGCCAGCGTCGGCCCGGCCCGCCGCGCCACCCACTCCGATCGCGCAAACCGCCGCGACGGACGATTGGGATACCTTCTAGGCGACCACCCGTGTCGCGAGTAAACTGACAGGAGGCGCAAACCGCGCGGGTCGGCGCCGGCCCGGAAGGGCCGCGCGCATCTTCGTGAACGTTGAAGAAGCCGGAGGCGGCGTCGGTCATCGGCGCAACGAACTCCCCGGATGCGACGGATACCCGCCTGGCATCCGCGAGACCTCAACTCAAAGGGAACGTTCAGATTGAATACGAGCGCACCGTCGCCCCACCCCGCCGACGATCAACCGGAGTCGGGCAGCAAAACCGGCACACCGGAATACGTCTACCTCGGGCGGCAACCGATTCTGGACCGCAGCGGAGCGTTGATCGCATTCGAACTATTGTTCCGCTCCGGGACAGCCAATCGCGCCCACATCACGGATGACGCCGCCGCCACCGCGCAGGTGATCGGGCGACTCATCGGCGATATCGGCCTCAACGCCGCACTCGGCGATCGCACCGGCTATGTGAACATCGACCGGACGGTGCTGATGTCCGACATCGTCTGGTTATTGCCGCATGAACGCTTCGTTCTCGAAATCCTCGAAACGGTGACGTTCGACGACGCGCTCTGCAAGCGCTGTAGCGAACTGCGGCGCGCGGGCTACCGGCTCGCGCTGGACGATGTTTCCGAGGTTTCCCCCCGCCTGTTCGAATTTCTCCCTTACGTCGATATCGTCAAGATCGATTTTCTCGAATGTCCGCGCGAGCACCTGGCCGAACTGATCGGCGCCGTCAGGCAGCACGGGAAGATGTCGGTCGCCGAGAAAATCGAAACGCCGGAGGACCATGGCGCCGCCATGCAAGCGGGCTTCGAACTGTTTCAAGGCTACTACTTCGCGAAACCGCAGGTGCTGACATCGCGACGCGTCACGCCATCGCGCGACGCGCTGCTGCGCCTGCTCGTGCTTCTGGGCGGCGAACCGGAGATCGTGGCGCTCGAAGCCGAGCTCAAGCGCATCCCAAACCTCGTCATTCCCCTTCTGATGCTGCTCAATTCGAGCGCGGTGGGGCTCAGCCAGCCCGTTTCATCACTGCGCGAGGCGATCATGCTGGTCGGCACGCGACAGATTACGCGCTGGACCCAGTTGCTCCTGTTTGCCGATGAGCGTCTGGATGCGTTGCGCTCCGATCCGCTGGCACAGCTATGCGGCGCGCGGGCACGATTCATGGAGCTGGCCGCGGCCCGGCTGCGGCCCGATGACGACCGGTTCGCCGCTACCGCGTTCATTGCGGGCGTGTTCTCACTGGTTCATGTGCTGTTCGGCAGCACGATCGAGGACGTCGTCACGACGACGCCGATTCACGCCGATATCCGGCGGGCACTGCTCGAACGGCATGGCGAACTGGGTTGGCTCTTGAACGCCAGCGAGGCAGCGGAATCGGGCGACTTCGACGCCATCCGCGCAGTGTGCAATGCATCGCCGATCTTCACCCCGAACGACCTGACCCTGCTCTGGCTCGCTGCCGCCACGTGGTACGACGATCAGGTGCGAGGACTACCCGCACACCGCCCTCAGTAAGCCTCGCAATAGGCGGCGCGACGACCGCGCCGTCAATCTCGCCTTGCCCGCGGCCGCTCGATTTGCCGCCGCGTGGCCCGAACGTTGTAATCGCACTCAACTCCTGGCCGGATCTGCCGTTAACTCAGGGCGGCGGCCCGTGCGAGGGCGACGCGCCGGCATGCGGTTTCGCCGGACAACGGGGCATCGATCGCGCTCTCGGGGCAAAAGTGCCGCGCTCGTCGCCGCGACACCTCGAACGCGGGGTCGATTCCGCGCGGGCGAGTTCGATGAGTGCGCAACCAGTCGGGGCGAGCAAGATCACGCCTTGCCGGCCGGCGTGGGTGCGTCCGACGGTTGCCGGACCGAAGCGCGCCGGCGAGGATTTTTCGTCTTGGTTAGAGAATGTATCCGAACAGCTACGATGTTCCGATTGCGCGCCTCGTCGCGCGCCAGATTCTGTCCTGCGCGCCCGCCACGCCGGTGCGGGAGGCCGCGCGACGCATGTTCGCCGAACGTTGCAGCTCGATCGTCGTGATGAAGGAAGAACAGGTCGTCGGGATCTGGACCGAGCATGATGCACTGTCGGCCGGCGACAATCCGGGCGAGCTCGATCGGCCGGTCAGCGAGGTGATGAGCCATCCGGTGCTGACGCTCGAGGCCGACACGCCACTGGGCGAAGCCGCGATGAAGTTCAAGCAGTCGGGCGTGCGGCACTTCGTGGTGGTGCGGGATGGCGCCGCGATCGGCGTGCTGACGCAAACCGACGTCGTCGTGAACCAGGGCCCGGAATTTTTCCTGCACCTGAAGCCGATCGAGTCGATCCGCATCCATCCGCCCGTCGTGGTGCCCGAGCAGGCCGGACTGCACGACGTCATCGCGCAGATGCGCGCGCAACGGCTCGATGCGATCCTCGTCGGCTACGACGACGGCGAGCACGGCATCCTGACCGAACGCGACATCGTCCGGCTGCTGGCGGACGGCGGCGCCCAAGGCACGGTCGGCGCCCATGCGAGCAAGCCGCTGCAGATGCTGACCGCCAAGCAAAGCCTGTATGCGGCGCAGCGCTTCATGACCGAACACAACATGCGGCATGTCGGCATCCGGGACGACGATGGCAGACTGACCGGGCTGCTCTGCTTCGCGGATGTGCTGCAGAGCATCGAGCACGAATACGCGAACGAGCTGCGCAGCGCGTTGCGCGAGCGCGACGAAGCGCTGGGGCTCGCGCGCTTCAACCTGCGCATGGCGGATCGGGTGTTCGAATCGGCACTCGAAGGCATCATGGTGACCGACCGGCGCGCGCGGATCGAGCGCGTCAACCAGGCGTTCACGCGCTTGACCGGGTACAGCGAGGATGAAGTGATCGGGCGCAACCCGGGCTTGCTGAGTTCCGGGCGCCAGACGCCCGATTTCTACAAGCAGCTGTGGCATTCGCTCACGACCGATGGCCACTGGCAAGGCGAAATCTGGAATCGCCGCAAGACCGGCGAGCTGTTTCTCGAATACCTGACGATCACCAGCATTCGCGACAGCGCAGGCGAGATCTCTCACTACGCGGCGATCTTTTCCGACATCACGCAGCGGCGCCAGGCGGAGGAACGGCTGGGCTATCTCGCCACGCACGACGTGCTCACCAACCTCGCGAACCGGATGCTGTTCGAGGAGCGGCTCGCGCACGCGATCAGCCATGCGAAGCGGTTCGGTCGCAAGGTCGCGGTGATGTACCTCGATCTCGACCGCTTCAAGCTGATCAACGATACGCTTGGCCACAACGCCGGCGACGAGGTGCTGAAGACGGTCGCCGAGCGCATCGTCGCCAATGTGCGCGCGAACGACACGGTGGCGCGCATGGGCGGCGACGAATTCGCGCTCGTGCTCGAGGAAATCGACGACGTCCGCGACGTGGGACGCGTGGCGCGCAAGCTGCTCGACGAAGTGGGACGGGCGATCGATATCGGCGATCGCGAGATCTTCGTGACGCCCAGCATCGGCATCAGCATCTATCCGGACGACGGCACCGCGGCGGAGGACTTGATCCTGCTCGCGGACCAGGCCATGTACGGCGCGAAGAGCCGCGGCAGGAACGTGTTTCAGTTCTTCGAGAGCAAGATGACGTCGTCGGCGATCGAGCAACTGGAAACGCTCGGCGAACTGCACCGCGCGCTCGAGCAGAATGAATTCCGCCTGTTCTACCAGCCGCAATACGATCTGGCGAGCGGCCGGATCGTCGGCATGGAAGCGCTGCTGCGCTGGCTGCACCCGCACCGCGGCCTGGTGCCGCCGGGCGACTTCATCGGGCTGGCGGAGCGATCCGCGCTGATCGTCCCGATCGGCAGATGGGTTTTGCACGAAGCGTGCCGACAGGCGCGCCGCTGGCTCGACGAGGGCTTCGAGTTCGGGCGTGTGTCGGTGAACGTATCGGCGCGGCAGTGCTTTACCGACCACTTCCTCAGCGACCTGACGACCATTCTCAGCGAAACCGCGTTGCCGGCCGAATACCTGCAGCTCGAGTTGCTCGAAAGCATGGCGATGAACACCCGCGAGGAAATCGGCATCCTGCTGCGCGAACTGGCGACGCGGGGAATCAGCCTGGCGATCGACGATTTCGGCACGGGCTATTCGTCGCTGGTGTATCTGAAGGATCTGCCCGTCGATACGCTGAAGATCGATCGGTCGTTTCTCACGAACTGCGGTTCGGGCAGCACGGACGACGCGATCGTGCGCGCGATCGTGGCGATGGGGCGTGCGCTGGGGCTCGACGTCGTGATGGAGGGCGTCGAGACGGCGAAGCAGCTGGCCTTCCTGCAGGAGATCGGCTGCCACCACGGGCAGGGTTTCCTGTTCGCGCGGCCGCAGCCCGCCGAGCAGTTGGTCGGCGTCTCGTCGCGCCGCGGCGCTGAACTGTTGATGGAGTGAGGCGATCGCGGGGCGCTGTTTGCTGCTTTGCGCGTGCCGCTGCACGGTCACTCGGTGGATGGCCAACGGTAGCCGATCACTTCATGCAGCGGATACGCGAGTTCGCGGACTTCTTCCAGCTGGTTGCCGCCGAACAAGTGGACGTGTTCGGCATCGTGACGCAGGTAGAAACCGACGTGCCCTTTCCAGCTCGTCGGGTCGTCACGCGTCAGGATCGCGATGCAGCCGTAGACCGGGCGCTCCAGCGGTTTGCCCCATTCGAGCCACGAGCGTGCGAGCGCGGAGCCGGTGCCGCGAAATCCGGCGTGCGCCATGCACCAGTTCACGAACGACGAGCACCAGGAAATCTTGTCGTCGTAGCCGACCAGGTTCGTCTGGTTGTTGTATTCGACGATGCGCGGGTTGATGCTGCCCGGCGGGTGGCGGCGGATGCCGAGTTCGGCCAGCGCGACGGGCATCCAGGGTGGGTGGACGGCTTTCACGTTGCTCTCAGGGTTTGATAGGGTCACGTCGTTCTCGGGTACGTGTCGGTGCTGTTTCGCTCAATCTTCGCATGAATGAATACGGCGAATCCACAGCGCCCTTCACGGGTTGCGATTTCCGTCGGATCCACCCGTATCATGGAGGCAGCGCCCTCGACTTCCTGCCCGCCATGCGCATCACGCCCCTGCCGCCTCTTCAGTGCCTCATCGCGTTCGAAGCCGCCGTGCGGCACGCGAGTTTCACGAAAGCCGCGGCCGAACTGCACCTGACCCAAAGCGCGGTCAGCCGCCAGATCCAGCAGCTCGAAGAATTCCTCGGCCGCTCGCTGTTCGTTCGCGAACACCGTTCGCTACGGCTGACGATCGCCGGCGAACAATACGCGGCACAAGTCCATCATTTGCTCACGCAATGCGCCGAAGCCACGCACGACGTGATGAAACCGTACGGCGATCTCGAACTGACGATCGCGTGCTCGTCCGGCGTCGCGGTACTGTGGCTCACGCCGCGGCTGCCGAACTTTCGCGCCACGTATCCGAACATCAAGCTGCGCCTGATCGTGCGCGACAGCCTTGCATCGATGTCGCCCGCGGAATTCGACGTCGGCGTCTACTACGTGCGCCAGCAGGCACCGGCCGAATACACCGCACGCCGGCTGTTCGACGAAGAAGTGTTCCCCGTCTGTGCGCCCAGCTATCTGGCCGGCCGCACGCTCGACGCGGCCGATCTCGCGAACGAAACGCTGCTGCGCCTCGAAGACGGCCAGCGCCAATGGATGTCGTGGTCCGAGTGGTTCGACATGAACGACGTCGACCGGCAGAAGGCGCAGCCGCAGGACATCTCGATCAACTCCTATCCGCAGATCGTGCAGATGACGATTCTCGGTCAGGGCGTGTCGCTCGGCTGGCGCTACATGATCGACGCATGCATCGAAGCCGGGCTGCTCGTGCGTGTGACGGAAGCGTCCGCGAGCCACGGCGGCGGCTATTACGTGATCTCGCCGAACGACCGCGCGCAGAACCAGGCCGCCCGCCTGTTCACGCGCTGGCTGTTCGACCAGGCTGAGCAGCAGACCGGGGCCTGAATGCCCCGGGCGCGACGCATGCGTGCAGCGCATGCAGGCATGCGAATCTTTCGTTTCAGAAAAAAATCCGGCTCTCCTTAGCATGGGATTCATGCGGGACAGCCGTCCCGTCTTCGGACTTCTGACAAAGGAAGAGACCATGCAAGGAACGCTTTCCCCGCGCGCCGCGCCTGCCGTCGATGCGGCGGTGCAACAGCGCCGCCGCGCCATCGTCGCGACCGTGATCGGCAACGGCCTCGAATGGTTCGACTTCACCGTCTACAGTTTCTTCGCGGTGATCATCGCGAAGCTGTTCTTCCCGACCGGCAACGAACTGACGTCCGTGCTGCTCACCGTCGCGACGTTCGGCGTGGGCTTCTTCATGCGGCCGGTGGGCGGCATCGTGCTCGGCGTCTATGCCGATAAGGTCGGGCGCAAGGCCGCGCTGTCGCTCACGATCCTGCTGATGGCGGCCGGCACCGCGCTGATCGGGATCGCACCGACCTACGAACAGGCCGGCATCGCCGCGCCGCTCCTGATCGTCGTCGCGCGGCTGCTGCAAGGCTTCTCGGCCGGCGGCGAGATGGGCGGCGCCACCGCGTTCCTCACCGAATACGCGCCGCCGGAGAAGCGCGCGTATTACTCGAGCTGGATCCAGTCGAGCATCGGCTTCGCGGTGCTGCTCGGTGCGGCGACCGGCACGTTCGTCACGACGTCGCTCGACACGCAGGCGCTGCATAGCTGGGGCTGGCGGCTGCCGTTCCTGCTCGGGATCATCGTCGGGCCGGTCGGCTACTTCATTCGCAGCCATATCGACGAGACGCCCGCGTTCAGCGCCGTCGAATCGCAGGCGAAGGAAAGCTCGCCGCTGAAGGAAGTGCTGCACACGTATCCGCGCGAGACGTTCGCGAGTTTCTCGATGGTCATCCTGTGGACCGTCTGCACCTACGTGCTGCTGTTCTACATGCCGACCTATTCCGTGCGCACGCTGCATCTGCCGCAATCGACCGGCTTCACGGCCGGCATGGTCGGCGGGCTGATGATCATGTGCTGCTCGCCGATCGTCGGGCGACTCGCCGACGTGTGGGGACGACGCGTGTTCCTGTCCGGCGCGGCGCTCGCGATCCTCGTGCTCGCGTGGCCGATGTTCTCGTGGATCAACCATGCGCCCGGGTTCGCGTCGCTGATCGTGTTCCAGGCCGTGTTCGGCGTGCTGATCGCCGCCTATACGGGGCCGATCCTCGCGGCGTTCGCGGAGCTGTTTCCGACCAAGGTGCTGTCGACCGGGTTATCCGTTGCGTACAACTTCGCGGTGACGATCTTCGGCGGGTTCGCGCCGTTCCTGATCACGTGGCTCATCGCCCGCACCGGCAGCAACATGGCGCCCGCGTTCTACGTGATGCTCGCGGCGGCCGTCAGTTTCGTCGGCACGCGCTTCGTGAAGGATGCAAAGCGTGCGGCCGCAACGACTCGATAAGGATATTTCTCCCATGACCATTACCGTGCTTCAAGGCGGCAACGTGCTCGACCTCGAACGAGGCGTGTTGCTCGAACATCATCATGTCGTGATCGAAGGCGAGCGGATCGTCGAAATCACCGATCGGCCGGTGGATTTGCCGAACGCGCAGGTGATCGACGTGCGCGGCAAGACCGTGATGCCGGGGTTCATCGATTGCCATGTGCATGTGCTGGCGTCGAATGCGAACCTGGGCGCGAATGCGACGCAGCCGAATATTCTCGCGGCGATTCGGTCGCTGCCGATTCTCGATGCGATGTTGTCGCGCGGGTTTACCAGTGTGCGGGATGCGGGGGGCGCGGATTGGAGTTTGATGCAGGCCGTTGAGACGGGGTTGATTCCGGGGCCGCGGATTTTTCCGTCGGGGAAGGCGTTGTCGCAGACTGGTGGGCATGGGGATTTCCGGCCTCGGGGGGATTTGCTGGAGCCCTGCTCCTGCTGTTTCAGGACGGGGGCGATTGCGCGGGTGGTCGATGGTGTTGAAGGCGTGCGGCTTGCGGTGCGTGAGGAGATTCAGAAAGGCGCGACGCAGATCAAGATCATGGCGTCAGGTGGGGTCGCTTCGCCGACTGATCCGATTGCCAACACGCAGTATTCGGAGGACGAGATTCGGGCGATTGTTGATGAGGCCGAGGCCGCGAATACTTATGTGATGGCGCATGCGTATACGGGGCGGGCGATTGCACGGGCTGTGAGATGCGGCGTACGGACGATCGAGCACGGGAATCTTGTTGATGAAGCGGCGGCGGCGCTCATGCATGAGCGGGGGGCGTTTGTGGTGCCGACGCTCGTGACTTATGACGCGTTGGCTAAACATGGGGCGGAATTTGGGATGCCGGCGGATTCCATCGCGAAGGTGGCTTCCGTGCAACAGAAAGGACGCGAGTCGCTTGAGATTTATGCGAAGGCCGGGGTGAAGATGGGGTTCGGGTCGGATCTGCTCGGCGAGATGCATGCGTTTCAGTCCGGGGAGTTTCGGATTCGGGCGGAGGTGCTGGGGAATCTGGAAGCGCTCAGGTCGGCGACGACGGTGGCGGCGGAGATTGTGAATATGACCGGGGAGCTTGGGGTCGTTGCGGTTGGGGCGATCGCCGATCTCGTCGTGCTGGATGGGAATCCGCTCGAGGATATTGGCGTCGTGGCCGATGAAGGCGCGAAGGTCGAGTATGTGTTGCAGCGGGGAGCGGTTGTGAAGCGGCGGGCCGGCGGGCGGTGATTTAACGCCATTCGGGTATTTCGGCAGGCGCGATGTGGCCTCACGGGCCTTGCGGTCGTGACAGTTGTTGAAGGTCACTAGAGGTGTGAATCGCGGCGTTCGCGGCAATGGCCGGGGCGGTGTCGCCCCGGCGGTCAGTCGTGTTCATGCAACGCCTGCGTTCCACTCGCTAGAGCCGCATCAAGCGACCCTTGCAGGTGTTAGAGCGGCGACGGTCCCCGGTCAGGATCGTGGTACGGCTGCTCTCGCAGCGCCAACTGGCTGTAGTCCGGCGTGATCGTGATCGATCGGTCGACGTCGCTGACTCTCAGGTACACGCGGTCGCCCGGCTTGAAGCCGAAGAGCTTGAAATTGATATCGATCGCCTTCATCCACGGCAGGTACGGCCAGCCTCGTTTGGGTAGGTCCGGGTAGTTGCGAAGGACCAGCTCAAACGTCTTCTGCATGTTGACGGGTTTGTTCTTTCTACGACGTGGCTTAGTATTGGCGTCAGCCATTTCCGACTCCTGTGTTGAGTTGGTGGTGGTCAGCGGGTCGTATGGGTTGCCGCCCATGCGGCCCGCGCTTCTTTGGTACCTCGGGGTTCCCCTTCTTTCTCCCCTCTTCGCTGGGTCTTGTTGGGCAAGACGGCTTTATTTCGACCATCGGTTCGGAGAGGGCTGCGTTCGGCTTCCGATGGTGAGAAGCAAGGCTTCATGACCAGTGTAGTCGGACTGGCATCTCAGAAATGGGGAAATGAGGGGGATTGGCCGTTAGGTATAAGGATGTGCATGCCAAATGTGCGAAGCCGCCTCGTCTAGCTCAACCATTACGCGGGCCCGCTCTTGATGCAGACCTATTCGAGCGAATCCGATTCGCAATGTGCGCAAAATCGAGGTAATCTCTTAGCAAGGCCCTTCCCGCGCGGGGCACGAGTGACGATAGGACCAAATTCACGACGAATACGAGACCAAAATGAGTGCAATAGCAACCGCCGAAAGAGCAAAAACAGCCATAGACCTCGGAGAAAGCCACTTCCGAGAATTCAAGAGCGCATTAGATGGCCGCCCCGGGGAAAAGAAAAAACGGCCCATCAAGGAAATTGCCACGGATATCGCACAAACCCTCGTTGCGTTCGCAAATGCTGACGGCGGTGAGTTGTTGGTCGGAGTAGAAGATAACGGAGAAATAACGGGCATTCCGACACTCTCAGCCAACGAATGGGAAATTCTAGATAATGCGACCCGAGATAGAATACATAAAGATACACCGCTACCTTCAGTAAAGCGACAAAAGATTTCAATTGATGGCAAAACACTGCTCTACCTCTCAGTCCCAAAGAGCACCGAATATGTCCACGTAACGTCAGACGGGCGCTGCCTCCAACGACGAGACCTTGAGTCAGCTCCAGTTTCTGCCGAAGTTATTCAATTCGACAGACGCGAGAAAGGATCACGAGAATATGACAGGCAATTTGTAGACGGTGTCACCGCCGACGACCTCGATCTCGATTTAGTTCGCATCGTGGCGGATCAGTTAATGAAAGGAATGTCCGTCGAGAAATGTCTTCAATATCTCGAATTAGCAGAGTACGGTAACTCCCAACTTCGTTATCGGCGGGCGGCATTGCTTCTTTTTTCTAAAGATCCCTCCAAGTGGCACCCACGCCTTCAAGTACGAATTCTGAAAGTAGACGGTGACGAAGTAAAAACCGGAGAGGCCTATAATATCGTATCCGACAATATAACCAGAGGAAATGTACTCCGATTAGTCGACTCCGCCTGGGAAGCACTGCGTCCACACCTAGTTCAAACAAAGATTGACAAGCAAGCACGTTTCGAACAAAGATCGATATATCCTGAGCTCGCATGTCGCGAAGCAGTTCTCAACTCGATCGCACATCGCGACTATTCGGATGAAGGCCGAGGAACAGAGATATATATTTTTGACAATACACTAGAAATCCGAAATCCCGGAGCACTTCTTTCAACAATTAGAATCCGAGACATTATGGAGCGAAAGGGGGTCCATCAGTCCCGCAACACGTATATTTCGAGAGTTCTGAGAGAACTTGGGTATATGCGCGAGCTTGGAGAAGGAATGAGGCGCATATATGATTTAATGCACTCAAATGAACTAGCACCCCCGCAACTCGAAAGCACAACAGACGGCTTTAGCATCACACTAACAAATAAAGCCATGTACTCACAAAATGACTTACTTTGGTTGAGTCAATTTGACGGCTTCGATCTCGACAGAAAGCAAAAAGCTATTGTGTTGCTAGGACAGGGTGGGCGCATCTTTTCCGCCGCTAATGTATGGGATGCAGTCGGAATTGTCGACACAGAAGATTATCGAAAACTGGTCGATTCACTTCTCAAAATGGGAATTCTTCAAAACGAAGTTGAGCGCAGCGTTGCGCAAAAACTTGCACGAAGAAAGAAAATTCCATACAAAGAATACCCTCGCTACAAGATTGGCTTACCTCAACACGAGAAAACGGACAACAAGACCAGCGAATCTACGCACCCAACCATTAAATCCGAAAATACAACCAGCGAGCCCATTAATCTCGATTCATGCCGAATATTCATCGGAAATCTTCCGCCTGATACTGGAAATCAAGAATTGTTTGATATTTTTTCAGAAATCGGAGACATTGTAGACCTTCGCGTACCTCGCTACGGAACCCGATCGAAAGGCTTCGCCTTTATTGAATTCTCATCGCCGGATTCAGCAAAAATCGCAATCAATAGAACCGAAAACAATCCCATCTCATACAAAGATAGAAAATTAGTAATCAATGCCGCTCTTCGAAAAACAGGAAAGACAACCAGCTAGCATAGTTTTTAAAACAAAGGCGGTCGCCAGCAGTACTTTTACTGGCATATTGGGATACCATACATCCGGGACCCGTGATTTCGTGGAGCGAGGCATATCATGAGGTGTAAAAGTTTATGGATATTCCGATGAAGAAGAAAGGCAACCTGTAGCGCGTTAGGCAGCAGCCCGCGGGCTGCTGCCTGAACTACCCAAGGAACTGCTGGGCCAGTTGGTCAAGGGGCCGATGACGCCGGCCGAGGTGCAGACCTGATGTTGGCGTTCAACGTATCGCAGCCATCAGAGCTAGGGCTCGGCCAAAGTAGCGATTCAGCATTCAAGTTTCGACTTAAAGTAACGGTTCTAAGTCGATATGTCGACGTTGGAAGCAGATTGATGGCCTCAACAAAGTTGCCCTCGAGACAGCCGCTCTGCCCACGCTCGACTGAAGTTTCGTGCCGTACTCAAACCCACGGCAGAGCCTCCAGGCGCGGTGTTGAACCGATGGCAGCAACGATCTTATCCTTCAGGCGCATGGGTAAGGGTATACCATTCGCAGCGACGGGCGTCGCCAAATACTCGGCGATTTTATCTACCAGCCAGACAGTGAACTGATTAGCCTCCTGCTCCAAAAATCGTCTGACAGATTCTCCCAAGGCATCTTTCGTCGGATCAATAATTGCGGCGCCCGCCGCCTTAAAACCCGCCACCTTGAATTTTACAGAATCGCTATTTTTCACCATACCTTGATTGTGCGACAACGTATGACGGATCTGAAATGTACATCTTAATGCTCGTAGCAACGCAAGGTGTGCCGCACTCGCATTCGCGTTACTTTATTTATAGCGCTTCGCATTAACCAACATTTGCGTCACCTCATCTATCGTATCCAAATCATGGAATAGCTGATGCTCAAATATGAGCGCAGGGATCGATGTCGCACCGGATATATTCCAAAGCACTCTAGCCTCCACTGATGCCTTTATACGACTCGGCGGCACATACCGCCTGATTTCCCGCCCTAGCCGCACCATCGTCGTCTTGTAGAACGTCTCAAATGCGTTAAATACTCCCAACAAAAGTAATTGCTCCGAGTACCAGCGATATTTCCTGTACGTTGCCGGTTTCGGAGCACGCTCACCAAGCTGCTCTCTTGTGGCCGTTAAGTCTTGAGCCGAGTTGCAATCCAGCTTAGATAGTTTCGCTGGTGAGAGAGTGTAGCCAAGAATTGTTCAAGGGGAGTCTGATTAGACGCATTCGCGAGGTGCTTTATATCTTGACTTTCAGTCGTAGCAATCTCATCTCCACCCTCAAATGCGGCAATATTTCGTGCACCAGATGTGCGCGTTATTTTTATTTCCCCGTAAAATTATCGGATTTTTCTCGGTCCATTCAAAACTAGAGGCTGACATCTACGGAGGAATTGTACCTTCGATCGACCTTCATATCTTCGATTTCTAGATTTTTTCCCGCGCGATCCCGCGTTCGATGCAAATGCAAAAAGATAACAACGCCGCAAATCGAATGGCGGCTTGTTTGAAGGGAGCCAACGCTTGAACGTACAAGCGACGGGGCGAGCGATTGCCCTTCATGGCCGAACGTGGACAATGGTCCGACAACCCGGTGCCGAGACAATGCTTCCTATTGAACAATGTCATCCAAGATAAGAATCCGTCGGCGGCCCAACAACTTTCGCCCCTACTTCAGCAATGACGGCGACAAGCACCACCGTCCCCCGCCCCGAATCTTCAATCTGGAAATGCGTTTCATGTCTATAGACGCTGCCAAATCGGACGCCGGCATACGAAAACGACGGCCGTGAACCCACGGCAGCCGCCCCTCAGAAACACCCCAACTCCAAACCCCAAATCAACCCTCACTCATCCACCTTAAAAGCCGAAACCAGCTTGGTCAATTCCGCCGCCTGCTGCTTCAAACTCTCCGCCGCCGCAGCGCTTTCCTCGACCAAAGCCGCATTCTGCTGCGTCATCTGATCGAGCGACTGCACCGCATCCCCAATCTGATCGATCCCGGCACTCTGCTCCAGACTAGCCTCTGCAATCTCGCTCATCATCGCGCTAACGCCCTGAACCTGCGAGACAACATCACTCATCACCTTCCCCGCCTCACTCACGAGCCGCGACCCGGCACCCACCGTCCCCGCGCTATGCTCGATCAGCGATTTGATCTCCTTCGCCGCCTGCGCACTGCGCTGCGCCAGATTCCGCACTTCCGAAGCGACAACAGCAAACCCCCGCCCCTGCTCCCCCGCCCGCGCCGCCTCCACCGCAGCATTCAACGCCAGAATATTCGTCTGAAACGAAATACTGTCGATCATCACGATGATCTCGGAGATCCGTTGCGAAGCGTTACTGATCTGCTCCATCGTCGTCACGACCTCGCCCACCACCTGCCCGCCCCGCGCCGCCGTATCCGCCGCACCATTGATCATCTTCGCCGCGGTAGTCGCCGTTTCGGTATTGTTGCGCACCACAGCCGTGATCTCTTCCATTGACGAAGCCGTCCGCTCCAGGTTGCTCGATTGCCCTTCGGTGCGCTCGCTGAGATCCGCATTCCCCGAAGCAATCTGCGCCGACCCGGTCGCAATCGAAGCCGAAGCCGCCCGAATCCGATGAACCAACGTCGACAACGACGACACGAACCGATTGAACGCATCCGACAACTGCCCGATCTCGTCCTCGCTCTCCACCGCCATGCGACGCGTCAAATCGCCCTGACCGCTGGCAATCTCCGACAGCAGCGTAGCCGCCCGACGAATCGGCGCGGCAATCGCGCGCCCCACCAGCCAGATCACGAACAACGCAACCCCAAGCCCCACCACCGCCGCCACCACCGCCGCGCTGCGAATCGCACGCGTCACCGGCCCGAGCAGTTCGGCCTCCGGCACCTGGACGACCACATACGCATTCAACTCCGGAATGAACGACGTCGCGATGAAACGCGCGCCACCATCACCCTCGTAACTGAGATACGCATACGGCTTGCCCGCAAGCAGCGTCGACGACGCCTCGCCCGGCAGCCCCGGCTCATCCTTCAGAAAATGCTTGCCGTCGATCAGCGACGTATCGCGATGCATCATGATCGCGCCGTCGGGACGCACGAGATACGCAAACCCGCTCTCGCCGATCCGGTAAGCCGAAATACCCTTCGCGAGCGCATCGACGGACAGGCTCATGCTCGCCGCGCCGATCGGCACGCCGTCGAGTTCCACGCGGCTGTTGATGAACATCATGTAGCCGCCGACGGTCACCTCGCGATCCATGTTCACGTCGTACGCCTTGCCCGACGAAAGAAAGCTGGTCAGCCACTGATCCTTGTCGGTCACCTTCCGCTGCAAGCCGGCTTCGTTGTAGTAGTTGCCGCTCTTCACCGACACCCACTGCACGGACGCGGCCTTCTGCTCGTCCTTCACGTTCTTCGCGAGTTGAATCCAGTTGCGTGTGCCGGCATCGGGTTCGCCGTCGGCTTCCCATTGCAGCAGGAACGCATCACGCGCGAGAATGCGCGACGCGGCGATCGGGCCGGCCATCTGGCGCTGCACGTCGGCGCGAATGCCGTTCACGGCGGTCGGCAGCTCTTCGCGGACGACACGCTCCCGCACCGCGTTGCCGATCAGACGAACGCTGAGCCCGCTCGAAATCGCGACGAACACGAGCAGGCAACTCGTCATGCTGAGAATCAGCTTGTTCTGAATGGAAAGCTTGCGCCAGAAATGCATGGGGAACCCTCGATAACCGCTCGGTCTGAGCCAGATTGGGTTATCGGCAGGCGGGCGCAGAATCGCATCGCTAATTTCAGATAGCGATCATTCGAGATTCGTTATGTTGTTAAAGAGCGGGCATATGGGGCCGCCTATATGCACGAGGAACAACACAAATACAAGGCGCTGATCAGTAAGCAACGAAGATCGTGACGCGCCGGTTCCTCGCCCTTGAAGCCGCATCGTCCCCCGCGACGAGCGGCTGCATATCGGCCCGCCCGATCGCGGCCAGCCGATGCGGCGCGACACCGCGCTCGGTCAGGTAGCGCACCACACTCCCCGCGCGCGCCGACGAAAGCTCCCAGTTCGATTCGTATTTCGCGTTCGCGATCGGCACGCTGTCGGTGTGGCCCTCGACGAGGATGTCGCCGGTTGCATGCGCACTCAATGCCTGCGCAATCTGGTTCAGTACAGGAGACGAATCAGGCAACAAGCGTGCATCACCGACGTTGAACAGGATCTTCGCGTCGATACCGATCTCGACGCCATGCGGCGCCTTCACCAGCGAAATGCGCCCATTCGACTTCAACGAATCGAGCAACGCGAGCCATGGCGGCGCAGGATCGGACTTGGCGGCATCGACGGAAGCAGTCGCAGCGCCCCCAGCCTGCCGCGCAAGCGTCTGATACCGCGCATCGAGTGCGTCGTATTTCGCGAGCTGCAGCACATACAGCGCGAGAAACAGCACCATCAGCGTCGTGATGAGATCCGCGTACGAAATCAGCCAGCGCCCGGAGTGCGCGCCTTCGAGTTCGTGATCGTCGCGATCGGCAGCGGATGCGCCGTCAGTTCGAGCCGTCATGCTGTCGTGAATCCGGGTTCGTCATACGAGACAGGTACAGGTGCAGAGACACGCAGGCACAAAGCGCACGACCATCACGCCAGCGTTTCCGCCGCCCGCCCACGCACATCGCCGGTCAACCGCGTCTCGATCGTATGCGGCGATTCCTTGCGCGAGATCGCGAGCAAGCCGTCGAGATACAGCTTGCGGAACCGCATCTCGCTGTCGATCTGCGCGCGCAGCTTGCCGTACAGCGGCAGGAACACGAGGTTCGCAAACGCGAGCCCGTACAGCGTCGCGACGAACGCCATCGCGATGCCCGGCCCAAGCTGCGCCGGCTCCAGAATATGGCTCGTCACCTGCACGAGCCCGAGCACCGAGCCGAGAATGCCGAAGGTCGGCGCATAGCCGCCGGCCTGCTGCCACACGCGCACGGCAGCGAGGCGGCTGCGTTCGTACGCATCGAGTTCGCGCTGCAACGCGTCTTCGAGCACCGCGGTCGACACGCCGTTCGCCAGCAGTTCGAGCCCGCGTCGCGCGAACGGATGAATGCCGCTCACGTCCATCGATTCGAACGCGAGCAGCCCGTCGAGCTTCGCGCGGTCGCCCCATTCGAGCAGATCGGACAGGTTCTTGCGATCGACTTCGCGCGCGCGCACGAACGCGAGCCGCAGTTGCTTCACCGCGTCGAAGAAGCGCGCCCACGTGTTCTGGATCATCACCGCGCCGAGCGTACCGCCGAGCACGATCACGAGCGCCTCGAACTGGAACAGCATCGAGAAATGCCCGCCTTCGAGCGCGAACCCGAACACGATCGCCGCGCCGCCCAGCACCACACCGACCAGGGTCAACAGATCCATACGCCCCCCGTATCACGCGTCCGACGACAGTGTCGCCGCGACGGACGCCGCACCCGCTGCAGGCGCCTTCGCCGCGCGCACGGCCTCCAGCACGCGCTGTTCGATGTCCTCGATCTCGATCGGGTCGAGCTTGAGTTCGCGGCGCATCACCCACGACACCTCGTTGCGCCGCGCCTCGGTCATCACGGAAAACAGCTTGTCGGCCACCGCGCGATCGTCGAGGTTCGCGATCAGTTTCGCGAGGTCGTAGGTATCGAACGCGCTGATCACGTCGAACAGCGTGCGAGGGTCGATCCACACGAGATCCTCGAGCGCGCGCACGTCGCCGCCGCGGCGGCCATTGCGGCGCGAGAAGTACGCAACGCCCTTCTGTTCGACGTAGTTGAGCACCTTCGATTTGCGGAACGCGAACACTTCTTCAGCGATCTCTGCATTCGACAGCTTGTTCAGCAACAGCGTCTTGTCGACGCCGATCAGCGATTCGAGATCGGTCAGCTCGATGAGTTCGAGTTCGCTGTTGATGGACACGTCGAGATCGTGATCGGCCACCTGCTGCGCGCGGTCGATCACGCGTGCGGCGTCGAACGTGACGACCTGGCGCGCATCCGACGAAGCCGCGTAATCGGTTGCGCCACCGCCATCGCCCTGCGCGGCTTCGATCGTGACAAGATTGAGCTTCTCCATGCGTCGCAGCATCGCGAGCACGTGAGGCCGAGAATGGCCGGCAATCGCGCGGCATTTGCGGATCACTTCGGCGAGCGGCACGGAGGTTTCAGCCGCATGCGCCTGCATCGGCCGGCGCGCCCACGTGTCGCCCGATTCACGCGCATCGGCGCCGGCCATCAGCGACAGCACGTGCGCATACGACAGCACGCCCGGCATGAAGTCGGCATGCGTATAGGTCGCGAGCTGGTCGTCCTTGCGCTTCACGCGGCGGATCATCGTTCGCACGATATGACGCAGCAGCGCGGACACGCGCTCGATTTCTTCATCGAGGATGCCGGCCGGCACGACCGTGAGCTGACAGAACGACAGCGCCTTCGCGGTATGCGCACGCGGCTCGGCGGCGAGCAGCGCCGATTCGCCGAAGAACTCGCCACGGCCGAGCGTCGCGACGATCACGCGCTTGTCGTCGCAGCGCGTGGACAGCTCGACCTTGCCGTCGGTAATGAGGAAGATGACGGGCTCGCCCGCGAAGCCCTCCGAGTAAATGATTTCCCCGGGCGCGGCGGTACGCGTCCACGATTGCTGACGATTCACAAGTCGATCCCCCTGCTGCGCTGGTTGTTGCGGACTGCGCGTCGCACGTCTGAAGCATGCGATCGCGAGTCGTCCCCGTGACTTGTTTACGTCATCGGGCGCAACGCCCTTTAGGGCATTCGTGCTCGTTTTGAACCGAAATCAAGGTGAAACGTTTGCGAGTTGCGCAGGTCCATCGATCGTTCGTTTCGTCGCTCGCACCTGTAGTGAAATTGAAAGCGCGCCGTGATCGAACGCGTCAGAACTCCATGTCGAGTTCGTCGATGTCTTCGTGCTCGGCCTTCGCCGCGTCGATCCACTCGGCGACGAACGGATGCGCCAGCACGCGCATGCAGTACTCGGCGATATCCGGTTCGAGCTTCACGTCGTAGGTCAGGAAGCGCGTGACGACCGGCGCGTACATCGCATCGGCGATGCCGATCTCCGCCCCGAACAGCCAGGGGCCGCCGTACTCGGCCAGGCACTCGCGCCAGATGGTCACGATCCGCTCGATGTCGTGCTGCGCGCGCGACCAGATCCGGAAGCCGGGGAAATGCCCGCGCAGGTTCATCGGCAGCGCGGATCGCAATGCGCTGAAGCCGGAATGCATCTCGCCGCAGATCGACCGGCAATGCGCGCGTGCGTGGCGCTCGTCGGGCAGCAGCCGCGCCTGCGGGCGGATCTCGTTCAGGTACTCGGCGATCGCGAGCGTGTCCCACACCGCGTTGCCGTCGTGCGTCAGGCACGGCACGAGGATCGACGGCGACAGCAGCAGCAGCTCGGCGCGCGACGTGGCATCGATCGGCACGCTGATCGTCTCGAACGCGAGGCCGCTCAGCTTCGCGAGCAACCACCCGCGCATCGACCACGACGAGTAATTGCGGCTGCTGATGGTCAGCGTCGTCCGTGCGTTGGATTCCATGTCGCTCCCCTGCTGAATGTCGTTCGTGCCCCTGCACCGTAAACGGACGCGCCGTCGGACCGCGCACCACGCCTGTGCGGTCCGTACGCCGAACTGGCGCAACGTCGCACGGCATCGCGACACGTGTCGCACGCCCGGCCAGCAAGGCAACGCATCGCCTTCGCCCTGCTCATCACGTACCGCGCGCGTCGCCGCGCTCCCGAAGCGCTGCAACGCGCGTGCCAGCCGCATGCTGGCATACGCCTTGCCTCGTTACCTGCAATGCGGCGTCACGAGCGACGGTCATGAATCTGCTTGCCTATCCGTTTTATCAATGGTCTGCGGAATGCCTGCGTCCGGCGCGTGCATGGGCGGCCGCCACGCGCGCGACGATGTCGCTGTGGCCGCCGGCGACATCGACGCCGACGGGCCGCATGGTCGACGCGCTGTGCGAGCTGCTCGAATGCTGCGCGTTCTCGCACCGGCGGCCGCCGTTCGGGATCGCGTCGGTCGTCGTCGACGGCGAAACGGTGCCGATCGTCGAGGAAGCGGCCGCAGCCACCCCGTTCGCGACGCTGCTGCATTTCCGCAAGGCGCGGCCGGTCGCGCGCCAGCCGCGCGTGCTGATCGTCGCGCCGATGTCCGGGCACTTCGCGACGCTGCTGCGCGGCACGGTGCGCACGATGCTGGCCGATCACGACGTGTACATCACCGACTGGCACAACCCGCGCGACATCCCGCTGTCGGCCGGACGTTTCGGTTTCGACGAATACGTCACGCACGTGATCGACTTCATTCGCCACATCGGCCCGGACGCGCACGTGCTCGCGATCTGCCAGCCGACCGTCGCGTCGCTCGCGGCAGTCTCGCTGATGGCGGCCGGCGGCGATCCCGCGCAGCCGGCGAGCCTGACGCTGATGGCCGGCCCGATCGACTGCCGCGTGAATCCGACGAAGGTCAACGAACTCGCGACGAGCCAGCCGATCGAGTGGTTCGCGCACAACCTGATCAGCGTGGTGCCGACGGGCTTCGTCGGCGCGCAGCGGTGCGTGTATCCGGGCTTCGTGCAGGTCGGCGCATTCATGTCGATGAACCCGGACCGGCATGCGGCGTCGTTCGCCGATCTGTACTACGAGCGCGCGAAAGGCGACCCCGCGAAAGCCGATACGTTGCGGCATTTCTACGATGAATATTTCGCGACGGCCGACCTCACCGCGGAGTTCTATCTGGAAACGGTCGAGAAGGTGTTCCAGCAGTACGCGCTCGCGCGCGGCGAATTGACGGTCGGCGGCACGCTCGTCGAACCGGCGGCGATTCATCGTACTGCGCTGTTGACGGTCGAAGGCGAGAAGGACGATATCTGCGCAGTGGGCCAGACGGTCGCCGCGCAGGAACTATGTTCGGGGTTACCGTCGTACCTGAAGACGCATCACGTACAAACGGGTGTGGGGCACTACGGCGTGTTCAACGGCAGCCGGTGGGAAGCGCAGATCTATCCAATCGTGCGCGCGACGATCCACGACAACGAGCCGTACGATCGCACCGCGGATGCGGAAGGCGACACAAGCGGCGCCTATTACGTCACGCTGCGCGCGCTGCTCGATGCGCGCACGGCCGGGATCGATGCGGCGAACGAAGCGCAATCGGATCACGCGACTGAACGCGGGTAGTGACACGGTGAATCGCCCCGCCGGAAAGGCGGGGCGACGTTTGCTGCAGCATCCGGACGACGCGCGATCGAACCACTCACGCGCGCGGCCGGCTCGTTGCGATCAGGCCTTGCCGTGCGACTAACGCCCGGCGTCGACAGGCCGTGCACCGCATCTGCGTGCAATCGATGATCTTTGACATCGCGTCGTCAATCGACGGTCGAAGCTGACGACTGTCTTTCTTTTCTTTCTGGCTCTTGAGCTTCGGGGCCGTTTGGAATTCGAATCAACAGGCGGAAGCGGAAGGTCGGTCGCGGATTTGGACGGACCATAAAAAACCGCCTGAATGCAGGCGGTTCGTCGAAAACGCACACCGAGCCGGCACGCTACGCACCGACCTCGCCCCACGGCGTTGGCTCCGGCACCGCGCACGGCCCGTCGACGTCGATCGATTTGAAGTCGGCAGGCCCGACGATCTCCAGATACTCCATGTCCGGCGAGTAGTCGAACAGGTAGTGGACGATCCCCGGCGCCTGGTGCACGCAGTCTCCGGCCGCCACCAGCGTTTCCTGGTCGCCGTACATGAAGCGCGCCCAGCCCTTCAGCATGATCACGATATGGAACTCGGCCTCATGACGGTGCCAGCCGGTGCCCGCCGCCGGTGCATGATTGGCCCTGACGAGTTGCGCGACGACCTTGCCGTTCGTCGCGGCGGCGATGCCGAGATCGCGATACAGGAAGAAGTCGCGCAGGCCCTCGCCTTGATAGGCGGTGTCCTGCGGCTTCACGTGGGAAAAAGCGGTGGTGGTCGGCGTGCTCATCGCGGTGCTCCTTCATCGAAAGGATCACGCGAGACAAGCATTAAGCGTTCCAGTTTGCGACGGCGCGAAACCGTGCGTACTTACTTCAACCGCCCCGACAGAAACTGCCCGAGCCGCTCGCTTTTCGGATTCACGAGGATCTGCTGCGGATCGCCCTCTTCCTCGATCTTCCCCTGATGCAGGAAGATCACGTGGTTCGACACGTTGCGCGCGAAGCCCATCTCGTGCGTGACGACGACCATCGTCCGTCCTTCCTCGGCCAGCTTCTGCATCACCTTCAGCACTTCGCCCACCAGCTCCGGATCGAGCGCCGACGTCGGCTCGTCGAACAGCATCACCTCCGGCTCCATCGCAAGCGCACGCGCGATCGCGACGCGCTGCTGTTGGCCGCCCGACAGGTGCGACGGGTACATACCCTCGACGCGCGGCGCGAGCCCGACCTTCTCCAGGTACTTGCGCGCTCGCGCGACCGCCTCTTCCTTGCCGACGCCGAGCACCGCCATCGGCGCCTCGATCACGTTCTCGAGCACCGTCATGTGCGCCCACAGGTTGAAGTGCTGGAACACCATCGACAGCTTCGTGCGCATGCGCTGCAGCTGCTTCTGGTCGGCCACGCGCAGCGAGCCGTTGCGGTCGCGCGTGGTCTGGATCGGCTCGGTGCCGATCGTGATCTGCCCGGAGCACGGCTGTTCGAGGAAGTTGATGCAGCGCAGGAACGTGCTCTTGCCGGAGCCGCTCGAGCCGATGATGCTGATCACGTCGCCGGCCTTCGCCTTCATCGACACGCCCTTCAACACCTCGTTGTCGCCGAATTTCTTGTGCAGGTTGTCAACGGTAAGCTTGTACATGCTGGGTCCTTCGTTGCGGATCTTGCGAATGCATTAATGGCTGCGCGGCGCGAGGTACGCGAGCCAGCGCGTCTCGAGCTTGCGGAACGCCCAGATGAGCGCGAACACGACGACCGCGTACAGCACGGCCGCGATGCCGTACGCCTGGAACGACATGTACGTCGCCGAATTGACGTCGCGCGTGACCTTCAGGATGTCGGGGACGGTCGCGGTGAACGCGAGCGTCGTCGCGTGCAGCATCAGGATCACTTCGTTGCTGTAGCTCGGCAGCGAGCGGCGCAGCGCGGACGGCAGGATGATGCGCGTATAGAGCTTGAAGCGCGACATCCCGTAGGCCATGCCGGCCTCGATCTCGCCGGCCGGCGTCGCCTTGATCGCGCCCGCGAAGATCTCGGTCGCATACGCGCATTCGTTCAGCACGAACGCGAGCAGCGTGCAGTTCATCGCGTTGCGGAAGAACGTGTCGAGCAGCACGTGGTCGTGCACGACCTGCAGGCTGTAGATGCCCGTGTAGCACATCAGCAGCTGCACGTAGAGCGGCGTGCCGCGGAACACGTACGTATAGAGCCACACGGGGCCGGAGATCCAGCGGTTCGACGACGCACGCACGATCGCGAGCGGCACGGCGAGCGCGAAGCCGAGCGCGATGGACACGACCAGCAGCCACAGCGTGATCGCGAGGCCGCTGAAGCGGTAGCCGTCGGAATAGAGATAGCTTTGCCAGTACTGGCCGACGAGTTCAATCACAGTGCGAGCCTCCGGACACCGACGGAATAACGTTTCTCGAGGTGGTGCAGCACGACGTTGGACACCGTCGTGATCGCGAGGTAGATCGCGCCCGCCGCGAGCGTGAAAAAGAAGAAATCGAGCGTGCTCTTGCCCGCGTCCTGCGACGCCTTCACGACGTCGGCGAGACCGATGATCGACACGAGTGCGGTGGCTTTCACGAGCACCTGCCAGTTGTTGCCGATGCCCGGCAGCGCGAAGCGCATCATCTGCGGGAACAGGATGCGGTAAAACACGCGCCAGCCGCTCATCCCGTACGCGAAGCCCGCTTCGAGCTGGCCGCGCGGCACCGCGAGGAACGCACCGCGGAACGTCTCGGTGAAATACGCGCCGTAGATGAAGCCGAGCGTCACGACGCCGGCCACGAACGGGTCGATGTCGATCTGGTCCCAGCCGAGCAGGTCGGTCACGTCGTTCAGCAGGATCTGGATCCCGTAGAACAGCAGCAGCATCAGCACGAGGTCGGGCACCGCGCGGATCAGCGTCGTATAGAACGTGCCGACCGACTTGAGCGCGCGGTTGGCCGACAGTTTCGCGGCCGCACCCGCGAGGCCCAGTATCAGCGACGCGGCGAGCGACAGCACCGCGAGCTTCACGGTCTCGACCGTGCCGGCCCACAGAAGCGGGCCAAATCCTTGGAAGATCATATTAGGGATCCAGAACGATGTGGCTGGATTGTCAATAGCCATTAAGCGCGCATCAAACGAGTTCTGCGCACTACCTGATGCCGTCCGCTCATCAAGCCGGACGCGTCGCGCGAGGGACGCGGCGCGCGCCGCGATCGATGCGCGGCGCACGGGCGGTCAGCCGCCGTAGACGTCGAAGCGGATCGTCGGCCCATCCTTGGCATGGGCGCCGACCGCGAGGCAGGCGAGGGCAATACTGAGCGCGAGTTTCTTCATGGCGTTCCTGTCAGAGGCGAAGCGGGACGGGTTCCAGCCGGACTGCGCGCCGTGAACCCTCCAACCGGGAAATCGCTCGTTCAGGCGACGTCCCAAGTTGTACATACAACTTTGCATTTTCAGAGGGGAGGCCAGCAATCCGTGTTTATCTCTAATTGTCGGCAGATTATGATCCGCGGGCCATATTTTCCTTGATTTTCAATTAACTACTGATTACGCGAGGCTGAATAACAGCTTTCTCGCCGCGTATGGAGGTGGCCGGACCGTGCGCGGCAGCTGTCTAGACTTCGTCGGCCGAGTCATCCAACGACAGACCCACCACCGCGCTCGTCATGCCTTCCGCTCTTGGCCGGCACGTTTACGCATCCTTTGCAGGCGCGCGGCGAGTCTATACACCGTCTCGCCACGGCGATTTCTAGAATGGGGGCCATGTCCAGGACGAGATCTCCGCGGTGCGGAGCCCGCTGCGACCGGGGATGAGCACATGAAACCGACCAGAACCGATTCCGCTGCTTCACGCACGCTGCCGCCCGATCGTTCGCGGCGCCGCTCTCCCACGGACGCACTCGTGCTGCTGTCGATCCGCGTCGAATCGGACAACCTCGCGCTCGTGCGGCGCCAACTGCATCAGGCCGTCGGCGCCGCGCTCAACTGCTACACGGCCGCGATCGACAGCCGCACCGGGTGCGCATGCATCGAACTCGAAGTCGCGCGATCGCAGGCGTCGCCCGCGATCCTGTCGATCCTGCGCGTGCTGCCGGCCGCCGAGTTCGGCACGATCCGCCTGTTCCTGCATTAGCCGGCGTCCACCGCCACGCGTGACACGCGTCACGCGCTCCCCTTTCATCGATTCGCACACGCGTGTCCGCACGGGCGCGCGTGACGGATCGCCGTTCCCGTCGCAACGGGCCTTTCCAGGAAACATACGCAATGAAAAAAGCAGTCGTCGGTACCCTCTCGCTCGCCTTCATCGGCGCCGCCGCGCATGCGCAAAGCAGCGTCACGCTCTACGGGATGCTGGATGCCGGTATCGCCTATACGAACAACCAGTCGGGCAAGAGCGCGTGGCAGCAAGGCAGCGGGCTGCTGTCGAATACGGTCTTCGGGCTGAACGGCAACGAGGATCTCGGCGGCGGCCTGCATGCGCTGTTCCGGCTCGAAAGCGGCTTCAACCTGAACAACGGCACGCAGTCCTATCGAAACACGATGTTCGGCCGCCGTGCGTACGTCGGCCTGCAGAGCGACCAGTACGGCACGCTGACGCTCGGCCGCCAGTACGACGCCGTGGTCGACTATCTCGGCCCGCTCGCGATGGCGAACAACGGCGACGGCAACAACCTCGCGTCGCATCCGTTCGACAACGACAACCTCGACGATTCGTTCTACATCGACAACGCGGTGAAATACACGAGCCCCACGCTCGCCGGCTGGCAGTTCGGCGGCCTGTACGGGTTCGGCAACGCGGCCGGCGGCTTCGCGAACAACCGCGCATACAGCGCGGGTGTGTCGTATGCGAACGGGCCGGTCAGCATCGGCGCCGCGTACCTGCAACTGAACCGCGGCGGCCTGACGGCCGGCGGCGCACTGTCGACGAACGACGCGCCGAACTTCCCGGCCGTCCGGCAGCGCGTGATGGGCGCCGGCGGCAGCTACGCGTTCGACCGGCTGACGATCGGCGCGTTGTGGACGCATACGATGTTCGACGAGACGGCCGCGTCGTCGCTGCCCGGCGCGCTGAACGCATTGCGCTTCGACAACTACGAAGTCAACGCACGCTATGCGCTGACGCCGGCCGTCTCGTTCGCGGGCGCCTATACGTTCACCGACGGCCGCTACGACGACGCGACCGGCAGCCACCGGCCGAAGTGGCACCAGGTGACGCTGATGGCCGACTACGCGCTGAGCAAGCGCACCGACGTGTATGCGGAAACCGTGTACCAGCACCAGTTCGGCGTGTCGTCGGGCGCGACGCTCGGGTTCGCGAACGTCACGGGGCTCGCGGCTTCGTCGACCGGCACGCAGGTGGTCGCAACGGTCGGCATCCGGCATCGGTTCTGACCGCGCGCGGCCGTCGAAGGCCGGCCGCTCTGTGCAATCCCGCATGGACGCGCGCCGGCCGAACAGGGATCATTCGGGGAATCCGGGCCGGCGCGCCCGCGAAACCGGTACACTCGGCGCCGGGCGCGCGCCGGATCGGCATTCGGCGGCGGCCCGCTGCCGACTCTGAATCGTGATCCCATGACCACACCGATCTATCAGGAAATCAAGGACTTCATCCTCGCGCGCATTCATGCCGGCGAATGGGCGGAAGGCGACCAGGTGCCGTCGGAGAACGAGCTCGCGCGCGAATTCAACGTCGCGCGGATGACCGTCAACCGCGCGCTGCGCGAGCTGACGGCCGAACAGGTGCTCACGCGCACGCGCGGCTCCGGCACCTATGTCGCGTCGCCGAAATACGAATCGACGCTCGTCGCGATCCGCAGCATCTCCGACGAAGTCGCCGCGCGCGGCCACGGCTATCGCGCGCAGGTACTGCTGGTCGGCGCAGCCGTCGCCGATGCGAAGCTCGCCGACGAGCTGCAGCTCGACACCGGCAGCCCGATCTTCCATTCGCGCGTGCTGCACTTCGAGAACGACACGCCCGTGCAACTCGAGGAACGCTGGGTCAATCCGGCCTGCGCGCCCGAATACGCGTTACAGGACTTCACGACGACGACACCGAACCAGTACCTGACGCGCGTCGCGCCGCTGCAGCGCGTCGAATACCGGATCGAGGCCGCGATGCCCGACGCCGACACGCGCCGCCACCTGACGATGGACGACCGCGAGCCGTGCCTGCTGCTGCATCGGCGCACGTGGTCGCAGGGGCTCGTCGCATCGGTCGCCAATCTGTGGCACCCGGGCAGCCGCTATCGGTTCACCGGGCATTTCTGACGCCGATGCGCGGGCTCACCTCGCGCGCGGTTGCGCCCATCGTTCGATCGCACTGACGGCCCGCTCCAAGCCTGCTTCTTGCGCGAGACGCGCACCGAGTTCCGTCGCACGCGCCTTCGTCTCGCTCCGTTCGGCAAACGCAAGGGCCCGCGCCAGCGCGGCAGCCTCCACGCGCCGGCCCGGCACCGGCGCATCCGCGACACCGAGCCGTTGCAGCCGGTTCGCCCAGAAGAACTGATCGCCCGCGAACGGTACGACCACCGACGGAATGCCGGCCCGCGCGGCCGAATGCGTGGTGCCCGAGCCGCCGTGATGAACCGCCATCGCGACGCGCGGGAACAGCCAGTCGTGCGGCGTATCGCCGATCACGCGAACGTGCGCCGGCAGCAGCGACGCGTCGATGCCGCTCCAGCCCGGATAAAACAGTGCGCGCCGGCCGGCCAGCGCGTGCGTCAGCGCCGCGGCCATCGCCGCGCGATCGAAGCCGGCCATGCTGCCGAAACCGACGTACACGGGCGGCTCGCCCGCGTCGAGAAACGCCGCGAGTTCGGGCGGCGGCGCCCACGCACGTGCATCGATCCGCCACTGGCCACAAGCCTGCGCGTTCGCCGGCCAGTCGGCCGGGCCGGACAGCAGCGCGGGCGACACGCCATACAGCATCGGATGATCGGTCCACACGCGCTTGCGTGGCGGCAACCCGCATACGCTGGCGCGCGCGGCGTTGGTCGACTTCCTGAACGCCTGCCAAAGCAGCGCATTCACGAACCGATGGCTCGAGCGATTCAGCCCGCGCGGCCACTTGCCCGGCGGCAGGAACGGCGACGCGAATTCCGCAGTGGGCGTGATCGGGATCATGCCCGTGCCGATCGCCGGTATGCGGCGATATTCGGCGACCGACAACCCGACGAACGACGCGAGCCCCGACACGAGCAGCGCGTCGCAGCCCGCCGACGCGTCCGCCACTTCACGCATCCACGCGGCCGTGTTCGCATTCGCGATCGCCGCGAGCGCCTTCGACGTATCGGTGAAGCCGCCGCGCCCGCGCACCGCATCGGCCAGCGCGCCTTCCGGCGCGATCGCGCGGCGGATATCGCCGGACAGCGGCGCCGACGGCACGCCGAGCGCGGCGGCCGCCCCGAGCGTCGCCGCGTCGGCGAACAAGCGAACGTCGTGGCCGGCATCGATCAGCGCGCGGCCGAGCGCCGCGAGCGGGCGCGTGTCGCCTTCGGTGCCGTAGGTGGCGATGACGAGTTTCATGCAGGACTCCTCGTGCACGGCGGAAAAGGTTGGATTCAAAAAAGTGCACGTCGTATACTAATGCAATCCGCACACTTTCAGTCAATCCCCTGCCATGACGATTCCGACCGACGATCCGGGCCGCCGCGCGCGCAAACGCATCCAGATGCTCGCGCATCTTGCCGCGACCGGCGCGCGCCTGTTCGATGCGCACGGCTACGATGCCGTCACGATGGAGCAGATCGCCGCGCAGGCCGATGTCGCGAAACGCACGCTGTACAACCACTTTCCGACGAAGGAAGCCGTGCTCGCGCACTGGCTCGAAGGCGAGCTCGCGCGCGATCTCGCGCATCTGCAGCAGGACGTCGCGCGGCGCAAGACCTTTGCATCGCGGATCGGCTGCGTGCTCGACGCGTCGGTCGCGTGGTGCGAACAACATCCGGTGTATCTGCTCGCGTACCTGCGGCACCGCTTCCTGAGTATCGGCGCAGCCGAACCGGAGCGTGCGGGAGAGAACGGCAGCGACATCGCACTGGTGTGGCAGCAACTGATCGCGGCCGGCCAGCAGGCCGGCGAACTGAACGGCACGCTGCGGGCCGATCAGCTCGCGACCTGGTTCCATCACCTGTATCTCGCGGCGATGCTGCGCTGGCTGACCGTGCCGGGGCTGTCGCTGAAACGGGAGTTTCAGTCGATTGCGAAGCTGTTTATCGAAGGCGCCGAAGCGAAACGGTGACGCGTGCACCAGCGCCCGGAAGAGCGTCGCGTAACCGGGCAACGCAGCGCCACGGGCAGCGGGACGCAGCCAACGCGTCGCACGCCGCATACACATTGTTACAACGAACGCACGCTTCGCATGCCAAATTTCCCGTGCAGCAGTATGCTGATGCGGTACGGCTGCGCACTGTGCATCGGGCAACCCCGTCGTTTGCACGCGACACGCGCCGCCGTCGCGACCGCAATCACGCGTTGCAAGGAGGGTTGTGATGGCTACCACGCATCAGCACTTCCACCTCGAACTACGGCACGCCACCGCGCCGACCTACTTCATCAGTTACCTGTTCCCTGCGTTGCTGTTCGTCTACGAACTGCTGCGCGTCGGCCAGTGGATCCGCGATCACGGGATGCAATTCGTCGCGTTCAAGCAGATGGGCTACGAGTATCTGCTGATGCTGCTGTTCGTCGGGCTGCAGATCGTCGTCGAGGCGATCTTCCTGCTCGGCGCCGTGATGCGCAAGGATCACCGCGATTTCGAACACCGGTTGCCGAACGTGATTCTCGGCATCGGTCTCTCGATCGTATTGCTGGCGATCGATCTCGCGATCCAGCTTTCGTTCTGATCGCCGGCGGGCGTCCGCCCGCTGGCGACGGCAAGCGCGCTCAGGCGCGCGCGTCGCGCAGCCCCGTCGCGACGGCTGCCAGCACGTCGTCCGTTCGCTCGCGATGCGGCATGTGTCCGCAGCGAGCGAGCAACAGGAACGACGACGGCCCCGCGACGCGCGCGGCGATCCGCTTCGGATGCACGTCCGAGCCGTATTCGTCGTCTTCGCCGTGAATCGCGAGCGTCGCACACTGCACGCGCGGCAGGTCGTCGTCGAGACTCCAGTCGCGAAACGCCGGCGACAGCCACGTGTCGACCCACGCGCGAAGCACCCATTCGGCCTTGTCGCCGTGATAGCGCGCGAGCCGGTCGAGCTGCCCCGGCTCGTCGAACTGTCGCCCCGCGTCGCGAATGCCGGCCAGCGTGCGATCCTCGACGAACGCCTGCGCGGCGACCGTCACGAGGGCCCGGCAACGCGCCGGATGCGCGGCCGCACAGCCGACCGCCATCCCGCCGCCGACGCTGTGCCCGAACGCGACGAACGCATCGACGCCGAGCTGCTCCAGCACCGCGACGAACGCGTGATCGGCCTCGTCGCGCACGAACGTCGTGCCAAGCGCTCCCGGATGCCGATCCGAACGGCCGAAACCGAGACGGTCGTAGGCGATCACGTCGCGTTGCGTCGCGCGTGCGAGTTGCGCGGGAAAGTCGCGCCACAGATCGACGCAGCCGAGCGAATCGTGCAGCAGCACGATCGGCGCGGCCGCGTGCCGCGCCGGCCCCGCACGCCAGCGTTTCGCAAAGAGACGCCCTTGCGGCGTCCCGACGGTCGTCTCCTCGGTCACGATATCGGTCATGTGTCGGTCGTCTGCTTGAAAGCGGCCGCCCGTCGGCGGCCGCATCGAATCGGGACATGGTGGCCTGCCGGCGCGCGCAGCGTCAAGCAAGCCCCTATCGCCCACGCGCTCATTCGGGCTGCGGCGGCAGGTACTCCATCTGTGCTTCGTCGTACAGCCGGTAGATCAGCGCCTGCATCGCGCGAATGTCCTCCGATTCGTCGAGCATCCGCATGCTCATGATGATCGGCGACACGAGGTTCGGATCGTCGAGCGGCTTGTAGCTGATGTCGTCGCGCTTGAGCCCGTACACGCTGTGCGGCACGACGGACACGCCCTCGCCCATCGCGACGAGGCCGAGCGCGATCTGCAGTTCGCGCGTCTCGTAGATCCTGCGCGGCTGCAGCGCGCGATCGTGGAAGGCCGCGAGCACCTGGTCCGCGTAGCTCGGGCGCGGCGCCTTCGGAAAGATGATCAGCGTGTCGTTCACGAGATCGTGCAGCGACAGCACGGGCTTCGCGCTGTCGAGCACGTGGCCGACCGGCAGCGCGACGATCATCCGCTCCTCGCGCAGCACGACGCGGCGCACGCTCGGATCCTCGTGGCGGATGCGCCCGAACCCGACGTCGATGCGCCCTTCCTTCAGCGCCTTGATCTGGTCCATCGTCGACATCTCGTGCAGGCTCAGCTCGACGGCCGGATATTCGCTGCGAAAGCGCCGGATGATCTTCGGCAGCATCCCGTACAGCGTCGAGCCGACGAAACCGACCGACATGCTGCGCTCGATCTTGCCGACCCGCTTCGTCATCGATTCGAGCTCGGTCGTCTGCGCGAGCAACTGCACCGCGTGCGAATAGAAGAAGCGCCCGGCATCGGTCAGCTTCAGCGGCCGCGCGGTGCGCTCGAACAGCGGCACGCCGAGCGCGTCCTCGAGCTGCTGGATCTGCCGGCTCAGCGGCGGCTGCGCGATATGCAGCCGTTCCGCCGCCCGCGTGAAATTCCGCTCTTCGGCTACCGCGACGAAGTAGCGGAGGTGTCTCAACTCCATGTTCGAATCCTCCCGGGACAGGCAACGGACGCTCATCCGGCGCCGCGCGGACAGCGCCCGCAACGGTCGCCCTCGCCGGCTATCCGTACCGGCCTTCTCGATCGCCTGCTGCCCGCTCCCGTCACGATACCTCAGCCGGCGCCGATCCCGGCTCGAGCAGCGTCGTGCTCGCGGCGACGTCCGGGGCCGCGCAAAGCAAAACGGGAAGCCGCGAGGCTTCCCGTTCGTTCACCGACGCCGCGCCGCGGCATCGTGCCGACCGCATCACACTTCGGTCGCGTACAGCGCGTCGCGCTGCTCGTGGCTCAGCGAGTCGAGCGGCACGTCGGGCAACTGATAGCAGATCATCGTGCCGTACAGCTCGGCCAGGCAGTTGCTGCCGGCGTCGAGCGCGTAGCCGTCCTCGCCGTTCGGCGCCGGCGGGTACACTTCGCGCCACGCGTTGATCGCGGCTTCGATTCGCACGATGGAAACGGGTCCGGCCTTCCGCTCGGCGGGTGATGCGCTCATGAATTCCTCTGGGTTGCGCGCTCCGCGGGCCATGCCGGCCCGGCTGGAGCGATGAAAACGCCGGGCGTGTCGCCGGCCGCCGCGCGCCGCGCGCGCCGGATGCCGATCCGCGCCGCGCCTGTCGCGCCGGCCGGGCCGCGGCCCGGTAGGGTCGGGCAATATAACCGGCTTTGACCCCGCGCAGGCAAAAGCCGGGCAAAAAAAACGGGAAGCGCGCGGCTTCCCGTTTCGTCGTCCGTCACGCGGCTGCGTGCGGCGCCGGCGTCAGCCCACGGTTTCGCTGTTCGCCACCGGCTGCCGCTGCGCGCCGCGATTCGCGGCGATCCACGGCGCGATCTCCATGTCCTCGTAGCGCACGAACCGGCTCTTCTTCAGGAGCCGGAAACCGAGCCACACGACCACGAACAGCGGAATGCCGACATAGGTCGCGGTCACGCCGGCCCAGTCGATCCGGTTCGCGAGGAACGCCTGGTAATCCTGGCCGAGCGCGATCACGAGGCACAGCACGAACGCGAACAGCGGGCCGAACGGGAACCACTTCGACTGATACGGCAACTGGTCGAGCGAATAACCCTGCTTCACGTACCCCTTGCGGAACCGGTAGTGGCTGACCGCGATGCCGAGCCACGCGATGAAGCCCGTCATCCCCGACGTGTTCAGCAGCCACAGGTACACGGTCTTGTCGCCGTACAGCGACGTGAAGAAGCACAGCGCGCCGACGGCGGTGGTCGCGTACAGCGCGTTGCGCGGCACGCCGCCCGGCGACAGCTTCGCGAACACCTTCGGCGCGCGGCCTTCGGTGGCGAGGTTGTAGAGCATCCGCGTGGATGCATACATGCCCGAGTTGCCGGCCGACAGCACGGCCGTGAGGATCACCGCGTTCATCACGCCGGCCGCGAACGCGAGGCCCGCATGGCGGAACACGAGCGTGAACGGGCTCACGCCGATGTCGGTCACGTCCGTCTTCAGCAGGTTCGGGTCGGTATACGGAATCAGCACGCCGATCACGAAAATCGCGAACACGTAGAACAGCAGGATCCGCCAGAACACCTGGCGCACCGCGCGCGGGATCGTCGTGCGCGGATGCTCCGATTCGCCGGCCGCGACGCCGATCAGCTCGGTGCCCTGGAACGAGAAGCCCGCGATCATCGCGACGCCCATCAGCGCCGGCAGGCCGCCCGCGAACGGCGCGTCGCCGATCGTCAGGTTGCCCCAGCCGTTCGCCGGCGCACCCTTGAGAATGCCGAAGATCATCAGCAGGCCAACGCCGATGAACGCGACCACCGTGACGACCTTGATCAGCGCGAACCAGTATTCGGCTTCCCCGAAGCCGCGCACGGTGAGCGCATTGAGCAGGAACATCACGGCGAGGAACGCCGCGCTCCACCACACGCCCGGCACGTCCGGAAACCAGTAATGCATCACGAGCTGCGCGGCGACGAGCTCCACCGCGATCGTCACCGCCCAGTTGTACCAGTAGTTCCAGCCGAGCGCGAAGCCGAAGCCTTCGTCGACGTATTTCGCGCCGTAGGTCGCGAACGAGCCGGACACCGGCATGAACGCGGCCATCTCGCCGAGGCTCGTCATCAGGAAATAGACCATCAGGCCGATCAGCATGTACGCGACCATCGCGCCGCCGGGGCCGGCCTGCGAGATGGATGCGCCGGACGCGACGAACAGGCCCGTGCCGATCGAGCCGCCGATGGCGATCATCGTCAGGTGGCGCGCCTTCAGCGCGCGATGAAGCTTGGGTGGGTTCGCGGGCGAACCGGGTGGGTCGGAATTCGGAATGGCGGACATAAACGAGACGAACGTTGAGCGAGCCGGCATCCGTAGCCGGCGCATGCGGAATCGGAGCGCGGTGCGCGTCCTGCGATGCATTCGATGCGGCCCCGATACGCGTTGCGCGGCGGGCGCCTGCGGCGAAGCGCGGATTCTACCTGATTCGATAGGGGCAGCCGAGGTCGCGCCGCCTGCCGCCACGCCGGGATTTCGCGGAATCAACGGGTTGGCCGCGCCGGCCGTCGCCATTTCCCCGCACCTTGCAAAACCACGACGACGGTCGGGTCATTCGATTTTCGATTCCTCCGAGACCCTGTAATCCTGTCCCGATCCGCCAAATGCCACGGCAATAGGCAAAATCGACTGATGATTACACGATTAATCAGACAAAAAGACCGACACTACTGTCAATTGATTCAAATCAAGTTTCCCGCGTGCAATGCGGTAATGATGCGTCACCGCTGCGAATGACGCCGTTCACATGCATGTTTTGCATGTGCACGCGAATTTCAGGATTTCGCGGGATAATGACGCTTAATTCGAAATAATCCGCGCGCGGAACCGCCAACGACGCGAGTAGCCGCCGCCCGCTGCCCCCGAGGATGAAGTCATTCCCGCTGCCCGCCACGCTGCGCCGCCATACCGCGTCGATCGTGGCACGCATTCTGTCGCCCCGCGGCGTACTCGTGGCGGGCATCGTCCTGCTGATGTTCAGTTGGGGACTTTCCACGTCGCTATTAATCGAGGCGCGGCGCGACGCATATGGCCATGCGGTAGAAAACGCGCGCAACCTGATGCTGCTGATCGAACGCGATATCGCGCGCAATATCGAACTCTACGATTTGTCGCTGCAAAACGTCGTCGACGGCATGGCCGATCCGGAACTGATGACCTTGCCGCCGCGCCAGCGCCACCGGCTGTTGTTCGACCGCGCGGCCACCGGCGCCTATCTCGGCTCGATTTTCGTGATGGACGCGCACGGCAATATCGCGATCGATTCGAGCGCGTCGCCCGCGCGGCAAGGAAATTTCGCCGACCGCGACTATTTCGCCGTGCATCGCGACCGGCTCGCCCCCGGCCTCTACATCAGCCGGCCGTACGCGTCGCGGCTGCGCGGCGGCGCGCTGACGATCGCGCTGAGCCGCCGGATCAACCGGCCCGACGGCACGTTCGGCGGAATCGTCGTCGGCACGCTCAGCATCGACTACTTCCGCGCGCTGCTCGACGGCCTCGCGGTCGGCCGGCACGGCAGCGCGGCGATCGTCGAGGACAACGGCACGCTCGTGTCGCGCCTGCCTTACGACACGCGGGTGGTCGGTCTCGACCTGCACGACTCGCCGTTGTTCATCGACGCGCAGCGCGGCCGCGCCGGCGAGCTGACCGGTGTCGGCGCCATCGACGGCGTGCGGCGCATCTATGTTTACAAGCATCTCGCCGGGCTGCCGCTGATCGTCGACGTCGCGCCCGCCGAGATCGACGTCTACGCGGCGTGGCGCCACCGCGCGATCTGGACCGTCGTGCTGATGAGCCTGTTCACGGCGTTCATCGCGTGGGGCTCGCTCGCGCTGTCGCGCGAGCTGAAGCGCCGGCAGGACGCCGAATCGAAGCTGTACCGGCTCGCGCACACCGATTCGCTGACGGGCCTCGACAATCGCGGCACGTTCGACACGGTGCTCGCGAAGGAGGCGCAGCGCGCGTCGCGCAGCGGCCGCCCGTTGTCCGTGCTGTTCGTCGACGTCGACCACTTCAAGGCGTTCAACGACTACTACGGCCACCCGGCCGGCGACGACGTGCTGCGCCAGGTCGCACAATCGCTGACGCGCAGCCTGCGCCGCGACAGCGATCACGTCGCGCGCTACGGCGGCGAGGAATTCGTCGTCACGCTGCCCGACACCGACGCGCCGGGCGCGGCAACCGTCGCCGAAGGCATCCGGCGCGCGATCGCGGAACTCGACATCGAACACGTGAAGAGCCCGTACGGGTGCGTCACGGCCAGCATCGGCACGGCCACCGCCGCCGACGGCCGGATGAACGCCGCGACGCTGCTGCGGCGTGCCGACGAAGCGCTGTACCGCGCGAAATCCGGCGGCCGCAACCGCGTGCTGGACGCGCAATCGAGCGCGGCCGACGCTTGAAGCACGCTAAGGCGATGCGATCCGGCGGGCCGCGTGATCGGATGCGGCCGCCTGCCGCCCAGCCACGGCCCGGCGGCCCGCCGTGGACAGCCCGCGCGCGTTCGGCTAGCGTTACGTCAGCTGCGCATGCGGCGCGGCGCCGGCCCGCGCACGCCGCCGTGCGCGTTCCCGCCACTCCCGCTCCGTCATGACCGCCCCGCTCCCGACCCGACTGCCGCCGCTCGTGCGCCACGCGCTCCGCCCGCTGCTCGACCCGTACCGCCGCTACCGGCACGCGAAGCTGATCCATGCGGCGCGCGTCGCGCTCGCGATTCTCGTGTCGATCGCGCTGTCCACCGGGCTGAACGTGCCGCATGGCGAATGGTCGACGATCACCGTGCTGATCGTCGTCGGCGGGCTGCAGCATCACGGCAACATCCGCAAGAAGGCGGCCGAACGCGCGCTGGGCACGTCGATCGGCGCGCTGGCGGGCCTCGGGCTGATCCTCCTCTACTCGTTCCTGCATGCGCCGTTCGCGATCTACCTGCTGATGGCCGTCGGGTGCGGCGTCTGCGCGTATCACGCGATCGGCAAGGCCGGCTACATCGCGCTGCTGTCGGCGATCACGATGGTGATCGTCGCCGGACACGGCGACAACGAGATCGTCGACGGCCTGTGGCGCGCGGTGAACGTGCTGGTCGGCATCGCGATCGCGCTGGCGTTCTCGTTCGCGCTGCCGCTCTACGCGACCTATTCATGGCGCTACAAGCTCGCCGACGCGCTGCGCGCGTGCGCGGCCGTGCATGCGCGGCTCGCGGGCGACCGCCACGTGAGCGACGACGCGCACCTGAAGGAAATGGCCGCGCTGAGCGCGCTGCTCGTGCAGTTGCGCTCGCTGATGCCGTCGGTGTCGAAGGAATGCGAGACGTCGATGGCGCAGCTCGAGGCGATCCAGCGCAGCCTGCGCCTGTGCATCGGGTATCTGGAGATCCTGTCGAGCGCGCTGCCGGCCTCCGACGACGTGGCGGCCCGCGAATACGTGCGCGTCGAGATGAAGGGCGTGAACCGGCGCATCCGCGACACGCTGATCGGCGCGAGCCGTGCGCTCAAGTTCGGCACGCCGAGCCGGCTCGCGGCGCGCCGCCGGCCGGCCGAGCCGCCGCACGACGCGCCGCCGCCGCAGTTGTCCGGCTACGTATCGATCACGGCCAAGCTGGCCGGCGAAGTCGACCAGTTGCGCGAGCGGCTGCTCGATACCGCGCGGTCGTGGAATATCTGAGTTCCGGTTTCACGCGCCATGCTTTCATATGCCTTTCTGTGCAACGAGGCGATGCACTGGCGACGGGGAACGCCGGGTTGACCGCCGATCCGGCCCCGGAAACCCGGCCGCGGCCCAGCCCTTCGGTGCACGTTTCGGCTGCGATGCAACACCGTCCAGCCCGGTGTTCTCCAGCCGGTTAACCGCCTGTCAGGCCCGCCGCGACAGGCGCGACGACGGTTCCGCACCAAAATCAGCCCTTGCCCCAACTTCGCGGACAGCCGATACTCGCATATTCCGCGAAATACGATCCCACCGGCTTCAATCCACGGTAATTCCTATGAGCACGATTCTCGAAAGCCTCCCGACCGGCCAGAAGGTCGGTATCGCCTTCTCCGGCGGCCTGGACACCAGCGCCGCGCTGCACTGGATGAAACTGAAGGGCGCCGTCCCGTACGCATACACGGCGAACCTCGGCCAGCCCGACGAAGACGATTACGACGCGATCCCGAAACGCGCGATCGAATACGGCGCAGCCGGCGCCCGCCTGATCGACTGCCGCGCGCAGCTCGTCGCCGAAGGCATCGCGGCGCTGCAGAGCGGCGCGTTCCACATCACGACCGCCGGCGTCACGTACTTCAACACGACGCCGATCGGCCGCGCCGTGACGGGCACGATGCTCGTCGCCGCGATGAAGGAAGACGGCGTCAACATCTGGGGCGACGGCAGCACGTACAAGGGCAACGACATCGAGCGCTTCTACCGCTACGGCCTGCTCGTGAACCCGGATCTGAAGATCTACAAGCCGTGGCTCGACCAGACGTTCATCGACGAACTCGGCGGCCGCGCCGAAATGTCCGAATTCATGAACCAGGCCGGCTTCGCGTACAAGATGTCGGCCGAGAAGGCGTATTCGACCGATTCGAACCTGCTCGGCGCGACGCACGAAGCGAAGGACCTCGAAAGCCTCGAAAGCGGCATCAAGATCGTGAACCCGATCATGGGCGTCGCGTTCTGGCGCGACGACGTGAAGATCGCCGCCGAGGAAGTGACGGTGCGCTTCGAAGCCGGCCAGCCGGTCGCGCTGAACGGCGTCGAGTTCAAGGATCAGGTCGAGCTGCTGCTGGAAGCGAACCGCATCGGCGGCCGCCATGGCCTCGGCATGAGCGACCAGATCGAGAACCGGATCATCGAGGCGAAAAGCCGCGGCATCTACGAAGCCCCGGGCCTCGCGCTGCTGTACATCGCGTACGAGCGTCTCGTCACCGGCATCCACAACGAAGACACGATCGAGCAGTACCGCGAGAACGGTCGCCGCCTCGGCCGCTTGCTGTATCAAGGCCGCTGGTTCGACCCGCAGGCGATCATGCTGCGCGAAACGGCACAACGCTGGGTCGCACGCGCGATCACCGGCGAAGTGAAGATCGAACTGCGCCGCGGCAACGACTACTCGATCCTGAGCACGAAGTCGCCGAACCTCACGTATCAGCCGGAACGCCTGTCGATGGAGAAGGTCGCGTCGACGTTCTCGCCGCGCGACCGGATCGGCCAGCTGACGATGCGCAATCTCGACATCACCGATACGCGCGACAAGCTGCGCGTGTATTCGCAAGTCGGGCTGCTGACGCCGGGTGAAGCGTCGGCGCTGCCGCAGATCAAGGGCGATAGCGACAAGTAAGCCAGTCGCTTTCGCGAGCGGCCGGGCGGCGTGACAACCGCCCGGCTGCATGCAGTCCTTCCCTTCCCGCTTTTTCTTCAAGCACTGCCGGATTCGCAGCGCATATCGCGACGATCCTGCGGGCGCGTCAAAGTTTGTTCGACGCCGTGGCTGTGGCTGTGGCAGTGGACGTCGCAGCGGCTGCAGGCGTCGTCATCGTCGTGGCAGCAGTGGCCGGCGCCGGCGTACGTGCCAGATCCCGACCGATCATGTCCGCGACCGACTTCTCGCACGATTTGATCCCTTCCACCGACTTGTCGAAATTCTTCTCGAGATCGCTGAAGCTGCCGTACGTGTATGCGAAATCGCTGTCGATGTGGACGCTGTTCGCCTTGACGTCGTAGCCGCACGCGAACGTCTTGTAATAGAGGTCCTGCTTCGTCTTCGCGTCGAGAATGCGCGCGCGGATGACGACCCACGGAATGTAGTCGAGCTGCTGGGGCGGCGAGATATAGCCGAACGACGAGAACCACACGTTCATGATCGCATCCGCGTCGGTCTGGATCGCCGAGTAGTCGTCCGACTTGCCGTCATCGGAGAGCTTCACCTTCTGGCCGTCCAGCTTCACGACCTGATAGCCGTTGCCGGTGAGGCGGCCCGCCACGCCTTCCGAGATGTCCGGTGCGAACACGATCTTGCCGGCCGCCACGTGATCCGTGTACGTGCTCGTATGGCTCGCGTTGACGGCCACTTGCGCGAGCGCGCCGATCAGGCCGAACCCGCCCGCCGCGCCGCCGAGATTGAGGACCGAGACACGCTTCGGCTCGGTGACGTCGAGCATCGCGATCGAATGCAGCTTCTGACGCGCCTCGGGTTTCATGTCGGTATTCGGCAACGTGGTGCAGCCGGACAGCAGCGTCACGAGCAGGCCGCAACCTAACAGGGTGGCTTTGGAGAAGTTCTTCATTGGATGAGTGGCTTTCGTTGTTGACGGAACGTATTCATCGGGCCGCCGCACGCGGTGCGTCGACGCGCCGTGTGCGGCTCGGCCGTGCGTTTATTGTTTGATCACCTGACCGTACGCGATGAAGCTGTAGTCAGCCGCGCGCAGTACGTAGAGGATCGAGCGCTTGAAGCCGTTGGTTCCCGTGATCGGCACGAACATGATCGCGGCGCTGCCCGATAGCGGAACGCCGGCCGGCAGCTTGCAGCCCGTCGACGCGGAGGCCGTCACCGTCATGTCGTACATGTTCTGGTTCGAGCCGGGCGTGGAAAGCAGCAGCGTGCCGCTCAGGTTGCAACCGCTCAGCGTGCCGGTCAGCGTACCGCCCGATGCAATCGCGAACGACGCGTTGGTCGTCGCCCACGTGCCCACCACGCTGTCCTGCGTGACGGCAAGTGCGTTCGCGGCGTTGTAGGTCCACGTGAAATTCGACGCCGTACCGTTGCGGGTGATCGTGCCGGACAACGTCTGCTGCGGGCTGTATGCGCCCGAGCCCGAATCGATCTTCGTGACGATGCCGCTCGTTCCTGCAAAGTTGATACCCGGCGCGATCGACCACGTCGAGCCGTTGACGGTCAGGGTCGAGAAATCGTCGGACATCACGAACGATCCGAGCAGATTGAGCGTGCTCAGGTTGTTGTGCGGGTCGATCAGGGCGATCGTCGAGTAGCCGAGGTTGCCGGATGCCGACCAGATCCCGACCGGGCCGGTTGCCGTTGCGGCCGTCGAACCGGTTTGCGGGGTCGTCAGGCTGGGCAGTGCCTCGCCGACCGTCACCGGCTGTGACGATGCGACGGGGGCGCTTGCCGGCGGTGCTGCGAGGGGTGTGGACGCGACGGTCGGTGCGCTGGCTGCGTTGTTGGCGCCGCCGGTGTTGGCGGGCGTGCCGCTGCTTGCGTTCGACGAGCCGTCACCGCCGCCGCAACCGGCGACGACGAATACCGAGATCGCGGCTGCTGCCAGCAGGCAAAGGGAATGCTTGTTCAATTCAATCCTCGATTATTTGATGCGTTTTTTTAGTGGTCTAGATTCGAATCGCATTACTTTTCTGGTGTGGTGCTTGGGCCTCCTCGAGCGATGTGGGGTGCTTGGAGTGATGTGTTGGGGAAGCGCGATGAGGGGGGCGTCGGTTGCCGGATAGTCGGCACGACGGGGACGAGCGTGGAGGGGTGGTCGTGCGGGAGCGCGCACGCAACGGTGAGATCCGCGTGCAGCAGCATGCCGCGGCAAGGCAAAGGCGCAGCGCGCGCCAGCCCCCGGTGCCTGCGCGCCCAATCGAATCGGTGCATCCCATCTTCTATACTGCGCACGGCTTCGCCGGCCGCGCGCCCCCTCGGTTATCTGGTCGTGTGGTTTGGTTCTACGGCTCTAATAATACTTTTTTGAGCTACCGAGGAAGGTAACGGCGGTGGTGGGGATTTCTTTAGGGTGGGTTTATCGAGGGAATTTTCTAGGGACTTTGTCGCTCGAAGCATTCCCGTTCTCGCCCGGGCGCGGGGTCAGGTGATGTGGTTAATCCGCGTGATCCCGGACGAACCGAGCATCCTCACGGATGCGTCGTGAAGGTGGTCGCTCAAAGTCGTTTTCACCCTGCACTGACGTTGAGGCGCGCCAAGCTTCTGCTGGAGACCCGCCCGCCGCGTCATCGGCCGCGCATCCAAGGGGGTGTCAGGATTTCCGTGTTCACGGCGGGTTGAGTAATTACACGGCCCAGAATGTCACGGGTGCCGTCAGGCAGCACGCCCAGCGCCAGGTACACCGCCTTGTTGCGCACGACGGCGTCTTCACGAATCTTGACCCGAAGGGCGTCGAAGAACACGACCGGGTACATCGGCTCAAGCGGTCTACCTGCCAGGCAGTCACTTCGGCCATGACCTCGTCGGTCACGGAACTGATGAAGTCGGGCGAGACCTCGGTACCGTATTGCTCCAGCAGGAAGCCCTGAATCTCGCGCACGGTCATGCCCCGGGCATACATGGCAACGATCTTGCCGTCGAAGCCGGTGAAGCGCCGTTCGTGCTTGGGTATCAGGATGGTTCGAAGCTGCCGTCGCGGTCGCGAGGCAACTTGATACGAATCGGGCCGTCTTCGGTCAGGACCGTCTTGGCGCCCCGCCCGTTGCGCTGATTCGTGGCGTTGGCCGGCTTGGCCGCACCGGCAGGGTAGCCGAGATGATGACTCATCTCGCCGCTTAGCGCTCGCTCGATCAGTGTCTGCTTGAGCGCCAGCGTCGCGGCATTGATGGCTTCGGTGGTCATCGGACCGTTGCCAAACTGCTCAAGCAGTTCGGCCGGAATTGCCGGCAGTTCCACCGCTTGGGCTTTCGGTTTGCGAGGCATACACTCTCCATGAGAGCATGTTATGCCTTAAACACGAAATTCCTGACAGGCCCGGCGCGCGCCGCGACGGCACATGACTACAATGAGACTCGACCTCACATGGCGCTCAAGGATCTAACGCCGGGCGCATTCGCCGGGCAATACAGCCTTCGGCCTACGGCCGAAGGCTCATGAAAGACCGAATACTAACGCTCGGCACTGTCCAAGAAATCCAAGCGGTTCAAATTCTCCAACCTAAGCGTGACCTCGTGTCCGGTCATACAGGGGGCAAGTCCAAGCCTGTCGAAAACTCGCAGACTCAAGCCCCAAAACAAACAACACTTTGTTACTTGGCAGCACGAGGAACCACTCCCGCATGAAAGGCGGCGAGCACTTCTACCACTTGCGAGAACACCTTCTCCGCATCGGGATTAGCATCATGATATCGATCCCAGAAATCTCCTGAAAATGCGCTTGGCTCAATGGCATAGGAGCCACCACCAAAATCGGAGAGGCACCAGCCGGTCGGAATAGCTGAATCGACAATGTCGAAATTGCGAAGCTCCGCCATGACCGGAGCTCCATCCGAGTCACGCTGGACAATAATCATCGCTGGCCGTGCTTCCGGCAGAAAGCGGACGCCGAGAACCACATACGTATTTCCCAATGTAAAACTCGGGTCAGCTTCTTGCCCGCCATGCGCTTGCACCTTGCAATATTTAACCTTCATGGTTTGACAATACCCTTAACTTTGAAATCAGACGTGACGTAATCAACCTTACCCGTCACCGTATTCATGTAGTAGTGAATTTGCATTGACTGCCCGTTAGGCATCTTCGCCGATTGCGTCGTGTACTTCCCCCAGTCGGTGATGGCCGAGCCGTCGCGCGTGAGTTCCTGCACGACGACCGGGTTCTTGATTTTCCCCTCCGCGAGCGGAATCGGATCCGAATTTCGAATCGCCGACTGCGTCAGCAAACCATTCGCGTCAAGAATACCAGCCTCCTCAAACGCCAACTGCGTGCGAAGCTGCACAGAAGCTGTCATGTTCGCCGCGCTTCCAGCAGTAGCCGTGCTGCTTGTGGTTCCGCCCACATTGGAAGCAACCGGATGCGACATTCCTCCATCCCAAGTCTTACCCGGACCCGCATAGGGCTCGTCGCCCACCGTGAGCGGCTCCGAAGCTGTGCCAACGGTAACCGACGACGAAGCACCAAAGCCACGCACTGCTCCAATAATTCTGCCAAGAATACTGCCTGCAAGCAGCCCGACGCCGGCGGACACGACGTTGTGAATCGCGTTGGACGCGATCGTGTTGTTGTCCGTCATCGTCGCGACGGACTGCGCAAGCGCCTTCTGATTGACGTACAACTGCGCCATGTCAGCCTGTGCGGTCTTGCACGACGCACTGCTGCCACCAGCACCGCATGATGCCGCCACGTCCTGCCTGGATTGTTCGTAGGCGTCCTGCGTCGATTTCAGCGCCTCGACATAGCATGATTTCGGTTGTCCGCCGCAGGCATCCAATTGAGCCTTGAGCGGCGCATACTTCCGACTCAGTGCATTGTTCAGCACCTCGTTCTCAGCTGCAAAGGTTGCGCCGGAAGTGTTCTGTCCCGCTGCGCTGGCCAGCGCACCTCCAGCCATCGTGGAGATCCCCGCGGTCAGCGCATTGAGCCCCGGATCGTCAAAGCCCGTTACTTTCTCAACGGTGCCGTCCGCACGCTCCACATAGTTGGTGTTGTCCTGGCCGTTGTACAACGCATCGCGCACGACCGGAGCAACCAAGGCGCTGGCCGCTCCGCCAATCGCTCCACTTGCACACCCCGTTCCTTTCGCCGCCGACAATGCACATCCCAATCCGGCATGGGCCAATACGTATCCAGGGCTCCCTTCTGCGAGCATTGACGTGTTGTCTGTGGAAGCGACACCGATCGCACCTGCGCCGACCATACCGAGATCGCTGATCATGCTGTTCGCAAGCGCACTGCCGAAGCTGCCTCCGGATACGGCCGTATTAATTGCGGCCGACACGACGCCGCGCTCAACAATCTTCTCCAACACCTGGCCGAGTTGCCCCATCGAGACCGCTCCACCGGTTCCGATTGTTCGACCGAGATCCTGCAAACCCTGAAGATTAGCGAGACCCGTCCCAGCCATGACGCCGGCCGTCAATGCGCCGAGCGCTCCCGCCTGGAGGATCCGCCCGAAGTTCAGCCCATCCCCCGAAAACGCTTGACTGGTAATGCTTCCAACCATGCCGCCAAGTGCGCCGATCATTACCGAACCGACCGACAGCTGCGTCATCACAACGCCCGCGGCGGCAGCGGCGGCGCCCGCCGTCACGATCGACGCTGCGATCGCGATGGCCGCAATGGCAAACGTCGGCAGCCCGCCGCCCTCCTGCACGAAGTCCGAATGCAGGTGATCACTGACTGACGTCTGCGTAAAGTTCACGCCGAGTTGCTGCTGCAGGTTTGCGAGTGCCTGCTGCGTACCAGCCTGATCGACCGTGCCGTCTGCATTCAACTTCTGCAGCGCCCCACCAATCTGATCGAGCGTCTGCACGTTCAGATCCATGTTCGCCGCGCTCATGAACCCACCGGGCTGCACCACCGTCCCGGTCGTCTTCAGATACCCGCCATCGACCTTCTGCCAGATCTCGCCGACATCAACCTGATTCGCCTGGTTCGTCAGCGTGTGCGTGTCGACGCTCAGCGTCCCCGACGCGGTGATGCTCCCCGTATTCAGAATGCTGCCGTTACCGTCCTGATTGAACTTCAGCGTGACGTCATGCCCGGAGATGTTGCCGCCCGCCGACAGCGCCTGCGTGTCCTGCGGCAGATACACCTGCGGCATCAGCGCGGTAATCGTCGGGCACGTCGCCGCTCCCGTCGCATGACACGTCGGGTCCGGCACCGTCTGCTCGACGTACCACAGCATCGGCTTGTCGAGCGTGTTGATCTGCTCCTGCGTCAGCGCGGCGCCCAGTTGCAGGTCGTGCGCCTTCGAGTAATCGATCGCGTTCTGGTACAGGTACATCTTTTCCTGCGCCGTCACCGACAGGTTTTTCTCGTTGTCGTACGTCAGCCCGTCGACGAAGCTCGACTTGCCTGTCTGCTTCAGCGCCGCCTGCTGCAACAGCAGGTCCTCTTCCTGCGGGTTGTAATAGAACAGCGTCGACGAAGGCTGCAGCGCCGACGGCAGATTGTTCAGCAAGTCCTGCGGCCCGAGCGAACCGAGCACGGAACCGCCGAGCGACGCGTCGACGTACGACGCAGCGCCCGCGATCGGTGTCGGCAGCTTGCCGGTGCCGACGGCACGAGGCACCGACAGGTTCAGCCCCGGCAAGTCCACCGGGCTCAGCGAAATGACCTGCGACGGCGCATTGACACGCGGCGTGTAGGTGTTCGCGGTCGTGATCCCGTTGATCAGCTTCTGGCCCGTCAACGACACATACGTGCCGATCACGTTGCCCACGTTCTGGATCTGCCCGCCCGACGAGATCGACAGGTTCGGCGCCTGGATCGTCGCCGCGATGTTGCCGACCGGCGTCGGCGGATCGATAGTGCCGCCCGTGCTCGTGTATGCGCTCCCGTACAAGGCCTTGCACTGCTCCGGCGTACCGCACGCCCAGACGTCGTGACGCTTGTCGCTGCTGAACATGCCGGTTTCCTGCACCCAATGCGAGTGCCAGTAGGCGTTCAGCACCTGCGCCTCGTTCACGACGGGACCTGCGACGGCGATCGTCGCGGTGTTGCCGGCCGCGATCAGGCTGCCGATGTTCGTCAGGCTACCCGCATTGATCTGCAGGTTGTTGCCCGCGCTGATCACCGACGAGCTGCCCGACTGCTGGTCGACATAGCCCTCGCAGTAGCTTTCCTTGTAGCCGCCGGCCGTCATGCAGCCCGAGTATTGCTCGTGCTTGCCGTAGTTCTCGTGTACCGGTACGGGTGGCGGCAGATTGTTGGTGATCGCGCCCGATACGTTGAGCTTGATGTCGTTGCCCGCGACGATGTTGCCGGACGTGTTGTTCAGGCTCTGTGCGGGCGTGGTCGAGCTTGCGGTCGTGCCGACACCGCCGATGACGATGTCGTGGCCCGCGAGCAGATTGCCGTATGTATTGTTGATCTGGCCGGCCGCGATCACGAGATCGTGGCCCGCATAGATCGTCGCGTCGTTCTGGCTGTAGCCGAACGTCGTCGTGGTCGGGTTGTTGCCGCGCGGTTGGCCTGCGTTGCCGCAGGCGGAGTTCGGCACGCCGGATGCGCAGCCGACCTGGCTCGCATAGTTCTGCTGGTTGCCACCCTGGTTGGTGAGCGTGCCGGACGTGATAGCGACGTTGTTGCCGGCATACAGCAGACCCTCGTTGGTCAGATTGCCGCCGCCGACCGTCAGGTTGCTGCCCGCCGCGATCATGCCGGTCGGCGTAGTGAAGGTCACCGTGCCGGTAGCCGCAGGCGCAGCTGCTCCCTTGTTGATCTGGAACGTCGTCGGCAGGTAAGGCTGACCCACCTGGCAATAGTTGCCGCCGTCGCAATTGAAAGCGCCGGTCGGATTGCCGGTGCCCTGGACCCCGATCGTTCCGAGCGCCGCAAGCTGCGCCAGAAAGTTCGCGTACTGGGCCTGATCGACATAAGTCGAGTTGTTGACCGTCATGGTCGGCGCAACCGCGCCGTTGCTCAACGACTGGACGTTGAGCGCGATGTTGCCTTGCGCCGCGATCTGCCCGCCCTTATTGGACAAGGTACCGGCAGTCAGCGAGATCGAGCCGCCGGCGGAAATCACGCCCGACGTTCCGGCTTGCTGGGTAGTCGTCGTTTGATAGACCGTCGGCAATGTGAACGTCGCCGATTTGAGTGCACCGGCCCCGGGCCCGGTTCCGACGAACCAGTAGTTTGAAGACTGCGAAACACCGTGGTCATTGGTGCCGGTCTGTACGTTGTATTGATAGAACGTCACCGTGCCGGACGTCGCCACCGGATCGGAAGCCGACATCAAACTGGTGTTCGTGGTCGAGCCCGTCGGCGCCAGCAGGCCACCGAGCGTCGCAGGCAGCGATTTGTACGCAGCCTGGACATAGCCATGGTCTCCATTTTTGACATCTTCGTAGCCAACGACCACCCAGCCCACCGACCCTGACATCAGGAGCGCCGGGTCGTTGACCTGCGTGGTCGTCGTGATGGCCCCCTGCGGAGCAGTCTGATCGTTGATCACCTGCGCCGCAGAGATGCCAATGTTCCGGCCGGCGAATATCGAGCCGCCCGTATTGAGCAGCGAACCGCCGAGATTGAAATTCGCATCCCCCTTCGACTGCGTCGTCGCACCCTGGTTGTCGTAATTCCCCCCGTTCACGGTCAGCACACTGCCGGCTTCAACCGTCCCGCGGTTCGTCGTATCGCCATTCAGCGTCAACGCGTTATCCGCGTGCACCACCGCCCCGGCCGCATTGTTCAGCGTGCCGTTGAACGTCACATCCGCCCCGGTGACCTGCCCGTGATTCTCGAAACTGCCGCCTGCCGTCAGCGTCAACGGCGACGTCCCGGTGATCGTGCCGTTGTTCGTGATCCCGTTCAGCCCCGTCAGCGAAACGCTCTGCCCGCCGTAATTCCACGTGCCGCCGACATTCACGTACCCGGCCGTGATCGACAGGTTGCCGCCCTGGCTGATCGTCCCTTGCGATGGATCGAACGCCATATTGACCGCGCTGATCCCCATGTTCCGTTGCGCGAGCAACTGTCCGCCCGCGTTGTAGAACGCGCCGTTGCCGCCATTGATCGTCAGCGACACGTCGCCGGTCGCACCGGTCGCCGCCTGTGGATTGCCCGCAAAGACGATCCCGCTCTGGTTGTTCAGCGTCCCGGTATTGACGTTGAGCGCGTTCACCGCCATCAGCGAGCCGCCCACGTTCGTCAGCGCGCCGCCGACGGTGACGTTGGTCGTCGTCCCGTTCACCAGCCCGGCGTTCGCGAAGCTCGATGCATTGATCGTCGTCGTGCCGATCGACGCGAGCGACGCACCGGCCGCATTCGTCAGGTTCGGCGCCGACACGTTGAGCGATCCGGCCAGCACGTTCGCGGCGTTATACAAGCCGTTCTGCGAAGCCAGCGTCGCGTTGCCGACGACGTTCACCGCCTTCCCGCCCGCCAGCGTAAGCTGATTCGATGCCTGCGCGGTGAGCGCCCCGCCGACCGTCGCATTGCCGAGCGTCACGTTCGCGCCGTTCACCTGCAGGTTCTGCGATGCGACGAGCGATGCATTGCCGGCATCGACCGTTCCCTGCGCGGAAACGGTCACGTTCTTCGATCCGACGGCCGAACCGCTCAGCGTGACGTTGCCGCCCGACACGCCCAGTTGCCCCGAAACGATGCTGTTGCCGGTCAATGCGACGGTTTGTCCGGCATGCAGCGTCGCGTCCCCGTTCGCCGACACGCCCGCGACCGACACGTTGCCGCCGATGCCGTTGACGTCGACCGTCCCCATCGAACCCACACCGCCCGCGAGCGACACGTTGTTCGCGGCCTGAACCGCGACATTGCCGCCCGACTGCAACAAGCCGCCGAACGACACGCTGCCGCCCGTCGACTTTGCCGACACGTCGCCGACCGCGGTGGTCGCACCGAGCGACATGTCGCCGCCGGACACCGCCGTCAGCTTGCCGGCACCCTGAATCGCGCCGAGCGTGATGCTGTTTCCGGCATTGACGGCGATGTCCTTCCCGTACGTCAGTGCCGCGCCGCCGCCGAGCGCACCGCCCGCGTCGATACTGGCGGCCCCGAGACCGAACAGCGCGCCGCCGAGCGTCATCGCACCGCCCGACGTCAACGCCGTATCGCCGTTCACGAGCCCGCCGGAAAGCAGCGCGAGTCCGCCGCCCGCATTGGCCCGCACATTCCCGGTCGACATGACCGCGCCGCCGACGCCGAGATTGCCCGCCGTCGCGGTCAGCGTCGCGTCGCCGGTCGCATTGATCGCGCCCGCGACACCGAGGTCGCGCCCCGCAGTCACGTTCAGCGCACCACCGCTGGATGCCGCGCCGCCGATGCCCGCATCGCGCGCGGCCGCGATCGTCGTCGCATTGCCCGACGTCACCGCGCCGTTCACCATCACGTCGCCGGCGCCGTTATGGCCCTGCGCCCGCAATCCGATCGCGCCGCCCGCCTGCACCGAGCCGGCCGACAAGTCGTTGCCGGCGGTCATCGCGAGATCGCCGTTGGTCGCGACGTTACCCGTCACCGCGATATTGCCGCCCGCGGTGACGCTCGCCTGGTGCGCGAACGCGATCGCGTCGGCAGTCACCGAGCCACCCGCCGTCAACGTGCCGCTTTGCTGCGCGCCCACACCTGCGAGCGTCATGTCGCGGCCCGCGTTCAGCGAAGCATTGCCACCCGCGACACTCTGCCCGGTCACCGCGATGTCCAGTGCGGCGCCGACATTCAGGTTGCCCTGCGTCGTCAGGCTCGCTGCACTTGCGTTGCCTCCCGCAGCGATCACGGCGAGATCGCCCGCCGAATTCACCGCCGACAGCGCGACACTGCGCGCCGCATTGATCGTCGTCGTGCCGCCGGTGTTGATTGCGCCCGCAACGGAAGCGTCCCGTGCGGCTTGCAGTTGCATCGCGCCGAACGCGGTGGCCGCTCCGCCGAGCGTCACATCGCCGCCGCCGGCACCGCCCTTCGCGGTGACGTCGAGATTGCCGTTGACGGCCTGAACCGTGCCGAGCCCCGCATTGTTGCCGCCCGTCACGTTGACGGCCGCGGCTTGCAGCGCACCCGTCAGCGCGACGTCGTGCGCGGCATCGAGTGTCGCCGACTGGGCGAATGCCGCGGCGCCCGCACCGTTGATGTCGCGGCCCGCGCTCAGTGTGCCGTCGCGTTGACCCGCGAGTGTCCCCGTCAATGCAATATCGCGGCCGGCCTGCACGTTCGTCGACTTCGCCACCGCGATCTGGCCGCCGAGCTGCGTATCGAGCCCGGAAAGGCTGTTGAACGCGCCCGCCGTCGTGGTCGACCCCGTGAGCATGACGCTACCGTTCGCGGCGGTCGTATTCAGGTCGCCGTTCGACTCCACGCCGCCGCTAACCGCCACGTTGCGTTGCGCGGTCAATGCGAGCGCATCGCCGCTGCCGAGGGTGCCGCCGATCGACACGTCCCGCGCCCCCGTCACGTTCGCCGCCCCCTGCGCGGACGCCACACCCGTGACGCCCGCATCGCCTTCGCCGGCATTGCCGTTCGCCGTCAGCGTCAACGTGGTCGACGACGACGCATCGTGCAGCGTCGCGTTGTTCCCGCCCGTCACCGTGATCGCGGCCGCCTGCATGCCGCCGGTCAGCGCGACGTCGTGCTGCGCCGCATAGGTCGCGGTCGCGGCAAACGCCTGCTTGCCGCCGCCGTTGATGTCGTGTGCGGCCGTGACCGTGCCGTTCGCCTGTCCGACCATCGTGCCGTTCAGCGTGGCATCGCGGCCGGCCGTCAGCGTCGCGTCGCCGATCGCGCTGGTGCTCGCGCCGAGCGACAGGTCGAGGCCGGTCGCGATAGCGAGCTTGCCGCCGCTGTTGATGCCGCCGGTCGCGTTGAGGCTGCCTTGCCGCGCAGCGAGCGCCGTATCGCCGACCGACTCGATCGCGCCGCTCACGGTGATGTCCCGCTGCGCGGTCACGCCGACCGTCGAACCGCTCGCGGCCTTGCCGCCGATCGCAACGTCGTTCTGCGCGAACGCCGTGATCGCGCCCGCGGCGGCGACCGAACCGTCGATGCGCAGATCGCCTGCACCCGTTGCGGTATTCGTGCCGTTCGCGCGTAGCGCGATCGTGCCGGTCGACTCGACGTTGTTCACGGCCGCATTGCCGGCCGCCGTCACGCTGACCGACTGCCCCTGGATCAGCCCGCGCTGCGCGACGTCGCGCCCGGCTTCGAGCGTGGCCTGCTGGCGGAACGTCAACGTGCCGGCACCGACGATGTCGCGCGCCGCATTGACGATGCCTTGTCCCTGCCCGGCCAGCGATCCGCTTACGTTGACGTCGCGTCCGGCCGCGAGCGTCGTGTCGCGCGACACGGTCGTGTTGCCGCCGAGGTTGATGTCGCTGCCTGCCTGCGCGTCGAACGCGCCATTGCTCGCGATCGCACCGGTCGACCCGATACTGCCGCCGGTCGCCAGCAGCGACGTGTTGCCGGCCGACTGCAACGAACCACTGATGTCGATATTGCGCGCCGCAGCAAGCGCCACGTCCGCGCCGCCCGTCACCGCGCCGGTCACGCTCAGGTCGTTCGCCGCATTGAGCGCGAGCGCCGACGCAGCCTGCACGTCGTGCAGCGTGGCCGATCCGCCGGCCGTCGTCCGCACGTTGCCGCCGCGCAGCGAACCGGTGAGAGTCGTATCGCCGCCGGACCCGAGGTTCGCCGCGAGCCCGAACGCAACGGCGGCCGCGCCGCCTATCGCGCCGCCGGCGTTCAGCGTGCCGTTGCCCTGCGCGACGACGGAGCCGTTCATCGTCAGGTCGCGTCCCGCGTCCACGGTCAGGTCGCCGAGCGACGACGTCGAGTGCGTGCCCAGATCCACGGACTGCGCGGCGTTCACCGACAGATTGCCGCCCGACTGGATATTGCCGGTGCTCGTCAGCGAGCCGGCCGCATTCGTCAGCGCGACATCGCCGTTCGACTGGACCGTCCCGCCGATCGACGTATTGCGGCCACCACCGATGACCAGGCCGCTTGCCGTGCGCAACGTGCCATTGATGATCACGTCGCGCGCCGCGTCGATCGTCCCGTTCGTCAGCGAGTTCACGTTGCCGCCGATCGAAACGTCGCCCGTGCGCGTCGCGAGCCGAAGCCCCGCGTTGGCCTGCACGTCGTTCAGCGCGATCGAGCCGGCTGCCGTCATCGAGACGGCGCGCCCCTGGAACGCACCGGTCACGCCGATATCGCGCCCCGCGCTCAACGTCGTGTCCTGCACGAAGCCGCTGGTGCCGCCGGCGACGATGTCGCGCGCGGCCGTGAGCGTCGCGACACCCTGCCCGGCCAACGCACCGCCGATCACGAGATCCCGGCCGGCCGTGGCGGACACGTCGCCCGTTACGGTCGTCGCGCCGGTCAGCGAGACATCCTGCGCGCCCTGCACCGTCAGCGCACCCGCGCCGTTCAACGTGCCGGCCGACGCGACGCTGCCGCTGGCCGCCGTCATCGCCAGATCGCCGACGGCCTGCACGGTGCCGCTGCCGCCGACGATCACGTTGCGCTGCGCGGCAAGCGCGACCTGCGCGCCACCGGCCAGCGTGCCGTTCACGACGACGTCGCGCGACGCGCGCACGTCGGCGGCGCCAAGTGCAGCCGCATTGCCGTTGAACGCGACGTCGCCGCCGCCAGCGTTGCCGTTTGCCGTCACACCGAATGCGCCGCCCGCCTGGACCGTCGCGAGATTCGCGCTGTTGCCCGCGTCGACCTGCAGGCCATTGGCGAGCAGCTTGCCGGTCAGCGCGACGTCATGCGCGGCGTTCAACGCGCCGTTCTGGCCGAATGCGATCGAACCGCTTCCGGTGATGTCGTTGCCTGCGCTCAGTAACCCGTTGCGCTGGACGATCACGACACCGGACGTATCGACGTTGCGCCCTGCATCCACGCGCGCGTCGGTCCCGACCATCAGCGAGCCGCCGACCGACGCGTCGCGCGCGATATCGGCGGCGAACGTCGTTCCGCTCGCGAGCGACCCGCTCACGCTCAGGTCGCGCCCCGCCTGCACGCTCACCGCGTTCTGCGCGGTCGCCTGCGATGCGACGACGGTGTCCTGTCCGGACGTCAGCGCAAGATCGCCCCCGCTCTTCACCGTCGCATGCGTGGCGACGCTGCCCTGCGTCGCCGTCAACGCCAGCGCGCCGGAGGTCTGCAGCGCCGCGTTGATCGTCGCATCGCGTTGCGCGGTTACGCGCAGCGTGTCGCTGTTCGTCTGCCCGTTCACGTTGACGTCGCGGGCCGCCTGTACGGTCGTTGCACCGGTCACGACCGACGTGCCGTTCAGGTTCACGTCGCCCGTGCCGTCGGCGCCGCGCGCGGTAACGGACAACGCACCGCCGCCCTGTACGTCGCCGAGCGTGACGTTCGTGCCGCCCGCGACCGTCATGTCGCCGTGCGCCTGTGCATTCGCGACGTTCACGTTGCCGCCTGCCGCCACGGTGAGCTTGCCGCCGGACTGGATCGATCCGGTCGACGTCACGTCGCCGTTCGCGTCGATCGCGTAACCGCCGACCCCGATGTGCGTACCGGTCATCGACACGTTGCCGGCGCTATGAACCGTCGCCTGCTGCTGCGCGGCCGAGCCCGCGACCGAGACGTCGCCGTTCGCCGACAGCAGCAAGTCCCCCGCGTTCGCGGCAAGCTGCGCGTCGGATCGCACACCCATCCCCGCCGCGGTGCTCACCACCTGGATCTGCCCGGCCGTCATCGCGCCGAACGCGGTCGCGTCGATCGCGAGCGAACGATTCGCGCCGCCGTTCGCGGCATTGATCGCCGCGGCGGCGTTGTCCGAGCCGTTCGACGCGGTGCCGTACGTGGTGCCGTAGGTATCGACGGCGGCCGGTGTCACGAACTGACGCCCGGCGATCACGTTGATGCGCGTGCCGGCATAGAGCGGCGCGTTGATGCCGATCGTCTCGCCGATCAGGTCGATCGTGCCCACGGTCCCCTCGATCCCTGCCCCGGGCCCGTTGACGCCGGCATTGCCTTCGATCTGCAGGTGACCGCCGGTCACGTTGTAGCCGAGCGCCTTCGCGTTCGCGAAGTCGGTCGCGCTTCCGCCGACGCCGCTGAGAAATTGCGGCGCGCCGGTCGACAACGTCACGCCGATCGTGTTGGTGAAGCCGGCGCCGCGTGTCGTGATCCCGTTCGGATTCGCGATCACGACGGCCGCGGGTGCGCCGAACACTTCGAGCGGACCGTTCAGCAAGCTCGCGTAGGCATTGCCGGTCGACGTGATCTGGTTGACGATCACGCTCGCCGTGCGGCCGTTCAGGTTCGGGTTGGCCTGCACGTTGCCGCCCGTCAGCGACGTGCCCGACATCAGGCTGTTGTTCAGAATCAGCCCGACCGGATCGATGTTGAATTGCTGATACTGGTTCAGCGAAATGCCGGCCGCGTTCGGCGCGGTGATATTGACGACCGGCACGCCGCCGCCTGCGCCGGTCGACTGCGTGATGGCAGGCTGAAACGAGATCGGCGCCGTGGGATCGGCGATGGGCGCGGCGGCCGCGAGCTGCATCGAGAATCGGACATGCAGCGACGCGAGATCGAGCAGCCGCTGCCATGCGTCGTCGTCGATACGGCGATTGCCCGCGCCGAGCACGCCGGCTGCATCGCGACCCTGCTCGACGGTGACCGTGATCGGTCCGATGAACATCGCCAGCGCGAGCAGCGCGCTCGTCGCACGCTGCCACCAGCGGTACGATCCCGCGACCTGCTCGACCGCGAAGCATCGCGGCGCACTTGCCGCCGACCGCGCACGTGCACCGATTCGCGCCGCACCGGCGGCGGCAAGCTGCTGCAAGGTCTTACGCTTGGACGTGTTCATCTTCTGTTGTTCGCTTCGTTTCATGGTCCCGCGCCGTACGCCACCGGCCTGCCGACCGTGGCGCCGAGCGATGCCGGGTTTCCCCGCCCGGCATCGCATGCGTGTTCGCCGGGCGGCTGCCCGACGCTGCTGCTTGCTACCTACTGCTTGCCGCCTACTGCTGGATCCGCGCGTTGCGGATCAGATCCGCAACGACCTGCGCGGTCGCCTTCTCCATCGCGACCTGCTCGAGTTGTTGCCGCAGCGTGTCTTTCGCCTGGTCGAACGGCGGCACCTGCGTCGGGCGCCTGTCGTCGGCGCGCACGATCCAGTACGCATCGCCGACCTGCACGGGTTCGCGCGTCAGCCCGCCCTGCGGCAGTTTCACGAGCGCTTCGGCGAGCGGCTGCGGCCAGTTCTGCGTGTGGCCTGCTTCGATCGGCGTCTTGAACGAGATCCAGTTCAGCGCGCCACCTTGCGCCGCGGCCGGCCCCTTGCTGAACTGCCGCGCGAGCGCGCCGAAGTCCTCGCCTTTCTTGAGCCGCGAGAGGATCTGCTTGGCGGTGTCCGCGTCGTTGACCGCGATCACGCTCGGCTTGTATTCGTTCTCGCCGAGCGTCGCGACAACCGCGTCGTAGCGCGCCTTGACGTCCGCGTCCGTGACGGGCGCCGGCTTGACCTGATCGCGCAGGTACGCCTGCGTCATCGCGAGCGCCTTCGCCTGCTCGACGGCGGCAACGACCTGCGGCTTCGTGTCGTAGTGCTGCTTGAGCGCCGCCTGTCGAAACAGCTCGCGTGCGATCAGCTGGTTCTTCAGCGCCGCGCGCAGCGCCGGCGTATCGGGCGCCTTCGACGCGCGCACGGCTTCGTCGACCTGCGCTTGCAGGATCGGCACGCCGTTCACGCTCGCGATCGCATCGGCGGGCATCGCGGCGGTTGCATCGGCCGGTTTCTTCGCCGCCTTGGGGACCGCGTACGCGTGCGGGACGATAGCGCCGCAAAGCATCGCCGCGACGAGCGCGACGCCGATCTTGCGAATACGCGTCGACAGGTTGGGTTGCATCGCGATCTCGCGACCGTTCGACAGGCGATTCATGAAGTTCTCCATCAGTCCGTCCAGTTGAGTGTTGCCAGCAACACGCTGGCCTTCTTGCCGAGTGCGGCCGGTTGCGCGAGCGCCTGCCCGACCAGCACTTCGGTCGACAGGGTTCCGCCTTTCAAACGCCATTGCGCGCGCGCGCCGACACCCGTGCCGACGAGCGAGGGCCAGCCGCCTTGCGCGTTCAGGTGCGTCTTGCCGCCGTCCAGAAACACGTATGGTTCGAGGCGCGCGTCGTGCCACGCCGGCACGTTCTGCCAGGCCAGCTCGTTGCGCACGAATGCGCCGCTGTCACCGGCGATCCCGCCTTCGGTAAACCCGCGCACCGAGCCCATGCCGCCCAGAAAGATCTGCTCGTTGCCGAACAGCGCGACGCGGCTGTACTGCGCGCGAAGCGTGCCGCGATACGCCCAGATGGAACCGGCAAAATTGCCGAGCGTGAACTGCAGCGTGCCGGTGGCATCGAGCTTCGTGAACTGGCTGTGCGCATCGTCGATGCCGATGTCCGATGCATCGTGGCTGGCCGCCAGCCAAGGCAAACCCTGCGACACGCCGACATCCCAGGTCGCGGCCGCACCCTGATCGCGCATGACGAAGCGGGACAGCCCGTTCAGCGCGACACGCAACACCGTCAGGTTCTGCGGCGACAACGGAATGCCGTTGAGGTCGCGCTCGGTGCGCAGCTTGTTGAGCGTCACGTCGACGCTCATGCGCCCGCGCGGCGAACGCATCAGCACGTCGTTCCAGCCGAGCATCTGGCTGAACGTGCGCCCCGCGATCAGCGCGACGTCGCCAATCGCCTGCTGGTACTCGGACATCGACGCCGTGTAGCTGAACGTTTGATAGCCGTACGGCACCGCCGCCGACAACACGACCGCATTCGTGTCGGTCGTCCCGACGTAGCTGAACGACAGCGACTCCTGCAGCCCGATCACGTTGTCGGCTTCGACACCGGCGCGATAGCGCGTCTTGCCGGTCTGCGCGCTGCCGTAGTTGTCGATGCCGAAATCGTAATGAAGACGGTCGCCGTAGCGGTTCGAGATCGCGACGATCGAATCGCCCGGCGCTTCGCCGGGGAGAATCCGGATTTCGGCCTGATTGCGCCGCAACCGGTTGATCTGGTCGACGCCCTGCTCCAGATCGGGCAGACGTAGCACATCGCCCGGCGTGCTCGCGAACGCCCATGCGGTGCCGGCTTCGGTCAGCCACCCGCCGCCGCGCACTTCGTACCACTTCTCGTCGAGATCGCGCGGCCTCAGCGGTTTGCCGTTCAGCGTCAACGCGGCCACGCGGCCGGGAACGAGATTGATCTTCAGCGTGCCGGACGCGAGATTCTGCGGCCCGAGGTACGCACGCGTCGTGATGTAGCCGCGCGCAATGAACGCTTCGGTCAGCCGGCGCAGCAGCAGGTTGATCCGGTTGCGCCCGAGTTGCTTGCCGATGAACGGCGCCGCGATACGGTCCAGTTCGCGCTGCCCGAGGATCGCGTCGCCGGTGAATTCGATCCGCTCGATCAGGAACGTCGGCGCGACGTCCGGCAGCGTGTCGACGTCGGCGCCCGGCGGCAGGTCGGGCATCGCCGGCTGCTCGGGCACCGCGATCTGCGCCGGCGGTTGCGCGATCTCGTCGCGGCGCTGCCGGTCGCGCTGCTCCTGCAGCAGACGTTGCGCGGGATCCTGTTCCGCACGCGGCACCGCAAGCCCGGCCGGGAGCGCGCCAAGGCCCGGAAGCGCGCCGGCCGGCAGCGCGCCCGCGAGCTGTGCATGCGCGCACGGCGACATCGCGCCGATCGTCAACGCGAGCGCGGCGGCAATGCGGTGATTCTTGTGCGACATCACAGGCCGAACCACGACACAAGGCCCATGTGGTTGCGGTTGCCGATCGTCACGAGATCGCGATGCGGCGGCCGGATCGTCACGACGCCGCCCGCGGCGAGCACACCTTCGGGCGCGCTGTACGCGCCGCCTTCGATGTCGGCCTCGCCGGTCAGGCGTACCTTGCCGGTTCCGCCGGTAAACACACCGCCGGTGTCGGCCGCATAGATCGCCGCCCAACGATTGCCGAACCACGCTTTCAGGTCGTGGTCGCGGTTGATCACCGTATAGCCCGGCACCCCCTGCGCAAGCGTTTTCGGCGCGTCGAGCGTCAATGCGCCGAGCGCGAGCACGGTTCCGCCCGTGTTCGTGATCTGCGTACCGGCTTTCAGCTGGATGTCGGCGTTGGCCTCGATCACGCCGCCGAACGCCTGCACGTTCGACGATGCGCTCGCGCGGCAGAACACGAAACACGAGCGCCGGTACGCTGCCTGCCCGGTGAAAACAGCTTGCGTGAGGATGTTTTCGCGCGCGGCGATGTCGATCGCGCCGCCATTCGACAGGATCGATCCGCCGATATTCGTCACGTTCGCGGCGCGTATGGTCACGTTGCCCGCATCGGCCGTGATGTACGCGAGTTTCGATGCGTCGGCCAGCGCGCCATAGTCGACGGTGAAACCGTCGCTACGATGCTTGAAGAACAGGAAGCGGCCGCCCTGCTCGGAGAAGCCGACCACCGCACCGTTCTGCACGCCGGTGCTGTGGTCGACGATGTTCTGCAGATCTCCGCCCGCGTCGATCGAAACGTTCCGGTTCGACAGGATCCGTGCATTCCGGTTGACGACCTCGGCGCCCGCGGTCAGCGACACGTCGCCCTGAACGCCGAACAGGATGCCGATCCGCGTCTGCGGCAGCGACTGGTTCAGGATGCGGCCCGCCGCGTTCAGCGTGACCGCGCCCGCGGAATCCGGATCCGCGTCGATCGCGGTCTGCCCTTGCACCAGCGAGCCGACGTTCACGATGTCCGCCGCGCTCTTGAGCACCACGCCGCTTTGCGACGATGCCACGGTGGCGCCCTTCATCGCGTCGTCGGGATTCAGCGCGATGCCCGCGCCGCTCAGCTTGACGCTGCCCGACGCCATCAGGCTGCTGCCCGTCAACGCGATCGCATCGGCTGTCGACACATTCGCGTGACCGCCGCGCGACTTCAGGTCGGTGTCGGTCAGCGTCATGTCGCCCTGCACGGTGACGTCGAGGTCTCGCGCGACGTCGATCTTCGCTCTGGACATCTCGACGTTGCCGTTCGACGTCAGCGTGAAATCCCCGAGCGACGCATTCATCGCGCCGGCGCTGCGCACGCCGGGGCCACGGTCCGTGACGATCAACTGCACGCGCCCGCTCGTCACGCTGCCCGCGGCCGTGATGTCGATCGCGTAGGACGATGCGGTGTCCGGCTGGGTCGTCGCGGTACGCGAGAGCCAGTCGTTGGCGTTGTCGTTCGGCGACAGCCCCGTGTTCAGCTCGACACGGCTGCGTCCGGCCAGCAGGCGCACGCCGGCCGTCGCCGACGAAAACGTGTTGTCGATCGCACCGTCCACGACGATGTTCTTCGCGATCAGATCCAGCCCGATCAGCGCGCCGGCCAGGCCGCCCGGACCGACGACGATCGTGCCGGTCGACGTATCGAGCACGATGTTGCGCTGGATCACGCCGGGGGCGATCTGCAGGTCGTTGAAGCTCACGTTGCCGGTCGACAGCGCGACGTGCCCCGTATTGACGAACGATCCGCCGTTGACTGTGATGCCGTTCGGGTTCGCAAGCACGACGTTCGCGCGCGGCCCCGCCACGGCGATCTCGCCTTCGATCAGGCTGCGGTTCGTGCTCGTCACCTGGTTGACGATCGTGCGCGCATTGATGCCGACGTTGTTCAGCGTCGCACCGGCCGCCGTCACGTTGAACGACGAATACGTGTTGCTCGATACGCCGGCGACCGCCGGCGCAAGATTGACGAGCTGCCGGCCATTCGGCCCGACCGACACGCTCGTGGGCGTGCCGCCGTCCGCGACGATCCCCGCGGCCGCGGCGCAATGCGGCAGCAGTCCCGTTACGGCGAGGCAAAGGCACAGCGCGCGCCAGCCCCCGCTGCCTGCGCGCCCCATTGAATCGGTGCATCCCATTCTGATCCCGCGCACGGCTTCGCCGGCCGTGCGCCCTCGGTTTTTTGGTCGTGTGGTCGTACTGCTTTCGTCATACTTTTTTTGAGATACCGAGAAAGAGTAACGGCGGGGCCACGCCTTTCTTTAGGGCGCTTTATCGAATAATTTTTCTAATCGCTTCGGAGTCGACATTACAAATAGATTTCAAGCCGAGGCACAATGAAGGCGTCCCATCAATCCCGCTCCCCATGTCCTTTACATCGACGAACACGCCGCTCACCGTCATCCACCTGAACGGCCCGATCAATAGCGGCAAGACGACGATCGGCCTCGCACTCTCACGCCTGCTGCCCGACGCGCGCTTCATCGACGGCGACGATCACGACGCGCCTGAAGATGCGCCGTTCGACGTGCAATGGGCCATCGCACTGGAGCGTCTGGTCACGCAGATCGCGCAAGCGCGCGAACGCCACCTCGTGATCGCCTATCCAATCGGCGAAGCGGAATTCGAGCGGCTGCGCGCGGCGTGCGACGCGCGCGATGCGCGATTGTTCGTCGTCACGCTGGCGCCGCCCGAAGCGGTTGCGCGATCGAATCGGGGGGAGCGTGTGTTGACGGACTGGGAGCGGCAACGGATCGCGCAGATGTATCGGGAAGGATATGCGTCGCGCGCGTTCAGCGATTGCGTGATCGATACGTCGAGCGCATCGGCCAACGTGTGCGCGACGGAGATCGCTCGCCGCGTGGCCTTTCCCGCCCATTGACGCGACTGCTTCGGTGGTGCGCCGTCGCCGGCGCACCACATGCACGTCCGGACGCATGCAAGCGAACGCGCGCCGCTCTCAATGATGTTGCCGTACACCCGACACGACTTGCTCCCGTGCCCCCTTCCGGCTCAACATCAGCGTCACCACCGCCGACACCGCGAGCGTCCCCGCGACCACATACAGCCCCGCCGCATACCCGCCCGTCACATGCTTGAGCCAGCCGATCGCGAACGGCCCGACGAACCCACCGAGATTGCCGATCGAGTTGATCATCGCGATCCCCGCCGCCGCGCCGGCTCCCGACAGGAACGCGCTCGGCATCGCCCATAGCGGCGCCTTCGCGGCACTGATCCCGATGTTGACGACCACCAGCGCGAGCACGGTCAGCAACGCAGTGCTCGCCTGTCCCGCGAACACGAAGCCGATGCAGGCCAGCACGCACGGAATCACAACATGCCACGTGCGCTCGCCGGTGCGATCCGAGTGCCGCGCCCACACGATCATCGCGACCACGGCGGCGATGCTCGGAATGCCGGTCAGCAGGCCCGTCTGCAACGCGGTGAAACCGAACTGCTTGACCATCAGCGGCGCCCACAGGCCCAGCGTATAGAGCCCCGCCGACGTGCCGAAGTAGATCAGCGCGAGCGCCAGCACGCGCGGGTCGCGCAGCGCCTGCCACGCGCCGGCCGTATGCCCGGCATGCGTGTGGCGCGCATCCGCTTCCGCTTTCAGCTTCGCGATCAGCCAGTCGCGCTCGTCGGCGCGCAGCCACGCGGCCTGCGACGGCGCATCGGTCAGGCGCTTCAGCACGACGAAGCCGAGCACGACCGCCGGCAGCGCTTCGACGATGTACAGCATCTGCCAGTCGGCAAGCCCGAACATCGGCGGCATCTGCATGATCGCGCCCGACAGCGGCGAACCGATCGCGGTCGAGATCGGTGCGGCCGCCATGAACCACGCGGCGGCCACCGCGCGCTGCTTCGCGGGAAACCACAGGCTCAGGTACAGGATGATGCCGGGGAAGAAACCGGCTTCGGCCATGCCGAGCAGGAAGCGCAGCACGTAGAAGCTCGTCGGCCCGGCCGCGAACGCCGACACCGCCGACACGATCCCCCACGTGATCATCACGCGCGCGATCCAGATGCGCGCGCCGACGCGATGGAGAACCAGGTTGCTTGGCACTTCGAACAGAAAGTAGCCGATGAAGAACAGGCCTCCGCCGAAGCCGAACGCGGTCGGCGACAGGCCGATCGCCTTGTTCATCGTCATCGCCGCGAAGCCGACGTTGACGCGATCGAGAAAGCTGACGAAGTAAAGCAGCATCACGAACGGAATGATGCGCCACATCAGTTTCCGCGCGACGCGGGTTTCCAGATCCGCCTGCATGTGTCTCCTCCTTCGAGGTCGGGCCGTGCGCCGTCGGTCGATGGACCTCGCGCGCCGGCCGGCGCCCGGCTCGCGTCGCATGCGCGAGTCGCGGGCTGAAAATGCGTGAGTGAAGCGAGCGGGCGGCGCCCGGCTGCGCGCACGCGCGGCCGTCACCGCGTCGCCGCCGTCAGGCCGCGACCGCCGCGTTCGCGACGCGCTCGCAGACGGCCGCCGTCACTTGCACGGTCGTCGCGCTGCCGCCGAGGTCGCGCGTATGCAGCGACGGGTCGGTCGTCACGGCCTCGATCGCCTGCATCACGCGCGCGGCGGCGTCCGTCTCGCCGAGATGTTCGAGCAGCATCACGACCGACCAGAACGTGCCGACCGGATTCGCGAGCCCCTTGCCCATGATGTCGAACGCGGAACCGTGGATCGGCTCGAACATCGACGGATAGCGGCGCTCGGGATCGATGTTGCCGGTCGGCGCGATGCCGAGGCTGCCCGCGAGCGCGGCGGCGAGATCGCTGAGGATGTCCGCGTGCAGGTTGGTCGCGACGATCGTGTCAAGCGACGCCGGGCGGTTGACCATGCGCGCGGTCGCCGCGTCGACGAGCTCCTTGTCCCACGTCACGTCGGGAAACTCCTGCGCGACCTGTTTCGCGATCTCGTCCCACATCACCATCGCGTGCCGCTGCGCGTTGCTCTTCGTGATCACGGTCAGCAGCTTGCGCGGCCGCGACTGCGCGAGCCGGAACGCGAAGCGCATGATCCGTTCGACGCCGGCGCGCGTGAGAATCGACACGTCGGTCGCAGCCTCGATCGGATGGCCCTGGTGCACGCGGCCGCCGACGCCCGCGTATTCGCCTTCGGAGTTCTCACGGACGATCACCCAGTTCAGGTCGTCCGGCCCGCAACGCTTCAGCGGCGCGTCGATGCCGGGCAGGATGCGCGTCGGGCGCACGTTCGCGTACTGGTCGAAGCCCTGGCAGATCTTCAGGCGCAGCCCCCACAGCGTCACGTGGTCGGGCACGTCCGGGTCGCCCGCGGAGCCGAACAGGATCGCGTCCTTGCCGCGCAGCGCGTCGAGGCCGTCGGCCGGCATCATCGCGCCGTGCCGGCGGTAGTAATCGGCGCCCCAGTCGAAATCCTCGAAGTCGAACGCAAAGCGGTCGCTGCCGCGGGCCAGCGCTTCCAGCAGCTGCTTGCCGGCAGGCACCACTTCCTTGCCGATGCCGTCGCCGGGAATCGTTGCGATACGGTAGGTCTTCATGGGGACATCCTCGGTTGATCATGAGCGTGAACGCACTTTACCGAACCGGAAGTACGGAAACCGGGGCTATACTCAAAGCATCTTTAACTTCAATTCATGAATCCCGTCATGGCGGATACCGTCCAGCCGGCCGATCTCGGCTTCTTTTCGACGCTGGCCGCGTCGGGCAGCCTGAGCGCGGCCGCGCGCGAACTCGGGCTGACCGCGGCGGCCGTCAGCAAGCGGCTCACGCAGATGGAGCGGCGCGCGGGCGTGACGCTCGTCAATCGCACGACGCGGCGGATGATGCTGACGCCGGAAGGCGACGTGTATCTCGACTACGCGCGGCGGATCCTCGACCAGATGGACGAACTCGGCGAGCTGCTCGGCAGCGCGAAGCAGCGGCCGAAAGGCCTGCTGCGCGTGAACGCGACGCTCGGTTTCGGGCGCAGCCACGTCGGTCCGGCGATCTCGCGCTTCATCGCACGCTATCCGGAGGTGTCGGTGCAGCTGCAGTTGTCGGTGATGCCACCGCCGCTCACCGACGACGCGTTCGACGTGTGCATCCGCTTCGGCGAACCGCCCGACACGCGCGTCGTCGCGCGGCGGCTCGCGCCGAACCGCCGGCTGCTGTGCGCGGCGCCCGCGTATCTCGCGCGCCACGGGACGCCCGGCACGCCGCACGACCTGACGCGGCACAACTGCATCGGCATCCGGCAAGGCGACGAGGGCTACGGCGTGTGGCGCCTGACGAGCGGACGCGGCGCGGCCCGCCACACGGAAGCCGTGCGAATCAACGGCAACCTGACGACGAACGACGGCGAGATCGCGGTGAAGTGGGCGCTCGACGGGCACGGGATCCTGATGCGCGCGGAATGGGATCTGCGCGACTATCTCGCCGACGGCAGGCTGGTCGTCGTGCTGCCCGAGCACGAAACGCCGAGCGCCGACATCTACGCGGTGTATGCGCAGCGTCACCAGATGTCCACGCGGATTCGCGCGTTCGTCGATTTTCTGGCGGAGGAATTCGGGCGGTTTAGGGTGGTGTAAGGCGGGTATTCCGCACCTCATGCGGGTTGGCTGTCGGTGCTGCGGGCATGCGCACGCCTGTGCCTCTCCGTAGGCCGCTGCACTGCTGGCCCTGCGGCATACGATGTAAATATTCCGGCGAATTTCGTGCTAAATCGCCAAAATATTTACACCCTCCGATATGGATCAGATGGCCAGCGCGTTCCGCCTCGCAACCGCTTGACGACTTTCCGCTGGCATACCGCCATCAGGCCACCGCTACCAGCCCGCTGTAGCGATCGCCGGTAGCAACCGCACCCGGCAGCGCCGGCCGCCACCCCACTGCCCCCGCCGCCGCCAGCCCTTCCTGCTCGTGCCCAGCTTGTACGAACCGCTCAGCGATCCAGTCGACGAACGCCCGCACGCCGGGCGACACATGCGGGCGCTTCACATAGACGGCCGACACCGCGAGCGCATCGGGTTGCCAGCGTGGCAGCACTTCCCGCAACCGCCCCGCGTCGATCAGGGGCTGCGCGGCGACGCGCGTCGGCTGGATCAGCCCGAGACCGTGCACGCCGCAGGCGAGATACGCCTGCTCGTCGTCCACACTGACGATACCGTCGAGCTGCACCTTGCGCACCGCGTCGTCCACCACGAACTCGAGCTCGCCCGGACGCTGGCCGGATACGTGCGACCCGGCTACCGCGCGATGCGCATCCAGATCGTCGAGCGTGCGCGGCACGCCGAAGCGGTCGAGATACGCGGGGCTCGCGCACGTCACGCGCTCGAGCGAGCCGAGCCGACGCGCGACGAGCGACGAATCGGGCAGCGCACCGAGCCGGACGCTGCAGTCGATCGCGTCGCCGATGCGATCGCCCGCGCGCCCGGCCATGGCGAGCATCAGCTCGAGATCGGGATGCCGTGCATGAAATGCGCCGAGCGCCGGCAACACGATCGCACCTGCCACCGACGCCGGCAATTCGACGCGCAACGGTCCGCTCGGATGCAGCGCGGCACCGCGGATGCTCGCTTCGAGCTCGTCGACGTCCGCGGTGATGCTGACGCAGCGCCGGTAATACGCGTCGCCTTCGGGCGTCGCCCGCAACGCGCGCGTCGTGCGCACCAGCAGCGGCATGCCGAGCGCCGCCTCGAGTTCCTGCACGGTGCGCGTCGCCGTGGCGCGCGAAATGCCGAGCGCCTGCGCCGCGCGCGTGAAGCTGTTCATTTCGACGATGCGCGTGAAGATGCGCATCGCGCGGATCGGATTGTCCACCCAACACCTCTGCGTGGTTGCGATATGCCGCGGCGCGCGTTCGCGCACCGTGCGTGTCGATGTCGATGCCGATGTCGGCGCAAGCCGCGCGACCCGCGCGGCCGTCGGGTCACGCGTTCGCCGCCGCGACGCCGGGCGCCGGTTCGGCGAGCAGCCGTTGCGCGAGCGCCAGTGCGTCGTCGCGGCTCGCCGCCGCGCTCAGCGGATAGCCCCAAACCTTCTCGAAGGCGCCCGAAAACGCATTGAGCGCCACGCGCCGCGCCGCATTGGGCTCGATCGCGATCATCCCGGGGATCCGTTCGCGCGACAGCGCGCGGTTGGCCTTGCTCCACTTCGCGAGCTGTTTGCGCATCTCGTGATCGTTGTCCGCGCGATCGTCGCCGGACGGCGCATCGTCGGTCAGCAAAACGAAGCGCTCGCGGCGCGCGAGCAACGCGTCGAGTTCGGCAATCAGGTGAGCGGGATCGGTGTGGGTCGAGCCGCTGTAACGCAGCCAGACAAACGGGAATTCAGTCGTGACGATTTGCATGTCGACCTCCAGATGAGAACGATTCTCATCTTATGGATCGAGACCCGATGCGTCATTTCTCATCCCGGCCAACTGCTTTTTCAATCCGGCCAAACGTGCGCGAGCGCGCCGCGTGAACGGTCAGCGTTGCCGATCGGTCAGGAATTGCGTGGGCGACTTGCCGGTCGCCTTGCGGAACATCGTGACGAAACTGCTCGCGCTCTCGTAGCCGAGATCGATCGCGATCTGGTGCACGCGGCGGCCGGTTGTCAGCATCCGCAGCGACAGCGCGACGTGCAGCCGACGGCGCCAGTCGCCGAGGCTCATCCCGAGTTCCTTCGTCGCGAGCCGCGTGAGGCTGCGCTCGCTGATGCCCGCGCGCCGCGCGAGTTCGGGCAGCGGCGACTTGTCGGCCGGATCGTCGAGCAAATGGTCGATCAGCTTGCGCAACCGGCGGTCGGCCGGCATCGGCAGGTACAGATCCTCGACCGGCGCCGCGACGAGTTCGTCGAGCAGCGTCGCCACCAGCCGCCCCTGCGGCCCGTCGACGTCGTACAGGTTCGGGAAGCTGGCCGCCTTCAGCAGCAGTTCGCGCAACAGCGGCGACATGGCCAGCGTGCAGCAGCGCGTGGGCAGCTCGAGCGCCGCGTCGGGTTCGACCAGCACCGCGTAGAAGGTCGCGCCGGCCGAACCACGCGCCGCATGCGGGACGTCGCCCGGAATCCAGACCGTGCATTGCGGCGGCGCAGTCCACACGCCGCCGTCGATCTCGCAATAGACGACGCCGGTCAGCGTGTAAAGCAGTTGCGCCTGGCGATGGCTGTGCCGCTCGAGCCGCCATTCGGGCTCGACGACCGAGCCGCCGAACACGACGAGCGGACGCGGCACGTGATAGACGTCGGCGTCCGCGGCGGGATCGGTGATCGGTGGAAGGTCGCGCATGGAACGACGGGCTGTAAAGAAGGCCGGACGCCGGCGCGTCCTTTCGTGCTTATACCAGAAAGGCGCCGGCGCGGCCGCGCCGTTCGAAAACGGCCGTCTGCGGCCACGCGCCGAACCGAATACAATCCGCAGATCCCCGCCGCTGCGCCAACCTGCCGGAGCCGCCATGTTCGACCTGACCACGCTGACCACCTTCACGGCCGTCGTTCTGGGCCTGTTCCTGATCCCCGGCCCCGCCGTGCTGCTCGTGCTGAGCCGCACCGTGCAGGGCGGCCGCAAGACCGGCATCCTGACCGGCCTCGGCGTCGCCAGCGGCGACTTCGTGCATACGCTGTTCGCGGCCGTCGGCCTGTCCGCGCTGCTGATGACGTCGGCGCTCGCGTTCAACGTCGTGAAACTGATTGGCGCCGCGTACCTGATCTATCTCGGCGTACGCGCGCTGCTGGAGAAATCTGCCGACCCGTCGTTGCCGCAGGTGTCGCCCGTCACGCCGCTCAAGGCGTACCTGCAGGCGATTCCCGCCGAGGTGCTGAATCCGAAAACCGCGCTGTTCTTTCTCGCGTTCATGCCGCAGTTCGTGCACCCGGAGCGCGGCTCGACGTTCGCGCAGTTCGCGGTGCTCGGGCTGATCTTCGTCGTGCTCAGCTCGCTCTACACGACGCTGATCGCATGCTCGATCCGGCCGCTCGGCCGCATCGTGAAGCGGCTCACGTGGCTCACGCGCTGGCAGGGCAAGATCATCGGCTCGATCTTCATCGCGCTCGGGCTGCGCGTGGCCGTGCAGCAGCGCTGATGCGCGTCGCCACATGACGCACGTCGCCGCGGACCTGCTCTACACCGACCCGCGCCTCGTCGCGGTGTACGACCTGTTCAACGCGGGCGATCGGGACTTCGCGTTCTACGCCGCCGTGATCGGCGCCGCCCGGCAACGCATCCTCGATCTCGGCTGCGGCACCGGCACGTTCGCGCGACGGCTCGCGGCGGCCGGGCATGACGTCGTCGCGATCGATCCCGCGCCGGCGATGATCGATTACGCGCGACGCCAGCCGGGCGCCGACGCGGTACGCTGGCTCGCGTGCGCGCTCGACGGCCTGCCGCCCGGCGCGCCGTTCGATACGGTCGTGATGACCGGGCACGCGTTCCAGTGCCTGCTCAGCGACGACGACATCGACGCGACGCTGCGCGGCGTGCGACGCGTGCTGGCCGACGGCGGCCGTTTCCTGTTCGACACCCGCAACCCGCGTACCGAACCGTGGCGAGCATGGACGCCCGCGCAGTCGGCACGCAGCGTCGAGTCGCACGCATGCGGCATCGTCGATCTCCATCACGCGGTGCGTGCGATCGACGGCGCGATCGTGACGTTCGACACGCACTACCGCTTTCGCCGCGACGATACGGTGCTGACGAATACGAGCCGGCTGCGTTTCATCGCTCAATCCGAATTGCAGGCCCGCGTGACGGCGGCCGGTTTCGCGTCGGCCGCCTGGTGCGGCGATTGGGAGCATGCCCCGTTCGACGAGGCGACCAGCGCGGAGATCATCGCGATCTGCCGCGCGTAACGGGCGCAGCGCAGGCATCACGCGCCCCGCTCGTCGTCACACGCCGTCGAGCGCGCGCCGCACCCCGTCCCAATCGAGCCCGAACCGCGCGAGATACTTGCGCAATCGGTCCGCATCGTTCGGCTGCTTCTTGCTCTGCCGCGACACCGCGAACAGCGTGCGCCCGGCTTCCGACAGGCTCGCCGACGTGCGGCACACGTCGAGCACGCGTTCGAGCTGCGCACGGTCGAACAGGTCGAGTGCCGCCGCACGCGCGCCGAACACCGCGTCGACGCATGCATCGGACGTCTCAGCGCCACCCGGCGACGACCACGTGCGCGTCAGCCGTTCGACCTCCTGCTCGGCGAGCGCCTCGGTAATCCGCCCCGCATCGGCCAGCGTCGCCATCCGCGTGACCGACGCCGACAGTTCGCGGAAGTTGCCGGCCCACATCGCGCGCGGTGATGTCGCGAACGCGAGATAGCGCCGCTTCGCCTCAACGTTGAACCGCACCTGCTCACCCTGCTCGCGACCGAAACGGTCGAGCTCGAATTCGAGGTTCGGCTCGATGTCCTCGCGGCGCTCCGCGAGCCCCGGCAGTTCGTAGGTCCACAAGTTGATCCGCGCATAGAGGTCCTCGCGGAACGTCCCGGCCACCACCATCTGCCGCAGGTCGCGGTGCGTGCCCGCGATCAGCTCGAAATCGCTGGTCGCCTCGACGTCCGCGCCCACCGGCAGGAAGCGCTTTTCCTCGATCGCCTTCAGCAGCATCGCTTGTTCGTCGAGCCCGAGTTCGCCGATTTCGTCGAGAAACAGCAGCCCGCCGTCCGCCGCGCGCAGCAGCCCCGCGCGCGCCGACTGCGCGCCCGTGAACGCGCCCTTCACGTGACCGAACAGCGTCGACATCGCCGCGTCGCCGCGCAGCGTCGCGCAGTTGACCTCGATGAACGGCCCCGCGAGCCGATGCCGGCCGCGCTTCAGTTCGTACACGCGCTTCGCGAGAAACGACTTGCCGGCCCCCGTCGGCCCGACCAGCAGCATCGGCGCGCGCGAGCGCACGGCCACGCGCTCCAGTTGCTCGATCAGCGCATTGAAGCGCGCGTTGCGCGTCGCGATGCCGGCCTTCAGGAACGACACCGTTTCGTCGCGCTCGCGCGTGAAGCGCTGCGCGATCCGGTTGTAGCGGGACAGGTCGAGATCGATCACCGAGATCGTGCCCGGCCCGCTCGGCCCCTCGTCGGTCCGCTGCGGCGGCCCCGTCTGCACGAGGCGCGCGGGCAGGTAGCGCGCTTCCGCCAGCAGGAACCAGCAGATCTGCGCGACGTGCGTGCCGGTCGTGATGTGGATCAGGTAATCCTCGTGCTCGAGGTCGAACGGATACGCGCGTGCGAAATCGTGCAGCGTCGCATAGACCTCCTCGAAATCCCACGGATCGCGGATCGTGACCGGCGTGAGCCGCACGTCGGTGTGCGGCGACACGCGCGCGAGATCGTCCCGCACGTGCTGCGCGAGACGCACGTATTCCTGCGGATACAGCAGTTCGAGCCGGTCGATCGGCAGTTCGGGCTGCTCGCACAGCGAAATCGTCGGCCGCCATTTCGGGTAGCGACGCGACGTGCGGTCGCCCTGGTCCAGCACGATGCCGAGAAAACCGATCGCGACGGTTTTACGCATGTTTATCTCATGGGATAAGAGGCGATCCGATTGTATCGGATATGCATGGCGAGATGGAGCAACAAGCGCCGCCATCAGGCGGTGAGAAATAAAGATTTCCCTTTGTTTTCAATCGCCTGGGAAATTTCATGAAGGCCCCTGCCCGCACTGGCACGCTCCTCGCTAAATAGAAGACGCCGGATGTCCCGCTGGCCCACGAGCCAGGGTTCAACAAGCCCTGCTGGTGCGCCGCCGCCGAACCTCGTTCGTCGCGGCAGCGCATGCCGCCATGGACAGACGAAGGCAAAGGGGCGCGCGCCAGGATGCCTCGCCCGGGTTCGAATCCCGGGGCGCCCTATTGTTCGGAAGCTCAGTCAGGTGGAGCAGCCGGCGAAAGCCGGCCGGTGGCGGGTTCGAATCCCGCTCGAACGCTGTCCGCAAGGACGGTCTCGTATGAAAAGCAGTACCCGCCGGTGCGGGCCGACAGGCCCGCCGCGCGTCGGACCGGTTGCGGTTCCGCGCGATCGGCCGGGCGGCCGCACGGCCCGCGCGAGGGCGCACGACGACGCGACGCAGGATGCGTCGTCGTGCACTTCAACGCCGGGCCGGCGCGCCGCCCGCCCGGTTGCGTCGCACCGCGATCCGTCCGATGCGCGTCATCCGGCGGTCATTGAAAAAAAGGACAAAAATATGTGGAAGCGTCATGTCGTAAAAAAGAACGAACGCGCGCTGCTGATGAGCGAAGGCGATTTCGTGAAGGTGCTGGAACCGGGCGTGTTCAAGGCCTTCGATCCGTTCAAGCGCCTGTCGGTGCAGACCGCGCGTCTCGATGCGCCGCTCGCCGACGAAGCGCTGGCCGATTACCTGCGTCACGACGCACAGGACGTGCTCGCGCAGTATTTCGTCGCGATGGATCTCGCCGACGACGAAGCCGGCCTGCGCTATGAAGACGACGTGCTCGTCGAGATTCTGGCGCCGGGCACGCGCCGGCTGTACTGGCGCGGCCTGACCGCGCATCGGCTCGAGCGCATCGATCTCGAGCAGGACAGCATGCTGCCGGCCGCGCTCGTGAAGCGCATCGCGCAACCGTCGCTGCGTGCGCGCGGCGTGGCGGGGCTCACGGGCGTACTGCTCGCGCAGGTGCCGGCGTACCACGTCGGTGTACTGAAGATCGACGGCAAGATCGAGCGGCTGCTGGACGCGGGTACGTCGGCGTTCTGGCGCTTCAACCGCGACGTCGCGGTCGAACTCGTCGATCTGCGCTTGCAGGCGATCGAAGTCAGCGGGCAGGAAATCCTGACGCGCGACAAGGTCGCGCTGCGGCTGAACCTGTCGGCGACGTGGTGCTATGCGGACGTGCTGCACGCGTTCGGCCAGTTGCAGAAACCGGTCGAACACCTGTATCGCGAGCTGCAGTTCGCGCTGCGTTCGGCGGTGGGCACGCGCTCGCTCGACGAGCTGCTGGAGGACAAGCAGTCGCTCGACGACGTCGTGATCGCGCAGGTGCGTGCCCGTCTCGATGATTCGGGCGTGAACGTGCGCAGCGTCGGCGTGAAGGATATCGTGCTGCCGGGCGACATGAAGACGATCCTCGCGCAGGTGGTCGAGGCGGAGAAGTCCGCGCAGGCGAACGTGATTCGCCGCCGCGAGGAAACGGCGGCCACGCGTTCGCTGCTGAACACCGCGAAGGTGATGGAAGAGAACCCGACCGCGCTGCGGCTCAAGGAGCTGGAAACGCTCGAGCGCGTCGCGGAACGGATCGACCGCATCTCGGTGTTCGGCGGTCTCGACCAGGTGCTGAACGGACTCGTCAGCATCAAGGGCGCGTAATGCAGGACCGACGCCGCGCGGATGTGCGGCGTCGACTCCGAAATGAATCAGGTGAAGCAAATGACAGACATGGATTATCAGGTGATGGAACTGGCGAACGGCAAGCCGGTGAAGATGTGGACGCAAGGCGTCGCCGTCGAAGAGGAAGCGCGCGCGCAACTGCGCAACACCGCGCAAATGCCGTTCATCTTCGGCCACGTCGCGGTGATGCCGGACGTGCACCTCGGCAAGGGCTCGACGATCGGCAGCGTGATTCCGACGAAGGGCGCGATCATTCCGGCCGCGGTCGGCGTCGACATCGGTTGCGGGATGATGGCCGCGCGCACGACGCTGACGGCGTCCGACCTGCCGGACTCGCTTGGTGGGCTGCGCAGCGCGATCGAGCGCGCGGTGCCGCACGGCCGCGCGCCGGGCCGCCGCGATCCGGGCGCATGGGGCGATCGCACGCCGGCCGCCGTGACCGACGCGTGGAAGTCGCTGCAACCGGGCTTCCAACGGATCGTCGACAAGTATCCGAAGCTGGAGAAGACGAACCACTACGCGCATCTCGGCACGCTGGGCACCGGCAATCACTTCATCGAAGTGTGCATCGACGAAGCGGACCGTGTGTGGTTCATGCTGCACAGCGGCTCGCGGGGCGTCGGCAATGCGATCGGCAGCCTGTTCATCGAACTCGCGCAGGCCGACATGCGCCAGCACATCGCGAACCTGCCGGATCGCAACCTCGCGTATTTCACCGAAGGCAGCCGGCACTTCGACGATTACGTCGAGGCGGTCGGCTGGGCGCAGGACTACGCGCGGCGCAACCGGCAGGCGATGATGGATGCGGTGATCGGCGCGGCGCGCGGCGTGATCGGCACACCGTTCTCGGTCGACGAGCATGCGGTGAACTGCCACCACAACTACGTGCAGCGCGAACGCCACTTCGGCGAAGACGTGCTCGTCACGCGCAAGGGCGCGGTGTCCGCGCGGAAGGGGCAGCTCGGGATCATCCCGGGCTCGATGGGCGCGAAGAGCTTCATCGTGCGCGGGCTCGGCAATCCGGAAAGCTTCTGCTCGTGCAGCCACGGCGCGGGCCGGACGATGAGCCGTACCGAAGCGAAGCGCCGCTTCACGGCCGACGATCAGGCGAAGGCGACGCAGGGCGTCGAATGCCGGAAGGACGCGGGCGTCGTCGATGAAATCCCGATGGCGTACAAGGACATCGACGCGGTGATGGCGGCCCAGCGCAGCCTCGTCGAAGTGGTGCATACGCTGCGGCAGGTGGTGTGCGTGAAGGGATAGCGCAGCGACGCCCGCCACGCTCTTGCGCGGCGGCCGACAGGCGATGAAAACGAACGGCGCGGTGCCTGCGGGTATCGCGCCGTTTGCGTGCCGGTCGATGACGTGCGTGCCCCCGCACCGTTTCGTCACGTCGATCATCCGTTCGGCAGCGGTATACTGGAGGCCGTTCGCGCCACTGCACTCGACCTGCACCGCTTGCTGACGATGTGCTTGCAGTCCGGCATCTTCCGCCCGCTTTCTCCCAGTCGATCCGAACCGCCATGTCGCACCGTTTTTCGCTCGCCCTCGCCGTCCTCCTCGCCGCTTCCCCGATCGTCACGCAGGCCCGTCCGCTGTCGCGGCCGCCGGTCGAACGCGAGTTCAAGAGCTGGTCGGTCGTCTGCGACAACGGCAATCGCTGTATCGCGGAAAGCCACGCCGACGATATCGACGATGCGCGCACCGGCCTGGTCCTGCGCGTGACGCGCGATGCCGGCCCCGACGCGCAACCGTCGCTCGACCTCTACGCATCGGCGCCGGTCGACTTGCGCACCGCACGCGTCGACGGCCGACCGTTCGATGCAATGCCGGCGCAATGGCATGCGTTCGGCGACAAGACCGACGATGTTGCCCGCCCGTTCCGAATCCGGACCAACGATCCGGCCACGGTGGCCGCGTGGCTCGCCGCGGCGCGCAATGCACAACTGTTGAGTTTCGGCGATCCCGCGTCGGCGCCCACTGCGCGTACGCCGTTGTCGGGATTGAATGCCGCGCTGCTGCTGATCGACGATACGCAGGGCCGCGTCGGTACGGTCACGGCGCTGCTGCGCCCGGGCACCAAGCCCGCATCGTCGGTGCCGGCCGCGCCCGTGTTGCCGCCCGCGGTCACGCCCGCGCCGCCGCCCGCTTCGGCCCTGTCGGCCGCCGAACAGCGTCCGCTCGTCGATGCGGTCTTCGCGAAATTCGGCGCCGACGTGAAGCAATGCGCGGCCGATGTCGAAGACGAAATGTCGGCGAGCGACCGCAGGAAAGCGTCGCGAGCCGTCGCGATCTCGTCCGACGAGGCGCTCGTCGCGATCCCGTGCCAGACCAGCAGCCTGTATAACCATACCGACCTGTGGTATCGCGTGCGGCGAACTGCGCCCTACTCACCGACGGCGATGAATTTCGGCGAGAACGCGAATGCGGGACTCGATTCGGCGTCATTCGCAAACGAGCTGACCGATGCCGGGTACGATATCGCGAGTGCGACGCTGTCGAGCACGGTCCGGTTGCGCAGTGCGGGCGATTGCGGCTCGACCGCGTCGTGGGTGTTCGACGGCCGGCGCTTCGTGCTCGACGGCCTCGCGACGCATAGTACGTGCAATGGCCTGTTCCGGGCCCAATGGCCGCGGCTGTACCGCCGGGCCGATGCGGCCGGCGGCCCACGCTGACGCGTCACCTCACGCGGCGCCGACGATCGAGATCGAGAACCCGTCCCAGCCCTTCTGCCCGACCGTCTGCACGGCCGTCGTCGTGAGCGCTGGCTCGGCCGCGAGGCGCGCGAACCCGCCGCGCACGCCAACCACGTCCGGCTCGCGGTTGTCCAGGTCGGCCACGCGCCCATTGCGCACGACGTTGTCGACGACGATCACCGTGCCGGGCCGCGACAGCTTCAGCGCCGCGTCGAGATAAACGGCATTGTTGTCCTTGTCCGCATCGATGAAGATGAAATCGAATGGTGCCTCCTCCGCGTCGACGAGCCGCGCGAGGCTGTCCTTCGCGCTGCCGACCACTACCGACACGACCTCCGCGAAGCCGGCGCGTGCAATGTTCTCCGTCGCGACTTTCGCGTGTGCCGGATGCAGCTCGAGCGTCACGAGCGAGCCGCCCGGCGGCAACGCGCGCGCCAGCCAGATCGTGCTGTAGCCACCCAGCGTGCCGACTTCGAGAATCCGCCGCGCACCACGGATCGTCGCGAGCAGCTGCAACAGCTTGCCCTGGTTCGGCGCGACGTTGATCGCCGGCAGCCCCGCCGCGTCGCTCGCCGCCAGCGCGGCGTCGAGCACGGCGTCGGACGGCACGAGCGTTGCCGAGAAATACGCATCCACCTGGTTCCACCGATCCTGATCCATCGCGCACCTTTCGTCTGCGGAAAAACGCATTCTATGCGCCGCGTCCCCATAAGCAACCCACGATTCGTTCTAAAGGCAGCCGCACACGTGCTCCTATAATCGCCGGACGGCAGCCCCCCATCGACCTTCACAACAACAAACGGAGCACCCATGACCGATCAGGCCCATTCGAACTGGCGTCTCGAAACCATCGCCGTGCACGGCGGTTATCGTCCCGACCCGACCACGCGTGCGGTCGCCGTCCCGATCTACCAGACCGTTGCGTACGCATTCGACGATACGCAGCACGGCGCCGACCTGTTCGACCTGAAGGTCCAGGGCAACATCTACACGCGGATCATGAATCCGACGACGGACGTGCTCGAGCAGCGGATCGCCGCGCTCGAAGGCGGCATCGGCGCGCTCGCGCTCGCGTCGGGGCAATCCGCCGTCACGTACGCGATCCAGACGATCGCCGAAGCCGGCGACAACATCGTGTCCGCGAGTTCGCTTTACGGCGGCACCTACAACCTGTTCGCGCACACGCTGCCGCAATACGGAATCACCACGCGCTTCGCCGATCCGCGCGACCCCGCGTCGTTCGAGCCGCTGATCGATGCGCGCACGAAGGCGATCTTCGCGGAATCGGTCGGCAACCCGCTCGGCAACGTCACCGACATCGCCGCGCTCGCGGCCGTCGCGCATCGCCACGGCATCCCGCTGATCGTCGACAACACGGTGCCGTCGCCGTACCTGCTGCGCCCGTTCGAGCACGGCGCGGACATCGTCGTGCACTCGCTGACGAAGTATCTCGGCGGACACGGCACGAGCCTCGGCGGCGCCATTGTCGATTCGGGCAAGTTCCCGTGGGCCGACCACGCGGACCGCTTCAAGCGACTGAACGAGCCGGACGTCAGCTATCACGGCGTCGTCTATACCGAAGCGTTCGGTCCGGCCGCGTACATCGGCCGCGCCCGCGTGGTGCCGCTGCGCAACATGGGCGCGGCGATCTCGCCGTTCAATGCGTTCCAGATCCTGCAGGGAATCGAGACGCTCGCGCTGCGTGTCGAACGGATCAGCGACAACGCGCTGAAGATCGCGCAGCATCTCGCGCGCCACGAGCACGTCGAATGGGTGAACTATGCGGGCCTGCCCGATCACCCCGATCATCCGCTCGTCGCCCGCTACCTGTCGGGCCGTGCGCCGGGCATCCTGACGTTCGGCGTGAAAGGCGGCCGCGACGGCGGTGCGAAGTTCCAGGATGCGCTGAAGCTGTTCACGCGGCTCGTGAACATCGGCGATACGAAGTCGCTCGCGACGCATCCGGCATCGACCACGCATCGTCAGTTGTCGCCGGCCGAACTCGCGAAGGCCGGCGTGAAGGAAGAAACGGTGCGGCTGTCGATCGGCATCGAGCATATCGACGACCTGCTCGCCGATCTCGACCAGGCGCTCGCGCAGCTTTGAGCGGAACGGGCGCACCGGCTTGTCGGTGCGCACGCATCGAATCGCTTGACCCTGGAGCGGCTTCAAAGTGTTCAATCGCCGGTTGATGCCCGGGCGACGCCCGGCGCATACGATCGTGCCACGCAGCGTCCGGCTTCATCGTGTTCTTCCTGATCGAAGGATCGCTGAAAGCCGGGTAAGCCGCGCGCGACGGCGCTGCGGCTACCAGGTCGTCGCACCGGTCGGATAGGTGTCGACGACACGCGTGCCGTTCACCGGCGTGACACCCGCGTTGCGCAGCGCGGCCCACAGGTCGATCGCATGTTCGCGCGATTTTCGGCTGCCATCGTCGGTCAGCACGTTCAGCGCGATCACTTCATCGCGCGTCGTCAGTTGCAGTTGTTCCTTCAGCTTGCGCGACTGATGCGACGCGGTGCGGACGTCACCGAGCGCGATCCGTTTCTCCGTGACGGTCGACGCGTCACCGGCATCGGCCGGCACGAACGTCAGCCGGCCGTTGTCGACTTCGCATTGCCCTCGCGCGAACGTCGCAGTCCACGCGCCGGCCGGCACGGCCGCGAACTCGCAGCGCATCCGCTCGTTCGCGCGGCTGCCGACGTCGTGCGCCGGCGCGTGCGATAACGCACGTTCCGGCCAGCCGGCCGCCAGCGCGGCCGTCGACATCAGGCACGCCGCCAGCACGATTCCTTTCGCGATATCGCGCATGACTTTCTCCGTTTCGTCATTCCGTGACAGGAGCCTTCACTTTGATCCCACGGCGGTGCGGATTCGTGATCGGTTCATGACGGTTTCGTCACCGTTCCGACGATTTTTGACGTCCGCTGACTATGCGCTATCGACGCCCCCCATCTTCATGCGGTCGGCGCTTTCGCAGGGCATCGTCAAATCTCGGGTGGCGCCACAGGTTCTGATTTCAGCGCCCCTCATGCGCGGTGCGTGACGAAAATTTCATGTTCCGATCAGGTTCACGATGCGTCGCATCGCTACGATCGGAACGGGAACGGGCCCTGCCCGTTCCCGTCCACGCAGCGGGTCGCTGCCGCACGGCGCGATCACGCATTAGGCCCGGACTCGTCGAGCACCGGGCCTTTTTTTACGCGTGTCCGACGATCACCGCGCGGAATTGCGCTGCGGGTACACGCACGGATGCGTTTTCACATGCAGGTTCGGATTACCGCACCGATGCCCGGCATAGTCGACCTGCTCGCCTGGCATCAGGTCGGCCGGCACGGGCTTTCGCGCGGCGGCAGAAGCAGTGGCCGTGGGGCCGGAACGTGTCGATGCGCAGCCCGCGAACAACAGGACGATCACGACTGCGATCAAGGCGAGACGAATGGCGGGACGATGCAATTTTCGATCCGGGATGAAGGTCTGAACGGCACCGCCCGCGATCGATGCTGCTGTCTGTCGCGACCGGCACGAACGCCGGCGGCGCGTGGCCAACGGCAGACTGCATGTTCCGCGTTCCGCTCATCGCACCCATGACGCGAACATGACGGTTGCGTCATGTCGATCGAGTCCGCCCAGCACACCCCCGCGCCGCGCAATCTGACGCATTTTTCATCTCGCGATCACGATCACGCACGGCTGCTTTCGCATACTGGGTCCATGGTTCGCCACCCGGCGGCCCTGATCAAGGAGAGCACTCGATGAAAACGGCACAACTCGCAGCACTGTTCGTCACCGCCACGCTGTCGCTCGGCATGGCCACGCAGGCCGCGTTCGCCCAAACGCAAACGCAGGGCAAGTCCCGCACGCAGGTCGTCAACGAACTGAAGCAGGCGCAGCACGACGGCATCGTGCCGATCAGCAAGACGCAGTACCCGCCGACCGCCGAGGTCGTCGCGCGCAACAAGGAGCTTCACGTGATTTCGGTGCATGGCGGCGAGAAAAAGCCGCAGGCCGACAACCACGACGACCTCGCCGCGAAACAATGATGCGCGGCCAGACGGCCGCCGGCAGCGCGCCGCGCGCGGTTGCGTTGCGGCGAATGCGCGGGCGTGTCCGCCCGTGCTGTCAGGTGCTGATGGCGGCCGGCCGTTCGGGCTCGGCCGGCCGTCGCGGAAAGCGCAGCCAGAAGGTCGTGCGACGCCCCGGCTCGCTGTCGACGCCGCATTCGCCGCCGTGGTTGTCCATGATCGACCGGACGATCGCGAGGCCGAGCCCCGTGCCCGACGCCGAGTTGTGCCGTGACGGATCGATGCGATAAAAGCGCTCGAAAATCCGCCCGGCATGTTCCGCCGCGATGCCGGGCCCGGTATCCGACACGGCGATCGTCGTCGCGCCGCCGTGCTCGACGCAGTCGATCGTCACGACGCTGCCGCGCGGCGCATAGGTCAGCGCATTCGACAGCAGGTTGCTCAACGCGCGCTGGTACAGCGTCAGATCCGCATCGACCCACGCGTGGCCGTCGACCTTCACCGTCACGCCTTCGTCTTCCGCCAGCGGCTCGTAGTAGCCGGCCACCCGCTCCGCCTCCTGCGCCGCATTCAGCCGCCGCACGCTGATCGACGTGCCCGCCTGTTCCGAGCGCGCGAGAAACAGCATGTCCTCGATCATCCGCGACAGCCGCTGGTATTCGTCGATGCTCGATTCGATCACGCTCCGGTATTCGTCCGCGCCGCGCGGTTGCGACAGCACGACCTGCGCGGCCGCCTGCAGGTTGGTCAGCGGCGTGCGCATGTCGTGCGCGAGATTCGACGAGAACTGGCTCAACCGCGTGAACGATTCGTTCAGCCGCGCGAGCATCCCGTTGAACGCGTGCTCGAGCTCCTTCAGCTCGCCCGACGTATCGAGTTCCGGCAGCGGATGCGCGAGCCGGCTCGTCGACATCTGCTCGGCCCGCGCCGCGAACCGCCGCAGCGGGCTCAGTCCGAGCGCGGCGATGCCGTACGCGATCGCCGCCGCGATCACCACGCCGAACACCTGGATCACGACGATCGTATAAGCATGCGTGCGCAACAGCAGCATGTCGGCGCTGCGGTCGTACTGCACGGCGACGCGCACCACGGGCGCACCCGCGCCGGCGAGCGGCACGGTCGTCAACAGATACTGGTGCCGGGCGCCGGGCGGCGCAACGCCGAACGGCACGCGCCCGACGTTCATCGACAGCAGCGGCGCGTACGGACGGAATCCGGGTGTGCCGACGAGGCGCGCGCCGCCGGCATCGAAGATCGCGAGATCCATGTTCGGATGCCCGTGCAACTGGTCGATCCAGATATCGGTATGGCGCGCGACGTCGGCCGTCGTGCGCGCCTCGGCCAGATGCGCGCCCAATGCAGCGGAAATACCAGCCATCTGCTCGGCTGCCGTCGTTTCGACACGGTTGCTCAGCGCTTCGTACAGTGCGACGCCGCTCGACGCGAGGATCACCGACGTCGACAGGATGATCAACGCGGTCAGCCGGCCGCGCAGCGTCCGCGGCAGCAGGCGCGCGATCATGCGGCCGCGCCGCCGCGCGCTTCGAGCACGTAGCCCATGCCGCGCACCGTATGGATCAGCTTCGGCTCGTACGCGTCGTCGATCTTCGAGCGCAGCCGGCGGATCGCCGAATCGACGACGTTCGTGTCGCTGTTGAAGTTCATGTCCCACACCTGCGACGCGATCGTCGCGCGCGGCAGGATCTCGCCTTCGCGGCGCATCAGCAGCCACAGCAGCGCGAACTCCTTCGCGGTCAGCAGGATCGTGTCGCCCTGCCGCGTGGCCTTGCGGCGCGTCAGGTCAAGTTCGAGATCGGCCACGCGCAGCGTGTTCGAATCGCGCGGCTGGCCGCGCCGCAGGATCGACTTGATGCGCGCGGTCAGCTCGACGAAGTCGAACGGCTTCGCGAGATAGTCGTCCGCGCCGAGTTCGAGCCCCTTCACGCGATCGCCGACGTCGTCGCGCGCGGTGAGGAACAGCACGGGCGTCGACTTGCTGCGCCGCAGGTTCTGCAGCAACGTCCAGCCGTCCTGCCCGGGCAGCATCACGTCGAGCACGAGCAGGTCGTATTCCTCCGTTTCGGCCTGATGCTGGCCCGTGATGCCGTCCTCGACCCAGTCGACGACGTAGCCGGCCTCGGTCAGGCCCTTGCGCAGATACGCGCCCGTCTTCGGTTCATCCTCGACAATCAGAATTCGCATCACGCATTACCCTTGAAAAAACCCAGCCGGCGCAGCACGCCCGCGCCGAAGCCGCCGCGCAACGCCGCGCGCCACGACACCGCATGGCTGACCCGGTACAGCACCGGCAGCACCAGCAGCGTCAGCGCCGTGGACGACAGGATACCGCCGATCACGACCGTCGCAAGCGGGCGCTGCACCTCGGCGCCGGTGCCGGTCGCGAACGCCATCGGCAGGAAGCCGAGCGACGCGACCAGCGCGGTCATCAGCACCGGGCGCAGCCGCGTGAGCGCGCCGTCGTGCACCGCGGCGTCGAGCGGCATCCCTTCGTCGCGCAGGTTGCGGATGAACGAAATCATCACGAGGCCGTTGAGCACGGCCACGCCGGACAGCGCGATGAAGCCGACCGCCGCCGTGATCGACAGCGGAATCCCGCGCAGCCACAGCGACACGACGCCGCCGCTCAGCGCGAACGGAATGCCGGTGAACACGAGCAGCCCGTCCTTCACGTTGTTGAACATCACGAACAGCAGCACGAACACCATGAACAGCGCGAGCGGCACGACGAGCTTCAGGCGCTCGCTCGCGCTTTGCAGCTGCTCGAACTGGCCGCCCCACGACACCCAGTAACCGGCCGGCACGCGCACATCCTGCTGCAACTGCTCGCGCGCGTCGGCGACGAACGAGCCGACGTCGCGGCCGCGCACGTTCGCGCTGACGACCACCCGCCGCTTGCCGTCCTCGCGGCTGATCTGGTTCGGGCCCGGCGCCACGTCGATCGTGGCGAGCTCCGCGAGCGGCACGTACGGCGCCGCCGCGAGCGGCGCGCTGGCACCGGCCGCAGGCGCCGGCAGCGCGATCGGCAGCCGCTTGATCGCCTCGATATCGGTACGCAGTTCGTCGGGCAGCCGCACGACGATGTCGAAGCGACGATCGCCCTGGAACAGCGTGCCGGCCTTCTGCCCGCCGACGGCCGCGGCCACCGAATCCTGCAGGTCGGCGACGCTCACACCGTAGCGCGCGAGCTTGTCGCGATCGAGGTTGACGGTCAGCACCGGCAGGCCCGTGGTCTGCTCGACCTTCACCTCCGACGCGCCCGGCACTTTCTGCAACGCGGCCGCGATCTGCTCGCCGGTCTGGTTCAGCACGGCCATGTCGTCGCCGAAGATTTTCACGGCGACGTCGCTGCGCACGCCGGAGATCAGTTCGTTGAAGCGTAGCTGGATCGGCTGCGAGAACTCGTACGCGTTGCCCGGCAGCTCGGCGAGCGCGTCCTCGATCTCGCGCACGAGCTGCTCGCGCGGTTTCTTCGGATCGGGCCACGTGTCGGCCGGCTTCAGCATGATGTAGCCGTCCGACAGGTTCGGCGGCATCGGGTCAGCCGCGATCTCGGCCGTGCCGGTGCGTGCGAACACGCGCTCGATCTCGGGGAAGCGCGCCTTCAGCGTCTTCTCGATCGACCTCTGCATCTCGACCGACTGCGACAGGCTCGTGCCGGGAATCCGCAGCGCGGACACGGCCAGATCGCCTTCGTTCAGGCTCGGAATGAACTCGCTGCCGAGCCGCGTCGCAAGCCCGAGCGTGACCAGCACGATCGCGCCGGCGCCGAGCATCACGCGCGTCGGGCGCGTCATGAACGCGGCGAGCACCGGTTCGTACGCGCGCCGCGCCCAGCCCATCAGCCGGTTCTCCTTCTCCTCGACCCGCTCGCCGATGAACAACGCGACGGCCGCCGGAATGAACGTGACGGTCAGCACCATCGCCGCCGCGAGCGCCATCACGACGGTCGTCGCCATCGGATGGAACATCTTGCCTTCGACGCCGGTCAGCGCAAAGATCGGCAGGTACACGACCATGATGATCAGTTGCCCGAAGATCAGCGCGCGGCGCGCTTCCTGCGATGCGCCGAACACTTCGGCGAAACGCTCGTCGCGCGTGAGCGGCCGCCCGGCCGCCGACTGCGCATGCGCAAGCCGCCGCACGCAGTTCTCGACGATCACCACCGCGCCGTCGACGATGATTCCGAAGTCGAGCGCGCCAAGGCTCATCAGGTTCGCGCTCACCTTCGCGTTGACCATGCCGGTGAAGGTCATCAGCATCGACAGCGGAATCACGAGCGCGGTGATCAGCGCCGCGCGGATGTTGCCGAGGAACAGGAACAGCACGGCGATCACGAGCACTGCGCCTTCGAGCAGGTTCTTCTTCACCGTCGCGACCGCCTTCTCGACGAGCACCGTGCGGTCGTACACCGGAATCGCCTTCACGCCGGCCGGCAGCGTGCGGTTCACGTCCTCCATCTTCGCGGCGACGGCCTTCGACACCGTCCGGCTGTTCTCGCCCATCAGCATGAACACCGTGCCGAGCACGACTTCCTCGCCGTTCGACGTCGCGGCGCCGGTGCGCAGTTCGCGGCCGATGTCGACCACGCCGACGTCCTTCATCCGCACCGGCACGCCCCCGACGTTGGTCAGCACGATGTTCGCGATGTCGTCGACGGTGCGCGCCTGGCCCGGCACGCGCACGAGATACTGCTCGCCGCGCTTTTCGATGTAGCCGGCGCCGACGTTGTCGTTGTTGCGCTCGAGCGCGCGCACGACGTCGGCGAGCGTCAGCCCGTACGACATCAGCTTCGCCGGATTCGGCGCGACGCGGTATTCCTTCACGTAGCCGCCGATCGAGTTGACCTCGGTCACGCCGCGCACGTTGCGCAGTTGCGGCCGCACGACCCAGTCCTGCAGCTCGCGCAGGTCGGCCGCCGTATAGCGCGTGCCGTCGGGCTTGCGTGCGCCGGCATCGGCCTCGACGGTCCACAGGTAGATCTCGCCGAGGCCGGTCGACGTTGGCCCCATCGCGGGCGCGATGCCGGCCGGCAGCTTGTCCTTCGCCTCCTGGATGCGCTCGTTGACGAGTTGCCGCGCGAAGTAGATGTCGGTGCCGTCCTTGAAGATCACGGTGACCTGCGACAGCCCGTAGCGCGAGATCGAACGCGTCTGTTCCAGCCCCGGCAACCCGGCCATCACGGTCTCGACCGGATAGGTGATGCGCTGCTCGGCCTCGAGCGGCGAGTAGCCGGGCGCGGACGTGTTGATCTGCACCTGCACGTTGGTGATGTCGGGCACCGCGTCGATCGGCAGCCGCTGGTAGCTGAACACGCCCAGCGCGGCCACCGCCGCGATCGCCAGCATCACGAGCCAGCGGTGCGCAATCGCAAAGCGGATCAGGCGCTCAAACATGTCGGGATTCCTTGAAGCGGGGCACGGTCGTCCGCACCGGGCGAGCCGCGCGGCCGGTCACCCGGCCGATTGGAAAGCGGGCCGCATAGCAGGCCGCCAGTCGCGCCACGGCGCGCACGTATTGCTGCTCATTCATGTTCCGCGCTCCCCTTGCCGAGCTCCGCCTTCAGCACGAAGCTGTTCGAGGCCGCGTATTCCTGGCCCGGCTTGAGCCCCTTCAGCACTTCGATCGCGCGTTCGTCGCGCCGCCCCGTTTCGACAGCCTGCGCGACGAAACCCTTCGGCGAGCGCACGAACACCGACGGCGCGCCGTCGACGTCCTGCAGCGCGTCACTCGCGACCGCGAGGGGCACGCGTTGCGCGCCCGCGTCGACCGATACGTTCACGAACATCCCCGGGCGCCACACGCGGTCGGGGTTCGGCAGCACGACGCGCGCCGGCGCGGTGCGCGTCTGCTCGCCGAGCAGCGACCCCACGTACGCGATCGGGCCGCTCGAGCGAGATTCGAACGCGGTCGCCATCACCGTTGCGTCGCGACCGACGCGCACGTCGTTGAGCCGCTGCGCCGGCACCGCCATCTCGGCCCAGACGGTCGACAGGTCGGAGATCACGAACATGCTCGCGTCCGCGGCAATCGCCTCGCCGGCCGTCGCATGTTTCTCGACGATCGTGCCGGCGAACGGCGCGCGCAGTTCATAACGGTTCAGCGCCCCCGCGCCGACCGGCGCGTTCAGCGCGGCGAGCTTCTGCCGCGCGTTCTGCACGGCGATCTCGGCCTCGCGCAACTGCACCTGGGCCTGCTGGTAGTCCTGCTCCGCCGAAATGCGCTCCTGCCACAGCGTGCGTTCGCGCTCGTAGGTCGCGCGCGCGCCCGACAGCCGGCGCTCGGCCGTCAGCAGCTCGCTGCGGCGGTCGGCAAGATCGGTGCTCGCGATCACGGCGAGCACCTGCCCCTTCGCGACGTTCTGCCCGAGCGACACCGCCACCTGCTCGACGATGCCGGCCACGCGCGGCACCACGTGCGCGGTGCGGTCCTCGTTGAACTTGATTTCGCCGGGAAGCTGGAACGGCGTCGCGATCTGCGCGGGGCCGGCTTTCGCGAGCGCGATCCTCGACGTCGCCAGTTGCGCGTCGGTCAGCGCGATCGCGCCGTCGGCGCGCGCGAACGGGAACGACGTGGCGTCGTTGCCCGCCTTCACGTCGATCGTCGCATCGAACACGTGCGGCTTCGCGATCGACTGCGCGGACACGAACTTCTGGCCGGCCGCGTCGAACCGCAACGGTTCCTGCGTGCGGTCATACCGCACCAGCGTGCCGGACACGGTCACGCCCTTGTCCACCGGCTTGCCGTCGACGGACGGATAGACGACAAGCCGCGCGTCGCCGGGCTTTTCCGTCATTACGATCTCGACGGACAGCTTGCCGCGCCTGAGCACGACACCGCCGCGCGCGCCGGCGCCATCGGCCGGCTGCGCGGCTTCGGCGGCCGTCGGCGCCGATGCGCTGCCGCCGCTCCGCGTAACGGCGAGCGCGCCGATCACGATTCCTGCGCCGCCGAGCACGGCCGCCGCGATAACGAAGATTCTGCTGCGTGACATGATGGTCCTTCCGGTAAGAGGGCGCTTATGGCGCGACGGCCGCGAGCGGCGTGCCGACGAGCCGGCCGATGTCGGCGCGGGCCGCATGGGCGTCGGCGAGCGCACGCACGTATTGCGACTGCCCCTGGAACAGCGTGCGCTGCGCATCGAGCACGTCGAGGAAACTGAACTTCCCGAGTTCGTAGCCGCGCGACATCGCATCGAGCGCGAGGCGCGCGGCCGGCAGGATGTCGGACTTCAGCCGCTGCGCTTCCTGCTCGGCCCCCTCGAAATTCGCGTATGCGCGCGTCAGTTCCAGCCGCAGGCGCGTGCGTTCGCGATCGAGGTCGGCGTTCGCGCGCGTAGCCTTGTGCGTTGCCTCGAACAACGCGCCCTTGTTCGTGTCGAACAGCGGAATCGGGATCGACACGCCGACCACGGCCTGGTTGTCGGGCACGCCGCCCGTGGTCACGCGTTTTACGCCCGCGCTGACGGTTACGTCCGGCATGCGCCGCGCGCGTTCGAGCGACACAGCCGCGTTCGAGCGCAGCATCTCGGCTCGCGCGGCCCGCGCGAGCGGAGCATCGTCGAGCTGCGCGGTCAGCGCGGACAGCGGCTCGACCGACGGCACGGTTTCCAGGTCGCCGAGCACCGCAAGCCGGTCGTTGCGCGCCTCGCCCATCACCGCGTTCAGTTTTTCGCGCGCGACGTCGACACGGCCGCGCGCGGTCACGACTTCGATCTGCACGCCGGCCGCCGCCACCTGCGCCTTGGTCGCCTCGACCGGCGACACCTTGCCGGCCTGCGCGCGGCGTCCGGCTAGATCTGCGGAGCGCGCGGCGATCGCGGCCGATTCCTCGGTCACCTGAAGCTGGCGCTGCGCGGCGAGCAGCCCGTAGAACGCGGCGATCACGTCGGCGCGTACGGCCGCGCCCTGGTCGTCGAACGACGCGTTGGCTGCCTCGCGGCCGTAGGACGCGACGTCGAGCCGCGCGCGGCGCTTGCCGCCCAGTTCGATGGTCTGGTTGATCAACGCGGTCGACGTGCGTTCCGCGCGGCTGAAACCTTCCTGCAGGAACGAGATTTCCGGGTTGGGCCGTGCGCCGGCCTGCATCAGCGCGCCGGCCGATGCATCGACGTCCGCGCGCGCGCCGCGCAGTGCCGGATTGTTCCGGGCTGCGACCGCGAGCGCATCGGACAGCGTCAGTGACGATGCCGGAAATGTGTCGGATGGCGGTGCGCCGATCGGCGCGGCGGCGGTAGCCGGAGCCGGCGACAGCGAGGGCTGCGCATGAGCCGTCGCGGCCATCGCGAAGACGATGGCCGCGACGAGGTTGAGCTTGAGCATGTTCGGTTCTGCGGTAACGGTTCGCGACCGATGCTACGGACCGGCCGCAGTGCGAACATGAGGCGAAGATGATATTTCCGTCATGTTGGGCGCAACCGTACGCCGACGTGCGGTGCCCTTGGGGGAACGGCGTCCCTTTCGACAATCAGGAAGATTCGGTGAGCGCGCGGCACGATGGCCGCACGAAAGAATGCAGAAGTTCGGAGATTCGAGACGTGCCGGCCATACGCCCCGCGCGTGAATCAGGTGATGCGCTGCTTCCCCCGCCGCCGCTGCACGAGCCAGTCCAGCAACTGCCGCCCGTCGCGTTCGCCGAACCAGCGCGCGTGCCCGATCAGATAGCCGTCGTACGCAATGTCCACAATCGCCGGCGCATCGATGATGCAGCCGAAATACGCGACTTCCGACAGCGCGAACTCCGTATGCACGATCGGCAGCAGCGCGACGAGCGCCGCGTATGCGTCGTCGCTCAGCGGTTCGAGGGATTCGTAACCATCGAGCAGCGCGTCGATCTGGTCGTATTCCACGCGCCGTGCATCGGCTGGCGCCATCCAGTCGACCGTATTGCGCTCGATCGCCAGCGCGACATCCATCACCGCGCAAGTGCGGTCCGACAAGCCGAAATCGAGCACGGTACGTACCTGCGCGCCGGGCCCCGCATCGGTCCACAGCAGGTTCGACGCATGCCAGTCGCCGTGCGTCCACAGCGGCGTCAACGTGGGCAGCAGCGGCACGAGACGCGCGTGAAACGGGCCGATCGCGTCGGCCACATCACCGCGCCAGTCACGCGAGCCCAGCGCGCGCACGAGCAGCGGCTGCGCATCGACCCAGCGTTCGAGCGCACCCGCCAGATCGGCGGACGACAGCACGCGAAAACTCGACAGCAGCGTGCGCACGGGCCGCGCGGGCGCATCGTAGCCGGCCGACGCGCGATGCAGTTCGGCCAGCGCGCGGCCGGCCGCATACGCATGAGAAGCATGCGTGAACGGCTGCCACGACATCACGCCGCGATACGGATCGACGCCCGGCGCGAGCACGTGCACCTCGTACGTCCACTCGCCGGAAGCAAACGCGGTCGCACCGTGACGATCGGCCAGCACGTCCACCACCGGCATCCCGCGTTCGCGCAGATGCGCGATGAAACGATGCTCTTCCTCGAGCCCCGCGACATCGCGCAGGCTTGCGTGATGTCGCTTGACGAACAACCCGCGGCCGTCCGCCATCCGCACGAGCACGGCGGCCGCGAACTGCCGCGGGCTGTGCCACGTCAGCCGCACCGGCTCGCCCACGCCGTCGATCCGCGCGAGCACGGCCGCCACTTCGTCGTGCGTGATCAGCGGCCAGTCGCGTTCGGCCTGCTCGCCGTCCACGCCGAATTGCGGCGGCGCGACGTCGCGCGACAGGGGGCCGTCCGGCTCGAGGGGGAATGACATGAACGGCGTTGCTCCGTAGTTGAATGCGTGAATCAGCGTGTGCCGCCGCCCGAAGCGAGCGGGCCGCCCGATGCCGCCCGCAACGCGGCGGCCGTCCGGCTCCAGTCGCGCCAGCCGACGACGGCCAGCCCGATGAACAGCGCATAGAGTCCGGCCGTCAGATACAGTTCCTTGAACACGAACATCCCGACGTACACCACATTCACGACGATCCACAGCCCCCACGACGCGATGTAGCGCCGTGCGGTCCAGTATTGCGCGACGAGGCTGAACGCGGTCAGCGACGCATCGACGAACGGCAGCGCCGCATCGGTCCAGCGCGCCATCATCCCGCCGAGCAGCGCGCTGCCGATGACCGCCGCGATCAGGTCGGGCAGCATCGTGAGTGGCCGCACGCCGGTGACAGGCGCGACATCGCCGGCCGGCGCCGCGTCGCCGCCTGCCTCGCTCGCGCGCTGCGCGAGCCAGCGCTGCCAGCCGTACACCTGCAGCACCGCGAACGCGCCCTGCAGCAGCATGTCCGAGTACAGCTTCGCGTCGAAGAAGATCCAGCCGTACAGCGCGACCGACGCGAGGCCGACCGGCCAGCACAGCATGCGCCGCTTCGCGGTCAGCCAGATCGCGAGCGCGCTGACGATCACGCCGGCGATTTCGAGTGGGGACATCGTCTGTGCTCTCCTGGTGGGCTGCCGGGGCCGCGCGTCACGCGGCCGCTTCCGGTCGGTCAGAAATCATAGGTCAACGATACGCGCGCGGTGCGCGGCGCACCGGGGAACAGGTACGCATCGCCCTGCTGCTCGCCTGCGTCGCGCCAGTAGAACTTGTTGAACAGATTGTCCACCGACACGCGCAACACCGTACGATGGCCGCCGATCTTCGTCGTATAGCGCGCGCCGAGATTGAATACGAACCACGACGGCACGCGCGCGGTGCCTTCCTCGTTCGCGTTGCGTGTGGCGCTGTACTCGACGCCGCCGAGCACGTTCAGGCCTGCGACGCCCGGCACCGCGTAGTCCGCGTACAGCGACGCGCGCAACGCGGGCACGTTGATGACCTGATGTCCTTCGTAGGCGGGCGAGCCCGAATCGACCGCGCGGGCGCGAATCGCCGCGACGCTGGCCGTGAGGCCCAGCCGCTCGGTCACGCGCCCGGCCGCGCCGAGTTCGATCCCCTGGTGCCGCTGCGTGCCGCGCTGCACGAACGTGTAGGACGTGCCCGACGCGTCCGGGTCGGCGAACTGGAACGGCTTGCTGATCGAGAACACGGCGGCCGTCAAGCTCAGCCGGTCGAGCCAGTCGTATTTCGCGCCGACCTCGATCTGGTGCGATTCGACGGGCGGCAGGAACGCATACGCGTTGGTCGCGCGCACGGGCGCCTGGTCGCCGAGCGACAGCGCCTTGCTGTACGACGCATACAGCGACAGCACGTTCACCGGCTTGTAGACGAGCGCGACCTGCGGCAGGAACACCGAGCGGTCGGTATGCGTCGTCTCGCCGTCGAGGCTGCTCCAGCTACGCTGGCGCAGCAACACTTCCTTGCCGCCCGCGAGCACCTGCCAGTGTTCGCCGATGCTGATGCGGTCGAGCCCGAACACGCCGTACTGCCATGCGTCGAGGCGCGGATACGACGGCCCCGGCGCATTGGGTGACGGCGGGAAGGTCAGGTCCGGCCCGTAGATATTCTCGCTGCCCACGTAGTCGTACACGGCGTCGGCCATGTGCACGACGCGGCGCTGCACGCTCACGCCGAGCGTCAGTTCGTGCCGTAGCGGCCCCGTCGCGAACTTGCCGGTCGTGACCGCGCGCAGATCGTCGTTGCGCCGGTATTCGCCGGGGCTGCGGAAGTCGTACACGTCGTAGTCGCCGTTCGCGCCGAAGAAGAACGGCGACGTCGCGCCGGCCGCGCAGCTTGCCGCGTACGAGCAGCCGTACGCGAACGCGCTGTTGTCGTCGATCATCGTGCGGCTGCGACCGGCAGCGATGTACGCCTTCCAGTCGTCGTTGAACTGGTAGTCGAAACGCGCGTTCAGGTTCAACGCATCGGTCGTCACCGGCTTCGCCCACGGCTGCGTGCCGAGCGCCTTCGACGTGGTCTTCACCGACGGCACGACCGTGCCGCCCAGCAACTGGTAGCCGGGCGCGGAACGCTGGATCCACTGCTGGAATTCCGCGTTCAGCTGCAGGCTCGCGCGGGGGCTGATGTCCCAGTCGGCGGCGATCGAGCCGAACGTGCGCCGTCCGTTCGTGCCGTCGATATACGAGTGCATGTTCTCCTTCGCCGCGTTGATCCGGAAACCGAACTGATTGTCCGGGCCGAAGCGGCGGCCGAGATCGACGGCCGCCGACGTCGAGCCGCGGCTGTCGACGCCGCCCGTGACGCTCGCGACGTTCGCGGAGCGCTTGGTCACGAAGTTGATCACGCCGCCCGGCGCGACGACGCCGCTATCGATGCCCGCGAGCCCCTTCAGGATCTCGACGCGTTCCTTGTTTTCTAGCGGCACGTTCTGCTCGCCGGATACCGTCAGCCCGTCGATCCGGATCGCGCTCGCGAGATCGACCGGAAAGCCGCGAATCGCGAAGCCCTCGAAATAGCCGACCGGCGCATAGTCGTTGACGACCGACGCATCGTTGCGCACGACGTCGCTCAGCCGCTTCGCCTGCTGATCGTCGATCAGCGCGCGCGTGATGACGTTCACCGACGCCGGCGTGTCGCGCAGCGGCGCGTCGTCGAGCCCCGCGACCGACGCTTCGCGCGCGCGCAACGCGTGGCCGCGCTCGCCGCTCACCGTGATCGTGGGCAGCGTCGCGTTGCCGGCCGCGTCGGCGCCCGGTGCGGCCGTGTCGCCCTGAGCCGCGGCAGCGTGCGCCGCGAAAAGCGTGACGCCGAGACCGACACCGAGCCCGACCTTCGCGCGCCGCCGCCGTGCGCGTGCCGCTGTTGTTCTATTCACCGTCATTGTTCTGGATGGAAAACTCGCCATTCGACCTGTCGAAACCCGAAACCCGAAAACCCGTTAGGAAGCTGCGAAGCGTGCGTCCGCGAACGCCGCCGCGCCCGTCGCCGGACGCGTTCCGTCGACACGATATTCATCGGACGAACCAGACCCTGCGGCGTGCAAGCGGGCCGGCCGGTCGGAACAACGCAGGATGGGACATCGGATTCGGATGACGCGCCGGAAGCCGATGCAGCGGCCGACGGATTCGTCGGGTGCCTGTCGGGCGGCGGCTGCGTCACGCGGTCGTGTCATGCGGGGGACGCTTCGAACGCCCCGGTTCGGGCGGCGGGCAGTCGCGCCGGCCGTTCATCGGAACGGCGGCCTGTCCGTCGCGCGCGACATCGCGGCGTGGCGCGCATTTTACCCCGGGCGGGGCGAAGGACCGCCGAATCGGGCGGAACGGGAAACGGGGAAGGCGGGAACGGGGGCAGGCGGTTCGGGCGGCGCGACAACGGTGGCGATGCGGTCGCGATTCCCGCGGCGTGTGCCGACGCTGAAACCGGCGTCATCGTGCGCCGGTCGGGCAACCGCAAACCGGAGCGGGAATGGCGGCCCGCTACCGGTTCACCGGCTGTTCGCTCAGAAGCCCTGCATCGTCACGGTCGGATCGACGACCAGATGCACGACGCCGTAAATGACCGCGCCGACCAGCAGCGCAAGCAGAAGCGCCACGAACGGCAGCAGCGTGAAGTTGGCGTTCGCGAGATCGTTCGCGTGCGCCTTGCTGTTGCGTACGCCGAAAAAACTCCACAGGACCAGGCGGACCATGCCGAGCAGTTTCATGATGGGCTCCTTTATCGAATCGGTTGACGCTATCGTCGATCCGGACGGCATCCGAAAAAAGAAGCAGTTGCGCGTGCTTTTCGCGCAGCAGGCCATCTGCGGCCGCAGGCCGCAGGTGCGTCAGCGGTCGAGCACGAGTGGCGCCGTGGCCCCTTGCGCGGGCCGCGCGACACACAGCAGCGCGCAGCCGGGTTCGACCGGCGCATCGGGCGTTTGCTCGTAGTCGACCGCGCCGGACAGCACGCGCGTCGCGCACGTGCCGCACGACCCGGAGCGGCATTCGGACGGCACGGCCACGCGCTGCCCTTCCGCGAATTCGAGCAGCGTGCCGTCGGCGGGCGTCCACGCGGCTTCGCGCGCCGTGCGCCGGAACACGACGGGCACGCTTTCCGTCGCGGGCGGGGCAGTTGCCCGGGCCGCACTGCGCGAGACACTCGACGGCCCGAACGCCTCGAACCGGATGCGCTCGTCCGGCACGTTCAGCGCGCGCAGCCCGTCGTACAGGTCGCGCATGAATGCTGACGGCCCGCACAAATAGAAATCGTAATCGTCGAATGAAAGGATCCGCTTCAATTGCCCGATGTTGATGCGGCCGGCCCGCGCAATTGAGCCTTCGTGAGGATGACTGTCGAACCAGTGAAGCGACACGCGTGCATCGGTGGCCGCGATGCGCACCAGTTCCGCGGCGAATGGCCGGTCGGCCGCTTCGCGTGCGCCGTGCACGAACACGACGCGACGCGACGGCGTGTCGTCGGCCAGTGCCCGGCGCAGCATCGCGACCATCGGCGTGATGCCGATGCCGGCCGACACCAGCACGGCCGGGCGCGGGCTTGCGAGATCGAACGTGAAGCGGCCGCGCGGCATCTGCGCGTCGAGCGTCATGCCGGCCTGCGCGTGATCGTGCAGCCACGCCGATACGCGTCCTTCGCGCTTCACGGTGATCCGGTAGTGTGCGCCGCCCGGCGCGTCGGACAGCGTGTAGCTGCGCATCGTCGGCGCGTCGCTGCCCGGCAGCGCGATGCGCAACGTCAGGTGCTGACCGGCTTCGTAGGCCGGCAATGCGCCGCCGTCCGCCGGTTCGAAATGAAACGACCGGACCGCGCGCGCTTCGTCGACGATCTTCGCGATCCGCAGCGACCGCCATGCGGGCGTCGATGCCGGCGCGGCCGCGGACGGCGCAGATCCGGCCGTTGTCGCCGCGCCACCCGACGACGCCGCCATCGCCGCGAACTGCGGCGCGCGCTCGACCGCCGACCACCGGAACGGCAGCACCGCCCGCATGCGCCGCACTTCCCGCACGTGGAAACGCACGACGCGCTGCGCGCCGTCGAACGACGCGACGACCGGGCCGTCCCACACGATCTCCGCGTGCCCGGCGACATACAGCACATCGCCGCTGTCGAAATCGACGAACAGCAGCCCCGCGCGCGGATCGTGCTGCAGGTTGCCCAGCGTATTGAAGAACCGGTTGCCGCTGAAATCGGGCGTCGTCAGCGTGCGCGCATCGTCGACGCGCACGAAGCCCGGCATCCCGCCGCGATGCGACACGTCCGCGCCGCGCGCCGCGCCCGCGTCCGCTGACGTGTTCGCACTCGCGACGAAGAACGTATCGGCCTGCTCGAGCAGCGCGCGGTCGGCGTCGCTCAGTGCATCCGATACGTCCGGCGCGACGGACGCCCCGACGTCCCGCGCGATGAAAGTCGGCTTGCGGCCCTGGATGTACTTCGCACAATTGCCGAAGCTCTGCTCGACCGCGATCGTCAGCGCATCGCCGTCGGCCGCGCGCACGACGCCGTTCACGCGATTGCGCCGTCGCGTATCGAATTCGATGCCGAGCCCGCCGAGCGGTGCGCCCGCCTGCCACGCGCCGGCCAGCGGATCGCCCGGCAGCGCGCGCGCCGCGATGCGCAGCGTGCGTGCATCCGGCGACGTGACGAAACCCGGCGCACCGACCCGCAGCGTCGCCCACGGCTGCCCGCTTGCATCGACGCCGCCGAGCACGAAGAACGGCAGTTGCGCGAAAAACGTCCGGTGCTGATCCGGCATGAAGCGCCGGATTCCGCGCCGGCCGGCCGCGCCCGCCGCGTCCGTCACGCCTGCGCGCTGCTGCACGGCAAGCTCGCCCGCGTGAAACGGCGCGGTATCGAGTTCCCAGCCCGGTACGACGGCGGTCGGCGCATTCATCGCGTTCTCCTGAACAGGCGCGGCGGCAGTGAGCGTCAAGCGGCAAGCAGGCCCGCGCGCGTCGTCGGCATCGCGACGAAGCCCGGCAGCGCCTCGATACGGGCCAGCCAAGCACGCACGTGCGGATACGGTTCGAGCGACACGCCGCCTTCCGGCGCGTGCGCGATGTACGTGTACGCGGCGATGTCCGCGATCGTCGGCTGCGCGCCGGCCGCGAACGGCTTGCCGGCCAGCTCGCGATCGATCACGTCGAGCACCTTCGCGGCCGTGCGCTTGGCCGCTTCCGGGTCGAGCTGCGCACCGAACACGGTCACGAGCCGCGCGGCCGCGGGGCCCGATGCGATCGGGCCGGCCGCGTACGACAGCCAGCGCTGCACGACGGCCGCGCCGACGGGATCGTCGGGCAGCCAGTGCGCGTCGCCGTAGCGCTTCGCGAGATACACGAGGATCGCGTTCGAATCGGCGATCACGGTACCGCCGTCGTCGATCACCGGCACCTGCCCGAGCGGATTCAACGCGAGGAACGCCGGTTCGCGCTGCGCGCCGGCCGCGAGATCGACGTCGATGGTCTTCGACGGCAACCCGAGCAGCGACAGGAACAACCGGACACGGTGCGCGTGCCCGGACAGCAGGAACGAATAGACGCGGATCGGCGAGGCGGGCTTGCTGGCGGCAGACATGGAAACACTCCGGAATCTCGCGCCGCCGGGGATCGGCGACGAACGACTCCAGCGTAGCGCTCGCCGTTCGTCACCGGAAGACGGATAATCGCGGAAACATTCTCCGCTTTCATAGGACAATCGACGATGGCCGATCTGCGCGACGTGAACCTGAACCGGCTGGCGATCTTCGTCGCGGTGGTCGACGCCGGCTCGCTGACGGCCGCGGCCGAGCGGCTCGGCCTCGCGAAGACGGTCGTCAGCACGCACATGCAGCGCCTCGAATCCGAGGTCGGCGCGAACCTGCTGGTGCGCACGACGCGGCGGCTAAGTGTGACCGATGCCGGCCGCGTGTTCTACGACGCGTGCCGCGATATCGTGCGCGCCACCGAAGCCGCGCTCGACGCGGTGTCGTCCGACGCCGGGCCGCTGCGCGGCACGCTGCGCGTGAGCGTGCCGATCGACTATGGCGCGCTGGTGGTCGCGCCGGCCGTCGTCGCGCTGCGCGACCGGCATCCGGCGCTCGCCGTCGAACTCGTCGCGAACGACCGCGTCGTCGATCTCGTCGCGGACAACCTCGACGTCGCGATCCGCATCGGCCGTCTCGCCGATTCCAACTATCGCGCGGTGCAGCTCGGCACCTACGAGAAATGGCTGGTCGCGAGCCCGGCGTTCGTCGCGCGGCACGGGCTGCCGCGCGATCCCGATGCGCTCGCCGCGCTGCCGTTCGTGATGCTGTCGTCGCTGCCGCGCCCGCATACGCTCGAACTCGATAACGTGCGCGGCGGCCGAGCGTCGGTGCGCTGCGTCGCGCCGGTGGTGTCGAACACCGCGACCGCGTGCCGCGCGATCGTGCTCGCGGGCGGCGGCTTCGGGCTGCTGACGGATTTCTCGACCGCGGACGACGTCGCGGCCGGCCGGCTCGTGCGGCTGCTGCCGGGCTGGCATACGGCGCCGGCCGGGATCCATGCGGTGTATCCGTCGACGCGGCTGCCGTCGCCGAAGGTGCGGGCGTTTGTCGAGGCGATGAAGGCGAGGCTTGGGGAAACGCCGATCGCGCCCACGAAGAGACGCTCACGCTCGAAATAGCAAAAAAACGGAGAAAGGCAGAGGTCCGCCTTCAATACGCCTGCATGAGCCGTCTCATGAGCAACGACTTCAAATCCCTACGCGTATCGCACACGATATGCACATGGATCGTGTCGCCGCGCACGTCGTAAATGATGCGATTCATTCCGGCAACGACTTCGCGATACTGACTGAGGTTGATATGCGCGAGCTCGTCGGGAATCCGGCCCTGAGCAGGAAAGGCACGAAGCGACGCGATGGCATCCTTGATCTGGCCATAGCTCGCCTGCCAGGTTTCCGAACCGAAATTCGACAGGAGATAACGCTTCAACGTCTTCAGATCTTCTTCCGCCGAACGAAGAACGACAACGCGTAACGTCATTGATCATCATCCTTGTCGAGGTCGGCGAAAACATCCTCGACAGGACGAAAGTGACCTTGGTCGATCTCGCGGTTGCCCAGCGCAAGCAATTTCAGCAGCGCGAGTGTCTCTTCATGCTCCTCATACGACTTGACGTCCATGACGACGAGCTTCGCCTCGCCGTTCTGGGTGATGAGCATCGGCTCGCGGCTCTCCGAGATGTCCTTGACGATCTCGGCCGCGTGACTCTTGAGATAGCTGATCGGTTTGACTTGAGTGGAGAATTTCATGGAATGCGTCCTTTGGCCGGGCACCGGATGAGACCGATTATAGTCTGAATTCGGTCTTGCTCAGGCGAGGATAGTCGACCGATCACCGCGTCCTTACCCACCCGCTTCCCCCAACGTCCCCAACAACACCTTCCTGCAACTGGCGATCATCTGCGCCTCCGGATCGCGATATTCGGTCAGCAGCCACGCCGCGCCGACGTTCGTCATCGCGCCCACCAGCGCGAGCCCGATCAGCCGCTGCTCGGTGCGCTCGGCCGGTGTGACGGCCTCGCCCGGCGCGCCGATCGCCATGATCAGCTTGCCGAAGTCGATCAGCATGCGCTGATACGTCATGTCGGTATCCGCGCTCACGCCCATCACCTCGAGCAGCAGCACGCGCGCCGCGCACGGGTCGCGCAGAAACGCGAAGAACGCGGCGAGTCCCGCGTCGACGCGCTCGCGCAAATCGCCGCCGCGCGCGGCGACCGCCTGCGCGACCGCGTCATGCAATTGCTGCGCGTGATGCAGGTAGGTGCAACGCAACAAATCCTCGGTGCTGTCGAATGCCGCATAAAAATAGCGGTCGTTCAGCTTCGCTTCCTGGCAGATCGACCGCACGGTCGCCTTGCGAAAACCCACCGTGCCGAACACGCGCGTCGCCGCGCGGATCAGTGCGTCGCGCCGCTCGGCGGCCCGCACCTCCGGCGCCACGCCGCCATACGACCGCCCCTTTTTTTCCGTTTCGAGTGCTTTCTCCATTCCGCTATTTGACATCAGGACACCCGAAAACTAAAGTGGTGACGAACAACACCACAATAGATGCGCCGCCGGTACAGCGCAAGCGGAACGGGAGGAACGACGGATGAAGGGATTTTCCGGCAAGGTCGCCGCGGTCACGGGCGCCGGTTCGGGCATGGGCCGCAGCCTCGCGGTCGAACTGGCGCGGCGCGGCTGCGAGGTCGCGCTCGCCGACGTCGACGATGTCGGGCTCGCCGGCACGGCGGCCATCTGCGCGCGGCACGGCGTGCGTGTGAGCACACGGCGGCTCGACGTCGCCGACCGCGACGCGGTGTTCGCGTGGGCCGATTTCGTTCGGGCCGAGCACGGCAAGGCCAACCTGATCTTCAACAATGCGGGTGTGTCGCTGGCCGCCAGCGCCGAAACCGCACGTCTTGCCGATCTCGAATGGATCGTCGGCATCAATTTCTGGGGCGTCGTGCACGGCACGCAGGCGTTCCTGCCGCATCTGCGCGCGTCGGGCGACGGCCACGTCGTCAACACGTCGAGCCTGTTCGGGCTCGTCGCGATGCCGACGCAAAGCGCGTACAACGCGACCAAGTTCGCGGTGCGCGGCTTCACCGAGGCGCTGCGGATGGAGCTCGAACTCGACGGCGCGCCGGTGAGCGCGACCTGTGTGCATCCGGGCGGCGTCGCGACGAACATCGTCGACGCGGGCCGCGTCGACACCAGCATCCACGCGCTGACGGGCCAGGACGAAGCGACCCATCGCCGCCAGGCGAACCGCCTGATCAACGCGACGACGCCCGACGAAGCCGCGCGGCAGATCCTCGCGGGTGTCGAGCGCAATGCGCGCCGCGTGCTGGTCGGTGCCGACGCGCGCCGGCTCGACCGGATCGCGCGGCTGCTCGGCGCCGGTTACCAGCGGCTGATGCTGCGCCACGTGCGCCGCGCCCGCGCACGCAACCTCGAACGCGCGCACGCTCCGGCCGCGCGCCCGACCACGCCGACCCAGGACCCCGCATGATCTCGACGACGACCGACCGGCACGACGCGCCGCCCGCCGCCGACGCCCGCCACGACGGTGACGATCACCGCGACCTCGACGTGCTGATCGTCGGCGCCGGCCTGTCCGGCATCGGCGCCGCGTATCACCTGAAGCAGCGCTGCCCGCATGCGAGCGTGGCGATCGTCGAGGCGCGCGACGCGATCGGCGGCACCTGGGACCTGTTCCGCTATCCGGGCGTTCGTTCGGATTCCGACATGTTCACGCTCGGCTACAGCTTCCGTCCATGGCACAGCGACAAGGCGATCTCCGACGGGCAGACGATCCTCGACTACATCCGCGACACCGCGCGCACCTACGGCATCGACAAGATGATCCGCTACGGCCGGAAGGTCGTCGCGGCCGACTGGGATTCGAACCGCGCGCGCTGGACGGTCCGCGTCGAGCGCACGCGGGACGGCGCGACCGACACGCTCGTCTACACCTGTCGCTTCCTGTTCATGTGCAGCGGCTACTACGATTACGACGCCGGCTACCTGCCCGACTGGCCAGGCATGGACACGTTCAGGGGCAAGCTCGTGCATCCGCAGCACTGGCCGAAGGACCTGTCGTACGCGAACCGGCGCGTGGTCGTGATCGGCAGCGGCGCGACGGCCGTCACGCTGGTGCCGTCGATGGCGGCCGACGCACAGCACGTGACGATGCTGCAGCGCTCGCCGACCTACATCGTGTCGCTGCCCGCGCGCGACAAGATCGCGAACGCGCTGCGCCGCGTGCTGCCGTCGCGGCTCGCGCACCGGCTCGTGCGCGTGAAGAACGTGCTGCTGACGATGTACCTGTACAACGTGTCGCGCCGCAAGCCCGACCGGACGAAGCAATTCATCATCCGCGCGGCCAGCAGGCAGCTCGGCCCCGACTTCGACGTCGCGAAGCACCTGACGCCGCGCTACATGCCGTGGGACCAGCGCGTGTGCCTCGTGCCGAACGGCGACCTGTTCAAGGCCATCCGCGCGGGCCGCGCATCGATCGTCACCGACGAAATCGAGCGCTTCACGCCGACCGGACTCGCGCTGAAGAGCGGCCAGCAGCTCGACGCGGATGTGATCGTCACCGCGACCGGGCTGAAGGTGAAGATGCTCGGCGGCGCGCGCGTGACGGTCGACGGCCGCGCGGTCGATTTGCCGGAAACGGTGTCGTACAAGGGAATGATGTACAGCGACGTGCCGAACCTCGCGTCGTCGTTCGGCTACACGAATGCATCGTGGACGCTGAAGGCCGAGCTGATCGCGCGCTACGTGTGCCGGCTGCTCAACCACATGCGCGCGAACGGGTACGACACATGCGTGCCGCGGCTTGGCACGGGCGATCTGGGCGACGTGCCGGCCGTCAACCTGAGCTCGGGCTACATCCAGCGCGCGGCCGGCATCCTGCCGAAGCAGGGGCACCGCAAGCCGTGGAAATTTCACCAGAACTACGTGCTCGATCTCGCGTCGCTGAAGTTCAGCGCGCTCGCCGATTCCGCGATGCATTTCGAGCGCCGCGCCCGAACCGGCCCGGCCGCCGCCGCCGCGCCGGCAGCCGAACCCGCACTCGACACCCGCTGAGGCCGACATGACTCCTACGCTCCACCTGATCCAGAACGTGCTGCTCGGCGTCGTCGCGGTGCTCGCCGCGCTCGCGCTGTTTTCCGGCTACGTGGCCCGTCGCGTGACGCGCGCGTTCCCCCCCGAAGGCCGCTTCGTCGACATCGACGGCGATCGTATCCACTACGTCGAATACGGCAACGGCCCGCCGATCGTGTTCGTCCACGGGCTCGCGGGGCAATGGCGCAATTTCGCGTACCTGCCGCTCACGCGGCTCGCACAACAGCATCGCGTGATCCTGATCGACCGCCCGGGCGCCGGCCGCTCGCTGCGCGGCGCGGCCTCGCAGGCGAACGTGTTCGCGCAGGCCCGCACGGTGGCCGCATTCATCGACGCGCTGCAGCTCGACAAGCCGGTACTGGTCGGCCACTCGCTCGGCGGCGCGATCGCGCTCGCGGTCGGCCTCAACCATGCGGACCGCGTGAGCCGGCTCGCGCTGATCGCGCCGCTGTCGCACGAGCAGACCGAGCCGCCCGCGCCGTTCAAGCCGTTGATGCTGCCGTCGCCGCTCGTGCGCCGTTTCGTGTCGTGGACCTTCGCGATCCCGCTGACGATCCTGACGGGCCGCAAGGCCGTGCGCCAGGTGTTCGCGCCGGAGGACGTGCCGCGCGACTTCCCGGTCAAGGGCGGCGGCCTGCTCGGGATGCGCCCGCACGTGTTCTACGCGACGGCGACGGACCTGTTGTCGGCGCCCGTCGACCTGCCTGCGATGGCGCGCCGCTACGCGGAGCTCGCGCTGCCGGTCGACGTGCTGTACGGCCAAGCCGATCCGATCCTGAACTGGCGCGAGCACGGCGACGCGCTCGCGAAGAAATCGGCGCGCGTGCGGCTGAAGGTCGTCGACGGCGGGCACATGCTGCCGGTCACGATGCCCGAGGCGACGGCCGACTGGCTGCTCGAAGTCGCCGCCGCGCCGGCCGACGTTGCGGCACAGCCCGTGCGCATCGCGTAGATCGCGGCGACGAAGCGCGGCCTGTTCCGTGGCGGGCAGCCGACGCCGCGACGGAATCAGGCTTCGTCGTCGGGCATCGACAGCCCCCGCTCCGTGAGCACCTCGCGCGCGCTGCGAAACGCCTCGACCGCGGCCGGCGCCCCGGCGTACAGCGCGCTGTGCAGCAATACCTCGCGGATCTCGACGAGGCTCGCGCCGTTGTTGAGCGCGCCGCGGATGTGCCCCTTCAGCTCCGTGCCGCGGCCGAGCGCCGCCAGCATCGCGCACGTGCACAGGCTGCGCGTCTTCAGGTCGATCCCGCCCCGCTGCCACGTGCTGCCCCACGCATGCTCGTTCAGCCAGTTCTGCAGCGGGCGCGAGAATCCGTCGAGGTCGCTCATCGCGCGCTCGACGAACGCCTCGCCCATCACGTCGATCCGCCGCGCCTTGCCGTATTCCCTGTCCTGTTCGCTCATGTCGGTGTCCTCGTGGTTGGCGTCGTGGCCGCTGCTGCGCCGCCGGCGGCCGGGGGGTTCGCGTCATGTTCGGCGGGACGGCGCGTTTCGTCAAAGGTGCGGGCCTCGGTTCGCGGCCGCGCGCGTCACGTGCGGTCGAACGCTACGTAACATCCCGTCGCGCGTTACGGCGCCTTACGGGAACATCGCAGCCGCGACGTTCGCGCGCCGCGCGTGCCTGTCGCGCGAAACCGCCATTCCTCCGTTTAAATCGCATCGATATACCCGATTCCCGCAACAAATCACGACACCGTTTTGCGAAACATGCCGTGGCGCGGAATTTGCAGTGAAGGCTTGGACACACTTCCAATGTCGAGGCCAACATGCACATTCTCTTCAAGAAGACGACGGTAACGATGGCCGTCTCGTCACTGCTCGCGCTGTACGGCTGCGGCTCGGTCGATGGACCGACGACGCCGACCATCAAGCCGAGCACGTCCGGGACAAGCGGCACGTCGGGGACTTCCGGAACATCGGGCGGCGGTTCGTCGGGGACGTCGGGCGGAGGTAGTTCGGGGTCGTCGGGGACTTCTGGCACTTCCGGCACCTCGGGTACGTCGGGCACCTCCGGTACGTCAGGCACTTCCGGCACGTCGGGCACCTCCGGTACGTCAGGCACTTCCGGTACTTCGGGTACTTCGGGTACTTCGGGTACTTCGGGTACTTCGGGTACTTCCGGTACGTCGGGTACTTCCGGCACGTCAGGCACTTCCGGCACGTCGGGCACCTCCGGTACGTCGGGCACCTCCGGTACGTCGGGTACTTCCGGCACGTCAGGCACTTCCGGCACGTCGGGCACCTCCGGTACGTCGGGCACCTCCGGTACGTCGGGCACCTCCGGTACGTCGGGTACTTCCGGCACGTCGGGCACCTCAGGTACGTCAGGCACTTCCGGCACGTCGGGCACCTCCGGTACGTCAGGCACCTCAGGTACGTCAGGCACCTCAGGTACGTCGGGCACTTCCGGTACTTCCGGTACTTCGGGCACATCAGGCACTTCCGGTACGTCAGGTACGTCAGGCACCTCCGGCACCAGCGTCACCCCCCTCGGCAATGTCCTTCAGCAATCCGGCAACCTCGTGACGGCGCTCGGCACGACGGTCGTGAACGGCGGCGCCCAGATCGGCGGCGTGCAGATTCCCGGCACGAACGCGACGACGGTCAACAGCGTCGGCAACGCGGTCAGCAGCCTCGGCAACGGCGTGCAATCGCTCGGCAACGGCGTCGCGGCCGGCCTCGGTTCGATCGGCGTGTCGCCGAACCCGCTCGGGCCGACGCTCACGTCGACCACCGGCCTGCTGACCGGCGCCGGCGGCGCGGTCAACAACCTCGGCAATGCCGTGACGAGCCTCGGCACCGGTCCGCTGTCGCCGCTCGCGCCGGCGACGACCCTCGTCGGCAGTCTCGTCAACACGGTCGGCACCGCGGTCAACTCGACCGCATCGGCGCTGAACACGGCGCTGAACAGCGCGCCGGTCCAGCAACTCGAGACGCAGCTCGGCAGCGTGATCAACCCGATCACGAACACGCTGACCGGCGGCGTCACAACGCCGGGCGTCACGCAGACGCTCGGCAACGCGACCCTGCTCGGCGCCCCGCTCAACGGCTTGCTGAGCACGCTCGGCAGCGGCCTCGGCCTCGTCGGTTCGCAGGTCGGCGGCGCAACCGGCAACCCGGTCGGCACGAGCGCCGGCAGCAGCGTGTCCCAGCTCGGCAACACGGTGGCATCGGCCGGCGGCCTGCTGTCCAGCGGCAGCTCCAGCAGCGGCACCAATCCGCTCGCCCCGATCACGGGCGTGCTCGGTTCGCTGACGGGCGCACTCGGTGGCGGCAGCTCGAGCGGCTCAGGCGGCACGAGCGGTACCAGCGGCGGCCCGCTGGCGCCGATCACCGGCCTGCTCGGCACGGTAACGGGTGCGCTCGGCAGCATCGGCTCAAGCGGCACCGGCGGCACCAGCGGGACGAGCGGCGCAGGCGTCGGCGGCCTGCTCGCGCCGGTCACCAACCTCGTCAACTCGCTGACGCCGCTCGGCGCGAGCCTCACCGGCACCGTCACGACGCCGGGCGGCAACGTGTCCGGCGCGCTCGGCGGCGTGCTGACGAGCGGCCCGGTCGGCACGCTCACCGGTGCGCTGGGCACGCCGGCCGGCTCGGCCGGCGCCGTCGGCACGGTCAGCCCTGGCGGCGCAACGGGCACCGTGACGACGCCGGGCGGCAGCGGCTCCGTGGTGACCGGCCTGACCGGCGGCACGAGCGGCGGCGCCGCGAGCGGCACCGGCAACCTGCTGTCGCCGGTGACGAACCTGCTCGGCGGTCTGCTGGGCGGCGTCACCAAGAAGTAAGCCTTAACGCATCACGTATCAGAACGACAGGCCAATGGCCGGGCGCGCATCCATAAACAGCCCGGCCGACGGCCGGCGTCACCCGCCAAGCGGGGGCGCCGGCCCTCATCCCTACGAGGATCCGATCATGAATTCCACGCTCGACGGCATCGTCGCCGCCCCGGACCGCCCACCCCGTTCCGCCACGCCGTTGCGCGCCGGCCTGCTCGGCATCGCGGCCGGACTCTTCGCGCTATGGGTCACGCGCGACCACCCGGCCCTCGACGCGGCCACGCGCGCCGTCATCGCGAGCCTCGCGATCATCGGCACGATCGCACTGCACGAACTCTTCATCTCGCGCGTCTACCTGCGCCCGAGCGCGGGGCTGTCGCGGCAGGCCGTCCGACCGCTCGGCATCGCGCGCGTGGCCACGCGACTCGGCGCGCTGACGTCGATCTATGCGGGCATCGGCGCGATCTACTGGCTGCTGCCCGAATACCACGGCGCGTTCTACCTGCCGTTCTGGTCGCTGCTGCGCGCGCTCGCGCCGTACGTGATCGTCGCCGCGCCGTTCTACTTCGCGTGGATGGATCGCCACCAGCGCGAGACCGACGACGCGTACCTGCTGTGGGGCCGCTTCCTGTTTCGCCGCGAGCGGCCCGCGAGCTGGAAGCCGGTGCGCGAGATGCTGGCCGGCTGGGGCGTGAAGGCGTTCTTCCTGCCGCTGATGACCGTCTACCTGTCGAAGGACGCCGATCACCTGAGCGCGTCGCTCGCGAACGCGATGCATGCGCCGATGACGATCGCGACCTTCGTGTTCATGTACGACCTGTCGTTCACGATGGACCTGATGTTCGGCACCGTCGGCTATCTGTGCACGTTCCGCATCCTCGACAGCCACGTGCGCACCGTCGAGCCGACGACGCTCGGCTGGGTCGCCGCGCTGATCTGCTACCAGCCGTTCTGGTCGCTGATCTCGAACAACTACATCCGCTACGAAGGCTCGCTGTTCTGGGACAACTGGCTGCTGTCGGCGCCGACGCTGCGCGCGATCTGGGGCACGGCGATCATCCTGCTGCTGCTGACCTACGCGCTGTGCACGATCTCGTTCGGGCTGCGGTTCTCGAACCTTACCAACCGCGGAATCATCACGTCGGGCCCGTACCGCTTCACGAAGCATCCGGCGTACATCACGAAGAACCTGTCGTACTGGATGGTGTCGGTGCCGTTCGTCGAACCGCTCGGCTGGCAGATCGGGCTCATGCACTGCGCGGGGCTCGTCGCGGTCAACCTGATCTACTACACGCGTGCGAAGACGGAAGAGCGTCATCTGATGCGCGATCCCGACTATCGCGCGTATGCGGAGTGGATCGCGCAGCACGGGTTGTTCGCGCGAATCCGGCACGCGTTCGGCGGGCGGCAGGCGGTGTGACGCGCCGCTTCCCGGCCGGGCCGCCGATGCATCGACCCGGCCGGCACGCACACACACGGGTTCATCCGCGCGTGCGCTTCGACACGGCGAGCGAGACGACGCATGCCGTCGGCATGACGAAACAAAACGCCGCCAGCGGCCACGGCGTATCGCCGGGCAGCGCCAGCGTCACGAACGTGCCGGCACCGCCGACGATCAGGCTCTGCACGCAGTAATACAACGCGACCGCCGTCCCCGCCGCGTCGTCGAAATCCCGAAGCGCACCGTTCGCCGTCACCGACGACATCAGCACGATGCCGATCGCGACGATCCACATCGGCATCACGAACGCGACGAACGACGGCGCCATCAGGGCCGTGCACGCCGCTAGCGCGATTGCGCCGGCCATCATGACGCCCGCGCCGCGCACAAAACAGCCCGGAATCCCCCAGCTCGACACACACCCTCGCGCAAAGCGCGCGGCAACGATCATCACGATCGCCACGGTGGCGAACGCCGCGCTGAATTCGGTGCGGGAATAGCCGGCCTGCCCGACCAGCACACGCGGCGCAATCGAAAAGAACACGAAAAATGCGCCCATGGCCGTGCCGAAACCGAACGAATAGACGAGGAAAGACGGACTGCGCAGGATCGATACGACGGGGTACCGCGGCGTGCCGCCGGCTCGTCGCCGCGTTTCGTGCCAACGCGACGACGCGCGGCCGAGCGCCAGACATCCGGCGCCGCCGAGCATCACGAAAATCGCGCGCCAGCCGAAACCGTGCGCAATGCCCGCGCCGAGCATCGGTCCGAGCGCCGGGACGAACGCGAGGATCGCGCCGAACTGGCTGTAGAGGGTGCTGCCTTCCGGACGGTCGGCATAGACGTCGCGCACCGTTGCAAAGGTCGCCACGAGCGCGGCGGATGCCCCCAGCGCCTGCAGCAGGCGCAACGCGACGAATACGCCGCCGCTTCCCGCCATCGCGAGCGCCAGCGAACTCGCCGAGAACAGTAACGCACCGCCCAGGAGCACGGGGCGACGTCCGAACCGGTCCGACAGCGGGCCGAACACCAGCTGGCCGAGGCCGAGGACGACCATGTAGACGCTCAGCGTCAGCTGCACGATGGCGGGCGACGTGTGCAGCGCCGTCGGCATCTCCGGCACCACCGGCAGATACACGTCCATCGCCAGCGACGCGAGGAGATCGAAAGGGGCCATCAGCAGCAAGGCCGACGGCAGCGAATAAGCCCACGCGGGCGTGGTTCGGGTTTGATCAGGCATGACGAAGCATCCGCTCGGAAAAAGGGAAATCCGGCGGCAATCTGCCTGCTGAGTCATCGACGAGAGGAGATCGCCGCAACAACCGGGTGAAGCACGTTGTTGCGGCTCAGCGATCCGTGGACGGGCCCGCTCCCATGGTCAGACCCTTGTGGGGTTCGTTCGCGGTGAAGTGTATGCGATTTCGACGCATGAACAAGGGCTGCTGTCGGAAACCGCTGCGCGATCAACTGCGGCCTTCGCGGCGAATCGTGGCGTGCCCACAGCCCCCATGCGGCCAATTGCCGCGAAACACCGCGATTCCTCGCGTTTCATCGCTTTTCTCCGTCAGTCCGATTGCCCGCCCGTTGCCCGTCGCGTATGGTGCTGACCGTCCGCGCGCGCCCGTCGCCCGGACGCCCGACCGTCGTCCCGCACGACGGCCGTGCGGGCCGTGCCCGCCGCTCACCGTCTCCGCGACGCCGCCCGTCGGCGCCGCGCATTCAAGAGGAAAGAGGCGTGATCCACAAAGTCCTGATCCTGTTCGCACTCTGCATCGCGGGCCTCGCCGCGATCGCCGCCGGTTTTCAGCACATCCCCAGCTGATTCGCGGCCCCGGCTCGCTTCGCCGAGCCCGGGGGCCGCTTCCATTTCCGTTCCCCCCGTTGCCATGAAACCCTTTCTCGATGCGCCCGGGACGGGCGCCTTTTGCCATGCGTATCGACGTACAGCATTCCCAACACGACATCGACGACGAACTCGACACCTTGTATGAACGCCTGCACCAGCCGGGCCATCGCCTGAACGGGCTGCCGGCCGTCGCGCTCGGCCGTTCGGGCCTGATCGTCCGTCACCGTGAAGCCGACGGCGAATATTTTCTTTACGTCGAGGATCCGGTGGCCCGCCAGCTCGCCGGCTATACGGTGTTCAACCGGCTTCCCGACATCCCGCGCCGCGCGGATCGCTACCTGCGCGCGCCGCATACGCGGCTGCGCGGCTCGGCGCAACGCAAGGGGCTCGCGACGACGCTGTATCGATGGGGGCTTGACGCGGGCCTGTGCCTGATCAGCGGCGCGCGCCAGTCGGTCGGCGCCGCGCAGTTGTGGACGGCGCTCGCGCAGGATTACGCGCATGGCTTCGTCGACGTCGAAGGCCGCGCGCTGCATTATCTCGGCGAAGCCGTCGCCGACGACGTACACGGTGCGCTGCATACGCGGCGGCTGTTGCTCGGGAATGGATGGACGCTCGGTGAACTGGCGCAAGCAACCGGGATGACCGGCGTCGATGCCGCCGAGGATGCGAACGGGAACGTGCGGCGCGGGGAACACGAACGACATCCCGTGCGGAGCGTCGGCCACGCGCGGCCCGTCGCTCACATGGCTCACGCCCCGATGCGATAATTCGCCGGAGCCGCGCGCCGCCGCCGCGCGAGCCACCCACCCACACGTTCCGCGATGGCCAACGAAACCCGAACCGCCTCCGAGCGCCGCATCGACATCGTCGCGCTTTGCGGCAGCCTGCGCGCGCAGTCGTACAACGCCGCATTGCTCGACGCAGCCGCACTCGTCGCACCGCACGACATGCATATCGCGCGCTTCCATCGTCTCGGCGAATTCCCGTTGTTCAATCCCGATGCCGAATACCCGACGCCCGTCGCGGTGCGCGATCTGATCGACCGCCTGAACGCGGCCGACGGCATCGTCATCGCGAGCCCCGAATACGCGCATGGCGTCACGGGCGTGATGAAGAACGCATTGGACTGGGTCGTGGGATGCGAGGCCGTCGTGTACAAGCCGGTCGCGGTGCTGAACGCAGCGCCCCGCGCGACGCATGCGGACGCGGCGCTACGGGAAACGCTGTCGGTGATGTCGGCGCGGATCGTCGAAGATGCATCGATCGCACTGCCGATCCTCGGCAGCCAACTCGACGCGGCGGGCATCGCCGCCCATCCGCCGTTCGCGTCGGCGCTCGTCGAAGCATTGCACGCGCTGCGCACGGTAATCGACGCCCCGGCTGCCGACCGATAGGCGATCCACCCGCTGAACGCGTGCGCCGTGGCGTTATCGCGCCTTGGCGCGCGTCGTCTTTTTCGCCGGTTTGGCCGCCTTCGCGCGCGGCGCTTCCTTCTCGGGCTGCGTGCCGCCGCCCGCGAGATCCTCGAGCCATGCGAGCGCATCGACGTACGACAGGAACTGCTGCAGGTATTCCGGCGACAGCTCGCGCATCGTCGCGAGCGAGCGGTGCACGAGGCTGTTCGAATTGAGCGGCCCCGCGTTGCGCGGCACCTGGTCGAGCGACTGGCGATACTGCTGTTCGGTGCGGACCTTCGACCACATCGCGCGGAAGTAGTCGACCAGTTCGGGATCGATCCCGCGCCGGTCGGCCTGCGCATCGCGGCCGAGCCCTGCGACGAGCGCGGCAAGCGCGCCACGCGCGGGCGCACCTGCCGCGGCCTCCACCGTCTCGCGCGTAGCTTCGGCTTCACCGGCGCGCGCGACGATCTCCGCAAACCCTTCGATCAGCGTTGCAAGCCGCGCATCGACCAACGCACGCGCGTCGCCATCGAGTACGGCCGCGCGCTTCTCGAGCGCGTCGATCCGGTGAAAGCGCACCGGATCGAGCCGGTCGGCGCCCTGCTCGCGCCAGGCGTCGAGCGTCGCGCGCACCTGCGTCGCGTCGCCCGTCACTTTGCCTTTCCTCCGTTCGACGCCGACTTGCGCGGCACCGGCGCGATCTCCACGCGGCGGTTCTTCGCGCGGCCTTCGTCGTCCGCATTCGAGCTGACCGGCTGCTCGGAGCCGAACGCGGCCGCGAACACCGACGACGCCGGCACGCCGGCATCGATCATCGCGCGCGTCACCGTCAGCGCGCGCTTGGCCGACAGTTCCCAGTTGTCCGCGAACAGGCGGTTGCCGGCGTGCACCTGCTGGTCGTCCGCGAAGCCGCTGATCATCAGGATCTCGTCGCGCGTCTTCAGGTATGTGGCGAGCGGGCCGGCCAGCGTCTTCAGCAGGTCGCGGCCCGCGGGCTGCAACTGGTCGGAGTTCAGCGCGAACAGCACGTTGCCGCTGATGCCGATGCGCCCGTTCACGAGCGTCACGCGGCCGGCCGCGAGCGGCCCGGCGAGCGCCTGTTCGAGCGACTTGCGCTGCTGCGCCTCGAGCTGGCGCGCGCGCACCGCTTCCTCGAGCTTCGACGTGAGCTGGAGCTGCATGCCGATCACGCCGACGAGGATCAGCACGAACGCGCCGAGCAGCACCGACATCAGGTCGGCGAACGCGGGCCACACCGGCGCCGATTGCGCGCCGCCGTCGATTTCGTCGTGCATGCGTTACGCTCCGACGGGTGCTCGCCGGCCGGCGAGCTGCTGCAGGTCTTCGACGATCTGCTTCTGCGACATCACGCTCAGGTCGATCACCTCGCGCGCCTGCGCGACGTAGTACTCGAGCTGTTCGTCGCTGCGCGCGAGCGATTTCTCGAGCGCGGCCTCGATGCGCTGCAGATGCGTCAGCAGCTTGTCGTTCGATTCGCCGAACACCTGCACGGCCATCCCGAACGCATCGCCGAGGCTCGCCACTTCGACGGCGCCGGCCGTGACCTGCGCGGCCACCGAATCGAGCTTGCGCGTTTCGGCGTCGACGGTGTCGTTGAAGCGCGCGCCGACGCGATCGAGCAGGTCGGCCGACGTGCTGACGAGCGCGTCGATTGCGGTGCGTTGTTCGGTCGACGCATGGTTGACCGCGCCGAGCAGCGTCTCCAGCGTCGCGAGCAGGCGGCTGCGTTCCTCCAGCATCGCGGTGTCGCGCACCATGCTGTCGGACAGGCGCTGGCGCAACTCGGCGACGACGTCGGCCGCGGCCTTCGGCGCTTCCGACGCGGCCTGCACGAGGCGCGAGATTTCGTTGATCGTGTCGCTTGCGTGCACCTGCGCCTGCGCGGTGATGTCGTTCGCGGTGCGGGTCAGCGTGTCGCAGATGTCCTGCTGGCGCGCGGCGGCTTGCGCGCTCGTCTGCGCCCATTCGTCGCGCAGCGCGGCGGCCATCGCCGCGAGCGAATCGTTCCACGCAGCGAGGCGTTCTTCGTCACGTGCCGCCAGTTGCGATTGCAGGCCGGTGTGCGAATCGCGAATCGTCGACAGCAGGTCGTTCGAGCGTTGTTCGAACGTCAACGCCTGTGCGGCGAGATCGCGCGTCGTTTGCGCGAGTGCGTCGCAAATTTCCTGCTGACGGCCCGCGCTGTGCACACCCGCGCGCTGCCATTCTTCGCCGAGCTTCGCGGCCATTGCGGCCAGCGAGTCGTTCCACGCAGCGAGGCGTTCTTCGTCACGTTCCGCCAGCTGCGATTGCAGACCGGTGTGCGAATCGCGAATCGTCGACAGCAGGTCGTTCGAGCGTTGTTCGAACGTCGATGCCTGTGCAGCAAGGTCACGCGTCGTTTGCGCCAGCGCGTCGCAGATTTCCTGCTGACGGCCCGCACTATGCACGCCCGCACGCTGCCATTCGTCGCCGAGCTTCGCAGCCATCGCGGCGAGCGAATCGTTCCATGCCGACAGACGTTCTTCGTCACGTGCCGCCAGCTGCGATTGCAGGCCGGTGTGTGAATCGCGAATCGTCGACAGCAGGTCGTTCGAGCGTTGTTCGAACGTCGACGCCTGTGCAGCAAGGTCACGCGTCGTTTGCGCCAGCGCGTCGCAGATTTCCTGCTGACGGCCCGCACTATGCGCGCCCGCACGCTGCCATTCGTCGCCCAGCTTCGCGGCCATCGCGGCCAACGAATCGTTCCACGCCGACAGACGCTCTTCGTCGCGTGCGGCGAGTTGCGATTGCAGACCGGCATGCGACTCCTGCATCGCGGCGAGCGTCGCGGCCGAATGGCGTTCGAACGTCGCGGCGGCCTCACCCAGCGCGCGCGCATGCTGGCCGGCCAGCGTCTCGCCAACCTGCTCCTGGCGCGCCAGCGCGTCGCGCCATGCGTCCGACAGGCGGCCTTCCGTCGATTCGAGACGCGCCGCGACGCCGTCGAGCAGAGCCGACGAACGCTGCGCGAACGTGTCGGTGAACTGGCCGAGCGTCGTCTGCAACTGCTGCGCGACGGCGTTGCCCGCCTGACGTTGTTCGTCGATCGCGCGGTTCCAGACAGCCGTCACGTTGCCGGTGGTCTTCTCGAAGCCGTCCGTCAGCCCGTCGAGCTGACGCTGCACCGCGCCCGTCACGGTATCGCGCAGCGCGGCCATCTCCTGCGCGAGCCCCGCCATCGTCGCGGCGACGACCGGCTGCAACGCGGCGCCGGCCACGCGCGCGCTTTCGGCGGCGCTTTCCTTCAGCGCATCGCCGACGTTCGACGCCAGGCCCGCATACGCCCGCTCGGTCCGGTCGAAAAACGCCTGCTGGCTTTCGAGCTGACGATCGTGCAACGCGACGCTGCGCGCCTCGAGCGTCGTCATCATCGTCTGCAACCGGTCGACCAGCGCCGGCATCACGTCGGCCTGCCGCTGCAGCAGCCGGAACGATTCGTCGCGCTGGTGCGCGGACGAATGCACGCGCAGCGTCGTCGCGATCTTCGCGTCGAGCTGCTGGGCCGCGTCGATCCGCTCGCGGCGCACGAGCGCGGACAACAGCCCGAGCATCGCGGACGTCGCGACGCCGGCGATCGACGTGCCGAACGCGAACCCGAGCCCCTTCACCGGCGCGATCAGCGACGCGCGGATCGCATCGAGATCGGTCGCGCTTTCGAGCGCGGCGCCCGTGCCCTTCAGCGTGACGACCATCCCGAGCAGCGTGCCGAGCATGCCGAGCAGCACCAGCAGGCCGACGAGGTAAGGCGTGAGCGCCGGGCCCGGCAGCGCGACGCGCGCGCCTTCGACGCGGGCGCGCACCGCGCCGCGCAGGCCCGGATGCAGCGTGTCGAGCCACGTGTCGAGCTTCGCGGGCGGCTCGGTCAGGCCGGCGACCGCGCGCGACAGCGTGGCGGTCGCCTGCCGGTAGCGCAGCAGCTCCCATGCGCCGGCGACGTAGCACGCGCCGATCAGCAGCGTGACGGCCGCCGCCAGCGGGTTCGACGCGACATAGCCGGCACCGATCCAGCCCACAGCGAGCAGACCGGCGACGAAGACAACGAGATCAAGGCGAATTCTGGACATAGCGTGTTGATTAGCAGGTGCGAAGGGCCGCGAGCAGCCCGTCTACCGTTTGAAACCGGACTTCGAGTTCGGCAAGCAGGATGCTTTGCATCTCGTCGCGAAACGTATCGAGCCATGCGCCGGGCACGATCGCCGCGACGGTCGGGGTATCGGCCACCGGGCCTTCATCGGCCGGAGCCGATGCGTCGGCGGCGTCGGGCGCAGCAGCGACCGCAGCTTCGGCCTCGGCCAGCGCCTGCCGCTCCGCGTCGCGCAGCCGCGCGAAGCGCGTGCCGAGCAGCGCGGGCACGGCCGACAGCAGGCTGCGCTCGCGCGCACCGAGCACGCGCTCCATGATCGTGTCGAGCGTCGCGAGCCGCGCCATCCCGGACGAGCGCGCGGCGAGCGCGACGCGCAGGCGGCCGCGCAACTGGCCGATCGCCGTTTCCATGTCCTGCTGGAGGGTCAGATAACGTTGGCGAAAATCCGCGAAATCGGCCGTGTCGGCGGCCGGCGCCGGCAGATCGCCGGGCCGGCGCCGCGCCCGCTGCCGGTTGGTGGCCGTGATCGCCTGCGCGAGGTCGTGGCGCACCCGCGCGCAGTCGCGCTCGGCGTCGTAGCCGCGCACGCCGGCCGCGACGCCCGGCGGGCTCGCATTCAGCGCGGACGACAGCGTGATCGCGTCGGTCCAGCCGAGCCACTGGCTCAGCCGGTCGGACAGCGTCTGCCGGGATTCCGCGACGTCGGCATCGGCCAGGCGCGCGAGCAGCCGGACGAGCGTCGGACCGCTCAACGCCGGGCGCGGAGATGCTTGCACCATGCTGCAAACCGTCAAAAAAGGCAGCAGTTTACACGTCGTCGGGCGCTGGACCGCCAGAATCGGGGAAGCGGCGCGGTCCGGCGTGCCGCGCGACAGACGGGAACGCCCGTCACGCAAGGCTCGGCGGGCGGTGGGAGGGGCGGGAAACACGGTCGGCGGCGGCCGGCGAGCGGCCGCGCCATCGGGAAGTCATGCGTCGTGTGTGTGCAGTGCCGACCCGGCATGACCGACGAAGGGGCCGAGCCGCCGCGACGGGTGCGGGCATTCCGCAAGACGCGCCCGACCATGGCCGAACGATGAACCGGTAATCATGGAATTCGGGACGCCGGCGCGCGCTCGGGCGAGCGGCCGGGGCGGTTTTCGCCGCTAACCGGCGACGGCCATGGCCGGCCGCCGCCACATGCCGATAAAGAAGCGCTCAGATCCCCGCTTTCGGCGCATTCAGGATCAGCCGCAGCCCGAGCAGCGTGATCGCGCCGGCCGCGATGCGGTCGACCCATTTCTTCGCGCGCAGGTAGAGTTCGCGCGGCCGGCGCGTCGAAAAGCACAGTGCGACGAGCGTGTACCAGCCGAATTCGACCGCGAACACGAGCGGCGGCAGCACGAGGTAGCACCACAGCGGCGGATGCTGCGGGAGCAGCGCCGCAAAAATGCTGCCGTACCAGATCGCCGTCTTCGGGTTGCTGAGCTGGGTCGTGAGGCCGGTCCAGAACGACTTGCGCGCGCTGCCGCCCGCCATCGCCTGCGGATCGTCCATCGCGATCGGCCGGTCGGCGCCGCGCCAGATCTTCGACGCCATGTAGATCAGGTACACGCCGCCCGCGACCTTGAGGCCCACATACAGCCATTCGACGGCCTGCAGCAGCGTGTAGAGCCCGGCCAGCGCGACGCCGCCGAACACGATGCCGCCGATCCCCATGCCGAGCGCGGTGGCGAGCCCGTCGCGGCGCGACAGCCCGATCGAATTGCGGGCCACCAGCACGAAGCTCGGCCCCGGAATCATCGCGCCGAGAAACAGCGCAGCCAGGATGGCAAGTACGGCAGCCGATGCGGTCATCGAAGTCTCCTTGATCAGCGACGCCGCTGCGCCGGCGCCTGCGTGTCGTTTCCGACGGTCGGAGCGCCGATTCTGGCACGCTTCGCGCATGGCCGAAAGCGGCCGTGCGCTGCTATGCTGGCCCTCTTTCCCGTCATTCCGCGCCGCCCCATGATCGAAATCCGCGCCGCCCGCCATCCCGACGCTGCCGCCGCCGTCGCAGCGATCTTTCGCGAGTATGTCGCGGGCCCGACCGTCAGCGTCGAATTCCAGGACTATGCGCTCCGAAATCCGGCGTCTGGCACCGAATTTCCCGGGCGCGATCTGTAACGCCGCGCGGCTGATCCCCATTCATCTTTTCGACCGGACCGCCCGCCATGCGCGCTCTTCGCCTTTCCATCCTGCTGCTCCCGCTGCTCGCGGCCCTCTCGTTCGGCGCCCACGCCGACACCCTGCCGAAGTCGATCGCCGCGCAATTGCCACCCGGCTACCAGCCGCTGCTCGCGCAAGCCGGCCCCGATCTCGACAACGGACGGCACAGCTTTCTCGTCGTCGTGCATCGTGCGGTCGACACGCGCGACCAGCCGTCGCCGCGCCCGCTGCTGATCTATGAAGAACAGGCCGACCACGCCTACCGGCTCGCCACGCGCAACGACCAGGTCGTACTGCGCGCGAACGAAGGCGGCCAGTGCGATCCGTTCGATCCTGAAGACGCGGCCGACAACGGCTTGTCGGTGAAGGGCCGCTATTTCACCGTGCAGAACTTCGTCGCGTGCGGGCAGCACTGGACCGACTACATCACGTTCCGCTACGACCCGCGCACGCGCGGCTGGCTCTTTTCGAACCGGATCGTCACCGAATCGTTTCCGCTCGACGACAAGCCCGACCACGTCACCGTCACGCGGGCCGACGCGCACCGGCCGGTGTCGTTCGGGCAGTGGAAACGCAACGACTAGCCGCCCGGTACGCATCCACGCCCGCGGCGGTGCCGGTTTTCAACGCGACGCGCGGTCCGCCCGCCGCTCGCGGCGTCCGGCCAACAGGTCTACCATAGGCGCTCGTCGCCCGCGCGACCGCCGGCACGGCATGCGGCTTGCGCCTGCCCCTTTCCTCGTTGCCCCCGCACAGGAGGACGTCATGACGCAACACTTCGACGCGATCGTCATCGGCACCGGCCAGGCCGGGCCACCGCTCGCCGCGCGGCTCGCCGGCGCCGGCATGAAAGTCGCGATCGTCGAGCGCGGCCGCTTCGGCGGCACCTGCGTGAACACCGGCTGCATCCCGACCAAGACGCTGATCGCGAGCGCGTACGCCGCGCAGCTTGCACGACGCGCCGGCGAATACGGCGTGTCGGTCGGCGGCCCCGTCACCGTCGACATGAAAGCGGTGAAGGCGCGCAAGGACCAGATCTCGGGCCGCTCGAACCACGGTGTCGAGCAATGGGTGCGCGGCCTCGACAACACGACCGTCTTTCAGGGTCATGCCCGCTTCGAACGCGCGAACGCGGTGCGCGTGGGCGATGACGTGCTCGAAGCCGAACGCATCTTCATCAACGTCGGCGGACGCGCGCAGGTGCCCGCGATGCCCGGCCTCGACTCGGTGCCGTACCTGACCAACTCGACGATGATGGACGTCGACTTCCTGCCCGACCATCTCGTGATCGTCGGCGGCAGCTACGTGGGGCTCGAATTCGGCCAGATGTACCGCCGCTTCGGCTCGAAGGTCACGATCGTCGAGAAGGGCACACGCCTGATTCGCCGCGAGGACGAAGACGTGTCGCAGGCCGTGCGCGAGATCCTCGAAAAGGAAGGGATCGACGTGCAGCTCGACGCGAACTGCCTGAGCGCGCGCCGCGACGGCGACGGCATCGTCGTCGGCCTCGACTGCGCGGGCGGCGGCCGCGAAGTCGCGGGCTCGCACCTGCTGCTCGCGGTCGGGCGCGTGCCGAACACCGACGATCTGGGGCTCGACCGCGCGGGTATCGACACCGACGCGCGCGGCTACATCACCGTCGATGAACAGTTGCGCACCAACGTGCCCGGCGTCTGGGCGCTCGGCGACTGCAACGGGCGCGGCGCGTTCACGCACACCGCGTACAACGACTACGAGATCGTCGCGGCGAACCTGCTCGACGACGATCCGCGCAAGGTGTCCGACCGCATCACGGCCTATGCGATGTACATCGATCCGCCGCTCGGCCGCGTCGGCATGACGCTCGCGGAAGCGAAGCAGACGGGCCGCCGGCTGCTGGTCGGCACGCGCCCGATGACGCGCGTCGGGCGGGCGGTCGAGAAAGGCGAGAGCCAGGGCTTCATGAAGGTGATCGTCGACGCGGACAACCACGCGATCCTCGGCGCGTCGATCCTCGGCGTGACCGGCGACGAAGTGGTGCACGGGATCCTCGACGTGATGGCCGCCGGCGCGCCGTACACGACGATCAGCCGCGCGATGCATATCCACCCGACCGTGTCGGAGCTGCTGCCGACGCTGCTGCAGGACCTGCATCCGGTCGAGTGACGCACGGCAGGCGGGCGGCCGCGACGTGGAGAGGTGTTCGCCACGGCGCGCGCCGCCCGTCAGCTTTCGAAATACCGCGGCCGGTCGATATCGGCCAGCAGCCGCGGCTGCGTCGGCGCCCAGCCGAGCGATGCCCGCGTGCGCTCGCTGGTTGCGGGCGCATCCATCCCCGCAAATATCGCGAACCAGCCGAAGTGCTCGCCGGCCTCCGCCGCCGACTTCGCGACGACCGGCACGTTCAGCCGCCGGCCGATCACCTCGGCGATCTCGCGGAACGGCACGCCCGTATCGTCGACTGCGTGATAGCGCGCGCCGGCCGCGCCGCGTTCGATCGCGAGCCGGTACACGCGCGCCGCGTCGAGCCGGTGCACGGCCGGCCAGCGGTTCGCGCCGTCGCCGACGAACGCCGATGCGCCCTTCTCCCTCGCGAACGCAATCAGGCGCGGCACGAAGCCGTGATCGCCGTCGCCGTGCACGGACGGCGGCAGGCGCACGACCGACGCATGCACGCCGCGCGCCTCGAGCGCGACCGCGGTCGCTTCCGATGCGCGCGGATAGTGCGCCGACACCGGCACGTGCGGATCGTCCTCCGTCGCCGCGCGACCGGGCGCGACGAGCGCAAGGCCGGACGTGACGACGAGCGGCCGCGCCGAGCCGGCGAGTACCGCGCCGATCGTCTCGATCGCGCGGCGGTCGAGTTCGCAGTTCTGCGCGAAGCGCGAGAAATCGTGATTGAATCCCGTGTGGATCACCGCGTCGGCAGCGTCTGCGCCGCGCGTCAGGCTGTCGAGATCCTCCAGCGACCCGCGATGGACGTCGGCCCCGACCGCGGCGACCGCCGCCGCGGCCGCATCGGACCGCGCGAGCCCGAGCACCGAGTGCCCGGCGGCCACGAGTTCGGCGACGACGGCCGAGCCGACGAATCCCGACGCTCCCGTAACAAAGACACGCATGTTCAGCACCTCCGGATGAAATGGAGGCTTACTATCTGTCGATGGCCGCTCGCGGTGAAGTCGTGACGGTTTACTAGTAAACGAACTAACAGGATATGGCTGACGCTCCCGACAATCTGCTCGGCGCGTACCTGCGGGACCGCCGCGAGAAACTCGACCCGGCCGCGCTCGGGCTGCCGGCCACGCGCCGCCGCACGCCTGGCCTGCGGCGCGAGGAAGTCGCGCAGCGCGCGCACGTGAGCGCCGCGTGGTACACGTGGCTCGAACAGGGCCGCGGCGGCGCACCGTCGGCCGACGTGCTCGACCGGCTCGCCCGCGCGCTGATGCTCAACGACGCCGAACGCGAGCACCTGTTCCTGCTCGGCGTCGGCCATCCGCCCGAAGTGCGTTATCACGCGCCGGCCAGCGTGACGCCGCGCCTGCAGCACGTGCTCGATTCGCTCGACGCGAGCCCCGCGATCATCCGCACCGCGACGTGGGACGTCGCCGCGTGGAACGACGCGGCGGCCGCGACGCTCACCGACTATGCGACGCTGCCGCCGGCCGCGCGCAACATCCTGCGGCTGATCTTCGTCGACGCGGGCGTGCGCCATGCACAGCCGAACTGGGAGCGCGTCGCGCGGTTCGCGGTCGGCGCGTTTCGTGCGGACGTCGCGCGCAGCGGCGCGACCCGGAGCGTGCAGGCGTTCGTCGACGAAATGCGCGCGACCAGCGCCGAATTCGACACGATGTGGCGCGACCACGATATCCGTACGCACGACGAAGGCACGAAGGAGATTCGCCATCCGCAAGCCGGCCGGATCGCGCTTGAATACTCGGCATTCTCGGTCGCCGGCAGCCCGGACCTGAGCCTCGTGATCTTCACGCCGGTCACGCCGGCCGACCGCGCGCGGATCCGGGAACTCGTCGCGGCCCGCGAACAGGCCCGCGCGGCGCAGGCGCCGGCTGTGTAACCGCGCACGGCTTTCTCGCGCGCCTGATTCAGAGCGGCACGTATCAGCGGATCAGGCAGGAATCCTTCCGATTCGATATCGCCCCCTGACGAACGTGCGCGAAAAACGCAAAGGGGCGTCGCGCACGAATGCGCGACGCCCCTCGTTCGCTCGCGGAAAGTGCCGACTATGCCGCGCGCTGCAGCAAATCCGTGGCGAAAGACTTCGCATGCGCGACGGCTTCCTGCGCGTCGCCGAATACGCCGAGCTGATCCCAGTGCTCTTCGGCCGCGTAGGTGCCTTTCACGGCGAGCGCCCGCTGGACGCTCAACTGCGCCGCGTATCGGCCGTCATCCAGCGGTCGGGCCGTCGCGACGACCTTGTGCGGCGGGCTGGCCCGCTCCGGCTGAACCAGCTCGACAGGGCCGCTGACCGTGCCGACATTCATCAACTCGTTTCGGGTGTTGCAGTCCGGGCAGTAGAAGCACCAGCCCGCACCCTCCTGATGGTGCCTGACCTGCCCGCGAGCCAGCACGGCACGACATTCGACGTTTTCGCAGATGAACGGCATCGCAGTCTCCGGAGTTGTTTGACGGAAATCCTAGCATGTCCGACGGCAGTCAACCATCGGCATCCGCATGATTGCCGCACCGGAGGTTTCGGTTGGTTACGTGCGCGGCAGGGTAAGCGTCTCCGCGTTTCGCTGCGCTGCAAAATCGGCGCTTTCCCGCCGGATCGCGCCGACGCGTCTGCTCGACATCGCCCGCGATAAACTGTCGGCCCGACACCGAACCGAGAAAAGCTCAATGTTGATCCGCGTTGCAACCCTGGCCGATGCCGTCCCGCTTGCCGAATTGAAGCGCGATACGTTTCGCGAAACCTTTCTGCAGGACGGATTCGGCATCGACTACCCACCGGACGATCTGGCCGAGTACGAAGCCCGCACCTACTCGGTGGCAGCGATCACGAAGCAGCTCGGCGACCCGCAGTGCCGCACGTGGGTCGCGGAAGGCGACGGCGGCACGCTGGTCGGGTATGCGCACGCGGGGCCGTGCAAGCTGCCGCACCCGGAAGTGGCTGACGGCTCGGGCGAGATCCATCAGATCTACCTGCGACGCGGCACGCAGGGAACCGGCGCCGGACGCGCGTTGTTCGACACCGCGCTCGCGTATCTCGCCGCGACGCGCCCCGGCCCGGTATGGCTGGGCGTGTGGTCGGGCAACGCGAAAGCCATCGCGTTCTACGAGAAGGCGGGTTTCAAACGTGTCGGTACGTACGATTTCAAGGTCGGCGAATCGACCGATCTGGAGTTCATCTACCGTCGCTGATCGTCGCTTCCTGTCGACACCGCATCGGTGCGACACCCACGAATACAGTTGATCGACGACGGCGTAAACGACGTTTTTCCCTCGTTTCGAGTCAAACGACACAATTCGACGGTCCCCCGGTAAAATCCGCCATTCCGGGGTTATCGATCAATCGCTTCGTCATGCATCGAATTGGATTCTTCGTTTGCCGCGGCTACGATGCGCTCGATCTCGGGGGACCATTGTCGGCCTTCAATCAAGTCGCCACGGCCGCCGGCCACACACCCTACGATCTTCACGTCGTCTCGCCATCCGGCGGCCCGATTCCCGGCAATACCGGCCTTTCGATCGACACGAAGCCGATCGGAAGGCGTGCGTTCGACACCGTCGTGTTCGTCGGCGGCAATATCGCGCCGATGCAGACATCGGACAATATCGCCGCCGCGAGCAAACTGGCCGCCAAGGCGTCGCGCGTCGCAAGCGTGTGTACGGGTGCATTTCTGCTTGCTGAAACCGGCGCGCTCGACGGTTTGAGAGCGGCAACGCACTGGCGCTACGCCGCGCAGTTGCAGTCGCGCTTCCCTCGCACGCGGGTCGACGGCGACAGTATCTATGTCGTCGATGGCCGCGTCTGGACGTCGGCGGGCATCGCGTCCGGCATCGATCTCGCGCTCGGCATGATCGAACGAGACATGAGCACGGAGATTGCGCGCGAGGTCTCGCGGCTGCTGGTGGTTCCGTATCGGCGGCCCGGCGGGCAGTCGCAGTTCTCCGCGATGTCGCAGATGGAGCCGGAATCGGATCGCATCCGCATCGCGCTGAATTTCGCGCGGGAACATCTGGCCGAGACGTTGCCGGTCGAGCGGCTCGCCGATGCGGCAAGCCTGAGTGTGCGGCAGTTCGGGCGCGCCTTTCGCCGGGAAACCGGTGAAACGCCCGCGAGGGCCGTCGAGCGCCTGCGCGTCGAAGCCGCGAGGCTGCGCCTGCAGGGCGGCAGCGAACCGATCGAGCAGATTGCGCTGGCGGTCGGCTTCACCGATCCGGAACGGATGCGCCGCGCCTTCATCAAGCTGCTCGGGCATCCGCCGCAAGCGATTCGACGCGAGAGCAGATCGAACGCAGCGCGCTGACCGACCGCCGGCCGATCAGCGCGCTGCCGGGTCGACGTCTCGCCAACGGGTGATTGGCGCGCGGCTACGCCACGCGCCATTTCGCCGGACGTCGATAATCGTCGTCAATCCTTGACGCTCGGGTAAGCGTTCCACATGTCGCGATGCAGCTTCCACGTGCCGCCCTGCTTCAGGAAGACGAGCGTCTGCTTCGCGCGGACCTTGAGCTTGCCGTCACCGTCGCGAACTTCCGCATCCGATACCTCCGTCACGACCCGGTCATCACCGTAGAACTCGTAGTTGCCGAACGATACGGTGCCGGGCTTCGATCCCGCATATCCGTTCGTGAAGTAGTCGGTGATCGCGCGGCGGCCGATGACCTTGTCGCCTCCCGGCGGCAGGAGCGCGCCGTCGTCGGTATAGAGGCGACCTATCGCGTCGTAGTCGCCTCGCGCGAACGCATCCGCCCATCGCGCGTTTTCGGCCTTGATGGCCGCTTCCGGCAGGCGTTGCGCACCGCCGGCGACAGCCGGCGCCGTGAATGCAAAAAAGGACACGCACGCTGCGAGCGCAGCCGTACAAAGATGAATCTGTCGCATCGAATGAATTCCGAATCGGGTTTGAATTGAAGAGGCGGCGACGCTGCACGCGTCGCCGGCAAGCGCGTCAGCGGACGCCGGGAACGCGTGCGAGTCCCTTTGATGCGCCGGGCAGCTTCTTGTCGACCATCGCGACGAGTTCGGGCCGTGCGTCTCGCGGATGACCGGAGTGGAACGGCGGGTCGGGATCGTATTCGACGACGAGTTGCGTGTATTCGGCAGCCTGCCGGCCGCGCAGCTTCGCCGCCACGCGCAGCGCGAAGTCGATGCCTGCCGTCACCCCGCCGCCGCTCATGAAGCGGCCGTCGTCGTCTTCGACGAAGCGATCGGGAACGGGAATCGCGCCGTATTCGGCCAGCTTGTTGACGAACGCCCAATGGCACGCGCTGCGCTTGCCGTTGAGCACGCCCGTCGCGGCGAGCACGAGCGAGCCGTTGCACACCGACGTCACGTGTTTCGCGCTTTCCGCCAGACGCCGGATCTGCGCCTGATACGCCGGTCGCATCGGCGCCGACAAATCGGAGCCGCCGGGCACGAGGATCACGTCCGTCTTGTCGATGTCGGCCAGCCGTTCGGTCTTGCCATACACGACGCCGAATTCGAGCGTCACGTTGCCGCCATCGAGGCTCGCATAGCGAACGTTCGTATTCGGCAGCCGGTGGAAAATCTCGCTGGGGCCCGCGAAGTCGAGCAGCGTGCCGCCGTCGTAGTTGACGATCAGGATGTCGAGCGGCGCGTTCGGCGCGAGCAGCCCGGCGCTGCCCGCCTGCGCCTGCGCCTGCGCCGGCGCAGGCGTGGCGTGCGCGAGCAACGCGCCGCCGCCCAGCACGGCGCCGAGCGTGGCGGCGCTGCCGAACTTCAGGACATCGCGGCGCGACCGGCCTGCCCGCGTGAGTTGCTTGGCAGAGGCATGGTTATCGCTACTGTCGGTCAAGATGATTGCTCCTTGCACTTCGGCCCATGGGCGAGCGCAACCCCGCCGGGCCGGATCGAATAACCGCCACCGCGAACGGCGTGGCGGACGTGAAATCGGAATGAGGATGAGCCGGGACGACGTGCCGGCCTCGGGAAGCGTGACGCGCCGGCTTAAAGCTGCGACGCACCGCCGTCGACGACCAGCTCGGTGCCGATGACGTACGAGGATTCGTCGCTGGCCAGATAAAGCGCCGCGTACGCGATATCGTCGGCCGTGCCCATGCGGCCCGCCGGATTCGCTTCCGCGAATTCGGCCTTGCGGTCGCGCACCCATTCGTCGGGCTTGCCCCACCTGGAAAGCAGCGGCGTATCGATCGGGCCGGGCGCGATTGCGTTGAAACGGATTTTCCGGTCGAGAAATTCATACGACCAGCTGCGGGCCAGCGATCGCACGGCGGCCTTCGCCGCCGCGGTCAACGAGATGCCATGCTTGCCTGTCTGATCGACGAACGAGGTATTGAGGATCACCGACGAACCTTCGCGCAAGTACGGCAGCGCTGCCTGAAGCGTGAACACCACGCCCTTGACGTTGACGTCCATGATGTCGTTGTAGAGCGTGTCGTCGATGTCGTCGACGGCGGACGGGAAAGCCCAGCCCGCGTTGGCGAACACGACGTCCAGGCCGCCGAACGTCTCGTCGACCTCGGCGGCAATCGCGCGCATGTCGTCGAGTGATCGTACGTCGCCCTTGAGCACGATCGCATGCGCGCCGAGCTCCGCCTTCACGCGCTCGAATACGGCTTCGTCGCGCCCCGTCACCGCGACGCGCGCGCCTTGCGCAATGAACAGCTTCGCGGTGGCCAGACCGATACCGCTGGTGCCGCCCGTGATCAACGCCGATTTACCCTTGAGTCGCATCTTCCGTTCCTTTTCATGTGATGAGTGAGCAGGCCTGATACGCGACACGCGGTGGTGGTCGCGTGCTTGTTCCGGCTTGATCGTTCACGTGCAGTATGGAACGGGAGGCAGATGTCTCAAAGGTCGTATAACCCTCGAAAAACGTCATTCGAGTTGTGCAAGCGGCGCCGCTAAAAAACAAAAGCGCGCAGGGCCACTGGACCCTGCGCGCCTTGACCGGACGGGAATGGCTTGCGCAAGCGAACCAATGAAACGGCAGCGCGCGACGCGGCTACACGGTTTTCCCCGATAACCCGTGCATCGGCCGCCGCAACGCGGCGTCGAACGGATTGGTGCGCGGCCCGATCGCATCGGCCTGCCGCCGCAGCAGTTCGACGACCATCGGCATCCGGTCGTCGCCGAGCCGCGACGCGAGCGTGCCGACGCTCAGCGCGCCGACCGGATAACCGGTGCGATCGAGGATCGGCACCGCGACGCCGGCCATCCCGTCGAGCACGCCGCTGTTGCGGCCCGCGTAGCCGAGCTGCCGCACGCGTTCGATCTCGGTGCGCAGATACACCTCGTCGAGCACGCCGTAGCCGCGGATGCGCGGCACGTTGAAACGGATCACTTCCTCGCGTTCGGCCTCGGGCAGGAACGCGAGGATCGCGAGGCTGCCCTGCCCGACGCCGAGCGCGATGCGCCCGCCGATGTCGCCGGTAAACGAGCGGATCGGAAACGGCCCTTCGCACAGGTCGAGACACACGGCGTCGAAGCCGCTCTTCACAAGCAGGAAGATGGTTTCGCCGAGGCTCGCGCACAGCCGCAGCAGCGCGGGCCGGCACAGCGTGCGCATGCTGCTCGGGTTGCCGGCCAGCGCGGCGAGCGCGAAGAAGTCGACGCTCAGCCGGTACAGCTTCGACTGCTCGTCCTGTTCGACCATCCCTTCGGCGATCAGCGATTGCAGGATCCGGTGCGCGGTGCCCTGCGTGAGACCGACGGCTTTCGCCAGATGCGTGACACGCACGCCGTCCTGCTGCATGCCGGCCAGCGCGCGCAGGATCGCGAACGCACGCTGCAGCATGCCGGTGCCCGGCGCACCGGCCGCATCGGCCGGGTCGGCCGGGTCGGCGGCGTCCTCGTCCGGGCGCGGCGTCCGTGCGGCCGGCGACGTTCCGGTCGAATGGGGTTCCTGCATGCCGGCTCTCCTCGACGATTTCATTGAACGGAATACGATAGACCCGATTGTCGTCCGGCCGAAAATCCGCGGGCATCCGGGTGTGCACGGGATTGACGCGCGCATTTCACCGGTCGGCCGCCCTTCATCCACCGGAACGATTCGCGGGCGATTTTCGCGTTCATTCCATTGAATGGAATTTTTCAGAAATTCATCCCGTTCAGCAGAATTCGAAATTGACGCTCCGAAATATGGCTGGCTAGAGTCCGCGTCATCGGCGCACCGGCCATGCGGTGTGCGAACCCGGAGCTCCCCATGTCGTTTCTCACGCTTACGGATCTGACGAAAACGTTCGGCGAGCTCACCGCCGTCGCGGACGTCAACCTGTCGGTCGAGCAAGGCGAATTCGTGTCGCTGCTCGGACCGTCCGGCTGCGGCAAGACCACCACGCTGCAGATGATCGCCGGCTTCGTCGACGTCACGCGCGGGCGCATCGCGCTCGACGGGCAGGACATCACGCACCTGAAACCGAACCGCCGCGGGCTCGGTATCGTGTTCCAGAGCTATGCGCTGTTTCCGCACATGAGCGTCGCGGAGAACGTCGGCTTCGGCCTCGACATGCGCGGCGTCGACAAGGCCGAGCGCGCGGAGCGCATCCGCGCGGCGCTGGCGCTCGTGCGGCTCGACGCGCTCGCGCACCGCTTTCCGCGCGAACTGTCGGGCGGCCAGCGGCAGCGCGTGGCGATCGCGCGCGCGGTCGTGATCGAGCCGCCGGTGCTGCTGCTCGACGAACCGATGTCGAACCTCGACGCGAAACTGCGCGAGGACATGCAGTTCGAGCTGCGCGCGATCCAGCGCAAGATCGGCACGACGACGATCATGGTCACGCACGATCAGTCGGAAGCGCTGTCGATCAGCGACCGCGTGGTCGTGATGGAGGCCGGCCGCATCACGCAGACCGATACGCCGTACCGCGCGTACGAGCGCCCGGAGAATCATTTCGTGTCGCAGTTCATCGGCAAGGCGAACCTGCTGCCCGGCACCATCGTCGCGCACGACGGCCACGCGATCCGCATCGACCTCGGGCACGATCTCGCCGAGACCGGCCACACCGCGCACCTGCCGCCGCGCGAGCGCGACATGCGCGTCGGCGATGCGGTGTCGGTCTGCATCCGCCCCGAGAAGCTGCGACTGTGCGCGCCCGACGCCGGCCGCTTCGCCGCGACCGTCACGAGCCGATTCTTCCTCGGCAGCCAGTGGCTGTACCGCGTCGACAGCGCGCTCGGCGAAGTGCTCGTGTGCTGCCAGAACGAAGGCGCGGAGCCGCTCGCGGAAGGCGCGCCGGTCGGCATCGACTGGCACAGCGACGCCGTGCGCGTGATGCGCCGGGAGGCCTGAATGGGACAGCCTTCCCGCCCGCTCTCGACCGACGGCGCGCCGGCCGGGCTCGCGGCCGCCCCGGCAGCCGCCGACGCAATGTCGCCGCGCGCCGTCGGCGGCCACGCGCCGCGCGCGAGCTGGCGCGCCCACGCGCCGCTGTGGCTGATGTGCACGCCCGCCTTCGCGCTGTTCGCCGCGCTCGTGCTCGTGCCGCTCGCGATGACGTTCGTGCTGACGTTCTACCGCTTCGACCCGGCCACCGGCCCGATCGCCGCGTTCCAGTTCGGCAACTACGCGGAAGTGCTCGGCTCGTCGTACTTCCACACGATCTTCGCGCGCACGTTCGGCATCGCCGCGCTGACGACCGCGATCTGCGTCGCGATCGGCACGCCGGAGGCGTACGTGCTGTCGAAGATGCGCGACCCGTGGCGTTCGCTGTTCCTGCTCGCGATTCTCGCGCCGCTGCTCGTGTCGGTGGTCGTGCGCGCGTTCGGCTGGAGCATGCTGCTGAACACCAGCGGCCTCGTGAACCAGGCGCTCGCGCTCGTCGGCCTCGGGCCGTACAAGCTCGAATACACGACGTTCGCGATCGTGATCGCGCTGGTGCACGTGATGCTGCCGTTCATGGTGATTCCGGTGTGGACCGCGCTGCAGCGGCTCGATCCGCAGACCGAACACGCGGCGCTGTCGCTCGGCGCGTCGCCGTTCACGACGCTGCGCCGCATCGTCGTGCCGCAACTGATGCCGGGCGTGCTGTCGGGCAGCCTGATGGTGTTCGGGCTGTCGGCGAGCGCGTTCGCGATTCCGGGCCTGCTCGGCGGCCGTCGGCTGAAGGTCGCGGCCACGGCCGTCTACGACGAATTCCTCGGCTCGCTGAACTGGCCGCTCGGCGCGACGATCGCGGTGCTGCTGCTCGCCGCGAACCTCGTCGTGATGCTCACCTACTACCGCGTGCTCGAACGCCGCTACGCGCGCAGCCTCGGAGGCGCATCGCGATGAGAAAGAACGGCCCCTTCGCCCTTGCCTTCCACACGCTCGTGATCCTGTTCGTGCTCGCGCCGCTCGCGATCGTCGTGCTGGTCGCGTTTACGCCCGACGAAACGCTGACGCTGCCGACCCGCGGCGTGTCGCTGCGCTGGTTCCGCGCGATCCTCGACTATCCCGACTTCGTCACCGCGTTCGTCAACAGCGTGAAACTCGCATTCGCGTCGGCGACGCTGTCGCTCGCGATCGCGTTGCCGGCCGGCCTCGCGATCGGCCGCGCGACGTTTCCCGGTCGCGCATTCCTGAACGGGCTGCTGCTGTCGCCGCTCGTGATCCCCGGTCTCGTGCTCGGCATCGCGCTGCTGCGCTTCTTCGCGCTGATCGGCGCGACCGGCTCGTTCGCGTGGCTGGTGCTCGCGCACATGATCGTCATCACGCCGTTCGTGATGCGGCTCGTGCTCGCGTCCGTCGCGGGCCTCGACCGCAGCATCGAGCAGGCCGCGTGTTCGCTCGGCGCGGACCCGTGGACGACCTTCCGCCGCATCACGCTGCCGATGATCGTGCCCGGCATCACCGGCGGCTGGCTGCTCGCGTTCATCAACAGCTTCGACGAGCTGACGATGTCGATCTTCGTCACGTCGCCGCAGACGGTCACGCTGCCCGTGCGCATGTACATGTACGCGACCGAATCGATCGACCCGATGATGGCGTCGGTATCGGCGCTCGTCATCTTCATCACCGCCGGCGCGATGCTGCTGCTCGATCGCGTGTACGGCCTGAACCGCATCCTGATCGGCCAACATTGATGACGACTCCCGTTTCCCGTTCCACCGGCATCGCGGACGACGGCGCGCAGTTCGTGCGCATTGCCGAACGCGAGCGCGCCGCCGTCACGTTCACGCTCGACGGCCGCGCCGCGCACGCGCTTGCCGGCGACACCGTGCTCACCGCGATCCTCGTCGCGCAGCGTCGCGTGCGCGTCAGCGAATTCAGCGGGCAGCCGCGCGCGGGGTTCTGCCTGATCGGCGCGTGCCAGGACTGCTGGGTGCGCACCGAAGCCGGTGCGCGCGTGCGCGCGTGCTCGACGCCGATCGCCGAAGGCATGCGGATTCTCACGACCGCCCGACCGGCCGCGACCGGAGACGCATCGTGAGCGCCGCACTGCAACCGGTGATCGTCGGCGCGGGGCCGGCCGGCGTGCGCGCGACCGAGGCACTCGTCGACGCCGGGCTGCGCCCGGTCGTGATCGACGAGAACGCGCGCTGGGGCGGACAGATCTATCGTCAACCGCCGGCCGACGCCGCGTTCGTGCGCGGCAAGCGCACGCTGTACGGCTTCGAGGCCGCGAAGGCCGACGCGGTGCACCGGACGATGGCCGCGCTGCTGCCGCACGTCGACTATCGGCCGAACACGCTTGCGTGGTCATGCGGCATGGGCCGCGTCGACACGCTGCAGGACGGCCGCGAAGTGACGGTGCCGTACTCGCACCTGATCGTCGCGAGCGGCGCGACCGATCGCACGCTGCCCGTGCCGGGCTGGACGCTCGCGGGCGTCTATACGCTCGGCGGCGCGCAGGTCGCGCTGAAGGCGCAGGGCTGTGCGATCGGCCGACGCATCGTGTTCGCGGGCACCGGGCCGCTGCTTTACCTCGTCGCCTACCAGTATGCGAAGGCCGGCGCACACGTCGCGGCCGTCCTCGACACGAGCCCGCTGCGCCGCCAGGCCGCCGCCGCGCCCGCGCTGCTGCGCATGCCGTCGATCTTCGCGAAAGGGCTCTACTACAACGGCTGGCTGCGCGCGCATGGCGTCCCGATCGAAACGGGCGTCACGCTCGAGCGCGTGCTCGGCGACCAGCACGTGACGGGGCTCGCATGGCGCACCGCCGGCAACGACGCACAGCCCGCGTCGCCGCGCCTGCTCGATTGCGATGCGCTCGGCCTCGGCTTCGGCCTGCGCGCCGAAACGCAGCTCGCCGATCTCGCCGGCTGCCGGTTCGAATTCGACCCGCTCAATCGCGCGTGGCTGCCCGAACGCGACGCGGCCGGTCGCACGTCGGTACGTGGCATCTACGTCGCCGGCGACGGCGCGGGCATCGCGGGCGCGGACGCGGCCGAAGCGTCGGGCCGGCGTGCGGCGCTCGCGCTGCTCGACGATGCCGGCATCGCATCGCGCTCGCCGTCCGGCCAGCCCGGCGCGGCGGCGCTCGACCGCACGCTCGCCCGCATCGGCGCATTCCGCACGGGCCTCGAGGCGGCGTTCGCGCCGCCGGCCGAACAGGTTGCCCGCTGCCCCGACGACACGATCGTGTGCCGCTGCGAGGAGATCGACGCGGGCACGCTGCGCCGCTGCGTGCGCGACGGCGCGGCGACCGAATTGAACCGGCTGAAGGCGCTGACCCGCGTCGGCATGGGCCGCTGCCAGGGCCGCATGTGCGGCGACGCGGCCGCGCTCGTGCTGGCCGTCGAAACCGGCCGGCCGCTCGCCGACGTCGGCCGGTTGCGTGCGCAACCACCCGTGAAGCCGTTTCCGATCTCGGCGGCGCTCGCGGGCGACGACGTCGCGGCGATTCCCGACGAGGCGCGCGATGAGTGAGATCCGGCATTACGACGTCGCGATCGTCGGTGGCGGCCTCGTCGGCGCGTCGGCCGCGCTCGCGCTCACGCGCCGCGGACTGCGCACCGGGCTGTTCGAGCGGCGCGACTGCGGCGCGCAGGCGAGCGGCGTGAACTACGGCGGCGTGCGCTGCCAGGGCCGCCCGGTCGAGCAATTGCCGCTCGCGCTGCGTGCACGGCGCATCTGGGATCGCCTGCCCGAGCTGATCGGCATCGACGGCGAATTCGTCGTGTCCGGCCACTTGCGGCTCGCACGCAGCGACGCCGACCTCGACGCGCTCGACGCATACGCCGTGCTCGCCGGCGAACACGGCTTGCCGCTGCGGCTGATGCGCGGCGACGCGTTCCGCCGCCGCTACCCGTGGCTCGGCCGCGCGGCGCTTGGCGGCTCACTGTGCGAAACCGACGGCCATGCGAACCCGCGCCTCGTGTCGCCCGCGTTCGCGCGCGCGGCCCGCGCGGCGGGCGCGGACGTGTTCGAGCACACTGCTGTCGACACGGTTCATCACGACGGCACACGTTTTCACTTGCAGGCGGGCGGCCGCGCGCACACCGCGACGTGGCTGATCAATTCGGCCGGCGCGTGGGCGAACACGATCGCCGAACGCTTCGGCGAGGCCGTACCGATGGAGCCGATCTACCCGAACATGTGGGTGACCGAACCGCTGCCGCCATTCATCACGCACAACCTCGGCGTGTACGGCGGCGGTGTCTATGCGCGCCAGGTCGCGCGCGGCAACTGCGTGATCGGCGGCGGCCGAGGCCGCGGCGATGGCGAGTTCGGCCAGCCGTCGGTCGACACGACGCGCGCGGTGATGCGCGATGCGTGCGCGCTGTTGCCCGCGCTGCGCGACGCACTGCTGATCCGCACGTGGAGCGGCGTCGAAGGCTGCACGCCCGACCACAACCCGATCATCGGCGCGAGCCGGACGACGCCGAATCTGCTGCATGCGTTCGGCTTTTCCGGCGGCGGCTTCCTGCTCGCGCCGGGCGTCGGCGACGTGCTCGCCGATCTCGTCACCACCGGCGAAACCGTCACGGCACTCGATGCATTCTCGATCGGCCGCTTCTTCCCGCAAGCCGCGCCGACCGCCCCTTTCCGTCAAGAGGAGATCCAAAATTGACGTCCCCCTGCGCCTAAAGGCGAAGGATTCCCACAGCTGGCGATGCACGTCCGCATCGGAGAATGATCAGCGCAGCATTGGTATCACGATAATGTGCGACACCACATCTACAGCAAGCTCACTCTCTTATTCGCAGTCCTGCGATACCTTTCAGCCGCGTCGTGCTGTCTTTCGATTCGCACGCCGAGCAAGACTGGGTAGAAACCGCTTCCTTCGACTTTCTTGAACGTGGCTCCGTGCGTAATCGCCTTGTAGCAGAGCTTGTCCCGGAAAGACGACCAGAACGCGTCGTAGACGCTTTTCGCCATCCTGGTATTGGCGAGTTTCGTGGCCGACACGAGCCCATTCAAGTCGAATCCGTCGATCACCTCTTGTTCCACTTGAGCGCATGCTTCCGCGTGTCGTTGCAGAGGTTCCAGACGTAGTTCTCTACGCGGCTCGTTCAGCAAACCGTCGAGCGACTTCACCCGGTAGCTGTAGACAAGAACCATACCGGTGATCTTAACCCGTGGAAGAAGCTGCCTGTCAACAGCAATCCTTTCACTCCTCGCCACACCCCCAAAGGAAGTCCCCTTGGGAGAAAGGCCGGGGTTTCCAGGAGTAAATTTTGATGAAACTGCTCGGAACGATCGCGGCGGCCGCCGCACTCTGCGTGGCAGGCGCCGCCGCGCCCGCGATCGCGCAAACGAAGACGATCTACGTCGGCATGAACGGCGGGCCGATGGAAAAGGCCTATACGAGCCAGGTGCTGCCTGACTTCGAGAAGGCGAACAACGTGAAAGTGGTGATCGTGCCCGGCACGTCGTCGGACGTGCTCGCGAAGCTGCTCGCGAACCGCAACAAGCCGCAGATCCACGTCGCGTTCCTCGACGACGGCGTGATGGCGCGCGCGGTGAGCCTCGGCGTGTGCCAGAAACTCGACGATTCGCCGGTGCTGAAGGAGCTGTACCCGTTCGCGCGGATGAAGGACGACGTCGGCGCGGGCGTGCAGCTCGGGATGACCGGCATCGCGTACAACAGGAAGCTGTTCGCCGAGAAAGGCTGGGCACCGCCGACGTCGTGGATGGATTTCGCCGATCCGAAATACAAGGGCAAGGTCGTGTTCCAGTCGGCGTCGAGCAGCACGTTCGGGCTGCACGGCTTCCTCGCGATCAACCGGCTGCTCGGCGGCAACGAGCAGAACGTCGAGCCCGGCTTCGGCAAGTGGGCGAGCACGGTCGGGCCGAACGTCGTCGAGTACATCCCGAACTCGGCGAAGATCTCCGAGATGGTGCAGACCGGCGAGGCCGGCCTGTTCCCGCTGACGCCGACCGGCGTCGGCGACCTGCAGGACAAGGGCATCCCCGTCGCGTACGCGAACCCGAAGGAAGGCCCGGTGCTGCTGCTCGTCGACCTGTGCGTGGTCGCGAACAATCCCGATCCGCAACTCGCGCAGAAGCTCGCGCAATTCCTGCTGTCCGCGCCCGCGCAGACGAAGGCGGCCGAGGCCGGCAAGCAGATTCCGACCAACCGCCTCGCGAAGATGCCGGCCGCGATGCAGCAGAGCCTCGGTAACGTCGATGATCTGGTACGCAAGGTGACGGTGGTCGACTGGACCGCGATCAACGCGCGTCGCGCGCAGTGGGATACGCGCTGGAACCGGCAGATCGAGCGGTAAGGGGCGCAGGCGCGCGCCGGCACGGAGCCCGCGCACCACGACCATCATTTGCGGGAGTGATGACACTCCCCTTTTTCTGCGGATTTGACCGGGGAGCGGCGAGCCGACAACACTAGCCCGCAGTGCCGCACAAGACGGCACACGCCCGCCTCCCCCTTCAGAGTCCGCCATGTACCCGACCGACACCGTGCAATCCCCGAGCGCCGCCCGGCCGCTCGCCGACCGGCAGCTACGCCGGATCGTCATCGCCTCCGTCGCCGGCAACGCGATGGAATGGTATGACTTTTTCGTCTACGGCACGGCCGCGGCGCTCGTGTTCGGCCACGTGTTCTTTCCGCCCGGCGCCTCGCCGCTCGCCGGCAGCCTCGCCGCATTCGCGGCGTTCGCGCTCGGCTTCGTCGCGCGGCCGCTCGGCGGGATCGTGTTCGGCCACGTCGGCGATCGCTACGGGCGCAAGGCGTCGCTCGTGTGGACGCTGCTGATCATGGGTGCGTCGACGTTCGCGATCGGCCTGCTGCCGACCTATGCACAGATCGGCCTGTGGGCGCCGGCCGCGCTCGTCGTGCTGCGCCTGCTGCAGGGCATCGCGTCCGGCGGCGAATGGGGCGGTGGCGTGCTGATGATCAGCGAGAACGCGCCGCCCGAGCAGCGCGGCTATTACGCGGCGTGGAGCCAGCTCGGCGTGGGCGGCGGCTTCGTGCTGTCGTCGGCCGCGTTTCTCGCCGCGCAGGCGCTGCCCGACGACATGTTCCGCTCGTGGGGCTGGCGGCTGCCGTTCCTCGCAAGCATCGCGATCTTCGCGATCGGCATCTATATCCGCCGCCATCTGCCGGAAAGCCGCGACTTCGAGCAGGCCGGCAAGCGCGGCGCGCATACGCATCTGCCGATCGTCGAGTGCATCCGCCGCCATCCGAAGGAAATCCTGCTGGCGATGGGGCTGCGCGTGGCCGAGAACGGGGGCGCCTACATCTTCCTCGCGTTCTCGCTCGTCTACGGCAAGTACGTCGGGATTCCGAACGGCACGATGCTGACCGGCGTGATGATCGCGATGATCGTCGAGATGGGCGCGATGCTCGCCTGGGGCCGTTTGTCCGACCGGATCGGCCGCAAGCCCGTATACCTGATCGGCGCGCTGAGCCTCGTCGCATGCGCGTTCCCGTTCTTCTGGCTGCTCGACACGCGCGTGACGCCGCTCGTGTGGCTCGCGCTGACGGTCGGCACGGCGGTGAGCCACGGCGCGATGATCGGTACGCTGCCCGCGCTCGTCGGCGAGCTGTTCAGCACCGAGGTACGCTACTCGGGCGTCGCGCTGGGCCATGAAGTCGCGTCGATCTTCGCGGGCGGGATGTCGCCGCTGATCGCGACCGCGCTGCTTGCGCGCTATCACGCGTCGTGGCCGGTGTCGCTGTTCCTCATTGCGCTCGGCCTCGTCACGGTCGCGACGCTGTGCGTGATGCGCGAGACGCGCACCACGCCCCCCGACGGTTCGCGCGGCAACGAGGCATGACCACGCGACGCTCAGCGCCCGGCGTCGCGCCGCGCGCTGTCGAACGCCGGCGCCAGCCCGAGATGGTCGAGCAGCCGCGCGAATTCGCCGAGCCGCTGGCGCATGTACGCAGGCACGTCGACCGCCGCATAGTCGTGAAAGCCGGCGCCCGTGCGCACGCCGTCGCGCCCGGCTTCCATGTTGCGCACGACGCTCGTGGCCGGCGCGAAACGCGGGCCGATCTCGCCCGCCAGGTACTGCGACGCGTAGTACAGGATGTCGCAGCCGCCCCAGTCGATGAATTCGAGCAGCCCGAGCACCGCGAAGCGCGGGCCGAAACCGGTGCGGATCGCGGTGTCGATGTCCTCGGCGCTGGCCACGCCCTCCTCGACCATCCGCGCGGCCTCGTTCATCGCGAGCGCCTGGATGCGTGGCACGATGTAGCCGGGCGCCGGCCCGCAGATCACCGGCTTCTTGCCGACGCGTTCCAGCAGCGCCGCGAGCGCGTCGACGACAGCTTGATCGGTCGCATCGCCGCGGCTGACCTCGACGAGCGGCATCAGCAGCGCGGGATTCAGCCAGTGTGCGTTCAGCATTCGCGCCGGGTGCGCAACGTGGCGCTGCAATTCGGTGACGACGAACGTCGACGTGGTCGACGCGATCGTTGCGTGCGCATCGACGTGTTCGCCGAGCCACCGCAGCGCGTCGGCCTTTGCATCGAGCACTTCGGGCAGCGCTTCGAACACGATATCGGCATCGCGCACCGCGTCGGCCGCGCCGTCCCGCGCCACGAGCACGATGCGCGCGACGACGTTGCTGGCCTGCGCGGCATCGATGCGACCCAGCGCGACCTGTGCATGCAGCGGCCGCGCGATCTCGTCGCGCGTGCGATCGTCGAACGCGCGCCAGCCGGCCGCATCGCGCGGCTTGAAATCGATCAGCGTCACGTCGAGGCCCGCGAACGCGAACACGAGCGCGATGCCCTGCCCCATGCGTCCCGCGCCGAGCACGTGGATGCGCGTCACATCGGCGGCCGCCTTCATGCCGCGTACCCCACGTCGAGCAGCGCGCGCAGCGCGTCCTTCGACAGCGCCGCGAGCCCGAGCCGCTCAAGCGTGCGGCCTTCCGCATACAGGTCGCGCACCGCGACCGCGCTCGCGACGCTCAGCAGCCCCTGCGCGACGGGCGTCGGCACGCCGGCCCAGCGCCCGCACGACACGATGAACGACAGCCCGATCCGGGTGTCCTCGAGCATGTAGCGATGCGTGCGCAGATCGATCTTCTCGCGCCAGTCGCCGCTATCGGTCAGCTTCCCGTGCGCGCCGCGCCCGTACATCCATTCGTCGCCGTCGGTCGCGTAGTGATCGGCGAGCGGGAAATGCGGCGCACGGTAGCCGAGCGCTTCGCGCACCGCGATGCGTTCGGCGTCGAGCGCGTTCGTCACGCGGCGGATCGACGGCTGCGTGCCTTCGTTGTGGATGTCCCACGCGTCGAAATGTTCGAGCGGCCCGGCGTTCATCAGGATCAGCGGCGGATGGATCACCGGGCCCGCATTCATCAGCGCGCCGGACAATGCATCCTCGACCGGCTCGACCGACGGATAGCCGGCGCGCAACACGTCGAACGCCCAGCCGGCTGCGTTCGCCGGCCACACGCCGGTCGGCAGGCGCGTCGCGTACGCGCTGATCACGACATCGTTGTCGCGATGCTTGCGCACCAGATACGGCAGCGTGCCTGTTTCGGCGAACGCGACGCGCGAACGGTTGCCGGCGTCGGCCGCCGCGCGGGCGAACACGACGCTGCCGAACGTGCCGGGCGGCAGGAACACGACCTGGCCGTCCTCCAGCAGCGGCGCGACCCGCGCGGCGAGCGCGTCGTGCGATGTGGCCGGCAACGGCACCACGACGAGCCGCGCGCCGTGCAGCGCGGCGGCCAGATCGTCGGTCAGGCGGATCGCGCCCGGCGCATCGCCGAGCGGCACCGCGCGCTTGCAGCGATAGTCGGTGACGTTCAGCACGCCAAGCGCACGCAGCCGCGCATGCGGCTCGCGATCGCGCCGCCACCACGTCACGTCGTGGCCTTTTTCGAGCAGGTCGATGGCCGCCGCATGGCAGCCGTGGCCGCCGCCCAGAACACATACCTTCATCGTCTTCTCCTGGTGATCGAGTACGTCCGAGACTACGCGGCCGCCTGCGCCGCGTCGCTTCAAAACACGCAACGACGCGCCCGTTCGCGCAACGCAATCGCGAGGCCGCGCAAGCCGACGCGCCCCTGCATCCGTTACGAGGTCTATCAATGGACATCGCCCTTTCCCGCCATGCGCCGAACCGGCTCGGCACACTGCACGCCCCCGACGAAGTCGAACGCGCGGTCGCGCACCGGCTCGGGCCGCACCGGATGGCCGCGTCCGGCCGCGATCCGTTTCGCGCGGAGCTGTACGAAGTGCCGCTGCATCACGGTGCACTGCTCGAACTCAGCTACGGACGCGAAACGCGCATCGAATTCGGCGACGACGCCGATCACTTCCTGTTCCGGCTGACGCTCGTCGGTGCGTGCGAGCTGCAGGCCGGCAGCGTCGTCGCGCGCGCCGGCCCCGGCGAGTTGACCGTGTCGTCGCCCGCGCTCGCGAGCTGCCTGCGTACGAGCCCCGATTGCCGCAACCTCGTGCTGCGGCTCGAGCGCGGCGCGCTCGAACGCAAGCTGCAGGACATGCTTCACGCGCCGCTCGCACGACCGCTGCAGTTCGACGTGGCAGCCGGCGGCGCCGGCGCGGGCGGCGCGCTCGTGCTGCCGACCTTCGAATACCTGTGCCGGCTCGGCGCGCAGCCGGGCATCGGCACCGCGTCGCCGGCGTTCGGCGCCGACCTCACCGCGTGGCTGATGTCGCTGCTGCTCACGCACCTGCCGCACGCTTACAGCGACGCGCTGCTGCGCGGCACGCCGCCGCTGCCGGCCCATGTGCGGCGCGCGTGCGCGCATGTCGATGCGCACCTCGGCGAACCGCTCGCGCTCGCCACGCTGGCGGCCGTCGCGGGCGTCGCGCCGCGCACGCTGCAGCATGCGTTCCGCGCGTTCCTGCACACCACGCCGGCCGCGTACGTGCGCGAACGCCGGCTCGCCGCCGTGCATGCGGCGCTGCAACGCGGCAACGCGCGCAGCGTGACCGACGTACTGATCGCGCACGGCATCCATGGCTTCGGCCATTTCGCGAAGGCGTATGCGCGGCGTTACGGCCACGCGCCTTCCGTCACCGCGAGGCAGACACGATGACGCTCTCCGCTTCCGGCCGCCCGGCGGCCCCGCCCCGCCCCGAACCCGCGCCGCACAACAGCGACTCCGCCGACGGCCTGCGCGTGCAGGATCTCGATCTCAACCTGTTGAAGACGTTTCGCGCGGTGTATGAAGAGCGGCACGTCGGCCGCGCGGCGCTGCGGCTCGGCGTCACGCAGCCGTCGGTCAGCTACGCGCTCGGCCGGCTGCGGCTGATGTTCCGCGACGCGCTGTTCGTGCGCACCGGCACCGGCGTCGAGCCGACCCCGCGCGCGCAACGGCTCGCGATCTCGGTCGACAAGGCGCTCGCGATCCTGCAGGACGTGCTCGACGAAGGCTCGCGCTTCACGCCCGACAGCACGCAGCGCGTGTTCCGCCTGCACATGAGCGATTTCGCGGCGAGCGCGTTCCTGCCGACGCTGCTCGCCGCGCTCGACCGGCGCGCGCCGGGCGCGGTGATCGAGACGCTGCACGTCGACGAATGCCAGCTCAACGTCGCGCTCGAATCGGGGCGCATCGACTTCGCGCTCGGCCATTTCGCCGATGCGTCGAGCCACTTCCAGCGCACCGCGCTGCTGCACGAACGCTGCGTGCTGCTGATGCCGCGCCGTACCGCGCAGCGCGCAGGTTTGCCCGACGGTTTCGTGCTCGACGACACGGCGCCCGATGCGCTGCGCTTCGTCGCGGTCACGTCGCATCCGCAGTCGATGCAGCTGCTCGAACGGCACGAACTGATGCCGCGCGTGCGGGCGGCGCTGCCCGACTTCATGGTGGTGCCGGCGCTGCTGCAGGACGGCGACTACGCGCTGATCCTGCCGGAGACGATCGCAATCACGTTCGCGGCGCGCCAGCCGTGCGTGCTGTACGAGATCGCCGGCGCCGGCGAATGGGCCGTCAACGCGTACTGGCATCGCCGCTTCGACGCGGACCCCGGCCATCGCTGGCTGCGGGCGCTGCTGCTCGAGCTGTTCAACATCGGCGAGCAGGCGCCGTTCGACGCGTGGCTCGCGCCGCAGCCGCCCGCCTGCGCGTAGCGGTGCGGGCGGGCCCGCCGACACGCTCAGAACGACGTGAGAATGCCCGCGACGAGCGAGCTCGCGGTCGCGCCCGGCTTCGCCACCGCGACACCGCCGCCCGCCGCGCCGTTGACGACGAAGCGTGCATGCGCGCCGTTGCGCACCATCGCGGCGCCCGTGTACAGCACCGTGCGCTTCGACAGCGGGTAGTCGAAGCGGATGCCGTACGAATCGGCATTGCCGTCGCTATCGGCCACCTTCCGGTAATGGCCGACGCTCAGCAGCAGCGACGCGCGGCCGATCGGCACCGTCGCGCTGAGTTCGACGATGTCGCTGTGCGGATACGCGCTCTGGCTGTCGATCGCGGTCGCGACGTCGGGGCCGCCGCGATGGCGCATATACAGCGCGGCGATCTTCACGACGTTGAAGTCGTACGAAATCGCACCGAGCGTGTAGTTGCCGTTCGCGGCCGTGCTCGTGGCGCCGAGCGTCGATGCGGCGACCGGGCTGAACTTCTGCTGCATGGTGTCGATGTCGACCGACAACCCGCCGCGCACGTAGTTGATGCCGGCGCCGTACGTATCGCCGAGCGTCGCCGGCTGCCCGGCCGCGCCGTTGGCGCCGCGCGCGGCCATCGCACGCAGCAGGAAGCCCGCGTAGCGCGGCGACGTGTAGCGCATCGAGTTGCGCACGCGCAGGAACGCGGGCCCGACGAAGTTGTTGGTCGCGTTGCCCCATGCGAGCCCCGCGCCGAGGCCTGGCAGGCTGTACGTGACGAGCGTCGTATGCAGGATCGTGTACAGCTCGCCGAACTGCACGCCGCCGAACGGCCCCGTGATGCCGACCCACGCTTCGCGGCCAAACAGCGCGCCGCTGTTCGACAGCGCGCCGCTCGCCGCGTTGAAGCCGTCCTCGAGCTTGAAGATCGTCGCGTAGCCGCCGCCGAGATCCTCGACACCCTTCAAGCCCCACTGCGACGCCCACAGGTTGCCGCTGCCCATGCGCGTCACGTGGTTCGGCCCGGCGTTCGCGTATTCGATCGCGGTGTCGATGCGGCCGTAGAGCGTCACGCTCGATTGCGCGACGGCAGGCAGCGCGTTGCACGCGAGCAGCGCGGCGAGCGGTACGGCAAGCCGGAAGGCCCGCCCGTTCGAATGGTTCATCTGCGTCGTCCCGTAGAAGTTGCGGCGCCTGTCGGCATCGCGCCGCTTGATGTGAAGCGCGTTCGCTTTCAGAGACGAACGCTGCCGATCAAAACCGGCCCGAGTCTAGGAACGACAATTTCGGACGTCGACGCAATGCGCTCTATAACGCTTATAGACGCGCCGCATGACGCGCACGGGCCCCGCCGCACGCGCGCTGCGCGGCGGCCCGCGCGCACGGCCTCGGTGTTTTCTTTATCCGGGTCGGTAGATGTCCGTGTGGCGCGGCTGTCACTCCGGCTATGGCGGCCGAATTTGGCCGACTACGCTGCGTCACCGATCGTGTCATCCGCACGCTTTCGCGCCCGCGACGGCGCCCGGCCCGCGAGGCCGATGCCGCGCTTTTCCACCGCCCGCTCCTGGAGAACCCGCATGTCCGCATCCACGGCCCGCGCTGCCGACAGCAAGCGCTATACGTACGAATGGTATGTCGTCGTCATCTGCATGCTCGCGTACATCTTTTCGTTCGTCGACCGCCAGGTCCTCGTGCTGATGATCGAACCGATCAAACGCGACCTGCACCTGTCCGATACGCAGTTCAGCTTGCTGAACGGCTTCGCGTTTTCGCTGTTTTATGCGGTGATGGGCCTGCCCGTCGCGTATCTCGCCGACCGCTATGCGCGCCCGCGCATCATCTCGCTCGGCATCGCGCTGTGGAGCGTCGCGACCGCCGCGTGCGGGATGAGCCAGCACTTCGTGCAGATGTTCGTCGCACGGATGGGCGTCGGCGTCGGCGAGGCCGCGCTGTCGCCCGGCGCGTATTCGATGCTCGCCGACTACTTCCCGAAGGAGAAGCTCGGGCGCGCGATCGCCGTGTATTCGCTCGGCTCGTTCATCGGCGGCGGCATCGCGTTCCTGATCGGCGGCTACGTGATCGCGCTGCTCAAGCATGCGAGCGCGTTCACGCTGCCGGTGGTCGGGCAGGTGCATGCGTGGCAGGTCACGTTCCTGATCGTCGGGCTGCCGGGCATCCTCGTCGCGCTGCTGTTCGCCGCGACCGTGCGCGACCCGCAGCGCAAGGGGCTCGCGCAGGATCGCTCGGGCGCCGTGCGGCGCGTGTCGATGCGCGATTCGCTGCGCTTCGTCGGCATGCACCGCGCGACCTTCGCGTGCCACTACCTCGGCTTCTCGTTCTACGCGATGACGCTGTACTGCCTGCTGAGCTGGACGCCCGCGTTCTATATCCGCCGCTTCGGGATGACGGCCGTCGAAGCCGGCTACACGCTCGGCATCGTGCTGCTGGTCGCGAACACGGCCGGCGTGTTCTGCGGCGGCTGGCTCAACGACTGGCTGCTGCGGCGCGGCCGCGGCGATGCGCCGATGCGTGCCGGCGCGATCGGCGCCGCCTGCATGGCGATTCCCGCGACGCTGTTCACGCAGCTCGACAGCCTGCCGGCGTCGCTCGCGATGCTGGTCGTCGCGATGTTCTTCGCGTCGTTCCCGATGCCGACGTCGACCGCCGCGATGCAGACGCTCGCGCCGAACCAGATGCGTGCGCAGATCTCCGCGCTGTTCCTGCTCGTGTCGAACCTGATCGCGCTCGGGATCGGCACGACCGTCGTCGCGCTGTTCACCGATCGCGTGTTCGGCGCGCCGGCCGCGGTCGGTCATTCGATGTCGATCGTCAACGTCGCGGCGGCGACGCTCGCCGCGCTGCTGCTCGCCGTCGGCTGCCGCCACTATCGCCGCAGCCTCGAGCGTGAACGCGGTCATGCATCGGCATCGGCTTCGGCTGATGCGGCCGTCGACGCCGGCAACGCCATTGCCGCTCGCTGAAGTCGCGCGGTTCACCAATTGCGTGGTCGGCGCACCGGCCGCGCGATTGCCGCCCCGCTGACCGGCGACGATCGGCACGCCCACCATCATCCATCTCACTTATTCCACCATCACTTTTTAATCGATTTGATTTATGCAACGCCCGTCCCTATTCTCGACTGCATGACGGCGCGGGGCTCTGCCGCGCCGCGTTCTTCTACCCCACGGAATTTCCCCATGCAAGCGAACCGCCACCAGGTCCGGATCGACGCGCTGATCGACGCGGCGCAGGACATCCGCTGTTTCCGGGTCTCGCGCGTCGACGGCCAGCCGTTCGACGCGTACGAACCGGGCGCCCATATCGACGTCACCGCGCCGTCCGGCATCACGCGGCAATACTCGCTGTGCGGCAACCCCGACGAGCGCGGCAGCTATCTGTTCGCGGTGAAAAAGGAAGCGCAGTCGCGCGGCGGCTCGCGTTCGCTGCACGATGACGTGAGCGTCGGCGCCGAATTGTCGATCGGCACGCCGCGCAACCTGTTTCGTCTGGCCGATGACGCGAGCGAGCACGTGCTGGTTGCGGCCGGCATCGGCATCACGCCGCTGCTGTCGATGGCGTATGCGCTGCGCCAGCGCGGCGCGCGTTATCGACTGCACTATTTCGCGCGCAGCCGCGACCATGCCGCCTTCGTCGACGAACTGTCCGCCGAACCGTTCGCATCGCACGTGACGTTCCATTACGGCGTCGAGCCCGATGCACTCGCGGCCGAACTCGGCCGCTGCATCGAGTCGATCGACCTGGAAGCGCATGTCTATACGTGCGGCCCCGGGCCGTTCATGGATGCCGTTGTCGCAGCCGCGGCCAGGCGAATCCCGGAAAACGCGATTCATCTCGAACGCTTCGCGGCGGAGCCGTCCACATCCGTCACCATCGCGGACGCCGCACCGGCAGAGGGTTTCGAAGTGCGCCTGCAACGCAGTGGCCAATCGGTGCGCGTCGCGCCCGGTACGTCGATCGTCGACGCACTTGCAAAGATCGGCGTCGAAGTCGATACGTCATGCGGCGAAGGCGTATGCGGCACCTGCATGGTGCCCGTCATCGACGGCGAACCCGATCATCGCGATCACTGCCTGAGCAAGGCCGAGCGCGCGAGCAACACCGTGATCTGCTGCTGCGTGTCGCGCGCGCGCTCGGCGGTGCTCGTGCTCGATCTCTGATGCGCCGAGCACGCCGACGTGCTGCCGCACGGATTCACTGATTGACTGACGGAAGGCGCCCCGGCGATGGACATTCAGCCACGACGGTAGCATCACGCGCGAGCTGCCTGCCGCACACCGCCGATCGTCATTCGTCGAAACGCTCGACGATTTCAGCGAGCAGCGCGCGCATCCACGCGTTGCCTTCGTCCTCGTGGAAATGCTCGTGCCAGTGCATCGTCACCGGCGCGGGCGGCAGCGTGACCGGCAGGTCGTACAGGCGGAATGCGTTGTCGCGGTTCAGGATCTGCGCGAGCCGCCTCGGCAGCGTCGCATACAGATCGGTGACCGACAGCACGCTCGGCAGCGCGACGAAGTGCGGCACCTCGAGCGCGATGTTGCGGCCCACGCCCTGCGCGCGCAACGCGTCGTCGAGTGCGTGGTGGCTGTGCTCGACCGATTTCACGTTGACGTGCGCGGCGCGCACGAACTGCTCGAGGCTCAACGCGGCCGCCGCCGGCAGCCCGCGCCGGCGCCCCGTCATGCACACGTAGGGTTCCTCGAACAGCACCTGGTGGCGCGTACGCGGCATCAGCTCCGGCAGGTTGCCGATCGCGAAATCGAGCCGGCTTGCGCGCAGCGCCTCCTCGATCTCCTCCACCGGCAGCGGCTGCACGCTCAACGTCACGCGCGGCGCGCGCTCGCGCAGCGCCTGGCAGATCGCCGGCAGGTACGCCATCTCGCCGGCATCCGACAGGGACAGCCGGAACGTGCGCGTGCTGGTGGCCGGATCGAAGCGCTCCGCATAGCGCAGCGCGACGCGCACCATGTCGAGCGCCTTGCCGACGATGCCCGCGAGTTCGAGCGCGACCGGCGTCGGCTGCATGCCCGAACGCGTGCGCACGAACAGCGGATCGTCGAACAGCGTGCGCAGCCGGCCGAGCGAATAGCTGACGGCCGGCTGCGACAGCGCGAGCCGCTCGCCGGCCTTCGTCAGGCTGCGTTCGTCGACGATCGCCTGGAATACGCGCAACAGGTTCAGATCGAGATGATCGACCGATGTCATCGTGACCTCCATCATTTGCCGCATTTATTTGATTATCGATTTTAGATCAATTTGACCGATATGCGACAGAAGACGAGACTCGTCTCCGGACGCTGCGCACGGCGCGGCCCGATTTTCGCGACTCTTTCCCCACGACGACGATGAGCGACATTGCCTACCAGACGATCGACACCCGCGCCTTGCAGGGTCTCGCGCAGCCCGACCGCATCGCGCCCGCGATGTATCACGATCCCGCGCTGTTCGAAGCCGAGCTCGACCGCATCTTCTACCGCACCTGGATCTGGGTCGCGCACGAAAGCGAACTGCCGAACCCGGGCGACTTCATCACGACGACGATCGGCCGCCAGCCGGTGATCGTCGTGCGCGACAAGACCGGCGAGATCAACGTGCTGCAAAACCGCTGCCGCCATCGCGGCGCGACCGTGTGCGAATCGCACAAGGGCAACGCGAAGGGCTTCACGTGCCCGTATCACAGCTGGTCGTACGCGCTCGACGGCACGCTGCGCGCGCTGCCGTACGGCGACGGCTACGAAGGCGTGTGCGACAAGGGCGACCTGCCGCTCGTGAAGCTGCGCGTCGGTGTGTACCAGGGGCTCGTGTTCGCGAGCTTCAACGACGCGATCGAGCCGCTCGAGGATTTTCTCGGCGGCGCGAAGCCGTGGATCGACCTGTTCATGAAACAGGGCGCCGGCTACCCGATCAAGGCGAACGGCGAGCACAAGTTCAAGTTCAAGGGCAACTGGAAGATCCAGCTCGAGAACACCACCGACCTCTATCACTTCCCGGTCGTGCACAAGTCGTGGATGAAGTCGATCGACGACGAGACGGCCGCCGCGATCACGAGCTTCATGACGAGCGAGGACGCGTTCTGCCGCGCGCTCGGCAACGGCCACAGCCTCGCGGTGCTGATGCCCGAACTGATCGATCTCGACGACGACGACGGCGCACCGCTGGCCGAACGCTTCGCGCCGCTCGCGGCGAAACTCGCCGAACGTCACACGCCCGAGCAGGTGCGCCGTATCGTGCGCTCGCTGATGGGCGTCGGCTTCAACCTGAACCTGTTCCCGAACCTCGCGCTGTCGATGGCGTTCTTCCGCGTGCTGCGGCCGATTTCCGCGAACGAAACCGAGATCCGCCACGTCGCGCTCGCAATGGATGGCGGCCCCGACGAAGCGAACCGCGAGCGGCTGCGCATCCACGAGCACTTCCAGGGCCCGTTCGGCTTCGGCAGCCCCGACGATGCGGAAGCGTGGGAGCGCGTGCAGCGCGGCGCGCAGGCGGGGCCCGACGTGCCGATCCTCGTGAATCGCGGGCTGAACCGCGAGACGACCGCCGCGAACGGCGAAAAGACCGCGCATGCGACCGACGAGACCGGCATGCGCGAAGCCTACCGGCAATGGCGCAACATGATGGAGCAGCAATGATGGACGACCGCAACGCCCTCTTTTCCGAGCAAACCTTCGCCCGCGCGGTCGAATTCGTGTGGCGCGAAGCCGAGATGCTCGACCGCCGCGACTACCGTGCGTGGCTCGACCTGTGGGACCCGGCCGGCCACTACGTGGTGCCGATCGATCCCGACGCGACCGATTTCGCGGCGACGCTGAACTACGTGTTCGACGACCGGGACATGCGCGAGAAGCGCGTGCAGCGGATGGTGTCCGGCTATTCGGCGTCGGCCACCGACGCGGCGCGCACGGTGCGCACCGTGTCGCGCTTCACGCGGGAAAGCGGCAGCGCCGATACCGTCGAGCTGAAATCGGCGCAGGTCGTGGTCGCGTACAAGCGCGGCGTCGCGACGCTGTTCGCGGCCGACGTCACGCACAAGCTGCACGTCGATGCCGAAGGCGAGATGCGGATCGCCGAAAAGGTCGTGCGCCTGATCGACTCGACCGAAGCGCTCAGCGCGATCGGCTTCCTGCTGTAAGCCGCGGCCGGTTCACCGTCGCCAACGCAACGGTGAACCAGGCACCTTCACCTGTGAGCGGCTGCCGGTTCGCCGTCTCCCGCGCAAAGGTGAACCGGTCACCTTCACCTTTCCGGACCCTCATGCCCACACTCGAAGTTTTCCTGCCGGCCGGCCACGACGACGCACGCAAGGCCCAACTGATCGCAAGGCTCAGCAACGCGACCGTCGACGCGATCGGCGCACCGATCGAATCCGTGCGCGTGCTGCTCACCGAGCTGCCCGCGACGCATATCGGCCTCGGCGGCCGCAGCGCCGCGGACGGCGCGCCGCCGTCGCTGCCGGTGATCGTCGCGATCCTGATCGCCGGCCGCACCGACGCACAGAAGCGCGCGCTGATCGCCGCGCTGTCCGATGCGGGCGCGAACGTGCTCGACGCGCCGCTGCAGGCGACGCGCGTGATCATCAAGGACATTCCGACCACCGACTTCGGCATCGGCGGCCAGACCGCTCGGGCGCTGGGGCGCTGACCATGCGTCGCGCGTCGCCGCCCCGCCGCACTGCGCCCGAGCGGTTGCGCTCACCCGTCGGCGAGCGGCAGCGTCACGCGGCAGTCGAGCCCGCCGCCCGCGGCCGGGCTCGCGGCGATCCGCCCGCCGTGGCGCGTGACGATGCTCTTGCACAGCGACAACCCGATTCCGTTGCCGCCCGCCTTCGACGACGAGAAACCGTCGAACAGCCGGTCGTGCGCGCCGGCCTCGATGCCCGGCCCATTGTCGATCGCATGCAACTCCGCATGGCCGGCCACGTTCGCGGTGCCGAGCGTCAGCGTGCGCGGCACGCGCTCGCAACCGGCGAACGCCTCGATCGCATTGAACGCGAGATTCAGGATCACCTGCCCGATCAGCACGCGCTCGCAGCGGATCGGCAGCGGCGCGTCGGCCTGCACGATCGCCACCGTCACGCCGGCCTCCTTCGCGCGCAGCTCGATGAAGTACGCGACGTCCGCGAGGATGTCGCGCAGGTCGGCCCGCGCGACGACCGGCTCGCGCTTCACGATGAACTCGCGCACGCTCTTGATGATCAGCGCCGCATGCTCGGCCTGCCGGTCCGCGCTGCGCAGCCCCCAGATCGCGTCGTCGACGGCGCCGTTGCCGTTCAGCCGCCGCACCGCGCCTTCGATGAAATTGCGCACGGCCGCGAGCGGCTGGCTCAGTTCGTGCGCGATCACGGTCGCCATCTCGCCCATCGCGTTGTAGCGGCCCGCGTATTCGAGCATCCGCGCCTCGGCGCGCCGCGCGTCCTCGATCGCGACTTCGTCGCTCACGTCGCGAAACTGCACGAGCAGCCCGTCGAGATCGCCTTCGATCTCGACCTGCCGGCACAGGATGCGCAGCCAGCAGGCGGAGCCGTCGCGCCGCACGATCCGGTAGCGCTGCGGCGCGGACGGGCACGCGGACGGCGCGTCGCGCAACTGCGCGACGAGCCGGTCTCGATCGGCCGCGGAGCAATAATCGAGCACCTCGCCGAGCGGCTCGTCGGGCGCGAGCCCGAGCACGCGGCGGCCCGACTCGCTGATGAACTGCACGCCGCCGTGCGGCGTCACGACCGCGATGCCTTCGTCGAGATCCTGCATGAACTCGCGCAGCCGCGCCTCGTAGCGGCGCAACTGCTGGCGGACCGCCTCTTCCGCGCTGATGTCGCGGAACTGCACCATCACGACGTCGCGCCCGCGCAGCGGCACGTAGGTCGCGGTGGCCTCGGACAGCATGTCGACGCCCGTACGCGAGCGATAGCACCATTCGTACACCTGCGGGCCGTCGACGAGCGCGCGATCCCATGCGCTCACCGCGATCTCGCGCCGGTACTTCGGCTCGGGGCGCGTCATGTCCGGCGCCTTCAGCGGCAGCAATTCCTCGACGGAAAAGCCGAGCGCGATGCACGCGGCGCGATTCGCCCATACGATCGCCCGGGTGCGCGCGTCGTGCAGCAGCACGCAGGTGGTCAGCGCGTCGAGCAGCCGGTGGAAATCGTCTTCGTCGGGAAAACTCATGATCGGATTCGGGGGAAGGCGCGCGGCATCGCGCGACCGGAAACCCAACATAGCACCGGCGCGCGCCGATCGCATCTGAAGATTTCTTTAGGCCGGCACGGAGCGTCACCAGTCGCGCGGCCCAACGCACCAATTGCTGCGTGTTTTCGGCGTTTCTAGACTGGCTGCACAGTCTTGCCCCCGCAACCGACACCGGAATCGCCCCATCCCCAGGAGACTTTCATGCCGCAAGCCGCCCTCGCCATCGAATCCGCGCCGACCTCGCCGCGCGCGGCCAGTCCCGCGGCCGCGCCGTTGTCGCCGCTCGACGCGGTGATCGAAACCGTCGCCGCGCGCCGCGACGAATTCGACCGGCTGTCGCACGTGCCGCGCGACGTGATCGCGCTGTTCAAGCAGGCCGGCATCTATCGCGCGGGCACGCCGCGCCGCTTCGGCGGCGATGCGCTCGCGCCGACCGCGTTCCTCGACATGATCGAACGGATCGCGACCGCCGACGGCTCGGCCGCGTGGGTCGCGAGCTTCGGCTCCGCGAACGTCTACCTCGCCGCGCTGCCGCTCGACACGCAGGCCGAGCTGTACGCGAGCGGCCCCGACCAGGTGTTCGCGGGCGGCCTGTTCCCGGTGCAGCCCGCGCAGGCCGCACCCGGCGGCTGGCGCGTGAACGGCACATGGAAATTCGCGAGCGGCTGCAAGGGCGCCGACTGGCTCGGCGTCGGCATCGCCGTGCCGGGCGCGCAGGACGCCGCGCCGAACAAGCCGCGCACGGCCGTGTTCCGCGCCGCTGACGTCGAGATCGTCGAGAACTGGAGCGTGGTCGGCATGCAGGGCACCGGCAGCCACGACCTGCGCGTGAACGACCGCTTCGTGCCCGAGGCGTGGACCTTCGTGCGCGGCGGCGAACCGACCGTCGACGAGCCGCTGTACCGTTACCCGACCGTCGCGTATGCGGCGCAGGTGCTGGCCGTCGTCAACCTCGGCCTCGCGCGTGCGGCGCTCGACGTCGTGAACCGGATGTCGGGCGGCCGCCAGACGACGACCGGCGCACCGCGTCTCGCCGATCGCGCGTATTTCCGCATCGAGCTCGCGAAGGCCGAAGCGCAACTGCGTTCGGCGCGCGCGTTCTTCTACGATGCGACCGACACCGTGTGGCAATCGATCCTCGCCGGCAACCCGGTGACGCCCGACCAGGTGAGCCTGCTGCGGCTCGCGGCCACGCAGATCGCCCGCGAAGGCGCGAGCGTCGTCGAACGCGCGTACCGCCTCGGCGGCACGGCGGCGATCTACCGGTCGCATCCGCTGCAGCGGCTGCTGCGCGATGCGATGGTCGTCACGCAGCACGCGTTCCTCGCCGAAGGCAACTTCGACGGCGCGGGCGCGGTCTTCACCGGCGTCACGCCGTTTCCCGGCTATCTGTAACCGGCATCGCCCGACACTTTCGCTGAACGCGCATGCACCCGCCGCGCCGTCGCCGGCCGGCTCATGCGCCCGACCGATTCCTCTGGAGAACCCGATATGTCCGATTCGAATCCGCTGCCGCTGCGCGTGCTGTTCTGCTGCGGCGTGTCGCAGAATTTCTTCGACCTGCCGCGCGAGAAGATCGGCGAAGTGTGGCAGGCGTACGGCGCGATGCTCGCGGCCGTCGAAGCGATGCCCGGCGTGCGCGTGCTCGGCGTGATGGACGACGACCGTCTCGTGGTCGGCCAGGCCGACGGCGCGCCGTGGACCTTCTACATCATGGCCGACGTCGCCGATTTCGACACGACGGTCGCCGTGTGCAACCTGTACCGCACGACGCCCGTCGGCGAATACAACCTGTGGCGCTACGGCAAGATCGAGGCACGTGTCGGCCGCGCGCTGACCGTGCCGCCGGCCGCGAAGCCCGCGGCGTGAGGCGCGCGATGACCGATCTGTCTCCCGCTGCGATCGACGCGCTCGCACGGCGCGTCGCGGCGCTCGACGCCGAGCGCGCGGTGCGCGCGACGATCGCGCGCTACATGGCGCTGTGCGACGTACCCGAAGCGGCAGGCGAAGGCCCGTCGCTGGCCGAGCTGTTCACGGCCGACGCCGTGTGGGAAGGCATCGGCCCGCAGTACGCGCGGAAATTCGGCCGCCTCGAAGGCCCGGCCGCGATCGTCACGATGCTCGGCCGCTATCTGCCGCCCGACCCGCATTTCTCGGCGAACCTGCACTTCCTGACGTCGGAGTCGATCGAGATCGGCGCCGGCCATGCAAGCGCGCGCGGCCGCTGGATCATGCTGCAGGCGTCGCGCTACGCGGACGGCTCGGCCGAGCTGATCGCCGCGCGGCTGACGATCGATTTCGCACCGGCCGCCAACGGCGCCACCTGGCTGATCCGCCATTTCCGCACCGAACGCGTGCTCGACGGCCCGTGGCCGCTCGCCGCCGCGCCACGGTCCTGATGTTTCCCGCTGCTTTCGCACGATACCGATCATGACAGGCTTCATCGACACCTTCACGCCAGGCGGCCCCGGCCCGACGATCGCGATCAAGGACACGATCGACATCGCGGGCCATCCGACCCGCGCGGCGAGCCGCGCGCTCGCCGATGCGCCGCCTGCCGCGCAGCATGCGGACGTGGTCCGCCTGCTGCTCGACGCCGGCTGGCAGATCGCCGGCAAGGCGAACATGCACGAGCTCGCATTCGGCATGACCGGCATCAACGACTACACGGGCACACCTGTCAATCCGCAGGACGCCACGCGCATTCCGGGCGGCTCGTCGAGCGGTTCCGCGTCGCTCGTCGGACTCGGCGCCGTCGACGCGGCGCTCGGCACCGATACCGGCGGCTCGATTCGCGGGCCGGCCGCGTGCTGCGGCGTGGCCGGGCTGAAACCGACGTTCGGCCGCGTGTCGCGGCGCGGCGTCGCGCCCGCGGACACCACGCTCGATTGCGTCGGGCCGTTCGCACGGGAGATCCGCACGCTCGTCGCGGTGATGGCCGCGATCGCGCCGGGCTTCGAACGCGCGCAAGCGGAAGCATCCGCGGCAGGCTGCACGATCGCGCAACTCGCCGTCGACGCCGATCCGGCGATCGCGGCTGCGCTCGACGCGGCCGTTCGCGCGTCGGGCCTGCGTTCGCATACGGTCGTGCTCGATGAAATGCCGGCCGCGTTCGCGGCCGGGCTCACCGTGATCAACGCGGAAACGTCGCGCGCGTTCGGCCATCTGGTCGCGACCGGCAAGCTCGGCGCCGACCTCGATACGCGATTGCGTGCGGCCGCAACGACCGCGCCTGCGGCATTGAAGGAAGCCGAAGCCGTGCGTGCGCGCTTCACCGCGCAGGTCGATGCCGCGCTCGAACACGCGGACGTGCTGGTGCTGCCGACGCTGCCCGCGTTGCCGATCACGCTGCAGCAGGCACGCGACGGCGTCTCGGTGATCGCGATGTCGTCGCTGATCCGGCCGTTCAACCTGAGCGGCCATCCGGCCCTCAGCCTGCCGCTGCCGCTCGCCGGTTCGCGGTTGAAGGCCGGCTTGCAGATCGTCGGACGCAAGGGCGCGGACGAACGGGTCTGCGCGATCGCGGCACACTTCGAAGCGGCGTTGGCCGCATGAACCACGACGCGGGCGCCGCCGCCACAGGCGTGCGCCCGCGAACCACGGAACTTTCACACCATGTCAGACCGAGTCGTTCTCGTCACCGGCGCCGCGCGCGGGCTCGGCGCCGTCATCGCCGAACGCTTCCATGCGGCCGGCTATCGCGTCGCGCTCGCCGACATCGCCGCCGACGCCGTTCATGCGCATGCGCGCGAGCTCGACCCGAGCGGCGAACGCGCGATCGCGCTGCCGCTCGACGTCACGTCGAAACGCGATTTCGAAGCCGCGCGCGATGCGCTCGTCGCGCGCTGGGGCGCGATCGACGTACTCGTCAACAACGCGGGCGCATCGAAGGTCGTGCCGGCGATGGAGATCACGGCCGAGCAGTTCGATCAGGTGATCGACGTGAACCTGCGCAGCGTGCTGTTCGGCTGCCAGGTGTTCGGCCAGTATTTCGCGCAGCGCGGCGCGGGCCGCATCGTCAACATCGCGTCGCTCGCCGGGCAGAACGGCGGCTCGGCGACGGGCGCGCACTATGCGGCCGCGAAGGGCGGCGCGCTGACGCTGACCAAGGTGTTCGCTCGCGATCTCGCCGCGCACGGCGTGACCGTCAACGCGATCTCGCCGGGCCCGCTCGATCTGCCGATCGTGTACGAAAGCGTCGCGCCGGAAAAGCTGCGTCAGGTGCTCGCGAGCCTGCCGGGCGGCAAGCTCGGGTCGGCCGGCTTCGTCGCGGACGCGGCCGTGCTGCTCGCCTCGGGCGACGCGCATTTCGCGAACGGTGCATGCTGGGACATTAACGGCGGACTGTACATGCGCTGAACGCGCAACGCCTCATCGCGACGACGCCCCGTCGTCGCCCCACACGACCATCACGTCGCGCACGAGCGCGGCGATCGACGTCGCACCGAGCTTCTCCTTGATGCTCGCGCGATGCACGTCGACGGTCTTCACGCTGATCGACAGATCCGACGCGATCTGCTTGCTGCCCTTGCCGTCCACGACGCCGCGCAGCACTTCCTTCTCGCGCGCGGTCAGCGCGTCGAGCCGCTGGCGCAGCTCACGGTGGCGCTGGCTCACCGCATGCCGCTGCTGCGCGAGCCGCAGCGCGCGCTGCACGCGCTCGAGCATCTGCTGCGAGTTGTACGGCTTCTCGACGAAATCGATCGCGCCGTTCTGCAGCGCGCGCACCGACATCGGAATGTCGCCGTGTCCGCTGACGAAGATCACCGGCAGCGTCGCGCCGCGCGCATTCAGTTCGGCCTGCACGTCGAAGCCGCTTTTCTCCGGCATCCGCACGTCGAGCACGAGGCACGCGGGCAGGTTCACGTCGAAGCGCGCGAGAAAGTCGGCCGCGTTCGCGAACCCTTCGGACGCGATGCCGACCGATTCGAGCAACCACGCGAGCGACGTCCTCATGCCGCCGTCGTCGTCGACGATGTATACGATCGGTGCGGGTGACGTCATCGCGGGGGTCTCGCTGAATGTCGGTATCGGTATCGCACGTGCCGCGCGCAACGCCGCTGGCCGGCGTGTCGCGAGCGCCGCTCGCTGGGGTGTGCGGCACATCATAACGAGCCGAAAACCCGCTGCAAACCCCTTCATCTGCCGCACGAACGCGCCATCACGGTTTTTTTCGCGCGCGATGGCGCGCATCTAGGTAGAACCTTTAGACACGTTGGCAGGAACGCCATCCCGATCGTCAATCGTGCGAATGGTCGGCTGCATTTTCGCGGCGTACGCTTGGATCATCGTCGGCCAAGCGATGCTGCATCGGCAGCGCCCGCGATCGCCGCTTTCGTCCAACCAGGAGCGCCCATGTCTTCCACGACCGATATCCAGCGACCGGCGCGCGTCGAGCCGACCGACGCGCAAAAGGCCTTCCGCCAGGCGATGGCCCATCTCGGCGCGGCCGTCAACGTGATCACCACCGCGGGGCCGCACGGCCGCTGCGGGATCACCGCGAGCGCCGTGTGCTCCGTCACCGACGCGCCGCCGACGCTGCTCGTGTGCCTGAACCGGTCGAGCGCGATGCATGCGACCTTCGAGCGCAACCGGCAGGTCTGCATCAACGTGCTGCCAGCCGAGCACGAGCTGCTCGCGCGACACTTCGCGGGGCTCACCGACCTGCCGATGGAACAGCGCTTCGCGTTGCCCGTGTGGGATCGCGGCGAACAGGACGTGCCGGTGCTGCGCGATGCGCTCGCGAGCCTGCAGGGCACGATCGCCGAGATGAAGGAAGTCGGCTCGCATTCGGTGATGTTCATCGAGGCGACGTCGATTCGCGTGCGAAACGACGGCGACAGCCTGATCTATTTCAGCCGCGCGTTTCATCGCGTGTCGCGCACCGCGTGCATGCGGTGATCGGCACATGACTACGCGGACGTGCGCAGCGCGCGCTGCCCGGCCGCGAATGCCGCGCCCGCGAACAGCGTCAATGCCGAATACACGAGCCCGCGCGCGAGCCCCGCACTGTCCGACACCCAGCCGATCGCGACCGGCCCCGCGATCTGCCCGAATGCGAAGACCGTCGTGAATGCGCTGATCCCCTTCGCCCAGCCGTCGGGCGGCAGGTTGTGCCGCACGAAGGCCGTCGTCGACGCGACCGCCGACAGGAACGTCGCGCCGAACAGCAAGCCCGATGCGAATGCGGCAGCCGGGTGCACGAACAGTGCGGGCATCAGCGTCGCGACCCCGAGCAGCGCGTTGAGCACGGCGAGCGCCTGGCCGCCGCGCATCCGGTCGAGCAGCCCCGACCACAGCCGCGCCGACACGACGGTCGCGACGCCGAGCATCACGTAGAACGCGGCGACGACCGTGCCGCTCATCCCCGCGCCGCGCAGCAGCGCGACGATGAACGTCATGTAGCCGATATAGCCGACGCCGAACAGCGCATAGCCGGCCAGCGCGAGTGCGAAGCGGGCCGGGCTCGCGGTCGCCGCCTGTTTCGCACCGTCGGCCCGCGCGGCGGGTGCCGCATGTGCCTGCTCGATGCGGCGCGCGGCCGACACGGCTACCGCCGAGAACAGCACGCACGCCGTCGCGAGTGCGAACCATGCGGGCTGCCAGCCGTGCACGCGTGACACGAGCGTGGCCGGCACGAGCAGCGACGACGCGACGATGCCCCATCCGGTGCCGCCGTAGTAAAGGCCGAGCAGCAGCCCCGCATCGCGCGGCGACGCGGAAGCGAGCCGCGCGGCCAGCACGCCGCCGCCGATAAAGATCAACGCGCTGCCGCCTCCCGTCGCCAGCCGCTGCGCGAGCAGCGCGTGCATGTCCGACGTGAGCCCGCCCGCGGCCATCAGCACGGCGGTCAGCGCGCAGCCGGCCGCGAGCAGCGTGCCCGCGCGCCAGCGCCGCGACAGCAGCGGGAATGCGAGCGCGCCGATCAGGTAGCCGGCCGCGTTCGCGGTGTTCAGCGCGCCGGCCTGCGCGAACGTCCAGCCGAGATCCGCCTTCATCGGCGGCAGCAGCAGCGCATACGAAAAGCGCGCGAGGCCGAGCGCGATCGCGCTGCCGAGCGACAGGCAGATCGCGAGCCGCCACGCGGCCATGCGGCCGGGATCGGTTGCGCCGGCGTCCGGCCGCGAGCGGCCGGCACGCTCCGGTTGCGGCACTGCACGCATCGGGGTGTCTCCTTCGTTGTTCGGTTCCGGGGTTTGCGCCGCCGTCGCTCGATCATACTGGAGCCGCCACGAAATCGGCACGCGCGGCAGCGGCACAACCGCGACGGCCGCCGCGCCCGGTTCCCGCTCCCCGACACGACGGCCGGAAAACGCGGGAGGCCAGCCGGCGCTGGCACGCGCTACCGCCCGAGTCCGGCCGCAAACGCCGCCAGCAGCGCGCGCCCTTCGGGCCATCCGGCCAGCCCGGACGCCGCGTTCAGGTGGCCGCGCGCGCCGAGCAGAAGCGGCGCCGCACCCTGTTCCGTTGCCCATTCGAGCGCGCGCCCCGACGGATCATACGGATCGTCCGCGCTCGCGATGGCCAGCACCGGCAGGCGCCCGAACCTGCCGTTCGGCAGGTTCGCGAACGCCGCGGCGGCAACCGGAAAGCACGGTCCTGCCGGGTCGGGCACGGCCACGAGAAACGCGCCGCGCACCGCGCGCGCCGACACGGCATGCCAATGCGCGAACAACAGACAGCCCAGCGAATGACACACCACGAGCGGCGGCGCCCCGGCGTTCGCGACGGCCTCGTCCAGCGCGGCCATCCAGTCGGCCAGGTCGGGCGCGTCCCATGAAGCCGGCGCGATGCGCGCGGCGCCAGGCAACGCCGCCTCCCAGTGGCTCTGCCAATGATCCGGTCCCGAATTGCCGATACCCGGCACGATCACGATCGCTCGATCCATCATTCCCTCCGTCAACTGAAGCCCAGAGTGTGACTACGCGTCCGTCGACATGGAATGGCAAGTCATCGGTTATTGAGACAAAATGCCGATGAATCAACGGTACGGGAGGACCGTCATGCCGGACGAAGCACTGGATCGCCTAGATCTTGCGATCCTCGAAGCGCTGCAGGACAACGCGCGGACGCCGCTGTCGGAAGTCGGCAGGCGCATCGGGCTGTCGCAGCCCGCCACGTCGGAGCGCGTCAAGCGGCTGGAAGAACGCGGGATCATCGCCGGTTACGGCGCGCGGATCGATCCGGCGGCGCTGGGGCTGGGCATGATGGCCATCATCCGGCTCAAAACCACTCACGAGCACATCCAGCCGGCGCTGCGCACGTTTGCCGAGATGCCGCATGTCGTCGAGGTCCACCGCATGACCGGCGAGGACTGCTTTCTGCTGAAGGTGCTGGTGCCGACCCCGGGCCAGCTCGAAACCCTCATCGACGCGATTGCGCGCTTCGGCGCGGTCACGACTTCGCTGGTGCTGCGCTCGGAACCGACGAAGGCGATCGGAAAGGCGCTGCTCGGATGACGTGCGGAGGTGGACCGACCGAGCGACGCGTGAAATCGGCACACCGGTTCGAGCACCGGGCGGTCGTGCATACGATTTTCGTGAATGACATAAATCGCATCAATCCGCTCAATTAAATTCAAATTAGAAATAACCGAATTCATTTCGCCGCCACCATTCCATTTTTCTAAAAAAATGACGTGCGATCTGTCGCTCGTTTTACCCATGTTTTCCAATATGTGGGCTGGGGATTCCCTTGTTTAGCACGTCTCGGCTAAAAACATTGCGACGCATTGCATTCGTAAATTCATCAGAATAATATCGACGCCACTCGCCCGGCATTCACAAAATTCCGAACGAGGAGCGGCAATGTTTTTGCCGCGCTTTCATGTTGAATCACTCATGTTCACCACAGGAGAATTGACATGCAGGAAACCCAGAAAATCGAATTGCTTGACTGGATGCAGGAAGACACGCACCCCGAGGCCGTCGACATGATGGTCGAGGACGCGGTGGTGCCGTTCGGCACCGCGCTCTGGCCGGTCTGAGCGGGCCACCCGTTCTCGCGGAGGGGCCTCGGCCCTTCCGCCGCTTCCGGAGATACGCATGCTGAACCTGCACCGCGCGCTCGGTTTTCACCCGGCGCTGCGCGACAAGCTGGCACGCGGCGAATCGGGAAAACTGCTGGTCGGCTATGACACCCGCAACCGCGACACAGCGTTGCGCGCCTTTTCCGCCCTGCCCGATTCGCTCGACGCGACCACCCTCTGCCTCGAAAGCACTGCGCCCGCCGACATCGCCGCCGCGCTCGACGACGCCGACCTGTTCGTGCTGCTGTACGACTCGTCGTGCCTGCCGACGCCGTCGCCGAGCGGGCCGCCATTTCTCGCCGCGATCCGCCCCGCGATCGTCGAACACTGGAGCAAATCGGTTTTATTCAAGGATTACGGCCCGCACCTCGACGAGGCGTTCGCCGAATCGCTCGACGACATCGCCGCGCGCAACGGCCGGCTGATCGAGGCCGCCGCACGCGCGTCGCAGATCCGCTTCATCGACGAAGCCGGCAACACGCTGACGGGCTCGCTCGCACCGGATCAGAAATGGACGAGCGTGGACGGCATGGGCAACCTCGACGTCGTGCCCGGCGAGATCGCGACGCACGTGACCGACCTGAACGGCACCGTCGTGTTCAGCGGCACGTTTCTCGGCACGGTGCCGTTCGCGATCAAGTACAAGGTGGCCGAGCGGCTCGCGACGCTGCATGTCGAGCACAGCACGATCGTCGATTTCGACACCGACGACGCGGGCTTCCGGCGCGATTTCACGACCTATCTCGACCGGCACGCGAATCACCGGCGGATCGAGGAATTCGGCATCGGCACGAACCTCGGCATTCGCGGCCTGTACGGCCGCAACGCGGGGTTCGAGGAACGCCATCCGGGCCTGCATCTCGGCCTCGGCGGCGGCGAAAACGGCAGCCACCATCTCGACCTGATCTTCGCGCGCGGCACGCTCGCGCTCGACGAACGGATCGTGTTCGACGGCGCGTTCGCCGTCTGACGCGGCAGCGGGTCGCTCAGGCTTCGGCGGCCGCCGCGTCGCCGAGCCACTTGAACATCACGAAGCAGTCGACGAAGCCGAGCCGCGCGTGACGGTATGCGCGCGGCACCCGGCCGACGATCTCGAATCCCAGCTTCTGCCACAGCGCGACCGCGACCTCGTTCGTCGCGACCACCGAATTGAACTGCATCGCGAGGAAACCGCGCTCGCGCGCCACCTGCTGCGAGTGCTCGCACATCAGGCGCGCGACGCCGCGTCCGCGCGCGACCTCGCTCACCATGTAGCCGCAGTTGCTCACGTGCTTGCCGGGCCCGGCCGCGTTCGCCTTCAGGAAATACGAGCCGAGCACCACGCCGTCCTCTTCGGCGATCCACGTGCAGAGCGGCGCGTCGAGCCACTGTGCGCGTGCGGCTTCCCGGGTCGGCTCGGGATCGAATGCATAGGTTTCCTGAGCAGCGACGACGGCGCGGTAGGTCGGCCAGAAGCGCGCGAAATCGTCGTCGGTCATCGGGCGAATCGTGATCATGCGGGGGCTCTCTCGTGAGGGTGATGTCGGCAGGGCCAGACGGGCGAACGAGCGATCGTACCGCGATTCATCGCGGGTCGCGTTATCGCTGCGCTGCGATACGCGACCGGCGGTGCGCCGTATCAGCGCTTGGACGCCTGACGGAAACTCGACGGGTTGACGAAGCCGGGCCGCACGGCCTGCCGCCGATTCTGATCCATGCTGACAGCCATGCAGTGCTGTTTTCCAACGTGCGGTGCACCGTCATGTGTTTCATCTGCAGGCGTTTTATCTACGCTCGGCGCAAGATACATTGCGCACGCTCGGTTTGCGTAGGGGTAGGTCGGGCCACGCAGACACGTCTGCATTGGCCGATTCGCGAGCGCTACTTCGTCTCAATCTGAACCGACTGAGTCCACGCCACCGCACGCCATTCATGCCTCCCCGACCACTCTCACAATCTGCAACAATCTACCGCCATTCCATCTCAATAATACGGCATTTCGCGACCTTCCTGCCTTATCATCAGCACCCCAAATTGATGGAGAAAACTGCGGAATGGCCAAGTAGAAGTGGTTCTCCCATCTGCCTTGTTCGGCGTCGGTCGGCGCTTGCTGCCGTCAATTCTCGGCAACCGTGGGGCGGCGTCGAACATGCGACAACAAACACTAGCAAAGCGGGGAACTCCAATGAGAAAGGCGGCTGTCCGGGATAACGATCCGACGACAACACGCGGCTTCGTCATCGCAATTTCTTCGACGATTTACGACAAAGGAAAACGTGTCGCATTGAGCGGCGATAAAGCGACATGCGGAAATTGCGAGGGTACCTTCGAAATTATCGGATCCGGACAGGGCATGTCAGAAACCGGCCGAAACGTCGTGGTCGACGGTGACCGGGTAACGTGCCCATGCATGAAAAATCGCGTCATTGTAGGCCGCAACCCCGGGATATTTCTAAAGTCGTCGGGAAACGCGCCGCTCGCGGAATCGAGTTCCTTCCACCGGTGCCCCGCAGCGCCCGCACCGGCAGTTCACGACGAGCGGATCCGGTTGATCGATCGATTTTCCGGATGGCCGCTCGCCGACATCCGTTATCGAATCACGGATTCTTCAGGTCGGCTCGTCGAGGGACGGACCGACGAAAAAGGTCTGACATGCCGGGTCGAGACATCCGGTCACGACGTAATCGACATCGAGATATATCGGGGAACCAACCAATGTGCAATAGAAATACGGATCCGCTGCACGACGACGGATGGGAATCCGTCGGCACCGTTGCCACGAATACGACAGCGGACTCGATCCGGGATATCGAACTGGATCTGACACCGATATGCCAAAACATGTCGAACAAAACATTCCGGTCATCGATCGTCCGACTTCGCGACATGGCCATTCCTTTGATTCGGGATCGCGTTGCCGGGCTGGCGCGATGGGACGACGCCGAGCAGTCGCGCGCACGGAAGTGGTTCGGCCGAAGCGACGACATCGCACGCGATACCCTGCGGCTCGGAATGCCGAAGCTGTTGGACGTCATGCAATCGCTCAAACCGGAGAACGTCATCAGGTGGGATCAGCAGAAACAACGAAACATCACGTGCACCGTCTTCCCGGACAACGGCCACACGGATGCCGCAGTATGCAAGCCCGATTCCGAGAAGCGTATCATCGCGATCTATTCGCGTTTTTGCACATCGCCGCCAGCGCAACGCTGGCGAGGATGCCAACTACTCACACTCATTCACGAATGCACGCACTTCGCGGATGTGTTCGACTCCACCGACGAAATGTATGGCGTGTCAATCGGTTTGACCTTCTGGGCACAATCCAATCCCGACAAAGCAATTCGCAACGCGGACAGTCTTGCGTGCTACGTCGGCTTCGACGGATAAGGAACTCGCGTGATGCGCCCCATTCTCTTTGCGCACCTGTTCGCGCTTTCGATATTCGTCGCAACACCGCTCGCATACGCATGCACGATTTCGACGGACATGGCGGATACATTGCCGCTGAATTCCACCGACATCCCCAACAAGGCACGGATACGGATCGCTGAAATGGTTCTGGAGGCCCGCAACTGGCCGAATGTCGGTATTCGTGGAATCGTCTACGCAGGAGGTTACATCCGGGAACGGGATCCGGCCGCCCTCGCTCACCGGCGAGCCGCTGCACTGAAAACCTACCTTATTCAGCTGGGCATCGGTGAACAGAACATCTGGGTAGATACAAGGACCATCAAGCACCCGGACGTCGACAACGACGGACGCCTTTCGCTCAATCAGATTGCCGTGACGCTGGTCCCGATATGCGACGGAGGGTGCGAGCGCTTGTGCGCCGATCCGCGCGTGACGCCGACATCCCAGCCCATTCGCTAGCCCTGTCCCAACCCATACATCAACGAAGCGACCATGAACCCATCCAACGGCGCTGTATCGCATCACGACGCGGAAGTCGTCGAACTACGCACCGACCCAGAGCTTTCAGCCGCCTATTTGAACGTCGCGGCTGAATCGCTCGGCGATCCCGACAATCACGCCGCGGCCCTCCTCGCACTGCAAGCGGTCATCGAAGCAGGCAATCTTTCCCGTCTTCCCGCTGCTCGCCCGCAAACCTGAACGCCCCTCACGGCTGAACCATCCACACCAGCAGCATCTCATCCGGCGCGGCCGTCATCCCCGCCGGCGGATGCGCGATCGCCGGCTCGACCGCCAACGCGTGCGCGATCGCCGCCGCATCATCGATCGTCGTCGTGTGCACGATCGTCATCAGCCGCGCCGGCCGGCGCAGCGTTTCGCGATACAGCGCGCCATACCACAGCGGCCGCATGCCGAGCGCATCCTGCAACACGTACGGATAACGCCACAGCCGCAGCACGAAGCGGCTTTCCGGGTGGGCCGGATCGACGCGGACGAACACGCGCCGCGTGCTCTCGCCATGCGTATAGCGCGGCAGCACGGGCAGCGTATCGGCGGGCGCCTGCGGCAGCAGCCAGCGCAGCGCGGTGGCCGGCGACCACGGCGTCGCGCGCTGCCAGCCGGCCTGCGCGAGATGGCGGTCGAGCGTGTCCGACGTCGCGCTCCATTGCAGCGGCAGATATTCCTCGCGGTCGCCGCCGATCTCGGTGCGCCGCGCCGGCACGCGCTGCCACCCGCCGCGCAGCCACTGGTCGACGGTCATCGCGACCACATCGCCGACATGCGGACGCGCCGCGCGATCGAGCTGCCACTGCGCGGGCACCGTCCATACGCCGGCCGTCGCGAGCACGACGACGACCGCGACGAGCGCGCCGCGCGGCTGTACATGCTCGCGCACGCGCCAGTATGCATAGGCGCCGGCGAGCAACGCGAACCATGCGAGACCGAGGCTCCACCCGCCCAGCAAACCCGACAACCAGGTATCGCCGACGTACAGCCGCGCGAAGCCGCCGAGCACGATCCACAGCACGACCGCCGTCACGACCGGAATGCGCCACGGCGCGGGCCGGTCGCGCGCCAGCACCCAGCCAAGACCGCTGCTCGCGAGGATCGCGAAGGCGGCGTCGCCGTCCGGCAGCGGCACGTGCAGCGCGCCGGGCGGCAGGCTCGCGGGCGTCGCGCCGGGCGCGCCCGCACCGAACACCGGCACGAGCACGACGGCGACGCCGATCGTCGCGAGCCACCATGCGGCCGTCAGCCAGCAGCGATGGATCATCAACCAGACGAGAAACGCGGCCGCGACGATCAGCCCCGTGTCGTGTCCGTGCAGCACGGCGAACGCGCTCATCGCGGCGTCGGCGGGCGGCGTGCGCAGGCGCTGCAGGAACGCGTACAGCGCGATGTCCGCATGCATCAGCGGATCGTTCGCGACGACGTCCTGCACGATCCCCGCGAACAGCCACACGCAGCCGATGAACAACAGCGCGAGCACGGGCACCGCGCCCGGCAACCCGCGCAGGTACGCGATCCCGTCGTGCAGCCGCGCGCCGAACCGCGGCCAGCGGTGCACGCACGCGTGCACGGCTTCGGCGAGCGCACGACACAACAACGGCCAGCCGCGCCGCAGCGCGACGCGCACGCCGATCCACACGAGCGCGACCAGCGCGGCCACGACCAGCAGGATCGCGGCGACCCGCACGCTGATCGCCGCGGCCAGCGCGGCCGACGCGCCGAACAGGATGCCCGGCGCGACGTGCACGGGCGCCCACACGAGCGCCGAGATCACGTTGACCGGATAGAACGACCGGCGCGGCAGTGTCGCGCAGCCGACGACGACCGGCACCACCGCACGCACCGGCGCGAGAAAGCGCGCGAGCACGATGCTCTTCATGCCGTGACGCAGCACGAATTCCTCGCCGCGTGCGTAGGCGTTCGCAGAGCCGAAGCGCGCCCACGCACTACGGATCATCCCGCGGTAACGTCGTCCGAGTTCGTAGCTGATCCCGTCGCCGATCACCGCGCCGACGGCCGCGACGCCGATCGTCGCCCATGCGTCGAGCGCGCCCGCGCCGATCAGCGCGCCGGCCGCGAACATCACGGCGCCGGCCGGCACGACCGTGCCGATCAGCGCGATCGCCTCGGCGCACGCGGCCACGAACACGATCGCCAGCACGAGCAGCGGATGCGCGCCGATCGCGCCGATCCACGCGTGGATCGTGTCGCTCATCGCACACTCCCGAAAGGTGCGGCCCGGTGCACGAACATCGGGCCGGCAGCGGCCTTGGATACGTTCATCGCGGCATGCGCACGCTCGCGCCGGCGTCGCAGGCCAGTGTCAATCGAACTCGTGTTGCCGCGCGTCGGCCTCGAGCGGCGCGTCGTGGTAGCCGACCGTCGCGATCTCGTGCAGGTAGCGCGCAAGAAACGCGCCGATCGAGCCGGCGGCCTCGTATTGATGCACATGACGGAACTCGTGGGTCAGCAGCCGGCGCGTGTCCTGCCCGCGCAGCACGTACACCGCATGACCGAGCGTGAGACCGATCGTCGCGGGTGACAGCAGCCCCGTGTCGCGGGCGATCGCGGCAAGCGTCGGCGTGTCGGGAAACGGCATGCGCTCGACCGCCAGCACGCGAATCCGGTCCGGCTGCGCGACGCCCACCGTGCGCGCATCGTCGGCTTGCCCGGGCGTCAGCGGCGCGCCCTGCGCGAGCCCGCGCGCCGCCTCCGCTTCGGCCCAGGCGACCGCAGCAGGCAGGGCGGACGGCAGGATATCGGCCAGGTCGATCATTGCAGGGCTCCTCGGTTCGCGCGGATGGCATCGGGCACCAGTTTAGTCCCGAATCGGAACGGTTCGCGGAGCGGGCCCGCCGATGCCGCGCCGGCCCGCGTCGGGTGCAACGATCATCCGGGAATACCCTGATTCGCGCGGGCTGCGCACGATGCGCTTTCCAATGAATTATTTCGTTGCAGTATGCATTCCGCGATCGACGCTCCTGAAAATTTCGCGAACGAGTACCGTTTTCGGGTTCGGCGGAATATATTGGTCAGAAGAACGGCCGCGGCGACAACCGGACAGCGACGACGGCAACCCGCGGTGTCATCCCGAAGAGGACCGCTGGAAGATGATCAGGGTAATTCTGGCTGACGATCACGCAGTCATGCGGGACGGACTGCGTCACATTCTGGAGATGGCCGGCGGCTTCGAGATCGTCGGCGAGGCGAGCGACGGCGCGGGCACGCTCGCGCTGGCCGAGCGCGCGGCCGCCGACGTGCTGCTGCTCGACCTGTCGATGCCCGCGCCGACCGGCATCGAGCTGATCCGGCTGGTCAAGCGCCGGGCGCCGTCGCTGCGCACGCTGGTATTGACGATGCACGCGGAAGCGCAGTACGCGGCGCGCGCGTTCAAGGCCGGCGCCACCGGCTACCTGACGAAGGACAGTGCGACCGCCGAGCTCGTCGAGGCCGTCGGCAAGGTGGCGGCGGGCGGCGTCTACGTGAGCCCGTCCGCGGCGGAAAGCCTCGCGCACACGCTGCGCGCGCCGGCTCACGCCCTGCCGCACGAGCGACTGTCCGCGCGCGAGTTCGACGTGATGCGCCGCATCGTCGCCGGTCAGACCGTCACGCGGATCGCGTCCGAACTCGCGTTGAGCGCGAAGACGGTCAGCACGTACAAGACGCGAATCCTCGAGAAGATGGGGCTGCCGCACGAAGCCGCACTGGTCCGCTACACGGTGCGCCACGATCTCGACCTCGGGGCCGACGACGCATGATGGCCGCCTTCCGCTTCCCGCCCGCGCCGCCGCCGTCGGATAACGACGATCCGGATACGTCGCGCCTGTTCATGTCGTCGCTGCCGCCGGGGCGGCGCGAACGGCGGCTCGCGCTCGCGACGGTACTCGTATCGGCCGTGATCTTCGCCGCGCTCGCGCCGTTCGCGGCGATGCCGCTCGCGCCGGGCTGGGCGTTCATTCCCGTGTACCAGTCGGCGATCGTCGTCAACGACATGGTGACGGCCGGCCTGCTGCTCGGTCAGTACGCGATCCTGCGCGAGAAACCGCTGCTCGTGCTGGCGGGCGGCTATCTGTTCACGGCGTTCATGGCAGGCACGCACATGCTGACCTTCCCCGGCCTGTTCGCGCCGACCGGCCTGCTCGGCGCCGGCGAGCAGACCACCGCATGGCTGTACCTGTTCTGGCATGGCGGCTTTCCGCTGTCGGTCGCCGCGTACGCGCTGCTGCGCGCGACGTCGCGCGGGCGTCCGGCTCCGGCCCCGGCCCCGCCGCGCCGCGCGGCGATTCCCGTCGGCCTCTGTATCGCCGCCGCGATCGGCGCGACGGCCGCGCTCGCGCTGTTCGCGACCGCCGGCCACGACCTGCTGCCGCGCATCATGAGCGGCAACCGGATGACCGCGACGATGACGAAGGCGATCACGGTCGTCTGGGGGCTGAACCTGGTCGCGCTGATGCTGATGTGGCGGCAGCGGCGCCGCCATTCCGTGCTCGACCTGTGGGTGATGACGGTGCTCGTCGCGTGGCTGTTCGACATTGCGCTGTCGTCGATGCTGAACCACGGGCGCTTCGATCTCGGCTTCTACGCAGGGCGCGCGTACGGCCTCGTCGCGTCGGGCGTCGTGCTGTTCGCGATGCTGTTCGAGAACGGCCGGCTGCACGCGCAGACGGTGCGCGCGCTGGCCGGCGCACGCTTCCAGCATCTGCTCGTCGTGCAGAAAAGCGCGCAGTTGAACGATGCGAACGAACGGCTCGAACAGCGCGTCGCCGCGCGCACCGCGCAGTTGAGCGCGTCGAACCGCGACCTGCGGCGCGAAGTCGAGGAGCGCGTGCGCGCGGAGCGGGCGTTGCAGGCGTCGCGCGAGGAGCTGCGCGAGATCGCCGCGATCAGCGCCAGCGCGCGCGAAGCCGAGCAGCGCCGCATCGCGCGCGAGCTGCACGACGAACTGGCGCAGTCGCTCGCGGCGCTGAAGAACGATCTCGAATGGCTGATCGATCGCGTGCCGCAGGACGACGCGTCGCTCGCACGCAAGATCGCGGCGATGCATGGGCTCGCGCGCGGCGCGGTGGCCGCGACGCGCCGCATCGCGTCGGACCTGCGCCCGCTGATGCTCGACGATCTCGGCTTCGCGGCGGCGATGCAATGGCTCGTGGAGGATTTCCGGCACCGTCACGGGATTGACTGTTCGCTGCACGTCGAGCCGCCCGAGCTGCAACTCGACGAGCCGTATGCGACCGCCGTGTTCCGCATCGCGCAGGAAGCGCTCGCGAATGTCGCCCGGCACGCGGCCGCGTCGCACGCGGACGTCGAGCTCGTGTACGGCAGCGAAGCGATCGTGCTGACGATACGCGACGACGGCGCGGGCTTCGATCCCGCGGTGCCGCGCAAGTCGGCTTCGTTCGGGCTGGTGGGGTTGCGCGAGCGTGCGTATCTGGTCGGCGGCACGCTGCGGATCGCGACGACGCTCGGCGAAGGCACGACGGTCGAGGTCGAGATTCCGCGGGCGCCGGCGCCCGTGGCGCTCGCGCATGGCGGGCACGAGAGTTCGCGGGGCTAGATGGAGGGCGGCGGAAGCCGCCGCACGGCGACGACTTAGTCGACCGCCTTCGTCGAACGCGCCGCTTTGAGCATGCGCCCGAGTTTCGCGCGGACGTTTGCCGCATCGATGTATTCGCCGGTCAGCCGTGCCTCGTCACGCGATGCCAACCCGCGTGCGACAAACTCGCGCTGCGCGGGGTGCGCAACGCCATCGCAGGACATGTTCATCGTCGTCACTTTCTTCATTGCCGGCTCCATTCGTCGCATGTACACCGCATGGTAGCGCGCTCGATTACTTGCCGCCGAACCCGCACGCGGCGCCCGATTTCAGGATCATCCGAAACCGGCCGACGCTGCGATAGCGCCGCACGCCATCACGCCCGCGCCGCGACCATTCCCCGCTCCGAGCGCGTCCACGCGACCAGCGCGCCGACGCCGAGCAGCGCGAGGCACACGATCGGCACGATCATCGGCCCGAACGCGGTGCCCGTCACCTTGCCCGCGAACGGCATCAGGTTCTGGCTGAAGAAGCCGCCGAGGTTGCCGATCGAGTTGATCGCCGCGACGCTCGCGGCCGCCCGCGCACCGGTGAAATAACGCGGCGGCATCGACCAGAAGCACGGATACAGCAGCGGGATGCACGCGCCGCCCAGCACGAGCGCGATGAAGCGCAGCGGCGTCGACGGCAGCACGAGGCTCAGCAGGAAGCCGAGCGCGCCGAGCGCCGCGACGATCGCGATCGTACGCAGGATGCTCTTCGCGCGGCGCAGCTTCGCCGGCAGCCATACCAGCAGCACCACCGCAAGCGCCCACGGCAGCATGCTCAGGAAGCCGTTCGTCGTGCTCGACACGCCGAACGATTTCACGAGCGTCGGCAGCCAGTACGTGACGCCGTACAGCGACGTCGACATCAGCATGTAGGTGGCCGCGAACAGCATCACGCGCGGATCGAGCAGCGCCTTCCAAGGCTGACCATGCTCGGCCTGCGCCGGCTTCTCGCGCTCCAGCGCGGCCGCGACGATCTGCTTCTCGCGCTCGTCGAGGAACGGCGCTTCGCGGAACGATGCAGGCAGCACGCGAAACACGACGATCGCGACGACCACGGCCGGAATGCCCGTCGCGACGAACACCCACTGCCAGCCCGCGAGCCCCCACACGCCGTTCAGGCTCAGCAGCAGGCCGCCGACCAGCGAGCCGAGCATGTTCGCGAGCGCGCTGCCGAGCGTGAAGATGCCGAGCACCTTCGCGCGGTAGCTCTGCGGAAACCACAGCGTCAGGTAATAGATCACGCCCGGATAGAAGCCGGCCTCGGCGATGCCGAGCAGGAAGCGCAGCGAGCAGAACGCGGGCATCGACGTCGTGAAGCCCATCAGCACCGTGATGAGCCCCCACGTCAGCATGATCCGCGCGAGCCACACGCGGGCGCCGTAACGATGCAGCGCGAGCGTGCTCGGCACCTCGAACAGCAGGTAGCCGATGAAGAACAGCGACGACGCGAGCCCGAACGCAGCTTCCGTCATCCCGAGGCTGTGGACCATCTGCAGTTTCGCGAAACCGACGTTCTGCCGGTCGATGAACGCGATCAGGAACATCACGACGAGAATGGGCAGCAGGCGCCGCGCCATCTTCGACATGATGCGCTGTTCTTCGGCGGACGCAGGGTCCAGGGTGTCGGTAGCGTTCACTTCAGGCTCCTTGGGTGAATCGGTTGCGTATCGGTTGAATCGGTTGAATCGGCGCCGCGCTTGACGAACGCGCAGGCGTCAGGTGGTTCGATGAATGGCATCGGATCGCGACCGGGCGGCTCAACCCGACCGGTAGTCGTCGAGCATCGGCGCGAACATCTCGTGCCACGTGCGCGGCTTCGCCTTGATCGTGCCGGCGAGGGACAGGAATTCGACGTAGTCCATCAGCTGGTTCGGCCGCACCGAGAAACGCGTGTCGGGCGCGGCGAGCATCCGCATCACGTCGTCGTGCGACACGCCGACGCCCGACGACGCCGCATAGAGCGCGGCCGCCGCGCGCGGGTCCTGCGCGATCAGGCGATTCGCTTCGTCGAGCGCGCCGAGAAACGCGGCGGCGAGCGCCGGCTCCGCATCGACGAGCCGCTTCGGTGCGAACACCACGTCGAGCGTCAGCGGGCCGAGCACGTCGACCGAGTTCACCACGCGATGGATGCCCGGCTGCCGCAATTCGAGCGTCGAGAACGGCGGCGACGTGAAGTGCGCGGTCACACCGCTCTCGCGCCGGATCAGCGCCTGCATCGCCTGCGGATGCGGCAGGTTCACTGTGATCGAATCGAGCTGCGCGAAGTGCGTCGGGCCGAGCTGCCGGCTCGCGACCATCTGCAGCACGACCGCCGACAGCGACGTGCGGATGCCCGGCACCGCGATCCGGTCGGACGGCGTGAAGTCGCGCAGCGACACGAGGCCCGCGCGATTCGCGTTCAGCGACAGCGACGTGGTCGACAGCCCGCTGATGCCGATCACCTCGACGTTCGGTATGCCGCGCGCCCGCGCCCACAGCTCGATGAAACCCGGCGCGCCGGCGGCCGCGAAATCGAGCGTGCCGGCCATCATCGCGTCGTTGACGGAATTGCCGCCGTCGAGCAGCACCCATTCGACCGCGACGTCGCGCACGCCGCGGCGCGCCGCATGCCGCTCGAACAGCCGCTGCTTCTCCATCACGAGCAGGGGCAGGTACAGCACGCCATAGCCTTTCGAGATCCGCACCGTGCGCGGCTTCGCGCGCACGAGCGCCGGCGCCCCGAGCACGCCCAGCACGCCGAGGCCGGCCGCGATCAACGCGCGGCGGCGCGGCAGCGTGGTCATGCGCGCGCCGCCGTGCGGCGGACGGCCGGCGGCCACGCGCAAGCCGGCGTGGCGCCGCGGCGCGCGTTCGTCGTGCCCGTGACATGCTGCATGTTGCCGTCTCCATGAATATTTCTGGTATTAATGCCGTCCTTGCATCCCGCTTCCGGCTCGACACAGGTTATCGGCCGAGTCTGAGAAAATGCTGACATCCCGGCCCCGGGAAAACCCCTAACTCACCTACCTGCGAACGGCACCATGCGCATTCTCGTCGTGGAAGACGATGCCGAAATCGGCGCGGCGATCCGCAGCCGCCTGGCGCGGCTCGGCCACGCCGTCGATCTCGAAACCGACGGCGCGACCGCGAACGGGCTGCTGCGCGTCGAGCGCTTCGATCTCGTCGTGCTCGATGCGAACCTGCCCGGCATGGACGGCTTCACGGTACTGCGCAACCTGCGCGCGTCCGGCAGCACGACACCCGTGCTGCTCGTCACCGCGCGCTCGGCGATCGACGACCGCGTGAGCGGCCTCGGCCTCGGCGCCGACGACTACCTCGTGAAGCCGTTCGACTACCGCGAACTCGACGCACGCGTGCAGGCGCTCCTGCGCCGCAACAGCGGCCACGCGAACGACGTGCTGACGCTCGGCGGCCTCGTGATCGACCGCAGCAGCCGCCTCGCGGAACTCGACGGGCAGCCGCTGTCGCTGTCGCGCCAGGAATTCGCGCTGCTCGAAATCCTCGCGAGCCGTCCGCAGCGCATCTTCTCGAAGGAAGAACTGCTGAATCAATTGTTCAGCTTCGGCAACGAGCCGACCGCGAACGCGGTCGAGCAATACGTGACGCGCGTGCGCCGGAAGCTGCAGGGCAGCTCGGTCGAGATCCGCACCGCGCGCGGGATGGGGTATCAGATTGCCGCGCATTGACTGGTTCCCGAAGACGCTGTTCGGGCGCACGCTGCTGTTCGTCGCGCTCGTCGTCGCGACCGGCGCGCTCGCGCTGGCCGCGATCGCGCGCTACTACGCGGGCGTCGCGGCCGAACGCGCATACGATCAGCTGCTCGCCGGCGCGTCGATCCAGGTCGCGGAAAACCTCTACGTGCAAGGCGGCGTGCTCGCGCTGAATCCGCCGGTGGCTGCGTTGTCGACGCTGTCGCGCTACGACCTCGTCTACTACAAGGTGGTCGATTCGCGCGGCGTGGTCGTGGCCGGCTATCACGATCTCGCGAGCCTCGCGACGCTCGCCGCCGCGAAACAGGGGCCCGCGTTCGCGAATGCCGTCTACCAGGGGCACCGGGTGCGCACCGCGACGATCGCGCGCTACATGCCCGAGGAAAGCACGCCGGGCTGGGCGCGCGTGACGGTTGCGCAGACAACCAACGCGCGTCAGCAGCTGACGAACGACATGAGCATCAAGGTGTGGACGCTGATCCTGTTGATGAGCGTGCTCGCGATCGGCGCGAGCGGCCTCGCGATCCGGCGCGGGCTGCGCCCGCTCGCGCAGATCGGCACGATCATCGCCGCGCGCGACCCGGCCGACCTGCGGCCGGTGGCCGTCGATACGCCGAGCGAAATCGACGCGATCATCGGCTCGATCAATGGCCTGATGCACCGCCTCGCCGAGCGGATCAACGCGATGCAGCGCTTCATCGCCGACGCCGCGCACCAGATGCGCACGCCGCTCGCGCGACTCGATGCGCAGATCGAGCTGCTCGACGGCGAATCCGATCCCGCGCGTCACGCGGCGCGGCTCGATGCGCTACGCGCGACCTCGTCGGACGTCGGCCGGCTCACCGGCCAGTTGCTCAATCATGCGATGGTGATTCATCGCACCGAGGCCGTGCCGCTGCAACCGGTCGAACTCGTCGCGCTCGCGAAAGAGGTCCTGGGCCGCACGATTCCGCTCGCCGGCGAGCGCGACGTGGCCGTCGCGTTCGCGAGCGACGCGCCGCACGCATGGATCGACGGCGATGCGATCAGTCTGCAGGAAGCGCTGTCGAACGTGCTGCACAACGCGCTGCTGCACGGCCATGCGGACGACATCGTCGTGGCGGTTGCGACCATGGGCAACGCGGATCAAGCGGTGACGCTGACCGTCACCGACAACGGGCGCGGGATACCGCGCGAGCATTGGGACGCGGCGTTGCAGCCGTTCGTGCGGATCGCGCCGGACGGCAGCGAGCGACGTACGGGGTCCGGGCTCGGGCTCGCGATCGTGCAGGAAGTGATGAAGGCGCACGGCGGGCGCGTCGGGTTCGCGTTTCCCGATGCGGGCGGGTTCGCGGTGGTGCTGACGTTTCCGCGCGCGGCGACGACGCCCGCCGCAAGCGACGCTTAGGCAACCGCGAATCCAGCGCAGGCACGCCCGATCGAACGCCACCGGGTGGCGCGCGTTCAGTCGTCGCTGCCCCGATCGTCGTCGGCGTGGCGTTGCGCGTGTCGCGCAACCCGTTGATCCAGCTCGTCATACTGGCGGTCGCAGAACAACCGGCACAACGCATCGACGTCGACGCGCGTTCTCACGTCGATCGTGTCGACGTGCTGCTCCAGCTTGCCCTTGCCGATGCCGAAGAGCCCCTTCTTCATCCGCATGGACACCGCATTCAGCTGGAAGCCGTTCGAATGCGCATCCGTCAACGCAGTCACCCACAGCTCACGCTGATCGTCGGCATGCTGCAGCACGAGCGCCGGCAGCGGGCCGTCCTGCGTCTCGTTCCATTCGACGTGCTGGGCCGCCCAAGGGAACGCATCGATCGCATGAACGAACGACGCGTAGTCGGTCGCGCCCTGCTGATCGAGCTGATTGAAATCGTAGCCGACTTTCTGGATGGAATAGGTCAACATGGCGCGGTGCTCTCCGTGGTGTCGATCGCGACAGAACGCCAATCTACTCCACATTTGACGACGGCTGGCAGCACCTGCTTGCACCGCCTACGCCGCCACCGCCTCCCCACCGAGATACGCATCGCGCACGCGTTCGTCGTCGAGCAGCGTTTTCGCGGGCCCTTCCAGCACGACGCGCCCCGTCTGCAGCACATACCCGTAGTGCGCGATCTCAAGCGCGAGGCTCGCGTTCTGCTCGACCATGAACACCGTCACGCCTTGCTTGTTGATCGCGTCGATCAGCTCCAGCACCTTGTCGACGTAGAGCGGCGACAGCCCCATCGTCGGCTCGTCCATGCAGATCAGTTTCGGCCGCGCCATCAACGCGCGCGCCATCGCGAGCATCTGCTGCTCGCCGCCCGACAGCGTGCCCGCGCGTTGCGTCAATCGTTCACGCACACGCGGAAACAGATCGAGCACACGCTCGTAGTCGTCGGCCACCGCCGCACGATCGCCACGCGTGTATGCGCCCATCAGCAGGTTCTCGCGCACGCTCATGTCGCCGAACAGCCGCCGCGCCTCGGGCACGGCCGCGATCCCGCGCCGCACGCGCTGCGGCGTCGCGAGCGCCGTCACGTCGTCGCCGTCGAAACGCACGACGCCGCGGCGCGGGCGCATCAGTCCGAGAATCAGCTTCATCGTCGTCGACTTGCCGCTCGCGTTGCCGCCGAGCAGGCTGACGATCTGCCCGCGGCCGACTTCGAAATTCACGTCGAAATGCACCTGCACCGGTCCGTAGAACGTGTCGAGATGTTCGAGTTTCAGCAGCGCGTCGGTCATGGTCGTATCAGGCACGGAAGATTGCACGGTCATGCGGCCGCCTGCGCGGTGCGCTCGGCCGGTGTGCCGCCAGCGTGGCGGCGGCCGAGATAGGCTTCGATCACGCGCGGATCGTGCCGCACGTCGCGCGGCGCGCCTTCGGCGATCTTCACGCCGTTGTCGAGCACCATCACGCGGTCCGACACGCGCATCACGAGTTCGAGCTTGTGCTCGATCAGCAGGATCGTCAGCCCGCGCGCTTTCAGCGACTGGATCAGCTGAAGCACCTCGGCCGTCTCCGTCTCGTTCATCCCGGCCGTCGGCTCGTCGAGCAGCAGCAGGCGCGGATGCAGCGCGAGCGCGCGGCCGATCTCCACGCGCCGCCGGTTCGCATACGACAGGCTGTGCGCCGGATGATCGATGCGCGGCGTGAGCCGTTCGCCGAACCCGGCGACGATTGCGCGCGCCTCTTCACGCAATGCCGCTTCCTCGCGCCGCACCGACGCGGGCCGCACCAGCGCGCGCAGCACTTCGGCGGCCGCGCCGAGCGCCGGCCAGCCGGGCCGCGCCGCACGCAGCCGCGCGTGCGCGCCGATCAGCACGTTGTCGAGCACGCTCAGGTTGCCGAACACGCGGCCGTGCTGAAACGTGCGCGCGATGCCGAGCGCCGCGAGCCGCTCGGGCGCGGTGCCCGTGATGTCGCGGCCGTCGAACGTCACGCGGCCGGCGTCGGGCCGGTCGGCGCCCGCGATCAGGTTGAACAGCGTCGACTTGCCCGCGCCGTTCGGGCCGATCACGCTCAGCAGTTCGCCGTCCGCCAGCGTCAGGTTCGCGCCGTCGAGCGCGGTCACGCCGTCGAAGCGGCGCGTCAAACCCCGCACGTCGAGCAGGGGTCGAGTGGTCGTCATCGCATTCCTCCTCACACCGTGCCGAGCAGGCCCTGCGGCCGGAACCGGACGAGCAGCAGCAGCACGAGGCCGTAGATCAGCATCCGGTAGTCGGCCGCCCAGCGGAACAGCTCGGGCAGCCCGATCAGCGCGATCGCGCCGACGATGCCGCCGAGCACGTTGCCGAGCCCGCCGAGGATCACCATCGTCAGCGCGAGGATCGACACCTGCGAATCGAAGGTCTGGTGATTGATGTAGCTGTACAGATGCGCGGCGATCCCACCGCTCACGCCCGCCGCGACGCCGCCGACCGCGAACGCGATCGCCTTGTAGCGGTTCGGCGCGATGCCGTGCGCCCGCGCGGCGACGTCGTCCTCGCGCACCGCGCGCAGCGTGCGGCCCAGATGCGAGCGCAGCAGCCTCACCTGCACGAGCGCGAACACGACGAGCACCGCGAACGTGAACCAGTACGCGGCGCGCGCGGTCGTCGCCCACGGCAGCGGCGCGATGCCGGTGATGCCGAGCGGGCCGCGCGTCAGGCCGTCCCAGTTCAGGATAACGAGGCTCACCACTTCGCCGATGCCGAGCGTCGCGATCGACACGTAGTGCCCGCGCAGCCGGAACGCCGGATAGACGAGCAACGTGCCGAGCACGGCCGTGATCGCGCCCGCGCACGGAATCGTCACGGCCGGCGACCAGCCGAGATCCGACGACAGCAGCGCCGACGCATACGCGCCGATCACGAGCAGCGCCGCATGGCCGAGCGAGATCTGCCCGACCGTGCCCGCGACGAGCGTGAGGCTCAGCGCAAGCAGCCCGTACAGCCACTCGTTGGTCAGCGTCTGCAGCACATAAGGCGATGCACCGAGCCACGGCAGCACGGCCGCCGCCGCGATCAGCGCGACGAGCACCGGCCGCGGCACGCGCACTGCTTTCGCGGCGGCGAGGAAGGTGCCCGTCATCGGCTCGGGCGGCAGCGCGCGGTTCGCGCTGAACAAGCCGTTCGGCCGCCACACGAGGAACACGATCAGCAGTCCGAACGCGAACAGGTCGCGATAGCTGGTGCCGAACAGCGCGACGCCGTAGCTTTCGACGAGACCGAGCAGCAGGCTGCCCGCGATCGCGCCCGGCACGTTGCCGAGCCCGCCGATCAGCAGCGCGACGACGCCCTTCAGCGTCGCCTGGAAGCCCATCGCCGGATCGATGCTGTTGTAGTACATGCCGACCAGCAGCCCGCTCACGCCGCCGAGCGCGCACGCGATCGCGAACACGGTCTGGTTCACGCGATCGACGTCGACGCCCATCTGCAACGCGGCGTCGCGATCCTGCGCGGTCGCGCGCACGGCCCAGCCGAGCCGCGTGAAGCGCAGGAAGCCGTACAGCAGCGCGGCCGCCGCGATGCCGATGCCCGCGATCAGCAGGTCGAGCGAGCCGAGCGTCGCGCCGGCGATCCGCACGTGCCAGTCGGGCAGCGGCGTCGGAACCGCGCGCGGGTCCGCGCCGAACGCAAGCTGCGCGAGCTGGTCGAGGATGAAGCTGATGCCGATCGTCGCGAGCAGCGGCGCGATGCGCGCGGCATGGCGCAGCGGCCGCAGCCCGATCCGTTCGATCGCGATGCCGAGCGCGCCGCAACCGACGACGACCGCCGCGAGCGCGACCGGCAGCGGCAGTCCGAAGCGCGTCAGGCACAGCCAGCCGATGAACGCGCCGACCATGTACACCGAACCGTGCGCGAAGTTGATCAGGTGCGACACGCCGAAGATCAGCGCGAGCCCGACCGCGAGCAGCGCGTAGATGTTGCCGACGATGAGGCCGTTGAGCGTGTAGTCGAGCCAGGAAGCCATTACGATGCGTCCGTCAGGTGCAGGCGGTTCATGTCGGGGTCAGCGCGCCGCGAGCTGCGGCTTCGCGCCGTCCCACAGCGCCCACTGCCCGTGCTTCACGACCAGATACACGGTGCGCGCGCCCGCGACGCGGCGCGTCTGCGGATCGAAGCGCACCTTGCCGAAGATCACGCTCGGCACGTCGCTGATCTTCGCGAAGCCGTCGTGCGCGGCCTGGCGCGTCGTGCCGTAGCGGCGCAGCACTTCGGCCGACAGGATCAGCGCGTCGTACGCGCGCGCGACGAATGAATCGGGATCGGCGTGGAATTTCGCGCGATAGCGCTGCACGAACGCCTGCACCTCGGGGCGCGGTTCGGCCGGGAAGAAGTTCGATTCCGTATAGACACCGTCGACAGCCGTGCCGCCCAGTTCGAGGAACTTCGGCGAATACACGGAGCCCACCGCCGCGATCGGCAGCGTGACGCCGGACGTGCGCGCCTGGCGCACGATCTGCGCGCCGTCCGCGTAGTACGAAATCAGCACGATCGAATCGGGCTTCGATTCGCCGATGCGCACGAGTGTCGAGCGGAAATCCTTCTCCGCCGGCTGGTAGCCTTCGGCCGCGACGACCTGCGCGCCAAGCCCCGTCACCGCCTTCGCGAAGATGTCCTTGCTGGTGCGGCCCCAGTCCGTGTTCAGGTACAGCACCGCGATCCGCTTGAAGCCGAGTTCCTTCACCGCATAGCGCGCGAGCAGCGGCTGTTCCTCCGCCTGGCTCAGCGCGGTGCTCCACAGATAGTCGCCGCCCTTCGTGAAATCCGGATGCGAATTCGTGAAGCCGAACTGGATCAGTTGCCCGCGCTGGTAGATCGGCGACGCGGCCATCGACGTCGCGCTCGAGAAGTCGCCGAGCTCGATCGCGATGCGCGGATCGGCGACGAACTTCTGCGCGATCGCCACCGCCTGGCGCGGGTCGCTGCGGCTGTCCTGGAAGTCGATCGCGAGCGGCCGGCCGTGAATGCCGCCGCTGCCGTTGATCTCGTCGAGCGCCAGATCGAAGCCGCGCTTCCACTGCTCGCCGTATTGCGCGTCCTGGCCCGTGAGCGGCCCGCTCACGCCGATCACCACCGGCTCGCCCGACACGCCGGCCGCGAGCGCGCCGCCCGTCGACAAGCCCCATGCGGCAGCGAGCGCCGCCACCGTGCCCAGCACGCGCCGCCATGCGCCGCGTGCGTCGTTCCCCGAAACGTTCATGCGTCCCCCAGCTTCCGTCAATCGAAAAGAGTGAGGGCATGTAACCATCGGGTTCGGGACGATCCAACGAAGTTTTGCGCATATCGATATCGCCTGCGGCGCGAAGCGGATGACGCTCATGATCGATCTTGGCCGCCCGCTGCCTCGATCGACATGCCGGCATGCATCGCATCGCATTGATTCGATTGGCGTTTCGTTCTCGTCACCCCGCGCAGCCGGCGCGCATGCGCGCATGGCCGGCCGCCGCGACGCTCGCCTGCTTCGCAGTTTTCCCGCTGTCGATAGCAAAAATCATTATATGAATCGTGCATGATCACGCTCCTACAATGCGAAAATCGCATCATCGGAACGCGTCATGGAGTTGCATCAACTCGAAGCCTTTTCCGCGGTCATGTCGGCCGGCAGCGTCACCGGCGCGGGCGAACTGCTCGGTCGCTCGCAGCCGGCCGTCACGCGGCAGATCCAGGAACTCGAAGCCGATCTCGGCTACGCGCTGTTCGACCGGCACGGCCCGCGCGTCACGCCGACGCGGCGCGCGTTCCTGCTGTACGAGGAAGTCGAACGCTCGCTGGTCGGCTTGCGCGCGATCGAGGCGCGGGCCCGCGCGCTCGGCGACGAAACCGCCGAACCCGTGCGCATCGCGGCCACGCCGTCGCTCGCGGCCACGCTCGTGCCGGCCGCGCTCGCCGCGCTGCCCGACGACGCGCATGCGCCGCACTACCAGTTGCGCAGCGAGTCGGCCGAGCATGTCGTGCACGAGGTGCTGGCCGGCACGGCCGATGTCGGCGTCGTCACGCTGCCGATGGCGCATGCCGGGCTCGACGTGCACTGGATCGCGCAGACGCCGTGCGTCGCCGTGCTGCCAGCCGGCGATCCGCTCGCCGCGAAATCGCGCATCGCGCTGCGCGACCTCGCGCGGCGCCGCATCGTGACGGTCGCGAACCGGCACCGGCTGCGCCAGCGGATCGACGCGGCATTCGCGGCCGCGCGTGTCGAGGCGCGCGTGTTCATCGAAACCAATGCGTCGCTGAATGCGGTGATGGCCGCGCGCGCGGGCATCGGGATCGGCATCGTCGATCCGGCTACCGGCGTCGCGCTGCCGGTGGACGGCGTCGTCGCACGCCCGCTCGACGTCGACATCCCGTTCGCGTTCGGCGTCGCGACGCCGGCCGGCAAGGCGCGCTCGGCGGCCGTCGATGCGCTGCTCGACGCGCTGCGCCGCACGACGCGCGCGCTGCTCGACGACGTGATTTTTCACGACGCCGCCGCGCACGATGCGCTGCTGCGCGGCGACCGGCTGCGCACCGCCCGCACGGCGCGCCCGCCTCGACCGACCCGTGCACGCCGCACACGGCCGGAGGTCGCATGACGACCCAGCTCGACGCACTCGAAGCACGGCTCGCGCAGGACCTGCGCTGGCTCGACCTGCCCGCGCCGTCGTGGGTGCCGCCACGTGAAGTGGACGGCGCGCGCGTGCTCGACGTCGCGATCGTCGGCGGCGGCATGGCCGGGCTCGCGGCATCCGCCGAACTGCGCCTGCTCGGCATCGACAACCAGTGCGTGATCGACCGCGCGCCGGCCGGCTACGAAGGCCCGTGGGTCACGTTCGCGCGGATGGAGACGCTGCGTTCGCCGAAGCAGCTCGCGGGCCCCGCGCTCGGCCTGCCCGCGCTGACGTTCCGCGCGTGGTTCGAAGCGCAATACGGCCGCGACGCGTGGGATGCGCTGTACAAGATCCCGCGCCCGCAATGGATGGACTACCTGCGCTGGTATCGGCGCGTGCTCGACCTGCAGGTGCGCAACGACACGACGCTCGTCGCGCTGCGTCCACGTGAGGACGGCCTGCTCGCGCTCGATATCCGCGCAAACGGCGAAGGAGACACGCTGCTCGCGCGGCACGTCGTGCTCGCGACCGGCCGCGACGGCCTCGGTGGCCCGTCCGTGCCGCCCGTCGCGCAACGCGCGCCGCGCACGCGCTGGGCCCATTCGTCGGAGCCGATCGATTTCGCCGCGCTCGCGGGCAAGCGCGTCGGCGTGGTCGGCGCGGGCGCGTCCGCGTTCGACAACGCGGGGACCGCGCTCGAAGCGGGCGCCGCGCGCGTCGACCTGTTCTTCCGCCGCGCGGACATTCCGCGCATCAACAAGCTGACCGGCATTGGCAGCCCGGGCCTCGTGCACGGCTACGCCGATCTCGACGACGCGACGAAGTGGCGCTTCATGCACTACGCGCTGACGTCGCAGACGCCGCCGCCGCGCGACAGCGTGCTGCGCGTCTCGCGTCACGATCATGCGCATTTCCATGCGGGCAGCCCGATCGAGACGCTCGCCGACCACGCGGACGGCCTCGACGTGACGACGCCGCGCGGCCGCTACACGGTCGACTTCCTGATCTTCGCGACGGGCTTTCATTCGGACTGGACGACGCGCGACGAATTCGCGTCGTTCGGCGCGCACGTGCGGCGCTGGAAGGATCGCTATCGACCGGACCCGGCGCTGGGGCTCGACGAGCTCGCCGAGTCGCCCGATCTCGGGCCCGCGTTCGCGTTTCAGGAGCGCGAGCGCGGTGCGTGCCCGGCCGTCACGCGCATCCATTGCTTCAATCATGCGGCGAGCCTGAGCCACGGCAGGCTGTCCGGCGACATTCCGGCCATCAGCGCGGGCGCGCAGCGGCTCGCGCGCGGCATTGCGAGCCGGCTGTTCGACGCCGATCGCGACCGCCACTACGACGCGCTCGTCGCCTACGCGAATGCCGAACTGCAAGGCGATGAATGGCGCGATGCCGGCACCATCGGTCACTTTGACGACGAAGGAAAACCGAAACGATGACTGACTCCATCACGCCGGCCGCCGTGCCGGATACGATCGATGCGGCGGCCGGCCTGCGGGAAGGCGACGCCGTCGCCACGCTGCGCCGCGCACGCGGCAAGGTGCTGCTGCATACGCAACTGAGCGAAGCCGCGCTGTTCGATCCCTCCCTGCCCGATCTTTCGCCGGTCGAGCGGCTGCATGCGGCACGGTATGTCGCACGGCAGTCGAATGCGCACGCGCTGGCCGACATCTATCGCACGCGACTGCTCGACGCAGGCGGCACGCTCGACGACATCGAACGCGCCGATGCCGACGCGTTCGATGCGCTGCCTCGCCGCCTCGGCGCGATCCTGCTGCATGCGAAGCGCCTGACGCACGCCGCGGTCGACGCACGCGCGGCCGATCTCGACGCATTGAAATCGGCCGGACTCACGACGCCCGCGATCGTCGCGCTGTCGCAGCTCGTCTCGTTCGTCGCGTATCAGTTGCGCGTCGCCGCCGCCGCGCACGCACTTCAGGCACGTGCCGCCAAGGAGGCCGCATGACGACGACTACCGCCCACGGCTTCACGTTCGATACGCTCGGCTGGCGCGCGTGGCTCGACACGGTCCCGCTCGACTCAGCGACGCCCGAGCAGCTCGCGGTGCTCGAAGCGAGCCACCCGCAAGCGAAAACGTCCGATTATTACCTGCTGCTCGTCCATCTGCCCGAGATCCTGCTGCAGCGCTCGGGCGTGTTCAACGCGATCATGTACGGCCCCGGCGGGCTGTCGCGCGCCGAGCGCGAACTGGCGAGCACGGCCGTGTCGCGCGTGAACGGCTGCGTGTACTGCGCGTCGGTGCACGCGCAGCGCTTTACGCAGCTCGCGAAACGCACCGATGCGATCGAGCAGGTGTTCGACGATCCGGCGACGGCCGGCACGACGGCGCGCGAACGCGCGATCGTCCGCTATGCGATCGGGTTGACCGAACGCCCCGACGCGATCGATGAAAGCGACATCGCCGCGCTCGAAGCCGAAGGGCTCACGCACGAGGAAATCCTCGACCTGTCGCACGCCATCGCGATCTTCGCGTGGGCGAACCGGCTGATGCTGACGCTCGGCGAGCCGGCGTTTCCGGCGCCGGCGGCCAGCGCCTGACCGCACGCAGGGACGTGGCACGTCCCTGCCCGCGTCACGCCTTGTGCGTCGACAACGAGATGCTCGTCCCGGTATTGGCGATCCCCGTTCGGCAACCGTGCGCGATGGCGCAGAAATCGGATCAGCGGAAAAGCGTCGCGACGTGGTGTCGCACGCCCGAATGAAACCGGCTTCGACGTCGTGCGATGAGCGGCGCGACCGCGACCGAGACCGGACGCTTCGATCCGCGAACGAGATCGAAGCCGCCCGGACCGCTCTCAATCGCCCAACAGCTTCAACCCGGCCGGCAGCGTTTCGCCGAACACGCGCACCGTATCGGCTTCGTCGAACGCGACCGCTTCACGGACCCTGTCGATCCACGCCGCGGATGCGCTCGCGGCCGACAGGCGCTTGATGACCGCCTCGCGCGTGTCGTCCGGCAGATCGCGTGAGCGATCACCCGTCATCCGCGCAATCTGTGCAGCCGCGAACGCAGCCGGCTCCACCTGTTTCCAGTCGAGCGCGAACAACGCGTCGAGCCAGCCGATGACGATTTCCGCCGGCACGACGCTATGCGCGCTGCCATAGAACGGCCGGCGCGCACCGATCCGCCCGAGCGCCCACGCGCACAACGCACGTTCGGCCGGCTTCTGCAATTGCACGATCAGGCGCTCGGCCAGCTCGACCTTGCGCTCGACAGGCAGCCGCTCGAGCGACGCGGACAACCGCGTCATGTCGGCCGGCCCGACCTTGGCCGGATCGAACGGCAGCTTGCGCCGCTTGTCGTCGGACGGTTCGAGGAACGCGATCGCGTCGCGCACCTGCGTCTGCGCATCGTCGTCGAGGCCGCCGGCCACGCGCCGCCACAGCGTCCACCACTCGGACCACACCTGCGCGTCGGTCACGTATTGAATGCCGTCGTCGAACAGCGGCCACAGCTGCTCGATCCGCCATGCGTCGAGCGGATGGCCGAAACCCGGACGCAGGCAATACCCGGCGAGATTCAGCCACGCGCGCTCGTGATCGGCCGAGCGGCGGCGCCGCCGCGCCCGCGCGAGCAATGCGTCGAACAGTTCGCGCGCGAGCGCGACGTCCCAGTCTTCGCGCGCGCCGAGTACCTGTTCGAGTTGCGCGCGCAACCGGCGCGTCTCCTTCGGCGTGACGCCCGCGGCCTTGCTGCCGAACGAGCGCTCGATCAGCTCGATCGCCTGGTCGAGCCGCGGATGCCGGCTGGGCGAGGCATCGTCGCCGTGAACCGGCGCATCGCCGCGCAACTGGAACTCGAGCCGCCAGCGGCGCGCCGCATCGTCGGTCGCGATGCAATGCATTTCGAGCGTGCCGACCTCGGTCAGCGACGCGGTGAGCTTCACCGGCGTTTCGCGCGCGTCGCCGCCCGCCTTCGCGTCGACGACCGTCGCGATCGGCGGCAGCCGCACGAAATCGCCGCCGTCGAGATCGACGAGATCGCCGGGCCGGTACTTCGTGTCGGCCACCGTCGACACGAGGTGAAAACGCACCGGCTGCCCGAGCTGCAGCGCGAACGTGCGATCGTCGAGCCGGATCTCGCGGCCTTCTTCCGCGCCGCGCGGCAGCAGGCAGACGCCGCGTGCGGCAGCCCCCTCGGCGCCATCGTCGAGCACGAGGAAATAGCTGCGCGCGGAGCCGCCGCCGATGCGCGGCGCATGGCCGGCACGCGCGAGCCCATAGGCCACCGCGCCACGCGCGACGGCCACGTCCGGATGCGCGTTGTGCAGCACGTCGAGCGGGGCGCCGCGCCACGCACCGAGCGTCTGCGCGAGACGGCCGGCGAGCGCGCCCGCGCGGAACACGCCGCCGTTGAGCAGCAGCGTGTCGGGCAGCGGGCCTTGCGCATGACGGTTCAGGAACGCGGCGACGTGGCGCGTGACGGCCGGGTCGCTCGCATACGGCAAGCCGAATTCGACGATTGCCGCGCGCGCACGGCGTGGCAATTCGCAGGCCTCGACCTGCGGAAAGAACCCGTCGACGACGACCTGCTCGACTTCCTGCCGCGTCAGCTCGGCCGAGCGCGCGCCGCCGACGAGCTTGCTGCCCGCGCCGAGCAGCGTGACGGTGACGGACGCCGGCGCGTCGTCGCCGAGCAGCCGCTCCTTCGCCGCGCGGCAGCGCTCGACGAGCTGCGACAGGCTCGCGGCCGACAGCCGCGTGCCGGGCTCGGTCAGTCGCGATTCGACCAGGCGCGCGAGCGCGAGGTCCATGTTGTCGCCGCCGAGCATCAGATGGTTGCCGACGCCGACGCGCGTAAAGGTCGGCTCGCCGTCGTCGCCCGGCGCGACGTCGACGAGCGTGAGGTCGGTCGTGCCGCCGCCGACGTCGCAGATCAGCACGCGCCGCGGCGCGGCGAACGTGTCGCGCAACGTCGCGCGCTGGCCGTACAGCCAGTCGTAGAACGCGGCCTGCGGTTCTTCGAGCAACCGCAGCGCCGGCAGTTTCGCGCGTCGCGCGGCCTCGACGGTCAACGCGCGCGCGCCGTCGTCGAACGACGCGGGCACCGTCAGGATCACGTCCTGCTGCGCGAGCGGCGCATCGGGAAAGCGCGCGTCCCACGCGTCGCGCACATGCGCGAGATAGCTCGCGCTCGCATCGACCGGCGATACCTTGTCGACGCCGTCGGCCGCGCCCCACGGCAGGATCGCCGCGAGCCGGTCGACCGACGCGTGCGACAGCCAGCTCTTCGCGCTCGACACGAGCCGGCCCGGCACCTGCGCGCCGAGCGTGCGCGCGTAGCGGCCGATCACGGCCGGCGGTGCATCGGTCTTGGCCGATTGCGCATTCGCCTTCGTGTTGGCCTTCGGATCGGCCGCCCACGGCAGCCGCAGCGCGTCCGGCGGCAGCTCGCCCGCCGCCGGGTGATAGCGCACCGACGGCAGCAGCGGCTGCGCGGCCACCGCGCCGGGGCCGACCAGTTGCTCGACGTCGAACACGCGGATCGCGTCGGAACCGGCCTCGACGTACGCGACGACCGTATTGCTCGTGCCGAGGTCGATGCCGACCGTATAACGCTTCATCGCGCTCAGGCGGCGCCGCGCACGTCGAACTCGACCTTCCAGCGCTCGTTCGTGCCGCTCGGGATCGCCTCGAGTTCGAGCGTGCCGGCTTCGGTCACGCGCGCATGCAGCTTAACCGGCACGACTTCGCCGACGGTGCGCCCTTCGGCGGGCAGCGTTGCCTGGATTTCCTCGAGCTCCTGCAGCTCTTCCGCCGACCAGTAGTCGAGCAGCGTGCCGACCTGGTCCTGACGGCGCACCGACGACCCGAAGAAGCGGAACTGCACCGGTTCGCCGACGACGAGGCCGAACTCCTGCGGCGGCAACGCCGCGTCCGAGCCTTCCTCCATCCCGAACGGCGCGACGCACAGCGCCTGCACCGGCGGCTCCAGCCCCGGCACCGCGGGCATCGCCGATTCGATCGCGACGTAGTACGCGCGCGCCGTGCCGCCGCGAATGCGCACGCCGCGGCCGCGCTTCACGTAGCCGTAGTACGCCGCGCCGCGCGCGACCGCGAGATCGAGATCCGCGCCTTCGAGCAGGCGCGCGGGCGGCGCGCCTTCGGCGGCGAGCCAGCCGTTGAGCGTGTCGAGCACGCGCTGCGTGAGCAGCGTCGACTTGAACACGCCGCCGTTGAACAGCACGGCGGTCGGATGCAGGAACGTCGCGCCTTGCGGCAGCGTGCGCTGCACGCCTTCGAGCGTGTCGAGCGCCGCGACCTGGCGGCCGAGAAACGCCGCCAGATGGCGTGTGATGCCGGCGTCCTGCGCATACGGCAGGCCGAGCTGCGTCAGGCCGACGCGCGCGCGGCTCACCGGGCGCGCGGCCGCATCGACTTGCGGGAAGAAGCCTTCGAGGATCGTCTGCGTCAGTTCCGCGCGCGTGAGTTCGGTGCGGATCGACCCGCCGATCAGCTTCGAGCCGCGGCTCGGCACGACGAGCGGCACCGCGTCGGTCGTCGGGTCGGACAGCAGCGTTTCCTTCGCCGAGCGGCACGCGTAGGTCAGCGCGCGCAGTTGCCACGGATCGGCCTGCGTGCCCTGCTGCGCGAGCTTGCGTGCGACCACGTGCGCGAGCGCGAGGTCCATGTTGTCGCCGCCGAGCAGGATGTGCTCGCCCACCGCCACGCGATGCAGTTCGAGATTGCCGTCGCGCTCGACCACCGCGATCAGCGACAGGTCGGTCGTGCCGCCGCCGACGTCGACGCACAGGATCAGGTCGCCGACCTGCACCTGCTTGCGCCAGCCGCCTTCGCTCTTCTGAATCCAGCTGTAGAGCGCCGCTTGCGGTTCCTCGAGCAGCGTCATCCGCGAATAGCCGGCGGCGCGCGCGGCCTCGGCCGTCAGTTCGCGCGCGGCCGGATCGAACGACGCGGGGATCGTGACCGTCACGTCCTGGTCGGCGAACGGCGCGTCCGGATGCGCGTGGTCCCATGCTTCGCGCAGGTGCGTGAGATAGCGGATCGAGCTTTCCAGCGGCGACACGCGCGCCACTTCCGGCGGCGCATCGCTCGGCAGGATCGCCGCGCGACGATCGACGCCCGGGTGGCACAGCCAGCTCTTCGCGCTCGACACGAGGCGGATCGGCGTGCCGGCGCCGCGCGTGCGCGCCATCTCGCCGACCGCGAACGCGCGCGAGGCCGTCCACGGCAGCGTCAGGTCGCCCTGCGTCAACTCGCTTTCATGCGGCAGGTAGAGGAACGACGGCAGCAGGTCGCGCGATTCCAGCGCGCCCGGTGCGGTCAGCTGCGCGATCGGCAGCACCTGCTGCACGATCTTTTCGCCGTCGCTCGTGCTGCTGTCGACGTACGACAGCGCGCAATGAGTCGTCCCGAGATCGATACCGATCGAATAGCGCGGATCGCTCACAGTTCCACCTCCGCCGGTGCGATGACCGATGCGTCGTGGCTGCCCGTCAGCTTCGGCAGGCGCACGTCGGAAACACGCCAGCCGCGATGGCTGACGGTGCCCGTGAACGGCGCGGAGCCGACCACGTTGCCCGTCACGCGCACGGCCGTCGCGTCGAAGCCGGCCGGCAACGTCACGCGGCTGCCTTCGGCTTCGTCGCGCACCGGCACGATCGTGAAGTGTTCGCGCAGCGCGGCGCGGCAGCCGTCGTGCACGAGGCGCGCGGCCGCGCCGATGTCGGCGTCCGCGTAGCCGGCGATGTCTTCCTCGACGAAATCGATGAAGCGCGCATCGCGTTGCAGCAGGCCGAGCAGTTGCAGCGCCGCCTGCGGGCTCGCTTCGCGCAGCTCGGGCGCTGGCGCCTTCACCGGCGCGGGTGCGACGGGCGCGGCAGCCGGCGTCGGGACCGGCGCGACCGGTGCCGGGGCGCCATCGCGCACGCGCAGCACGCCGGCCGCGAACTCGCGGTTGCCGAGCACGGAGAAGAACGTGCCGACGGCCAGCGACAGCCGGCCGAAGAAGGACAGGTTGGATTCGGGCATGGGGTCTGGACTCCTGTGGGCTCGCGGCAGGGCGAGCGTTTCTTGCCTGGGCGCCGGGTGGCGGCGTGCGGCATGCGCACTGCCGCCGCCCGGCGCGTGATTCGAACGCGCCCTCGCGGGTGCGGAAAACCCGTATTTTGCCCTGTGGCGGGCGAACCGGGCAGAAGTTGGGGGACAGAACGTGGCGGCGCGACGGTTTCGATCGCGCCGGCGCGCGTCGAAGCGTGCGTTATGTGCGTACTGCGGGCGTGCTGCGCTGCGTCAGCGAGGCTTGCGCAGCCGCGCCGCCTTCGCTTCGAAATCGTGCGACAGCATGCCGAGCGTGACTTCGCCGAAACGCGCGAGCAGCGCTGCTTCGGCGTCCTTCAGCGCCGCCGACAGATGCGCGTTGACCGCCTGTTCGACCAGGCATTCGGGCGCGTCCTCGGACACCAGGTCGGAAAACAGCGGCGGCTCGCCCACCGCGCGATAGACGTCGAGCAGCGTGATGTCGTCGAGCGCGACGCTCAGCGCCCAGCCGCCGCCGTGCCCCTTTTCCGACTGCACGTAGCCGCAATCGCGCAATCCGCCGAGCAGGCGCCGCACGACGACCGGGTTCGTGCCCAGCATCGTCGCGATCGTCTCCGACGTCAGCGGGCCGTCGGCCTGGTCCATGTGGATCAGCGCATGCAGCATGCGCGACAAACGACTGTCGGTTCTCACGGGCGGGACTCCCCTCTCTCGAAACTTCTGAAGTTGCATGAATGATACCATCGCCCTATCATGCAACCTCTCGTGTTTCATGAGTTGGCCGCCATCGGAGCACGTCTGTCCGTCATGCAGGTTCGGAAAGGAGGGGATGTATGAATACCCATCATGAAGTGATCGTGATCGGTGGCAGCTTTGCCGGGCTGTCGGCCGCGATGCAGCTGGCACGCGCACGCCGCCGCGTGCTCGTGATCGACGCCGGCCGGCCGCGCAACCGCTTTGCCCAGCATGCGCACGGCTTCTTCGGACAGGACGGCAAGCCGCCTGCCCAGATCGTCGCCGAAGCGAGCGCGCAGCTTGCCGCATATCCGACCGTGCAGCGCATCGACGGCGACGCGCGCAGCGCAGAGCGCGACGCGAACGGACGCTTTCACGTGACGCTCGCCGACGGCAGCCGCGCGAGCGCCGACCGGCTGATTCTCGCGACCGGCATCCGCGACGAACTGCCCGCGCTGCCGGGGCTCGCCGAACGATGGGGCATCAGCGTGCTGCATTGTCCGTACTGCCATGGATATGAAGTGAGCGGCCAGCGGCTCGGCGTGCTCGCCACGCATCCGCTGTCGGTCCATCAGGCGATCCTGATTCCGGACTGGGGCCCGACGACGTGGTTCACGCAGCGCGTGGTCGAAGCGAACGAAGAAGAAGCCGCGTTGCTCGCTGCCCGCGGCGTGCGGATCGAACGCTCGCCGGTCGTCGAGATTCTCGGCGACGCGCCGCGTATCGACGCGCTGCGGCTCGCCGACGGGCGGGTCGTGCCGATCGACGCGTTGTTCGTCGGCGCGCGCACCGGCATGGCGAGCGACCTCGCGCAGCAGCTCGGCTGCGCGTTCGACGAAGGGCCGCTCGGCGCCGCGATTCGCGTCGATGCGTGGAAGCGGACGAGCGTCGCGGGCGTATATGCGGCCGGCGATGCGTCGAGCCTGATGACCAATGCGACGTTCGCATCGGCATCGGGGGTGGCGGCTGGCGTGGGCGCACATCGATCGCTGATTTTCGGATTGGATGCGTAGGCGGGCGGGAAGCGACGCGTCACATCGGGCGACGGCGCCGGGCGCGTTGCGGCCGTCCTCATCGCGGCCGCCCCGCGCCACGTCGATGGCTTCGCCGCGCGATCTGCGGTTTAATGCTCGATACCCTCCGCATTAAGAGCCATGAAATGCTCGACCTCGACGACCTTCGACTCGTCCGCGCGATCGGCACGTCGCGCTCGCTGGCCGCGGCAGCCCGGCTGCTCGACCTCACGCCGCCCGCGGTCACGATCCGCCTGCAACGGATGGAGGCGCGCCTGAACGCGCGGCTCGCCGTGCGGCAGCCGAAAGGCATTGCGCTGACCGACGAAGGGCAGCGGCTGTGCCAGGAAGCCGTCGGCATTCTCGAGCGCGTGGAGGCGCTGCCGGTCAGCATCGCGGGCGACCACGGCGACGTGCAGGGCACGCTGCGCGTCGTCGCCCCGCTCGGCTTCGGCCGCAAGTACGTCGCGCGGATCGTGCGCGACGTGCAGCGTGCGCATCCGAAGCTCGAAATCTCGCTCCACCTGTCGGAAAGCCCGTTGACCAGCGCATCGGGGGCCGACGTGGTCGTCCATGTCGGCAGCCTCAGGTCGTCTTCGTGGATCGGCTATCCGCTCGCGCCCAACGAGCGCTTCCTGTGTGCGAGCCCCGGCTACGCGCGCCGCCTCAAGGACCTGAACCATCCGTCCGACCTGACGCGCTACGACTGCCTGTGCCTGCGTGAGAACGACGAAGACATCCCGCGCTGGCGCTTCTCGCCCGGTCGCGGCGTCAAGGGCGAATCGCGGCGGGCTACCGTCATCCGCGTCGCCGGCGCGCTGTCGTCCAACGACGGCACCGTCATCACCGAATGGGCGCTGGCCGGGCTCGGCATCGTCGAGCGTTCCGAGTGGGACGTCGCGCCGCTGCTCGCGAACGGCAAGCTCGTGCGGTTGCTGCCCGGCTGGAGCCTGCCGCCCGCGCCGGTAACGGCGCTGTTGCCGTCGCGTACCGGCCGCTCCGCGCGGCAGCGGGTGTTTCTCGACGCCGCGCGGCAGTTTCTCGATCCGCCGCCGTGGCGCGCCAACGCGTGAGCCGAGGCCACGCTCCGCGAGACTCGGCCGATTAAATTTTGCTTAATGGCAGATTAGTTCCGCATTAAACACGCTGCGCGCCGACTGCCCTACAGTGTCCGCATCGGCAACCCCGCAATCGGACGCATCGTGGACCTTCACACCCTCAACACCCCGGCCGCCTTGATCGATGTCGGCCGCATGCAGCGCAACATCGCGCGCATGCAAGCGCATCTGGACGCGCTCGGCGTGCGGTTCCGGCCGCACGTCAAGACCACCAAATGCCGGCACGTCGTCGACGCGCAGATCGCGGCCGGCGCGCAGGGCATCACGGTATCGACGCTCAAGGAAGCCGAGCAGTTCTTCGCGGACGGCATCCACGACATCGTCTACGCGGTCGGCATGGTGCCCGCGAAGCTCGGCCAGGCGCTCGCGCTGCGCCGGCAAGGCTGCGACCTGAAGATCGTCGCCGACAGCCTGCCGGCCGCGCACGCGATCGCGGCCTTCGGGCGCGAGCACGGCGAACGTTTCGACGTGTGGATCGAAGTCGACGTCGACGGCCACCGCTCGGGCATCCCGCCCGAAGCCGAGCTGCTGATCGACGTCGGCCGCGCGCTGACCGACGGCGGCATGCTGCTCGGCGGCGTGCTCGCTCACGCGGGCTCCAGCTACGAATACGACACGCACGCGGCACTCGTCGCGATTGCCGAACAGGAGCGCAGCCGCACCGTGCGGGCCGCGGAGCGCCTCAGGGCCGCCGGGTTGCCCTGCCCGGTCGTGAGTATCGGGTCGACGCCCACCGCGCTGGCGGCGGAACGGCTCGACGGCGTGACCGAAGTGCGCGCCGGCGTGTACGTGATGTTCGACCTCGTGATGCATAACATCGGCGTGTGCGACCTCTCCGACATCGCGCTGTCGGTGCTGACCACCGTCATCGGCCATCAGGAAGAAAAAGGCTGGGCGATCGTCGACGCCGGCTGGATGGCGATGAGCCGCGACCGCGGCACGCAGCGGCAGGCGCGCGATTTCGGCTACGGACAGGTCTGTACCGACGCCGGCGACGTACTCGGCGGCTACCTGATGAGCGCCGCCAACCAGGAGCACGGGATCGTGTCGCGAGCAGGCACGCCGGATACGGACATCGCGCAGCGGTTTCCGATCGGCACGCGGCTGCGCATCCTGCCGAATCACGCGTGTGCGACCGGCGCGCAACATCCCGAATACCAGGCCGTCGGCGATGACGGCGCCGCGCAGATGTGGCCACGCTTCTACGGTTGGTGAGCGAGATCCCGCTTCCATCCTGCATCCTTTGCGCATTGACTATTTGTCTATATTTGGACAAACTTTAAACATCCGATTTCGTCTCGTGCCGACCAGGCGCCCTCGACCATGCCGACCGACGCCCGCCTCCTTCTCCTCGACCGCGATGCCATCGAGCCCGCCCTGCAGGCCGGGCAAGTGATGGCGGCTGTCCGCGAAGCCTTCGTGCTGCACAGTCAAAGGGCCGGACGCGTATTCCCGGTCGTGCGCGAGAAACTGCACACCGGCGGCGTGTTCGGCATCAAGTCAGGCGACGTCGCCGCTCAGGACTTGCTCGGCTTCAAGGCCGCCGGGTTCTGGCCCGGCAACCGGGCGCGCGGCGGCGAGCCGCATCAGGCCACCGTCGCATTGTTCGATCCGGCGACGGGCCGGCCGCTGTGCATCATGGACGGCAACGCGATCACCACCGCGCGAACCGGCGCCGCGGGCGGCCTCGGGCTGCAACAGTTCGCGCGCCGCGACAGCACGCGGCTCTGCGTGTTCGGCACTGGCGTGCAGGCGCGCGTGCAGCTCGACTACGCGCTCGCGCTGCTGCCGCGGCGATGCACGGTGCAGTACGTGACCGTCAGCGGCGAGCCGGACCCGGCGTTCGAATCGCGCTTCGCCGACCGGTGCACGATCGGCGTGGCGCGCGACCGCAACGACGCGGTCGCCCATAGCGACGTGGTGATCACCGCCACGCCGGGCGGCGGCGCGTTGTTCGACGCGGATGCCGTGCAACCCGGCACCCACCTGACGTGCGTGGGCGCCGATACCGCCGGCAAGCGCGAACTTCCGGCCGGCGTGCTGGCACGCGCGCGCATCGTCGTCGACGATCACGATCAGGCGCGCAGCATCGGCGAGTGCCAGTGGGCGCCGGATTTGCCGCGCACGGAAATCGGTGACATCCTCGCGGGTGCGGCATCGGTCAACCGTGCCGCGCACGAGATTACCGTCTTCGACATGACGGGGCTCGCGCTGCAGGACCTGACCGTCGCGCGCTTTCTGTATCGACACGCGCTCGACAACGGCACCGGGGCCTCCGTTCCGTGGCCCTGGTAAAACGACTTCCCGCTTCCCACCGCCATGCGTCTCGCCAAAGTTTCCGCCCTCTCGTTCGACCTCGACGACACCCTGTGGCCGTTCGGGCCGTCCGTCGTACGGGCCGAGGCGACGCTTCGCGCATGGTTGATCGAACACGCGCCCAACACAGCAAGCGTGCTGCCGACGCAACAGGCACTCGCCGCGCTACGTGAGGAATACGAACGGTTGCGCCCCGATCTCGCCAGCGACTATCGCGCGATGCGAATCGGGTCGATCCGGCTCGCACTGGAACGCGCGAACGAAGATGTCTCGCTGACCGAGCGCGCTTACGACGTCTTCTATGCGGCGCGCAATCGCGTCGAGTTCTACGAAGACGCGCTGCCGGCGCTGGCGTGGTTGAGCGCGCGCTTTCCGTTGATCGCGGTCACCAACGGCAACGCCGATCTTCGGCTCACTGGCGGCGGCGAATTCTTCCGCACGACGCTCAGCGCGCGTGCATTCGGCTTCGCCAAGCCGGAACCCGAGATCTTCCACGCGGCGGCGGACGCACTCGGCGTGCGGCCGGCCGAATTGCTGCATGTCGGCGACGACTTCCATCTCGATATCGTCGGCGCGTTGAATGCGGGGCTTCAGGCCGCGTGGGTCGTGCGCGGGCCTCGGGCGGAGGAAGAACCGGCGCCGCAGCATGCGGTGACGCCGCATCTCAGGTTGCGCGATCTGGCGATGCTGTGCCGTGCGCTGGGTGCGCCCGATACGGTTTCGTGATCGTGGGGCGGGCGCGGCGCGTCACGCCGACGCCGCGCATGCCCCCCGTTTCGCTTTCACGCCGCCTTCCTCGCCTCCGCGATCCGCTGCGGCGCCTTCGGCCGCGCATACAACCGTTCGAGATACGCGCGCAGTTGCGGAAACGGTTCGATCAAATGGCATTCGCTCGCCCAGTCGATCAGGTAGGCCGTCACGCAATCGGCGACCGTCAGCGTATCGCCGACGATGAACTCGCGCCCCTCGAGATGCGTGTCGAGAATCGCGGCCATCGTCGTGAAATCCTCGCGCGCCAGTTCGATATCGGCCGGCGAGCGCTTCTCCGGCGGATAGAGGAACGTGTGCCGCGTGATGCGCCACAGCGGTTGCTCGAGCTCCGTCACCGCGAACATGACCCACCGATAGGCTTGCGCCCGCAACGCCGGATCGACGGGCAGCAGCGCCTTCTCCGGGTACTTGTCCGCGAGATACAGCACGATCGCGGCCGATTCGGGAATCACGAGGTCGCCGTCCACCAGCACGGGCACCTTGCCGGCCGGATTGAGTCGCAGGAATTCGGGGCGCTTGTGCTCGCCCTCGAGCAGGTTGACCGACACGAATTCGAAATCCGCATCCAGTTCCTTCAGCCCCCACAGCGCGCGCTGCGAGCGCGTGCCGGCAAATCCGTAAAGCTTCATCGCCAGTCTCCATCCATGAATGTCGAGAAAATGTCTGCATGCCGGACACGACGGATCGAACGAAGCGACGCGCGTCGCCCGGCATCACGCGTCGCTCACGCGCCGGGAATCGCCAGCACCGGCATCACGTCGACCGATACGCCCGGGAACAGCGTGAAATGCGGATGCCCCACGAACAGCGCGGCGGCCGCGTCGTGCGACGCCGCCCGCACGACGGTGAAGCCGGTCAGCGCATTGGTCGTATCGCGGATGCCGGCTGCGTCGATGCGCTTGGTCTTGCCGAGCGGCCCGCCCAGTTCGACGATCGCGTCGCGATGCCGGTCGACCCACGCATGCCATGCGGCGATGCCGTCGCGCTCGCGCGTGCGCCGCTCGTCGTCCGGCAGCGCGAGCCATGCCTTCATCGCCGGGCTATCCTGGCTCCCGAGAAATACGGCGAGATACAACTGTTGTTGCGCACTCATGCCTTCTCCTCCGATGACGGCGCGGCGGGCTGCCGCGCCTCGACCTTGACAAGATAGGTTGATATCAACACAATTGCAACATGGCACGAAAAGAAAAGCTTCCCTTCGAAACGACGCTGATGGTGCGCGATTGCTGCCTGTGTTTGCACATGCAGCGCGCGGCGCGCAATCTCGCGCGCATCTTCGACGACGTGCTGCGCCCGCTCGACCTCACCAACGGCCAGTTTTCGCTGCTGATGTCGTTGAACCGGCCGCAACCGGCCCCGATGAAATCGGTCGCGTCGCTGCTTGCGATGGACCGCACCACGCTCACGGCCGCGCTCAAGCCGCTCGAGCGGCGCGGCCTCGTCACGATCGTCCAGGATCCCGACGACGGACGCAGCCGCCTGCTCTCGCTGACGCCAGCCGGGCACGACCTGCTGGCCGAAGCGTTCCCGCTGTGGCAGCAGGCGCACGCCGAGATCGAGCGGCCGTTCGCGCCGGGCGAAGTCGACCAGTTGCGCGGCCAGTTGCGCGCGCTGTCGGTCGATCCGGACTCGCGCGACTGAGGCGGCGCGCGGATCGCGCTGCGGTGCTCGCGCGCACTTCCTGTCACGCGCTGTCAGCAGACATTGCGCAAGCCGGTCGCACCGCCCGATTCGGTGGCAATATCGCTCGGCACGACAATCGGTCCGCTATCCATCAGGAGACGAACATGGGCAACAACGAGAAAGGCGCGATTTTCCGGTCGCTTCACCGCGCGGGCCAGCCGCTCGCGCTGTTCAACGTGTGGGATGCCGGCAGTGCGCGCACCGCGGCCGACGCGGGCGCCGTCGCACTCGCCACCGGCAGTTGGTCGGTCGCGGCGGCCAACGGTTTCGCCGACGGCGAGCAGATGCCGCGCGCACTGATGATGGACGTGCTGGAGCGGATCGTGCGCGCGACGGACTTGCCCGTCACCGTCGATCTCGAAAGCGGCTACGGCGAGCGGCCGGAGGAAGTTGCCGAGACGATCGCGCTCAGCATCCAGGCCGGCGCGATCGGCTGCAATCTCGAAGACAGTTTTCCGACCACGGGCGAACTGCGCGACGTCGACGAAGCGGCGGCCCGCGTCGCGGCAGCCCGGCAGGCGGCCGATCGCGCGGGCGCCGATTACTTCATCAACGCACGCACCGACGTGTTCTTCACGGCGGCAGCCGATACGCACGACGAACGCTTGCTCGACGCGACGCTGGCGCGCGCCCGCGCGTATGCGGCGGCCGGCGCCGACGGCCTGTTCGTGCCGGGCCTGCGCGCGCCGGCGCTGATTCGCGCACTGACGGCCGCGTCGCCGCTGCCGGTGAACGTGATGCGCGTGTCGGAAACACCAACGATTGCAGAACTCGCCGAGTACGGCGTGGCGCGCATCAGCCACGGGCCGTATCCGTATCTGCAGGCGATGAAAGCGTTGGCGGCGCTGGTCAAGCAAGGCGGGTAACGGATTCGCGGGGCGGGCGCCCTGCTGCGCATCACACGACGACGTTCCGTATGATCGGCGCCCGCCTCCGCGTTTCGGTTGTCCCGCGCTTGCCGCGCGTGGGCCTCGCGCGCGGGTCGGCCGCATGAGCGACGACGGCGCGCGGCACCTGCTCGACGCGCATGCCCCGGCGCGCCGCCCCATGGTCAGGGTCTCTTGATGAAATCGATGAACGCGCGTAGCGCAGGCGGCACCAGACGTCGCCCGGGATAATACAAAAAGGGGCCAGAGAACGGCCGCCACCACGATTCGAGCACGGGTTCGAGCGCGCCGCTGTCGAAATGCGGACGCACCCAGTCTTCGAACAGATGCAGGATGCCCGTACCGGCGATCGCCGCATCGACCATCAGCTCCGTCGCGCCGCCGATCTGGACCAGCAGCGGCCCGGCGGCCGGCTCGACCCGCACGACCTCGCCGTCGCGCTCGAACTCCCACGGCGGCATCGCGCCGCTTGCGAAACGCCCGCGCAGGCACCGATGGTCGAGCAGGTCGCGCGGATGTTGCGGCCGGCCATGCCGGTCGAGATAGCCGGGCGCCGCCGCGGTCGCGAACCGCTGGATGCGCGGGCCGATCGGCACCGCGATCATGTCCTGTTCGAGCCGTTCGTCGTAGCGAATGCCCGCGTCGCATCCGGCCGCCAGCACGTCGACGAAACTTTCGTCGGCCGTCACTTCCAGCCGGATGTCCGGATACGCATCGAGAAAGCGCGGCACGATCGCCGGCAATACGAGCCGCGATGCGCTGACCGGTACGTTGAGCTTCAGCGTGCCGGCCGGTCGGCCCCGGAATTCGTCGATGCCGTCGAGCGCCGCCGCCACTTCGGTCAGGGCGGGCCCCAGACGCGCGAGCAGGCGCTCGCCGGCCTCGGTGGGCACGACGCTGCGCGTCGTGCGGTGCAGCAGCCGCACGCCGAGCCGCGCTTCCAGCCGGCGCACGGCCTCGCTCAGCCCCGACGCGCTGAGGCCCGTCATGCGTGCGGCGTCGCGGAAGCCGCTCGCACGTGCGACGGCCATGAATGCGTTCAGATCGCCCAGGTCGGTTTGCATTGTTCGCCTTTTCGTACAACCCGTGCGAATTATGCCCGCTTATCGCGCAGACGCCCCGTCCTTATGCTGAACGCATTCATTCATCTCTTCGACAGGAGCAAGGTCATGCCCGATATTCGCCATACCGCCACCTTCAGGCTCGGCGATCGCCACGTCAAACGGATCGGCTACGGCGCGATGCAGCTGGCGGGCCCCGGTGTATTCGGCCCGCCGAAAGATCGCGAGGCCGCGTTGAACGTGTTGCGCGAAGCCGTCGAATCCGGCGTCGACCATCTCGACACCAGTGACTTCTACGGCCCGCATGTCACGAACCGGTTGATTCGCGACGCGTTGCATCCCTATCGCGAAGATCTCGTGATCGTCACCAAGATCGGCGCGCGGCGCGGCGACGACGCATCGTGGCTGCCCGCCTTCGCGCCCAACGAACTCGAACGGGCCGTGCACGACAACCTGCGCAACCTGGGGCTCGATGTGCTCGACGTCGTCAACCTGCGCATCATGTTCGACACGCACGGGCCGGCCGAAGGATCGATCGAAGCGCCGCTGACCACGCTCGCCGAGCTGCAGCGGCGCGGGCTCGTGCGGCACATCGGCCTGAGCAACGTCACGCCCGCGCAGGTCGCGCAAGGCCGGCGGATCTGCGACATCGTCTGCGTGCAGAACCACTACAACATCGCGCATCGCGGCGACGATGCGCTGATCGACGCGCTGGCCCGCGACGGCATCGCGTACGTGCCGTACTTTCCGCTCGGCGGATTCTCGCCGCTGCAGTCGTCGACACTGTCCGGCGTCGCGGCCCGGATCGGCGCGACGCCGATGCAGGTCGCGCTCGCGTGGCTGCTGCGCCGCGCGCCGAATCTTCTGCTGATTCCGGGCACGTCGTCGGTCGCGCATCTGCGCGAGAATCTCGCGGCGGCCGATCTCGATCTGCCGGCCGACGCGCTCGCGGCACTCGACCGCATTGCGGGCGCCGGCGCCGCCTGACCGGCGGACGGTCGCCTGACAGCCCGTGCGACACGCGCCGCCGGGCCGCCAGACGGTCAGGACGCGACCACGCCGACCCGCTTCGGCACGCCGGTCACGATCGTCGCGACCGCCACCGCCAGCACGATCGCCGCGCCGACGAACACGCCCGCCGCGCCGTTCGCGTCGAACACGACGCCGCCGACGGCCGCACCCGTCGCGATCGCAAGCTGGATCGCCGCGACGATCAACCCGCCCGCGCTCTCGGCCTCGTCGGGCACGGTGCGCGTGACCCACGTCGACCATGCGACCGGCACGCCGCCGAACGCCATCCCCCACAACGCGACCAGCACCGCGTCGATCATCGGCGCGCGGCCGAGCACGACGAGCGCGATGCCGAGCACGACCATCAACGCGGGCATGCCGATCAACATCGGCCGCAGCCGGTGTTCGAGCACGCGGCCCGCGAGCGACGTGCCGACGAAGTTCGCGATGCCGTAGCCGAGCAGGATCGCGGACAGTCCGTTCACGCCGACGCCCGCCACCTGTTCGAGGAACGGCCGCAGATACGTGAAGAACGCGAAATGTCCGGTGAACACGAGGATCGTCGCGAACATCCCGAGGCCGACGGTCGGCCGGCGCAGCACGTCGATCAGCGTGCGCAGCCGCGTCGTGCCGCTCGGCGGCATCGACGGCAGCGTGAGGGTCTGCGACACGAACGCGATGCCGCCGAGCGCGGCCGCGATCAGGAACACGTTGCGCCAGCCGATCAGGTGACCGAAGTAGCTGCCCATCGGCGCGGACGCGATCGTCGCGACCGCCACGCCGCTGAAGATGATCGACAGCGCGCGCGGCACCATCGCCGTCGGCACGAGCCGCATCGCGGTGGCGGTCGCCATCGTCCAGAAGCCGCCGAGCGCGATGCCGAGCACGACGCGGCCGAACAGCAGCATGCCCAGGTTCGGCGCGAATGCGACGGCGAGATTCGACGCGACGAGCAGCACCGAGAACACGAGCAGCACGCGCCGCCGGTCGATCGTGCGTGTGAGCGCCGAGATGAGCAGGCTCGTGACGAGCGCGACCGTGGCCGTCGCCGTGACGGCTTGCCCGGCCACGCCTTCGGTCACGCCGAGGCTGTCGGCCATCGGCGTCAGCAGGCTCGCCGGCAGGAATTCGGCCGTGACGAGTCCGAACACGCCGAGCGCCATCGCGAATACCGCGCCCCAGGCCGGTTCGCGAGGGGCCGCCGTCGAGGCGGCCGAGGAGATTCCGGGATTCATGCGGGTTCCGTGTCGGTTAGGGAAAATACTGATGAGGGGCTATCGTAAGGAACAGCGGCAGGACGGTCTATGACATACAATCCGTCGTTATTGATCGTTCGTCCGAATCTCGCTATGTCCGAGCCGCTGCTTCCCCCGATTCCCGACGCGCACGACCTCGTCAGCGAGCTGCTGCTGGGAATGCGCCTGAGCGGCGTCCAGTACCGCCGGATCCAGGTTGCGCGGCCGTTCGGGCTGAATTTCGGTCATGCGCCGGGCCGCGCGCAGTTTCATTTCGTGGTGCGCGGGCCCGTGCTGCTGCGCGACGCGTCGGGCGAGACGATGCGGCTCGAGGCCGGCGACGCGATCCTGTTGCCGCACGGCGGCATGCACGCGCTGGTATCCGATCCGGACGTGCCGTGCCGCGAGATCAACGGCTTCGAGATCGCGAAGATCTGCGATACGGTCGCGTCGGTGGCGTCGGCCGGCGTGTCGCCCGCGACCTGCGCGACGACGGAGCCGGGCGCCGGCGATGCGCTGATCTTCAGCGCGTGCATGGAGCTCGATCTCGGTGGCATGCAGCCGCTGGTCGGCACGATGCCCGCGTTCATGCACGTGGGCACGCTGCTCGCGCGCTACCCGGAGATCCGCCCGATGCTCGACGCGATGGAGCGCGAAGCGTGCACGGCGCGCGCGGGCTTCGCGGGCATCCTCGCGCGGCTCGCGGACGTGGTCGCCGCGTTCATCGTGCGCGGCTGGGTCGAATGCGGATGCGGCGACGCGACCGGCTGGGTGCAGGCGCTGCGCGAGCCGAAGCTCGGCCGCGCGATCGTCGCGCTGCATCGCGACCCGGGGCGCAACTGGAGCGTCGCGGAACTCGCGACCGAAGCGGGCGTGTCGCGCTCGGTGTTCGCCGAGCGCTTCCTCGCGGCGACCGGGATGACGCCCGTGCGCTACCTGACCGAGTTGCGGATGCGGCTCGCCGCGCAGTGGATCGCGCGCGAGGGCGAGACGATCGAAGCCGTGGCGTACCGGCTCGGCTACGGGTCGCTCGCGGCGTTCAGCCGCGCGTTCAAGCGCGTGGTCGGGCGGCCGCCGGGCGCGGTGCGCGCCAAAGGCGACACGCACGCCGGCGTGTGACGTGTCACGCTTCGCGCGCGGCGCGGGGCGGCACAGGGCAAAGCGAACGCGCGCCGAGTCACGCCGGCATCGCTCGATCCGGCGTCGCCCGAGACGATTGCGCTCAGCCGCCGGGCGCGTCGAGCTTGTCCACCAGCGCCGTCGCGCACTCCACGGCCAGCGCCGCGCACTGCTGCGCACCCACCGGCGCGCCGTTCGTCATCGCGCCTTGCACGATCCGGCCCAGCAATTCCTTCGACAGGTCGGCGATCTCGTGTTCCCGTTCCGTCATGGTCCTCTCCTGCACGTCGGCCGGCTTCGGCCTCTCGTGCGATCGCGCCGGGCGCGGCGTGCACCGCGTGCATCGCACCCGACTTTCAACGTTGCCTTGCCCGCACGACGATCTGCGCCTGCGTGTCGCGTTCGATGCGTTCGAGCGACGCGCGCAGCGCCGTGAACTCGTCGGGCGTGCAGACCTGTCGGCCGAATTCGGCCTTCATCCTCCTCTCGACCTGCACGACCCGCGCGGCCGCGTCGAATACGTAATGCGACGTGAAGTCGACGAAGCGGTCGTGCACGGCCGTATCCACCGGCAGGTCGGTCACCGCGACGTCGGCCGGCAGCGCGATCTGACCGGTCTCGTCGAACGTGCCGCCGACACACGTCCACGGCTGCGTGCGCACGGGTTCGGCCAGCCAGCCCTCGACCTGCGTCGCGATGCCGCCCGTGAGGCTCGACAGCGCCGGCACGGCGGTCGTGCCGTCCGGCCACACGAAGTGATCGAGCGTGCCCGCATACGTCACGTCGAATGGCCCGTCCGTCGCGCGACGATCGCTCGTCGCGATCTGCGCGCGACCGCGCAGCCCGCTTTGCCGCAGGCGTTCGTTCGCGAGCTGCCGGATGCGGTCGGGCACCGCACGGCGAAACAGCGTGCGTTCGAGCTCGGCGGTCCAGCCGTCGTCCTCGACGAGCGCGTGAAACCGCGCGGCGCCCGGTTGCACGGCATCGATCGCCACACGCGCGGTGCGACGCTTCGACTGCGTGGCGGGCGTGCGCGACAGCACGCCGGTGTCGACGAGCAGCGCCGGCCGGTCCATCACGATCGGCGGCAGGTAGCCGAACGCGATGCCGGCCGTCGTGGTGTCCGCGTAGACGCCGAGATCGGGCAGCCACGTGATCGCGTGATTGATCGCGCCGCCGCCGTAACCGGGCACCGACGGCAGCGTGTACACGGAGCCGAGATTGATCAGCACCGGTTCGCTGCGGATGCCGACCGCCGCGAGCAACGCGCCGAACAGCGCGACGTGGTCCTTGCAGTCGCCGTAGCGGTTGCGCAGGATGTCCGTCACGCGGTGCGGCGCGGCGGCCGTCTCGCCAAGAAAGAGCGCGACGTAGCGCACGTTCGCCTGCACCCAGGCGTACAGGATGCGCGCCTTGTCGCGCGGACCGGCGGCGTCGGCGGTAAGCGCGCGTGCGAGCTGCACGACGGCCGGATCGTTCGCGCCGGGGTCGACGGCCGCATTGCGGTAGCGCGCGGCGAACGCCGCATAGTCGGGCAGCGTGGACACCACGAGCCGGTCGCCGTAGGTCGGATAGCCGACTGAGCCGTTCTCGATCCGGTCGTATGGGCCGTGCCGGTAGTCGAATTCGTAGCGCGTGCGGCCGTTCGCCGTCACCGGCGGCAGCGCGACGTAGCCGCGCGCGTCCGCGTGCAGCGGCATGTCGGCCGGCAGGTCGAAGATCAGCCGCTGGTTCTCCACCGGTTCGCGCGACGGTTCGACGTAGTAGCCGAAGTAACCGGCGTTGACCGGCTTCGTGCGCGACTTGCGGAACGCGATGCGCGTGCTCGACCCGGCCTCGACGCCCGGAAACACGACCGTGCGCAGCAGCCCGTCCTGGAACGTCGGCGCGCCGGCCGAGCGCGGCTCCTGGACGTCGCGAATGCCGTCCGGACCGACCGGATGCGCGACGCCGTCGCGATCGATCGTCTCGGCCGCGACCAGGTCGACCTTCTCCAGGTTCTTGTCGAACCACACGTAGCGCTGCGCGATCGCGTCGATGCCGTTCGCATCGTTCGCGCGCAGGGTCGAATCGTCGTCTTCGTCGAGCGAGCCGTCGTGCTGGATCACGAATACATGGACGTCGCTGACGAGCGTGACGGGCGCTGCGTCGGCCGCAGCGCGTGAGTCACCCATGTCGCGCATGTCGCGCGTATCGGCCACGGCCGTACCCGCGCCGAGCGCCACGACGCACGCGCACAGGCAACCGGCCCATCGGGAAGGAAAACGCACCACGTCGAAGTTCTCCGCGCGTTCGTTGCCGGACGCCAGCGCCGCGCGCCGGTGCGGCAGCCGTGCCTGCATGATGCGCACATGACGGCCGCCCGCGCCACCCGCGCGCGTGGCCGTCGTGCGGCCCAGTGTGGGCGACGTGCCGGCGAGCGTCAAGCCGCGCCATCGGATGGTGACATCCTGCCGATCGACGACGCTTTCGAGACCGGTTGACCGCGTGATTGCGCTCGCGTGGCTGGGCGTGATCGGGTTCGGCATCCCGCCGACGGCGCGGCATCTCGATGCGGCGGCATCCGGAACCGATCGACACCGCGCAGCCATGCGCGCTGCGCGATCCCTGACGCTAACGGCGAGACGAGGCGCCCCCACGTCGGTCGCCCGACCCACAACGGCCGAACTGTGCCCCGACGCCATTTTCGGCGCGTAAGCGACCGGCGATGCCGGCCGCGTCATCCCCCCGCGCCCGCTCCGCACCAGCCCCTCCTGTCCCGCCGACTTCGGCCCGTCGTTCCGCCGTCCGTCGTCCCCCACCGCTTCGCCCGAACGCGATCTCGCACGGTGTCCCGGTCGTGCGTTTTTCCCCGCAATTCGACATTTGTGCGCGCGCAACAATGGCGATGCCTCGCGCCAGGCGCCATGCAGGCACCCCGATTCCCGCATGGCGCCTGGCGCGGCGCGCTTTAAAAACCACATCTCACGAGGACATACCATGCAACTCCAATCTCATCCGGCATGCCGCCCGTTTTACGAAGCCGGCGAACTCTCGCAACTGACCGCCTTTTACGAAGAAGGCCGTAATGTCATGTGGATGATGCTGCGATCGGAGCCGCGGCCGTGTTTCAACCAGCAGCTCGTCACCGACATCATTCATCTCGCGCGCGTCGCACGCGACTCGGGCCTCACGTTCGACTTCTGGGTGACGGGCTCGCTCGTCCCCGAGCTGTTCAACGTCGGCGGCGACCTGAGCTTCTTCGTCGACGCGATCCGCAGCGGCCGGCGCGATCAACTGATGGCCTACGCGCGCTCGTGCATCGACGGCGTGTACGAGATCTACACCGGCTTCGGCACCGGCGCGATCTCGATCGCGATGGTCGAGGGCAGCGCGCTCGGCGGCGGCTTCGAGGCCGCGCTCGCGCATCACTACGTGCTCGCGCAGAAGGGCGTGAAACTCGGGTTCCCCGAGATCGCGTTCAACCTGTTCCCGGGGATGGGCGGCTATTCGCTGGTCGCGCGCAAGGCGAACCGCGGCCTCGCGGAATCGTTGATCGCGACCGGCGAAGCGCATGCGGCCGAGTGGTACGAAGACCAGGGGCTGATCGACGAGACGTTCGACGCGGGTGACGCGTATCTGGCGACGCGCACCTTCATCGACGTGGCGAAGCCGAAGCTGAACGGCATCCGTGCGATGCTGCGCGCCCGCGAACGCGTGTTCCAGCTGTCGCGCTCGGAGCTGATGGACATCACGGAAGCGTGGGTGCATGCGGCGTTCACGATCGAGCCGAAGGACCTCGCGTACATGGAACGCCTGGTGATGCTGCAGAACCGGCGCGTGTCGAAGCTGCGCACGGTGTAAATGCGACGGGCGCCGCCGACGGCCGGCGGCGCCTTTTTCCGGAACGACGCTCAGGCGATCAGCCTGAGCTTTCTCGTCTCCGCGAGCCACGCCTCGAACGCCTGCGCCGGCATCGGCCGCGCGTAGTAGTAGCCCTGCGCGTGATCGACGTCGAGCTGCTTGAGGAATTCGGCTTCCGCATGCGTTTCGACGCCTTCGGCGACCACCGCGAAATTCAGCGCCTTCGCGAGCGACACGACCGAGTGCACCAGCGCCTGCGAGCGCGGGTTGCGGTCGATGGCCGTGATGAAGGTGCGATCGAGCTTGATCGCGTCGAGCGGCAGGCGCGACAACTGCGACAGCGACGAATAGCCGGTGCCGAAATCGTCGAGATGGATCTCCGCGCCGAGCTGGCGGAACTGCCGCATCAACCCGATAGCCGCCTCCTCGTCCTCGATGAAGCAGCTCTCGGTCAGCTCGATGTCGAGCAGGCCGGGCTTCAGGCCCGCGCCGTCGAGAATCGACGCGAACTGATGGACGATGTTCATGTCCTGCAACTGCCGCGCGGACACGTTCACCGCGATCCGGATGCCGAGCCCCTTCGCCTTCCACGCGGCGGCCTGTGCGGCCGCGGTGCGCATCACCCAGCGCCCGAGCGGCGCGATCAGCCCCGACTCTTCCGCGAAACGGATGAACTCGATCGGCGCGACGAGCCCGCGATCGGGCGACTGCCAGCGGATCAGCGCCTCGACGCCGTGCACGTCGCCCGTCGCGATATCGACGACCGGCTGGTAGTACAGCACGAACTGCTCTTCCTCGAGCGCCTTGCGCAAATTCGTGTCGAGCCACATGTACTTCGCGACCTTCTGGTTCATCTCGAGCGAGAACACGCGATACGTATGCTTGCCCTCCTCCTTCGCGACGTACATCGCGGTGTCGGCGCAGCGGATCAGCGTCTCGAGCGAATCGCCGTGCTGCGGGTACATCGCGATGCCGATCGAGCAGCTCGTGTAGACCTCCATCAGCCCGAGATGGATCGGCGTGCGCAGCCGTTCGAGGATGATCTGCGCGGTCGCTTCGAGCAGCGGGCGCGTGCCGTGTTCGAACAGCACGAGGAATTCGTCGCCGCCGAGCCGCGCGAGCGTCGCGCCGGACGGCAGGCAGCCGTTGATGATCGCCGACACGTCCTGCAGCAGGCGGTCGCCGGTGATGTGCCCGTAGTGATCGTTGACGCGCTTGAAGTTGTCGAGATCGAGGAACAGGATGCCGACCTGGCCGCGCGTATTGGCGTCGTCCTGCGCGATCGCCGCGTGAATGCGCTCGCTGATCGCATGGCGGTTCGGCAACCCGGTGAGCACGTCGGTGTTCGCGAGCTCGGTGAGCCGCTGCTGCGCGTTGCGCTCCTCGGTGATGTCGATGCCCGAGCAGATCAGGAACTGCTCTTCGACGCCGCTGCCGCTCTGCACGAACTTGTTGCGGAACTGGAACAGGCGCGGCCCGTTGACCGTGTTGATGTAGCGCTCGACCGCGAACGACTTGTTGCTCGCGAAGAAGCCCGTGATGTTGGTGCGCGACTGCGCGCCCTGCTCCGGGCTCATGAACAGCTCGAACGCGCTGCGGCCGATCACGTCGACCTCGCGCTTGCCGGTCACTTCCTCGCACAGACGGTTGAAGCGCTGCACCATCCCGTTGCGGTCGAGGATCACGACGAGGGAATTCACTTCCGACACGACCTGTTCGGCGAACGCGAGCCCGTGCGACAGGTCGCCGGCAACGGACTCGGTATCGGAATAGGCGGACGCCGTGCCGGCCCAGTCGACCGTATTGACCTTCTTGCCGACGAGATGGAGGCTGACCGTGCTGCCGAACAGCACGATGTCGAGCACGAGGTGCGACGTGACGCCGGTCAGCGCGCGGATGCGCGCGGCCTGTTCGACCGTCAGCGCGACCGCGACGTTGGTCAGGCCGCGGACCGCGGCCAGTTCGAGCGCATTGCTGTCGCTGCCGAGACGCCAGCAGGGGCTGCGCGTACCGACGTGCGCCTCGAGCACCGCGCTATCGTTTTCGTCATCCATGGACACGCCCCGATCCAAAAAAAACGCACAGTGTAGACGGAGGCGAGTAAGCCCACCGCCTTCCCGGGCCGCGCAGCGCACGTGCCCGGCAGGGCAGCCGTGATTGCCGTGACAGCGGCCTCGTCCCGTACTTGTTTGCAGCTGATGCGACCGGCGTTCGCGCGTGATGCGCGCAGGTTCTGCCTTACGAATGATGAGAGCCATCTTATCAAATGACAATGAAGAATGGCACTCACATTTAGAGAAGAGTGTCAAGGAATCGGGACTCGATTGGCAAGCCGGACTTTTCATGATTGGCCGCTTGCGCGTGCGCGCGTGGCGCGGTGCGCATCGCGGGTGGCGTGCCGGGCCCCGGCGCCCCGCCGGGCGGGCGTTCGAGGCCGGTCCATCGATATGGGGCCTGATCTTTCGGGAGCCCGTGGCGGCAGGGTCGAATCGGCCGCCGTAATTCGCAGTTTCCCGTGTTTTTTGATTCCATTCGTGCGCGAATACGCGGTTTTATTCCACAGTTCGTTGCAATATTCCCCGCCCGCCCGCCGTCGCACCCGGCGCGGCGCATCCGCGCCGGGTGCGCGGGTCAGCCTGCCGCGCCGTAGCCGCCGCCGCCCGGCGTTTCGACGACGAACACGTCGCCGGGCGCCATCTGCGCGCGCCCGATGTGGTCGAGCGCCTCGACCGTGCCGTCCGCCCGCTCGATCGTGTTGCGGCCGAGCGCGCCGGCTTCGCCGCCCGCCGCGCCGAACGGCGCGTGGACCCGGTTGTTCGACAGGATCGACGCGGTCATCGGCTCGAGGAAGCGGATCCGCCGCACCGCGCCGTCGCCGCCGCGCCAGCGCCCGCCGCCGCCCGAGCCCGCGCGGATCCGGTGCGAATCGAGCCGCACCGGGTAGCGCCATTCGAGCACCTCGGGATCGGTGAGCCGCGAGTTCGTCATGTGCGTCTGCACCGCGGCGACGCCCGCGAAGCCGTCGCCCGCGCCGCTGCCGCCCGCGATCGTCTCGTAGTACTGGTATTGATCGTTACCGAATGTGAAGTTGTTCATCGTTCCCTGGCTCGACGCGATGCAGCCGAGCGCGCCGTACAGCGCGTTGGTGATCGCCGACGACGTCTCGACGTTGCCCGACACGACGGCCGCCGGGTAGTCGGGGTTCAGCATCGAGCGAGCCGGCACGATCACGGTCAGCGGCTTCAGGCAGCCGGCGTTCAGCGGGATGTCGTCGCCGACGAGCGTGCGGAACACGTACAGCACGGCGGCCATGCAGACGGCCTTCGGCGCGTTGAAGTTGTTGTCGAGCTGCGCGGACGTGCCGGTGAAATCGATCTCCGCGCGGCGGGCGGCACGATCGACGCGGATCGCGACGCGAATCTCCGCGCCGTTGTCGAGCGGGTAGCGGTACGCGCCATCCTGCAGCGCACCGATCACGCGCCGCACGGCTTCCTCGGCGTTGTCCTGCACGTGCGTCATGAACGCGAGCACGACGTCGCGGCCGAACTGCGCGACCATCCGGCGCAGCTCGTCGACGCCCTTCTGGTTCGCGGCGACCTGCGCGCGCAGGTCGGCCATGTTCTGCTCGACGTTGCGCGCCGGATAGCGGCCGGATGCCAGCAGCGCGCGCGTCTCGGCATCGCGCAGCACGCCGGCCGACACGAGCTGCCAGTTGTCGATCAGCACGCCTTCCTCGTCGATATGAGTCGAATCGGGCGGCATCGAGCCCGGCGTCGTGCCGCCGATGTCCGCATGGTGGCCGCGCGAGCCGACATAGAACAGCGGCGCGTCCGAGCCGTCCGCGAACACCGGCGTGATGACCGTCACGTCCGGCAGGTGCGTGCCGCCGTGGTACGGATCGTTCAGCATGAACACGTCGCCGTCGCGCATGCGGCCGCGGTTGCGCTCGATCACCGTGCGGATGCTCTCGCCCATCGAGCCGAGATGCACGGGCATGTGCGGCGCGTTCGCGATCAGGTTGCCGTCGCCGTCGAAGATCGCGCACGAGAAGTCGAGCCGCTCCTTGATGTTCACCGAGTACGCGGTGTTCTGCAGCCGCAGCCCCATCTGCTCGGCGATCGACATGAACAGGTTGTTGAAGATCTCGAGCCGCACCGGATCGGCGTCGGTGCCGAGCGAGCGGCGCGTCGGCAGCGGCGTCGTGCGCGTCAGCACGAGATTGCCCTGGGCGGTCATCCCGGCGCGCCAGCCGGGCTCGACGACGGTCGTGCCGTTCTTCTCCGCGACGATCGCCGGGCCGTCGATCGTATCGCCGGCGCGCAGCGTGTCGCGCACGACCAGCACCGCGTCGTGCCACCGGCCGCCGGAATAAAAGCGCACGGCCGTGCGCGCTTGCGGCGCCGCGCCCGCCTCGCGCGGCGCGAGCGGCGCGATGTCGACCGGCGCATCCGAGCGGCCGATCGCCTCGACCGATGCGAGCTCGGCCACGAGCGGCGTACCGGGCATCAGGAACGCGTAGCGCTGCCGGTACGCAGTTTCGAACGCCTGCTGCATCGCCGCGACCGAGCCGGCCGGCACGTCGAGCGCGGAATCGGTGCCCTGGTAGCGCAGGTGCACGCGTCGCTCGGTCGCGATCCGCTCCGGCGGCACGCCCTGTTCGAGCAGCGCGCCGATGGCCTCGTCGGCCAGCCGGTCGAGCGCCGCGTTCAGCGCCGGCAGCGACGCATCGGTCAGCACGGCCTCGACCGCGCGCTCGCGCATCGCGGTCTGGTCGGCGAGGCCCATCCCGTACGCGGACAGCACGCCCGCGAGCGGATGCGCGAACACCTGTGTCATCCCGAGCGCATCGGCCACGCCGCACGCGTGCTGGCCGCCCGCGCCGCCGAACGTCGTCAGCACGTAGCGCGACACGTCGTGGCCGCGCTGCACGGAGATCTTCTTGATCGCGTTCGCCATGCTGCCGATCGCGATCTCCAGGAACCCTTCGGCCAGTGCTTCGGGCGTCTCGCGCCGGCCGGTCGCCGCGTGGATCTCGTCGGCAAGCGCCGCGAATTTCGCGACCACGCCGTCGCGGTCGAGCGGCTGGTCCGCATGCGGGCCGAACACGCGCGGGAAATGATCGGGCTGGATCTTGCCGAGCATCACGTTGCAGTCGGTCACCGTCAGCGGGCCGCCGCGCCGGTAGGCGGCCGGCCCCGGGTTCGCGCCGGCCGATTCGGGCCCGACGCGCAGCCGCGCGCCGTCGAAACCGAGCACCGAGCCGCCGCCGGCCGCGACGGTATGGATGCTCATCATCGGCGCGCGCATCCGCACGCCGGCCACCTGCGTCTCGAACGCGCGCTCGAATTCGCCGTTGTAGTGCGATACGTCGGTCGACGTGCCGCCCATGTCGAAGCCGATCACCTGGCCGAAGCCGGCCGCGCGCGCCGCGCGCACCATCCCGACGATGCCGCCGGCCGGGCCCGAGAGAATCGCGTCCTTGCCCTGGAACGCGTCGGCGCGCGTGAGGCCGCCGCTGCTCTGCATGAACTGCAGGTTCACGCCCGGCATCTCATGTGCGACCTGCTCGACGTAGCGGCGCAGGATCGGCGACAGGTATGCGTCGACCACGGTCGTATCGCCGCGCGACACCATCTTCATCAACGGCGACACCTCGTGCGACACCGACACCTGCGTGAAGCCGATGCGGCGCGCGAGCGCCGCCAGCATGCGTTCGTGCGCGGTATGGCGATAGCCGTGGATCAGCACGATCGCGAGCGCACGCACGCCGCTGTCGAACACGCGGCGCAACGACGCTTCGGCACCCTGAACGTCGAGCGGCACGACCACGTCGCCGTGCGCGCCAACGCGCTCGTCGATCTCGACGACCGTCTCGTACAGCGCGTCAGGCAGCACGATGTCGAGATCGAACAGGCGCGGCCGGTTCTGGTATGCGATGCGCAGCACGTCGCGAAACCCGCGCGTCGTGGCCAGTGCGGTGCGTTCGCCCTTGCGTTCGAGCAGCGCGTTGGTCGCGACCGTCGTGCCCATCTTCACCATGTCGACCTGCGCGGGCGTGATCGGCTCGTCCGCCGCGAGGCCGAGCAGGTGGCGGATGCCGGCCACGGCCGCGTCGCGGTACTGCTCGGGGTTCTCCGACAGCAGCTTGTGCGTGACGAGCGTGCCGTCGGGCCGCCGCGCGACGATGTCGGTGAACGTGCCGCCGCGGTCGATCCAGAATTGCCAGCGCGCGGTGTCGGAGGGAACGGAGGAAAGGTGTCGGTCAGTCATGATGTCGGTCGATGCGTCGTTGATTCGAGGGACGAGCGCCGCCGCACGGCGCGCGTCGCGCGCCGTGTCACGGTGTCGAGGAAAGGGGAGGAAAAACGCGGGGCGGGCCGCCCCGCCGCTGCCGTCGGTCAGGCGGCGTCGAGTTCGCGGCCGCGGGTCTCGGGCAGCGTCAGCGCGGCGACGATCACCACGCCGTACGCGGCGACCGCGAAGATGCCGATGCTCGTGCCGAGCCCGTACTGCTTGGACAGCGCGCCGATCAGGAACGGGAACAGCGCACCGATCGCGCGGCCCACGTTGTAGCAGAAGCCCTGACCGGAGCCGCGCACGCGGGTCGGGAACAGCTCGGTGAGGAACGCGCCCATCCCCGAGAAGATGCCCGATGCGAAGAAGCCGAGCGGGAAGCCGAGCCACAGCATCGATGCGTTGGTCAGGTTCAGCGACGTGTACGCGAACGCGATCACCATCGAGCCGACCGCGAACAGGATGAAGTTCGGCTTGCGGCCGAGGCGGTCAGTCAGGTACGCGCTCGTCAGGTAGCCGACCCACGAGCCGAAGATGATCATCGCGAGATAGCCGCCGGTGCCCATCACCGTCAGGTGCCGTTCGGTCTTCAGGAAGGTCGGCAGCCACGTCGTGATCGCGTAGTAGCCGCCCTGCGCGCCGGTCGTCAGCAACGCCGCGCGCAGCGTCGTCGTGATCAGCTTCGGCGCGAAGATCTCGGTGAGGCGCGGCGCGTCGGCCACTTTCGCCTGCGCGGCCTTCTCCTTCTCGTAGACGTCCGGCTCCTTCACGTAGCGGCGGATCGCGACGACCAGCAGCGCGGGCGCGAGCCCGACGAGGAACAGCGCGCGCCACGCCTGCTCGGCCGGCAGCACCGAGAACAGCAGCGCATACAGGAGCGCGCACAGCCCCCAGCCGATCGCCCAGCCCGACTGCACGAGGCCGACCGCCCTGCCGCGATCGCGCGCGCGGATCACTTCGCCGATCAGCACCGCGCCGGCCGTCCATTCGCCGCCGAAGCCGAAGCCCATCAGCGCACGCGCCGCGACGAGCTGATGGTAGTTCTGCGCGAGCCCGCACAGCGCGGTGAACACCGCGAACCACAGCACCGTGAGCTGCAGCGTGCGCACGCGGCCGATGCGGTCGGACAGGATGCCGGCGATCCAGCCCCCGAGCGCCGACGCGAGCAGCGTGATCGTGCCGATGAATCCCGCGTCGGCAAGCGTGATGCCCCAGGTCGCGACGAGCGTCGGGATCACGAACGACAGCATCTGCGTGTCCATCCCGTCGAGCATGTAGCCGACCTTGCAGCTCCAGAATGCGCGGCGTTCGCGCGGCTGCGCATCCGCGTACCACGAGAACAGGCCGCTGCGCTCGCGGCTCGCGGGCTCGGCGGCGGGCGCCGCGAGGGTCTTGCTTTCCATGGTGGTGCTCCTGTCGTGATGCGTCGTCAAATGGCGTGTGGTGCGGTGTGTCGCAGGTGCGCCGCGTGCGCGGCGCTCGGCCGGTCAGAACACGGCCAGCGATGCGTTCGTGATGTCGGTCATCAGCATGTGGCCGGGCGTATGCGCGATCGCGATCGGCAGCTTCGCGTCCATCAGCGCGGTTTGCGGCGTCACGCCGCACGCCCAGAACACCGGCAGCTCGCCGTCGCGGATCGTCACCGCGTCGCCGAACTCGGGCGCGTCCAGATCCTCGATGCCGAGTTCCCGCGGATGGCCGATATGGATCGGCGCGCCGTGCACGCCCGGGAACCGGCTCGTGATCTGCACCGCGCGGATCGCGTCGGCGCCGCGCAGGGGCCGCATCGACACGACCAGCTGGCCGCCGAAAATCCCCGCGCGGCGGTTCGCGATCGACGTGCGGTACATCGGCACGTTGCGCCCCTCCTCGACGTGGCGCAACCCGATCCCTTCGCGGGCAAGCATGTCCTCGAACGAGAACGAGCAGCCGATCGCAAATACGACGAAATCGTCGCGCCACAGCGCTTCGAGCGATTCGACGCGCTCGGTCAGGCGGCCGTCCCTATATACGTTGTAGCTCGGCACGTCGGTGCGGATGTCGAGATCCTCGCCGAGCGCGGCGATCCGGAACGCGCCCGGTTCGCCGACGCCCAGCAGCGGGCAGGCCTTCGGGTTCGCCTGGCAGAAGCGCAGGAAATCGTGCGCGTACGCGTCGGGCAGAATCGCGAGGTTCGCCTGGGCAAACGGGCCGCAATGGCCGGCGGTCGGGCCGCGGAACGCGCCGCGGCGCACGGACTGGCGAAATTCGGAAGGCGTCATGATGGTCGGTCGCAGATCGGGATGGCGGGGCGATAACGGTGGTGGGTCATCGGATATGGCGAAGAATAGAAAGGAAAAAATTTTGTCGCCAACGAGTTTTTTTGCGCCCGTTGTATAGAATTTCTTAACGACTCTGCGGGTTTTCCCCGGTCCCGTTCGCTTTTCGTCGCCGGCAAGCTGCGCATCCATTGCTCGCCCGACCGCCATGAACACGCGTTTTCTCGAAACCTTCGTCACGCTCGCGAAGCTGCGCAACTTCCGCACAACGGCGGCTGCGCTGCACGCGACGCCGGCCGCGATCTCGCAGCGCGTGAAGGCGCTCGAGGACGAACTGCACACTATCCTCGTCGATCGCGACAGCCGCGCGTTCCGGCTCACGCCGAACGGCGAATACCTGCTCGGCTATGCGAAAGCCGTCGTCGAGGCGACGCAGGAACTGCAGGCCGCCGCGTCCGGCGAGCGCGCGCTGCGCGGCAAGCTGCGGCTCGGCGTGATCGAGACGGTCGTGCACAGCTGGCTGCCGCACTATATGCGGCGGCTCGCGGCCGACTATCCGCAACTGGAAATCGACCTGACCGTCGACGTCAGCGTCGTGCTGCAGCGCCGGCTGATGGCCGGCGAGCTCGATCTGATCATCCGGGTCGAGGGCAGCGACGAGGCGTCGGTCGTGTGCGACGCGCTCGCGAACTACCCGGTGCGCTGGATCGCGCGCGCCGGACTGCTGCCGAACACGCGCACCGGCCTCGCGCGGCAGGTACTGCGCCAGCCGATCCTCACCTACGGGCGCGGCACCGCGCCCCATCGCGCGCTGGAAGACATCGTCCGCACGCTCGCGCACGCACACGGCGTGCCGCTATCGGAGACGCGCATCACCGGGTCGCCATCGATCTCGGTGATCGTGCAACTGGTGCGCGACGGCTTCGGCGTCGCCGCGATTCCGGTGCTGTTCGTCGATGCGCTGATCGAGAGCGGCGAAGTCGTCGAGTTGCCGCTGCAGCCGTCGCCGCCGTCGATCGTCGTGTCGATGTCGCGACGGGCGGACGCGCCGCGGTTCGTGCACGGTGCGTCGATCGCCGCGCGGGCGGCGTGTCATGAGTATTGCGAAAAAAGCACGCGGTTGCTGGTCGAAGCGCTTTGACTTTTCAGCGGCGAGCGACACACGTTCGACATTGCCGCGCGAATCGCCCACAATCGCGTTCGGCGCGTCGCCATATCGGCGCCGCGCATCGCGAATGACGGGCCGGCCGGCATTCGTCGCTTCGCATGATCGTGCACCACGAGAAGGCAACATGCAGATTCGCTCCGCTTCGTCCCGCCTGAACCTCGCGCGCGTCGTGATCGTCGCGCTGTATGTCGCGTCGCTGCTGCTGCCCGTCGCGGCCGAACCGCCGAATGCGGTCGGCGCGGTAACCTGGTGGCGCGGCTACACGGTGCTCGCGCTTGGCGAACTCGCGATCCTCGACCTGCAATTCGCCTGGCTCGGCAATCCGTTGCTCGTCGTCGCGCTGCTCAGGCCGAGCCGTACCGTGTCGGCGCTGCTGGCCGTGGTCGTGGTCTTTGCGCTCGGCTGGCATACGATTCCGACCGACGCGAACTACGAAACGATCCGCACGTTCGGCGCCGGGTACTACCTGTGGATCGCGGCGATGGTGGGCGCCGCCGCGTTACCTTGGATCGACGGGCGCGAGCGGCAGGTGGGCGTGACACCGAGCCGTGCCGCCGGCGCCGTGGACGGGGTCGTACCGAACGGCGCCGTCACCGCCACCGGCGGCCCGGCCCGGCCGAATGCCGCGCCGGCATCGACGCGTCCGCCTGCCCGGCAGAGCGGCTGGACCGTGACGGCAACCGATACGCGCATCGAGTCGACCGATCAGACCGGGACGACACGCGGCATCACGCTGTCCGAGCTCGGCGCGATCCTGATCGAAACCAACGACCAGGGGCCGTTCGTGTCGGATGTCTGGTGGGTCCTGTTCGATACGAACAAGCAGTTCGCGTGTGCCTTTCCGCAGGATGCCGAAGGTGCGAAGGCGGCGGTCGACCGGCTGCTCGACCTGCCCGGCATCGACCACCGCAAGGTCATCGACGCGCAGACGTCGATCCAGAACGCGACGTTCCCGATCTGGGAGCGTGCGGCGCGCGAACCGGCCACGCCGGGAGAAACCGGCGCGACCGCCTGACCGGCGACCGTTACGCGGATGACCCCGCATGCGGCGGCGTCAGCTTGCCGTCGCCATACTCGCGCAGCACCTGCGAAATCACGACGCGATACCCGTCCAGCCAGCGCGCCTGCTTCGCCTTGGCCTCGAGATGCGCGGGATGCTGCATCAACTGCCGCAGCGCCGCCTCGGATTCCCAGTAGTAGACGTTCTGGACCAAGCCGGCTTCCGCGTTCTCCCACGTTTCCTCGCCGAGATAGCCGGGCGTCGCGCGCGCCATGTCGGCGATCTGCCGGTCGAGCCGGTGGAATTCGTCGTCGTACTGCCCGGCACGAAAAATGAAGGTCGACGCGTACATGCCGCTCACTCTGCCACGATTGAAAGAGCGCCAAGTGTAAGGCACGCGCGGCGTGCCGCGATCGTCACGCGGCGAGCGAAGCGGCGCCGACGCGATCGTCGAGCCACGCGTCGATGCGCGGCGCATCGTCACGCGTGGCGGCGGTGGGTGACGGCATGGCCGCGAGCGCTTGTCGCGCCCGTTCCAGCGCCTGCGCGAAGCCGCGCAATTCGTGCGTCGCCGGCCGGTCGTCGGGCCGTCGGCGCGCGAGCGCCGCTTCGACGTTCGCGCCGATCAAGGCCAACTGCGCGTCGATGAAGTCGATGCACAGCGCGCGGCAATGCGCGGATACCTGAGCGACGACGAGCAGGACCGGCACGATCGACACGGTCAGGTAGCCGCCGGGCGCCAGCCGCGACAGCGCATGGCGCACGCCCTGCCCGCCGTCGGTCAGCGACGCGAACACGGCGTCGCGCCACACCGCGCGCTCGAACACGAGCGCATCGCGATGCGCGTCGAGCGCCGCACGATCCGCGACCTGTCCGGCCGTCACCAGCGGAATCGGGAACGACGATTCGTTCGCGGGCTGCACACTTCCGGCCTCGACGATGCAGTTCGCGCCCAGCCAGGCCGCATCGTCGCGCCGTGCCGCAAGCACATGGCCCTGCAACCGGTCGGGCAGCATCGGATCGAGCGGCACCGCGCGGCAGATCGACGGCTTGTTCGCGTGCACGCCGCAGCGGCCGTCGTCGGCGAGTGCCGCGCAACGCCCCAGCGACGGATAGTCGTAGCCTTGCAGCGTCAGTGCGAGCCATTCGGGATACGCGCCGCCGCCGCGATGGAGCAGCCGGTCCGCCAGCGCATCGGCGGCCGCGACGTCGTCCGCCTCGAGCGTGTGCTCGCCCCCGCCTGCCTGCCAGCGTTCGCCGATCCGCCGCTTCGGTACGCGACGAATCGTCAACGCGCCGACGAAGCGGTGCCGATGCCGGAACAGCTCGCGCAACGACAGCGCCGGCGCGCTGTTGCAGCAGCGGCCGCACGCGTTGCACGCGAGCAGGTAGGTGTCTACCACGGCCGCCGTACCGAATCCTGGTAGCGCGTGAGGATGAAGCGCGCGACGTCGTCCGAGTGATACGCGGCGACGAGCTGCGCGACCCACGGCTTCGCGCGATCGGCGTCTCGCACCGTGAGCACGTTCGCATACGGCGAGCGGGCGTCCTCGAGGCTGATGCTGTCGCGCGCGGGCTGCAGCCCGGCGCGGGCCGCGTCGTCGCTGTCGATCGCGACGAACGCGGCCGTATCGAGCGCCGCATAAAGGCGGTCGCCGCGCAGCGCGACGAATTTCAGCGCGAGCCGGTTGCTCGTCACGTCGCGCAGCGTCGCATGCAGCCCGGCTTTTTCGCGCAGCGTCACCAGCGTGTCGTTCTGCAGCAGCACGAGCGCACGCGCCATCCCGCGTGGATCGGCGGGCAGCGCGACCGTCGCGCCGGGTTGCAGTTCATTCAGGTTCTTCAGCTTGCGCGAATAGAACGCCATCGGCAGCGTGACGGTCGGCGCGACGGCGGTGAGCGCATAACCTTTCGCCTCACGCGTGGCGCTCAGGCGCTGCGCATCCTCGAAGCTGGCCGCGTCGATCCGCCCGTCGGCCAACGCCGTGTCGATGCGCGACGCATCGTCGAATTCGACGACGTCGACACCGAGCCCGCGCGCGGCGGCCACCCGCTTCACTTCGTCGAGGATCTGCGCATGCACGCCGCGCGTGACGCCGACGCGCACGGCCGGCGCCGACGCTTCGGCAGCCATCGTCGATCCCTGAGGCATCAGCACGCAGGCAGCCAGCAGCCACGCCGAAACGAATCGCCCGATATCCGTCGTCACGACGCATCCCTCAAGATCGTGCGAAACCCGATATGCGATGCGCCGAGATCCGCTTCCTGTTGTTCGCGCGACGATGCGCGATAGCGCACGCAGTAATCGCGCGAACACAGGAACGAGCCGCCCTTGATGACCATCGGCGTATCGTGCCGGTGCGTCGGCGGTGCGACGGCCGCCGTGTCGCCGTTCGTATGCGACTGATGCGGGCCCGTGTACGCATCCTTCGTCCATTCCCATGCGTTGCCGATCATGTCGTAAAGACGAAAGCCGTTCGCCGCATAGCAGCCGACGGGTGCCAGCCCCGCGTGACCGTCCTCGGCCGAGTCGAGCACCGGAAACGCGCCCTGCCAGTAGTTCGCGGCCGGCTTGCCGTTCGCGTCGCGCGGCGCCGCATCGAGCGAGGCGTCGTCGCGGCCGGCCTTGCCCGCGTATTCCCATTCGGCCTCGGTCGGCAGGTCGCGGCCGAGCCAGTGCGCATACGCGAGCGCATCGCGCTGCGTGACGAGCGTCACCGGCAGGTTGCCGAGCCCGTCCACGTCGCTGCCGGGCCCGCGCGGATGCCGCCACGACGCACCCTTCACCCACGACCACCATGCGAGGTCCCGCGTATTCATCTCGTCGCGCGTGGGCACATGGAACACCGCCGCGCCGCCCTGTTGCTCGGCCTCGGTCACGTAACCGGTGGCCTGCACGAAGGCCGCGAACTGCGCGATCGTCACGTCGGTCTGGTCGATCCAGAAGCCGCCGACGCGCGTCTTGCCGTCGCCGGCCGGACGCTCGTCCGCATAACCGCGCGTGCTGCCGAACACGAACGCGCCGCCGCGCAAGTGCACCATTCCGGCCTTCGGATCGTCGCGCCACTTCGCCGGCAGCCCCGAATAGCGCTTGCACTCCCGCTCCGAGCCGAGCGGCGCGAGCGCGCGGCCGCGATTCAGCGCGTCGAACGCGCCGCCTGCCGGCGCCGCCGGATTCGCGTAGCCCACCGCGAACGCGGCAGCGAACAGCGTGGCGGCCAGCGCAGCGCCGATCGTCCAGAAACGCAACCGCATCGTGTCGCCTCGCGATCAGTAGTAGCCGCGCGGACGCAGCGGCTCGACGCCACCGACATTGCTCATGTAGCTCTTCCACTGATCGACCAGCGTGCCGATCACCGACGGGTTCTGCGCCGACACGTCGGTCGTCTCGCCACGGTCCGCCGCGAGGTCGTAAAGCTGCCAGTGACCGTCGAGCGGGCCGAGCGGCGGCTCGGTCCACAATGCCTTCCAGCGACCGTCGGCGCTGCGCAGATACGCGCGGCCGTATGCTTCGTCGCCGAACGGCGTCGTATGCACTTCGCCCGTCGTCGAACCGGTGAGCACCGGCAGCAGCGACTGGCCCGTCACCGGATATACGTAGCGGTTGTTGTAAATGACCTTGCCCTTGTTCTGGTCGACGCCCGTCAGCGTGTTCACGAGCGGCGGCGCCGGTTGCGACGGCGGCGTGACGCCCGCGACCGCGAGGAACGTCGCCGTGTTGTCGGTCACGTGCGTGAATGCGCGCAGCGTCGGCAACGGTTGCGACTGGCCCGGCAGGTGCACGATCGTCGGCGTCGACACGCCGCCTTCGCCCGAATAGCCCTTCGTGAGCCGGAACGGCGCCGCGCTGACTTCGGCCCAGCGCAGCCCGTACTGCAGGCGCTGCGCGTTCTGCTTGCCGTTGTCGGTGCCGAGCGCCGAATAGGTGGGCTCCTGCGCGTTCGCGGTGTCGGTTGCGGTCGGGTCCGCGCCGGAATCGATTGGCCAGCCTTCCGCGCCGTTGTCCGACTGGAACATGATGAACGTATTGTCGTATTCGCCGATGTCCTTCAGATGCTGGATCAGGAGTCCGATGTTGTAGTCGAGGTTCTCGACCATCCCCGCGTAGATCTCCATGTAGCGCGCCTGGGCCTTGCGTTCGGCCGGCGACAGGCTCGACCACAGCTTGTCGACCTTGCCGGTGCCGTAGTCGCTGTAGCCGTCCGCGGCCGAATGCACCGCGCTGATGTACTTCGCGTTCGCGGTGCCGTTGTTCGCGGTCGCGGGCGATGCCGCCGTCGTCTCCGGCAGCCCGTCGAACGGCTTGAAATCGGCGGGAATCAGGCCGAGCGCCTTCTGTCGTGCGATCCGCGCGTTGCGGATCGCGTCGTAGCCGGCGTCGTACACGCCCGCGTACTTGTGCAGCCACGGATCGGGCACCTGCAGCGGCCAGTGCGGCGACGTGTAGGCCGCGTACGCGAAGAACGGCTTGCCGTCCTGCTTGTTCGCATCGATGTACGAGATCAGCTTCTGCGTATAGAAATCGGTCGAATAGAACACGGCCGGGCTGCCGCCCGTACCGCCCGGTTGCCCGGGCTGGCCCGGCTGCACATAGCGGCCGTCTTCCGTGTAGTTCGACGAGCCGGCAGGCTCGTGCGCGAAGTGATTCGTCGCCGCGCCGCCGAGCAGCACGTAGCTGCGCTCGAAGCCCCACTGGTCGGGTGTCTGCCCGCTGCCCGTCGCACTGCCGACGATCCCCGAGCCGATGTGCCACTTGCCCGCGATATACGTGTGATAGCCGGCGTCCTTCAGCAGTTGCGCGAACGACAGCGCGCGATCGTTCAGATAGCCCTCGTAGCCGGGCAGCCCGCGCCGCTCGTCGGTCGGCACGCCCATCGTGCCTTCGCCGACGAGATGGTGATCGGTGCCCGACACCAGCATCGCGCGCGTGATCGCGCAGACGGTGCCCGTGTGGTGGTTCGACAGGATGCGGCCCGACGCGACGAGCGCGTCGAGGTTCGGCGTGTTGATTTCGCCGCCGAACGCATGGATGTCGGAATAGCCGAGATCGTCGGCCATGATGTACAGGATGTTCGGGCGCTTGGCCGGGGGCGTCGCGCTGGCCTGCGGCGGCGGAGCGCTGTCGACGCCACCGCACGACGCGAGCGACACCGCGCCGGCAATCGCGGCGCAAACGACACGGAAACGAAAAGCATGCAACGGCGACGCGGACTTTTTCATTCTGGTTGACGCTCGATCTACGGGAGCGGCGATCTTAGCGTCGCTCGCGCAGCGCCCAAAGTCGGATTCGTCACATGCTAACGGGGTGGGGGAATATTGCGGTGCGCGTCGTCCGCCACGCGCCGCGCCGACATGTGTCAGCGGCGCTCGCCGTTCGCGTCGTCCGACGCCAGCATCTGCGGAATCTCGTCGACCAGCGCATCGACGACCACCCGCACCTTCGACGGCACGTGACGCGCCGCCGGCCGCACCACGAACACCTCGGCGCCCGACACGCTGTTGCTGTCCATCACGAGCGCGAGGCGGCCGTCGCGCTCGTACGGCGCCATCAGCCAGCACGGCAGCCACGCAAGACCCGCGCCGGCCGCAGCCGCATCGGCGATCGCCTGCAGGTCGTCCAACCGCAGCCGGCCGGCCGCGCGATGGTCGTGCACCGCGCCGTCCGCGCCGATGATCCGCCACGGCGTCGGCTGTCCGCCGCGCGAATACGCGATGCCGACGTGCGACGCGAGTTCGTCGAGCCCCGACGGCCGGCCGTGACGCGCGAGATACGCGGGCGATGCGCAGATGCCCATCCGCTGCACGCCGAGCTTCCGGCCGACCAGCGCGCTCGTATCGGCCAGCTCGCCAATGCGCACCGCCAGGTCGAAACCGTCGTTGACGAGATCGGCCACGCGGTCGCTGAACGACATGTCGATTTCGAGCCGCGGATGGCGCTCGACGAGGCGCCGCATGACGGGCGCCACGCACTGCCGTCCGAACAGCACGGGCACGCTGATGCGCACGCGCCCGGCCGGCTCGCGGCGGCCCGCGTCGAGCGCGGCCTCCGTCTCGCCCAGTTCGGCGAGCAGCCGCCGGCATTGCTCGTAATAGACGAGCCCTTCGTCGGTCAGGCCGAGCTGGCGCGTCGTGCGCTGCAACAGCCGCGCACCGAGACGCAGTTCGAGCCGCGCGACGATCTTCGCGACGGCCGAGCGCGTCATGCCGAGGCGCAGCGCCGCCGCCGCGAAGCTGCCCGATTCCACCACGTCGACAAATTCGGCGACGCCCCTCAGCCGTTCATCCATGCCGCTCCGCTCCCGTGCGATGCCAGGGTTGTTTCCATGCCGGCGACAATCGTTGGCCGAATTCTCGCCAATGCGTCCACCCGCGCAACACTATGATAGTCCCGACTATCTCGAAAAAGGAGTCGACATGCATGCATGGCAAATCAAACCGGGCGACGGCATTGCCGGGCTCCGGCGCATCGACGCGACGCTGCGGCCGGTCGGGCCGACCGATGTCGTCGTCAAGATCCATTCGGCCGCGCTGAACTATCGCGATCTGATGTTCGCGCGCGGCGACTATCTCGGTATCGGCACCGACGCGCTGATCCCGGTCGCCGATGGCGCCGGCGAAGTGGTCGAGACCGGCCGCGACGTCACGCGCTTCAAGCCGGGCGACCGCGTGATCAACACCTACTTCCCGCGCTGGATCGACGGGCCGCCGACGCCGCACAAAGTGTCGGGTTCGCCCGGCGCACAATTCGATGGCGTGCTGGCCGAACGCTTCGTCGCCGACGAAACCGCGCTGGTCGCGATTCCCGCGCATCTCGACTACGACGAAGCGGCGACGCTGTCGTGCGCGGGCGTCACCGCGTGGAACGCGCTGTTCGTCGGCGGCGGATTGAAGCCCGGCGCGACCGTCGTGCTGCTCGGCACGGGCGGCGTATCGATCATCGCGCTCCAGCTCGCGCAGGCGACGGGGTTGCGCACGATCGTCACGTCGTCGAGCGACGCGAAGCTCGAACGCGCCCGTGCACTCGGTGCGGACGCAACGATCAACTATCGGACGACGCCCGAATGGCAACATGAAGTATTGCGGCTCACCGGCGGCGCGGGCGCGGATCTCGTCGTCGAAGTCGGCGGCCGCGATACGCTGCCGCGCTCGATCGCCGCGACGAAGCTCGGCGGCATCGTGTCGATCATCGGAGGCCTCAGCAGCTTCGGCGGGCCGGTACTCGATCTGCTGCCGCTGATCGGCGGCGTCAAGCAACTGCACGGCTTCATGGTCGGCAGCCGCGCGATGCTCGACGACGTCGTGCGGCTCGTCGACGCGAAGCGGATCGAGCCGGTGGTCGATCGCGTGTTCGGCTTCGACGAAGCGCCGCAAGCGTATGCGTACCTGCAATCGGGGCAGCACTTCGGCAAGGTGGTGATTCGCGTCGCGTCGTAACGCCTGAGGGCGGCACACGCCGCCCTCTCCCGCATCCTCCCTCTCCGTTCCCCGTCTTCCCGTCCAAAGCGCATTCGCGCAAATGCTTTTCCGAATCCGTTATTGGATCGCGCCGCCCTGCATTTTTATACTCGTCAGCACTCTCTGTTAAAGAGTGCCAGCCAATTTCGACAGAACAGCACAGGACGAAAAAATGAGCCTACGCCCCTTGCACGACCGCGTGATCGTGAAGCGACTCGACCAGGAAACCACCACCGCATCGGGCATCGTGATTCCCGACAGCGCCGCCGAAAAACCCGACCAGGGCGAAGTGATCGCCGTCGGCCCCGGCCGCAAGGACACGGACGGCCAGCGCATCGTGCCCGACCTGCAGGTCGGCGAGCGCGTGCTGTTCGGCAAGTACGCGGGGCAAGCCGTCAAGGTGGACGGCAACGAGTTTCTCGTGCTGCGCGAAGAAGACATCGTCGCGGTCGTCAATCAATAACGGAGCGCAATCATGGCAGCCAAGGAAATCATTTTCAGCGACATCGCACGGTCGAAGCTGACCGAAGGCGTGAACATTCTCGCGAACGCGGTGAAGGTCACGCTCGGACCGAAGGGCCGCAACGTCGTGCTCGAACGCAGCTTCGGCGCGCCCGTCGTCACGAAGGACGGCGTGTCGGTCGCGAAGGAAATCGAACTCGCGGACAAGCTGCAGAACATCGGCGCGCAGCTCGTGAAGGAAGTCGCGTCGCGCACCAGCGACGCGGCCGGCGACGGCACGACGACGGCGACCGTGCTCGCGCAGGCAATCGTCCGCGAAGGCCAGAAGTACGTGGCGGCCGGGCTCAATCCGCTCGACCTGAAGCGCGGCATCGACAAGGCCGTCGCGTCGGCCGTCGACGAATTGAAGAAGATCAGCAAGCCGACCACCACGAGCAAGGAAATCGCGCAGGTCGCGACGATCTCCGCGAACGGCGAGGAATCGATCGGCCAGCGCATCGCCGAAGCGATCGACCGCGTCGGCAAGGAAGGCGTGATCACCGTCGAGGACGGCAAGTCGCTCGCCGACGAGCTCGACGTCGTCGAAGGGCTGCAGTTCGATCGCGGCTACCTGTCGCCGTATTTCATCAACAATCCGGACAAGCAGATCGCCGAGATCGAAAACCCGTACATCCTGCTGCACGACAAGAAGATCTCGAACATCCGCGACCTGCTGCCGGTGCTCGAACAGGTCGCGAAGTCGGGCCGGCCGCTGCTGATCATCGCGGAAGACGTCGAAGGCGAAGCGCTCGCGACGCTCGTCGTGAACAACATCCGCGGGATCCTGAAGACGGTCGCGGTCAAGGCGCCGGGCTTCGGCGATCGCCGCAAGGCGCTGCTCGAGGACATCGCGATCCTCACCGGCGGCCAGGTCATCGCCGAGGAAACGGGCCTGACGCTCGAAAAGGCCACGCTCGCCGAACTCGGCCAGGCGAAGCGCATCGAGGTCGGCAAGGAAAACACCACGGTGATCGACGGCGCGGGCGATGCGAAGAACATCGAGGCGCGCGTGAAGCAGATCCGCGTGCAGATCGAAGAGGCGACGTCCGACTACGACCGCGAGAAGCTGCAGGAACGCGTCGCGAAGCTCGCGGGCGGCGTGGCGGTGATCAAGGTCGGCGGCGCGACCGAAATCGAGGTGAAGGAGAAGAAGGATCGCGTCGACGACGCGCTGCACGCCACGCGCGCGGCCGTCGAGGAAGGCATCGTGCCGGGCGGCGGCGTCGCGCTGATCCGCGTGCGGCAGGCGATCCGCGAACTGAAGGGCGCGAACGCCGACCAGGACGCCGGCATCAAGATCGTGCTGCGCGCGCTGGAAGAACCGCTGCGCCAGATCGTCACGAATGCGGGCGAGGAAGCGAGCGTCGTCGTCGCGAAGGTCGCGGAAGGCACGGGCAACTTCGGTTACAACGCGCAGACGGGCGAGTACGGCGACCTCGTCGAATCGGGCGTGCTCGATCCGACCAAGGTTACACGCACCGCGCTGCAGAATGCGGCGTCGGTGGCCGGGCTGCTGCTGACGACCGATGCGACCGTGTTCGAAGCGCCGAAGGATGCGGCGCCGGCCGCCGCGCCGGGCGGCCCCGGCGCGGGCGGGCCGGGGTTCGATTTCTGACGATGCGACAACGTGCGCGCCGGTTTGTCGGCGTGCGCGCGGTTGGGCAGGGTCCTGCAACGCGTGGCGACGAAAGTCGTCACGCGTTTTTCTTTAAGACCGACCGTGTACGGAGCCGTTGGCGCACACCAAACGTTCTGATGCGCGCCCTGCCGCACGAGCGCGCATCTCTGGCAGTGCAGCACCGCGCGACTCACATGCCTTTACGACCTTTTTACTTGCACCTGCGCACCCGTTCACTAGAATGGGTTCGCCATCCACGACCGAGCACGCGCCATGCGCATCCGAAGTTCTCGTCCTCCGAGTTGCTTTTTCGCCTGACAGGCCGGACGCTTGCGTCTCCTTCCCGAGCCACCGTCCTGCCGCAGACGGACGATGGGCGCCGTAGTCCTTTCCGCGCACGCTTGAACGCGATGTCGATACGGTCGTCACGCATCGCAATGCGTGCGTTCGAGCACGGGCATGCGACGCAAGCCGCGTGACGACGCGTGATCGATCCGCCGATTCTAGTCAGTTGCCTTGCATCACCGATTTCATTCACGGGACCTTCCGCTTCCGCAACATCGCGTGCCCCGTCTCGATCGTCTTTCATACAGGAGCCGTGAAATGATGCTGGGTTTGACGTTCTGGAAACACGTGATCGGCAGGCGGACCGAAACCCTCCACGAGGCGCGAACGACGGCGCACGACCGCCGTCGCCGGGTGTCGAGAACGCTCGTACTGGCGAGCGCCGCGGTCGCGTTCGCGGCAATCGCGTTCGGTGCGCCGGTCGTCGGCATTTCGGTGTTTCTGCTGACAACGCTGCCGTTCGCGCTGTCGGGCACTTGAGGCCATCCGCATCGGGCGCGACGCCATCGCCGTTCGATACGAAATTTTAATGCCCGCCCACCGCGTATCTGACACCGTCTTTACGCGCGCTTGTCTAGGATTTCCCTGTCATCCCGACACGGAGCAATCCGCATGCAAACGCAGCAGGCCGCCGTCGGCGGCCAATCCCCCCTCCCTCACCGACGCGGCAGCACCCCGTTCGCGACCCGGCTCGCCGACGCCTGTCCACCGGACAACATCGTGCTCGATGTGCCCGTGGAAAGCGCGAGCCAGTTGTTCGACCTGGTCGCGCGCCATGTCGCGAGTTGTAGCGGCGTATCCGCTGAGCGGATCCGGGCCGAACTGAGCAAGCGCGAGCAACTTGGCTCGACCGGCCTTGGGCAAGGCGTCGCGATTCCACACGCTCGCATCGACGGGCTCCGCTCGGCCGTCGCGCTGTTCGTTCGCGCGCGGTATCCGTTCGGATTCGACGCGCCGGACCGCAAGCCCGTGCGCGAATTCATCGTGCTGGTGCTGCCGCACGCGGACGACCGCGTGCATCTCGAACTGCTCGCCGACGCCGCGCGATGGTTCAGCGAACGCGCGATCCGGCAGGCGTCGCGCGATGCGCGAACGCCCGACGAGATTCACCGGCTCATGCAACGCACTGTTTGACCCGACATCGCGCAACGACAGGCATCTCCTTCATCATTTCGGATTCCCATGTTCCCAGACCCTGATACTCCCACTCGACGCGCGGCCGGGCTGACCCGCTCGCTGCCTTTCATGCAGGCGCTGCACGGACAGACCGTCGTCGTCGTCGACGGCGGTACCGCGAGCAACGCCACCTCGCGCTCCGCCTTCGCACAGGATGTCGCGCTGCTCGCGCTCACCGGCATCCGTCCGATCGTGATCCAGAGCATCCCGACCGCGTCCGGCACGCAATCGGTCCACACCGTGCATGCGGCCATGACCGGCGTCAATCATGAACTGGTGCGCCTGATCGGCAGCCACGGCGCGCGGGCGATCGGAATCGACGGTCACGACGGCGGCTTGCTGGTTGCCGGCGCTGAACCCGACTGCGCGAGCACGAGCACGGTCGCACGATTCGACAGCGCTGCGTTGAACGCGTTTCTCGACAATGGACTGGTGCCTGTCGTGATGCCCGTCGCACCGGACGACGCGGGCCACGATCGGCTGCTGCGCCCGGAGCGGCTCGGCAGCCTGTTCGCGCAACGCACGGGCGCTGTCACGCTGGTGATGATGGTCGACAGCGCATGGCTGCGCGAACTGGGCGAGCTTGCCGGCCTGTACGGCATCACGGAGCTCGAGCAATGGCTCGCCGAGCATCCGGCCGCCGACGCGGCGCCGTGCGTGCGCGACGCGCTCGATGCGCTTGCACACGGCGTGCAGAACGTCCATCTGGCCGATATCGGGCGACCCGATTCGCTGATCGAGGAGCTGTTGACGGAAGAAGGATCGGGCGTGGTGTTCTGCCGGCGCGGCAACACCGATCTGCTGTCGGAAATCCGCCGCTACTTCGCCGATTCGGCGTGCGTGCTGCGCGACGGGTTCAGCGTCGAGAAGAAGCCGGTCGTGCGCTTCTGACCGGGCAGCATAAAAATGCTTGCGGCGGCCCGCGAAGGCCGCCGCAAGCGGACCACATCAACATCGGCGCAACGAAAGCGTCAGCGTCGCGCCGCCAGTCTCCTCACGACACTCACCAGCGCATCGACTTCATCGCACGTGTTGTAGAACGCGAGCGACGGCCGCACCGTGGCTTCGAGCCCGAAACGCCGCAGGATCGGCTGCGCGCAGTGATGCCCCGAGCGCACCGCGATGCCCTCTTCGTTCAGCGCCTGCCCGACTTCCTCGGTTTCATAGCCCTTCAGCACGAACGACAGCACGCTCGCCTTGTCGCGCGCGGTACCGACGAGCCGCACGCCCGGCACCGGCGCGAGCACGCTCGTTGCATACGCGAGCAAATCGTGCTCGTAGCGCGCGATGTTCTCGATGCCGACACGGTTCACGTAGTCGAGCGCCGCGCCGAGCCCCACCGCGTCCGCGATGTTGCCTGTGCCGGCTTCGAAGCGGTTCGGCGGCGGCTGGAACACCGTGCGCTCGAACGTCACGTCCGCGATCATGTTGCCGCCCCCCTGCCACGGCGGCATGTCCTCGAGGATCGCGCGCTTGCCGTACACGACGCCGATCCCGGTCGGCCCGTAGATCTTGTGCCCGGAGAACACGAAGAAATCCGCATCGAGCGCCTGCACGTCCACACGCATGTGCGAGATCGACTGCGCACCGTCGACGAGCGCCTTCGCGCCCGCGCGATGCGCGAGCTCGACGATCTCCTTCACCGGCACGACCGTGCCGAGCGCGTTCGACACCTGCGTGACGGACACGATCTTCGTGCGATCGTTGAGCAGCTTCCGGTATTCGTCGAGCAGCACCTGCCCCGAATCGTCGACCGGAATCACGCGCAGCTTCGCCCCCTTCTGCGCGGCAAGCTGCTGCCACGGCACGATGTTCGCGTGATGCTCGAGATGCGACACGACGATCTCGTCGCCTTCGCCGACGTTCTGCACGCCCCACGTCTTCGCGATCAGGTTGATCGCCTCGGTCGTGCCGCGCACGAACACGATCTCGTCGGGCGACGATGCGCCGATGAAGCGCTGCACCGTTTCCCGTGCATGCTCGTATGCATCCGTCGCGCGGCCGGCCAGTGCATGCGCCGCGCGGTGGATGTTCGAGTTCTCGTGTGCATAGAAGTATGCGAGGCGGTCGATCACGGCCTGCGGCTTGTGCGTCGTCGCCGCGTTGTCGAACCAGACGAGCTGCTTGCCGTTCACGCGCTCCTGCAGGATCGGGAAATCGCGGCGGATCGCGTTCACGTCGAACGGCGGATGCGCGCCGCGATACAACTGGCCTTGCGGCTCGGCTGCCTGCGCATCGTCGATGAAATAACGCGGCACATCCGCGCCCGATGCACCCGACGCACGCGATACCGGCACGTCGCGATGCACGGCGAGCAGCGCGCGCAGCGCGTCGTCGCCCGGCAGCCCGAACGCTTCCGGCGACGCCAGCCCGTTCGACGGCACGACGATGTCCTGCGGCGTCCCCTGCCAGCCTTGCAGCGAACCGTCGGTGAAGTAGTACGGCGACGCCTTGGCCGCACCTTCCGGTGCCGGCGCATTGACCTGCGGCACGCCGAGCGCCGCGCCGCCGACACGCGGTTCGAGCGCGGGCGCGATCGACACCGCGTTGTCGGGCAGCCCGTTCTGCGCGGCCGCATGCGGCGCAAGCGCGGGGGCGCGGTTGCCGAGCGACAGCACGTGCGTCGGCGCGGACGGCGCGAGGTTCGCGCCCGGTACCTTGCCTTGCGGCAACGCAAGACCCGGCACACCGGTGCCCGCCCCGCCCGGGCCCGCGAGCGGCGAACCGCCCGGCACCGGGTTGCTCACCGACGCGAGGATCGGCGCCGCGGCCGGCAAGGCCGACGGCACGCCGCCGACCGCGCCGCTACCCGCCGACAGCCCGGGCGCGGTGGCCTGCCCGGGCGGCGTCGCGAAGAACTCGGACGCGAGCCGCGCGAGCGTCGCCGGGTCGGGCAAGCCGGCCGGCAGCGGCGCGTGCGGCAGCGCGTGCGCGTCGCCGCCGGCCAGGCCGGGATTAACGGTAGGTGTCGGGATAGTCATGGAACTTGGCGATTTCGACGTCATCGAGGACAGCCAGCGCATCCGGCGAATGGACCGCGAGCGAGCAATACAGCGAGATCAGGTACGACGCGATCGCCTGGTTGTTGATCCCCATGAAGCGCACCGACAGGCCCGGCCCCTGCTCGCCCGCGACGCCCGGCTGGTACAGGCCGACGACGCCCTGGCGCTTGTCGCCGACGCGCAGCAGCAGGATCTTGGTCTTGCCGTCCGCGACCGGCACCTTGTCCGACGGAATCAGCGGAATGCCGCGCCACGTGAGGAACTGCGAGCCGAACAGGCTGACCGTCGGCGGCGGCACGCCGCGCCGCGTGCATTCGCGGCCGAACGCGGCGATCGCGAGCGGGTGCGTGAGGAAGAATGCCGGCTCCTTCCACACCTTCGTCAGCAGCTCGTCGAGATCGTCCGGCGTCGGCGCGCCCGTCAGCGGGAAGATCCGCTGTTCGTCGGTCACGTTCGCGAGCAGCCCGTAATCGGGGTTATTGATCAGCTGGCTTTCCTGCAGCTCCTTGATCGTCTCGATCGTCAGGCGCAGCTGTTCCTTGATCTGGTCATGAGGACTACTGTAAAGATCGGAGATCCGCGTATGCACGTCGAGCACCGTGCTCACCGCATTCAGGAAGTACTCGCGCGGCTGTTCCTCGTACGGTACGAAGGTCTGCGGCAGCACGCTTTCGTCCTCGAGCTGCGTGCACGCGGCGCGCACCGCCTCCGGGTTCTTCACCTGGTTCAAGCGGTAGATGCCAGCCTCGACCGGCACCCATTGCAGCAGATGGGTCAGCCAGCGCGGCGTGATCGTGGAAAGCTGCGGGACGGTCTTGGTAGCGTTCGCTAGTTGGCGGGCGGCGTGATCGCTCAGCGCGGCCGTGCCGCTTGCAACGGTCGACATGTGTGGCTCCGGGTTCTTAAGATGAAAAACGGGATTGCTTATGACGCTGGGTGATTATCGGGAGCACGCCCTTGCCGGCTCAACATGCTATAGCCGTCAGGTCGTGCACCCGAAAGGGGAAAACGATGGGGGCGGCCTCAGGTAACGTACGCGCCCGGCAGTAGCGTCGAGATCGACACGTCGAACGCGCGCGCGATCTTGTCGGCCGTGACGATCGACGCGATCGCTTCGCCGCGCTCGATCTCGCCGACATACGAGCGGTTCAGCCCCGCATGCTCGGCCAGCTGCTCCTGCGACCACGTGCGCGCTTCGCGCAGCTTGCGCACGTTGGCGCCGAAGTGATGGATGAGGTCGCTCATCGCGCCTCCTAGGCGACGCGGGCCGCCGTGCGCGGCGCGGCGTTCGCTTCGCTGCGCAGCACGGCCTGCGTGACGTTTTCGCCGGCCGGCACGTCCTGCGTGAGCCACACGTTGCCGCCGATCACCGCGCCGCGCCCGATCGTCACGCGGCCGAGAATCGTTGCGCCCGCATAGATGACCACGTCGTCCTCGACGATCGGATGGCGCGCGAGCCCTTTCTCCAGATGGCCGGCCGCATCGCGCGGGAAGCGCTTCGCGCCGAGCGTGACGGCCTGGTACACGCGCACGCGCTCGCCGATGATCGCCGTCTCGCCGATCACGACGCCCGTGCCGTGGTCGATGAAGAAACCCGCGCCGATGCGCGCGCCCGGATGGATGTCGATACCGGTTTCCGCATGCGCCTGCTCGGCGATGATCCGCGCGAGCAGCGGCAGGCCGAGCCCGTACAGCTCGTGCGCGAGCCGATGGTGGATCATCGCGAGGATGCCCGGATAGCACAGCAGCACCTCGTCGACACTGCCGGCCGCCGGATCGCCGTGGAAGGCCGCCAGCACGTCGCTGTCGAGCAGCCGGCGAATCTCCGGCAGGCGCGCGGCGAACGCCTGTACGGCCTTCGACGCGACTTCGTCGACGTTGTCCACCGGCCCGTCGGCGTTGCGCTGGCGCGCCGCGTAGCGCAATTCGAGCGTCACCTGCGTGAGCAGCGCGTTCAACGCCGCGTCGAGCGCGTGAGCGACGTGGAGGTTCTCGCTCTCCTGCCGCAGGTCGGGCGGCCCGAGCCGCATCGGGAACAGCACCCCCTTCAGCCCGCCGACGATCTGCGCGAGCGCCTCGCGCGCCGGCAAATCGCGCCCGCCCGGTTCGAGCGAGCGCCGCTGCTTTTCGCGCCACGCGCGGCGCACCGTCTGCAGCGACTGAACGATGTCGTCGATATCGAATGCGGCCATGCTGCCTTCTCCCCGTAACGGCCGTGAATCAATCCTGCGCCCACGGCAGGCCGCGGAAGCGCCAGCCGTTGTGGCCGCCGCGATGCTGCCGTTCGTCGAGGTCGCCCTCGAAGCCTTCGAGCACATTGAATACCTGCGTGAAACCACCCTTCGTTGCTGCCTCGGCCGCCTGGGCGGAGCGGTTGCCGCTGCGGCACAACAACAGCACGACCGCGTCCTTGCCGGTTTTCGCTTCCAGCTCGCGCACGAAGCGCGGGTTGCGCGTCAGGCTCGTGCCGGTCGCCCACGGCACGTGCAACGACTCCGGCACGTAACCGACGAATTTCCGTTCCTCGGCCGTGCGCACGTCCACCAGCACTGCGTCGCCCGCCGCGAACAGCGCCCACGCGGCTTCGGGCGCGACGCCGCCCGCGTAGGGCGTGCCGGCCGCCAGGGCCGCCGCGCGCGCGTCTTCGAGCGCCTGTTGCGCAGCGGTGCGTTCTTCCAGTTCAACCGTCATGACACTTCCTTGTATTCTCAGATTCGTATGAACAAAGACACCGGGAATGCGGCTGTCGCAGCTTGCGTGCTGTCTATAGCCGTCAGCGCCACTATGCGAGTGCGGCCGGGGAAGCAGAACCAATAAAAATTCATTTCTTAATCAGCGCCGTGGGGAATGCAATAGCAGACGCGCGCTATCGATGCGCGGTCGTCGACGGGAGGGAAAGGAAGGACGGGGGCCGTTCGATGTCGTGCATCGAAGGGATTCGAAAGGAGGAGGACGATCGGCGCGGCATGCGGCGCATCGTCATGGAATCCGGAATGAAGCGGATCGCGCGACGCATCGACGAAGCCACCGAGCCTCGCCGATGCATGTGTTCTTCAGTACGTCACACTACCGGGTCGACCACCGCGACTGGCGCGCCACGCGCCTCGATATCGCGCCCCGCGAGCAGACACAGATCCTCGCGATGATGCGTGGCGACCACCTGCACGCCCACCGGCACGCCGTTCACGACCGACGTCGTGACGGTCAGCCCCGGCAGCCCCATCGCGGGCAGCGCGCGCAACGTGAGCTGCGCTTCCCACACGCGTTCGAAGCCGTCCGGCCCTTGTCGGTCGAGATCGTCGGGGAACGGCAGTTCCGATGAAACAGGCAGCAGCAACACCGGATATTGATCGAGGAACAGCCGCCACTCTCGCGTCAACGTCGTGCGTCGGACCAGCGCGCGGCTGATCACGTCGGCCGGCAGATCGCGCACCTTGCCGCGCACGGCGGCGATCACCGCAGCCGCGCCCGGATCGCCGTCCTGCTCGACCGCGTTCGCCAGCGCGTCGAAGCCATCGCCGAGCCACAGCTGTTCCTGCAGCAGCGCGGCCTCGCGCATCGGCGGCGTATCGTCGATCTCGTCGACGGTCCAGCCGGCATCGACGAGCCGGCGCGCGGCATCGCGCAACGCGGCCTCGACTTCGGGCACGACCGCCAGGCCGCGCGGACGCACGCACAGCGCCGCGCGCTTCGGCACCGCACGCCCATCGAACGGCACCGCGACGTGCCACGGATCGCGCGGGTCCGGTGCGGCGAACGCCCGCAGCGCGAGCGAGAGATCGTCGATCGTGCGCGCGATCGGTCCGGCCGCCGACATCAGTTGCGCGCCGATCGCCCGCTCGGGCGACGACGCATTGAATGCCGGCACGCGACCGAGCGACGGCCGGATCCCGTGTACGCCGCATGCATAGGCCGGGTAGCGCACCGAGCCGCCGATGTCGGTGCCGACCGCGAGCGGACCGATCCCGGCTGCCACGGCCGCCGCCGCGCCGCCGCTCGATCCGCCCGGCGTCAGCGACGCATTGCGCGGATTGCGCGTATGACCATGCACGCGATTCGACGTGAACCAGCGCAGTGCGAACGTCGGCGAATTGGTGCGGCCGAGCAGCACTCCGCCGGCCTTGCGGATGTTGGCGACCACCGGGCTATCGGCGGGCGCGATCAGGTTTTCCTGCAGGCGCGTGCCGTTGGTCGTCGCGAAGCCGGCCTGGTCGACGTTGATCTTCACGGTGACGGGTACGCCCGCGAGCGGCCCCGGATCATCGCCGCGCGCGATGGCGCGATCGACTTCGTCAGCCTGTCGCCGCACGTCGTCGGGGCGATGTTCGACCACCGCGTTGATCGCCGGATTCACCGCATCGAGACGATCGAGCACGGCGTCCGCCACTTCACGCGCGGACACGTCACGCTGCCGCACGCGTTTTGCGAGTTCGCTTGCCGACAGCTGCCAGAGTTCGGTCATGACTTCTCCTGGTGAAAGGACATCACAATCACTCGCGGCGCCGCGCTTCCTCACGAAAGCGCGGCGCCGCATGCGCTCACTGCGTATCCCGCTTCGCGCGCTCGGCGGCGGCGATGATCGCGTCGGCCACGGCCTTCGGCTGGCTCAGCATCGCGACGTGGCTCGCGTTCACCCGCGCGACCGTCGCGCCGATGCGCTTCGCCATCGCTTCCTGCAGCGTCGGATCGATCATCCGGTCGTGCGTCGCGACGACGAACGTCGACGGCTTCGCATGCCATGCGGCTTGCGCGACCTTCTCCGAGATGCACCCGCCATACCACGGCCCCTGGGTCGCGGCAACGATGCGCTGCTGCGCGGGCGGCAGATCCGGCGCGAAATCCTGCGCGATCGCCTTGTCCGACAGCCGCGCGAAACCGCCGGCGTCCTTGCGCAGTTCGCCGGCCCATGCCGGTGCCGGCAGCCCCTGCGTGACGTCGGCGATCGACTGGCCGTTGTCCGGCGCGAACGCCGCGACGTACACGAGCGACTTCACCTTGTCGTCGTTGCCCGCGTCGCTGATCACGACGCCCGCCCACGAATGGCCGACCAGCACGACCGGCCCCTTCTGTTCGTCGATCGTGCGCTTCGTCGCGGCCGCGTCGTCGGCGAGCGAGCTCAGCGGGTTCTGCACCGACACCACGTGCAGCCCGCGCGCCTCGAGCAGCGGAATCACGCGGTTCCAGCTCGACCCGTCGGCGAATGCGCCGTGCACGAGCACGACGTTGGTGCCCTTCAGGTCTTCCTTCGGCGCGGCTTGCGCCGCGACCGCACCGAACAGTCCGCCGATCATCGCGGCGGATACCAGAACGCGTTTCATCAAACCGGCCATCGTCATGCTCCGTTCCTTATCGTATCGTTGAAATGAGGTGCTGCCCGAGCGGCCGCGCCTGCATGCGGCAAGCGCGGCGGCGGATCACGAATGCGCGTACAGGTCGTCGGCGGCGTAGCGTGCGGCGCGCGACTGCACGGCATCGCGATGGCCGGCCGGCGTCGATGCATCGGCCACGTTGTCGCCTTGCGACTTCGACGGGCCGTTCTGGTCGGAACGCGCGACCTGCTCGGCAGCCGCGGCGGCGTTCTCTGCGGCGGCGATGTCGTCCGGGTAGTGCGCTTCGCTGCCGGCCGGGTTGTAGCCGGCCTTCTCGAGACGGACGAGGTCGGCGCGCACTTCGGCGCGCGTGAGGCCGTGGCCGGTATCGGCGAACGACAGCGCGGGGGCGACGGCGAGGACGGCAACGGCGAGGATTCGAGCGGCTTTCATGAAGGTTCTCCTTGAACGAAGTTGAGGTATCGAGCATTGGGCATCCGGTGCGAACGCCTGGCACCGAACATCTGCTGCATGTCGACAGTAGAACCCGCGCACGTATCCGGCATGTTTCCGGAACCGGGCTTTCTGCATGTCAGTTTTTCAGGAACGACCGCAGATACAGTGCGATACACACGCGCTTGCCGATTCGATTCGATCCGTTTCGCCCCGCGCCGCGCACCACGAAAAAAAGGCGTGCCTCGCCGGGCACGCCTTTCCGTCCACTTCACGCTCACGCGTCACGTCACGGCGCGAGCCGCGTGAACACGTAATCGTGGTTCTTTACCCGCGCCTGATGGCACGCAAAGCACGTCTGATGCTGGCCGATGTCGGCCGGCACGCCGTTGATGAAGCGGCCGAACCCCCAGCCGCCCGTCGCCGCATAGCGGCGCGAGTCCTTCACCATCACCTGCACGGTCGTCGCCTGGCCGGGCACCGTCGCGGGCGGGAACTCGTCGGACGGCTTGCGCTTGTACGCGAGCTTCACGAGGATCGTGCCGTCCGGGAACGGCAGCGTCGCCTTCTCGAGCGCACGCATCGCAACCGGATTGCCGAGCACCACGCGCAACTCGTCGAGCGGTGCGGCCTCTTCGGCCGGCGCGACCATTTCCCACTTCCGGTAGCCGGGCGGAATCGTCACGCCGTAGATCGGCGACGCGGCCGCGGCCGGCTTCGACTGTTCCGCGAACGCGGCCGGCCCGCTCGCCGACCACGCGCCGGCCAGCAGCACGCCCGCGACGAACCCACGGCGCGCGCCGCGCCGCCATCCTCCCACGCGGGCCCGCATCACAGATGCTCCACTTGCAGGATCGCATCGGCGAAGGCCTGCGGCGCTTCCTGCGGCAGGTTGTGACCGATGCCGCCGGTGATGGTCCGGTGCTGATACTTGCCGGTGAACTTCTTCGCGTACGCGGCCGGGTCAGGATGCGGCGCGCCGTTCGCGTCGCCTTCCATCGTGATCGTCGGCACGCTGATCGAAGGCCCGGCGGCGAGACGCCGCTCGATGTCGTCGTATTTCGCTTCGCCCTGCGCGAGCCCGAGACGCCAGCGATAGTTGTGGATCACGACGGCCACGTGATCGGGATTCCGGAACGATGCGGCCGAGCGCGCATAGGTCTCGTCGGAGAACTGCCACTTCGGCGACGCGAGTTGCCAGATCAGCTTGTTGAACGCATCGCGGTTCTGCGCGTAGCCGAGTTCGCCGCGTTCGGTCGCGAAGTAGAACTGATACCACCATTGAAGTTCGGCCTGCGGCGGCAGCGGCTTGGCATTCGCCGCCTGGCTGCCGATCAGGTAGCCGCTCACCGACACCAGCGCCTTCACGCGCTGCGGCCACAGCGCCGCGATGACGTCGGCCGTGCGCGCGCCCCAGTCGTAACCGCCGAATATCGCGCGGTCGATCTTCAGCGCATCCATCAGCGCGACGATGTCGACGGCCGTCACCGCCTGCTGGCCGTTGCGCACCGTGTCGGCCGAACGGAACGTCGTCGAGCCGTAGCCGCGCAGGTACGGCACGATCACGCGATAGCCGGCCGCGACGAGCAGCGGCGCGACGTCCGCGTAGCTGTAGATGTCGTACGGCCAGCCGTGCAGCAGGAATACGACCGGGCCTTGCTTCGGCCCGAGATCCGCATAACCGACGTTGAGCACGCCCGCGTCGATCTGGTGGATCGTGCCCAGCGACGCGACGCCGGACGAGCGCTTCGCCGCCGCGGCATCGGGCGCCGACTGCGCATGCGCGAGCGCGCTGAAGCCGAGGTCGGCCAGGCTCAGGCTTGCCAGCGTGGTGCCCAGGATCAGGCGGCGGCGGGTGTTCACGGTATCGGTCATGACTCGTTCTCCATTGTCGATCGCTAAGGAAAGGCCCGCGGCACGTGCGGGCAATCGGATGTCGTCGTTCGCGGCGGCGGCGGATGGCGCCGCGCCGCCCTGTGAATTGCTTCACCGGTTTTATATCCGAACCGTCCGAAGGCTTTGTATCTCAACGTATCCGTGTGCGAACACGACACACGGCGATTCAAAAATCGCGAGAAAACGACGTTTCGGCGCGACCGCTCGGCGGAAACGAACACGGGCCGCGCAACAGGCCGGCCCGTGTCCGTCGTGCAACGCCGCTTACACGCGCCGCAACGGCCGGAACCCCGCACGCACTTCACGCGCGAACAATTCCGGCTCCTCCCATGCCGCGAAGTGGCCGCCCTTGTCGACTTCGTTGAAGTAGATCAGGTTGTGATAACTGCGCTCGGCCCAGCTGCGCGGCGCCTGGTAGATCTCGCCGGGAAACACCGTGATCGCGGCCGGCAGCGAGATATTCACCGCGTTGAAGTTGTTCGAGTGGTCCTCCCAGTAGATCTGCGCGGCCGACGTCGCGGTGTTCGTCAGCCAGTACAGCGAGATGTCATCGAGGATCTCGTCGCGCGGAATCGAGCGTTCGGGCACGCCGCCGCTATACGTCCACTGCGAGATCTTGTCGTACATCCACGCGGCCTGCCCGGACGGCGAATCGGCAAGCGCATAGCCGACCGTCTGCGGCCGCGTGACCATCATCGCCGAGTAGCCGCAATTGTCGCGATAGAACGTCGCGAGCTTCTCGTACGCGGCCTTCTCCTTCGGCGACAACGAAGCCGGCGCGGGCGCATCGATCGCGAGCAGCGTCGCGATATCCGGCGGCACCGTCGCCGGCATGTTGACGTGAATCCCGGCCAGACCCTGCACGCGCTGCATCGCCATCCGGTGCGAGATCACCGAGCCGCAGTCGCCGCCCTGCGACACGAAACGCGTATAGCCGAGCCGCGCCATCAACTCGCCCCACGCTCGCGCGATGTGGTCGGAGCCCCAGCCGGTCTTCGTCGGCCGGCCCGAGAAGCCGAAGCCCGGCAGCGACGGCACGACGACGTGGAACGCATCGTCGGCGCTGGCGCCGTGCGCGGTCGGATCGGTCAGCGGGCCGATCGCCTTCAGCAGCTCGAAGATCGAACCGGGCCAGCCGTGCGTCATGATCATCGGCATCGCGTTCTCGTGCCGCGACCGCACGTGAATGAAATGAATGTCGAGCCCGTCGATTTCGGTGATGAACATCGGGAACCCGTTCAGGCGCGCCTCGCCCTTGCGCCAGTCGTAGTCGGTGCCCCAGTAGCGCAGCAGCGCCTGCATGCGCTCGAGCCGCACGCCCTGCGATTCGTCGACGACGGTCTCGCGGCCCGGCCAGCGCGTCGCGACGATGCGACGGCGCAGATCGACCACGGCTTCATCGGGGATATGGGCGGTGAACGGGCGTATGCCGCTCGCGCCGGTGGCCGCATGCAGCGCGGTGGGCAGCATCGCCGAGACCCCGGCGGCCACCGAAGTGGCCAGCAGGTGGCGACGCATCGGGGAAAACGGTGTGGAAGACATCGTTCGGCATCTCCTTTCGTGAAGTGGAAAGTGAACATGCCGCGGGGGATCGCGCTCAGGCTTTCAATCCGGCGTGCCCATGTCACGCGGCGTCGCCCATTTGAAAGGTCTGATGTATCCCGGATTTGTCTGATTTGTACGCGTTTGTAGCGGCTGCACGGCGAGCGAACACGCTTGCGCGGCTGCTCGCCGATGCGGCGCTCAGCGCGCCTTGACGATCGCGCCGTCGACGCGAATGTTCTGCCCGGTGATGTAGCCCGCGCCGTCCGACAGCAGGAACGCGACCGTCTTCGCGATCTCGCCGGTCTTGCCGAAGCGGCCGGCCGGAATGCGCGCGACGATCTCCGGCGTTTCCGGCCAGCTGTCGATGAAGCCCGGCAGCACCGCGTTCATCCGGATGTTCTCGGCCGCATAGCGTTCCGCGTAGAGGCGCGTCCATGCGCTCAGCGCCGCGCGCAGCGCCGACGACACGGGCATCGGCTGCTCGGGCGCGTCCGCCGCGAAGCTCGAGATGTTCACCACCGCGCCGCCGCCCTGCTTCTGGAAGATCGGCGTCACGCGGCGCATCACGCGCACCACGTTCAGCAGGATCAGGTCGAGCCCCGCGTGCCAGTTGTCGTCGGTGATCGCCAGCAGTTCGCCCTTCGGCGGATGGCCGGTGTTGTTCACGACCGCGTCGATCCGGCCGTAGCGCGCGACCGTTTCCCGCACGAGCTTGTCGATGTCGGCCTCTTCGGTCACCGAGCCCTTGATGCCGAAACCGCCGAGTTCCTCGCCGAGCGCCACCGCGCTCCCCGACGGCGACATCAGCGCGACGCGATAGCCCGTTGCCGCCAGTTCGCGCGCGATCGCCGCGCCCATGCCCTTGCCCGCCGCCGTGATCAACGCTACTTTTTCTACAGTCACGATCCGCTCCTCGTTTCGATTCTGCCGCCGCGCAGCCGCCCTTCGGCGCGCCATGGTGGTAATGTAGGCGCATCGATTCCGGCTGTCGAACCAGTATTTCTGCCGCCAGCCAATAGTTTTTCTACAGCCCGACGATGCCGCCACGCCCTTCCCGCCTGCCGCCGCTGAATGCGCTTCGTGCGTTCGAAGTGTCCGCTCGGCACCTCAATTTCCGCGCCGCCGCCGACGAGATCGGCGTCACGCAGGGCGCCGTCGCGCAGCAGGTGCGCCACCTCGAGGACGTGCTCGGCCTGAAGCTGTTCGAGCGCCTGCCGCGCGGCCTCGCGCTCACGCACGACGGCGCCGCGTATTTCTCCGACGTGCAGCGTGCGCTGCACGCGATCGCCGATGCGACCGACAAGCTCGTGAAGCGGCGCGCGGCGCTGACGATCAGCACGACGCCGTCGTTCGCGTCGAAGTGGCTGATTCCGCGGCTCGCGCAGTTCACCGACGCGCATCCCGACTACGACGTGCGCGTGATCGCCGATCCGCAGATCGCGACGTTCCGCCACGACGGCGTCGATCTCGCGATCCGCTACGGCAAGCCGCCGTTCGGCAAGCATCTCGCCGCCCATGCGCTGTTTCCGCTCGACGTGTGCGCGGTGTGCAGCCCGTCGCTGCTGACCGCACCGGCTTCGCCGCGCGCGCTCGCCGGGCAGGTGCTGCTGCACGACGCGCACGACCTGTGGCCCGAATTCCTCGCGGCGATGCCGGAACCCGTCGACGTCGATCCGCACAAGGGGTTGCGCTTCAACCAGACGTCGCTCGCGATCGATGCGGCCGTCGCCGGCCAGGGCATCGCGCTCGCGACCGAGCCGCTCGTCGAACGCGACATCGCCGCCGGACGGCTGTGCAAGCCGTTCGACTTCGCGTTTCCGCTGTCGATGGGCTTCTATCTCGTGTATCCGGCCGAGCGCCGCGACGACGATGCGATCGCGGTGATGCGCGAGTGGATGATCCAGGCCGCGTCGGACGGGCGGCCTTGAGTGGATCGAGCGCGCTCGGCCAGCGTCAGGGTGCGATCCAGCGGGCTTCGCGGCCGCTTTCATTCAGATCGAATACCGCGCGGCGATGGCCGGCACTCGCGAGTTCGAGCCAGTCGATACGCGTGACCGTCATGTGGATCAGGCAGAAGTTTTCGTAGCCGTCGCCGGTGGGTGCGGCGCTGTCGACATGCGCGTCTTCCGGTGAGAAGATCGGCGTGCCGGGCGGCAACGGCGCGCGATACAGCAGCAGCGTATGCGGGCGGCTCGATGCCCAGATCGCGCGCCGTTGCGCTTCGTCCTCGCAGATCGATGCAACACCTTCCGCGCGAATCTGCACGAGCGCATCGAGATCGTTCGCGACGATCGAGATGCGCGGATCGCGACGCAACTCCGCGACTTTCGCCGAACGCACGTCGGTATGAAACGACAGCACGCGCCCGGTGCGATTGACCTGACGCAATACGATCGTCCGAACCTTCGGCGCGCCATCGAGGCCGAGCGTGGCCGCCTGCAGCATCGTAAACGGCGAACGCTGTACGCTCACGCCGGATTCGAGGCAGGACCAGACGCGGTCGTAGGTTTGCGCGAGCGATTCGGAGGTCGAGTCGGACATGAGGCGGCGGCGATCGTCGGTGTTTCGATCGCGCAAGCTTAACCGTTTGTGTCGGCGACGGCGCGCATGTGGCGAGCCGCCGCCCCCGTGCCGGTCAGTTGTAGCCGAGCACGACCGGCGCCGCATCGTCGGCATCGGTTGCCGGCTCCGCGCCGAAGCGGCCGAGCACGTCGGCCACATATTGCGGCCCGGCGCTGATCTGCGACGAGCGATGCTTTGCCGGCCGCTTGTCGCCCGCGCCCGGTGCTGCACTCGTCGATACCGTTTCGTTGACGGTGATCGTCATGTCGATGTCTCCTCACGCGGCCCGCGCCGCACCATACGCGCGCACGAGGCGCGCGACGCCTTCCCGGATCGCATCGACGTCCGGCGCGGCGAACGACAGGCGCAGCGACGCCGCGTCGACGTTGTCCGCGAAGAACGCCTTGCCGGGTACGAACACGATCTTGTTGGCGATCGCCTGTTGCAGCAGCCCATCCGACGACACCGCGCCGAGCCGCGCCCACACGAACATCCCGCCTTCCGGACGATGGAATTCGATCGCATCGCCGAAGCCGTCGCGCAGCGCGTCGCACATCGCGTCGCATTTGCGCCGGTACGCGGCCGTGATGCGCGGCAGATGGCGTTCGAGCGCACCGTCCGCCAGATATTCGGCAGCAGTGGCCTGCGTCCACGGCGCGCTGCACAGATCGACCGTCTGCTTCGCGATCACGCAGCGCCGTGCGATTTCGGCCGGCGCGATCGTCCAGCCCACACGCAGCCCCGGCGCGACGATCTTCGACAGGCTCGCGAAATGCACGAGCCAGTCGCGTGCGCCGTCCACTTCGCCGGCCAGCGCGAGCATCGACGGCACGGCTTCGCCCGCGAAACGCAGGTCGCCGTACGGATCGTCCTCGACGATCAGGAAGCGATATTGCACCGCGAGACGCAGCAGCTTCAGCCGGCGTTCGCGCGTGAGCGTCGCGCCCGTCGGGTTCGCGAAAGTCGGGACCGTGTAGAGCAGCTTCGGCTGCGCGACCGCGCCGGACGCGAGTTGTTCGCCGAGACGATCGACGTCGAGGCCTTCGCCATCGACGGGAATCGTCACGATGCGCGCCTGTTGCAAACGCATGGCCTGCAGCGTGGCCGGGTACGCCGGTTGTTCGGTCAGCACGACGTCGCCGGGGGAGACCATCACGCGCAGCAGCAGGTCGAGCCCCTGCTGCGAACCGGTCGTGACGAGCAGTTCTGCCGGCGTGCACCCGACGCCGCGACGCGCCATCAGCGCGATCAGTTGCTGCTTCAGTTCGGCGAGGCCGTCGGTCGGACCGTATTGCAGACAGCGGACGGGCTGCGCGTACGCGCGTTCGGCGGCCGCGTTCAGGCCATCGACGTCGAACAGGTCGCTGGCCGGATAGCCGCCCGCGAAGGAAATCATGCCCGGTTCGGACAAGTACTTGAACAACTCGCGGATCGGCGAGCCGGCAGGGTTTTGGAATGAGGGCGTGAACGCGTACATGTCGTCGTGAGCGGGTGGGCGCGGGAGGCCGGGATAGCCGCCGCGTGCCGGCCGCCAAGACGCTTCTGGCGCCGCGGCGGTGAATTCGAGCCACGATTGTCGATAGTCATTAAGGGCTCGGCAAACGATATCTATGCACTAGGTCTTGCGGTTTGGTCATTAAATAGGGGGTGGGGGCGACACCGGGCATGGGTTCGATGCGGGCTTCGGATGCTGCCCACGGTCACGCAACACGCCGATCACGCGTTCCCGCGCCTGTCCTGCATCGCCGCTTCCGCCGCCTGGATTCCGGAAAGCATGGCAGTGGGTACGCCATACCCCGGGAACGTCGTTTGTCCGCCGAGATAGAGGCCGCATTTCCATGCACGCCGTTTCACGGGCCGTGGCCCGGCCTCACGGGTCTTGCGGCCGTGGCAGTTGTTGAAGAGGGTGGATGGAGTATGAGTTGCGGCGCGCAGGGCAATGGCCATACGCGCAACCAGCATATGGGCAGCACCGCATCAACGCGACGACCAATCGCGCAGCGGGACCTGTATCAGCGAAGCCGGATCGGAATTCTCGCCGCGACCCAATCGAGCGTAGTGGGCGGCAGCGAGATCGACCTTTCACTGTCGTCCTCATCCGATGCATCGAAATAAATCAGCTTGTTCTTACGGCTGGAGATCGATTCTTCACCCGGCCGGCCATCCCAAAAAACGAAAAATAGTCGAGTAGCAAGCGTCGAGCCATATGCATCGCTGACGACGAGCGAGTTTGACCTGCTCATTCGGATCCGCAAAAAAACCATTGCCGGATGGCTACAAGAAACGTCTCAGGTCAGTCCGACGGACCGACTGGACCTCTCCGGCGGCTTTCGAGGCACAACAGTCCGTTCATCGCCTCGCTTGCTGAGACCGATGATCTGACCGCCCGGGTTTCTTTCTACATAGCGCAGAAAGATGTTCAGACTGAATAGCTGGACTTGGCCTCGTTCAGATAGTCGGCGAGTCGCTTCGGAGGGCGTGCGATGAGCGATTCGATATGGTCCGTGACGATAGAAAGATTGCCGGCCCGAACCTCCGCCTCGAACGACACGAGTACTGGAATAAATACGTCTGGAACACCGGCCGCTTTCAGCCCCATGGCGAGTTGCTGGTCAGTCACATCGACGACTGCAAGAGGCTTGCCCGTCGCCCGGCGAGCGATGTCGGCAATTTCTTCCTTGGACAGCGCCTCGGAGCCTGTAAGCGTGTAGGTCCGGCTATCGGAAATTGAAGTGTCCAGCGCGGCGGCGATCGCTTCAGCGATGTCCTCCCTTCCCACGTACGATGTTTTCCCGCCTTTAGTGGCTGAATGCCATTGTCCGCTCTTTAGGGCGCCAGGAAGCGAACTGAGCAGATTCTCGTGATACCAGCCGTTTCGGAAAATCACGTATGGCAGACCGGTGGCCTTGATGGTCCGCTCGGTTTCCAGATGGTCCGGCGCGAAAGTCACAAGTGAGCTGTCCGGATTGGGCAGCGACGTATAGGCGAGACGCTGGACACCGGCCGCGACGGCTGACTCCACGGCATTACGGTGCTGCCTTATTCGCGTGCCTGCTCCGTCCATTGCATCTGTCGAAATGATGAGGGCGGTATCGACGTCCTTGAAAGCTGCATGCAGGCCTTCCATTTCTTCGAAGTCCGCGTTGCGAATCTCGATGCCTGCAGCCGCCATGCTGGCAAGTTTTTCAGGGTTGCGGGTGCCAGCGATAATGCGGTTGTGCGCCACTCCGCGTGCAAGGAGATGTTTGATTACAAGCTGACCGAGGTGGCCGGACGCACCGGTCACGAAAATGGTGTTGCTCATGGGCTATCCTCTTTATGAGTGTTGCTCTCGTTTCGAGAGTGACTGGATAATCAAGTGTCTGAGCTCGTCCGTAAAGAAGGCAGTTTTTCCGGAGATAGTTACCAAATGGGAACCACCAAGGCATTGACTGGCACACTCAAAGCGAAGCTGGACGAGGCGCGGACCCAATACGGCCCCTTGACGAATTGCCCGATACGCGACGTCGTTGATGTCATCAGCGGACGATGGAGTTCGCTGATGATGTTGGCGCTGGCCGAGCACCCGCATCGCTTCGGTGAACTTCGCCGGTTGGTGCCAGACATTTCGCAGCGCATGCTCACGCAGACACTTCATGAGTTACAACGCGACGGCTACGTGTATCGTGAGGTCTTTCCTACGAAGCCACCGAGCGTCGAATACAGCCTGACCGACCTCGGTCGTTCGATGTTCGACGCACTGAACGTCCTGATTCAATGGGCGGATGAGAACCATGCCGAGGTCACGGCGGCTCGCCTGCGCTTCGATAGCGAGAAGGAATCCGCGTAAGCGGGCGTAGCATTGCTTGCCTCGGAGACAGGCTCGTACGGATTCGAAACCCTCCTCGGACACCAGCACTGCTTTTCATATCGAATGCGTCACGCCGGGCCGTGCGCCATGGATGACCGTTTTCTGAAGGGGAAGGGGCACATGAATGGCGACGCCAGGCGTCAACCGACGGTCCGTTCATGACCGAATAGCGCCGAACGTGGTCGCCGCCATCCCGCTGCCGCCCTTCGAATCCGAATGGATTGACTTCCGGCGTTGATAGACTTGTGCCCGATTTTCGTTCCTGAACACCTCGTATCAGTGGCCCCAAAGTCCAGCCAGGCCGACGTGCGTGATCCGAGGAATCAGTGGCAAAGCGTCGTGTCGGCTGCGAAAATGGCGCTCCCCGCAACCGCCTGAGCCACGACGGCGGGCGTGCTAAGTGGCCGCAGCCGCGAGGGAAGTCTCGACCAAGCGGCACCCCAGGCTGCGTCGATCATCAGAGGCGTATCTAACAGGTAATCGCTTTGAAATTGTCGTTTGAAGTTCTCGAAGTGCTCGATGCCATAGACCGGGCGGGCACGTTCGCGGAAGCGGCCGCGCTGCTTCATCGCGTACCGTCTGCATTGACTTACCTGGTGCAAAAGACGGAGGCTGATCTTGGCGTCGCCCTGTTTGATCGCAGCGGCCGGCGTGCGCAGTTGACGGAGGCGGGGCGACTGCTCGTCGAGGATGGTCGTCGTTTGCTGCGAGCCGGGCAGGATCTGGAAAGCAAGGTTCGAAGTGTCCATGCGGGTTGGGAGGCTGAGTTCAGGCTGTGCATCGACGAGATTCTTCCGTTGCCTTCATTGTGGCCGTACGTGCGTGCTTTCTACGAACTGAAGATGACGACACGGCTCCGTTTATCGACCGAAGTGCTCGGTGGCGTATGGGACGCGCTTGTGACGGGGCGTGCGGATATCGCGATCGGCGCCGCGGGAGAGCCGCCACACGCGCCAAACATTGCAGCAAGGCCGATCGGCCTGTTACGTCACGTTTTCGTCGTGGCGCCTTATCATCCGCTTGCCGCGAACGAAAAGCCACTCGACAGCGGCGCAATTTCAAGTCACCGCGGCGTCGTCATCAGCGATACATCGCGTGACCTCGAACCGAGATCGGTGGCCATTCGTGACGGACAACCGGTCATCGTCGTACCGAACCTGGCCGCCAAAATCGACCTCCTTTGCGAAGGCATTGCCGTCGGCATGCTGCCCGCGCCCGTCGCCGAAGAGTTGATACGGCAGGGCAAGCTCGTCGAGCGCCAGGTAACAGGCGTGCGGGCGCACACAAACTGCTACCTCGGCTGGCGCGAGGATAAGGCAGGACGTGCGTCGAAATGGTGGATTGAACAACTGGATCAGATCGATCTGATATCCAGGCTTTTCAGCACGCGCAGCATCGCTACCTGAAGCAAATGCCCGTCTCACACCTCGGCGCCGGCTCGCTCGATGGGGAAGATAGGATGCTCGGTAAAACGCGTCGAGGCGAGCGTGATACTTGCTCGCAGCAGCGTGAGCTGCCTCAAACGATAGATCATCGCGTCGTGCCCCCGATATAGGCGCGACGGGTATAACGCGCCATCAAGTCGCTGTTCGGGACCGACCAGTTGCATCGCTGCGTGAAGCTGCACGCCGATAGATGTCTACTCGCCGGGGACGCACTTGCACCGTCGGCAGTCGCGGTCACACGTTCCGGGAAGCCTGAGTTTGACTGCGCAGTCATGCTGTCGTGATACACGGCATCTCGTTATGATGCCGTTCGACGATGTCTGCAAGTAACCTCGTGCAACATCGAGTGGCCGTGTGGAGCCGGGGCGAAAGGCTCCTTGCGACCCGAAGCGGTCGCGCGGCATTCACCTAAACAGCCATTCGAACATGCGATGCAGACTTGCTACCATGGCACTTTTCCCCATCCGCTAGATGCAGCGACCGGAATTCGCGAAGGATAATTGGCATGGAGAAACTCAGAGACCATCGGCCACTAGGCGTCTTTTCCGATGGTGGAGGCTACTTCCGGTCGGAATATCAAATCGGCAAGAGGTTGGTCTGGGTGAGATGCCGTCATCGTCCCGATTGCTTGGAATGCGTCGGTAAGGCCGACGAAATCCTGGCCGATATATGGGCCGCTATTCCCGATGCCATCGCCCTCGCCGAAGACTATTCCAGGACAAAGATCCCGGACTTCTGGAGTAAGCACGATATGTCGAAACGGGAAGGGACTCGCTTGGATGTGTGGGGTATAACCATTACGCCTGACCTTGGGGAGGCACGGTTCGATATTTCTCGCAACCACAACTTCGATTATTCATCACCGACTTTTTTCAAGGATGATTACTGGAACGAAGAACCTGTGTCGCTACCGGAATTACCTGACCGGTATCACGTGTACCTCATCCGCAACAGGTCCGGGCAGCTCAGCGTTGCTATCGATTCCTTTCACCGACATGACGGGCCGCAAGTGAGTACAACTCCGCACTAGCGATAGGGAGGATCAACAACAACCTATGCCCCCATGTCGACCGCCCGCTCCTGGGCGAGGCTGTCACTGGCCAAATCGGTCCAGACAGCCAAGGATGCTTATCAGCGCAACGACGGCGAGCCCCCCCCCGACCGATGCGTAGGCGAAGAGAAATTTGATAGGCGATTCGGCTTTGTATATGGTCGTACCACCGCGAGCACGGACTTCGTCTTCCGTCAAATAGCTCGACAGCGTTGCCACGAAGCCAGTTGCTGACGCAAACAACGTTCAGATCCATCCAAAGTGGACGGTATCGGTTGGATGTACCACGCATGCTCCCCATGAGGCGATGGCTAGCGCGAGGAGAATCCACACGGCTGTCCTCATAAATGGATCTGTTCAGCTGCCTAAAATAGCTGCAATTGTCGGCGATCCGAGCAAAACTGTCGACCGTCCGTTCAGCCGAATGCCGACAACCGAAGGGCGGCCGCAACCGCCCCCGTCACTCAATCAACCACCCACACCCCGATTAGCCTCAATCACCGTCAAAGCAGCCATATTCACGATCCGCCGCACGGTCGCACTGGAAGTAAGAATGTTCACGGGAGCATTAACGCCCAACAGGAAAGGCCCCACCGCCACATTACTCCCCGCCTCTGTCTTGAGCAGGTTGTAAGCAATATTCCCCGCATCCACGTTCGGACAGACCAGCAAATTCGCCGCCCCCTTCAACGGCGACATCGGCAGCAGCTTCGCCCGCAGCCCTTCATCGAGCGCGCAGTCGCCATGCATCTCACCATCGGCCTCGATATCCGGCGCCTGCTCGCGCACGATCTCCAGCGCGCGGCGCATCTTCACGCCCGAAGCCGCACTCCCCGACCCGAAATTCGACCGCGACAGCAGCGCCACCTTCGGCGTCAGATTCAGCCATTCCATCTGCCGCGCCGCCGCGATCGTGAATTCCGCGATCTGCTCCGCATCGGGGTTGTCGTTCACGTGCGTATCCACCAGCGCGACCGTCCGCTGATCGAGCAACAAAATGTTCATCGCCGCATAAGTCGAAGCACCCGGCTTCTTGCCGATCACTTCGTCCACGAACCGCAGGTGATTGTGATACTCGCCCACCGTCCCGCAGATCATCCCGTCCGCGTCGCCAAGCTGCACCATCATCGCGCCGATCAGCGTCAGGCGGCGGCGCATTTCCACGCGCGCCATTTCCTTCGAAATACCGTCGCGGCAGCGCAGCTCCCAATACTTCGTCCAGTATTGCGGGAAGCGCTCGTCATATTCCGGGTTGGTTACTTCGACATCCTGACCGAGTCTCAAACGCAGGCCGAATCGCTCGATGCGCGCGAGCAGCACCTCCGGACGCCCAACCAGAATCGGCCGAGCCAGCTTCTCGTCGACGATCACCTGCACCGCACGCAGCACCCGCTCGTCTTCGCCTTCGGTGAACACGATCCGCGCCTTGCCGCCGTCACGCACCAGCTGGCGCGCGGTCGCGAACAGCGGCTTCATGAATGCGCCCGAGTGATAGACGAACTGCTGCAACTGCTCGACGTACGCATCGAGATTCGCGAGCGGACGCGTCGCCACGCCGCCTTCCATCGCCGCCTTCGCGACGGCCGGCGCGATCCGTACGATCAGGCGCGGGTCGAACGGCTTCGGAATCAGGTATTGCGGGCCGAACGACACGTCGTACGCACCATAGGCCGCCGCGACGACTTCGTTCTGCTCTTCCTCGGCCAGCCCGGCAATTGCGTGCACCGCGGCGATTTCCATTTCACGCGTGATCGTCGTCGCGCCCACGTCCAGCGCGCCCCGGAAAATGTACGGGAAACACAGCACGTTGTTGACCTGGTTCGGATAGTCCGAGCGGCCCGTCGCGATCACGACATCGTCGCGCGTCTCATGCGCCAGTTCCGGGAAGATTTCCGGCGTCGGGTTGGCCAGCGCGAGAATCAGCGGGCGCGCCGCCATCTGCTTGAGCATCTCCGCCGTGAGGATGCCGCCGACCGACAGCCCCAGGAACACATCCGCGCCGCCGATCACTTCGGCGAGCTTGCGCGCATCGGTTTCCTGCGCGAAGCGCGACTTGGCCGGGTCCATCAGCGTGGTACGGCCGCGATAGACAACGCCTTCGATGTCGGTCACCCACACGTTTTCCACCGGCAGCCCGAGGTCGACCAGCAGGTCCAGACACGCCAGCGCGGCCGCACCGGCGCCCGACGTCACGACCTTCACTTCCTTGATGGATTTCCCGACGACCTTCAACCCGTTGATGAACGCGGCGGAAACGGTAATGGCCGTGCCGTGCTGATCGTCGTGGAAGACGGGAATCTTCATGCGTTCGCGCAGCTTCTGCTCGACGGTGAAGCATTCCGGCGCCTTGATGTCCTCGAGGTTGATGCCGCCGAACGTCGGTTCGAGGCCGGCAATGATGTCGATCAGCTTGTCCGGGTCGGTCTCGTTGATCTCGATGTCGAACACGTCGATGCCCGCGAACTTCTTGAACAGGACGGCCTTGCCCTCCATCACCGGCTTCGACGCGAGCGGGCCAATGTTGCCGAGGCCCAGCACGGCGGTGCCGTTCGTGATCACGCCCACCAGGTTGCCGCGGCTCGTGAAGCGGTGCGCCTGCAGCGGATCGGCGGCGATCGACTCGCACACGCTCGCCACGCCGGGCGTATAGGCCAGCGCCAGATCGCGCTGCGTCACCAGCGGCTTGCTCGCGACGACCGAGATTTTCCCGGGAGTCGGAAACTCGTGATAGTCGAAGGCGGCCTGCTGCTGTGTCTCTGTCTGTTTCATGTTTTGGTCCCGGCGTGGGCGCCAGGCCAGTCCCGGCGCGATCCATGAAGGGGATTCTAAGGACCCACCATAACGTGATGATTCTGTTTTAATATCGGCCCATAACCTTTTCCTGATGAATGCATGACCAGTCAATGAATTTTGACGCAAACGACGTGGTCAGGCGGCTCGGCGCGCGTCTGAAGATTCGGCATCTGGTGCTGTTGCTGCAGATCCAGCAGCACGGCTCGCTGACGCGCGTCGCCGAGCACATGGCGAGCAGCCAGCCGGCCGTGACGAACGCGCTGTCCGAACTGGAGAGCATGTTCGGCACGCCGCTGTTCGAGCGCTCGTCGCGCGGCATGCGGCCCACCGCGCTCGGCGCGGTCGTGCTCGAACGGGCGAAGGCGATGATCAAGGATCTCGACCACCTCGCCCGCGAGATGGAGACCGTCGCCGCCGGGCATGCGGCCCATCTGCACATCGGCGTGATTCCGTTCATCTCCGGCCAGATGCTGTCGGCCGCGCTGAAACGGCTGCAAGCGCGCATGGAGCGGCGCCTCACCGTGACGATTCACGAAGGCACCAGCGATCAGTTGCTGCTGCAACTCAAGGATCACAGTGTCGATATCGTGATCGGGCGCGCGTCGTCGGCGATCGATCTCGGGCAGGTTTCGTTCGAAGTGCTGTATCAGCAGCAGCCGCGCATGATCGCGAGCCGGCGGCTGGCCGCCAAGCTCGCCCGCACGCCGCTGGACTGGCACAAGCTGCACGCGCTCGACTGGATTCTCGGCGCGCCGCATACGCCGATGCGCGAACAGGTGACCGACCTGTTCCTGTCGGCCGGCATCGCGCCGCCCGTGCCGATCGTCGAAAGCTACTCGTCGAAGTTGATCGGCGAAATGATCGCGTCGAGCGACGAAGCCGTGTCGATCGTGCCGGCCGATATCGCGGAGGAACTGGTGCGGATCGCCGGCGTGGCGATCGTGCCTTATTCGCTGGTGTGGACGTTGCCGCCGATCGCGCTGTTCACGCGCTCTGCCGATTCGCAATCGCCCGCGCGCGATCTGCTCGTCGACGCGCTACGCGCGGTGTGCAAGGAGACGTACGGGGACGCGCAGCGATAGCGCGTCACTTGCCCGCTGCAAGGCGACGCAGGATCTCCGCGCGCTCGGCGGCCAGCACATGGTCCGAGCCCTCGCCTCTGTCGTAGCGTTTGCTCGTGCGGTAGGAAAAGCGCTTCGCGTATCGACTGGCGGCGGGATCGAACGCCCATGCGTCGACGTCGAAGAAGTGCTGGCCGAAATGATCCTCGTCCTTGCCCCATACGTAGTCGGCCCGGACGAACAGCGGATACGGCGACACCTCCGGCAAATTCCACATCGCACGATCGGCCATCTCCGTCTGGGTGACATTCGGCATCAGGTTCTCGATCTTGCCGTTCGCGCCGACCCGCAGCACGGCCACACGCTCCAGCATCCCGCTGCCGCCGCCCGAGAACATCCCCGAGAAGAACACCCATGAGCCGCCCGACGCAATCGGCAACCGCTCGGACCGTGGATTCAGGCCGAACTGGTACAGTTCCTTCGAAGAATGGGGAAGCGGCGCCGGCGGCATCTCGAAGCACGGCGCACGGTCGGGCAGCACGCAAAGCTTCACGCCGGACAGCGGAAGCCCGTCGCCGTCGAGCTTGCCTTCCGTCTGCGTGAAGCGCGGGAATGCCGTTTCGCGGGGCGCTGCTTGAACGCAGGCGATGCCGATCAGCGCAATGCTCGAGATCGCCGCGAGCGTTTTACCGATCCAGCGCATCACCCCTCCGCCCGATGACACACCCCCTCGATATTGTGTCCATCCGGACCGATGACGAACGCCGCGTAGTAGTTCGCGTGATAATGCGGCCGCAGCCCGGGCGCGCCATTGTCTTTCCCGCCGGCCTCCAGCGCCCCGCGATGGAATGCATCGACTTGCTCCCGCGTGTCGGCCACGAACGCGATGTGGAGAGGCGCCGGCTTCTCGTCGGTCGGGAACAAACACAGCGAAGACTTGCTGGGCAGACCGATCTCGATCCCGTACGACGGGTCGCTTTCCCCGACAATTTCGGCGCCCAGCGGTTCGAGTGCCTTCAGGAAAAACGCCTTGCTGGCGGCGTAGTCGCTGACGCCGAATTTGACGTGGTCAAACATGAGTTCTCCTCGATGGATGGGTCAGTCAGCACGCTGATGTGATGTCGCGATGACCGGAATGGTGCCACATGCGGCGGGGGTTTTTACCGGCTCAGAACGGCCCGTTGCGGTCCCTCGATGATTCCCGAAGCGGCCGTTCGACGTGCCATGCGAGTTCCCGGCAGATTTATATGTACCTTCTTATTCCGGCTTGAAGAACCGGACCTCGAACTCGTCTTTGGCCTCCCTCACCAAGATTTTCCGTCCGCAGTTCCAGCATGTAAGTAGAAGTTCGGACCGCCGAATGAGATCAGAGACCAGGTCACCTGCACTTTTTGCGACATGATCCTCGTCGAGGAACTCTTCCGTCGCGAGCAGAGATATGCCCGTTCCGCAAAATAGGTTTTTGTGAACGAGTTGATCACACTTGCATCGGATCCATGAGCCCATCTCTTATTTCCCTTCACACCTAAAAGGCGCGTCAAAATAATTCTCAGCAGCCATTCCTGACTGCCCTTCGCCTGTCTGTCCTCATTTTAACGAGACATTCAGTTGCGCACGTGTGGATTCAATTCCAGCAGTTGTCGTGCCAGCCGACCGGTGATCATCAGGCCGCATCAGCCGCAAACTCCGTTGTCGGTTTCCTCGCCGCAGAAAGGGCAAAACCAACGTCCCAGACTGAACTGCGCCGACTTGCTAGTCAAGGAGGAGCCTTTCCGGGCAAGCCTCTCGAATTGCTCCCGAACAGCGGTGCTAAAGAGCGCCCCCGACAATGAACATCGGAGTTCCTCACCGGTGGTTTCAACAAGCTTCGCGGAACAGTATGGACAGTGCATAGGCTCTAACGTACGGTCTCGTTGATTGACGATGATCTTGGCGGCGCTGTAGAACGTCTGAAGTTGGCGCCGACGGCGGCCAGAGCCGTTGGGCGCTGCCGACCCGAACGGTCGGTCGGACCGCTCGAAAGCTGATGATCATCCGATCGATGCCTGGTGACAGTAACCAAGACCTGAGGTATTTTCGCTAGCCACGAATAACCACCGCGCTACTCCATGAGCCATCGTATTGCATTCTTTTGCACGCTTTTCGCTCCTATTGTGCTCGGCGCCTGTGCGTCCCCTCAATCGAACTCAACCGCTTGGCAGCCTGATAGGGAAGCCCGAATTCGCGTGTACTGGGGGGCGACCGTGTATTTTCACTACAACACGACTTGTACGCCGAAACAAGGGCTTTGGGGTGGATATCCTGAGCCCAGCCGCCTGGTATCCAAGCCGGGATTTTCCGCAATGGTGAATAAAACTGTCGGGATGCCGCTACCTTCTGACGCCTACCGTTATTATCAAGAATGGATCGTTCCTGCCGGCGAACCCTTGACAATTAGCGCTCAAATCACTGAGGCGACCATGCGCAACGCCAAAGCTTACTGGGTAACCTATGCGCCAGGCGCCGGCACTTTTGTCCCCGAAGCTGGTCGGGATTACGAGGTCTTGATAAGCGGCCCCGGTTCCGCGCAGATTCATCTGCGACGTTTGCTCGCCGGCACTGCAGGAGTGGCAACTGAACCCGTGCCCATCTCTGAAGCGCATGCTTGTAACTGAGCTTCTCCGAGTCCCGGAGAATCCCCAATACCTCCGCAAATTTTCGACGATTTCCTCGGAAAGTCGAATGGCGGAAACTGGCCGGACACGGGACCAATTGTCCGTGCTGCAAACTCGATATATCGCGCGGACTTGCCGATTTCAGCTCCTTTTAGCAGCATTCCGCACGACCTTGGAGGTTCGATGCCATGCTGCTATCGTCGAGCATTCGTTGACGACTTCGGAGTGGCCGAACCATGCCCCTGATCTTGCGTCGCGCGACGACGGCCGATGCCCCAGCGGTAGCCGACGTCTATCTTCGGTCACGCGACACGCTGGCATCCTATGCGCCACTCGCGCACGCCGGAGCGGCGGTCCGCGATTGGGTTGCCGACATGCTGGTTCCGTCGGGCAACGTTACCGTTGCCGTGAACGATGGCCACATCATCGGCATGGCCGCACACGTTGTAACTGACGGCGTGACATGGATCGAGCAATTGTACGTGTGCCCCGGATTCAAGCGGCGAGGGATCGGCACTGCCCTGCTGGAATCGGTGAAGTCGCAAACGGACGGCGCGCTCCAGCTCCATACGTTCCAGATGAACCGCGATGCTGCTGCGTTTTACGAGCAGCACGGGTTCGTTGCCATTGCGTACAGCGACGGAAGCAGAAACGAGGAAGGCTGCCCCGATGTTTTGTATCGCTTGACGCGGTAGCGCTCAGCTCAGCATCGCAAACACCGGCTGATTCCTGACGCTCTCACGCTCCAGCATTCTCGCGTACCAGGCTCGAAGCGCTTCGCACTCCTCAGGCACCGGCAGCTTCACGAGCATCGCAAAGATCAAACCGCCGATGACGGTGATGTCGGCCATCGAGAACGTCTCGCCCGCGACGTACGGTTGCCTTTGCAGAACCGCATCGAAGTAGCGCATGCCCCTCAGCGCCTTGTCGCGTTGACGGAATCCCCACTCCGGGTTTTGATACGTCTCCACGTCGGGCCCCAGGCCCGGCGTGCCGTGATGGAAATAAACGCTGATCGCGTCGAGCAACTCCAGCTCGGCGCGCTTGCTCATCATGTGGATGATGCCCTTTTCGCGCGGCGTGCTGCCGGTGAGCGCGGGTACGCCATCGAGCGTGTCGAGGTACTCGGTAATGGCCGTGCACTCGGCGATACAGGTTCCATCATCGAGTTCCAGCACCGGCAACGTACCCGAATAATTCTTGCCGGCGATGAACTCGGGCTTTTTATGCTCGCCCTTGTAAAGATCGACCATCACGAACTGGACGCGCGATTGCAGCCCCTTTTCGGCCAGCGCGATGCGCACGCGTGTCGGATAGGGCCCTGTCGGGAAATCGTGGACCTTCATCACGGGTAGTCGGGCTGTGTCGAAATCGACGTTGCTGGAAGTCATTGCAGGGGCGCTCCGTGGTCGGTTGCAGAGGATCGGACGACACGGAAACGCGTCGCCAGCGAATCTACCTAACGTTTGTTAGGTTAACCATATAAGGTAGAATCCGGGGTGTCAACACCCTTTCCTGTGCGCGGAGACTGAAGCAGTGACGAACGACGCGAGCTCGAACTCGAGAGAAAGAATTCTGGCAGCCGCCACGAGGCTCGCGCAGACGCACGGCTACGGCGGCTTGAATTACCGGGATCTCGCCAACGAGGTGGGCATCAAGGCCGCGAGCATCTACCACCACTTCGACAGCAAGGCCGATCTCGGCGCCGCGGTAGCGAGGCGTTACTGGGAGGATTCAGCGGCGGCGCTGGACGACATGCTGACCGGATCGCACGATCCGCTGGACTGCCTGCGTCGCTATCCCGATACCTTCCGCAAGGCGCTCGCGACCGGCAACCGCCTGTGCCTGTGCAGCTTCATGGCGGCCGAAACCGACGATCTGCCGGAAGTCGTGATGAAAGAAGTGCTGGCCTTCGCCGACGTGAACGTGGCGTGGCTCAGCAAGGTGCTGTCCGCGGCGGCGGTGGTCAGCGCTCGGGAGAGCAAACCGCGGGCGCGGGCAATCTTCGCCGCCATCGCCGGCGCCCAGCTCATCGCGCGGAGTCGCGCCGATCTCTCGCTCTATGACGCGCTGATCGACAATTATCGTAAAGCGGGGCTTTTGCCGGCGTAGCAGGGTAACGGTGACGCGGCTTCGAATGATGTCGAACGTTCGCGAATGCGCGATGTTCGATCGGGTGACCTACTCCGTCACAAACGCGCTCCCTAGCGCTACTTCATCGTCGACACAGTCGCGACCGACTTTGTCCAACGCGTTCAGCAATCCCGTTCGCAGCGTAGTCAACGCGTGGCGCTTTGTATCGAGTTCGGCGAGCTTTGCCTGCAGACACGCGACCTTTTGCTCGACGCCGAATGTCGGACTTTCCCATACGTGAACAACGTCGCCGATTTCCGCCAGCGTGAGGCCCAACGCCTTCGCGTGGACGATCAGCCGTATCCGCTGCAACGAAAGTGCGGAATAGTGCTTGTAAGTGTTTGTCGCATTGGGTTGGGTTGCTTTATCCAGCAGGCCCATGCGCTCGTAGTAACGGACGGTGTCGCGCGATACACCCGCCCGCTTGCATAGCTCGCCGATGCGCATGCTGCCTCCAATCGATGTCATGGAACGACATTTACGCTTGACCGTTGCCTATAGTCAACGGTTTAAAGTGCAACTCCCGTTCTTCTCCATCGGCAAGCCATGAGCAAATCTTTTGATTTCGGCGGAAAAACAGCGCTCGTCACGGGTGCATCGTCAGGTATCGGGCGCGAGTTTGCCTATGCGCTGGCCAAACGAGGCGCGAAGCTCCTGCTGGTCGCGCGCTCTGGCGACAAGCTGCGCGATCTGGTCGCGGAACTGCGACGCGACTATGTGTGCGACGCCCATTTTCTGACGGTCGACCTGAGTGCGGACGACGCCGTCAGCACGATCGATCGTCATCTGAAGGCGACCGGCACGATCGTCGATGTGCTGATCAACAATGCGGGCTTCGCAGCTTACGGGCGCTTTGAATCGATTCCGTCCACACGCCAACGCGATGAAGTCCTGGTGAACTGCCTCGCCGCGATCGAACTGACTCACCTTCTGCTGCCGGGGATGCAAGCGCGCGCCAATGGCGCTGTCATCAATGTCGCTTCAACCGCCGCATTCCAGCCCGATCCGTACATGGCCGTCTACGGCGCGACGAAGGCCTTTCTCCTGTCATTTTCGGAGGCTGTTTGGGCTGAGAACCGGCATCGGGGCATCCGGGTTGTCGCACTATGTCCCGGCGCGACACAAACGGCCTTTTTCGACGTTGTCGGCGCGAAGGAGGCTGCTGTCGGCGTGCCGATGCCGGTCACGAACGTGGTGCAGGATGCGTTGTGGGCGCTCGATCGCAATCTGAGCTATCGGGTGGTGGGATCGCGAAACCGACTGCTGGCGAATCTGCAGAGACTACTGAGCCGCCGGATGTCGGCTAGGCTCGTTGAAAAAATCCTTCGCCCGAGAGAGATCGAGGACCTCGCGACAACGAATCTGAACGCGTAGTGTTGCGTGGTTTTCACAGGGGAGCCGCTCGACGTTGCGATTCGCAGCGCGTCTTCGACGGATACGAACCCGGCTCTCTCGACCTAGTTCTTGCTGTCTCTATCCAGCGCGGTGCTAGTCACGGCCCATTTGCTTAAGCCACGCGTTCAATTCACGCGTACGATCACGTGTTCTGTCGATTTGGCAAGTCAGTAGATCAAGATTCCGATCTGCGCCTGCTTCGTTTATTAAATACCAAGCGGAACACTCGTCGCTGAGAAAACGGAGCCATTGCCGCTGAGCCTCGACAAATTGCACCTTGAGTGTCGGATAGTCAACGTACTCGTCACGTGGCCGAGATAGCGACTTCAGAACCTTGCGGTAAGTGCGGTTCAATTCGTCGTCCGCTCGCTGAAATTCATCTTGACTGCGCTGCATCAAACACTCGCGCGCCACACTATCCGGTGCACAGATCTGCGCCTGCGCAGCGGCGAACCACGACAATGTCATCGCCATAGCGACGCCCAGCGCCGCGCGACGAAGGCTGAACTCCGATGCGCGGATATGCATTCTTGCTCTCATTCCTGCTTTTCCCATTCATATGGCGATCGGAACAATTCTCGCTTCGATCGCGTTCGACCAAATCTCCGTCAGAAACTCACCCTCTACGGATGAAAAGTCTCGCCCCGCTTGAGCATGTCGATGAATTCCGCGATTTTGCGCGCCCGTGTTTCCGGCTTCCTGGCATTCTGTATCCGAAACAGGATCGCATAGCGATTACGGCTGTTCAGCGTCGCGAAAAACTTCCCGGCTTTCGGATGGGCATCCAACGCCGCCTGCAAGTCGTCCGGCACGATCGAGTTGCTGGCCGACGTATAAGCAGCCTCCCAGCGGCCGTCCTTCCTCGCCTTCTCGATCTCGCCCATGCCGGCCGCGCGCATTCTGCCTGCGGCGATCAGCGCTTCGGCCTTGTCCTTGTTGAGTTTGGACCAGATGCTTTTCGCCGAGCGCGGGGTAAAGCGTTGCAACCAGTATTGCTCGCTCTCGCCCTTCTTTTGGCCATCGATCCAGCCGTGGCAGAGGGCGCTTTCCACCGCCTCTTCATAGGTGACGGTTCGCTGCCCCGCGCCCTTTTTCGCGAGCCGCAGCCATGCTCCGGTCGACGTGCCGCCGTTCTGGCCCAACCAGCTTTCCCATTCGGCTTGACTCGCAAACGTCAGAGCGTCTTCGGCCATGTCACGATCCTAATGGTTGCGTTCTCAACGACTCAAAAGCCGCCACGCAACGAACGCGCGACGACCACCGGAGCCATCGATTCCACAACACTGCGTCAAACAATCCGGTTCAACGCATCGGCAAACCGCTTCACCGCGCCATCGACATCATGCAGCTTGTCGAGACCGAACAACCCGAGCCGGAAAGTCTTGAAATCCGCCGGCTCGTCGCATTGCAACGGCACACCGGCCGCGATCTGCAAACCGACGTCGGCGAACTTCTTCCCGGTGCGAATACCGTCATCGTCCGTATAACTGACCACGACACCCGGCGCCTCGAACCCCTTCGCGGCCACGCTCCTGAACCCCTTCTCCGTCAGCAGCGCGCGAATACGCTCGCCGAGTTCGAGCTGCTCCGCCTTTACCTTGTCGAAGCCGTACGCGTCGGTTTCCTTCATCACGTCGCGCAGCGTCGTGAGGCTGTCCGTCGGCATCGTCGCGTGATACGCGAACCCGCCGCCCTCGTACGCGTCCATGATCTGCAGCCACTTGCGCAGATCGCACGCGAAGCTGGTGCTGGTCGTCGAATCGATGCGCTCGCGCGCGAGCGGGCTCAACATGACCATCGCGCAACATGGCGACGCGCTCCAGCCCTTCTGCGGCGCACTGATCAGGATATCGACGCCGCTCGCCTGCATGTCGACCCACACGGTGCCCGACGCGATGCAATCCAGCACGAACATGCCGCCGACCGCATGCACCGCGTCGGCCACCGCGCGCAGGTACGCGTCGGGCAGCATGATTCCGGACGCGGTTTCGACGTGCGGCGCGAACACGAAATCGGGTTGGTTTGCGTGGATCGCGGCGACCACTTCGTCGATCGGGGCCGGCGCGTACGCGGCCTGCCTGCCGCCTTCGACCGGGCGCGCCTTCAGCACCGTCGTTTCGGACGGAATGCTGCCCATGTCGAAAATCTGCGACCAGCGGAAGCTGAACCAGCCGTTGCGGATGACGAGGCATTTCTTGTTCGTCGCGAACTGTCGCGCCACGGCTTCCATGCCGAACGTCCCGCTGCCCGGCACGATCGCGACCGACTTCGCGTTGTAGACTTTTTTCAGCGTGGCGGAGATGTCGCGCATGACGCCCTGGAAGCGCTGCGACATATGGTTGACCGAGCGATCGGTGTACACCACCGAATATTCGAGGAGCCCCTCGCGGTCAACATCGGGAAGTAAACCTGGCATGCTCGCCTCCGGTGAAAGATGAACGATGGAATCAGGACAAGCAGCGTCTTCGATTCGATACTGCTCTGCACCATGCAACTGCGTCATTTCCTCGACGAAAGCCGATTCTAACGAACGCCGCCGGCCGATTGGCGCATATTTTTGTCGGCTCCCAGGCTCGGTATTCGTCGAGGCCGGCCCGTGCCGCGCACATCGCCCTGTTCCGTGTAAGGATTAACGACGCGTAAGGCAACAGCCGCCTAACATGTCGACCAGCCCCCTTCACGACGGAATTTACGATGACCCCTTCTCCCGCATCGTCACGGCAGTCGTCAACCGATCCCGCGCTCGCCGAGCGCATCGACGCGGTCCTGTCCCGCCAGCTCGATACGCAACGCCTCGTCGGCGCGGTCGTCCTGGTCGCTCGCGACGGCGCGCTCGTCTATCGTCGCGCGGCCGGGTTCGCGGACCGCGAATCGCGTACGCCGATGCGCGAGGACACGCAGTTCCGGCTCGCGTCGGTCACGAAGCCGATCGTCTCGGCGGCCGCGATGGCGCTCGTCGCGCAACGCAAGCTGTCGCTCGACGAAGCCATCACGCGCTGGCTGCCCGAATTCCGCCCGGCGCTGCCCGATGGCAGCGTGCCGACGATCACGGTGCGCCAGTTGCTCGTGCATACCGCCGGCCTCGACTATCGCTTCAACGAAACCGACGCGAACGGCCCCTATGCGCGTGCGGGCATCTCCGACGGGCTCGACGGCGCCTCGATCACGCTCGCCGAAAACCTGCGCCGGATCGCAAGCGTGCCGCTGCTGTTCGCGCCCGACACCCACTGGAACTATTCGCTGTCGATCGACGTCATCGGCGCGCTGATCGAAGCCGTCTGCGGCGTGCCGCTCGCCGACGCGATCGATGCGCTCGTGTTGCGCCCGCTCGGCGCGCGCGACACGGGCTTCGTCGCACGCGATCCCGCGCGGCTCGCCACGCCATACGTGAACGACACGCCGCGGCCGCACCGGCTCGCGGAGAACGAGACGGTGCCCATCGACGAAGGGTTCGTCGGCGTCACGTACTCGCCGTCGCGCGCGCTGAATGCACAAGCGTTCCCGTCGGGCGGCGCCGGAATGGTCGGCACCGCGGGTGACGTGTTGACGGTGCTGGACACGCTGCGCGCGGGCGGCGGCTCGATCCTGCCGGCCGAACTGGTCGACGAGATGGGACGCGTGCAGACCGGCGATTTCGAATTGCCGGACCTGCCGGGCGCGGGTTTCGGGATCGGCTTCTCGGTGCTGCGCGACCCGCAGGCGGCCGCGTCGCCGGAATCCGTCGGCACGTGGCGCTGGGGCGGCGTCTACGGTCATTCGTGGTTCGTCGATCGCGCACGCGGGCTCACCGTCGTGTCGCTGTCGAACACGCTCTACGAAGGGATGAACGGGCAGTACACGCTCGATCTGCGCGATGCCGTCTACGGCGCCGGCTGACGCACGCAACGAAAAAAGGCCCGACAGCGTCGGGCCAACGGGTTTGAGACACAAGGAGAATCCCGCCCACCCCATACCGGGCGGTCACGCCGCACGACACTACACGACGTTCTTTTCGACGATCGGCCGGTTTTCCAGCACACGCGCCCAGCCAAGCGACGACAGGTCGAGCGTGTCGTAACGCCCGCCCAGAATGAGTTCACTGACGCCGCGCCCGGTCGCCGGCCCCTGCTGCAGCCCGTGGCCGCTGTAGCCGTTCGCGAACACGACGTTGTCGAGTTCGGGGTGGTAGCCGATGATCGCGTTGTGATCGAACACGTTGTACTCGTAGTAACCGGACCAGCAATTCTCGACGCGCAGCGCCTCGAATTCCGGCACGCGGTGCGCGAGCGTCGGCCAGATCACGTCGTCGAACAGGTCGTGGTCGACTTCGTCGAGCGGCAGGTCGTCCGGGTCGCGATCGGGGCTCGGCGACGTACCGCAGATATACGTGCGCCCTTCCGGCCGGAAATACACGCCGGTCGGATCGATCAGCAGCGGGCAATCGGCGAGCTTCGCCGGCGACGATACGTTGAAGATGCTGCGCCGCCGCGCATACACCGGGATGTCGATGCCCATCATCGCCGACAGCGTGCGCGTCCATGCGCCGGCCGCGTTGACGAGCGTGTCGCACGCATGGCGCTCGCCGTCGCCCGTCACGACATGCGTGATCTTGCGGCCGTCGCGCACCACGTCCTTCACGTCGGCCGGCACGTAGCGCGCGCCCAGCGCCTGCGCCTTCTTGCGCAGCGCCTGCACGAGCCCGTAGCCGTCGAACCAGCCTTCGCCGCTGGCTCCGTACGCGCCCGACACGAGATCGTCGACGTTCAGCCACGGAAACTTCGCGCGCAGCGCGTCGCCGTCCAGCAGCCGGATATCGGCGCCGAGGCGCGTCTGCAGCGCGTGGTTCTCGCGCAGCGTCGCGTCGCCGGCCGGCGTCGCGAGAAACAGGTAGCCGCCTTCGTGCAGATCGATCGACGGCCGGTTGCCGTCCACTTCGAGCCGTTCGCCGATCGTGCGCAGGAAATCGATGCCGAACAGCGACATCTCGATCGACAGCGGCGTGGAGAACTGCTGGCGAATCGACGCGGCCGACAGCGCTGACGACGATCTGGCATAGGTGGGGTCGCGCTCGATGACGGTCACGGCGACCGTGGGATCGGTGGCGCGCAGGAAATAAGCGATCGAGCTGCCGATCACACCACCGCCGACGATGACGACTTGAGAACTCACGACTGACTCCGATTGCACGTAAAAGGCTCAGGGCCTGTGGGTGATGCGTGCCGCGACTCGCGCGGCGTCGCGGGGCAAGCTTCGCGGGCGATCGCTTCGGCTATTTCAGCACGTCCGGCATCGCCGCGAAAGTCCGCGCGCAGGGTGCGTTCAGTCCGCCGATTTCGTCGTGACGGGCTGCCACGCGGCGTTCTTCACTTCATACAGCGTCGAGCTCGGGTTTTTCAGGTCGCCCGTGCTCGTGAACGCGATCGTGCCGGTGATGCCGTCGTAGCGCGTGCCCTTCAGCGCGCCGTTGAAATCGGCCGGCTTCGTCGAGTTCGCCTTCTGCATCGCGTTGATCGCGATCCACGTCGCGTCGTACGCGAACGGCGCATACGCGAGCATGTCGACGCCGTACTTCTGCTTGAATTTCGTTTCGAACAGCTTGCCCTTCGCGAGACGCGACAGCGGCTGCCCGTATTCCCACACCGACGCGCCTTCGGCCGCGTTGCCGGCGAGCCTGATGAAATTCGCGTTCATCACGCCGCCGCCCGCGAGGAACTGCGCGCGAATGCCGAGCTGGCGCATGCGCTTCACGAGCATCGCGGCCTGGGCGTCGAGGCCGCCGAAGAACACGAGATCGGCGTTGGCGCTCTTGATCTTCGTGAGCTGCGCGCTGAAGTCGACGGCCTTGTCGTTCGTAAATTCGCGCGCGACGATCGTGCCGCCGTTCGCCTTCACGGCCTTCTCGAATTCGTCGGCTTCGCCCTGGCCGAACGCGGTGCGATCGTCGATGATCGCGATGCGTTTCGCCTTCGTCACGCTCGCGGCATACGTACCGGCATTGCCGGCGTTCTGCGTGTCGGTCGCGATCACGCGGTACACGCTGTCGAGCCCGGCGCGCGTGATGTCGGGATTGGTCGCCGACGGGGTGATCATCGGAATGCCGGCCTTCGCGTAGATCTTCGACGCGGGCAGCGTCGTGCCCGAATTGAAGTGCCCGATCACGACGGCCACCTGCGCGTCGGCGAGCTGCTGCGCGGCCTGCACGCCGGTGCGCGGATCGCTCTGATCGTCCTGCGACGCGACGACGAATTTCACCGGCTTGCCGCCGACGGTCGTCCGCGCGGCATTCGCTTCGTCCACCGCCATGCGCACGCCGTTCTCGATGTCCTTGCCGTACGCGGCGCCGCCGCCCGTCAGCGGGCCGGCCACGCCGACCTTGACGATCGTCTCCTGCGCATGGGCCGCGCCCGTCTGAGACGCGAGAAGCACGGCGGTCAGTGCGACGCCGGAAAGCGAACGAATGCGGAACGTCATGGCAGTCCTTCTTGTGAGAGTCGGGATGCAACGCGCGATCGGCACGCGTCGGCAACCTCCTGCGCGCCGGTGATGTCTTGTGCTGCCGACGCGCAATGCGCGCGACCGGCTCGCCGATCACCGCGGTTCCGTCTCCGAAGAACCTTTCATCGCGAAAGAGGTGAAGGGATTGTGGGTAGCCAATACCCGTGCCGCAAACGAAATATCGGAACTACGTTGTGAGGATTTATCATCAAGTTCCGGATTGATGGCCGATCCGCGGCCCGTGCGACAGTGGGCCGTGGATGGAGGTGCTCCGAGGGGAAATGGCGGTCGCTTCGCCGAGTAAAGGCCGGCGCGGTCATGCCGGCAACGCATCATCGTCGCGACGCCGTCCGGCCTTCGCGACGCCGACGGCCGGCGCCGCGTCATCGGTCAGTGCCGATCGGTGCCCGTGTGGTGACGCACCGCATCGGCCGCCTCGCCGGCCTTCTCCTGAAGCTTGCCGGCCTGCTGTTCGGCCACGCCTTCCGCTTCGATCTCGCGGTCGCCCGTCACCTTGCCGAGTGCTTCCTTGACCGAACCCTTGACCTGCTTGAGCTTGCCTTCGATGCGATTCCTGTCCATGGTCTTCTCCTGCGATGGTTGAGGAAAGCCGGCAATGCAGCGGCCTGCGCGGCACCGCCGAGCGGACAGGATCGCAAGCCGGCGCCGCGCGCGGCAGATGCGGATGCACCAGTGCGCATGGTGCATTCGCACCCGAACACCGTCAGTCCTTGTCCTTGGCGCCGCCCTTGTCGCCACGCGCGCCGTTCGCTTCGGCCGCGGCCGCGCCGACGATCCCGCGCTCGCGCGCCCAGACGATCGCCTCGGCGCGGCTGTGCACGTCGAGCTTCGCGTAGATCGTCGCGACGTGATTGCGCACGGTGTTCGGCGCCAGCCCGAGGCGACCGGCGATCTCCTTGTCGGCGAGGCCATGGCACAGCAGGTCGAACACGTCGCGCTCGCGCGCGGTCAGGTCGGACAGCTGCGCGCCCGCATCCGGCGCATTCGCGCGCCGCACGTTCGCGAGCTTCTCGATCAGCGTGCGGCTGAACCACGACGCATCCTGCATCGCGGTCTCGATCGCATAGACGAGCTCCATCTCGGTGCGCTTGCGGTCGCTGATGTCGAGCAGCGCGACGAGCAGGCAGTCGCGCCCGTGAATCGCGACGGGGTCGGCCGACACGACGCAATCGCGGACGTCGCCGTCGCGCGTGCGGATCTGCACGTCCGCGTTGCGCACGTTGCCGTCGCGCACGAGCCGGCCTTCGATGCGCGGCCATACGCCGCGTTCGGCCCACAGCCCGATCTCGTCCGCGGATTTGCCGAGCAGGTCGGCCTGCGCGTGGCCCGTCATCGCGGCAAACGCGTCGTTCACGTCGAGCAGCTCGAAACGGTCTGCCGTGACGATCGCCATCGCGACCGGCGCCATCCGGAAGGCCGTCGCGAAGCGCTCCTCGCTTTGCATCAACGCGCGCTCGGCCTGCTTGCGCGGCTCGAGATCCATGAACGTGAACAGCATGCACGCCTCGCCGTTCATGTCGATCGGCTGCCCGGCGACGACCACCGCCTTGGTGCTGCCGTCGGCCAGTTTCAGCACGGCTTCCATCTGCGGGATCGTCGCGCCTTCGCCGAGCCGCTCGATCGCCAGCTCACGCCGCTCGGCCTGTTCGAGCACGTCGACCTCGTATACCGAGCGGCCGAGCACGTCGTCGCGTGCGTGGCCCGTCATGTCGAGGAAGCCCTGGTTGACCTTCACGTAGCGCAAGTCGTCGAGCCGGCAGATCACGGCCGGCGCCGGATTCGCGTTGAAAGTGCGCTCGAACCGCTCCTCGGCGCTCGCCCATTCGGTCGCGTCGTGCAGCACGAGCGCGAGGCAGTCCGGTGCGCCGGCCGCGTTCGTCAGCACGAGACTGCGGATGCGGTGAACCCAGCTCAACGACTCGTCGGCGGCCGATTCGACCTCCACCGTCACGTCGCTGAACTCCTCGCCGGCGATCACGCGATCCATCGGATAGTGGCCGTCGCGCACCGGATGGTTGTTCCGGTAGCGCAGCCGGAACCGCTCGCGATATTCGGTGACGTCCGCGCCGAGCGCCTTCAACTCGGTCACGCCGTGCATCGCGAGCGCGGCCTCGTTCGCCCAGACGATCCGCTGGTCGGGCTCGATCAGGATCACGCCCTCGGTGAGCCCCGCGATGATCTGGTGCAGCTGGCGCCGGTCGGTATGCGACTTGAGCACCTGTTCGTCTACTGGTTCGTTCATCGATTCGTTGTCCCTGTCGTCAAACATGAGCGTCAACAGTGCGCCGGCCGGGCGCCCGTCGCAGCGTCACGCGCCGGCCGGCGGGTGCGGCGATGATCACGTGCGGCGCAACGGCGCGACAGGCGCGGATGCACTATCTCGAATAGTACATTCGCACGCCGCCCGCGTTTCGTGCGGCGCCCCGCCAAGCGGCACAGTGCGACCCGCGCGCCGTTCACGCCGCATTGCCCGGGTCATGGTCACGTCGTGTACCCGCCCGTACGTTCCGTCCCCCGGTGCAAACGCACTAGCCGATCAGGTGAATTTGCGCGATGTCCGCTCGCGTTCGCGTCGGTACGCTGGTACTGCATCGACGCTTATGCGCCGCCCTTTCATACCGCAGAGGAGGACACCGGATGAAATTGCAACAGACACCCGATCCGACGCGGCCCGAGCCGGCCCCGGACCATCCGCCCGAACCGGCGCCCGGCACCGATCCGCCGGTGCCGCTGCCGCCCGACGTACCGCGCCCGGACATGCCGCCGCGCGAACCCGGCTACGACACGCCGATCGCCCGCTAACGCGCGGGTGTGCACGGGAACGATCCGTGCTCAGAGTAATTGATTCAACCCGCCAATCGAAGGAGAACATCAATGAACAAGACCTCGCACCTTTCGACGCTGCTCGCCGTCAGCGCGGCTTTCCTGCTTTCCGCCGCCCCGCTCACGAACGCGCACGCCCAGGCCTCGTCGACCGACAGCGGCATGGCGACCGAATCGAACCAGCCTGTCACCGATACGTGGATCACGACCAAGGTGAAGGGCGAACTCGCCACGACCGATGGCGTGAAGAGCACCGACATCAGCGTGAAGACGGTGGACGGCGTCGTCACGCTCACGGGCGTGCTGCCGACGAAGACTGCCGTGAAGAAGGCCGTCGCCGTGACGCGCGCCGTCAAGGGCGTGAAGCACGTCGACGCATCCGGCCTGAAGGCGAAGGCCTGAGCTATCCCGCGGCCGACCGCCGCACTTTTCTCCCCTTACACAAGGAGCACACCATGAACGAAGACAAGATCAAGGGCCAGTGGAAACAGCTCACCGGCAAGCTGAAGGCCAAATGGGGCAAGCTGACCGACGACGATCTCGCGGTCGCGGAAGGCAATCGAGATTATCTGGCCGGGAAGATCCAGGAGCGTTACGGGATCGCGCGCGACGAGGCCGAGAAGCAGTTGAAGGAATTCGACCGCGAGCTGTAACGCGCCAGTCGTCTCACCCGGCCGCGACGCGCAATGCGTCGCGGCCACGCGGAGGACAACGACATGGGCAAATATCTGATCGCATGGCTGCTCGGTGTACCGATCGGGCTGCTGGTGCTGTTTTATCTGGTCACGCACCTCTTCTGATGCACGCGACGCCCCGTCGACGAAAACGGGCCGGCGGCTGAAACCAGCCGCCGGCCCGTCTGCTTTTGGATGCGGTATGCGATGCGTCGCGCTTACTTCGCCGCGCTTGCCGTCATCTTGAAGATGCCTTGCGCGTTGCCCGCGTCGAAGCGCAGGTCGGTCACCCAGCGACGCGCTGCCTGATCGAACGTGCGCTTGCGCGTGATGAACTCGTAGAACGAACCCGGCACGTTGCGCTTCACCGTGCCGCCGTCGCGGGTACGGAACTCGCGCTCGACCGTATCGGCGCGATAGGCTGTCTGGAATACGCGGCCTGAGCGCGAGCGCTCGACTTCCGGCTTCATCGGTCGCCCCTTCGCCTTCTCGTCGTCGGACAGCTTGAACACGTCGGCGACGCGGTCGGTCGCGTGATTGAACGCATTGCCCTCGGTCGCGATCCACGCCATTTCCGCCGACTCCATCAGCAGCGTCTCGTAGTCGAGTTCGCTCGGCACGTCGTGCTGACGCGCGAACGCGCCGACGATCTCCGGCAACAGCGCGTGCGCGGCTTCCAGCGACAGCCAGCCTTCGCGCTCGACTTCCCACAGCAGCGCGACGGCCGCCGGCGACAGCGGATCGCGCGACGAGCCGACGACGTTCGTCACGGCCTGCTGGAATTCCTTCGAGAAGCGCTCCGGATGCAGTTCGCTGACGAAGAACTGCGCGATTTCGTCCGGCGCGTCTTCATGCGCATACGCGCGACCGGTCATGCCGAGCTTGTCGAGCGGGTAACGGCCGTTCAGGCGAAAGCCGAGCGGACGCAGGATGCGCGTGAACGCGGCCTCCCCCGGCGGCAGCGCGCCCGTGTGCGGCCAGCGCACCGTGCGCAGCGCGCCGTGGTCGAAATAGACGGAGCCGCCGCGTTCGATCGCGTCGGCCGTATACGCGCGGCCGTTCGCCGAACGCTCGAGCAGCCCTTCGAACAGCGCCATGTTCATCGCCTGCGCGATTTCCGCGCGCGTCACGATGCCGTCTTCCCATTCCTCGAGGATGGCCGGCATGTTGAGGGTCGAGAACAGGGCGTCGGTCTTCGCCTGTCCCAGCAGCTTCGTCAACAAGCTGTCGATATTCGGATTGCGCATCAGGATTCTCGTGTCGGGGGACCCGCCGGCAATCGTGCCGGCCACTCGTCGGCCGGCCGCCCGCGGGCGCCTGACCTTGCACGGGAAGCATTATTCAAAGGGTTGCAGCGGGGCGTAAAGCGAGATTAAATTGAGACGTGATGAGTTTTTGGAATTATCAGCCGCTCTTCGCTGGTGCGTCACCCGGCGCCGCGGGCCAATTCGTCAGATCAATCGAGCATCATGCGCAAATTCAAGATCCCCAACATGGGCGCGCTGGTGGCTTTCGAAGCCGCCGCCCGCCACGAGAGCTTCACGCACGCGGCCAAGGAGCTGTTCCTGACCGAAAGCGCGGTGTCGCGGCAGATCGCGACGCTGGAGGCGAGCCTCGGCGTGCGGCTGTTCGCGCGCGTGAAGCAGCGCGTCGTGCTGACGCGTGCCGGCAAGCTGTACGGCACGCAGGTGCGGCGCGCGCTGGAAGCGCTCGACCGCGACACGCTGTCGATCATCGCGCACGGCAGCGGCGGCGGTTACCTGGAACTCGCGGTGCTGCCGACCTTCGCGTCGCACTGGCTGATTCCGCGCATCAAGAGCTTCTATGACCGCACGCCGGACGTGCGCGTGAACATGGGCAGCCGTACCGACCTGTTCTCGTTCGAGGACACGCACTTCGAAGCCGCGATCCACTACGGCAAGCCGACCTGGCCCGGCACGTCGTCCGACTATCTGTTCGGCGAGGAGGTCGTGCCGATCTGCTCGCCCGCGCTGCTGAACGGGCCGGTCGAGCGCGTCGAGGATCTGCTCGCGTATCCGCTGCTCCACTCGACGACGCGCCCCGGCGCCTGGGCGCAGTGGTTCGAGACGCACGGCGTCGAGGACATCCGCACGATGCAGGGCGTGCGCTACGAACTGCATACGATGCTGATCAGCGCGGCCGCGGCCGGGCTCGGCGTCGCGCTCGTGCCGAAGTTCTTCGTCGAGGAGCAGTTGCAGCAGCTCGGCCTCGTCGTGCCGTGCGACGCGGCAACCGTCGGCGATTCGGCGTATTACCTCGTGTATCCGACCGAGTTCAGCCACAGCAAGCCGCTGGAATCGTTCCGCAGCTGGCTGCTCGAACAGGCGAGCGCGTATGCGGCGCCGGAGCGCGATGCGCGCGACGCCGACGAGGAAGATGAGGAAGACGACGAGGACGTCGAGTAACGACGCCGTCGCACCGGCGTCATCGCGCGGCGGCTGCGCATGCATGCCGCGACGGCACGTCGGCCGCCACGACCTTCACCAGCCGCGCACGATCGGGCGTTTCCAGCCCCGGGCACGCCGTCTCCAGATCGCGGATCACGAGCGTCGCGCGCCCGTCGAACCGGCATACGCCGCGGGGTTGCACGGCCGGCAGCCGTAGCGCGCGTCTCGCCTCGCGCTGGTTCGTGAAAACGATCACGCCCGCGCGTTGCGAGCGGGCGGGCAAGCGCCCCGCCGACGCGTCGTCCTCTTCGAACCACACGTCCGACCCGATCGATTCGTCGCCGTAGTCGAGCGCGTAACGCCCGGACAGCGTGATCGTCCGGTCGATCTGCATCGCATGGCAAGCCGGCTCGGCATCCGCCGGGATCGTCTGCGCGCCGGCCGCGAGCGGGCCGCACGCCAGCAACGATAAAAACAGCGCGCGGGCGCGGCCGGTCATGCTCGAGACATCAATCGCGGGGCGGATCATGGGCAGCGAAGCGCGGATCATCGTGACGAAGACCCGCATCGTCGCGCACCGCGTGCGTTACATGTGCCACTTCACCGTGGCGGTCAGCGTGCGCGGATCGCCGGGCATGTTGTACAGGTCCGCGTTGCCGTGCGCGGAGATGAAGTAGCGGCGATTGAACAGGTTGTCGAGCGTGAGCGTCACGTCGACCTTCTTGCTGCGATAGCCGGCGCCCAGGTTGAACACCGTGAACGACGGCAGCGTGACGAGATCGCTCGCCGACGTATAGCGCGCCGACTGAAACTGCATGCCGGCCGCCGCGTAGAAGCCGTACGGCAGCTCGCGCTTGAGCCACAGGTTCGCGCTGTGGCGCGGCATCAGCCCCGGCGTGTTGCTCGACACCGCGACGCCGGCCGCCGTCGATTGCGCGGAACCGTCCACCGTACCGTTCAAGTACGCGTAACCCGCATACACCGACCACTTCGGCGCGATCTCGCCCGTGAAGCCGAGCTCCATCCCGCGCACGTGCTGCGTGCCGATCGGCAGCGCGTAGCCGGGATTCGCCGGATCCCCGATCTGCTGGTTGGTCTGGCGCATGTCGAACAGCGCGACGCTGGCCGTCGCCTTGCCGCCGAGGTCGAAGCGCGAGCCGACTTCATACGCGGTGGTCTTCTGCGGCGCGAGCGCGGCGCCGTTCGAGAACGCGCCGGAACTGATCAGCGTGTCGGCCAGCGGCGAGAACGACTGGCTGAACGACCCGTACAGCGTGAGCCAGTCGAGCGGTTCGTAGATCAGCCCGACGCGCGGGCTCCACGCATGATCGGTACGGTCGAGATTGACGTTCGACGACGTGTAGTCGTGGCGGATCTGGTTCAGGTAGTCGAAGCGCAGGCCGGCGAGCACCTTCCAGTGTTCGGTCAGCGAGATCAGGTCCTGCGCATAGACACCCGCGAGCCCGACGACGGTCGACGCGTTCGTCTTCGCACGCGTGCCGGTCGGCACGCCCGGCAGGACGACCGGCTGCGGATTGAAGAGATCGTAGGTCGCGACCTTCGTCACGCTGTAGATCGTGTCGAACTTCTGCTGCTGCGACAGCTCCAGCCCGTACAGCAGCTCGTGGCGCATGCCGAACAGCGACGTCTTCTGCGTGAGTTCGAACAGCCCGTCGATGCCGTGATCGGTGCGCTGGCGCGTCGACTGGTCGAGCGTGACGACCGGGTGCGCGGCAGTCTTGATCGGCTCGTAGTTCACGTAGTTCTTCCGCTCGAGCGAGAAGTCGTACGCGCGGATCGCGCCGTGGAACGACAGCGAATCGTTGAAGCGGTGATCGAGCGACACCGTCGCGCTTTTCGCGGAAACGTCGTTGTACGAACTGTTCACCCCGTCGGCCGACCCGTAGTACGTGTTGATCGGCACGTCGACCGGCCGGCCGCGATACGCGGGCACCCCCTGGTCGGACGTGCGGCGGTCGTGCAGGTAGTCGAATTCGACGTTCAGCACCGTGTCGCGGTCGAGCTTGAACTGCGCGGACGGCGCGATCGCCTGCCGGTTGAGCTGGAACTGATCGCGGAAGCTGTTCGAATTCTCGGCCGCGCCGGTCATGCGGAAGCGCGCCGCGTCGTTCGCGTTCCAGCCGAGGTCGAATTCGCCGCGCCGCTCGCCGCGCGTGCCGAGCGTCACGCCCACGTCGTTCACCGGGTTCGCCTGCGGCCGCTTCAGCACGCGATTCACGATGCCGCCCGCCGAGCCGCGCCCGTACAGCACCGCCGCCGGCCCCTTCAGCACCTCCACGCGATCGACGTTCGACAGGTCGCGGTAGTACAGCGCGTCGTCGCGAATGCCGTCGACGTACTGGTCGGTGATGCTGTTGAAGCCGCGGATCGTGATCTGGTCGCGCTGGCCGTCGCCGACCGAGAAGCCGACGCCCGGCACGTTGCGCAACGCGTCCTGCAGCGACGTCGCGTTCTGATCCTCGATCACCGCGTGCGGCACGACGTTCACGGTCTGCGGCACGTCCATCAGCGACATGTCGGTCTTGGTCGCCGCGCGCGAATGGCCGCCGTCGTACGACGCATGCTCGGCGGCCGCGTTGACGGAAATCGCGGGGAGGGTCGCCGCGGCGTCGGCCGCTTGTGCAAACGAAGTGCGGGCGCCGGCCAGCGACGTGGCGATCAGAAGCGCATGGCACGCGCTCGTGTTGAGTTTCATCGTGAACGTAGAAGGGGGGTGAAGAAAACGGCGAACGGCAGCCCGCCGGCCGGCGCAACCGGCACGAAAAAAGCCGTGACGCCCCGTCACGGCCGGTAATGCGGCGAAATAATAAACGAGAATGATTCGTGTTTTTAGTTAATTTTCAACGTGTCGCCTGCCCGCAACGTGAACGCGCATCGCGCTCTGCATTCCTGACGAATGCCTTTCCATTTCGGGTAATCGGGCGGCCAGAATGTAATGAAAAAGAAAGCATTGATCGGTCGCCTCATGCGGCGACGATCGGTAAAAAAGCGGGATCGGGATATGGAGACGGAGAAGCGGGAAGGACCACGAAGGATCGGGTCATGCAGGCGGAGCGGATTCAACAGTCCGGTGCGCGCCGGACCGGGCAACCCCGACCCGGCGCTCCGGGCAGCCGACCTCGTATCGGCAGTGCGGCGATCTTCTTCTGTTCTTCACTACGTCTGCTCTCAGGTTCACTGCATTTTTTTCCTCGCCGCGTCGGGCCATTATCCGCTCAATTCGGGCGAAGTAAAACGTTTGCGGTTGCACCCCGGCCGTTATACCGGCGATTCGGCAACAGTCTTTCCGAATGCTTACGGTAATTGCGACGCGGTTTCCGCCATGTTGCATTCGTTGCGGCGTTCCTTTTAAATGGAACTGGTTCCATTCGTTGAATCGGCCATATTCGCGCGTGACGAGGAGTCGCGTGCGCGTCATGATGCCGATTCAGGATCGAGGATCATCCCGTTCAGGATTCGCATCGCCCGTCCTTCCCGGACACCCGTCAAACGAGACCGTCATGCCCGATTCCGCCTCCCTGCAGCACCTGTTTCCCGCATTACAGGACATCCCCGCCGAATTCCGGCTGGCTTCGCCGATTCACCAGCGCGTGTCGCTCGTCGACGGCGAATTGCGACCGTGGGACGGCGCGACCAAGACCGTGCTGTCGCCCGTGTGCGTGCGGCAGGCGGACGGCAGCGTCGAGCAGGTCGAGATCGGCAGCTACCCGGTGATGGGCGAAACGGAAAGCGACGCGGCGCTCGACGCCGCGGTGCGCGCGTACGACGCCGGCCGCGGCGAGTGGCCGACGATGAAGGTCGAACAGCGCATCGCGTGCATGCAGGACTTCATCAAGCGGATGGTCGCGCAGCGCGAACTCGTCGTGAACCTGATCATGTGGGAGATCGGCAAGAGCCTCGCCGATTCGCAGAAGGAGTTCGACCGCACCGTCACGTACATGACGCAGACGATCGACGCGCTGAAGGAGCTCGACAACGCGAACTCGCGCTTCGTGATCGCGGAAGGCACGATCGGCCAGATTCGCCGCACGCCGCTCGGTGTCGTGCTGTGCATGGGCCCGTACAACTATCCGCTGAACGAAACCTTCGCGACGCTGATCCCCGCGCTGCTGATGGGCAACACCGTGGTGTTCAAGCCGCCTCAGTACGGCACGCTGCTGTTCGAGCCGCTGCTCGAAGCGTTCCGCGACGCGTTCCCGAAGGGCGTGATCAATACGATCTACGCACCGGGCGCGGTGGTCGTGCCGCACATGCTCGCATCGGGCAAGATCAACGTGCTGGCGCTGATCGGCTCGAGCAAGGTGGCCGATCACCTGAAGAAGCAGCACCCGAAGTCGCACCGGCTGCGCGCGATCCTCGGCCTCGACGCGAAGAACGCGGCGATCGTGCTGCCCGACGCCGATCTCGACCTCACCGTGAAGGAGTGCCTGCTCGGCGCGCTGTCGTTCAACGGCCAGCGCTGTACCGCGCTGAAGATGCTGCTGGTGCATCGCTCGATCGTCGACGAATTCCTGAAGCGCTTCACCGCCGCGCTCGAACAGCTGAAGATCGGCATGCCGTGGGAAAAGGGCGTCAGCATCACGCCGCTGCCCGGCATGCACCGCACCGCGTACATGACGGATGCGATCGACGACGCGAAAGCGAAGGGCGCGCACGTCGTCAATCAGTCGGGCGGCGAGTTCAGCAAGACGCTGTTCTACCCGGCCGTCGTGTATCCGGTGTCCGAAGGGATGAAGCTGTACCGCGAGGAGCAGTTCGGGCCGATCATTCCGGTCGCGCCGTTCGACGACGTGGACACCGCGCTCGACTACGTGACGACGTCGGAGCACGGCCAGCAGGTCAGCATCTTCGGTTCGGATCCGGCGCAGATCGGCGCACTCGTCGATCCGCTCGTGAACCAGGTGTGCCGCGTGAACATCAATTGCCAGTGCCAGCGCGGGCCCGACGTGTTCCCGTTCGCGGGCCGCAAGGATTCGGCGGAAGGCACGCTGTCGGTGAGCGACGCGCTGCGCGCGTTCTCGATCCGCTCGATGGTCGCGGCGAAGCAGACCGACAGCAGCAAGCAGTTGCTCGATTCGATCGTGTCGGATCACCACTCGAAGTTCATCAATACGGGCTTCATTTTCTGAAGCGGGCTTGATCGATGCAGGCGCCTCCGTCGCACGTCGGTGCGGCGGAGGGTTTCAGGCACGCACCGTGCGGCTAGACGTTCGTCACCAGCAGCCGAATGCCCGCCACCCCGAACACGACGGCCAGACACGCTTCCATCGCGCGCCGCCCGCGCACGTACAGCCGGCGCGCACCGTCCATCGAGAACACCAGCGCATAGCCGCCGAACACGAGACAGCCGATCGCGAGGCAGCCCGGCACGACGGCGCCGTGCGCGCCGCCCGCGCCGTTCGACGACAGCGCGACGATCGACACCCACACGAGAATCGCCTTCGGATTGGTCAGGTGCAGCATCGCGCCGCGCACGTAGAAGCGCGACAGCCGCTGCTCGCGCGCCGCGTTCGCCGCTGCCGCCAGCGGGCCCGACAGCGCCGTGCGCCCCGACTTGAACGCGAGCCACAGCAGGTACAGCCCGCCGAACACCTTGATCGCCACCAGCAGCTTCGACCACGCGAGCAGCGCGGCCGAGACGCCGAGCGCCGCCACCGTCGCCCAGAACATCGACCCCGAAATCACGCCGAGCGCGAACGCGAGCGCCGCCTTGCGGCCCTGGTTCGCGGCGACCGACATGATCGCGAGATTGCTCGGCCCGGGGCTCGCCGTGCCGATGAAATAAGCGGTGTAGGCAAGCAGCAGGTTGGCGGAGAAGAAGGCGTGGACGCTCATGTCGAACCTCGCGGAGACGATCGGGAGATTGTTGGCAAACCTGCGTCGTCTGCCCATGGACAATTGCGCGGCAATTCGCTGGGCCAGTTGTGTGGCCATGCAACCGATCGCCGCGCCCGGACCGTCTCTGTTTTGAAACACCTGGCGCATGCGCTGCCGGTTCGCGCGATGCGGCAACGGGCGCTCCATGAAGTCGTTTCCCGTCGCGAACGCACGGCCGGTGTGGCCGAACCGCCCGCTACGCGCCGTTCCGGCCTTTCGCCGGCAGAAACGCACGACGCGCCCGATGTCCGCGTTACGTTACATCCGTGAAGCATTTCGCGTCGTCGAGCCGCTTCCGGCGTTCGATACCGTCTGCCTGCCGCCCATCGACCCCCTCCTCGATCGCCTGCGCGATCCAGTCCCGACGGGACTCGCCGAGCGATGCCGGACCGCGGCTCAACATTACTCAACAATCGTCCGGCGGCGCTGGTACGGAATCTGCATTCCGTTCGGGCAGAAGCCGCGCCCGGTACCGCGCGGACACGAATTCACCCTCGGGCGCTCCCCCGGATCCGCCCGTACGATATGCACACGCAACGAGGCTCTCCATGGATGCGCAGCCCAACTCGTCCGATTCGTCGTTCCAGCTCTTCCTCGCGAAGGTGCTTGAACAGCCGCTGCCCGACTGGACCGAAAAACAGCAGATGGAACTCGAGATGGCGCACACGCTGTCGACGCAAATGGTCACGCTCGCCGAAGACATGCGCGGTCGCACGCCCGATCTCGCGCGCTGCCTCGTGCTGCTCCGCTACGCGAAGGTGCTCGACTTCATGCTGACGTCGCTCGCCGCGCACCGCGACATTCATCCGCAGACGCTGCGCACGCTGTTCCGGCTCGCGAACCTGAAGGTCGACGACGCGTATCCGGTGTGAGCCGGCGCAACGGACCGGAGGCCGCGCACGGACCGGCGCGGCCACGCCGGCCAGGCGCGATTCGCTCCCGCACACGCACGGCCCGCCTGCCCCCGCGCGCAAACGGCGGTACAATCGCGCGCCATGAACGCACTTCGCCGCTTCCTGCTCCGGCCAGGCGTCGCGCGACAGTTGCTGTGGGGGTTCCTCCTCGTGACGCTGCTGTCCCGCGCGCTGATGTCGGGCGCCGTGATGCTCGATCCGGACGGTCCGGAGGCGGGCTCGGTGGTGCTGTGTTCGGGCCGCGGCCCGCTGATCGTCGCCGGCGCCGCACTGGCCGCCCGCTTCGACGCGAGCGCGCCGATCACGCCGGCCAACGATGCGCTCGCGCTCGTCGACGCGCTCAAGCATGACGCGCACGCCGACAAGGCCGCGTCCTCCGGCGACGGCGACGGCCTGTGCGCATTCGGCGCCGCGCTGTTCACCGCGCTCGCGTCGTTCGCGCTGCTGGTGCTGCTGTTTCCCGCGGCGCCGCCGCGGCGCTTCCGCGTCCACTGCTACAGTCCTCCTTTCGTGCGATCGATATTCGACGATCGCCCGCCCTCCCGCGCACCTCCCCGGTTCTGCTGAACGTTCCGCCCTGTGACGCATGCACGTCGACGTGCATGCACGTTCACGCCGTTCGTTTCGCCCGACCTGATTCACGCGTTCACCCGCATGCCCGCTTCGCGCGGGCGACGCCGCCTTGCGCTCCGTTTGCGCAGCGCGCGGCGCCGCCTGCCGCGCCGACGCATGCACGCGGGTGCGACGCACGTTGACGGCCGCCGGCCCGCGCCGGCCCCGCCGCTCGACGAAGCCGAGGAGTTCACACCATGTCGACCATCGTCGATCGGGCCATCGCGCCCGCCCGTTCCGCCAGCGCCGGTTACCGGACGCTCTGGCGCTGGCATTTCTATGCCGGCCTGTTCGTGATGCCGTTCCTCGTGATCCTCGCGATCACGGGCACGCTCTACTGCTTCCAGCCGCAGATCGAGCCGCTGCTGTATCCGCACCGGCTGGTCGTCGAACCGCGCACGACGCCGCGGCTCGATGCCGACACGCTGCTCGCCCGCGCCCGCACCGCGATGCCGGCAGGCGCAACGCCGGTTTCCGTGCAAGTTTCCTCCGCGCCGGACCGCAGCGCCGAGTATGTTTTCCGGCTGCGCGACGGCAGCCGCGAGAGCGTGTACGTGAACCCGTACGACGGCAGCGTGCTCGGCACGCTGAGCGTCGAGAACCGCTTCATGCAGGTCGACCGGATGCTGCATCGCAAGCTGCTGCTCGGCAAGACCGGCGAGTTGCTGATGGAACTCGCCGCCTGCTGGACCTTCGTGATGATCGGCACCGGCATCGCGCTGTGGTGGCCGCGCGGCGCGGCACGCGTCGGGCGCGCGCTGCAGCCCGACCTGTCGCTGCGCGGCCGGCCGCTGTGGAAGAGCCTTCATGCGACGGCCGGCATCTGGCTCGCGGCCGGCACGATCGCGTTCATCCTGTCCGGGCTGCCGTGGTCGGGCTCGTGGGGCAAGAACTTCAAGGCGCTCGCCGCGACCGTAAACCTCGGCGCGCCGGAAGGCGCGTGGGGCGGTGCGTCGGTGCGCTCGACGCGCCCGGGCGCCGCCGCGGCGGCCGGGACTGCGCGCGCGCCGGCCGCCGCCGCGTCCGGCCATCACCACGAATCGGACGAATCGATGCCCGGGATGGTGATGGACGACCTGCCGTTGCCGCAAACGCCGTGGGCGGTCGGCAACGTGCCCGTCCCGCATTCGCCATCCGCGCCGACGCCCGCGCCGCTGCCATTGGCCCGCGCGATCGCGATCGTCGCCGGGCTCGGCGTGACGAGCGGCTACACGCTCGCGCTGCCGGCCGGCACGGACGGCGTGTTCACCGCGTCGTACTTTCCCGCCGACCCGAAGGCAGAACGCACGATCTACGTCGACCAGTACAGCGGCGCGGTACTGAAGGACATCCGCTATGACGACTACGGCGCGGTATCGCGAGCGGTGTCGTACGGCACGTCGCTGCACATGGGCCGTTATTTCGGGCTCGCGAACCAGATCATCTGCGCGGTGTTGTCGCTCGGGCTGGCCGCGATGGCCGTCACGGGCACCGTGATGTGGTGGAAGCGCCGCCCGGCCCGGACGCTGGGCGCACCGTCGCGCGAACGCGGCGCGCCGCCGATGCGTGGCTGGATCGCCGGGCTCGTGCTGCTCGGCATCGTGTTCCCGTTGATGGGGCTGACGATCGTCGCGGTCTGGTTGCTCGACCGGCTGCTGTTCGGCCGCGCGGCGCGCGCCGCGGCGTGATGAACGCAAGCGCTTCCCCCATTCGAAGGAAACCGAAACAATGAAGTTCAGATTGATGCTGCCTGCCGCCGTGCTCGCGGCGCTGTCGCCGGCCGGGCAGGCACAAACACAGGAAAACGGCGTCGACGGCACCGGCGCCACGCTCGCACCGATTCGCGTCGACGCGCAGAAGGCGCCCACACTGACGCAACCGCTCGACACCGGCAGCCATCTCGGGCTGTCGCCGCTCGAAACGCCCGCGAGCGTCGAGCAGATCAGCCGCGCGACGCTCGACACGCGCGGCGACAGTTCGATCATCGACGCCGTGAGCCGCGCCGCCGGCATCAGCGCGTCGCCGCATCCGGGCAACGGCAACTCGGAGCTCGCCGCGCGCGGCTTCGTCGGCGCGTCGTCGGTCACGCAGCTCTACGACGGCGTGCGCCCGTACGGCGCGATCGGCGTCACGTTCCCGTTCGACACGTGGTCGGTCGACCATATCGACGTGCTGCGCGGCCCCGCTTCGGTGATCTACGGCGAAGGCGCGATCGGCGGCGTGGTCAACATCGTCCCGAAGAAGCCGACGCGCACGCCGATCCGCAACGAACTGCAGGTCGGCGGCGGCACCGAAGGCACCGCGCGGGCCGCGTTCGGCAGCGGCGGCGCGATCAACGACAAGCTGTCGTACCGTTTCGACATCAGCGGCAACCGATCGTCGAACTGGGTCGATCGCGGCAATTCGCGCAACCTGTCGATCTCCGGCGCGCTGCGCTACGACGTGACGCCCGACCTGTACGTGACGGCCTCGTATGCGCAGGGCTTCCTGCATCCGATGCAGTATTTCGGCGTGCCGCTCGTCAACGGTGCGCGTGACCGCGCGCTCGACAAGAAGAACTACAACGTCGGCGACGCCGACATCGCGTTCCGCGACAGCTGGGCCACCGTCTCGGTGAACTGGCAGCCGAGCGACAGCCTGAACGTGACGAGCACGCTGTACCGGATGAAGAGCAACCGTCACTGGAAGGATGCGGAGTACTACACGTACCTGCCGTCGAGCGCGCAAGTGCGGCGCAGCAGCTACACCGAGATCTTTCACGACCAGGAACAATACGGCAACGTGACGACGGCCACCGTCGGCGACGCGCTGCTCGGCATGCGCAACACGTTCTCGGCGGGCGTCGAGTTCAACCACACGACGTTCCAGCACGACAACAACTCGCCGTATGCGGGCACGTCGACGGTCGATCCGTTCAACTTCGATCCGGGCAGTTTCATCAACACGGCCGGCACGTTTCCGAAGTACCGCAGCCAGTCGAACCAGTACGCGCTGTTCGCGGAGAACCGGCTCGAGATCACGCCGCGCTGGTCGGTGATCGGCGGTCTGCGCTACGACCATGCGAGCGTGAACCGCGACGATCTCGTGAACGGCGGCGCGTTCACGAAGGTGTTCGCGAACACGGGCTGGCGCGTCGGCACCGTGTACGACGTGCGGCCCGGCCTCGCCGTGTATGGACAGTATTCGGTCGCGGCCGATCCGGTCAGCTCGCTGCTGTCGCTGAATGCGTCGAAAGCGAACTTCACGCTCGCGACCGGCCGGCAGATCGAGATCGGCGTGAAGCAGTCGTTCCTCGACGGCAAGGCGGAATGGACGCTCGCCGCGTACCGGATCGTGAAGGGCAACCTGCTGACCGCCGACCCGGTGAACCCGAACCAGTCGATCCAGGTCGGCCAGCAGTCGTCGCGCGGGCTCGAGGCGACGGTCGGCGCGGAGATCGCGAAGGACTGGCGCGTCGATGCGAACGTGTCGATCCTGCGCGCGAAATACGACGATTTCCAGCAGTCGTCCGGCGGCACGACCGTGTCGCGCGCGGGCAACGTGCCGGTGTCGGTGCCGCAGCGGCTCGCGAACCTGTGGGTAAGCTGGCGCTTCGCGCCGGACTGGACGGGCATCGCGGGCGTCAAGTACGTCGGCAAGCGGTTCGCCGACACCGCGAACCAGCTCGTGATGCCGTCGTACACGACCGTCGACCTCGGCCTGGCGTGGAAGCCGCGCAAGGATACGACGATCACCGCCCGCGCGTACAACGTGTTCAATCGCCGCTACGTGCAGTCCGCGTATTACAACGAAACGCAGTATCTGCTCGGCAACGACCGGCGGTTCGAGGTGCTGGCGAACTACCGGTTCTGAGGACGCATGCCGCCGCGCGCCGGGCAAGGCGGCACATGCGCGGCGGCGTGCCGGTCAGCCTTCGGCATCGCCAGCTCGCGTCGAGGCATCACGCACGCGTGCCCGCCGCGCGCCCCGCCATCCACTTCCGGTAGCGCCGCGTCTGGCACTGCGCGGCCAGTTGCTGCCGCACCAGCGCGCGCAGCGGCGACACCCGCGGGTGCGTGCGGCGCCCTTCGCTCAATCGCGTGAGCTGGAACTTGACGACGGCCATGTTCGCCAGCGCGCCCAGCGCCTTGTTCTTCCAGCGGATCGGCTGCAGCACCGGCGCGCTGTCCTTGCCGGCGCGCCAGTCGCGCGGCAGGTTCGGGTCGATCGACAGCGCGGTCGCGATGCCGACCATCGCGACGCCGCTGTCCACCACCTGCTCGGCCACCGCACGGCGCCGGATGCCGCCCGTGACCATCAGCGGCATCCGCGCGACGGCCGTGATGTCGCGCGCGAATTCGAGGAAATACGCTTCGCGCGCCAGCGTGCGGCCGTCGCGCGCCTCGCCCTGCATCGCCGGCACTTCGTAGCTGCCGCCCGACAGTTCGACGAGATCGACGCCGAGCGGATTCAGCAGTTCGACCACGCGCTTCGCGTCGTCCGCGCTGAAACCGCCGCGCTGGAAATCGGCCGAGTTCAGCTTCACCGCGACGACGAAGGCCGGCGACACCGCCGCGCGCACCGCCTTCACGATGTCGAGCAGCAGGCGCGCGCGGTTCTCGATGCTGCCGCCCCACTGGTCCTGCCGGCGGTTCGTCAGCGGCGACAGGAACTGGCTCAGCAGATAGCCGTGCGCCGCGTGCACCTGCACGCCGGTGAAACCGCTTTGCTCCGCGAGCTGCGCGGCGCGCACGAAACGCTGCTGCACGTCGGCGATATCGGCTGCCGTCATTTCCTTCGGCACCGGAAACTGCTTCGACAGCGCGCCGAGCGCGAGCGGCACGGCCGACGGCGCGAGCGTCGTCTGGCCGAGCGCCGCCTGCATCTGGCGCCCCGGGTGATTGATCTGCATCCACACATGCGCGCCGTTCGAGCGTGAGATCTGCGCCCAGCGGCGGAAACGGTCCAGATGCGCGTCGCTTTCGAGCACAACGCCGTTCGGCCCCGTCATCGCGCGGCCGTCCACCATCACGTTGCCAGTCAGGATCAGCCCGACCTCGCCGTCGGCCCACGCCTGGTACAGGCGCAGTAACGCGTCGGACGGCGCGTGGTCCGCATCGGCCATGTTTTCTTCCATCGCGGCCTTGGCCAGACGGTTCGGAATCACCGCCCCGTTGGGCAGTGTGAGGGGCGCAAACAGATTCATGGTGGCAGATCCTCGATTGACGATGGCCCACGATAACTTTAAAGTCAACTTTAAGGTCAAGCCCTTTTGGAACCAACATGAAAATCGGCGAACTGGCGAAAGCGAGCGGCCTCGCGGCGTCGCGCATCCGCTTCTACGAAGCGAGCGGCCTGCTCGAACCGGCCCGTCGGCAGGCGAACGGCTATCGGGAATACGGGCCGGAAGCGTTGACGCGGCTCGCGATCATCGATCGCGCGCAAGGCGCGGGCTTCTCGCTCGACGAGATCCGCGCGGTGCTGCCGCCCGATCTCGGCGCATGGCCGCACGATCAACTGCTGGCCGCGCTGCGGCACAAGGTCGACGAAATCGCGCTGCTCGAACGGCGTCTCGCGCAGAACCGGCAGCATCTGGAAACGCTGATCGGCGAGATCGAGAACAAGCCGGCCGGCGAGGATTGCGCGGGCGCCGCGCAACGGATGCTCGACCGGCTGGGCGAGCAGGCGAACGAGCCGCTGGCGCCCGCGCCTGTCGTGCGGCCGGCGCGCAAGCGGGCGTGATGGATCGTGCTGAGGGATTGCACCGCGCCGTCCATCGATCGATGCGGGCCGCGCGCCTGAAGTGAAGCGCGACGCGGGCGCGGTTGCCCCGATTTGCTTACGTCGCGGGTAATCGACGCGCGCCGCCCGCGTCGCGATCATGGGCTTCATCGACTCTCGAACCGCATCCCGCCAAGGAGCCCGCCATGACCGCGTACGCCATCGCCCACCTGCACGACGTCGACATGTGCGACGACATCATCGAATACATCGAACGGATCGACGGCACGCTTGCGCCGTACGACGGCCGTTTCGTGATTCACGGCGCCCGCCCGGAGGTACGCGAAGGCGTGTGGCGCGGCGACCTGATCGCGATCGCATTCCCCGATCTCGACACGGCGCGCGCGTGGTACGAATCGGATGCGTACCGGCAGATCCAGCCGCTGCGCGCACGGCACGCGAGCGGCCCGTTGATCCTGATCGACGGCGTCGACGAGCGGCACAAGGCGACCGACATTCTGCGTTGAACCTTGACGCGGGCAACGCCTGCCGACGCTTAGGGCGCCGTTCGCTCCATCGGCTCGCCGACGACGAACCCGCCGCCCTGGAACCGCTGCGCGGGATCGTCGTAATCGGCGGTCGGCGCCGTCACCGGGAACAGCCCGGCGAACTGCTCGGAACTGTCGCGCGGGCGAAAGCCGAGGAAGCCGACCTTCGTGTTGTCCCACCACTTCACCGGGTTGTCCGACGCGCCGTAGACGATCGCGTGCCCGACGCGGTTCGTCAGCAGCGAGCAGCGCACGAGTTCGATGAAGTCGCGGTAGCTGAGGAACGTGACGAGCATGCGCGGATTCTTCGGCACCTCGAACGACGACCCGATCCGCAGGCATACCGTCTCGATCCCGAAGCGATCGAAGTAGTAGCGCGACAGCGATTCGCCGAAGCACTTCGTCACGCCGTACAGGCTGTCCGGGCGCAGCGGCGCATCGGCGTCGAGCACCTCCGTGACCGGGTGGAAACCGATCGCATGGTTCGAGCTCGCGAACACGACGCGCTTCACGCCGTGCTTGCGCGCGGCTTCGTACAGGTTGTACGTGCCGGTGATGTTCGCGCCGACCAGATCGTCGAACGGCGCATCGACCGAAATGCCGCCGAGGTGGACGATCGCGTCCACGCCGTCGACGAGCGCCATCACGGCGGGCCGGTCGGCCAGGTCGACCACGCGCAGCTCTTCATGCGCGGCCGCGTCGCCGAGCGTCACGATGTCGCTGACGCGCACGACGTCGGCCCAGTCGGCGAGCGCGCCGCGTAACTGGCGGCCGAGGTTGCCGGCCGCGCCCGTCAGCAGCAGGCGGCCGAACGGTTTGCGCGCGGCGGTGGATGAGACGTTCATCGAATCTCCTTGGATCTGACCTAACACGGAAAACGTTTTCCAACTATACGCGGACGCGCCGCCGAGCGTCAATGGTCGAACCTGCTCGCAGCCCTCCGCATTTTCCCGATATCGGCGGCTGTCTGCGCGCGGGCTTTTTCTGCCACAATCGGGCGTTATCGAACGAAAACGTTACCCTTCGAATGAAAAAAGTTTCCTCGACGATCCGCGACGTGGCCGCGGAAGCCGGTGTGTCGGTCGCGACGGTATCGAAGTACGTGAACGGCACGCAGCGCTTCTCGCCGACCGTCGAGGCACGGCTGAAGGAGGCGATCGAGCGGCTCGGCTACCGGTCGAACCCGCTTGCGCGCTCGATGATCACCGGCCGCACGCGCACCATCGGCCTCGTGATCCTCGACATCAGCAACCCGCACTTCACGAACGTCGTGAAAGGCGCGAACCGCGTCGCGCTGCAGCACGACTACACGCTGCTGCTCGTCGATACCGAGGAGAACCAGACGCGCGAACGCTCGCTGATCGAGGCGCTCGCGCAGCGCGTCGACGGGCTGATCGTCAGCACGCGGATGCCCGACGACGAAGCCGGCTGGATGCTCGACCTCAACAAGCCGCTCGTGCTGCTGCGCCGCAGCCCCGGCCTGCCGATTCCGAGCGTCGGCATCGACAACCGGCTGTCGACCTACATGCTCGCGCGCCACCTGCTCAATCTCGGCCATACGCGCATCGCGTATCTCGGCTTCGGCACCGCGCGCGTGAACGACGAACGGATCCAGGGCGCGCGCGACTGCCTCGCCGAAGCGGGGCTCACGCTCGACGTGCACGACGCGCACGCGCCGACCGCCGAGGCCGGCGAGCGCGCGTGCTCGCGCGTGATGCTCGGGCCGCAGCGCCCGCAGGCCGTGATCTGCTACAACGACCTGATTGCGCTCGGCTTCATGAAGGAAGCCGCGTCGCTCGGCTTCCGGCTGCCGCAGGACGTGTCCGTCGCCGGCATCGACAACGTGCCCTACGGCGAATACGCGGCGCCCGCGCTGACGACCGTCGACATCCAGAGCGAGAACATGGGCGAGCTCGCGATGCAGAAGCTGATCGACGCGCTCGCCGGGCGCACCGATGCGAGCTACTCGACGTTCGAGCCGCGGCTGATCATGCGCGCGTCGACGGCCTCGGCCGGCTGACGCGGTCGCGACGCGCGTCACGTCCCCGAACTAAAAACGCCGCCCCGAGGGCGGCGTTGTCGCTTGGCCGATACGCCATCACGCATCGAGTTGCGCGGGCTTCATCTTCGGCGTGAGCACGTGCATCACGGCCAGCGCGATCAGGTAGGCCGACGCGCCGATCGCAAACAGCACCCAGTAGTGGCCGGTGCGCTGCAGCACCTGGCCGATCACTTCCGAGAACAGCACGCCGCCGATCGAGCCGGCCATTCCGCCGATGCCGACCACCGACGCGACCGCACGGCGCGGGAACAAGTCGGACGCGGTCGTGAACAGGTTCGCCGACCAGCCCTGGTGCGCGGCGGCGGCGAGGCCGACGATCAGCACCGCGATCCACAGGCTCTGCACCTGCGACACGAACGCGATCGGCAGCACGCAGCAGGCGCAGATCAGCATCGCCGTCTTGCGCGCGCGGTTCACGCTCCAGCCCGCGCGCAGCAGCATCGACGACAGCCAGCCGCCGCCGATGCTGCCGACCGTCGTCAGCGCATAGATGCAGACGAGCGGCAAACCGATGTGCTGCATGTCCATCCCGCGCGACTCGTTGAGCCACTTCGGCAGCCAGAACAGGTAGAACCACCACACCGGATCGGTCATGAACTTGCCGATCAGGAAGGCCCACGTCTCGCGCTTGCGGATCAGTTCGCCCCACCGCGGCGCGCCGGCGTTCGCGTTCGCCGCGTCGAGCGCTTCGGCTTCGTCGCGCGGCTCGTCGTATTCCGCGGCGAGCGCGCGCGTGTCGGCCGTGCGATACATCACCAGCCACACCGCGAGCCACACGATGCCGATCGCGCCGATGATCACGAACGCCGCGCGCCAGCCGTAGGCCACCGCGATCGCCGGGATGATCGCCGGCGCGAACACCGCGCCGATGTTCGCGCCCGAGTTGAAGATGCCGGTCGCGAGCGCGCGCTCCCGGCGCGGGAACCATTCGGCCGTCGTCTTGATCGCGGCCGGGAAGTTGCCGCCCTCGCCGATCCCGAGCAGCGCGCGCACGGCCGCGAAGCCCGTCACCGAGCCGACCGCCGCGTGCAGCATCGCGGCGATGCTCCATACCAGCATCGCCACCGCGTACGACACGCGCGTGCCGAGCCAGTCGACGATGCGCCCGAAGCCGAGCAGGCCCAGCGCATAGAACGCCGAAAACGCCATCACGATGCGGCCGTACTGCACCTGGCTCCAGCCGATGTCGTGCTGCAGCATCGGCGCGAGCAGGCCGAGGATCTGCCGATCCATGTAGTTGATGACGGTCGCGAAAAACAGCAGTGCACAGACGGTCCAGCGATAGCGGCTGGCGGCCGCGCGCACCGCGCCGACGACGGCAGAGGGCATGAATGTCTCCGATGCACGGTCGCGCCCGTCGCGCCGCACGAAGTGTTCGTTGACCGGCGACCGGCGCCGGGGCGAACGGCCCATGTGCTACTGCACAGGCACTTTTCGCCAATCCATCTGGAAAACGTTTTTCAAAGGATAGGCCGCGTGCCGGGGCCGTGTCAGTCCGGGATTTCGATGAGTCATCTCAAATTGGTCGCGGCAAAAGAGACGACTGTTTCGCAGAATGGCATTAACCGTTTTTCCGCTGATTTTCCCGCTGCGGCGCGGCGGGCGCGCGGCCCGCCGACACACATGTCCGATTTCAGCCAGAATCGGCCGCGAGGATGGTTTACAGTCGTCGCATGCGCCTCGACCCCGACACCTGCTACGACGCCCTGCTTTCGCGAAACCGCCGCTTCGACGGCTGGTTCTTCGTCGGCGTCGCGACGACGGGCGTGTACTGCCGCCCCGTGTGCCCGGTGAAGCCGCCGAAGGCGCAAAACTGCAGCTACTACCCGACCGCCGCGGCCGCCGAGAAAGCCGGCTTCCGCCCCTGCATGCGCTGCCGCCCCGAGCTTGCGCCCGGCCATGGGCTGCTCGATCTGTCCGGCAATCTCGCCGACGCGGCCGCGACGCTGATCGACGACGGTTTCCTGAACGCGCATTCCGTCGATGCGCTCGCACGGCGCGTCGGCGTGACCGAACGCCATCTGCGGCGGATCTTCGACGCGCGGTTCGGCGTGTCGCCGGTCGAGTTCGCGCAGACGCAGCGGCTGTTGATGGCCAAGCGGCTGCTGACCGATACCGCGCTGCCGGTGGCCGTCGTCGCGTCGACGGCCGGATTCGGCAGCGTGCGACGCTTCAACGACCTGTTCCGCCTGCGCTACGGCCTCAATCCGCTGCGGCTGCGCAAAGGGGCCGGTGCAGCGGCCGACGGCGACATGACCTTTCCGCTGCCGTACCGGCCGCCGTTCGCATGGGCCGACCTGATGCGCTTTCTCGCGCAGCGGCAGATCGACGGCGTCGAGCGGATCGACGCGCAGCGTTATGCCCGCATCGTCGACCTGCCCGACCGGAACGACGGCCGCCGCGTGGCCGGCTGGCTGTCCGTCGCGCATGTGCCGCAGCGCTTCGCGCTGGCCGTCACCGTGTCGCCCGCGCTGACGCCGGTCGTGCCGGCCGTGCTGGCACGCGTGCGCCGGCTGTTCGATCTCGACAGCCGCCCTGACGTGATCGACACGCATCTCGGCGATCTCGCGAGCGGCGCGCCGGGCTTGCGCGTGCCCGGCGCGTTCGATGGTCTCGAGATCGCGATCCGCGCGATCGTGGGCGAGCAACTTGCGCAGGCTCGGGCGAATACGCCGTTGCTCGCACGGATCGCGTCACGCTTCGGTCATTCGGTCGACGACGCGCCGCCGGGCCTCACGCACGCCCTGCCCTGCGCCGCGACGCTGGCCGCGCTGCCGCCTTCGGCCTTCGAAACGGTCGGCATCGAGCGCGACATGGCGCGCGCGATCGTGTCCGTCGCCCGCGCCGTCGACGACGGCACGCTCGCGCTCGAACCGATGGCGCCGCTCGACGCGACGCTCGCCGCGCTGCGCGCGCTGCCCGGCTTCGACGAACGCGCTGTGCAGTACGTCGCGATGCGTGCGATGGCCTGGCCGAACGCGTTCCCCGCCGACGACGCGTGGCTGCCCGCCCGCACCGAACCCGCGCGCGGGCCGTCCTGCGCGCCGCACGCAGCGGCGCACTGGGCGCCGTGGCGCGCGTATGCCGCCCTGCATGGGTGGCGCCTTCACGGAAATGTGTCGCGATGACCCCCGCTCACCTGATTCCGAGCCCGCTGGGCGACATCGCCGTGCGCATCGAGAACGATGCGCTGACCGGCCTGTACTTCGTCGGCCAGAAATACTTTCCGTCGGTAGCGATCGTGACCGAAGCGGACGCGCACGCGATGTCGCCCATCGCGCGCCAGGTCGCGGAAGAAATCGCCGAGTACTTCACCGGCGCGCGCGACACGTTCTCGGTGCCGATCCACCTGCGCGGCACCGCGTTTCAGCAACGCGTCTGGAAGGAACTGCTCGCGATTCCGTTCGGCGAACTCGTGTCGTACGGCGATATCACCGAGCGCGTCGGATTGCCGATGAGCGGCGCGCGCGCGGTGGGCGGCGCGGTCGGCCGCAATCCGGTATCGATCATCGTGCCGTGCCATCGCGTGGTCGGCGCGTCGGGCAGCCTGACCGGTTATGCGGGCGGCATCGATCGCAAACGCGCGCTGTTGTCGCTCGAAGGCGCGGGGTTTTCGCGCGGCGCATATCAACCGATGCAGCGGGCGCTTGCGTTCTGACGGAGGGTGCGCATCACGCGCTCAACACCGACCGGCGCGCTTCACGCTTCGCATACGCGCCGGGCGTCACGCGGAATTTCGCCTGGAACAGCGCGATGAAGGACGACGTCGAGTCGTAACCCAGTTGCGCGGCCACCGTGCCGATCGGCGCGCCCGCATCGAGCAGCGGCAGCGACGCGAGCAGCCGCACGGCTTGCCGCCATTCGGTGAACGACAGCCCCGTGTCCTGCCGGAACAGCCGCGACAGCGTGCGCCGCGTCGCGCCGACCTGATGGCCCCATTCGTCGAGACTGCGCGTATCGCCCGGCGCCGCATGCAACGCCCGCGCGATTTTAAGCAGGCGAGGATCGCGCGGCAGCGGCACCGTGAGCGGCGCCGGCTGCATGCGCGCGATCCGGTCCGCGATCAGGCACACGAGCGCACCGTCCGGCCCGGCCTCGTCGTAGTTCACCGGCAACTCGCCGGTCGCGATCACCAGCTCGCGCAGCAGCGGCGTCATGCAGAGGATCGTGCAATCGTTGTTCACGTCGCTGCGTGCGATGGCCTCGTCGAGATACAGGCTGTGGAACGCGACGCAATCGCGCGTCGACACCGCGTGCGGCACGTGCGGCGGAATCCACATCGCATAGTGCGGCGGCAGCAGTCGCCGGCTCGACGGTGTCGTCACCTCGAGCACGCCGCTCGTCGCATACATCAGCTGGGCCCACGGATGACTGTGCGTGTCGACGCTCACGTTGCCGGGAATGCCGAACGCACGCACGTACAGCGGCCTCGGCAGGCGCGCCATCTGCGGCACCGCGTAAGGGTCGCCGGGTTGTCCCGCCAGCAACATAAGACGTCCTCCGAAGATCATTGCACGAACGAGCGCGATGCTACCGTGGCGGCTCCTTTTTCACACGGCTTCCGCCCATGAGCGCTCATACCCGCATCACCCGCAAGACCATCACCGCGATCCGCTCGACCAAAGGCATCGGCAGCCTCGTGTCGCTGACTGCGTACTCCGCGCCGATGGCCAAACTCGTCGACGACGTGGCCGACGTGATCATCGTCGGCGACTCCGTCGGCATGGTGCTGTACGGGATGCCCGATACGCTGCGCGTCACGCTCGACATGATGATTGCACACGGCGCGGCCGTCGTGCGCGGCGCGACGCAAGCGTGCGTCGTCGTCGACCTGCCGTTCTCCACGTTCCAGGAATCGCCCGCGCAGGCCTATCGCTCCGCCGCGCGGCTCCTCGCCGAAACCGGTGCGCAGGCCGTGAAGCTCGAAGGCGGCTGCGAGATGACCGACACGATCCGCTTCCTGACCGATCGCGGCATTCCGGTGATGGCGCATGTCGGCCTCATGCCGCAGCAAGCCAACGCGACGGGCGGCTTCCGCGCGCAGGGCATGGACCCGCGTTCGGCCGCGCAGGTGTTCGACGCCGCGTGCGCGGCCGAGCGGGCCGGCGCATTCAGCGTCGTCATCGAGGGCACCGCCGAAGCACTCGCGCGCCACCTGACCGGGACGCTGACGATCCCGACGATCGGCATCGGCGCATCGCCCGCCTGCGACGGGCAGGTGCTCGTGACCGAGGACATGATCGGCGCGTTCGATGCGTACACGCCGCGCTTCGTAAAGCGTTACGCGGATGCGAACGCGATGATGCGCGACGCGATCCGCCAGTATGCGCATGACGTGCGGCGGCGCGTGTTTCCGGAGCCCGCGCATTGTTTCGGGTACGGCAAGCCGCTGCAACTGACGAACGCGGCCACTGCTGCATGACACGGGACGAACGACGCGGTCACCTCACGCTACGTGCGCTTGCGCATCGCATGCGCGACCCGCGCGTTCGCTTCGAATTTCGCGCGATGCGTCGAGAAAAACGTCCTCACGTTGCGGACGTTCGACGCGCCGGTGAACAGCCGCCGCGCGAATTCGTCGTATTCGGCGACGTCGGCGAGATCGGCGATCACGACGAAATCCGGCCCCGGCGACACGCGATAGCACTGCGTGACGGCCGGCTCCGCGCACACGTACGCTTCGAACGCGTCGTAGTCTTCGGCCGTCTGCCGGTCGAGGCTGATTTCGATCAGCGCGGTGACGCCCGTACCGATCGCGACCGGATCGAGTACCGCGACCTGCCGACGGATCACGCCGGCCTCCGTCAGCCGGCGCACGCGCCGCATGCAGGTGGGCGGCGACGACAGCGCGCGCTCGGCGAGTTGCAGGTTGGACACCGACGCGTCGTCCTGCAGGATCGCGAGGATGCGCAGGTCGAGATCGTCGAGGGTGATGCCGGCCATCGGCCACTCCTTCCGGTCAGACAGTGAAATTTAATTTCAATATGATAGACGATCATCCGTCTATTTCATGTTTTCTCATTTTTTGAAATTTAATTCCATTTCACTGGCTCTACCATCGCTCTCACTGATCCAGACAGGACATTTACGGAGCGCGATATGTGTGGAATCGTCGGGGCGGTTGCCCAGCGGGACATCCTGCCGAACCTGGTCGACGGCCTGAAACGGCTCGAATACCGCGGCTACGACTCGTGCGGCGTCGTGGTCTACCGCGACCGCGCGCTGGCGCGCGCCCGCAGCGTCGATCGTGTCGCGAACCTGCAGCGCGAGATCGCCGCGCAGGCGTTGTCCGGTTACACGGGCATCGCGCATACGCGCTGGGCCACGCATGGCGCACCCGTCACGCTCAACGCGCATCCGCACTTCTCGCCGAGCGACGCGAATGCGCGCATCGCACTGTCGCACAACGGGATCATCGAGAACTGCGATCAACTGCGCGCGGAACTGCAGGCGCACGGCTATGTGTTCGCGAGCCAGACCGACAGCGAGGCGATCGCGCATTTGATCGACCATCTCTACGACGGCGACCTGTTCGAGGCCGTCCGGCATGCGGTGGCGCGACTGCGCGGCAGCTATGCGATCGCGGTGATGTGCCGCGACGAGCCGCACCGGATCGTCGGCGCGCGCGACGGGATGCCGCTCGTGGTCGGGGTCGGCGAAGGCGAGAATTTTCTGGCGTCCGATGCGATCGCGCTGTCGGGTATCACCGATCGCATTGCCTACCTGGAGAACGGCGACGTCGCCGATATCCAGCTGCATCGCTACTGGATCGTCGATGCGAACGGCCAGCGCGTCGAGCGCACGGTGCAACGCGTCGCCGCGCATAGCGGCGCGGCCGATCTCGGATCGTATCGGTACTACATGCAGAAGGAAATCTTCGAGCAGCCGCAGGCGGTGGCCGATACGCTGCTCGACGTTTCGTCGATCATGCCGGAGCTGTTCGGCGACGGTGCGTGGCGCGTGTTCAACGACGTCGATTCGGTGCTGCTGCTCGCGTGCGGCGGCAGCTATCACGCGGCACTGACCGCGAAGTACTGGATCGAAAGCATTGCGAAGCTGCCGGCGAGTGTGGAAATCGCCAGCGAGTTCCGTTATCGCGACAGTGTGCCGAATCCGCGCACGCTGGTGGTTGCGGTGTCGCAGAGCGGCGAAACCGCTGATGTGCTCGGCGCGGTGCATGTCGCGAAGCGCAGCGGGATGACGCACACGCTCGCGATCTGCAACGTCGCGACGAGTGCGTTGATGCGCGAATGCGCGCTGCAATTCGTGACGCGTGCGGGAGTCGAGATCGGCGTGGCTTCGACGAAGGCGTTTACGACGCAGCTCGTTGCGCTGTTCCTGCTGACGTTGTCGCTGGCGCAGGTGCGCGGGCGGTTGAGCGACGACGAGGAGAAGGAACATCTGCGGGCGCTGCGGCATCTGCCCGATGCGATGTCGAAAGTGCTCGCGCTGGAACCGCAGATCATGGCGTGGTCGGAGTTGCTCGCGCGACGCGACAACATGCTGTTTCTCGGGCGCGGGATGCATTATCCGATCGCGCTCGAAGGCGCGCTGAAGATGAAGGAGATTTCCTATATTCATGCGGAGGCCTATCCGGCGGGGGAACTGAAGCATGGGCCGCTGGCCCTCGTCAGCAATGAAATGCCTGTGATCGCGGTTGCGCCGAACGACATGCTGCTCGAGAAGCTCAGGTCGAACATGCATGAGGTTAGTGCGCGGAATGGGCGGCTGTTCGTGTTTGCGGACGTGGACTGTGGGTTGGTGCCGAGCGAGGGAATCGAGGTGATTCGGCTGAACGAGTACTACGGGCCGTTGTCGCCGATCCTGCATACGGTGCCGATGCAATTGCTCGCGTATCACGCTGCGTTGGCAAGAGGGACGGATATCGATAAGCCTAGGAATTTGGCTAAGTCGGTGACGGTGGAGTGAGGGGCGGTTTCGCGCTCTTATTTGCTGACGTCAATTAGTTTCGTATACGCTGGTCGCAAAAAGTTTTGTTTACGGGGGAACCAGGGCTGACGAGCCTTGTAAAGCTGGGCGTAAACGAAATTAATTGACGAGGCCCTCCAGAAGTGGGACGAGCCCCCTGAAGTTTGCTGCAGCATCTCATTTCTTTGCGAAGTGCCACTAGTTCACGGTTTGAATACCCGAAACCGCCAGTGGACGGCAACCGGCATCCGAGGCATTCGGCGGTCAGTAGCATGAAGACCGATTCGAAGGGCTGCTGGTCAACCGTCGCACAGCCCATCGCCGCACGCGCGACCGCAGCGATTGCGCTCGAAGGCCAGAATCGGTGGGGACGTAGACGTCCCGCCTGTACATCACGGCAACTTCAAGCATGAACTCTAGCTGTTGATACTAGAAGCCTTCAACGGCAGACCAACCTGCACCGAAATTTGGCGAAAGACTCCGACACCAGTACCGCACTCCGTCACGTCGACAACCCGATAAGCCTAGCTTGCGGGAATCCGGCGGCCGAACCGCCGGCCTTAAGACTCGTTGGCCCGTTAGTCGACCACTTGCCGCAGCCCCCCAGACAGCAGCGGAAATCCCCGGTTGCTCGGCCAACGCAATGAACGCACGATGGATAGCGGCATCATTTCACATTGTTCAGCAATTGAAGAAAGCCTTGGATGTGACCTTTATGGTCGCCATCCTCGCGCGTCGCCGGTCCGCCCCGCAGGACAGAGCGACTGAGCAGCTGGTTCATGGCGATGCACGACGTCTCCGGGACCAATACGCAGTCTGGACACGCACCGGGGTTCTTCGGATTGGCGTCGCAGAGCGAACCTGAGTTGCACGTCAGTGTCTTCTGGTCCAGCAGATGTGCTAAAAATCGCTCATTTGAATTGCGCCAGAGTGCCGACAGGTTACCAAGGTCCATGGTGGTGCCGTTCCGGTAGACAACGAACGCTAGGTCAGTCGGGAACAGGTATTCGCTCAAAGAGCCCAAATCCAACCCTGAATATTCCGCGACTGCCTTCATCATTACGTGCGAAAAAGTATGCAGCAGCGTGTACGTGTATAGATAGACTGACGATGCACTCCTTGACTGCACATTTTCAAGGAAGCGACCGAAGGGTCGAGCTCTTTCGAGCAACTGCGCTCCGAGCGGTTTCTCGTCTTTCGGGTCCCATTCGAAAATGTCTGCTGGGCGCACCTCCTGCAGCCACTTGTACACCGCTAGCTCGTCGAGCTGTACATAAATAGCCTCATTCGCCTGCGTTACGACATACACTGGATTTCGCGGCCCGCCGTGTGCTTGAACCATCGGGAACAGGTTAAGCCGGACTGGCACATTGTCGTCGCGCTTTTTGAAGTAAGGTATCGCCTGCATTCGCGAATAGCCATATGTGAACCGGCACAGGTCGAATTCGCGAATCAGACCCATGGTGCGAAACCCGAGCCTCTTCAGATGCTCCGACGTACGCTTCGTCTGCATCTCCCTAGCCACGCCGTCCTTCGGTGAAAGGTCCTCGTCGGGATATACGAAATTGACGAACGGATGCCTTCCGTAGTCGGTTGCCGGCGCCTCGAGCTTGCTTTGTCTTAACGCCTCGTGTTCCACAGCAAGGCGAAACGGGTCATACCTGCTCGCGAAGCTGCTACGCTCCGAAATCATATTGGCAATGCTAGACGGCAGCCGGAGTTCAGACTGCAGGATGGCATGGTCGCCGGTAAACCAACCGTCTACCATATCCTCTAATTCTTTCTCGCTTCTAACAAGAAAGCTTTCGGCATCGGAGACACTTGCACCGGCAGCTGTCTTCATACTGTTGTAAACAGTTCGCATGGCATTCAAGCCATCGCTCTTTTCCTTGTACTGCTTCCATTTGTCGGCGTGGTTAGCCGTCTCAAGCATCCGGCGCATTTCTTCGAGAGAAGGTCGTTCTCCGGGATACCGATATTTCTTGGCGATGAAGTCGGACAGTTTCCCTGTGCGACTCGGGTCGAGCAGGTTGAACAGCTCCTCTTGCCGCTGCCCAAAGATGACAAATTGCTCCGACTGAGCGTAGTAGGCCTGAGATGCTCGATACGAAATCGGCTCCATGTGAACCTCGGAGATACGCAACCTGGTGTCAGACTGGAAAATCTTGACCGTTTCAGGGTCGTTTTTGACCCAGGCGCTGGGGTCGATATTCTTGCAGCTTGGGTTCGCGCACTGAAAGAACCACTTACCAATATTCGGTGAATCGCTATGCAGAAAAAAATCTTCCGACTGGCACAACGAGCAGCGGTTGATTGGCACTCTCAGCATGCTCTCCTTGTCGTTCCAGTCATAGCGACCTGGCATCACGGGCTCCCACGTGCCCGACCAATGAACAAATATGACATCGAGTTGCCGCCACTGACATACTTTGCCTTCAGACGCCTGGCACTTCCTCGCAGTCAGCTTCGGCAAATTCTTCTTCAGGTCTTTTGCGTCTTTGAAATATCGGAAAAGCCTACAGCGATTGCACGTAAATGTTAGCGGAGCCGGCGCATATCCCATACAGACAGGGTCAACAAAGATGAACTTACTCCGGCTCAGCGCGGGGACCGACGTCCGCTCCTCATTGAGCAGACGCGGTTCGACGCATAGGCGTGCATCAACAGGGAATTTTGCAGTCGCATCCCGGCAGGTATAGGCGCGCTGAAACCAGCCCCGAACGGCCTCGTCCATACGGGTCATAATTTGCGCCTCTACCGCTTCAGGCAGATGTAGCTCGTGCCGGTCCGAATCCGCATCCGGGATTGAGATACACGCGCCTAGACCGCCTTCAAAGGTGAAAAATGCGCCTGGGGCATAGGCTTGAGCCAACTGACCTCGCGAGCGACTCATTGTCGGAGCCTTGGGTTTGCTCTGTTCTTCGTCACGCCCCCCGGTGCGTGTCATCTTTGCTATCGTCATTCTGCGTCGCCCTCTTCCGCGTAGCCGTTACGAATGAGCGCCATGATTTCGCGAACCTCTTCCGATACGAGATATGTTCCCCTGTCATCCTTGCGCGCCAGTCGGATAGTTCCGCCTTGGTCGACGTCCCGCAACGAAGTCATTGGTTTGGTGAGCGTGTCCCGCTTATCATCGAAGAATGCCTTGAGCGTGCTGTCGCGGTTGTTTCGAAGCATCATTTCCTCAAGCAGGTCCTTAATCCGGCTGCGGACCAATGCCCGGTAGAACTGCTCGCCCTCGGGCGCGTAGTGGTCCCTCAAGCCGATAGCTAGTTCGGCAAACGCCGTGATTTGTTGCGCGAACGGCTTGAAGTCCCGTTCCATCGCACCAAGAAAATCGTTGATGGCCTCGTTGGAACGCCAGCGCAGTTTCTCATCGTCGTCCGCCTCAAGAAAGTTACGCGCAGCGATAACGCCACAGAGGCACGCCTGCAGGACGCTAGGTAACGCGCGCTTCACAGCGTTTTCGGCCCACCGGTCTATTGCGGCCGGCTGCACCATTCGCTCGAGAAATCGATGGAAAACATCAAACACTTCTATAACGTATCGGTCTCGGCGTCGCTGCGGCGTGGGAATCAGAACGCAGAAGCCGACGTGCGTGCGGCCGACACGCGAAGACGCCTGAATGTACTCAGCAATGTCAGACGGCATCCCTGCGAAGAACATCGAGTTCAATTCTTCGACGTCCACACCGTGAGAGACCGCAGACGTTGCCACGATGGAGCGTAACGCGTCCTTGATGGGTGGCATCGGCTCACCAGGGCTGACACGACGCTGTGCCTCACTTACGGTTGCTTGAATTTCCCCCTGTTCGACCGACCCCGTAATCAACCGGGTATTGAGGCCGTCCAAGTTATGCCCGCTCACATAGTGAAGCTTCCGCACTTCTTCAGCTTCCGCCGCGATGATTTGGTCACCGCCCTTCTTGTTCGTAACATATGTCAGCGAGATTCGATGCAAGTCCACCAGCGTCGCCAATTCGTCTATCGAGGCATCGCGCATTTTGTCAGCAACCACTTCGCGAATGGGCGATGTCGAAAGGTGCTGAATGAGCTGCTCACGCACCTTTTCCTGGTCCTCCCATTTATCCGATGTGAGGCCCTCGAACAGTTCCGTGATGGTCAGATGAAAGCTGGCCAGTACCGCAACCGTCGTTGAAGTGTGCGGTCTGCCGTTTGTCATCACCGCACTGTAGATTCGCGAAATTGGCGAGCGAACTTCGATATTCTCTGGGCCGTGCAGGGCAGTACGACTTGGCTCGTCATTCCGCGGTTCATCGGGTGCAGCGTAGAACGAGTGGTAAATGTCTGGCCCCGGGTAAGGAAACTGAAGCTCTGGCACGCGGCGCTGATATAAATGTTCCAGCTGACGCTCGGGTTCTGAGACGGTCGCAGAGGCGGCTACCACCTTCGCCCGACGGCGTTTTCCGTCCGGTGTGGATGCTGCGACATTGCGCAACGCCGGATAGATTCCTTCGAACATAGCGTCGAGAGTCGACTCGAAAAGGCCAGCGAACGTACCAAGGCCCTCATCCAGCAGGTGCGCCTCGTCCTGAATCAGAAGTGAGGGATACGGGTCGTGAAACAAACGAAACCCGCCTTCATACGCCGGGAATAGCGTTCGGCAACCATACCGCGCAGGCCCCTCTTTGAGTTCTTGGGGCTTCGGCATATACAGTCGGCCGGTCTCTTCCTTCTGCCATGGCGCGGTGCCAAGCATACCCAAGATACGACGGATGGTCCGCGCAGAATGGCCAATCAGCGCCAGCTTATCGACGGTACCAAGCAAGACCGACGGCGCAAAATCGTAGATGTCGTCATCGACGATATAGAAGGGCAAAGGCTTCACGCCGCCCCGGTTCCACGGGCATTTCTTGCTCGTGCAGATGTGCCCTAGCGTACCGCCCAGCGTTGGAAACCGACGAAGGCCCGTCTCCTCATGGCAGAAGGGGCAAGTTGGTAACTTACGCCAAGCCTTCCGCGCAGCAGCATATTTATCTGACTCTTCGACCAAGTCATTCTCTGTACCGGTCACGGCTTCAATTTCAGGAACATCGCTGACACCACGGTCGGTGAGATGGTTCGGAGAGCCACCACTACCGACCCAAAAGCCGATGGAGAACGGTTCCCCCGTATATCCGTGCTTTTGCCGGACCAATTCCGCCTTTCCCAAAACCTTCGAGGCTCGCTGTGCCTGCTGAATTGTAAGAAGGCGAAGCGGATATCGAATCATCGCCGTTACGCCGAAATTCTTTCCGCGAAGCCGGTCGAGGAACAAAGAGTAAAGCAATAGCCCAAAAAACGCTTCGGACTTCCCCCCACCCGTCGCAAAGTAGAGGAGTGTCACCGAATCGTCCCGGTCTTCATCAAAGTGACTGCGGAACTCGAGCATCCTCGAGACGAGAGCCGGTAAATTGGCCAAGATGAACGCGAGCTGAAACAGTCGCCATTGGGCCGTGTCCTGCTCAAGTCGCAGGCGTTCGTTCATATAGTCAGCCATCGCCTCGTTCATCGCCAACCACGCTTCGAACGGGGCGGCGCGCTTATCGCTTTGAACGCCACGCGCCTTCCAGTGCTTTTTCGCCTCCATCAGGATGTCAATACCGGCCTCGAATGCGCGCTTTTCGCGTTCCCACTTCCCAACATGCTCGGCGAACTCCTTGCGCTCGAGGGCAGCGGCTTCCGGGTCATCCTCCAGCCCCTTCGAACAATCAACTCTAGCGGGCAGTTCCTTGAGCCACTGTTCAAAGGCGCGTGGAATCGCAAGCAGCGAATCCGCGCTTTCCGGTGCTGACAGCCTGCGCACGTTTCGCTCAACGGCATCATGCGTCAACGGGACGATGCGAGGTTGGTTGTAGCGCGGCGTCCAGGTCGTCCGCAGTAGCACACGGCCATCGCCGCTGCACTCGCGTATGCCGCCGTTGTAGCCAATGGCAGGGTAGCTGAGGTACTGGTTATAACGGTAAGACGGCTTAACTCGCGCCAATCGCAGACGCTTATGCATACCGCCCGGCATGCTGGCGGCTATGCCGACAGCAAATATCGTTGGGTCTGCCTCCGTCTTGCTCACCGGAATAACGCTACGGTTTTCGAGCGCCACATGGACGTTAAGCCGCGTCGAATCAAGCCAGTCCGGGGAGATTTGAATGTCCCACTGGACCGAAACCGCAGGGACCGCGGGCGAAAACCTCCGTGCGCGCTGCTCCGCAAGAAACTTCGCCCAATTCTGGTACTGGCTGGGCGGAACGCGTGTACGCTCCGCATAGCCCCAAAGTTTCCCGCCTTTGATAGGGTCCTCGTCGTTCTGCCATGCAATGAGACGGTCCTGAATTACCTTCTTCATCGCGTTCTCGTGTGCAGCGATGGTGGCCGCGCGAGCTTCGGGCGCTTCGTAGGGGTCAAGCTCAAATTCGGGAAGTGCGAGGTCGAGCCTCAGCCACTTCTGGGGTACGTCCAGCGTCTCGTACAGGTCATCACGCAGTTCAATTTGAGAATCGGCCGTCAGGACAACGGCGTCAGCGGGCGCGTTATCGCTCGCATCGCTCTCGGCTTGTTCGAACGCGTCATCCGGGGCCAGCACCACCATCGGTTGCGCAAGTCCAATGCTCCGATAAACCTGGGTCTGAACTTCTTCCTTGATTTTTGGCCAGTCAGGACACTTGTTGTAGTACGGGTAGATGGCCTTGAGCGGTTCCCACCGTTCGGCCAAGATGCTGCGAATTTGCGTTCGGACGCGCGCCGCAACGTCCTTACGAACGCGAAACTGCGGCCGACAATCCGGTCGTGTCTTCACGTCTTCTTCAGTCGGCAAAACCCGCAGATAAAGACTGAACGACGGCTTCAGACGGATGGTTCCCTGTGCAGCTCTGTCGACCTGAAAGTCCAATCCGTGGCTAGAGACCCAGATAGGGCTGGTGACTTCGTCGCCATCATCGATGTTCCGACGCGGTAGGAGAAATCCTGACACGAACTTCTTGCTCGGCAGCGTGCCGTACACCAGTTCGCCGAAAGGACCTTCCCCCGAGATACGGCTGTACATGATGTTGAGTATCGCGTCCGCAACGCCTTCCTTTTTCGTAGCGTCAATGTTTTGGGGATTTACGCGCACAGCAGTCATCTCGGTTCCGCCTCAGTTGGGAAGAAGCACATCAATAACGGTGAACACGTCGTCGAACACTTTGTGCCGCAGCGCCCGAATCGCTTCGGTTGGAACTTTGTTGTATGCGATAACTTCCGCCTCGTCGAATAGCAATCGTGTGTATACGTCCGACACCCAGCGGCCATCCGCGCGCCGCGCTTTTCGCATGTCGAGAATGAGGTTCCAGTACATGATTGTTTCAAAATCGTCGATGCGAAGCGCATGGCAGAACACTTTAAACGCCTTGAACGTGCGCGGTGCGCGTGTTGTGATTTCATCAAATGACTTTCCAATGAGCCCTTCAAGATTCACCCAGTAGGAAAGATTCGACACTTCAGACTCAAGTTCAGGAGACGCGTCGACAATTTTGTCATGGAGCATGCGCAGCTGGCCAGTACGATGACCTTTATGGCTTTTAAAGCATATGTCCAATTGCGAGGAAATGCGCGCGTGATAGCTTCGGAGACCTTCCTCAAACGTGCTGGCGAAGTTCGATTTCGCACCGGCAGCTGACAGAGTTTGCTGCACTGCCTCTCGAAGGTCAGCTGAGATGACAACAATCTCATCTCCCTTTTTAATCTTACCCGCTTCCTTTGCACGAAATCCGGAATGCCCGTCGGCCGCCTCCAGAGCGTTATAGACATATACGGTCGAATGAAATCCTCGCCGAATCAATGGCCCGGTTGTTTCAATTAGTACGGCTTCTCTATCCTCAACGCCCGGTTCGTCGTCGGTCCTATCGAGGAAAGTCAGCTTAAAAGTAGAATTCCACATCCGGTCTTGGCTCCAGAGCGTTTCGACTTTACTGTCAACTCTTTCGCTAAGCGGCGCATAAATCTGGTTGAGACGAGGCCACAACGGTCCAAAAGCTGATAACTCGAAGAGCGGACCCAGCGTGTAATACAGCTGTTTTGCCGCAGGCGCAGCTAAGACCAACGTGACCTGCTGTGGCAGATTCTGATTGGTGACGATTGTCCTCAAAATCAGGGAGCTCATGTCGGCAAAAAGCAACCGGTCGAAGGAGGAGCCCAGGATGGACTGTTCAAGCTCTTCCGCTAGCACGACCCGCCCATTCCAACCTTCGGCATTTTCCGCCGGGAGGAAGCGAGATACCACTTCCTTATGGAAGTTTCGGCGAACTACCACCGCGAGACGCTCGCCTGCCGCGTCCGAGGCAGCTATTTCGATGAGTAGTGCAGCTCCCAGCGGCGTTTGCTCGTCATACGCCTCGACGACCTTGTCGCATTGAAAAAGCAAGGCCTCAAGACGTGCCCGCGCTTCCTTTGCTTTCCCAGATTCGAGAAATCGCCAAACGTTTACCCGGCGACATTTCCAGTCAAAGCTGTCACGTGTTTGTGCGTCTATCTCTCGTTGGCCAAAATACTGCCACATCGCCCGTGTGCTACCTGGCAACTGCGACAGCCGTGTGAGGAAGGTGATGACATCGGTAATGACAGAAGCTTCCGTCGTGTCTGGAGCAAGCTCCGCATACACCTTATAGAGACTATCCAGTAGCGCACCGACCTCATGGTCAGTAACCACAACCTTAAGCGCGCCTTGAGCCGCTCCACCTGCCGGCCGCTCGTCGATTTTTTGAAGACCGAGGCCTTGCTCTGTCTCTAAGAATCCTCGAACGTCGAGAATTTCGCGCTTGACAACCCCTTTTTCCTCGTCGGTTAACATCGCCCGAAATAGTGCCATTTGTCTCGGTTCGTCGGTCACAAACAGAAATCCGGGCGATTGCTCTGGAAAGATGCGCCGGACGCTCACAATAAAATTGAAGAAACGCTGCCGCCAGTCGTGGATTGCGCGAACGGCCTTCCACGTTGCGTCAAGCACGATGACCTGTGGCGCCCCAAATTTTTTAATGTCCTTGAGGGCCTTGTCCAAAGACTCGATAGTAAGGCCGTGACCGAGCGCGAACAGCGCATCGGGAGCATTGCCAGGACCGCTAACATCAGGAAACGTGCAGCTTTTCAGCGCCTTTTTATGAGCGGCATCCGCGAGCTTTGACCGTACCCGAAAATAAAAATGCTCTGTGTAGTCCTTAAACTTCTCTCCATCGCACTCCAGGAAGAAATGCGGCATAAGTTCGTTTATGCACGGCCGGATGTCCGCTTCCTGCAACTCTGTGCGCATACTGTTGACCGCGAGCAAGATGACCGCTTTGCTTCTCAGCAAAGGCAAATCGGGCGCCGGCACTTGGCTACGCGGTCCTTGCGGAAAAAGCATGCGCGACCCCATATCCGTAAGTGAACTTTTGCTCACAAAAAGTCTGTTTAGCGGGTAGAAGGTATTTCGTTTCGCAGGGTAGTATGCGCCTCGAAGACTGCAATTCTCGCCCCCGGCCCACAACTTGAAACAAGCGAGGCTATGCACTAGCGGCAGCGAGTCAAGACTCCCGGGCCAAATCAGCGCAAAGGAAAACTTCCGCTGGAGAGCCGTCTCGATGTACAAATCAACCAATGCGGCTAATGCGTCGCCCGCTACCAGGGCAGTCTCCGCACTTGGCTCAAAGAACCGCACTGCGTGGTCGACCGAGCAGCTATCCTGCCGCCTGCCACCGAGGCTCTCAGGCTGCCGCTCGTGCTCCAACGGCGCGCTCATGGTCTCCCTCCCCCACAGTATCTGTAGATTCTCTTGCCTCGCCGACTTGGGTGGTCGCGAGACCGTAAGCACACCGTACTGCATCCTCCGGCTGCAAACCACGTCGTAATGCGTCCTTCAATCGACGCGTATCCGGCAACGGCAGACTTTCAATCTCATAAGCGGAAACGTTGGTCGCACCTGAAATGCAGCGGAACAGCCGGTCCACGGTTTCCGTACGCAGAACCTTTGATAGCAACAAAGGGCTAATCTCAGCTCGGCTCGACGTGCGTTCGAGAATGCCCACATGATTTTCACCAATGATGCCTCCAAAATCGTCAAACAAACGTTTCGGGACTGGAGCACAGACGAGACGGCTGGGCTGGTCGGACGAGGTGACGCGCTGGTAGACAACGCAGGAATTTGTGACGACTCCTGGACTGTCCAGGCTGCGCACGTCTACGTACCTGTCTGCGAGCTTTGCGCTTTCCCGAAATTCTAGGCGGCCATTCTTCTCAATATCCCGCGACCACAGCAGGGGGATGGCACAGGAGGCTCGCTTGCAGTCGGCTAGTTTGGCAAAGGTTGGTCGTGTGCTCCGATGGATAACGACGGCGCCGGTCTTCGCGACATACCCATAGTCGCGCAGAGTCGACGCGGGGGAACCGAACAACGTTAAGAGTTCAACATCCTGCCGTCGGCGGGGAATAGGCCACGGGCCGTGGCGACCGACCATTTGGTATCGGCCGATAAACTCTTTTTTGCCGTTGACGGACAGCGCAAACACGCGGGTGGTGCGCTCACGCGCATCCTTTATCCACACCGTCACGACCGCATCCTGTTCCGCACCGAGAAATATTCCATCCTTGTCGTGGATAAGGTCAAACTGTGCCACGGCGCCTTCATGGGACAGCGCCTCGCGGACCTTGCTGAACGACTGGCCGGAAAGGAAACTCATCGGCGTCAACAAAACCGCGCGCCCCCCTTTTCGCAGCAAACGGGTCGCTCGCCGAATGAACATGGTGTAGAGGTTCGGCTGACCGAGCATGACGTCGGAGTACTCGGCCCGATACGGTTCACAATCGTCTGCCGTCATCTTTCGGTAAGGCGGATTGCTCAACACGAGGTCGAATGTCCCAGCTTCCCTTCCGAACGCGTTCAGTCCGTCTGCAACGAGGATGCGAAGCTTCGGCTCTCTTCCCGATGCAATTATGTGCGCGGCCAACGCCATTCGAATGAACGCGGCAGCCAAAACGCACAGGAACGAATCGGTATCGCTTCCATATAGGTGGCCTTCTATGTGCTCGATAATCTCTTCAGACGAGCATCCGTCGAACTCCATTTCCTGAGCTATTCGGTGCGCTGCCGGCACCAAAAATGCCGCGCCGCCGCAGGCTGGGTCGATAATCTTGCCAGTACGCAACAGTCTTCCGGCGTTGTCGAGAACTCGACCAGACAGGTATGGCGGCGTGAAGTACATCGCTTGCTTCTTGCGAATGTCCTTGTCCAGTAGAGCCGCGTAGGCCGAGGAAAGCCAGAAAGCCGCATCCATGACATCGCGCTCTGCGAGCCACTCGGAAAACTCATGGACTGTGGCATGTTGCTTCAGCTCCTTACGGACCGAAAGCGTCGGTGCACGCAAGGTGCGAAAAGCTAGTTTGTGCCATCGCAAAAGCACAGCCTGAATAAGGTCTCGAGGTGTTATAGCATCGGCGAGGAGCGGCTTCATCATGCGAAGCAGCCGCGTGAATCCCTGTTGGTCCTGTGGCAGCATCCCCGTCTCGCAGTGGTTGTTCGTTTTCCAGACCCGCCGTTGGCTTTACTTCATTGCCAAGAGAGAATCCCATACAGGCGTATTAATGCTTCTTTTCGATGACGTGCGAGCCGATTCGAATATCTCGAAATCGACGCGCACACGAGCCTGACCCCATTTCTAGCACTCGAGGCGCCTGGTCTCAACGCCGTAACACGTATTCTCTTTTCCCGGTACAACGGGATGTCGCTACCGCTTTCTCGGCGCTTATATTACCGTGCTTTGACGCCACAAACGAATCGATTAGGGCAATGTTCCCCACTCAAATCAATGAAACTGGCTGGTTCCAAGCGGGGTTACATCGGGTAATAACGACACGTGGCAATGGGAACTGCGACTGCCGACCAAGCTTCACATTCAAAAAATGCAATTTCGGGGGTACCGGCGGATGAACCGTGGTCCGACAACAATAGCCCTGCTGGCTGGCTACCTTAGCCTTAGCACCAATAGGAACGGCAAACGCGGCTGGCTGGCTAAAATGGGCGGCCGTGGGAGGGAGCGTGGGGCATCCGGTATTTTGCAGGGTATCGAACAGGTCACCGAGCTGTTGAAGACATATTTTCCAGCCAGTCGCCCGTCTCTCGGCGAGTTTCTGAACGCGCCGGTGATGATGTGATGCGAGGGCCTAGCGTGGGATTTTCACGGTTTCCCGATTGAACGAGGAGCAGGAATTCGCAAATCGCAGTGTCGGTCGCCTTGCCGAACGTGAGGCCGCCGAATTGCCGGCATCATCCTTCCATCTGCATACGGTCAATGTCGAGGCGCACCCCAAATTCCCGGCAATGCCGCAGCAGACAACTCGAGGTCGATGTCGAGCGGGTAGTGCCGAAGCAGCCGTGCCGCGACCGACTGAACACCGGCGTCGTTCGATGCGCCGTCGACAGACGCAAGCATCTGTAAAAACTTGCGTGTTTCGACTACCGATTGCGTGCGTTCATACGCAGTGGTCACCTGCCCCTCCGAGGAACTGCTTAGTGACATCCGTGTACGATGGAACGCCGTGCACATCGCACCAGCATTTCCAAACGTATTCTGCATTGCTCGACCAGCCGGGTTGTCCGATGAGCTGGTAAATGCGCCCGGACCGCGTCTCGCCGCGTAACGCAAGACAGTCAAACGTAATGACCTGAGAGCTGACACGCCCCGTGGAGTCGCGCTTGTCGATACCGACGAAATGCCGAGTTCCGTCATCCGTCTCAAGGATGCTCCATCGGATTAACGAGACTCCTGGCTCGTCGCTCACCGGGGCGATTTTCCAAATAGGCATAAACGCCTCCTGTTCGGCGCCGAAGCACTCGTGCAGAGCGTGGGGCCGCGCTCTGGCCGTCATGCCCCGCGATATGGCCGCGACCCAACCATGCCACCCTGTGTTGGTGCCCGGCCAACGGCGTCCGCAGACGAAACCGACCTCAGAAATCGATACAAATGTCGCGCAAATGAAGTCTAGCTGATGATGGACGAAAGGCAAGTCTGCGGGCTGCGAACTCAGTTCGTCGTGTGCGCTCCTCGCGTTACGAGGGCCGCAGATGCGAGGTCAGGAAAGTCGATGAACCGGTCGAGACTCGAACTCCCCAGTACGGCAATGCACTGCAGAAAGAGAGAAAGACTCATCGTGCCAGTGGATAGCTGCAATGCAAGCGCCCGCTCGTTGATATCAGTGCCGATGTCAGCCAGGAGCGCTGAGAGCTTTGACGGCGTGACCCATGGTCTCTGTGCTAGTTCGACCGCCGCAACCGCTTGTGCGCGGTCTTCCCAGGCTCCTGGGCGCCTAACAGCATCCACCCATAGGCACGGAGGAACGGCACCGGTAACCTCGATTATTTGCAGCAGGAGCGTCAACTTGACGGTCCCTCGCGAGACGCGCGAGATGAGCGAACGCTCTGTCTCCTTCACCTCGATAGAACTCAACGCATCGGCAAGTTGCGCATAACCGACACCCTTACGCTCAAGAGCGACGCGGATAACCCGAGAAGCCAGGCCTGCCCACAGCGCATCTTCCTCGTTCACAAAAAGTCCCTTGTGTTTTGATTGGAATGAGCTAAATTCGACGTGACAAATGTCGCGGCGCCATTCTCGCCGCCGGCGCGGGCCCACACCACTCCTGGCGGGGCTCGGATGCCCTGTCCCCGCCGTTAACTACAGTCGATTTTCGTTGGACCGCCCCGCCATATCAATTAAAAAAGACGAGGGGGTCAGTGATTTCGTCCGGAGATATAGTGCGCGCCTTTCTTGGCCTTGAGTTTATTGCCGCGCCACACAGACGCAAACGCCGTCGAGCAACGAGCACTTGCAATAGAGGGACCGCATCGGATACCATCGCAACCCAATAGGCAAAACGCTATTGAAAACTTAACTCGATAGTATATCGCGAAATGGTGTCAGGCGCTAGTTAACCTTGCTGCCCGCTCTGAGTAGCACCGATTACGGGAGAACGACTCTGAAGTAAGTCCCGACAATACCAACCGCTCCGAAATAAAAAACGGCGGCCCGGGGTCCAGCCCGGGCCGCCGTTCCGCGGTGCAGCCCGAAGGCACACACACACGCATTGCGCGCGTAGAGTGCCAGACGGGATGCGCCTTGTCAACCCACGCCTGTACATAGGCGGATAAGGCATCCTTGCCCATGAGTCAGCTGTCTCAACGCACCTCTACGCGCTCAAATTCCGAATCTCGCAGCGCCCGAAACACGCACTCACCGCACACTCTCAACGCGCCTATCAAGGCTGTCCGCGAGCAGCGCGCCGACGCGGTGACCAAGCGCGCGGTTATCGAGAGCTACGACACGAAGGAAGCGAACCCTTGTCTTTCGAACATCCGTCAGCTGCAATCGCTGGAAGACGCGATGACAGCCATGACGCGCCTGCCTGGGCTCGGAGATTGCCCTCCAGAATCGGAGGGCGGCGACCTCCTTATTCCAACCCCTGAACATGGGAGGCTATGCCTCGACATTGTTAGGGCTGTAATTGACGGCTACCGGCACCGCAATTTGTCTTCACCAGAGTTTCGGAGAATTGCTACCGCGTCGGCCGTACTCGTCAATCATCCCGACGACCGGCACGGCCATTCGCTTCCGACGCCAGTTTTAGCGGTTCCAGGTGCAAGGCCGCGCGGATTTTTTGCCGTGATACCGGCCGGCACCGGTCGCCGCGTAACGGCGCTCGCAATCGCCGCCTATCTGAAGACGGAACCGATAGTTATCGAGGTCGCGCTCCAAGACGGCCAGATGAGTCGCTATCTGCAATTGCCTGCCATGCGAATCGCTTGGCCTGCTAGAGGTTCGTTGCGCAGCTTCGCGAAAGCATTTATTGCGAACGTCGATGCGACGGTCGGGACAACGTATCTAGCCCGCAATCGGGGTGCACTGCATCGCGGTGAGCAGGAGGTTATCGCCGCCCTGTGCGCCTTTGCGGTCGCACTCAATCTTGGTGTGCTCATCGTCGAGCGCATTAACACGCGGGTCGCCCGCGGGCGGGATGCTGAAATGCTTTGGGACGCTTTAGGCCAGTTCACGTCTGCCACGGGAATTCCAGTGCTGTGCCTCGGCACTCCGGGCGCCGCCGCAGCCCTTTCCGAACAGAGCAGCGCGATAGGCGAACTCGTCACGCATAGCGTCTATAGCCTTCCGGCCGACATCCCGACGTCAGAGGTATGGTGCCTCTTCGCCAAATTTCTTTTCGCCAAATACCTGAAAGATGTAGTTGGTTCGAACGAGCCCGACTGGTTCACCGAGCGCTTGTGGCAGGAATCGTACGGGCACTATCGCTTGGCGAAAAAGGCCTGCATCCACGTATCAAGCAAGCTACGTGCGACCGAATCAAATCGACTCTCACCGGAAGATTTCGTCCGATACGCGAGGGAGGCACTGACGCTCGAGCAACCCCATCTCCGGGCTATCAGATTATGGCGAAGCGGCGGCGGCAGATTTACCGCGACAAGCATTCGTCGCCATGGTGACTGGCTTCCACTCGACGCGCTCATGACCACCGTTCCAGGACTGGTCGACGAACATGGGCAGCTTGGTCTCATTGCAAGCGACAACAGAGCTGAGGCACAAAGTGTTTAGGACTTACCTACCCGCAGCTCCGTGGGAAACGGCGACAAGCATTCTCGCGTGCGCCGCCTATACAACTGATTCTCGTATCGCGAAACAGCTCTTTGCTGGTTGCATGCGCCGGAACGCGCCCCTCGTCGGCACCTTACCGTGTCGGGCATGGAGATTTTGCGAGGCCACCGAGCAGGCTTACGGCGACGAGCACAATGTTCTGCGTACCCACACTCTTTTGCCGCTGTACCTGCACGGTATGGACCCGGAACTGCGGTCACGCGCGGAGAGCCAGCTTATCGGCGGCACGCGTAGCCGCATTTGCGCCCCGCGACTGAGGCCGGTCCTTGAATGCGGAAACAGATATGGCCTGCAATGTCCTGAATGCGCTGCAGAGGCGCACCACAACTACGGCCGCCGCGTTTCCTTTTGCTTCCACTGCGCGCCGTTTGTTACCCGCTGCCCACTCCACGAGTGTCGGTTATTTAGCGACGACGAATGCAGTACCTTGGAGAGCATGCTCGCGACTGCTCGCGGCACACTTCCGGCAATAAATGCGCTCCGTTTCGCGCGTCTTGCAAAACGCATCGCGTGCGATAGCGTCGAAGACGTCATCGTTGACATCTGGAGTCGACTACGCGACCGCGGCTATATTTGCCCCGGCGGTAGCATTCGCTTGGCCGCGCTCCGGAGCAATTTTTCCAAGATGTTTTCAGCAGGGTTCGAAGATGTCCGGCTGAACGAACTTCTCGCGAGCGCGGACCCATGCGAGACTTTCGTCCGTTGCGTACTGAAGAATCGCGCCACCCATCCAGTTTATCTCGTCCTAATGGACTGGCTCTCGACAGACGTCGATTTCGCGAAATCTGTGCCTTCTCATTCTGTTGGTCGTGCATCGACCGCGGCAATTCGGAAAGTCCCAGCGTCGTCGTTGACTACGATAAAACGACACGAATGGACAGAGCATCTACGCCGTTATCCCAGTATGACCAGGACACAGACACGCCTTCTCCTGCCGGCTACATGGGTCTGGCTGTACCGTCACGACCGCGAGTGGCTGAACAATAATCAGCCACCCCGCACCCGACCCAACGGTACACGCAGGAGAATGCCATTTCCACAGCAGGTCGCTCAATCCATCTCGTCGAGCAAGGGTGAACTACGCTCTCGTCAGAAGTGGTTTCCCCCTTTGCCATCCGCCTATCAGATGCGACTTTCATACGGGATGAGTGACTACGGGTTCAACTGGGCCGCACGCGAGTTGGGCGGTGTTGGACGACACGCTGCGTTGCCGGCGCTTAAAGAAGTCTTCGTGGCCAAGAGGGTTGCGGCGGCGATTACGGCCTTGAATGAAACGGGCATGACACATAGTGAAGTGAACGTTGCCCGGCAGGCGCGATTGCGCCTCAGCACAGTGGTGCGATATCGGCGGCTTTTTGTGCCTTCAACGGCTCACCTTCACGGAACCTAATTTCATGGCCGCATCGTTCTTTCCCACGCTGTTGATGACAACCATTTCGCCCGGCGAGCACTTCGCGTTTTATCTAGCCAGGCAGCAAGGATTCGGCAGCCAAGACTTCGCGCCGAAGTCCTGGTTGTGGCCGAGCGGGCTGGCGACCCTCATCGACCAGTTCCGTGACTATGTTGGCACCCACGACCAGGTGCTTTCTGGAAATACGCTCTATCCACTGTTCGCTCGCTTCCTGCCGGACGAAAGCAGAACGGCGTTGCGCACGCACCTGCTCCACAAGTCGAGAAGCGGTATCGCGACGACAACGGGGCTAGGCGGTCCGTTATCGGGATGGGTGCAGGCAAGAATCGCGTGTTGCCCGCGCTGCATTGAACAGGACATTGCTCCCTGCGGGAAGTCATTTTGGCGTCGCGACAATTTGATTCCTGGACTGCTCTTTTGCCAACAGCATGAAATTCCGCTGCATGTCGCGTGTTCGCGTTGCGCGGACTTTAGAAGGCGCTCTTGGATGACTGACCCGAGGGCGCACTGCGGTTGTGGCCTGCGGGCGATTCCTGCGGCAGCCGGGCTCAACGACGTTGAGGCATCAGCAGAAATTGAATTGGCGAAGGTGACATCCATGTTGCTCGACCCTACCTATCTTCCCGGTCTCAACCACTCAAATTTGGCTGCCGTGGTGGCACGCACCGCTTGGGAACAGCAGCTGACTCGTGGAGGCCAAGTAGATTGGTCTCGCGTGGAAGCACTATTGCAACGATGGCGCCACCGGCGCCTGCTGATGCGGACTGGTTTCCCTCCTGCACGTCACTCGGCGCTCAGGGAAGCCATCACCGGAAGGCGTGTGTTGCGTCATCCGGTGCACAGCATAATCTTGCTGAAGGTTTTGCACGGCACGTGGCGCGACGTTGAACGTTCGTTTTTGCACATTGCCGAGGACAGCCATGCGACATTCCTGAGAACGGAACAACCTCTCGACCGGCGGAAGCCTCGGCCTATCGGTCGGGTACAGTGGCTCGCGCAAAACAGGGAGCGATATATACATCGCTACACGCAAGAATACCGGCAACTTCGTGAGCTTCATCCGAGCGAGACGCATGCAGCATTAATGCGACGCCTTCCATCCGGAGCGGCGATTTTCCTATCGCGAAAGCGACTGTCAGAGGCAGGAGTACGCATCTCCCCGGCCGCTCATAGCAACGAGGGATACAGAGACGACTACGACGAAGCACTCGACGCTTCTCTATCTCGACACGTGCGCGATTCGGCGCGGGCTCTACTTGCTTCCGGGCATCGGCAGCGACTGTCACGGACAGTCTTGTTCAATGGTCACCGGATGACGCGTGCGTGGGCCAGAATCAAGACACGGTTGCCGCTGACAATACAGGCACTTGCAGAGTGTGAGGAGACCCGGGCCGCCTTCGCTCGTCGTTTGCAAACGCTGCGGCACGTGGAAGAGGAGTCGAAATGAACCTTCTAAAGCTGCCTCGCCCGTTCACGACTCCAAGGGACATCAGCCTGCCTGCGATAGACCATTTCTGCTTTCTGCACGGCGAGCCATACGAGCCGTTCTTGAAGGCGAGAGCCAGCCGCCTGAGCACGCGAACGACCGCATTCGGCATGAAGTTCAGACGCCGCTATGAGCTACTGTCCATGAACGAACTACGTATCTTACTTTCGTTGTGCTTCAACCCATACGTTGTTGATATTCGAGAGCAGTATGCAATTTTCAATGATGAGGACTACTGGCGAGTATATGCGGCAGGCAAACGGATGCTCCGTACTGACGTCAGAACCATCGATTTCTACGTAACGCACTTACTGCCTGGCAGTGTACAGCTACACAACCACGGCATATCGATAAAAGAGCCATCATATGTACCCAATGAAAAGGAACGTCGACGTGAAGAGTGGGAAAAGCAGACCATGGCGGAGATGAACGGGACGTGGGAACTCGTTCGAGGCGACGCAGTAAGCAGCCGCGAGTTCGCGAACAATTGGGCGATGTACCGCACCATACGAGAGCAAAACTTGCGAGCACTATATGACCAGGCGCTGTGGTTTTCTAAAAGACTGCTATCCGGGTCGACTCGAGGGACGATGGATTCGGTTCTTGCGCGCGTTTCACGAGCGCTCGGCATCGCTGAAGACAACGGCCATCGCCTATTCGCAGTAGGCGCCTCCTTCGGATTCTTGACTGTCGACCACGAGAAGGAACTGCTGCCCAGCGCACGCCTTCACCTCATTCGATAGTAAATATTCGATTAGCCAGACGGACGACCGCTCTTAGGTCGCGACGTCTCAACGAAGCATGCTTTCCGTCGCAGATTCGCGGTTTTGACATGAAAAATCCAGACGATAGTTTTCCGCAGACACCCGTAGTGGACGCGAATTTTCGCTCGAGACTTATCGCACTGCAGTCGGCTACTTGGCCCTGCAATCTGAAGCGATTTCGCCCATTTAAACGCTTGCGAGATAGTGACTCAATTATCTACCGCCCAGTGTGCTGGGACCCCAATGCCGATACACTTCACGTACTCAAAATCGCAGGTCGCCATACCCCACGAGGAGCCGGATGCTGGGAGCAGTGGAAGCGCGGTGCCACAGACCGCCCGCTCGACGACATTTACTTGGTGGATGAATCCCTTATCCCTTTGCCACTGACGGAACAACTGGAGAAGCTGCCACGCAGTTGCGTGGTCGGTTTCGAACGGCGCATGTCGCTCCTGCGGGCGTTCGCGTTCGTCGACCCTGCTGGGAATGGAAATCCTCAAGACTTCTTATTCAATGACTTCATTTTTATCAGTGCGTCAACGCGAGTTGAATCAGCGAAGCGGGTGTGCAGCGCATTAGGTCAGCCACGAGGCTACCAAACATACCTCCGTGAATTGCTGCATAAGTACGCATACAACGGCGGCCATTGGAACGCGCTAATGAGACTGTCGTTTCAACAGGGCGGGAAAGGGAAATCGCGGGTGGGCAAGTACAAGACCAAACCAGGACCTCTCTCAGTCGAGGAAGCTTATCAACACGCGCGCGGCAAAGCATTGGGCGAAGCCCCTCTCGCGGAACGACGGTACCCGGTACGACCGTGTGATGAGGTAAAGTTTGTTAGGGCGCTAACCAAGCATTGGGCTCTGGGCCGCCTGTCGCTTGCAGACACGTATCGTGCCATGGTCAGCGAGGAGTACCCAAAATGGCCGATTAGGCTTATCCCGACCGTCGGTATGTTCATGTACCACAAGACTCGACTGATAGCTGAATATGACTTGAAGCGCCTTCGCTATGGGCGAACGCTTTCTGCACAGTACTTGGATGCTCGCGTTGGACAGGCAAGCCATTTGACGCAAGGCGTCATCGAGATTGTGGACGTGGACGGCTTTGTCGCAAAGGTCGGAGTCGCTGTCCGAGTAGGTCAGAAAATCAAGTCAATCCATTTGACCGTGGTATTTGCAGTCTCAAGACTGTCGGGTGCAATCCTTGGATACGAGATAGCAATGAAGGACGAGAATGCCGAGGCATTTCGTCGATGTATCGCGTCCATCTTTCTGTCCAAGACGGAACGCGCTCGAGAGCTAGGTTTCAAATCCACGAAGGGGCTAGTGTCGGGGAACATCGATGCAATCTTCGTCGATAACGGAGCTGGGGCTTCCGAGGAGGTCGTGGTAGCCGCATGCGAGAACATGAGGCTCATGAGGATGCTTCCGCCACCGGGACGCGGCGACCTCAAGGGCGTCGGAGAAGGCGTAAATGGCATCATGGTCAAAATGATGGCTCGTGCGCGCAGCGGATACACGAGAGCCACGGACCCTCTATCTCGAGAGATTCGTCGCTGGAAACGACTGGCAACGCCCATTTCACTGGACGATTTCGAGCGGTTGCTCCTGAAAGCCATCATGCAGTACAACACAACCACAAACAAGCGGCGCCTACGAACCCGGGATATGCGTGAGGCAGGCATAGGAATATGTCCGGCTGACATTTTCGAGTATACACAGCGGGTGCAACGTCGAGGCGACGCTGCGGTTCGTCTAACTCCTCGCGAGGTCTACGACAGATTCATTCCATGGAAGCCCTACACATGCCGGGGAGGATTGATTCATTTCCAGCATTTGCGCTACAAATCAGATGAGTTGACTGCACTGTTCAACGACCATGTTAAGGGGGACGACCGGGGACCGCTGCGGGTCAACGTCAAGAGGCTCGACGGTTCGCCGCATACTCTTATGTGGTTGCGTCACGACGGCTCAGTCGCGCCACTACGGTTGGTCGATGAGGACGAGCGAACTTTGGGACCGTGTCAAACCTGGAAGCAATGGGACCTCATGTGGATGGACGATTTACTACAGCAAAAGAAGCTCACACGAACGTCCGTTCAATCCGGGATACGACTCACAGTTGAGGAACAGCGGAATATCGGAGAAGTTGCTCGCCGCCGGGCGGAGGTCAACCCTGGGTTGCTTTTTGGAGGCAGCATACGAGGTGCTCGGTTGAATGCGGAGGCAAAGCGCAACGCTTCACGCGCCGCTGAGCAAGCGAAAGCTTATGGACTCGTCGAAACAGAAATGACCGCCGAAGGCAGAGCGCAAGACGATGACTCGGCGGCTACATATTATCCATCACAGCAGTCGTTCTATCGGACGCTGACAACTCGATTGAAAGACGTACTTTGAGCTTCCCCAAGCACACCCGCGAACACGTGTGGTAGCAGACAATCATGGCCCGGCGAGCGCTTGGCTTGGACAGCGGGATAGAATCTCCTTCCCGTGCTGAGCGCTCAGCCACATTTTGCACAAATTGACGCGCGCGGCTACGCCGAGCTTACCAACAGGCCCGAATCAGAGTTGGTTGATGGACGTCGTTTCTGACGGGCTGGCCTATGGTCGGCGGTTTCGATGCCTGAACTTGGTCGACGACTACACGCGCGAGTGCCTGGCCATCGAGGTTGATACTTCGCTGCCGGGCTTGCGAGTCGAGCAATGCTCGAGCGGCTCAAGGAGATGCGAGGCTTACCCACATCCATCACGGTGGACAACGGACCGGGGTTCGCTGGTGGTGCTGGATGCATGGGTCTACGAAGCCGGTGTCACGCTGTCGTTCAGTCGGCCTGGCAAGCCGGTCGAAAATAGCCTAAATTGTTGCGAGAAGCATTAAGTGACATTTTGAGAACCATAAGATGAGATATCGGCGCTGAAAGTGCGGTTGACACGCACCAAAGGCAGAGAAAATCTCACTGGATGCTTCCACTCGTCCGCTACGCCCTTGGCCGGCGATGCGGAAACGCTCGGGTTATGGGTTCCGCTGCACAACTGTAGTCCAATTCAGTCCACAAGCATTTTCAAATTCGTACTGGTTCGTTTTCGCCTCAAAAGGAGCTGCATTTACCCAGCGTTGCTTGCGGCTCAGATAATTTCGATGTTAGCAACCGTCTTCTTCACGTCACATCAGCCATAGACTCAAAATTCTGGTGAACCGTTCGGCTGGTATACGTACTCGAGGTCGACTCGGTCCCTGCTTACACCATTGACGCGAAGTGCAACGTAGTGCCGACCATCCCGCGTGCGCAAACAATAGGTTTGCCCGGGAACCGCAGGCTGGTACGCGTGCTGATAACCATCGGTCGGGCACTTCTTTACTTGCTTCAGCGTCGTTGAAGCTATTGGGCGAATGCCGCCATAGGCTCGCTCGTCTGCGGCAGAATTTGTGTATGGCGGCATATCATGCTGAACAAAGAACTGAGCCTGGCTTTCCCCGGGCGGGGTCGCCACAAGCAAATCCGCTTTGTTTGCGTACCAGTCAACCACTTGCTCGTCGCCAAAAACGTATCCAGATTCGGATGTTGATTGAAAACCGTCCTTTAAAATAACGGAACCACTTTGGGCGGCGGGAAGCACAGAATGCGGTGCCAATACAAAAACCAGCGCGAAGACGCCGAGCGCGCCACCACCCCGGATACCGCCGGGCAAATTGATGCGAAGGGCGCCCGGCAGAAAGGCGGCGATGGTGGCAGAAGCCAGCGCTAGGGTGACGCGAAGTGCGTAATAGCCAAGGTCGTAGTTAACCAACTGCAGGGCCGACGCCGCGACGACAACACCAACTATAGCGAGAATGGCTACTGCGACTGCCGTCATTGAAACCAATACGTTTGGTTGTCGAGTGGCGCGACGCGTCTCTACTTGTGAAACCCTATTCATATCTGACATCCTAATTATGACATCGATAAGCTAACAGAATAAATGTTTTCGGACGAGCGATAACCGGGCGTTTCTTCTACGTTTCTCACTAGAATCAATCATCGCGTCATGGCCGTATCAACACAAATCTATCGCTCGTGGCTGTGGGCTCGCGAGTGTCCGGTAGACTGCGGTCCACGCCGATGATTGTCTGGAACAGGTCGATGGCGAATACCCGATTACCGAAGTACCAGGAGTGCGACGCACAACCCACTCGTCCTTCCGGCTGGTCGGCCTTTGATACGACGTCGTTCGTATCGAGCGAATGGTAGTAGGCAGTGCAGTCCACGTTCACCGCCTTGGCCGGGGCGTCGTCCGGCAAACCAATGCGGCCAACGCGCGGCGCAGTCCCGACCCGCTTCACATTGGAAAGGTCAAGCGCTTCATCGTAATGATTTGAGTAGTTTGTCAGCCGGATACAGTGCCGATATACGGCTTCAGCCCCACAATCGGAGTCAGACATCGATATCGAGGATACGTCGCCAGCGGCGAAAATGATTTGACTTACGTTCCAACAAGAATTGGGCAATTGTGTATCATCTGCGTCATCAAAAGCTTCTCGAAGAACCAAAGCACCAGTCGAATGGCAGAGGATGTGGATGTTGATGGAACAGGTGGGCGTCTGCAGTGCGGACAGTTGGGCAATCCCTTCGTCGACAAGCCGAAACGCGGTTTCCTTCGCAGCATGCCTGTCGCGCATGTACGCAATCGCTGCTTGCTCGGTTGGCCAATCAAACGAGACAATTACACCTTTGAAGGACAGCGTCTCGAGGTCTCTTCGGATTCTCCGATGCCGGTCCAGCACTTCAGCGGTTGACATGTTGTACCCGTGCACGATGAACAAAATATCGCCTCGGGCAGCACCACTTGCTGCATTTGTCCATTTGGCGGCACCGATGACCTGGCTGTACCAAGCGTCTTTGTCGACAACCATGGTCTGACCATAGTCGGAATGCCCTTGCGGAACCTCAACAAACGTCGCATCGCTATTGACATCCGAGCCGAAACTACCATTGCTTTCAAGGCTACGGACGGTCATCACGTAGTCTGGTGCGTTATTGGCCATAGTGCCCCCCGTTTGTCCGAACATGCGAGAGTGAGCTCGCGAGAGGCATGCCAGTGCTTTTGTGCGTTAGCTGTCGAGCTTAGTAACTACCGACTGTCGATAAGAATGCGGGGAAACCGTTTCACCTCTGAAACGCATGAGTCATTTCACATGGACGCCCAATCCAGTTTAACTTCCCAAAATTGCAGGGGTTGCTTTCAAGCGTTCGCCAAGTCTTGGTAAGTTCGGCGCTTGCTATTGACGCGTTGGAAGCCTCCATAGACCCTCCCGGAGGGCAGTCGGCGCTCGGGTCGCGCTGACAGGCCCTCTATCCTGCCGCCCCGAAACGCTCGACTGTTTTCGGGTGCAGGCGCCTTGAAGGTTTCATGGACGATACGTTTTCGTGCGCCGGTTCACATCGCTGGCCGACGCCAGGGCGCAGATTGAACGGACAAGTGGCGACCTCACTCCCCCCCGACGAGGCAGTCAGCCTGTTTGGGTCGGTCAACCTGGCATGGGGAGCCGTGATAACCGGGGCTCGAGAACGTGCTTCGTCATCAGCAGTTGAAGTCCTATTTCGCCTGCTCTCTTTGGCTCTCTTCATAGTGGTCCAGCACCTTCACGACCCTATCTAGGATGGCCCGGAACTTAGTGAAGTCAATAGTACCCGCCTGCTTTGCCACGACATCCCGTGCAAATGCGCCTTTTCCGTAGAACTTTTCTGAGTCGTCGGACTTGTTGCTACGATTGAATGTCTTTCCATTGAGCTGCGTCGCCAGAGTGTGTTCGTCGAAAAAATCCTCAATCGCAGTCTGCTTTTTCTTTGGCCCGAACGGTGTCGGAACGACGTAAAGATTACTGGTTACGTGAATAAAGTCAGCTCGCCCCTCTGGCTTAGGCTTCTTCGTGATACCGGCAATCGCCTCGTAAATGCTGTGCGCACCGTTGTCGTTGTCTATCAAGACGATGACCGGAAACTTGGAAACAGGAGCCTTGAACCACTCAGTTACATCCTCATGGTAATTTTTCAAAAGCTTGCAGATACCCCCTACACCGCCGGTTAAGTCGGCAATGTGACCTGTTCGCGTCTCGGCATGCTTAAAAAATCGAACCTCGAACTTCGGCGGAGTACCTTTATCAATCAATCTTGGATATTCCGTAGCGAGGCTTTTTATAGCACACCGCAGGTACACGTTATCGGTTTTTCCTTCACAAACAATAATAGGTTCGCGAGCAGCGTAAAAAGTATCAAAATACAGAAAACGCCTGAACAACGCTATGCGCCCCTCTGTACTTGCTGGTTCGCGACCATTGTCCGTACACAGTTTGTGATTGAAACGGTCCACTTGGTCGATATATGAAAGCATCCCGAGAAGCTGCTTGTTTTCACCAACGAAGCGATTCTCGAAAACGACGTTTCCTTGCGCGTCCCTCTTCTTATGCACGAACTCGAATTGTCCAGTCTTGAAGAGCTTATCGACCATGGCACGTACTGTATAACGATACGTTGCGGGAACATTGACCTTACGATTTACCGTTAAGCCGGTTACTTCTTGCCTTGAGTCTCGGTACTGCAATCGTGTTTTTGAGGGATTAAAACTAAACCCGTTTCTGGTAACGATGCGCTCAAGGTCGACACCAGGTATCCAGCTATGGGTATCCTTGAGCGTCGCTATTTCCGGCGGAAACTCCGGCCGGTTTGTGCTAAACGTAAGGTCGTCGGCATAGCGGGTGTACGTCGCACCATGCTTTACCGCCAGACGCACAAGGTGAATGTCGAGCGAGTGAGCGATTAAATTTGAAATAACCGGGGAACAGGGGCTACCCTGTGGGAGCTTATTCTCAAAACAAGCAATCTGAGCAATTACCGTCGCAACCTCAGGGTGAAGCGCGAAATTTCTATCCTTCAGAAAGAACCCTCGCACACGCCCAAAATTTATCGTGCCGAAGAAATCATGCAAATCCACGTTGAACACGTAGCGACGGGCGACATGCGCCCGCCCATTCGTCATGATAGTGTGGTTCCTCTTGAATCCGTGCGCGATTCCGAAGCGCCTCTCATCTTCAACATGCCCATGCAAAGAATTGATTTCAGCAATGCAGTCTTGCAAAAGCGTCGACAATCTCCGTTGAAGCAATTTCAATCCATTCTCAGGCGCAAGGATTTCGCGTTCGCCACCATGACGTTTTTTTATTTCGAACTTACGGTATCGATTAGCCTCTGGCGACTTATAAATTGCATAAGTGAGCATCCCCGGCTTGACATGCAGCAGTGCCGCGAGGTCCCGTCGGGCAGTTGCTGCTTTTAGGTCTTTGAGACTCGACATTTTTATCGGGAGGAGAAAAGACTCGCGGATACTCCTACGCATCGGCGCGCATCTGCAGTATCAGAGGGATACCGAGGGCATATCTCGGAACATTTGCTTCACATGCCATGAAACATGGCAAAAAATCTATCCGCGAGTCGAACTAAATATAACACGACAAACCCGAGACGACAATCACTCGTCTGCTATCGCAGAGCCATCCAATCTCATCGCCTCAATCCATGCAAGGGGAACCAGCTTTTTGCCGTTCCTCCACTCCTCGACGGGGTTAATGCCCTCCAGGCCGCCCCAAATGTCGCGGCTCGCGTGGTCAACCACGATAATTTGGAAATCCCCCTTGAAGGTAGCAGTTGCCATTCCAAATACTTTGAAGAACCGTCTCACCGCCTCTGCATCTTCGTCGTCGTCAATCTTCGGGTCCAAGTCCCCGCGCTTGCTGGCGAGTTTTCGCGGGAAGTAAACCTGACTCGGCTGGTCGAAAGCGAGCAGCCCTGGGACCGGCGAGTTGGTCAGCCTAAGGAATAACGCATGCAAGGCAAGAGTGGCGGCCACATGGTAGGTAAGCCAATTCGCACCACTCCCCAACTGCCAGAGGAAGTCGCTGCGCCCACTGGCATCACCTACCCTGACGGTCAACTCTTTGATGTCGAGATTGACCGAAGCGTCCGGGTCCTCCGCATCGAGCTTAGACGCGAGCTTCTCCATCGATTTCTTCAGTCGCTTCAATACGCTTGCAAGTTTCGCCTCATAGTTCTCTTTCGAGAGTTCAGATTGAAGGCTCTGGATGCGACCAGCGATTTCCTCAAGCGCCTTCGCGGCGCCTGGATTTTCCCTTCCGTAGTAGACCACGAGCGCTTGCTCCAGCGCTCCTAGGTAGCGCGCTACCTGATTGGTTGCGAGTCTCTGTTGCTTGGCTTTTGCGCTGCGTTGCTCAATACCTTTGCGACGTACGCTTACCGCATTCAGCTTGTCGGTGAGTTCACGCATTTTGTCATTGAGCACCACCCAGTCGCGGTCGAACACGGATGGCGCTCTCGAAACACGTCGCGCATCTGATTCGACGACCGCAAGCGCATCGCACATGGCGTCGACCGTCGCCGAATGCGACTTCAACGACTGCGCGCATATAGGGCAGGTTGACTCGCTGACATCTTGGGCCTGATTGCGCAGCCATCGAGAAAGTGACAGACGGTCCTTTCTCGTCCCGAGCGAAATCTCATACTGACTGACCGAGCCCTTCAGCTCTGACAGACGGGTTAGCCTATGTCGCACTTCCGCGAGTTCGCCGTTCAGTGACGACTCCTCTTTCTGCAACTCAGCATACTCGATAGCCGAGTCCTCGAGCGCATCAGCCGAGATAGGCTTCTCCGGGACCTCGGATTCCACTAGCTTTGAGAGTATCGAGAGAACATGTGCTTCGTCCTTGCTTTTCAGGGCCTCCTTGTCAATCAGGCCAAGCTCATACGCTTCACGCACCCAATTTTCAAGATTGGCACGCCATGTCGCCGATGCTTTTGCGTAGGCGTCGACCTCCCTCTGCTTGACGCGCAACTCGCGTTTGAGGCAGTCGAGCTCCCATCGCTTCTCAAGACTTTCCGGCGTTGTTGCTCCGAGCACATACGGGAAAATGGCCCGAAGCTTCTCGCGATATTCTGTCGTATCGGCCCGATAGAAGAGCACATCCGGGTTCGCCACGACGTTCTGCGGTTGGAAGCAAAACGCCATCAAGTCTCGGAAGCTTGGGCGGCCAGAGTATCCGCTACCCTGATTGTCCGCATCGGTACCGAGATTGGTAAGCTGCGCGACGCGGTCAAGCATGGTCTTCACCTGCTTTACCGTTGTGTTGCCTTCCGAGATGACAGGCGGAACGCTTATCTTCTCTGCCTCAGCGAGGTACATCTCCCCGGAGCTCGGTTGCTTGCCGGGCTCCGGTCGCGCAAGCAGCTTCTGCCCTTCATCGGTCTGCACCACAATGCCAAACCACGAAACGGTCTGGCGGATGAGTCCGACAGGAATCGAACAGCGGTCAGATGCAAGGCAGTAGTCGATGATGGGAATAATCGATGACTTGCCCGTCTTAGACGCCCCAGTGATAACGTTGGCTGAGTTAAGGGCGAACGGCACTCGCCGCGGCTCAAAACCGCCCTTGCGAGGCCACAATACGATTTCAACGACCTGCAGCTTCAATTCAAAGCTCCAAATGGAAAACGAAGCAAAACTCGCGAAGCGATACCTGACTAGCCCAGTGGCCCAATCGCTCCGCAGCTTGGAGAATTCGAGTTGCCCCCTCACCTTGTGGGGCAGGACTGCTGGTGCTTCGCGGTTGGAACGTTGCACGGTCGGGGTCGACCGAAATAAGGCCAGTGCTCAGAGCCAAGGCGATGGCCTCTTGGGAGAGTCCCCTCATCGCCAGTGCACTGTCCTGTGACGTCGCTAGTATCGACTGCTCCGCGCGCAGCTTCTCCTCGACCTTTCGCAATCCCTTTTTTGTCTTTACGACAGTTTCCAGAATTTTCTTGTTGAAGAGCAGCGGAATGACCAAGAAGGCGTACGCAATCGGTGCAGCATCCTGCCTCACCTCAGCCGCGTATCCGCAGGCAAATCGCCAAATAAGCGCCGCGCCGAGGCCGGGGTTCTGAATCTCCTCGACTTCATCAATCAGCATCATCATCCCCTCGCGTGACCTCTACGTTGAGAAGTTTCTTCCATTCAGGATGCCAACCTATACGAGGTTCGTCCGCCATCGCGTGATAGCTACCACGAGAAAAATACTGCGGCACCTTGAGAGATTGAATTTCCGCCGGGTCCTTCGCCATACATTGAAACAAGAGCTGTACACCGCGATTGATAGGGGATGTCGCGGTATCGGAAAACTTGACAGCCATTCGACAGAGCCGCCAGTGGTACTCGAGCTCTTTTTTATATTTGCGAAGACCTTCTCTATCGAGATACCCCGAGGCACTCCACTCGGTGCGTGCAGTCGACGCGCGGAGGTAGTCGCTGATGTGTTGCTCTAGGTCATCTTCGTCAAGATTGAGAAGATTCAATTGGTGAACATAGCGTCGACCGACGAGCTGAGCCTCGATTTCTGCCCTGGTCGGCTCGGCTTCACACTCTGGAAAGCTGGTCAGATTCCTATCGACGCGTCGCAAGACGGCGAGCCGCTGCCGTCTGAAATCGTCATACGATACCCGCGCAGGTGTGTGAGCTTCAATATGCTTCATCAGTTGACGCTTAACCCATCCCAGTAGCTGTTCGGTAACCAAGTCCACGCTATCGTCGCTTGTACTCCGCGCGATTTCAGCTCGGACCTCATCGAATGGAGACGCAGTAGCAATCTCAAGGGCGAAGTCGAGGACGATGGCAGCTATGGCGCCATCGCTGTGAGAGAACAAGCGACGCAATTGAGCCTTCAGCGATGCCTTGTCTTCAGCGTCGCCTTCTTGCGCATCCGCTGGCGCCAACCGCTTACGCAACTCTTGAACAAGCTCCGTTGCAGCAGCTGGTGAATTGCAATCGTTCAGCCTCTGCACGATTTGTCCTTCGTGCTGCTGCGCGACATACAGGATGTATTTGGAGGCGGCCGGGAGGTCTCCATTACGTCGCGCATCCGCCCAGTTTGCGAACGTCTTCCACAATGCGCTGGAACCGTCTGCTATCGGATTGTGCGCAAGCCCGCTCTTGTCTTCCTCCGAAACGACGGTACTACCGCTCTCGACGGAGACGTCCCCCAACGTTTCGAATGCGACGATGTCACCGGGGCCGGCACGAAGAAGGTGCCACATTACCCTCACTATCTGAACAACGTATCCGTAAGCCTGTCCCGGTGCCGTGGTCTTCCTCTTTCTTGGTTTTGCCATACCCGTTCGTTGATATTCTGCTACGACTGCATTTTCTGAATTGCCCGTGCCAAGTCAGTCGCGGGGGCCTCGGCGGCAAGCCATGAGATGTCATAGGTGTCTTTGTCCGGCTTGGCTACGGACGCCATTTGCTCATAAGGATGAACCAAATTCCGGAAGCTGCGAAGCTCATGACCAAATCGATTGACATCTGGGTCGAGCCACTCAGTGCTGTGGGCAACGTCAGTCATCTCCGCCAATGACTACTCGAGGAAGCGCTTGACCTTGACAGATTGAGGCCATGTTGGCGTTGCAACATACGCGTTCGCTGATTTCGGATTCCGCTGGCAGACCACTAGCAGCCGCCCCTCATGCAAGCCTCCCATCATAGCAATTGCAGCCAAGTACGTCCTCGAATCAAGGCATCGCCGCGCTTCTGTCCTGCGTGCCTGAAGAACCGCACCGACTCCTGGTTCGAGGTCTGGCAGGCTAGCTAACACCTTGACGGCGCGCATACAGGCGTAAACGCTTCTAATCCGCGTTGCCACATGGCCCCGCGGGCGCTGGGCCAGAACAACGGAATAGAATCTCCTTCCCGTGCTGGGCGCTAAGCTCCATCTCGCGTAAGGAGAACTGTTGAACACTGCGCCTCCGTCGCATCCCCATATGCTCTGCAAACAGTAGGCCAGCGGTGGCGCGGCAGAGCACTACTGTAAATCATTGTTTCTTATAAAAAAATGCTCACGTAAATGCAATTTCCCTGCTCGTAAGCAGAATCAATCGACATCAGCATATTGTGCTGACGTGCATTTCAGAAGTCCCGGACGCGCCTCCGTCCGGTATTCCCCGGCATTCCGCCGCCCGCCGGGGCACTGCCTATCGTAAGTAGCCACGCAGTCGCAGCGTGGATGCACGTCACCGCCGTGTCGTCGAGCGTGCCCGGAGCGATACCCGATACCGCCCGCACGTCCCCGCCACGGCGTGCCAGGTATGAAGAATTCGGTGCGTGATTCGTTGAGCCACGTCAAGCCATTGACGGGGCGTCAGCATAGAGTGGTTTCAGGGTTCGACCGGCTATCGAAAACCATGCTCAAGGAGGACAAGATGGCATTCCCGAAAAAATTCGCCATCGCCATTGCGACGCTTGGCATGATGAGTGCCGTTGCAATCGCTGGTACGCCGACGGCCACCGGCAATGCGGCTCACGATGCCCATCACCCAGATAAAGCAACCGCAAAAGCGCCGACTAAGTCAAACCGCGAGGCGGACGACCAAATGCAAACCATGCGCGTCATGCACGAAAAGATGATGAACGCGAAGACGCCCGAGGAACGCGCTGCGCTGATGGACGAGCAAATGAAAATCATGCAAAACGGCATGAGCATGATGGAGATGATGAGTGCTCACTCGTCCGGCATGCCGATGTCGTCGCGGCAGGGGAGTATGGAAACGCGCATGGACATGATGCAGATGATGATGCAGGCAATGATGGACCGGCAGGCTGCTCGCGAGCATCCCGCCGAGAAGTGAGACGCCACGAAATGGGAGATAGCCGTGGATGACAACTCGCATGATGGTCGGCCGTTCTGGAAATCACGGTCGGCCATTGCACTCGTAGCGTTCGCTGCAATAGCGCTATTCCTCCTGCTCTCCGAACACCGCGCCCACTTCCTTGGGGTGTTGCCCTATCTGCTGTTGCTCTCGTGCCCGCTGATGCATCTGTTCATGCACCATGGGCACGGGCACCATGGGGCGAAATCGGCCCGCGGGCGTCCTGATCCGGGAGACGGCCATGACCAGCATCGGTGACGGCTACGGACTATGGAGCCTCGTCGCTATCAATTCTCTCGTCTTCATCATCTTCGCGTTCAGCTTCTTCAAGCCGGCAACCAAGCGGGACTGGCGCACGTTCGGCGGATTCTCCGCCTTCATCGTCGCGCTGTTCGCGGAAATGTACGGGTTTCCGCTCACTATCTATTTGCTATCGGGTTGGTTGCAGACGCGCTTTCCGCAAGCAAATTTGCTGTCGCACGACGCGGGGCACCTCTGGTGGACCTTGACCGGCAGACACGGCGACCCGCATGGCGGACTTCCACACCTTCTCAGTTTCTTCTTGATACTCGGCGGTTTCTACTTGTTGTCCACGGCGTGGCACGTACTGTATGAAGCTCAGCGCGGCAAGGAGTTGGCCACCACCGGACCCTACGCGAAAATCCGGCATCCTCAGTACGTCGGATTCGTCGTCATCATGCTGGGCTTCCTGCTCCAATGGCCCACGCTCGTGACCTTGGCGATGTTTCCCATTCTGGTTTTCATGTACGTTCGACTAGCGATACAAGAGGAGCGTGATTCCGAGGCACGGTTCGGCGCTGCGTGGCGTGAATACGCGGCGCACACGCCGCGCTTTGTGCCGAACCTGTTTGGAAAACGCCCGGCTCGAGTACATTGATTTCAGGCGACTGCCCCGTAGCGGGCGCTGCTGCCGAACTCGATCGCGCTCTTCCGGGATAAGGGGACTGCCATGAAGCCCTTCAAGACTGGCGTGACGCTCTCAGCCACGGTTGTGCTCTTCTATGTCCTGTGCACCCTCGTATGGATGGCGCTTCCCGAACCGTTCATGAACTTCATGAACGCGCTTTTTCACGGACTCGATTTCCGGCGCCTCCAGACGGGCGAGCCATCGTCCTGGTGGTTTGTCGTCTACCCGGCCTTTGTGTTCGCGGTATGGTTCTTTGCAGCCGGCGCCTTCTTCGCTTGGTTACACAACCGCATGAGTGGACCAAACTGACGCAATTCCGTACGCCTACCCTTGTCCCTGGAGCGGAAAAAACGTGGAATGAACGTTGCTCCCGCGCTGTCGTTCAACACGTCGAAGCGTACGCGACCGACGTATCGGCCAGTCTCAGTAAACGAAACGGGTGAGCAAAGGAGCGTCCAATGAGTGGCCAACCCGACGAAGAGAAGCTTTATCACCCCCGGATTTCCGAACACGTGTCATCGGACGGACATCACGCCCGTGACACGGACCAGCACGCCGCTTCCACCGGGCATGGGCCTGACGCGCATGCTCATCACCATGAGGGCCAGGGCGAACATGTGCGCCGCACGGATTCGCTTCGCGACCCCGTCTGCGGCATGACGGTGACCGATCCGTCACGCTTCCGCTGCGAATACGATGCCAGGTGGTACACGTTCTGCAGCGCGGCTTGCCTGGCGAAATTCCAAGCTGCGCCGTCCAAGTACGTCGGGCCCTCGACCATTGAGCAACCGCAAGCAGTTCCCGGGGGCACCATCTACACGTGCCCGATGCATCCGGAAATTCGCCAGGACCATCCTGGGCAATGTCCGAAGTGCGGCATGACACTGGAACCGATTCTGCCCAGCGTCGACGAAGGCGAAAACCCGGAACTAGTCGATTTCCGACGTCGATTCTGGCGGACGTTGCCACTGACCGTCGTCGTCTTCGTCCTGGCGATGTTCGGCCATCGTCTCGAATTGATGGATGTCCGCAGCGAGAGCTGGGCTGAGTTCATTCTGTCGACGCCGGTCGTCTTGTGGGCAGGCCTGCCGTTTTTCACGCGATGCGCGCGCTCATTCATGAACCGCAGCCCCAACATGTGGACGCTTATCGGGCTTGGGACAGGCGCGGCCTATATCTACAGTGTCATCGCTACCCTCTTTCCCGGCGTGTTTCCTGAAACGTACAGTACGCACGGCCGGGTCAGCGTGTATTTCGAGGCGGCGTCAGTCATCATTTCGCTGACGCTTCTCGGACAGTTGCTCGAACTGAAGGCCCGATCGCAAACGTCCGCCGCGATCAAGGCACTCCTCGGGCTCGCGCCCAAGACTGCGCGACGCATCAACCCGGATGGTTCCGAAGAAGACATTCCGTTGTCCCATGTACATGCGGGAGACCTGCTTCGCGTGCGGCCCGGCGAGAAAGTCCCAGCGGACGGTGTGGTGACTGACGGCTCGAGTTCGCTCGACGAGTCCATGATTACCGGCGAGCCCATTCCCGTCACCAAACGCGTTGGTGACCGCGTCATTGGCGCAACGATGAATGCGACTGGCAGCCTCGTCATTCGCTCGGAAAAGGTCGGCTCCCAAACTGTCCTGTCGCAAATCGTGCAGATGGTCGCGCAGGCGCAGCGGTCCCGAGCCCCCATGCAGCGCATGGCCGACAAAGTCGCCGGCGTGTTTGTCGTCGGGGTCGTCAGTGCCGCTCTTCTGACGTTCTTCGTGTGGGGCATCTTTGGGCCGGAGCCCAGCTGGGTGTTCGGTCTCATCAATGCGGTGGCGGTGCTCATCATTGCGTGTCCATGCGCGCTGGGCCTTGCGACGCCAATGTCCATCATGGTCGCGAGCGGGAAAGGCGCCGCTACCGGGATTCTCTTTCGCGACGCGGCTGCGATTGAAAATCTACGCAAGGTCGACGTACTCATTGTCGACAAGACGGGGACGCTGACCGAGGGGCGTCCAGCGTTCGATCGAGCTGTGGGCGCCAACGGATATACGACCGACGAAGTCCTTCGTCTGGCGGCGAGTCTCGACCAAGGTAGCGAGCATCCGCTTGCCGCAGCCATCGTTGTGGCAGCCCGTGAAAAGAAGCTGACGTTGGACCGCACGGAAAACTTCGAATCCGCGACAGGTATCGGCGTGAGAGGAATCGTCGCTGGCAGGAGACTTGCACTTGGCAATACCGCGCTGATGCAGACCGACGCCATATCCGTCGAATCGCTGGCCAAGGAAGCGGACGGCCTCCGAGCGCAGGGTGCGAGCGTCATGTATTTGGCGGTCGATGGCAGTTTGGCCGGACTGCTGTCCGTCGCCGACCCGATAAAGGTGACCACGCCGGAAGCGCTTTCGACATTGAGGGAGAACGGTATTCGAGTCGTGATGGCGACCGGTGATGGTGTGGTCACCGCCAAGGCCGTAGCCGAGAAACTCGGCATCGACGAATTCCATGGCGAGGTGAAGCCTGCCGACAAGCTCGATCTCGTGACGAAGCTTCAGCAAGCCCGGCATGTCGTCGCGATGGCCGGCGACGGCATAAACGACGCTCCCGCACTCGCCAGGGCCGATGTCGGCGTGGCCATGGGAACAGGCACGGATGTGGCAATGAGCAGCGCTCAGGTGACGCTCGTCAAGGGCGACTTGCGCGGTATCGCGCGTGCCCGACAGCTGTCCGAGGCAACCGTCGCGAACATGAAGCAGAATCTTGGCTTCGCATTCGTTTACAACGCGCTCGGGGTTCCGCTGGCGGCTGGCGTACTTTACCCGTTCACTGGGCTGCTGCTGTCGCCGATGATTGCCGCGCTTGCAATGAGCTTGAGTTCCGCATCGGTGATCTCGAACGCGCTGAGGTTGCGTAACGCCAAAATTTGAGCAGCGCCGAATGCTGAAGCCACTTGAGCAAGCCGCTTCGATTCGCGAATGACGTGTGCGTCAGCACGGGACGGGAGAATCCATCGCCTGGCGGCCGCTCTCCGACACATGTCAGGCCGCCCTCGCCCGAACGAAATGATGCTCCACTCTCGTCCGGAGCACGCCATCGAGCGCCGCAAGCCGCTCACGCAGCCGGACCGCCTGCCCTTCCGTCATTTCACCGAGCACGATTTTTTGTTCGAGCACGTCACCACAGCGGGTGATGGCCCACCGATCGACCGTCGCCGTTTCCCCTTCAAGTACGGCCGCTGCGGTCGAGACGATGCCCGGATTCCGTCTCGAAACGAGATGAACCGTGTGCGTCAACGTGAAACCGGGAAGAAAATGCGACCAGTCTTCACAGACCGTCGGATGGGAAGCGGAGGAAACTTGGCTCATGGTTGCTCCGGATGAATGGTTATCGAACCGGTGCCAGCCATGCTGCTCCCGTTTCGTTGCCGTCGATCGGCCGCATCGCCTCAGGGGCGTCCACCTTGCCCGGGAGGGCAGGTTGGCGTCGGGAAACCCGACTCTGGATGCTTGATTTCTCACGTTCGACATTTCGAACGTTGATTCATTATACCGAAAATTCGACGCCGAACAAGTCACCCCGGAAAAGCCGCAATTCGACCGGATGGCGCGTTCGATCCAGCCCTTTTACCGCGGGAGCCGGCCACCGCACGACCACCGCCCCGACTAAAACCACACACTAAACCGCGTCCCCGTCATCAGCACATCGACCGTCAGCTTCCATTGATGGGCCTCGGCAATCTCCCTGCAGATTGCCAGCCCGAGGCCCGCACCGTCATACCGCGAATCCGGCGCCCGCCAGTATCGGTCGAAAAGCAGCGGCAGATGTTCCCGCCGAATACCGGGCCCTTCATCTTCAACATGAATCGCCGTCTCGAGCACGGTCAGCACGACAACACCACCCGACGGCGACGCATTGATCGCATTCTCGAGAATGTTCTTGAGCAGGATGAAAAGCGCCCCGCCGTCCGCGTGTATCGGCGACGCGGCGTCGCGCGCTTCGGTATGAAGCGTTACTTGCTTCGCATCGGCCTTGCCGGCCAGCAGGCTCACGACGTCCCGCGCGACGTCGACGCCGTTCACGTCGCCGAAACTGAAGTTCTGCGCTTCGCTGACTTCAGCCAGATGCAGCAGTTGCTTCACCTGCCGGGCCATCAAGTCGATCTCGCGAAGCAAGGGCGCCTTATGGCTGATGTCGGGCTGCAGCTCGATCTGCCCTCTGACCAGCGTGAGCGGCGTCTGCAACTCGTGCGCGGCGTCGGCCAGAAACTGCTGCTGAACCGCGAAGCCATTCTCGAGCCGGGTCAGCGCATCGTTGAACGCATCGATCAGCGGCTTGATCTCGCTGGGAATCCCGGCAGACGACAGCCGCGTCTTCAGGTTGCGCGGCTCGATTTCCCGCGCGGCACGCGATACCTCCCGCAACGGCTTCAGCACGTGACCGATCGTCAACGGCAGCGTCAGTCCGAAAATGATGGTTGCAATGACCAGCACATAAGCGATGGTCTTCGGTATCGGATCGATCCGCGTCCTGACGAGCGCATCGACGAGTTGCCTGCTGTGCGCCACCTGCACGTAATAGACGACACTCCCGTTCAGCGCGCGCTGCGTCGCGACCGCGTACGCCTTGCCGTCGATCGTGGCGGGCAGCACCTTGCCGGCCACCGTCGCGAGGTCCTCCGTCAGCCACGGTCGATCGTCGCTCGAAGGCGCCGACGCCAGCAACACCTTCCCCGTCGCATCGAGCACGCGATACTTCACGTCGGCCGGCAAGAGCCGGAATATCACCGCCGGATGCTCGCCCAATCGCACGGATGCCGGGCGCCCGGCCGCATCGAAACGCATCCCGTCCACGATATGACGGATGCTCTCCATCTGCTGGCGCCTTCCCAGGAAGTCGGGATATCGATCCAGAAAATAGACGGAAAGCGCGGACAGCAGCGCGAGGCTGACGGCGAACGCGGCGACGTTGGTCACCCACAGACGCGTCGACAGGCGCAGGATCCAATGACGAAACATGGCGTCCTTTTACCAGAGCGCGGCAACGGGCGAAACGCGGCGAAGCATCGTCACGCGTCCCGCAGCGCGAAGCCGGCGCCGCGGATATTGGTGAGCCGCATCGTAGCGCCGATCGCCGTCAGCTTCTTGCGCAAGCGGTGCACGGTCACCTCGAGCGCGTTCGGCGTGACCGCCTCCGCGAACCCCCATGCGGCATGCTCGAGTACCGCATGCCGGACGGTCCGGCCCGCGGCTTCGATCAGGCACAGCATGACCTGCAACTCGGCCGGCGCCAGCAGCACCGTCCGGTCGCCACAGCGCATCGCGCGTTGCGGCGGGTCCACGGTCACATCCGCGAACGATGCGACGAGCGTCGTGAGCAGCGCCGGACGACGCATCAGCGTGCGTACGCGGGCGACGAGTTCGCTCATTTCGAACGGCTTGGTCACATAGTCGTCGGCGCCGCTTTCGAGTCCGTCGATGCGGTCATGCAACGCGTCGCGTGCCGTCAGCATCAGGCAAGGCATCATGCGGCCCGCCGCGCGCAGCGTGCGCAGGAACGTCAGGCCGTCTCCGTCGGGCAATCCGCGGTCGACGATCAGCAGTGCGTAATCGGCCCGGTCGATACCGTAAGCGGCTTCCCGGGTATTGCCAAACCGATCGGATTCGATTCCCGCCGCGGCCAGGGCCTGAGACAACAGGCCGGCCAGGCGCTCGTGATCCTCGACAATCGCCACTCTTGGCATGCTCGCACTCACTTGAACCGATACATGTAGCCGATCCGGGCGTCGGGAACGAACCGCCTGCCGACGAGCGGACTGTCGGTGATCCCGTCGCCGAGACGCGACACGCCCACGTCCAGAAAAATCGTCTGCTGCTTCGTCGGCCGGTAGTCGAAACGGGTGCCGGCCGACACGTTCACGGCCGAACCCGCGCTGTAGGCGGCACGCCACGCACGTGCTTCCGATGGTCGCACGCCGTAATAGTAGTCGACGTATTTGTTGCTCAGCCATTCAGCGCCGACATGCGGCGTGATCGAGAATGCGCCCGACGAGAACGCCTTCTCGAAGCCGATTTTCGCGCGTGCGCCCTTGTTTCCGCCGAGCAGGAAGCTACCCGACAACGTGCCGAGGCCGGTGCTCCATGACAGTGCAGGCCCGTACCATAACGCGCCCTTGCGCTTTTCCATGCCGTTCAGGATCGGGGCGTCCGAGCCACTGTATCCGTCGAACAGCGAGAACTGGCCACGCAGCGCGACACTGACACCGCTCCAGTTGCCTATTTTCAGATCGACCGTGGTGCCGATGGCCTGCACCCATTTGTTGTCGAAGTAGACCAGAGGAAAAGGCAATACGCGGGTGCCGTCGCCCTTGTAGGCCGACGGTTCGATGCCGACGCCCGCGCCCAATCCCCAATGCGTGACGTTCGTCGCGTTGTTGAGTATGGTCAGCCCTGAGTTATCGGGATCGGGCGGGCTCATGCCGTCGTCCGCCCACGCGGAAACAGATGAAAGTGCGAATGAAGCGGCAATCAGCCATAGCGGGCGGGCGCGGCGAGAGGCAATTTTCACAATCGTTTTCCTGGAGTCGACGGTCGAAACGGGGGCTACTGTAGGACCAGTCGACTTACCGCTCACTTACCAGGAAAAATATCGTCCAAGGCCTCTCCGCGCGCCTGCATGACGCGCCCGCCGAACCCCGTTACTTCGACAACCGCAGCTTCTTCGACACCACGACGCCGCTCGACGGACTCACCAGCCAGATGTCACGGAGATCCATGTGCAACGTGGAGATCCGCGTCGAAATGTCCGTCGGCTCCTCGATACTCGGATCGGCATGTTCGGTTTGTTCGCTCAAGTAAGGCCGAACCAGCCGCCCGGAAAAAACCAGTGCGAAGTCGCCATGCGTTTGCGCGTACTCGGCGGGCGAAAGCCGCATGCGGCTCCGAACCGTGGTCTTTTTGCCTTGCCCGGTCTCGAGCTCGATGATGTCGACGTGCTGGACGTACCCTTTCGCCTTCGCTTCCGGTGCGATCACGAGCCCGCGCCCGCGCGGCCCCTTCGTCACCTTGCTGAGCAGGATGCCTGCCCGGCCGTCGCGCTCCGCATCGAACAGGTCGACATCCAGCGTCAGCAGCTGCCGCCGCGACCGGTATCTCAGCCCGTACCGCACCGGCACCACGAACGTCACGTCACGATCCAGACCGACGGCCGCCAGGTCGGGATTCGTCGGGCCGTGCCGGCCGGCGGCACCGGCGACCGCGCCGCGAACCCGGTCGCGCAACGAAGGTGCAAGCGTGCTGGCGTGCACCTTCTGCAGCGCATCCCGGATGGCAACCGGATCGTCGCCGACAATCGGTCGTGCCGGGGCCGTGTCGTGATCGACAGCCGACGCGACGTGCGTCGAGCCGTCGCCGCCCTTCCCCTCTGCATGCGCCGCGACGGGCGCCAGCATCGTCGTCAAGGCGACGATGCACGCGAAGCGCGAACACCCCAATTTGAATTTCCGGTGAAACACGACGAACTCCCGATTGCGTCCAGATCGATCAACGACGAGCACTATAGGCTGGAATGATCGGCAACGCATCCGCCGTTCGAAATTCGACGATGCCGGCACGCGTCGTCTTAGGTTCCTTGTCGGCCCGGCGGCACGTCAATGGCCAACACAACACTACCGTGTTGCCGTGGCGACAACAACTGACGGAAAGCAGGCAACGGCACTCATCGAGCATTCGCAAACGCATCGCGCGGCATCACCTGGCTCGCGGAATTCGTCCGAATCCAGTCCGCCATTCACCTGCGCAGCCGAGCGATCCGGCGGCGAATTTGTATGTTGAAAGATGCTTTCTCCGGCATCCGATCGGCGGGCGTACACATCACGCGCCAGTGCACAAGCGTGCTCGCACGGGTTTCAATCGATGTGACGTAACGCTGCTCATTTTGAGTCGGGACAATTCCTAATTTCCAACTTCCAATTCAATCATGTCCTGACAAAAAAGCCCCTATTTCGACCATATGGAAAACGAGGCACGACAAATACAAACCCACAATAATCGCCTCGGCATATTCATATCTAAACAAAGACACCGCCCAACCCACGCAAACATTAACCATTGTTTCAAAAGCAATAATTTCCCATCTCAAAATAAAAATATTTCTTAAAGATAGAAATAGCTTGTTATTCTTCGCACCGAAATTCCAAGCGCCGTCGCATTGCCACCTGAGAGGCGGATTCGAATCCATCCGAATCCGGAACAAAAAATAACGAGATTGTCGTTATGTCGATAGCAGCAACTTTGAGAAACTTTGCGTCGGGTCTGGTCGACCTGAACAAGCGTCCAGTCTCCCTTCATTTCGGGCAGGCGCAACGCGCGGTCGGACATCTGCTGGCGCTCCATCACGCCGATATCCGCGAGGGGCTGATGTCGGGCATCGAAGGGCAACTGACCTGCGTGTCGACCTACGATCATCTGCCGCCTGCGCTGTTTCTCGGTTTGCCCGTATCGGTCCGGCTGACGACCGATCGGGGCAACATCCAGGCGATCAACGCGATCGTGCGTGAAGTGCGAGCCGGTCAATCCGACGGCGAGCTGACCGTCTATCAGCTGCACGTATGCGACGCCCTGTCGCTGATGGACCGTCGCACGAACGCCCGCCTGTTCCGCTCGCGCGGCGTGCCGGACATTCTGGCGACGCTGATGAACGAGTGGAAACAGCGTAGCGCCGCACTCGCGCGAGCATTCGATTTCGACCTGTCGGCATTGCGGGCCGATCGGTATCCGGCACGCGAGCTGACGCGGCAAGTCAATGAATCCGACGCACGCTTCATCCGGCGTCTGCTGCGCCGCGAAGGCATCACGGTCTTCGCGAAGGCCGCCCCGGTCGACGGCAGGCGCGGCGTGACCGATGAGCGGCCGATTCACACGCTCGTGTTCTGCGACGATCCGCATCGTCTGCCGGACGCACCCGCCGGCACCGTCCGCCTTCATCCGCGCGACGCCGGCGTCGAGCAACGTGACACCGTCACCCTCTTTGCGTACGACCAGAGCCTGTCGCCCGGCAAGGTCCGCCGCCCGTCGTGGGATTACAAGACCGCTCGTATGGACGACTTCGAGGCCATCACCGGCCTCGACCAGGGCGAGTCGGGGAACGATCTTGCGCGCCTGCTGACCGACGTCGCCGTCGACATCCCGCACGTCGGCGACTCGTGGAACGATCACGCGCGCATCGCGCACGACCGGATGCTGGCCCATCAGTTCGCGGCCGCGCGCTTCGAAGGCATCGGCACCGTGCGCGACATGCTGGTGGGGCACGGATTCACGCTGACGGGCGACCCCGAACTGGATATGAAGTCGATCGATCGTCGTCGGTTCGTCGTCACGTCGATTCGACACGCCATCTGGAACAACCTGCCGAAAGACCTGTCGGGCCGCGCAAGCGGGCTATTCGCGGCAAGCCGCAACCTGACGCCGATCGTCCCGCCGCCCGATGCATCGGGTTCAACTGATACGCGCTACGAGAACAGTTTCACGTGCGTGCAACGCGGTGTGCCGCTCAAGCCGGCCTACGATCCGGCAATCGACGTGCCGCCGGTTCACCTGCTGACCGGCACGATCGTCGGCACGCAGGGCGAAGAGGTGTTCTGCGACAAGGCCGGCCGCGTGCGTGTGCAGATTCACGGGCTGGATCCGGCGGACCATGCTCACGCGCAAGGCGCCGGCACGAACGGCCTGGCCGGCGACAGCGCGCCGATTCGCGTCGCGGCGAGTCTCGCGGGCGAATGCTTCGGTGCGCTGTTCCTGCCGCGTGTCGGGATGGAGGTCCTGCTGGGGAGCCTGTCGGGCGATCCGGACCGTCTGGTGATCATCGGCGTGTTGAGCAACGGCGCGAACCCGCCCGCGACTTTCAGCAATACCGGCGCGCTGCCGGGCAATCGCTACGTGTCCGGGGTCAAGACGCGGGAGATCAAGGGCCGCCGGTACAACCAGCTTCGTCTGGACGATACGCCGTCGCAAATCTCCGCGCAGTTGGCAAGCGAACATGCGCATACCCAGTTGAATCTCGGCTACCTGACGCAGCCGCGCGTAGACGGACACGGGGACGATCGGGGCGAAGGCGCGGAGCTGCGCACCGACGCCGCTGCGGCGTTGCGCGCCGCCCAAGGCATGCTGTTGACGACCTATGCGCGTTCGCACGCAACCGGTGGTCAGCTCGATCGCGATGAGCTGATCCATTTGCTCGATCAATGCACAGCGCTGTTCAAGTCGCTCGGCGATCACGCTGGCCAGCATGGCGGGCAATCCGCCGACACGGCCGGCCAGGACAACATCGCCAACGCATTCCGTCACTGGAAACCTGACGGGTCGGAATCTGGCGCCACCGACGACGCCTCCGCGTTCATGGCGTTCGGTGCCCAAGCGGGGTCGCTCAACGTCACGCCGAAAACGCACGTCATGTATGCGGGCGAGAACATCGATCAGATCGCGCAGCAACACATGCAAATCACGAGCGGCGAGCGAATCAATCTGCATGCCGGGCATGGCGTCGCGATGTTCGCGCACGGCGACGGCATATCGTCGATTGCTAACCACGGGAAAGTGGCCCTTCAATCGCAGCACGACGACACGCAAATCGAGTCCGGCAAAAACATCCAGTTGACCGCGGCCGGCGGCAAGCTGGCCGGCACGGCGAGCGACGAAGTCGTATTCGTCACATCCGGCGGCGCGTATCTCAAGCTGCGTGGCAGCGATATCGAACTGGGTTGCCCCGGCAAGTTCACCGTGAAATCCAATGGTCATGCGTGGGACGGCCCCGCCAGCATGAGCGTCGACCTGCCGACATTCGATCAAAGTCCGCTCGGCCGCGTCCCGAAGCTGATTCGCCCAACGGACGGTAACGCGGCGCCGGGGTTCGAAGGACAGATTCGAAAGGCATCGGGAACGCTGTCGAACATGACGACCGACACGGCCGGGGAACTGCCGGCGGTCGATACCGACCGGTTCGAGAGGCTGACGGTGCAGTTCACCAAGAAGAATGTTTAACGCAAGCGCAGGAGTCCGGATGACTGATTCATCTCTCGATCCTCGGCCGGAAGAGGACGCACGCACCGACGAGCACGCCGCGACGGGCGACGTGTCCGACGCGGCTACGCCGCGCCCGGAGCCACCTCAGATCGTCGTCGGTCGGAGCGACGGCGTCTCGATGTGGACGAAAGACACCCGGCTGATCTGCATCAAGCAAATGCCGTTGCCTGGTGTCGTCATCTTCGTCCATGGCGTGAACTCCGAAGGCGAATGGTTCGAAGCCGCCGAGCAGGGGCTGTGCGATGGCCTGAATCGCCGGCTCGGGCGGCTGGATGATCAATTGATGTATCACGGCATCGACGCCGGGCAATTGGTGCCGGCGAAGTACACGGAAAGCGTGACGCCGGACGGGTTTTTGAATCCGAAGCTTTGGTCCGGCAACTACATCAAGTCTGATCCGTCCTTCTCGCCCGTCATTCACTTCCGATGGGGCTATCGGGCAACCGCCGCTGAGTTGAAAGAGTATGGCGACAAGATCTTCCTGAACGAGAAGGACTATTGGGGCGGCGGCCCGTTCACGAACGGCTGCGCGAGCCTGCCCGATCTCTGGCACGGCGGCCTCGACGACCGCGCGGCCGGGTGGTTGACCGTCCAGGGGATCAACCCGACCAACCGGCCGCTGTATCGCGCGCCGCCCCGCGCATATGGCGTGCTCGCGGCGTTGCGCCTGGCGAGGCTGATCGAATCGATTCGTCGCATGCAGGCCGACGTGCCGATCACCGTCGTATGCCATAGCCAGGGCAACATCGTGGGCCTGACGGCGGCGTTTTTCGGCGATGCGCTGCCCGATGTCGAAGATCCGTGGGGACGTAGCGGGCAGTGCGTGGCGGATGCCTACGTACTGGCGAATGCGCCGTACAGCCTTGCGCGCGCGGACGGCCCGAATCCATCCGATACGTTCATGGATACCTGGTCGCAACGCGCGACCAGGGACGGCAGCGGTCGTCGCGGACGGCAGACCTACGCCGCCCGCACGAAAACGTTCGGTAAGTTTCTGTCGATCATCGGCACGCGCAAAGCCTACGAACTGCCCGCCGGCAAGATCGATGAAGACATGGCCAACGAACGGGTATCACCGACCAGCAAGCGGTCCTATGCGGCACAAGAGGATCGGGCTCGCCACGGCCTGAACGGATCGACATATGGTCGCGTCACCGCGTATTGCTGTCCACACGACCAGGTGATTTCGGCGGTCACGGTTCAAGGCATCGGCTGGCGCGGCATCGACGAGAACGAGCTGAACGATATCAACGTCCCCGGCGTGCTGACGCAGCGCGTCTTTGCCTCCGGCTTCCAGGTTGGCGTGCAGGAGCGCTATCAGTATTGGGAAGATGACTGGCGGCATGGCAAAAAGGGAACGACGTCGGGATTCTGGTATCCGCCTTCGCCACCTGCCAAGTTCAATCTCATCGGTGCGCTCAAAGGGAATGAAACCATCTGGGGAGTGGCGGCGACACTGGCGACTGCGCCGCTCATGTTCGTCGTGACCGGGTTCAGCTCGGCGTTGAACATGTTCCGCGTGAATGCCAATCCGCCACAGGGATGGACCGTCGTGGCGGACGCCCCGCCACTTGACGAGCCATTTCCGCCGAAAGCGAAGCGATTCGGCAAACCGGTCAAAACGACGGACGGCGCGGCGGTGAGCGACTTCAACGAAGGCAACGATCCGCTGGCCGCATGGCGCGACGCAAGCAAGAGCGAGGCAGACAAGCGCGCGGACGATCCTTACGATCAGTACGAGGCGAAGAACGCGGACAGTGTCGCGCAAGGGACGGCAGAGAGCGAAGCCGGACAGCGTTACGAGGACCGTGCGCTGATGCGGATGGAGGCGCGGCGCACGCTGAATATGGAATGGCTCGATGGCGACGGCCACGTGATCGGCGAGGACGGCAAGAGCGAAATGCCGGAGGGTTACAAGGAATGGCGCGATAGACAGATTGTGGATTGGCTCGATCGTGGCTCGACCAACAGCCCGACGAACCATTCCACGACGATGACCAATCCGGAGCACGCCGAAAAGGCACTTGCGTACGACGTGGCGATCGGGGTTTGCTATCTGACGCCCGAGCAAATGAAAGCGCTACGGATTGAAGCCGATTGGCGGATGGGAGACGGTATTCCCGACGACAACCCGAACAAGAAATACACAGAGTACTTTGTGCGCGGAAAATTTGACGAACTTCCGATGCATGAATGGGTACATGCGGAGAGCAGCGAAGGCAAGATGCCGGACGCCATCACGAATGAACGAGAAGGTCAGTTCTATCTGAAGGTCGGGGGCACGATATGAAGGCACTAATCGCTACATGGCCGCGACGTGCCGCTGTTGCGCTCGCAGCATGGATGATCACGGCCGTACTCATGGCGTCGTTAATGGCGCACGTAGAACAACCAGACCCGACACAACTGGAAATAGGAGATTGGATGAAACGATTTTTAGTCGTGCCCAGCCTGGCTGCGCTCATGGTGCTTCTGTTCACCACGGCCACGGTACGGCCGGCGCACGCGGCACCTTCGACGGAACCTGTAACGCATGCGGGACCCTCTGCGGAAGAAGCAGCGAAGCCATTCGTCGCGCAGGTTGTAGGTTTGATCTGGTTGAATCCGTTGCAACGCATGGACTACCCGACCGAATGGCAACTGCTGTGGACGCAAGGACTCGCGTCTCCGAACAAGAACGACGACATGGTGCGGACCGATCCGAAGTCCTTTACGACGCTCCAGTCGGTAGCGGGTATCGCATACGGCAACGAAGGCACAGAAACATTCAGAGGGTTCTATCGCAAGTACATGACCAAGTTCCCGCTGCTGCTTCACTCACGCTACGCGAGCAATGCGAAATACTTCTACACGGTCAAACCTGACGATAAAAAGAACTGGCGTGAGTTGGCTGGCATCCGTGTCGAGCTTGCGATTCCGGAACGACTCGACGCGGCCGAATCGCAAAACTATTTGCAGGACTCGATTCGAAGGACGTTTTCGATCGGGAATCGGTATTTTCCAACGATGTGGAGCCGCAACACGCTTCCCGACGTACAAGCCACACAAGGCGGCCCCAACACCGGATTCACATCCCTGAACAACGCACTGGACTACTTGCGGGCGAACCCTGACAAGAGCGTCTGGGTAGTGAACTGGGACGCACCCAACTTCCCTCCCACGGATGCACAGATCAACGAGAACCTTGTCGTGCTGTTCCTCGCTGGCCCAACCTTCAACACCGAGCGTGAACCGCTCTCCTGGATCGGCAAAGCCGCAACCGGCAACACGCATGATTTTCCGCAGAAGGTCGGCACGACCCGAGCCGTGCAGGCGTGGAAGGCGACCATCGACCAAGCGGCACGCAATGCCGGCATCGTGGTCCCTGACCTCAACTACGTCGTTCACGACGCAGGTAAAGGCAGCGACGCATCATCGACACGTCTTGCGATGCTCGGACAAACCTTGACCGAAACCCTCCCCGAATACGACCACCGTAAGCAGACGTTCAACACGGCCGCCCTACTCGGCGACATGGGAACCGGCAGCGCATTGACCGACGTCGCGCTCGCAATCGGCCGGATCAATCACTTCGGCGGCAATGCACTCGTCGCCGGCACGACCGATCCGGATCATCCGGTCGCGGTCGTCGTCCTGCCACCGTCGAAACTCACGCCGATCGATCCCGACAAGGATTGGTTCCGCGCACGCGGCGGAAACAACGCCTACCTGCCGTGGTGGGGACGCCGACACGACACAAATTACGGCATGCAAGGCTATTCGTGGTGATGCACATCGGCTTGGCGGCGCGCTGCATGTGAACGTAACCGCCGCGTCTAGTAACAGGAGTTGAGTGCAGCCATTTGCTATCGCGCCCGGTTTGGTGGCGCTCATGGTGTTTCCTTTCGTCACCACCATGATTCCAGATTAACAATGACGATATGAAAATAGCGGAATGGTATGAATAGCATGCTCCAGACATTAAAATCCAAATATTTGAAAAAGATAAAATTGATCGTGGCGCTGCTGACAAGTGTGTTGCTAGCCGGTTGCCCGCCGATGATTGTGCCGCATTTTTCAACGAAATCTTACGAGAAAATCTATAGCTTTCCGGCTGAACCACGTCCGTGGTTGACGCTGGAAAACGAGGGCATCAGTCTTTATTTGTATAATAGTTGCTATGATCGGAGCAGCGACTGTAAATGGCAAAATCTGGTCGCCTTGAAGAGCGGAACAAAACCCGATTGGAAAAGCCTTCTGGATGCACGTCCGATTAGTTGGAAAGTCCAAGGTACGAATTTACCCATGCGCCGCCCGATCTCCGCCTATGTACCCGGCACCAAATATCGTTTCATGGGTGCATTCAATAACTACCCAGAAATCGTGTTTGCAATTCCCGATGAACTTGTTGCCGATAAAGGGAATCGCGATCCGAGCTACATGCAGATTGAAGATTACAACTCTCTCGCCAGCCCTGTGGCTATAGATATTCAGTTGGTCGTTTACGATGACGAGCATCAATGGATTTTTGCTAGACAACCGAAACCGAATTATGAAAGAAAGAATTATCCGACCGATCTATTTGTTCCCAGCGACCTATTTCGATTTTCGGGGGGCGATGATGTGCGGCTACATCAATCGATGGCCTTGTATTATGTTTCACCAAAAACAGCGCCGACCGGCTATCGTGTCGTATCAGGCAAGGCGGCGGAATATTGGGTTGGAAAGTTCAACATCAAGTATAGAGCCGATCAAATCGCGTTAGCTGATGTTACATTTCCTTCTGTGCCTCTCACACTTGACGCCTTAACCGTCGATGACAAAAGCGTCGCTGGAAAGCCCACGCTGTTATGTCACTACAGCTCTACCCAATTTAATCTGGGTTGGATGGATGCGGCCCAACACCGCGAACCATCGGAGGAAGATCGAAAGAATTGCGAGCCAATTCAATAGTCGGGATGCTGCCCAATAATTATTGGGTCGGATCGTCTGCGTTTCGCCATCGGCCGGATCAATCACTTCGGGGGCAACCTGCCGTGGTCGGGCCGCCGACACGATACAAATTACGGCATGCAAGGCTATTCATGGTGATGCACACCAGCGCGGCAAATCGCTTCATCCGAACGTGATCGCCGCGTCAGACCTCAAACCATTTGGAGGACGGAATCCCATGCGGGGAATTATCCGGGTAGAAGATACGCACACCCACGGCGGCCGGGTCGAATCCGGCGCCCGAAAAAGCACGGTGATGGGGCGCGCGGTCGCTCGTATCGGCGACGCGTGCTCGTGTCCGATTCATGGCGCCTGCACGATTGCCGAAGGCGATCCGGCCTTCGACATCGAAGGCCGCCCCGCCGCATTCGACGGCCACAAGACTTCGTGCGGCGCGGAATTGATCTCGTCGCTTCAACATTCGGGGCGAATCTGAATGCCGACGACCCGACGCATGACCGACGAACAGTTCCGGCTGTTGCGGATGCACGATACGAGGATCAAGCCGCTGAACCAGTGGGCCTTGCACGAGATTTTCGTGAAGGGCCGATCACAACGGGCGCTGGCCGCCGAACTCGGCATGACGCACTCCGCGATGTCGCAACTTGTGCGAAAAGCCTGGCGACGCTATCTCGATCTGCCATGTAACGCCGGCCGCCTCACGACGCTCACGGTCACGATTCCGTCGAGGTACGAGCAGGCGCTGCTGGCATGGGTGCGGGATGCGCACCGGCTATCGACCCAACCCGGCCCCGATGCGGCGACGTAATCGCGACGATTCCGGCCAGCGAAGCCACGGAGAAACGAATTCCCCTATTTCCGACACATATAAAACATAATTCCACTTCGAGCCGCATCTTCAGCCAACTTTGGATCCTTTTTCCCTTCTGTCCCCCGTATCATCTCCGTCACTACGCAATCAGCCAGAGACGGACATGAGCGAACCCACCCCGCTGCACTACCTCGACTACGCAGCCACGACCCCTGCCGATCCCCGCGTGATCGAAGCGATGACGGCCTGTCTCGGCTTCGACGGCATCTTCGGCAACCCCGCATCCAGCTCGCACGCCGCCGGCCGACTCGCAAAAGACAAGGTCGAGCACGCCCGCGCGCAAGTCGCCGCCCTCATCGGCGCGGACGCCGACGAGATCGTGTGGACGTCGGGCGCCACCGAATCGAACAACCTCGCGCTGAAGGGCTATGCGGAAAACGCGACCGGCAAGCGCCACCTGATCACGAGCCGCCTCGAGCACAAGGCCATTCTCGACACGATGGCGAACCTGTCGAAGCATGGCATGCAGGTCACCTTCCTGACGCCTGACGCCCGCGGCGAAATCACCGCCGACGCCGTGGCGGCCGCGATCGGCCCCGACACCGGCCTCGTGTCGCTGATGCTCGTGAACAACGAGATCGGCACGCTGACCGACATCGGCGCGATCGCCCGCATCGTGCACGCCGCCGGCGCGCTGCTCCACGTCGACGCCGCGCAGGCGCTCGGCAAGACACCGATCGACGTGCGCGCGCTCGGCATCGACATGATGTCGATGTCCGCCCACAAGGTGTACGGCCCGAAGGGCATCGGCGCGCTGTTCGTGCGCCGCGAGATCGCGCGCCGGATCGCGCCGCAGATCCACGGCGGCGGCCACGAGCGCGGGCTGCGTTCTGGCACGCTTGCCACGCATCAGATCGTCGGCATGGGCGTCGCGTGCGAACTCGCCGCCGAAAAACTCGACGGCGAAGCCGAACGGATCGCGGCGCTCGGCGCGCGGCTCACCAGCGCGCTGTCCACGCTCGGCGACGTCACGCAGAACGCGGCCGCTGCCCGCCGCATCCCGCACACGCTGAGCCTGACGGTGCATGCGCCGGGCTTCTTCCCGTTCATGCTCGGCGAAGCGCTCGCCGTGTCGTCCACCTCCGCATGCAATTCGACCAGCGGCGCGCCGTCCCACGTGCTGACCGCGATCGGCCTCGATGCGGAAGCGGCCGGCCGCACCGTGCGCATCAGTTTCGGGCGGTTCACGACGGAACAGGACGTCGACTTCGCGATCGCCCGTTTCGCGCGGGCGATCGAGCAATGTCGGGCGGCGGCGGCGACCGGCTTCGCCGCGTCGCGGCAGATCACGCCGGCCGACCTGAAGGCGATCCGCAATGCCGGTTTCCGTGCGGTGATCTGCAACCGGCCCGATGGCGAAGGCGCGGATCAACCGGCGTTCGAGGAGATCGCCGCCGCCGCGCGCGAACTGGGCATGGACGCGCGCTACCTGCCGGTCGAACGCGACCGCATCGGCGACGCGGAAGTCGACGCGTTCGGCGCACTGGTCGACACGCTGCCGAAGCCGGTGCTCGCGTATTGCCGCAGCGGCAGCCGCTCCGGCACGCTGTGGAACCGGCTGTCCGAACGACGCACGGCGTAAGCCGCCCCGCCGTTACGCCTGACCGACCACCTGCGTTCACGCATGAAGCCGATGCTTCGCTGCGTGGCCGCCGGTGGCGCGAGTCACAGCCGCATCACGTCTGTTCATCGCCGTTCACCGGCGTATAGATCGCCAGCTTCAGCGCGGGATCGTCGTTCGCCTGGAACGTCGCGTACTCGTAGCGCTGCGTGCCGCGTTGCGCATGCACGAGCACCTTCTCGCCCGACACGCCGCTGCGCACGTCATGCGTATCCCACCATCGACAGAATTCGCTGCTACTGGCGCGCAAGCGCGCGACCAGTGCGACGAACGCCGGGTCGCTCGCGTAGAGATCGTGGTTCGTGCGAAATAGCGCGATCATCCGCCGCGCCTCGTCGGCCCAGCGCGCGGCGAACAGCGCACGCGCGTACGGCGCCTCGAACATGTAGACGAGGATGTTGCGATCGGCTGGCGCCAGCCGGTCGAAGCCGAGCAGATCGGCCGCGGCCGCATTCCACGCGAGGATGTCCCAGCGTCGGCCGGTCACGTAGGCAGGCTGTTGAAGATGCGCGACGAGCCGCGCGATGGCCGGCGGCACGCGTTCCGGCACGAACGCAGGTGACCCGTCGCGCCGCGCGAGCGTGCGCAAGTGGGCCGCTTCGGCCTTGTCGAGCCGCAACGCGCGCACCAGTGCGTCGAGCGTCGTATCCGACGGGTTGACGTCGCGCCCCTGCTCGAGCCGCACGTACCAGTCGACGCCGATGCCGGCCAGTTCCGCGACTTCCTCGCGCCGCAGGCCGGGCGTGCGCCGGCGCGGCCCGTCGTGAAGGCCGACGGCATCCGGGCGCAGCTTCTTGCGCCGCGAGCGCAGGAAATCACCGAACGGGGTTCGCGTGGTAGCGGTCATCGGGTTCGCTCCGTGCAGGGTGGTATCGGCCCATCCTGGGCTCGCGCCGGGCCTTGTTGCCGATTCTAAGCCTGCCAGAATCGACGCGTCCTCACCCTCGGGAAGTGTCATGAAAGCTGCGATTCTGAAGTCGCTGGGCACGCCGCTCGCGATCGAAACGATGCCGGACCCGGTGCTCGGCACCGGCGAAGTCGTCGTGGACGTCGTCGCGACGCCGGTTCTGTCCTATGCGCGTGAAGTGTTCAGCGGCGAGCGCCGCTATCCGATCGAGTTGCCGATGGTGCCCGGTTGCGGCGCGATCGGCCGGGTCCGGCAAACCGGCCCCGACGCGACGCAGTTGCAGCCGGGCGACTGGGTGTTCTGCGACCCGACCGTGCGTTCGCGCGACGACGCACGGATACCCGACATCGTGCTGCAAGGCTGGAGCGCGCGCGGCGAAGGTGGCAAGCAGTTGCAACGCTACTTTCACGACGGCCCGTTCGCGGAGCGGCTGCGCGTGCCGACCGAGAATGCGGTGCGCATCGGCGCGATCGCGGCCGCCGACGCCACGCGCTGGTGCGCGCTCAATACGCTGCTCGTGCCTTACGGCGGGCTGCTTGCGTCCGATCTGCGCGCCGGCGAAATCCTGCTCGTCAGCGGCGCGACCGGCAATTTCGGCAGCGCATGCATCGCGGTGGCGCTGGCGATGGGCGCGCGGTGCGTGGTCGCGCCCGGCCGCAATGCGCGCGTGCTGGCGGATCTCGAACGCCGCTTCGGCGACCGCGTGCGCACGGTCGAACTGACCGGCGACGAAACCGCGGACCGCATCCGCATGCAGCACGCCGCGCCGGGGCCGATCGACTGCGTGATCGACCTGATGCCGCCGTCGGTGCCGGCGACGACGGTGCGGGCGGCCGTGATGGCCGTGCGTCCGTACGGGCGCGTGGTGCTGATGGGCGGCGTCGGCATGCTCGGCGGGGCCGGGCTCGAGCTGCCGTATCCGTGGCTCATGCGCAACGACATCACGCTGCGCGGTAAATGGATGTACCCGACGGAAGCGGTGACGCTGATGACCGGGCTCGTTCGCGGCGGGCTGCTCGACCTGGGGCACTTCGACGTGACGGTCTTCGCGCTCGACGACGCGAACGACGCGGTCGCGCATGCGGCCGAACACGGCGGGCCGTTCAGGATGACGGTGATCGCGCCCTAGGCAACACATCGCGCACGCCCAGACGTCGAAATTCGGCGGCCGGCGCGATGGAAAGCCGCGCCGGCCGCCGCCCTGCCCGCTACGTCACTCGTCCTGCTGTTCCTGCTGCGCCTGCACCTGCCGCTGCCGGATGAACTGCCGCACATCGCTCATCGTCACGCGGCCGGTGTGCTTCGCATCGATCTCGTCGAAGTGCTTCGACACGAAGCCGAGCCCGCTGCTTTGCGCCTGCGCCTTCGTCACGGCCGCGCCGTTGCTCAGCACGGTATTGCCGCCGAGCCTCGCGTCGACGCGCTGCTGCGCCTGCTGCTGCAAGGCCGCGCCGGTCGACGGCAACACCGGCGCCGCGCGCGTGGCCGGAAAGAACGGACCGTCGACACCGCGCCCGCCGTGCGGCAGCTTCACCGGCGCCACCGCCTGCGGCGGCAACGCGTAGGCACTGCTCATCACGGCGCCGAGCACGATCAACGGAGACATACGCCGCATCAATTGGATTAGGGACATGATCGCTCGCATTCAATGGATGAATAGAGGGTTCCTTTGACAAGGACTCCGTCGCTCAAGGGGCTGCCGCCAGCGTCGTCGCGGCCGTCGCGCCCGGCTCGCTGCCGGTCGGCACGCTGGGCGGGTTTTCATCCGGCCACGGCGGCGGCAGCGTGTGCAGCGTCAGCGCCGTCGGAATCCGCGCGCCCTTGTAGAACGTCTGCAAATCCCGCTTCATCAGCGGACGGGCGACGTCGTCCAGATAGATCATGTGACCGCCCTGGAAGAAATTCACCTGCAGCTTCGGATGCAGGCCCTTCACCGTCTGCAGCCGCGCGAGCTGCTTCTCGGTGTTGAAGAACGGCGTCGCGAGATCGTGGTAGCCGTTCTCCGCGAGCACGCGAAGCTTCGGGTTGAGCTGCAGCGCACCGAGCAGATCGGGAATCGTGTCCGGCATCGGCTGGCCGTCGTGCGAGAAGTCCCAGACGCCGATGATGTTGTCGTTCAGCGGCAGGTACGTCGCGTTCGGGGCCGTATAGCCGAGGTAGTCCGGCATCTGCGTCGCGAGCGCGTTCGTGAACGGTTGCGAGATCAGGATGTCGGACGGATCGCCGTCGTTCTGCAGTCGCGGGTCCGAGTTCGGCAACGACACGCGCCCGTCATACCGGCCGATCGTCGTGCCGGGCACCAGGCTCGTGCCGAACGGATTCGCGTTGAAATAGTCGCGCAGCGCCTGCTGCGTGAGGCTCGACGGAATCGACCACAGCCTGAGCGTCGCATCGCTCGGGAACACCGGCGTGCCGAGCGCGTCCGGAATGCCGAGCTGGCTCAACACCCACGACTGCGAATACTTCTGCAGCTGGGTGTAGATCAGCGTCGTGAACAGTTCCGTCTGGAGTGCATACAGATCCTGGTTCACCGGCGCCGGCGACACCTGGTTGAAGTACGCCGCGACCGCCGCGTAGCCGGGCAGATAGCCGGCCACCGTATCGGTATCGAGCAGCAGCCCTGCGGTCGACTGCGTGATCGCCACCGCTTCCACCGCATCCGCGAAGTAGTTCAGGATCGCCGATTGCAGCACGATCCCCGTCAGGTGCACGCCGGCCGATTCGAGCGCGAGCGCGAGCATGTCGGTACGCGGCGTGCCGTACGATTCGCCGTACAGGTAGATCGGCGACGTGCCGCGACTGTTGACGTTCAGGTAGCGCTGGATGAAGTCGCGCATGATGTTCACGTCCGCGTCGGAACCCCAGTACTTCTGGTTGGTGTTCGGCAACACGGCTTCCGACAGCCCGGTGCCGGGCGGGTCGATGAACACGAGGTCGGTGGTGTCGATCAGGCTCTCCGCATTGTCGACGAGCGGATAGTTCGGCCAGTTGTTGCCGAACAGCGGATCGGGCGTGGCCACGCGGGTCGGCGCGAACGAGCCGAGCCGCAGCCAGATCGACGACGAGCCGGGCCCGCCGTTATAGACGAACGTGACCGGGCGCGGCTTGCCGTTCGTGCTGGGCGCGGTGTACGCGACATACGACATCGACGCTTCCGGATTGCCGTTCGCGTCCTGCGCGGTCAGGTGGCCGGTGGTCGTCGTGTAGTCGATCGTCTTGCCGCCGCCCTTCCACTGGTAATGCATGACGGCCGCTTTCTCGGACACCTGCGACGGCGCGAGGCCGTCGGTCGCGTTCATCGAGTACGCGACCGGGTCGACATACGGCTGGTTGGCGGCAGACGTCTGGGTGCCGGCCGCCTGCGCGCTGGCCTGCTGGCTCGCGGTGGCCTGCGCGAGGCTCGACGCGCCGACGGACGACGAATCGTCGCCGCCGCATGCCGCGAGCGCCAGTGTCATGACGGTCAATGCGCCTAGCCCGGCCAGCCGGCCACGACGAACACGGCGGCTGCCGGTACTGCTCCTGTCTGGTTTCATCTCTTTCCTTCGGCTTCGGATACCGCGTCACAAAGGCCGCCAACGCCCGCGACACGCGCAGGCCGACCCGCCACTCGCGTTGCACGGTCGGCAGTCGGCGGTTGGGGATAGGACTTCCAAGAGACTGAACTTGATACAGACACAGCAAACTGCTGGCGAGAATGATGCCCGGACGCGCCCCCTGCAGTTTGGACAACTTTTGTATGACTGAAACTCAGGCCATGACAAAAATAGGCGGTGCTGCGCCGCGTTGTCAAAGATCATTCGGATATTAAAAATCCCGCAATGATGCGAAGGGCGGACAGTGTCTGGAACTTGAAAGAAAACGGAATTATTCGTGCAAGGTGTGTTTTGGCGGCAATGCCACGCCGAATATTTTACTTTTCACGCGCAATGCAGAATCCTTTCCCGTATTGGCGCAGAAGACAGAAATCCTTCAAATCGGCATGATCATTCTTTCAACTTTATTATCGCCAATCGATTAACGCGATGCAGCAGCATGTACAGGTCATTCGACGATCCGATTCACTTCAATCCTTCCTCAATTGCGGCATCGATGTGCACTGCATCATCCATAAAGTACCGGCTCGATTAATTACTCATGGAATTATTTACCCGGTATTCGAACGGTTTCCGGGACAAGCGCGACGTCCGGCATTGCCGCACATCACGCCTGTCGCAAAACCTCAAGCCATCGTCACCTCCCGCCGCCCGGCAGCGCGATATCGATCAGCACCGGATCATGATCCGACGAACGATACGCATCGGCCGCGTAGAACGTCTTCTGCTGCTCGGCCGACTTGTACGCGAGCGTGTACTGCAGCGCGAGCGGCTCGTCCGCGTTGATGTGCCATTCGTGCACGGCCTTCACGTGCGACGCGAGCGGCAGCGTCGCGAGCGCGTGGTCGAGATAGCCGGCTTCGCCGTTGTACACGTAGCTGTACGCGTTCGCACCGATCCAGCGCGCGACGAGGTTGCGGTAGCCGCGCGATTCGAGCGTGCGGATCGGGTCTTCGTACGTGTAGCTGTTGAAGTCGCCGATCAGCAGCACGCCCTGGCTCTTGACGCCCGTCGGGTTGCCGGCCAGCCAGTCGGCGACCTTCGCCGCCGCGCGCGTGCGCGTCGGGTTCCAGCATCCCTGGCCATCGCCCTGGTCGAGATCGTCGTTCGCGGCGTCCGGGCAGTTCTTCGACTTCAGGTGGTTCACGGCCACCGTCAGCGCCTGCTTGTTGCCGCCGAGCAGCCGGAACGACTGCGCGAGCGGCTGGCGGTTCTTGTCGTCGATCGCGAGCGTCGCCGCGCGGCCGACCGGTTCGACCTTGCGGCTGTCGTAGATCATCGCGACCGCGATCGCGTCGCCGCCGAGCCGCGACGTGCCCGGATCGACCACGCGCCAGTGACTGCCGAGCTTCGCCGCGAGCTGGCGCACCGCGCTCAGTTCGCCGTAGCCGTTGTTCTGGATTTCCATCAGGCCGATCACGTCGGCGTCGATGGCCTTCAGCGCGCTGACGATCTTCGCTTCCTGGCGCTGGAATTCCTGGAACGTCTTCGCGCCGCGATTGTTCGGATCGTCGAAGCCGCCGCCGAGACCGTTGCCGTTGAAGTAGTTGAGCACGTTGAACGACGCGACGCGCAGGTTCGCTTTCGGATCGCGCGCCGGTGCGTTCGTGCGCGGGTTCTCGCGCTTGTCGAACACCGGCGCGGCCGCGCCGGGCAGCGGCTGTACGCGCCATGCGCCGTAACGCACTTCGAGCACGCCCTCGACGTCGCGCACCGTGTAGCCCGTGCGCAGCGTGTTCGCGGCCGACAGGCCCGGCGCCGGATACGGCACGGTCGCGGGATTCTGCTTGTTCGAGCCGTCGTCGAGGATCAGGCGGTTGCGCGCGTTCGCGTCGATCTGCGTCTGCGCCTGTGCGGGCGGCACGACGCTCGTCGGCGTGCGCAGCCGGCCGTTGCTGAGCATCACGCTGCCGTAGCGGCCGAGTTCGTAGTTGTCGGTGACGCTGAGCGTCTGCGGCAGGCGCACGAGCATCCCTTCGTACGCGGCGAACGCGTTCGGGCTGTCGACCGGCAGCGTGAGCGTCGCGGGCGTGACCGTCTGGCCGTTCGCGCACACCGCGATCGCACCCGCCAGCGTGAGCTGCGTCTGCCCGTATTTCTCGTCGACCCTGCCCGTCACGTGCACGAGATCGCCGGCCTTCGCACGCACCTTCGGCGCATAGACGAACAGGCCTTCGGACACGCCCGGCTGGTTGCGGCGCTGCGCGTCGGCCTGCTGGACGAAGAAGCCGCCGAAGCCGTCCGTGCCGCCGAAATCGGCGGTGACGACGGCTTCGATCGACGCGTTCTGACCGGCGAGCGGCGACGGCGCGCCCGGCCCTTGGATATCGGCGATCGGCGTCGTGCTGCCGCCGCAATTCGCGCTGACGGGCGCGGCGGTGGCGGCGGATACCGGCGCGGCGAGCATCGGGAGCAGCAATAGCGGGGCAAACAGGCGGATTGTCGAGCGCATGGCGGGAATCCCGGTTGTGAGGGTGGCGAAAGCTTAGCGACGCTCGGTGACAGTTTTTGGTAATCGGCAGACAGGCCGATGTCATCGTCGTCATCACGCCGGGATCGCCACGCGTCGTACGGCCGGGCGTCGCCGATGCGCCGAATCCTCCGCCGACAAAACCGCCGCGCTAGACCGTCCCCGGCAGTGCGCTCGACACGAGCACGGCCGCGACCATCAGCACGCCGCCGAGCACGACCGCCTCGACGCGCAGCACCGTGCCGAACCGTTTCAACGCGCCGGCCGGCATCGCGGCGGCCGGGTCCTTCAACGCGGCCAGCAGCTTCGGCATCCCGAAGAACCGGTTGTGTCCGCCGAGCATCGCGGCAATCAGCACGAGCGCGAGCTTCAGCAGCAGGATCTGCCCGTACGTCGATGCGAGCAGGTTGGCGGGCGTACCGACGCCGCGCCAGCCGTTGTACGTACCGGTCGCGAACAGCACGACCAGCGCGTAAGTGGATGCATCGGACAACGACTGCACGAACGATGCGCCCGTCGTGCGTTCGCTCGCCGGCATGCGGACGAGCCGCGGCATCACGCCGAACGCCGTCACGAGCACGAGCCCGACCCACGCGCTGATCGCCAGCAGATGCAGCCAGTCGATCCACACCGGCACGCTGAACAAGCCCGCATCCACGGGATGGCCGCCGTTGCCGCGCGCGAGCGCGACACCGGCGAGCGCGACCGCCATCGCGAACGGAAACCGGGTGTCGTTCGCATGCGTGACGAACGACAGCAGCACGACGACGAGCATGAACACCGTGCCGGCCAGCCACGCATGGCCGAACCCGGTGCCCGCGAGCATCGAATGAGCCGCCGGCCCCGCGTCGAGCAGCGACACTTCGCTCATCAGCGCGCAGTGCGCCCAGAACGCGATGACGCTCGCGAGCAGCGAGACGACGGACGCGCTGCGCAGCGTCGCGACGAGTCGCTGGCCGACGTCGTGTTGCCACACCGATGCGCCGCGCGCGAGCCAGTGCCGGCCGAGCAACGCGCCGACGACGACCGCGAACCCGGCGTTCTGGATCGCCACTGACACGAGCCGCAGCAGGCCGACGATGCCGTCGTTCACCCCTTCACCCGGAACGTATAAGCGCCCTTCGTGCGATGCGCGTCGGCCGTCATCGCCGCCCACTGCACCGTGTACGCGCCCGCCGCGAGCTTCGGTATCGCGACGGTCATCACGCGCGGGTTCGACGCATCGATCTTCGCCTTGTCCCGCGTGACGGCGTTGCCGCTCGCGTCGGACACCGTCACCGAGCTGAACGCCGGTTCGAGGTCTTCGTTGAACGTGAGCCGCAACGTGTCGGGCGCCGCGTCGACCGTGCTGCCGGCCGCCGGCACAGCGCCTTCGAGCTTGCCGTGGGCCGAAGCCGCGACCGGTGTCATCGCGAAGAGGGCGGCAGCCGCGGCGAGCGCGGCGAGCCGTCCGGAAATCGTGCTGTTCATGTTCGCGCTCCGCGTCACGGCTTCTTCAGTTCGACGACGGTCAGCGCGCCGTTCACGTCCTCGGCGACGAAATCGATCGTATCGCCCGCCTTCACCTGCGACAGCATCGCCGGGTCCTTGACCTTGAACACCATCGTCATCGCGTCCATCCCGAGGTTCTCCAGCGGGCCATGCTTGATCGTCAGCTTGCCGGCGGCCATGTCGACCTTGCGGATCTCGCCGTGCGACATGCGCTGCGCCGCCGCGGCGCCCTGCCTCGAGCCGCCGCTCATGTCCATGCCGGCCACGTCGCCGGCCGCGTACGACGCGGCGGAGAATGCGAGCGCGCACCCCGTCGCCATCAAAACCAGTCCTTTCTTCATCGTGTCGACTCCCGTGTGAATGAATGGAAACCGGCGGCGCGTCGGTGCGGCCGCCGCGTGCTGCTTCAGCCGTCCGGCAATTCGCCGGTGAATTCGTACGCGACCGTGCCCTTCGGATGCCGGAACCAGCCCGGATCGCGATAGTCGTTGCGGCCAAGCCCTTGCCGCACCTTGAGCACCGTGAACATGCCGCCCATCTCCAGCGGCCCGAACGGGCCCGTGCCGGTCATCATCGGCAGCGTGTTGTCGGGCAGCGGCATCTCCATGCCGCCCATCGCGCCGCCCGTGCTGCCCATCGCCATGTAGTCGGGCACGAGCTTGCCGATGCGCTTCGCGAGATCCTTCTGCGGCACGCCGATCAGGTTCGGCACCTGGTGGCCCATCGCATTCATCGTGTGATGCGACTTGTGGCAATGGAACGCCCAGTCGCCCGGACGATCGGCGGTGAACTCGATCGCGCGCATCTGGCCCACCGCAACGTCGGCCGTCACTTCGGGCCAGCGCGCGGCCGGCGGAATCCAGCCGCCGTCGGTGCCCGCGACCTCGAAGCTGTAGCCGTGCAGGTGGATCGGATGGTTCGTCATCGTCAGGTTGCCGAACCGGATCCGCACGCGGTCGCCGGCGCGCACCGGCAGCGGATCGATGCCCGGGAATACGCGCGAGTTGAAGGTCCACATGTTGAAGTCGGTCATCTCGTTCACGCGCGGCGTGTAGCTGCCCGGATCGATGTCGTACGCGGCGAGCAGGAACACGAAATCGCGATCGACCGGCATCGTGCCGCGCGCCTTCGGATGCACGATGAACATGCCCATCATCCCCATCGCCATCTGCACCATCTCGTCGGCGTGCGGGTGATACATGAACGTGCCGTGCGCTTCGAGCCGGAACTCGTAGACGAAGGTCTTGCCGGGCGGAATGTGCGGCTGCGTCAGGCCGCCGACGCCGTCCATCCCGTTCGGCAGCCGCAGCCCGTGCCAGTGGATCGTCGTGTGCTCGGGCAGCCGGTTGGTCACGAAGATGCGGACCTTGTCGCCTTCGACGGCCTCGATCGTCGGACCCGGCGACTGGCCGTTGTAGCCCCACAGGTTCGCGTTCATGCCGGGCGCCATCTCGCGCACGACGGGCTCGGCCGTCAGGTGGAATTCCTTCCAGCCGTTCTTCATCCGCCACGGCAGCGACCAGCCGTTCAACGTCGCGACGGGCGTGTACGGGCGGCCGTCGGGCGGCACGAGCGGCGGCTGCGTGCCGGCTTTCGCCATCGTGGGCGCTTCGGGCAGCGACGCGGCGCCGGCCTTGCTGACCATCGCCGCACCGAGCAGCGCGGCGCCCGAGCCGCTGAGAAATTGTCGACGGGACACCATGTCAATGACCTTCCGGATGCGGTTGCGTGGCGGGCGCCGACGGCGCCGCGGGAGTGGAAGCCGGCTGCGGCGCGGCGTCGGCTTTCGAAGCGGATTCGGGTGATGATTCGGCGGAGTGCGTCGCGCGCGGCGCGGCGCCCGACGACGGCAACCGGCCGCCGACCGCCATCTGCAGATCGGTTTCGGCGAGCCAGTAGTCCTTCAGCGCATCGATGTAGCCGTTGACCGCGCCAACCTGTTCTCGCGCATCGGTCAGCAGCTCGAACACGCTCGCGAGCATCCCGTTGTAGCGCAGCAGCAGTTCGTCGGAGATCGTCTTGCGCAGCGGCACGACTTCGTCGCGATAGTGCGTGGCGACGTCGTAGCGGGTGACGTAAGCCGCATACGATTCGCGCACTTCGGAGCGCGCATCGATGGCGGTTTTCGCGAGCCGGTTCGCGGACTGCATGTAGATCGCCTCGGCACGCGCGACCTTGGCGCCGCCCCAGTCGAACAGCGGAATCTCGACGCTGATCTCGTAGCCGTGCTCGTGGCCCTTGCCGGTTTCGTAGTCGTTCACGTAGCCGAGTTCGACCGCGTTGACGAAGCGCGTGGCCTTGCTCAGGCCGAGCGACGACGCGACGCCCTGCGTCCGCAGCTTCGCGGCCTGGATGTCGAGACGGTTGCTCATCGCGAAACGTTCGAGATCGGGCAGGTCCGGGCGCGCTTTAGGCAGATCGGGCAAGCGTTCGGGCAACGCGTACCGCGTGCGCTCGCCCCACAGCCCCATCGCGCGCGTGAGCTTCTCGCGTGCGGCGACGGCCTGCTGGCGCGCTTTCGCGTGCTGCGCGACCGCGTCGGCATGAAACGCCTGTTCGCGTGCGTAGTCGAGCCGGCTGAAGTTGCCGGCCTGCCGCATGCGCAGCGCGAGTTCGGCCGCCGCGCTCGCAGCCTCGCGCACCTGCTGCGCATAGTTCGCGGCCTGCTCGGCGGCGACGGCCTCCACGTAGGCCCGGCGCGCGTCGGCCGCGACCTTCAGCATCGCGTCGGCCGTTTCGAGCTTGGTCTGCTCGAAGCGACGGCGCTCGATGTGCGTCGCGAGCGGCATCGTCAGCAGCGCGAACACGTTCGCCGAGAACGTGCGGCCGAGCGTCAGCTCGCCGTCGCCGGCACGCGTGCGGCTGAACGCGAAGCGCGGGTTCGGCAGCCGGCCGGCCTGCACGAGGTCGGCCTCCGACAGCCCGAGTTCCGCGTACGACGCCTGCAGCCCGCGGTTGTTCAGCAGCGCGACCTGCACCGCGTCGTCCATCGACAGCGGTTTTGCAAGCAATTCCTGCGTCCGCTGGTCGACCGCTTCGCGGTCGGCGTCGGTCCGCACCACCACCGCGTCCTTGCCGATTCGCTCGGTTGCGACGGACGACACGGCGTCGAACCCGCCGTCCTTCGAAAATGTCGTGCAGCCCGCGAGGAGCGCCAGCACGATCGCGGCCGCACCGATCCGACGCGATATCGCGAGCGTCGTCATCGCGTGGCCCCTCCGTGCGTGGAATGAGCGGCGCCGTTGCCGGCCGCGCCGCTGTTCGTGCGCCCTTTCGCGGGTCGCTCCGTCACGTCCCGGTTCAGTTGCTTCCAGCCCGGGCCTGCGTCGTCCCGATACGGCCGATAGCCGTCGAACGCCGACGTCACGGTGACGTCCGGCACCGACGCGGCGGCGTCTGCCGGATCGGGAAACGCGGTTTGCGCGGGCGCGAGCGACGGCACGAGGGCCGCCGCGCCCCATAGCGCCGCAATGATCAATCGCATGAACATGTCTCGTCGTAAAGTCGTCCGGCGTGGCGTGATGCGATGGCCGGAGCAAATAGCGGATCGCGGCGGGTCGGCCGCGGCCAGGAACTAGACGGGTATCCGGCGAGGCGGCCGGTCGATGCCGCCGGTCAGGAACGACACGCCCCCGGCCGAACGCGGCCGCGCGACGGTCGTGACGCGCACGCTCGCCATGACGGGCGCCGCGGGTGCGCCCGCCATGCCCATGCCGATGCAGCAGGACACGCACGCGGCACATGACGACGCATGCCGCGCGCGATCGCCGTGATCGTGATGGCCGTCCTGCGCGGCCGGTATCGTGTGCGGCGCGTTGTCCTCATGCGGCACGGCGGCGCCCGCGCACGGCATTGAAACAGCCGCGAACGACTGGATCGGCAGGCTCAGCGCCAGCAACACGACGACGAGAAAGGTGCGCCAGTACGACATGGATGCGAAATCGGGGCAGACAGCGACCGTTGGGCCGGCGCGTCGCACGACAGCGCGCGCCGGGGACAAGACGGCCGCAGCTTATCGCCGCCGCGGTGACGGCGACATGGCCGAAACATGACCGGGCTTTCATGACAATTCCGTCATCCGCCGATCATCGTTCGCGCACGCGCGGCGCCGTATGCTCCGGCGTTACACTGACCGGCTGGAATCACGGACGGCCTGCCTCACCATGCGGATACTGATAGTCGAAGACGAACCCAAGATGGCGTCGTACCTCCGGAAGGGGTTGATGGAGGCGAGCTACACGGTCGACGTCGCGGAAAACGGCCAGGACGGGCTGTTCCTCGCGCTGCACGAGGATTTCGATCTCGTCGTGCTCGACGTGATGCTGCCGGCGCTGGACGGCTTCGAGGTGCTCAGGCGGCTACGCGCGCAGAAGCAGACGCCCGTGCTGCTGCTCACGGCCCGCGACGCGATCGAGGACAAGGTCGCCGGGCTCGAACTCGGCGCCGACGATTACCTGCTCAAGCCGTTCGCGTATGCCGAATTCCTCGCGCGCATCCGCTCGCTGCTGCGGCGCGCGCCGCGCAACGTGCGCGACATCCTGCACGTCGCCGATCTCGAAATCGACCTGCTCAAGCGCCGCGTGCGGCGCGCCGACACCCGCATCGACCTGACCGCGCAGGAATTCGCGCTGCTGCAGCTGCTCGCGGAACGCGAGGGCGAGGTGCTGACGCGCACCTTCATCACGTCGCAGATCTGGGACATGAATTTCGACAGCGACACGAACGTCGTCGACGCGGCGATCAAGCGCCTGCGCGCGAAGATCGACAACGCGTACGAGACGAAGCTGATCCACACGATCCGCGGGATGGGCTACGTGCTCGAGGATCGTTCGTGACCGCGCACGCCGCTTCGTATTCGCTGCTGCGGCGCCTGACGCTCGCGTTCGCCGCGGTCGCCGCGCTCGTGTTCGCGCTGACCGGCGCGTATCTGTACCGATCGCTGTCCGCCGAGCTGACGCGACGCGACGACATCGAAATCTCCGGCAAGCTCAACCAGTTTCTGCAGCTCGCGCGCGCCAGCGGATCGACGGCCGCGCTGCGCGCCGACCCGGCCGTGTTCCACGACGTGCTGCTGTCGCATCCGGGTGTCTATCTCGGCATCTACGACGCGCAAAACCGCCCGCTCGTCGAGCATTCCGACGAAGCCGGCAACACGCTCGCGTCGGTGATCGCCGCATCGCATCGGGCACGCAGCACCGATGGCCCGTTCACCTGCGCGCCGCCCGGCATCGGCACGTCGCGCTGCGTGTCCGCACGCGAAACGCTGCCGTCCGGCGAAACGATCCAGGTCGCACTCGCACGCACGGCGACCGATCGGCAGTCGCTGCTCGAAAGCTATCGCGTCGACATCTGGCTCGCGGCGGCCGTCGGCGCGCTGCTGGTCGGCGCGCTCGGCTACGCGGTCGCGTCGCGCGGCCTGCGCCCGGTCGAAAGCCTCGGCCGGCAGACGTCGCGCATCGAGGCGCACAACCTGAACGCACGCCTCGACGCACGCGGCGGTCCGGTCGAATTGCGCGAGCTCGCCACGTCGGTGAACCGGATGCTCGACCGCCTCGAACGCGCGTTCGTGCGGCTGTCGCAATTCTCGTCCGATCTCGCGCACGACATGCGCACGCCGCTCGCGAACGTGATCAGCTCATCGCAGATCACGCTGTCGCGCGCACGCACGGCCGACGAATACGAAGCGCTGATCGAATCGAACATCGAGGAATGCGAACGGCTGCAGCGGATGATCGAGAACATGCTGTTTCTCGCGCGCACCGACAATGCGCGACAGCACCTGAAGGCCGCCGAACTCGACGCGGGCAGCGAATTGCGCCGGCTCGCGTCGTATTTCCAGGCACTGGCCGACGAAGCCGGCGTGCGCATCGACGTGCATGGCGAAGCGCCGGTCGTCGCGGACGCGACGCTGTTCCGGCGCGCGGTCAGCAATCTCGCGTCGAATGCGCTCGAACACGCGGAAGCCGCATCGACGATCGAGCTGGCCGTGTCGACCCAACGCGGTTACGCGGTCGTCGAAGTCACGAATCGCGGCGTCGCGATTCCGCCCGAACAGGTCGAGCGGATCTTCGAGCGCTTCTACCGGATCGATTCGTCGCGGCACGGCGCGGCGCGCAACGCGGGGCTCGGGCTCGCGATCGTGAAGTCGATCATGGAGCTGCATCGCGGCAAGGTGGAAGTCGCGAGCCGCGACGGGCGCACGACGTTCACGCTCTACTTTCCGCGCGACACCGACAATTGAACGACGCGCCGCCGCGTGCGGCGCTAGCGATCCCGCGCGGCAGCGAACGACGTGCGAACGCACACGAGCAGCACGATGGTCGCCGCGCTGAATACGGCCCCCGCGTAGAACGTGGCCGCGGCGCCGGCCCGATCCCACAGCACGCCCGCGACGGCGCTCGAGACGAGCGTCACGATGCCGCTGATCAGGTTGAACACGCCGAACGCCGTGCCTCTCAATTCGGCCGGCGCGGCCTGCGCGACCATCGTCGCGAGCAGCCCTTGCGTCATCCCCATATGGAGCCCCCACAGCGCGACGCCGACGAGCACGGCCGGCCAGTGCGCGCCGTGCGCCAGCACGATGTCGGCGGCGATCAGCAGGAGGAGCCCGATCGCCATCAGTTTCGTGTGGCTCGTCGTATCGGCGAGCTTGCCGAACGGGTAAGCGGACAACGCATACACGACGTTCATCGCGACCATCACGAGCGGCACGAGTGCGACGGGCACGCCGCTGCCCATCGCGCGCAGCACCAGGAACGCCTCGCTGAAACGCGCGAGCGCGAACACGCCGCCGACGGCCACGACCCACCAGTAGCGGGCGCCGAGTTGCGCGACGACCTCACGGCGGATCGGGTTCACGCCCTTCTCGCCCGGCGCACCAGCCGGTTCCTGGATGCCGAACGCGAGCAGCGCCACGGCCAGCACGCCCGGGATCACGGCCAGCCAGAACGCGAGGCGGAAATCGTCGCGCCACACCAGCATGATGACGACGGCCAGCAGCGGCCCGAAAAACGCGCCCACCGTGTCGAGCGACTGGCGCAACCCGTACGCGGCGCCGCGCAGGTGAACGGGCGTGACGTCGGCGACGAGCGCATCGCGCGGCGCGCCGCGAATCCCCTTGCCGATGCGGTCGACGATCCGCGCGGTCACCACGACGCCGATCGTCGGCGCGATCGCGAACAACGGCTTGCTGAGCGCGCCGAGCGCATAGCCGGCCACCGCGAGCCATTTCCGATTACGCAGGTAGTCGCTCAGCGTGCCGGAGAACACCTTGACGACCGGCGACGTCGCCTCGGCGATCCCTTCGATCACGCCGATCGTCGTCGCGCTCGCGCCCAGGCCCGCCATCAGGAACATCGGCAACAGGCTGTGGATGATTTCGGACGACACGTCCATCAGCAGGCTGACACAGCCGAGCACCCACACGCTACGCGGAATCTGCCGAAGAATGCCGGTCGATGCGTCGGTCTGCATGGATCGCTCCCGGTTCAGGCATCGTGATGCCGAATGCCTGTGATGCTACCGCATGCTCGCGACCCTGATCGCAGACCGAGGCGCGCGTGCGCGCTTGCTATTGCGCCGCGTCGCGCCGTAGCTTCGCCTGTCGGCGCGACCGGTCGTTCAGTATCTGGTGCCGGCGATGGTCGGTCCGCTTCTTCCAGTCGCGGGCCTCATCGCGCGTGCGCAGGCAGCCGACACAAAAGCCCGTTCGGCCGTCGAACGCGCACCGGTCGATACACGGCGATTTCGCGGCCACGATCAGGCTGCCTTCGCACGCGTCATCACTTCGACGGTCACGTGCGACACGCCGTCGAAGCGCGCGAGCAGCGCATGGTAGAAACGCGCGTCGCGCGCGGCGTCGCCCGATTCGACCGACACGATCGCGCTCATGTGCCCGGGGCCCACGCGCCACACATGGAGGTCGTTGACCTTGTCGCCGAGCGCCTCGATCGCACGGCGCACGTTGTCCGTCAGCTTGCGATCGACGTTGACGTCGAGCAGGATCCCGCCCGTGTCGCGCATCAGCCCGTACGCCCAGTTGGCGATCACCAGCGCGCCGACGATGCCCGCGAGCGGGTCCATCCAGACCCAGCCGAACGCACGCGCGAGCAGCAGGCCGACGATCGCCAGCACCGACACGGCCGCGTCGGCGATCACGTGAACGTAGGCCGACCGGATGTTGTGGTCGCGATGCGCGGCCGAGTGCGAACCGTGATCATGGTGTGTGTCGCCGTGGTCATGATCGTGGTCGTGCGCATGATGATGATCATGCCCGTGATGGTGATCGCCGCTCAGCAGCCACACGCTCGCGAGGTTCACGGCAAGCCCCAGCACGGCGATCGGAATCGCTTCGTCGAAGTGGATCGGCACCGGCGCCAGCAAGCGCGCGATCGCCTCATAGCCGATCAGCACCGCAATCATCGCCAGCACGATCGCGCTCGTGAAGCCGGCCAGGTCGCCGAGCTTGCCGGTGCCGAACACGAAGCGCGGATCGTCGGCGTGCCGGCGCGCATAGGTATAGGCCAGCGCCGCGATCAGCATCGCATCCGCGTGCGTCGACATGTGCAGCCCGTCGGCAACCAGCGCGAGCGAGCCGAACAGCGTGCCGCCGACGATCTCGGCGATCATCATCGCCGTGCACAGGCCGATGACCATCCACGTCTTCCGCTCGTTGCGGGCGTGTGCGGCGCCCAGGAACGCGTGACTGTGCGAGCCGCCGGCCGACGTGCGGTTGAATTCGTTCATGTCGCGGTCCGGTTACTTGAAATAGCTGTGCACGACGTCGATGAGCTGCTCGGTCGCGCTGCCCTCGTGTGCGTCGGCCGTATCCGCATCGACGAGATGCGACCGGATGTGGTCTTCCAGCACGACGGCCAGCAGGCCGTTCATCGCGCCGCGGCAGCTCGTGATCCGTTGCAGCACGTCGTTGCAGCCACGCTCTTCCTCCAGCGCGCGCTCGATCGCTTCGACCTGCCCCTTGATACGGCGCACGCGGTTCAGCAGCTTCTGTTTCTCGCGAACGGTATGACTCATCGATGGCTCCCGGATAGGGTAGGGGAGTATATCTCCGGAAGATTTCCCCCATAGGGTAGAGGGGTATATTTTTCCAGACGAACGCTTGTCGAACGAAAACCGCTCGGCTAGACTGTTTTTCGTCTTTGGGGAGTAGCCTGCTTTCCGTCACCGGAAAGCGAACGCGTCAACACACTCGGCCCGCGGCCGTGGCGCGTTCGGCCTGATCGGCTTGGCGAGACCATCGGCACATCGCGTCGTTCCTGGTCGGACGCCGGCGGATGTGTCATGGTTCGTCAGCGTCCGACCACGGAGTCCCCATGTTCCTTTCCGCTCGCCTCCCTCACGCCACCGCCGCCCGCGGAGGTGCCGCATGACCTTCATGTTCGTCGAACTGGCGTTCATGCTGATCGTCATCCTCGTCGCCGCCGAAGTCTTCACCAATGCGCTCGAACATCTCGGCGAACGCCTGAAGATTTCCGAAGGCGTGACCGGCTCGCTGTTCGCGGCCGTCGGCACCGCGCTGCCCGAAACGATGGTGCCGCTGCTCGCGCTGGCCGGCGGCACGTCGAACCAGGCCGTGAACGAGGAGATCGGCGTCGGCGCGATTCTCGGCGCGCCACTGATGCTCGCGACGCTCACCACGCTCCTGATGGCGCTCGCCGTGATCCGCTCGCGCGGGCTGCGCGGCACGATCGCGCCCGAACGCACGGGCTTCGTGCGCGACATGAACACCTTTCTCGCCGCATTCTCGCTGGCGACCGTCGCGATGTTCGTCCCGCATCACAACTGGGCCGTGCGCGCATTACTCGCCGCGATGCTGGTCGGCCTCTACGTGATGTATGTCGTGCTGACGTTCCGCGCGTCGACCGGGCTCGTCGACGCCGGGCACGGCACCGAGGCGCCGCACGCGATGTTCCTGTCGCGCGTCGGCCTGCCGACCAACCTGTCGACGATCGTGCTGCAACTGCTGATCGGCGTCGCGCTGCTGGTCGGCGGCGCGAAGGGCTTCATTCACGGTGTGGAAGGCGTGTCGCACGCGCTCGGCGTGTCGGCGCTGCTGCTGTCGCTGATCATCGTGCCGATCGCGACGGAACTGCCGGAGAAGGTCAACAGCGTGCTGTGGATCCGCCGCGGGAAAGACACGCTCGCGTTCGGCAACATCACCGGCGCGATGGTGTTCCAGGGCACGCTGCTGCCGGCGATCGGCATCATGCTGACGCCGTGGGAGCCGCGCCCCGAAGTGCTGACCGGCGTGATCGTCACGCTCGCGGCGGCGGCCTGGCTGCGCATCCATGCGCGCACGCGCGGGCTCGCGATCTGGGCGCTGCTCGCGAACGGTGCGGGTTATGCGGGGTATCTGGCGCTGACGCTGACGCGCTGAGCGCCGGTCGGGCGCGCCGGCCGGCGAACCCGTCGGCGCGGCGCGTTTCATCGCGCCGGACGCGGGCGACGGCAACGCCCGCGCATCCGGACGATCAGGAACCCTTGACGAGCTTGACGATCGTCAACGTGCCGCCGACCTTCTCGATCCGCACCCTGACCTTGTCGCCCGCATGCGCTTGCGCGAGCATCGCCGCATCCTTCGCCTTGAATGCCATCGTCATCGGCGGCATCCCGACGTTCTCCAGCGCGCCGTGCTTCAGCGTGATCTTGCCGCTCGCGGCATCGACCTTCTTCACTTCGGCGTCGGTCAGCGCGGCGTTCGATTCCGCCGCGCCGTCCGACGACATCTTCATGCCGGACATGTCCATGCCCGACATCTCGCCGGCGGCAAACGCCGGTACCGCGAAGGCACTCAGCGCGACGACGGCGGCTGCAGTGGCGATCAATTGATTCATCTTCATCGTGATTCTCCGGTGGGAAGGGATGGCACGTTCGTGCCGGAAGGAACTGCATCGGAATGCCGCGTGGGGCCCGCGCTTCGCGCACGACGGCGTTGAAGCAGAAGCCACGCGGCGGGAATGACGAACATCGACAGGAGCGGCGCCGTGACCATGCCGCCGACCATCGGCGCGGCGATGCGCTGCATGACTTCAGAGCCGGCGCCGTGGCCGAGCATGATCGGCACGAGCCCGGCGAGCACGACGGCGACCGTCATCGCCTTCGGCCGCACGCGCAACACCGCGCCTTCGCGAATCGCGTCGAGCAGCAACGCATCGGTCAGCGGTTCGCCGGCATCGAGCCGGCGCTGCAGCGCGCCCTTCAGGTACAGCAGCATCACGACGCCGAATTCGGCGGCCACGCCCGCCAGTGCGATGAAACCGACCGACGTCGCGACGGACACCGCATGGCCGAGCGCCCACACGAGCCAGAAGCCGCCGACCAGCGCGAACGGGACCGTCGACATCAGCAGCAGCGCGTCGGCCGCGGAATCGAACGTGACGAACAGCAGCACGAAGATCACGACGAGCGTGACGGGCACGACGGTGCGCAGCGTCGCCGCCGCGCGTTCGAGGTACTCGAACTGCCCCGACCACGCGATCGAATAGCCCGGCGGCAACGCGACCTGTTGCGCGACGGTCTTCTGCATCGCACGGACGGCCGTGCTCAGGTCGGTACCGCGGAGATCGACGTACACGTAGCCGGACAGCCGTGCGTTCTCGCTGCGGATCATCGGCGGCCCGTCGGCGATCGCGACGTGCGCGACGTCGCCGAGGCGGATCTGCGCGCCGCGCGCGGTGACGATCGGCAGTTGCCGCAGGTTCTCGAGCGAATCGCGGATCTCGCGCGGATAGCGGATGTTGATCGGGAAGCGCTCGCGCCCGGCGATCACTTCGCCGACATCCTCGCCGCCGATCGCCGACGATACGACCGACTGGATATCGGCCACCGACAGCCCGTAACGCGCGGCAGCGAGCCGGTCGACGTCGACGTCGACGTAGCGGCCGCCGTTCAGCCGTTCCGCGAGCGCGGACGTCACGCCCGGCACGCGCTTCACGGCCGCCTCGACCTGCGTCGCGATCGCGTCGATTCCCGCGAGGTCCGGCCCGGAAATCTTCACGCCGACCGGCGTCTTGATTCCGGTGGACAGCATGTCGAGCCGGTTGCGGATCGGCGGCACCCATACGTTCGACAGCCCGGGCACCTTCACCGTCCGGTCGAGTTCGTCGACGAGCTTCTCCGGCGTCATGCCCGGCCGCCACGCGCTGCGCGGCTTGAAGCGGATCGTCGTCTCGAACATCTCGAGCGGCGCCGGGTCGGTCGCCGTATCGGCGCGGCCCGACTTGCCGAACACCGTGTCGACCTCGGGCACGGTCTTGATCAGCCGGTCGGTCTGCTGCAGCAGTTCGCTCGCCTTGTCCGCCGAGATGCCCGGCAGCGCGGTCGGCATGTAGAGCAAATCGCCTTCGTCGAGCGGCGGCATGAATTCGCCGCCGAGCCGCGACAACGGCACGGCCGTCAGCACGAGCGCGACGACCGCGACGCCGATCGCGGCCCACGGGCGCCGCAGCGTCGCTTCGAGCAGCGGCCGGTACAGGCGGATCAGCACGCGGTTGATCGGGTTCGCGTGCTCGTGCGGAATGCGGCCGCGCACCAGATAGCCCATCAGCACCGGCACCAGCGTCACCGACAGCCCGGCGGCGGCGGCGATCGTGTAGGTCTTCGTGAACGCAAGCGGCGCGAACAGCTTGCCCTCCTGCCCTTCCAGCGAAAACACCGGAATGAACGACAGCGTGATGATCAGCAGCGAGAAGAACAGCGCGGGCCCGACCTCCGCGGCCGACGCCGCGACGAGTTCCCGGCGGCGTGCGGCCGTGATCGGCTCGCCGGGATGCGCGCGGTCGTACGCTTCCAGATGCTTGTGCGCGTTCTCGATCATCACGATCGCCGCGTCGATCATCGCACCGATCGCGATCGCGATCCCGCCGAGCGACATCAGGTTCGCATTCACGCCCTGGTAGCGCATCACGATGAACGCGGCCAGCACGCCGAGCGGCAGCGACAGGATCGCGACCAGCGCACTGCGCAGATGAAACAGGAACACCGCGCAGACGATGCCGACGATGACGAATTCCTCGATCAGCTTGTCCGTCAGGTTGTCGACCGCACGCACGATCAGTTGCGAACGGTCGTAGGTCGTGACGATCTCGACGCCCGGCGGCAGCGAACGCTTCAGGTCGGCGAGCTTCGCCTTCACCGCGTCGATCGTCGTCAGCGCGTTCTTGCCCGAGCGCATCACGACGACGCCGCCCGTCACCTCGCCCTGCCCGTTCAGTTCCGCGATGCCGCGCCGCATCGCCGGGCCGACCTGGATGCGCGCGACGTCGCCGAGCAGGACCGGCGTGCCGGTGTCGCCGGTGCGCAGCACGACGTGACGAAAATCGTCGAGCGTGCGCAGGTAGCCGGACGACCGCACGATGTACTCCGACTCGGCCAGCTCGACGACCGAGCCGCCGGACGCCTGGTTGGCCTTGCCCAGCGCCTCCGCGACCGCCGCCTGCGTGATGCCGTACGCGCGCAGCTTGTCCGGATCCAGCACGACCTGGTACTGGCGCACCATGCCGCCGATGCTCGCCACTTCCGATACGTCCGGCACGGCCTTCAGCTCGAACTTCAGGAACCAGTCGTTGAGCGCGCGCAGTTGGCCGAGATCGTGACGGCCGGTGCGATCGACGAGCGCGTATTCGTATACCCAGCCGACGCCGGTCGCATCGGGCCCAAGCGACACGGTCGCGCCCGCCGGCAGCCGGCTCTGCACCTGGCTCAGGTATTCGAGCACGCGCGAACGCGCCCAGTACGGATCGGTGCGGTCGTCGAACAGCACGTAGACGAACGCGTCGCCGAACGACGAGTACGCGCGCACGGTTTTCGCGCCCGGCACGCCGAGCAGCGTCGTCGTCAGCGGATAGGTCACCTGATCCTCGACGACCTGCGGCGCCTTGCCCGGATACGACGCCTTCACGATCACCTGCGTGTCCGACAGGTCGGGCAATGCGTCGAGCGGCGTCTGTCGCAGCGAATGCACGCCCCATGCCGCGAGCAGCACGGTGGCCAGCAGCACCAGAAACCGGTGATGGACGGACCAGTGAATGATGCGCGCGATCATCGCTCGCCTCCCTGCGGCTCGACCTTCGTCAGCCGGTAGCCGTCGTCGGCCTGCGTGAACGCGAAGCGCACGGTCTGGCCCGGCTTCACGTCCGGAAACGCGTGCGCCGACGGCTTGCCGAACGCCATCGTCATCGCGCCCCAGCCAAGCGCCGGCACCGGCTGATGCGAGAACGTGATGTCGTCGGCCGTGACCTTCTCCACCTTGCCGGTGGTTTCGTAGACCGGCGCGGTTGCCGTCGCGGACGACGCGGCCGAGCTCACCCCTGCCGCCCGCGCAAGCCGCGGCAACACGCTTTTCAGGCTGGCTTCCGAATCGATCAGGAACTGCCCCGACGCGACGACCGTGTCGCCTTCGTTCAGCCCGTCGAGCACTTCCGTGTCGCCGCCGACGTCGTTGCCGACCGTCACCGACACCGGCTGCAGCCGGCCGTCGCCGTGCTTCGCGATGACGATCGTGCGCTGGCCGGTCGCGATCACCGCCTCGGACGGCACGAGCAGGCGCGACACCGTCTCGTTCGCGGCGACCCGCACGCGCATCAGCATGCCGGGCGTGAGCTTCAGCGATGCGTTGTCGATCTCCACGCGCGCCTGCAGCGTCCGGCTGCCCGTGCTGATGCCGGGCAGCACTTCGCGGATGCGTCCGCTGAAATGCCGGGCCGGATCGCCCGCGAACGTCGCGTCGACCGACATCCCCGGCTGCACGTTCAAGGCGAGCGCTTCCGGCACCTCGACGATCAGCCACAGCGTCGACAGCCCGGCAATCTTCACGAGTGTCTGACCGGGCGCGACCGTCGCGCCGTCGCGCACGTTCAGCTCGCTGACGACGCCGGTTTCCGGCGCGCTCAGCACGACGTGCGTCTGCGCGCGGCCGGTGCGGTCGAGGGCCGCGATCATCCCGTCCGGGATCGACAGCGCCCGCATCCGTGCGCGCGCCGCATCGAGCAGGCTGCCGTCCATCCCGCCGCGCTTCAGCGCGAGATACTCCTCCTGCGGCGCGAGCCAGTCGGGCACGAACAGCGATGCGACCGGCGCGCCCTTCGCGATGCGCTGCATCGGCGCACGCGCGTACAGACGATCGATGTAGCCCGTCACACGCGACTGCACGACCGTCGCGCGCGCTTCGTCGAACTGCGTGGTGCCTACCGCGTCGAAGCCGGCCGCCGTCTGCTGCCGACGCACGGTCGCATAGCGGATGCCGAGGTTCTGCTGCAGGCCCGGATCGATCCGGATGCCCGCCGCGGCACCGCCTTCGTCCGCATAGACCGGCTGCAACTGCATGTCCATGAACGGCGATTTGCCCGGTTTGTCGAAGTGCTGGTTCGGCACCATCGGGTCGTGCCAGTACAGCACCTTGCGTGCGGCCTGCTGCGCCGGCGCGTCCGACGGCGCGGCGGCGGGCATGGCGCGCGGCGCCGCGTCGTCCGCAGCATGGCGAACGCCCGCGAAATAGCCGGCGCCCGCGAGCGCCGCACCGGCGGACGCGATCAGCGCCGCACGCATCAGTGATTGCCTTGTCATGAGCGTCTCCTTCACTGCGCGGCGGCCATCGCCGACGGCACGACCTGATATTCGAGCTGCGCCCAGGTCTGCGAGACCTCGCGCCTGAGATCGAGCACCTGCAACTGCGCATCGAGTTGCGCACGCCGCGCGGCGAACGTGTCGGCGAGCGACCCCGTGCCGGCCCGGTACGCGGCCGTCGCGAGCTGCACGCGCTGCTCGGCGGCCGGCAACAGCGCGGCGCCCAGCTGCGCGATACGTTCGCGGCCGCTCGCCAGCGTGTCGGATTGCGTGCGGATGTCGGCCTGTACCTGGCGCAACGTGTCCTCGTACATCAGGCGCGCCTTCGTCGCGAGCGCCGCCTTTTCGGCGACGTCGCGGTTCTGGCGATTCTTGCGATCGAGCGGCAGCGGAATGGAGACACCGATCGACACCATGTTCGAATACGCGCCGCCGCGCTGCTGGTATGCGATTTCCCATGTCCAGTTGGGGTTGCGCTCGCTGGTCGCGACCGCGGCGTCGGCTTCGGCCACCGCGATATCGTTCGCGGCGGCGACGAGTGCCGGCTGCGACAGGCGCAGCTCGTCCGGCGGCAACGACGATACGAAGGATTCGGGCGCGGGCGGCGTACCTGCCACGTCCGTCACGGGCGCCGCCGTCCAGCGGCCCAACGCGACAAGCGCGGTGCGATACGCCTGCTGCGCCTTGAGCACCTGGTCCTGCGTCCGAGCGAGCATCGCGCGGGCCTGCACGACGTCGCCCGCGCTCGCCTTCGCGCCGCGATACGACGCCTGCGTCGCGTCGAGTTCATGGTTCATGTGACCGAGCAGCGCCTGCTGAAGCGCGAGCGCCTGCTTCGCATAGACGGCATCCAGCCACGCCGTCGCGGTCTGCCGGCGCACGGCCGCCAGTTGCACGAGATAGCCGGCGCGCTCGCGGCCGACCTGTTCGTCGGCCAGCGCGGTACGCAGCCGCCGCTTGTCGCCGGACACCCATTCCTGCTCGATGCCGATGCGGCGCATCGTCATGAAGTCCTGGCCGACGGTGAAGCGCTGCCCGCCGTTGACCGGCAGGTTGTCGATACCGGCCTTGAGCATCGGGTCCGGCAACTGCCCGGCCCTGACGGCCGCTTCGGAACGCGCGAGCACGGAAGCCTGTGCGGCCTGCATCGACGCGGAACGATCGGTGGCGGCCTGTAGCGCGGCGTCCAGCGTCAGCGGCGCCTGCTGCGCGTGAACGGCGCCCGCCATCAGCAGCGCGGCCCACGGTACGGGCGCGCGCCGACGTGCACGCGGCATGCGCCGCGTGCGGAAAGCGAATGACATGGTGTAACCCCAAATCGGAACCCAAAGGGATTCCACGTCCTGCGCACAGGACGAACCTCACCGCGTACGCGGCGAACCGGTCAAATCGGGATCAGCTGATGCGTGGCGGGCGCCACAACCCGTTCGGGTCGCGAGCCGGGACGGACTGCGTGTAGTGGAAGACGATCGTGCTGGCGAATGCGGCGGGACGGCTGACGTCGGCGCGGGCGGCCGGGTGGTAGAGACTGCCGAACTGGCATTGGGCCGTCACCTTGCAGGCCGAGCCCTTGGCTTTGGCCTTCGCGTGATCGGCGGAGGACGGCTGCATCGAATCGCAGCCGTTCATGTCGGCGGACATGGCCATGTTCATGCCCGTATCCGCCTCCACCGACATCGTGTGCTGCATTGGACATTCACCGGTCAGGCCGCTGGCTGCCAGCCCAGTGATGGGCAGCACCGCGCACAGCAGCAGCAGGATGAAGGTCCGAAACAGTTTCATGGCGGCGATTATAGCGCGGGCTGCAGCGGCATGCCGCTGCGTCGCGACGGCGAAACGACGCGCCTTCCCGCCGCAGCCGCCACGGGTCATCGCAGCAGGTTGTCCGCCGCCAGCACCTGCTGCACCGCCGGCCGCGCGCGCACCCGCTCGTACCACGCACGCAGATGCGCATGCCGGCTCAGGTCGATATCCGCGTTGTACACGGAACGCATCCAGTCGGCCTTGCCCCAGCCGGTCAGCGCGAACAGGTACGCATCGGCGACCGTGAACGTGTCGCCGGTAACGAACGTCCTGCCGTCGAGCTGGCGGTCGATCCACGCGAAGCGACCGTCGAGCTTCTGCCGTACGGGCTCGACGTACTTCCCCGCCTGCACCGCATACAGCAGCGGGATGAACCCCTTGTGGATCTCGGTGCCGAGAAAGTTCAGCCATTCCATCAGCCGGTAGCGCGCGAGCGTGCCGTAAGCGGGCACAAGCGCAGCCGCCGGGCGCTGGTCCGCGAGATACTGGGCGATCACCGGCCCTTCGCGCAGCATCGTGCCGTCGTCGAGCTCGAGCAGCGGCACGTAGCCGAGTTCGGTCACGTCGTAGTAATCGCGGCCGCCGTCGACGACATGCTTGCGCGCGTCGACCTTGACGATCTCGGCGTCGAATCCGCCTTCGCGCAGTACGATGCAAATAGCCTGCGAACAGCTGCCGGGAGCGTGATAGAGCTTCAAGCGTTTCCTCCGTGGGTTGTCCATGTATCGATTCGCCGCGACGCGGGCGCTAATATCTCGCATCGGCGCAGCGCTGGGAAGACGGCAGTCGTTTGTGCCGTAGTCACAAAAAATTTACCGACCAGGATTCGGCACGATGAAAACGAGTGCGACAGGATGTTCCGTTGAAGAAGCGATGCGCCTGCTCGGCGGCCGCTGGCGGCTGCTGCTGGTGTCGTATCTGCTCGACGGGCCGCGCCGCTTCAGCGACCTGCGGCGCGACATGCCGGGCATCTCGCAGCGCATGCTGACGCTCGACCTGCGCGCGCTGGAAGACGCGGGGCTCGTGCGGCGCACCGTCTATCCGGAAGTGCCGGTGCGCGTCGAGTACGATCTGACCGCGGACGGCGACCGGCTGCGGCCGGTGGTCGACGTGATGCGCGAATTCGGGCTGTGGCTGAAGGCGCGCGACGCACAGGCCGACGCGATGCTCGACGCCACGGCTGCGACCGAAACGACGATGCATGCTCACAAATAACGCCTTTAGCAGGAATCGATGCTCATGGAACTTCACGCTACCGTCGGCGCGGCCACGTCCGATCTCGACGATGACGAAAGCTTCGCCAACATCTACTGTCACGATGCGGAGCAGGACTATTGCTTCGCGCTGTCGCGCTTTCCGGACGATACGCTGATCGAAGTGATGGTGCGCGACCAGCTCAACGTACGCGTCAAGGATCTGTCGGTGCGGCTGACCGACGATACGATCGACGTCGAGATCGAGCCCGGCGTCGCCGCGCGCCTCGACGGCCAGACGCGTTATGTGATCCATCTCGCGCCCGGTCAATACGATCCGGTCACGCTGCGCGCCGCGCTGAAGGAGATCTTCGTCGGCAAGAACGGCTATCGCGACGACAGCACGCACGGCTGACCGGTCGCCTGCGCGCGCTCCTTCGCCACGACAACCGCTCATGACACGCTTCGCGCGATTCCACCCGCTTCCCTGTGTCGCCGCGCTGCGGGGCGGCACGGCGGGGCACGCGACCACCTACATCGCCGCGATGGCGCTCGCCGGTAGCCTGTCGTACGGGCTGCTCGTCGGCAAGGTGGAGCGTATCGACGCATAGACGCACACGAAAAAGGCGCAGGCGCACCGACTCGTTTACACTGCCCCGGTATACCCTCTTCCGGGTGACGCGCGACGTTTTACGGGGCGAACGGATCGACAGGACGCCTGCCGGCATTTCCCGCTGATGGCGTCCTTCGCGGCAAACGCGGGAATCCAGCCGCTTCAACGGCCGGCCCCGCTGATAACGGGCTTGCGGCCCCCTTCCGACGGCAAGCCGAACCCATGCTTTTTTCGTATCAATGGAACGCGCGTCATGGGCGGAACAGGCCCTTGGGAACCGCATGCTGCTCAACGTGAACGCCATCCACCGCGACGACGATCGCGTCAACCTATCGTTCAAGGCATTGGGCGAGCTGATCGAGACGGTCGGCACGCCGCACTTCGTGCCGCGCCTCACGCAACTGCTGAACGATATCGTGCCGCTCGACGTCGCACACGTCGAACGCTCGCGCGTCGATGGCACGATGCCCACAGGCTATCGTTGCGAATGGATCGGCAGCAGCGGCATCGGCGCCGCGTCCACCGACATCTCCGACGTGATGACGCTCTACTACGAGCGCTTTCTCGACAGCGACCCGCTGTTCGCGGGGCTGCGCGGCAAGACGGGCACGATGCTCGTCGTGCGCGACATCGCGGCGATCCCGCCCGGAGAATTCCGCCAGCGGCTGTTCGACGACGTGCATATCGGGCATGAATGCGTGCTCGCACGCGGCACCCGCTATTCGCAGCATTCGATCGCACTCGAGCGCGGCCGCGACCGGCCGCCGTTCACGCTCGCCGAGATGAACCGCTTCCGCAGCATCAGCGACATGCTGTTTCCGCTGCTCGAACTGCATGCGTCGACCACCGCCGCGCGGCGCATCGCGCACGCGACGCCCGACCTCCATCCGCTCGCGCAATTCGATGCGCGTCTCGCGGCCGACGGCGTGAAGCTGTCGAAGCGCGAATACGAAACCTGCAAGCATCTGCTCTCGGGCAAGACCGTGCCGGAAACCGCCGGCATTCTCGGCGTGCGCGTCGCGTCGGCCGAGTCGTACGTGAAGCGCGCATTCGCGAAGCTCGGCGTGCGCACGAAGCGCGAACTCGCCGCGTGGGGTTCGGCCACCGCCGTGCTCCCCGCCGCCGGATCGCACGACGGCGGCGCACCGCCGGCCATCCCGCGCTGACCCGAGCCGCCGCGTCGGCGTCCCGGCGCAGTGAACGAAGCAACGACAAGGACGCGATACGGCGCGCATTCATCGCACCGACGATCGCATCACGGATACCATCACGTCATCCCGCCGAAGACAGGACACCGACCCATGGACCGAGCCGAACACATCAGCATCGAACCAACGCTCGCGTTTGCCGCCGACGAGCTGAACGAATGCGATTTCTCGTTCGACATCGCGTGGGAATTGAATGCGCCGTATCAGGACTTGCTCGATCTTCGCGCGCTGCCGGCGCGGCGCAAGGACTACGGCTTCGATCCGGCTGGCTCGGCGAGCGAAGCGTCGGGCCGAACGGCGCTGTTTCGCGCGACGGCCGGCGAGCGGCTCGCCGGGTTTGTCGCGATCGAGGAAAGCTGGAACGGCATGGCCGAGATCGCGGAACTGGCCGTCGACCGCCACTGCCGACGCCAGGGCATCGGGCAGCTCCTGCTGGCGGCCGCGGAAGCGTGGGCGCGCAGCCACGGATTCCGCTTCATGCGGCTCGAAACGCAGGCGAACAACGTCGCGGCCTGCTCGACGTATGCGCGCGCGGGCTTCGTGCTCGGCGGCCACGACCGCTTCCTGTACGCCGACGGCGAGAATGCCGGGGAAGTCGCGCTGTTCTGGTACAAGGACCTGCGCGACGGTCAGACCGCGCGAAGCCGCACGGTCGACCCCGCATCAGTGCAACCGGTGCGCTGACGCGCCGCCATTCGTCGCATCAGCGCAATGTCACTGCCGCGTTACTTGCGCGTCGCCACGATGAACAGGCGCGGAAACGGCAGCAGCACAGCGCCGTCGTCCTGCACCGGATAACCGTCCGGCCCGGCCAGCGCATCGCGATAGCGCGCGACAAACGCGCGCCGTTCGGTGTCGTCGAGCGCCGCGAGGAACGGCCGCAATGCACTGCCCTTGAACCATTCGACAACCGCATCCGCGCCGCCGCGCAGCAGGTGGTAATAGGTCGTGCGCCACACGTCCACGCGCGAACATAGCGGCGCGAGCAGCGCATGGTAATAGCGCGCATCGAACCGCTCGGTGCGCGCCGCGCCTTTCAGCTTGTCGGCCCACGGCCCGGCCGCGGCGACTTCTCGCATCAGCCGGTGCGCGGGTTCGTCGAGATTGTCGGGCATCTGCACCGCGAGATGGCCACCCGGCGCGAGGCGGCCGACGAGCATCGGGAACAGCGTGTCGTGCGCGGGCACCCATTGCAGCACCGCATTCGACAGGATCAGGTCATAGCCGCCCGGTTCGTCCCAGGTCGTGACATCGGCAAGGTCGAAACGCAGCGCCGGCAGGCGCTTGCGCGCGGCCGCGATCATGTCCGCCGACGCATCGATCCCGTGGATCGTCGCGTCGGGTGCGCGTGCGATCAACGCTTCCGTCGAATTGCCCGGCCCGCAGCCGATATCGATCGCGGTGCGGATCGGTGTATTCGGCACGGCGGCCAGCAGGTCGCGCACGGGGCGCGTGCGTTCGTCCTCGAACTGCACGTATTGGTTAGCGTATTGATCGAGCGGGGTCGTCACGATAGATCTCCTTGTCGGCATGAGCGGCCGCCGCGCTTCCGCGTAAGGGAATGCCGCAGGCCGCCGATGCAGCGCATTCTGCGACGGCCGGTGACATTCAGTAAAATGAATTTAATATCGTGATTGATTCAAAGTTCTGATGAAGATCGATACGCTCGGTGTCCAGGCTTTCGTCGCGATCGCCGACGGCGGCAGCTTCAGGCAGGCAGCCGATACGCTGCACGTCACGCAAACGGCGATCACGCAGCGGCTGCGCAAGCTCGAAGCGTATCTCGGCGTCGCGCTGGTCGAACGCACGACGCGCCGCACCACGCTGACCGAGATCGGCCGGCGTTTCCTGCCGCAGGCGCGCCGGCTGCTGAACGAACTGTCCGACGCACTGACCGAAATCCGCGAGACGGGCCTGAGCCAGCGCGGCGACGTCACGATCGCGTGCGTGCCGACGGTCGGCGTGCAATACCTGCCGCGCATCCTGCGCGCGTTCTCCGGGCACCGGCCGCACGATCGCGTGAAGATTCTCGATCATGCGTCGGCGTCGGTGCTGCAGGCGGTGCTGCGGCGCGAGGCCGAATTCGGCATCAGCATCGCCGGCGACCAGCACCCGGAACTCGTCAGCGTGCCGCTCACGCACGATCCTTATGTGCTCGTGTGCCGCGACGATCATCCGCTCGCGAAGCGGCGGCGCATCCGCTGGACGGCGCTGCAGCCGCATCCGCTGATCTTCGCCGGCGAAGTGAGCGGCAATCGCGGGCTGCTCGAAGGCGCGCTGAAGACGAGCGGTGTGTCGCTGCATTCGTTCTACGAGGTGCAGCGCAGTTCGACGGTGTCGCGCACGCTCGTGCTCGTCATGCGGCGGAACGCACAACTGTCGCCCGCCGCGCGGGCGCTGTACGACATGATCGTCGAGCGGGCCGCACCCTGACGATAGTGTCAGGGGTGCGTCACGAAGCAGCGCCTTCGGGGTAGTATCGCCACACGCGGTCGCGACGACCGGTGCCTACCCGGCGCCGCACGCGTCATGCCGCCGCTGCAACGGCTGTTCCTCACCACCCCGCACGGAGCACTGCATGGCCTATCGCAACTACCACAAGCGCAAGATTGCAGACCGGGAACTCCATCCCGAAACCCAGATGATGTCGTACGGTTACGATCCGTTCCTGTCGGAAGGGTCGGTGAAGCCGCCCGTGTTCCTCACGTCGACGTTCGCGTTCCGCACGGCCGAGGACGGCGCCGAATTCTTCGACGTCGTGGCCGGGCGCAAGCCTTTGCCCGAAGGTGAAAGCGCGGGCCTCGTCTACAGCCGGTTCAATCACCCGAACCTCGAGATCCTCGAGGATCGCCTCGCGCTGCTCGACGATTCCGAAGCCGCCGTCGTGACGTCGAGCGGCATGTCCGCGATCGCCGCGATCCTGCTGACGTTCCTGCGGCCGGGCGACTGCGTCGTCCAGTCCGTGCCGCTGTACGGCGGCACCGAAACGCTGATCTCGAAGTTCCTGCCCGAGTGGGGCATTCGCTCCGAGGTAATCGCCGACGGGCTGTCCACCCGTGCGATCCGCGCCGCGCTCGAAGCGGCCGCGCAGAAGGGGCACGTGCGGATGTGCTACATCGAGACGCCCGCCAACCCGACCAACGCGCTGTTCGACCTCGAAGGGCTGCGCAGCGAGATCGATGCGTTCGAGGCTCGCCACGGCTATCGCCCGCTGTCGGTCTGCGACAACACGCTGCTCGGGCCGCTGTACCAGAAGCCGTCGCGCCAGGGCATCGACCTGAGCGTGTACTCGCTGACGAAATACATCGGCGGGCATAGCGACCTCGTCGCCGGCGGCGTCACCGGCACCCGCGCCCTGATCACGAAGATCCGCTCGTTCCGCAGCACGCTCGGCTCGCAGCTCGACCCGCATTCGTCGTGGATGATCACGCGCTCGATGGAAACGCTCGTGCTGCGCATGCAGCAGGCCGCGCGCAGCGGCAGCGCCGTCGCGCGCTGGCTCGCCGACAATCCGTATCGGCCGGTGCGCGTGCTGCACCCCGAGCTCATCGACGATCCGGCCTACCAGGCCGTCTACCAGCGTCAGTGCAGCGGGCCCGGCTCGACGTTCGCGTTCATCCTCGACGGCGGCCGCGAGCAGGCCTTCAGGTTCATCAACCACCTGACGCTCTTCAAGTCCGCGGTCAGTCTCGGCGGCACGGAGTCGCTGATCTGCCATCCGGCGTCGACGACGCATTCGGGCGTGGCGGCCGAGGCGCGCGCCGCGGCGGGCGTGTCGGAAGGGTTGATTCGCGTGTCGGTCGGGCTCGAACATCCGGACGATCTGATCGCCGACCTGTCGTACGCGCTGGAGCATTGCTGATACGCGTGGCATGCGCCCCGTGCGGGTTCGTACGGAGCCGGTCCCCGCCGGCGCGGAGCGGGCATTCAGCGATGCCGCCCCGCGCCCGATGCCGACGCCCGGATACCGACTTTCGCGCTGCGCGAGCGTGCTTGCCGCGCAACGCGAACTGCTTCAAAGCACCTTGACCATGAACACGCGCGCCGCGCCTTCCGGCTCGCATGGCACTTCGCCGAACGTCTCGTAACCGTGCTTCCGATAGAAATCGGGTGCCTGGAACGAGATCGTGTACAGCACCGCACGCGCGCAACCGCGCCGCTTCGCTTCCGCTTCGGCCTCGCGCAGCAACCGGCTGCCGAAACCGCCGCCGCGCAGCGATTCGGGCAGATAGAACAGATCGATGAAGAACAGGCCGAGCGACGTGCGGCCGGTGAGGCCGCCCAATACCTCGCCGGTCGCGGGATCGGTCACGTAGACGTCGAGCGCGGCCGTATCGGCGCGCCCCGTCATCGCATGGTTGAATTCGCCGAGCTTGCGGCTGATGAAGTCGCGGGCGGCCGGCTGCTCGGTGTCGGTCAGTTGAAGGGTGACGTCGGGATGGGCTGTCATCGAGGCGAACGCGTGCGTAAAAGGACCGCCGGGCGTGCGGTGTCCGCGGCGGGCGTCGCACGACTATAGCGCGTTGTCATGCGCTCATGTCACCGTAAACGAACGCCACCGTCAGCCCGTGACAATCGCGCCACCGTCGCGCACATCCCGTCACTTCGCGTTCAATTCCTTCCAGCGCCGGTACACGTCGATCGCGCCGTCGTGCTTGTGCTGCACCATCGGCAACCGGCGTTCCCCAATCGGCTTCGTGTATTCCGCATAAAACGTATCGAGCTCGAAGTACTTGCGATCGTCGCGATAGAACGGCGCGTAATCCTCGCGCGTCGTGACGTAGATCACGCGCTTCGGGCTGCAGTAGTACAGCGAGCCGAGGCACATCGGGCACGGGCTCGCGAGGATGTAGATCTCGCAGTCGGTCAGGTGCTCGGTACCGAGCTTGCGGCACGCGTCGCGCACCGCGAGGATCTCCGCGTGCGCGGTCGGGTCGCTGGTCTGCGCGACGAGGTTCGGGCTCTCGGCGACGATCTCGCCGTCGCGGACGATCACCGTCGCGAACGGGCGACCGCCCTCTTCCACGTTCTTCATCGCGAGATCGATCGTGCGTTTCACAAAATCCATGGGTGTGTCCTCGTTGAAACGACATGGCGGGAACGTGCGCCGGCCGGCGCACGTCGGGCGATACTGCGCGACACCGTTGCAGCGGTGCCGTGCAGGCGTCAGAACGGCTTGGTCGGCAGGTACTTGCCGTCGAGCGTGATCACCGCGCGCGAACCGCCTTCGGGATCGTCGACCTTCTTCACGTCGAGCCGGAAATTGATCGCGCTGATGATGCCGTCGCCGAACTTCTCGTGCACGAGCGCCTTCAGCGTCGTGCCGTACACCTGCAGCATTTCGTAGAAACGGTAGATGGTCGGGTCGGTCGGCACGCGATCGTCGATGCTGCCGCGCAGCGGAATCGACTGCAGCAGCAGCACCGCGTCGTCGTCGAGGCCGAGCTTGTCGGCGACGACGCGCGCCGCATCGGCCGGCAGCGCATGCTGGCCGAGCAGCGCGGCCGTGACGAACGCTTCGCTCAGGCCCGTGCCTTCGGTAAGCTGCGCGAACGACAGGTTCTTGCGCGCCTTCGCGAGGACGACGGTTTCCGCCAGCGCGTGACGCGCCGTCTGACTCTGCTGGGACTGGATCATGGCAATTCCTCGTAGTGGAGTGAGAGCAGGAGCGACTCAGGCCGCGACGGGCAGCGTCGCGGGGGTGGCGCGGACGCCGGGATGGTCCGCGAGGGACACGAAGCGGCCGCTCGCGCCGTCGTAGGCGTCGATGCAGCCCGATTCGATGTCGTAGACCCACCCGTGCAGCGCGAGACGCCCTTCTTCGAGCGCGAGCCGCACGGCGGGGTGCGTCTTCAGGTTGGCCAGTTGCGCGACGACGTTCTCGCGCACCATCGAGTCGATCCGCTCGCGCTCGCTGCGATGCGTGCGCGCCTCGTTCACGACCCGCGCCGAATCGGCATAGCGCAGCCAGTGGCCGACCGCCGGCATGTGGTCCATGCACTGGCAGGTCGCGATCGCGGTCATCGCGCCACAATCGGAATGCCCGCAGATCACGACGTCGGTCACGCGCAGCGCGGCGACCGCATATTCGACCGACGCCGACACGCCGCCCGGCTCCGGGCCGTACGACGGCACGATGTTGCCCGCGTTGCGGATCACGAACAGGTCGCCCGGTTCGCGCTGCGTGACGAGCTCCGGCACGAGCCGGCTGTCCGAGCACGAGATGAACAGCGCCCGCGGGTGCTGGCTGCGCGCGAGATCGCGAAACAGCGCGGCGCGCGCCGGATACGCGTCGCGCTGGAACTTCAGGAAGCCTTCGATGATGTCCTTCATCGCGTGTTCTCCGGTGCCGGTGGAATCGATGAAGGGCAGGTTACGCCCGGCTTCCGATAACGTAAAAGACTGATTTATGATCCGCTGGATAAGCAAGACTTATAGGAACCGCCATGCTGCTGCGCCACATCCACTACTTCCTGGCCGTCGCCGAACACCGTAGCTTCACGCGCGCGGCCGCTGCGCTGCACGTGTCGCAGCCCGCGCTGTCGCAGCAGATCCGCCAGCTCGAGGACACGCTCGGCGCGCAGTTGTTCGACCGCACGGCGCGCGTCACGCGGCTGACCGATGCCGGCGACGTGTATTTCCGCTATGCGCGGCAGGCGCTGCACGATCTGGCGGAAGGCCGGCGAGCGATTCACGACGTGCAGGATCTGAGCCGCGGCTCCCTGCGCGTCGCGGTCACGCCGACCTTCACGAGCTATCTCGTCGGGCCGCTCGTCGAGGCATTTCACGGCCGCTACCCGGACGTGTCGCTATCGATGCGCGAGATGTCGCAGGAGCGTATCGAAGCGCTGCTCGGCGACGGCGAGCTCGATGTCGGCATTGCATTCGACGAGGTGCAGGCGGCGGATGTCGACGCGCAAACGCTGCTGGTCGAAACGCTCGCGCTCGTCGTGAACCGCGGGCACGCGCTCGCCGGCAAACGCAAGGCCAGCCTGCACGCGCTGCACGACGCGCCGCTCGTGCTGCTCACCGCGGAGTTCGCGACGCGCACGCAGATCGACCGCTATTTCCGTGCGCACGACGTACAGCCGCGCGTGCTGATGGAGGCGAATTCGCTCGGCGCGGTGATCGAAATCGTGCGCCGCACGAACCTTGCGACGCTGCTGCCGGTGACGATCGCGATCGAGCACGACGATCTCGTCGCGGTCACGCTCGATCCGGCGGGGCTGCGGCGCACGGCCGTGCTGCTGCAGCGCAAGGGCGCGTACCGGAGCGCGGCCGCGCGTGCGTTCGTCGAGCTGGCGCTCGCGCAGGGGGCGGAAAAATCGAAGGGGGAAGGCGGAGCGCGTGCAACGCGCAAAAAGGCGGCCGGCTGAACGCAGTCACGCGGAACGGAAGACGAACCGTCCCGCGCGGACGTCCGGCGTTTCAGTCGAACGAAACGCCGGCGTGACGTCGAAACGACGCGAACGAAACGCGCGTCAGTTGTACCCGAGGATCGCCACGGCCGCGACATCCGGCCGATCGATCGTATGGCCGACGAGCGACGTCATCGGTTCCTGCAGCACGGCCTGGTACGAGGTCACGCGCGCTTCTTCCGGCGCACCCGCGTCATCCGCGGCCGGTTCGTCGAACATCGCATCGAAACCGCTATGGAACACCGCCTGCTTCTGCGAAAAAGTCATCTCCACTCCTTTGCTTTGATATGTCGTTGATGTTCCAGCTAGCCTGCTTCAACGCCGCCGCACGCACGGGTGGGCCGTCATGCGCCGCCTTGGATCGCGCGAGCTGCGCGCGCGTCGCGCCACCCTCGGGCGAAACGCCAGCGTGATCGCACTATGGCAGACACACTGCAACAATAAAAACGCATAATGCTGATCGTTACGTTCAGTTTTCCTGATACCTATGAAGATGCTCGATCACGACGTGCTGGCCACCGTCGTCGCCGTCGCGGAAACCGGCAACATGACTCGCGCGGCCGAAGCCGTGAACCGCTCGCAGTCGGCCGTGAGCATGCAGATCAAGAGCCTGGAAGACGCGATCGGCCGGCCGCTGTTCGTACGCAAGCCGCGCAGCATCGTGCTGACACGCGAGGGCGAGGTGTTGCTGGGATTCGCCAGGCGAATGCTGGCGCTGCGCGACGAGGCTTGGGCGGCCGTGGTGCGGCCGGAAGTGACCGGCAAGGTCGTGATCGGCGTGCCGGACGACTATGCGTCGTCGCTGCTGCCGTCGGTGCTGAAGAAATTCTCGGCGACCTACCCGAAGGTCGAGATCCAGGTGATGGGGCTGCCGAGCAGCGCGCTCGCGCCGCTGATCAAGGAGGGCACCGTCGATCTCGTGTGCGGGACGCGCATCAAGGGGCTCACCGGCGACTTCATCCGCCACGAGCCGATGGCGTGGGCCGCGATGACGAACGGGCCGCGCGTCTGGGAGGAACGGCCGCTGCCGATCGCGGTGTTCATGCCGGGCAGCGTCGCGCGCGAGAACGCGATCCGCAGCCTCGAACGCGCGAAAGTGCCGTACCGCACGTCGTATGAAAGCCCGAGCCTGCTCGGGCTGCTCAGCATGGTCGAAGCCGGCCTCGCGGTCGCGCCGCTCGCCCGCTGCGCGATTCCCGCGCAACTGTCGATGCTCGGCCGCTCGCACGGGCTGCCCGACCTGCCGCCGCTCGAGCTGATTCTCGCGCGCAGCACGAAGTCGAAACGGCCGCCGTGCGACTTCCTCGCGGAACAGTTGATGGAAGACCTGCAGCGGCAGACCGGACAGACAGGCGACGCGTGAGGCCGCCGGCGGCCGCTCGCCACGAGGTCACCCATGTCCGGCCGCGCGCAACGCCGCATTGACGATGCCGGCCACCGTATCGACGAGCGCTTCCAGCGTGTCGCCGTGCACGTACCGCCCGGCCGGCGGAACGTGCTCGCTGCGCCGGCCGCCCCACTGCGAGCCTGACGTGACCGACAGCGTCGCGCTGAACCGCTGGCCGTGCCGCCGGCCGAAGATGCCGATCCGCCGCTCGGCCACGTAAGCCTGTTCGGGAAGGAACAATCGAATCTCGACCGCCGCCTGATCGGGGTCGGCCGCGCACGCGTGCGCATCGAACGCCGGTGCGAATGCCTTGACGATGCGGAACGTCACGTGGGAATCCCACGCGGCCAGCGGCCCGCCGGCCGCATCGACGCGTTCGGCGTCGACCGACCACTGATGGTGATCGGGCACGCGAATCGCCTGGCGCAGCAGCACGTCCGCCGCGCGAACCGTCACCATCAACTGCCGGGCAAGCTGCCTGCCCGACGGCAACGCCGCGGTATGCGCGCGACGGGCAGCCGGGCGCGCAATACGCACTTCTTCCGTAAGGTACATGGGCCCTCCCTGTTCACGGGTAGCGCCGCGTTCGACGCAGCGCACAAACGGCCGCCGTCGCCGGCCGGCGGACAGCACGGCGGCCGACGAATCGGCGGCGGATGAGCCGAGCAATCGCCGTTCCCGATTCAACGGACGGCGGGCCGGACGCATATTCGGCGCACGACCGGCCCGATCACCGCGTCGACTTGCTGCGCGATCAGCGTGTGCAGCGCGAAATCCAGGTCTTCCGGCGCGATGTCGAACCGCACGTGAATCACGTTGCGCACGGCGCGCGCGCTGACGACGTACACGCCGAGCGGGGAATGCAGCAACGCGGCAAGCCGGGCGTGCGCGGCGTCGACGGAGTCGGCCGTCAACGTGACGGGCAGTTGCAGGCGCGGGCGCGGCGGCGGGAACGGCACGACGTTGGCGGATGCGCCGCCGCGCAACCGGCGGCCGGCGACATCGAAGGCGGGAAAGGGATGAATGAAGGTCATGGCGCGGACGGCGGCCGTCCCGGCTGTTCGACACGTGCCCAGCTTAGAAGAGACCGTATCAACGCCGTGCAAAAAAACGGGGCGGTCGTGCAAAAAACGGCATGCACGCATCGGGATCGCGCCCCGTACGCCGCGCTTGCGGCGTCGGGCAATCACGGCGACGGCCGATCAGCCGTTTGGCGGACTCGCCCCGCCGGGCTCGCGGCGATATGCCGGGCGCTTTCCACGCGCCGCCTGCAGCCATGACCGTCTGGCGATGAACGTGCGATCGACATGCGCCGCCTGAACCGGTGACGGTCGCACACGTCCCCGTCAACCATGACAGGTCGACAACAGGCGATCCGTCGATACACTGTGAGCCGTCCCGACGACGGCGATCTCCGTCGTCATCGATGCCGGCCCTCGCTTCTTCGAGCGCGCCCGAGCCTTCGGCTTCCCATCCATCCCGCACACCGACCGCACGCTTGCCAAGGAGCTGCACTTGAAACACTGGCGCGACACGCTGTTCGTCTTCGCCGGCCTGCTGGCCGCCGCGTCCTCTCACGCCCATCCCGTCTGCACCGTCGTCGCCGACGCGGCCACCGGCAAGCTGCTCGTGCAGCACGGCGACTGCACGACCCGCGTGACGCCGGCATCGACGTTCAAGGTCGCGATCAGCCTGATGGGCTTCGACGCCGGCGTGCTGAAGGACGCGCACACGCCCACGCTCGACTTCCACGCCGGCTACCCCGACTGGGGCGGTGCGCCGTGGCGCGAACCGACCGACCCGGCGCGCTGGATGAAGCTGTCGATCTTCTGGTATTCGCAGCAGGTCGCGCAGGCGCTCGGGCAGGCACGCTTCCAGCAGTACACGAGCGCGTTCGGCTACGGCAACGCCGACGTCACTGCCCAGCAGGGCGAACGCCCCGGCGTGATGGGCGCCTGGGTCAATTCGTCGCTACGGATCTCGCCGCTCGAACAAGTCGCGTTCATGCGCAAGATCGCGCGCCGGACGCTGCCCATCAGTGCGCATGCGTACGACATGACCGAGCGCATCACGCTGATCGACGCACAACCGGGCGGCTGGATCGTTCACGGCAAGACCGGCACCGGCTCGCCGGGCTCCAAGTACGATGCTGCGCACGCGTACGGCTGGTTCGTCGGCTGGGCGACGAAGGGGCCACGCACGCTGGTGTTCGCGAACCTGATCCAGGACGACGAGCGGCAAATGCCCAATGCCGGCCTGCGCTCGCGCGACACGTTCCTCGCGGCGCTGCCGGCGCTCGCCGAAACGGCCCGGCCGCAATGAACACCGGCCCCCGCAATGCCCACATCGACCTGCTGCGCGGCGTGTCGATCCTGCTCGTCCTGCTGCATCACTTCAACATCGCGTATCCGCTGCGCGACACCGCGCTCGCGCGCGTGCTCGGCTGGGACACGATCCATGCGATCGTGCGCAACGGCAACTACGGCGTGACGATGTTCTTCGCGATCTCGGGCTACCTGATCGCGTCGAACGCGCGCCGCCGCTGGGGCAGCCTCGGCGCGCTCGACGTGCGCGCATTCTATGTGTCACGGGTCGCGCGGATCGTTCCGTGCCTGCTTCTGCTGCTCGCGCTCGTCAACGGCCTCGCGGCGGCCGGCGTGCCGATCTTCACGAACCACGCGCCGCAGGGCATCGCCGTGTCGTACTGGCTCGTGAATCTGGCGTCGCTCACGTTCTGGATGAACGTGCTGATCGGCGCATACGGATGGGTCAACTACGCGCTCGGCGTGTTGTGGTCGCTGTCGGTCGAAGAGGTGTTCTACCTGACGTTTCCGCTGCTGTGCATCGCGCTGCGTCGCGACACGCGGCTGTTCGCGTTCTGGGTGATGACCGCCGCGATCGGTCCCGCGTATCGCTACACGCATTCGGGCGACGAAGGCGGCTTCCTGTACGCGTACTTCGCATGCTTCGACGGCATCGCGATCGGCTGCTGCACCGCGCTACTGGCCGAACGCGCCCGCTGGCAGGTACTCGCGGCCGCGCCCGTGCAATGGCTCGTGGCAACGGCGATGACGGTGTTCTATCTCGCGTCGCCGATCGCCGACAGCCACGTGCTCGGCGTATCCGCGATGGCGCTCGGCACGGCCGTGCTACTGATCGGCGCCCATGCCGAACACACACCCGCTCACGGCCGCCTGCTCGCGCCGCTGCGCTGGAGCGGCCGGCTCAGCTACGAGCTGTATCTGTTCCATCTGATCGTGCTCGGCGCGCTGCGCACGTTCTGGCCGCCGTCCGCCACGCATGGCGACGACAAGCTGGCGCTGCTCGTCGCGTACCTGGCGCTGTCGGCGGCATTGAGCGCGGTCATTGCACGCGGCTATGCGGCGCCGCTCGACCGCTTCATCAAGCGGGTTGCGTCGCGGCCGCCGGTGCACGTGACGGACAGCGCGCGCGTGTAGCTGCTCCGGGTGGCGGCGAGCAAGGCAGAAGCCGGCCGCGGTCAGCCGGCGTATGCGGCGGCGCAGCGCACGGTCACGATGCGCGCCGGCGGAAGGTTGGCCCAGACGATCCGGCTGTCGCACGCGACGAATGCCGAATCGCCCAGCGGATGAGGGCCGGGCGGGCGCAGGTCGTAGGTAAATTGAATCATCACGCCATCGGCCGACAGCACGCGATGACATTGACCGACGATCGCCGCCACGTCATCACGCGGCAGCGTGCGCAGCGGCAGGCACGACACGATCGCGTCGACCGTGGCGCCAGGCGGCAGCAACCGTTCGAGCTGTCGTGCGTCGCCCGACACGATCGAGATACCGGGAAAGCGTCGCCGCAGATGCCGCACGAACGCCGGCGAGCGTTCGACGACGACGAGGCGCTGCGGCGCCACGCCGCGTTCGAGCAGCGCCGCGGTGATCGCGCCGGTGCCACCGCCGAGTTCGACGACGAGCCCGTCGCCGTCCGGCACCGTGTCGGCCATCTCGCGCGCCAGATGCCGCGAACTCGGGCACAACGCGCCCACCGCGGCCGGCCGGCCGACCCACTCGCGCACGAACAGTGCCGAGACACGCCACGCGTTCGGCCACATCACCGGCGGGGCTCCGGCGCTTGGGCGGTGGGCGGCGGCGTGCCGACGACTGCGCGGGGCAGGGCTACGGCGATACGGGCAAGGTTCATGCGCATCCTCCTGGGCGAATCGGTCCGCCGCAGGACGCGCGACGGTCAATCGATTCTAGGAAACGCAAACTTAAGGTGACGTGAAGATTGACCCTGATTTGCCTGACCAATTCGTGCCGGATCGGCGATCGACACGCTGCTGCACGTGCGCGGGATGCGCGGGATAGCGCTTGCCGACGATCCGATTTGCCCCGGCGCCGTCTGGATCTGCGCGAAATCGACGGCGGTCAGTCTCCAGCGACAGAAATGGGGTCGGGACGTCGGCGCGCGATGCCTCTCTCCCGCGAACCATCATCCCGCCCACCGCCTCGAGGTCGTCAGCCAAAGCCGTGCGCGAGCGAGCGGGCTTTGAACCGCGCGCCATGCTCGCCACACGGCGCGCGCGCCCCTTCACCGCAAGTTGGTTCTCGCCAATTCGACGATCTCGTCGCCGCGCCCGCTGAGGATCGCGCGCAGCATGAACAGGCTGAAGCCCTTCGCATGCGCGATCTCGATCTTCGGCGGCATCGCGAGCTCGTACTTCGACGTGACGACGTCGACCACCGCCGGCCCGTCATGCTCGAACGCCGTCCGCAGCGCTTGCTCGACGTTCTCCGAATGCTCGACGCGCACGCTGAAGATACCGGCGCCCTTCGCGATCGCCGCGAAATCGGTCGGGCTCAGGTCGACGTTCGTGTCGAGATAGCCAGCCGCCTTCAGCTCCATCGACACAAAGCCGAGCAGGCTGTTGTTGAACACGACGACCTTGATCGGCAGCTTGAGCTGGCGTGCGGTCAGCAGATCGCCGAGCAGCATCGACAGCCCGCCGTCGCCCGACAGCGACACGACCTGCCGCCCCGGATGCGCGCCCTGCGCGCCGAGCGCCTGCGGCATCGCATTCGCCATCGACCCGTGGTTGAACGAACCGTGCAGTTGCCGCTTGCCGTTCATCGTCAGGTAACGCGCGGCCCATAGCGTCGGCGTGCCGACGTCGGCCGTGAAGATCGCGTCCTCAGCCGCGACTTCGTCGACGATCTTCGTCAGGTACTGCGGATGGATCGCGCGGCCCGGCGGCTCGGCCACCGCGAGATCGTCGAGTCCCTTGCGCGCGGCCGCGTAATGTTTCAGCGCGTTCTCGAGGAAGCGCCGCTGCGTCTTGCGCGTCAGGCGCGGCAGCAGCGCCGCGATCGTTTCCTTCACGGTGCCGACGAGCCCGAGCGCGAGCGGCGCGCGATGGCCGAGTTGCGAACCCTTCCAGTCGATTTGCGCGATCTTCGCATTCGTCGGATAGAACGGCCGGTACGGGAAATCCGTGCCGAGCATCAGCAGCGTGTCGCACGATTCCATCGCATGATAGCCGGAGCTGAAACCGATCAGCCCCGTCATCCCGACGTCGAACGGGTTGTCCCATTCGACGAACTGCTTGCCGCGCAGCGCATGCACGACCGGCGCGCCGAGCGTGTCCGCCAGCGCGACCACTTCGTCGTGTGCGCCCTGCGTGCCGCTGCCGCACAGCAGCGTGACCGCGTCCGATTCGTTGAGCAACGCCGCGAGCCGGTCGAGATCGGCATCGGCCGGCAGGACCGACGGCGGCGCCGATTCGCTCCACGCGGGCGCTTCGTCGGGGCCGTCGCCGAGCGCGATGTCGCCCGGCAGCACGATCACCGCCACGCCGCGCTCCTCGATCGCGGTGCGCATCGCGCGCGCCAGCACGCGCGGAAACTGCGACGCGTTCGTCACCAGCTCCGCGAAATGGCTGCATTCACGGAACAGGTCCTGCGGATGGGTTTCCTGGAAGTAGCCCAGGCCGATCTCGGTCGACGGGATGTGCGCGGCGATCGCCAGCACCGGCTGATGATTGCGGTGACAATCGTACAGTCCGTTGATCAGGTGCAGGTTGCCGGGGCCGCAACTGCCCGCGCACACCGCGAGCCGCCCGGTCGACGCGGCATCGGCGCCGGCCGCGAACGCTGCGCTTTCCTCGTGCCGCGTGTGCATCCAGCGGATCGAGCCGATCTGGCTCAGGCTGAACGACAGGCCGTTCAGGCTGTCGCCCGTCACGCCCCAGATGCGCTCGCCGCCCGCTGCCGCCAGCGTCTTTGCCAGGTATTCCGCCATCGTCTGTCTTGCCATGATGCCCTCGCTCGTTGATCGGTTGTCGATTGATCCGGCTCCGGCACCTGCGGCCTTCGCCGATGACGGAACGAGCATACGCGATCGCGTCGAACGGCGTCGTGACGGTGCAATCGGCATGCGCGACAGCGCGGCCGGGCCCGTCCGCGCAGCCGGGCCGCCCTTTCGGCCAGGTCGGACGAGCGTCGCCGCATGGGCCATCCGGGCACGCAGGTGAACGGGGGCTCGCCAGGCTGCCGACCCCACCATGCGCTATACCGGCAGCGCATCCGTCGACAGGATCTCCTTGAGCACCATGAACAAGCGCACCTGCCGCACACCGGGCAGGTACGGCAGTTGCCGGCATGCAGGCGGTTGAAGCTGTCGTTGTTCGCGCGTGCGCACCCGCATGAAGCAGTCGAATTCGCCGGTCACCGCGTGACACTCGACGCATTCCGATATCTTCCGCGCGGCTTTCTCGAACGCGACGAATGCTGCCGGCGTCGACGACGATGGGCGGCGACGTGCGACTCGTGTGAGACGGCTTCGACATCGGTATTCGCCACGGTTGGGAAGATGCGATGGAGAGCGTGCGACAGGCGGGCGGCAAGCCGTATCCGATTCCGGCCGGCTGTTCCGAGCATCGGTTCGGCGGGCCCGGGTTCGTCGGCTTCGCGGCCGACGTGCGCGCCGACCGCGTGATCGGCATCGATGCGTCCGCCAAGCCGGAGTAGATGTGCGAACGGATCACACGCGTCGCGCGGCACACGGCCGCGGTATCGTCGATCAGGATGTCGTGCTCGACACGCGTTACGGCGGGCCCGAATACCGTTTGCCGAGCGACGGTACGCTGGAAGCGATTCGGCTATGCGCACGGCTGGCAGGCATGCCGACCGATCCTGTCTACGAAGGGAAATAGATGCATGGGATGATCAACAAGGTCCGGCTCGGGGAATTCGAACCGGGGTCGAAGGTGCTGTATGCGCACCTCGGCGGCGCGCCCGCGTTGAGCGCGTACAGCTTCATTGTCCGGGACGGCTGACGCCGAGCGCTGCGGCGCGCGCCGCACACGATTTCCATTTGCCTGTCACGCCCCGCCAAAGATCGCCGCCTCCCCGCCCCTCTACGTCTGTCACGTCCGGGTGGAAAAGCCGACGGTATCAGCGCTGAACCGGATAGTTCGGCGCATGCGACGCACGACCGACGCATCGACATGACTGCGGGCCTGCCCGGCTCTTCGATCGACCCGACGCCGAACCGATAGACCGCACGCCGCTGTCCGGCCTTCATCGGCAGGACTCGATTTTCAATCGACAAGCTCGGCGCCACGCCCGTTGAAAAACCAAGTCCGGAATTGAAGGCGGGAACTCCAACGCACCGCCCCCATGGCAATTGCGAATACGCAGATTGCATGGATGCGTTAAATCATCTCCACCACCGCGTTTACCATTTCAATATGCGCATGTCTCCGTCACGACATGCGACAACGCTTGCATGCCCTCCATAGGGAAGACAGAGCTTGCTGCCCCGTTCTGGCCAGCCGCGCCCTCCGACGTCCCCAAATTTGACAATCCATGCTGTTTTTTTGAAGTTCCAAATCGCTACATCTCATTTAGTACGTGTACTAAAACAAAGAACGATCATTTAGTTCTTGTCCAATTCCCCACCCACCCTCACATCAGGAAAATTCGTCTCGAAAGGCAAATATTGAAACTCATCCTCGGTTCACCCCAAGACGAATTTCATGTGCGCTTTCAATCAATTCACCCATTCATCGCCTGGAACTTAATCAATGAAAATCGCGAAAATCTCCTACGCTCTCTCCATGCTCACGGCTGCAGCCGGCCTCGCCGCAGCTTCGGCGGCGCACGCATCGGACGGCACGATCACGATCACCGGCAACGTCATCGCGTCGACCTGCAAGGTTTCGAACGGCACGGGCGGCAACGTTCCCGTCACGCTGCCGAAGATCGGTACGAACACCCTCGCCGAGGCAGGCTCGGTGGCCGGTCGCACGCCGTTCTCCGTGATGCTGGAAGGTTGCACCATCGGCGGCGAAAACCCGACGAAGGTCGGCGTGGTCTTCGAGTCCGGCTCGAACGTCAACCAGTCGACGGGCCGCCTGACGCTCGACGGAGGTGAGGGTGCGGCGAAGAACGTCGAAATCAATGTGCTGAACGACAAGCAATCGCCGGTCAAGGTCGGCGCGATGGGCGATCAAAACAGTCAGTTCGTCGACATCGCTGCGGACGGCAAGGCAACGCTGAACTACTTCGCCGAGTACTACTCGATGGGCGCGGCCACCGCCGGCGCAGCCAATTCGAAGGTTCAGTACTCGCTGACCTACCAGTAACCCGTAACGGCGACGGGAGCCTTGTCGGCAAAAGGCTCCCGGCCGATTCGCCTCCCCGGCCGACCCAGCGTCATGCCTGATTAGAACTACTACTGGATTCAGGAACCACTCATGCTAACTGCAAAGTCTGTTTCATCCATCGTCTTACTTTCCTCGCTCATCGCGTCGCAAGCCTGCGCCGAGGTGGTGATCGCCGGAACGCGAGTCGTGTTTCCGGGCAACGAGCGTGAAGTCACGATCAAGATCACGAACGAAGGCAAGGCGCCAGCGCTCGTGCAGGCGTGGCTCGACAAGGGCGACCCGAACGCGTCTCCGGACAACATCGACGTCCCGTTCACGATGACGCCCGCGATGTTCCGAATGGAACCCGGTAAGGGGCAAACGCTGCGCATGATCTATTCCGGCGAGTCGCTTCCCGCCGACAAGGAATCGCTGTTCTGGCTCAACGTGCTCGAGGTTCCGCCGAAAGCGGCGTCCAGCGACGACCGCAACAAGATTCAGATCGCATTCCGCTCGCGCATCAAGGTGATGTTCCGCCCCGAAGGCCTCACCGGCGGCGCGGGCGCGGCACCGAAGCAACTGAATTGGCGCATCGTCGGGTCCGACGGCCGGTATGCGCTGCAGGCGAGCAATCCGACGCCCTATGTCGTCAATCTGGGCAGCGTCACGCTGAACGCGGCCGGACACAAGCACGACGCGGGGATGGGATACGTGCTGCCGGGCGATACGCAGCAGTTTCCGATCAAGCAACTGAGCTCGCTCCCGTCGGGCGGCACGAAAGTCATGTTCGGCAGCATCGACGACTGGGGCGCATCGACCGATAACGAACTACCCGTTTCGATGACGCACTGACGCGGCACCCAGTCACACCGCTCTGCGGGTTCGACACCCGCGCCCTCGCAGCACACGTCCGCTTCCGATTTCCGTCCGAAACCCGGCGCTTCGAACGACACCGGTTTCTCAATTTCAACGCACTACCCAGCGACGCCACGAAACGCGCAGCCCGCAATCAGCCTGCGCAACGACGGGCGCACGCCCGATCCAGATCAACGACAGGAGCACCGCATAATGACTTCGACTCGACATGTTTGCACGCCCGTGCCCGACATGCCGCACCTCAAGCCGATATGCGCGCTGATCCTTTCCTGTCTCGCGCCATGGTCGGAAAGCGTGCGCGCGGATGCTTTCCCGCAGGTTCAGCTGGCGCAGACGGAGTTCGCCCAAGTAGAATTCGACCCCGGGTTCCTTAGCAACGGCAGCGGGAAGCCGATCGATCTGTCGCGCTACGCACGGGGCAATGTTGCGACGCCCGGCACCTATAGCGTCGACCTCTATGTCGGCGCGAACTGGATCGGCCGCCATGACATTCCGTTCAAGGCGGCACCGGGCACGCCAGACGCCCAGCCGTGCTTCGACGAAAAGATGCTCAAACGCATCGGCATCGATTTCAGCAAGCTGCCGCCCGCCCTGGTCGCGGACCTTGCCGCGGACGGCCAATGCCGCCGCATCGGCCAGGTCGTCCCGGATGCGAGCCCGGCATTCGACTTCACCGAGCAAAAACTGACGCTGAGCATCCCGCAGGCATCGCTCGTGCGCGAGGCGCGCGGCTACGTGAACCCAGATCAGTGGGATTCTGGCGTGCCGGTCGCAATGCTCGGCTACGACTTCAATCTCTACGGCTCGAAGTCCGCCCGCGGATCGGCGCAGACGCAAGGCTATCTCGGCCTGAACGGCGGCGTCAACGTCGGCAACTGGCACTTCCGTCACAACGGCTCCTACAGCTGGTCGTCGCAAGGAAGCGCCCGGTATCAGGACATCTCGACGTACCTCCAGCGCGATCTGCCGTCGCTGTCGTCGCAGCTCGTGATCGGCGAAACCTATACGTCCGGCGAACTGTTCGACTCCACCCAGTTCCGCGGCGTCCGTCTCTCGTCGGACGATCGCATGCTGCCCAATTCGCTGCGCGGCTACGCGCCGGTCGTGCGCGGCGTCGCCAACACCAATGCGAAGGTCACGATCCGCCAGAACGGCGTGACGCTCTACGAAACGACGGTCGCACCCGGCGCGTTCGAGATCGACGATCTCTATCCGACCGGCTATGGCGGCGACCTGAACGTATCCGTCACCGAGGCCGACGGTTCGGTGCATACCTTCTCGGTACCATACGCGGCCGTTCCGCTGTCGCTGCGCCCCGGCATCGGCCGCTACAGCGTCGTGGCCGGCGCGCTGCGCAACCCGCAGGGGAGCAGCAGCCCGCTGTTCACGCAAGCCACGTACCAGCGCGGCCTGACGAACCTTGTCACGGGCTACGGCGGCATCACGATCGCGTCGGGCTATGCGTCCGCGATGCTCGGTGCGGCATTCAATACGTCGTTTGGCGCGTTCGGCGCGGATATCACGCATGCGATGACGTCGGTCCCCGGCGTGAAGCGCTTCAACGGCTCCAGCATGCGGATCAGCTATTCGAAATCGATCTCGCAGACCAACACCGATATCGCACTCGCCGCCTATCGCTATTCGACGAGCGGCTACTTTGGCCTCAACGACGCGATGCGCGCACGCGACACCGTGCGCGACGGCGGGCGCGTTGAGTCCATCTGGCGTCAGCGCAATCGCGCGTCGCTGACCCTCAGCCAGCGTCTCGGCGAAAAAGGCGGGCAGCTCAGCGTCACGGCATCCACCGCCAACTATTGGAATCGATCGGGATCGGACGTCAATTACTCGGTCGGCTACAACAACGCATACCGGAACATTTCGTACAACTTGTCGGCTACGCGCCAGCGCAGTCCGGGGGGCGAAATGAGCACGTTGTACTACGCAAGCGTCACGATTCCGCTCGGGAAATCGCGGCCAACGACGCTGTCAGGCAGCGTCACACGCGACACGCGCGGCCGCACGCAACTCCAGACGACGCTGTCGGATTCGCTCGGTGTCGACAACGCGCTGTCATACAGCCTCAACGTGAACCATGCTTCCGGTTCCGGCAGTTCGAGCACCGACGGCGGCGGCAACGTCATGTACCGCGGACGCTTCGCGGAACTCAGCGCAAGCGGGAGCGCGAGCGCCGACTACCAGCAAGGCTCGATCGGCGTGCGCGGCGCGATGGTCGCGCACCCGGGCGGCATCACGCTGTCGCAGCCGCTGTCCGAGACATTCGCGATCGTCGAAGCGCCAGGCGCGGCAGGCGCGCGCATCACGAACTCGTCGGGCGTACGCGTCGACGGTCGCGGCTACGCGATCGTGCCCTACCTGACGCCCTACAACCTGAACACCGTCGAGCTCGATCCGAAGGGCATCTCGATGGATGTCGAGCTGAATGAAACAAGCCAGCAGATCGCGCCGCGCGCGGGCGCCGTGCCGTTCCTGAAATTCGCGACCAACACGGGCCGCGCCCTCGTCATCAAGGCACGGCAGACGAGCGGTGCGCCGCTGCCGTTCGGCGCGGCCGTCTACGACGAGTCGGGCAAGGACCTCGGCGTCGTCGGCCAGGCAAGCAAGATCTTCGCGCGCGGGCTCAACGACAAGGGCGAGCTCACCGTCAAGTGGGGCGACGATGCGAAGTCGTCCTGCCGGATTACCTATGACGCACCGGTCAAGCAGGGCAAGCGCAAGTCGACCGGCTATCAGCAGATCACGGGCATCTGCGATCCGCACGAAGCAACGCCTGTCCCGCGATGATTCACGCATGGAACGAATTCAGGATTTCCCGGCACAGGCTGCCGACCAGATCCATAACTCGTACAAGGAGCAACTAGTGAAACCGTCTACAAAACTTCGTCTGGCCCTACATGGCAGGTGGAATGTTTTCCTGCCGATTCTTGCGTTGGGATGTGCGCTGTTCGTCGCATCCCCCGCTGCACAAGCAGTGGATTGCACGTCGGCAACTTATTACCCCTCCTTCTCCCCAACGCTCCCCGCGAGTATTTCGGGCAATCGAGATGCGCAGACGCCGGGTGTGCTCGTAGGCTCGAGCGCGTTAACCGCGGCGCAAGACGTCGCGCACTACACTGGAAACCAATGCGGCGGCCAATACTACAAGTTCCGATCCATCGGAACACTTGTGCCGGGTGTCACGTATGCCTATGGGGGGCGCACACACCCCGTTTATGAGACAGGTATCCCCGGCATCGGCTATGCACTCATGGCGGCGGTATATTCCGACAATGTAACCCCTATATCGCCGTGGTACGCCGTCACTTCCGACTGGACACAGATCCCCTCGCGGGCCAAGTCGTCACTGGCCAACGTTCGCGTTGCGCTCGTGTTCACCGGATCGCTCGCCACCGGCACCTACAAGATCGCCTCTCGTCAAATAGCGGAAGTTTACGAGGGAAAATCCGCTGGAGACAGAACGATTCCACTCACGCTCTACGGGGTGACGATCAACGTGACCGCCACCGGCTGCTCGCTGACATCATCCACGCAGAGCGACATTGCGCTTCCACAGTTGTTGGCCACCAGGCTAGCTTCGATCGGTGACGTATCCGACGCATCCGGCACCACGTCGCTTCGCGTCAACTGCAAGCAGCCAACGAGCGTCTACGTGACGTTGACCGATGTCGTCACGCCGACGAACACCGGAAATGTCCTGAGCCTCGCTCCGGATTCCGGAGCGACCGGCGTTGGCATCCAGTTCTTCAAGCAGGGAAGCTCGACGCCCCTTGGCTTTGGCCCGGATTCGTCGCAGAAAGGCAACACCAATCAGTGGCTCGCGGGCACGTTGACGGGAAGCAGTGGCGGCAATCTGACCATTCCGCTTGTCGCGAAATACGTGAAGACGGAACCCAAGATCACGCCGGGGTCGGTGAAAGCTCGCGCGTCCTTTACGTTGTCGTATCAGTAGCCGTTGTACAACGGCGTCGAGCGAGGTTTGCGAGTCCTTGAAGCGGCGGCACGCGCGCCGTCCTTCAAGAACCAGCGGCAAATATTCAGACTTGTTCTCCCGGTTCGCCTAACCGCGGCCATCATCCATCGACAGCCGTTCCAGCGCCCGCCTGACGGCATCCTCGGTCGCCTCCCACACGCGATTCAATGCTTCCGGCCCGCCGTCCCGCATTGCATGCTCCGCGCTTGCGCACGCGTCGCGCGCGTTGACATCGCCCGCCAGCGCGAAACCGCCTCGCATCGAATGCAGTTCGATGCGCAGCGTATCTGCGTCGCCGTTCGCAAGCGCGTCGCTGATCGCCGCAAGCGACTGCAGCGTTGCGTCATGAAGCGTGCGCCGCATTTCGTCGGTCATCGCGGGCGCGACTGGCGGCCGCTCGCGCGCTGGCTCGGACGATACCGCATCGCGCCCCGCGTGCCGCCGCAACGCCGCGTCGAGCGTCTCGATCGACAGCGGCTTGAGCACGACCTCTACCGCACCGGCTTGCGCACAACGCCGCCGATCCTCGTCCGTCGCGTGTGCCGTCATCGTGATCACGGGCACGCGAGCGCCCTGCTCGCGCAGAAAGTTCGCGAGCGCGAAGCCGTCGAGCTCCGGCATGCCGAGATCGGTCAGCACAACGTCGTACTGCCGCTCGAAGAACGCGCGCATCGCCTCGACGCCGTTGGATACGATCGTGGCGTCGTAGCCCAACGCATCGAGCTGGTCGCGCAGCAGCGCGCGGCTCGCCGGATGATCCTCGGCGACAAGCACGCGCAGCGGCTCGTCATCGTCGGCCTGCGCATCTGCGCCAGCTTCCGCGCCCGACTCGAATGCCGCATCGGCGTCGTGCTCGTGCGCCGTATCCGCGAACGTCTCGGACTCCGGCACATCGGCCCGCCACCCGGCCGGCGCTTCGGGCAGCGGCAATGCCGCCACGAAAACCGTGCCTTCGCCTAGCCGGCTGTCGACACGCAACTCGCCGCCCATCAGCGTCGCGATGCGCCGGCACAGCGGCAGCCCGAGCCCCGTGCCGCCGAAGCGCCGGTAAATCGACGCGTCGGTCTGGATATAGACGTCGAACAGTGTCGGCATGCTGTCTTCGGGAATGCCGATGCCCGTATCGCTGACGGCGATTTCGACGCCACTGCCCGTCGGACCCGCGTGCGCGAGCCGCACGTCGATCGTCACGCGGCCGCGCTTCGTGAACTTGATCGCATTGCTGACGAGGTTCGAAATCAGTTGCCGCAACCGCGTCGAATCGCCCACGTAGCCATCGGCCAGATCCGGGGCAACCCGGCACGTCAGCGCGAGATTTTTCGCATCCGCGAGCGGACGGAAAATCGCAACCACGTCGTTCACGACGCGGCGCAGGTCGAACGGGATGCTTTCGAGCACCATCTGGTTCGACTCGGCCTTCGACAGGTCGAGCACGTCGTTGATCACGCGCAGCAGCGCATCGGACGACGACATGATCGTCTTCAGGCGCCGCCGCTCCTGCGACGGCAGGGCCGCGCGCTCCATCAACTCGAGATTGCCGACGATCGCATTGAGCGGCGTGCGGATCTCGTGGCTCATCGTCGCGAGGAAGGTCGACTTCGCCGTGTTCGCGTGCTCGGCGGCTTCGCGGGCCTCGTGCAGCTTCTCCTCGGCCTGCTTGCGCGCCGTGATGTCGAGCATCGTGCACAGCAGCACGTCGATCCCGCGGTACCTGGTGCGCACGATGTGCGCCTCGAGATAGGTCGTGCCGCGTCCCGCGCGCTCGACGGCCAGCTCTCGCGTCACGCGCGTACGCGCGTTGCCGCCCTGCGCGCCGGCCCGGTACGCCAGCCACAGTTGTCTGCCGAGCGGCTCGCCGATCATGTCGCGCTCGTACGCGGTCATCGCGTCGTTGCGTACGATCGTTTCGCCGTCGGCGAACGACAGCAACACGAGCCCGGCCGGCGCCGTGCGGATCAGCGTTCGGTTGAGCGCCTCGCTTTCGATCAAGCGAATCGCGCGCCGATTCGCCGGACGCAACGCGCGCCGGTCGAACATCACGATGGCGAACCACAGCAGCCCGATCGCGAAGAGCGCGGGTGCGACCGTCAAGCTCGCGCTCCACGCGATGTCGCTCAGAACGGCACGCCATGACACGGCTGCCATCACCACCTGGTCCGATCTCGGTACGCGGTCGCTGATGACGAAGTTCATGCCGACGCGATGGACGACCGCTCGCCCACTGGCCTGCAGACGCGCCTGCTCGAGCGCACGGGCCACCATCGCCCTGTCGGGCTGCCCGCCGAGCAGGAGACCTCCATCGGCATCGACGAGCGCGTATTCCCTGCCGGCGCCCGGCGAGCGCAGTATCCCCTCTATCAGCGGCGGGCTGTTGATAACGAACCAGACGACTGGCCTGCCGTTCGCGCCGAGCACCCATTGCACCATCCGCAGCACGGAGCGTCCGAGCAGCGGATCGAATCGCCGCTCGAGCACAATCGTGCTTTGACGAGCGACGGGCGCCATCGATACGGCTGTATCTTTCGTTGTCGGCCGCAGTTGCTCGACCCACGCCCTTACGTCGAATCCCGCTGGCAGCGCAAGCGCCCGTTTCACCAGCGGATGCCCTGCCGTAACGATGAAATCGCCGTCCGGATCGATCAGATAGGAAGTGCCGCCCGGATCGGCCGGTTGCGGCGGAGGCAGGACGCCCGTCACCTCGACCCGCCCGAGATAGCGCGCGAGGTAAGGCAAATGGCTGTTCGCCGATGCAGCCCGCGGGATGTCGGCGAATGCGGCGATCGCGATTCGCCCTATGCGCCCGACGAATGTCTGCATGCCGTGCTTGCCGGCGAGCAACCCGGGCAAGACCGGCGAATCGTCGACAACGCCGGCCCACTGCAGCTCCATGTCTTCGACATAGCGGTTCCGCAGCGCCCTCATGATTTCCAGCTCGGCCACGAGTTCGGCCCTGCGCCCCGTGAACTCGACGCGAAAGCGCTCGAGCGATTCCTGCACGTCGAGCCGCAAGACCAGCGTCGCGCACAGTAGCATGAACACCGAAATCGCAGCACCGCTTGCGTACAGCAGGATCTGCTGCTGGCGCCGGATACGACCGGGATTGAATGGCTTGCGAACGGCCGCCGTGCCGTGCGAGAGAAGTCTTTTCAGCTTTGCGGGCATGTCATATCGGTCTCGTCTCTCCTGGCCGGAAATACCGCGTCATTCACCGGTGCAGGCGCATCGGGCTCCTAGGAACCGGGGTAGTCGTGCCGCATGCGTCTCGCCGACGGCGCATCGCCGTCAGGCGCAATGGAGCGATTTTGCTCATCGGCATAGCGGACGACAGCGGCACGACCCGCGCGTAATCCTTGCCCGCAGCCCGCCTGCCGCGATCGCCGAGGAAAACGCGCGAGGGTATCGGGCGAGGCGGCCGGGCATGGCTCGCTATCGTTTCGAGGTTTTCGACGTAGCGGTTCCGAAGTGCGCTGACCACCTCGATCTCCTCGAGCAGGTCGGCCTTGCGGACGAGGCGCTCCGACCGGAACCGCCCAATCGGTTCCTGAAGATCCGTGCGACAAGCGCCATGCGACCCAGCACGAACACCGCGATCGCCACGCTGCTCCCATACAGCAGCCGCTGACGCGGGACGCGCCCGGGCTCGAACGGCTTGCGGCAGTGGATGTCGCGTACGCGATCAGCGTTCTCAGTCTATCGGGCATACATGTCGTCAAAGGCGGCCCGGCCACGCCGCTGCCTCATGCGCGGTCCGGATCGATCGGCACCACCGCCGGTTGGCGGCTACGCATCGGTTGCCGGCAAATCGGGCAACTGCCCCTCGCTCGCATAGCGGATCAGGTCCGCATCGCGGATGATCCCGAGCTTCTTCATCGCGCTCGACTTCTGCGAACTGATCGTCTGCTTGCTGCGGTGAAGCTGGACGGCGATCTCGCCAACCGTCAGGCCGGCCCCGTAAAGGCGCACGACCTCGATTTCGCGGGCGGTCAGCAAGCGCGTGCCGGCCGACGGCTGGCAGTCCTCCAGCAGCTTCTTGACGAACGGCGACAGATAATTCGCCCCGACGAACGCCGCATGTACCGCGCCGACCAGATGCGAAATCGCATCGGACTTGCTCAGGATGCACGCGACGCCCTGCTTCTGAATCGCGAGCAGCACGCTCGGGTTGTCGATCATCGTGATCGTCACGAGGCGCAGCGCCGGATAGCGGCGCTGGAGGAACGACAGCAGCGACAGGCCGTCGCCATACTTGCCGCCGGGCATCACGTAATCGACGACGAGCACGTCGCTCTGCTGCTCGTCGAGCATCGCCACCAGATCAGTCGAATTCGAGACGGTGCCGAGCAGCTTGATCGTGCTGCTGCCTGCGAGCGCCTGCGACATCCCGAGCGCGGACGAAGGATGATCGTCCGCCACCATCACTCGCACAAAAAATTCATCCATCTTTATTCTTCTCCCGATACACGCGGCCCGACGTGCCATGTTGAGCGACGCGCCGGGATTCGAATCGATCGCGCAACACGCTTGCGTTGCGGTATTGAGCGAACCGGGCGGTGCGCAGCGTAATTTTAAGATAATAGACGGGTTCCGGGGCGCGGCGGTACGGTCGGCGTGACCGCTGACAGCCGCAACGGCCCGACGCGCCGGACACCGCATCCGGCACGAATCTTCGGCGGCCCACGGACCGCCGCCCGCACACACCCGATCGGCGGCGTCCCCCAACGCCGTCGATCCATCCTATCCCGCCGGGCAGTTGGAGCTACCCTAACGTTTGATCACGGACTTGTCCGATTCACCCGAACCGTCATCCGCTGCGTGCTGCCACTCGACGATCACACGCCGCTTCTGCGACGGCGACATCATGATGAATTCGTTCAACTTCGTCAGAAAATCCCGTCTGGATTTCTCCGGCAACGTCGCGAATCCAAGCAGCAGCCCGAACACCTTTCCCATATAGCGCACGGCCTTACCCTTCCTTCTTCAGTCGAAATCACGCGACACCCTGCGATGCGGCGTGCCTGCCTTCCTCGTTTGACGCCGGGCGGCCTACGCCGCCGCCGCGTCGCGTTTTTCTTATCGTCCCGGCCCGTGTGCCGCCGCCGGCATTGCATCCAATGCCGGCCGCTTGTCCATCGCCCCGGCCGGAAAGTCGATCCCGCGCCGCCGCGCGATGCGGACCAGCGCGCGGCGCAGATCGGCGAGCATCACGGGTTTGGTCAATATGCATTCGACGTTCGACGCCGCATAACGCCGGGCGTCGTCGGGCGCCAGATGCGAGGCCACGACGATCATGTCGCACGGCAGCGCGCGCGCATGGACGGCTTCCGCCAGTTGGCGGGCCGACATGTCGGGCAAGTCCGCACCCAGCAGCAGCATGTCCCAGCCACCGGTCGCGAGCAGATCGAACGCCGCGCCGCCTGACGACACGCATCGAACCGTACAGCCGAGTACGTCCAGTTGCTCGCGGAAGATCGACCCGTTCACGGACGCATCGTCGGCAACCAGCACGCGTGGCACACGCGTGCCGGAACCCGGCACCGCCGGCAGACCGCCATGGGTAGCGCGACCCGGCCCGCGTGTCGACTCGGCCGTGGCGCCCCGCGCCTGCTCGAGCGCCGTGCGCAGCCCGTTCAGCGAATAGCTCGACACGCGGATCGTACGGCCCGCGACATTCGGCTGCAGCGGGCCGTCCGGCGTGGCCAGTACGACCGGCGTGCCGCCGCCGAGGCTGTCGAGCTCCTCGCGCCGCCATTGGTCGGAATCGCCGAAGAGCACGATCGCGTGAGCACGCGCGAGGCACCCGGCGGCAATCCCGATCGGACTCGGATGCATCGCGACGTCGAACCCCCATGCACGCAGATGCGGGAACGCGAACGCGCGCCATGCGTCCTCCGGCGACACGACGATCAGCGTCCGGCCGGCGCCCGCACCTGCGCCGATCGGGACTTTCCGCGCAATCCCCATGCGCAACGGCAGGCGCACGGTGAACACGCTGCCGATGCCCGGCGCGCTATCGACCGCGATCGTCCCGCCCATCACCGCGACCAGCCGGTCGCACAGCGCGAGCCCGAGCCCCGTGCCGCCGTACCGTCGCGTGATCGACGCATCGACCTGCGAAAACGGCTTGAACAACCTCGCCCGGTGTGCAGGATCGATCCCGATGCCCGTATCCTCGATGCCGATTGCAAGCTCGGGCGCACCGCGCGGGTTTCGCCCCACCGCCACGCGCGCGACGATGCGCCCTTCGCTCGTGAACTTGATCGCGTTGCTCAACAGGTTGCCGACCACCTGCGCGAGCCGCGTCGGGTCGCCGCGCATGCGCTGTGCGCCGCTCGCATCGATATCGGCGAATAGCGGCAACCCTTTCGCCTTCGCAACCGGCGCGAACGCCGCGAGCTCGCGCTCGATCACCGCAATCACGTCGAACTCGATCGACTCGACCGACATCGCACCGGCTTCGATCTTCGAGAAATCCAGGATGTCGCTGACGATCGCGAGCAGCCCCTCGGCCGATGCCCGCAGCGTTTGCACGCGGCTCTGCTGCGACGCATCGAGCGCCGTGCGTTCGAGCAGTTCGAGATTGCCGAGGATCACGTTCAGCGGTGTGCGGATCTCGTGGCTCGTCGCGGCAAGAAACGACGATTTGGCCGCATTCGCCGAATCGGCCGCGCGCACCGCTTCCTCGAGCTGGTGCACGAGACGGCGCTGCGCGCTCGTGTCGGCGAACGCCGCGATCAGCACGTCCTCCCCCTCGTAACGCGCGCTGTGCGCGATGACCTCCAGATGCAGCGGCATATCGCCGTGTGCGTCGAGCACGAACTCGGTCATCATCGTCCGGCCGCCGCCGCCTTGCGCGACGAACGCGTCATACTTCTCGAGCACCTGCGCGGACAGCGCATGATGATCGCCGCCGTGCGGCAGCAACATCTGCGTCAGCGCGTCGCTCGCGAGCATCACGCGCCGGTCGGACAGCGACACGAGCCCGATACCGACCGGCGCCATCGCGACCACGCTGCGGCAGAGCGCCTCGCTGTCGAACACGCGCGCCGAGCGCGCGTAGACCGGCACCAGCACGCGCCGGTGGAATCGCACGAGCAGCAGCCACATCACGGCGATCGCGACGAGTGTCGCCGCCGCCAGCGAGCCGGCCTGCACGCCGATGCCGGCCACCACGTCGGCCCACGACAGCGCATACGCGATCGTCCAGCCCGTCGCGGCGAGCTTGCCGCGGAACACGATCGTGCCGTCGCGAAAGAGCGGTTCGCCGGATGCGCGATCGCCGTGGGCGACGTCGAGGCTCAACAGGCGCTCGGTCAGCGCGTTCGTGCGCTCGACACCGGGATCGACCGCAATGAGCCGGTTGTCCGCGGACGCGATGAAGAACACGCCGGCCTGCGTGCGCTCGGCCAGCCACGACAGCAGGTATTCGGGCGCGTATTCGGTGACCAGCACCGCGAACGGCTGGCCGCTGGATCGGGCCTCGGCGGCCAGCCGGATGCGCACCTGCCCCGTGACCGGATTGAGGTAGGGCGGCAACCAGCGGACGTTCGGTCGGCCATCGTCCGGCGCGGGCGGCCGGCCGTCGAAATCCACGTGCAGCGCATCGAACACCTTGGCGCGCGCGTCGGTCGACGCGAGCGCCGGGTCGTCGCGCGACAGGTGCGGCACGAGCCCGAACATCCCGGTTCGCGTGCTGTAGTGGTAGCCCTCGAGCGTGCGCCCGCGATTGATCGAACTCGCCGCGCAGATGCGCGACAGCAGAAACGACAGGGCAAGGTAACGCGCGACCTCGTCGCGTTGCGCGGTTGCGCCCGGCACGCCGACCACGAGCGACGGAAACGGGGTGATCGCAAGCTGCTGGCCGTTATCGAGGAACGCCTTCGTGACGTCCGCCGGCGCCGGGCCGAGTTCGCGCCAGATCAGCTGCGTATTCGTGACGCCGTTCCTGAACGACGTCTCGGCCACCTGGACCTCGTCGGCGGTTTCTTCGACACCATTCAGGAAATTGCGCCGCTCGCCGTCCAGATAGCCGTAAACGATCGACGTAATCCCGAGCCCGCAGGCAATCAGGATCAGGACCGTGACGACGATGCCGCCCCCGAACATCGAGATGCTCTGGTAGCGGCGGATGGACTGAAGTGTGCTGTATGGCATGGCTCGACGTGACGGCGCCCGAGGATGCGGGCATGCGGCAGATTCCCTGCCGGACCGGGCGTCACGATGGGTACATTCGGGGTAGCGATGTCCCAATCATGCCAAACGACACTGCGAAAATCAGTCTTGCATTATCTTTTTAGTACAAATCCGATACCATCGAGAGATGATTTTGAACTTGAACGAAAGTTCATCGCGGGATCACGTCGGGAGCCTGTCCGATCGGACAAGTCGTGTCGTCGATTCGCGGCGGGCGGCCGCGCAAACGAAATACCGCCGGCAAGCCGGCGGCAGAAAAGACGCATCCACGGTAGACGCAGCGCGCCGGAGTCCCGTTCCGCCGCGCCGGCCCGCTCAGTTCTGCGTGAGCGGATTCAGCGTCGTGCACAGGAAGCCCGTGCAGTTCTTCGGCGTGAAATAGAACGACGCCATCACCGGCGTGGGAGAGCCGAGCGCGAGATCGCTCAGATACGCGCTGCCCTGTGTGCCGAACGTGTTCGCTTGCTGAACGAAGCTTGCGCCAGTCGATTGGATCGCGGCCGACTGGTACGAGAAGGTCGGCGACTGCGTCTGGTCCTTCACGTAGATCCACGAGATCGCCGTGCCGAATGCCATCCCGCCCTTCGCGCGATAGCCCTTCGCCCCTTCGCTGTTGGCCTGTGCGATGAAGTCGCCGACGGTCGACGTCGGCGCCAGCGCGTCGTACGTATAGGTCGCGTTCGACGCGTTGTTCTTCATGTACACGTTCGCCTGCACGGCGCCCACCATCATCGGGCCGAGGAGCCAGTAGCCCGACTGGCCCTGGCCGTTCGCCTGCGTGAGGAACGCATTCGCGTCGGCCGGCAGGCCCGTCGTCGTGTACGTGTAGGTGGCGGACGAACCGCCATCCTTGCGATAGAGATCGCCGTACGTGAGCGGTCCTTCGTAGCGATAGCCGCTCGCCCCTTGCGCGTTGGCCGCATTAACGAAGGACGTCATGTCGGCCGGCGCCGTCTGCAACTGGTACGTGTAGGTCTGCGCGGTGCCGTCGTTCACGAAGATCGACTGCGTTCCGCCGTTGCCCGCCGCGTAGAAGTAGTCGCCCAGATAGCGATAGCCCTTCGCGCCTTCGTTGTTGATCAGCGTCAGGAAGCTCGCGCGATCGGCCGCGACAGGTTGCGCCTCGTAGCGCCAGGTCAGCGTGCTGCCGCCCGAGCCCCCCGAACCGCCGCTGCCGCCGGATCCCGTTCCGCCCGAACCCGTGCCGCCTGTCCCGCCGCTGCCGCCGTTGTTGCTCGTGCCCGAGCCGCCCGACGAAGCGGGCGAGGGATTGTCGTCGCCGCCGCAAGCGGTCAGCGCGAGGCAGGTCAATGCAATCAGTGCAGCGGCTTTCATCGGGA